>UCAG01000023.1 GCA_900470285.1 Hyphomicrobiales bacterium
GGCGTGACGGTCACAACAACCGGTGATGGCTCCAATGCAGTGCAGATTTATGGTGTGACCAATAATATCACCATGGATGCAACAACAACGCTCGGCACAACGGGTACCGGTTCACACGCCATTTCGCTGCAAGGCGGTGCGACCAAGCAATACGATGCAATTGAACAGCTGACGAACACGATCTCGGTCACGGGTAAGGATTCTGCGGTGTTTCATGCCACAGGCGTGAATAGTCTACTCAGCCTCACCACCGGAGCCACGTTGCCAACGATCACACTGGGTGCAGAATCCTGGACTGCGCTCGCTGAAGATGGCGGGAGTGTCAGCCTGTTTAATATTGGTGCAATTAAGAATGGCAGAATTTGGGCACATGGAACGGATCCGCTCAATGTTAGCACTGTATTTCTTGATGGAAACACGACTGCGAAGGGTGCGCATTTACAACTAGATGGTAATGCATTCATCAACACTAGTAATCTCACTCCGGGAGTCATCAATTTTTCAGTGGGATCGCTGTCAGGCACTAGTGGAAGAATGATCCTTGGCGGAATTAGTCTGACCGTTGACGGCGATGCAGTGACCACGTTTGGTGGCAATTTTATCGGCACTGGCTCGCTGATCCGCAGCGGAACGAATGGCTCATTGACATTGACCGGCGATAACAGCGCCTATACCGCTGCAGTTTCAGTGGCCGGCGGCGGTTTGTATGTGGATGGCAAGATCGGTGGCAAGGCGACGGTTACGGGCGGGGCGCTGGGTGGTTCTGGCACTGTTGGCGGTGATGTCGCTGTGTCTGGCGGCGGCAGTCTTGCCGGTCGTCAGGGACAGGTTCTCAGCATTGCTGGCAACCTTGCCATTGCCGGAGACGGCATCATGACCGTTGCGCTCGGTGCACCCGAAGTGGCAGGCACCCCCGGACTGTTCAATGTAACGGGTGATGTGGCGCTTGATGGCAAGCTCAACATCACCGATCAGGGTGGCTTTGCACCCGGCCTTTACCGGCTTGTCGATTATACCGGCAATCTGACCAGCAACACCATGACCATCGGCGATGTGCCGGTTGAAACCAATGCCACGCAGATGTCGATCCAGACAAGTGTCGCCAATCAGGTCAATCTCCTCAATATGAGCGGTGCCGATCTCAATTTCTGGGATGGCACCAATATGGCCAATCACGGTAATGGCGCCATTGATGGCGGCACCGGCACCTGGAACAAGGCCAATACCAACTGGACTGACAAGGACGGTTTATCGCATGCTGCGTGGGACGACGGGCAGTTTGCCATCTTCACCGGCACCGCAGGCACCGTGACGGTTGATAACACCAGTGGCGATATTGTCATTGATGGCATGCAGTTTGCAGTCGATGGCTACCGCATCGAAGGTGATACGATCACCTTGCTGGACGGTGAAGCGATTATGCGGATTGGTGTCGGTAACGGCACCGGAAAAGGCATGTCGGCGACCATAGCATCGGAGATGAAGGGCAATGCATCTCTGAACAAAATGGATCACGGTACATTGGTTCTGACTGGCGATAATAGCTACTCAGGCGGCACGACGATTAGTGAAGGCACGCTTCAGCTTGGCGATGGCGGCGCAACCGGCAGTGTGCAGGGCGATATCCTCAACAATGCAACGCTGGCTGTAAACCGCTCGGGCGACTATACACTTTCCGGCAAGATCAGCGGATCGGGTGCACTCGTGCAGAACGGCACCGGCACGCTGATCCTGACGGCCGACAATGCCTATACAGGCGGCACGACGATCAATGCCGGCACGTTGCAGCTTGGTGATGGCGGCACATCGGGCAGCATCAAGGGTAATGTGATCAATGCCGGTGTTCTGGCAGTCAATCATTCCGATAAGATTGTGCTGGATGGTGCCATCGGCGGTAAAGGCGCATTGCAGCAAAATGGTGCTGGCACAACCATTCTGACCGGCGACAGTGCTTATTCCGGTGGTACCACCGTCAATGCAGGCACCTTGCAGATCGGCAATGGCGGAACCACAGGAAGCATTGCCGGTGATGTAACCAACAATGGCACACTCTCCTTCAACCGTTCCGATCAACTGATCTTCTCAAAAGTCATCAGCGGCACAGGATCGGTCACGCAGGATGGAACAGGTACAACATTGATGACCGGCGCCAATACCTATACGGGCGCAACCCGCATCAATGCCGGAACATTGCAGCAGAAGATGCACGGATCATTCAGTGCAGCTTCGGCTTATTATGTTGCAGCCAGCGCGACATTGGATATTGGCGGCTACAAAACCACGCTTGCTTCGCTTGATAACGGCGGCATGGTGAGCTTCGGCACCAATCCGGGTGCTGTCGTTAATCTTGCCGGCAATTACACCGGCAATGGCGGTATGCTGGTGATGAACACTGTGCTGGGAGATGACAGTTCAAAGACCGATCTTCTCAAAGTTGGCGGGAACACGTCAGGCAAGAGCACCGTGAAGGTGATTAATCGCGGCGGTGTCGGCGGGCGAACCAACGAGGGTATCAAGATCATCGACGTTGGCGGTCAATCGAATGGTACGTTCAATCTGGCAGGCGATTACACTACCAAATCCGGTGAAAGTGCCGTGGTGGCTGGTGCCTATGCCTATACGCTCCATGAAGGTGGTGTCAGCACGCCCGATGACGGCGACTGGTATCTGCGCAGCGAACAAAAAGGCGGTTCAGGTCCGGTCATTAATCCCGGTGTTCCGCTCTATCAGGGCGCGGTACAGACCCTGCAGGCTCTGAACACGCTACCGACACTTCAGCAGCGCGTCGGCAATCGCTATTGGAATGGTGCGGCCAATCCGGTGATTGAACAGGGTGCGGATATGGCTGGCACACCGCTTGTCCCCGCCGCAGAAGCCGGTGCTGTTGTGGACGGACGCGCTGTCTGGGGACGGATTGAAGGTGCGCATAACCGCTTTGAAGCCAATCGCTCAACCTCCGGCATGAAACAGGATATCAATAGTTTCATCCTGCAGGCCGGTGTTGACGGCCAGTTCTATGACGGGGAAACCGGCAGGCTCATCGGCGGCATTACCGGTCAGTATGGCAAAGCCCGAGGCGATGTTGCCTCGGACCACGGTGACGGTAAGATTGACACGCAGGGCTGGGGGCTGGGCGGCACATTGACCTGGTATGGTGACACC
>UCAG01000008.1 GCA_900470285.1 Hyphomicrobiales bacterium
TTCTTCATAAGAAGCGTAACCGCCCTGTACCCATACGGAGAATACGTCAGTTACGTTTACATCGAGGCGAACTTTACCAGCCCACTCTTCGATTTCAGAGTCGTAAGCTGCAGCAGCTGCGATCGAACCCCAAGCCTGTTCAAACTTCAGACCACCAACAACGTGTGGCATGTAGTCGTCGATTACGCCGTTGTAGGTTTTAACGCCATCGGTGAATGCTGTAACCTGTTCACCCTGTTCGGCGGAGATGATTGCCGAGAAGCCGTTGCCGCCTTTGAAGGTGTAGCTGATGATGTTTGTGTTGTATGCACCTGGCGATACAACGTCATCGTTGATTACATCACCGAGGTAACCAGTGAAGGTGTGGAATGCTGAATCGGTTTTACCGATGAGCAGGCCGCCCAGCTGAATGTAAGCGTGCTTCAGAGTGTGGCTGCCCTGTGCGCCGTCACCGAAGTTGAAACGGTTTTCTGTGAAGGTCTTCAGAGTACCGAGTTCGGTTTCAGAAGCAGTGTGTGTACGCAGAGTGAAGCGGGTGTTGGTTGACCATGTTTCGCGGTCATTGCCTTTGTAAACGTCATCGCCAGCTTTAAAATCAGCGCGAACATAACCGGAAAGACGCAGGCAGGTTTCTGTGCCTGGAATGTAGAAGTAGCCAGCGCCGTAAGCGTCGCAAACGCGTACATATTCTACTGCTTCTGGTTCTGGTGCAACGATGGCGTCGGCAGCCTGAGCGCCGGTTGCTGCAACGAGTGCTGCAGCGGAGCCGAGAAGAAGGCTCTTAATGGTCATTGTGTATTCTCCCGCATAAGCGATTGTTTGTTGAGGCTTTCCGCTTTTAAGATTCGGAAAACCTTGCGCTTCGTTTGATATGGAAGGCGGGAGGGGTTGGAAATATGAAAAATTACTGAAATATCAGATAGAATTACCCTGTATCTTTTTGGTCACAATTTAGTGAGCGGTAAAATTGTCGTGAGTAATATGTGGAATTGTTGTCTGGCCAGCTGAAAAAATGCGGCAAATAATTTTATCTGAAAGTCAGCGTTTTTTATGAAAAAATATTAATTAAATCAAATATATATACTGATATTATGTGAAGGTATACCGTTTGATTTTTCGCGGTTTTGACACATTGTTCAAATGGTGCTTTTAGGTGGTTTTCAACATTTAGAGTGTGCTCACTTTAAGTTGAATATAGTGGTTTTGCGGCCTGACGACTTTTTCACTCTCTTTCTGGTGCGTTCTGTAATATCGCCGTTCATAAAAAAAATAACGGGCAGATGTGTCGCATTTTGACATGAAATGCTCCCGATATTTTATTGATTCTTTCAGTGATCAGCGTTCGAAACAGAGCAGATTATGCGCTGGAGCATGTGCATGGATATTTGACTCGTATATAGGGGGGGCATTGGTGGTATTGCGCTATTTGTAGTAAAAATACGAAAATATTGACCAGCAACTGACCTGTCGCTATCATTATGCAGTCAAAAACAGGTTAGGTTCGGGAAGGTTGGCCCGGCCCCCGCTATGCGGGTCCTTCTGTCATAAATGTGACGGCCCATGACTATTGTAGTGTCCGCATGGTGCGAACACTAAATAGGAAGGGTATGGATATGAAGCCTCGTATTTCTGTTCTCACACTCGGTGTGGCTAATCTCGAACATTCTTTTTCATTCTATCGAGATGGGCTGGGATTGCCGTCCGAAGGTATTTTCGGGCGTGAATTCGAGCATGGCGCTGTAGCGTTTTTTGATCTCTCTGCCGGTTTGAAGCTTGCTGTCTTTGCACAGGATGATCTTGCCCATGACAGTGGCTTGCCGAAGAGTCCCGTCAGCTCTACCGCCATTAGTATCGGGCATAATGTTCTGCATCGTGAAGAAGTTGATGATATCATGCTCAAGGCTCAACATGCCGGAGCGAAAATCATTAAGGTGCCGCAAGATACTTTTTGGGGTGGTTATGCAGGCTATTTCACTGATCCTGACGGGCATTTATGGGAAATAGTCTGGAACCCGCAAATGTTGCCGCCAGATTGAGATTTCTGAACGGTTCATATTGCAATATCTGACCGGCGTGATCCGGAACAGTTTTCAGATCGGGTGTGTTGAGCGGGGTAGTTCTCTCAGACTATGGCTGTAAAAAGCAAAAACCCTGCCGCATATATGTTTGCGGCAGGGCTGAAGTTTAATACTTACTCGTCGTCTTTATCTGGCTGAATCAGATAAATCAGAACCAGAATGATGGTGACGAAGAAGCGGAATGCGTCAGGTACGCCATTCCACTGTTTGGACATCCACATTCCGAACCATTCACCACCCACTGACATAAAGGCGACTTGCCATGTCAGAAAACCAAGGGTGAGACCGGCAACTGCAAGATTTTTGCTTTTATTAAAAACCTTGGCAGGCTCATTACGTGCTGCCAGCAGTTTGAAGCCGGCAACCCAGCAGATAATGGCAGTCAGTGTTTCGAGGGTTATAATTCCAATATAACCTACGTGATGAAGCCATTCAGATTCAATGGCTCTGTATTTGATTGTTGCATCAGGAAAGATTGTATCCATGAGAAATACATGATGCACAAATGCAAAATTTGAGCCGTAATCTGTAATGTTGCCAAATGCTACCAAGGATGCAAACAGGGCAATTGCCATCACCATAAAGGTTTTTGATAGACGTATGATCATATTGTAACTTTCATTATTTAACGGGCGCGTAAGCACTTGGATATAATAAGTGCTTATCTGCGGGAATGCTTATGTTGCTTTTAAAATTAAGACAATAATTTTAATCTGATACATTTTTAAATACACAAAAGACTTGCATTCTTATGCAGAATTCTCTGTAAGGGCGTGTTGGTATTCTATTGTTTTTTGAAGCTGATTGATTGTGTACAGCAACTCAGATGAATTGAGGGCTTGAAAACTTCTTCTTAATATATTTATTGCGGGTATTTGGGAACATGGAAAATCGAAGATGAATATTCGAGTTCGCCTGATAGCTGCAGTTGTGGTGGCTGTTGTCGTAGGTTTCGGTTTTATGGCCTATGATAAATATACTGATGCAGAATGGGTTGTCTCACCGCAAAAAATTGAACAGGCACGTAATGATGGTCAGACTGGTGTAGAAACACGTCCCGGTACTGTGGCTGTTCGTGCTATACGCAGCGAGGTCGCTGATCTGCTTCCTTATAAATGGGCAGTCTATGGCTTCATCGCAGGACTTTTGGTGCTTTTTTCTACCCGTCAGCGCAAAGTCGCCTGATATCAGTTTTGGGTGAGTTTCGCAGTCGTGACTTTTCTACAGATGACTGCACTACAAAAAATCGGGCCCCTTATTTCTGTAAGGAGCCCGCTTTATTTTAGCCTTTTATAACAGACAGCAAGTCATCATATGCCTTACATGCCTGAGAATCGTCAGCGCCTTGGTATTTTGTGGCAAGTTCCTGAACTTTTGCCGACAATTCCTGCACCTTGGTTGGATCTTTCACAATTGCCTGTTGCAAGGCAGTATTCAGTTCCTGTGCTTTCTTGGCAATTATTTCCGGTGTGCATGGTGGCTCTTTTGAGCAGCCGGCTATAGCTGTAGCGGCAACAATAAGAGCAATACTTAAAATGCTTTTCATCGGCGTATCTCTCTGATCTGTGAATGAGATTTATTAACTGCCTGATCCTGATAAAGAGCAGGTGTCTCTTTCATTATGAACTTTGCTTAGGAATCGGCAGCAATACCGGTTCAAACCAAAGATTATCTTGGAAAGTGATGCATTATAAATCACTACTTGCGATATTCTGATGCAATATGTGTATTGTCTTTAAATGCCGAAGTGATTTTAAAATATGCGTTTAAGTGAGTGTGCGGATAATCATGACTCCAAAGATAAAGCACAGAAGTCCGGTAAGGACATATGTTACGGAGAAAGCGAAAAGCCAGCTTTCGTTTAAATTGTAACGAAGCATATCTGTCTCTGTAACTGATTTTGTTGCCAGATATTTTTTATATTGCGTTGATGCAAAAGCGATCAGCAACAGGAAACCAAAAATCAAAAAATAGGCGACGATCTGTAAAAACGGAAAGAAATTCCGGTGAATGCCGGGCACGCTCATAGTTGTGCGAAACAAGGCTTTCTGATGAGATAAAGGCGCGAATATCAACAATAATGATATGATTGCAAACAGATAGAGGGCCGTGCGGAACAGATAAATACTGACCGGATTTTTCACATAAGGCACCGGCGGTACTGCTGTTCCCCAAGGCGGAATTTTTGAGTTTGGATTATTCTGTACATACCAAAAATACCGGTGTGTGCCGCGTTGCATAAGCGGCATCGTCAGCAGAACTGTGATGCCGACGGTGACATAATTCATTACATCTTCAAAAGTAATTGTCGAATCCGGATAGTATTTATTGATGAATATGAGTGTTCCGATCACGGCAAACAGAACCAATGCTGTCAATGGCATGACAATGAATATGATTTTCAGAATTTCAATAACGGTTTTGTTCGGTGTTTTTGGTGCAAAAGATGACATAGAGAGCCGTTATTCATTGATTATATCGTGCGGGGCTACTGTGCCCGTATCTTGAAATTAAAGCAGATATGTTTTGCCGGGAAGTGCAGGGCAGAAAGATATCTGTAAAAACGGTTATCCACACTCAGAGAACTGTCTTAAAGATAAAAGCGGCCATCTCTGCAGAGGCCGCTTTCAGGTTGTATATGCCGGTCAATTGCCGGTTAGCGCTATCTATCGCTGTTATTTGCAGCGTGCGGTATAAATCTGGCCGCGGCTGTTACGGTATTCACAATAACCGTTACGCAGATTGCGAACCAGAAGACCACCGAGAGCGCCTGCACCTGCGCCGATCAATGCGCCTCTGCCGCCGCCGGCAATGCCGCCGATGACTGCGCCTGCCGCTGTACCAACGCTGAGATCTTTTTCTGTCGTTGTGCAGCCGGAAAGTGCAACAATGGCGGCCACAGCAATTATAAACATACGCATGGTAAGACCCTTATTGTTTGAGACCCTGACCTGTTACTATCGAAAACTTCCGGTTTTGTGGTTTCTGTTCTGCCAGTACCGGTTACGCATGCGCGGCGCCATAAACCAGGCGATAAATGGTGTAATCAGAAAACTGCAGCCGATAACCAGAGGAATAAGATATTTGGCATTTTGTGCCAGATCAGGGATTGTGAGAACGATGATCATCCCAATTCCGAAAAGAACTGCGTTAATCATCAGGCTGAGTAAAACGGCAATCTGAAAACGAGTGGACATTTCCTTGCCTCCCTTATGCTCTGTCATATCAACGTCACCACAAAGAAATGGTTCCGGTGATATGGTTCTCAGGGCAAGATCTGAGGAGCAATATCAGGATAAATCAAGTATTTCAGGCAAGCAGAAATTTAGCAAGTGATTGCTGTTATGCTCTCACACTCTTGATGCATATTATGCAGATGTAATATTTATGCTTCATCTGCAAATTACAGAGCCTTACCGTTGTATGCGGGTTGCAACATACCATCCGATAACCGGTGTGATGAGCAGCGCTGCACCGACAACCGCCAGCATCGGATAAACAGGTTTTTGCGCCAGAGAAGGCACTGTCAGAACGACAATGAATCCTGAACCGACCAGAACAATAAATGCGATTGAGCCGATCATTGATGCCAGATGGAAATTAGTCGACATTTGTCCCTCCGAGAATGGTTCTTAAGATTATGAACCAGAAACTCTGTGCCTTTGTCTCTGGCCGGTTTCGTGAAAAGCTGCAGGCAGGAGTGAGTTGCATACTGCTCTCTGCGCCAACGGTGATTTCCGAAGCGGCCGGTTTTTCAAAGATTACAGGGAGTTTTTATCGCGCAAACAATGATGTTGCATTGATTAGGATCAAGTAAGGCAGGTTTCAGGCAGATTCAGGAGCGGAGATTTTCAATGCGGGCGATCAATCCGGCGATTTCCTTCGGGTCTTTTATTCCGCTTTCATAAATGCGGATGACGGTGCGCGCTAACTGATCTTTATTCTCGTCTGTTGTCGGGCAATAACCGAGAATCTCGCAGACCTCATTATAGGCGGTCTGAAGCGTCTTTATTTGTTCAGGTTTGTAAATTCCAAGATAATCAGTCTTTTGAAAAGGCATGTTATCTCTCCTGTTTCTATAATTTGGTACTAAAATAAAAAGAAAATCAATGACTAAAAATTTCACTTTTTGATGAGCGGGGCAGGTTTTCATTATAGAAAAAGAAAGCCCGGCATTGAGCCGGGCTGTTAGTTTTATGGTTTCGGGTGTTCGCCCTGACCGTGTCTGCCATGGTGTCCGTCTTTGCCATGGCGCTTACCGGCTTTTAATTCGCTCCGGTCAAGTTTGCCGTCTTTATTCTTATCCAGTTCGGCAAACCGTTCCGCGCGTTTTTTCTCAACGGCTTCAAGCGAGATTTTTCCGTCGCCATTCACGTCAAGGCGGCGCTCCATGCGGTCTGCCGAGCGTTTCACCATCATTTTGAGAGCATGGGCTTCAATTTCATCGCGGGAGAGGATGCCGTCCTTGTCGGTGTCGGCTGCTTTTAACTCATCCATGCGGGAGAATTTCGCGAGATCAATCGGCTCACGCTCAGGCTTTTTGGAGGTCTGTTCAACAGTTTTTTCAGTATTCGTTTGCGATGCATCCTGTGCGAGAACAGGAGATGCGAGTACAGATGAAGCAACGAGTGCAAGAATTAAAGTTTTTGTATTCATGGTAATTATAACTCCGTCACAAATTAACTTGAGCCTTTAATTGGCATGGGAGTAATATCTAGCTGTAAATGTGTACTGAATATGAACAAGCCAATTACAAATTTGTAATGTTCTGCAGTATGAATTTCAGGCTGTCATATTCTCAATCCGGCCTGTAATTTGCTATGACCAGATAATGCCCGATAATAAATGAATGTTGGTACTGATGCGTATTTCAAAAAAGACGTCTGAACTATTTTATCTCATTGCATTTCTTGGCAGTTTTTTAGCGATGCAGCTTTATGGAGTGACCCGTACAATGGCGGCAGAGCAGGGTGATCCGGTGACTTCAGTTTTTGATATGCGTGCAAACGGAATTGATTACCGGATTTTTGTTGCCGAGCCAAAAACTGCTGACAATGGCAAACCTATGCCGGTCATCTATATGATTGACGGTAATTCGACCTTTCCGATGGCTGTGGATGTGGTGAAAAAAAGGCCGCAATTGCGCGCGCTTCTTGTCGGTATTGGTTATCCGACACAATCACGCGAAGATATTGTGCGCTCCAGATATTATGATCTGACACCGCAAACACCTGCCGAACTGATCCCTTCACGCGGAAATGATGCTGATCTGCCGCGTACCGGTGGCAATGCCGCATTCCTGAATTTCATTGAACAGCAAGTGAAGCCGGAAATAGAACGGCGCTTTGCCGTTGATAAAAACAATCAGACCCTGTTCGGCCACTCCCTCGGGGGCTTATTCACGCTGCATGCGCTTTTCAGTGAAAGAGGAAGCTTTCAGACTTATAGCGCCGCAGATCCGTCTGTCTGGTGGAATAACCGCTCAGTTCTGAACGAGAAGGATCGTTTCATTGAGCAGGCAACAGAGACGGGCAAGCCGGTCAAAGTGCTGATCGAAACGGCAGGCAAGTCAGTGATGCGTGAGGGCGTTGACAAGGATCGTGCAGCGCAGTTGAAGGCATTGCGTGGCGGCCCGAATGGCAGGGATATTTATCAGGAGTTGGTTGCGTTGCCTGGCGTTTCAGCAAGCTTCCATCAGTTTGCCGGTGAAAGCCATGGATCAATGCTGCCTTATGCCGTTGAAGATATGCTGCGTTTTGTACTGGAAGATGTAAAGCCGGTTCAGCCGCCGGAGTAAACGGCGGCTGAAGATCTCTGATATTTTAATGTGACGGATGCAATGCATCATTCAGATACATGCAAGTGAGCATGGTGAAGACATAAGCCTGAATCACTGCCATCAGAAATTCGAGGGCTGTGATACCAACTGTCATTGCCAGTGGCAGAATAGCGGTGATAACGCCCAATGTGCCAAGGCCTGTCAGGGAGACAACAAATCCTGCGAAAACTTTCAGCGTAATATGTCCTGCAAGCATAACGGCGAAGAGACGAACCGAATGGCTGACCGGTCTTGAGAGAAAAGACATAATCTCAATCGGTACAATAATCGGCGCCAGAATAAGCGGCACGCCTGACGGCATGAAAAGGCGGAAAAATTTGGTTCCGTTACGTACAAAGCCATAGATTGTCACGGTCAGGAAGACAGTCATGGCAAGACCGAATGTTACAATAATATGCGCTGTTACAGTGAAGGCATAAGGGAACATTCCGAGCAGATTGGCCGTGAGAATGAACATGAAGAGGGAAAAGACCAGCGGAAAGAAACGTCTGCCTTCTTCACCGGTATTGTCCCGTAGTGTCGTGGACACAAATTCATATAAAATTTCGGACGAGGATTGCCAGCGGTCGGGAATCAGAGTTCTGCCTCGTGCTGATAAAAACAGATAGGCACCGGCACCGATTGTGGCAATCAGCATGAACAGAGCTGAATTGGTAAAAGCAATCTGAAAACCGCCGACTTCACCAAATTCCGCCAGTGGTTTGATTTGAAATTGTTCAATTGGCCCGGCCATATGATGTACTCCCTGACAAACGAGGTCGTCCCCGTGGGTTACACCGGCGCAGGTCGTCCTGCGCTATGTGCTGGTGGCACAGTAGATCGATTCGGACGGGACTTGCCATCAATTGTCGAAATATTTGGCAGGCACAAAAAAGAGCATTTTCAATATATGAGATTGAAAATGCTCATGAGGACTGTGTTTTCAGTCACTATGCGAGATGTCAGGCCTGCTGGCTGAGTGCCTGTTCAATCTCGTCTTTCAATGCAAGACGACGCTTGCGCAGAGCTGTTTCATTGTCCTGACTGGTTGGTTCAATCTTTGTCTCTGCACGGTGAATCTGATCATTCACGTCGTCATATTCCTCAAGCACTTTGGCAAAGCGCGGATCAGCGGCTTTCAGGGCATGAATCTCATCCAGTTTGCCCGGAAATTCTTCGCCAAGTGTATGCGGTGTGTTGGACATGCTGTTTCCTTCCTTGAATTATTTTGTTGAAGGATTCTTCGCATGAGTCTGAGCTTTTTACATTGATCAGGATCAATCAGAATTTGACTGACCAGCGTTCAATATCATCGCTCTGGCCGATCAGCGCGAGACCAGTGGCAATGGAGTCGAACTGGTTGCTGCTGGAAACATCCGCATGTTCAAATTGCTGCGAGAACAGGGTTTTAATTGCCGGAACAAAGGATGTGCCGCCGGTGAGGAAGACGCGGTCAATATCTTTATCCTGCAAACCGGCATTCCGTACTGCGCTGTCAACGGAGGCGGAGATCGCCTGCATATCTTCGGCAATCCATTTTTCAAAATCCGAACGCTGAATTTGAGCTTCGATTTTAAAGTTCTCGGCTTTGAATTGCAGATCGGATGTCTGGGATGAGGAGAGACTTGCTTTGACATCGGACACGACGCGGTAAAGCTCAAAGCCGTAATCGCCTTCAATCATTTCAATGAAGTGGTTGAGGGCTTGGGGATGTTCTGCCTGCGATGCAAGTTCATGAAGCTCCCGAAGTGTGGACGGGGAGTTCATCAGAAACAGGGTATTCCAGCGGGCAAAATTAGCAAAATAGTGGTTCGGAATCTGCAGTACTTTGCCAAAAGACTTGTAATTGCTTTTCTTGCCGAGCTTGGGAGAAACCACATTATCAATGATACGGTAGTCAAATGTATCACCGGCAATGCCCAGACCAACCTGACTGAGCGGTGTTGAAGTCAGGCCGCTTGCGCCGACCTCAAAATTTACGATCGAAAAGTCGCTCGTTCCGCCGCCAAAGTCAGCAACCAGCACAGTTGATGTATCCGTCAGCTTCTGCGCATAGAAATATGCCGCTGCAACCGGCTCATAAACATAATGAATATCGGTAAAGCCGAAGGCGCGTAGCGCTTTCTCATAGCGTGCCATTGCCAGCGCTTCATCAGGATTATGGCCTGCAAAAGTAACCGGACGACCGACAATGACTTTGTTGCCGCGGGAGGGCAGTCTGTCTCCGAGGCGTTCGGCGAGTGTTTCCAGAAAAGTTTGCAGCAGATCCTCGAATTTAAAGCGTTTACCGTAGACCGGCGTATCGGTGAAGGATTTGCTCGCGGCGAAGGATTTGAAAGATTGCAGGAAACGGCAATTATGCGGATCAGCAATGAAGCGATCCATCGCCCACGGTCCGCTCTCGACATTACGATGGCCTTTATTGCCATCCTGCCAGAAGCACAGCACGGAACGATAGGCTGAAACGATAGCATCATCTTTCGGGAAGCTCATAACTTCGGCAATGCCATTACCGTCTGCCACGGCAATAACGGTGTTGGTGGTGCCGAAATCGAGGCCGAGGGTTATCTTCTCCGAGGGTGAGTGATTTCCCGCAGTCATTGTTCAAATCCTTGCATCTGTGCCCGAGAGGTAAATTGGGGAGGCATCTTTAAGAAAGCCGCCTTTATAGCCGTTTGGAACGCAGGGTCAATTGAACAGAGGGCAGGATTTCAAGCGTGAAGAGACTTATTACACGCCTTGTGTTCCAAGCAGGTTTTGCATGCGGCGGATGGCCAGATCCGGCTTGTCGAGCACATTGGCCTGATCTGCCAGCCGGAAAATATCGGTGTAATGCAACAGGCCGCGTGCCGATTGCATACCTGCAGGCATGGTGAAGTGATTTTGATGGCCGTTCAGCCATGCCAGAAACACGACGCCTGCCTTGTAATATTGTGTCGGTGCCTCAAAAATTTTGCGTGATAAGGGTACAGTCGGCTCAATCACCGAGCGGAATGTTGTATTGTCACCGGCGGCAAGCGCACTCAGTGCATAGGAGGCGGATGGGGCAACAGCATCGAAAATGCCGAGCAGGGCATGACTGTAGCGACTGCCGTCTCCCTCAATGAGTTCTGCATAATTAAAGTCATCGCCGGTGAAGCACAGTACATTTTCAGGCAGGAGATTGCGCAGTGCAATCTCGCTGGCACTGTCGAGCAATGAGATTTTAATGCCTTCAACACGGGAGCGGTTATCATTGATGATCGCCAGAACATTTGTGAGTGCATCTTCAAAGGGACTGTCTGCCTGACCCGTCCAGTAACCGCCAAGTTGGGGATCAAACATTTCACCCAGCCAGTGCAGGACAATTTTGTTCTGCGCCTGAGACAGAATACGATTATAGACAAGAGCATAGTCATCGGGGCTGCGGGCGATATGTGCCAGAGCGCGACTGGCCATCATAATGGCACGGCCGCCGTGTTTTTCCACAAATTCCAATTGGGTCTCATAGGCCCGGATCACATCATCAAGAGATTTGGCCTCAACTGGTGCCAGCTGGTCAGTTCCAATTCCGCAAGCGAGATCTGCATCTTTGACAGTACGGGCGGTTTCCAGTGAACGGCGGATGAGTTGCTGTGCGCCGTTCCAGTTCAGCCCCATACCGCGTTGTGATGTATCCATGGCTTCGGCGATTTTGAAGCCGAGGCTCCAGAGATGGTGACGAAACGCCATGGTTGCGTCCCAGTCAATGGCAGGGTGGTTCCACGGATCAGTTTCACGCAGCGGATCGGAGACGATATGGGCGGCAGCATAAGCGATGCGATTGAAGTGCGGCACTGATTGCGGACGAGGCACGATGGTGCCCGTCAGATGATAGTCAGTGATGGTACCGTCTGCATTCGGAAGCCGCAACATTGCCATAGTGCTGTAATCTCCGGAAATAGCCTGTCATTAATTGGATTTTTATTGGAACGTTCCAATTTTACAAAGAGTAATTCAAAAATTCTCAGATGCAATAGGCAATTTATAACGAGTTTTGCCTTTAATTTGCTCTTGACAAATTTGGAACGATCCAATTTCATGAGGGGGATAAGGAGAATGCCGTGAATAAAAAACGTGTCACCGTTGTTGAGATTGCACAGGCTGCGGGCGTATCCAAGTCGACCGTATCGCTTGTTCTGCAAAATTCTCCGCTGGTGAATGAGGCCACAAGAGTAAAGGTTGCTGCTGTTATCCGCGAGCTCGGCTATGTCTATAATCGTGGCGCTGCCAATCTGCGCCAATCCGGCTCTAATTCAAAAATTATCGGCCTTGTCGTCAATGATCTGACTAACAGCTTTTTCGCCGAACTCGCGGTTGGTGTCGATATGGTGGTGCAGTCGGCAGGCTATGTGCAATTTCTTTCGCATACAGGGGAGAGTACGGATCGCCAGCGCGAGGTTATTAACTCAATGCGCGAGCACGGTATTTCCGGACTGATTGTGTCACCTGCACGTGGCACGCAAGCCATTGATCTGAAGCCGCTGATTGCCAGCGGAATTCCGGTTGTGGCGACTGTGCGCAATGTGGCTGGTGTCAAAGTTTCTTCTCTGATGACGGATAATCACGGCGGGGCAATGGCTGCGGTTGAGCATTTGGTGGCGCTGGGGCATCGCCGTATTGCCTTTCTCGGCGGCTTTGCTGATACGGGCGTGTTTACGGAGCGTTATCAGGGCTATGCGGATGCTCTGCGCAAGGCAGATATCGCGCTTGACGAGGCGCTGGTTATTGGTTCCGCACCCTCCCGTGCCGGTGGTGTGGATGCCATAATGCGCGCAATGCAGCTTGCGGACAGACCTACAGCTGCGCTTTGTTTCAATGATGCGGTGGCGTTCGGTGTGTGTGACGGGTTGCGGGCGCAACGTATGGAGCCGGCTGCTGATTTTGCCGTTATCGGTTTTGATGATGTGATTGAGGCCAAATCTGCGGTTCCGGCACTTACCACGGTCTCCGTCGATCCGCAGGGCATGGGGCAAAAGGCGGCACAGTTGCTGCTCAAGCAAATCAATGCAGGGCAACCGGAAGCCGAGGCGATTGTCAGTTCTGTGCGCCTTGTTGTGCGGGAAAGCTGCGGTGCGACAAGGCAAGGGGAACAGCGGAGGATTACAGGATGACAGTGCAGTGGGGTCTTATCGGCGCAAGTACAATCGCCTCAGAATGGGTGATTGATGCAATCCGTGCAACGGGTGGTGAGGTTGTCAGTGTGATGAGCAGCAGTGCTGAGCGCGGCGCGGCCTATGCGGAAGAGAACAGAATTCCCCGATCTGTCACTACGCTTGATGCGCTGGTCAATGATGCGGAAACCGATGCTGTCTATATCTCGACCACAAATGAACTGCATCGTGATCAGGCTATAGCTGCGATAAAAGCAGGCAAACATGTGCTGTGTGAAAAACCGCTGGCACTTTCCCTTGAAGATGCCCGTGCCATGGTTGAGGTGGCCAGAGCGGCGGGGGTGGTTTTTGCCACCAATCATCATTTGCGCAATGCTGCCAGTCATCGTGCCATGCGCGACGCCATTTCTGCGGGCAGGATCGGCACACCGCTCTCCGCACGGGTTTTTCATGCTGTTTATCTGCCACCGCATTTGCAGGGCTGGCGGCTTGATAGGCCGCAGGCCGGTGGCGGCGTTATCCTCGATATAACCGTACATGATGCGGACACGCTGCGCTTTGTGCTGAATGATGATCCGGTTGAGGCGGTGGCTTTCGGCCAGTCCGGCGGGATGGGGAAACAAGGGCTGGAAGATGCGGTAATGGGTGTCTTGCGCTTTAAATCCGGTGTGCTGGCGCAGTTCCATGATGGTTTTACCACGCAATTTGCTGAAACAGGCTTTGAAGTGCATGGTACAGAAGGCTCATTGATTGCCCGTAATGTGATGACACAAAAACCGGTTGGTTCTGTCATTTTGCACAATGCGGAGGGCGAGCAGGTTTTGCCGCTGGAGCAGCGCAATCTTTATGAAACTGCGCTGGAGGCATTTCACAACGCGGTCAAAGGTAAAGGCGCAGTTTCTGCCAGCGGAGAGGATGGTGTCTGGTCTCTGGCAACCGCGCTTGCCGTGGCGCAATCCGTGAAAAGCGGCAGTGCCGTGCAAATCAGAACCGGTTTGGGAGAGTGATAATATGAGTAAGCATATTACTCCCGCACAGGCCGCGGCTCTGATCCCCGATCATGCTGTGGTTACCGTTTCCTCATCAAGCGGACTTGGTTGCCCTGATCTGATGCTCAGAGCTATCGGTGAGCACTTTGAGGCAACGGGGCATCCGCGCAATCTCACGACGCTGCATCCGATTGCGGCTGGAGATATGAGCGGTATCAAAGGCATCGATCATATTGCCAAAAAAGGTCTGCTGGCGAAAATTATCGGCGGCTCTTATCCGTCCGGCCCGTCATCGGCAGAACCGCCGCTGATCTGGCAGATGATCGGTGCGAATGAAATTCCTGCCTATAATGTGCCTTCCGGCATTCTGTTTGATATGCATCGTGAGGCTGCTGCCAAACGACCTGGTGTGATAACTAAAATCGGACTGGACACTTTTGTCGATCCTGACCGGCAAGGCTGCGCCATGAACGAGGCAGCACAGCGGGAGCCGGTTGTGCGCAAGATTGAATTTGCGGATGAAGAATGGCTCTATTTTCCCAATATCATACCGCAGGTTGCCATCGTTCGGGCAACAACGGCTGATGAACACGGCAATCTCACTTATGAGCATGAGGGAGCCTATCTCGGCGGGCTGGATCAGGCATTGGCCGCCCGTAACAATGGCGGCATTGTTATCGCGCAGGTGAAGCGCATTACCAAACAGGGCTCGCTGAAACCGCATGATGTGCGTGTTCCGGGTATGCTGGTCGATTATATTATCGTTGATCCGGAACAGAAACAGACAACGCAGACAGTTTATGACCCGGCGATTTCCGGCGAGATTTTCAGACCGCTGGAGAGTTTCCGCGTGCCGGAATTCAATGTGCAGAAGGTCATTGCACGCCGTGTTGCGCAGGAGCTTGAAGCGGGAAGCTGCGTTAATCTCGGTTTTGGTATTTCAGCCAATGTGCCGCGTATTTTGATGGAAGAAGGGCTGCACGGCTCAGTCACATGGGTGATTGAGCAGGGCGCTGTCGGCGGTGTACCACTATTGGATTTTGCATTCGGCTGTGCCTCCAATGCTGATGCCTATATGCCTTCGCCCTATCAGTTTACTTATTTTCAGGGCGGCGGCTTTGATGCCTCACTCCTGTCCTTTCTTGAGATCGGGCGTGACGGCTCCGTCAATGTATCGCGATTGTCTTTCCGCCCGCATGTGACCGCGGGCGCCGGTGGTTTTGTCGATATTACTGCGCGGGCAAAGAAGATTGTTTTTTCCGGCATGTTTAATGCGGGGGCAAAGCTCGGCATTGAGGGCGGCAGACTGGTCATTGAAAAAGAAGGCAAGCTGAAGAAACTGGTCAATGAAACGGAGCATGTCACATTTTCCGGTAGCCGTGCCGTCGCGCAAGGACAGGATATTACCTATGTGACTGAACGCTGCGTGATGAAGCTGACACCACAGGGCATCATGCTCACGGAAATTGCACCGGGTGTGGATTTGCAGGCGCATATTCTGGAGCAGTCGGAATTTCCGCTCATCATTTCGCCGGAACTGAAACTGATGGATGCCGCTTTATTCAGGGAGGAGATTCTTGGTCTGACTTTGCCGGAAAAGCCGCAACTTATCTTACAAGAGCAGATCGCAGGGGCAGATCATGACTGAGCCGCGTATTATAACTTCCCGTGATGGCGCCATTGCCACGATCACTGTCACACGGCCAGATAAGCTCAATGCATTTGATATTGAAATGCTGAAGGAATTATCAGCAGCCTGTGATGCGGTTGAGGCGGATAGTGCTGTGCGGGTTGTTATTCTCACGGGTGCGGGCAAAGCTTTTTCCGCCGGCGGTGATATCAAAGCATGGGGCGCGATGCAGGCCAATGAATTCGGCCATCAGTGGGTGCGTTTAGGACATCGGGTTTTTGAGCGGTTGGCAACTTTAAGAATGCCGCTGATCGCGGCGATAAACGGTCATGCACTTGGCGGCGGGCTGGAACTTGCCGGAGCGGCAGATATCCGCATTGCGGAAAAACATATAACAATCGGTCTGCCGGAAACATCACTCGGCATGGTTCCCGGCTGGTCCGGTACGCAGCGTCTGGTACGGCGGTTTGGTGCGCAGCTTGTCCGGCGTATGGTACTGGGCGGCGAGATGTTCGGTGCTGAAGATGCCTGCAAACTGGGGCTGGTGGATCAGGTTGTTGAAAGCGGTGCAGGTTTGGAGGCTGCCAAGGCCTATGCAACACGTATTGTGACACGCGGGCCTGCGGCGCTTGAAATATCCAAGCTGATGATCGGTGTTGCCAATAATGAGGATAATGGCGCAGCAGTTGAAACACTCGGTTCCATGCTGGCCGCCAAAACCGGTGATCTCAAAGAAGGGGTTGCGGCTTTCAGCGGCAAACGTCCGGCAAATTTCAAAGGAGAATGGTAATGGCAGTTCTGATTGCGCCTAAGCCTTCGGCAGATATCATTGTTCGTGATTTTAAAATGCTGATTGCTGGCGAATGGGTGGCCGCAGCATCCGGCAGGATGCTGGAACGCATTGCACCGGGGCATGGAGTGCCGGTGAGCCGTTATCCTGAAGGCAGTAATATTGATGCAGAACACGCGATTGCAGCTGCAAAACAGAGCTTTGATACAGGAATATGGAACAGCAAAACCGGTGCCGAACGCTCCAATATCCTGCTGAAAATCGCGGATATGATTGAGAAGCGCGCAGAAGAACTGAGTTTCTGGGATGCTGTCGAGGCTGGAAAGCCGATCAGTCAGGTGCGGGGCGAGATTGCCGGTGCTGTTGATATCTGGCGTTATGCGGCGGCACTTGCCCGTGATTTGCACGGTGAGAGTTATAATACGCTCGGTGACGGCACGCTGGGCGTTGTGCTGCGCGAGGCAATCGGCGTTGTGTCGATGATTACGCCGTGGAATTTCCCGTTTCTGATTATCAGCCAGAAGCTGCCTTTTGCTCTCGCTGCCGGATGTTCCTGTGTTGTCAAACCTTCGGAGATGACATCAGGCTCCACGCTGATCTTGGGTGAAATTCTGACCGAAGCGGGTGTTCCTGCCGGTGTTGTGAATATTATCACCGGTACGGGTGCCGGTGCGGGTGCGCTGCTGAGCACGCATGCCGATGTGGATATGGTGTCTTTCACAGGTTCAACCGGTGTCGGTCGTCTGATTATGGCGAATGCAGCGCAGACACTGAAAAAAGTATCGCTGGAGCTTGGCGGTAAGAACCCGCAAATCGTCTTTCCTGATGCTGATCTGGATGCATTTATCGATGCTGCGGTATTCGGAGCTTATTTCAATGCCGGTGAATGTTGCAATGCGGGTTCACGTCTGATTCTGCATAAAGATATCGCGGATGATGTGATCTCCCGCATTATTGATCTTACAAAAAAGGTGAAGCTGGGGGATCCGCTTGATCCGCAAACGCAGGTCGGTGCAATTATCAGTCAGCAGCATCTGGAGAAAATCAAAACCTATATATCCGGTGCTAAAGCGGATGGTGCTGCACTGAGTGCCGGCGGCGGAACCGTGGATTTTGACAGCGGTCAATATATGGAGCTGACTTTGCTATCGGGAGTTACGCCGGATATGGCCGTGGCGCGTGAGGAAGTGTTCGGCCCTGTCTTGTCTGTACTGACATTTGAAACTGCGGAAGAGGCAATTCATATTGCAAATTCCATAGATTACGGCCTGTCTGCCAGTGTCTGGAGTCGTGATTTCGATACATGTCTGACTGTGGGGCGCAAGGTGCGTTCCGGTACAATCTGGATGAACACTTTCATGGATGGCGCATCGGAATTACCGTTTGGCGGCTATAAACAATCCGGACAGGGCAGGGAGCTTGGCCGTCATGCCGTTGAAGATTACACGGAAACAAAAACTCTGAATATGCATATCGGCTCACGAAAAACGCATTGGGTGCGTGGCGGGAGCGCGGCTGAAGAATAATATTTTAATCGATTTGAATTTTGCAGAACACTGCTTGACGAACGGAGAATTGTAACGTCCTATTTCGCCTGACGGTTGGTCGTAAAAGAATAGCCCGATCAATCTTGCGAGCCGAAAATTTATGCTGTTCGGGAGGACAGCAGGTAATGACCAAGCGGGAGGATTCCGCTGCTGACAACTTGCAAACGGGAGGAATACGATGCGCAAGTTTATGACAACAACAGCAATGGCTTTAGGTTTTATGGCAGGTGCAGCGCAGGCTGCGGAGAATGTAGAGGTGCTGCACTGGTGGACAGCCGGCGGCGAGGCGGCAGCTCTGGATGTATTGAAGAAAGATCTCGAAGGTAAAGGGATCGGCTGGACGGATATGCCGGTTGCCGGTGGCGGCGGTACAGAAGCGATGACCGTTCTGCGTGCCCGTGTTACAGCGGGAAATCCGCCGACTGCCGTACAGATGCTTGGTTTTGATATTCGTGACTGGGCAAAAGAAGGCGCGCTCGGCAATCTGGATGAAATTGCTGGGAAAGAAGGCTGGGAAAAGGTTATTCCGGCACCGTTGCAGGAATTTGCCAAATATGACGGTCACTGGATTGCCGCTCCGGTGAATGTTCACACCACCAACTGGATGTGGATCAACAAAGCAGCGCTCGACAAGGCGGGCGGTAAAGAACCGGCCAATTGGGATGAGCTGATTGCACTGCTGGACAAGTTCAAGGAGCAGGGCATTACACCTGTTGCCCATGGCGGTCAGCCATGGCAGGACGGCACGATTTTTGATGCTGTTGTGCTGTCATTCGGTACAGATTTTTACAAAAAAGCCTTTATTGATCTCGATCCGGAAGCCCTTGGCAGTGATACGATGAAACAGGCTTTTGATCGTATGACCAAGCTGCGCTCCTATGTGGACGATAATTTCTCCGGTCGTGACTGGAATCTGGCATCAGCGATGGTGATTGAGGGGAAAGCCGGTCTGCAATTTATGGGCGACTGGGCAAAGGGCGAATTTGTCAAAGCCGGTAAGAAACCGGGTGAGGATTTCGTCTGTATGCGTTATCCGGGGACACAGGGCGCTGTAACTTTCAACTCCGATATGTTTGCGATGTTCAAAGTTGCGGAAGACAAAGTTCCGGCGCAGCTGCAAATGGCTTCCGCGATTGAAAGCCCGACATTCCAGTCCGCTTTCAATGTCGTTAAAGGTTCGGCACCGGCACGTACCGATGTACCGGATACCGCCTTTGATGCCTGCGGTAAAAAAGCAATCGCTGATGTGAAGGAAGCCAGTGAGAAGGGCACAATGCTCGGTTCCATGGCGCATGGCTATGCCAATCCTGCCGCTGTTAAAAATGCGATTTACGATGTTGTAACCCGCGAATTTAACGGTGAACTGACTTCGGAAGAAGCTGTGAAAGAGCTTGTGGCAGCCGTTGCCGCCGCTCAGTAAACTGATTGCAAAACCGGAGGCTGCCTTTGCGCAGCCTCTGTGATCCGGCACCGATTGTGACCGGTCATTTATTGACAGCATTTGAAATTGAATTTTTTTAAGCGCCTGTCCGGTTGTCTGGCCGGATATGTGCCAAGTGTGGTGATTGACCATGAATAGCCGCAGCTGGTTGCAGGAGCTGTTGCCAAAACTTGTCTTGGCTCCGAGCTTTTTTATTATCCTGATTTTTGTGTATGGCTTCATTGCCTATACGGGGCTTCTGTCGCTGACAGACAGTAAGATGTTGCCATCCTATAATTTCGTAGGATTGGAGAATTATTCCAAGCTCTGGGCGCTGCCGCACTGGTGGCGGGCAATTTCCAATCTGGCGATTTTTGCGTCACTTTATATCATTATCTGCTCGGTAATCGGGCTGTTTCTGGCGATTATGCTGGATCAGAAGATACGCGGCGAAGGGTTTCTGCGCCCGATTTATCTTTATCCGATGGCGCTGTCCTTCATTGTAACCGGCACGGCATGGAAGTGGTTTCTCGATCCGGGTATCGGACTTGAACATACGATGCAGGTCTGGGGCTGGGAAAGCTTTCAGTTCAACTGGATTAAAGACCGTAATTACGCGATTTACTGTGTGGTGATTGCAGCTGTCTGGCAGTCATCCGGTTTTATTATGGCGATGTTTCTGGCCGGACTTCGCGGCGTGGATAATGAAATCATCAAGGCCGCGCAGATTGACGGTGCATCGACATTCACGACCTATCGCCGGATTATTATCCCGATGATGCGGCCGGTCTTCCTGTCGGCTTTTGTGGTGCTCGCGCATCTGGCGATCAAGGCCTATGATCTTGTTGTTGCCCTGACCGGCGGCGGCCCCGGACAGGCAACTGAAGTGCCGGCAACTTTTATGTATTCCTATACATTTACCCGCAATCAGATGGGGATCGGTGCTTCATCGGCGATTATTATGCTGGCGATGATTTTCTCGATTATCATCCCGTATCTTTATGCGGAAATTCGCGGAGGGAAGCGCTGATGAGTGGTTCTGAGAATCCGCAAAATGCAATCTCGCATAAAAGGCTGACGCGGGCGCTGATCTATACGCTGTTGCTGATCTTCGCCGTTTATTATCTGCTGCCGCTTTATGTGATGGTGGTTAATTCTTTCAAGCCGCTTGAGGAGATCCGGCAGGGCGGCATGCTCAATCTGCCGCAAAGCTGGACGATCGAGCCGTGGCTGTCTGCATGGTCTACAGCGCAGATCGGTGTGCAGCCAACCGGTGTGAAGCCGTTCTTCATCAACTCGATTTTGATGGTGGTGCCTGCTGTTGCGATTTCCACCATTGTCGGTGCGCTCAACGGTTATGTACTGACCAAATGGAGTTTTCGCGGTTCGAATATTTTCTTCGGATTGCTGCTTTTGTCCTGCTTCATTCCGTTTCAGATTGTGCTGATCCCGATGGCGCGCATTCTCGGAATGCTGGGACTTTCCGGTTCAATCTGGGGGCTTATCATGGTGCATGTCATCTATGGTCTTGGCTTCACAACTCTGTATTTCCGGAATTATTACGAGGCATTTCCGACGGAGCTGGTGCGTGCCGCTCAGATCGACGGGGCAAGTTTCATGCAGATTTTCCGGCGTATTCTGTTGCCGTCTTCAGGGCCGATTATCGTGGTTTCGGTCATCTGGCAGTTCACGAATATCTGGAATGACTTTCTGTTCGGTGCGTCATTTTCCGGTGCGTCATCCACGCCGATGACGGTAGCGCTGAATAATCTCGTCTCATCCTCAACGGGGGTGAAGGAATATAATGTTCATTTTGCAGCGGCGATCCTCGCCGCGCTGCCAACGCTGATCGTTTACATCGTTTCCGGCCGCTATTTTGTACGTGGTCTGATGTCTGGTGCTGTGAAGGGATAAAGCATGTCATTTCTTAAAATCACAAACCTTCGCAAGTCATACGGCGCAGTAGAAATTCTCAAGGATATCAGTCTTGAGGTTGAGGAGGGCGGTTTTCTGGTGCTTGTCGGGCCGTCCGGCTGCGGAAAATCCACTTTGCTCAACACGATTGCCGGACTGGAGCCGATCAGCTCCGGTGATATTGCCATTA
Source organism: Hyphomicrobiales bacterium (assembly GCA_900470285.1). Taxonomy (GTDB): domain Bacteria; phylum Pseudomonadota; class Alphaproteobacteria; order Rhizobiales; family Rhizobiaceae; genus Pseudochrobactrum. The sequence continues at coordinate 21,509 of UCAG01000008.1, forward strand.
ATGGTCAAGCGGTAGCTGATCTGCCACCGTCCAAGCGTGATATTGCCATGGTATTTCAGTCCTATGCGCTTTACCCGAATATGACGGTTGCCGGAAATATCGCATTCGGCATGGAAGTGCGCGGCGTTCCGAAAGACGAACGTGAAAAGGCCATTCGCGACGTTTCGGAAATGTTGCAGATCGGGCATTTGCTGAATCGCAAACCCAGCCAGCTTTCCGGCGGTCAGCGCCAGCGTGTGGCGATGGGGCGGGCACTGGTGCGTAATCCGCAGGTGTTTTTGTTTGATGAGCCGCTGTCCAATCTTGATGCCAAACTGCGTGTGGATATGCGCACCGAGATCAAACGTCTGCATCAGCGCATGAAAACCACAATCGTTTATGTGACCCATGACCAGATTGAAGCGATGACACTGGCAACAAAAATTGCCGTTCTCAAAGATGGAATTTTGCAGCAATTCGGCACACCGGCAGAAATTTATAACAGTCCGGTCAATATGTTCGTAGCGGATTTTATGGGCTCACCAGCCATGAATTTGTTGACAGGAACTGTAGAAAACAGTGCGCAGGGGCTGCAGATTTCACTTGAGCGGCCAGATAGCGATCCGCTGAAACTACCGGTGCCTGCGGGGCAGCGGGAACTGGGTAGCTATGCCGGTAAACAAGTGGTCTTCGGTATCCGTCCTGAGGCGCTGACTGATCCTGACGGCACAGACCGTAATGCGGGCACTATCGCGGAAGGTGACTGCCACATTGAGGTTGTGGAACCGGCAGGATCGGACACTTTTGCGGTGACCAAGCTCGGCGGTAAGGAAGTGGTGGCGCGTTTGCGGGCAGATGCGCATATCCATGCAGGGCAAACCGCGCGGCTGGCCTTTAATCTGGATAAAGCCGTGTTTTTTGATCCGCAAACACAACAGCGTATTGCGTGAGATGAGCGCATGAGTGTTTCTTCATCAAAGCAACCGGATATTGTCATTATCGGTTCAGGTATCGGCGGGGCAACAGTCGCTTCAGGGCTGGCGGCGAGCGGCGCTGATATTCTGATCCTTGAGGCTGGCGGGCACTTGCCGGACAGACCGGAAAATCGTGATCAGGCGGCAATCTTTCAGCACGGCTTTTTCCGGCCAGATGAGTTTTGGTATGAGAAAAGCAGCCGTGCAGGCGGATATACAGCTTTTAATCCCGGTAATTATTACAATGTCGGCGGCAATTCAAAATTCTATGGCGCGGTGCTGTTGCGTTACCGCGCCGAGGATTTTGAAGAGATGCACCACAGGGAGGGCGTGTCTCCTGCATGGCCGTTCGCCTATGAAGAGCTTGAGCCGTGGTATTCTGAGGCCGAGCAGCTTTATCAGGTGCGGGGGGCTGCGGGTGAAGATCCGACCGAGCCGTTTCATTCACAAGCCTATGCCTTTCCGTCTGTACCTGAGGAGCCTGCGATTGCTAAGGTAAGGGCACGGTTGAAGGCTAATGGCTTGCAGCCTTTTTCACTGCCGCTGGGTGTGGATGTGGAGCGTTGGTTGCGCAAGGCCAAAACGCCGTGGGATGCGCATCCCAATTGCGATGACGGTAAAATGGATGCTGAAACGACTGCGCTGGCCAAAGCCTTGCAGCACTCCAATATCCGCTTGCAAACCGGTTCACGGGTTACAAAACTGAATACAGTTGCTGACGGCAGGCATATTGAAAGTGTCTGTTATGTGAAAGACGGCACTGAATATCGTTTGACGCCGAAACTGGTGATCCTGTCTGCGGGAGCGGTGCAATCTGCCGCTCTGCTGCTGCGCTCAGCCAATGCGCAGCACGTTCAGGGATTGGCCAATTCCTCAGGGCAGGTTGGCCGTAACTTCATGAACCATAATGCGAGTGCGGTTCTGGCCGTATCGCCATGGTATAAAAATACGTCCGTTTATCAAAAGACTTTCGGCCTCAATGATTTCTATCTTTCCGATGGCGAGGGTGGCGCACCTTTAGGGAATGTGCAGCTTCTGGGACGTGTTTCCGGACAGATTCTCAAAGCCAGCCTGCCGCAAGTACCGCTATGGATGCTGAACAAACTCTCCTCTCATGCCATCGATTTCTACGCGATGAGCGAGGATCTTCCGCATCCGGACAGCCGGATTATGGTGGATGGCGAGCGTATCATCATGCAGTGGCAACGCACCAATTGGCAGGCGCATCTTGATCTGGTGAAAAAGTTGAAGACAGTGCTGAAGGCCGCTGGCTTTCCACTCGTTTTGTCCCGTGTTTTTGACAAGCGCACGCCGTCACATCAATGCGGAACGGTGCGGATGGGGAATGATCCGGCACAGGCACCGCTGGATGTTTTTTGCCGTGCCTATGACCATCCCAATCTGTTTGTGGTTGATGCATCTTTTCTGCCGACGTCTGCGGCGGTTAATCCTGCACTCACAATTGCTGCGCAGGCGTTGCGTGTGGCCGCACATATTTCTGCAAAGGATTTGCAGTCATGACAGTTGCACAACGTCCTGTTGCTCTGATTACCGGCGGCCGTCGCGGTATTGGCTTCGCGACTGCCAAAGCACTTGCGCAGTCGGGATTTGATATTGCGGTCACCGGAATAGAGGCCGCTCAGACTGACGATCCTGTACTCGCGGAACTCGGTGCGCTGGGTGCCGATGCGCATTACTGGCAGTCGGATTTGTCTGATACCGGTCAGCATCAAACAACTGTTGATGCTATATTTCAGCACTTTGGCACAATTGACTGCCTTGTGAATAATGCGGGTATCGGCTCTGTTATACGCGGGGATTTTCTGGAGTTGCGGCCGGAAAACTTTGACACGGTCATGAATGTTAATCTGCGGGGCACGATCTTTTTTACGCAGGCTGTTGTCCGCACAATGCTGGCGGTGAAGCATAGCCAGAAAGCCCGTACAATCATTAATATTACCTCGGTTTCCGCATCTGCCAGTTCACCCGAGCGGCTGGACTATTGTGTCAGCAAGGCAGGTCTGTCGGCTTTCAGTCAGGGACTGGCATTACGGCTTGCTAAGAGTGGTATTGCGGTTTTTGAAGTTCGTCCCGGCATTATCCGCACAGATATGACTGCAAAAGTCTCAGAAAAATATGATGCGCTGATTGCTGAAGGGCTGGTGCCTGCCGGTCGTTGGGGAGAGGCGGTGGATATCGGAGCGATTTGTGCCGGTCTTGCTTCCGGTGCCATGCATTTCGCCACGGGAACAGTGATTGCTGCGGATGGCGGCCTGTCAATTGCGCGCTTCTGACGTGCATTTCTGAAATGACCTGATTTAAGGATCAGAACTATGCGTTATGATTATATTATCACCGGTGCGGGGCCTGCCGGTTGTGTTCTGGCAAACCGCTTGTCAGAAGACCCTGATGTGAAGGTTTTGCTGTTAGAAGCCGGTGGCAATGATCGCAATCCGTTGTTTCATATGCCTGCAGGCTTTGCCAAGATGACCAAAGGTGTTGCCAGCTGGGGCTGGGAGACTGTTCCGCAAAAACATATGAAGGGGCGGGTGCTGCGCTATACGCAGGCAAAGGTTATCGGTGGCGGCTCGACGATTAATGCCCAGCTTTATACGCGGGGCAATGCCGCGGATTATGATCTCTGGGCTGAGGAAGACGGTTGCAAAGGCTGGAGCTATCGCGAGGTTCTGCCATATTTTAAGCGTGCTGAGGATAATCAGCGTTTTACAGATGATTATCATTCGTATGGTGGTCCGCTTGGCGTGTCGATGCCGGTTTCTGCCTTGCCGATTTGCGATGCTTATATCCGCGCGGGGCAAGAACTGGGTATTCCCTACAATCATGATTTTAACGGTAAAACACAGGCCGGTGTCGGGTTCTATCAGCTGACACAACGCAATCGCCGCCGCTCTTCTGCTGCTCTTGCTTATCTTGAGCCGGTGAAAAACCGCAAGAACCTGACAATCCGGCTCGGCGCAGCTGTAACGCGTATTGTGCTGGAGGGATCACAGGCAGTTGGTGTGGAGATTGCCACAGCAAAAGGCACAGAGATTATCCGTGCCGAGCGCGAAGTGCTGGTGTGCTCCGGCGCTATCGGTTCGCCGAAATTATTGCTGCAATCGGGTATTGGTCCTGCGGATCATCTGAAATCTGCCGGTGTTGCGGTTCAGCATGATCTGGCCGGTGTGGGGTCCAATATGCAGGATCACCTTGACCTGTTTGTGATTTCGGAATGCACAGGCGATCATACCTATGACAATGTTGCCAAGCTGCATCGCACATTGTGGGCAGGGCTGGAATATGTGTTGTTCCGCTCAGGGCCTGTCGCCTCGAGCCTGTTCGAGACCGGTGGTTTCTGGTATGCGGACCCACAGGCACGTTCACCGGATATTCAGTTTCATCTTGGCCTTGGTTCCGGTATCGAAGCCGGTGTTGCAAAACTTAAAAATGCCGGTGTCACGCTTAATTCCGCCTATTTGCATCCACGTTCGCGCGGCACCGTCCGGTTGCGGTCGGCTGACCCTGCTGCTGCGCCGCTGATCGACCCGAATTACTGGTCTGATCCCCATGATGTTAAAATGTCGATTGAGGGATTGAAAATCGCACGTGAAATTTTCGATCAGGCAGCTTTGAAGCCTTTTATTCTGGCGGAAAAACTACCGGGTAAACAGATAATGAGTGATCAGGATTTGTTTGATTATGGTTGTGCCAATGCGAAAACCGATCATCATCCCGTAGGCACCTGCAAAATGGGAACGGGTGAGGATGCCGTTGTCGGCCTTGACCTTAAAGTTCATGGCCTGGAGGGACTGCGTGTCTGCGACAGTTCGGTGATGCCGCGTGTGCCGTCCTGCAATACCAATGCGCCAACCATTATGGTGGGGGAAAAAGCGGCGGATATTATCCGTGGTTTACCGCCATTGCCTGCCGCGATTTTTGCAGATGAGCGCAATGATTTCCGTCCGCGTGCACGGACACAAATTCACTAGAGCATTTCTGGTTTATTTTGAATCATAGAAATGCTCTGTCTTTTTGTTTTTACGCGTATCTTATCCGAAAACCGCTTCACACTTTTCGGGATACGCTCTAGGAGCCCTTATGATCCGTCACTGTGTCTTCATTCACTTTAAATCATCGGTTTCACAGGCTGAGAAGGATGTGATTTTTGCAGAAATCACTGCGTTAAAATCTCGTTTAAAAGGGCTTCTCGCCGTGCATATTGGCAAGAATGTCAGCCCTGAAACCGGTATGGATAAAGGTTATTCGGAAGGTTTTATTGTGGATTTTGCTGATGCTGAATCCCGTGATACCTATCTTGCTGATCCTGAGCATCAGAAAACCGGCACGAAAATTGTGGCAGCGGCGCAGGGCGGTACAGATGGAGTGCTGGTCTATGATCTGGAAATAAAAGCGATTTGAACATTGTTATTTTTCGCAGCTGTTTTTGATCTGCTTGCACAATTTATTTTTGCTTTATCATGGTATTTATTAAAAATGCCCGCTGAATACTTCGTACGGAAGTTGACCGCCTGCCATAATCATCTATTTTCTCAATAGATTCTTAATTTATCGGCAAGGGGCATGCCAGCTTATGCGTAATATTGCACTTCTCACCACTACAGCACTCTCCGGTTTGGCTATGATGTGCAATGCAATGGCTGCAGATGTGACGCAGCCTCAATATATTGCCGAAGATGGCTGGAAGATTATCGTCAGCCCTTATGTTTGGGGTGCTTCGCTCAAAGGTAAATCCGCGCTGGCCGGTATTCATACGGATGTAAATATCCCGTTTTCAGAGATTTTTGATAATCTTGATATGGCTGTGATGGGTAATGTTGAGATTGTTAAAGGCCCGCTGGGTTTTTATATTGACGGTCAATATGTTTCCACGACACAGGACGAAAACCTGTTTGCCAATGAGCTGGCTCTGAATGTGAAGACAACCTCGATCGCCGGTGGTGCATTCTATCGCGTTTACGAGCAGGAGCTGGGTGGCGTAACCGTTTTCAACGACCCGCAACGTTTTACAGTTGAGCCGACAGTGGGGGTGCGCTGGACAAAAATCAAAGCCGATCTTGCCGTCGGAAGATTCAGCGTTACCAAAAAAGCAGAATGGACCGATCCGTTTATCGGTGTGCGTTTGAAAACTGACCTGAACGAGCGCTGGAATCTGTCCGGTGAGGCTGATATCGGCGGTTTTGGCGTTGGTTCCAAACTCAGCGTGAATGCGCAGGCCTATCTCGGCTACCGGACTTTCCTGTTTGATCGCCCGACCAATCTGCGCATTGGCTACCGCGTTCTGTCGCAGGATTATCAGGGTGATGATTTTACCGGACACACTTTTAAATGGGATGTCGTGCAGCACGGGCCGGTTCTCGGTCTGTCCATGCGGTTCTGATCTTATTAAAAAAAAGCGGGGTTTTCTGATGTTTCTGCACCGTAAAGCGGTTCGTTCCGCGCTTGTGGCTAAAACAGTTGCATTGTCCTTATTCGCTTCGCCGCTGATCGCGGAAGCCTGCACCCGTGTCGTCTATCAGGGTGCAAATGATGATGTGATCACGGCACGTTCCATGGACTGGAAAGTGGATGTTGCGACCAATCTCTGGCTGTTTCCGAAGGGCATGAAGCGGAATGGCGAGGCCGGTGAAAATTCTGTCGAATGGACATCCAAATATGGCAGCATCATTGCTTCGGGCTACGATATTGCAACCACAGACGGTATGAATGAAGTCGGGCTTTCTGCCAGCGTTTTGTGGCTGGTGGAATCCGAATATCCGGAATTCACAAAAGACAAACCCGGCCTGACAATTGCGGCATGGGCGCAATATGTACTTGATAATTACGCAACGGTGGAAGAAGCTGTCGCCGCGCTGAAGACTGAGCCCTATACGATTGTTACCGATAAGGTTCCGGGGGAAAGCAGACTGGCAACGCTGCATCTGGCCATTTCTGATGCGAGCGGCGACAGCGCAATTATTGAATATATCGACGGTAAGCAGGTTATTCATCACAACCGTAAATATCAGGTCATGACAAACTCCCCGACTTTTGACCAGCAGCTGGCACTGAACAGCTATTGGCAGCAGATCGGCGGCACAGTCATGCTGCCCGGTACCAATCGTGCCGCAGACCGTTTTGCCCGCGCATCATTCTATATTAATGCCATTCCGAAGAGCGAAAATCCGGATGTGGCACTGGCAAGCGTGTTTGGCGTTATTCGCAATGTGTCGGTGCCATATGGTATTACCACGCCGGATCAGCCGAATATCTCTTCCACACGCTGGAGAACTGTGGCCGATCAGAAGCGTAAACTCTATTTCTTCGAGTCTGCACTGACACCCAATACATTCTGGGTTGACCTGAAAGGCATGGATTTTTCCGCTGAAACCGGCAAGGTCAAAAAGCTCGATCTGGGCGAAAATCAGACCAATGTCTTTGCCGGCAATGTGAATGAGCAATTTAAAGAAGCAGAGCCGTTTCAGTTTCTCGGGCTTGAATAGGCGCTTTCATTAGCACTGAAACGAAAAAGGCCGTTCTGCAGACATTGCGAACGGTCTTTTTTTGCGGGCTAATATGCCCATACGAAAGCAATCGGCTTAGCCGGTGGTGTTGCGGTTTTGGCCGAGGCTTTGCTGGTTGAGCACCACCTGATTGCGGCCGTTGGCTTTTGCCTGATAAAGGCTTTGATCCGCCATGCGGATGAGCTGCGCAGTGGTCAAAAGGCCTGAAGAAAGGGCGATGCCGATGCTGATTGTCAGCGGATAAGGCTGATCCGGCAAAGGCATGAAATTGATTGCCTCAACATTTTTGCGCAATTGTTCGGCAATATCTTGCGCCTCAGCCATTTCAGTATTGCTGAGGAATACAGCAAATTCTTCACCGCCGATACGACCGATAAGATCGTTTGTCCGTAATGAAAACTGCAGAGCACTGACAATTGCTATCAGGGCTTTGTCACCGGCATGATGCCCATAAAGGTCATTGATGTTTTTAAAATTATCGGCGTCTATCACCAGCAATGCTGCTTGTGCGCAATTTTTGTTGACGTGTTTGACCTGTTCAAGAAAAGCATTTCTGTTCAGAAGGCCGGTCATGCTGTCAGTGTCAGCGCGTATCTGTAACAGCCGGTTTGCTTCATACAGCTCGTCTGTCGTCTTTTTCAGTTTTGCATTTTGTATAAAAATATACATGCTGATCGGAAAGCCGGTTAGCACAGGCAGTATTGAATTCATCAAAAAGACAAAAGCTGTGAAGGGCTGACCGGATGCATAACGGATGCTGAATGAAAATATCTGACTTAGCGCGACCACTAAAGCAGTCACGAATGTTGCTCTTAAGAGAATTTGATACACATCAGCCCCCGAACCATTGTTCAGATTGCTCTTAAGCAGCTTCCCGAATTATGACCAGTAAGTTTGCCTGATTATGAAGGCAAGTTTTTTAAAGTGCTTTTTTATTTTGAGAGCATATTGGTTCTGTTTTAAATTAGATAATTCAAATATTTAGTGATTTTTTTAAAGGTAGTAATTTATGCTATTTACAGCAGGAGTATATTCAAAATAATTTATGCTGATTTTGATTTTTGTGAGAGCTAATGACTATGGCTGGCTTCGAAATTAAACCTCTGTCTTATGATAATTCGTACATCACACAGCTGTGCGATCTTCTGATCGAAACAGTCGCCAGTGGCGGTTCAGTCAGTTTCATGCATCCTCTTGAGCCGGAAACGGCAGAGGCATTCTGGCAGGGGGCGATGAGTTCTGCGCAGAACGGTGAGCGAATTATTCTCGGTGCTTTTGATGGCGAAAAACTTGCCGGTACAGTCAGTCTGGTTCTGGTGCAGACGGCTAACCAGCCGCATCGTGCGGAAATCAGCAAGCTGATGACATCTGTTTCCAGTCGCGGGCGCGGTGTGGCGACATTGCTGATGCAGACAGCCGAAGCTCTGGCATTACAGCATGGCCGCACACATCTGATGCTTGATACGGCAAGTGACAGTCTTGCTGTATCGGTTTATGAGCGGCTGGGATTTAAACGGGTTGGTGAAGTGCCGGATTTTGCACTGGATCCTTTCGGCACTTTGACCGGCACGATCTATTTCTGGAAAGACCTGAAATCTGTTTAGAGTGAGTTTTGTGCGCCTGATCTGGTGCAGGGCGCTCTAAAACATGTCGCGGAAAAACAGGTACCGTTTTTTCCGGTAATGACATGCGCAAAAACAAGAATCCAGAGCAAACGCAGTGGATGCAATTAAACGCACGCGCTCTAGTCCTGCTCGACAGTGACTTCGACATATTCCGGATGAATGTCTACGCGTATCAGCGGTGTGCCATTCTCAATAATCGCACGGTCGCGGTCAGAGAGAGAGCCTTTGGTGAGCATTTTCTCCAGTCTTGCACGGTTTGCCTTGTCATTAAAAAACACGTCGGATTCATCTTCCGGATCCATTTTTCCGAAAATATAAAAATTGGCGCGATCCTGACGGATAATCGTGGCTGCGGAGTTCAGAGCTACGCCCGATGAGTTGTAATGGTCCTGTTTGCTGAGGCGGGCCTTGTATGTATCAATGGGCTGCGCCCAGACATTCGTAGTCATACCCAGTGCCGCAACAGACAAAAACACCATTCGCAACATATTGCTCCCCCATAGTTCTGTTGTTTTCTATAATCCATTTTCGGGAGGAATGGAAATATTGCTGCTGTCAGTTCGTTTTTGTTTTAAAGAAAAATAATTTGTTATTTTGAAAGATAAAAACACCAACATAAGCTGCCGGTGCATAAAATATTGCTCGTTTATCGACAGATCATAAAGAGAGATACTTCTATGAAATTCAAAACACTGGTTGCTGCATCCTTTTCTGCATTGCTTATCTCTGCTGCTGCAAGTTCCGCAGCATCTGCCTGCACTCAGGAAGAACTGACCAAAAAAGCAACAGATTTAACTGCAGCGATTCAGGAAGTGTTGACGAAAGATCCGAGCCGCGCTCAGGAGATCATGACAAAGTCACAGGAAATGCAGACGAAGTATCAGGGTACCACTGATATGAATGAAGCCTGCAAGGCTTATGACGAGCTGATGGAAACAATCAAGAAATAAAATCCGGTCTTTATTCCGGAGTAGGCGGCGGTTCCCGTTATTGCTTTTCCGGCGATTAGGTCCCGACGGAAAAGTATGCTCCGGAATAATGATTGAGATAAAAAAACGGGGAAGGCCGGAAGGCCTTCCCCGTTGCTTTTTTATAGGCTGATTATGCGGCCATTTTTTTCGGCAGGCGCGGCAGCAATATTGTCAGCACGCCGAGAAGTGGCAGGAATGAACACAGCCAGTAGACATATTCAATACCGTGGCTGTCGGCAAAATCGCCGAGCAATGCAGCTCCGATACCGCCTGCACCGAATGCGAAGCCGAAGAATACGCCGGCGATCATGCCAACACGTCCCGGCACCAGCTCCTGAGCAAAGACCACAATTGCGGAGAATGCCGAGGAGAAAATAATGCCGATGACAACAGCCAGAACGCAGGTCCAGAACAGGTTGGCATAAGGCATCATCAGGGCGAAAGGAATAACGCCGAGAATCGAGAACCAGATGACGAAGCGGGCACCCATTTTGTCACCGATCGGGCCACCGATGAAAACACCGGCTGCCGATGCACCGAGGAACAGGAACAGCATCAGCTGAGCATTCTGCACCGTGACTTCGAATTTCTCGATGACAAAGAAGGTAAAATAGCTGGAAATACTGGCCATATATACATTCTTGGTCGTGGTGAGCAGGACCAGAACGAGAATGGCGAACATCACGCGCCCCTGCGGCAGCGGCAGAGTGCGGTCCGCAGCGGGTTTGTTTTTGCTCTGGCGCTGCTTTTCAGCATACCAGCGGCTGACACGGGTCAGCGCGATGAAACCGAAAACCGCAATGATTGCCAGCCAGGCGACGCTCGACTGACCATTTGGCAGGATGATGAAAGCGGCAAGCAGGGGGCCGAGTGCGGAGCCGAAATTGCCGCCAACCTGAAACAGGGACTGGGCAAAGCCGTGGCGGCCGCCGGAAGCGATACGTGCCACACGCGAAGCTTCCGGATGGAAGATAGCTGATCCCAGACCAATCAGGCTGGAACCGATCAGCAGCACCGTATAGCTGTCAGCATTGGCGAGCAGCAAAAGACCGGTAAACGTGCTGACACTGGACAATGGCAGGGAGTAAGGCATCGGCCAGCGATCGGTGATAATACCAATGACCGGTTGCAGCAGAGAGGCCGTGATCTGGAAGGTCATGGTCAGGAAACCGATCTGACGGAAATCCAGATTATAATTGGTTTTAATCAACGGGTAGATCGCTGACAGCAGCGATTGCATAATATCGTTGAACATGTGGCAGAAGCTGACAACCACAATCAGTGAAACGGTTGTGGCTTCAGTTATTTTTGGTGACTGGCTGGTCACGGTCGTCATTGCAAGTGCTCCGGATATGTTATGCCTTTTTGAAATTATGCTCTGTCCGGCACCCGCCGGAAATATGCATTTTTCTGTAAGTCAGAGGTCAATATTTCATACCGCGATCAGCGCCGGATAAAGATGATGCTTTATACCTGTCTGACCGGATATCTCTTTTTGATTTCTCTACTGACTGGCAGCATTCTGCTTAGTCCGCTTTTCTCTGGCCTGCTTTTGTGCTAAGGACGTAAAGTTTTTCAACTGGGCCAAATCATGCATTTAAATAGTCCTGATGATATAAATACACTGATTGCGCAGGGTTTTCATCTGATCGAACATGCGGCTGATCCGGTTGTTGCTCTTGCCAGACAATATCCGGGTGGTTTGCTGATCCCGATGCACCGCCATTCCAGAACGCAGTTTCTTTATGCACGCTCTGGCGTTGCACTGGTTGTGACCGAGCGCGGGCGCTGGATGATCCCGCCGGATCATGCTCTGCTTATTCCGCGCGGTATCGAGCATCGGGTTGAAATGTTCTCCGGTGTTGAAATGCAATCGGTCTATATGCGCGATTATGACCATTGCGATCATCCTTGTGTGCTGTCGGTAAACGAGCTGACGCGCAGCCTGCTGGCAGAGGTGGTGAAGCTGCAAAAACCTGATGTTGCTGATGAGCGCAGTGGTTTGCTTTTTGATCTGCTGCTTCATGAGATTAAGCGCCTGCCGGTACGTGAACTGGGGCTGCCGTTTCCGGAAAAACCGGCACTGGCCGCATTGTGTAAAGCATTCTTAAAAGCGCCGGATCCGGCTGCGGATATTGACAGCTGGGCAGAGAAAATGGGGATGAGCCGCCGTTCTTTTACAAGGCTGTTCCGTGCGCAGACCGGTGTGAGTTTTGTGACATGGCGGCAGCAGGCTTGTATTTTCGCATCTCTGCCTAAGCTTGCTTCCGGTGAAGCAATTACATCTGTTGCCTTCGACACCGGCTATGAAAGTGCGGCTGCCTATACCACGATGTTCAAGCGTATGCTCGGTAGTTCTCCGCGGGATTATATGCGCCAGCAGGCCAGTTATGCCGGATAAAACAACAGATGTTTGCCAGAACGCTAAGTCTGGCTATGTGGCTTAGAACATGTCGCCTTTAATCGTATCCGCTGCGTCCGCTCAATAGTTTATTTTACGTCTGTCTTGATCTCAAACCAGTACATGCTTTGGGGAGACATGCTCTGGCATTGAACTGTTATTTAATGTGCGGCAATATATTGTATAAACAGCGAAAAGCACTCTGAACTTTTTGCAAGATAGAGCATAATTTTTTAAACTTGAATCAGTTTAAATTGAAATTATGCTCTGATTTTAATGTGTTAGAGCTACCTTTGTGCGCCCAGTGGGGCGCACGGCGCTCTGGTTTGCGCGTTATTTGCTCGGAGGGGGCAGAATGCAACATTTGTTCGGTATATCTCCAGCATTAATGTTTTTGCTGTTTTGTATTTGCGGCGTCATTTTTTATGTAATCGGACTGGTGTTTCTGCGCATTTTTGCAAGACAGGCATCCAAGGATATTCTGACGCTTCCGATTGCAGCATTTGTCGGCACGATTGCAACGGCATGGGCTTTGGCGCTGGGATTTGTTGCTGCCGATATCTGGACGGTCAATGGCCGTGCAGATCAGGCGGCAAGCGAAGAACGCTCATCTATCACCCGCCTGATCGGTATGGCACGGCCGGAAGCTCTGAATGATCCGGTCCTGCTCAAGGCGCTCACTGTTTACCGCGTGACAGTGATTTCTGAGGAATGGCATAAGGGTTACAATACCCAGCCTGCCCGCGCCGTTGAGGAAGCGTTGCAAAATATCCGTGTCTCGATGATCAGCCTCGCACGCGGGGATATACCGGGTGCTTTGATGTCACAGATGGTGCGGGATTTTGATGAAATGCAGGATGCCCGTAATGCGCGACTTGCGTTGGGATCAAGTTCTGTCAATCATTACAAGTGGTATCTGGTTTTCTTTCTGACCGTTTTGACTCTGGTCGTTATTGCGTCTGTTCATGCGGACAGGCCGAAAGCAGGGCGCAAAGCACTCGCCATTTATATTGTGACAGCGTCGATGAGTATGTGGATTCTGGCAATCCATACCAGTCCTTATCGCGGTGTCGGCCGTATTGATCCGACTGTGCTGTTTACAAGCCAGAAAAACGCGATGAGTTTACCGGAAGCCTTCTATAAAAAAGGATAGAGTGTGTCGCGGAAAAGCGGGTACCGGTTTTCCGACAACGACATGCGTAAAAACAAACTGTTAGAGCGGACGCAGCGGATACGGCTTAATGTGACATGCTCCGGCGCGCTTATTATCTGATGCCGGTTATACCGGCATCACATCAAATCTCCTCCAGCATAGTAACGCCTGCTCTGTCAGGTCCGGTGAGCCGGTTTTCCTGTATAGGAGCCTGTGTTTTTTTGACTGCGCAGTTGCTGGACACGGTCACGGAACTGGTCAACGGTCAACGCCCCCTGAACATCCATAATCTGACTGGCCTGCGTTTCGGTGAGATTTCCTGCATCGGCTTTCACCCGCAAACTGACAATCGTATTGCCCAGTTTGGAGGCTTCAATGCACAAGCGGGCATCTTCCTTGCTAATGCCATGTGAGGCAAAGGAGCTGATAACACTACCGATAATACCGCCTATGGCAGCACCGATAAGCATGCCGATTGAAGCAGCAACCAGCCAGCCGGCTGTTAAAGCCGCAGAGCCGACGACCGGCACCGCGATCAGGCCGAAACCTGCAATCAGGCCGGCAATACCGCCAACCACAGTGCCGATACCGGCATAGTTGACGATCTCATCGCACATGGTTGTGTCTTCTTCCGCAAATTTGCGGCTGACAATGACAATGTCAGAGTGAGGAAAGCCTGCAGCCTCAAGATTATGCACGACCTGTTTTGCAGAGCCGTAATGATCGTAAATTCTAGAAATAAGTTTCATTTTATTTCTCCTGCAGCGTTTGAGTACCTTTCCGGAATAAAATATGCTTTCTTCAAAGTTATTATCTTTGAAGTAACATGATAATTTTACCATGTTACTGAAATGATGGTATCACAATATTTTATTATTTTAAGTTGTAATTTCAGGTAATTCTTGGATTGATGCTGTTTTGCGCTATTTTGTTGATTACAATGTGCGGAATTCGACTTCACACATGGTATTATGCGTTTTAAGATAAAATCTGCTTCAGCGTGAGGTTTACGAATGCTTTGGCTCCGGCTTCACTGAAGACAGGTCATTTAACGGAGCAGGGACAGCATAATGTATAAGCATATCTTGATTGCTACGGACGGATCTGAGCTGGCTCAAAAAGGTCTGGAACAGGGGCTGCAACTGGCTTCAAAACTTGGAAGCAAAGTTACTATTCTGACTGTAACAGAGCCGTTTCCGATGATGGCAACCGCCAGCAGTGCAGGCTGGATTGCCAGCCCGAAAGATATCGAAATTTATAATGACAATCAGGCACGTCAGGCGCAGGATATTCTCAAAGCGGCCGGTGAGGCAGCCACGAAAGCTGGTGTTTCTGCCGTGCTGAAACATATTGATGAGCGCTGGCCTGCCGAGGCGATTATCGATTTCAGCCAGCAGAGCGATGTCGATCTGATTGTTATGACATCCCATGGCCGTCGCGGTATTGGCCGTCTGCTGCTGGGTAGTCAGACCAGTGAAGTGCTGACACATACCAAAACGGCAATTCTGGTTGTGCGCTAAAAAGGGTGGCTTTTTAGTCGTAGGATATGAAAAGCGGCCGCAGACTTATGTCTGCGGCCGTTTCTATCGGTTATTCTTTCGAAGCTTTCAGCACATAGTTGGTATCCGGTGAAATAATGAAATCTTTCACCTTGTTGGAGACAACTGCTACTTCATTCAGCTGATAGATCATGGTGAACGGGCTGGTATCGCGGAACTCTTTCTGAAGATCCAGATATTGCTGCGCGCGTTTGTCAGCGTCTTTTTCCATGACAGCGGCCAGTGTTTTCTGCGTCAATTCAGGAATTTCCCACGAATTGCGCCATGCACTGGTTTTTGAAACCGCATTATCGGAATTGTCGAGATTGGTCACGAATGTATCGGCATTGGTATGCGGATCCCAGTAATCAATGCCCCACTGGCCGATGTAAATATCATGCTTGCGCGCACGATATTTGGTGAGGGTCTGCTTGCCGTCGCCCGGAATGATTTCCAGTTTGATATTGGCTTTGGCAAAAGTCTGCTGGATAGATTCCGCAATGCCGGTGACCGGCTGTGTGTTGCGCACATCCATTGTAATGGTGAAGCCGTCTTTCAGACCGGCTTTTTCCAGCAATTCCTTGGCTTTTTCAACATTGAGGCTGAACGGGTTTTCGTCTGTGGCACCAAGCATACCGGCGGGCAGGAAATTCTGGTGGATCGTGCCGATACCCTTAATCAGCGTAGACTGAATGGCGCTGTAATCGACCAGATATTTTACAGCCTGACGAACCTCCGGTTTGGACAATGTCTCATGCTGTTGGTTGAGGCTGAAATAATAGATGGTGCCTTTCGGTGCGCTGGCTGTATGGAAGCGCTCATCTTTGGAAATGGCTTCAAGATCACCAGGCTCGAGATTACGGGCAATGTCGATATCACCGGCATCCAGCATAATACGCTGCGAGGCACTTTCCTTCACATAGCGATAAATAATGCGCTTGAGCGGTGGTTTTTCACCATCATAGCTCTCGTTGCGCTCCATCATAATAATTTCATTCGGGCGCCAGTCTTTAATCGTAAAAGCGCCGGAACCGGCATAATTACGCTTCAGCCATTCATGGCCGAAATCATTATCCGCTTTGGAGTCTGCAGTTGGTGTGACCGGCTTGGCGTGTTCCTTGAGCAGTTTACTGTCAACAACAGAGCCGACTGTGGCGGTCAGACAGTTATAGACAAAGCTTGGTGCAAAGGCTTTTTCCGATGTGAAAACCAGCGTGTCATCATCTTTGGCAAAGACTTTTTCATCCACATTGTCTTTGGTAAGGCCAAACTGGCTGAGAATGAAAACAGGACTCTGATCGAGTTTCACCGCACGCTGCAGCGAAAAAGCAGCATCATGCGCGGTAATCGGATTGCCGGAGGCAAATTTCTGGCCCTTGCGGATTTTAAAGGTAAAAGTTTTACCGTCTTCAGCGACTTCCCAGCTTTCGGCAATATCTGCAACCAGTTTGGACGGGTCTTTATAGTCTGTGCGCAGCAGGCGGCCATAGCTGTTGGCCAGAATTTCTGCAGTGGTAATTTCAAAGGATTCCGCCGGATCCAGCGAAATCACATCATCGGTCGCCATGGCGATCACCAACGTATCCGCCGGTGTGGCAGCATTGGCTGCGCCCATCAGCATTGAGCCTGTTAAAGCTGTGCTGAAGGCCAGCGCCAGTGCGAGCTTGTTCAGCTTGTGTTTTTTGACTGTTGTCATCAGTGTCATGCTGTAGTTCCCCTCATTCACACGGCCGTGTTTTTGTTTTTGGCCGGCTCGGTCAGGAGCGTAACGCAACAATCTGAAAGATCAAACGAATTCTGAATAATTTTATTACTTAAGTTGTAAAATAAACCCCGCCGGTGTGGTCACCGGCGGGGCGTAGCAGCTAGAGCATAATTCCTTAAACTTGGATCAGTTTAAGGTAAAATTATGCTCTAATTTTAAAGTGTTAGAGCGGCCTTTGTGTGCCAAGCCTGGCACACGACGCTCTAATGGCTGACAGAAGATATCAGATCACCAGATGGGTCACAAATTTCGTGGTCAGATAGGCATTGATAGCTTCTGAACCGCCCTCGGTGCCATAGCCGGAATCCTTGATGCCGCCGAAAGGCACTTCCGGCAGTGCGAGGCCGAGATGGTTGATTGTTGTCATACCTGCCTCAATACGCATACCCAGTTCGCGTGCATTTTCAGCGGAACGGGTAAAGGCATAGGATGCCAGGCCGAATGGCAGGCGGTTGGCCTCATCAATCACTTCATCCAGCGTCTTGAAGGATGAGAACACAGCCACAGGGCCGAATGGCTCTTCATTCATGATGCGTGCGGTTTTCGGCGCATCGGCGAGGACGGTCGGTTCAAAGAAGTTGCCGACATTGCCGATACGACGACCACCGGTCATCAGGCGCGCGCCATTGTCTACGGCATCCTGAATCAGGGTTTCGAGGGCAGGGATACGGCGTTCATTCGCCAGCGGACCCATCTGCACACCTTCGTCAAAACCATTGCCGACTTTGATGGCTTTGGCTTTTTCCGTGAATGACTGCACAACCTGCTCATAGACATTTTCCTGCACGAGGAAGCGTGTCGGTGAAACGCAAACCTGTCCGGCATTGCGGAATTTGGACATAGCCAGTGTTTTAACGGCGCCTTCCACATCCGCATCATCAAAGATGATAGCCGGTGCATGGCCGCCGAGTTCCATGGTCGACAGTTTCATATGCTGGCTGGCAAGGCCGGCCAGCATTTTGCCGATTGGTGTGGAGCCGGTGAACGAGATTTTACGGATCACCGGATGCGGGATCAGATATTCGGAGATTTCTGACGGTATGCCATAAACCAGATTGACCACGCCGGCCGGAATACCGGCATCAACAAAAACGCGGATCAGCTCGGCAGGTGAGGCCGGTGTTTCTTCCGGTGCTTTGACGATGATCGAGCAACCGGCAGCAATGGCAGCGGAGAGTTTGCGCACAACCTGATTGATCGGGAAGTTCCAAGGTGTGAAAGCGGCTACAGGCCCGACCGGCAGTTTGAATGCCATCTGCGATACACCGGCGGCTCGCGCTGGGATGATCTGACCATAGGTGCGGCGTGCCTCTTCTGCAAACCAGTCGATAATGTCCGCACCGGCAAGGATTTCTCCTTTGGCTTCAGCCAGCGGCTTGCCCTGCTCAAGGGTCAGGATCGGCGCAATGGCGTCTGCCCGCTCACGCAGCAAATCTGCCGCACGGCGCATGAATTTGGAACGGTCGAATGGCGAGCTTGCGCTCCAGATTTTAAAGCCGTTGGCAGCGGCATCCAGTGCAGCGTCGAGATCAATCTTCTCAGCATGGGCAACCTTGCCGATCACTTCGCCGGTGGCCGGATTGAACACATCAATTGTGCGCCCGCTTTGCGCATTGCGCCATTCGCCGTTGATCAAAAGCTGGGTATCTGGATAGCGCGGTGCAGTCTGAGACATAGTTCCTCCGGTATATATGCTTGAGAGCAGCAAATGACATGCCGCAATGTAATTCTGTAGAACTCACTATAAAAGGTTCGACCTGTGGTTTGGCAAGCGCAGAATTTAGTTTCTGACAGGCTGAGACGCTTTGTCAGGGGAGTCAGAAAATAAAAAAGGCGGGAAAAATCCCGCCTTTCTGAATGTGGTATCCGGTTAACGCAGACGACCCGATGCGTGTGCCAGCATGGTGTAGACCTTGCCGGTGTCTGATGTGAGATAGGTCTGAGTGACCATGTTATCACGATCGTTACGGGCAACATCTTCCAGCAGGCGCTGGAAATCATCCATATAGCGGTCTACCGCACGGCGGAAATCACCATCCATCTGGTATTTGCGTTTGATCTCTTCAAAAGTCTGCTGACCTTTCAGAGTGTAGAGACGGCGGGTGAAGACATTGCGTTCACCGCGACGGTAGCGATCCCAAAGCTCTACCGATGCTTCATGATCAATCGCACGGGCAATATCAACCGACAGGGAGTTCAGGCTGTCGACCACATGGGCAGCGGAACGCTGCGGTGTTACATTGCTCTGGTTGCGCGGTGCAGAAGCTGTTTCCTCATCGGCGGAAGCACGTGCCAGCAGATTGGAAACCCAGCCGCCGCGGGCGCTTTCCTGCGGTGTCGGGACAGGTGCTGCGGAAACTGTATAGCTCTGAGGCTGCTGTACCGGAGCGGCAGTCTGCGTGACCACTGGTGCGACATAGGCCGGAGCAGGCTGCGCTGCGGCTGTCTGTTTTGCAATAGTGCGGTCTGCACGGCTGTCGCCCACATCGACCAGACGGCCGGATTTGTTGACGATGGATGCCAGTTCTTTCAGAGCATTGATCTGCTCGGAAACTGCCTTGCGCATTGCTGTGGTGGATTCCTTGGCTTCCGCTGGCATATCCAATACGCCGCGCTTCAGCTCGCCACGGGTTGCATCCAGTTCACCGCGGATTTCAGCGGCCGAACGGCGGATTTCATCCGTTGCTGTTGCAAACTTCTGGCTGGCCTGTTCCACAACTTCGGAAATGGCAGCGCGCAGCTGTTCTGTCGAATTGCGTGTGCGGCCTTCGGTGCGTTCCAGAGCGGAAGTAACAAGGGTTTCAAAGCCCTGCATCACTTTCTCAATGTTCTCAGATTTGGCAAGCAGACCGGTAGACAGACGTTCCAGAGCATCCTGACGGTCGGACAATGTGTCAGTCAGGCCATTCTGAGCAGTGTTGATCAGGTCAGATGCACGGGACAGAACCGCACTGTGATCTTCAAAACGCTTGGCGATATCCGCAATCTGCGAGAGCGTATTGCCGGAAAGTGAGCGCAGGGCGCCGATATTATTATCGATCACAACGCTGGAGCTGGAGAAGATCTGCGCAGCCTTGTTGGTGCTGTCAGCAAAGTTCGATGTTGTTTCAACCAGACGTGTATCAATATCGTTGAGGTTGAGTGTGGCTTTGTCGATCAGCTGACCAAGTTCCGCATTGGAGCTTGCCAGACGATCAATCAGGCCGCCAACACCATCGGACAGGTTGGACTTGGCTTCCTGAACTGCAGAGATGGTTTCAGCCGTACGGCTGGCCAGTGCGTTGACCAGTGCTGCATTTTCCGAACGCAGGCGGTCGGTTGCTGCATGGGTTGCTTCTTCCAGCTGGCTTGCAAGACCCTGACCGCTATCGGCAAGGCGCTGTACCAGAGGTTCTGCGGTATCGGCCAGAATACGGGTGATTTCCTGCGAGCGGGCTGCGAGAACCGAGTTCAGCTCACGGGTGCGTTCTTCCAGTGTGGAAGAGGTGTTCTGCGTCGCATCAGAAATACGGGCTTCGATCACACCGAGTTCACCGGTAATGCGCGAGCCGATTTCACCAAGACCCATGGCAATCGCATCAGCGCGTTCAGTCAGGCGTGCTTCGGTACCGGAAAGATTTTCCAGAACACGGGCGCTGAAAGCTTCACTATGGGAACCGAGAACATCGCTGGCGCGGGAAGCGGTTTCCGCAATTCGTGTTTCAATGCCGCTGAGATCACCGGTCAGACGGTTGCTTACATCATTGATGCCGGAAGCAATGGCTTCCGCACGTTCAGTGAGGCGGGCTTCAGTGCCGGACAGGTTTTCCAGAACACGGGCGCTGAAAGCTTCACTGTGGGAGCCGAGCACGTCACTGGTACGCGATGCGGTTTCCGCAATGCGCGATTCAATGCCGCTGAGTTCGCCGGTGAGGCGGGTTTCAATCGCTTCCAGACCGGATGCAATCTGGCTGGCACGTTCGCCGAGGCGGGCTTCTGTACCGGCCAGATTTTCAATCAGACGGTCATTGAAGTTCTCACCAAAACCATGCAATGCATCACCGGCCTTGGCTGCTTCTGCAGTAAGCGAACCGGCAGCTTCTGTGATTTTCTCACGCAGCGTTCCGGCAACCACCGAAGCGCTCTGCTCCAGCGATTTACGAACATTGTCCACACCGATGCTCAGAGCACGTTCCATGGTGGAGGTGCGTTCTTCAATAATACCGGTCTGATTGTCAAAAGAGCTTTGCAATACGCCGGTTGCATTGGCAACAGCATCCTGCAGGGCAACAGTACGCTGCACCAGCGTATCACTGTGCTGACGCAGATTGGCATCAAGGCTTTCAGAACCGCTCAGCATTGCTGCCTGCAATTGCGAGGCGCGATCACCGACTGTATTGATATGTTCATTCAGCAGCGAACTGACAGCAGTACTGTTATTCTGCAGGCTGTCAGAGAATTGCTGATTACGCTCATCCAGTGCCCGCGCATATTCCGCATGCTGCTGGTCGAGCGAGTTCTTAAGGGCTGAAGTACGGCCTTCGAAACGGCCTTCCTCTTCCGCGAAAATATCGTTGAGCTTGGCATTATGGGCAGCCATTGCTTCACGCATATCATTGGTGCGCTGCTCCAGAATAGCGGCATGCTGGCTTGCAGTCTGGTCGAGATTGGCTGCATTGCCTGCAATGGCACGTTCAATATCGGCGCCACGCTCTGTAATCGTCTGGCTGTGCTGCTGCATTGCAGCTGCAATGCGGTCGGCTTCACCGGAGAGTGTCGATGACAGGGATTCACGGCTGTCAGCAATCTGAGCGATGAAGTGACCGGCGCGGTCATTGAGCAGACCGGCAACAGAATCTGTAATGCCGGACAATTCGCCGTTGAGTTTGTCTTTGGTTTCGTCAACCACAGTGCTGATCGACGAACGCACACCGGAGAAGGTTTCTGCGATCTCACGGGTACGGGCAATCAGATTTTCATTGATCTGACGCGAACGGACTTCCAGAGCCGCATTGAGTTTCTCAGTGCTGCTGTCAATTGCCTGTGCGCGGCCTTCAAATTCATTGAGCAGCGAATGGCCGCGTTCGGCCAGTGTGGCGTTCAGATTGGCCAGACGCTGATCGAATTCGGTGACCATATTCATGGTTGCATCACCGAGCAGCGATGCGATGTTGGATGTACGTGCATCCAGCGCTTCGGTCAGGGTCTCGGTGAGACCGCGTGAACGTTCTTCCAATGTGGCGATACGTGTATCAAGGATTTCAACAAAATCACCGCCCGAAGAGCTGATGCGTGTTGAAATATCTGTGCTGCGGGTATCAATCGCTTCGGAAATGGCCGCGCCGCTTTCATTCAGGCGGCTGATCATTGTTTCACCTGCATGGGACAGGGAAGAGGTCAGCTCGCTGGAAACGGTGAGAACATTGTCACGGATGATATCGCTGGCCGAAGACAGTTCAGTCTTGAGGTGCTCATGCGCACCGGAGATCGAGGAGCGTACGCGTTCTGCATGGCTGATAACCGCCTCACGCTCATTGCCAAGTTCGGCAATCAATGCGCGGATACGTACTTCATTATCGCTGTAAGCGCGTTCAAGCTGATGCACTTCGGTCTGAACCAGAGTTTCCAGTTCAACGGCACGGGCGAGTGTGCGCTCGATACCTTCATTCATCGCTGCTACTTCACGGCGTACGGCCTGACCGAGCGTGGAAACGCGGTCACCGGCTGCGGCTTCAGGCGAAGCGAGGCGCATGGCGGCGGCAGTCATCTGACGGGCAGCGGATTGCAGTTCCTGCGCACGGCGTACCATCTGGGCAAAGCCCCAGAACATCACAACCGGCACGGCAATACCGGCTGCAACACCGATACCAGCCGGAGTGCCGAAGAAATCTTTGATTGCTGAGAATGAGGTAAGACCTTGCGGGCTCAGCGCATGGGCAAGGGTAAGACCGCCTGCAGTCCAGAGGGCGCTGATGGCTGTGGTTGTCCAGAATACATTCGCATTGCGGCCATTGGTGCGACGCAGCAACAAATTATCATTGCGCAGATCGTCATTGGCCGGTGTGAACGGGGAGGCTGCGGCAGCCGGTGCTGACTGAGCGGCTGCAGGGCGTGCAATTACAGGATCTGCCAGCACAGTTTCAGGCTGCATTTCTGCATCGCTGCGTGCGGATATTGTTTCGGATTTGGCACTGTGAACAGGGGCTGTGGCTTCCGGCTGGTTTGCGGCCTGTAAAACAGTCACGCTGCCCGGGGTATTGGCAGAGGCTGTAACAACAGGTGGCGCGGCCGGTGTGACCGGTGCGGCAGGCAGAACGGTTTTTTCTGCTTTTTTCTCTTTAACAGGCTTTTCCGGCTCTGACTGTGCCAGCGCCTCAGCTTTGCCTTTCACGGCGGCA
Source organism: Hyphomicrobiales bacterium (assembly GCA_900470285.1). Classification (GTDB taxonomy): domain Bacteria; phylum Pseudomonadota; class Alphaproteobacteria; order Rhizobiales; family Rhizobiaceae; genus Pseudochrobactrum. The sequence continues at coordinate 44,813 of UCAG01000008.1, forward strand.
GCGGCAACGGCAGTGCCTGCAGCAGCGGCGGCTATTGTTGAAGCGCCGTTCTGTTCCAGTGCCAATTCTTCTGCTGCGCGTGAAATCTGGCTTTCCAGATCATCAAGCGAGAACTCTGCTTCAGGAGCGTCAAAATTCAAATCCAGCTCAAAGTCGTCGCTGAAATCCAGATCCAGCCCGTCAGAGAGGGCTTGTTCCATATCAAGCTCAAGCTTTTGCGCTTTTGTATTTTGTGCCATAGCCGTTTTACCCCGTACTCATACATATACGCAAAAACCATGTTCTGAGTTGCTGCCGCTCAATTCTTAACGGCAGATACAAAGACATGTTGCGCAGTCTATAGGTTAAAACTTCCGGAGCCATATGGGAACTACGGAAATTGCGGTTGATGAAATGTTTAAAGATAAGGTTAACGCGCTCCTCGAAGGGGCATTGAAAACAAAGCAAATGCGGGCTTTTTTAAGCGTTATCTAATTGTGGAAATCTTTAAGCAGACATCAGATATGAATATAATATGCCCTGAATTGTGGCATATTTTGCCATAGTCCGGCAAGAAATTAGTGCTTTTGCACCGGTAAAATATCGCTAAATCAGACGGAAATGATTAACGGTTATATTAATGAAAGGCTCTGCCTTTTTATTGTGTCGCATATCTTATCCGTTCGCCGGTTCACAGTTTACGGAATGTGCCTGAGTGATCGAATTGACGCAGACGGGCAGGGAGGTGCTGTTTACAGCTTGAACTCCTTGGCTGCAGCACGTATCTGCCCTGCAACGAACATTTTTACAGAGTGTCAGCTTTATCGGCTGCGGTTTGCACTGCACTGGATGATTTTGCCGGCATTTTACAGGATGACTACATGACCAAGATCACATTTGTTTCTGCTGACGGCGCGATGCGGAATGAAGTTGAAGCTGAAAACGGCTCCACTGTTATGGAAAATGCCATTCGCAACGGTATTCCGGGTATTGATGCGGAATGCGGCGGTGCCTGCGCCTGCGCAACCTGCCATGTTTATGTCGATGAAGACTGGACAGATGTGGTTGGCGGTCCTGAGCCGATGGAAGAAGATATGCTGGACTTTGCCTATGATGTGCGCGGCAATTCGCGCCTGTCCTGCCAGATTATCGTGCGCGACGAGCTGGAAGGTCTGGTTGTTCAGGTGCCTGAGCGCCAGAGCTGACCTGTCCGGACAATTCGTTACGGTTTCAAAAGCGGTCTGCATAAAAGGCAGGCCGCTTTTTATTTATTTGTTTTGGCGCAATATCATTCCGCATTCAGTGGTTTAAACACAGTTTTGTGTCTGTATCTCTGTTTTTTTGTCAGGCATTAGAATGAGTGCCGTAACATGCCTGTAAAAAGAACAGGTATTAGAGCGGTCCCAGTCATGATGAAACGGTGGAACCGCTCTAATTCTTTGCTTTTACGCATTGTTCTACGCAAAACCGGTTTCCACTTTTGCTGAAAATGCTTTTAATGAAATCAATTTCGGCAAAAACTATAGGCATTTGAATTAAACTTGACTATAGAACTCGTGTTGAATTTTGTCCGGTGCTGTTTCATCTGATTTTTCAGATGCATTGCACCGGATCGCCGGAGATCAGCGGGTTTCCGGTATTGATGTTGCCCCACTCTCCCGCGGGCAACACTTACAGAGCATGTTCTGTGTGACAGCTGGCAGAGCATAAGATTAATGTGACAGATCGTAATGGCTGGCGCAGCTGTTATGATTCAGTGAGATTGAAGATATGAGCGAAGTTATCCGCACAGATGTTGTCATTATCGGTGCCGGTCCTGTCGGGCTGTTTGCTGTGTTTGAACTGGGTTTGTATGACCTGAAATGCCATCTGATTGATATTCTGGATCGTCCGGGCGGCCAGTGTGCCGAGCTTTATCCTGAAAAGCCGATTTATGACATTCCGGCATGGCCGGAAATTTCCGGTCAGATGCTGACCGATAAGCTGATGGAACAGATCAAGCCGTTTTCGCCGCAGTTCCATTTCAACCGTATGGTGACCAAGCTTGAACGTCTGGCAGACGGTTCTTTCCATGTGGAAACCGATGAAGGCGAAGTTTTTGAAACCAAGGTTGTGGTGATTGCTGCCGGTGGCGGTTCTTTCCAGCCGAAGCGTCCGCCGGTACCGGGCATTGAAGCCTATGAAGGCAAAAGCGTTTATTATGCTGTGCGCCGTGTTGAAGCCTTCCGCGATCAGGATGTTGTGATTGTTGGTGGCGGTGACAGTGCGCTGGACTGGGCGCTGAACCTGCAGCCGATCGTAAAAAGCATGACTGTTGTGCATCGTCGTCCGGAGTTCCGCGCGGCACCGGACAGCGTGAAGAAAATGTTCGAGCTGGTTGATGCCGGCAAGATCCGCTTTGAAGTCGGTCAGGTATCCGGTCTTGAAGGTGAAGATGGTGATCTCTCGGGTGTGAAGATCAAGGGTGCTGACGGTGAAACCGTTCTGCCGGCAACACGTATGCTGCCATTCTTCGGTCTGACCATGAAACTCGGCCCGATTGCTGACTGGGGTCTGAACCTGCACGAGAACCTGATTACTGTTGATACCGAGAAGTTTGAAACTTCCGAACCGGGCATTTTCGCCATTGGCGATATCAACTGGTATCCGGGCAAGCTGAAGCTCATCCTCTCCGGTTTCCATGAAGCCGCGCTGATGACACAGGCTGCCAAGCGTATTGTCAGCCCGGGCGAGCGCGTTGTGTTCCAGTACACGACATCGTCGACAAGTCTTCAGAAGAAGCTTGGCGTTAGCTAAAAAGCGCTATGCTGGTCTGTTAATGGCCGTCGCTTTTTATATTCGCCGTCGAAGATTGCGGAAACAAAAAACCTGCATTTCGGATGCAGGTTTTTTTGATCTGTGTTTCCGTGTGTTTTTATTTCTGCTTCTGTGGTGTGCTGTGCATCAAAAGCAGGGGGTAATACCAAACCAGCTGGAAGATGCGGGTAATGGCTTGAAACAAAAGACACGGCGAAAAGTTTCCTTTTCACCGTGTCTTCCGAACGGGACTGTTATTATCAGTTGTTCAAAGACTGGAGGTCAGAATAACTATTGAACAGCCACGCTTGTTAAGGAAACCCTTTCGAAAAGCTCTCCTTAATATCATTCATCAGAAAGAGCGCTGGAAGCGGATAACCCCGGCCACAGCATCTTTTTCACCACTGAAAATACGAACCGGATGGTCTTTCGTCCATGTGGTGTAGTTGACTTCAGGCGTGATGGTGAAGCCGGGAACCAGCTGATAAGCTATGTTTGCAGCAAGAGCGGTCTTTCCCCAGTCTTCATATGCAGCTTGTAAATTGAAAGCTGCATTGTCCGTTGCTTTGAACTTCGCTCCGCCCCAGACAGCCCAATCGCCGCCCCAGTTGCCGTACATACCGATGTTTTCTTCATAAGAAGCGTAACCGCCTTGTACCCATATGGAGAAAGCGTCCGTTATGTTTACATCAAGGCGAATCTTACCTGCCCATTCTTCCAGATTGGAGTCATAAGCGACACTGCCTGCAATCCCACCCCATCCCTGTTCGAGTTTCAAACCACCGACAATATGAGGCATATAACTGTCGATACGGTTGTTGAAGTCGCGTTGCAGCCAGAGACCGGAAGCATCATTGTAATAATTGCTTTGTCCTTTATCTCCGCCCTGTTCGAAGGAGATGATCGCTGAGAAACCATTGCCTCCGGCAAAGGTGTAGCTGATCAGATTAGTACGGTAATAACCGGCGGCAACCACGTCATCATTGATGATATCACCGAGATAGCCGGTGAAAGTATGAAATGCAGATTCATCTAACCCCAGACGCAGACCGCCAAGCTGCATGTAAGCATAATTAAGGGTGTGACTGCCTTGTGAACCATTTGCAAAATTGAAACGGTTTTCCGTAAACGTTTTCAGGGTACCCAGCTCAGTTTCCGACACAGTATATGTTTGCAGAGTGAAGCGGGCCAGCTTATCCCATGTATCTCTTTGCTGACCGTCGGAGTCTTTATAACCCAGTTTACTGCCAGTATAGGGATCATCACCGGCGATCGCCTGATAGCGGACATAGCCACCGATGCGTAAACATGTTTCAGTTCCCGGAATGTAGAAATAGCCGGCACCGTAAGCATCACAGATGCGTACATATTCAACAGCTTCCGGTTCCGGTGCGATGATCGTATCAGCAGCCTGAGCGCCGGATATTGCGACGAGAGTTGCTGCGGAGCTAAGTAAAAGGCTCTTAAGGGTCATGGGGGTCTCTCGCTTGGATTTTTGATTGTAATATTGTTGTAGAATATAAAATTATGTAGAAAATCAGAGAATTACTCTGTTTAAATTTATTTATTAAATAATTATTAATGTATACTGTTATTGTTTTTTAATATTATTTATTGATAATCAAATGTATGTTATCTGATGCGTTTTTATTTGTTTTTGTTATTACAGGATATGCTTCCCAAAATACGAGTTATAAACCTTTTTTCTACTGTAGAATATTGCAGGATTGATGCCATCTCCCACAGTGTTTTTGTAATGCGTTGGGCTGAACAGCTTGTCTGAGGCATGAATGTTGGAAATGTTATGCAAAACTCTATTTTGAAAATAAAAAAGCCCTGCAGTTTGAATGCAGGGCTTTTGGTCTTGCGGGCAGTGATATCAGGATTTTTTCTTTTTCTGTTGTTGCTGCCAGCGTTTTTCGAGGTTTTGGGTCAGAAGCCGCTCAAAGCGGGTTTCAAAATTGATCGTTTCGACTCGGTCAAAATATTGCTGTGCTTTGTCGTGCCTGGCAAAAATCCTGTCAGTGATTTTGTCGACATTGGCGCGCAATTTTGCGCAGTCACGCTCATTACGCATGGAGCGGATCTGCCGCTCAAGCTCCGAGGCATGAGAGCGGGCGATGATAATATGGCTTTCTTCGTGCCTGCGGATATCTTTCACCAGAACATCCCAGACCATTTTTGTGTCGGCACTGGCACGGCGACGGCTCTGCCAGCTTGGCAGTGAGATTGTGGCCGTCACATTGGCGCGGACATCGGAGACGCGGCAATATTTGCCGTCGGAGCGATATTTTACACGGGCATCAAAAGCGATTTTTGTCGCGCCCGGATGGCTTTCACCACCATTATTGAGTTTCGGGCCGTTCTTAGCCAGAGATTTATCCAGTTGCTCTGCTGTCGTGCCATAAACCGGAAAGTAGCGATATTTTCGTATCACTGAAGCCGCATCTGCAGTTGTTGAGGCGAGTGTGCCGGATAACAGAACCAGACCGGTGAGGGTAAGCGCGAGAAATTTTCCGGACATTGTCTGTTCCTTTATTGCGGGTGCTTATGGGACGAGCACTCAGAAATTACCGGTTGTAGCACAAATTACGGCAGAATTGTCTTCTGCCGCATTATGCTGTTATCAGCCATTGGCTTTTATCAGTCCATGAAATGTGTAAAGAACTTATGGCTGGTTTGGAAAGCAAAGCAATTTTAAAAGGTTAATTCCGAATATGATTAAGAGTTTCCCTATAAAGAGAGAATGGCGGCTGGCACACGGACGCGTTCTTGAAACGGGTGTCCAGTCGGTAATTATGGGGATTCTCAATATTACTCCGGATTCCTTTTCAGACGGCGGTCGTTACCGGACGCTTGATGCAGCGGTGCGTTCTGCCCGCGCAATGCTGGATGCCGGTGCGGTGATTATTGATGTGGGGGGAGAATCGACCCGTCCTGATGCGGCAACTGTGAGTGCGCAGGAAGAACAGGATCGTGTGCTGCCGGTGATTGAAGTGCTGGCGCGGGAAACCGGATGCCTGATCTCGGTGGACACCTATCGGGCGCAGACTGCAAAATTGGCTGTCGCGGCGGGCGCACATATAGTGAATGATGTGTGGGGACTACAGAAAGAGCCGGACATTGCCAATCTTGCCGCTGAAACCGGTGCCGGACTGGTAATTATGCATACCGGACGGGACAGGGATGTGGCCGTTGATGTGATTGAAGATCAGCATGTGTTTTTAGAGCGCTCTCTGGAGATTGCGTCAGCAGCCGGTGTTGATCAGCGGCAGATCATGCTTGATCCGGGCTTCGGTTTTGCTAAGGACACGCAGCAGAATGTGGAGCTGATGGCACGATTTGAGCAGTTGCAGAGTTTTGACCTGCCATGGCTGGTCGGCACCTCCCGCAAGCGTTTCACCGGTGCCGTTAGTGGTCGTGAAATTGCCGCGGAAAGAGATGCGGCAACGGCAGCAACCAGTGTTATGCTGCGCCTCAGCGGTGCTGATATTTTTCGCGTGCATAATATTGCGCTGAACCGCGATGCGCTGATGATGGCGGATGCGGTTTTAAATGCCGCAGCTCAGCTGAAAAAAGCGTGAACCGGTTTTTCAGAATTGCAGTATAGTCTGCTGACAAATGAGTGGCAGACGATTATGAACTTTGGTTGTGAACAGCTGTTTCATAACGAAAAAGTAAAGAAATGAGGGCTTTTTGTACACGATCCGTATGAAAAATTGCGCATTTTTCGCGCATCACGGCGTTTTTGAAGAAGAAGAAAAGCTCGGCCAGCGTTTCTATGTGGATGTCGTGCTGACGGTCGATCCGGGCGACTCGCTGGATAATGATGATATAGATAAAACAGTGCATTACGGTATTGTCTTCTCCATGATCGAGAAGATTATTACGGGAACCCGCCGCTATCTGATTGAAGCTTTAGCGCTGGATGTTGCCAAGGCACTGTGTAATGCATTTCCGCAAATTCAGCATGCAGAGATTACCGTTCGCAAGCCGAATGCGCCGGTCGCCGGTGTACTGGATTATGTTGAGGTGACGGTCGGGTGGCCGCATAGATGAAAGCACGCGAGGTTCACAAAGCCTGGCTGTGTCTGGGCGGTAATATCGGAAATGTTGTGCAGACAATGGCACAGGCGCTGCAACTGCTGGATGAACGGCAGGATGTCAGGGTCATAACCGTTTCGCCGGTTTTCCGTACGCCGCCTTGGGGAAATACTGATCAGGACTGGTTTTACAATGCCTGTGCTGAAATCTCGACAATATTGACCCCGCCGGAATTGCTGGAAGTGACCCAGACGATTGAGCGGCGTCTGAAGCGTGTTCGCAGTGAACACTGGGGGCCGCGCACGATTGATATTGATATGCTGGCTTATGAAAGCGTTTTTGCGCTGGAAATGCCGGATCTGATTTTACCGCATCCGCGCATTGAACAGCGCGCTTTTGTGCTGGTTCCGCTGGCAACAATTGCCCCCGAGTTGAAAATTCGTGGTGAGATTGTCTCTGACCTTCTGCAAAAAGTTGATAGCAGTGAGATACAGCGCCTGAGCTATGGCCATCGCTGGTGGCAGGATACGGGGCTGTAAAATCCCGTTGCTGTCATTCTGCTGTCTTTCCGGCATGGTACCAATCGGCTCAAAATTCAGGAGGGATTATGTACCAGTCAGAAGACCAGTGGAAACAGGTTGACGCCTATATGGCTGAGAAGCTGATTGCGGAGGATCCGGTTATGGATGCCGTGTTGCAGCGCAATGCGGATGCAGGGCTGCCGAACCATGATGTTGCGGTCAATCAGGGCAAGCTGCTTAATCTGTTCGTGCAAATGTGCGGTGCCAGACATGTGCTGGAGATCGGCACTCTCGGCGGCTACAGCACAATCTGGCTGGCGAGGGCACTGCCTGAGGGCGGCAAGGTTGTGACGCTTGAATATTCCGCAAGACATGCGGAAGTGGCCGCACAGAATATTCAGGCCGCCGGTGTTGCGGAAAAGATAGAAATTCTGATTGGTGCTGCAGCGGAAACCTTACCGCAATTGCAGGATCGTGCGCCGTTTGATTTGATTTTTATTGACGCCGACAAGCCGAATAATCCGGTCTATCTGGAATGGGCACTGAAGCTTTCCCGCAAAGGAACGGTCATTATCGGCGATAATGTCGTGCGCAACGGTGCTGTGACTGATCCGCAATCAGAGGATGCCAATGTTATCGGTGTCCGGCGGTTTTTTGATATGATGACAGCCGAGCCGCGCCTTGAGGCGACAGCTTTGCAAACCGTAGGAGCCAAAGGCTGGGACGGTTTTACGCTGGCGATTGTGAAGTGATTGTCTGATATAAAAATGCCCCGAGAGTGAGACTGTCGGGGCTGTTTTTCAGAGCGTTCCAGTTATCACTGAATTGTAGGAACTGCTATGTCTTTTTTGTTTTTACGCATTATCCTACGCATCGAAGCAGGAAAAAAATAGTCCGGCGAACTGATTTCCCTGCGTAGGCGCTTCGCACTTTTGCTGGAAATGCTTTAATTTCGTGCAATGCTGCTGACGGTGCCGCCGTCAACGCGCTTCAGGCTCATGCCGACAACCGGCACCATTGTATCTTCAACTTTGACAGATACGGTAACATTCATGGTGTTCTGATCGGTGACGCGTGCCAGCATCGCGCCGTTGAGCTGCTTGCGTGCCAGTGACAGCACTACGCGGTTGCCATTGACCGAACCGGAAGTCACATTCAGGCCTTTGCCTTCTGCACCGTCATTGAAGGTGCCGCTATAGCTTTTGCCGGTGCGCACGACAGTCGCTTTCATCGGTTGTGAAAATACGCCAACGCGGCAGGTGCCGTCGAGCGTCATACCGATGCTGCCATCCGGTGTGGTGCCGGAGAGATTGCAGACAAATTTTGTGCCTTTGTATTTGCCGGCGACAACTTCACCGGGGCCGCTCCACTGACCTTCGACATTACGGAAGAACGCTTCATCCTTATCCGATGCGTGCGCAGAAACAGTGCTGACCGCAGAAGCGAATAAAATAAGGCAGGCGGCAGTGGCACGTGTAATCATGACAGAACTCTGTTCCGGATAGTTTGAGGGCGGCTTTTCAGTTCTTGCAGAACCTGCATCATCACTTTTCAGGGCGCGAAATGCTGTCAAACAAGATACCAAAACCAGCCCTTATAATCGGCCGGAATGGTTAACAGCTGGTTTCTAACATAATTAAAACGAGGGATAAACCGGCCTCAGACCGGTTTTTTCTGCGTTGTGGCTTTTACGATATCGCTGACAAAGTCACTGATATTTGGTCGTTTTTCCGCGTCAAACGGCAGCGGGCGCACAATATCCATGGCGGAAATGCCGATACGTGCGGTCATCATGCCGTTTATCACACCTTCACCGAGTTTGGCAGAGAGGCGCGAGGCCAGCCCCTGACCCAGCAATTGCTGAACCACGCTGTCGCCCATGGCGATGGTGCCGGTGATGGCCAGATGGGCAATCACACTGCGGGCAAGGCGCAAAAAGCCTAAAGAACCAGGGCGGCAGCCATAAAGCTCAGAGAGTCGGCGGATCAGCCGTGATGATTCGAAGATGACATAAGCAATATCCACCAACGCTCGCGGGCTGACGGCTGTGACGATAGAGACGCGCTTTGCAGCGTTGAGGATCAGCATCCGCGCTTCACGATCCAGCGGATGCAGAATTTCCCGCTCGGTAATGCGGATAATATCACGGCCGTCGATAATATCACCGCGCAGTGCTTCTAATGTTGTGCGTCCGCGTGCGGTCTGTGGCAGGCTGGCCGCCACTTCCAGCAACCTGTCTGTTACTTTACGGGCTTTCTCCGCATCATTGCGCTCGGTGGCCTCTGCTGCTGCAAAACGCAGTTCCTGTACTGCGGAGAGGCGGCGTAATGCCAGTCCTTCGCGCACGACCAGTGCAATCAGAGAAGCAAGGGCGATGAGTGCAACGCCGAGTGTGAGCCAGCCGAGCCAGTCAGCGCGGCTGAACATGGCGCGGATCAGATCCTCAGTCCAGATGCCGACGGCAAAGCTGATTAACAGACCCAGTGCGGTGAAAAACACGCTGCGCAAGGTAAAGCGCCGCTTGAGGAGACTTGCAGGTGGCGGGGTCAGTTGCGCACCGGCATCAATCGCCTCCTGCTCGAATATATCTACCGGTTCTGCCGTGACCGCAGACAGGTCGCGGATGGCGACCGGTTTGCGTGGTGTCTGCGGCTGGCTGTCCCCTGTCTGTTGCTGGCTGATGCCGGCCTGCGACTCAACGCTAAAGCTCGTGGGTTTTCTTGGCTTATCCGACATGACTGCTCCTTATGCCAGCCGGTCGCCGAGCAAAAACTGCATGGCGCGGTCAAGGCGGATATGCGGAAGCGAGAGATGAATACCATCCAGATCCGCTTTGATCGCCGGTGGTCTGAAGCGGACGAAGCGGATCGGTGCTTCATGCGCACGGTCATGCGGCGACAATTCCGGCTGGTCAAAAATTGCCTGCACATTGTGCGGCAGATCACCCGGAAAAATCGCTGTTTCTGTTTCACCGTCAAAGACCTCACCGTCGATCACTTCGCCCTTCAGCGGGGTGCCGACGATGACCGGTAATGTATCACCATTCTGGTTGACTGTCGCTTCGCGGGTGGCACGCACTGCGGCCATGGCCAGAACATCAATCTCCGCACCGGACATGTCCGCATTCCTGGCAGCGCGGTCAACCAGTCTGCGCACGATGGCTTCAAGCCGGTTATGGCTTTCATGGTGCAGATGATCGGCTTTGGTCGCCGCAATAAGAATACGGCCGATGCGTTTCTGGATCAGGCCGGTGAAAATATTGGAGCGCCCTGCGCGGAAACAGGCGAGGATTTCGGTGAGTGCGCGCTCCAGATCGCGTACAGCAGCGCCGCCGGCATTAATCGCCTGCATTGCATCAACCAGCACAATCTGACGGTCAAGACGGGCAATATGCTCGCGGAAGAATGGTTTCACCACATGGGTTTTGTAGGATTCATAACGCCGTTCCATCATCGCGGCCAGCGAGCCGGTTTTGAAACTGCCTTCAGGCAGGTCGGGCAAGGGCGCAAAGGTGAGAGCCGGAGAGCCTTCCAGATCACCGGGCATCAGAAAACGCCCCGGTGGTAGGGTAGATAATGCCTGTTCATCGGATTTACCTGCACGCAAATAATCGGTGAAACTGCGTGCGAGACGTTGCGCCGTCATTTCATCAGCAGGAGCCAGCGCATCAGCAGTTGCAGCTTCCCGCAACCAGTCTCCGGCAAAGCCGAGATGTGCTGTCTCATTGGCGAGCGCAAAGGAATCGCGGGAAAATTCAGCGTAGCTTTTGCCGAGCAAGGGCAGATCCAGCAGCCATTCCCCCGGATAATCGACAATATCAATCGACAGTTTGCCCGCAGAGAGCATACGCCCCCATGAAGAGGCCGACTGATATTCAATTGTCAGGCGTAATTCGGAAATCGCACGGGTGGAATCCGGCCAGATACGGTCTTTTACCAATGCTGCCAGATGATCTTCATATTGGAAACGCGGGACGGCATCATCCGGTTGTGGCTGGAGATAGGCGCGGGCGATACGGCCGGATGCATAGGCATCAAACAAGGGCAGGCGTCCGCCCTGTATCAGATTGTGTACCAGTGAGGTGATGAAAACGGTTTTACCGGCACGGGAAAGACCTGTAACACCAAGACGCAGTGACGGTGTTACTAAGCTGCCGGTGCGCTCCATCAATGTATCAAAAGCAATTTTGGCTTCATCCGTTAAAGTGGTCAGTCTGGCCAAATATGCCCCCGTAAAGACTGTTGATATTCGCTAAGCGCGATATGCTCTGATGTTTAACGCAGTTCCCTGAATATAGGATGTGAAATCCGTAATTGCAGGGTGTTAAATTATTATGCTGATTTATATCCGCATTATCACAGGTATTTATGTTTTATAAACAGACGGTAAGATCTTAATCTTCATGCGGAAGATAAAGAGCTGTCAGTTGTGCATTTTCAGGGGAAAAGGCTGAAAATTCTGCCTGTGTTTTAATTTCGGCCAGTCCGGCAGTAGGGAAACCATAGCCGATCCGCTGTTCAAACTGATGGCTGCTACGCGCAAAGAGTAATGCGCAATCTTCAATACTCGGATTGTGCCCGACAATCAGTGCGCATCGGGATGTATCCGGCACCTGTGTGCGGATTTCCTGAATGTAACCGGCGGCATTGGCACGATAGAGCGAAGGGGCTTCCTGCAATGTGACCGGATGTGCGGGGAGTGTATTTGCGAGAGCAGTTTTGAAAATATCTGCCGTCTGTCTCGTGCGTGATGCCGGAGAACAGAGGATAAAGTCTGGCAGAATACCTGCATTTATCAGGCGTTTTGCCTGATTTTCAGCATCGGTCTCACCGGCCGAATTCAGGCGCCGGTCAAAATCTTTTCCGCTGCTATCAGGCAGGACGGCTTGGGCGTGGCGAAGGAATAAGATTGTGCGCATATTGGCAATTTTGCAGGTTTTGCACTGAAAAGATAGTGTGCTGAACAGACTGAAAATAAGGGCAGAAAGCGGATTTCAGATAACTTGTTTGTTACGTCAGTAGCGTATTATTTTTGATATTACTGCCGGATCGAGAGGAAAATATATCAAAATGGAAATTTATCCGGTGTTTGCGATAACGAAAATTCTGTAAGTCAGGATATAATATTGAGTAATTATATCGTTAATTTTTATGATTTTATTTTTATACATTGATATTTTAAAATAGTTTCATGTGAAGATTTTGTTTTACTTAAGTTGATAGATTATCTTCGTTTTTAAAATTTGCAGATATCTGCTTATATGACTTTAGGATAGGGTCGTTCTTTTTTCAGGTTCAGGTTGAAAATACTTGAGGTGTCATTTTTTCAGGTTGTATCGTGTTGCTTATAGACCTATAAGGCGCTTCGTCTCCTAGGTGTGGGGTGATTCAAAATGAGTGAATTAATCGACCTTAACTACAAGCCCACGGATGACGAACCGTTCATGAATGAACGGCAGAAGTCATATTTCCGTGCCAAGCTAATCGCTTGGAAGAATGACATTTTGCGTGAAGCACGCGAAACGCTGGAAGCATTGCAGCGTGAAAATGCTAATCATCCTGATCTGGCTGACAGGGCCTCATCAGAAACGGATCGGTCTATCGAGCTGCGTGCCCGTGACCGCCAGCGTAAGCTAATCTCCAAAATTGATGCGGCTTTGCTTCGTATTGATGAAGGAACCTATGGTTTTTGTGAGGAAACCGGCGACCCGATCAACCTTAAGCGACTGGATGCCCGTCCGATTGCTACTTTGTCGATCGAAGCGCAGGAACGTCACGAGCGTCGTGAAAAAGTTTATCGCGACGACTAAATTATAGGGTTTTTTGCTTCGCACATATTCGCGAGAAATTAAAAAACGCAGTGCTGGAGGGCGCTGCGTTTTTTTTGAGCATAATTTAAAAGTATTAGAGCACCGTGTGACAAGTCTGGCACACGGTGCTCTAGAGCATTTCACAGTCAAGTTGGATCAACCTGACGCCAGTGATAATGCGACCAAATAAAGAATCTAGAGCGAGCGCTATGAATTCAGTCTGGACGTAAACCGCTCTGGTATCTGCTTTTCGCTTTTCAGAGCTTATTTGCGCGGGGAAATATCCAGCATACCAGATTGCGGCTTTTCTGCAGGTTCCGTTTTCTCTGTGCCTGCGAAATGTTGTTCCATTTCAGACGAGAGCAAATCTTCAAAGGAAATTTCATTGTCGGATGACAAATCCTTGTCCGACAGGGCATCTGCGACCGCGCTTTCAAGATCAAGCTCAAAATTCGGCTGCGCTGCAGGCTGGGCCGCCGGAGCAGGCGCGGCGCTGAAGGATGGTTCCTGCTGTGCAGGACGTGCGATTTGCGGGGTTGCCCGTTGCAAGACCAGAGGCGTGCCTTCTGCCGTTTTTGCATCAGGACCCGGACGCACATCATCTAGTGAAGGTGAGGTACTGCGATTATCGCGCTTGGCAGCGGCAATCAGTTCCTGCTGGGCTGCATTGCTGGCAGCGGCCAGACCGGATGTTGCTGCAACCACGCCACGCGAAACCTGTCCCAGCGGATAAACCGGATGCAGCTTGGGGGCTGTTTCTGCCGGACGCGGAGCCGGAGCTTGACGCTGCTGTTGCTGGCGGGCAGCGGCCGCTACCTGCTGGGCATGTGTCTGCAATGGCTGGCTTGGCGCAGCCGCAGGTGTCTGTGTAGCAATGGTCGCCGCAGGACGCGGCGGCTGTGCAGGTGCAGATTCTGTTTCCGGTTTATAGGCGGGTACAGCAGAAATAATATCAGCAGGAGCAATATTGAGCTCCGGCGTCGCAATCTCCGCAGATATTTGTGAGATAGCAGGAGCAGTTACGATTGCTGCAGCAACCGGAGCGGTCGGTGTCAGCTCATCCCGCGGACGGGCGCGGGGCGCTGCCTGTTCAGGCTGAGTGCGCTGATGACGGATAATATTTTGCTCAATCACAATATCGGATGGTCCGCCGATCAGGATCAGATGTTCCACATCATCGCGGCGCACCAGTACCAGACGGCGCTGGCCGTCAACGGCGGCGGCATCTGTTACGGTCAGGCGCGGAGCTGCGTCATGGTGTTTGGTAACATAGGTTCCGGCTGTCACGCGCTTGATAGCAGCAAAAACAACAAAAACACCTGCCAGAAACAGCGCAAAAAGCCCGATAAAGCTGATTATATGAGCTGTATTCTCGCCCACCAGCCCGCTCAGCCAATCCATCATATTTAATCGTCCTTATAAGAATCATGCAATTTCTGCAGCGTTTCATAAACGCATAATCAGACAAATTGCATAATCGGCTTGTTTTTCAACACGGTTTTCAGACCGTAACGGGTGCTTGAAACCGGTATCCTGTAAAAAAATCGGAACATAATCTGCATTTGTAAAAACGCATATTGCCCGGAAAGTAAATCTTTAAGCTGAATGAAACTTTAAAACATATTTATCGGCTTGAAAATGCCCGTGACTGATGCCTGTCATAATTAGCAATTAAAGCATTGCCAGCAAAAGTGGGAACCGGTTTTGCGGCAGGGAATGCGTCAAGCTAAAAGATAGAGCATTTTCTCTGTTTCAATCAAAACCGGAAATGCTCTATGTCTGTAAATTGCGCAGTTTAACAAGAAAACAGTCCGGAATTAATGGCTTGTGAAGACTGTGCAGGCAATAATGGCATTATGAGATAATTCCATTTGACTGTGAAATACTCTAAAGCATAATTCTGAAAAACCTCATAAGGCTACGCTTTATCAGAATTGTTCAGGCCTGATATCACAAGCCTGATCCGATAGGCCGATGCCCGAAATTGCGGACGACGCATCAGCGACGGATCTGCTGAACCGCCGATGTTACGGCGCAAGAAAAGGGATAATGGGGCTTATGTCTCAGCCATCACGGACACATTCTTTTCCGAAAACCACCGCTCCTGCCAAGAAAAACCCCGCTGCACTCAGATTGCTGACATTGGGTATTCTGCTGATTGCCGTAGCGGGATTATATTTTGTGTTCCGTGAACAATTGGGCGATGCTTTTTTGCTGATCCTGCTCGGCCTGCTGTCGATAATGGGGGTTTTCTGCCTGATCGGCTGGGCAACCGGCCTGATCCAGTTCAGTCCGCGTGAAGATCATGATGATGTGGTTGATACGCTGCTGGATTCCATGCCTGAAGGTACGGTTATCACCGATGCTAAAGGGCATATTGTTTATGCTAATCAGGCCTATGCGCAGATGATGGGTGCGGATAATGCGGCAGAATTGCCGACGCTTGATGCCGTGCTGGCCGGTGAGCCTTCGGCGCTTGAAGCGGTTTATCGCCTGAATAATGCTGTGCGTGACGGTCTGGCGGCACAGGAAGAAATCCGCCTCACCGGCGCCTCGCCGAAGGGGATGGAAGCTGCGGCATGGTATCGTGTGAAAGCACGGCCGGTGATTGCACCGCAGACCAACCCGCTCAGCGAGACCGCAGGACCTTTGTTTGCGTGGCAGATTACCGATATTTCGGAAGAGCGTGCTGAGCAGGAGCGGTTTTTTCAGGATTTGCAGGAAGCAATCGACCATCTGGATCACGCGCCTGCCGGATTTTTCTCAGCTGATGCGCAAGGCCGCATCATTTATATCAATGCCACACTGGCTGAATGGCTGGGGATTGATCTCACCAAATTCACGGCCGGTTCGCTGACCTTGCAGGATATTGTTGCCGGTAACGGCATGTCGCTGATTAATGCGGTTCGTGCCGATCCGGGTTCCAGCCGCAATACGGTGATTGATCTTGATTTGACAAAAAGCAACGGCCAGAGCCTTGCTGTGCGCTTTTATCACCGTGTGCAGCAGCCGCGTGACGGTTCGCGCGGCACCAGCCGCACCATTGTGCTGAATCGCGCCGAGGGTAATGATTCCTCCGCTGCACAGCGTTCCGCCGAAGTACGTTTTACCCGTTTCTTCAATTCCGCACCGATGGCGATTGCTTCGGTGGATGTGAATGGCCGTATCCTTTCGACCAATGCGCGTTTTTTGGATATTTTCGGCTCTGATGTGGATCGCGATACGCTGGACAAACAGATTTCTCTGGAAAGCGTGGTGCATCCGCGTGACCGTGAGACGATTTCCCGTGCGCTGGCATCTGCCTTTGCGGGGCAGGCGACGATTTCGCCGATTGATACGGTTTTGCCTGGCAATGATGAACGTCATATCCGTTTCTATGTCAGTCCGGTGTCAGACATCGGCGGCGAGGCGATAGAAGAAGCAGCGATTGTTTCTGCGGTGGAAACCACAGAACAAAAGGCGCTGGAAGGCCAGATGGCGCAGAGCCAGAAAATGCAGGCTGTCGGCCAGCTTGCAGGCGGTATTGCCCATGACTTCAATAACGTGCTGACAGCCATTATCATGTCGTCGGATCTGCTGCTGAGCAATCACCGTGCGTCTGATCCGTCATTTCCTGATATTATGAATATCAAGCAGAATGCCAACCGTGCTGCCTCGCTGGTGCGCCAGTTGCTGGCTTTCTCACGCCGTCAGACTTTGCGCCCTGAAGTGCTTGATCTCACCGATGTTCTGGCTGACCTGCGTATGTTGCTGGCGCGCCTTGTCGGTACGGATATTGCCCTGAAAATTGAACATGGCCGTGATCTGTGGCCGGTGAAAGCTGATCTTGGTCAGTTTGAGCAGGTTGCCGTGAATCTCGTGGTCAATGCCCGTGATGCGATGCCGGATGGCGGTACGATTACAATCCGCACCCGCAATGTTGAAGAAGCCGAGACCGTTGCGTTTGGCTATCGCGAATTGCCGCAGGCAGATTATGTGCTCTATGAAGTTGAAGATTCGGGCACCGGTATTCCGTCGGATATTCTTGCCAAGATTTTCGAGCCGTTCTTTACGACTAAAGAAGTAGGCAAGGGTACAGGTCTTGGCCTGTCGATGGTCTATGGCATTATCAAACAGACCGGCGGTTTCATCTTCTGTGACTCCACACTGGGTAAAGGCACGGTCTTCCGTATCTATCTGCCACGTTTCATCGAAGAAAAAGCACCGGTTATACTGGATGCCAATGGCATGCCTGAGGAGCAGGCCATTGTGACCAAAAAGCCTGCCGCTGTTGAAAAGAAAGCAGAAAAACAGGCTGATCTGTCCGGTTCCGCAACCGTCTTGCTGGTTGAGGATGAGGATGCGGTGCGCATGGGCGGTGTCCGCGCATTGCAGACCAGAGGTTACACAGTTCACGAGGCATCGTCCGGCGTTGAAGCGCTGGAAGTGCTGGAAGAGCTGGAAGGCAAGGTCGATATTATCGTTTCCGATGTGGTTATGCCGGAAATGGATGGTCCTACGCTGTTAAGAGAGTTGCGCAAATCCTATCCAAACATTAAGTTTATTTTCGTTTCAGGCTATGCTGAAGATGCTTTTGCAAAGAATCTGCCTGAAGACGCTCAATTCGGGTTCCTTCCGAAGCCATTCTCCCTGAAGCAGCTGGCAACCGCTGTGAAGGAGATGCTGGAAAAGGAAGACTGAGTGTCTGACCAGTTATTGGGACAGGCGGGGGGCGAGGTTGAACCGGTGCGCAACATTGATGCGCATACGGGGCTTATGTTTTAACTGTTCCGTAGCGGGACTGTATTGGAGGAAGAAATGCGTCTGTCTTTATTATCCGGAGTAGCCTTTGCTGCAACACTTGCGTTTGCTTCCCAGGCTCAGGCTGATATCACCATTGGTTTGATCGCACCGGTTACCGGCAGCGTGGCTGCCTATGGTATTCAGGTGAAAAACGGTGCCGAAACCGCTGTAGAAAATATCAATAAAAACGGCGGTATTCTTGGTGAGAAAGTTGTTCTGAAGCTTGTTGATGATGCGGCAGATCCGAAACAGGGTGTTTCCGGCGCCAACCAGCTGATCGGTGACGGCGTTAAATTTGTTGTTGGTCCTGTGACCTCCGGTTCGGCAATGGCCGTTTCCGATGCGCTGGCTGAAGCCGGTGTGGTTATGGTAACACCGACAGCAACTTCACCTAACCTGACAAATCGCGGTCTGGAAAATGTTTTCCGTACATGCGGCCGTGATGACCAGCAGGCTGTTGTTGCTGCTGAATATGTGGCAAAAAATCTGGCTGACAAAAAAGTCGGCGTGCTGCACGATAAAGCCCCTTATGGTCAGGGTCTTGCAGACAGCTTCAAAGACAGCCTGAACAAAGCTGGTGTGAAAGAGGTTCTGTATGAATCCCTGACACCGGGTGAAAAAGATCTCAGCGCACTGGTGAGCAAGATCAAAAATAGCGGCGTGGAAGTGCTGTATTTCGGTGGTTATCATCCGGAAGCCGGTCTTCTGTCCCGTCAGCTTTCAGATCAGGGCGTGAAATTGCTGCTGATCGGTGGTGAAGGCCTGTCCAACACTGAATATTGGGCGATTGCTGGTGAAACCGGTGCAGGCACACTCTTCACCAATGCTGTTGATGTGACGCAGAATCCGGCTGCTGCTGAAGCTGTTGATGCGCTGAAGGCCAAGAATATTGCGCCGGAAGTGTTCACACTGAACGGTTATGCTGCTGTTCAGGTTCTCAAAGCCGGTATCGAAAAAGTCGGTAAAGCTGATGATGCCGCTGCCGTTGCCAAGGCACTGCATGATGGTCTGGAATCGAAAACCATTATCGGTGATCTGACCTATGACAAAAACGGCGATCTGACTTCCCCGACCTTTGTGGTTTATAAATGGGAAGACGGTAAAATCGTTGCTAATTGATTTTTCAGATCTGTAAAAAGGAAAGCCGGCAGAGCGTTCGCTCTGCCGGCTTTCTTATTGGTAATAATTTATGGTCTCAGGTACCGCTGCGGCGTGCATCCCACAGGGCAATTGCCCAGATGATCAGACCGCCCAGCGCCAGTGCACAGCCGACGTAACCGGAGGAGGCAAAGCCATAGCCTGCGGCAATGGAGAGGCCTGCCAGCCACGGACCAAGGGCGTTGGCGACGTTAAAGGCGCTGTGATTAAGCGCTGCGGCAAGGGTCTGGGCATCCTGTGCCACATCCATCAAACGTGTTTGCAGGACAGTTCCGAGGCCACCGGTACAGCCGATCAGGAAGACCAGCGCGGTCAAAATCCAGACATTCATCACCACGAACGGAAAGATTGCCAGAAAGATTGCATTTGACAGCAGCAGAATACCGGCAGTCGGCATCAGTGCACGATCAGCGCCCCATGAGCCGATCAGCGTACCGCAGGTCATACCTGCGCCAAAAACAGTCAGCACAACCGGAACCCAATAGGGCGCAACGCCGGTGACTTCCAGCAGGGTGGAGGCAATATAGGAATAGACTGCAAACAGACCACCGAAGCCGACAGCACCAATGCCAAGTGTCAGCCAGACCTGACGGTTCTTCAAAGCGGCCAGTTCACGCAGAGGTGTGGCACCAGGGCGGGGCGGGTCTTTCGGGGCAAAAGCCATAATCATCAAAAAAGTGAGCGTGGCCAGAATACCGGTAACACCGAAACCCCAGCGCCAGCCGAGATTCTGCCCGAGCCATGTAGCAAAAGGCACACCGATTACGGTTGCGATAGACAGGCCGAGCATTACACGACCGACTGCCCATGCACGGCGGTTCACCGGCACCAGTGAGGCAGCCATCAGTGCGGCCACACCGAAATAAGCACCGTGCGGCAGACCGCTCATAAAGCGAAACAGCAGCATCCAGTGATAGGATGGCGATAGGGCGCTGAGCACATTGGCGACGGCAAATACAGCCATCAGCCCCATAGCCAGCGTGCGGCGTGACATACGGGCAAAGAAGACAGCGAGGATCGGCGCACCGACAACCACACCCAGCGCATAGGCGCTGATGACATGGCCGGCAGTAGGTTCGTCAATACCTAAGCCTGCGGAAAAATAGGGTAGCAGGCTCATGGCCGCGAATTCGGTGGTGCCGATAGCAAAGCCACCCATTGCCAGTGCCAGTAAAACCAGTTTGAAATTTGTTGTATCTGCACTTGTTGCAGATGTTTCAGCATCGGCCAGAACAGGCGCGTCCAGCACCATGGCGGGGGAGGAATCTGTCATTTCGTTTTTCCTGAAACAGCATGTGCGACTGTTTCTGATAGGGGGCGGACACAAGCTGAAAGTGTCTGAGGCAACTCTCATTATGTGCGTTTATTTTAAAAGCTCAGGGCAGGGCTCCGGCCTTGAAGAGGAATTCAGTCAAATCCGTTTGTGCCTCCCACACGCGCGGTTCGTCTGAAATTTTTGTCGTCTTCCCATTACATCGAAAGATGCATGGTTGGAAGAAAAGAGTTTTTATAAAAATCTCTATCGGAGAAATGTGAAGCTTATTACGGCCGGTTTCTGAAGCGCAGACCTTCCAGTTCTTTAATACGCGCGGCACTGTCTTGTTCCAGCTGTATGGTCATTTCCCGAATGATACTTTCCGCCAGCACAAACAATGCGGCGGAAGAATCCCATGCGGAAGGAACACCGGTGCGCCCTGCAATCACATGACGGGCAAAACGGGCAATCGGCGACAGCCACTGATCCGTAATCAGCACAATATCAACGCCACGGCTCTTGGCGGTTTCAGCCAGATGCAGCAGACTGTCCTGATAACGGCGGATGTCGAAGACAATCAAAATATCCTTTTTACCCATATCCAGCAGCCTGTCGCGCCATGCGCTTTCCTGCCCTGACAAGTGGAAAACATGCGGGCGGATCACGGTCATATGCGCAGCCATATATTGCGCAATAGGATCGGTAAAACGCCCGCCGATCAGATAAATATTGCCACGGGCAGAGGCCAGCGCAGTGACAATATCGCTCAACTGCTTCTCACTGATATGGCGGAAAGTTTCGCGGATATTTTCAAGACTGTGTTCAACCGCCGGATAATCGGTGTCGGTCTGGCTTTGCCGGTTTTCATTGCGGTTATGGGGAGATTGCAGCTGAGCGGCCAGCTCATCCTGCAGGCGTGCCTGAAAATCAGAATAATTCTGAAAACCGAGCCGGTTGATAAACCGCAGAATAGTCGGTGAACTCACTCCGGCCTGAGCGGAGAATTCGGCAACGGTTTTAAGGCCAAGCATCGGATAACTGGCAATCAGCGTTTGTGCGGCATTGCGCTCGCCGGGGGGCATTGAGTCAATCCGCTCGGTTATCAGTTCGGCGATACTGGTGAAATTGTTCATCATAAAACACCTGTTTGCATCAGTGGACTGAATGGCCGGATCTTTGATTCAACCCATTTAAAAATACCATTTGACAAAAGATAATAATGCGTATGAGATGATACACAATAGTGCGAAATAAATAATAACGTAACATAAGTTACATGTGTAAATAATAAAATTTACTCGCATGAGGGGGGAAGAATGGCGGAAACTCGCGATTCTCACGGCAATGATATGCATACCCGTTATTCTGATACCGGTGGCGATATACCGGCAGCGATTGTTCTCAATGAGCAGGGTGAAAGCCCGTATCTGCTGATCTGTGAACATGCCACGAATTTTATGCCTGAGAAGTTTGCAAGTCTCGGATTAAGCGAGGCTGATATGTCCGCTCATATTGCATGGGATCCGGGTGCGGCAGAGGTCGCGCGGCGCATGAGCAAAGCGATGGATGCCACACTTGTTGAGGCCGGCCTTTCCCGCTTGCTGATTGATTGTAACCGGCCGCTCTCTGCGCCGGATCTTATTCCTGAGATCAGTGAATTTACGGTGATACCGGGCAATCATAATCTGTCTGATGCAGAGCGGCAGGAGCGTATATCTCTGTCACACAAGCCTTTTCACGACAAAATTGAAGAGGTTATTGAGGCACGCAAAAAGCGCGGGCAGGAAAGCCGTATCATAACAATCCACTCTTTTACGCCGGTTTATAAAGGCACGGGGCGGCCATGGGAAATCGGGATCATTCATGATGCCGATGACAGGCTGGGCGCACGTATGATCGCGGGTTTGCGTAAAGACGGTGAAAGTTCAGGCATCAATGTCGGCGTGAACCAGCCTTACTCACCGGATGACCGTGTTTATTACACGGTGGAATGTCATGCGCGCAAACGCGGTGATCTCTGTGCGATGGTGGAAATCCGCAATAATGAAATTGCTGACGAGAAAGGGCAGGCTCTTTGGGCGGAACGCCTGTCATCCATCTTACAGGAAATGGAGATGAAATGAGGAGATGATGACCTTGAACATCGTCTGTTGAGGAGCAGGCGGGATTTAAGGAAAACAGGTAACTGGTGAATACAGGCAAAAGAGCCGGAAAACCGGTCATAAAACGCCTGAAACAACGGGAACAAAAAAGTGCCGAAAATACTCAGACTCTTCGTGAAATATGTCGATGCGCTGAATTATCGGGTCGGGCGCTGTGCGATGTATCTCATCTTTTTGATGGCAGCCTGTCTGCTTTATTCCACCTTTTCGCGGGTCGTATTAGGCGCGCCTGTGAACTGGGTATTGGAGATGTCGCAGTTCATTCTGTCTGCTTATTATCTGCTGGGCGGCGCCTATGCGATGCAGCAGGGCGCGCATGTCCGCATGGATCTGTTTTATGACCGCTTTGCGCCAAAAAAGAAGGCGTTGACCGATATTATCACCATTCTTTGTGTGATTTTCTATCTCGTGGTGATGTTCGCCGGCGGGCTATCCAGCACCAACTATGCCTATGTTTATAATCAGCGCAATTATACGGCGTGGGCTCCGGTGCTGTGGCCGATCAAAACGCTGATGACTATCGGTGTTTTCCTGCTGCTGCTGCAGTGCATATCCAATCTGATCAAAGACTTCGCGATCTGGCGCGGCACGCCGATCAAACCTGCTGCTTACGTACCTGATGCCGCACCGCAGGAAGGGCAAACAGTATGAGTTCGGAATTCATTACTCTTTTCATGTTTGCCACAATGATGGTGCTGCTGATGACAGGGCAGCGCGTGTTTGGTGTGATCGGCTTTGTCGGTTCACTGGCGGCATTGCTGCTTTGGGGTAACGGCGCATTTGAAATGCCGTTCAATGCCACTTTTGCGGTGCTGAACTGGTATCCGCTGATTACCGTGCCGTTCTTTGTATTTATGGGCTATATGCTCTCGGAATCCGGCATTGCCAGCAATCTGTATCGCATGTTCCATGTCTGGTTCGGTGGTATTCGCGGCGGGCTTGCACTTGGCACCATCGGGCTGATGGTCATCATTTCCTGTATGAACGGTCTGAGTGTGGCCGGTATGGCGATTGGCGCAACCGTAGCGCTGCCGGAATTGCTGAAGCGCGGTTATAACAAGATTATGGTGACAGGCGTTATTCAGGCGGGCAGTTCGCTTGGTATTTTGATCCCGCCGAGTGTCGTGCTGGTGCTTTATGCGATGATCGCCCGCCAGCCGGTTTTGCAATTGTGGCTGGCCGGTATCGGGCCAGGTCTGCTCATGGCCACATTGTTTGCGGTCTATATCTATATTCGTTGCCGGATTAATCCTGAGCTCGGGCCAACATTGCCTAAAGAAGAACTGGACAGCATTACGTGGGCTGAGAAGTTTTCAACACTGCGCGCCGGTCTGCTGCCTCTGATTATTTTCGGCACAATGATGGGGCTGTTTCTGACCGGTATGACCAGTCTGGTAGAAAGCTCTGTGGTCGGTGCTTTGCTGGCAACACTGGCTGCATTGTTTACCGGACGGATGACCAAGCAGGTTTGGGAAACCACAACCCGTAACTCGCTGATGATTTCCTGTATGTTCCTCTGGATCATTCTCGCGGCGCTGTGCTTTTCGTCTGTCTATGACGGGCTTGGTGCGGTGAAGGCGATTGAAAAGCTGCTGATTGGCACGTTTGATTTGTCGCCATGGACAATTTTGATCCTGATGCTGCTGTCCTTTGTTGTGCTCGGCATGTTTCTGGATGACACAGCGATGCTGGTTATTGTGGCACCGCTCTATATTCCGCTGGTCAAAAGCCTCGGATTCAATGCGATCTGGTTCGGTATTCTCTACACTATTACCTGTCAGATTGCCTATATCACCCCGCCTTTCGGCTATAACCTGTTCATGATGCGGGCTCTCGCACCGTCCAGTGTGACTATGCTCGATATCTACAAATCTATCGTTCCGTTCTTCTTCCTGATGGTGCTGACGGTCATCATTCTGATGATCTTCCCGCAGATCGCTCTGTGGCTGCCCAACTGGTATTCGGGACGCTGATAAAGTGTGAAGTGCATAACGCAGTTCAAAAAAAAGGCAACAAGCCAAAACTGCGGTGAAGGGAACCAAAACTGAATGTGAAGTAGTTTGTTATTGCAGTTTCAAACTGAGAAAATTGGCGGAAAACCAGTTACCATTTTTTCAGAAACTGCCCATTGCGACGGGAGACACGCAAATGAGTGACAGCAAATTTCTGAATAAGCGCGACTTTCTTAAAAAGTCTGCATTGACCACTGTCGGAGCAGTTGGCGCAACCGCACTCGCTACCCCTTATGTGAAAGCGCAGAGCCCTATTAAATGGCGCCTGCAAACCTATGCAGGACCTGCTCTGGCCGAGCATGTTATCAAGCCTTCCATTGATGCTTTCAACAAAGCGGCCAATGGTGAAATGGTGATTGAGCTTTACACTTCCGATCAGCTGGTGCCGCAGGGTGAGTTGTTCCGTGCGGTGCAGGCGGGAACCATTGATGCAGCCCAGTCCGATGATGACTCCATGGCATCGCCGGTGGATGTGTCGGTGTTCGGTGCGTATTTTCCGTTCGCTTCGCGTTACAGTCTTGACGTGCCGGTGTTGTTCAACTGGTACGGCTTAGATAAAATCTGGGAAGAAGCCTATGGTGAAATTCCGGGTGTAACGTGGCTCAGCGCCGGTTCATGGGACCCGTGCAACTTCGCAACCACCAAGCCGATCCGCTCACTGGAAGACCTGAAAGGCCTGCGTGTCTTTACCTTCCCGACCGGCGGTCAGTTCCTTACCCGTTTTGGTGTGGTGCCTGTGACACTTCCTTGGGAAGATATTGAAGTGGCCATTCAGACCGGTGAACTGGACGGTGTATGCTGGTCAGGTGCGACCGAGGTTTATACCGTTGGCTGGGCTGATATTAATAAATATTATCTCACCAATAATATCAGCGGGGCATGGGCGGGTTCCTATTTTGCCAATACGGAAAAATGGAATGCTGTGCCTGCGCATTTGCAGCAGCTGTTTAAACTCAGCATGGACAGCTCCCATTACTATCGCCAGCATTGGTATTGGTGGGGGGAAGCCCATTACCGTACCACCGGCGGTAAGCTTGAACTGACAACCATTCCAGAAGCGGAATGGGGCAAAGTTGAAGATGAAGCCATGAAGTTCTGGGATGAAATTGCGGCCAAGAGTCCGCGCAATGCCAAAGTGGTTGAAATCCTGAAGAAATATCAGGAAACCATGCGCAAAGCCGGTGCGCCGTATCGCTACGGAGCATAATCAAAATTTACAAAAAATTGTCGCCGCCGGAGGGGCGGCGACACTCCAGTTTAGAGCATAATCCGACCGTAGTGAAACGAGGATCGATAAGATTATGCTTCAAATAAAAGGACTTAGAGCGTCGATCTGGTTCAATCAAATCAAAACGCGCTCTGATAAATGCCGATGAAGCACGGAGTTGTAAATGACCGGAAACCTGACTTTTGATGCGCTGAAAAAAGCAGTCGCTAATGATGAGATTGATACCGTGCTCGTCTGCCTGACAGATATGCAGGGACGACTGGTTGGCAAGCGTTTCTATGCGCCGTTTTTTGTTGAATCTGCCTATGATGAAACCCATGGTTGCAGCTATTTGCTGGCAGATGATATCGATATGGAGCCGGTTGCCGGATATGAGGCTGCCAGTTGGGATAAGGGCTACGGCGATTTTGTCATCAAGCCGGATATGTCTACGCTGCGGATTGCGCCATGGCTGGAGAAAACTGCTCTGGTATTATGCGATGTGCTCGACCATCACGATCATTCTGATCTAGCGCATTCACCGCGTGCAATGCTGAAGAAACAGCTGGCACGGCTGAAAGAGCGCGGTTATCGCGCCTATTTTGCCTCGGAGCTCGAATTTTATCTCTTTGATGAGACTTATAAAACTGCGCGTGAAAAATACTGGAAACATATGGAGACATCATCTCCGTATATTCAGGATTATATGATCCATCTGACCAGCAAGGAAGAATCCGTTCTGCGCGCCATGCGTAATCACCTTGCCAAGGCCGGTATTCCGATTGAAAATTCCAAAGGCGAGGCAGGTTCCGGTCAGCAGGAGCTCAATGTGCGCTATGCAGAAGGGCTGGATATGGCCGACCGCCATGTCATCATGAAAAATGCAATGAAAGAGATTGCCGAGGCGCAAGGCAAGTGCATCACCTTCATGGCGAAATATGATTATTGCAAAGCCGGAAGTTCCAGCCATGTGCATAATTCGCTGTGGAGTCTGGATGGCAGTAAGTCGCTGTTTTACGATCCGGATGCGCCATACACAATGTCACCATTGATGCGCTCATGGGTGGCAGGACAGCTGAAATATGCGGCGGATTACACCTATTTTCTCGCGCCATATGTCAATTCTTACAAGCGCTTTCAGGCGGGTACTTTCGCTCCGACCAAGATTACATGGAGCCGGGATAACCGCACAGCCGGTTTCCGCCTTTGCGGTGAGGGCACTAAGGCAATTCGCATAGAATGCCGTATCGGCGGTTCTGATCTCAATCCTTATCTGGCTTTTGCAGCGCTGATTGCTGCAGGCTTACGCGGAATTGATGAAAAACTGGAGCTGGAGGAGCCGTTTGTCGGCGATGCCTATGCAGCGGTGAAGCTGAAGGAAATTCCTTACACCCTACGTGATGCCATCGAAACGCTGAAGAGTTCGGAATTTCTGAAAGAGGCTTTAGGCGAGAAGGTTCTCAATCACTACGTTCATACGGCTGATTGGGAGCAGGTTGAATATGATCGCCGTGTCACTGACTGGGAGCTGCATCGTGGTTTCGAACGCTACTAATCTTAGAGTTATAAAAGGAATGAAGCCATGAGCGAAGTGGCGAGACTGATTTCTCCGATTGACGGCTCCGTTTATGCGGAACGTGCCTGTCTTGATCTGGCGCAGGTGCAGGCTGTTGTTTCCAATGCGAGGCAGGCACAGGCAGGCTGGGCGGCGTTGACCATTGCTGAACGCGCGAAGTATTGCTCGGCGGCACTCGCTGCTCTGGCCGCAATGAACGACGAACTGGTGCCGGAGATCGCCTGGCAGATGGGGCGGCCGGTACGCTATGGCGGCGAAAATGGCGGTGTGCAGGAACGCGGCCAGTATATGATTAACATTGCGGAAGAGGCGCTCATGCCTCTGGTCCCGGAAGAGAAAGATGGTTTCCGCCGCTATGTGAAGCATGTGCCGCTTGGTGTGGTGATGGTAATTGCGCCGTGGAACTATCCGTATCTGACAGCAGTGAACACGATTATTCCGGCGCTGATGGCGGGGAATACGGTTATTCTCAAACACGCCACACAGACACTGCTCGCCGGTGAGCGATTTGCCAAGGCTTTTGAAATTGCAGGGCTGCCGAAAGGCGTGTTCAGCAATGTGGTGCTGGGACATGCGACTACGGAAGCGCTGCTGGCCTCTGGTACAATTGACCATGTGAATTTCACTGGTTCAGTTGGCGGCGGGCGCGCGATTGAAAAGGCTGCTGCGGGCACTTTTATGAGTATCGGGCTGGAGCTAGGCGGTAAAGATCCTGCCTATGTGCTGCCTGATGTCAATGTCGAGCATGCGGTTGCCAATCTTGTGGATGGCGCATTTTTCAATTCCGGTCAGTGCTGCTGCGGTATTGAGCGCATTTATGTACATGAGGCAGTCTATGACAAATTCGTAGACGGTTTCATTGATCTCACCAGCCAATATGTGGTGGGTAATCCGCTGGATACCTCCTCAACATTGGGGCCGATGGCTCATGCTCGTTTTGCCGATCTGATCCGCGAACAGAAGGCGGAGGCTCTGCGTAAAGGCGCGAAAGCCCATATTAATATGCAGGTCGAGAATGATCGTGCCGGTTCACCTTATATCGCGCCGGAAGTGCTGACCAATGTCGATCATCAGATGAGCGTTATGCGCGAAGAAAGCTTCGGGCCGATTGTCGGCATTATGAAGGTGCGCAGTGATGAAGAAGCTGTGGCGCTGATGAATGACAGCAGTTTCGGGCTGACAGCATCGCTCTGGACACCGGATACGGATCGTGCGGCTAATATTGCCGATCAGATTGAAACCGGCACCGTATTTATGAACCGCTGTGACTATCTCGATCCGGGACTGGTTTGGACCGGTGTTAAAGATACGGGCAAAGGCGCTTCGCTCTCGTCTATCGGTTACGGCAATCTCACCCGTCCGAAATCCTATCACCTGCGTGAAAAAATCTGACCCGCCTTTGAATTTTGATGTGAAAGCAAATGCAATGACAACATTGATCTCAAAATGGAATTTTCCGACCACTGTGCTGTTCGGTGCCGGTCGAATTAAAGAGCTGCCTGCGGTGCTTAAAGCTGCCGGTATCAGCAACCCGCTCTTCGTTACCGATCCGGGGCTGGCGAGACTGCCGGTTGTGGCATCGACCTTGGCGGCACTGGATGAAGCTGGTGTGAAATACGGTACCTTTACTGAAGTGAAGCCTAATCCGGTTGAGAGCAATCTGACGGCCGGTGTTAAAGTCTATAATGACGGCAATCATGATGGTGTGATTGCATTCGGAGGTGGATCGGCGCTTGATTTGGGCAAGCTGATTGCATTTCAGGCTAAGCAGACGCGTCCGGTCTGGGATTTTGAAGATATCGGCGATTGGTGGACGCGTGCAGACAGTGCAGTGATTGCACCGGTGATTGCGGTGCCGACAACGGCAGGTACAGGCTCGGAAGTTGGCCGCGCCGGTGTGCTGACCAATGAAGCAACACACACCAAAAAAGTGATTTTCCATCCGAAAATGCTGCCGGTAACAGTGATTGCTGATCCGGAATTATCAGTCGGTATGCCGCCTTTCATCACCGCTGGCACAGGGCTGGATGCGCTGGCGCATTGCTTAGAGGCCTATTGCGCACCTGGCTATCATCCGATGGCGGATGGTATTGCACTGGAAGGTATCCGGCTGGTGTTTGAAAACCTGCCGGTAGCCTATGCGAATGGTCGGGATATTACAGCGCGTGCCAATATGATGGCTGCGGCAGCAATGGGGGCAACAGCGTTCCAGAAGGGCCTTGGTGCGATCCATTCGCTGTCACACCCGATCGGCGCACTTTATGATACGCATCATGGTATGACCAATGCGGTTTTCATGCCTTATGTGCTTGCGTTTAATCGTGCAGCTATTGAAACCCGTATTAATCGTCTGGCTGACTATCTTGGTATTGCAGGCGGATTTGACGGGTTTGTTGCGGCTGTGATGAAGTTGCGCAAAGAGCTTAATGTACCAGACAGCCTGCCGGAATTTATCAAATGTCTGGAGATGGATGATGCCCGCAAGGATATGATTGCGGAAATGGCCATTGTTGATCCGACAGCAGGCGGCAATCCGGTTGAATTGACCAAAGAAGGTGCATTGAAGTTGCTTAATCAGGCACTCAAAGGTACAGCCTGACAGTGTGCATTACTGTACAGAAAGAGGCGGGAGCATGAAGCTGCCGCCTCTTTGTATTGGGGGGTGGGTTATTTGTCGGAGACGAAATCAAAGATCAGCGAACCCTTCTCGACCAATAATGGTGCAACAAACTCTTTAAACTTCTGATATTCGGGGTCGTAAAAGGCGGGATCAATAACTGCCGGAGTGCCGACATAATAATTCCGGTCCCCCTCAGAGCGGAATTTGACGATAAATGCCTGATCGAAGCCTTGCCCAAGATTTTGAAAACTGTTTTGTCTGCCAGCATGAATTGAAACAATATAGGGCTGTCCGTTTCGCAAAGCGGTATGTTTCATATTTCGGAATCTCATTAATACAGCCATGCGCTGAGCATCACTCACTTCCGGTCCGTAGTGAAACAATACAATATGACGGATTGTTCCGGGCTTATAATCCGGTGCAGTGAAAATTTCAGGCTTAATATCTTGCTGGGAAGCTGCAGGAGCGGAAATTCCATGCCATATTGATTGAGCTTGAACTGCGGAGGTGAGTAGAAAAAATAATGTTATAATTTTTATTAATATACGCATGTTTGCCTCAAAATATATTTTATGTAATTATATTGATATTCTAAAAATAGATTTTGTTTTATTTATTGAAAATTTACCAAACAGAAAAAAATCGGCAAAATTATGCTGTACTCAGGAATATTTATTTTAAATATTTTCTGATGCTTATGGACGTGATTAAAAATAACAATCATTGCTGATTGAGTGGCAGGTTTTACTTTGCCGGCGTCTCAAATTTCTGCAGCATATATACCAATATATCAGAGGCGCAATCCGTCTTCCGCGAGTACCGGAACTGGGTGGCCGCTTTCGTCCACGGCTACCATGGTGAATTCACCTTTAGCGGTCATCAGGCGTTCTCCGCTCATCAGGTCTTCTGACCAGAGTTCAGTGGAAACAACGACAGAGCTGCGACCGGATTTGATGACTTTAGAGACGAGTTCGAGAATAGAACCCACACGCACCGGATATTTGAAATCCATTCTGCGGGACGAGGCCAGCACGGTTGGCAGGCGGCAATAACGGGTTGCGGCGATGAAAGCACTTTTACTCATTGCAGCCATGGCCTCGCCACCGAACATGGTGCCATAGGAGTTGGCCTGATCCGCAAAAACCACATCCGACATGCGTAAAAGTGTCGGCTGGTCATCAATAGCCTCTGCCGTTTCTGCTTTTGGCATAGGCGGCAGGCTCCATGCTTTGTCTTTTGTCAGCTCTGTTTTGGCAACCATATGGAACAGGCCGCGTGTACACAACACACGCTCGCCGCCGATCATATTTTCTGCCACCATTTCAACTTCAACCGAAAGTGAGGTGCGGCCGACACGAATAACTCTGGCAGTCAGTTCGACAATCTGACCGAGTTTAACCGGCGCTGTATAATCAATACGTTCGCAGGAGGCGGTTACAAAAGGCACACGGCCGTGTCGGGTGGCGGCAATGAATGCCACACGATCCATCAGCGCAAAACCAGCGCCGCCGAATAATGTCCCGTGATGATTAGTGTCGCCGGGGAAAACAACTGTCACGAGGCGTGAAATCAGAGGCACATCCTGACCGTAAATCATCTCATCAGATGGTTGGATTTTCTGGTCATCGTTCAGGGGCGCTGTCATGGATTTGTCCTTGCATGCCTTTGTCAGATTGCAGAAGGCATGTCCTTATCCGGTATTTAAACACTAGAGCGTGTCGCGTTTAATCGAATTCATAGCGTTCGCTCTAGATTCATTTAATTGTCGCATGTTCGCGGATGCTAAATGAGTCCATTTAGCTGCGACATACTCTATCTGTCGCGCTTTTACGGCGCATAAGAGCATTACACAAGGTTTGGTGACGGGATAGTGGAGTCAGTTTTTGACCCGTTATATCAGGAAGATATCTCATCTTATTGTTTTTCAATAATCTATCCATATTTCTCACATAATAATAAAGGCCGTGACAGTAGGAACTGTCACGGCCTTTATCTTGTTTGTGATATTTGCCTTTATTGTCAGGCGGCAGCGCGCAGCTGACGGGCAGCTTCCACCAGATTAACCAGCGCCGGCTTGGTTTCTGCCCAGCCGCGGGTTTTCAGGCCGCAATCGGGATTAACCCAAATCTGCTGCGCTTTGAGTTTCCGGGCTGCTTTCTCGATCAGATCGACCATTTCTTCCACATCAGGAATGCGTGGCGAGTGAATGTCATAGACACCCGGGCCGATTTCATTCGGATAACCCTGTTCAGAGAACGCGCTCAGCAGTTCCATCTTGGAGCGGGAGGTTTCAATCGAAATCACATCGGCATCCAGTGCCGCAATTGCAGGCATAATATCGTTGAATTCCGAGTAACACATATGAGTGTGGATCTGGGTTTCGTCTTTCACACCTGCGGCGCTGAGACGGAACGCTGTCACAGCCCATTCTAGATAGGCAGCCCAGTCGCTTTTACGCAGCGGCAGACCTTCGCGCAGTGCCGGTTCGTCAATCTGAATAACGCTGATGCCTGCGGCTTCCAGATCGGTCACTTCATCACGCAATGCCAGAGCAATCTGACGGCAAACCTCGGAACGTGGCAGATCATCGCGTACGAATGACCATTGCAGCATGGTAACAGGGCCGGTGAGCATACCTTTCATCGGCTTGTCGGTTTTGCTCTGGGCGAATTTTGCCCATTCGACAGTCATGGCAACCGGACGGGAAACATCACCATAGATTACCGGAGGGCGCACATAGCGCGAGCCGTAGCTCTGTACCCAGCCGGATTGGGTGAAGGCATAGCCGTCAAGCTGCTCACCGAAATATTGCACCATGTCATTGCGCTCAAATTCACCGTGAACCAGAACGTCAATGCCGATTTCCTCCTGCCAGCGGATTGCTGTTTCGGTTTCCTGCTCAAGGAAGTTTTGATAGTCGGAGGCAGACAATTCGCCTTTGGTAAAGCGCGAACGTGCCTGACGGACTTCTGCGGTTTGCGGGAAGGAGCCGATAGTTGTAGTCGGATAGAGGGGCAGTTTCAGGTGGTCGGCCTGTAATTTGACGCGTGCATCAAACGGGCTGTTGCGATGCGATTGTGCATCGGTAATTGCTGCAACGCGTGACTGAACGGCTTTGTTATTGACCTTGGCTGAAGCCTTGCGGGCGGCAATAGCTTCATCTGAGGCCTTTAAAGCGGATTCTGCTGTTTCAGGCTTATCACCGAGTGCAGTGCCGAGCACCGACAGTTCTTCCAGTTTCTGCACGGCAAAAGCCAGCGACTGACGGATATCCGCGTCAAGTTTCTTTTCCGATGCCAGATCAATCGGTACATGCAGCAGCGAGCAGGATGGTGCAATCTGCACATTGTCAGCGCCATGCTTGGCAATAACTGATTTCACCCGCTCGGTAATGCCACGCAGATCAGCGCGCCAGATATTGCGACCATTGATTACGCCGAGCGATAGTACCAGATCAGGGCGGGCGATTTTAGCAGCGGCATCAAGATCCTGTGGTGCACGCACCAGATCCAGATGCAGACCGGCAATCGGCAGTGTGATGGCGGTCAGCAGATTGTCGCCATAGGAGCCGAAATAATTGGCGAGCAGGATTTTCAGTTCCGGCAGTTTTTCCGCCAGAAACTCATAGGTCGTGCGAATGGCTTCGTGATCGCGGGCATTGAGATCAAGGCTAAGAACAGGCTCATCAATCTGCACCCAGTCAGCGCTTGCTGCATGAAGCTGACCAAGAATTTCTGCATAGACCGGCAGCAGGGCTTCCAGTGTCTTGTTCAGATCAAAATTGGCATCATTGGATTTGCCGAGCTTGAGAAATGAAACAGGCCCGAGCAGAACAGGGCGGGTGTGAATGCCGAGTTCTTTTGCTTCATTGAATTCGTTGAGCGCTTTATTGTCGGTCAGGGTGAATGTCTGACCCGCGCTGAATTCCGGCACCATATAATGGTAGTTGGTGTCGAACCATTTGGTCATTTCCAGCGCAGGTACGCCATTGGCGGCTGCTTTATCGCCATGATTATGGCCGCAACCGCAGCTGGCAGCGTCTTTCTGCGCGCCGGTTTTACCGCCGCGTGCCAGAGCGAAATAGGTATCCAGATCGACTTTGCCGCTTTTCCAGCCATAGAGTGCTGGAATAACACCAAGTGTTACGGCCAGATCAAGCACATGATCATAGAGGGAGAAGTCATTGGACGGAATGTTTTTGATGCCTTTTTCCTGCTGCAGTTTCCAGTTGGCGGCGCGCAAGGATTTGGCGGTGGCGAGCAGATCTTCCTGTGAGGATTTGCCTGCCCAGTAGGATTCAAGGGCGAATTTGAGTTCGCGCTGTTTTCCGATACGCGGAAAACCGAGATTGGCTGTAGTAATGGTCATTTCAATACCCCGACGAATGCTGACAAATTGTTGCTGCGGGCAGGAGGCGCGCAGCCTTTTCTGTCTCTTAAGAATGTACCGGGCAGGTCTCCTGGCTTGCGGGTCATCATTTGCTTCCGGTCTTCCCGAAATGTTGCCATTTCAGTGACCGCCCTTGGGCGTGTGCTGCAGACACAGGCTGTCGGGGCAAATGTCCGGTGAAAAACTTCACAGAACAGGCGGAAGAAAACTCGCCGTTTACAGTTGCGGGGGCAGCTGCGGATTTGACCTGACCGGTATTCAGTTGCTGAAAACCGGTCTGTTGGCCGCACCGCATTCCCTCTTAGCTTTCATGTAATCGGGCAAACGCTTGGGAGGATTGCGCAATTGCAGGAAAGAACCACGATATACAAACACTGCATCATCAAAAACCGAATGTCAATAATGATATAAAGATTTGTTTATATGGATATATAGCTATGAATTTATGCTAAAATTGCGCATTAATGCGCAAAAAATCATTGGCAGGAGCTAAGAGGTGAAGTCTCACTGATACGAATCAAGTGGTGAGAATGTACGCGGTCAGGGATTTGTGCGGAGGCGGTATCAGATTATTTTTCTAATATACATTTCCGCGTCAGCTCATGTCGCATTAATCATGTGCTTACGGTCTGAGATTGTGCTGATTTTGCATAATGTCAGTATGGCTGCCATATTTATATTGCGCGAATGGCTGGCAAAAGTTATGCAAAATGTAATTTTTCATGCTGCAATCGCAAGAAAGGGAAATTTCGATGTCGCAGGATAATCCTCTCGAAAATGCACTTGTTCGTCTTGATGAAGCCGCCAGCCATCTGGATATTGACGCGGATGTTATCGAAAAGCTGAAATTTGCCCGAGAGACTACCAAGGTGCGACTGATGATCCGTATGGATGACGGATCTCGAAAATCCTTTATCGCATGGCGTTGCCGTTATGATGATACACGCGGCCCGACAAAGGGCGGCATCCGTTACCATCCGGAATCAACCGCTGAAGAGGTGGAAACACTGGCGTTCTGGATGACTTTCAAATGCGCGGTGATGAATCTGCCTTATGGCGGCGGCAAGGGCGCAATTCAGGTTGATCCGCGCAAACTCTCCAAAGCAGAGCTGGAGCGGTTGTCGCGCGCTTATATTCAGGCTTTCGCCCGTATTCTGGGGCCAGACCGTGATATTCCGGCACCGGATGTTTACACCAATTCGATGATTATGGGCTGGATGGCTGACGAATATTCGCAGATTGTCGGCCAGTCATCGCCTGCGGTGATTACCGGCAAACCGATTGCGCTTGGCGGTTCGCTTGGGCGTGATGATGCAACGGCGCGCGGCGGTTTCTATCTGGTGCGCCATTTGGCTGCCGATCTTGGTTTGAGCGAAGAGTTGCATGTTACCATTCAGGGCTTTGGTAATGCAGGGCAGCATATGGCGAGGCTCATGACCAGCGATGGTCATAAAATTGTTGCGGTTTCGGATTCTGAAGGTGCGGTTTATTGCGCATCCGGTCTGGATGTTGCGGCGCTGATCCATGCGAAGCAGAATGGCCGCTCAGTACTGGCAACAGTTGGTCATGGCGGACATGAGGCGCTGGCATCGGAAGATCTGATCGGCGTTGCCTGTGATGTGCTGGTGCCTGCGGCGATGGAAGATATGATCCATGCGCGCAATGCAGGTTCAGTCAAAGCCAGGCTGATTGTGGAGCTGGCCAATGGCCCTGTAACACCGGAAGCCGATGCTATTCTGGAAAAAATGGGCGTGACCATTTTGCCGGATATTCTGGCCAATGCCGGTGGTGTAACTGTTTCTTATTTTGAGTGGGTGCAGAACCGTCAGTGTTATTATTGGGAGCTGGAAGAAATCCATTCGCGCTTACGCGTGATTATGGAGCGGGAAGGCCGTGCTATCTGGAATGTTGCCAAGGACAAAGGCGTGACCATGCGCACTGCCGCTTATGTTCATGCGCTGCTGCGTCTCTCGCAGGCGATTGAAGCACACGGAACGCAAAGCGACTTTGTTGCGTAAGACGCAACAGGTGTGATTTTATTGCATAGAACACTGCAAAGCAGATTTTATAGCTTAAAGAAAAGGCCGGTATAAACCGGCCTTTTTTAATTTATGAAGAAGATAAAACATCTCTTTGATTATTTTAAAGATTGTTTCCAAAAAAGAATAGTTTTTCCGAGGGCGACACCGGCAATTGCACCGGCAGATTTGACGATGAAATCCGAGATTTCACCATGTCTGTCCGGCGTCAGGCGCTGCATCAGTTCAAATAAACCTGCAGCAGAAATCAGCATAATCAGAACCAGCGCCCAGCGCTTCGGATAGGCCAGACAAAACAACAGGCCGATCACCAGCAACATTGTAAAACGCTCGGCGGTTACATAGCCCGGAATATGCGGACGAAAGCCGATCGGACTAATGGTAACTGCAAGAAGCACAGCCAGCATCAGCCAGGCAAAAACAGGCAATACAGGGAAACGGCGCATTTATTCCTCGTCAGTCGGGAGCTGCTGCTGGCCGTCATCATCATTGCAGGGCAGATACAGCAATTCAGTAAAAAGCGTTTTGGCAGTTTCGCCGAGAATGAAATCACGGCGGGCAATTTCATCAACGCCGATGCACCATTGTACGCCGCGCGGGGAAAGGCCGAACTCCGTCGAGAGATAGGATTTTGCATAATCTATGCCGTCTGCGCAATCTGTCTGCTGGGCGTCTTTACAAAATCCGCCTTCCTGAGCAAGTTGTTTCAGAGACTGCTGGCCGACAGACATTGTATAAAAATAGGTGCCTGCGCAGGATACTGCGACCACACCACCAATGCCGATCAATGCAATGACTGCTTTTCTCATTGTAAACCTGTCTGGAGCGGTTCGGAAGGCTTCTGTCTGTCGCCTTAGCACGGAGGGGGATTGAGGGCTAGAGCATTTCACAGTCAGGTTGGATCAACTTGAAGCTCTTAAATTCGCTAGGTTGGGTCAACCTGACGGCTGTGATAATGCGACCCAATAAAGAATATAGAGCGGGCGCTGTGGCCCAATCTGAACGCAAACCGCTCTGGAATATCGCTGAATGAATTATGATAGCCTTACAGGGCAGATTTATGGGAGAGTGCTATCTGCCCGTATTTCAGCTGTGTTGCACATCGGACATATCGGCAATGATAAGTCATTTTTCCGGTGGTTTGCTGCGGCGCAGCACCTTGTTATTATGCCGGCAGCTTTTTATAGAGTTGCTGTGCGCATTGCACAGATACGACACAAAACGGATATACAGTTCTGATAGACGCTGTTTTCCGAATTGCGTTTTTTCCCGCCATTTTCTGCTCTCTCACTGAAACGGTTCATATGCAGCACACTGACCCGTCCCAAAATATTGATTCCGAAAAACATATCCGTGAGGATGTGTATGATGAGGACGGTTCTGTCAGTGAGGCGCTTGTAACCCGTATTGAGGCTGCGCTTGAAGCGCGCGATTCAGATATTCTGCGCGATGAAGTGCGCGATCTGCACCCTTCAGAACTCGGTCATCTGCTCGAAGCACTGGATGCCACTGAGCGTCAATCGCTGGTGGAGCAGCTTGGTGAAGAATTCGACTTTGAAGCGCTGACCGAGGTTGATGAAGCGATCCGTCTTGAGATCGTGGATGCCATGCCCAACGAGCAGATTGCCGAGGGTGTGCAGGAACTCGACTCTGACGATGCGGTTTATATTCTTGAAGATATGGACCAGCAGGATCAGGACGAGATTCTGGCCAAACTGCCATTTACCGAGCGCATTCGTCTCCGCCGCGCGCTGGAATATCCGGAAGACAGTGCAGGGCGCCGTATGCAGACGGAGTTTGTCGCCGTGCCGCCGTTCTGGACGATCGGGCAAACAATTGACTATATGCGTGAGGATAATGACCTGCCGGACCGGTTTTCGCAGGTTTTTGTAATCGATCCGGCTTTCCATCTGCTCGGCACGATTGATCTCGACCGCTTGCTGCGTGTACAGCGCGTTGTGCGGGTGGAAGACCTGATGGTTGAGGCGCGCCACGCTATCCCTGCGACGATGGATCAGGAAGAAGCCGCGCAGATTTTTGAACAATATAATCTGTTGTCCACCGCCGTTCTTGATGAGAATGAGCGTCTCGTCGGCGTGTTGACCATTGACGATGTGGTGGATGTTATTCAGGAAGAAGCCGAAGAAGACATCATGCGTCTCGGTGGTGTGGGTGACGAAGAACTGTCCGACAGTTTTTTGACAATTGCCCGTTCGCGGTCGCCGTGGCTGTTCGTCAATCTGTTTACGGCTTTCCTGTCTGCCTCAGTGATTGGTCTGTTTGACGGTACTATTCAGCAAATGGTGGCGCTGGCAGTGCTGATGCCGATTGTTGCCTCTATGGGCGGCAACGCAGCCACACAGACCATGACTGTTACCGTGCGTGCTATCGCGACCCGTAATATTGATATTCACAACGCCGCGCGCGTTATCCGTCGCGAAGCGCTGATCGGACTGCTGAATGGCATGATGTTCGCGATTATGATCGGAGCAGTGGCGGGGTACTGGTTTGATAACTCGCAGCTTGGCGGCATTATCGGCAGTGCGATGATTATCAATATGCTGGCTGCCGCACTGGGCGGAATTCTCATTCCGCTGCTTTTGCACCGCCTGGGGGCCGATCCGGCTATTGCATCTGCAGTTTTTGTGACAACTGTAACGGATGTGATCGGATTCTTTGCTTTTCTCGGTCTTGCAACATGGTGGTTCGGTTTTTCGTTTAGTTAGAAGCACAAGACTGAAATAGCGGGCTTTTTGCTTATGCAGACATTTTGATAAAAGCCGCGCTGTCCGGAATGTTGTGAAACCGCATGTTTAAAAGTTGCGTAATAGGCATCTTATGCGATTTTTTGTTGCGTATTTATTATTATTTAATATTGAATAATATTTTGCATTGATTGTGGGGCTTTGCTGTCAATTGCTGCATAAGTTATATAAGCGGGTTTGTTTGACGGGGTTTCATCCAGGACACCATCTTAAAAAACGAACTAGAGCGTATCCCGAAAAGTGCGAAGCGGTTTTCGGATAAGATACGTGTTAAAATAAAGAGTTAGATCGGTTCTGCCGGTTCAGTATTAACCGGAACCGCTCTAGGTGTGATTATCAAGCTATTACGAATGAAATATTGACTTTTACGTAAGAGCGGTGTCACAAAAGAACAGAAAACAAATTGGTGGACTGAATGCGAGAATATTATTCGATTACGGAGCTGACGAGGGAGTTTGGGATTTCCACACGAACTCTGCGCTTTTATGAGGATGAGGGGTTAATTCATCCTCTGCGCCGTGGTCGCACACGTCTCTTCCGTCCTTCAGACCGTCATTTGCTTAAACAGATTATGCGCGGTAAACGGCTCGGCTTTTCTATTGCTGAAATTCACGAGATCATTCAGATGTATCGCGAGCCGCCGGGTGAGGCCGGTCAGCTGCGTCTGCTCATCAAGCGCGTTGAAGAAAAGCGCGAGGATTTGCGCCAGAAACGCCGCGATATTGATGAGACATTGAGCGAGTTGGATCAGGTTGAAGAAGCCTGCATCGGGCGCATGGCCGAGCTGGGTGTGCGTACCTGACAGCGCGTTTAATTAAGCGAAAGGGCAGCTTATTCTTATTGAACAGGCTGCCCTTCTTGCGTTTTGGCAACGCATTGTGCGGAGAATGCACTGAGTTTTTCGCGCTCTTCATCCGTTGTGGTGCTGCTTTTCAAGAGATTGGTGAGCTTATTGCTCTCGATATTTTCCAGCATGCAGCCGCAATAGATTTGGCA
Source organism: Hyphomicrobiales bacterium (assembly GCA_900470285.1). Taxonomy (GTDB): domain Bacteria; phylum Pseudomonadota; class Alphaproteobacteria; order Rhizobiales; family Rhizobiaceae; genus Pseudochrobactrum. The sequence goes on from UCAG01000008.1 coordinate 84,923, forward strand.
TAGTTGCGGATCGCTGTCGGCACTGCACTGGATTGTGCATTGCCGGACAAAATTCGCTGCCTGAATTGCGGGTGACGGCGGGAAGACCGCCGAAAACCCATAGAGTAAGCCAATCAAAACTGGCTGATGTACCAGATAAAAGATCAGGCTGTGACGCCCAATGAAGATGAGCAGACGCTCCAGCCATTGCGGTCTGATCCCGCCCTGCAGCCAGCTCAACAAGCCGGTTGCCTGCATGATACGTGCCGCTGCAATGCCAAGCAGCACTGCGCCAAACCACGGAAACAGCGGCACATAATCATTGGAAGCCGGATTGACAGTAGAAAGACCAACCCACCACAGCGCCGGATGGTCGAAAATTTCTGCGCGGAAATAAACCGGTGTGGCTATGATTGCTGCGGCCAGTGCGACGGTGATCCACACGGGCATACGCAGAAATAGCAGGCCGAGCAGGCTGGCCAGTGCGATCTGATGCAGAATGCCGAAGAAGATAAAGCCCTGCGGCATGAAAAACCATGTCAGCAGGCTGATTGCGGCGGCGGCAATAACCACTTGCGCCAGACGCTTGAAGAATGGCTGCCAGCGAATGGCGCGGCCATGGGCAAGCACGAGACTGAAGCCGACCAGAAACAGAAAGCTGGAAGCAATACAGCGGGCAAAAATCCGCCACCAGCCCTGACTGGCGCTGCCTTGCACCAGATAACCGAAAAACTCCAGATCCCAGCCGAAATGATAGATCGCCATGGCAATCAGTGCCAGCCCGCGGGCAATATCCAGTCGTCCGAGCCGTACGGCGGATTTCATGGGTGTTTCAGCGTTAAGGGCAGTGCTGGCCGGATTCATTGCAGACTTTCAGCTGATGCGTTTTACGGATTTGACTGCCTATAGCTATAATGAGTTCATGCCGGTGACAAGCTGACAGATGACCGGAGTTTTGTTGTGTATTGATGGTCAGACGGACGGGGTAACGGAGAATAACGCACTTTAATGTGTGGTTATTCATGCAGTTCAGACAAAATTTGGCCGAAATGGTAAATATGACAAGTTGAGGTTTCTTAATTAATTATTTGAATTTAAATGATAATTTCTACCATGGTAAATTTGCATAGCTGCTATGTCATGGTTTCGTCGCAATTGCAGATTGCTTGTGATCAGGCTTTGGACTATAAATAAGACACAGGCATAGCAATGAGTGCGGTGCATGTTCTCATGAATGAAATACCGGAAACGAGTAAAATATTCCATGGATGAAACAGTTCAGAAGTCCTGCTGGGGTGTAACCCTTTGGGCAGTTATTGGATTGGCCGCTGTAATTTTGTTGACCTATTTGTTCTCCGTGTAATTACGGATATTCAAAAGAAATTTCAGAGCGTTCAGATCACCGGTGCTTACAAAGCCCGGTGATTTTTTATTGCGGCTGGTTTGGCTGCAGCCTGCTATTTCAAGAGGGATATTTCAATCATTGTCGCTTTCTTGCTGTTTTTTGGTGCAATCCGCGCATGTTGCCACCATATTAAGTGAGACACTTATCTGATCCGGTTTTACAGAACCGCATAACGGGTTATATAAGGCTTGAGATGAGGGAGTTTGCGGGCGGTGATTTGCCTGCACTTTTAAGAGCGGTTTACGTCCAGATTGGATCATAGCGCTCGCTCTAGATTCTTTGCTTTGTCGCATACTCGCGGACGCTAAATGAGTCCATTTAACTGCGATATGCTCTGGAAATGAAAGAACGGTATCTTCTATGTTCCTGTCAGTTTTTGATCTGTTTAAAATTGGCATCGGGCCGTCCAGTTCCCATACAATGGGGCCGATGACGGCAGGGCATCAGTTTCTGAAAGAGCTGAAAGACGGCGAGTGGCCACGTCCGCATAATGCGAAAGTGACACGTATCAAGGCCTATCTGCATGGTTCGCTGGCTTTTACCGGTATCGGCCATGCAACGGATCGGGCGGTTGTCCTCGGCCTTTGCGGGTTTTTGCCGGCCAATATTGATCCTGATAAAATGGACGGTCTGCTGGCCAAGGTGAATGAAGAGCACAAAATTCGCCCCGCAGGTCATCCGGCCTATGATTTTGACCCTAAAGCCGATCTGGTAATGGATCGTAAAGTGGCTTTGCCGGGACATGCCAATGGTCTGGCTTTTGAAGCGCTGGATCGTGATGACCGTGTTTTGCTGCGCCGCGTTTATTATTCGATCGGTGGCGGCTTTATCGTCACCGAGGAAGAGCTGAATGCAACGCGTGTAAGCGGCGGCAAGAAGCAGGTCGATGATAATGTGCCTTATCCTTTCTCCACGGCGAAAGAGATGCTGCAAATGTCTGCGGCAAGCGGTCTTTCCATCGCGGAAATGAAACGCGCTAATGAAGAAACCCGTATGAGCCGTGAGGAGCTGGATGCGGGGCTGGATAAAATCTGGGACGCGATGCGCAGTTGTATCGAGCGCGGGCTGACACAGGAAGGCATTATGCCGGGCGGGCTGAATGTGCGCCGCCGTGCCAAACAGCTGCATGACCGGCTGAATGAAGAATGGCGCCAGAACCGTCATAATCCGCTGCTCGCTAATGATTGGCTGTCAGTATATGCGATGGCGGTGAATGAAGAGAACGCCGCCGGTGGTCGTGTTGTTACCGCACCGACCAATGGTGCGGCTGGTGTTGTGCCTGCCGTCATGCGCTATTACCTGCATTTCCATGATGATGCTGACCAGAAGGGCATTCGCGACTTTCTGCTGACCTCTTCAGCGGTTGGCGGTATTATCAAACATAATGCGTCGATTTCCGGTGCTGAGGTTGGCTGTCAGGGGGAGGTCGGTTCGGCTTCGGCTATGGCGGCGGCGGGGCTTGCTGCTGTGCTGGGCGGAACGCCTGAGCAGATTGAGAATGCGGCTGAGATCGCGCTGGAGCATCATCTGGGCATGACTTGCGATCCGATCGCCGGACTGGTGCAGGTGCCTTGCATCGAGCGTAATGCGCTGGGTGCGGTTAAGGCTGTGACCGGTGCGTCATTGGCTGTAAAGGGCGATGGTACGCATTTTGTGCCGCTGGATGCCTGTATCGAAACGATGCGCCAGACCGGCGTGGATATGAATGAGCGCTATAAGGAAACCAGTCTCGGCGGGCTTGCCGTGAATGTGGTTGAGTGCTGATTTCAGCTTTATAGAATATAAAAAACTCCGCATGATGAATGCGGAGTTTTTTATTTTTATCAATACGATATAGAAATATTTTAATCTTTTGAATTGAGTTTGTTCAGGCGTTCGGCAATCCGTTCTTTATTGATGGCGATTGCCGTTTCATCCGGTTGCCAGTCAGTGCACCATTGTGCCGGAATGCCTTCAATAAGATGTACTGTTGACTGATAAGACGGCTGATAGCCGCGGCGCAGCATTTCATCAATCAATGCCTGTTGCCGTTGCACGAGAAAGCCCAGACGCGGATAGAAAAACCGCACATGGCCCTTGCCCAAAGTGTAGCTGCGCGGATTGCGCGGATCATCCGGTTTTTCTCCGCGCTCGATGGCTGCGCGGGCAAGGGTGAAAATCCGCGGCAGCTCACGATATTCTGCCACCAGATGCGGGCCCGTCAACTCCTGCGGTGGTATGCAATTGATACGGGTCATCAGATTGCGGTGGTTTTGCTGTTTAATTTGGCTGCAAGGGCAACTGCACCGGTCAGAGCGTCAGCTTCAGGTGAACGCAGGCGCGGCTGATAGCGTGCAGAGAGACGCGGGCCGTAAAGCGCGCCGAGACCGCCAATCAGAGACAAAACCGGCTGATCATCACTCATGGATACGTCGAGAGCTGCTTCAATCGTCTCGACAGACTGTCTGAGGATTTTTTCTGCCAGCGGGTCATTTTGCGCAGCATATTCAAAAACCATTGGCGCAAAACGACCAAAATCATTCGGGCGTGCATCATGGGCAAAGCGCACAATGGCATGCGGCTCATTGTCAAAATGATCAAGCAGCGCATTGCTAAGCGGTGTTCGCTGATAAATACCGTCATAGGCCAGCAGGGATTCTTCCAGAAGTTTCTGACCAAGACGCGCCCCGCCGCCCAGATCGCTGACTTTGAAACCCCAGCCACCTTTCATAGTAACATTATGATTACGACGGGAAATATAGACGGAGCCGGTGCCGAGAATGACTACAACCCCATCCTGATCGCCGATAGCACCCTGCAAAGCAATAATACCATCGGAGACCACACTGCTTCTGGCAAAGGGCAGGGCTTGCTGTAACTGTTCGGCAACGCCGGAAACATTGGCACCTGCCAGACCGAGGCAGGCAGTAATGCGGCTATAGGATTTTACCGGCAATTCGGCAGCAAGCAGTGCGGCATCGGTAGCGGCAAGAATATTCACCACGGATATATCCATATCGGTCATGATATTGGCAGGGCCTGCCTGACCGGTACCCAAGACTTTACCTGTTGTATCTGCAATTGCTGCACGGCATCCGGTGCCGCCACCGTCTATGCCAAGAATATAATCCGCCACATTATGCTCCCGATTCTCTGCCCGTTTCTGATACGGGTTTTATTGCAGGTAACACAAATTGCCAATTCCGAGAATATTTTCATTTAAACCGTTTTAAATTATCCGCAAGACCCGTTAATTGCCCGCCAAATACTTTTGCGAGTCGCACAAGCCTGCTTTCACTCGGATTGTGTGAATTGGTATTCAAGGATGGTCTTTTATGATGATCCATATGGTCGAAAAAAATAGAACCAATATTGCTGTTTGAATAAGACGACTGCCTGAGAATGCAAGTAATGGTGATAAATTCTTTGCTTTTGCTGGACAGGAAAAGATATTTACGCATTACTCTATGCGAGGACAGACGGGAGAAGAGGTCTTAAGGGAGCCGTGAGTGCCGGACGGGGTATTTTGAGAAATATACCGTAACCTGCATCATGAAAACTCCCGAAGTTTTTCTTTCTGCAATCAATGGTTCTGTTCTGAGGCTGAGGGACATGATTTCCTGTCCGTATGCCGGAATTGGCAGCTGATAATGAACAGCCGGTGCGGCTTTTTGCAACGGTAAGATCTGAAAGTGACTATCCGGAAAACCGGAAGTGCTCTGAGAACAGAAACAAACATATTTCAATGACGCCTCTGAATGAGTGCGCGCGGGGAGAGTAAAATGAATTTTAAAAACTTCAGTTCCGCTTTGCTGGCATCAAGTGTTCTTGGTGCTTCCGTACTGGGTGCTGTATCGGCTGCTTCGGCACAGGATGTAACGCTGACCATTGAAAGCTGGCGTAATGATGATCTGCCGATCTGGCAGGAAAAGCTCATTCCGGCTTTTGAAGCAGCCAATCCGGGTATTAAAGTTACCTTCAATCCTTCAACGCCGACCGAGTATGATGCGGCGCTGGGTGCCAAGCTTGATGCCGGTACTGCCGGTGATATCATCACCTGCCGTCCGTTCGACAAGTCACTGGCGCTTTATGAAAAAGGTCAGCTGTCTTCGCTCAATGATCTCGATGGTATGAAGAATTTCAGCGATGTGGCGAAATCCGCATGGCAGACCGATGACGGAAAGACATCTTTCTGCGTGCCGGTTGCCTCGGTTATTCACGGCTTCATCTATAACAAAGATGCCTTTGAAAAAGTGGGCGTCAGCGTTCCTAAGACTGAAGAAGAATTCTTCGCAGCGCTCGACAAGATCAAAGCTGACGGCAATTATATTCCGATGGCTATGGGCACCAAGGATCTCTGGGAAGCCGCAACGATGGGCTATCAGAATATCGGCCCGACATACTGGAAGGGTGAGGAAGGCCGTAAAGCTCTGATCGCCGGTACACAGAAACTGACCGATGCGGACTGGGTTGACCCTTATAAGACTCTTGCAAAATGGAAAGATTATCTGGGCGACGGCTTTGAAGCACAGACCTATCCGGACAGCCAGAACCTGTTCACCCTCGGTCGCGCCGCAATCTACCCGACCGGCTCATGGGAAATCAGCGTTTTCAACCCGCAGGTTGATTTCAAAATGGGCGCGTTTCCGCCTCCGGTTCGTAAAGACGGCGACACCTGCTATATCTCCGATCATAATGATCTGGGTATCGGCATGAATGCCAAGACCAAAAATCCGGAAGCTGCAGCCAAGTTCCTGAACTGGGTGGCATCGGATGAATTCGCAACCATTTATGCAAATGCGCTGCCGGGCTTCTTCAGCCTGTCTTCCAATGAAATCAAACTGGAAGACCCGCTGGCTGCGGAAATGGTTGGCTGGCGTAAGGATTGTAAGTCGACCATCCGTTCGACCTACCAGATCCTCTCACGCGGTACACCAAATCTGGAAAACGAAACCTGGATTGAATCCGCGAATGTTATCAATGGTACAGTGACACCTGAACAGGCCGGCGAAAAGCTGCAAAAAGGCCTCGACAGCTGGTACAAGCCTGCGAAATAACATGAATTAAAGCCATTCGCCGCAACCCGTGCCACTGTCTGATGAATATGTGGTGCGGAGCAGGCGGGTGGCTTTTTTGCCGTGTTATTATTGTTACCTGTTTTTTATGCATGTTCCGGCACAAGACTAAAGTTGCTCTGCCGGAAATGCCCTGTTTGAAAGCTTACGACCGGTATGGCGCGAAATTCGACAAGCAAACCGCCTTTCCGCTGGCATATAGCGGTTTTTCTGGCACCGGCGGTGCTGGTTTATACGGCTATTATGATCCTGCCGCTTTTCGGAACCATGCAATTGTCGCTGTTCCGCGTCGAAAATCAGCAAAGTTTTTTTGTCGGTCTGGATAATTTCCGCACATTGCTTGGCGATGAGCGCTGGTCTGCAAGCTTCTGGAACGCGCTGGGCAATAATATGTGGTTCTTTGTCATCCATATGGTGGTGCAGAATCCGATCGGTATTTTGCTTGCTGCTCTGCTCAGCCATCCGAAATTACGCTTTGCCGCTTTCTACCGCTCGGCGATTTTCATTCCGACCATTCTGTCCTTTGTGATTGTCGGTTTTGTCTGGAAGCTGATCCTGTCGCCGCTTTGGGGCGTGGCACCGAATATGCTGGATCTGGTTGGGCTGAAAAGCCTGTTTGCACCATGGCTCGGCCAGAAAGAATATGCGCTGACAGCACTTGGCCTGATCTCAGTCTGGCAGTTTATCGGTATTCCTATGATGCTGATCTATGCGGCGCTGCTGTCTATTCCTGACGAGATTATTGAAGCTGCGGAATGCGACGGAATTACCGGCGCGTCGCAGTTCTGGAAGATCAAACTGCCGCTGATCCTGCCATCCATCGGGATTATCTCCATTCTGACCTTTGTCGGTAATTTCAATGCGTTCGATCTGATCTATTCGGCGCAGGGTGCGCTGGCAGGCCCGAATTATTCCACCGATATTCTCGGCACATTCATGTTCCGCACCTTCTTCGGATTCCAGCTTCAGGTTGGCGACAAGAATATGGGGGCAACGATCGCCTCGCTGATGTTCTTCATCATTCTGATCGGCGTTTGTGTCTATTTGTTCGGTATTCAGCGACGTCTGCGTCGCTACCAGTTCTGAGGATAATAATATGAGCCGCGCAACCCAGTCTCCGTTACGCAGTATCGCCGCCCATGCGATCCTTATCCTCTATACGCTGATCGCTCTGTTTCCGGTGGTGATTATCATCATCAACTCCTTCAAGACCAAGGCGGCAATTTTCCGCTCGCCTTTGTCACTGCCAAATTCGGAAACATTCAGTCTGGTCGGCTATCAGACGGTGATGACGCAAGGCAATTTCTTCCTCTATTTTCAGAACAGTATGATCGTCACCGTAGTGGCGATTGCACTGGTGCTGATTTTCGGGGCAATGGCCGCCTTCGCACTGTCGGAATATCGCTTCCGCGGCAATACGCTGATGGGGCTGTATCTGGCTTTGGGCATCATGATCCCGATCCGCCTTGGTACGGTTTCCATTCTGGAGCTGATGGTGGCCAGCGGTCTGGTGAATACGCTGACCTCGCTGATCCTTGTTTATACGGCACAGGGGCTGCCGCTGGCGATTTTCATCCTGTCTGAATTTATGGGGCAGGTGTCGAAAGACCTCAAAGATGCCGGCCGTATGGATGGTCTGAGTGAATATCGTATTTTCTTCCGCCTTGTTCTGCCGCTGGTGCGTCCGGCTATGGCAACAGTTGCGGTGTTTACGATGATCCCGATCTGGAATGATCTCTGGTTCCCGCTGATCCTTGCGCCGTCTGAGGAAACCAAAACCGTTACGCTGGGCGCACAGATGTTTATCGGGCAATATGTAACCAACTGGAATGCGGTTCTGGCCGCGCTGTCTCTGGCGATCCTGCCGGTACTGATCCTGTATTTCATATTCTCCCGTCAGTTAATTCGCGGCATTACCGCAGGAGCAGTCAAATGAATGAAGTCGGGGCAAAAAAACTGCGCGTAATGGTCGCCGGTCTGGGGAATATGGGGCTGAGCCACGCGTTGGCCTATCATAAAAATCCGGGCTTCGAGATTGTCGGTCTGGTTAATCGCTCAAGCATCAATCTGCCTGAGGAACTGCGCTCCTATCCGCTGATGACGTCATATGAAGAGGCATTGCAACAGCTCAAGCCTGATCTGGTTTGTGTGGCGACCTATTCGGACAGCCATGCCGATTATGCGATTATGGCTATGGAAGCAGGTAGCGACGTTTTTGTTGAGAAGCCATTGGCGACAACCGTGGCGGATGCTGAACGCGTAGTGGCAAAAGCCAAAGAAACAGGCCGTCAGCTCGTGATCGGCTATATTCTGCGCCATCATCCGTCATGGGTTCGCCTGATTGAGGAGGCGCGCAATCTCGGCGGGCCTTATGTCTTCCGTATGAATTTGAACCAGCAATCCAGTGGCGCCCATTGGCAGACACATAAGCAGCTGATGAAAACCACATCGCCGATTGTCGATTGCGGTGTGCATTATCTGGATGTGATGTGCCAGATCACCGATGCCAAGGCTGTAGAAGTGCGCGGCATGGGCGTGCGTCTGAGCAATGAAGTTGCCGAAGGCATGTATAATTACGGTCATCTGCAAGTGTTGTTCGCGGACGGCTCGGTGGGCTGGTACGAAGCCGGCTGGGGGCCGATGATGTCGGAAACAGCTTTCTTCGTGAAAGATGTGATCTCGCCGAAGGGCTGTGTTTCGATTGTTATGGAAGAGGGCGCAAGCTCCGCTGACATTAACACCCACACCAAAACATCTGTCATTCGTGTGCATCAGGCCGCAACCGATGCCGAGGGCAAATTCAAGAAACAGGATGAATTGCTTTCTATGCAGGGCGAGCCGGATCATCAGGAACTGTGCGATCGTGAACAGGCTTTCATGCTGAAGGCGATTGCTGAGAAGATTGATCTGACGCGCCATATGGATGATGCGGTACAGTCTTTGCGTATTTGTCTTGCCGCAGATGAAAGCGTGCGCAGCGGTCTGGCTGTGAAATTATAAAACAGCCTGCGATTTGCATTGCGTAGCTTTGGCCTTGAAAACATTCTGACAGGAAAACGACTTTGGGAACTCTGAAACTCAATAATATCCGTAAATCATATGGTCAGGTCGATATTATCAAAGGTATCGATCTGGATGTGCGGGACGGGGAACTGGTCGTTTTCGTCGGGCCGTCCGGTTGCGGAAAATCCACACTGCTGCGTATTATTGCGGGGCTGGAGGATGCCAATTCCGGTGAAGTGCGTATTGACGATCAGGTGGTCAATCAGACACCGCCTGCCAAGCGCGGTATCGCCATGGTGTTTCAGAGCTATGCACTCTACCCGCATCTGACAGTTGAAGCCAATATGGGGCTTGGCCTTAAGCAGGCTGGTAAACCGGTTGCTGAAATTAATGAGCGTGTGAAGCAGGCCTCCGGTATGTTATCGCTTGAAAGCTATCTACAGCGCCGTCCGGCCGAGCTTTCCGGCGGGCAACGTCAGCGTGTGGCTATCGGTCGTGCTCTGGTGCGTGAGCCGAAACTGTTTCTGTTTGATGAACCGCTTTCCAATCTTGATGCGGCATTGCGTGTGAATACGCGTCTGGAAATCGCCAAACTGCATCGCCAGCTGTCCGCGACTATGATTTATGTGACCCATGATCAGGTGGAAGCGATGACACTGGCAGACCGGATTGTTGTGCTGAATGCCGGACGTATTGAGCAGGTCGGCGCACCGATGGATCTCTATAATGCACCGGATAATGAATTTGTTGCGGGCTTTATCGGTTCGCCGAAGATGAATTTCGTCGATGCTGCTGCGCTGAATGACGGTCAGGCAAAGCGCATCGGCATCCGGCCGGAACATATTACGCTGGATGGTAATTCAGGTCAGTGGAAAGGCTCTGTTGTTCATGTTGAGCAACTTGGTGCTGATACCAATGTCTATCTGGATACCGAAACTGCAGGGCTGCTGACAGTGCGTATTTTCGGTCAGTATCGTGTTGAACCGGGAACAATTATTTATGCAACGCCGGACAGCGATAAAATCCACCGTTTTGACGGTGAGGGGCGGGCAATTCGCTAAACATTGCGATTCTTAAAATAAGCGGAAAACCTGAACAGATTGTCCGGTTGTTATTTTGTATTGTCTGAAATGACGGGCAACTATGGTCGTGGTTGTCCGTTTTAAAGCGGGTTTGTTAAAGTATGAAACTTTAAAACACCCTTTTTGCGATATGAATTTGACCTTGCGTCCAAAATTAACCAACATGCTGCCGTATTTGCCGTTATCCTGCGGCACATCTTGAATCAGGAAAATTGAACCATGTTGAAAAAGATTGCTATTGCCGCAACCGCTGCGACCTTTCTGGCCGGTTGTACAACGGATCCTTATACAGGCGAACAGAAGATGTCTAACACTGCCGGCGGTGCAGGTATCGGTGCTGCTGTTGGTGCGCTGGGTGGTCTGATGGTCGGCGGTTCGAGCACTGCGCAGCGTAATGCTGTTCTGATCGGTGCCGGTCTTGGCGCGCTGGGTGGCGGTGCAATCGGTAACTATATGGATCGTCAGGAAAATGAACTGCGCGCACAGCTGCAGGGCACCGGCGTATCGGTTACCCGTAATGGCGACCGCATCATTCTGAACATGCCTTCCAGCATTACCTTTAACACCGATCAGGATGTTGTAATGCCGCAATTCTATTCGACACTGTCTTCAGTGGCGATTGTTCTGCGTAAGTTCGACAAAACTCTGGTTGATATTAAAGGCCATACGGATTCAACAGGTTCTGCTTCACATAACCAGAATCTGTCTCAGCGTCGTGCTATGTCTGTTGGTAATTATCTGAGCGGTCAGGGCATTGATGGCCGTCGCTTTGCGATTATGGGCTTTGGCTCAACCCAGCCGGTTGCTTCCAATGCAACACCGGATGGCCGTGCCCAGAACCGTCGCGTGGAAATCGAAATTTCTCCGCTCAAAGGCGTTTAAGGCTTTTAAAGCTATTTCAAAGAGCCGCTCCGGTCATACCGGGGCGGTTTTTTTATTGTCTGCCGGAAGGGTATATGTCTGCACGGGTAAGACAAAATGATCGAATCGACTTTTGACTAAATCCGTTCCCGTCTTGTTTTAATTTTCGAAATCTTTTTTAGTGTTGCATTATTTATAAATTAGAACATCAGAAGAACAAAATGTTATATTGATTTAAAATCAATGACTTAATCCTATTGCGAATTGAGAACAAATAGGATACATATTATCCATAAAGTTTCATTCTGCGGACTTCAAGTGACGCAAAGGGATAGTGTAAAATGTCTCAGAATTCATTACGACTTGTTGAGGATAAATCAGTGGACAAATCAAAGGCTCTGGACGCGGCACTGTCACAGATTGAGCGCTCATTCGGTAAGGGCTCGATCATGCGCCTTGGTCAGAATGACAAGATAGTGGAAATTGAAACTGTCCCGACCGGTTCGCTGTCTTTGGATATTGCGCTTGGCGTTGGTGGTTTGCCGAAAGGGCGTATTGTTGAAATTTACGGGCCTGAAAGCTCGGGTAAAACAACAATGGCGCTGCACACGATTGCCGAAGCGCAGAAAAAAGGCGGTATCTGTGCGTTCGTGGATGCTGAACATGCACTTGATCCGGTTTATGCCCGCAAGCTCGGTGTTGATCTGGAAAATCTCTTGATCTCGCAGCCGGATACCGGTGAGCAGGCGCTGGAAATTACTGACACGCTGGTGCGTTCCGGTGCGATTGATGTGCTGGTTGTGGATTCCGTTGCAGCTTTGACACCGCGTGCGGAAATTGAAGGCGAGATGGGCGATTCTCTTCCGGGTCTTCAGGCACGTCTGATGAGTCAGGCATTGCGCAAGCTGACAGCTTCGATTTCCAAATCCAATACGATGGTGATTTTCATCAACCAGATCCGTATGAAAATTGGCGTGATGTTCGGTTCGCCTGAAACCACGACTGGTGGTAATGCGCTTAAATTCTATGCTTCGGTTCGACTGGATATTCGTCGCATCGGTTCGATCAAAGAGCGCGATGAAATCGTAGGTAACCAGACCCGCGTTAAGGTTGTTAAAAACAAGCTCGCTCCTCCGTTCAAGCAGGTTGAGTTCGATATCATGTATGGTGCCGGTGTTTCCAAGACCGGTGAGTTGATCGATCTTGGTGTAAAGGCCGGTATTGTTGAAAAATCCGGTTCATGGTTCTCCTATAATTCGCAGCGTCTTGGTCAGGGGCGCGATAATGCGAAAAACTTCCTGAAGGAAAATCCGGAAGTGGCCAATGAGATTGAGTTGACCCTGCGTCAGAATGCCGGTCTGATTGCGGAGCAGATGCTGGACGGCGGACCTGAAGGCGATGATGCACCGGATGCCGCTGAAGCGTAATTTATTGCGTTCAGATCATTGATAAGATCGCAATACCCCGCATTACATGCCGTGATGCGGGGTATTCCGTTGCTGCGGCACTTCTATGCATGCAGATATATGGGCGGATATCTGGACACTGCATGATCATCTGTTTAAAAGCAGGCAGTAACAATAACGGATATGGTTACATGCTGAAGGCGATCGGGTAATTATCTGGCCGGATCAAGCTGTTGCGCAAACCGGATCCCATACTTATTTGAGATATGACAGGCCGTGTTACTACGGTTTAAATCGGGCAGAACCCAAAGGTGAATAATGAGCGGCGTTAACGAGATCAGGTCAACATTCCTCGATTATTTTCGTAAGAATGGCCATGAAGCGGTGGCGTCGAGTCCGCTTGTGCCACGCAATGACCCGACTTTGATGTTCACCAATGCCGGTATGGTACAGTTTAAAAATGTTTTTACCGGTCTTGAAACACGCCCTTATAGCCGTGCAGCGACTGCGCAGAAATGCGTGCGCGCCGGTGGTAAACATAACGATCTGGACAATGTCGGTTATACTGCACGCCATCACACTTTCTTTGAAATGCTGGGGAATTTCTCCTTCGGCGATTATTTCAAAGAAGAGGCAATTACCTTTGCATGGAATTTGCTCACCAAAGAATTTGGTCTGAACAAAGATAAGCTGCTTGTTACCGTTTATCATACGGATGACGATGCTGCGAATTACTGGAAAAAGATCGCCGGTCTGTCGGATGACCGTATCATCCGTATCGCAACCAATGACAATTTTTGGTCGATGGGCGATACCGGCCCTTGCGGCCCTTGCTCGGAAATCTTTTTCGATCACGGCGACCATATCTGGGGCGGCCCTCCGGGATCGGCAGATGAAGACGGTGACCGTTTCATCGAGATCTGGAATCTCGTTTTCATGCAGTTCGAGCAGATTACAAAAGAAGAACGCATTGATTTGCCACGCCCGTCGATTGACACAGGTATGGGGCTGGAGCGCGTCGCTGCCGTCTTGCAGGGCGTGCACGACAATTATGATATTGATCTGTTCAAAGCACTGATCCGTGCTTCGGAAGAAGCAACCGGCGTTAAAGCTGAAGGCGGACAGCGCGCCAGCCATCGCGTAATCGCCGATCATCTGCGTTCTGCCAGCTTCCTGATTGCTGATGGTGTTTTGCCGTCCAATGAAGGTCGCGGTTATGTGCTGCGCCGTATTATGCGTCGCGCCATGCGTCATGCACAGCTGCTTGGAGCGCGTGATCCGCTGATGTATCGTTTGCTGCCGACACTGGTTCGCGAAATGGGGCAGGCTTATCCGGAGCTGGTGCGTGCAGAAGCTTTGATTTCTGAAACGCTGAAGCTTGAAGAAACCCGTTTCCGTAAAACACTTGAGCGCGGTCTTGGTCTTCTCAGTGATGCAACAGAGAATATGAGTGAAGGTCAGAGCCTTGATGGCGAGACTGCATTCAAACTCTATGACACTTATGGTTTCCCGCTTGACCTGACGCAGGATGCTTTGCGCCAGCGTGGCATTACTGTTGATACTGATGGTTTCAGTGCTGCTATGGAGCGCCAGAAAGCCGAAGCGCGTGCCAACTGGTCGGGCTCGGGCGATGCTGCGACTGAACGGGTTTGGTTCTCGGTACGTGACAAAGTCGGCGCTACAGAATTCCTCGGCTATGATACCGAGAAGGCTGAAGGCGTTGTGACCGCTCTCGTGCGTGATGGTCAGATCATTGACAAGGCTGCGCAGGGTGAAACTGTCAGCATTATCGTCAACCAGACACCATTCTATGCGGAATCCGGTGGTCAGCAGGGCGATGCCGGTTTCATCTATGGCGATGGTTTTGTCATTGAAGTGACCGACACAGTGAAGAAAGCTGATGGTGTATTTGTCCATCAGGCTGTGATCCGTGAAGGCAAGCTCGCAACCGGTGATGCGGTTGAGCTGGTCGTTGCTCATGATCGCCGCAGCCGTATGCGCTCTAACCACTCGGCAACCCATCTTCTGCATGAAGCACTGCGCGAAACGCTTGGTGATCATGTAGCGCAGAAGGGCTCTCTCGTTGCTCCTGAACGACTGCGTTTTGACTTCTCGCATCCGAAGCCGATCAGCGAAGAAGAGCTGCGCAAGATTGAGAGCATTGCTAATGAAATCATTCTGCAGAACTCGCCGGTTGTTACCCGCCTGATGGCCGTGGATGATGCGATTGAAGCCGGTGCTATGGCGTTGTTCGGCGAGAAATACGGCGACGAAGTGCGCGTGGTTTCCATGGGTACTGCGACACAGGGCGATAAAGCCGGTAAAACTTATTCTCTGGAACTGTGCGGTGGTACGCATGTTCGTCAGACCGGTGATATTGGTTTGGTTCGCATCGTGTCGGAAGGTGCGGTTGCTGCTGGCGTTCGCCGTATGGAAGCGTTGACCGGTGAGGCCGCACGTCTTTATCTGGAAGAACAGGATGACCGTGTTAAAGCGATTGCATCTGCTCTGAAGACCACACCGTCTGAAGCGCTTGATCGCGTGAACAGTCTGATTGATGAACGCCGTAAGCTTGAAAAAGAGCTCACAGAAGCCCGCAAGAAGCTGGCGCTCAGCGGTGGTTCTTCCAAGTCGGATAATGAAGCGAAGACCATTAATGGTGTTCAGTTCATGGGACGCAGTGTGACCGGCGTTGCACCGAAAGACCTGAAGCCATTGGCGGATGAAGGTAAAAAGGCACTTGGCTCCGGCATTGTTGCTTTCATCGGTGTGAGCGAAGACGGTAAGGCCAGTGCGGTTGTTGCTGTGACGGATGATCTGACATCGCGCTTCAGTGCTGTTGATCTGGTACGCGTTGCGTCTGCAGCGCTCGGTGGTCAGGGCGGAGGCGGCCGTGCAGATATGGCACAGGCTGGCGGCCCGGATGGCAGCAAGGCTGATGAAGCACTGGCTGCTCTGGCTGAAGCTATTGCAGGTTGAGCTTTGAACGAGCTTTAATAGTTCAAGCCGCCGGAGAGATCCGGCGGCTTTTTATTTATAAAAATGCTTTGAGATGCCGGAGGGGCATGTTTCTCAAAGAATGCAGACTGGAATAAAGGGTGGAGATAATGAGCAAGACTATTTTGATTACAGGTGCAAGCCGTGGCATCGGACGGGCTGCTGCAATTTTATGCGGTGAGCGTGGCTGGTCTGTTGGTCTTAATTATATTGGCAATCGTGAGGCTGCGGAACAAACTGCGGAAGATGTGCGTAAGGCTGGCGGGCAAGCTATCACTATACAGGGTGATGCTGCTGTTGAGGCTGATGTTATTGCTATGTTTGATGAAACTGAAAAACAGCTTGGTCAGCTGGATGGCGTTGTGGTCAATGCCGGCATTGTTGCACCATCCATGCAATTGGCTGATATGAGCGCGGAACGTTTGAAGCGCATGTTTGATGTCAATGTGCTGGGAGCTTATCTTTGTGCCCGTGAAAGTGCGCGACGCCTGTCTGTAGAACGGGGCGGCAAGGGCGGTTCGATTGTTCTGGTTTCCTCTGTTGCTTCACGAATTGGCGCACCGTTTGAATATATTGACTATGCCGGTTCAAAGGCTGCTGTGGATACACTGGCGCTCGGATTGTCGAAAGAACTCGGTGCTCAGAAGGTGCGTGTAAATGCTGTGCGGCCGGGTTTAGTAAATACGGATATTCATGCCAGTGGCGGGCAGCCGGGCAGAGCGCACAGGCTGGGTGTGAATACGCCAATGGGGCGCCCCGGTGAAGCGGTTGAGATTGCTGAAGCAATTGTCTGGTTACTGAGTGATGCTTCATCTTATACATCCGGTGCGCTGCTGGATGTATCCGGTGGTCGCTAAGGCATAACTGCCCAAAGCCAGCCGCTTTGAATGGGGAGCAAGAATGCAACGCGCCCACAGCATTGACATGGAAATCTAAGGCATGTCTGGCTTAAATGGATTTATTCGGCTCCCGTTAACATGCGCTAATCAAAAGAAAGTAGAGCCGCCGCAATGAATTTAGAGCGTTAGAGCGGCCTTTGTGTGCCAAGTCTGGCACATGGCGCTCTGGTAAATGCAACATGTTTCTTGGCTAGTGTAAAAGGCGCAGTGTGATACACGGTGCCTTTAAATTTTAATGAAATTTATTTGCTGTAGATGAAGTCCGGCAGGTTCAGCAGAAGTTTTTTCAGCTCCGGTTCATCAACGCGTATTGCGGCTTCTTCAGGACTGACCCATTCACTGATACGTTGGCCGCGTTCCGGCCAGTTTTTCGCCATGCGCTTAAACTCGACGGCATAGACATTAACGGTAAAGCTTGGAATGGCTTCGGCAGGCAGATCATATTTCATATAATCAAATTGACCAACAGGATCAGGATTAACTGAGCCGCGAATACCCGCTTCCTCAAAAGCCTCACGCAGTGCCATGTCATGCAATGTCTTGCCAGCTTTTGGCCAGCCTTTTGGTGTAATCCAGCGACCGGTGCCGCGACTTGTAATCAACAGAATTTCAGGAGAGGGGCCGGGATTTCGATAGACCAATGCCGCAACCTGCAGAAGACGTCCTGCAGCTGTTAAAATCCGTTTATCTGTCGCGACAATTCCGCTTCCCTGTATATTCACTGAGTTTACTTACCTTTTTATATATTTTGTTGGCCATTTTTGAATATATGGCATTTATTCATATGCT
This sequence comes from Hyphomicrobiales bacterium, assembly GCA_900470285.1. Taxonomy (GTDB): domain Bacteria; phylum Pseudomonadota; class Alphaproteobacteria; order Rhizobiales; family Rhizobiaceae; genus Pseudochrobactrum. The sequence continues at coordinate 102,398 of UCAG01000008.1, forward strand.
TATTCTGATCTGCATTTTATTTATGCAAATCATTATCCTCATCAATGTGGTTTTTAATTGTCTGAGGTGTGATTATCTTAAAAATAAGACAAGTTATATTTGTTAAGTTCCGGCGCTTTGTCTGTCAGGAAATTATGTTGACCACCCATTCCGGTCATTATGATCTGGCGGCGCTTATTTTTGTTTTTGTAGTGTACGCGGATAAGAATTTAGCACAGCTGCCGGTTTTATCAGTTGTTCGGAGCCGGCATTGCGGTGTCGCCATCAGAAAAATCTGACAGCGACACAAATATTTAGCCACGATGGCTTTTGTTAATCGGCTCCTGATAGGTGAAGCCCATATCCCAAGGGAAATAAATCCATGTGTCCTGCGAGACTTCAGTGACAAATGTATCAATCAGCGGACGTCCCTGCGGCTTGGCATAAACAGTCGCAAAATGCGCTTTTGGCATCATATCGCGTACAATTTTTGCGGTCTTGCCGGTGTCGGTGAGATCATCAATGACCAGAACGCCTTCGCCGCCGTTTTCCAGCAGTTTTTCACCGATGGATTTGATAACGCGCAATTCACCCTGTTCACTGTAATCATGATAGGAGGCAATGCAGACGGTCTCGATCATGCGGATGCCAAGCTCACGGCAGATGATGGCTGCCGGTACCAGACCGCCGCGGGTGATGGCGACAATAGCGTGCCAGTCTTTACCCTGTCCGGAAATACGCCATGCGAGTGCGCGGGCATCGCGATGAAATTGGTCCCAGGAAACCGGGAAAGCTTTATCAGGCAAGGACATCGAAATGCTCCGTTTATAAAATAGTCTGACAGATCCGCCGTCTCAGATGAAAGTAGCGGTGGCTCTGTACTGTTGTTTCGTTTCAGTATGATTCAAACCGGCAGAGAGTTTGAAAACAGTGAAATATCCGCCGGGAACCGGATTCATTACATCCGCTTCTGATCAGAAATAATGACGGTATTCCGGCAGAGTACAAGACCCTAAATTCGGCACATCATTGCAGATTTACCGTTTTCAGGTGATTTACTGTGATAAACGAAAAAGCGCTTTTCTGGCAATATTAACTTTGTCACAACCGCAGATAAATATGCAGTTGTGTGTGCTTTTCACTTGTTTTCGTTTTCTTTCGTTTCTGGTGCCGGATATAGAGAGCTTTCGCAGCAGAAACAAGGATCATCGTGAAAACAGTGTCAGACAGGGCATATTCGCCAGAAATGAGCGTGTAACACCGCCAAAAATCAGCTCTTTCAAACGAGACTGACTGTAAGCCCCCATAATCAGCACATCAATTTCATTGGCTTCGACATAGGCGCGCAGACGATCCTGAACGGTTTGCCCCTCGGAAGGGATCAGATCAATTCTGGCTGAGATATCGTGGCGCTGATAGGCTTGCTGCAGTCTTACCGCAATTTCCGGTGCTTCGCGCGGTGCGTCAGGATCGCGGTGCGGGGCAGGGATAACCGTTGTTGCGGCTTCTTCACTCTCGGGTTTTGGTGCATTGACCCAGACAATGCGCACGGTTGCGCAATGGCGTGCCAGCGGCAAAGCATCGAAAGCAGCGCTGGAAGCTTCATATTTTCCGTTAAAAGCAATAGCGAGCTGACGGATGCTGCGGGGCGGATGGAAATTATACGGCACGATAAGTGTCGGGGTTTTGGTATTATAAACGAGCTGATCCAGAGGGGTGATCTGCGTGTCCGGATCATCAGGATCGGCCTGTCCGGCAAGAATGAGATCTGCTGCCATACCGAATTCATTGATGGTCTGGCTCGCATTATCACTTTCGGAGCGGACGATCAGGAATTCAGATGTTGTGGCATAGCGGGCAATCTGTTCCTGAAAGAGACGGGCAACTGCCTCGGCATTTTTTTGATGATGCCGAAGATGCCCCTCATAAAAACTGGCATCTATAAAGCCGCTTGCATCAGAATAAATAACCGGTGTCGGAATAACATAGAGACCGGTTACATGCATGGGCTCCCCGTCTTGCGCGAGCAGCGCAAGAGCCCTGTATATTCTCTGCAATTCCTGTGTGCTGCGGATATAGGCGATGACGGTACGATAGGACATGGATAACACTCCGTATTCGTTACGCGTGAAAGCTGCGCAAATTCAGATGACTTTATTTCCTGCTACCAATCCCCCGTTTTGTGCGGGGGATCAGTCATAATCTGCTGTCCGTTTCCTCAAAAATGCCTGATGTGTATTATAGCGTATTTTATGGCGGTGATAAACGCAAATGCTTGCAATTATTGCTGAATATCTGACAGCATTTTCTCAACGGCTGCGGCTGCGGCGGCGAGTTTTTCCTCGTCGCGTGCACGCACAACCAGCTCTGTAGAAAACTTGCCGTTCTCGAACTTCGGATAAGAGCCGATGATTGTTTCAGGATGGGCTTCCTGAACTTCACGCAGCGGGATGCCGATCACACCCTCACCAAACGGGCAGATAATCGTGCGGGAATGAAAGCGGCTGCCGGTACGTAAGGCAGGCAGAATATTTTCGACCATTGCCTGAAAAACAGAAGGCACGCCGGCCATCACATAGACATTGGCAATAATGAAGCCCGGGGCAACAGAGACGGGATTGTCAATGTGCTGTGCGCCTTGCGGCATGCGCGCCATGCGCTGACGCGACGGCGTGAATTCCATATCTCTGGATTTATAATGAGCAGCCAGCAGTGCCATGGCTTTTTCATCATAAATACAGGGCAGGCTGAAAGCGGCGGATACTGCATCCGCAGTAATATCGTCATGGGTGGGGCCGATGCCGCCGGACGTAAACAGATAATCATATGCTTCGCTCAGCTCAAGCACAGCCTTAACAATGGCTGGCTGGTCGTCGGCAACAATACGAACTTCGGTCAGGTCGACACCGGCATCATAAAGGCGATCGGCCATATAGCCGATATTTTTATCTTTGGTGCGGCCGGAGAGCAGTTCGTCGCCGATTGCCAGCATTGCCGCACGGATAATCACGGGTTGTTTATTCGTCATGGGAGACTCCATTCACAACCAGAACATGACCGGACAGAGCACTGATCGTCAAGTGATCCTGATGTGATGATTTGCGATCCGCATTGTTTCATAAAGAGGAAGCATTGACGTGCTAACAGACGGTTATTGTCCTGAATGTTGAACAGTGCGTCCTGTAAGTCGCGACTGGCGCATTTCAATTTCTGTATTAAATAGAATGTATGGATATCAATGTGGTTGCCGGTTTTGTCTCAGAACAGTACCGGCAGATCTGATTAAACGGAGAATTTTCGAATATGGCTAAGGTTCTGGTACTTTATTATTCCGCTTATGGTCACATGGAACAGATGGCGAAAGCCGCTGCAGAAGGTGCGCGCGAAGCCGGTGCTCAGGTGGATATTAAACGCGTTGCAGAACTGGTGCCTGCTGATGTTGCCAAGGCTTCCGGTTTCAAGCTGGATCAGGAAGCAGAAGTTGCAACACCTGCAGATCTGGAAAATTACGATGCGATCATCGTTGGTGTTTCTTCGCGCTTCGGCATCATGTCTTCGCAGTTGAAAAACTTCTTTGACCAGACCGGCGGTCTGTGGGCCAAAGGCGCATTGGTGAACAAGATCGGTTCCGTTATGGCTTCGTCTGCAACACAGCACGGCGGTCAGGAACTGGCGCTGATTTCCACCCAGTGGCAGCTGCAGCATCACGGTATGATTATCGTTCCGTTGTCCTATGCCTATCAGGGACAGCTCGGTAATGATGTTGTTCGTGGCGGTGCACCTTATGGTATGACAACCACTGCCGATGGTGACGGCTCCCGTCAGCCTTCCGAGCAGGAACTCGAAGGCGCACGCTTCCAGGGTAAGCGCGTTGCGGAAATCGCCGCTAAAGTTCACGGCTGATTTATATAGCAGCAGACTTTGTCTCGCTGGTAATTTGAAAAAAAAGCGGCTCCGGCCGCTTTTTTTATTGCGTGCTCACAGTCGGATATCTGCGTGAAAAATGACCGGTGAGCAGTGAGTTTTGAACTGCTGCCGGCAGAATCCTTTGCCTGCCGATAGATTCGCAATGCCGGCATTTCGTGCCTTATCTCATATGAAAATGGGAAGCTGTTGGTGTGGCGGAGAGCAAAATGCCGGTTTTCAGGGGTTATTTCTGTGTTTAACCCTGCTTTTGCGGGGTCGAAAAGGAAAACTCTGCTTGGTTCAGCTGTTTCTTTGAATAAACTTCGCCAATCCGGCTGAGTCGTAACCAGCGGAAAAAAACACGAAAGGAATTACCTCATGAACAAAAATGAACTGGTTGCTGCCGTTGCAGAAAAATCAGGTCTCACCAAGACCGATGCTGCTTCAGCCGTTGACGCTGTGCTTGAATCCGTTACCGGTGCATTGAAGGACGGTGGCGAAGTTCGTCTGCCAGGTTTTGGTATTTTCTCCGTATCCCATCGCGCTGCTTCCACAGGCCGTAATCCTTCGACCGGTAAGGAAGTTGAAATTGCTGCGCGCAACGTACCAAAATTCTCGGCTGGTAAAGGCCTGAAAGACGCTGTTAACAGCTAATCAGCCTGTGACGAGAGCAGGGGGAATTCAGATTGTTCCTGCTCAGCCAGAGGGCTGCGGAAACGGCATTGCTGTGATTTTTAACAAGAGCAGCGAATGCCGGTAATTTCCGGCCGGTCTGGATTGATATAAAAAAGCCGCGAAGACTGTCTGGTCTCTGCGGCTTTTATTTTATTCGGCACTATACGGCCTGATACTGAGGGCGCGTTTGTTATCTGTTGTTCTGCGGATTGTTACCGATATCCATGATGATTGAGCCGCTGATTTTCACTCTGGTTTTGCCGACTATAAAGCTGCCGTCCGGATTGCTCTGAAGGTAGGTTTCATCCGGCTCTGCCTGCGGTGGTGTCACAATAGGTTTGGCGGGTTTTACACCGGGCAGTGAGTAGACAGGTTTGGGAGCTTCCTGTGTTGCCTTTACCGGTGCGCGCACGTCCTGTGCGAAAGCAGGCAAGGTCAGCAACAGGGCTGCTCCTGTCATCAATGCGGATACTGTTGCCGGTTGTCGTTTTCTCATGGAAAGCATTGTCCGTTTGTAACAGGCTGAGATGAATTTGGTATAATAGCTGTCTTCATAATCAGCAATGAATCATGTCATAATATAGTGCAGGAAAACAATTCCCGTAGTGCGCAGTCGCCGGATCGCGCCGGCGGGATGGTTAAAATTCATAACAATTTCGTGAGTAGTGCCGGAAGATGCGTGGCCGATAATATAAGGTGTAAAAAACCGGTTTTTAGTCTAAGCTTCAAAGAATTGACGGGAAAACGGCACAAATTATATTGATCGGAGATGAATTTACCGTTTGCTGACAAAATCTTGCGCCGAAATTGGGCAAAACCTGACATTTCTGATCCGTATTTTTCAGTTTGCGAATATGTTGAGCCGGAAACAGGTTTATCAATCGGGCTGATATGAGGCGGTAATTTCGTTACCGCACAATGCTGATGACCATAGCGTGACCAAGCATGAGTTGACAATTTTCAGCTTAACGTACAGTTATCGCACCCTATTTAATAAAAACGTGTGTCCAGCCATGCCGATTGGACATTCTTCGTTCTGTATCCATTCTGCGGCAGGAGTGCCACATAAGATGATTAAACGTTTCATCATCGCGATTATATTACTCGTTCTGGTATGCGGAGGGCTGATTGGGTTCAATCTGTTCCGCGCACAGGCGATTAAGGATTTCTTCGCTAACATGAAGCAGCCTTCACAAGCTGTTTCAACCATTGAGGTTAAGCCAGGGCAGTGGTTGCCTGGTGTTGAAGCGATCGGTTCCGCCCGCGCTGAAGACGGTGTTAATCTGACATTCCAGATCGATGGTATCGTCAAGGAAATCTTCTTCAAGCCAAACCAGCACGTCAAAAAAGGCGATCTTCTGGTGCAGCTGGATGATGAAATCCAGAAAGCTGATCTCGTTGCAACCAAAGCTGAAGCCGAGCTGAGCGAACAGAATTACAAACGTGCCCAGACCTTGCGTACACAGGGCGTTGGCGCTGTATCGAATGTTGATACAACCGCAGCGGCTCTGTCATCGGCCAAGGCCAATGTTGCCAAAGCACAGGCAACACTTGATCTGAAGCGTCTGATTGCACCTTTCTCAGGTGCTATCGGTATTTCCCGCGTTGATATCGGTCAGTTCATGGCTCCGGGCACTGTTGTGGCGACATTGCAGAATGTTGATACCATGCGTGTTGACTTCACTGTGCCTGAGCAGGAACTGAAGAACCTGTCTATTGATCAGGAAGTTCAGATCGGCGCATCAGCTGCAGATTACGCCTTTAAGGGCAAGATCATCGGGATTGATCCGAAGATTGATCCTGCAAGCCGTCTGGTTTCCATTCAGGCGCAGGTTGATAATTCTGACAAGTCATTGGTGCCGGGTCAATTCGTACAGGTTCGCGTTGTGCTGCCGCAGGAAGACAATGTTATTGTTCTGCCGCTGACAACAGTCGTAACCAGCCTTTACGGCGATTATGTTTTCACTGTTGTGAAAAAAGAAGCCGCCAAAGACGATGCAGCGAAAGCTGCTGATGCACCAAAGGCTGATGCAACGACAGCTGATGATCTGGTTCTGCATCAGGTCTTTGTGAAGCTCGGCCGCCGTACAGGTAATAATGTTGAAGTTCTGAGCGGAGTGAAGGACGGCGATATTGTCGTGACTTCCGGCCAGAACCGTCTGAGCAACGGGATGAGCGCGCATATTGACAATAAGGTCAATCCTGCTGATGCCCAGAAGAAACCATAAGGTCGAGAGATGAGCTTTTCTGATAGTTTTATACGCAGACCGGTTCTTTCGATTGTTGTTGCGCTGATGATTATCCTGCTCGGTTTGCAGGGGATTTTCAATTTGTCAGTGCGACAGTATCCGGAAGTGGACGAAACGGTTATTACCGTTACGACCTCGTATCCTGGTGCGAGCGCGGAGCTCATTCAGGGCTTCATCACGGCGCCTATTGCGAAAGCAGTGGCGACGACCGAAGATGTTGACTATGTGACCTCCAAAAGTAATCAGTCGATCAGTACTGTTACTGTTCAGATGAAACTGGGTGCAAACCCTGATGCGGCTTTGACTGAGGTTATCTCCAAGGTTAATCAGGTTCGCGGCGACTTGCCGACTGAATCTGAAGATCCGGTGATTTCCAAAGGTACCGGTCAGTCCTTTGCGACCATGTATCTGGCTGTACAGAACCCGAATATGACCAATGAGCAGATCACGGAATATATTGACCGCGTGATCCGTCCGCGCATGTCCACCATTGAAGGTGTGGCTGATGCGCAGATCCTCGGTGGTCAGGAATATTCCATGCGCGTTTGGGTTGATCCTATCCGTATGGCGTCACGTAATGTGACTGCTTCCGAAGTTCTGGCTGCGATTAAAGCATCCAACTTCCTGTCGGCACCTGGTAAGACAAAGAACGAATATTTCGCAACTGCGATTACCCTGCGTTCCACTTTGCAGACGCCTGAGGCTTTTGCAGAAATGCCGATCCGTGCGGACGGCGCAGATATCATCCGTATGCGTGATGTTGCCAGTGTTGAACTGGCTGCAAAAAGTACGGATACAGTTGTGACCTTTAACGGTTCCAGCGGTACCTTTATCGGTGTGTTCCCGACACCTTCGGCTAACCCGATTGACATGGCAACAGCCGTGAACAAGGAGCTGCCGAGTATTCAGGACAGCCTGCCGCAGGGCATGAACATCATTCTGGTTTATGATGCGACCGAGCAGATTTCTTCTTCGATTGTTGAGGTTTTCAAAACAATCGCTGAAGCGATGATCATCGTTGTTATCGTGATCCTGTTGTTCCTCGGTTCGTTCCGTTCGGTTCTGATCCCGATTGTTACCATCCCGATCTCGCTGATCGGTGTGTGTTTCTTCCTGTTCATTCTCGGATTCTCGATCAATCTTCTGTCCTTGCTGGCGATGGTTCTTGCCATCGGTCTGGTGGTGGACGACGCGATCGTGGTGCTTGAAAACATTCACCGTCATATTGAAGAAGGTCTGACACCGATCCATGCTTCCTTTGTGGGCATGAAGGAAATTACTTCTTCCATCGTGGCGATGACCATTACGCTGGCTGCGGTGTTTGCACCGCTCGGCTTTACCGGTGGTCTGACCGGTTCCTTGTTCCGTGAATTTGCGTTCACGCTCGCCGGTGCGGTTATTCTGTCCGGTGTTGCGGCGCTGACCATCTCTCCTATGATGTGTTCGCGCATGCTGAAACATGGTGAAGCCAGCCGTTTTGCGCAGTTCGTTGACCGTCTCTTCACCCGCTTTGAAAACGGTTATGAGCGTTGGGTATCCGGTTCTCTGAACTATCGTCCGGTCACCATGCTGGTGGTTGTATCTCTGGTCGGCGTCATGGGCTTCCTGTTCGTGAACACCTCATCGGAACTCGCTCCTGAAGAAGATTCCGGTGCATTGTTCTCGATGTTCAGCGGTCCTGAATATGCAACTTCAGACTATACCAAGCTTTATGCAGACCAGATTGATGAACTGACAAAAGATCTGCCTGAACTGAAAGCCCGTTTTAACATTGTGGGTTTCGGCAATGCGACAAATGAAGGTATTGCTCTGTGGGCACTGAAAGACTGGTCACAGCGTGATCGTTCCCAGAAACAGATTCAGGAAGACCTGACCAAGCGTATTAAAGATGTGACCGGCGTACAGGCCTTCATCTTTGCGCCGCCGTCGCTGCCGGGTACCGGTGGTGGTCTGCCGATCTCGATCGCTATTCAGTCGACAGGTTCTTCGGATCAGGTTTTTGAAATCTCTGAGGAAATCAAAAATGAAGCGCAGGCTTCAGGACAGTTTATCATTGTTCAGAACTCCCTGTCGTTTAATGCTCCGCAGACAACGATTGAAGTTGACCGTGAACGTGCATCCGCAATGGGCGTAACTGTCAGTGAAATCGGTGCGACCCTCGGTCTGATGACCGGTGGTGGTAAAGTTGCCCAGTTCGACCGTGATAATAACAGCTATGATATTATCATGCAGGTGCCGGATGAGTATCGTCGCAATCCGTCCAAGCTCGGCGAATTCTATGTTCGCAGTGCGTCGGGTGAGATGGTGCCACTGTCTGCTGTTGTTAAAATTAACAACAACGCATCGCCGACTGCAATTGAACAGTTCAACCAGCTGAACTCTTCAACGATTTCAGCACTGCCGCTGCCTGGCGTTACAACCGGTGACGGTCTGAAAACGATCCTTGATATTGCCAATGCCAAGCTGCCGGAAGGCTTCTTCATTGACTATTCGGGTCAGTCGCGTCTGGAAGTGGAGCAGGGTAATACAATCCTGATCGCCTTCTCACTGGCTGTTATCGTGATTTATCTGGTGCTGGCTGCACAGTTCGAAAGCTTCCGCGATCCGTTCATCATTATGATGACCGTTCCGCTGTCGATTTTCGGTGCGATTGTGCCGCTGAACCTCGGTCTCGGTACGCTGAACATCTATACGCAGGTTGGTCTGATTACCCTTGTGGGGCTGATTACCAAGCATGGTATTCTGATGGTGGAATTTGCCAATCAGCAGCGCCATGAACACGGGCTGAGCCGTCACGATGCGATTATCGCTTCGGCTAAAACCCGTCTGCGTCCGATCCTGATGACAACTGCAGCTATGGCACTCGGCGTTGTTCCGCTGATGATGGCAACCGGTGCCGGTGCGGCAGCGCGTTATTCCATGGGTCTGGTGATCTTCACCGGTCTGATGGTCGGCACAATGTTCACTTTGTTCGTGGTGCCGATGTTCTATACGCTGATCTCTGCGAAGACCGTTAAGCCTCTGGTTTCGGTTCCGACAGAGGAAGAGCTGAAGGCGGAAGTACAGTCTGCTCATCACTGATGTGACAGAATATGAAACTAAAAAAGGCCGGTCTTTATGACCGGCCTTTTTATTTTGAAGATATTGCTTCCGGATTTATTCAAAGAAAAATACAAAATTATTCACTCTGAAGATTTCAGGCTCTGGTATTATATAGTCATTACTATATATATGATGCATGACCAAATTTTCCGTTCTTGATCTCGCGCCGATCACACTCGGCAGCACCGCAGCACAAGCCATGCAGAACAGCGTTGAGCTTGCACAACATACCGAGAAACTCGGCTTCCGGCGTTACTGGCTGGCCGAGCATCATAATATGCCGGGCATTGCCAGTGCGGCGACAGCCGTGCTGATCGGCCATGTGGCCGGCGCCACAAAATCCATTCGTGTCGGGGCAGGTGGTATTATGCTGCCCAACCACTCACCTCTGGTGATTGCTGAACAATTCGGCACTTTGGCATCGCTTTACCCGAACCGTATTGATTTGGGTCTGGGGCGTGCACCGGGCACAGATCAGGTGACATCCTATGCATTGCGGCGCAATTCCAACTCGGATGCGCAGTCATTTCCGCAGGATGTGGTGGAGTTGCTGGGCTATTTCGGGGAGCCGACCACAGAACAGCGGGTACGTGCTTATCCGGGTTCGGGCCTGAATGTGCCGGTCTGGATTCTCGGATCCAGCCTGTTTGGTGCGCAATTGGCGGCTATGCTTGGCCTGCCTTATGCTTTCGCTTCGCATTTTGCACCGGGTGATCTGGATGATGCGATCGCGCTTTACCGGCATCGTTTTGAACCGTCGCAATATCTCGACAAACCTTATGTGATGGCCGGATTTAACGTCTTTGCAGCCGATACAGATGCGGAAGCCCGTTTGCTGTTTACCTCAATCCAGCAGGCTTTTGTGAATTTGCGCACCGGCAATGCAGTGCAGTTGCCGCCGCCGGTCGAAGGCTATGAGGAAAATCTCGATCCGCGCTTTGTGCCGATCATCAAAGCTGCGCTTGCCTGCTCGGCTGTGGGCAATAAAGAAACTGTGCGTCAGCAGATTGATGCTTTTGTTGCCCGTACTGATGTTGACGAACTGATGATTACAGCGCAGATTTTTGACCATCAGGCACGCCTGCATTCATTTGAATTGCTGGCGGAAGCAGTCGGACTGAAACCGGAATAAGAGCATGGTTGGATTGGCAGTACGTACCCGAGAAACAGGCGCTGCGGCGACATTGCAGGGGCAGGAGAAGCCGCAGATCCGCTCACTGACCGGCGGCGAGCTGACACTGGAAAATACGGTTTCCGGTGCGGGTTTCAATGCGATTGATCTGCTTTATGCCTCTCTCTCGGCTTGTCTGGTGATGAGTGCACGCATAGCTGCGCGAAAACTGGGGTTGATTGAGAGGATCACCAGCTATGAGGTCAAAGTCAGCGGTGAGAAAACTGAGCATGAGCCATACCGCATTACACGGTTCAATGTGCAGTTTCTGATTGCCGGTGAACTGTCTGATGATGAGCGCCATGAACTGGCAGAAGCAGCAGAAGCCATGTGTACGGTCAGTAATACACTCAAAGCCAGTGCTGATGTCGTGCTGACAATTGGCAGATAAATAAAAAGCCTGCTGTGAAATCACGGCAGGCTTTTTTCTTTGAGCAGAATATTGACGATCAGCTGTTGAGCTTCAGCCAGTCCGCCAGTGATTTGCGGCTGTTGCCGTCGCGGCCGGTAAAGCTCTCTGCGGCGCACATGGAATTGAGAATAGCTTCCTGAGTGGATTCTGTTGCTGCACGGAACAGCTGGTCAATCTTGTCTTCATTCAGCGCCTGCATGGTCACCAGATCGGATTTCTGGTCGTGATCAATAGTGTTGCCGGTGGTGAAGCCGATAACAATATCCCCGCTGCCATGGCCCCAGAATGCACCAAGACGTGCGATACCCGCACCACAACGACGAATGACACGCTGTAACTGGCGGTGTTCCAGCGGAATGTCGGTCGCCATAATCATCATGATCGAGCCTTTTTCAGGTTGATCGGGGAAATCCGGTGTCGGATGACGGCCATCCGGCAGTGTAAGATCGCCTTTACGACCGAAATTGGAGAGTACCAATGTGCCCAGATGATAGTCTTTGCCATCCAGTTTGATGCGGCGGGATGAGGTGCCGATACCGCCTTTAAAGCCGAAACAGGTCATGCCGGTGCCGGCACCGACATTGCCCTGTGCAACTGCGCCCGTGGTTGCAGTATCGAGTGCCGCATAAGCGTGCTCTTCAGTAACGGCCATGGCCTGAATATCATTGAGCGGGCCGTCATTGCATTCACCGACAACCGCATTGACGGTTGAGGTGGTGCGGCCAATATCACTGTTCGCAGCAATAGAGCGTTTGATAAGTGCATTCACGCAGGTGCCGGTGCTGAGTGTATTGGTCAGCAGGATCGGTGTTTCCAGAGAGCCAAGCTCGTTGACCTGTACGAGGCCGGCGCTTTTGCCGAAGCCATTGATGGATTCGGATGCTGCCAGAACCTTCTTGCGGAACAGATTGCCGTCATGCGGCACAATCGCGGTTACACCGGTATTGATATTGCCTTCACGGATGGTGGTGTGGCCGACTTTAACGCCCGGAACATCGGTAATGGCATTATGCGCACCGGTCGGCATGATGCCGCAAACAATACCGAAATCGCGTGCTGAAGCAGACATAGGATACTCCTGTTAAAGCATTTCCAGCAAAAGTACGAAGCGGTTTGCGTTGGATAATGCGTGAAAACAAAGATTTAGAGCGGTTAAAAATCCATCTTCAATACAACGGCTCTAAATCCGTAGAGGCATGCGGTAAGAAACAGATAGCAGATAAAGAATGACAGCCCGACCGGTTTCCGGAGGGGCTGTCAGGGCATTATCATCAGGCATTAAAAAGAAACGTAGTATCACTTCTGCGGCGATACTGCCGTTTCAGTGTGGTGCTAATGCCCGACATATGATCAGTGCCAAGGAAATTAAACGGTCTTTTCCGGGGGAGGCCCAAAAGATCAGAACCGTTTACGGGGCGCTTGCGATCATGACGGTATCCGGCCAGAATTACGAAATTATGGCCGGATGAATTCAGTTCTATCGAAGATTTAAGCCGAAAGTTTTTGAAACATAGTTTTCAACGAAAACCGGTTCCGGTTTTTTAAACTGCTTTAGCAATCTCGATATATTTTTCCTGCAGGCTGCGGGTAATTGCACCCGGCTTGCCGTCTGCAATGACTGTGCCTGCAATTTTCACAACAGGGGTCACAAAACCGGAAGCACTGGTCTGGAATGCTTCTTTCGCTTTGAAGGCTTCTTCAAGCGTAAAGCGGCGTTCTTCGATCTTCAGGCTCTGTTCTTCAGCAATCTTAAGCATGGCCAGACGTGTGCAGCCCGGCAGAATTGCATTGGAATTCGGGCGCACAATCAGTGAGCCTTCTGCGGTGATGATGAATGCACTGGAGGATGCGCCTTCAGTAATATAGCCGTCTTCCTGCATCCATGCGTCCTGACAACCATGCGCGGTTGCTTCCTGCTTGGCAAGTACCTGAGCCAGCAACATCACAGTTTTAATGTCGCGGCGCTGCCAGCGGATATCATCCACAACATGAATGGCAATACCGTTTTTCTGGGCAGCAGACGCAGTCAGGTTTTTAACCTGCGTGTAAGCGACCAGCGATGGTGTCATATCTTTGCTGTAAACGAAGTCGCGGTCAGCGGCACCACGGGTGATCTGCATATAGACCACACCCTCGGTGAGGTTGTTGCGCTTGATCAGTTCGTTCTGCATGGCAATGATGTCTTCGTCGCTCATCGGCGCCGGAACATCAATCATTTTCAGGGAACGGCCAAGGCGTGCCATATGGGCGTCATTATCAACGAGCTTGCCATTGATAACGGCACTGACTTCATAAATGCCGTCGCCAAAAACGAATCCGCGGTCGAATACCGAGATTTTGGCTTCTTCTTCAGGGACATAGGCACCGTTTACATATACAATTCGGCTCACAACGCATTCCTTGGCATTAAAATTTTATGGGAATCTGCTGAAACTGAAGCTATGAAAAAAAATCCGGCAGAGCCAATGCTTTGTTTTTTGATTGTTATGCAAGATTTGCATATTCTGCAGGATGAATGTTCTGTCTGTGATAATGCGACATAAAATGCCGGAAAAGCGTGTTTCAGGTCGCAAAATGAGCAATAACTTTTAATAGCGGTCAGGCCATAACCACGGGTTATCGGCACCGCTATTTTTTATGCTCTCGCTGGCACGGCCAGTTTGCCTAAGCTGATGAGCATAAGAGGAACTATGCCGGTTACAGGCTGTCAATCTGTCCGGTTTATAAAAATGTATGACGGGCTTTGTTTTATAACAATAAAAACAAAAACAACCCGGACGGCATAAGGCGTCGGTCTGCAATCAGATAAAAGAACGCTGTGATCCGTCGAAATATTCTGTGCCGGTTGTGCAATGTTGCGGACAGGCATGGAGAATATGTAAGGGGAGAAACTGCGGGTGAAAACCAGTCAGAAAACGGTTATCCGGCTTGAAAAACTACAAAAGCATTATGGCGCGCATATTGTTCTCAAAGAGATCGATCTGACTGTGACCTCCGGTGAGGTGCTGGCGATTATCGGGCCATCCGGTTCGGGCAAAAGCACATTGCTGCGCTGCATCAATTATATTGAGCCGCCGGATGCGGGCATTGTCACGGTTGGTGATGTGACCCTGCAGGCCGAGAAAAAAGCCTCTGCCAAACAGCTGCATGATCTGCGCCATTCGATCGGCATGGTGTTTCAGTCGTTTAATCTGTTCCCGCATATGAGCGTGTTGCGCAATGTCAGTCTGGCTCAGGAGCGTGTGCTTGGCCGCTCTAAAAAAGATGCCGATGAGCGCTCGATGGATCTGCTGGAGAAAGTCGGTCTTGCCGACAAAGCGCAGCAATATCCGATGCGTTGTTCCGGTGGCCAGCAGCAGCGTATTGCCATCGCCCGCGCTCTGGCTCTGGATCCGAAAGTGATGCTGTTTGACGAACCGACCTCGGCGCTTGATCCCGAACTGGGGCTGGAAGTGCTGAGCGTAATGCGCAAACTGGCTGACAGCGGTATGACTATGATTGTTGTGACGCATGAGATGGGCTTTGCCGAGAATGTCTCTGACACCGTGATGGTAATGGCCGACGGCAATGTGATTGAAAGCGGGCCCAGCCGCGAAGTGATGCGCAATCCGCAGACGGAGCGGGCGCAGCGTTTCCTCAAAGCGGTGAATGAGCGTTAAATGCTGGCAGATTTCTCTTATATTATTCGCGGATTGCCCTGGACTGTTGCGCTCACAGTTTCAGCTCTGGCTGTCGGTACGATACTCGGGCTGATCCTGATGCTGATGCGGCGTTCCAAGTTCTGGCCGCTGCGCCTGCTGGCAACCGTCTATATCAATCTGGTGCGCGGCATCCCGCCACTGGTATGGCTGTTTGTGATCTTTTTCGGTCTTGGCACCGGCTATATTACCATTAATCCGTTTATGGCGGCGCTGACCGGTTTTGGCATGATTGCCGGAGCCAATATGGCAGAGATTTTTCGCGGCGGTATGATGGCTGTCCATCACGGGCAGTTTGAAGCTGCAGAAGCTCTCAATCTCAGCCGTTATCATGCTTTCAAGGATGTGGTGGCACCGCAGATGCTGCGCGTATCGCTGCCTTCTGCCGCCAGCTATGCGATCGGCCTGCTCAAAGACAGTGCGATTGCCTCAGCCATTGGCGTGACAGAACTGGCCTATCAGGGCAGTCAGCTGTCACAGATGACCTTCCGCGGCCTTGAGGTGTTTGCCGTGGTGGCTTTGCTTTACATTCTTCTCAGCCTGCCGGTTGCATGGCTGTCACGGACTGCGGATATCTATCTGCGGGCAAAGGTGGCGCGATGATTGATTTTCCGATTGATGATGTCATTTCATGGATGCCGGAATTGCTCGATGGTCTGGCTCTGAGTGTCAAAGTCACACTGGCCAGCCTAGCGATTGGCATTCCTTTCGGCTTGCTACTGGCACTGGGTGTGCAGGCAAAGTCAAAATTCACGCGCGGTCTGTGTCTGGTGATTGTCGAAATCGGGCGCGGTGCTCCGGCTCTGATCCTGCTGCAATTCATCTATTTCGGATTGCCGAGTGCCGGTATCACAATGACGTCGATTGTGGCGGCGATTGCGGCGTTGAGCTGGAATACCGGCGCCTATACAAGCGAGATCATCCGCGCAGGGCTTGAATCCGTGCCTGCAGGGCAGAAAGAAGCGGTGATGGCGCTGAATATGAGCCGGATTGACGGTTTGCGCTATGTGATCCTGCCGCAGGGATTGCGTGTGGCTGTACCTGCTTTGCTTGGTTTTTCGATCCTGATTTTTCAGGCAACATCTCTGTGTTTCACCATTGCCATGCCGGAACTGATCAGCCGTGCCTATGAAATCGGCTCGACAACCTTCCTGTATTTTCCGGCTCTGCTGGCGGCAGGTATTCTTTATGCAATGATCTGTATTCCGGCATCTATGCTGGTAAGCTGGGTTGAAAAACGTGCGGGACGTTTCTCCCGTTAAAAATAAATAATAACATAAACAATATGGGGTAGTGATATGAAATTAATGGGAAAAATGATTGTCGCAGCATCAGTTCTTGCCAGTGCGACAGCATTAGCTGCAGTGCAGGCCAATGCACAGAGCTGCACACCGAAAAACAGTTTTAAAACTGTTGAAGAGGGTGTGTTGACCATCGCTGTAACCACTTATGCGCCTTATTCCTATCTCTCACCGGAAGGCGAAGCCAAAGGTGTTGACGGCGATATTGCCAATAAGATCGCCGAGATGGAATGCCTGAAGGTTAAGGCCGTTGCCGTGGATACCGCTGCCGGTATTCAATATGTGTTGTCTGGCAAGGCCGATATCACCACCGGCGACTGGTATCGTACGGCAGAACGCGCCAAGGTGATGAACCTTTCATGGCCGCTCTATAATGACCAGATGGGGATTTATACCAAGGAAGGTTTTGAAGAGGTCAAGGATATTGAGGGCAAAAGCGTCGGCACCGTGCAGGGTTATCTCTGGGTTGCTGATTTGAAGAAGCTGCTTGGCAGCAATCTCAAACTCTATCCGAATTCCGTGAGTATGCAGCAGGATCTGGCTGCCGGACGTATTGCTGTTGGTATTGATGGTTATTCTACCGGTGTTGTCGCCAAGAAAGCCGGAGCCATGCCGGATATTGAAGTGAAGGTTGCCAAGAGCGATGATCGTGTGAAAGCGACCACCGAAGCTGGACAGGGCAGCTTCCCTTATTCCAAGAAGAATCCGGAACTTGGTGCAGCACTTGATGCCGATATCAAGGCACTGCATGAGGATGGTACAATCAAATCTATCCTCACCGCCAATGGTATGGAAGCTTCAGCCGGTGATGTCGGTGAGCCGCGTTTGATTGATTAAAAATAATGTTGAGACCGGATGATTAAAAACCCGGTCTCTCTTTTGCAGAAAGAAAACTCATGGCGCTGGATCATTATTATACGCTCGGTCGTTCAGGTCTGCGGGTCAGCCGGATGGCGCTCGGCACCATGACTTTCGGCAATGCAGCTATTCGCGGGATCAGCGGCAGCTGGGGCAGTGCTGATGAGATATCAGGCGCGATATTTGATCATTACACGGATATGGGCGGCAATTTTATTGATACCGCCAATTCCTATGGTGCGGGTGCCAGTGAAAGCCTGATCGGGCAGTTTATGCGCGAGAAGGGTAATCGTGAACGGCTGGTGCTGACGACGAAATACAGCAATAGTCTCGAACCCGGTAATCCCAATGCAGGTGGCAACAGCCGTAAGGCCATGATGCGAGCGGTCGAAGATTCTCTGCGCCGTTTGGGAACGGATTATATCGACCTTTATATGGTACATACATGGGACCGGATAACGCCAGCGGAAGAGGTGGTGCGCACGCTGGATGATCTGGTGCGGGCAGGAAAGATCCGTTACGGCGGATTGTCGGATGTACCAGCATGGTATGCTGCACGGGCACAAACATGGGCGGAATGCCATGCACTGACGCCGCTGATCGGTCTGCAATTGCCATATTCACTTGCCGAGCGGAATATTGAACAGGAGTTTGTGCCGCTGGCGCAGAATATGGGCTTGGGCATCACTGTCTGGAGCCCGTTATCCATGGGGCTGCTTTCAGGGAAATACCGCGTTGAGGGGGATCACTGGGCAGGAGAAGGCCGCCTGACCACAGATGCATCCGGCAAAGGCATGGGGCTGTTTACGGCGCGCAATCACGCCATTCTCTTGGCCTTGCAGGATGTGGCAGCAGAGCTTGAGCGTCCGATGGCGCAGGTGGCTTTGAGCTGGGTATTGAACCGCCCGTCTGTTGCATCGCTGATTATCGGTGCGAGTAAATTGGCGCAGTTGCAGGATAATATTGCGGCCTTTGAACTGCAGATACCTGCGGAACTGAGCGCAAGACTGGATGCCGCAAGTGCTCTGCCTTCACCGCAGCCTTATGCTTTATTTGATGCGGATTATCAGGCGGGGGTACTGAATACCGGTACATCGGTTGGCGATAAGCCGGCCTCTTATGCACCGCCGCAATGGATGCCGAAGGTGGATGATTTCACCTATGGCAAAGGCTGATTTTTATTATACGGAGAGCGGTATATAATGCCGCTTTCATTAAATTTATATCTTAAGATATTTAAATAAATCTATGAATTATCATAGTTAATTATGTTTCATTTTCTTGGCGTTATGCGCAAAGCAACAGCGTTTTATATATGAGATTTTTATATCTCTCCTTCTTTCCCTCTCTCGAACCACTATGCGTTTTTGCGCCATAGTTCCGCCTGATTTCGGCTTGTCGCGCTTCGCGTTGTTGCCGGGAGCAGCTGCTGCACTTGCACCGGCTGAAATTCAGGAGTTCGAAAAATGGATGTCATCATGATTGCCGCAGGCGCCGGATTTATCGGCTTGTCCTATTTCTACGCCCTTGTTTGCGACCGGCTGTGAGGACGCGCCATGTGGTTTGATTATGTTCTCGGCGGCTCGGTTGCCGCATTGCTCAGCCTCTATCTGCTTTACGCACTGGCACGACCTGAGCGCTTCTAACCCCATATTGTCATGAAAGCGGAAAGTATCTTCCAATGACTTTCAACGGAATATTGCAGATTGCGATCCTGTTCGGGCTCACAATTCTGCTGGTGAAACCGGTCGGTGGTTATCTGACCCGCGTGTTCACCGGTGAACGAACCTTCCTTTCGCCGGTGATTGCACCGGTTGAGCGCGGCCTCTACAGACTGGCCGGAACCCATGAAAAAGAAGAGCAACACTGGACAGTCTATGCGGCATCGCTGCTGATGTTCAGCATTGCCGGTTTTGTGGTGCTCTATCTGTTGCAGCGCCTGCAAGGTGCATTACCTTATAATCCTGCGGGTATGCAGGCTGTGGAGCCGACATCTGCCTTTAATACGGCAATCAGCTTCATGACCAATACCAACTGGCAGGGTTATAGCGGTGAAAGCACGATGAGCTATTTCACCCAGATGGCCGGTATCACGGTGCAGAACTTTGTTTCTGCTGCGGTAGGGATTGCCGGTGCTATGGCAATTACCCGTGGTTTTGCCCGTTCTTCGAGCAATACAATTGGCAATTTCTGGGTAGATCTGACCCGCGCCACGCTCTATGTTCTGCTGCCTATCTGCATTATCGGCACGCTTGTACTGGTGTGGCAGGGTGTGCCGCAAAATCTCAATGCCTATACACTTGCGACCACACTTGAAGGTGCGCAGCAGACCATTGCACAAGGGCCTGTGGCCTCGCAGATGATAATCAAACATCTGGGTACTAATGGCGGCGGCTTCTTCAATGCCAACTCGGCGCACCCGTTTGAAAACCCGACTGCGCTGACAAACCTTATCCATCTGCTGTCGATTTTCGTGATCTCTACCGCCATGACCAATGTCTTTGGCCGTATGGTTGGCAATCAGCGTCAGGGCTGGGTATTGTTCGCTGTCTTCGGTGTATTGGTGGTGCTGGGAACTTCGGTGCTCTATTGGGCCGAGGCCAGCGGTAATCCGCTGATGCAGGCTCTGGGCGCCGTTGGCGGTAATATGGAAGGCAAAGAAGCGCGCTTCGGCATTGCGCTGTCGGCGCTGTTCTCTGAGGTCACAACAGCGGCTTCCACAGGTGCGGTCAATAATATGCATGACAGCCTGATGCCACTCGGTGGTCTGGTGCCGCTGTTTAATATGCAGATCCCAAATCTCGGCGGTATTGGTGCGGGTATCTACGGCATGTTGCTATTCTTCATTCTGGCGATCTTTATTGCCGGTTTGATGGTTGGTCGCACACCGGAATATCTGGGTAAGAAAATCGAGGCCAAAGAGGTCAAGATGAGCCTGCTGGCCACACTCGGACCATCGCTTGCCATTCTCGGTTTTGCTGCACTGGCTGTGGTTTTGCCGCAAGGGCTGTCGAGCATTCAGGATGCAGGCCCGCACGGCTTTAGCGAAGTACTCTACGCTTACTCATCCGGTGCCAACAATAACGGCAGTGCCTTTGCCGGTCTCAATGCCAATACGCCTTTCTACAATCTCACCATTGGTTTTGCGATGCTGATGGGGCGCTTTTTGCTGATTGTGCCGGTGCTGGCGATTGCCGGTTCATTGGCCGCCAAGAAAACCGTTCCTGCCTCTGCCGGTACATTGCCGACCACTGGCCCGTTGTTCGTTGGTCTGGTCTTTGGTGTGACGATGATTGTTGGTGGTTTGACTTTCTTTCCGGCCTTGGCGCTGGGGCCGGTTGTCGAGCATTTCGCAATGCTCTCCGGTCAGCTGTTTTAAAGGTGCGTGATGGCGAAGAATTCTTTTCTGATGAAGCAATTATTTCGTTCCAACGCCGCGCAAAAACAAAATCCGCGCGGTGTGAAAAAGGAAGATTGCCCGAAACTCACCAGTATTATGCTGATCCTTGTGCTGGCGATGCTAGCCGGTGTTTTTCTCGTGAAGGCGCTGACCAGAGTTTAAGTTAACACATTAACTTATCACTCTATTTCCATGAAATTTCTATGCAGTTCGAAAATAAACTGCATAAATTCAGACGGAGGGCTCTGATGAGCCAGTCAAAATCTTCCAGTATTCTGGATGCCAAAATCCTGTTGCCTGCGATAGGCGGCGCTTTTCGCAAACTCGATCCGCGAAGCCTCGCTAAAAATCCGGTGATGTTTGTCGTTGCTGTTGTCACACTGTTGACGACTGTGCTGTTTATCAAAGATATGGCAAGCGGCGGCTCTGATCTGGGCTTCTCGTTCCAGATTATTCTGTGGCTGTGGTTTACTATTCTGTTTGCCAATTTTGCCGAAGCGGTGGCTGAAGGGCGTGGTAAAGCACAGGCGGAATCTCTGCGCCGTACCCGTACCGAAACCGAAGCAAAATTGCTGAGTGGTGACAGCAAGACCAATTATACGGTTATTGCGGGCAACAGCCTTAAAGTCGGTGATGTGGTGCTGGTGGAAGCCGGAGACATTATCCCTTCCGACGGTGAGGTTATCGAAGGTGTGGCCTCGGTGAATGAGGCGGCTATCACCGGTGAATCCGCGCCGGTAATCCGTGAATCCGGCGGTGACCGTTCAGCTGTCACCGGTGGTACGCAGGTGCTGTCCGACTGGATACGGGTGCGTATTACCGCTGCTGCCGGATCGACCTTTATTGACCGGATGATCTCATTGGTAGAAGGCGCAGAACGCCAGAAGACACCCAATGAGATTGCACTGAACATTCTGCTTGCCGGTATGACGCTGATCTTCGTGCTGGCTGTCGTAACCATTCCGAGTTTCGCCACTTATGCGGGCGGTTCAGTGCCGGTGATTGTGCTGGTGGCTTTGTTCGTCACGCTGATCCCGACCACTATCGGCGCTTTGCTCTCAGCTATTGGTATTGCCGGTATGGATCGCTTGGTGCGGTTTAATGTACTGGCTATGTCCGGCCGTGCGGTGGAAGCTGCCGGTGACGTGGATACGCTGCTCTTGGATAAAACCGGTACAATTACGCTCGGTAACCGTCAGGCGACAGAGTTTCGTCCTGTCACAGGTGTCAGTGAACAGCAATTGGCTGATGCGGCACAGCTTGCATCACTGGCCGATGAGACACCGGAAGGTCGCTCCATCGTTGTGTTGGCTAAAGAGAAATACGGTATCCGTGCCCGCGATATGGCAAGCCTCCATGCAAGCTTTGTGCCTTTCACCGCACAAAGCCGTATGAGCGGTGTGGATGTGGATGGCAGTATCATCCGTAAAGGTGCTGTAGATGCGGTGCTGAAATATGTTGAGGCAGAAGGCAGTAAAGCTTCTACACCTGCCCAGCTACAGGAAATCCAGTCAATTGCCGCGCAAATTGCCAAGGCGGGTGGAACACCGCTGGCTGTGGTCAAAGACGGACAGCTGATGGGCGTCGTTTCGCTCAAAGATATTGTCAAAGGCGGTATTCGTGAGCGTTTTGCGGAACTACGCCGCATGGGCATCCGCACGGTGATGATTACCGGTGATAATCCGATGACGGCTGCGGCGATTGCCGCAGAAGCGGGCGTGGATGATTTTCTGGCACAGGCAACTCCGGAGAATAAGCTGTCGCTGATCCGTGAGGAGCAGGCCAAGGGCAAGCTGGTGGCAATGTGCGGTGACGGTACCAATGATGCGCCGGCACTGGCACAGGCTGATGTGGGCGTGGCGATGAATACCGGTACGGTAGCTGCGCGTGAAGCAGGGAACATGGTCGATCTTGATAGTGATCCGACCAAGCTGATCGAGATTGTGGAAATCGGCAAGCAATTGCTGATGACACGCGGTGCGCTGACAACCTTCTCGATTGCCAATGATATTGCCAAATATTTCGCGATTATTCCGGCAATGTTCCTCGCATTCTACCCGCAACTTGGCGTGCTGAATATTATGGGGCTGCATAGCCCGCAGAGCGCCATTCTCTCGGCCATTATCTTTAATGCGCTGATTATCGTGGCGCTGATCCCGCTATCGCTGCGCGGGGTTAAATATCAGGCGGTTGGTGCGGGCGCACTGCTGAGTCGCAATCTGATGATCTATGGTTTTGGCGGGATTATCGTGCCTTTCGTAGCGATCAAGCTGATTGATATGGCAATTACCGCTCTGGCTCTGGTGTAAGGAATAGACACATGTTGAAACAATTACGTCCTGCTGTGGTGATGATTGTCAGTCTGACCGTAATCACCGGTATTGCCTATCCGCTGGCTATGACCAGCGTGGCGCAGACCCTGTTTCCCTCTCAGGCCAATGGCAGTCTGATCGTGAAGGACAATAAGGTGATCGGTTCTTCTCTGATCGGCCAGCAATTCACCTCTGATCGTTATTTCCACGGTCGCCCGAGTGCAGCTGGCGATGGCTATAATGCTGCATCCTCCTGCGGTTCCAATCTTGCGCCAACCAGCGCAGCATTACTGGATCGCGTAAAGGCCGATGTGACTAAGCTGCAGGCAGAGAACCCAAATCAGCCGGTGCCTGTTGATCTGGTGACAGCATCCGGCAGCGGACTTGATCCGCATCTGACACCGGAAGCGGCTTTGTTCCAGATACCACGCATCGCTAAAGCCCGCGGACTGGATGAGGCCAAACTCAAGACATTGGTTGATGCGCATATACAGGATCGTTTGCTGGGTGTGCTCGGCGAGCCGGTTGTGAATGTGCTTGCGCTTAATCTCGCACTGGATCAGGTTAAATAAGACAGAACATGCAGAGTCCGGATCATAATTGATGAATGATGACAGTCAGCTGCAGGAAAGTATGCGCAATGGTGACAACAGACCGTCACCGGATGCGCTGCTCGCCAAAGCCGAACAGGAAACACGCGGCCGCCTCAAGATTTTTCTCGGGGCGGCTCCGGGCGTTGGTAAGACCTATGAAATGCTGATGTCCGGCCGCAGTCTGCTGACTGACGGAGAGGATGTGGTGATCGGGGTTGTCGAGACCCATGGTCGTCAGGAAACACAGGCGCTGACCGAAGGCTATGAGATTATTCCCCGTGCGCGTGTCGATTATAAAGGCCATGTGCTTGAGGAGATGGATCTCGACGCTGTACTGGCGCGTCGCCCCAAGCTGGTGCTTGTGGATGAACTGGCGCATACCAATGCTCCCGGTAGCCGCCACCCCAAACGCTATCTCGATGTTGAGGAGCTGCTGGCCAACGGGATTGATGTTTACACCACGCTGAATATTCAGCATGTCGAGAGCCTCAATGATGTGGTGGCGCAGATCACCCGTATCCGCGTGCGCGAAACCGTTCCGGACAGTATTATCGACCGCGCCGATGATATTGAGATTGTCGATATTACGCCGGAAGACCTGATTAAGCGCCTGAAAGAAGGCAAGGTCTATCTGCCTAAAACGGCGAAGCGTGCAACACAGAATTACTTCTCTGCCGGTAATCTCACAGCGTTGCGCGAGCTTGCCTTGCGGCGTACAGCGCAGCGTGTGGATGATCAGTTGCTCAGCCATATGCAGGCCAATGCTATTTCGGGGCCGTGGTCGGCAGGTGAACGCGTGCTGGTTTGCATTGATGAGCAGCCGCATGGCGCGGCACTGATCCGCTATGCCCGCAGACAGGCAGACCGGCTGCGCACGCCGTGGACAGCGCTCTATGTGGAGACATCCCGCGCGGCAACACTCTCGGAAGAAGAGAAAGACCGTATTGCTGCCACCTCGCGGCTGGCAGAGCAACTCGGCGGTGAAATCATCACGCTGACCGGTCATGATGTGGCGCAGGATATTATCAATTATGCTTTGGCACATAATTTCAGCCACATCGTAATCGGTAAGCCGAATAAGCCGCGTCTGCGCGAGATTTTTGAAGGCTCGGTTTCTCATGACCTGATCCGCAAAGCCGGTAATCTCAGTATCCATATTATTTCCGGCAGTCAGCAGGATGCCGTGCCGGTGCGACAAGTGGCAACCGCTGAGGAGAAAGCGTTTTCACTGCGGCCTTACCTGATGAGTCTTGGCTATATCGCGATTGCGCTGGTTGTCGGTACGCTGCTCGATCATGTGCTGGATGTACGCAATATTGCGCTGGTGTTTCTTATGGCCGTGCTGGCGACTGCGGTGACCTCCGGTTTGCGACCCGCTTTATTCGCTTCGCTGGTCAGTGCCTTTGCTTTCAATTTCCTGTTTCTGCCACCGCTCTACACGCTGCATATTGCAGGGCCGGAGAGTGTGATTGCACTGGCATTTTTCATTTGCGTGGCGCTGGTCGCCAGCAATCTGACCGCGCGTGTGCAGCGTCAGGCCGTGGCTGCAAGCAATCGTGCAAGGACAACGGAAGGCCTTTATCAGTTCAGTAAAAAACTGGCGGTGGCGGGTACGTTGGAGGATGTACTTTGGGCAACGGTCTATCAGATTGCTGCGATGCTGAAAGTGCGGGTTGTTGTATTGTTGCCGGATGAAGGCACGGCTAATACGTCTATTTCCGTACGTGCCGGTTATCCGCCGGATGATACGCTGGCCGATGCGGATATTGCCGCTGCCCGTTGGGCGTGGGAGCATGATCATGCGGCCGGACGTGGTGCGGATACTTTGCCTGGTGCAAAGCGGCTTTACCTGCCGCTGCGCACCGGCGGCGATACAATCGGCGTTGTCGGGCTGGATGATGACCGGCAAGGGCCGATCCTGACGCCGGAGCAGCAGCGGTTGTTTGATGCGCTGGCAGAGCAGGCGGCTTTGGCGATTGCACGTATTCAGCTGGTGGATGATCTGGATCGGGCGCAATTGGCAGTGGAGGCGGATCGGTTGCGTTCGGCCTTGCTGACCTCGATCTCGCATGACCTAAAAACACCGCTAGCCGCTATTCTCGGTGCGGCTGATACGCTCAAAAGCTATTCCGGCTCATTGCCGGATGAGGACCGTGCGGAACTGCTGACAACTGTGGTGGATGAGTCTGAGCGGCTCAATCGCTTTATCGCCAACCTGTTGGATATGACGCGGATTGAATCGGGGGCTATGCAGCCGAATAAATCGCTGCATTATCTGGGCGACATTGTTGGCAGTGCGCTGAAGCGTGCCGCGAAAATTCTGCAACATCATCGTGTTGAAACCGATATTGCCGCCGATTTGCCGATGCTGAAACTTGATCCGGTGTTGTTTGAGCAGGTATTATTCAACTTACTGGATAATGCCGCCAAATATGCGCCTGAAGGCAGTCTTGTGCAGATTGCAGGACAGGTAGAGCAGGGTGACATCGTATTGCGTATTAGTGATGAAGGTGCGGGTATACCGGCAGGCGATGAGACGCGTATTTTTGACAGTTTCTACCGCGTGCGTAAAACCGATCAGGTGCGCGCCGGAACAGGACTGGGACTGGCAATCTGCAAGGGCTTTACAGAAGCGATGGGTGGCACCATTGCCGCTGCCAATCGTAGTGATCATTCGAGCCGTAGTGGTGCTGTTTTTACCATCAGATTGCCGCTGAGTAGCTGCGCTGAAATGATAAGCGGAACAGAAGAGGGACTATCCTCCCAATGACACAGAATATCGTCAAAATCCTTGTGGTGGATGATGAGCCGCCAATTCGCAAACTTTTGCGTGTTGGCTTGAGCACAGAAGGCTTTCTAATACTCGAAGCACCATCAGCAGCCATCGCCAGAGAGATCATGCGGGATGACCGGCCTGATCTGGTGCTGCTGGATCTCGGTTTGCCGGATATGTCCGGCCACGATCTTCTGACTCTGTGGCGCTCGGAATTGATTGATCTGCCAGTGATTATTCTTTCCAGCCGCACAGATGAAAGCGGAATCGTCAAGGCGCTTGAGCTTGGTGCGGATGATTACGTGACCAAGCCGTTTGGTATGAAGGAGCTGGCGGCACGAATTCGTGTAGCACTGCGCCATAAATTGCAGGAGCAGGGCGAAAAGCCGGTCTTTCAGACCGGTGAGCTGTCGGTTGATCTGGTTAAGCGCATCGTACGCCTCAAAGGGCAGGAGATTAAGCTCTCGCCGAAAGAATATGATATTTTACGCATCATGGTGCAGCATGCAGGCAAGGTGCTGACGCATAGCTATATTCTCAATCAGATCTGGGGCGGCATGAGTGATGTGCAATATCTGCGCGTCTATGTTCGCCAGTTGCGTCAGAAACTCGAAGATTCGCCGGATCAGCCGTTTTATATTCTGACAGAGACAGGTGTTGGTTACCGGTTACGTGAGCCGGATACCTGAACAGGATTCGTCAGAGGTTCATGCAATCTCTGACGAAAAGCAATTTTTATAAACGTCATGAAGCGCTGAGTGTAACAGATCTTGTTAAGCATTTCTCTGGAAAATGTACAATTTATAAACTCTTAAAGAAGAGTGGCTCCCCGGGCCGGATTCGAACCAGCGACCAACCGGTTAACAGCCGGTTGCTCTACCGCTGAGCTACCGAGGAACAGTTGCTCTGCATTTGCATGACAGCCGTATAGCAACGCAAAATGGTCTTGCCAAGCCCTAATTTTGATATTGTACAGGAAAAAAGCAGATTTATGATAGGAAATGCTTTTTCTGATTATTAGCCGGGTCCGAATAGCGAAAGAAAATGATAAATATCATTTATTTCAGATGTTTAGATAATGATATGGAAGTGAGAGAGCCTCTCAGGAAGGCGGAGAGTTTTAGTATTTTCATTGAAAATATTATGCACGCTCTTTACGAGAAAAGAGTGGCTCCCCGGGCCGGATTCGAACCAGCGACCAACCGGTTAACAGCCGGTTGCTCTACCGCTGAGCTACCGAGGAACAGGTGCTCTTGCTTTCAGCGATTTGGCGTATAGCAAAAGCATTTTGGTTTTGCCAAGCCCTTTTTCGCTTTTCTATCAACTTTTTAGCGTGATTGTGGATGAGATATGTATTTCAGCCGTTAAAATCTGAAATATCGCAGTTTTAACTCTCTGTTTCGAACGTTTCCAACATCTTAGAGTTGATATGATTGTAAATTACACGCGCGGGCTACGGAATCACGGGAGTGATTATGCGTTCTGATTTCGGATACCCAGCGGACAAGCATATTTAAATCTTATTCATAGCAGCTGAAATTTTCAGAAAAATGCAGCTTTGATTGAAGTGGTATTTTTTTGAATAAAAGGACACTTATATAAGGGGTTCATATAAACAGAGAGAGTTCAGGCAGGGCAAAAAGATTGCTGAAACCGGATGCTGATATAAATAATGCTGCAGAACAGCAAAGCACTGAAAGCGGGGAGGCTAGCAGCCGGCACCGGATCAAATTGTTTGGAAAACATTTGCCGCTGCCGCAATCTGTCTGGTTACGACGAATTCTCGGCGGCGGGCTTATTGTCGGTGGTGTATTCAGCTTTTTGCCGGTTCTGGGCGTTTGGATGCTCCCTCTAGGTCTGATCATCCTTTCCCGTGATTCCAGCCGCATAAGACGGATCAGACGCAAGTCTGAGGTTGGCTTGCTGCGCCGGTGGCGTGAATACAGAGCGCGCAAGAAAGCAGAGAAGGCGAAACAGCAGGAGTAACCGGTGTTTCCGGTGCGATCATATTGTATGTGCTGTGAATAAAATCCCGGCTATCTGCATTATTTTGATAGGAAATTTAAAATTTCTCGGAAAGCATGGCGGGGGTACTTGACGAGTCATGCAGCTTAACCTATTCAGCACTCAACCACATACGGATGGCCTCGTGGCGGAGTGGTTACGCAGAGGACTGCAAATCCTTGCACCCCGGTTCGATTCCGGGCGAGGCCTCCATCCATTTTCTAAGTAATTGTATTATTTTGCTTTTTAGCATTTTTACCCGCACTTTTATTTGAGGTGCGGGAATTGTTGATATGTCAAAAGCATTTTTGGTATTGTAGATAAGCTTACACAATTAGCTTGTATTGGTGATCTGTAATATTTGTGTTTTTGGTTGTCTACTGGTGGTTGTATAAGTAGGTAATGCTACATAACTCTACTCGAATAAATCGTTCATGTGATGGGTAGTGGTTTCTATCTATTATAAAGAGATATATTGAAAATATTTTCAGATTGCTGGTTCTAGTTGATGTAGTCGATCAAAATAAGACATAAGTATTTTTTGTTGCTATGTAACCCAGTTTTAAGATATGAATTATCGTAATGTATTGTAAATCAATCTATAATTAGGGGTGACATGGCGCAGAATAAAAACGATTTCGATGCAACGAAAGATGATCGAAAATCTAAGGTATTAAATGATAGATTTGCTAATAAACAATATCTTACTATTGTAATATTGTTAATGATCATTGGCGTTTGGTTTGTATCGTTTGCAATTTTAGGCTTGGCTGATCCTATTTATAGTACATTTCAATATTTTGTATCGGAAATATCTCTGTTAATGAATGTTAGTAGAGTTTCTGTATTAGCAGTAATAATATTTTGTTTTTATATGACTTTTCTTATTGTTTTAACTAGAAGCAAAGTTATGAGGGAAATAATTAGAGTTGTGACTAGAGTTATTACTGATGCTTTTGAAACTATGGTTGGAAAGATTTTAAAATCAGAAAAATCATTTTATAGTATATCAAGTATTAATGATCCCTCATATGAAATGTATTTATCTACTCGACTTAATGTCATTGAAGAAAAAATAAGTAATTTAGTTGGTGGTGATCTCGATTTAAGTCTTCAACCTAATAAAGAAGAATGGGATAGTATTAAAAAAAGCGCTACTAATGCGGTAATTGATAACCTTACTGAGGAA
Source organism: Hyphomicrobiales bacterium (assembly GCA_900470285.1). GTDB lineage: Bacteria > Pseudomonadota > Alphaproteobacteria > Rhizobiales > Rhizobiaceae > Pseudochrobactrum. The sequence continues at coordinate 132,020 of UCAG01000008.1, forward strand.
ATTAAGCTTGGGTTATCAACGAAAATTACCAATGATAAACTTCAAACCATTCTCACTGGTTCCTTATCAAGGTTATCTAACCAAATTTTAGTTCTCGGATCTCGCGCAAATTTAACGTTAATTGTTGGAGTACTGTTTTGTTGTGGTGGACTTTTTGCGATATGGTATAGCTTTTTCTCAGACTATGCAAAGCAAGATGGCGATATCACCGCAGGAGTGGCATGGGTTGATTTGGCAAAAGTGTATGCTCCGCGCTTATCATTGGTTTTAATTATTGAAATAATTGGTTTTTTCTTTCTCAAACTGTATCGAGCAACACTCATGGAGATCCGGTATGTTCAGAATGAAATTACTAACGTGGAAATGAAATTAATAGCATTAAATGTTGCTATACTACATCAAGCACGAGTTTTGGATGATGTAATTGAAACCTTAGTCAAAACCGATCGAAATTTTATCATTGATAAAGGTCAAACCACTGTTGAAATTGAAAAGCAACGTGCTGTTAACGAATCTGATAAAACTGTGCTTCAAGCAGCTATTGGTTTGTTGCACGGTACAGAAAAATCATCATTCTGGCGTAAATCCTAAATCACTATAGCGTTATATTGGATTTATTTTTGAAAGTAATGTTGAGTTAAGATACGTTATCCCGCACTTTTATCTGAGGTGCGGGATAACTCGTTCTCAATCTGATCTGCAACGCGGCGCGATGACTTAATTCCGAGCCGTACCCGATCTGCCCCTTTCGTGTATAGTTCAGCCTGTTTCACATTCGACCAACCATATTGAGCCATCAGTTCATGTGTGGCTGCGCCTGCTTCTGCTGCAAGTGTAGCTGAGAGCTTTCTTATGCCGTGAGCGCTCTTCTTGATATCTGCATCGTTACAACGATCCCGAAACCAATTTCCAAAACTTGCTGTACCAAAGGGCGTACCTGCCTCGCTTATTAAGAA
>UCAG01000009.1 GCA_900470285.1 Hyphomicrobiales bacterium
TAAATTAAATTACTATATATGAATATTTATTAAATTCTTTGAAGAACTTTTCACATCTAAATTTATATTATAATCAACCTCAAAGTATAATTTTATTTTGAGGACTCACCATGAATGCGCAGATTCAACTCAAATCTTTACAGCATGGGCGTGGTTTGGCTGCGATGGCTGTTGTTGCGTTCCATCTTTCTTTGCTGCTCGGCAGTTCCCGCTATCTTAATGATGCGGTTCTTTTAAATTTTACACATCGCGGCAATTTAGGTGTCGACTTCTTCTTTGTACTTTCAGGCTTTATTATTGTTTTTGTACATCACAAAGATATCAATCAGCCGGAGCGTGTCTCTGATTATCTGCTGAAACGCTTCACGCGTCTTTTTCCTGTCTATTGGCTTTATACAGCGATCTTCTGTGGTTTGGTGGCGTTAGGATTTGGCAGCGCGAGCATTGTGCCGGAAAGTTTCAGCAACTGGATATCGACAATATTTTTAATTCGTCTCGATAGTTTCGAACTACCGATCACACCGGCATGGACGCTTATTCACGAACTTGCATTTTACCTGATTTTTGCAACGCTTATTCTAAACAGAATATTCGGTATAATTATCCTGACTGCATGGCTGATGACCGGTGGCATAATTTTTCAATATGCCGAAGAAGGCTCAAGATCGGCTTTAACCACTTATTTTTCACCGTTAAATTTTAACTTCCTTATTGGAATGGCAGCCTTTTATGCCTTTCATCGTTTGACAAACATCAATCTCAAGCCGGCTTTTCTGTTCGGTTCAGTCCTGTTTATTTTCGTCTATATTCTGGAAAATCGCGGTATCAGCTATCAGCACCTCCAGATTATTTATGCTGTCAGCTTCGGTCTGCTCATTCTGGGTGCGTTGTCTTATGAAAAAAGCGGGCTCCGGACTGCGAGATTTAAAATTCTCAGCCTCATCGGTGATGCTTCCTACACGATTTATCTGACGCATCTGGCATTTCTCGGCCTGTTCTCTAAAGTGATGATTAAAATATCTGCATATGTTTCGTTCAGTCCGCATTTTATTTACCTCGCGGTCTTCAGCGCAACGATTATTGCCGGATGTTTGCTATATTGGTTCTTAGAGCGGCCGCTCTTGCAATATTGCAGAACATTAATGAACAGCAGAAAACAGAGCAGTATACTCATCAAAGCTGTTTAAAGCCGGATTCTCCGGCGCCAATACCAGCTCTTTTAGCACAGTGGTGAACGGCTCGCATTTCCGGTACAACAGACATCCTGATGCTTGATCACTGCTGTGCTGGAATACAGACCTGTCCACCTTATCTCCCGGTATCTGAGAAGATTTTAAAACAAGACCATCAACAATAGGAGCTTATTGCAATGCTGCCTGAAATTGTTTCGATGAATGAATGGCAATCCGCACTTGAAGAGCAAATCAGTCGGGAAAAAGCCTTTACCCGCGCGCGCGACCAGCTGAATGCACAACGCCGACGCCTGCCGATGGTTAAAATCGATAAGCCATATTCCTTTACCGGACCTTCAGGTGATGTGAGTCTGGCAGACCTTTTCGAAGGACGGCGACAGCTGATTGTTTATCACTTTATGTTTGCCCCTGAATGGCGGGCGGGTTGCGACGGCTGCTCATGGGTTGTGGATGCAATGACCCATCCCGCACATCTTAATGCACGGGATACATCGCTCGTTTTAATCTCACGCGCACCGTTAGAAAAACTGCAAAACTATCAGAAGCGCATGGGCTGGCAATATCCGAACTGGTACTCATCACAGCATAGCGATTTTAATCAGGATATGGGTGCTACACGGAGTGATCCGGCCACACCGGACAAATTGCAGGAAATACATGGCATCAGTGTTTTTCTGCGCGATGGCGAAAATATCTATCGCACCTATTTTACCGGTGCACGCGGGGTCGAATATCTTGGCAGCCTTTGGACCTATCTGGATCTGACCCCTTATGGTCGTCAGGAGTTTTGGGAAGATTCACCAGCCGGATGGCCGCAGACTGAGCCATATGTCTGGAACCGGCGCCACGACGAATATGAGCGCTAAACTGCTCTAAACTGCATTCTCACCGGTTGGCAAATTTTACCTGCCTCTCTCTGAACAAATATGTTCGGGGAGAGACCCGTTTTTGCACCACAAATTACACGCCGAGATATCTGTCCTGAATATCGGCCGTCATTTCACCGGATCTGCCTTGCCAGACCGTGCGTCCACGCTCCAGCACAACACAACGATCCGCCACCGGCAGCAATTCCGACAGGGTTTTGTCAACAACCAGAATGGACTGACCACGCCGTTTCAGTTCGCGCACAGCCTTCCAGATTTCCAGCCGGATCACCGGCGCAAGGCCTTCGGTCGCTTCATCCAGCACGATCAATTCCGGATTGGTCATCAGCGCCCGACCAACCGCCAGCATCTGCTGCTCACCGCCGGATAAAGTATTCGCCTGTTGCTGGCTGCGCTCTTTCAAACGGGGGAATAATTCATTGACAGCTTCAATCGTCCACTCCCCTTTGCGGGCAGAGGCCAGCAGATTTTCCGTAACCGTCAGATTTGGAAAACAGCGCCGCCCTTCCGGCACCAGCCCCAGCCCCAGCCGAGCAATGCGATAGGGTTGCAGTGCGGAAATATTGCGCCCCATGAAACTGATCTTGCCCTGACGCAGCGGCGTCAATCCGAAAACCGAACGGATAGTGGTGGTTTTTCCCATGCCGTTGCGTCCCATCAGCGCGACGACCTCACCCTTTTCCACATGCAGATCAATACCGAAAAGTGCCTGTGAAGCGCCGTAAAATGTCTCTACCTGATTGAGTTCCAGCAACATCAGACTGCCTCCCCGAGATAGGCTTCACGCACAAGTGCATTGCTGCGGATTTCAGCCACAGTGCCGGTAGCGACCACACGACCATAAACCAGAACGGAAATCCGATCGGCCAAAGCAAAAACCGCATCCATATCATGTTCAACCAGCAGTACCGGCACTTCATGGCGCAACTTGTCCAGAAATGCCGTCAGTTGTTTGGAGCCTTCAGGCCCCATTCCGGCCATCGGTTCATCCAGCAACAGCGCTTTGGAGCGCAGAGCCAATGCAATTGCAATTTCAAGCTGGCGGCGTTCACCATGAGAAAGTTCGGCGCTGGATACCAGCATCCGTGATCCGAGATGAACACGATCCAGAATGGCCGCAGCCTCATCTTTTAAAGCAGCATCCTGCATCACCGGTTTCCAGAAGCGGAAACTGGAACCCTGACATGCCTGCAAAGCCAGCATGACATTTCGCAAGGCGGAAAATTCCGGCATCAATGAGGACACCTGAAATGTCCGCCCCAGCCCCAACTGCGCACGCTGTGTCACGCCAAGCGAGCCGATATCCTGCCCGTCAAAACGGATTGTGCCACTGTCATGCTTAATCGTACCGGCAATCTGACCAATCAGAGTGGATTTTCCGGCTCCGTTCGGCCCGATCAGCGCATGGATTTCCCCTTTGCGTAAATCCAGACTGACATCATCGGTCGCTTTCAGCCCGCCAAAGCTTTTACGCAGGTTTTTAATGTCCAGAACAGTCTCAGCCATAACGGATTTTCCCTGCAACAAGCCCAATAATGCCGCCACGCGCAAACATCACAACACCAAGTAGGATCAGTCCGAAGAAGAGCTGCCAATGCTCAACCATCCCGCCAAGCGCGAATTCAAACAATACATAAAGCACTGCGCCAATCAGAGGGCCAAACAAACGGCCTGTACCACCAAGAATAATCAGCACAATCAGTTCACCCGACATATGCCATGACAACATGGACGGGCTGACAAAACGGTTAAGATCGACGAATAAAGCACCGGCAAGTGCCGTAATCATCGCTGACAATACGAAGGCGACCAGTCTGATACGCAACGGACCAATACCAACGGAAGCCAGCCGCAATTCATTCTGCCGCGCACCCTCGAGGGCCGCACCGAAACGGGAATTACGGATGCGTGAAAACAGAAACAGCACCACCATCAAAACGCCGTAAGCGATCAGGAAAAAGCTCAGCGGTTTGAGCGTATTCACGCCGGGAAAATTATTGCGCAATGCGAGCGACAAACCGTCCTCACCGCCATAGGCCGGCCATGAAATCGCGAAGTAATAAATCATCTGCGCGAAAGCCAGTGTAATCATAATGAAATACACGCCCGATGTGCGCAGGCTGATAATGCCGATTGGCAGCGCAACAAGACCGGCAACCAGCATAGCAACGGGCCAGATAATCAGCATCTGGTCACTGCCTGAAATCGTCATTGGCCAGCTCATCAGCGCCGACCCGTCAGCAGCATGGCTGGCCAGAATACCGGTAATATAGCCGCCGATGCCAAAAAATGCGGCATGGCCGAAAGACACCATACCGCCAAGACCAAGCACCAGATTAAGTCCTGTGGCTGCCAGTGCCAGAATGGCAATACGCGTCACCAGTGAGATATAAAATATCTCGCCCATCTGATTGGCAATCAATGCAATGATTGGCAATGCCAGCGCAAAAACCAGACTTATCAATGTTTCGCGTGTCATTGTGCCTGCTCCTGACATGTCTTACCTGCCAGCATTCGAACTGCATCACAGCATGAAAAAAACATTGTGAAATTATCCATTGGCTGCAAACAATCCCTGTGGGCGCACCGTGAGAATGATCGCCATAACAATATAAATCAGCATGGATGCCAGTGCGGTTCCCGCTGTTGCCGCCTGTGACGGCTCCATAAAGACTGCGAACAGTTTCGGCAGCAAAAAGCGTCCCATCGTATCCACAACGCCAACCAGAACAGCACCCGCCAGCGCACCTTTAACCGAGCCGATACCGCCGATCACAATCACCACAAAAGCGAGGATCAGTACCGGCTCGCCCATACCGACCTGTACGGATTGCAGAGCCCCGACCAGTGCACCTGCGAGGCCTGCAAGTGCCGCACCTAATGCAAAAACAATCGTGTTGAGCTTTGCAATATCAACGCCCAATGCGCCGATCATTTCACGGTCTGCCTCACCGGCGCGGATGCGCATACCAAGACGGGTTTTTGCAATGAGAAAATACAACCCGACTGCAACAACAATACCGGCACCGATAATCGCCAGCCGGTATAGCTGATATTGTGAGCCGCCGGGCAGCGTAACAGAACCCTGTAAAAGCGGCGGAATATCCAGATAAAGCGGAAATGAACCAAAGATCCAGCGTGTCGCATCGGAGAAGATCAGAATTAAAGCGAAGGTGGCCAGAACCTGATCGAGGTGACTGCGATTATATAATCTGCGGATCAGCACCATTTCCATGATTGCACCGGCAGCAGCGGCGGCAATCAGGCTGGCGATGAGCCCGAGCCAGAAAGAGCCGGTTGCCGCAGCCACAACGGCGCAGGCAAATGCACCGACCATAAATAATGAGCCATGCGCAAGATTGATAACACCCATAACCCCGAAGATCAGGGTCAGGCCGGCTGCCATCAAAAACAGCATAACGCCGAATTGCAACCCGTTGAGTAACTGCTCAATTAAAAGTGCAGAAGACAAAACCGCGTCCGATCTGTTGATTGGTTCTCATAAAATATCTTTGAAAAAAGTCACCTATGCCGCCCGAAGACCTGTTATGGCAACAGTCCGGCCGGTGCTGAAGACAGTCTGAACGAAAAGCGGCGACAGTTCACACTGTCGCCGCATCCGGTTGCATCAGAGCTTGCAGTCTTTTGCATAGTTGTCCTGATGATCGGTAAAGCTTGTTGCCACGATCTTATTAGTCAGGACACCGTCTTCTTTGATCACTTCGCGCATATAAATATCCTGAATAGGATGATTATTATTGCCGAATTTAAACTTGCCGCGAACAGACTTGAAATCCGCCGCTTTCATTGCTGCGCGGAAAGCATCTTTGTCATTCACACTCGCTTTAGCGGCAGCGGACAGGATCAGATTGGCTGCATCATAGCCCTGTGTTGCATAGAGCGAAGGCAGGCGGCCATATTCTTTTTTGAAGGCTTCGACATAGGCTTTATTGGCTTCATTATCGAGATCTTTTGACCAGTGGGAAGAGTTCTTCACACCCACAGCCGCATCACCGATCGCACCGAGCACATCCTGATCGAAGGAGAAGCCGGGGCCGGTGACCGGAATGGTCATGCCCGACTGTGAATATTGTTTCATGAAAGCAATGCCCATGCCGCCCGGCAGGAAGAAATAAACGGAATCTGCACCGGAAGCACGGATCTGGGCAATCTCGGCAGCATAATCGGTCTGGCCAACTTTGGTGTAAATTTCACCGGCCAGTTTGCCTTTATAAAAACGCTTATAACCGGTCAGAGCATCGGTGCCTGCCGGATAGTTCGGCGCCAGAATAAAGCTGTTTTTATAGCCTGCGGTATTGGCATAGTTGCCGACGGCTTCATGCAGATTATCGTTCTGATAGGCTGCATTGAAATAATTAGCATTGCATTTGGCACCGGCCAGCGCAGACGGGCCGGCATTGGTGGAAACATAGATTTTATCCTGCGCAACAACACCTGGCACCACAGCCATGGCCAGATTGGACCAGACGATACCGGTCAGAATATCAACCTTATCGCTCTGCACCATTTTGTCAGCGATCTGCACAGCAAGTTCAGGCTTTTGTGCATCATCTTCAACGATCACACTGACATCTTTATTGCCGGATTGTTTGACCGCCAGCAGAAAGCCGTCACGAATATCAATGCCGAGTCCGGCACCGCCGCCGGAAAGCGTTGTGATCATGCCGATTTTCAGAGGTTCAGCCATTGCAGAACCGGAAAATGCCAGCCCCAGACCAAGACAGGCCGTTGATAAGCCAAGAGTAATTCGTTTCATCAGTGTTCCCTCGCGATTATTGTTATTATGCAGTTCAATAATAAAATGCCATTACTTACAAGCCCGCTTTTGCTTCTCCCTCCGCTTTTGCCATTTCCGAAGCAAAATTAAGCCTGTATCCTTATAAACAGAGTAATCTGCGCGTCAGCACATGGTCTGCGTCTGCCAGACCGTCAATGATATTCATATGATGTTTGTCCGGTTCCGCCACTTCATCAATTGAGAGATCAAAACCGCTCCACAAATTAGCCAGCGCCTGATTTTGCCGGATAAATTCCGGCAATTCCGCCGCGCCAACCCATGCTGTCACATCAATACCGTTCAGAGGCTCAAGCAAAACCGGACTTTCCTTGCGCGCCTGTTCCAAATCGAGCCTGAAATCATCATTCATTTTCAGATTCAGCAAAGGTCGTAAATCACTCAGCGCCGAGATCGGTACGATTTTACGCAAGCGCTGTTGCAGGCTGCGGCTCAGAGGGGTCGTAACTGTTCCCATACGCGCAACCAGATGCCCGCCCGCTGAATGCCCTGTCAGATGTAACGGGCCTGCAACCATTGATGCAGCCTGCACAATCGCCATACCAATTTCAGCAGTAATTTCACCGATCTTCGCTTGCGGGCAAAGTGTATAAGACGGGATCGCTACGGCAAAACCATGTGCAACGGCACCGGCAGCAAGATAAGTGAAATAGGATTTGTCAAAGCGCACCCAATAGCCGCCATGCACAAACACAACCAACCCGCGCGGCTGCCCCTGCGGCATCACAATATCCAGAAGATTACGCTCTTCCGACCCATAGCGCACATCAGCGATCAGCCGGTTTTGTGCCTGCATCTGCTCGCGAAAACTTTGTGATCTTTGCTGCCATTGCGGAGGAAATTGCGCAGAATTCGGGACATGCAGCACATTCGAATAGGCCAGATCCCAGTCTTTATTGGCTGGGCTATCCGGTTCAGCGGGCGCGGTTTTTAAAACCGGTTCTGCCGCTCTGATCTGCATTCCCCGTTCCTCCGTCATGGCTGCCTCTCAAATATCTCCATAAATAAAAAATAATTTCAAGCATGAAATTTCATACTTGAAATTATTTTTGTAAGTGACACCATAAAAGAAATCAGCTGCCCCGCGAATGCAGAAAATCTTTGCAGGCGGCAACGGAGTGAGACCATGAAAAGTGCCGAAAACCAGCAGCAAACAATGGCAGGCGGGCGTGCTTCCGATAAGCAGAGCCTGCGCAACTGGCTGAAACTTCTCAAATCGACAAAGCATGTTGAAGCGGTCATCCGCGAAAAACTGCGTCAGGAATTTGATACGACCCTGCCCCGTTTCGACGTGATGGCAGCGCTGTACCGGTTTGAAAGCGGTCTCAAAATGACTGAATTATCTGCAGCCTTGCGGGTTTCCAATGGCAATGTCACCGGCATTGTCGAGCGGCTGGTCAGCGACGGCTCCGTTTTGCGGGTTCCGGTTGCAGGCGACAAACGTGCCATGCTGGTGCGCCTTACCCAGAAAGGGCGCGAAGAGTTTGAAGCCATGGCCGCAGCCCATGAGCAGTGGATCAGCGAGATTTTCAGCGTGCTGTCACCGGCACAATCGGCAGAACTGGTTACAGTGATCGACACAATCGAACATGCGCTGGCCTTGCAGGACGAGCACGACCATCTGGCTTAACCGGCATCAGCACATTCGAATAATCAGGATATCCGTTACGAAAAATACACATCATCTGCCGCCATTTTTTAAAAAATAACGACGCGGGCAAAAGCTCGCAGGGGAACAAAAAATGCTTGGACCAACGGCGCATACAGACCATTTTACCAGAAATAACCTGCCTCCGGTTGAGGACTGGCCGGAACTGTCATCCGGCGGCATCACCTATCCCGAATGGCTCAATGCCGGATATGAACTTTCCGATGCCATGGTGGAAAAAGGTTTCGGCGACCATACAGCGCTGATCGGCAACGGGCGGCGGCGTACCTATAAGGAACTGACCGACTGGAGCAACCGCATTGCCCATGTGCTGGTTGAAGATTACGGCGTGCAGCCCGGTAATCGCATCTTGATCCGTTCTGCCAATAATCCGGCCATGGTTGCCTGCTGGCTGGCAGCTACCAAAGCCGGCGCGGTCGTGGTCAATTCCATGCCGATGTTGCGTCCAGATGAACTGACAAAAATCGTTAATAAAGCAGAAATCTCGCTGGCGCTGTGTGACACGCGACTGCTGGAAGATTTGCAGATTTGCGCGGCAAAAAGCCCTTTTCTTAAAACAGTGATCGGCTTTGACGGCACCGCCAATCACGATGCGGAACTTGACCATGCGGCTCTCAACAAGCCGGTGCGTTTTGATGCGGTAAAAACCGGACGCGATGATGTGGCACTGCTGGGCTTTACCTCCGGCACAACCGGTGAGCCGAAGGCCACCATGCATTTTCACCGTGATCTGCTGCTGATTGCCGATACTTATGCAAGGGAAGTGCTGAATGTGCAGCCGGACGATATTTTTGTCGGCTCACCGCCACTTGCTTTCACCTTTGGTCTGGGCGGACTGGCCATTTTCCCGCTGCGTTTCGGGGCAGCCGCGGCACTGCTGGAACAGGCAACACCGCCTAAGATGATCGAGCTGATTGAAACCTATAAGGCGACCATCAGCTTTACAGCCCCGACAGCCTATCGCGTGATGTTGCAGGCAATGAATGAGGGCGCCGACCTGTCATCCTTGCGCATTGCGGTTTCAGCAGGGGAAACCCTGCCCGCCCCGATTTATGAGGCATGGGTAGAGAAGACCGGCAAACCGATGCTGGACGGGATCGGCGCGACCGAGATGCTGCATATTTTTATCAGCAACCGTTTAGGCGATTCCGGACCCGGCCGTACAGGCAAACCCGTTACCGGTTATCAGGCCAAAATCGTTGATGAAAATATGCAGGAAGTGCCGCGCGGGGAAATTGGTCGTCTGGCAGTGCGCGGCCCGACCGGCTGCCGTTACCTCGCGGATACACGCCAGAAGGCCTATGTGCGGGATGGCTGGAACCTGACCGGCGACAGTTTCTTTCAGGATGCGGACGGCTATTTCCACTTTGCCGCCCGTGCAGATGATATGATTATTTCTGCCGGTTATAATATCGCAGGCCCCGAGGTTGAGGCCGCCCTCCTCGCCCATGCAGATGTGCAGGAATGCGCGGTGATCGGCGTGAATGATGAAGAGCGCGGCCAGATTGTTGAGGCGCATATTGTGCTGCGCAATGGTGCTCAGCCATCTCCTGAAACGGTCAAAGCCTTACAGGATCACGTTAAAAAGCTGATCGCACCCTATAAATATCCCCGCTCTGTCCGTTTTGTCGACGCGCTGCCGAAAACCGTAACCGGCAAAATCCAGCGCTTCATGCTGCGCAAACAAGGCTGAGCGCATCATGCAAATTTATCACTTGACCAAATCTATTCCATCCATATGTTTTAAGCATAAAATAAATTATGCACCGGTATCCGATGTCACCGCACATCATAAAAATGACTGTGGCCGTATAGCGGAAAACAAAGCATTCAAGGGGAGAATTTGACCATGCGTATCGTTTGTATCGGTGGCGGTCCGGCCGGACTGTATTTTGCCCTGCTGATGAAAAAGAACCATCCTGAGCATCACATCCGCGTGGTCGAGCGCAACAAACCCTATGACACCTTCGGCTGGGGCGTCGTGTTTTCCGATGCAACGATGGAAGCGATGAAGGTTTGGGATGAAACCAGTGCGGCGGAAATTCAGGATGCGTTTAACCATTGGGACGATATTGAAGTGCTGTTCAAAGGCACACGCCAGCGCACAAGCGGTCATGGTTTTGTCGGTATCGGCCGCAAAAAACTGCTGAATATTCTGCAAAAACGCTGTGAAGATCTGGGCGTTGAGCTGATATTTGAAACCGATGTGGATGCAGATACGCAATATCCCGATGCTGATCTGATTATCGCCTCTGACGGGCTGAATTCTAAAATCCGTCACCGCTATGCCGATATATTCGAGCCGGATATGATCGTGCGGCCAAACCGTTATATCTGGCTTGGCACCAATAAGCTCTTTGACGCCTTTACCTTTGATTTCCGCAAGACGGATCATGGCTGGTTTCAGGCGCATATTTACAAATTCGACGACAAGACCTCGACTTTCATTATCGAGACCACAGAAGAAGCCTATCAGGCGCATGGTCTAGACGAGATGTCACAGCAGGATTCCATCTCTTTTTGCGAAAATCTTTTCTCGGAAGTGCTGGAAGGCGCACCGCTGATGACCAATGCGCGGCATTTGCGCGGCTCGGCATGGTTGAATTTCAACCGGCTGATCTGTGGCAAGTGGAGCCATTATAACGGCAATTCCCATGTGGTGCTGATGGGCGATGCTGCCCATACCGCCCATTTTGCCATCGGCTCCGGCACCAAGCTGGCGATTGATGATGCGATTGAACTGACCAACCAGTTTAACCTGCACGGTCATGACAAAAGTCATATTCCTGCAGCGCTGGAAACCTATGAGGAAATTCGCCGTGTAGATGTAGCGCGCATTCAGAATGCCGCACGCAATGCGATGGAATGGTTTGAGGTGGTTGGCCGGCGCTATGCGGATCATTTTGAGCCGGAGCAATTCATGTATTCCATGCTGACACGCTCACAGCGTATCAGTCATGAAAACCTGCGTCTGCGTGATAAAAACTGGTTGCAGGGCTATGAAAACTGGTTTGCCAAAAAGTCAGGCCTGCCGGTAGAGAGCAACAGCAGCACACGCCATGTGCCGCCGATGTTCACGCCCTATCAGCTGCGCGGTGTAACCTTGGCGAACCGTATCGTCATGTCGCCGATGGCGATGTATTCGGCAACCGATGGTCTGATCAATGATTTCCATATGGTGCATCTCGGTTCCCGTGCGCTCGGCGGTGCCGGTCTGATCTTTGCGGAAATGACCTGCGTTTCTCCTGATGCGCGCATCACTCCGAATTGTCTGGGACTGTGGAACGAAGAACAGCGCGACGGCTGGAAGCGTCTGGTCGATTTTGTGCATCAGAACAGCGATGCCAAAGTGGCTATTCAGCTGGGTCATGCAGGGCGCAAAGGCGCCACCAAACCCGCATGGGAAGGCATTGACCAGCCGGTTGATGAAGCAAACGGCTGGCCGCTGATTTCGGCCTCGGCTGAGCCTTATCTGGTCAACAGCCAGAAGCCGAAGCCTATGACGCGCGATGATATGGATCGGGTAATTGCTGATTTTGTGCGCGCGACTGAGCTTGCCGCAAGTACCGGCGCAGACTGGCTGGAACTCCATGCCGCGCATGGTTATCTGCTCTCCAGTTTCCTCTCGCCGCTGACCAATCAGCGTGAGGATGAATATGGCGGCAGCCACGCCAATCGTGCGCGTTTTCCGCTGGAAGTGTTCAAGGCCATTCGCGCGGTCTGGCCGCAGGATAAGCCGATTTCGGTGCGTCTCTCCTGCCATGACTGGGCGGAAGGCGGCAATACGCCTGATGATGCAGCGATTTTTGCGCAGTTGTTTAAAAATGCCGGTGCCGATCTCATCGACTGTTCGTCCGGTCAGGTCGTTAAACATGAAAAACCGGTTTATGGCCGTTTGTTCCAGACCCCGTTTTCAGACAAAATCCGCAATGAGATAGGCATCCCGACAATTGCTGTTGGTGCGATATCGGAAGCCGATCACGCCAATTCGGTGATCTCCGCAGGGCGTGCCGATCTTTGCGCCGTGGCCCGCCCGCATCTCGCAGACCCCGCTTGGGTATTGCATGAAGCGGCAAAAATCGGGCTGACCTCCGTGCCATGGCCGAAGCAATATTACTCCGGCAAAACCCAGTATGAAACCAATCTGGCTCGTGAAGCCGCTGCGGCTGCCGCACTGAAATAACCAGAATGAGACCGGATATGAGCAATAATAAATTCCACGGCAGACATGTTTTAATCACCGGCGCGGGCAGTGGCATCGGTGCGGCCATTGCCCGTGACTTTGCTGTGTCCGGTGCCAATGTCACTTTGTCCGGCAGGCGGCATGAGCCTCTGGCGGCACTGGCCGCAGAGCTCGATCAGGCTGCGGGACGCAAAACCTGTTTTGTTGCCAGCAGTTTTGACGTGACGAATGCGCAGGCGATCAGCGCAGGTTTACAGGCGGCACAAACGTCTTTCGGGCCGGTGAGTATTCTCGTCAATAATGCCGGTGAAGCGCCTTCCGCACCCTTTGAAAAAACCAGCCTCGAGATGTGGTCGCAAGTACTTGCGGTTGATCTGACCGGTGTTTTTCAGGTGACACAGGCCGTGCTGCCCGATCTGAAGGCCTATGGCACCCATGCGCGTATTATCAATATCGCGTCCACAGCAGGGTTGACCGGCTATGCCTATGTCTCTGCCTATTGCGCTGCAAAACATGGTGTAATCGGCCTCACCCGCGCTTTGGCGCTGGAACTCGCAACAAAAGGCATTACCGTCAATGCCGTTTGTCCCGGTTTTACCGATACGCCGATTATCCGCGAGGCCATTGCACAGATCATGCAGAAAACCGGTCGCTCTGAAGAAGAAGCGCTGGCGCATTTTGTAAAAGCCAATCCGCAAAACCGGCTGATTAAACCGGAGGAAGTGGCACACACAGTCTTATGGCTGGCATCCCCTGATGCCGCCTCAATCAACGGACAGGCAATTGCAATTGCCGGTGGCGAGGTATTGGCAGGATGAGCGAACAAACCATCAGCATGAACAGTCATCTGAAAGCTTTTAAAAATTATCAGGCACAGCATTTTCTGTGGGAGGTGAGTAAAGACGGGCGCGTTGCCACCCTCACGCTCAACCGCCCTGATCGTAAAAACCCGCTGACATTTGAAAGCTATGCGGAGCTGCGTGATCTGTTCCGCGATTTGGCCTATGCATCGGATATTCGTGCCGTAGTGGTGACCGGAGCGGGCGGTAATTTCTCTTCCGGCGGTGATGTCTTCGAGATCATCGAACCTTTGACCAAAATGCCGATGCCGGAACTCCTGGCCTTCACCCGCATGACCGGCGATGTGGTAAAAGCCATGCGCAAATGTCCTCAGCCGGTGATCGCGGCTGTAGACGGGATTTGCGCCGGTGCCGGTGCCATTCTGGCAATGGCCTCAGACCTGCGTCTTGCCACTCATGAGGCGAAAACCGCATTCCTGTTTACCCGTGTCGGCCTTGCCGGTGCGGATATGGGCGCCTGTGGAATTCTGCCCCGCATCATCGGTCAGGGTCGTGCGGCAGAGCTGCTTTATACCGGCCGTTTCATGTCGGCCACCGAAGGCAAAGACTGGGGTTTCTACAACCATCTGCATGATGGTGAAAACCTGCTGGCAGAGGCGCAAAAGCTCGCTAAAACCCTCGCTGACGGCCCTTATTTTGCACATGGCATTACCAAAACCATGCTGGCTCAGGAATGGGCGATGGGCATTGATGAAATGATTGAATCGGAAGCGCAGGCGCAGGCCATCTGCATGGCGACACAGGATTTCCGCCGTGCATTTGAGGCCTTTGCCGCCAAACGCCGCCCTGAATTTGAAGGGAACTGAACCATGTCAGATACAGCTTGCCGCGAAGCCCCCGTTCATGAACACCTGGAACTACCGTTTTTTGAGCAGCAGCAACGCGATTTTGCTCAAAAGCTCAATGAATTTGCCGCATCCGGTGTTTTAAAAAACATCGATCATCACGACACAGATGCTGCCTGCCGTAAACTGGTGAAACTGCTTGGGCAAGCCGGATTGCTCGATAGTGTCACCGGCAACAGCGGCAAGACCGAAATCGACTCCCGCTCGGTCTGTCTGGCGCGCGAAACACTGGCATGGCATGACGGATTGGCAGATTTTGCCTTTGCCATGCAGGGGCTTGGCACCGGCGCGGTCGGCCTTGCCGGATCGGATGCATTAAAGCAGCATATTCTGCCTAAAATCTCTTCCGGCGAATGGTTGTCGGCCTTTGCCTTGTCGGAGAAAGAAGCCGGTTCCGATGTCGCCGCCATGCAATGCGCCGCAGCACAGGACGGCGATGATTATATTCTCAACGGCGAGAAAACCTGGATTTCCAATGGCGGCATCGCCGATGTTTACACTGTCTTTGCCCGCACAGGTGAAGCTGCAGGCACACGCGGCATCTCGGCCTTCGTGGTTTATGCAACTGATCCGGGCTTTTCTATTGCTGAGCGGCTTGAGGTGATTGCGCCGCATCCGCTCGCTACAATCCGTTTTGAGAATTGCCGTATCCCCGCTTCACGACGTTTGGGTGCAGGCGGCGAAGGTTTTAAAATTGCCATGCGCACGCTGGATATTTTCCGTGCTTCAGTGGCAGCCGCCGCCCTTGGCTTTGCCCGCCGCGCCTTGGATGAGGCGCTCAACCATGCGCGTAACCGGCAGATATTTGGCGCAACACTCAGCGATCTGCAACTGACACAGGCAGCGCTTGGCGATATGGCGACAGAACTGGAGGCCGCAACTCTGCTGACCTACCGTGCCGCATGGCGCCGCGATGTGCAGAAACTGCCAACCACCCAGCAGGCGGCAATGGCAAAAATGGCTGCAACGGAATCTGCCCAGATGATTATTGACCGCGCTTTACAGATGTTTGGCGGACGCGGTGTGCAAAGCGGCGCAATTACCGAAAAGCTCTATCGGGAAATCCGTAGCTTGCGTATTTATGAAGGGGCGACAGAGGTTCAGAAACTGATTATCGCCCGCGAATTGCTGAAAACGGTTTAAAGGGCGGATCATGGCCTTTCACACCACAAGACCCTTGCGGTTCGGCGATTGCGATCCTTCGGGCATCGCTTATTTTCCGTCTTATCTGAATATTCTGATCGGGGTTCTGGAAGACTTCTTCGCCTCAATCGGAGCCGACTGGAAAAGCCTCAATCATGACCGGCAGATCGCAACACCAACAGTGCGGCTTGATCTGACTTTTGTAAAACCCGGCTTCCATGCCGATCTGCTGGACTTCACGCTCAAAGTCACTGCGGTCGGTGGCAGTTCGCTGTCACTCGACCATGAAGTGCGCGCCAATGGCGATCTGTTATGGACGGCGAAACACAAACTCGTCGCCACTTCAAGCACAACTCATAAAGCCCGCGCATGGCCCGATGATATCCGCGCCGCGCTTCTCAATCATCTGGAGACAGTTCATGCATAAGATATTACAGCCGGATAACTGGGTTGCCCCGATCGGCTATTCCAACGGCATCTCAGCACGCGGACGCACAATTTTTATTGGTGGCCAGATCGGCTGGAATGAACAATGTGAATTCAAAACCGATGATTTTGTTGAACAGGTTCACCAGACCCTGAAAAACATCGTCGCCATTCTCGCCGTGGATGGTGCAGGGCCGGAACATATCACCAGCATGACCTGGTATTTCACCGACAAGCAGGAATACAAAGCCAATATGCGCGGTCTTGGTCAGGCCTATCGCGATGTGATCGGCAAGCATTTTCCGGCAATGGCGGCAATGCAGGTTGCAGGGCTGATTGAAGATCGTGCCAAGATCGAGATTCAGGCCACAGCTGTTGTGCCAGACTAAAGTAATTGCCTGAGTAAGCGACTAAAAATCCGGACAGGACATATGATGCACAACCCTTCTGACACGCAGCAGCCGATCAGTTTTTCATCTGCCGTTACCGGTGTGGTGCAGGATGGTGTATTGCATCTCACTCTGGCAAACCCGCCGGTGAATGCGATTTCAGCCGCCATCCGCGAAGGGTTGATGCAGGCGCTGAATTTGGCAGAGAACTCTGCCGAGATCCGCGCGCTCACTCTGTGCGGTGCAGGCAAATTCTTTGCCGCCGGTGCTGATATCAAAGAGTTTGATCTGCCCCCGAGCGAGCCGACACTGCCGCAGGTGACAGCACGGATTGAAGCATCCGTTAAGCCGGTGATTGCCGCCCTTAATGGTGCAGCCCTTGGTGGTGGTTGCGAAATTATTCTTGCCTGCCATTACCGGCTGGCTGTTGAGAAAGCCAAATTCGGCCTGCCGGAAGTGAAGCTCGGGCTTGTGCCGGGTGCGGGTGGAACCCAACGTCTGCCACGGCTGACCGGCCTTGATGTTGCAATCGACATGATCGCATCGGGCAAAACTATTTCCGCACAGGAAGCGCTGCAGAATGGCCTGATTGATGAAATCACAATATCTGAGAGCCTGACTTATGCGGCACAAAAGGCAGCACAGTACTATACGGGCAAAGAACCTCGCCGTACATTGGCCTTGTCTGTTCAACCTGCAAACACTGAACAGACAGTGGTAAAAATTCTTGCCAAAGCGCGCGGACGTTTAGCCCCTTCCGAGGCCGTGCGTCTGGTATCGCTGGCAGCCACACTCCCTGCCCGAGAGGCTTTGGCTGAAGAACGCGCAACATTCCTGCGTCTTCGTGAGAGCGATGAGGCCAAGGCCTTGCGGCATGTGTTTTTTTCCGAGCGCGAAGCCGGAAAGCATGATCTGCCTGCCGGTACAGTACCACGGCCGGTTGCTACAGTCGGCATCGCCGGCACCGGCATGATGGGCTCGGGAATTGCAGTTGCTGCTCTTGCCGGGGGGTATAAAATTATCGGCTATGAGCCGACACAGGAAGCGGCAGATGCCGGTCTTGCCCGCATCACAGGGCTGCTGGACAAGCAATTTCAGTCCGGTCGCCTCAGTGAACAAGCACTGGAACAACAGCGAGCCAATTGCACAGTCAGCGCTGATATCAGCGCGCTTGCCGGTGCTGATCTGGTGATTGAAGCGGTGTTTGATGATTTTGAGGTTAAATCAGAACTGTTTCGCCGTCTGTCCGGCGTTTTGCGTGACGATGTCATTGTCGCCACCAATACCAGCTATCTCAATCCCGATGAATTAGCACTTAAGATCAGCAATCCGTCACGGGTTATCGGCATGCATTTCTTCTCACCGGCGCATATTATGCGCCTGCTGGAAGTGGTCAATTGTGCAGAAACGGCGCCCGATGTGCTGGCAACCACGCTTGAGGTTGCCAAAAAACTGAACAAGCTGGCTATTGTCTGCGGCGTTTGTGAAGGCTTTATCGGCAACCGGATTTTCTCTGCCTATCGCCGCGAGGCCGAGTTCATGCTCGAGCAAGGCGCATGGCCGCATGAGATTGACGCTGCGCTTGAGCATTACGGCTTTCCCATGGGGCTGTTTGCGGTCTGCGATATGGCGGGACTGGAGATTGCCTGGGCAAAACGCAAGCGTCAGGCGGCAACGCGCAACCCTGATGAGCCCTATTGCAACATTCCAGACCGTCTTTGCGAGGCAGGACGGTTCGGACAAAAGAGCGGTAAAGGCTGGTATATTTATAGTGATGGCAAGCGACAGACCGATCCGGATGTTACCGCGATTATCGAAGCGGCAAGGCTTGAGAAAAACATTACGCCGCGCCCCTTCACACCGGATGAAATCATCCGTCAGCTTTTAAAGGTCATGGCTGATGAAGGTGAACAACTGTTGCATGAGGGTATTGCAGCGCGCGGCAGCGATATCGATCTGGTGCTGATTAACGGCTATGGCTTTCCCGCGCATAAAGGCGGGCCGATGTTTGCTGCACAAAACCATAAGGAACACTAATATGAGCGAAGCCTATATTATCGGCGGTGTGCGCACGCCAATCGGCCGTTATGGCGGCGCACTCTCAGCAGTGCGGCCTGATGATATGGCAGCGCATACTATCCGTGAGGCGCTCGCGTGTTTTCCGTCTTTGAGCGCAGAGATAATTGATGAAGTAGTGTTCGGCTGCGCCAATCAAGCCGGTGAAGACAACCGCAATGTCGCGCGGATGGCGGTCCTGCTGTCCGGTCTTGGTGAGACAGTGCCTGCAACAACGCTTAACCGTCTTTGCGGCTCCGGCCTTGATGCGGTGGGCTATGCAGCGCGCGCCGTTAAACTCGGCGAAGCCGATATTATCATCGCCGGTGGCGTTGAGAGCATGTCGCGTGCACCATTTGTGATGCCCAAGGCCGATGCAGCGTTTCAACGGCAGAATGCGGTCTATGACACGACTATCGGCTGGCGTTTTATCAATCCGCAGCTCGACAAAAATTACGGCAGTGAATCCATGCCGGAAACCGCAGAAAATCTCAGTGCTGATTATAATATCAGCCGCGCAGATCAGGATGCATTTGCATTGCGCAGCCAGCAACGTGCGGCAGCAGCCATGCAAAGCGGGCGTCTGGCACAGGAAATTGCACCTTACACAATTGCAGGGCGCAAAGGCACCAGCACGATTGTTGCTCAGGATGAGCAGCCGCGTGAAACTTCTTTGGAAAAACTGGCTAGCCTTGATACGCCGTTTCGCCGTGGCGGCACGATCACCGCAGGCAATGCCTCAAGCGTAAATGACGGTGCGGCAGCGGTTGTTATCGCCTCCAAACAGGCGGTTGAGCGCTACGGCCTGACACCGCTGGCACGGATCAGCGGCATGGCAACGGCAGGTGTTGCACCGCGCATTATGGGCATCGGCCCTGTGCCTGCCACACAAAAACTGCTGCATCGCCACAGACTTACCATGGCCGATATCGGTCTGGTTGAGCTGAATGAGGCTTTTGCCGCGCAGGCTCTGGCCTGCATGCGCCAGCTCGGGCTGGATGATGATGCAGCGCATGTCAATCCGAATGGCGGTGCAATTGCGCTTGGCCATCCGCTGGGCATGTCCGGTGCAAGGCTGGCTTTAACTTCTGCCATTGAGTTGCAGACACGAGGTATAAATCACGCTCTGGCGACCATGTGTGTGGGTGTCGGTCAGGGCATATCCATGCTACTCAGCCAGCCCTGAAGACTTAATTACAACCTGACCGGTTATTTCCGGCATCTGAAAATATTCCGAAGCCTGTGTGTGGAAAAATCTGCTGAAATTTTAAAGCAGCACTTTTTTGTCACACTCAGGACTTTGTGAAACAAATTTTACATTTTTGCACTTGGCAAAACCGATTGCTCATTTATTGTGCCAATATCTGAAACACTGGCAAGAGGTATGAGATGCGTGTCTATCCATTTCCGTCGGTGCCCGGTGTTCACGCGGGCGCTCCCAGACTTTAAGTCTTTGGCCCCCGCTACAGGCCAAGGCCTGTCCGCCGTCCCTGAAAGGGCGCTTTCCTAAAATTTTCCGCTTTGCCGCAACACTCAGCTGTTGTTTGTTTTGTCTTCGTTTTCACAAATTGTCCGACGCAAAGCCGCTTCGCACATTTGCTGAAAATGCTTTTAAAGGACCAGAATCCGACTCTGCGCGGTCTGGTATGTTTCATATGACCCGGTTTCGCATTAATTTCCGTGGGCCTGCCTTCCGCAATGTCCTCGGCTACACTTTCAGCCACTGGCGAAGTCAGCCTCTGCGGCTGACACTGATGATAATCGGTATGCTGCTTGCAACAGCCGCAGATGTTCTGACGCCGCTCTATTCCGGACGGCTGGTTGACGCGCTTTCTCTGAGTGGTGACAGCGCGTGGTCTGCCGCCGTTGAGGCACTTATCGTTCTGCTGGCGCTTGGCGCACTGGCACTGATTACACGTCAGCTGACCTTTTATGTCATCACCGATTTCACGCTAAAAATCATGAGTGACATGGCGGCCAGTTCGTTCCGTAAATTGCAGCGCTTCTCCACCGACTGGCATGCCAATGCCTTTGCCGGGTCGACTGTGCGCAAAGTTTCGCGTGCAATGTGGGCAATGGATCTGCTGAACGATACGCTGATTATTGCATTGCTGCCATCGCTGCTGATGCTGGTCGGTTCGGTCGCACTACTGGCCTGGTACTGGCCGCTCATGGGCGTGCTGGTTGCAATCGGCTCTGTGCTGTTCATTGTCTGCACGATTGTGATTTCGCTCGGTTTTGTCGCGCCTGCGGCAACATTGGCCAATAGCTGGGACACACGCATGGGCGGCGCGCTGGCCGATGCCATTTCGTGCAATGCTGTTGTGAAAGCCTTTGGTGCTGAAAAGCGTGAGGATGCACGACTTGCAAAAGTTGTCACCAAATGGCGCAGCCGTACACGCCGCACATGGCTGATCGGAACTCTGAACGGTTTCATTCAGGGTGCCAATCTGCTGATTATGCGCGGTGTTGTCATTGCTTTTGCGCTTTACTTGTGGAGCCAGGGCAAAGCAACGGCCGGTGATATCACCTTTGTTCTGACAGCATTCTTCATGCTGCAGGGTTATTTGCGTGATGTCGGCATGCATATCCGCAATCTGCAACGCTCGGTGAATGATATGGAAGAGCTGGTGCAGATTGAGGCAGAGCCTTATGGCATTGCCGACATGCCGAATGCACCAGCCATTCAGATCAGCAATGGTGAAATCCGCTTTGACAAGGTGACTTTTCATTACGGCAATCATGAAGCGGCACTCTACCGCGATTTCTCGGTGAAGATTGAAGCCGGTGAACGGGTTGGTCTGGTCGGACATTCCGGTTCGGGTAAGACGACTTTCGTCAAGCTGATCCAGCGTCTCTATGATGTCAGCGGCGGTGCGATTAAGATTGACGGGCAGAATATTGCTCATGTCACGCAGGCATCGCTGCGTTCGCAGATCGCCATTGTGCAGCAGGAACCGATCCTGTTTCACCGGACACTGGCCGAGAATATCGCCTATGCCCGCCCCGGTGCGACACAGGCGGAAGTTGAGGAAGCAGCACGTCTTGCCAGCGCCCATGACTTCATCAGCCGTCTGCCAAAAGGCTATGCGACCCTTGTTGGTGAGCGTGGTGTGAAACTCTCCGGCGGTGAGCGTCAACGTGTGGCGATTGCCCGTGCGTTTCTGGCCAATGCACCGATCCTTATTCTGGATGAGGCAACTTCCAGCCTCGACTCAGAATCGGAAGTGCTGATCCAACAGGCAATGGAACGGTTGATGATCGGCCGTACAACACTGGTCATTGCACACCGGCTTTCAACGGTGCGTGCACTGGACAGATTGCTGGTCTTTGACAAGGGCAAGGTTCTTGAGGAAGGCGATCATGATGCGCTTATCCGCAAACCGGGCGGCATTTACCGCCGGTTGTTTGAACGGCAGGCACTGGAACTGACCAAAGGGCTGGAAGATGTCCTTCCTGAATAAGAAAGCGGGGCCTGACGGCCCCGTTTTCATATGCATCATATAGCTATGCAGCTCAAATATGCGGCAGACTATTCTTCTGCCCGCGGATCAAAAAATGTTCGCGCTGTATCGACCAGCAATGGCGCGATTTCTTTGCGGACACGATCAACCGACCAGTCAGCCATCGAAACAGAACAGTGAATTGCTGCGCGCGCTTTACCGCTGGACGACTTTATCGGTGCGGCGATACCAATTTCATTGAGCAGGATTTCCTCAACAGAAACAGCAAAACCATCCTGTCGCGCCTGTTCAACAAGGTCTGAAATTTCCCCGCGGGTAACTGTTGTGCGCGGGGTATATTCCGTCACCGGCCAGTTTTTTACAGCGCCTTGACGTGCAGCCGCATCCCATGTGGAGAGAATGGCACGGCCACCCGATGTATTCAGCGCCGGATGGGTACGCCCGACCAATGTACCTTCAAAATTGGTACGTTGCACCGGAAGGCGCACCGAGTAAATAATTGATGTGTCACATATTTCTGCCAGATTGAATGATTGCCCGATTTGCTGCTGCAAAGCGAAAAGACGCGGCATAACCTGCG
This sequence comes from Hyphomicrobiales bacterium, assembly GCA_900470285.1. GTDB lineage: Bacteria > Pseudomonadota > Alphaproteobacteria > Rhizobiales > Rhizobiaceae > Pseudochrobactrum. The sequence continues at coordinate 22,511 of UCAG01000009.1, forward strand.
ACGTCAGCGGCTCTGCAATGTAATGGGCATAGGCCATATGCAGCCATTGATTTGATAGTCTGTAGCGGCGGCTATGATTATCACGGTTCAGCATGCCTTCCGCATAAAGCGTGGCGAGTATGCGCTGTACGCTGCTTTTCTCAATGCCCGTTATGCGCACAAGGTCAGAAATACCCAAAACAGCATTTCCCTCCCCGAAGGCTTTCAACAGGGTCATCGCTTTTATTAGCGAGCTGATAATTAAAGGATTTCTTTCGCTTTCACTCAATGGGGCACACTCCAGTCGTAAAAAACTCTTGACGCAGAAGGGAAAACTATGGTTCGATATTAACATGCGATCACAAGTATTGCAATACAATACAAAAGGGGAATGCCAATGAAAAATCAAAAGATCTTTGCCGTGGTTTTCAGCACGCCAAATAAGCCGGTAGCCGATATTTTTTAATTCAGCTTTGGCAGTAAATGGCTGAAGAATATTTCCGGTTTGCACGGTATCGCGTCTGCATCATTCCGCTTTGATGACGCATAAGCCGGCAATCCGTTAACAGGTGAAATCCGGCAGTACCCAGCTGATGCGTTCTGCACTGTCACCTCCGGCCACCCCCCTCATATCCTAAAACGATTTTGACGGAGCAAAACTTGCTTGGTTTCATCCTCAAGCGGCTCGGCCTTGCCTTACTGGTTGCGCTGACCGTGTCTTTTATCAGTTTCTGTCTGCTTTACCTGAGCGGTGACCCTGCGACGGCTATCGCCGGAGAAGGCGCGAGTGCGCAAGACATTCAGACAATCCGCGAATTTTACGGCTTTGACCGCCCGATGCTGCTGCAATATGCGGACTGGTTGTGGAATGCCGCACATTTCAATTTCGGCCAGAGCTATTATTTCAAACTTCCGGTTGCAGATCTCATTTCCAGCCGGCTTGGCGTGACAATGCGCCTTGGTCTGACCGCCATTGTGTTTGCGCTGCTGGTTGCTGTACCGCTTGGTGTGCTTGCTGCCAAACGCCCGAACTCACTGACCGACAAGCTGGCGCTGTTTATTTCTGTCGCCGGACAGGCAATGCCAAGTTTCTGGTTTGCCCTTGTGCTGATCTCGGTTTTCTCCATTGATCTCGGCTGGCTGCCTGCATCCGGTGCCAAGACATGGCAGCATTTCATTCTGCCAACCATTGTGCTCGGCTACTACGCCATGCCTGCAATTATGCGCCTCACCCGCGCCGGTATGCTGGAAGTTTTATCGTCGGACTATATCCGCACCGCCCGTGCCAAAGGGTCATCGGAGTGGCGGGTGCTGTTCACTCACGCTTTGCGCAATGCGATTATCCCTGTCGTATCGCTGTCTGCCGTGCAGATGGGCTTCATGCTCGGCGGTTCAATTGTGGTTGAATCTGTCTTCGCACTGCCGGGTGCCGGACTGCTCGCATGGGAGTCGATCACCCGTAATGATCTGCCGACCGTTCAGGCGCTGATCCTACTTTTCTCCATGTTTTATATCGTCTTCACACTGCTCGCCGACATTATGAATGCCTGGCTTGATCCACGCATGAGGACCTCATGACCACTTTTTCTTCTATACCGACCGCAGAACAAATTCTGGAACCGTCTCCGTCTGCCATTCTGCGCCGCCGTATTTTCGGTCATAGCGGTTTCATGATCGGCACGATCATCGTGGCTGTAATTGCACTTGTTGCAATCTTTGCTCCGATGCTTCTCAAATATGATCCCTATACGCAGGATCTGTTGAACCGTATGGTGCCGCCGGAATTCTTAGGCGGTAAATCCGATCACGTTCTGGGAACCGACCAGCTTGGTCGCGATTATCTCGCCCGTCTGCTGCATGGTGCACGCGTCTCATTATTTATCGGCCTGTCGGCAGCTCTGATCTCCGGCATTATCGGCACGGCTATGGGCGTTGCAGCCGGTTATTTTGGCGGTCGTGTAGATGCGGCTGTAACATTCCTGATCAATGTGCGTCTCGCAATGCCGGTTGTTCTGGTCGCACTGGCCGTTGTCGCCTTGTTTGGCGGCTCACTGACTGTTGTTGCCACCGTTCTCGGCCTGTTATTGTGGGATCGCTATGCGGTAGTCATGCGCGCTTCAACCCTCCAGATCGCGCGACGGGAATATGTCGCTGCATCCTATGCCATCGGCACATCCACGCCGCGCATTCTGATCTCCGAAATCCTGCCTAATCTGATGAACAATCTGATTGTCGTTGCCACGCTGGAAATGGCACATGCCATTTTGCTGGAAGCCGCCTTGTCCTTCTTAGGTCTTGGTGTGCAGCCGCCAACAGCCAGCTGGGGGCTGATGATCTCCGAGGGCAAAGACATGATGCTGTTCGAACCATGGCTTGTGATGATCCCCGGTGTTGCGCTGTTTGTGCTGGTGCTGGCGATCAATCTCATGGGCGACGGCCTGCGCGATATCACCGCGCCGGGCGGACGGAACTGAGGGAAAAACCAATGACTGCTCCTATTCTTAAAGTTCAGGGCCTGACACTGGACATCCCCACCGCCGCGGGCACTCTTCATGCCGTGCGCAACATCAATCTCGAGGTTCAACCGGGCGAGACACTTTGCATTGTCGGTGAAAGCGGCTCTGGCAAATCGCTGACCTCGCTTGCGGTGATGGGGCTTTTGTCACCGGGTATTCAGCGTAATGCGACCGAAATGAGCTTTGACGGCATTGACCTGCAAAAAGCCACAGCGCGGGAAATGCGTGCACTGCGCGGCAACCGCATGGCGATGATTTTTCAGGAGCCGATGACCAGCCTGAACCCTGCCTATACGATCGGCAGTCAGCTGGCGGAAGCATTGCGCCTGCATAAATCTGTCAGCAAAGCTGAAGCACTGAAACGCGCTGCAGATCTTCTGCGTATGGTCGGGATTACCGCCGCAGAAAGCCGTCTCAACCAATATCCGCATCAGCTTTCCGGTGGTTTGCGTCAGCGTATCATGATTGCAATGGCGCTGATGTGCGAGCCGGAATTGCTGATCGCTGATGAACCGACAACCGCTCTGGACGTGACCATTCAGGCTCAGATTTTACGTCTTCTCAAAGACCTGCAGCAGAAAATGGGCATGGCGATGATCCTGATTACCCATGATCTCGGCGTCGTTGCGCGTATCGCTGACAAGGTAGCCGTGATGTATGCCGGTGAACTGGTTGAGGCCGGTTCTGTCAGCGAAATCTTCCGCAATCCTGCACATCCTTATACACGTGGGCTTCTGGACTGCATTCCGATACCGGGGCGCATTAAACGCGGAGAACGGTTGGGTACAATTCCGGGTATTGTGCCAAATCTGGTCGGTCGTCATACCGGCTGCATCTTCCGCGACCGCTGCCCTGAAGCGATTGAAGCCTGCACCGGCACCATCCCGCAGCGTGATCTCTCCGCTCATCATAAATTACAGTGCATCCATGCAAACGGCATGCGTCAGCCTGCGGAGGCTTTGCTATGAGCCAGCCAGTTTTACAACTTCACAATGTGTCCAAAATCTATCAGGTGCGGCAGGGCTTTTTCTCCGGTAAAAAACCACTGGCAGCGGTCAGTGATGTTTCGCTGACGGTAGAGCGCGGCTCGGTTCTTGGGCTTGTCGGTGAATCCGGTTGCGGAAAATCAACGCTGGCTAAAATCCTGCTCGGATTGGAAAAACCGACCAGTGGACGTGTCGAAATTAACGGTGAAGACATCACCAAGCAAAATCGTTTTGAATTGTCGCGCCGTATTCAGCCAATCTTTCAGGACCCTTATTCCTCGCTCAATCCGCGCAAAACTATCCGTCAGATCATTATGGCGCCGCTCGTGGTGCATAGTGTCGGCGATCAGGCATCGCGCGAAAAGAAGGTGAAGGAAATCATGGACGTCGTCGGGCTGCCTTCGCGTATGCTCAACGCCTATCCGAACCAGATGTCCGGCGGCCAGCGCCAGCGTGTCGCGATTGCCCGTGCTCTGATCATGAAGCCTGAGATCGTTATCTGTGACGAACCGACATCGGCACTCGATGTTTCCGTGCAGAGCCAGATTCTCAATCTGCTGGGTGACCTGCAGCGTGAGCTCGGTCTGACCTATCTGTTCATCAGCCATAATCTGGCGGTTGTTGAATATCTCGCAACACGCGTTGCGGTGATGTATCTCGGGCGCATTGTTGAAGAACGTGAAACTGAAGACATTTTCCGCAATGCCCGCCACCCTTATTCACGGGCTTTGCTGGATTCCGTTCTGACACCGGAACCGGAACTCGGCGTACCGGACACACAGCTCGGCACAGAATATCCCAATCCGATCAATCCGCCTTCGGGTTGCGCCTTCCATCCGCGCTGCCCTGACCGCTTTACCCCCTGCGATCAATCCCGTCCTGTCTTGCAGGAAAGCGGCAGCGGTTGTGTCGCCTGCCACCTCTATACCAATGCCACTGCACTGCCTGCCTGAACTGATTAAGGAACTGAAATGCAAACCAGTCTTTCCCGAACGCAAGTTACTCGCAAGAATGTCATCCGCACTAAAGGCGGTGTCGTAGCAGCACAAAACAGCCGCGCAGCACAAATCGGTGCGGCAGTGCTTGCAGCAGGCGGCAATGCAATGGATGCCGCAACGGCCGTTTCTTTCGCTATCGGTGTGCTTGAGCCGTGGATGTCCGGCCCTGCCGGTGGCGGCGCGATGATGGTTTGGGATGCAGCTTCCGGCAAAGCTCATGCCGTGACCTATGCCATGCGTGCGCCTGTGGAGCTGAACCCTGCCGATTATCCGCTTTCCGGTGCCGGTAAAAACTCCGATCTTTTCCCGTGGGAAGCCGTGGTCGGTGATCGCAATATCATGGGCGCAACTGCCGTTGCAGTGCCGGGTGTGGTCGACGGTATCGGTCAGGCACATGCACGCTGGGGCACCATGCCTTGGGCAGAACTGCTGGCTCCGGCAATTAAACTCGCAAAAGAAGGCCTGCCGGTCGATTGGTACGCAGCGCTTGTTATCGCAGGCGCAACTCGTGAGCTGGCCAAAGATCCGGATGCCGCAGCGCTGTTTCTGGAAGACGGTCAATGGCCGATGATCAATGGCTGGACGAGCCTGTCCGACAAGCGCGTTGTTATGTCCGGTTATGCACCTTCCCTGACCGAGCTGGCAGAACAGGGCTATCGCACATTCTATGAAGGCGATCTGGCACAGGCGCTCGTCAAAGATGTCCGCGCTAAGGGCGGCTCGCTGTCCATGCAGGATCTGCGTGATTACCGTGCAACCATTGCCGACCCGCTCAGCTTTAAGCGCGGCGATGCGACATTCTATGTCACACCGCATCTGACCGCCGGCCCGACCATGAGACAAGCCTTTGAAGCCTTACCGGAAATCGGCAAAGGCCAGCCGGACGCTGATGCCTATACCGGCTACGCCAAAGCGCTGCGCCATGCCTATCAGCAGCGATTGGAAAATATGGGTGATGACGGTGAAGTGCCAAAAGCACCGGGCTGCACAACCCATTTTTCCGTAGTGGATCGCCACGGCAATATGGTCTCGATGACACAGACTTTGCTGTCATTGTTCGGCTCAAAAGTCGTCTCGCCCTCCACCGGCTTTTTGCTCAATAACGGCATTATGTGGTTCGACCCTGTGCAGGGCAAACCAAACTCCCTGCAACCGGGACGCCAGTGCCTGATGAATGTCTGCCCTGCCCTTGGTGAACAAGGCGAACGTCGCTTCGCCATTGGCGCATCAGGTGGGCGTAAGATTGTCTCTGCCGTTGCCCAGCTTTCCTCTTTCATCGTCGATTCCGGCATGGATATTGAAGGTGCTTTCCATCAGCCGCGTCTCGATATGTCTGCCGCCGATGTCATCATTGCTGATGACAGCCTGCCAACGGATACAATTGCGCAACTGAACAAAGTCGCCAGAACCGTCACCACACGCCGCACCGTCTGGCCTTTTGCCTTTGCCTGCCCTGCTGGTGTGATGCGTGAAGGTGATCTGAACTCCGGCTGCACCGAGATTATGTCGCCATGGGGTGATGCGGTGACCGAGGAGGACAGCCATGACTTTGCGTGAAACTGTTATCAGCCGGATCGAAACCTATTTCGACAGCGGCACGATGAAATCCGAACTGGCCACTTTGGTGAGCTATCCAACGGAAAGTCAGGTACCGGAGAGAAAACCTGTACTGGCAGATTATCTGAATACGGCTATCTCCCCACGTTTGCAGGCTGCGGGATTTGAGATCAAAATCTACAACAATCCGGTGGCTGAAGGCGGCCCCCTGATGATCGCCCATCGCATAGAAGACGCCGCCCTGCCGACTGTGCTGATCTATGGCCATGGTGATGTCATTCATGCGCAGACCGAACAATGGCGCGAAGGCCTGTCACCCTTCGTTTTGACCGAAGAAGGTGATCGTTGGTACGGGCGCGGTACAGCCGATAATAAAGTGCAGCATCTGATCAATATCGCTGCTCTTGAAGCCCTGATTGCCGTGCATGGCAAACTCGGCTTTAACGCCACTATTCTGCTGGAAATGGCTGAAGAAAACGGCTCTCCGGGGTTGCAGACCTTCTGCGCATCACACAAACAGGAACTCGCTGCCGATGTGCTGATTGCCTCCGACGGCCCGCGACTGCAACCGGACAGGGCGACTGTTTTCATGGGCGCACGCGGCGCCGTCACAGTTGATCTGATTGTTGAAAAACGCGATGGCGCGCATCATTCCGGCAACTGGGGCGGCTTGCTCGCTGATCCGGCAATGCGGCTTGTACAGGCGCTTGCGGCAATCACCGATGAACGCGGTCAGATCCGCATTCCTGAATGGCGGCCAACCAGCCTGACCGATAATATCCGCGCGGCACTCCGTGATTTGCCGGTGGATATGGAAACCGGCCCGAGCATTGATAAAGACTGGGGCGAAGCCGGTCTGACACCAGCCGAGCGGGTCTATGGCTGGAACAGTTTTGCCATTCTCGCCATGACATCCGGCGTGCCGGAGGCACCGGTCAATGCCATCTCCGGCAAGGCACGGGCAACCTGCCAGCTGCGTTATGTTGTCGGCACTGATGCAAACGACATTATACCCGCGCTACGCCGTCATCTCGATCAGCATGGTTATACGGATGTCAAAATCGCCCGTCGCGAGGATGATGATTTTACCGCAACACGCCTTGATCCGGACCATCCGTGGGCACGCTTTGTCGCGCAGTCACTGACAGATACCTCCGGCAACCCGCCGCATATTCTGCCTAATCTCGGCGGCTCGCTGCCCAATGAGTGTTTCTCGGAGACGCTTGGCCTGCCGACCGTCTGGGTGCCGCATTCCTACCGAGCCTGTTCACAGCATGCACCTGATGAACATGTTCTGAAAAGCACTTGCCGTGATGCCTTGCGCTGCATGGCAGGGATATTTGCCGATATTGCTGAGGGCAAAAGCCCGCAGCCTTCAACCCGATAACAACAAAAAAAATGCCTGACCTTTTTAACCTTGCGTCGAAGTGGAGCGACACATGAGCTTTCATAAGAATTTTGCAATTCTGGCTACCCTTACCGCCAGCCTTTATCTGGGTGTATCCGGTGCGGCACTGGCCGATAAGTCAGATGACACCGTCAATATCGCCTTTGCCAAAGAGCTGGACAACCCGAACACCTATTTCAGTTCAGCCCGCGAAAGCACCATTTTCGGCTATGCCGTCTGGGACACACTGGTTGAACGCGACCCGAAAACCCGCGAATGGGTCGGCAATCTGGCTGAGAGCTTCAAATGGGTTGATGATCTGACCCTTGAATTCAAACTGCGTCAGGGCGTGAAGTTCCATAACGGCGATGCTTTCGGTGCTGATGATGTTGTGTTTACGCTCAATCATTTCTCCGATCCGAAAACTCCGGTTGCCATGCCGAATACAGTGGCATGGATCAAAAATGCCGAGAAAGTTGATGACCAGACTGTTCTCGTGCATCTGAAAGCACCATTCCCTGCTGCGCTCGATTTCCTTGAAAGCGCCATTCAGATTTATCCGGCAAAATATTATCAGGAAGTCGGCGATGCAGGCTTTTCCAAACAACCAATCGGCACCGGCCCTTATATGGTGGACAAGATCGAGCCAGGCAGCGGCTATACGCTGAAGGCTTTCCCTGACTATCATGACGGTGGCCCGCGTCAGAAACCACAAATCAAAAATGTGGAAGTCCGCAGCATTCCGGATACCAATACACAAATCGCGGAAATGATGTCCGGTTCCGTGGATTTCATCTGGCAGGTGCCTGAAGACCTCACACAGAAACTCAAAACCCGCGACAGTTTCAATGTGGTTCAGGGCGAAACATTGCGTTTCGGTTACATTTCCATGGATGTGTCCGGCCGTTCCAGTGCCGACACTCCGTTGAAAGATGTGCGCGTGCGTCAGGCGATCAATCATGCGATTGACCGTAAAGCCGTGCGTGATGCTTTCTTCGCGCCTTCCTCGCAGATCATCAATTCCATCTGCAGCCCGTTGCAATTTGGTTGTGAGCAGGATGTGACATCCTACAACTTTGACCCTGCCAAGGCCAAAGAACTGCTGAAAGAAGCAGGCTATGAAAACGGCTTTACCACCACGATGTATTTCTATCGCGATAAAGCAGCCACTGAAGCTATGGCGCAGATGCTGGGCAATGTTGGCGTAAAGGTTGATCTGCAGATGCTGAAATATGCAGCACTCGCGGACAAACAGCTCAAAGGTGAAATCCCGATGGGTTTTGTGACTTGGGGTTCCGGTTCAGTGGCTGATGCTTCCGCTTCAACTTCTAAATTCTTTGACGGCTCTGATATTGATGATGTCAAGAATGCCGACCTGACAGCAACGCTCAAGCAGGCAGACACCACCACTGATCCAGAAAAGCGCAAAGAATTTTACAGCAAAGCCCTGCGCCAGATCGCTGATCAGGCCTATTGGGTACCGCTCTGGACCTACACAACCAATTATGTGATGGCGAAAGACCTGAACTTCACTCCTACACCGGATGAGTTCGTGCGTTTCTATGACATGAGCTGGAACTAAGCCTTATGAGGTCGCAGCCTGTGCTGCGACCTCACCGGCACTTTTCGTTTTCCCGCATACAGAAATTACAGAGATCAATCATGTTACTCCAGCCCTCGTCACAACTTCGTCCGAAGATCCGGATCGACAGCGCAGAATTACGTATTGTAGAGCTGAAACTCCTCAACCCGTTTCGCATTTCTACCGGCGTGGCAACCAAAAAAACCTTCCCACTTCTGATCCTGCGCAGCGGCAATATCGAAGGCTATGCGGAAGGTGTCTGTGATACCCTGCCTGATTATCTGCCGGAAACCACTGCTTCATCCATGATGATGATGCGGGATGTTTTTCTGCCGCAGATTATCGGCAAAGAATTCTCGACACCTTATGAATTAACCCAGATGATGCGGCACTGGCGCGATCACCAGATGGCCAAAGCCTGTGTGGAGATGGCCTATTGGGATTTATGGTCTAAAACCCTCGGTCTGTCGCTGTCCCATGCGCTTGGCGGCACCCGCAAAGATGTTGAAGTTGGCGTATCACTGGGTATCAAGGAAATTCCGGAATCCTTGCTGGATGTCGAGCGACATGTTCAGCAGGGCTATCGCCGCATTAAGCTGAAAGTCATGCCGGGTCATGATCTGAAGCTTCTGGAAAAAGTACGCAACCGTTTCCCTGATATTCACCTGACCGTTGATGCGAACTGTGCCTATACACTGGCTGATCTCGCTTTGCTGCGCCAGTTCGATGATTTTGATCTGGATTATATTGAGCAACCTTTGGCATGGGATGATCTGCAGGATCACGCAAAACTGCAATCCATGATGCGTACAGCCATTTGTCTGGACGAATGTATCCGCACACCGGAACTTTGCCGCAAAGCACTGGCCATTGATGCCGGCCGCGTGATCAATATCAAGGTCGGTCGTGTCGGCGGTCATGCCTATGCGCGCCAAATTCATGATATTTGTCAGGCGCATGATGTTCCGGTCTGGTGTGGCGGCATGCTGGAATCCGGCATTGGTCGTGCCCATAATATTCATCTCTCGACGCTGGAGCAGTTCAAACGTCCGGGTGATACATCCTCTTCTTCGCGCTATTTCGAGCGGGATATTGTCTGTGAAAAGCTGGAAACCGAAAACGGCATTATGCCGATCCCGTCAAACGGGGCGGGTATCGGTGTCACGTTGGATTATGATTTCCTTGAGACCGTGACATTATCAAAAGAAGCGTTTTAAGAAGAACCTGATCCGGAGAAGTCAAAATCATTTTTACTTCTCCGGTAGGTTGCAAAACGCTGGCATCGCATAGTTGCTCACACACGCAGGAGGCTGTTTTCTGCCTCTTGCATAAAGTTTTGAGCGTGAAATATCCGGCAATTAATTGCCTTGATACAATTATGCAACATATTGATTTTTATAGAAGAAGCCCCCTATTTCTGCGTTGGGAACATAAGCGGTTTCGATAAATATCTTCAGGGTCTAGTTCTGGAGATAAAAATGAAAACAAAATTAATTTTACTTAGTTCCGCCGCAGCTCTGCTCACAGGATCGGCAGCATTTGCCGCGGATCCGGTTGTCGCACCGGAACCTGAAGCCGTTGAATATGTCCGTGTTTGTGATGCTTACGGACAAGGATATTTCTACATTCCGGGTACTGAAACCTGCCTGCGCATTCACGGCTATGTCCGCTATGATCTCACGGGCGGCGACGATGTTTACGGACGCGGTTTTGAAGCTCGTGACGGCAAACTCTTTGCAAAGAACAACAAGCGTGACAACTATGAAGGTCTGGCTCGGTTCGCCCTGAAATTCAGTACCGCTTCTGAGACCGAGCTTGGCACGCTGAAAACCTATGCGGAAGCACGGTTTCAGTGGAAAGACGGTAAGGATGATAAATCTTCCGGCACATTACGCTTCGGCTATATAGAGCTTGGCGGCCTTCGGGTCGGTTTGGATGAGTCCGCTTTTGTTACCTTCCCCGGCTATCTCGGTAATGTCATGAATGATGATGTGATCCTTGCCGGTGGCTACCGTACCGGTTTGATTAGTTATACTGTCACCGGTGAAAATGGTTTGTCAGCCATTCTCTCCGTAGAACAGGGCGGGAATAGCGATATTGATGACGTACCATCCGATTGGGCCGGTGAAAAATGGGGCGCCACAATTCAAGACTACACGCCGCATGTCGTTGGTGGTCTGCGTTATGCACAAGGCTGGGGTTCGCTCACTGCTGTCGCCGCCTATGATGCCCGTAATAAAGAATGGGCAGGAAAAGTCCGCGGCGATCTGAATGTCACCGACCAGTTTTCCGTCTGGGCAATGGGTGGTTATAAGTCCAACAAGGATAATTATATCAATGTTCTGAATGATGATAATCAGGTCATCGGCCAGATTCGCGCCGTCAGCAGCTTCTACGGCACATGGGGCGGAGACTGGGCAGTATGGGGTGGTGCAGCCTATAAGCTGACCCCGCAGGCAGTCCTGAATGCCCAGCTTGCCTATGATGCTTCCAAAACATTCGCCGCATCAGCAAATGTATCATACGAATTGGTGCCCGGATTTGCGATCACACCGGAAGTTTCCTACACCAAATGGAAAGATGAAAAATCCATCCAGAACGGCAAAAATGCAGTTCAGGGTATGATCCGTTTCCAGCGCAGTTTCTGATAATTGACGGCGGGCGCAATCCCGCCGTTTTCTACCCTTGGGCCCGCCGTTTTCTACCCTTGGGATGGTGCAAAGCGGGCAACCAATGCATGGCTGTCACCACTATAGGTCAGGCGTACATAGGTCACGAGTTGTCCGGCATTCCATGTCTGGCGCTCGATCACCAGACAGGCCGCACCTGCCGGAATACCCAGAATTGCTGCTACATTTTCATCAGCAGCCACTGCGCGGATTGCGTGTTGCGCATTGCTCCACGGCACGCAGGCTACCAGCCACGGGCTTGGCGATTGTTTGGAAAAATCCGTTTGAGCGGCATCCGGTACAGCCAGCAGATTAATGATGCGCTCTTCCAGCGCAAAAACCCGCTTGCCGGCATAATGACGGCAGGTCAGTTCAATCAGTGGTGTATTGCGTTCAATCTCAAGTTTCTTGCCGTCAGCTGCCGTGCTTTTACGGCTCACGGATTTCTGCAATTCATAGCGATAGGGCAAGTCCAACTGCTCAACCTCATCGCGGATATCGTGAATTTCCAGCACCGCCGCCTGCGACTGCGGTTTGGAAACAAAACTGCCGGAACGGCGCTTACGCTCGATCATTCCGGCTTTTGCCAATTGTGTCAGCGCTTTATTGACGGTCATACGCGAGCAGGAATATTGCTCCGTCAGCTCGTGCTCAAACGGGATGCGATAGCCAGGCTGCCATTCGCCGGAGAGAATCCGGCTTTCAATATCATCCAGAATCCGCTGATGCAGAGATGACGCCTGTTCGCTGTCTCCGGATGATAATGTCTGCATTACCCGCTTAAGCCCGTTCTTTAATCCAACTCGTCAGTCTTCCAAAAGTGCACCTAAAACCGCACGGAATCCTGCTTCTGCTTGTTCATGCAGGTGATGGCGGCCATTTTCAACCTGTTTTATGCCTCGTACCCAGACATGCGCCGGTTTGGCGCGGTTGGCAAAGATCATACCATCCAGCACCATATCCCCTTTGGCATGGGGAAGCCGGCTGACATCCAGTGCTACAAAATCTGCTGACGCACCGGTTTTCAGCCCCTGCCCACGCACACCCATAGCGATATTGCCACCTTCAAGCGCACCGTCAAACAGCGCACGACCGGTTGAACCTTCCGCAACCGCCATCACATTACGTGCGCGATGTTGCAGACGCTGCGAATATTCAAGCTGGCGCAATTCATCACCCAAGCCGATCAGCACATTGGAGTCTGAACCAATACCAAATTTGCCACCTGCCTGTGTGAACACTCCGGCATTGAACGTGCCGTCACCGAGATTGGCCTCAGTCACAGGGCACAGACCGGCGATTGCACCGGCTTTTGCCATAGCTGTTGTCTCGTCATCAGTCATGTGGGTAGCATGGATCAGACACCAGCGATCACTCAGATTGGCATTGTCCAGCAGCCATTCAACAGGTCGCTTACCGGACCATGTAATGCAGTCTTCAACTTCTTTAACCTGCTCGGCCACATGAATATGCACCGGTGTTTCCGGCAGCATTTGTGTAACGATTTTCAGCTCATCCGGCGTCACAGCCCGCAGACTATGCGGGGCAACACCCAAAACCGCGCCATCCATATCTTTGAGCGCAGAGCTACAACCATCCAGCAGGTGCTGATATTGATCAATACTATTGATAAACCGGCGCTGGCCTTCATTTGGAACTGCACCGCCAAAAGTTGAATGGGCATAAAAAACCGGCAACAGTGTGAGGCCGATACCGCTTTTATTGGCCGCTGATGCAATACATTTGCCCATCTCGGCCACATCCGCATAAGGCGCACCGTCACGGTCGTGATGCAAATAATGGAACTCACCTACGCGGGTGAAGCCATTTTCCAGCATATCCACATAGAGGCGTAGTGCCACGGCTTCCGCTTGTTCCGGTGACATAGTCAGGGCAAAGCGATACATCACATCGCGCCAGCTCCAGAAACTATCGGCAGAAGGCCCGCGCTTTTCCGCGAGTCCGGCCATGCCATACTGGAAAGCATGGCTGTGCAGATTTGGCATCCCCGCGATGATCACCCCATGGCGCTCATCGCCCGATTGCGCCTGCACGCCGCTTTCAATGGTTGTAAATTTTCCGGCTTCAACCGTCAGGCGGACATTCTCAGCCCAGCCGCTTTCCGACCCGTTATTCAACAGAGCCTGTTGCGCATGGATGACATATTTTTGCTGAAGCACGGTTCTCTCCTCCTGAATCCGGTTTCTGCAAACAATGCAGAACCTGTGCAAAAATTTCCTTTGCCATTTTTTAATATGTATATACATTATAGCCGGAGAGGGGAAGTGGGAAAACACTCATGACAAAAGATACGCTTAACAATGGCGGCCATATTTTTACCCATGCGCGCGTTGCTACACTGCGTGAAAATGCGGATGGTCTCGGCCTGATTGAAGATGCGGCAATCGTGGTTGAACAGGGCAAAATTGCCTATGTCGGCCCGCAATCCGAAATGCCTGCGCTCTACGCGGATTATCCCGCAACCAATTGCGAAAACCGGTTGATTACCCCCGGTCTGATCGACTGCCACACACATCTGATTCACGCGGGCAACCGCGCCCATGAATTTGAACTGCGCCTCGAAGGCGCATCCTATGAGGCAGTTGCCAAGGCTGGCGGGGGCATTGTTTCTTCCGTAAAGGCGCTGCGTGCGGCCAGTGAAGATGATCTGGTACGTGAGAGCCTGCCGCGCCTCGATGCCCTGATTGCTGAAGGCGCAACAACCGTTGAGGTTAAATCCGGTTACGGTCTCGATACAGAAAATGAAATCAAATCGCTGAAAGCAGCCAGACGTCTGGCACAGGAACGTAATGTTGCGATCCGCACTACTTTCCTCGGTGCTCATGCGCTGCCGCCGGAAATGAACGGCGACAAGTCAGCCTATATTGATGTGATTATCAATGAGATGCTACCTGCCATCGCCGCTGAGAAGCTCGCCGATGCAGTCGATGGTTTCTGTGAAGGGATCGCCTTTCTGCCGGATGAAATCGCCCGTGTTTTTGATGCTGCAAAGGTGCATGACCTGCCGGTCAAACTCCATGCAGATCAGCTTTCCAACCTGCATGGTGCCAAATTAGCCGCCTCCTATAATGCGCTTTCTGCCGATCATGTGGAATATACTGATGCGCAAGGTGCGCAGGCGATGGCCAAGGCCGGTACTGTCGCAGTGCTGTTGCCCGGCGCCTATTATTTCATCCGCGAAACCCAAAAACCACCGGTTGAAGCCTTCCGCCGGGCGGGTACAAAAATGGCATTGGCTACCGATAATAATCCCGGTACATCCCCGCTGACCTCCCTGCTTTTGACCATGAATATGGGCGCAACCCTGTTCCGCCTCACTGTCGATGAATGCATTGCCGGTGTGACCCGTGAAGCTGCCTGTGCGCTCGGCATTCTGGCTGAAACCGGCACGATTGAAGTCGGCAAACATGCTGATCTGGCGATCTGGGATGTGCAGCGCCCTGCAGAACTTGTCTATCGCATTGGCTTTAACCCGCTCTGGAAGCGGGTTTTCCGCGGCAACTGAAAATTTATCCGAACACTCACACGTCATTCACATACACCTGAAGAAAGTATCCTCCATGAGCATTATTCTTAAACCAGGTTCCGTCCCGCTTGCCACGCTCGAAGATATTTACCGCAACGGCACCATTGCCCGTCTTGATCCGTCTTTTCATGCGGGCATTGCCAAATCCGCAGCCCGCATTGCGGAAATCGCCGCCGGTGATGCGCCGGTCTACGGCATCAATACCGGCTTCGGCAAACTGGCTTCTATCCGTATCGCCCCTGAAGATGTGGCCACACTCCAGCGCAATCTGATCCTGTCCCATTGCTGCGGTGTAGGCGCGCCTCTGGCTGAAAATATTGTGCGTCTCGTCATGTCGCTCAAGCTGATTTCGCTTGGTCGCGGTGCCTCCGGTGTGCGCCCTGAGATCATCGCGCTGATCGAAGCCATGCTGGAAAAGGGTGTCATTCCGGTTATTCCGGAAAAAGGTTCCGTCGGTGCGTCCGGCGATCTGGCACCGCTGGCACATATGGCTGCGGCCATGATCGGCGAAGGTGAGGTTTTCTATCAGGGTGCACGTGTTTCCGCTGCTTCCGCATTGAGCAAAGCCGGTCTGACGCCGGTTGTTCTGGCCGCCAAAGAAGGTCTCGCCCTGATCAACGGCACGCAGACCTCTACTGCTCTGGCACTAGCCGGTCTGTTCCGCGCTCATACAGCCTTGCAGGCAGCTCTGATTACCGGCGCTCTGTCGACCGATGCTGCCATGGGCTCCACCGCACCGTTCCACGCAGATATTCATAGCTTGCGCGGTCATAAAGGCCAGATCGATACCGGCGCGGCTCTGCGCAAATTACTCGAAGGCTCGATTATCCGTGACAGCCATCTGGAAGGCGATCAGCGCGTGCAGGATCCATATTGCATCCGCTGCCAGCCACAGGTCGATGGTGCCTGTCTTGATCTGCTGCGTCAGGTCGCGGTTACGCTTGAAATTGAAGCCAATGCGGTCACCGATAATCCGCTGGTGCTTTCCGATGATACAGTGGTCTCCGGCGGTAACTTTCATGCCGAACCGGTGGCTTTTGCCGCCGACCAGATTGCTCTGGCAATTTGTGAAATCGGTGCCATTGCCCAGCGTCGTATTGCACTGCTGGTTGACCCTGCCCTCTCCTTCGGCCTGCCTGCGTTTCTGGCGAAAAAGCCGGGTCTCAATTCCGGCCTGATGATTGCAGAAGTCACTTCCGCCGCCCTGATGTCGGAAAACAAGCAAATGTCCCATCCGGCCTCAGTCGATTCAACCCCGACGTCTGCCAATCAGGAAGACCATGTGTCGATGGCCTGCCACGGCGCCCGCCGTCTGCTGCAAATGACCGACAATCTCAATGCCATTATCGGCATTGAAGCCCTGACCGGTGCCCTCGGCGTGGAACTACGCGGCCCTCTGGAAACCAGCCCTGAACTGAAAGCGGCAATCGCCGTGCTGCGTACCAAAGTGCCGACGCTCGAGGTTGACCGTTATATGGCTGATGATCTGGCTGCCGCTGCGGAAATCGTGGCTGACGGCTCGCTGAATGCAGCTATCACGAGCGGTATTCTCCCTGCACTGGAGGCCTAAATGAGCGCGTTTGAAGTTCATCAGGGAACCTCGCCGGTCATTCTCGGTCTGCCCCATACCGGCACGGAAGTGCCGGAGGATATTTGGGCGCGCCTCAATGACAATGGCCGCATTCTTGCCGATACGGACTGGCATATTCACAAGCTCTATGACGGGCTGCTGGATAATGTGACGACAGTGCGCGCCACTTTCCACCGCTATTGCATTGATGCCAATCGTGATCCGGCGGGTGTGAGCCTCTATCCGGGGCAGAACACAACGACACTGATACCGGAAACGGATTTTGATGGTCTGGCGATCTGGAAAGACGGTGAGCAACCGGCTGAGGCCGATATTGCAGATCGCATCAGCCGTTTTCACAAACCCTATCATGAAGCGCTGGCGGCTGAAATCGAGCGTGTGAAGGCCATTCACGGCATAGCCATTCTCTATGACTGCCACTCGATCCGATCCCATATTCCGTTTCTGTTTGAAGGCACTCTGCCGGATTTCAATATCGGAACGGATAATGGCAAAACCTGTGCGCCGGTCATTGAAGCAGCAGTCTTCGGTGTAGCGAAACAGGCTGAAAGTTACACGTCCATCCTCAACGGCCGTTTCAAAGGCGGCTGGACAACGCGCCATTACGGCCAGCCGGAAACGGGCGTGCATGCCATTCAAATGGAACTCGCGCAATCGACACATCTGGCAACTGAAGCCGTGCCATTTGCCTATGACGAGGCCAAGGCAGCCGGATTGCGCAGCCATCTCAAAAATATTTTGCAGCAGCTTGAAGCCGCCGCTGCCAATCTCAAATCTAAATAAGGGAACATTCGATGACTAATCCACGCCATAATGAACGTGAAATCCGTCCTGCAACCGGCACGGAAATCACCGCCAAAAGCTGGCTCACCGAAGCGCCAATGCGCATGTTGATGAACAATCTGCATCCCGATGTTGCCGAGCGCCCGCATGAGCTGGTGGTCTATGGCGGTATCGGCCGTGCTGCCCGTACATGGGCAGATTTTGACAAGATTGTTGCCAGCCTGAAAGATCTGGAAGCCGATGAAACATTGCTGGTACAGTCCGGCAAGCCGGTCGGTATTTTCCGCACCCATAAAGATGCGCCGCGCGTTCTGATCGCCAATTCCAATCTGGTGCCGCATTGGGCAAACTGGGATCATTTCAACGAACTGGATAAAAAAGGACTGGCAATGTATGGCCAGATGACCGCCGGTTCGTGGATTTATATCGGTGCGCAGGGCATTGTGCAGGGTACCTATGAAACCTTTGTCGAAGCCGGTCGTCAGCATTTCGGTGGCAATCTCAAAGGCAAATGGATTCTCACGGGCGGCTTAGGCGGTATGGGCGGCGCACAGCCGCTGGCAGCTGTGATGGCCGGTGCCTGCTGTCTCGCGGTTGAGTGCGATGAAACCCGCGCGGATTTCC
Organism: Hyphomicrobiales bacterium; assembly: GCA_900470285.1. Classification (GTDB taxonomy): domain Bacteria; phylum Pseudomonadota; class Alphaproteobacteria; order Rhizobiales; family Rhizobiaceae; genus Pseudochrobactrum. Next base: position 40,730 of record UCAG01000009.1, read on the forward strand.
GCCTGCGTACCCGCTATGTCGATGAAAAAACCCACAGCCTTGACGAAGCACTGGCACGTATTGATGCATGGACAAAAGCCGGTGAAGCCAAGTCGATTGCGCTGATCGGCAATGCGGCAGATATTTTCCCTGAACTGGTGAAGCGCGGCGTCAAGCCGGATATCGTCACCGACCAGACTTCTGCGCATGATCCGGTACATGGCTATCTGCCAATCGGCTGGAGCGTTGCCGAATGGCGCGCAAAACAGGAAAGCGACCCGAAAGGCGTTGCAAAAGCAGCGCGCGCTTCGATGAAAATTCAGGTCGCCGCGATGGTTGATTTCTGGAATATGGGCATTCCGACCCTCGATTACGGCAATAATATCCGTCAGATGGCGCTGGAAGAAGGTCTGGAAGACGCCTTTGCCTTCCCGGGCTTTGTGCCTGCCTATATTCGCCCTCTGTTCTGCCGTGGTATCGGCCCGTTCCGCTGGGCAGCACTCTCCGGTGATCCTGAAGATATTTACAAGACTGATGCCAAGGTCAAGGAACTGCTGCCGGATAATAAGCACCTGCATAACTGGCTGGATATGGCGCGTGAGCGCATTGAGTTTCAGGGTCTGCCTGCCCGTATTTGTTGGGTTGGCCTTGGTGACCGCCACCGTCTCGGCCTTGCCTTCAACGAAATGGTCAAGAACGGCGAGCTGAAAGCACCGGTTGTGATCGGCCGTGACCATCTGGATTCCGGTTCAGTCGCCTCGCCAAACCGCGAAACAGAAGCGATGCAGGACGGCTCCGATGCTGTGTCCGACTGGCCGCTGCTCAATGCCCTTCTCAACACCGCATCCGGTGCCACATGGGTATCGCTGCATCACGGCGGCGGCGTTGGCATGGGCTTCAGCCAGCATGCAGGCATGGTGATCTGTGCTGACGGTACCGATGATGCTGCCCGCCGCCTTGAGCGCGTGCTGTGGAATGACCCTGCAACCGGTGTGATGCGTCATGCCGATGCCGGTTATGACATTGCCGTCAATTGCGCCAAGGAACAGGGTCTGCGTCTGCCGGGCATTCTCGGCAACTAATGATCTAAATACAAAGGCAGCCTGCGAGGAGGCTGCCTTTCTTTTTCATATTTCCGGCTTTGGGAGAGGCCGTAACAGACAAGGGCAAAACAGCTTCTGAGATTACGGAATCTCCTTCTGCATGAATAACAATAATCAGGGGTCATCATGTCAGATATAACTGTTGGTAGCAGCAGCGGCGGTTCGCGCGGCTCAGCTGCATTCAAACTGATCTTTTTCAGTTTTCTCGGTATCTTTTTCTTCTTTGTTCCGGTCACCATCGGCGGAAAATCCACAATCCTGCTCGACCATGCTGCGACAGCAGTTGCGGTGCAATTGCGTCATGTAGCACTGACCTTCGTCTGTCTTTTGATTGCCTATGGTGCGCTCAGCCCGTTTATCCGTGGCACATGGAATAAAAACCTGACGGAAAGCATTTTCTCCGTGCTGCGTGTGCTGGGGTTGGTACTCACCGGCATGTATCTCGCTGGTGTCGGGCCGGAACTGCTGTTCACACCGGATATGCTGCCGTTTCTCTTTGACAAGCTTGTTCTTTCCGTCGGTCTGATCGTGCCGATCGGCGCTTTGGCGCTGGCGTTTCTGATCGGCTATGGCTTGCTGGAATTTACCGGCGTCATCGTACAGCCGGTGATGCGTCCGATCTGGCGTACACCGGGTTGGTCAGCCATTGATGCGGTAGCTTCTTTTGTCGGCAGCTATTCGCTGGCACTGCTGATTACCGACCGTGTATATCGCGAAGGCAAATATACCGCGCGTGAAGCGGCAATTATTGCCACCGGTTTCTCGACTGTTTCAGCAACTTTCATGATTATCGTCGCCAAAACGCTTAATCTGATGGATGCGTGGAACCTGTATTTCTGGACAACCTTCTTTGTGACCTTCATCGTTTCAGCAATTGCTGCGCGTCTCTGGCCGCTGGCACAAATGGACCATCCGGAAACCCGTGATACACCGCTGCCGGAAGGCAAATCCCGCTTAGCCACCGCAATCAATGTCGGTCTCGAACAGGCTGAAAAAGCGCCGCACATTCTGCCGATGCTGCGTGCAACTTTTATCGATGGTCTGCGCATGGCTTCGATGATCCTTCCAAGCATTATGGCCGTTGGCCTGCTGGGTCTGCTCGCCTCGAAATATACGCCGCTCTTCGACGTGCTGGGGCTGGCGCTTTATCCTTTCACATGGCTGGCACAATTGTCGGAGCCAATGCTGGCAGCGAAATCCATGGCAGCCGGTCTTGCTGAAATGTTCCTGCCTGCCATCCTGCTGAAAGATGCCGATGTGGCGCTCAAATTCGTAGCTGCAGTGGTTTCTGTCTCGCAGGTACTGTTTCTCTCGGCATCCATTCCTTGTGTGCTTGCAACTTCAATCCCGCTCAAATTCCGTGATCTGATTGTGATCTGGTATATTCGCACAGCGCTCAGCATTCTGCTGACAGCGCCTGTGGCTCTCTGGGCGGTTTCCAACGGCTGGTTACAATAAATGCAGCTTCTCAAAAATCATCAGCACCGCCGGATGCCGTGGAAAAACGGCGGCGGTGTTACCGTTGAAATTGCGGTTTTTCCAGAGAATGCGTCAGTCGATAATTTCGACTGGCGTATCAGCACCGCAACGGTAGCCAGTGACGGGCCGTTTTCGGTTTTTACCGGCATTGACCGCACTTTATCCGTGCTTGAAGGCGACGGGATTACCCTGTCCGTCGAAGGTCTGGCAGATCAGGAACTGAAAGGTGAAACCCCGCCTTTCTCCTTCCCTGCCGACAGTCCGACCAGTGCGAAATTGCTCGGCTCCGCAATCACGGATCTGAATGTGATGACACGGCGCGGGCGCTTTACGCATCAGGTCAGCCGTTATGGTGTGACAAAACCTGTCAGTCTGTCTCTGAACGGAGCAACCGTGCTGGTCTTCTGCAGCAAAGGTGCGGTGCAAACCGGAGATACACAGCTTGAGGTCAATGATTGTCTGCGGTTTGAGCACTGCAACAATGCAGAACTTCAGCTTTCCGGCAATGGCATAGCATTTGTGATTGTGCTCAATCCGGCCTGATCTTCCAGCCATCTTTTGCAGGTTGCAAGCATCGTGTTCACGGGCTGGTCGCAGGACAGTAGCAATGTCACCGGTTCACCTTGCGGGATTTCAAAACTGGCCAGTTGCGAAGTGAGTAAAGATGCGGGCATGAAATGCCCGTGTCTCGCCTGCATTCTCGCAGCGATGGTGTTTGGATCACAGGTCAGACAGATGAAATATAAAGGCTCGCCGGTCTGCTCACGCAGCAAATCCCGATAGGATTTTTTAAGCGCGGAACAACTCGCCACCGCACCTTCCGGCGGTATTATAATTTGCTCAGAAATCGCCTGAAGCCAAGGCAGGCGATCAGCATCATTGAGTGGCTGACCGGCTTGCATTCTCGCAATATTACTTTGCGGATGCAGATCATCCCCCTCAATAAAGGGCAATGCCAGAACCTGCGCCAAAGCTGAAGCCAGTGTTGATTTGCCGGAACCGGAAACGCCCATCACAATAATCCGCACCGGCTCCGCCTCTCTGCTCAAATGCTTGTATTAAGGCAGGAAATCATTGGTAAAATAGCTCGAAAAGTCCGGTTTTTCCTGCAGCACTGCGCCTTCTTTATCATAGAGAATGCCTGCCTTAAACAGGAACTCACCCAAGGCCAGCATGGTTTCCGGTCGCATGTTACCGATTGTACCGTTACTATCGCGCAGGAAATGCCCGTCATTCAGAGCTTTCAGCGAGGCGCGGATGAGCTTGTCATCGGTCAGCACATCCTGATTACCGCGAATGAGAATATCGGCTGCTTCATCGGCATGATCCGCTGCAAAAGCAAATCCGCGTTGCGTGGCACTTAAAAATGCCTTTGCCGTTTCCGGATTGTCTTTGAGATATGTGCCGGAGGAAACCAGCAGCGTGGTATGCTGGTCCGGTATACTGTAATCCGAGTAGCGGAATGCCCGCTGTTTCACGCCTTCCAGCTCGTTTTTCACCCCTTCCCATGTGGCGATTTCCAGCGTGAAATCCACGGCACCATTGGCCAGCGCCTCATAGGCCGAGGTGCCAAGTGTCACAATTTCAAGCTCACCTTTGCCGCCATCCGCACGGATCAGGGTTTCAATCAGCTTACGCTCCCAGTTGGAGCCAAAACCGGCATAGGTTTTGCCGTCGAGATCTTTCGGCGACTGAATATCCTGCCGGTCATCCATAAACACCAGGCGACCAGTTTCGTGCTGCACCACGGCATAGGTGCCGACAAGATCAGCACCCGCTGTACGCTGTGCAAACAGGCCGGTAGAGCCGACAATACCGAAATCCGCCGCACCATTAGCGACCAGCAATCCGGCTGATGTGTCGGAATAAGGCAGGATCGTTACATCCAGTCCGGCGTCTTTGTAAAAGCCCTGATCGCGGGCAATGAACATGCCGATATGGTTTGTATTCACTGTCCAGTCGAGGGCGACAGTCACCTTCGCCGGATCTTTGGCAAATGCAGTTATTGGTAAAACGCTCATCGCGCCGGACAGAGCCAGTGCGGAAAGCAGGCGACGACGATTCAAAATTGCCATGATTACTTCCTTATGAATTCAGGAGGAGTTCAAGAATTTCAGCTTCCAGTGCGGCAGCTTTTTCCAATGCGATTTTGTGAATAGAGTCCCGTCTCGGACGTGGCAGATCGACAGCTACCTCATGCACAACCCTGCTGGGGCGTGCTGACAACACATAAATCCGGTCGGAGAGATAAACCGCTTCGCGCACATCATGGGTGATCAGCAAAGCCGTCCAGCGATGGCTCTGCCACATGCTCTCCAGCCAGTACTGCATTGAAGCGCGGGTCAAGGCATCAAGCGCACCAAAAGGTTCGTCCAGCAGCAGCATTTTACGTTGCTGAATAACGGTTCGCAGCAAGGCTGCCCGCTGGCGCATGCCGCCTGATAATTCCGCCGGATAAGCCTGTTCAAAACCGGCAAGGCCGAATTCCTTAAACAGCGGTTCTGCTAATTTGCGGGCATCTTTGCGGCTCATGCCCTGCACTTCCAGACCCAGCGTGGCATTAGCAATCATCCGCCGCCACGGCATCAAAGCATCGCGCTGCGGCATGAACGCAAACGCATCGCGTGCTTGTGCTAATGGCGCGCCGTCAAAGATGATACGTCCTTGCGAGAGTTGTTCCGCACCGGTCAGCAAATTAAAAATTGTAGTTTTTCCGGCACCCGATGGCCCTAAAACCGAGACAAACTCGCCCTCCGCCACATGCAGCGAAATATCCCGTAGCACCTCCAGCGAGCCGAAAGATTTAGCGACAGATTGCAATTGCAGACGTGTCATTACTCTGCACCCCGCTCTGTTTTCAGCCACGGGGCGACCCATTTCTGTATCAGAAAAGTCAGGCCAAACAGGCTCAATGTCAGCGCCGCGCTGATGAATACCGCTGCCAGCACCAGATCAGGCCGGAAATTGTTTTTAGCATTGAGAATATAAATGCCTAAGCCTTTGAGAGCACCGGCATATTCAGCAAATATCGCACCAACGACTGCGTAGGTGATTGAAATGCGTAGGCCTGCGAAAAAATAAGGCAAAGCCGACGGGATGCGCGCTAACCGGAAGATCGTCCATCTGCCTGCACCCATTGATGACAGCAAATGCTCTATCTCTTTATCTGTCGAAGCATAGCCCTGCACCAGTGCCACAAGCATCGGGAAAAAGGTGACCAGAGAGACCAGCAGAATTTTCGGCAGTAGACCAAAGCCGAACCACAGCACAATCAGTGGTGCAATGGCGATCAGCGGCAGGGTCTGGCTGATGATGAAAACCGGAAACAGCGCCCGCCGCAGCCAGATATAACGATCAATCAAAACGGAGAGCAGACAAGCGGTAATCACAGAACAGCTGAAACCAATCAGCGTCGCACGGACTGTCGGCAGGGTATTATCCCATAAAGCCTGACGATGCAGAAACATCTGCTGCAAAATCCGGCTCGGTGCCGGCAATACGGAGGGTGCGATGCCGGACAGCGCAACATAGCTTTCCCAAAACAAAAAGACAGCACCGACAGACAGGATTGCAGGAAGAATTCTGGACAGATGAGCCGATGACTTGCGTACAGATTGCGGGCAATCTGCAGCGGCAGCTTGATAAACAGACATGAAAAAATTCCGGTGACAAGAATACGGGTGAAACTTGCAAAGAAATTCTTCAGGTCAGCCGAAAATACACCGCCGGAATTACAGTGACAAAAGAAGTGGAAATTTGTGCGCCAGAAATCATGGTCCGCCTCGCTCCGCTAGTATTACCCAGATCAGCTTTAGAGTCCGCCAGTTTGACACTAGCATCTCAGCCCCGGCACTACGGAGCCCCCCTGTGGATGCGCGAGATTAAGCACATATTGCAGTCGTTTGAAAGAGCATAAATTAAAACGGCGCATGTGATTGCTCACATGCGCCGTTTCATGAGATCTGTCAGAACAGATTATTTCTTCACTTCAGCAGCCACTGTATCCAGTGCCTTGGCAAAAGCGCCGACCATTTCATCAACCTGTTTTTCATTGATGATCAGCGGCGGGCAGAACGCAACAGTGTCCAGCATGTTGCGGCAGATAACACCGTTGTTGAGCAGCGCATTATTTGCCATCAAACCGAGATTACCGGCTTTTTCAAGCGGTTCTTTGGTCTGCTTGTCAGCAACAAGTTCAACCGCTGCGATCAGGCCTTTACCGCGGACTTCACCCACCAACGGATGATCAGCCAGTTCACGCAGACGCTTCTGCATATGTGCACCGACGTTGCGGGCATTATCGACCAGATTATTTTCTTCAATAATCTTGATATTTTCATTGGCAACAGCAGCAGCCACCGGATGTGCACCGCCGGTATAACCATGGCCGAAAGTACCGATACGGTTGCTTTCATCAGCCAGAGGTTCAAACACCTTATCATTCACCAATAGTGCCGAAATCGGCAAGTAAGAAGAAGATAGCTGCTTGGAGAACACCATAATATCCGGCTGCATTTTGAAGGTTTCTGTACCGAACATATTGCCGGTACGGCCGAAACCGCAGATTACTTCATCCGCAATCAGCAGAATGTCGTATTTCTTCAGAACAGCCTGAATTTTACCCCAATAGCTGTCCGGCGGCACAACAACACCACCGGCACCCATGATCGGCTCACCGATGAATGCGGCAATCGTTTCAGGGCCTTCTGCAAGGATCATCGCTTCCAGATCAGCAGCCATACGGTCTGTGAACTGCTCTTCCGTTTCGCCCGGCAGCGCTTCACGCCAGTAATGCGGGCAGGATGTGTGCAGAATATTAGCAATCGGCAGATCAAAGGACATCTGGTTTGCAGGCAGACCGGTAAGGCTTGCTGCAGCAATGGTCACACCATGATAGCCGCGCTTACGGCTGATGATCTTTTTACGCTGCGGCTGACCGAGTGCATTGGAGCGGTACCACAGCATTTTAATCGCGGTATCATTGGCCTCGGAGCCGGAATTGGTGAAGAACGCCTTGCTCATCGGCACCGGTGCCATGGTCACCAGCTTTTCTGCCAGATCGATCACCGGACCATGCGATTTATGGCCGAAATTGTGATAATAAGGCAGTTTCTGCATCTGTTTGGTGGCAGCATCAACAAGACGCTGTTCCGAGAAGCCGACACCTACGCTCCACAGACCGGCCAGACCTTCAATATAGCGCTTGCCATTGTTGTCCTCGACATAGATCCCGTCACCTTTTTCAAGGATCATCGGTCCGATTTCCTGATGACGACGCGCATTCGTGTAAGAATGAAGGTGATACTGAATGTCACGCGCTTCAGGTGAATTCGGCTGCTTATCCATAGTTCCCTACCTGGTTTTACTCCAGAACGGCCTGATCTCCCGAACAGGATACCGTTCATCGCTTTGCTCGGCGCAGCTTTTCACACAAAAACATTGCTGTTTTTTGCTTAAAACTACTCTGAAATTTCTCCGTTGAAGCGATGATCTGAAATAAAATCCCGCCTCCCATTTGATGCATCATGTTTTTTATATAATAGTTTGTCAAGCATATCGCCGCGTCCAATTTATTGTTGCGACAGGCCTGATAAACAGCGTAATCAATAACACTGCCGTGATTATATTCATGGTTATGATGAGTCATTTTATTCAGAACATTTCCGGCAAAACAGGGCCGGATTTGGAGTGAGATCATAAAAACAGAACAGTTCGCTCACTGCGGGGGACATATCTTGCATGAATGGCATTTCAGAACTTCAGACGCTTGAACACCATAATCTCGGCGAAATCGTCTATCGCAAACTCTCTCAGGCGCTGATGCGCGGACAATTTGCACCCGATACGCGGCTGACCATTCGTGAACTGGCAGCATCACTGGGAACCAGTGTCACGCCGGTGCGCGACGCATTGCTGCGACTTATTCAGGACGAAGCGCTGATTCAGAAAACACCGCGGGATATCCGCGTACCGGTGCTGGATCAGAAAAAATATGAAGAAATCCGTTCCATCCGCGTGCGTCTTGAAGGACTGGCCGCCAGACAGGCCGCACAACAGGCAGGTAAAAAGGACATCGCCCGCCTGTGGAAACTGGTCGAAGATAATGACAAGGCAATGAAAAAACAGCTCTGGGGCGATGCCTTGGCGATGAACCATATTTTTCATTCGGCCCTGGTGGAAGTCGCGGCCATGCCGGTGCTCAATTCCATCATCAACCGGCTGTGGCTGCAAATGGGGCCACTGATTGCCGATGCCTATAAACATGGCGGACGTGCAATGATTGATGACCATTATAAAATTGTGCAGGCAATAGAAAATCGTGATGCAGATGCAGCGGAAGCAGCAATCGCCCATGATATTCTGACAGCCAGTGACCTGATTATCAGTCGCATCCGTTTACACAGTCCGGACAGCTGATCCACAGTCTTATCAGGCATAACGATTTGCCCCGGCAAAATCCTGACAATTCATTTGCCGGTTATGCACAATCAGCGGATTTATTATTACAAATCGTTAAGCTTGGTAAAAAAATGGTTTTCTTGCTTTTTTTCATCGCCAAGCTGTGACAAGACTGCAAACACGGCATGACAGCCGGTGTTTGTCAGGAGCGTATCTATCTCTCCGGTGTCTTGATTTTATCGCATTGTTGCGCACATCCGGTAAAAATACCGGGCGGGTGCGGCAATGCTCCGGCTGTTATTTATATTTCAGGGATATTGCCATTTCATGACTGTGCTGTTTTTGCGTCTGGCAACGTTGAGCATAACGCTTCCGGCTCTCGCGTCCTGTGTCGCTGTCGGCCCCGACTATCAGACTCCGTCCACTTTATTGCCCGCTTCATGGAGCGGACAAAAATCTGCACCAGCCAAACCGGCGCAGCTTGCACAATGGTGGAAACGCTTCAATGATCCGGTGCTGGACAATCTCATCGGACAGGCCGTTCAAGGCAATAATGATGTTGCGCTGGCAAAAGCCAAAATCCGCGAAGCTCGTGCCTCCTATCAGCAGGCAGGCGGCGCGTTATACCCTGTGCTTGACGGCTCAGGCAGCGCGAAACGTTCCAAGAGCGGCGACAGCGGTGAAAGCACCGGTCTCACTGCCGGTCTGAACACCAGCTGGGAGCTTGATCTTTTCGGTGCAAATCTCCGCTCCGTTGAAGCCGCACGCTATGGTCTGGATGCTGAGCAGGAAAATATGCATGCGGTTCTGGTTACCATGATCGGTGACATTGCCAGCAATTATGCGGAATTGCGCGGATTGCAGGCACGCATTGCGCTGACTGAACGCACCGTGAAATCTCAGCGTAAAACCGCTGAACTGACCCGTGCACGGTTTAATGCCGGTGATATTTCCGAAGTTGATCTGGCTAATGCAGAAGGCCAGACCAGCAGCACCGAAGCGCAAATTCCGGAACTGAAAACCGCCTATGCCAAGAGCCTGCATCGCCTGTCGGTACTGACCGGTCAAGCACCGACTGCGCTGACCGCTACGCTTGAAAAAACGAAACCGGTTCCTGCGGTTCCGGCAATCGTGACAGCCGGTATTCCCGCTGATCTGCTGCTAAACCGCCCTGACTTACGCGTTGCAGAGCGTAATTATGCGCGCTCCACAGCTGTGATCGGTCAGAGACAGGCAGCGCTCTATCCGAGTGTCAGCCTCACCGGTAATATCAGCACCGCGGGTGCGCGGATCGGCGATCTCGGAAAAGGCTCGACAATCAGCTGGGGTTTTGGCCCGAGCCTGACCGTTCCGCTGTTTAAAGGCGGGCAACTCAATGCCGCGGTCGATGCTGCGAAAGCCAGTCGCGATCAGGCCTTTATCAGCTATCGCAAGGCCATTCTTACCGCTTTGGAAGAAGTGGAAAATGCCAGTGTGTCACTTAATCAGCGGCGTATTCAATATGCCAAGACACAAAAAGCCGTGCAATCTTACCGGCGGGCAACGGAGCTTTCCCGTGCGCTCTACCAGAGCGGCTCAACAAGTTTCCTTGATCTGCTGACATCCGAGCGTTCACTCTATTCGAATGAAGGCAGCCTGATTCAACTCAGGGTCAGCCTGTTGCAGGATTATATCAACCTGCAAAAAGCACTGGGTGGCGGCTGGGACGGAACCATTATAACGGACAAAGCTGAAATTCAGGACGGCTATACAGGGCCGCATCTCGTAACCCAAAAAAGAATACCCTGACATGAAGATTCAGGCTGATGAGGTATAGATGAACGGTAGTTCCAAAAAGAAACGCGGTTTTGCTAAAAAATGGCTCTTCTGGTTGCTTGCAATCGCAGGACTGGCTGCTGTTCTCTATTACTTCACTGCGGATTATTTCAAGACTGAAACCCCGCAGATCATGACTTATACAGTGCGCAAGGGTGATATTGAAACCACAGTCCTTGCCACCGGCATTCTCAAACCTGCACGACTGGTGGCAGTGGGTGCACAGGCTTCCGGCCGTGTGCTGAGCCTCAATGTTAAAGCCGGACAGCTGGTGAAAAAAGACGACCTGATTGCCCAGATTGATGCCACCACCCAGCAGAATGATCTGCGGAAGGCGAAAGCGGAAGAAGTCCGCAATCAGGCAGACCGCGAAGATAAAATCGCCCAGCTGGAACTGACCAAACAAGATCTGACCCGCCAGCAGCAGATGGTGTCGCGCAATGCAATTTCGCGCGCCGATTATGACAAGGCCGTCAAAGCCGTTAAATCCGCCGAAGCGCAGATCGCATTAAGCGATGCGCAGATTGTAGTCTCAAAAATTGCCGTTGAAACAGCTGAAGCCAATCTCGGCTATACGCAAATCCGCGCCCCGATTGACGGCACAATTCTGGCAACTGTTGTGCAGGAAGGCCAGACGGTTAATGCTGTGCAATCAGCACCGACCATTGCTATTATCGGCCAGCTCGACACCATGACAGTTGAGGCCGATATTTCTGAAGCCGATGTTGTAAATGTCAAAGAAGGACAGGATCTTTACTTTACGATACCCGGCCAGAGTAACAAGCGTTACACAGCTAAATTGCAAATTCTGGAACCCGCGCCGCAATCCATTGTCAGCGACAAGAGCTTTGGCGGCACCAGTGCGGCCAGCAGCAGTACCAGCACAGCCTCGGCCATTTATTACAAGGGCATTTTTGACATTGCCAATCCTGACGGCGTGCTGAAAACCTATATGACCGCTGAAATCCATATTATTCTGGGGCAGGCTGATAATGTTTTGCTGATCCCTTCCACCGCGCTTTCCGAACCGGATGAAAAAGGCAAAATCACGGTGCGCGTGATGGAGCCGAACGGAACTATCAGCGAAAAACCGGTCGAAACCGGCCTGAATGACAAGGTGATGGTTGAGATCATCTCCGGTCTGAAAGAAGGTGAGAAAATCGTAACCGGCGATGGTGCCGGCGGACCTGCAGTTCCGCGCAGCCGTCGTGGCCGCTCCATAAGGTTCTGATGATGGATAAACCGTTAATTACCTTAGAGCATCTTTATCGCCATTATCCTTCAGGGGACGGTTTCACCACTGTGCTGAAAGATGTCAATCTGACAATCGGTCATAGTGAAATGGTGGCGATTGTCGGTGCTTCCGGCTCCGGCAAGTCCACTCTGATGAATATTCTGGGCTGTCTCGACAGACCTTCTGAAGGCAAATATTTCATCTCGGGACGAGAAACTTCCGACCTTGATGCCGATGAACTCGCCCAGCTGCGGCGCGAGCATTTCGGCTTCATTTTTCAGCGCTATCATCTGCTCAATGAGCTGAGTGCTGTCGGCAATGTTGAAATTCCCGCAATCTATGCCGGTCAAAACCGTGAAGACCGGCAGGAGCAGGCCGTTCACATACTCGACCGGCTCGGCATGGGAGACAGGACTCATCACCGCCCCGGCCAGCTTTCAGGCGGTCAGCAGCAACGTGTTTCTATCGCCCGTGCGCTGATCAATAATGCCGATGTTATTCTGGCCGATGAGCCGACCGGTGCTCTGGACAGCCACAGCGGTGAAGAAGTTCTCAAAATTCTTGAGGAGCTGCATCGCGAAGGCAAAACGATCATTATTGTGACCCATGACCGTAATGTCGCCGCACGCGCGCAGCGAGTTATTGAAATCAGTGACGGGGAAATTATCTCCGACACCACCCGTGATGACAAGGCTGCAACCGCGCAAGCACCTGAGAGCGATATTGCGACTACTACGAGTGCAGGCAAAGGCGGGCACTCATCGCTGGGCACATTGGCCGACCGTTTCAGCGAAGCTTTCCTGATGGCACTGCGCTCGATGAATGCGCACCGGCTGCGCACTTTTCTGACAATGCTCGGTATTATTATCGGCATTGCTTCGGTTGTTTGTGTTGTGGCACTCGGCAAAGGCTCACAAAAGCAGGTGCTCGACCAGATCAGCAGTCTCGGCACCAATACGCTGGAGATTTTCCCCGGACGCGGATTTGGCGACCGTATGTCTGCCCGCATTACCACTTTGACGATTGATGATGCAAACCAGCTTGCCAAACAACCCTATATTATGGCTGCAACGCCAACGGTTTCCACACCGGCAACAGCGCGTTTTGGCGGCGTGGAAGCAAATGCCCTGATTAACGGCGTCAGCGACCAGTATTTTGTCACCCGTGGCAGTAAGATTGCTGAAGGACGCTTTTTTGACGAGCAAAGCGTTCAGGATATCGCGCTGGATGCGGTAATTGACGAGAATACGCGCAAAACCCTGTTTGCGAATTTCCACGGCAGTCCGGTCGGTCAGATTGTCATTCTTAAAAATGTGCCGGTCAGAATTGTCGGTATCATGCAGCCGGAACAGGGCGGTTTTGGCTCCAGTGAAAACCTGTCCATCTATCTGCCTTATACCACAGTGCAGACCCGTATGACCGGCTCACGCGTTTTGCGCAGCCTCACACTGCGCATCAGCGATGACACATCTCCTGAGCTGGCAGAAAAAGCCGTCACGGCTTTTCTGATCCAGCGACATGGTGAAGAGGATTTCACGATCCTGAACACCAATGATATCCGCAAAACTATCACCAGCACCACACAGGCACTCACACTGCTGGTCTCAGCCATCGCGCTGATTTCATTGCTCGTCGGCGGTATCGGTGTGATGAATATTATGCTGGTTTCCGTGTCAGAGCGGATCAATGAAATCGGTGTGCGGATGGCTGTCGGCGCAAGGCGCAGCGATATCTTGCAGCAGTTTCTGATCGAAGCTGTGCTTGTATGTCTGATCGGCGGTTTTCTAGGCATCATGGTAGCTATGGGCTTCGGCTGGTTGTTCAGACAATTCAATACGCCGTTTGAGCTGATCTATTCGCCATTCTCAATCATCGCCGCATTTATCTGCTCAAGTCTGATCGGTATTTGTTTCGGCTTCCTGCCCGCACGCAATGCCTCCAAGCTTGATCCGGTGGCCGCTCTTGCCCGTGACTGATTTTCCGCGATCACCTTTGCTTGCAAAGGTGATCTTGCAATCATCATTCGCCAGTCATCACTTCAAAAAATGAAATTTCACAAGATTTTTTATATAATAAAAAATCAAGATCCCAAAATATGTAAATATAATTATTCTGGTAAAAATATATATTATATATTTTTACCATGAATTTAAATCTTATCGTCTAGAAATAAACAAAATAAATCAATGGTTTGAGTTGTATTTTTACTACATTATTTTGATTGAATTGAAAATATATTTAAATCTCATGCTTTCAAAAGGAGACATTGCGTGAAAAATAAATTTTTACTTTTAACTGCTGCGATTTTCATTTCCAATATCAATATTTCTCATGCAGCCGATGTCGTTTACAATAGTCCTGAAGCCCCCGCCTATGATGAAGCCTCCATCTGGGGCGGCGCCTATATCGGCGGTCAGGTCGGCTATAATTGGGCAAAATCCAAAGTCAGCTTTGATAATAACGATAGCTCAATAAATGCCAGCCCTGCCGGTTTTATCGGCGGTATTTATGCCGGTTATAACTGGGAATTTTCCAATGCTTATCTGTTTGGTATTGAAGGCGATATTAATTATGCGGATTTAAGCAAGACAACTGTGTTAACCGGCCCCAATAATGAAATTACTTTTACGCCGCGAGTTGAGTTTGAGGGGGCTGTTCGTGCCCGTTTCGGTGTCAATTATGAGCGCTGGCTGCCGTATATTGCCGGTGGTCTGAGTGTGGCAAGAGTAAAGGATACATTTACCATTCAGGATGCAAGAGTACGCGATTCTCTTGAACAGACTGATACCCGTATAGGTTTTACAATCGGCGCAGGTGTTGATTATGCACTGACCAATAATTTGTTGTTACGTGCTGAATATCGCTACGCAGATTACGGTAAAAGAACGCTTGGCGATGATGATGACGGCGTCCGGGGCAAGCTGACAACCAACAATGTCCGTCTTGGTATAGCCTATAAATTCTGAGCATACGCCCCGGAATCTTCGCAAGAAGATTCCGGGGCTTTAATCCGGTGCTGTCACGGAATTAAAGCTGATGCAGAGATCAAGGCTCCGGTGAAGATGGCAGCATTGTATCACGCCAGTCACCGATAAAACGCTGCCTGCGCATCTGATCTTGCGCCGCGAGCAAGGAAGGTCCGATCCGTATCGGCCTGCCAATACCCGATGTCAGCAAAGAAGCCGGCGCATTAATATCAGGTGGCGGCACGCCATCCCATGGAAAAGAGATACCTTCCTGTAAGGCAACAGCTTTTCCTTGCGGTGAAAGCAGATAATCGAGAAAGTCTTCTCCGAGGCGGTAGTTTTTTGCATAACGCGGCAACAAGACACCCCTGCTGAGAATATGTGTATAATCCCGCATCATTGTAATACGCAATTTGGGGTTCCGCTTTTGCGCGGCATAGGCATAAGAGCCCAGAATATTATAGCCGATATAAAGCTCGCCGTTTTCCAATCTGCTGAGCACATCATTATTGCAACAATATAATGCACTCTCTGTCCGGCTCATACTTTCCAGCAACCGCCCGTAGGTCGCGGATGCCTGCTGCGCATCAAGAAAAGCAAGCAAATAGCCTATGCCGGATGTCCGCAAATCATAGGTACCGACACGGCGGAAATAATAATCATTTTTCCTGCGCAGCAGATCGGCAAGTTCGCCATGTGTTTCGGCCATTTCATCCGGCGCAACATAATCGCTGTTATAAACCAGAACCGCCGGTTCAAAAGTGAAACCATAAACTTCATTGCGCCACTCAGTCCACTCAGGAACATTGGCCGTATATTGTGACTGATAGGATCGGGCACATCCGTCATTGGCGAGTTTCACCAGATGATCGACCGAAGATGATAAAATAACATCCGCAAAGGATGTCTTAGCCATGCAGGCCGCATCCGCATCTTCGTAAAGATCATTGGTTACACGATCATTATAGGCCACAGCTATATCCGGTCTTTGCCTTTGAAAATCCCTGATTAAAGGCGCAATCGCCGCTGTATCCATCGCTCCGCTGATTTGCAGGCGCTCTGTTTCCGGTTTTATTGCAGGAAACAGACTGAATGTCCCCTCGGAAGCACTGACAGGAGACGCAACACTTGTCACAAACCAAGCGGCCAGCACAGATAATCTCAAGGCCTGATATTTGCTCATCATGTGTCCTGCCCCAGCGGAATATCCAGAATGACACAGAAATTACTACGGGTGGTTTTCTCCCTGAAGCGGATCAGACCGCTATGGGCGGTTGCAACTTCCGAAGCGATGGCAAAGCCCAGACCGGAATTACCCTCATGCGGTTTCGACGTCATGAAGCGCTCAACAACATGATGCCATTTTTCAGGCGGGATACCATCCCCGTCATCAGAAACTTCCACCAGAGCACGGCCGTTTTCTGCGGCAACCCTGACCGCAAGTTCGGCCTTACTGCCATGGCGCAGGGCATTATCGATAATATTGGCAATTGCCTCGCGCAGACTGACAATATCCCCCGCTACTGGCACTTGCTTTTGCGCAGCCTCGAATGACACCACAATATCAGGATTAACTGTCACCGGCACAGCCATGCGGAAAGCCTGTCTGGCAACAATGACCAGATCTGTCTTTTCCAGATGCACTGTCCCTGCCCTGTGAATGACCATGGCATGATTGAGTAATTGTCCTGTCAGCCTTGATAATTCCGCGATGCGAACGCGCATACGTTGCAGGGAATGTTGCGCATTTGCCGGCAGAGTTTCGGTTTCCAGCATATCCGCCTGTGCAGCCAGAGCTGTCAGCGGTGTGCGTATCTGATGTGCCGCATCGGCAATAAAACGCTGCAGAAGTATCACCCTTTGGTCAAGCCGGTTCATAAAATGATTGATCGAACCGATAAACGGCTTCATCTCGGTCGGTATATCGAGATCAAGCGGGGTCAGGTCCTGCGGATCACGTTTATGCAGCGCGCTGCCAAGCGCCGCCACAGGTTGCAGCGAATAGCGTATTGCCAGAATTCCGGCGATCAGCGCCAGAAAGCTCATAAGAATAACGAGCAAAATCGCACGGCTGGTAATTTCCTGTGTCAGCGCATTTCTGGCTTCAGTCGTTTGCGCCACGAGCACATATGCCCATCCGGATAAAGGCGGGTCCGACAAAACACGGGAGACAACCACCAGACGCACAGGCGTGTCGCGATAAACATCATTGAGAAAAACCGGCCCCGGCCGCGCCGCAGTATAATCAATATAACCGGCCAGATCGCGATAACCCGTCAGGGTTTGCCCTTCCGTATCAATCAGGCGGTAAAAGATACGGTCTTCCTGTGAAAATCCCAGCAATTCAAAGGCCGAAACCGGAAGACTTGCATTCAGCTTGCCATCCTCGATGGACAGGCTGCCGGCCATTTGCAAAGCAGCACCGAGCAGCAGCCGGTCATAGGTCTGGCTGGCAGCACTGCGCCCGTAATACCACGCAGCGGTGATAAGCAATGCTGCGCCGATAATCAGAATAATCGTGACCCGCAGAACCAGCCTGCCAAAAAGCGAATGCTCACGTGCCATTATCTGCGACCATCTGGTAGCCGATGCCCCGCTGCGTAATGATCCGGACGCGCGCTCCCTCAATCTTTTTTCTCAGACGGCTGATATAAAGCTCAACAGCATTGCTGTTCACCTCTTCATCAAAACCGTAGAGATGATCCATCAACTCACCCTTACTGAATAACCGCCCGGGTCTTGAGAGCAGCAATTCCAATATTGCGATTTCACGCCTTTTCAGCTGAATTTCTTTTGTACCAACCGAGACCGAGCGGCTTTGCCGGTCAAGAATAAGGTCGCCGCAGGTGATAAGATTTGTGGCACCACCGTTTTTGCGACGTAACAGCACCCTGATACGGGCTTCAAGCTCACGAAAATCAAAGGGCTTCACCAGATAATCATCCGCGCCGATATCCAGCGCACCAACACGGTCTTCAACCTCGGAACGCGCCGTCAAAATCAGCACCGGCGTCATATTACCGGTCTTACGGATATGTTTCAGTATCTCGAAACCGTTCATGCCTGGTAGCATAACGTCGAGAATAACCAGATCATATTCTGTAAAGCCGAGAATTTCAGCAGCCGCAGCGCCGTCTGTTTGCCAGTCAATCAGGTGACCGGTTTTTTGCAGACGCTGGCTGATTGCCTCCCCGACATCAGTTGTGTCTTCCACCAAAAGAATACGCATGATGCCGAGTTAACATGAGAAAAGCGCAGTACACAAGAACACGAAAATCTATTTTCGGTGACAGTCTCATGACAGGTTCATATGGAAGTTTCGCCCGATCACAGACTGGGAGGAATGTCTGTGATGCCGGTTACTGCGGTCTCCGCACCGCGATGTAAAATTACCGGTTGTCGTTCAGATGTTGCGAGGAGCCGCCAGGAGAGCGGATGAGAGGGAGCGCATATGAAATATCTGTTTATTGGTGCACTGGCCGTTACCGGAGTGGCTTTCACTGCGGGCGCAGGTGCTCAGGCTGAACCGTCAAAGCCGGAATGTCTCGCGGGGGCGAAGCCAGGCGGCGGCTTTGATCTGACCTGTCGTCTGGCAGCAAATGCACTGCTGGCAACAAAAACAATCAATAAACCAATGGCTGTCACCTATATGGAAGGCGGCGTCGGTGCGGTTGCTTATAATCATGTCATCAGCAAACGCGCAGCCGATAATAATATGATCGCAGCAGCCTCCACCGGCTCGGCACTGCTGATCGCACAGGGCAAATTCGGCAAATATGATGAAAGTTCAGTCCGCTGGCTTGGTGCTCTCGGCACAGATTACGGTGTGCTGGTTGTGGCAGCAGATTCCCCTTATAAAAACCTTCAGGAGCTGATTGCCGCCTATAAAGAGAACCCTTCTGACTTCGCCATAGCAGGTGGAGGCGCTGTCGGCTCGCAGGACTGGATGAAAGGTTCGCTGCTGGCTAAAAATGCAGGTCAGGATCCGAAACAAATGCGCTATGTCGCGCTTGAGGGCGGCGGCGCGGTACTGACTGCTCTGGAAGGCGGTCATGTCAAAGTCGGCGCCGGTGATGCTGCGGAAATGTCGAAGCATCATGCCGCAGGTAAAGTGCGTATTCTTGCGGTGATGGCACCGGAGCGTCTGCCGGGTGATCTCAAAGATGTTGCAACGGCCCGCGAACAGGGTGTTGAAATCGACTGGCCGGTCTGGCGCGGTTATTATGTCGGCAAGGATGTTTCTGACACTGATTATAAATGGTGGGTCGAGGCTTTTGCTAAAATGGCAGAAACACCGGAATTTGCGCAGGAGCGTGAAGCACGCGGCCTTTATGCCTATACTCAGATCGGGCAGGCTTTTGACGATCAGGTTAAAGCTGATGTAGCACGCTTTAAAACACTGGCCAAAGAAGCAGGTATGTAAACGCAGCTTTGCAGGTGGCGCGACCTCCATTCCGTGCCGCCTGCATGGTGCTCTTGGGCCCTGACTAATCCCGCATTCTGTGCTTTTGCCAGTATAGCAGGATCAATCCGTTTCACTTCTACACTTCTCTGGCTGTGTCCGGATATGCATCAGCATCTTCGCAAAGCCATGAGCAAATTATGCGGCAACCGCCTCACCGGCGGCGATGCAGGAGGCAGTTTATGTCCGAAAACTCAGTAAATTCAAAACGTACAGGGCCTATTTATGCGGCCTGTTTTCTGGTGCTGGCCGTGATTTACGGAATTGGCGGCAGCCGCATTGACTATGCTTTTGCTTCAGATCCTCTCGGGCCACGGGTAGTGCCGGTCATACTGGCAGTCATTCTCGGACTGTTATGTTTCTTTTATCTCAGAAATCCGGGCGAGGCGGAAGATTTTCCGCGCGGGGCCACATTGCTGCGGGTGCTGGCTGTGCCTCTGACACTGGTTGTGGCCGTACTGCTGCTTGAAACCGCAGGTTTTCTGCTGACTGTTTTCTTCATCGTCACCGTGATTGCCGCCCTGTTTGGCGCACCACTGAAATTTGCACTGGCAGGTGGCGCCCTGCAAGCCCTGCTTTGGTGGTTTGTATTTTCCTATTTGCTCGAAGTCTATCTGCCCAAGGGCATTGTTTTTGGCTGATTGGCCGTATCTCAGCCGGCCATTTTTCCGCCGAAAGGAATTTTCACATGAATCTTGATTATCTCTGGAACGGTTTTGCCGTTGCCCTGACAACCCAAAATCTTCTCATCGGTCTGATCGGCGCTTTTATCGGCACCATGGTCGGTGCCCTGCCCGCCATCGGTCCCATTAACGGCATCGCTCTGCTGCTGCCGATTGCCTATACAATGGGGCTGCCGCCGGAAAGTACAATGATCCTGCTGGCAGCCATTTATTGCGGCGCAGAATATGGTGGTCGTATTTCCTCCATCCTGCTCAATGTACCGGGTGATGCCGGTGCGGTGATGACTGCGCTGGACGGAAATCCGATGGCGCGTCAGGGACGTGCCGGTGAAGCGCTTATGCTGTCCGGATTGTCCTCATTCGTAGGCGGCATGATCGGCGCAACGGGTCTGGCACTTTTTGCACCACTGCTATCCGGTATTGCGATCGGCTTTGGTCCGGCCGAATATTTTGTACTGATGGTATTTGCCTTTGCCACACTCGGTTCCATGGTCGGTTCACAACCTGCCAAAACATTGATCGGCTGTGTACTCGGCCTGATGCTGGCAACTGTCGGTCTCGATGCAACCTCCGGCGCCTATCGCTTCACCTTCAACGAGCCGGAACTCGGCGATGGCATTGAATTTGTGGTGCTGGTAATTGGTCTTTTCTCGATCTCGGAAGCATTGCTCATTTTGGAAAATCAAGCCAGGGGCCACACTGTCATCCGCAATATGGGGCGTATGTTTGTCCGCTGGAGCGATGTTGTGCGCTCAACCGGCGCAACATTGCGCGGTTCTTTCATCGGCTTCATCGTCGGCGTTTTACCCGGCACCGGCGCATCCGTTTCCAGTGCTGTTTCCTATACAACTGAAAAACGTATCTCCGACACGGAGGGTACTTTCGGCAAAGGCGATGTCCGTGGCCTTGCAGCTCCGGAAGCGGCGAATAATGCAACAGCCTGCGGTGCCTTTGTGCCAATGCTGACGCTGGGTGTACCGGGATCAGGCACAACTGCCGTTATGCTCGGTGCGTTGATGCTGTATAATATTCAGCCGGGCCCGATGCTGATTGCCGAACGCCCTGAAATTGTGGGTGGTCTGATTGCCTCCCTGTTCATCGGCAATATTCTGTTGCTGTTACTCAACCTGCCGCTCGTCAATATATTTGCACGTCTTCTGACTCTGCCGAACTGGATTCTGGTACCCGGTATCCTCATCCTCTCGATTATCGGCGTCTATTCCAGTCATGCATCTGTCTTTGCTGTGCTGCTGATGCTTGCAATCGGCATGGTCGGCTGGCTGCTGCGTAAAGCGGGCTTCGATATGGCGCCGATTATTCTGGGTTTTGTGCTTGGCAATATGATGGAAGTGAACCTGCGCAATGCACTGGCCATTAGCGGCGGAGATATCTCCATCCTGTTCCAGAGCAAAATCTCGCTGATCCTCTGGATACTGGCCGCCGCCGTGGCAGTTGTTCCCGCCGTTCTCGCCCGCAGGGCACGCCAGAGAAAACGTCTTGCTGCCGAAACAGCCTGATTACGCAGCTTCAGAACAACAAGAGGGGGAGCAGATTTGCTCCCCCTCTTCATTTTCATAAGGCTTTGTCATTTTTTTATGTTACGGATTACTGGCTCCGGCAATTACAAATCCTTTGAAGAGTGTTTCATGTCACTGACTGATATTGTGTTTATCGTTATTCCGATTGTTGTCGCGATGCTTATTGTCCTGTCGGTCAGTACAGGAAAATTGCGCAGAGAATATTATTGGGCGGTTATTCCTCTGGCTGCTGTTGCGATGACAACCCTGCTGATGACGGCGTAAATTATTACTGCCGGCTCGAACACATCAGCAGGATATTTTCGGATAAGTGATGCTCTCAACATTCTCTGTCATCGTTCTGGGGACATTATATTTCTCGGTTCCTAAACCACCAGCACCGGAAGTGTGCAGTGCAGAAGACGGGGACCGTGCTTTATCTGAAACACAGATAGAAGCATGGACGCTGCAGACCGCAAAATGCTCCTGCTTTATCTCTCTGCAAGGCACAGAGCAGAGTGAATTTTCAATGGTGGTTGTCAAAGCGACACCAGACCAGACGGTGCCGCTGTTATCTGCCATGCTATCCGTTGCTGAAGAATTTCCGGACAATACCGGCAATTGGCCGGTGCAGATCAATGATATGCCGGTAAATGCAGAAGCCGCGCCTCTGGCCGGCACCCTGACCGTTGAGCTGAACGGGGAAACGGACTGGATCACCAGACTATCAAAAGCGAAAAGCCTCAAGATTGGCCCATATCATTTTGCATCTGATAAATCGGCAGCAGCAATGGCCGCACTGAGAGCCTGCTACTCTTCCCTGAAGGGCAAGTAAAACAGAGCAGACTTAAAATCTGCCCCGTTTTCGTATCGTAACTATGCAAAACAGACAGGAATTACTGTTTTGTCAGGGCTTCGTATTGTGCGCAATGGGCTGCAATTGTTGAGCCTGTGGCGGTCGCAATCTGTTCAATTGAAACAGGTTCAGTGCCGTCATAGCTGTTGCCATTGGCGCCTTCCGCTTCGTACTTATCGCTTTCAGCTGAATCTGCAGCAACCGGCAGGGCTGCAATGATTTTCTCATAACCGGTAGTCGCATCAGCGGAAATATGACCGTTTGCAACGCAATATTTGATCAGGCCAAGCTGATTGCGTGCAGAATTATAGAGCTTGTCGCTGTCAGCATCAGCAAATACAGCTGAAGACAGGACCAGCAATTGAATTATTGCAGCAGTGAAAACGGCTAAGAGTTTTGTATTCATAAGAAAACCTGTTTCGTTTGTTTCATATAACGGAAAGGATCAGAGAAAACCTGTGGCATCCTGGGCCACGGACAGAATTATTGGCAAACTTACTGGCCGCTTTTCCGTTTTGCCATCATTTTACCCAAAGTGACCTGCCCTTTATATTGATCACAAACAGCCGCAACATCGACATTGTTTGCAGCAGCAAGGTCATCGAGTGACTGTTCGTCACCCTGAAGATAAGAAATGCCGTCACGGCCTTTCTGCTCATGAAGCTCTGCTTCATCTGAACTTGGCAGTTCGCCGTAAATTTCATCAATGCCGACTTTGAAGTATTTTTCAGAATCAGCCTCCAGCAGACCTTTACTGCTGCAGTAGGCAATGATTCCAAGATCATTGCGCTTTTCCAGATAGGATGGATCGCTGTTGTCCTGCGCGTAAACTACGCCGCTGGCGATTGAGGTAAGCAGTGAAAAAGCTAAGATAGAAAAAATACGGTGCCGGTTCATGATCGACCTTTGTTTGCATATAAATTTAGCATAACCTTAAGTAAAGAAAGAAGATAATCTTAAGAATATACTTTCTATTCGCTCTTTGCGCTTTATCTGCAATAAAAGTCAATGCGATTTTATACTGAGAATCGCATGATATTGATTGATTTGAAGAATTTTTGCTGATGATAAAAACAACAACAGCACCGAAAATGCAAACACAAAGTCGTTTTGTGCGTTTATCTGTCATCAATTTTTTGAAAAATAGTGGTGCCCGGAGACGGATTTGAACCGCCGACACGCGGATTTTCAATCCGCTGCTCTACCAACTGAGCTATCCGGGCATCCCTGCAAGCCTGTCCGGCCAGCGTGACGGTGTTGGTGTCCGTCTGATGTGAGCGCTTTATAGCATTAAAATTTTGCCTGTCCAGCACCCTGAACAGAAATTATGCAGCGAACAGGTAATTATTTTCAAAAAGCCCGATTTTCCTTGATTTTTAAAGGATATTTTCTTTTGAAAACTCCCGCACTCAACTCAAAATCACACAAATCCGCTGCCTCGCAGTTGAAAAACAGATGTGAATCACCCGAATCCGCATGTTGAAAATTCTCACCCGCGGTTTTGACAGCGCAGAAAATTCCATACGTCTTATATTGTGCATTCTGTGTCGCTGCCGAAACCGCGTTTTTCAAAAGACGCGACATTCAATCACTGCGCAAAGAGCCGCATTATAATAATTCCAGATGACTTCACCAGTCAGCTGCGATAAAAGGCACGCATGTCGAGGAGAGGATCATATCCTGATTCCTGTTTGTCTGCGGGAGAGTGCCGGTAACGGCCACCGAAGGGGAAATCGCCCGAAATCTCTCAGGTACCAAGAACCGCAGAAAAGCAAGGCAACTCTGGAAAGTCGGGGGAAACCCCGCGCCGAAGGTGTAAGTAAGCCTCAACAGGCTTGCGAGTCTCTCAGGCTTCCGACAGAGGGGTACATCATGGCTTTCCGCTTTTGCGGAAGGCGGACGTGTGTCTCTGGAGTGAAAAATGGGCGATACATCTTCTTTAAAAACGCTTCCGCTGGAAGAATTACATATTGCATCCGGTGCCCGTTTCGGCGGCTTTGCCGGTTGGAACATGCCGCTGACTTATCCGCTTGGCGTGATGAAAGAGCATGTTCATACACGTGAACAGGCTGGGCTGTTCGACATCTCACATATGAAACTCATTGAAGTTTCAGGCAGCGATGCTGCCGCTTTGTTTGCAAAGCTGTGCCCGATTGATGTCACCAAACTCAATGAAGGCCAGTCGAAATATACGTTCCTTATGAATAATGACGCAGGCATCATTGATGACCTGATCGTGACCCGTCTGGGTGACGAACGCTTCATGATCGTCGCCAATGCCGGTAATGCTGCCATTGATATTGCGCATTTCCAAAAAGGTGCTGCAGGTCTCAATTGCACCGTTACGCCGCTTGACCGCGTTCTGCTGGCCATTCAGGGCCCGCAGGCTGCTGATGTTATGAAGAGCATCGCATCTGATCTCGGTTTCAGCGTTGAAGAGCTGAAATTCATGCATGGTTTTGAGCCAAAACAGGGCTGGTTCGTTACCCGCTCCGGCTATACCGGTGAAGATGGTTTTGAAATTGCCGCGCCGCTCAGCGATGCACCGGCACTGGCGAAATCTCTGCTGGGCGATGCCCGCGTTGCATGGATCGGCCTTGCCGCCCGTGATAGCTTACGTCTTGAAGCCGGTCTCTGCCTGCATGGTCAGGACATTACTGAAACCATTGATCCGGTTTCCGCCGGTCTGACATGGGCAATCACCAAAGCTGTGCGCGAAACCGCCGCTTTCCCTGCCGCCGCTAAAGTTCTGGAACTGATTGCCAGTGGTCCTGAAAAGCGCCGCGTCGGCATCAAGCCGGAAGGCCGTCAGCCGGTTCGCGCCGGTACCAAACTGTTTGATGAAGCCGGCAGCGAAGTCGGTGAAATCACTTCCGGCGGCTTCGGCCCTTCAGCTGGTTTCCCTGTTGCCATGGGTTATGTCAGAGCCGATCTGAAAGAACCGGGCACACGTCTTTTTGCGGAAGTCCGCGGCAATAAAGTGCCTGTAGACGTCCATACACTTCCATTTACCCAACCTCGCTATCACAAAGGATAATCGCATGCCTAAAATCTTTTTTACCGAAGATCATGAATGGCTCAGCGTTGAAGGCGACATTGCAACTGTCGGCATCACCAACCACGCTCAGGAACAGCTCGGCGACCTCGTTTTCGTAGAACTGCCTGAAGTTGAACGCGTTGTGGAAAAAGGCGAAGCCATTGTTGTGGTTGAGTCTGTAAAAGCTGCATCCGATGTGTATGCACCGCTTAACGGTGAAGTCATTGAAATCAATGAAGAACTGAACGGCAACCCTGCGCTCGTCAACAGCGCGGCAGAAGGCGAAGGCTGGCTGTGGAAGATGAAAATCTCCGATGCAGGTCAGCTCGAAGGTCTGCTCGACGCTGCCGGTTATCAGGCACTGGTTGGCTAAATCATGGCATCATCATCTCTTCCTTTTGTAGAGCGCCATATCGGCCCTCGCGCCAGTGAACAGCAGGAAATGCTGTCGGCGCTTGGTCTGCCGTCGCTGGACGCTCTCATCAGTCAGGCAGTGCCGCAGTCAATTCGTCTTGACCGCGCACTCAACCTGCCTGCTCCGCTTGATGAAGCCGCAGCTCTCAGTGAACTGTCCGGCATTATGGGTCGCAACGTGGTTGCCAAAAGCTTCTACGGTGCGGGCTATCACGGCACCCATGTGCCGCCGGTTATTCAGCGCAACCTGTTTGAAAATCCGGCATGGTACACAGCCTATACACCGTATCAGGCTGAAATCAGTCAGGGTCGCCTTGAACTGCTGTTCAACTTCCAGACACTGGTGACAGAACTGACCGGTCTGCCGGTTGCCTGCGCATCGCTGCTGGATGAAGCAACTGCTGTTGCTGAAGCTGTTGGCATTGCCTATCGCCATCACCGCGAAAAACGTCCGAAAATGGTTATTGCCGGTGAATTGCACCCGCAGACACTGGATGTTCTGAACACCCGTGCAGAACCGCATGGCATGATCATTGAAGTTGGCGGCGAAGTGGATACCACAACCGCTGCGGTGATCATTCCCTGGCCGGATACACGCGGCGTTTACGGCGATTTCACCCGTATTATCGCCAGCGCCAAACAGACCGGCGCTCTGGTTGTGGCCGTTGCCGATCCTCTGGCACTGACCATCACCCAGTCTCCGGGCTCATGGGGTGCCGATATTGCTGTCGGTTCCATGCAGCGCTACGGCGTGCCAATGGGCAATGGTGGTCCTCACGCTGCTTATCTCGGTGTGAAAGAAAACCTCACCCGTATCATTCCGGGCCGTATCGTCGGTCAGTCGCTCGATGCGCATGGCCGTCCGGCCTATCGTCTGGCACTGCAGACCCGCGAACAGCATATTCGCCGCGATAAAGCGACATCGAATATCTGTACCGCTCAGGCACTGCTGGCCAATATGGCTGCATCTTATGCAATCTGGCACGGCCCTAAAGGCCTGCAGGCTATTGCTGATGCTGTTCATGCGATCACTGCCCGCTTTGCAGCCTCGCTGAAAGCTGCCGGTTTTGAACTGGCCGGTGAGCAGCTGTTTGATACAGTGACTGTGACTGTTAAAGGCAAAGCACAGGATTATGCTGACAAGGCTCTGGCAGGCGACCGCCTGATCCGCGTTATTGATGCTGATACTGTGTCTGTGACTTTTGATGAAACCTCGCTGGAAGATGATTATCTGGCTCTGGTTGCATTGTTCGGTGCGAAGCCTGTTGAAAAAGCTGCCCGTCTGTTGCCGGATGCGCCGCGTGACGAATATTTCCTGACGCAGGCTGCATTCCACAGCTATCGTTCAGAAACCGAAATGATGCGTTTCCTGCGCAAATTGGCAGACAAGGATCTGGCGCTTGACCGTGCGATGATCCCGCTCGGCTCCTGCACCATGAAGCTCAATGCGGCTGCCGAAATGATGCCGGTCTCATGGCCGACCGTCGGTGGTCTGCATCCTTTTGCACCACAGGCGCATCTGGAAGGCTACAAAGTTCTGACCGACAATCTCGAAGCATGGCTTTGCGAAGTGACCGGTTTTGACGCTGTATCCCTGCAGCCGAATGCCGGTAGTCAGGGCGAATATGCCGGTCTTCTGGCAATCCGCCGCTATCACCGCGCAAATGGCGACGAAAACCGCAATATCTGCCTTATCCCGTCTTCCGCACACGGTACCAATCCGGCCAGTGCGCAGATGGCAGGCATGAAAGTGGTTGTCGTCAACTGCCTCGAAGACGGTGACATTGATGTGGCCGATCTGAAAGCCAAGGCAGAACAGTATCGCGATACGCTGTCGGCGCTGATGATCACCTATCCGTCCACCCACGGTGTGTTTGAAGAAACCATCCGTGAAATCTGCACAATCATTCATGCGAATGGCGGTCAGGTTTACTTCGACGGTGCGAACCTCAATGCACTCGTTGGTCTGGCACGTCCGGCCGATATCGGTGCTGACGTTTGCCACATGAACCTGCATAAAACTTTCTGCATTCCGCATGGCGGCGGCGGCCCGGGCATTGGTCCGATCGGCGTTGGCGCACATCTGGCACCATTCCTGCCGGGTCATGTGAATGCAGGCAGCGACAATGCGGTTTCCGCTGCACCATTCGGCAGTGCGTCTATCCTCGTTATCACATGGATGTATATCCGTATGATGGGCGGCGCCGGTCTGAAAAATGCAACGGAAGTGGCCATTCTCAATGCGAACTACATTGCTGAGCGCCTGAAGGATCATTATCCGATCCTTTATACCGGTGCGAACAATCGCGTTGCGCATGAGTGCATCGTTGACACCCGCGTGTTGAAAGACAAAGCCGGTGTGACCGTTGAAGATGTTGCCAAGCGTCTGATCGATTACGGCTTCCACGCGCCGACCATGTCATGGCCGGTTGCCGGTACGCTGATGGTTGAACCGACTGAATCCGAATCCAAGGCTGAAGTGGATCGTCTTTGCGACGCTATGATCTCCATCGCTAAGGAAGCGGCTAAGGTCGAAGCCGGTGAGTGGCCGCAGGATGACAATCCGCTGGCGAATGCACCGCATACCGTTGCAGACACCATGCTCGACGACTGGAAGCATCCGTATTCCCGCAAGGAAGCAGCCTTCCCTGCGAAAAATATGGATCCGGCTTCCAAATACTGGGCTCCGGTATCACGCATCGACAACGTAGGCGGCGACCGCAATCTGGTTTGCTCCTGCCCGCCGATGGATGCATACACAGACTAAAACAATCAAAAAGGCCCTGATGAAAATCAGGGCCTTTTTCTTTTACCGACACGTCATAGCACCGCCCTATGCGACATTAGTCTAACCTCATGCAAATTTTGCTTTCCCTTGAAAGCACACAGGAGTAATCGCTCAGGGTGTTTGCCAGCGCTGCGGAATCAGCGCGCGCCGGCAAAGCATGCAGAAAACAAAAACAGAATATTTTCTTGGATTTAGGAGGGAAAATATTCTGGCAGATGAATTGTGAGGCATACTGAATGGATACTGCATCGGGGCAGCCGCATTCCCGCGAGGAAGAACCGCACCTAGCCCGTAATCTGAAAAACCGTCATTTACAGCTGATCGCCATCGGCGGCGCTATCGGTACCGGCCTTTTCATGGGCTCCGGAAAAACAATTTCACTCGCAGGACCTTCGATCCTGCTGGTCTATGCGATTATCGGCTTCATGCTGTTTTTCGTCATGCGCGCTTTGGGCGAGCTGTTATTGTCCAACCTGAATTATCGCTCTTTCGCCGATTTCGCCGGTGATTATCTCGGATCATGGGCGCAGTTTTTTACCGGCTGGACCTATTGGCTGTGCTGGATTGTAACCGGTATTGCCGATGTGGTTGCCGTTGCCGGCTATATGTCGTTCTGGTTCCCTGAACTGGCATTATGGGTGCCGGCTCTTGGTCTGATCGTCGTTCTGGTCGCGCTGAACCTGCCAAATGTGCGCAATTTCGGTGAAATCGAATTTTGGTTTGCACTCATCAAGATCGTAGCAATCGTCGCGCTGATTATTACCGGTGTTGTCATGCTGACATCCGGCTATACATCACCAAACGGTACAGCAGCTTCTGTTACCCATTTGTGGGATCAGGGCGGCTTCTTCCCGAATGGTTTCTTCGGCTTTGTCGCCGGTTTCCAGATCGCGGTTTTCGCTTTTGTCGGTATTGAGCTTGTTGGTACAGCAGCCGCAGAAACTGAAAATCCGGAGCGCAATCTGCCAAAGGCGATCAACTCGATCCCTGTGCGTATTGTTCTGTTCTATCTCGGCTCGCTCTTCGTCATCATGACTGTGATGCCGTGGAATCAGGTTGACCCGTCAAGCAGCCCGTTTGTGGCCATGTTCTCGCTCGCAGGCCTCGGCATTGCCGCGCATGTGGTGAACTTCGTGGTACTGACCTCTGCGGCTTCCAGTGCGAATTCCGGAATTTATTCGACATCGCGTATGATTTTCGGTCTGGCAAGCTATGCGCTGGCACCAAAAGCTCTCGGCAAACTGAACCATCGTAAAGTGCCGGTCAATGCGTTGTTCTTCTCCTGTATATTCCTGCTTGCAGGTGTTGTACTGCTTTATGCAGGTCAGAGCATTATTGAAGCTTTCACCATTGTGACCACAATCTCGGCACTGCTGTTTATCTTTGTCTGGTCGATCATTCTGGCATCTTACGTGCAATATCGCCGTAAGCGCCCTGATCTCCATGAAAAATCAAACTTCAAAATGCCGGGCGGTTATGCTGCCATCATTATGGTATTTGCGTTTTTCGCCTTCATTCTCTGGGCACTGGCACAGCAGGCTGACACGGCGCAAGCGCTGCTGATCACACCGGTCTGGTTTGTCCTGCTCGGTGTGATTTATTTCTTCATGCGCAAGAAAAGAGTATAAAAGCACTAAAAACCCGCCTTAGCCGGCGGGTTTTTTATTACAGCAAAATCCAGCGGATCATCGGTGCGGCGAAAACATTGACGAGGCCGACCAACACCATCACCAATCCGGCAATGGTGCCTTCTTCCTGACCGATCTGCTGTGCTTTGGCCACGCCTGCGCCATGGGCACCCATACCAAACAAAGCGCCACGGGCGAGGCCGGATTTCAACGGCAGGAAGCGTAATAAAGTATCACCGAGTGCTGCACCGATCACACCGGTAACAACCACAAACAGCGCTGTCAGGTTGGGAATACCGCCGATATCTTCCGACAAGGCCATCGCAAAAGGTGATGTCACCGAGCGCGGCAGCAGGCTGAGGCGCAGACTGCCATCAAGGCTAAGCAGACTTGCCAGGCCCCATGCCGAGAAAATAGCCACAGAACTGCCAACCAGAACGCCAAACATCAGCACCGGCCAATATTGCCGGATTGTCGCTCTCTGCTCATAAATCGGCACCGCAAAAGCAACCGTTGCAGGCCCCAACAGCATCACCAACCAATGGGTCGCACTGTTATATTCGGCATAGGACGTACGGAATAGTAAAACAGCAGCGATCAGCAAAACCGGTGCGGCAATGAGTGGTGAGAACCAGACACGCGGCCAGCGGCGATAGAGCTTCTTCGCCAGCAAATAGAACAGGATTGTTGCTGCTGACCAGAGCAACATCATCCACAGTGCAGGTGTTAAATAACCCTCTAACCCTCTCATGATGAATGCCTCATTTTCTGCAAATGACGGCTCAGACGCAAACCTGCTTCAACGGCCAATGCGGTAGAAATCATCACGATTACCGTACCAAGCAGAATAACCGCGAGAATTTTCAAACCCAACAGCCCGAAAAACTCATGATGATCGAGCACGGCAAGAACTGCAGGGATAAAGAACAGCAACATTTCTGCCAGATACCATTGCGCACCGCGGCGTACAGTCAGCAGATTCATGCCGCCGGTCATCAGCAATATAAATAATAAGAACAGACCAACCACACTGCCGGGCACCGGCATATGCGTTACTCTGACAATACCCTCACCCAAAGCCCAGAAACCGGCGATCAATGCGATCTGGCCGATCCGGCTGCTTTGCACCCAATGACGGACTCCTCCCGACAGTTGAGCTGGAGACATTTTATGGCACTCTTTTCATGAAAAATTACTTTCCTCCCTTATACGCGAAGATCAATCATGATAAAAATGAATTGATTGAATAGAATTAAGTCCTAAAAGGAATAGTGATGGAACTGCGCACGTTACGGATATTTACGGAGGTTGTCCGGCAAGGCGGTTTCACGCAGGCCGCTAAAACGGTCTTTCTGACCCAGTCTGCCGTCAGCAAAGCCGTGCGCCAGCTTGAAGATGAACTGGGCTTAACCCTGCTCGACCGTAACGGCCATAAATCGGTGATGACTGATGCCGGAGAAGTGGTATTCCAGCGCGCTCTGCGTATGCTGGCAGAGCAGGACGATCTGAAAACCGAACTGGCGGAACTACAGGGACTGACCAAAGGCGTGCTACGGCTTGGGCTGCCACCGATCGGCAGTGACGCACTATTTGCACCAATGTTTGCGATTTACCGTCGTCTTTATCCCGGCATTGATATTCATCTTGTTGAACATGGCAGTAAAAAACTCGAAGATATGGTGCGCGACGGCGAAGTGGATCTCGGTGCATCCCTCTTGCCTGCGCCGGATGAATTTGACTGGCAAAATGTCCGCAAAGAGCCGATTGATGTGCTGATCCCTGCTTCGCACCCGCTGGCCGATCAACCGTTTATTCCCTTGAAACAATTACAGGATATGCCGTTTATCCTGTTTGACAGTGCCTTTGCGCTCAATCCGATCATTCTTAATGCCTGCCGTAGTCAGGGTTTCACACCATCCATTGCCGCACGTTCCAGCCAGATTAATTTCATCATCGAGCTGGTTTATGCAGGGCTTGGTATCGGCTTTCTTCCGCGCCTGATTGCCGAGCAGCGGGTGCGCGACGGTGTCCGCCATATCACCCTCACCGAACCGGACCTTTCATGGGATATGGCATGGGTTTGGCGGCGCGGCGCTTATCTGCCTCATGCGGCGCGTGCATGGCTGGAACTGGCCGCGCGTTTTCAACACTGATAAAGGCTGACAGGCATTTTCATCAGGAAATTCAGGCTCGTTTCTTCCGAACCTCCTGACAAAACTGAACTTACCCAAGGTGAGTATTACCGAGTTGATGCGCAGAATTCATAACTAAAGTGCAAATAAGGGTTTGCAGTTTTAGGGTAGTCGTCTGAGAATGAGTCAAATTTATCGGGAGATAGTAAATGAGTGACATGACAAAATTTTCATGGAGCGATCCGTTCCTGCTCGATGATCAGTTGTCTGATGATGAGCGCATGATCCGCGATTCCGCTGCGGCTTTTGCCAAGAGCGAATTGCTGCCGCGCATTGAAGAAGCCTATCTGGAAGAAGCTGTACAGCCTGAACTGTTCCGCCTGATGGGGCAGGCCGGTCTGCTCGGTGTGACATTGCCGGAAAAATACGGTGCGGCTGAAGCCAATTATGTTTCCTACGGTCTCGTTGCCCGTGAGGTTGAGCGCATCGACTCCGGCTATCGCTCGATGATGAGCGTGCAGTCTTCCCTCGTGATCTACCCGATTTTTGCCTATGGTTCAGAAGAGCAGAAAGACAAATATCTGCCGGGTCTGGTCTCCGGCGAACTGATCGGCTGCTTTGGCCTGACCGAACCGGATGCCGGTTCCGATCCTGCAGGCATGAAAACCCGCGCAGAGAAAACCGCGACCGGCTACAAGCTGCACGGCTCGAAAATGTGGATTTCCAACTCCCCGATCGCCGATGTATTCGTGGTCTGGGCAAAGTCGGTTGCCCATGACAACCAGATCCGTGGTTTCGTGCTTGAAAAAGGCATGAAAGGTCTGAGCGCGCCGAAGATCGGCGGCAAACTTTCGCTGCGTGCATCCGTCACCGGTGAAATCGTTATGGACGGCGTGGAAGTTGGCGAAGATGCGCTGCTGCCAAATGTTTCCGGCCTCAAAGGTCCGTTCGGCTGCCTTAACCGCGCCCGCTACGGTATTTCATGGGGTGTACTGGGTGCGGCGGAAGATTGCTGGCACCGTGCGCTGCAATATGGTCTGGATCGCAAGCAGTTCAACCGTCCGCTGGCGCAGACACAGCTTTTCCAGAAGAAGCTGGCTGACATGCAGACAGAAATCACGCTCGGCCTTCAGGGTTCGCTGCGTGTTGGCCGTCTGATGGACGATCACAAATTCGCACCGGAAATGATTTCGCTGATGAAGCGCAACAATTGCGGTAAAGCGCTCGACATCGCCCGTCAGGCACGTGACATGCATGGTGGTAACGGTATTCAGATCGAATATCACGTGATGCGCCATTCACAGAATCTGGAAACAGTGAATACTTATGAAGGGACCCATGACGTTCACGCGCTGATCCTCGGCCGTGCGCAGACCGGTCTTCAGGCATTCTTTTAATAACTGATAATCGCCCGCTTTCTCAGCCTGTACCGGTACGGATTATTTGTCCGGTACAGGCGCGATGAAAGCGGGTTTTTCATATCCGGAGCAAATCTGATGCAGGCGCCGCTGGAAGGCATTAAAGTCGTTGAACTGGCACGTATTCTTGCAGGGCCGTGGATCGGCCAGACATTGGCGGATCTCGGCGCCGATGTCATTAAGGTAGAAAGTCCTGAGGGCGATGACACCCGCCAATGGGGGCCGCCTTATATTGATGACGGTGCAGAACAATCTGCAGCCTATTATCATGCCTGCAACCGCGGCAAGCGCTCGATCACCTGCGATTTTCGTGAAGATGCAGGGCGTGAGACTGTACTCAAACTCATCAAAGATGCTGATATTGTCATCGAGAATTTCAAACTCGGCGGGTTGCAGAAATACGGCCTTGATTATGACTCTCTGAAAGCAATCAATCCCCGTCTGATCTATTGCTCGGTCACGGGTTTCGGCCATGACGGGCCTTATGCAGCACGCGCCGGTTATGATTTTATGATTCAGGGCATGAGCGGCATTATGGATATTACCGGCGATCCGAAAGGTGAGCCGCAGAAAATCGGCGTGGCACTGGTCGATATTATCACCGGTCTTTACGGCGTTATCGGCATCCAGTCCGCGCTGTTACATCGCCAAGCCACCGGCCTCGGTCAGCATATTGATATGTCGCTGTTTGATTGCATGACCGGCGTTCTCGCCAATCAGGCCATGAATTTCCTCGCCTCCGGCATAGCACCGAAACGTCTCGGTAATGCCCATCCGAATATTGCGCCCTATCAGACATTGCCGGTGAAAGACGGCTATTTCATTATTGCCTGCGGTAATGACGGACAATTTGCCAAGCTCGCCGGTGCTCTCGGACTGTCTGAGCTGGCCGTGGATGAAAAATTCCGCACCAATGCCGCGCGTGTTCGCAATCGTGATGAACTGACAGCATTACTGGAAGCAAAGACCAGTCTCTGGCTGCGGGATGATCTGCTTGCGGCACTGGAAAAGCTCGCAGTACCGGCAGGACCGATCAATACGATTGCCGATGTGTTCAGCGATCCGCAATTTATCGCCCGTCAGATGCGGGTGGATAATCAGGGCGTTCCGGGGCTGCGCACGCCGCTGAAATTCTCCAATGCAGAGCTGAAAACAGGTCTGCGCTCCCCGCGTTTAGGTGAGCATACGGAGGAAATTCTGGCGGAATTAAACGCTCAAAAATAAGTCAAAAACAGTACTTCAGAAGGCCGCTTTCAGCGGCCTTTTTATTGACTGATCATCCGGTAAAACAGGCGATGACATATTGCCGTTACAAAACTGACTCGTGATTTGGTTGATTTGCCTGCAGAATGAAGGTCTTGTCCGCTGAAATGACAGGGTTTTTATCCACATAAAGACAGATTTTTTTCATCAGCCACATTTATTGTATTTTACTTAAGTTACCAATGTTGATAAAATATTTTATCCTATTGAATAATATGATTTTCTGGCAATTTGTTTTAGTTTCGTTCTTTGTAATAAAATTTTAGAATTAGCCAATAATATTGCTAGAAATAACAAAGTTTCTCTTTTGTTTTAAAATAATCTCCTTCGACTAAAGGCGTAAGGCTGAGAACTGAAAATAGATATTTGACTCTGCCTGAAAAACACATACTAGAATCCGGCTCTGTACTTTAACAGGGAGGGTTATATGTATCGTAAAATTTTGCTCGCAGGTGTCTGCGCACTCACACTGACCGGCGCTTTTGCCGGTGCTGCTGCCGCTGAAGTCGTTCTGAACCGTGGTAACGACACCGATCCGGCAACACTGGATCATCACCGCACATCCACCGTTTCCGAGCGCAATGTATTGCAGGATCTCTATGACGGACTGGTCATTCAGGATGCTGACGGTCAGGTTGTTGCAGGCGTTGCCAAATCCTGGGACATTTCTGAAGACGGTCTGGTTTACACATTCCACCTGCGTGATGATGCAAAATGGTCGAATGGCGATAAAGTAACCGCCGCTGACTTCCTGTTTACGTTCCGCCGTATTATGGATCCGAAAACTGCTGCAGGTTATGCCAGCATTCTGTTCCCGATTAATAATTCAGAACTTGTTGTATCCGGCAAGAAACCACTTGAAGAATTGGGTGTTGAAGCTGTTGACGATGCGACACTCAAGATCACGCTACACACTCCGACACCATATTTTCTTGAATTGCTGACCCATCAAACCGGCCTGCCAATGAATAAGAAAAGCGTTGAGGAAAACGGTGATAAATTCACTACACCGGGCAAAATGGTCACCAATGGTGCCTATCAGCTGGTAAGCTTTACGCCGAACGACAAAATCGTCATGAAGAAAAACCCGCATTATTATGATGCGGCCAATGTTAAAATTGATGTCATTAACTGGATTCCGTTTGAAGACCGCGCCAGCTGTATGCGCCGTTTTGAAGCCAAAGAAGTTCAGATTTGTTCGGACGTTCCGGCTGAACAGTTGACGTATGTGAAGCAAAATCTTGCCAAAGAGTTCCGTATGGCGCCTTATCTCGGCTCCTATTATCTGCCGGTTAAAGGCAAGGTTGCCGACAGCAAGCTGAAAGACCCGCGCGTTCGCGAAGCTATTTCTATGGCCATTGACCGCGAGTTCATGGCAGAACAGGTCTGGCAAGGTACAATGCTCCCGGCCTATTCTATCGTTCCTCCGGGCATTGCCAATTATGTTGAAGGCGGCGTAAAAGCTGAATATGCCGGTGAAGACATGCTGGAGCGTGAAGACAAGGCTAAAGCCCTGCTGAAAGAAGCCGGTGTTGAACCGAATACACTGTCCGTTGAACTGCTGTATAACACTTCGGAAAACCACAAGAACACAATGGCTGCCATTGCTGATATGCTGAGCAATATCGGCATCAAAGCAACACTCAATGAAACTGAGGGCGCAACCTATTTCAACTTCCTGCGTGAAGATGGTCCTTTTGACATTGCCCGCGCAGGCTGGATCGGCGATTATAATGATCCGCAGAACTTCCTGTTCCTGACCCAGAGCGATGTCAGCTTTAACTATTCCAAATGGAAGAACAAAGACTACGATGCTCTGATGGCGAAAGCAGCAATCACGATCGACCTCAAAGAACGTGCTAAGATTTTGGCAGATGCAGAGCGTTTGTTGCTTAAAGAAACAGCCGTTATTCCAGTGCTGTATTATTCATCAACCGCATTGGTCTCAGAAAAAGTTGAAGGCTGGAACGATAATATTCTGAACACGCACAAAACCCGCTGGCTGTCACTGAAACAGTAAGTATTTTTACTGGCAGGCTGCATTGGTCAAAGCGTATCCCGAAAGTGTAAAAAAGTTTTCGGGATACGCGTAAAAACGGTGCAGCCTGTTGCATATCAAGTCATTTTAACTTTGCCGCAGCCATTGTTTTTATGAAGGCTGCAGTCAGGAAAATTATATGTTGAGCTATACGCTGCGGCGGCTGGCCAGCGCGATCCCGACGATATTTATCATCATCACGCTGACCTTCTTCATGATCCGGTTGGTTCCGGGTGGCCCGTTCGATCTTGAGCGCCCGATTGACCCGCTGATCCTCGAAAACCTGAAAAAAGCCTATAATATGGATGCGCCTTTATGGCAGCAATATCTG
This sequence comes from Hyphomicrobiales bacterium, assembly GCA_900470285.1. Lineage (GTDB taxonomy): Bacteria > Pseudomonadota > Alphaproteobacteria > Rhizobiales > Rhizobiaceae > Pseudochrobactrum. The sequence continues at coordinate 78,272 of UCAG01000009.1, forward strand.
ATTTATTTAGGCAATCTGCTCAAAGGCGATCTGGGGCCAAGCTTTGCCCGCCGTGACTTTACGGTCAATGATCTGTTTGCATCAGGTTTACCGGTTTCCATTCTGCTCGGCAGTCTTGCGCTCACACTTGCTGCAGTGCTCGGCACTCTGCTCGGTGCGCTTGCAGCACTGCGCCAGAATTCATGGCTCGATTATACGATTGTTGCTGTAGCAACATTCGGTATTACCACCCCCAATTTCGTTGTCGCACCGCTGCTTAGCCTGTTCTTCGGCGTTATTCTCGGCTGGGTACCTGCCGGTGGCTGGTCATCAGCCAATATGCTGTATTGGATATTGCCGATCACCACACTGGCACTGCCGCAGGTCGCAGTGATTGCCCGCTTAGTGCGTGGCTCCACCATTGAAGCTTTACGTGCCAACCATGTGCGCACAGCCCGTGCCTATGGTCTGCCTGCCCGTATTGTCGTTGGTGTTCATGCATTACGTGCGGCCCTTCTGCCTGCCGTTTCCTATCTTGGGCCGACAGCCGCAGCTCTTCTCACCGGTTCGGTGGTAGTGGAAACCATTTTCGGTATTCCGGGCATCGGCCGTTATTTCGTGCAAGGCGCATTGGGGCGCGACTATACATTGGTGATGGGCACTGTTGTGGTCATCTCGGTCTTTGTCGTGCTGTTCAACTTAATTGTTGACCTGATCTATGCTTATCTTGATCCGCGGGTGCGCTATGACTGATATCTCAACCAATCTGCCGTCTCACGGCGCACCGGAAGGCAACGCAGCCGTTGCCGGCCGCTCACTCTGGCAGGATGCATGGATCAGACTGCGCCGCAACCGCGCTGCCGTGGCCAGTGCTGTTGTCCTGATTTTCCTGTCGCTGATCGGGATTTTCGGGCCGATGGTCAGCCCGCATCCTTATGAGAAAATCTACCCGCAATTTGTACGTGTGGCACCAAGCCTTGAAGCTTACCCGCGTGCGGATACCATTATTCCCGGCCTTGAGCGGGAAATGGCGCGCGCCCGCCTTAAAGGCGGAGAACCGGAACTATCCGGTTCAAAGCTTAGAGTTGATGTCACCTCAAGCGCAGGTCGCGAGCTGGATGAGCGTTTACTGCGCTATTTCGAACGTTCCGATCTGTTCAGCAATCCGAAACTGGAACTGGCATCCGACAAGCTGAGCGGCAAACTCTCACTTGATGTGGCACGGAATTATTTCTTCTTCGGTACCGACAATCTCGGCCGCGATATGATGACCCGCACCTTTATCGGTGTGCGTATTTCTCTCGCGATCGGCCTGCTGGCTTCCGTGATGGCACTGGTTCTCGGCGTCAGTTATGGGGCAATTTCCGGTTATCTCGGCGGCCGTGCCGACAATATCATGATGCGTATTGTCGATATTCTCTATTCCCTGCCCTTCATCTTCTTCGTCATTCTGATGCTGGTGTTCTTCGGGCGGTCGATTATCATCATCTTCATTGCTATCGGTGCAACGGAATGGCTGGATATGGCTCGTATTGTACGCGGTCAGACCCTCAGTCTTAAACGGCAGGAATTTGTGCAGGCGGCAGAAGCTCTTGGAGCTACGCGACGAGGCATTATCACCCGTCACATCATTCCGAATGCGCTGGGGCCGGTGATTGTTTTCGTTACCCTGCTGGTACCGAAAGCCATTCTGCTCGAAAGCTTGCTGTCCTTCCTCGGTCTTGGTGTTCAGGATCCGATGACATCGCTCGGCCTGCTGATCTCTGAAGGGGCGCAGAATATGCGCGGTGCTTCATGGCAGCTGATTTTCCCTGCGGTCACCCTGACACTCATTCTCTTTGCGCTGAACTTCCTGGGCGACGGCCTGCGTGACAGCCTTGATCCGAAGGACCGTTAAGATGACAGCAGAAACAGTCTTATCTGTACGCGATCTGCGCGTGACATTTGAAACCAATGATGGGCCGGTTCATGCGGTACGCGGTATCAGCCTTGATGTGAAATCCGGTGAAACCGTCGCGATTGTCGGTGAATCCGGCTCCGGAAAAAGCCAGACGACCATGGCGATCATGGGGTTGCTATCGTCGAATGGTAAAGCGACCGGTCAGGCACTCTATCGTGGTCAGGATCTGGTCGGCATGTCCGACAAAGAGCTGAATAAAATCCGTGGTGCCAAAATCACCATGATTTTTCAGGAGCCGATGACTTCGCTTGATCCGCTGTATAAAATCGGCGACCAGCTGGCCGAGCCTTTGCGTTTTCACCGTGGTATGAGCAAAGCGCAGGCACGTCCGCGCATTCTGGAATTGCTGAAACTGGTCGGCATTCCCGAACCGGAACGTCGTATCGACAGCTATCCTTATGAACTATCCGGCGGCCAACGCCAGCGCGTCATGATTGCCATGGCACTGGCGAATGATCCGGATATTCTGATTGCGGATGAACCAACCACTGCTCTGGATGTGACCATTCAGGCGCAAATTCTGGAACTGCTGGCCGACTTGCAGAAGCGTCTCGGCATGGCCATCGTTTTCATTACCCATGATCTGGGGATTGTGAAACGTTTTGCCGATCAGGTTTGCGTCATGCGCTCCGGTGAAGTGGTTGAAAGCGGTACAACGGAGAAAATCTTCTCTGCGCCTGAGCATGCCTATACGAAAATGCTGCTGGATGCAGAGCCGGAAGGTACCAAGGCAGCACCTCCGGCAACGGCACCCTTGCTGATTGAGGCAGATGATGTATCTGTCACCTTTAATCTGGCAAAAGGCTGGCTGAAACCACAAACCTATTTGCGGGCTGTTGACGGCATTTCACTCAATCTCAGACAGGGACAGACAATCGGTATTGTAGGGGAATCCGGCTCCGGAAAGTCCACCCTTGGCCGTGCTATTCTGCGCCTGCTGAAATCAGACGGACGTATTGCCTATCTCGGCAAAGAACTGCCGACAGACCAGCAGGAAATGCGCCCGAAACGGCGCGAATTGCAGCTGGTATTTCAGGATCCGTTCGGCTCGCTCAGCCCGCGTATGACAGTAGGGCGGATTATCACCGAAGGGCTGCTGATCCACGAGCCGGAACTTTCAGCCAAAGAGCGTGATCAGCGAGCCGCTGAAGCACTGAAAGAGGTTGACCTTGAGCCTTCGATGCGCAACCGCTATCCGCACGAATTCTCCGGTGGTCAGCGTCAGCGTATTGCGATTGCACGTACGATGATCCTGAAACCGAAAGTGATTGTGCTGGATGAGCCGACCAGTGCACTTGACCGCTCAGTGCAAAAACAAGTTGTCACTTTGCTGCGTGATCTGCAGGAAAAATATGGCCTGTCCTATCTGTTTATCAGCCATGATCTGGCAGTTGTGCGTGCGCTCTCCGACTATATTCTGGTGATGAAAACCGGAAAAGTGGTTGAAGAAGGTCAGACCGAGCAGATTTTTGATGCACCGCGTGAGGATTACACTAAAGCGCTGATGCAGGCCTCAATGAGTGAGAAACGCTTCGGAGCGTAAAATATTAAAGGCCGGAGTTGAAGCTCCGGCCTTTTTCATTTTAGTCCAGAACTTTACCCGGATTGAGAATATTATGCGGATCAAGCGCCGCTTTCAGTGTCTTCAAAACTTGTAATTCGGCAGCGCTCCGGCTGTAATGCAACCACGGTTTTTTATGCAGACCAATACCATGTTCAGCTGAAACCGAGCCTTTGAATGAACGGATAATGTCATAGACAATATCTTCAACCGCGCGGTCATTCTCAGTAAAATCCGTATATTTCGTAATATCAATATGGAAATTACAATCACCGACATGACCGAAAAACAGACTGGTTATGCCCGGATAACGGTTCTGCAGTGCTGCCTGAATAGCATCTACCGCAGCACCGATCTGTGTTTGCGGGACTGAAACGTCAAAGCCGATGCACGGGCCTTCATGCGTCATAATTTCCGCAATCGCATCACGCATTGTCCAGAATTCTTCGGCCTCACGATGGGATTGTGCAATGGCGGCATCGGCAATCCAGCCCTCTTCCAATGCGTGCTCCAGAACAGACTGGAAGAGTTCGGCCTCAGTATCCGGTTCCGCTCCCTGCATATCCATCAGCACATAAAGCGGATAACTGCCTTCGAGTGGTGCACGGGCATATTTTGCAGCAGTTTTATAATAATCACCCCACATCGCTTCAAAAGCACTAACACGGCCGGAAAGACGCTTTTGCGCATAATTCAGCAAATTCAGGGCATTCTCAAAATTCTCAAGCGCAACGACTGCAGCATTGGCACCACCCACCCCCGGACGCAACCGCAATACCGCACGGGTCACAACGCCCATTGTGCCTTCCGCACCGATAAACAGATGTTTCATATCCAGCGCGGCATTGTTCTTCGGCATTTCATTCATCATGCTGAGAATTGTACCATCCGCCAGTACCGCTTCCAGACCCAGCACCAGATCACGGGTCATGCCATAGCGGATCACACGATTACCGCCCGCATTGGTGGAGATATTGCCGCCGATCTGGCAGGAACCGCGCGCACCTAAATCCAAGGCAAAATTCATACCTGCATTGCGTGCTGCTTCCTGAATATTCTGCAAAATTACACCGGCCTCAACAATCATAGTTCCGGCCTGCACATTAATTGTCTCAATGCGGTTCATATTGCGTAAGGATAACAGCACACAATCCTGAACCGGTACCGCGCCGCCGGCAAGGCCAGTCAACCCGCCCTGCGGAACAACTGCGATACGGTGTTCATTGCAGAGTTTCAGAATTTCAGAAACAGTTTGTGTATCCCGCGGCAAAACCAGAGCCAGCGGTGTACCGCCCTGCTCGTCGCTCCAGTCACTCAGATGCGAAATATCAAGATCAGAACCAATTTGAATGTCTTTACCGAGAAGACCGGATAGTTTTTCCAGCAGTAACTGCCGGACAGAAGCGCTTTGCATTTCATTCCCCTTGATTTGTGAGATTATGTTTATTGGAATTGGCTTTGAATTGTTATAGGGATTTACAAAATTATTACGCTTCAGGTCGTTCTGTTTTTTAATAAGTTCGGCAGCAATCATCCTGCGGTCAAAATTAATATTGCCCGTCTTTTTACTGAGGTTACTCATGCCATTGAATATGTCCCGCTCTGCTTTTGCCAAAACTTTCGTTCTGACTGCTGTGATCGCGCCGCTTTGGGCAGGCACTGCACTGGCATGGACGGGTGATGATGTTGCAAAGCGCCTGCAGGCTCTGCTCAAAGAACAAATGGTGGAGCTGACATTCTCCAAAGCAGAAACCGATGGCAAAAATGTCATTCTGCATGATGCAAAAGCACAGCTTGCTCTGCCTAAAACTTCGACTGATGAAACAGAAGAAGTGGAAAAGGACGAGAAAGACAATGCCCCTGTTAATCTCGGCAAGATTACGCTGAGCAATATTACCGAGGGTGAAGGCGATGTTTATCTCGTTGAAAAAGCTGCATTTGATGATGTCAAAATCGTTGAAGACAACAGCGTTTTCACCACCTCTGATATCCGCTTCAACAATGTTAAACTGACCAAAGATCCAAAAACCGATCTGCTCGGCCGTATGCAATATGCCGAAAGCTTTCATGTCGGTGCCATTAGTGTCACAGTGGAAGGCAAGCCGGTTTTTGAAATGAACGGCGTACATTTCGCGCAGGAACCTTTCAGCAAAGAAAAAGCCAGCAATTACAGCTGGGGCATTGAAGCGCTGAAAGTTGACCTTGAAGAAGCGAACCGCATCGATCAGGAAAAGAAGAAAAAAGAAGCCGCTGAGTTTCAGAAATCTGTAGAGGAAGCCGCGAAAGCGGCAGAAGAAGCTGCGCAGGAAGCAGCAGATGCTGCAGAAGCGGCCACTGAAAATGCTGCTCCGGCAACCGATGATGCAACACCTGCTGATAAAGCAGATGCTGCAGTTGAAGCCGATACAAATACAGATATTGCAACAGACAATACTGACGAGACTGTTGAAGAAAGCAGCACTGCGGAAGAACTGGCAGAAGATACCGGTGACATGGATATGGAAGCAATCCGTGCGCTCGGACTGGAAAAAATTCATCTAACCATGAATGGTAAGGGCACCTGGTCACCTTATAGCGGCGAATATACTGTCGATCAGATGACCCTGAGCGGTCAGAATATCGGTACTTATAATTATAAGCTCGCTATGGGCGGTTATAACCTGAAATTTATCAAAGCCGTGCAGGATCTGCTGACCAGTGTGATGGAAGACGGTGGCGACAACACTTCCATGCAGATTGCAGCCGTAGGCATGTTGCAGAACCTGTCTATCAGCAATATGGAATTGCGCTACGATGATGCAAATTTCTTCGGTAAGGTGCTGGACTATCAGGCAAAAGAACGCGGTATTACCCGTGAAGCTCTCGTGCAGGAAATGAAAGACCAGCTGCAGATCGGTGTTGCTTATTTTGAAAATGAGCCGCTCGTTGTTGAGGCCGCTAAGGCTATGGGCGAATATCTGGATGCGCCGAAATCAATCAGCTTTAAAATCCAGCCGGAAAATCCGGTGACCTTCGGTATTCTGACTGCGGTTGGTATGGCCGAGCCAAAGAAACTCTGGTCAGTGCTGGGCGTTAAAGTCGAAGCTAACAAATAAGATACATATTAAACAAAAAGCCTGCATCTCCGGATGCAGGCTTTTTTATATCTTCATTTTGTATCAGAGCTGATGCAAACGCACATCCGGATACACATCCTGCGCGATCTCGCATAAATGCTGGTGATGGGTCAGATAAATCACCTGCCCCTGACCGGCCATTTGTGTGAAAAGCCGGAAGGTTTCCCGCGCGCGGTCATCGTCAAATGTTTCCATAATATCATCAGCAATAAACGGCATAAGACGGCGCGATACAAATTCATAATAACCGGCGATACGCAGAGCCAGATAAAGCTGAAATCGCGTGCCCTTAGACAGTTGATCCGCCGTTTTTGAACTGCCATCAGCCGCCACAGCAATCAGAATTTCACTGTCTTTATCGGTCTGTGTTGTCAGCTGGCGATAGCTGCCCTGACTGATCGCAGCAAAGGCCTCTGATGCCTGCGCCATCATGGATGAGCGATGCTGATCGCGATAGAGACGTAAAGCCTGCTCCGCCGCACTGATACCAAAGCGCAGTCGCAGATATTGTTTCGATTTTTCTTCAATCTCCAGCAATAATGTGCGGCGCTGTTCATCCAGTTTTGCAGCACTGTCATCACCGGCCTGCGCCTCACGCAAAAGCTGCTCAGCCTGCATCTTCAGCCGGTATTGTTCCTGCTTATGCCGGTCCTGTGCCTCATCCTGTTCACGCAGACCCAGTAATTGTTCTTTGAGCCCACCACTATCAGCTTGCGCCAGCAGATCCTCAGCTTCTGCCGGATGCGCGAGTTTCAACAAATGCGCGATCGTTTGCTCTTCATCCGTCAGCACTTGTTCCAGCTGCATTTTTTTAGCACCGGCCTGAATTTTAAAACCGGCATCTTCCAGTGTGTCCGCCTGCAATTGCGTGAGCATAGCCTGCTTTCTGGCATTGAGCTCACCGGCTTTCTGGTTCAGTTGCAGTCTGTGCTGTTCAGCTTCCGCCAGACGACCTTGCAGCTCTTGCAGCTTTTTGTATTCGTCTTCCGCCTTGCGAATGTGCTGTGCGCTATGCATAGCAAGCTCGGCGACCGGAATCCCTTCGCCCGCCGAAGTCTGCACGGGCAGACCAAGACGCTTCGCCAAAGCTTGCGTCTCACGACGATAGGCTGCCTGATCGTCGTGCATCGCATGGATACGCTGCGCCAGATCATGACTGCGCTCCAGTGCCGGTGTCAGTTCTGCCATCAGGTTCAGAATTTCCCGCACTTCATCCAGCGCCGGAACTGCACCCGCCTGCCCCAGCCATGTGGCCTGACAAGTGCTTGCCCAATCATTCTGCCACTGCGTATCCTGCGCCTGAATCTCATCAGCATTTTTAAGGCGAAGGCGCAATTCCTGCTCCCGCTCCGCCAATTCGGTCTGCAAACCGGCATAAAGCTGAAAACTGTCATACAGAGTAACGGCCTGCGTCTGAAGTGCACTCAAACCAGTTTCCGCAACAGCCACACCCGTTTGTTGTAATGCAGTGGTCAGGTCAGCTTCCGCCTGCCTGATCTGTGCCAGTTTTTCATCACGCAACCGGCAGGCACGTAAAAACAACTGACGCTTCTGCAGTAACGCCTCACGCTTCTCCATCCAGCGCAATAAACTGCCTGCGAATAGGTTCTCTTTACAGGCCGGTACAAGCTGTTGCTGCCACATAACGAGACGCGCTTCTGCCGCCTGCAATTCGGCCTGCGCCGCAGCACCGGAATTTTGAAGATGCAGATTCTGTGCCTCAAGCACAGCAAGCCGTTCCCGTAATTGCATGGCGCGGGCAAATTCTGCAGCCTGTGTCAGCCTGTTATGCACGGCCTGATCGTCCTGCATCAGATATTGCTCAAACGCATCTGCACTTTCACTGCTCAGCATTTTACGATGCTGCTGCCATGCGGCATTGCGATTTTGGCGCAGTTCCGCGGCCTGTTCCTGCGTAATCACCAGACTATTTTGCTGCACAGCTTGTAATTGCGCGCATAATTGCACCATTTCATCGGTGTTTTGGGCCTGATTATCCTGTGCCTGTTGCCAGCGGTTGTGCAGAGCCTGCATCTCCCGCCCTGCTGCTTCCACTTCTGCACCATCCGGCACTGCCAAGGCGGCAAGTAGTTGCAGATCAGTCTCAAAATCATGCTGACGGTAAGGCAGCGCCTGCCAGATTTCCCGTAATTGCGCTTCTTCTTCGCGTGCAGCCTGATCAGCCAGCCGCAAGGAATTGCTCAAGTCCTCACCGCGCAAACGGTTCAGCAGATCATGCAGGTAGCGCATTGATGCAGGATCGTAATGTGCCTGCGTGATGCCGCTTTGCTTCAACTTATTCTGCGCAAGTTTCAGCCGTTCTTCCGCAGCAGCCAATTCCTTGCCGGTCATTTGCAAGGCCGCCATAATACCGGAGCGTTGTTCAATCAGACTGCGCAATGCTGTTTCTGTCTGAATTTTAATGAGCAATGTGCGGGGATCAGCCTTGATATCCCGCCCCAGACGGATCAGCAGCACCTCAATTTTATTCTGCTCAGCACGCAACGCAGCTTCCCGCTCCGGCAAATCCTTCTCTGCCGTCACAAATCGTGCCTGCAAATCCTGTAACTGTCCGGCAGTGCCGGCGAGGTTCAGCGCATTTTCATCAGGATGGATTTCCGCAATTTCCCGTTCCAGCCGCGCTATCTCTGCCGACTGATTTTCAACACGAACGCGCAGTTCCGCATCATCAATCATCAATCGCGGCAACTCATCGGCAAAACCAGCAGGCACCGCCGGAATATCTGCAAAAGCGGCCAGTTCTTCACGCAGCCGATGCAGCCGGTGATAATGCGGCAATGCATTGAGCATGGCCTCAATCTCAGCAATACGGCCTCTTATTTGCCCATGCGCAGTCAGAGCCTGCTGATATTCAGCCTCAGCCTGCCGGAAACTGTCGCTCAATTTGCCATAGCTTTGCACCGAGCTTTTCGCATCCAGTTCGGCTTTTGCAGCTTCAAGCTCTTTCAATTGTGCATTGAGATCAACCAGCCCGCCGCTGCGCGCACCGGAACGATAAAACTGATCAGCGCGGCTGCGCAGCAAATTGAGATTCTGACTGATGCCCGCGAGACCGGCACTGGCCGAAAACAGCAATTCACCAAGATTACCCTTGCTGGCAAGGATCGCATCGCCGCCTTCTTCCAATGTGTCATCGTCCAGCGAGAACATCATACGATAGGCATTGCGATCAATATCACCTAATTCGTCAGAAATCAGTGTGTCCGGTAAAGCGCGGCCTGCATCATCCTGCAGGCTGTTAACACGAGCCTTGGTGCGCACCAGTTCCTGCGTTATACCCTGTAACTGCAGGGAAGCCCCGATTTTCATCGCTGAATAGGAATGCAGAAAATCATAACGGCTCTTATGCTCAATACCGAAGAGCAAATCGAGCAGAGCCGAAAACGTGGTTGATTTTCCTGCTTCATTCGGCCCGTAAATAATATGCAAATCGGGTTTGCCCTGATCTGCCGCACCAAAATCCAGCACATGATCGGTAAAGCGGCCATAGCGGGTGAGATCCAGACGATTGATCCGCATTATGCCTGTTCCTCTGCCTGCGCGGCCGCACTCAATTCTGCCAGCACATCCTCGCTGCCCTTTTGCAATAAGTCAGCAGTCAGTGCCTGCGCCTGCGTTTCATCTCCGCCGAACATATTGCGGATTTCCGCAGGTAATTTTTTCACCAAAGCATCCATTTGCTCTGCGAGGCCGCTCTGAAACTGAACATTGACAGCCAGCTCATCCGTAATCAGCCTGCCCAGTTCCTGCAGCGGATCAGCTGTAAGAATGGCATTTTGCTGGTGAGCTTTACGCGGCGGGGTACATTCAATCTCCAGCTTTTCAATCCAGCAATCGCCGGTTTGTGCTGCTCTGTCTTCTGCTTCCGTCAGCAGCAGATCATGATCACGACGCATTTGCCATGCCAGAGCTGTCGAACCGGTCAGATGCAGACGGGCAACCAGATGTTCACTGGCCGTCGCTTCACGCTTGGCTTCCAGCGCCTCATGCACTGCCTGAACAAGTGCGCGCCAGTCCTCACACTCTGTGACATCGACATGCACACGCTCAAATTGCGCTATTGACGTCAGCCGCTCTTCCGTATGAACGATGCCGCTATCATCAATAGTCACAAGTGTTACGGATTTCGCACCGGCCTCATTAATATCCCGCCCCTGCGGATTACCGGTCATCACGACTGTACTGTTATACGCACTTGTCGGCACATAAACCGCCCGCTTGTGGATGTGCCCCAAAGCCCAGTAATGGAAACCGTGCGATTGCAGATCAGCCACGCTGACCGGTGCATAAAGATCATGCCCTTCGGCACCGTTGAGGCTGGTATGCATCAGCCCGATATTGACGGCACCGCTGACCGGCAATCCGTAATTGGGCAACAAGCTGTCCGGCGCATGGGATTTGGCAAAACTCAGACCATGAAACACCACCGGCTGCTCATGATCCGGTGCAGTTACTGTAATCGCACGGGCCTTGCGGTCGAAAATCTGCACCCGTTCCGGCAGGATCAGCTCTTTGGTAATTTTAGACAGCGCATCATGATTGCCGCGGATGATAAAAACATCAATGCCCGCCTGATCCAGACGCCGCAGCTGCTCTGCCAGAAAACGTGCGGTTTTCATTGAAGTCTGATCGCCGTCATAAAGATCACCGGCAATCAACAGCGCATTCACGCGCTCGCTGAGCGCCAGATCGATAATGCGCTCAAAAGCACGACGGGTCGCATTACCGATCAGCGTCGCAAGTTCCTGATTACGCAAAGCCAGTGAGCGCAGCGGTGAATCCAGATGGATATCTGCCGCATGAATGAAACGATAGGTCAAATCAGCTCCTGAAAAATCAGGTTAAAGTCGTTACGCTGACTATGCGACGGGCCGGTTACAAAAATCAATGCAATGGCGCATTTTATAAGTGCATAGCGCAGTATGTTCATCTGACAGAATAAATTCTTGTAAATCATAGGATTTTCTTGCCGAAAACACTTACAATTGAAAAATCCCGTTCCTATATGCAGACAAAGCACTTTTTCAGGAGACACATATGTTGCGTGCCACCTCTCGTTTAGGCCAGTTCACAATCGCATTGGGACTGGCGCTCGTTGTATCGCTTTCGGCGATGGATATTGCCGATGCCAGACGGGCGGGTGGTGGCGGCTTTGGCAGCCGTGGCAGCAAGACCTATCAGGCGCCTGCGCCAACCCGCACAGCACCAAACACTGCAACACCGATTGAGCGTTCGATGACGCCAAATACCGGTGCGCAGACACGTCCGGCACAGGGTGCTGCGGCAGCGAATGCGGCAAAGCCTGGCTTCTTCAATAATTTCGGTCGTTCCATGCTCGGCGGTCTGCTGGTCGGTGGTCTGATCGGTATGCTGCTTGGCAATGGTCTCGGCGGTATGGCCGGTTTCCTCGGCCTGATCCTGCAGGTTGCTCTCTTCGCCGGTCTGGCGATGCTGGCTATGCGCTTCTTTGCAAACCGCAATAAAACTGCAACGGCTGCTGCCGGTGCCGGTTCTGCACGAACAGCACAGAATTTTAGCAATCAGTTCGGCAAGCGTGATGCGCAGACACAGAACACCAATGCCCGTTCGTCCACCTCTGTTCCGTCAGCCGGCTTCGGTGCGGGGGCAAGTGCTGCTGCCGCAAACATGATGCAGCCTGCTGTGGAAGAAAAGCCACTGACTGTCTCACAGGAAGATCTCGAGCATTTCGAAAAAATGCTGACCGAAGTTCAGACAGCCTATGGTCAGGAAAATTACGGTACCCTGCGCCAGCTCGCAACACCGGAAGCCATGTCTTACCTCGCTGAAGAACTCGGTGAAAATGCCACCAACGGCCTGCGTAACCATGTCAGCGAAGTGAAATTGCTGCAGGGTGACGTTTCAGAAGGCTGGAGCGAAGAAGGCAAAGACTACGCCACCGTTGCCATGCGGTATGAAAGCGTTGACTACATGGCAGACCGTGACACCGGCGAATTGGCCGAGGGCGAAAGCACTGATATTTCGGAAAGCGTTGAAGTCTGGACATTCGTACGCCCTGCCAATGGTCGTATCGAAGACTGGAAACTCTCGGCAATTCAGGCTGCATAAGCATCTGACATTACTTCTTATTTCGTATAGAAAAGCCGCCTTGATCATCAGGGCGGCTTTTTTCATACGGAACTTATAGTTCTTGCAAAGCGTTACGGGTTTGAAAATCAATATTACAAATAAATTTTTATGATTGCATTTTTTTGCAATCAATTATATTTAATTAAAAATATAGAAAGCAGGTATGACATGCAAAAACCAGACATTGCCGCATTTTATGATCAGCGCACCGGCTCCGTGCAATATGTTGTCGCCGATCCTGAAACACTGGATTGCGTGATTATTGATCCGGTGCTGGAATATGATGAAAAATCCGGTCAGACGGCCACTCATTATGCCGATGAAATGTTGGATTATATCGCACGCCGCAGCTACCGGTTGGTACGTATTCTCGACACGCATCCTCATGCTGATCATCTTTCTGCCGCTCATTATCTGCATACCCGCACCGGCGCGCCGACAGCAATTGGCGCGGAAGTGAAAAAAGTCCAGAAAATCTGGTCTGAGCTGTATAACTGGCCGGACCTTGCCTGTGACGGCTCGCAATGGGATCATCTGTTTGAAGACGGTGAGACATTCAAAGTCGGCAATCTCGATGCGCGGGTTATTCACTCTCCGGGGCATACGCTGGCTTCAATTACCTATGTCATCGGCGATGCTGCTTTCATCCACGACACATTATTCATGCCGGACGGCGGCACCGCACGCGCCGACTTCCCCGGTGGCGATGCAACCGCACTATGGAACAGTATCCAGACCATTCTGCAACTGCCGGAAGATACCCGCCTTTTCACCGGTCATGACTACCGGCCGAACGGTCGTGAAGTGCGTTGGGAATCCCGTATTGGTGAGCAGCTACAGGATAATATCCATCTCAGCCGCTACCGTGATGAGGATAGTTTTGTCACAGCACGTCAGGCACGGGATGCAACTTTACCAATTCCGAAACTGATGCTCCATGCCTTGCAGGTGAATATTCGCGGCGGGCGTCTGCCTGAGCCTGAAAGCAACGGACAGCGTTATCTCAAAATTCCTCTCGGCCGTTTTGACGACGCACCTTGGGAATAAGCCATGAGCACTCTTATCGATGACACCGACCTGACGATGGCCACGGCTCCCGATGCCGCTGAACTGCGCGAACGGGTCAACGAAGCCTCGGCCTTCCTGAAAAAGCTGTCCAATCCGGACCGCTTGCAGGTGGCTTGTGCATTGGTTGAAGGTGAAAAATCCGTGCGGGAACTGGAGGATATGCTGGGTATTCGTCAACCTGGCCTTTCCCAACAACTGGCAGAGCTGCGCACAGCCGGGTTTGTCAGCGCCCGCAAGGAAGGCAAAGCCGTATTTTATTCTCTTGCAGATGAACGGGTGAAAATCTTCATCCGTACGATGCATCAGTTATTCTGTACGCCTGACAGAAAATAAGGTTTTAAATCATGGAAAATTTTACCCCATGGCCTGCACTTTCAGGCGGGCTTCTGATTGGCCTGTCGGCAGTATTGCTGATGTTTTTTGAAGGGCGCATTGCCGGTATCAGCGGCATTGTCAGCAGGCTTTTCCCGCCCTATAGCGATAATCGCTTTTTATCCCGCGCAGGCTTTGTGCTGGGGCTGCTGATTGCCCCGTTTCTATACATGCTCTTCAGCGGTCACACACCGGTCATCAGCGTTTCTTCCGATCCGGTACTGATGATTATTGCCGGTTTGCTGGTTGGGTTTGGTGCGGTTCTGGGCAGCGGCTGCACATCCGGTCATGGTGTCTGCGGCATTTCACGTCTGTCGCCGCGCTCCCTGCTTGCAACCACATTATTCATGGCAGCCGGTTTTATCACCGTCTACATCATGCGCCATCTGATCGGGTAAAGGGGATAGCGATGTCATTTCTGATCAATCTTGTTATCGGTCTGATCTTCGGGCTTGGACTGGTGATATCAGGTCTGGCCAATCCTGAAAAAGTGCTGAACTTTCTGGATATCACCGGCAATTGGGATCCGTCATTGGCTCTCGTCATGGGCGCAGCAGTTGTCACCACATTCATTGGCTTTCGCATGGTTTTTGCCCGCAAGAAACCACTCTGCGCTATAAATTTTGATGTGCCTGCAAACCGCAAACCGGACAGATCACTGGTTATTGGTGCTATTCTGTTCGGTATCGGCTGGGGACTTGGCGGCATTTGCCCCGGGCCTGCCATCACCACTATGGGCTTAGCTGCAACCGGCACATTGATCTTTGTTCCGGCGATGATTGCCGGCATGTTAATCGCCCGTAAAGTTAAGGCTTCCTGATTTCTCAGGAAGCCTTCATTCGTCGGCACTTTTAAAGTGTCAGAGCGACCTTTGTGAGCCAAATATGGTTCACAGCGCTCTGATTTGATCAATCGAATGAAACACAGGGCCATGGCCGAGTGAACGACCGCTCTCATCTTTCATACCCACTTCAAGCCGGTGTGCAGCACTGATTGCCCTCAGCAAATAGGCTTTTGCCTCGCGCACGGCATCCGGCAAGGAATTACCTTTCGCTAATTCAGCAGCCAAAGCACTGGAAAGCGTGCAGCCTGTGCCATGTGTATCGGGCGTTTCAACACGCGGCGCTTCAAACCACAGATTATATTCCGCGCTCAAGAGCAGATCAGGGCATTGCTCTCCTGCCATATGCCCGCCCTTCATCAGCACGGCTTTACAACCTTTAGCCAGCAAAGCCTGACCTTGACGCTCCATATCCTCACGGTTTTCAGCTACAGGCACGCCAAGAATAGCGGCTGCTTCCGGCAAGTTGGGCGTCAATAAGCTTGCCAGCGGCAGTAGTTTTTGCGTGAGGCTTTCCACCGCCTGCGGGTCGAGCAACGCCGCCCCGCCTTTGGCAATCATCACCGGATCAAGCACAATCTGCAAATTCGGCTGTTTAATCAGCTGCTCCTGCAAAATCTGCGCCACACGATCGGAAATCTGCGCATTAACAATCATGCCGATTTTAACCGCATCAACCCGCACATCGCTGAAAATCATTGTGAGTTGCTGCGCCACAAAATCTGCCGGCACAGCAAAAACACCGGAAACACCCTGCGTATTCTGTGCTGTCAGTGCGGTTAATGCCGCCATGCCATAAGTATCTCGGGCAGCGAATGTTTTCAGATCAGCCTGAATTCCGGCTCCGCCCGACGGGTCAGAACCGGCAAGGGAAAGAACATTTTTCATTGCCTATCCCTTTACAGCACGAAAACCGGCGATTGCCGCATGGAATGCACGGGCTTCCTGTTCAGGATCATCCTGACCACAGATTGCTGAAACTACAGCCAGACCATTAACACCGGTTGCCAGCACATCATCCACATGCGGCAGTTTAATGCCACCGATTGCGACAGCAGGCAGTCCATTATGGGAGTAAACCCGCTTCAATCCGTCAAAACCGATGGAAGGCGCGCAATTCTTCTTGGTTGCTGTCGGGAAGACAGGGCCGATACCCAGATAATCCACCACAGCACTATCGGCTTTCGCAGCCATTTCTGCAGTCTGCACGGAAAGACCGAGGATCATATCCGGCCCGATTTTAGCGCGCACCTGTTCCGGCGAGCCGTCATGCTGGCCGATATGCAAACCATCCGCGCCGACAGCAATCGCAACCTCAACATTGTCATTGATAATCAGCTTGGCATTGGTACCTTCAAGCGCTGTTTTTAGTGCTTTGGCCGTTTCAAGCATCTCCTGCTGGCTGGCATCTTTGTCACGCAACTGCACCATTGTGGCACCACCACGAACAGCTGCAATTGCGGTTTCCACCATGCCAAAACTGCCGCAAAGCTCACGGTCGAGAACGAGATAGAGCGACAGATCAAACTGTTTCATAGAATTGTACCTTTGCCTGAGACTGGAATTGTGCGGGTGTGAGCGCATAAAGCGCATCGATAAAGTGAATTTGGAAACTGGCAGGCCCCTGCGCCTGCAATGCCGCCTGTTCTCCGGCGACCGCATACATGGCCAGAGCGGCTGCGGTCGCTTCCAAAGCGGAAGCCTTATGAGAAGCAACGAACGCACCGGTCAGGCAGGTCAGCGCACAGCCAAGTGCTGTCACTTGCGGCATCAGCGGTGAGCCGCCGTCAATACGTAAAGTGCTGTGACCGTCGGTCACCAGATCATAAGCGCCGGTCACTGCAACAGTGCATTGATGCTGCTGTGCCAGTTGTTGAGCTGCGTGATGCGCGCTACCGGCATCATCGCCGCTGTCTGCTCCTTTGCCCCGTGCGGAAAAACCTGCAAGGGTCAGAATTTCAGACGCATTGCCGCGAATAATTGTTGGTTTTAGCGCCAACAGGTTCTGCGCCGCCTCTCTGCGAAATGTTGAGGCAAAATGCGCAACAGGATCAAAAACCCACGGAATATTATGTGCATTGGCGGATGTGACCGCTGCAATCATCCCCTGCACCCAAAGCGGCGAGAGCGTGCCGATATTAATCGTGACCGCACCGCAGAGTTTAGCAAATTCTCCGGCTTCTTCCTGCGCATGCAGCATGGCAGGAGAAGCACCGGCAGCCAGAACCACATTGGCAGCCGTATTCATCGCTACGAAATTTGTGATGCATTGAATGAGAGGTTTCTGGCATCGCATGGTTTCCAGCACAATGCCGAAATCCGGTAGATCTTTCATATCAGCCCTCCGCCACGGTGAGGGTCTGATACAGGGTGCCACTATTTCGCCTTGCGATAAGCGCCCTTTAATCTGACTCCCTCCGCCGGCATTATCCGGTTCAGGTTCAAAGGGTACTTCTCAGCCGGTATCATCCGGGCGCCCCTGTCTTTGATCGCTATTATGGCAGAGCAGGCACTACCTGTCCACCACCTGAAAGATTAGCTGATTAATATGGCACGGAAATCATTGACATTTGTACCGGTCGGCCCTGTCACAAACAGATCGCCACTTGCATGGAATGCGCTCCAGCTGTCATGCCCTGCAAGATATTGCTTCGCATCCAGCCCGAGCTCTGTCATGCGTTGAATTGTGCCTCCATCTGCGAAAGCACCGGCATTATTCTCCGAACCGTCTATGCCATCAGTATCCGCAGCCAAAGCATGAATATTCTCAGAGCCAACAATATTCAGCGCCAATGCCAGCACGAATTCACTGTTGCGCCCGCCTTTACCGGCTTTGGCACCGAAACCGAGCGTTACTGTTGTTTCTCCGCCGGACAACAACAATAAAGGTTGTCCTGCCTGACGATTACGCGCCTGATATTGTGCCATTGCCCCATGCATCAATGCGATGTCTTTTGCTTCACCTTCAATCGCATCGGAGAGAATGAGTGTTTCAACGCCCTGTTCTTCAGCCAATCTTGCAGCAGCAGCCAGTGACTGTGCTGCACTGGCGATAATATGGTGGCTGTGGCGGGCAAATACCGCATCATCCGGCTGCGGTGCATCGGCCTTTTCACTGTGCAGGTGTGCCATGACCGTTTCCGGTAATTGCATCTTGTAATGTTCAATATATTTCAGCGCATCATGACGGGTTGCGCGATCGGCAATCGTCGGCCCTGAAGCGATCAGCGCCGGATCATCCCCCGGAATATCAGAAACAATCAGGCTGACCATACGGGCACGCCCTGCAAGAGCAGCAAGCCTGCCACCTTTGATCGTAGAGACATGCTTACGGATAGCATTCATCACGCTGATCGGCGCGCCACTGGCAAGCAAAGCGGCATTGACCGCCTGCTCATCCGCCAGTGTCAGCCCCTCTGGCGGCGCAGGCAACAGAGCCGAACCACCGCCGCAGATCAGCGCTACAATCAGATCATCTTCGTGGAGGTCTTGCAAAGCAGCTTTCAACTGTTTTGCGGCTTCCAGTCCCGCTTCATCCGGCACCGGATGTGCGGCTTCCAGCACTTTAATGAAACGGCATTCCGCTCCATAGCCATAGCGAGTGACAACCACACCCTGCGGTGCAGGATTTCCGGCCTCAACCCATAAGGTCTCAAAGGCTTGCGCCATTTGTACAGCGCCCTTACCGGCGCCGATTACAATCGTCCTGCCCTTTGGCGCTTGTGGTAAATAGGGTTTGAGGCAATGCAGCGGATCAGCAGCCTGAACCGCAGTGTCAAACAGTGATTGCAGGAATTGCCGTTCTTGCCCCTGTTTCAGTTTAATCTGTGCCCGTCCGATGCCCTGCGGCAACTGGCTGCCGCCATCGCTGTAACCGGCAGGTATTACCCCCGCCGCATTGATGACACGACGTTCGGTAATCGCTGCGAATATCTGATCAACAGCCTGCTTCGCCCCTGCCAGCCGCGACGGATGGTCGGTATCTGCCGCCGCATGCGGCAGTAACAACATGGCTTCCGGATATTTTTTAGCCAGTGGCAGATAAGGCGCCAGCGGTCCTGACAACACGCCGGTTTTTTCAAACAGGTCGGCATCCACTGCAACATTACGGATATGACTGCTCTGCATCAGACTGTCCAACGCCGCAATATTAACCAGCTCACCACGATCATAATTGATAACCATAGCACCTTCAGCCATTGCAGACAGAACCGTATGGCTGACCAGTCCCTGATTACTGTAGCACCCTGTCTCCTTGTTCAGCGCGCCAAGCCCCAGATGCACACTCAACACATCGGCATTTTGCGCAGCAGCTTCGGGTGTCGTCGCATAGGCATAGCCCTGACTTTCGATCCATTGACGATGATGTTCGCGGGCATAAATAGTGACATGCATAGCAAAGGCTTTCGCCAGTTTTGCCACTTCCATACCGATATTGCCGCTACCGAGAATGGCAATCTTGCGGCCTTCAAGTCCGGAGCTCGGGAAACGCGCCAGATCGCGGCCGGTATCAAAGCTACCTTCCAGCACCTGCTTATATAGAGTGGCGGTGTCCAGATCGGGACGAAACTGCAGAAGCGCTTTCAGCACCATTTGCGCAGTGATGCGGCTGTTGATGCCCGGCGTATTCATCAAAGGCGCTGTGCCGGAGACCCATGATTGCGACTGCATGTTGCCGGTGCCTGCACCAATGCGTACTCCACCCTCAACAAACAGGCATTGCGGCGGAATGCGGGTGGCAGCAGCAATCACCGCATCATATTGCCCCTGTCCCGCAGCCGCGATCAGCTCTTCTTCAGTACTAAGATCGGGGCAATAGAAAAAATGCAATTTTCCGGCTGTGAGTGCCGAGACTGCCTGCAAAGCATGATCGTGAAAGACCGCGCCTTTGTCTTCGATGTAACGGCGGATTTCATTCCATTGATGCTTGCCATGTGCATCAAGACGCAACTCCAGATGATCCGTGATGAGGATTTTGGCAGTTTTGTCCGGCATGGCTTCAGTTCCCTTATAATTATTCAGTACGGGGCAATACCCAGATTATAATGATTGGCAATCTGCCAGAACCAGTCTTTGTCGAGATCTTCCTGTCTCTTTTGGATTGTTAGGTGTTCTGCACAATGATCGAACAGAGCATAACAAAGCTGCTCGTCATCATGGCGGGCATAATAAGCAATGCCATCGATATTTTCCGGATGATCATGCAGCGCCTTTGACCAGTGTTGCGCAGTGTCATAGGGCAAACCGCTATGCAGAACCTCTGCCGTTGCACCAAGAATGGCAAGCCCGCGTCCTGCAAGTTTGGCCAGTTTCAACGAAGCCGTCAGCTCCAGCACTACATGTGCTTTCTTTTGCAGAATCTGTAAATCAATCAGACTCCGCCCGGGTTCGCGTAAGAATGTTTCGGCAAAAGCACCCTCGCGTGCAGCGGCTGTATATAGCACGCCATAGGATGCATCCAGCGCGTTGAGCCTGCCCATTCTTGAACGATCAAAATAAACAGGCTCAAAGGCAGCAGTATAGAAACGATAAAGCTTACTTCCCGCAGCCAGAGTGATCAGCTCAGGCTGTCGGGAAGCCAGATTATGTGGTGGCTGCGGCCCGCTCACGCGCCTTGCAAACCATTGAGCCGTGCAGCTTCCAGCACCGCTTCTGTTTCACCGCGACGCAGCAACTCAATCGGTTTTTTGCCGTTGAGGCGTTCATCAGGCCTGTTCAGAAAGTTCAGCAAAAACCAAGGACTGGCACTGCCAAGCGCCTGACGCACAGCTTTCAGTCCGGCAACAATGCTGCCATCATTGAGAAACTGGATTGTCGGATAGGCACGGCGGTTGCCGGGCCCCGGAACTGCAAGCAATGAACCATCCTGTACGCGTTTATCGACGGCCTGACGGGAAATACCCTGTAATAACAGGCGTACCTGTTCCAGCGTATAAGCACCGCCCGCCGCCCGCAAATCCTGCTGAGCGATCTCAACACCACGCAGCAAGGCCAGAGCACGAGCATCCGGCTGGTATGCATCTTTGGCAACCGCTTTACCTGCAGTTAACGGCACAGTCTGACGCTTCGCGCGACTTGTCGTAGCGCGTGACTTTGCTTTTGCTGCAGGGGATTGCCGTGCTCTCTCAGTCTTCGGTGTATTCTGCGTTGTCTGTACCATTTTCATCTCCTGAACTTAAAGATGATACTGCACAGGCTGGTTGTCAAGCTTGCTGTTGTTGCCAAGGTTGACAAGGTTGCATCTTACATGAAACGACTTGCAGAATATGGTTCTGCCGGAATGAACGGTTTTTCTCCCGTCATCAGCTCTGCCAGCAACCGGCCGGATGCTGGCCCCAGTGTCAGACCATGATGGGCATGGCCAAAATTCATCCACAATCCCGGCTTGTTTGGCACCTGACCGATAACCGGACGCATATCCGGCATACAAGGACGCAGACCCAGCCATGGCTGTGCCTCAACCGGTTTGCCTAATGACGGTAACACTTTACGCGCGCGCTTCTCGGCGCGATCCAGCAGGATACGATTGGCCGGTGCATCCGGCGCAGCAAATTCAATACCGGTTGTCAGGCGCATACCCTGACGCATCGGCGCCATGACATAACCGCCTTCAACCTCAACAACCGAGTGATTGAGAGTCGTATCATCTTCCATCGAAAAATGCAGATGCGTGCCGCGCTTAACCGCCATTGGCAGTTTGATGCCAGCCTGCTGGTAGATCAGATGCGACTGCGGTCCCAAAGCTACAACAACATTGCGTGCTGTGACCTGCTCCGATGCACGGACAGACCAGCCATCACTCTGTTGCTGCAAAGTTGCAGCATCGCCATGCTGGAATATGCCGCCGCGCTGTGTAAACAAAGCTGCATAGGCCTTGACCAGCCCCGCCGGATCGCTCACCGTTTTCGGGTCGAGCCAATGAACAGCACCGGCAATATTGCGCATGGATGGTTCTGTTGCTGCAAAACCGGTACTGTCGAGCACTTTATAATTCAGACCAAAGCGATCCAGCGATGGCAGGTTTTTCACAAAAGCATCGAAAACCTGCTCACTGCAAAACGCTTCCAGCCAGCCTTTGTCCTGCACCAGATTCTGACAACCGGCCTGTTCAATCAGAAAATCATGTTCAGTCACGCTGGCTTCCACAAGCGGCAGCATGTCTGCCGTTGCTTTTGCCAGACCGGCCGGTGAAGAATGACGCCAGAACTGAAACAACCATGGTGCCAGCTTCGGCATATAGGCCAGATCATAACGCACATCTGTACGGTTATTCAGCCCGTATTTAATCAGATTGGCGAGCCCGCGCGGAAATGAATAAGGAATAACACTGGAGCGTTCAATCAAACCGGCATTGCCATAACTCGTCCCCTCACCTGGGTCTTTTTTGTCAATCAGACAAACGGCATGTCCGCGAGCCTGCAAGTGAAGGGCAGTGCTGACACCAATAATGCCTGCACCCAGAATGATTGTATCGAATTTACGCATGTTATGGCCGGATAATACGGGTCATGACTACAGGCCGGAACGTTTCGACCAACAGCTTGCCACGAAGGAACAGGATTAAGACAATGAGCGCGCAAGGCTGCGCGCTCATCAAATGGTTTTAACAACCGCTGCAATCAATAAATATCGAAGTCAAAATACTTCTTCATAATCTTGTCATAGGTACCATTCTTGCGGATACCGTCAATTGCCGCATTGAACTGGGCTTTCAGATCATCATTGCCCTGCTTCAAAGCAATGCCGGTTTCTGTTTGTGTGCCCGGCACATCTTCCAGAATATGGCAGCAGCTTCCGGCTTCAGTCTTCAACCAGTCAACGACAGGGAATTTGTCGGAGATCATTGCATCCAGACGGCCGGTCTTCAGATCCGCATTGGCTTCATCGGCGCTCACATAGAGTTTAACCTCAGCACCGGCTTTAGCCAGCACATCTTCCGCGTAAATCGCCTGTGTTGTGCCGCCCTGCGCACCAATTGTTTTGCCGGAGAAGCTTTCCGGCTTCACATCTTTAATCGGACTGTCTTTTGGAACCGCAACAGCCAAAGGGGTGGAGTAATATTTATTGGTAAAGTCGATCTGTTTCTTGCGCTCTTCGGTAATGCTCATCGATGCGATAACCGCATCAAATTTGCCCGCCTGCAAGCCCGGAATCATGCCGTCCCAATCATTGGCAACGAGGGTGCATTTGGCTTTCATTTCTTCGCAAAGAGCATTGGCGATATCAACGTCAAAGCCCTTCAGCGAACCGTCAGCATCAACAAAGTTGAACGGAGGATAAGCACCTTCAGTGGCGATACGGATTTCTTTCCATTCTTTTGCGCCCGCCGATGTCGCAATAGCAGCCAGTACCAGACCGGCGAATAAAACTGATTTACGCATAGTTCCCTCATTATGTCGTGAAAATCATTCTCCGGGGGCAGCTAAACAGAAAAACGGGGCAAAGGAAAGCCCTTGCCCCGTTTCTCATTTCATCAAGATATTCTGAATACGCATCATGTAGATACGTATTCATCCCGCCATTAAGCGTAAACTTTACCGAAGCGGTTTGCGAGGAACTTATCCAGCGCAATATCTTCCTGCTTCATAAAGCCCTGTGCAGGGATGCTGCCATCAGCAAGCATATCAACAACAGCGCAGATAGCGGAAGCAGTAGTAACCTGAATACCGGTCATTTCCAGACCATCCTGAGTCTGGTTGTAAACCTTATTCGCATAAGTTTCCTGAGTCAGGCGACCGTCTTTGTAGCCGGTTACGGTTACGAAGATAACGATAACATCCTGCTGGGTGCCCGGAACTGCGGTTTCAAGAATATCCTTGAATACATCGCGGCGGTGACGCAGGCCGAGGTCGTTCAGCAGAGTTTTGAAGATGTCGCAATGGCCAGGGTAGCGGATGGTGCGGTAGTTCAGGGTGCGAACTTTACCTTCGAGAGTTTCAGCCAGAGTGCCGAGACCACCGGAAGTGTTGAAAGCTTCGTACTGAACGCCTTCGAGCGAGAATTCTTCGCGCTCTTCCATAGCAGGAACCAGTGTCAGCTTGCCGTTTACGATGGCTTCACATGGCTCGATATATTCGTTGATAACGCCGTCCGTGCTCCATGTCAGGTTATAAGTGATGGAGTTGGTCGGGAACTGTGGCAGAGCGCCGACGCGCATGCCGATGGATTCCAGCTTGTCGAATTTCTTGGCCAGATCGTAAGCAACGATCGAGATGAAGCCCGGAGCCAGACCGCACTGTGGAATGAAAGCGGTTTTAGCGGTTTTCGCCAGTTCTTTAACGTGGCGTGTGCTTGCAACGTCTTCAGTCAGGTCGAGGTAATGAACGCCGGCTTTTGCAGCTGCATCAGCAATACGGATTGTCATCTGGTAAGGTGCAGCGCTGAGAACAGCAAATTTACCGGCCAGAACAGCTGCCAGTGCGCTTTCATCAGCAATATCAACAACCTTCGTTGTGATGTTCTTTTTGCCGGCAAGCGCTTTCAGCTGCTCTTCCGCACGGTCTGTTACCGTTACATTATAATCACCGGTGTTACCCAGAAGCTGTGCAATTGTTACACCGATCTTACCGGCACCAACGACGACGACGTCTTTCATGACTGACCCTTTATTATATTGCCTGAGTGCCACTGCCTGTGCTTGCGCAACAAGAAAAATGTAACACTTTAATAATACTGTATTATTTCCGGGAGGTTTGATTCAGTCCCGAGAAATGATGGCATAGAGTCGCAGAATTTTCGTCAAAAAGAAGTATCTAAAATGACGGAATGACGCTATATATTTGAACGAAGTGACGTTAACGAGGTTCAAAATGACGACGAAAGCCGATATGGCCCTGATTGCTCTTTTACGCGAGAATGCCCGCGCATCGACAGCAACTCTTGCCAGACGGCTCGGCGTTTCCCGTACAACGGTTCAGAGCCGTATCGACCGGCTGGAAAAACGCGGCATCATTACCGGCTATACCGTTAAACTGTCTTCAGAACATGAAAGCCATCTGGTGCGCGCGCATGTACTGGTTACAGCCCTGCCGAAATTTTCACCAAAGGTTGAGATCGGTCTCAAAACCATGATGTCTGTGCGATCCGTTCATTCGATCAGCGGCAATTTTGATATGATTGTTATTGTTGAAGCACCATCAATCGGTGAGCTCGACAGTGTGCTCGATCAGATCGGTGCACTGGAAGGTGTTGAACGCACCATGTCTTCTATTATTCTCTCTACACGTATTGAGCGGTGAAGTCGTTTCAGCCCCATTAAACCGGATCAGTTTCCCGCAATCCTGCATAGCTATGCGCGCCGCCCTCAAAAAAAGCAGGTCTTATCTGAATTTCAGGGGGATTGTGACCGCTTCAGGGCTGCACTGAGCGCTTTTGCGGCAAGTTTTTCACTTAAAATGATGATTATGACAATTTAATGCCTGACGGAGCGTTTTCCCAATCCGAATAAGCAACGCTGCTATGCAAATTTGTCTCTGCTCATTTCGGATCATTAGGGCTATATACAACTCAACAAACAACGACATAAAATTTTCTAGGTGAGAAACATGAACCTGATCCGCTCTTACAACAACTGGCGCCGTTACCGCAGCACAGTAAACGAACTGAACCGCCTCTCAACCCGCGAACTGAACGATCTCGGCATCCTGCCTGCAGAAATTCCGTTTGTAGCTCGCAAGGCAGCTCAGCGCTAATAAGAATTACAGAGATATCAAACCTGAGCCTCCCTCCTCCTCCCAACTCAGGTTTGATCGAAGACCGGTCTCCCTCCTCCCAACCGGTCATTCATCGTAACGCCCGATGCTCCTCCCAGCATCGGGCGTTTACTTTTTTAGCAACCTGAATTTGCTGATCTTCAACACTCAAAGATGGATATAGGCAAAGCCCTGTATTTGCAGATATGCAAGTTCTGCAACGCCGCTTGGCACCACATCATCCTCTGAAAGACGATACAGGCTTTTAATATCGAGATTACGCGCGCGCATAGTATTGGCGCAGGCCAGAAAACGAACACCCTGTTCGCATAAATTATCAAAACGCTTTTTTAGATTATCATCGGCTTCCGCAATCTGAAACAAATCCAGACCCGCGCCGTGGCAGACAACACGGATGGTAAAAGCCGGTTTTGATTCACACCCCGCAGATAAAGCCTGCACATGATTGGTCAGGGATGTGAGTAATGCCGCCATATAGGCTTTTGTTTCATCTGGGGCGGCATTTATATAAGCACCATTATTATGATAAACGACCCGCTGTTCGCCGGACTTGCTATAGCGATTATGTGTCAGCGGATCACTCATCATAAAACTCCGGTCAAAGAACCACGACTTTCAAGCCATTCGCGCTTACAGGCAATATTGGCAGTACCAGTAAATTCCAGAGCGGTTTTATACCAAAGGGTAGTAAAACCGCTCTGTCTTGTTATTTCGCCGCTTTCTCACGGGCGCGGGCATCAGCCACTGCCATTTTGAATCCGTTATAATCCAGTGCCATCGCCCGGAACGGACCGATCAGATGCGTCGGTGTGCCTTCAACGCCGATCGATTCCGCCTGCGACATGACACGTTTCAGCTGCGCAGTGATTTTACCGTTGTTTTTGTTCAGATCAGCCTGCAATTGCTGCATATCAATACCGGAGGCTTTAACCGCGTCGAGCATCATTTTTTTAGACACTTTACCGCCCGGAATTGACATCAGTGCTTTATGAACGACTTCATATTTACCCTGATACTGCGCTGCCAGTGCCAGCTGGGAGCCATAGACCGACGATTCCGTCAAGATTGGCCACTCTTTATAAACAAGACGAATATTCCCGTCTTCTTTGACAATACGCGCCAGATCAACACCGGATTTTTTGCAGTAAATGCAGTTATAATCGGTGAAAACGACAATGGTCAGATCGCCTTTGGGATTGCCGCCGGCAGGCGCTTCCGGATCATAGAGAATCCCGTTGACATCAACCTCCTGTGCAAACACATCCTGCTTACTGCTCAGCAAAAAAGCAGTGCTCAGCGTAATACCGGATGAGAGTTGAAGGAACTGGCGGCGTTGCATACGCTTCTCCTGTAAGGCAATAGGTAAATAAGGTTGGGGCGGCTCAGAGGCCGAGCGCCTGAAGACGATTGTCCAGCTTGTCCGGTGTCAACTCGCCAATGATGCGATTTTGCGTTTGTTCTTTTGCAGTTTGTGCCTCAAGGAACATCAGCGTTGGTGGTCCGACAACGTTAAAACGCTGCATCAGATCACGGCTGGCATCATTATAATCGGTGATATCCGCTTTAATCAGCGTGAGATTGCCCAGACGGCCTGCATATTCCGGCTTTTTCATCACTTTTTCATTAGTCTTACAGGTTGTGCACCAGTCTGCAGTGAAATCCACCAGCACCGGTTTACCTGTCGCAATCGCCTGATTGAGTACCTGATCATATTCAGCCGAAGTTTTGACAATCCTGACCGGTTGAGTCGTTGCAGCCTGTGCAATCTGTTGGGTGCTGCCCTGTAAAAAGCCCAATGGTTGCCACGGATCCGTTGAACCGCCTGCAAAACCGACCATCAGTAAGGTGCCGTAGATCAGAGCGGCAATACCGGTAGTTTTTTCAAGGCGCATCCATGCGGTGCTTTTAGCGTTCAGGCGGTCAAACACACCGAGGAAAACACCGCAAGCCAGTGCTGTGAGCGCCAGCAACAACATCGCATTTTCATCAGAGAGCAGGCGCAGGATCATGTAGATCGCCAGTCCCAGAAAGACGACGCCGAAAATCTGTTTGATTGTGTTAAGCCACGGGCCGGATTTCGGCAGATATTTTGCGCCAAATGTACCAAAAACAATCAGCGGTACACCCATGCCCAGTCCCAGAGCGAACAGAGCAGATGCGCCGCGCACCGCATCACCGGTCTGCGCAACATAGAGCAATGCAGCGGCAAGCGGCGGGGTCACACAAGGCCCGACAATCAGCGCGGAACCAAAACCAAGCACCAAAGCGCCGCTGATCGCGCCGCCTTTGCCGGATGTGTTGCGGCTGAAGAAACTTGTCCAGCCTTGCGGCAGTTGCAATTCATAATAACCGAACATTGAAAAAGCGAGTGCGACAAACACCAATGCCATAAATCCAAGCGCATAAGGTGTTTGCAAAGCGGCCTGCAAATTATAGCCGGACCAGGATGCGGCAAAGCCAAGCACGGCATAGGCTGCAGCCATCGCCACGACATAAGCTGACGACAAAACAAAGCCGCGGCCGGATGACAGTTTTTCACCGGATTTTGCCAGCATTCCTGACAGGATCGGAATCATCGGGAAAACACAGGGCGTCAGCGCCAGAAGCAAACCAAAACCAAAGAAACCGGCCAGCATGAAGGCGAAATTAGAACCAAGCCATGCTGTTACTTCTTCCGTGCTGACATCGGTGAGGCTTGCAATCAATCCGGTTTCAGCCGGTGCTGCGGTTTCCTGTGCAGGTGCGGTATCATCGGTCAGTGACAAATCAGGTGCAGCAAGTTCCGTTTGTGACAGGCCTCCCAGACCCAGCGCCACTTTGGAAAGCGCCAGTGTTTGCAGATCAAGCGAACGTGTCACCGGCGGATAACAGATACTGTCTTCCTCACAGCCCTGCCAGCGCACCAGAACATGCCCCTCTTTCGGCAGCGCATTTTCAGACACCTGTGCAAAAGCGCGGTTATACAAAACTTCGGTGCGGCCGAAATTCATGTCATCCTTGATGACACCTTCACTGACATCAGCAGGAAGTACTGTGCCGTCCGATTCTTCGACCTGTATCTTGTCGCGATACATGTAAATTTTAGGCGCAATATTCCATTGGAATTGCAGCGCGTTTTTTTCATCACGCGTGACACTCAGTTGCATAACCTCTTCAGCGGAGCGCATGGTTTGCGCAACAGCCTGAATGCCGGTCACAGGTGTAAAGGCAGCAGATAATACGATGCTGAAAAAAAGCAGACTGAAAAGCTGTCGGTAAAAATGTCGGATCATATTATCCTGCAAAAACTAAAGCATGTCGCAGCAAAATGAATTCATTTAGCGTTCGCGAACATGCGACAAATGAAAGAAGCCAGAGCGAGTGCTATGAGTGCCATTAAACACAACACGCGCTGGAATCTTGTATGCGATACCATAATAAAACACCCGAATATCACACAGATAGGCGGATGCCTGTTATAATGTCCATACTATCTTATGACCTTAAGTCAGCCTTAAGGCAGAAAAGTCAGTCTTGCAGATAATAGACCGCAAAAGTTAAGCGGAACAATATTGATGGTTAAAGTGCATTCCTGAAAGTGGGAATGTTCCGGAGAATAAGATGCGGGTTTTGGTAGTAGAAGATGATCCTGTTTTGTCCAACGGCCTTAAAGTCGGGCTGGGTCTGACAGGTGCAACAGTGGATCAGGTCGCTACCTGTGCAGATGCGCTGGCCGCATTAGCTTGCTCACGCTTTGATGCAATTGTGTTGGATCTGATGCTGCCGGACGGCTCCGGCCTTGATGTTTTGAAGAAAATTCGCGCCGATAAAGATCAGACGCCGGTTTTATTGCTGACAGCGCTGGACGAAACGGCAGACCGTATTACGGGTCTGGACAGCGGTGCTGATGACTATATGGGCAAACCGTTTGATCTGGATGAACTTGCGGCACGGGTCAGAGCCATTGCACGCCGCGGTGCAGGACGTGCCCGCGCGGTCATGATTGCCGGTCATGTCGAACTCGATCCTTCAAGCCTCAATGCAAAAGTGAAAGGCGAACGGGTACCGCTGTCACGCAGGGAATTTGCCGTATTGGCTGCTTTGATGGAAAGACCCGGAATTATCCGCTCCAAGAGTGATATTGAAGAAAGACTCTATGGCTGGCAGGAGGAAGTGGAAAGCAATACTGTAGAAGTGCATATCCATAATCTGCGCAATAAGGTCGGAAGGGATGCTATTGAAACCGTGCGCGGCCTCGGCTACCGGATGCGGGTAACATAATGACATCTCTGCATAAAAGACTTTTCATCATTCTTGTAACTGCCACAGGCATTATCTGGGCCTGTGCTGTTGCATGGACCTATTTCAACAGCCGCAATGAACTGGAAAAAGTGCTCGACACACGACTGCAGGAAGCCGCACGCATGGTGCATTCCCTGCTCGGCAATGCTTCCACGGGTATGAACACAACCAAAGCCATCAGCCTGCCGCATGAACATGGCAGCTATGAGCGCTATCTTTCCTGCCAGATATGGTCACTGGACGGAGAACTGGTCGGCAGTTCAACCGGCGCGCCTGATATTAAAATCACCGGCAATAGTACCGGTTTTTCCAATGAAATCGTCCAGGGCGAATTATGGCGCGTCTATACAATCGTTGACCCCGCGAAAGGTGTACGGATTATCGTTGCAGACCGGCTGGCATTGCGTGACCGTCTCGTCAGCGATCTGGTCAAAGGGCTTCTTGCCCCTGTTATTCTGATCCTGCCTTTACTTGGTTTCCTGATCTGGGTCAGTCTCGGCCGTGGTCTGCGGCCGTTGCATGAACTGGCGGATAAAGTCCGGCAAAAAGACGCGGATGATATGCGCCCGTTAGAGGCAGAGAATATCCCCTCTGAGGTCAAACCGCTGGCGGATGCTCTAAACGGGTTGTTTATTAAAGTGGAAGCGGCCCGCCGTCATGAGCGCGAGGTGACTGCTTTTGCCGCTCATGAATTGCGCACACCGCTCGCAGGTCTCAAAACACAGGCGCAAATTGCGCTGGCTGCAGCTGATCCCGCCATTAAAGAAGGTGCTTTACAGCAAATTCTGCTTTCCGTTGACCGTACCACACGTCTGGTGCGTCAGTTACTGGCGCTTGCGAAGCTGGATTCGGATGCCTCACCGGTTACACCGGAAAAGGTTAATCTCGGACAACTGGTCGAAGAAATTATCGCGCAGAACACTGTCGCCGGTCGCAAAATCAATAATTATATTGATCCGTCTCTGTATGAACACAATTTGCAGACGGATCGCCACAGTCTGACCCTGATCCTGCGTAATATCTATGAAAACGCTACACATTATTCGCCAGCGGAAGAAACTATCCGTTGGGAAAGCCGGAAGAATGGTAGCGGTATTGTGGTACGCGATTGCGGCAATGGTGTTGCAGAAGAGGAAATTCCGCTTCTGACCACCCGTTTCTATCGCGGAAGCAATAAAAGCCAGACCGGTACCGGTCTGGGCCTGACAATTGTAGAAACAGCGGCCAAAAGGCTGGGCATCAGCTTTGCCTTGCGAAACCGCACAGACAGACAAGGCATGGAAGCAGAATTACGCTGGGCGTGAGCCTCCGCTTAAGGCACAAAAAATACTGCTAACAGTCATTAGCAAAACTTACGATACATCTTTTTATTGCGCTTAGGCAGTGAACCCTGTTTATTCCATCCGAAGTTTGTAAAATTACGATCAAAACCAAATAATTTTGGAGCTGACATTAATGAAATATCACAATATCGCGCTTGCCTGCAGCCTGTCCCTGCTTGCCGCAATGCCTGCCTCAGCAGCCTCAGAGAAATCGCTGTTCAATGCGGATGATGTTAATCGCGATGTTGTACCGGCCGGCACACCGGCCGCATTTGAGGTTGCTTTCCCGAATGCGCAATTCAGCGAAGCAAAGCGCAAAATCGGTGAAAATACCTTCAGCTTTGTTCCTTTAGCATTCATTCCCCTCTCCGATACTCAGGTTGCACTGGTCAGCACCGGCGCCAGCGACTGCACCAGTCAGGCATGTTCAGGCTCAAACAGTGTGCATTATCTGGAGCATTCCGCAGGAGAGCCACAATATCCGTTTACGCTTAAAGGCGAGTGGCTCAATGTCGGTATGAGCGGCGTTATGGGTAATCCCGCAAGCCGCTGGGGCTGGAGCAAAGATATTGCGGACGCACCGGTTCTCTACACTGAAGCAGGCGGGACATGGCAGGGACGCTCCTGCACATTTGCTATCCTGACAGAACTCACCGCCAAAGAACCTGTCGAGATCGCGCGTATCCCGCTGCATATGTCCGATGCCAGCAATGAAGATAAAGCCGTCAGCTTTGAGGGTGAGATTGTTGCAGCAGACAAAGGTCAGAGTATCACCGTTTCTTACAGCGGATCAGAGAACTTTCAGGAAGTTTACAAGCGCAGTGCAGACGGGCGTTTCCAACTCGAAGGCAAAAGCCGCGTTCCTGAATGCTAATCTCTGCACTCATTTTCAGTCACAATATTGCTAAAAGGCAAATAAATGTTTGAAAAATCGTCTCAAATTCTTCGCTCTGTCATTCTGGCTGCAGGCGTCATGGCGGCCGGTGCTGCCGCTGCTGAAAAACCGGCTTCGTCGGAATGGGCAGTAAAAGCAATCAGCGCCTTGTCGGATGCAGACCTTGTGGTAACCTCGGCAGCCGGTAAAGCTTTTTTGGAAAAACTGAATCCTGAAGGGGTCACTGCCTGTGATGCGCCTATTGAAAATCGTCCGGATTTCGACAAACTGTGCTCGTGGGCTTTAAACAATGAAGAGTCAGACTTCGATATTCTGCTCGGCATCAAAGACGATAAAATTGTAAGCTTTGTTTCTTCTTTCACACCGGAGAAAGATGACGTCTGGACCTGCGAAGCTACGAAGAAAGACATACCGGAAAGCGACCTGAAAACCTGCAATATCCGCTCTGCGGATGAGAAAAGCCGGCAACATTGGGCAGAAAGCTGGGAAAGCTTTCTCAATTCCATTAATTAATTTTGTGGCTATCAAATGAAACAGGAAGCGATCTTATATTTCGCTTCCTGAATATAATGAATAAATTTCGAAAGACACCGACAGAATTAGCTACAACTAAAATCCAATTTCCAATTATAAAATTTTAAAGAATTATACTTATACTTGTATATAATTTACTTTTGCTTCAAAAATGTGTTTTAAGCGCATCGCATCTCACCTTGAAAGGATAATCAGTGAACCGGACAGGCAGAACTATCCTGTTTACGCTGATTTTCCTGCTGTTCTGGGTCACAGTGACACCATTTACAGATTTACGTGATCCTACGGTTCTGTTTGCGGAAGAACAGGGCAACAGCCTTCAGCAAATTATTTCCCTGTCCCTGTTTTTCATCGCATGCCTGTTTTTGCTGGCAAATTGGCATCTCGCGCTGAAAATGCTCTCGCCTTTGCTGATAATCCTGCTGTGCTGGCAGTTTATCACGGTTTTTACATCTGAGTATTCGGACATCGCGTTTCGCCGGTATATTTACAGCATAACGGTCATCGCCATGGCTATGGCATGGGCCATTTTGCCGGAGAATACGCAGCATTTCCAAAGGATGCTGAAATATCTCTGCCTGTTTATCTTGCTGCTGTCTTATTTCGGCGTGATTTTCATGCCGGCAGTATCTATTCATAACACAGCTGAAGTGCTGGAACTCGTAAATGCCGGATCGTGGCGCGGGCATTTTGCGCATAAAAATATTGCCGGCCCCGCAATGATCGTGCTGATTATTTATAATCTGTATTTGCTGCGAAAAGACGACTTTATGATACCGGCTCTGAATATTGTTCTGGCCGTTATTTTCCTGATTTTCTCCAATAACAAAACCTCAATCGGCCTGATCGCCATTGCTTTACTCGTGGCGCAGTTGATCCGCAGTGTCCGTTTGTTACCGCTGCAATTTCTGATTTTTATTATTCCCGTCGGATTAATGGCCGTCCTGACTGTCGGAACGGTTTTGAACCCGTCGATAGCAGACTTCGTCAGCGGCCTGATCGCAGACCCGACATTTACAGGCCGTACTGATATCTGGAAATTCACCTTCGAGCAGATAAGGTTACATCCGTGGATCGGCTTCGGCTACGATACGTTCTGGAATATGTCATATCTGGTAAATGGCGGCTACGAGATAGAGACCTGGGCAGCAAGGGCCGGCCATGCCCATAATGGCTATATTAACCTGATGATGACAACAGGACTGATCGGCGTAGCGCTTTTTGCTGTCTGGATGCTGTTTTGCCCGCTTCTGGATTATCATCGCGCTCAGAAAACCGGTAATGATCCGGCACTCGCTATCATGTATCTGCGCATCTGGGTCTTCATGATGCTCTATGCCAATCTGGAGTCGCCGTTCTTTGCCCCGCGCGGGCAGGTCTGGTTTTCACTGCTGGCAGCGGTTTTTGCCCTGCGCCTTCATGCACGTGTCAAAGCCCGTTAAATCTCAAAAATTCCGCTTCATCTGCTGATTTTCAGCCGCTTTCCGGCCAAATGATGAATAAGCTGCACAATGTGATTACTATTCATCACAAATGATTGTGCTTGTTGTTGACTAAGCTCAATTTTCAAACTGTATTTCTGTGATCTTATATCCGTGGGAGACGGATTAGGAACATGCCGCGAAAAACCGGAAAACGGTTGTTTGATACCGGCATGCAAACAAAGCCGGAGCACTCTGTGTTCCGGACGGCAGTAACCGTAAACAAGGTGTCCGGGGGGATGCCGGTACGGTTATGGTCACTGCAGGCGAACATTATTGAGGAAATGTCGGCTATGAATCATAAAAATAATCACCGGACAGGCGGAGAGATCCTGATTGATGCTTTGCGCATCAATGGCGTGGACAGAGCTTTCTGCGTACCGGGTGAAAGTTATCTGGCAGCTCTGGATGCATTACATGATGCAAAAGAGGATATTGAGCTGATTGTCTGCCGTCAGGAGGGCGGTGCGACTTATATGGCGGAAGCCTATGGCAAACTCACCGGCAAACCGGGAATTGCATTTGTCACCCGCGGACCGGGGGCAACCAACGCATCTGTAGGTGTGCATACGGCATTTCAGGATTCCACCCCGATGATCCTGTTTATCGGGCAGGTCGCCAGCGATCAGGTTGAACGCGAGGCCTTTCAGGAAGTGGATTATCGCCGCATGTTCGGCCAGATGGCCAAATGGGTGGTACAGATTGACGATGTTACCCGCATTCCGGAATTGGTGTCGCAGGCATTTCACCGTGCAGTCAACGGTCGTCCGGGCCCTGTTGTAGTGGCGCTGCCGGAAGATATGCTGACCGCCCATGCCAGTGTCACCGATGTCCCGTCCCATAAAAAGATTGAAATCTCTGCGGGTACAGAACAATTGCAGGAACTGGCTGATTTGCTGAAACAGGCAGAGCGTCCTGTGGTCATGCTCGGCGGCAGCGGTTGGAATAAACAGGCTGTAGCCGATGTGGAAGCCTTCTGCGTAGCAAATAATCTGCCGGTAGCAACATCATTCCGCTGTCAGGATCTCTATAATAATGCGCTGGCTAACTATGCCGGTGAACTTGGCACATCGGCAAGCCCGAAACTGATCCAAAGCATTAAAGACAGCGATCTGTTGCTGGTGATCGGCGCACGGATTGGTGAAATGACCAGTGCAGGCTATACAATGGTCAATATTCCGGTGCCAAACCAGAAGCTGATCCATGTTCATAGCGGCGCGGAAGAACTGGGACGCGTTTATTACCCTACTCTGCCGATCAATGCGACTATGGCTGCTTTTGCCAGACAGTTGCGCGGTCTTGGCAAGATCGGTTCTGATAAATGGGCATCATGGACAGCGGGGCTGAACAAGAATTACAACGATAATCTGCAACATGCACCAATTCCGGGTGATGTACAGATGGGCGAAATCATGCAGTGGATGCGTGCAAATCTGCCTGAAGATACGATTATGACCACCGGTGCCGGTAACTATACCGCCTGGCCGCATCGTTTTTACCAGTATAAGACATTCCGCACCCAGCTCGGTGCGACCAACGGCTCAATGGGCTATGGTGTGCCGGCAGCGATTGCTGCCAAACTGACTGATCGTGACCGCACTGTCATCGCATTTGCGGGCGACGGCTGCTTTCTGATGAATGGTCAGGAACTGGCAACAGCGATGCAATATGATGCTCGCGTGATCTTTATTGTCGTCAATAATGGCATGTATGGCACCATCCGCATGCATCAGGAACGCACCTATCCGGGGCGTGTTTCCGGTACCGGCCTCGCTAATCCTGATTTTTCAGCGCTGGCACAAGCCTATGGTCTGCATGGTGAAACAGTTGCAGCCACGGACGAATTTGTACCGGCTTTTGAACGTTGCGTTGCCTCCGGTAAACCGGCGCTGATTGAAATCCGGATTGATCAGGAAGCGATCACACCGAAAATGAGCCTGAGCGCAATGCGTGAACAGGCTCTGGCCGCGCAAAAAGGCTGACCTGTCTTTATCCGGCTTAGTAATTGCCCCCTCCCCTTCCCACAAGAAGGGGAGGGGGCAATTTTTTTAAGGGTCTTTTTATCAAAGCCCTCCCCTCTTTGAGAGACTAGAGCGGTTTACGTCCAGATTGGATCATAGCGCTCGCTCTAGATTCTTTATTTGGTCGCATTATCACTGCCGTCAAGTTGATCCAACTTGACTTTAAAATGCTCTAGAGCATGTCGCGGAAAAGTGGGCACCGGTTTTCCGGTAACGACATGCGTAAAAAACAAAGAGATAGAGCGAGTGTAGCGGATACAATTAAACGCGACACGCTCTAGATATCTTTCATCAGGCGCAGCGCATCGTAAATTGCGGCATGGGTGTTGCGTGCGGCAACAGCATCGCCGATACGATAGAGCTGATAGCGGCCGCTCTCGTTTTTATCGGCTTGCTGTGCGTTTCCGGCGATCAGATCATCATAATTGACTGATCCCAGATTTCTGGACTGCGGTTTGAGCTCAAAATACAAATCATCCAGCGGTCTTGTACCGTGATTAATCACAATCTGATCATGATCTTGCTGTTTATCCACCCCGCCATAATCGCTCCCGATATGTGCCGTGAGGCTATTGCCGTTTCGGGAAACTCTATCAAGACGATAGGTCACGGTGAAAGTTACACCGTCTTTCTGCAGACTCCGCATATAAGGCACGAGGTTCATCGCCATGATTTCCGGCGCAAAACTGCGGTCAGGTGTCATAATCTCCACTTTTGCCCCTGCTTTTGCCAGCATTTCTGCCGCCTGTAAGGCCGCATGATCGCCTGCATCGTCAAAAATCAGCACATTGCTGCCCGCTTTGACATCACCGGAGAGAATATCCCATGCGGAAACAACAAGATCATTGCCCTCAGGAAGCATTTCAACATGCGGCATACCACCGGTGGCAATAATCACGACATCAGGGTTTTCGGCATCAATTTCTGCCTGCTCTGCCCATGTATTGAAACGGAATTGCACACCAAAGCGTTCGCATTGCGCAAGTCGCCAGTCAATAATGCTGATCATCTCACGACGGCGCGGTGATTGTGCTGTAAGACGGATTTGCCCGCCTGCCCTGTCAGCAGCTTCAAAAACCACGACCTCATGGCCACGCTCACCGGCAACACGGGCTGCCTCCATACCGGCAGGCCCCGCACCGACAATAACAATCTTCTTCCGTACCGGTGCTTTGCTGATCGTGTGCGGCATGGTCAGTTCACGCCCTGTCGCCGGATTATGGATGCAATAGGCTGCACCGCCCTGATAAATCCTGTCGAGGCAATAATTTGCACCGACACAAGGGCGGATATCTTCTTCCCTGCCCTCAATAATTTTACGTACAATATGCGGATCAGTCATATGCGCGCGGGTCATTCCCACCATATCGAGCTTGCCGGAGGCAATGGCATGGCGCGCTGTTGCAACATCCGGAATCTTAGCTGCGTGAAAAGTCGGGAAGTTCGTCGCCGCACGAATTTCTCCGGCAAAATCCAGATGCGGAGAGCCGGCCATACCCTGAATAGGAATAAGATCCGTCATTGCCGGATCAGTATCAATATGACCGCGCACCACATTGAGAAAATCAATCATACCGCTGTCTTTAAGGCGGCGGGAAATTTCGATCCCCTCTTCTGCCCCGTGTCCGCCTTCCATCATTTCATCACCGGTATAGCGAATACCGACAATAAATTCCGACCCCACCCGTTTGCGGATTTCTGTCAGCACATCAAAGGTAAAGCGCAGACGATTATCCAATGAGCCGCCATAGGCATTGTCGAGATCGTTGGTTACCGGTGACCAGAACTGCTGGATCAGGTGGCCATAAGCCTGTAATTCAATACCATCGAGACCAGCTGCTTGCATGCGCTCTGCCGCATCACCGAAGTCTTTGATAATCCGTTCAATATCCCAGTCTTCGAGGCGTTTCGGAAAAGCGCGATGAGCTCCTTCCCGCTCATGAGACGGGGTGACAGCTGGCAACCAGTCACCTTTATCCCAGCGGGTACGTCGGCCAAGATGTGTGAGCTGGATCATCACCGCCGCACCGTGCTCATGACATTCATCAGCTAAGGCCTTCATCCACGGCACAACTTCATCTTTATAAGCAAGCACATTATTGAAAACCGGCGGACTGTCACGCGAAACAGTTGCCGATCCCGCTGTCATTGTCAGTGCCACACCAGCCTTTGCGCGTTCCACGTGATAGGCGCGATAGGCATCTTTTGGCATACCATCCTCAGGATAAGCAGGCTCATGGGATGTTGTGATAATACGGTTGCGAAGCCGCAAATGTTTAAGCTGATATGGCTGTAAGAGCGGATCATTATGCATGTTATTCCCCTTTTTTGAGGAAGCCTAATTAAAATGTACATTACTGTCAATTTTATATGCAGCAGTGTACATTTTATCGCAGGTACAGTAACCTTACAAAACAGGCAGGCGATAAATATCTGATAAAACAGAATTTTATTCTGTGCGGGAGAACAGATGACAACAATTGCAACGGACACAGACAGCGGCTGGCGTGGTTCCAAAGAACTTTGGCTGAGCGCTGCTTATCAGGTATTGCTGGAAAGCGGGGTTGATAATGTCCGGATTCTGACGCTGGCCAAAATGCTGAAATTATCACGCACCAGTTTCTACTGGTTTTTTAAAGACCGCGAGGCCCTACTTGAAGCGCTGTTGCAGCTTTGGCAGGAAAAGAACACCACTGCCCTGCTCCGGCAGGCCGGTACAGATGCACAAAGCCTGAGCGAAGCCACCCTCAACTTGTTTGACTGCTGGCTTGATCGCGATGTTTTTGACAGCAGCTTCGAACATGCTGTGCGCAGTTGGGGTGTACAGTCACCTGCTGTCGCGCTGGCTTTAAGTGAAGCTGACGCTACCCGGCTTGAAGCCATCAAATCCATGTTTATTCGTCACGGTTGTGAGCCTCTGCTGGCGGATGTCCGTTCAAGGGCACTTTATCTGACCCAGATCGGTTACATCAGCCTCAATACAAATGAGGATGTAGCAGTACGAATGCAGCGTGTGCCGTCTTATGTCGCAATATTCTCCGGCACCCTGCCCTCTGCCCGTGAGCTTGATCAGTTTCATCAGCGCCATTCTTACAGACATCACCTGTAACAGATTTGGCGCTGCCGGCATTATCTGCTATCAGAACAATCGCAATATACGCTCCGTTTAAAACGATGCGCATTGCCAGACAGCATTCATCCGCAGAAATTGAGACGCCATGTTTACGCTAGCAAAACGAGAAGTTTTTGAGCAGGAAATCAAACGAAGCCGTTT
Source organism: Hyphomicrobiales bacterium (assembly GCA_900470285.1). Lineage (GTDB taxonomy): Bacteria > Pseudomonadota > Alphaproteobacteria > Rhizobiales > Rhizobiaceae > Pseudochrobactrum. The sequence goes on from UCAG01000009.1 coordinate 117,818, forward strand.
TCTTGCCATTGCACTTCCGGTTGCAGATGAAGAGGCTGCAAAAGATTTCATTGCGCGTGAATCTTATAGTGATGCCAATCATAATTGCTGGGCGTGGCGTATGGGGCAAAATTATCGTTTCAATGATGATGGTGAGCCAAGCGGCACAGCGGGCAAACCAATCCTGCAAGCTATTGACGGATTGGAACTCGATAATGTTGTGGTGCTGGTCACCCGATGGTTTGGCGGAACATTGCTTGGCAGCGGCGGTCTGATCCGTGCTTATGGCGGCACCGCAGCTTTATGTCTGCGCGCTTCCGAGCTGGTTGAGCTTATCCCCACTCAGACAAGTTATATCCGCGCACATTTTTCAGAGCTGGCTTTAATTAAAGCGCGCCTTTCAGGTATCGAACATCTGACAATCACATCAGAGGAATTTCACAACACCGGAGCGGATTTGCGCTTGGAAATTCCGTCACAACAAATAGACATAGTGCTGCGTATGCTCACAGATATAACAGCAGGCAGAATTCAGATTGCCGACAAGGCAGAAGATCTGAGTTTCTAAAACCGGTCAGTCGTGTTGACAGCTGTCAACCGGATCACAAGTCAGGCGCAACTGCAATCTGACAAGCATTCAAAACCACCAGCATTCTCTGCCCGTCACTCACATAAAAACATCTCAAAGCAGATATTTCATATTAGATGCGAGAAAGTCTTTATACTTTCCGGGCAATGAAAACTGCGTTGCAGACCGGTTAATATTCGTTAACTATAAATAATTTGACTTTCCTTGCAGGATTTTACACTCTTCTAACGAAAAATTACAAAATCTTGCCGGTTTACCGTTACTCGCCATCGCATCTGTTATTTGCGTTTTCCAGTGTTGATTTAAGCACTTGCGTTAACAGATTAGTAATTTTGTCCGAATCGTAGCATGATGGGCAAAGAAAAGCAGTGGTTTATGACTATACACGGCCAGTGCGCATAAAGGTTGAATAAATTGACGACGAATTGGGCAGATATTGTTGCTGATGCACAGCAGCATTTGGCAAGCACAAGCAAAGCCGCAAATGCGCCTTTGGCGGCAGACCGCGCGATAGCTGCGGATGCAGAGCTTTTATCTGCACAGTTACAGGCAATGCGCGAGCGTCTGTTTGCTCCTGCATCCAACAAGATCCTGCGCAAATTCAGCAGCAGTGAGGCAGCCAAGCTTATTGGCGTTTCCGACAGCTATCTGCGTCAGCTATCCATTGCAGGCGAAGGTCCGCAGCCGGAAACCGGCTCCGGCGGACGCCGTCTCTATACACTGGAAGATATTAATGCGCTGCGCCATTTGCTGACCGAGCAAAATGCCAATAAGAGCCGCAACTATCTGCCATGGCGCGACGAAGAACGTGGGGAGCATCTGCAGGTCATTGCTGTCACCAATTTCAAGGGCGGCTCAGGCAAAACCACAACCACCACCCATCTGGCGCAGCATCTGGCTCTGTCCGGCCTGCGCGTCTTGGCGGTTGATCTCGATCCGCAGGCATCCATGTCTGCATTGTTCGGTTATCAGCCTGAACTGGATCTCAGCGGTAATGATACCCTCTATGGTGCTATCCGTTATGATGAGGCACAGCGCCCTCTGCGCGATATTATCCGCAAAACCTATTTTGACGGTCTCGATCTCGTGCCGGGCAATCTGGAACTGCAGGAATTTGAACATACCACACCGCGTGTTCTCGCAGAGCGTCGCGGCCCTGCCGCAGATATGTTCTTCACCCGTGTTCAGGCTGCTTTGCAATCGGTTGCGGATGATTATGACGTCGTTGTTCTGGACTGCCCGCCTCAACTCGGCTTCCTGACTTTGTCTGCACTATGTGCAGCAACATCAGTGATTGTCACCGTGCATCCGCAGATGCTCGATGTTGCTTCCATGAGCCAGTTCCTGTTCATGACCTCCGATTTGCTCTCCGTGGTACGTGAGGCCGGCGGATCTCTCAATTTCGACTTTCTGCGCTACCTGATTACACGTTATGAGCCAAATGACGGTCCGCAAGCGCAAATCGCAGGTTTTCTGCGCGCCCAGTTTGGTGAACGTGTGCTCACAGCACCAATGGTCAAATCAACAGCTGTTTCCGATGCGGGCCTGACCAAACAAACACTTTACGAGGTTGGCCGTGAAAATTTCAGCCGTGTTACTTATGACAGGGCGATGGAGTCGTTGACAGCTGTCAACGCTGAGATTGAGGCACTGATCTATTCCGCCTGGAACCGTCCGGCGAGGGGAGGCAAGGCATGAACAGCTCAAGCCGCAAAAATCAGCTGAAAGCTCTGTTCGGTGCGCCTTTACCGGCAGCAACTGAGCAACAAATCCCTGAAATTTCAGTCTCATCACCACAAACCGAAGCTCCGGTATCAATACCGGAAAAAGCACCCGATCCGCTTGTACGCCCCTCAGCCAGCCGTTCCGGCGCCGTCAAAGCTATGGGCTTGTCTCTGGCTGATATGTCGCGTGAACTCGAGAATGCCAAGCAACTCTCTGACAGCCTTGCCAAAGGCGATCAGGTTGTTGAACTGGATGCCTCCCTGATTGATGCTTCTTTTGTTGAGGATCGCCTGACCCGTCAGGAAACCGATGACCCAGAGTTTCTCACTCTGGTGCAAAGCCTGCATCAGCATGGCCAGCAAGTACCTATTCTGGTACGTCCGCATCCCGATCATGCAGGGCGTTTTCAGGCCGCCTATGGTCACCGCCGTATGCGTGCTGCAGCCCGTCTCGGATTGCCGGTAAAAGCACTCATCAAACCTCTGACAGATGCAGAACTTGTTCTTGCCCAAGGTAAAGAAAACAGCGAGCGCCGCGATCTGTCTTTCATTGAACGCGCTTTATTTGCTCAGGCTTTAATTGAACGCGGTTTTGAACGATCAACTGTTCAGGATGCACTGTCGCTGCATAAAGCGGAAATGACACGTTTCCTGCAGGTTGCAGCAGCCATTCCGGAACTGATAATCCGTGCAATCGGCCCTGCACCAAAAGTCGGAAGACCCCGCTGGATGCAGCTGGCAGATGTTTTGCGCGATAAGTTACAGCTCAAACAAGCGCAGCGCATTATCACTGAAAACGACTTCAAAAATGCTGAAACGGATCTCCGCTTTCAGCATCTCTTACAGAAGCTCACAGTGACTGAGAAACAGGAGCCCGGCAAACCGGCAGAACAAAAGCTGCAAACGCGCAATGGCGAAAGTCTGGGCCTGTTACGCTTACAACAGGGCAGGGCGCAGTTTGATCTGCAACGCCACGATGCGGAAAGTTTTGCCGAATATCTGGCCGGTGAAATGGCTGAACTTTATGAAAGATTTCAGCAGACGAAAAACGGATAAATCTATCCCCGTCTTTTCTCTGTGCGTTAGTAATGCGTATCAGGCGTTGCAAATAATTTCAGAAGTAACAGACTGAAATTATCAACAGCATAAATGAAGGAACCACACGGTTTATGGAGTGAGAAGGGCACTACCAAATCAAAAGCCCCGAAAACGACAAAACCAGTTTTAACAGATAGGAAAAAACGGCAAGAAAAAAGGCCCCCTGAACGTTACCGAACCGGAAGCCCTCTTTCGATGTAGCAATTAGAGAGAATCACTTTCGCGATCAAAAGTCAAGAGTCGGCAATGTTCCGGCAGTGTTTTTGCTTGCCTCAAATGAGGTAACAAATGACTGAGCATTTTGCGACGTCCCCGTTTGGCGGGCGAATGATGAATGCTGCGCATTTTCTGAGTTACGAAAAACTTCGGCAACAACAGAAAGAATTGCGTCAGAAACAGAGTGAAACTGAGCAGGATCATCACAGCATTGATCGCTGGAAGCTGTTGCGTGCTTTAACAGAAGCCCGTGAAGCCTATCAGCTGTCTTCGCGCACGATTGCTGTTCTCGAAGCTCTGCTGAGTTTCTACCCCGATAAAATACTCGACAGCCGTGTCGCGCTGATCGTCTTTCCGTCCAATCACGAGCTTTCCATGCGCTTGCGCGGAATGTCAGCACCGACAATCCGCCGGCATATTGCCATTCTGGTTGAACTTGGTTTCATTTTGCGCCGTGACAGCCCCAATGGTAAGCGTTTTGTACGCCGTGACAGCAATGGTGAAATTGCCATGGCCTTCGGCTTTGACCTGTCACCACTGACATTTAAAGCAGCAGAAATTGAAACCCATGCTACTGAATTGCGTGAACAAGCACGTATCCGGCAGCAATTGCGTTTCAACATTACCATTCATCTCCGGGATATTTCCAAAACCATTCTGGCTGCCCTCAGTGAGGGACGAGCAGGGGACTGGAATGCTCTTTATGATCAGTTACAGGCACTTTCCGGCCGCGTCGAACGCAACGGAACGCTTGATAATTTAGGCAAACGCGAACAGGCTTTGAGCATTTTGCGCCATAACGTGGAAAATCTTTATCTTTCAAAGGTTTCAGAACAAAAAATGAGCGGCAATGTATGCGAAAATGAGCACCACATTCAGAATTCAAATATAGAATCTTTTGATAACAAACAGGTTCAAAAACACGAAAACAATAAACCGGAGCCAATATCAAAAAATTTGCGACAAAACCCTGATTTATATACTCGGACACTAACCCCTGATCTTCAGGAAATTTTACAACATTGTCCGCAAATCAGCCATTACGCACAGCATGGTATTCATCAATGGCGTGATTTAATCCTTACAGCAGGGCATATTCGTCCCATGCTCGGGATTACCGCTTCCGCATGGCAAAAAGCTTGTGAAATAATGGGCCAGATGGATGCAGCTATTACCATTGCTGCCATGCTTGAACGCTCAGATAAAATACACTCTGCCGGTGGATATTTAAGAAAATTAATACAACAGGCAGAGCGTGGCCAATATTGCGTAAAACCGACTTTGCGCGCCTTATCAAATACGAAGCACTAAAATAATGACCATGGTACCGACACACTCCGTTTTTATAACAGCAGCACGTTCAAACTCTTGTGCGCAACATAAATTCTTATTTGCCTGAAGACGGATAAGGCATAGAGACAATCTGCATCACTCACAGGCATAAAGAAGTTAAACTCATGGCAGAAAATCAGACCCGTTCACCCGGATCAAAACGCAAGAAAATCGTGCTGATTTCTCTGATTGCCGGTCTGCTAATCACAGGCCTGAGCGCTCTTGGTATCTGGCAGGTCAAGCGTTTAAGCTGGAAACATGATCTGATTGCCCGTGTCGAGCAAAATATCAATGCGGACCCTGTGTCAGCCCCCGATATAAATACATGGCAAAATGCTGATAAGAAAGCTTATGAATATCGCGCTGTAACGCTCTCCGGTCATTATCTCAATGATAAGGAAATTGCCGTCGGTGCACTGACAGAGCGAGGCTCCGGCTATTGGATTGTCACGCCTTTTCTGCGCGATAACGGCGAGACCGTCTTTATCAATCGCGGTTATGTTGCAAGTGCCAGGCGCGATCCTGTGAATCGCACAAGTGGTCAGATTGAAGACGAAACAACAGTCACCGGCCTGTTACGCCTGACAGAGCCGAAAGGCTTTTTCCTGCGCCAGAATGAGCCGGAAAAGAATATCTGGTATGCCCGCGATATTGAGGCTTTTACTAAACATGCTGATGTCAAAAATGTACCGGATTACTTCATTGATGTGAATGGTGCGCAAAACCGTGCTGACCGGCCGGAAGGCGGTCTGACAGTGGTTAAATTTGCAGATAATCATCTGGTCTATGCACTGACGTGGTTTTCACTGGCATTGATGGTTTTAGGCATGGCCGTCTTCCTGATCCGGTATGAAGGCAAACCAAAATCGGAAGACGATGATTAAATTATATAATAATATCAATTAGTTAAATACAACTCCCCCGCTGACAAGAAAAGCAGGGGGAGTTATCAATAAACCCTGTTATTTAATCAGGCGGGCTTCACCGACATCAGCGGCACTCTCTGACAGGCCGTATTGTTTAAGAATTTCAATCATACGACCGGATTTATGCAGCTCTTTGACCACATCATCAGCGGCAGCAAGCAGATCCGGATTGTTCTTAGAAAGCGGCAGACCGGCCTGCGCCGGATAGACAGAGCTTTGTACACGCTCGTCTTTTTCTGAAACTTTAATCTGAACATCTTTCAGCGCACCGCCTTGCTGCGCGGCAGTACCCACGGCAACACCATCGATAGCAATTTCGATACGACTGGCTTCCAGATCCTGATAAAGCGCAACATAGTTGTTATAGAGGCTGAGTTTATCGCCGAGAATGGCTTTCAGCTCATTGACCCAGAGATAGCCCTGTACGGTTCCGACATTGCGGCCTTCAAGCTGGGCAACTGTGGTTACGCCTTCCTTGGAATAGAGACCCATCTGATCAAGATAGAGCGGAGCGGAAAGATTGACCACTTTCTGACGCTCATCGGTGCGGTAATAATTGCCGATAGCAATATCTGCACGACCGGAAACAACAAACGGAATGGCTGTTGCATATTCAACCGGTGCAATTTTGATTTTCAGGCATTCTTTGGCAGCAATTTCCTTGACGATTTCACCATCCACCCCGCTGAGATCGCTCTCGCCTTTAGGAATGGAGAAGGGCGGGAAAGTCGGCGCTGCAATGGTCAGATAACCGGCTTCAACAGTGGTGATTTTATGCTGCGGCGTACAATCCTGTGCAAAAGCAGCACCTGCCAGAAAAGTGCTGCTAAGACCGGCAGCTAGTGTGAGTGCAAAAAACTTATTCATGATTTCCCCTTTTTGTTGTTTATTTAATGCTGCGCACGGGCTTCGATAACGTCGACAATCAGCGTCGCCGGAATGCAAATGAGCAGGTAGAGAAGACCAGCTAAGATAAGGGCTGGCAGATATTGGAATGTATTGGTTCCAATTTCATAGGCGCGGGCTGTCAGCTCCGGCAGGGCAATGGCAAAACATAATGAAGTGGTCTGGAAAATCAGGATCGCAAAGCCGAGCAGAGCCGGAATAGCGATACGCAGACCTTGAGGCACAACGATAAAGCGCATCATATCCAGCGGTGTCAGACCGATTGCCTGCGCTGCCTCACGCTGTCCTGCGGGGACAGATTGCAGACCGGCACGGATGATCTCACTGGTATAGGCACCGGTTGTCCAGCTCAGAGCCACAATACTGGCCGACCAGGAGGTTAGCGTGAGACCAGCAGAAGGCAGGCCGAAATAGGCAAATTGCAGCAGAACCAGAGATGGTGCGCCACGCCCCACTTCAACCAGTGTCAGGGCTGTCCAGCGGGTTGGTTTTGCCTTGGCCATCACGCCAAGTGACAGAAAAAAGCCCAGCGGAATACCGATCAGCAGGCTCATGCCGGTGATAATCAGGCTGATACGCAGACCACTGAGCATTTGCGGCAGCCAGTTATGAAATTGTTCCGCCAAAACCGGGATCATCGGGACACCTTCTTTCGCATGCGTGCATCAATCTCGCGCGACATCCATGCAACCGGCAGGCTGAGGGCGATATAGAGCAGGGCGACAAAGCTGAAGACCTCAAGACCGCGATAGGTCGCCATAGAGGATTGGTTGGCATAGAAGGTCATTTCAGAAACGCCGATTGTCGAGGCAATCGCGGAATCTTTCAAAAGACCGATGGCATAGGTTGCCATTGCCGGCAGGGCGACGCGGATGAGCTGCGGCATGATCACATCAATCCACATCCGCACGGGATGCATGCCAAGAGCGGCAGCACCCTCCCACTGGCCGCGATGAATGGAAAGCAGCGCACCGCGATAAATCTCTGCCATATAGGCCGAGGCAATCAGACCGAGACCCGCGGCGGCCGCAGGGAAGGGGGCAACACGGAAATAGCCGCTGCCAAGGCCGAAAAAGATCACAAACAGCCAGACAATCGGCGGAATGCTGCGTACAAAGGTAATCAGCGCCATGGCTGAATAGCGCAGCCAGTTGTGACGGGAAATACGCGCCAGCATCAGCGGCACACCGAGAATAAGCCCGATCATCAGTGCTGCGGCCGTTAAAGCGATTGTCGCAGGCAAGCCTCTGATAATATTAAAGATAATGTCCTGCATCAGCGATCTCTCACAGCATGCAGAAACCGGCGTGCGCGTTCCGTCTGCGGATCGCGCATCACGTCTTTACTGATACCGGATTCAATGATGTTGCCGTCAGCCATGATCATCACATGGTCGGAAACGCTCTCGGCAAAATGCATTTCATGGGTAACGACAATCATTGTCATGCCGTCTTGCGCCAGCTCACGCATGACCGCGAGAACCTCTAATCCGAGTTCCGGATCAAGTGCCGAGGTCGGTTCATCAAATAGCATGATTTTCGGGTTGAGCGCCAATGCACGGGCAATGGCGATACGCTGCTGCTGGCCGCCGGAACAGCGATGCGGATATTCTGCGGCTTTGGAGTCCAGTCCCACGCGTTTGAGCAGCTCAATGGAGCGTTCATCAGCTTCCTGCTGTGAGCGGCCGAGCACGCGTTTTTGAGCGAGCGATACGTTTTCCAGCACATTCATATGCGGAAACAGGTTGAAAGACTGAAAAACCATGCCTGCCGAGCGCCGCAGATCGAGAATTTGCTTTTGGGACGGATGTTTCTCAGCGACAAGCTCCATATCCCCCAGCGTGATACGGCCTTTATCGGGCACTTCCAGATAATTCAGACAGCGCAGCAATGTGCTTTTACCCGAGCCACTGGGGCCGATAATCGCCAATACGCCGCCCGGATTAACGCTTAAACTCACACGATTGAGTACTGTGAGAGCGCCGAAGCTCTTTTCCAGCGCTTCCACGCGCACCAGTGGCTTAATGTTATTTTGTGTCTGCTGCATTGCCTTTTCCGTCACCGCCGCCGGACAAAATCTGAGCGGCGCTGAAATATGTTTCCCCGCAGGACGGCGGCGTGCTGGCAAAGCTGTTTATTTATTTTGCAATTGTTTACACCGTCCCGTGCTGAGAGCAGTGTGCCGTGTCGGGAGCGCGTACCAAATCAAGAAAAGTGGCTAAACGACAAGATTTTCTTGATGATATATTCAGGTGAAAATTCTGCTCAAAACGGACGTGTTTCAACACGCAGCCGCTTGCGAAAAGAACAAGCGGACAGGTGCAGACGCAAGATAACTTGAGGATTTATTTATATATCGTATGGCATGTCGCTGATGGTCATTTCACGGCGCAGCATGGCTGGCCAGTCTTCGGCTCTGATCCAGTCGCAAAAAGCGGCAATGGTTTTTACCCGCCGGTAGCCGCGCGGTACAACCAGATAAAAGCCCGGAATATCTTCTTCTTTCATGGTGCTAAGAGCATCAATGCCGAGCGGTGCAATCAACCGCCCCTGACGCAGATCATCCATCGCATCAATAGCGGAAACCAGCCCCATACCCATCCCTGCCAGAGTGGCGCGGCGCATGGTGGCGGCATCCTGAAACTGCACATCGCCTTTAGCTTCAATATCTTGCAGATCAAGGTGCCGCAGAACTTTTTGCCATAGATTGGTGGCCAGAACAGGATGCAGCAAAGTCATGCTCAGCAAATCTTCCGGCTTGCGTACCCGATGTGCGAGCGCCGGTGCACAGCAGATAATTTTGGGGTCGCGCACCAGCAATGTCTGGTCAAACTCCGCCCATTCGCCAAAGCCCCATTGAACTGAGACATCAATATCATCGGGGCCAAAATCGGGGATTTCCACCATAGTGGTCAGCTGCAAGACCACACCGGGCATTGTCGTGCGGAATTGCTCCAGACGATCCATCAGATAGCGGGTGGCGAAATAGGGACTGGCATTGACATTAATACGGTTGCGATGACCGACCTTGGTAACGCGGCGCACGCCCTCGGCAAATTCGTCAAAACCGGCTTGCACAAAATGTGCGAGCAGAATGGCCTGTTCTGTCGGGTCAACCATGCGGCCTTTGCGGTCAAACAGCATAATCCCCAGCGTATCTTCCAGCAATTTGATCTGCTGGCTGACCGCCTGCGGGCTGACAAATAATTCATCAGCCGCCTTGCGGAAGCTGCGATAGCGCATCACCGCATGAAAGACGCGTAAAGCATTGAGCGGGGGAAGGCGCGGCACCCTGTCATTCATGGTCTGTGACCATGTTTATAACGACCTGATTGATGTGCATTGCCTGCCTCCGCTCGCCCTTATGCTTGCTAGGGTCTATATCATATCACAGCCTTTTCAAGGAAAGGCTTATTGGCAATCACGCGTTCATAGCCGACTTCGGAGAGGTCGAGAGTACGGAACGCATTATAGGTGATCAGCTCGGATACAGCGCGCCCTGTTGCGGGGCCTTGCTGCAAGCCGTGACCGGAGAAGCCATTGGCATAGATGAAATTTTCCACCTCAGGATGACGACCGACAATCAGATTATGATCCAGCACGTTGAAGTCATAATGCCCCGCCCATTGGTTCACCACTTTGATCGCCTCGAACGCCGGTGAGCGTTCTGCAAGAGCCGGCCAGATGATCTCTTCAAATTCTTCATAACGCGGGGTGAAATCATCCCAATCAACTGCAGGATCTTCTACCGGCGGACAACCGGTCAGGAAGAAACGGCCTTCAGGACGGCAGAAAACGCCGCTCGGATCAATCATAAGCGGCAGGCGGCCGCCATTGACTGTAGCGCTGCCTTCCGGTGTTTGTGCGCAGTCATAGACAAATAATGTGCGTTTGCGTGGTTCAACCGGCACATCCAGCCCTGCCATGCGTGCGGTCAAAGCCGCACTGACACCGGATGCATTGACGATGGTGCCCGCTGAGATCGTCTGGCCGGATTTCAGCTCCACACCGGTGATATGATTGCCATCGCGGTGAATGGCGATCACCTCATCAGTTATATAATCGGCACCGAGTTCACGGGCTTTGTTTTTAAAGCCATACATCAGGCCGGTATTGTTGAACCAGCCTTCACCGGAGCGGCCATAGGAGGCCAGCAGAATATCGTCGGTATTGAGGTGCGGGAATGCGCGGCTCAGTTCCTCACGATCCCACAGCACCACATCGGCACCGCAGGCGATCTGCACTTCGTGATTTTCGCGTAAAGTCTGTACTTGATCCGGCGTATTGGCGAGAAACAGATAGCCGCCTTCGTGGAACTGCAGATCTGGTTTGTCACCGGCAACCTGCATCACCTCCGCAAAATTGCGGATAAATTCCGTGCCGAAACGGCTGATTTCCACATTAATCGGATTGGAAAACTGGTTGCGGATCGAAGAAGATGACAGTGAGGTAGCCGCGCGCACATAGGTCGGATCGCGCTCCACAACGAGGATTGAACCGTCAAAATCAGGGTTCTGTGACAGGAAATAAGCGACCGAAGAGCCGATCACTGCGCCGCCGATAATCACAACATCATAATGCTGTTTCATGATTTTGCCTCATCATCAGGATGGCCGATATCGACGAACCAGCCACCGAGATAGCGGGTGGAAGGCGCATAAGGATCAGAGCGTTTGGTGCGGCTTTCGACAGCGGCACGATAGCTTTCCGTATTATCCTGCGGCTGATAGCCGAGATGACCCGCCTTGCTGTTATCAACAGGCGACACACGATTATCAGACATTCCGAAACTGACGGTAAAGCCGACACGCGGTGCGGTGAGAGCGGCGGAAACGAGACGCACGCAATCGTCAAAAGACAACCACGACCACAACATGCGGCGGTCTGCCGGTTCAGGGAAGGATGAGAAAATGCGCAATGCGACTGTCTCAATGCCGAATTTATCCCAATAGAGCCGTCCGAGATCTTCGACAAAGCATTTGGACAGACCATAGAAACTGTCAGGCCGATGCGGGGCATCCGCATCAATATGGGTTTCCAGCTCGTGATAGCCGATGGCATGGACGGAAGAGGCATAGATCACGCGCTTCACGCCATTTTTGCGGGCGGCTTCATAAATATTATAGCTGCCCTGAATATTGGAGCGCAGAATTCGTTCCCAAGACACTTCCAGCGGCTCACCGCCAAAATGCAGGATCACATCCACACCTTCCGCCAGTTTCATGATCGCATCGGCATCATCAAGATCGCAGATGACTGCTTCTTCATTCGGTTGCAGATCATTGATCGCAACGCGGTCTGTGAGGCGCAATTTGCGCGCCAGTGGTGCCAGTCCGCGGCGCAGTTCGGTGCCGAGCCTTCCGGCGGCACCGGTGATAAGAATTGTATCAAAATCCATGATTTATGCCTTTGATGCCGGTTTCAGACGTACAACAGCACCGGCAATGCGTCTGATAGCTTCACCCAGAACCTCATCAGATGTTGCTGTCGAGATGCGGAAATAAGGCGACATCCCGTAAGCAGCACCTGGTACAGCTGCGACATGACCTTCATTGAGCAGGTAGTTTGCAACTGCCGTATCATCACTCAGCACAGAACCGTCCGGACATTGCTTGCCGATCAAACCGGCACAGTTGATAAAGGCATAGAACGCGCCTTCCGGTACACGCAGGCTGAGGCCTTCAATCGCATTAATGCCTTCGACCACCAGATCACGGCGGTTTTGAAATGCATCACGGAAGGTGCGGATATGCTCCTGCGAGCCTTCAAGCGCGGCTGCACCGGCGGCCTGCGTAATCGAGCAGACAGATGTAATCGACTGGCTCTGCACGGTGGCCATGGCTTTAATAAGCGGCAGGGGGCCGGCTGCATAGCCAACACGCCAACCGGTCATCGCATAGGCTTTTGACATGCCGTTGACGATCAGGCTACGGTCTTTAAGCTGCGGGCAGGCTTTGGCAAAAGAGATAAATTTCAGCCCGTCAAAGATGATGTGCTCATAAATCTCGTCGGACAGAACCAGCACATGCGGGTGGCGTTCCAGCACCGCGCCGAGCGCTTTGAGGCTGGCTTCATCATAAACTGCACCGGACGGATTGCCGGGGGAGTTGAGGAATAGCCATTTGGTTTTCGGCGTGATTGCCTGTTCCAGAATATCCGGTGTTAGGCGAAACCTGTCTTCCTCGCGGCACTGGGCAATCACCGGTTTGCCGCCGAGCAATTTCGCCATTTCCGGATAGGATACAAAATACGGCGTCGGTAGAATAACTTCGTCGCCGCCTTCCAGTGTTGCCATCAGTGCATTGAAAATGATCTGCTTGGCACCGTTGGAAACGATGATCTCATCAGTGGTATAATCCAGCCCGTTCTCGCGGGAAAATTTGGCGACGATCGCCTTGCGCAATGCCAATGTGCCGAGCGCTGCCGTATAGAGCGTGTCACCGGCTTTGGCTGCCTGATAGGCAGCTTCGGTAATATGCGCCGGTGTCGGGAAATCCGGTTCGCCAAGCCCCAGATCAATCACATCAATGCCTTTGGCACTCAGTGCTTTGGCGGCTTGTGAAACGGCCATGGAGGCAGACGGTTTAACCGCTGCCAGCCGTGAAGAAATATAGGTCATTGTCTCTCCTCCGTGACATAACCCTGAATTTTATCCTGCTCGCGTGCCTTTGCGCAGCGCTGTGCAGGATCGCCATAGCCGCCGCCGCCCGGCAGGTTAAGCACCAGTCTTTTACCTGCAGGCACATGCTGCCAGCCTTTAGAGCGCATTGCGGTGCCGTCATCGAGTGTTACAGTGCCTGCAGTCCCGTTTTGCCCGCCATTACGGCCGCGTGGCGCTTGTGTAACACGGTCAAACATCGCGGAAAAATCAAATTCATGATTATCCGCCGCACCGATTTCGATGACTTGTCCGAGACCGCCGCGGAACTCACCGTCACCGCCGGAATCCGGTCGCAATTCCTTGCGCCAGATGATCACAGGGCCGGTATGCTCAGTGGCTTCAATCGGCATTGTGTGCACACCGGACGGGAAGGCCGTTGCCGACAAGCCGTCAAGGGCAGGGCGTGCGCCCATACCGCCGGAGTTGAACATCAGTACTTCGGCATTTTGTCCGCTTTGTTCCGCCACAGGACGCACGGAAATATGAATATTCCACAATGCACCGGCACCTTCAGCCATAATCTGACCCGGCAAAGCCTTGGCCAGTGCTCCGAATACCAGATCCGGCACCATGTGACCGATCACATGCCGCAGACTAACCGGCGCAGGGCGTTGCGCATTGAGAATATTGGTTTCGGATGACACGGTGAAGAAGGCCAGCGAGGCAGCATTATTCGGAATTTCCGGTGCCAGCACGCATTTCAACGCATAGGATGCATAGGCCTTGGTATAGATGACCGGAACATTGATGCCCCAGCGGCTCATCGGGTCGCTGCCGGTGAAATCCACATTCACCAGACCGTCCTTCATATCCACCACGGCTGCAAGACGGATCGGCTCATCATAGCCGTCTGTCATCAGCTCATTTGACCACGAGCCTTCAGGGAACTGCGCAAGACGCTCGCGCATGGCATTGGTGGTGCGCGAGAAGATAAATTCCGACAGCTTATCAAGCGATGTCAGGCCGATCTCGCGCATCATATCGACAAGACGGCGATGACCGACTTCGTTACAGGCGGAGAGGGAGTAGAAATCGCCGATCACCTGATTAGGCTCGCGCACATTGGCACGCAGAATACGGATCAGGTCTTTATTGACCGCGCCGCGTTCGGCAAATTTCATGATCGGAATCTGAATACCTTCTTCATAGACGGATTTACCATCTGCGCCGAAACCACGACCGCCGACATCGACTACATGGGCGGTACAGGCGAAGAACGCGACCAGCTCACCATTGAGAAAGGACGGTGAAACCATCGTGATATCGTGGAGATGGCCGGTACCTTTCCATGGATCATTGGTGACATAGGTGTCACCCTCAAACATTTCATCGCGGGGAATTTCATTGATAAATTCCAGCACCGCTTCGGCCATAGTGTTCACATGACCCGGTGTGCCGGTGACTGCCTGTGCCAGCATCTGCCCTTGCGGATCAAACACACCGGCAGAAAGATCGCCCGCTTCACGCACAGAGGTGGAAAAAGCCGTGCGCAGCAAGGTCAGCGCCTGTTCTTCCACCACGGAAATCAGGCGGTTCCACATGACCTGCATGCGGATTTCATCCAGTTCACTCATGCGGATTTTCCTTTTTTCACCAGCAGAATTGTGCCGTCATGCTGGATAACCGCATCAAAAGGTGCGGTCACAATGGTGGAGGTTTCGCGCTCGGTAATGATTGCAGGGCCCGCTACACGGTCGCCGGTCTGTAAAGTACCACGGTCGAAAATACCGGTCGGCAGCATTGCGCCGTTACTCGGATCAAACACATCGCGTTGTTGAGCAGGCGCGATGACACGATCGCCATAGCTGACAGTGCCGCTTTGCGTGACGCTTTGTTTGACTTCGACTTTCACCGACCATGTGACGATTTCAATTTCCGCACCTTCAATCGGACGACCGAAGAAACGTGCATAATTTTCAAGGAAACGCTCGCGGATTGTCGCCAGTGCCTGATCATTAAACGGTGGCTGCGGTGCGGTGACCGGAATTTCCCAGCCCTGACCGGTATAGCGCATGAAGGCGGTGACTTCGCGTTCCAGCGGAGCATCGGTGCCGCTGCGCACAAAGCTTTCCGCTGCCGTGCTAAGTTCTGCCAGCGTGGCATTGACTGCATCGAGATTGATGCCGGACAATTTAGCCAGATGTGACACCAGTGCTTCATAGCCGAACGGTGCTTTGAGGAAGCCGATAGCAGAGCCGACACCTGCACCTTGCGGGATCAGGCATTGCTCAACGCCGAGTTTTTCGCACAGACGAGCGGCATGTAAAGGTGCGGCACCGCCAAAGGCGATCATAATATTATCGGAGATGTTTTTGCCGTTTTCCACCGCATGAACACGGGCGGCATTGGCCATATTCTCATCGACCACTTCACAAATGCCGAAAGCAGCGGAAAGCGGTTTCAGATTGAGCTTGGAGCCGACATCTTTGTCGATGGCTGCTTCTGCATTCTGTACCGAGAGCTTAATCGCGCCACCGGCGAAATTATCGGCATCAAGCTTGCCGAGCATCAGATCTGCATCGGTAATCGCAGGACGGGTACCGCCGCGCTGATAGCAGGCAGGGCCTGGTTCAGAGGCGGCACTTTCAGGGCCGGTCTGGATGCGCCCCATCGAGTCCACCCATGCAATGGAGCCGCCACCTGCGCCGATTTCGATCATCTCGATCACCGGAATGGAGATCGGCATGCCGGAACCCTTGCAAAAGCGATAGGTGCGGGCGACTTCAAAAGTACGCGCGGTTTTCGGAACGAAATTTTCGATCAGGCAAATCTTGGCTGTGGTGCCGCCCATATCGTAGGAAACAACATTCTCAATGCCAAAACGACGGGCAATATCCGCCGCAAAGATCGCACCGCCTGCAGGGCCGGATTCCACCAGACGCACCGGAAATTCAGACGCTGTATCAACAGAAATCAGACTGCCGCCGGAATGGATCATGAAGACAGGGCAGGTTGCACCCATTTCTTTGAGCCGTACCTGCAAACGCGCCAGATAATCGGCCATTTGCGGACGCACATAGGCATTGGCGCAAACTGTGTTGAAGCGTTCAAATTCGCGCATTTGCGGCGAGACTTCTGCCGAAATTGAAATCGGCACAGAAAGCTTGCGCTGCAAAATCGCACGGGCGCGGCGCTCATGCTCCGGATTCATATAGGAATGGATAAAACCGATGGCGACTGCGCCGAAACCACCTTCTGAAATCGCATCGGCGATTTCTTCCAGCTTTGCCTCATCCAGCGGCTGCAATTCCTGACCCTGCGCATTCATGCGGCCTTTGACCGTAAAACGATGTTCACGCGCAACCAGAGGGGCAGGGAGTTTCAGATTGAGATCATATTGCTCGAAACGGTTTTCACTGCGCATTTCGATAACATCACGATAGCCTTCGGTGGTCACAAAAGCTGTCTTGGCACCGCGCCGTTCAATCAGCGCATTGGTGGCCAGCGTGGTGCCGTGAATAACAATATCAAGTTCGGCAGGGCTGATGCCTGCCTGTTCTGTGACAATGCGGATACCGTCGAGAATTGCCTGTTCCGGTGCGGTATAATTGGTCAGAACCTTAGTGGAGTAGAGCGTTCCACGCATATCCAGTGCGATATCGGTGAATGTGCCGCCGATATCGGCACCAAGCCGGATGTCGTTTCGGGATGTCATGCCATTTCCTTCGCTGCCAATGCGGCGGCGCGCATCTGGCTTAATGTCTGGCGGGGTGTAAGGGCTTCCGGTGAAATATTGAGTTCCAGCACCGCGCCGGTTTTAGACGCTGCAGCACGTTCAAAAGCGGCGGCGAAATCTGCCGTGGTCTCCACCCGCTCCGCATGGAAACGGTAGGATTTTGCCAGTGTCACAAAGTCCGGATTTTCCATTGTGGTGCCGGAGACCCGTGCCGGATAATTTTTTTCCTGATGGGCGCGGATGGTGCCGTAAATCCCGTTATTGAGAATAAGGATGATCGGCTGCGCACCGGCCTGCATGGCGGAGCCGAGTTCCTGACAATTCATCTGGAAATCACCGTCACCGGCAAAGCAGATCACCATGCGCTCAGGCTCGGCCACTTTGGCGGCAATTGCTGCGGGTACGCCATAGCCCATGGCACCGGATTGCGGGGCGAGCAATCGTGCTTTGGCACCGAATTTTGCAAACTTATTCGGCCAGACAGTGAAATTGCCTGCGCCATTGGTCAGGATCATGTCTTCCGGCAGGCGGTCGCGCAAATAGGCCATCACTGCAACCATATCCACCGGTGACGGCTGGGCAGGTGCATCAAAACTGGTGAGATAAGCTTCGCGCGCGGCTTTGCGCCAGTCTGCCCATGCACCGCTGACCGGTTGCAGGTTCTGCGCAAAACTGTTCGGACAGGCGTGAATGCCCAAATCCGGAACATAGATTTTGCCGATTTCCACATCGGACGGATGCACATGGATCAGCTTCTGCTGCGGCACTGGTACATTGAGCAATGTATAGCCGTCGGTGGTCATCTCACCAAAGCGGACATTGATCGCCAGAATAAGATCGGCATCACGGATCAGTGTTTTGACATGGGGCAGCATACCGACGCCAGCTTCACCGACAAAGGCTGAAGAGAAGTTGTCGAACTGATCCTGATAGCGGAAGGCAGCAACCACCGGAATGTCGGATTGTTCGGTGAAACTTTGTAGTGCTGCACGACCGGCTTCAGTCCAGTTGGTGCCGCCCATCAGAATGACCGGCTTTTTAGCGGTTTTCAGCATTTGTTGTGCTGTCGTCATTGTTTCTGCCTGCGGGGCAGGGGAGGCGATCTTAGCCAGTGCGGTCAGAGGTGCTTTGTCTGTCAGGCTGGTCAGCATATCTTCCGGCAGTGCAATCACCACAGGCCCCGGACGGCCGGTTGTGGCTATTGCCCATGCACGCGCCAGAATTTCCGGAATACGTTCAACCTGATCGATCTGCACCGCCCATTTTGCAACAGTGCCGAACATGGCGCGGTAGTCGATTTCCTGAAAAGCTTCACGGCCGATCATATCGGTGCCGACCTGACCGATAAACAGCAGCATTGGCGCGCTGTCCTGCATGGCCGTATGCACGCCGATGGAGGCATTGGTTGCGCCGGGGCCACGGGTAACAAAGCAAAGGCCGGGGGTATTGGTTAGTTTGCCGTAAGCGGCAGCCATAAATGCAGCGCCGCCTTCATTGCGGCACAGGATATAATCCAGCTTGCCTGTTGTGTCATGAAGTGCGTCCAGCACTGCCAGATAGCTTTCTCCCGGAACACCGAAACTCTTACGCGCTCCAAGCGCGATCAGACTTTCAACAAGGAGCTGTCCCCCGTTGCGCATTATGCCTTTACCTCCCGACATATAAATTCGCAAAAACCGGAAATACGCATGACCGGCGGAGATTATAAATGCATGTCAGATCACGTACAGAAATCAAGAAAACACGTTAATCGACAAGTTTTACTTGTCTGAATGGGCACGCAAAATATTTTGTGTCATTTGTCTGACATTCAGGCACTTTATGAGCCGGTTGATTTGGCTCGGATTAAATCTCAGGCAGAAACAAAGCGTTGCGGATGAGGGGCATAATGCGCTCAGGAAATGAAAGCGGATTACTGACAAAACCGGCACAGGGTTCGTGTGCTGAAGTTTTCCGCGTGTTTCTTAAACTCGGGCTGACATCGTTTGGCGGGCCGGTTGCACATCTGGGCTATTACAGAGACGAGCTTGTCGTGCGCCGCAAGTGGATGGATGAAGCCGGTTATGCCGATCTGGTCGCATTGTGCCAGTTTTTGCCCGGCCCTGCATCCAGTCAGGTTGCTTTTGCGCTTGGTCTTTTACGCGGTAATGGTCTTGCCGGTGGTCTGGCGGCTTCACTGGCCTTCACACTGCCATCAGCGCTCCTTCTCGTAGTTTTTGCTCTGGGCGCGGCATCGTTAACCGGTGTGTATGCGGAAGGCCTGCTGCACGGTCTGAAACTGGTTGCCGTGGCGATTGTCGCGCAGGCGGTCTGGGGGATGGCGCGTAGTCTGACACCGGATAAGCCCCGCGTTTTCATTGCGCTTTCAGCAATCGGGCTTGTGGTTTTTGTGGCGGGAGCAATCGGGCAGATCGCTGCTATTACCGGCGGTGCCATGCTTGGCCTGTGGCTTTGCCGCGGGAATGGTGCGGTTGTGACCGGCAATCTGAAATTTCCCGTATCGCGCAGAGGTGGTATTATAGCTCTGAGCTTGTTTGCGGTTTTATTCGCATTTTTGCCGGTGCTGACCGCCGTTACGGGATATCAGCCTGTTGCCGTGTTTGATGCTTTTTATCGTGCCGGTTCGCTTGTTTTTGGTGGCGGGCATGTGGTTTTGCCGCTGTTGCAGGCAGAAGTTGTGACACCGCAATGGGTGAGCAAAGAGGCGTTTCTGGCAGGTTATGGACTGGCGCAGGCTGTACCGGGGCCGTTATTCACATTCGCAGCCTATCTTGGTGCGGTAATGCAACCGGAGCCAAACGGAATTTCCGGTGCTTCTATAGCTGTGATCGCGATATTCCTGCCGGGCTTGCTGCTTGTTTATGGTATGCTTCCTTTTTGGGACAGATTGCGTTTACGCCCGACAGCACAGGCGGCAATGCGTGGTGCCAATGCAGCGGTTGTCGGCATTCTCGGCGCGGCACTGTATAATCCCGTATGGACAGGGGCGGTTTTTACCAATCAGGATTTTGCGCTGGCACTGACAGGGTTTTTGCTGCTCACAGTCTGGAAAGTGCAGCCCTGGATTGTTGTCGTTCTGCTGGCCTTTGCAGGAATGATGATGCCGCTTCTGCCGTTGTAATTGAAGCGGCAGATGGTTCGTTAAATCCTTGAATAATCCCGGCAAACTCTTTGCATCGCTATACTAGCCGGAGTTAAACCGGAAGTGTGCTGCTTTCTTTGTCGGGTCTGATCGGAATTTAGTGTGAAATTAGAAATACGTTTGGCGGCGAAAGCTGAAAAATCAATCATAAGCGCTTTCATGACGGAATATTTTGCTGAAATGCGTGCTTATGAAGAGACAGATGATGATTATCCATATTTTGACTTATACTGGTCAGAAGCAGACAGATGGCCATATCTGATATCTTTTGAGGGAAAAGATATTGGTTTTGCCTTTATCAATAACTGGTCACCTTCCGGCAAAGGCACAGATTATTCGTTTGCGGAATTTTTCATTCTGAAAGATTACCGTAAGCAGGGATTGGCAGGCTATGCAGCTGTTGAGATTTTGCAAATGCATAACGGGTTTTGGGAACTGCGTGTCGCGCCCAAAAATACAACTGCTCTTCATTTCTGGCAGGCTGTGATCAGATCAGCTCAAGCTGATTATGTTGAAAAATTTGAAACCGAAGAGGATCTGATTTTCCGCTTCCGGCCATTATAGCGGCAGCATTTACGCTGATTTTTGTTCTGCTCCGTAGTTTCGGGAACTCTCAATACTTATATGCGTTCACATTATAACTGACGGGAGTTTGTTATGAGTGCGAAAAAGCTATTGTTGGCCGCTGTCGGTCTGTTTGCCGGATATAAATTGTACAAAGCCGCTAATCCGAAAATCCCTGAGAATGTGGTGCCGGTCAGCGGTTTCGAACTCAGCCGGTATTTGGGGAGGTGGTTTGAAGTCGCTCGTGTAGAGAACCGGTTTGAAAAAGGCCTGATTAAAACGACCGCTGAATATACACTCAATGGTGACGGCACAGTTAATGTGCTGAACAGTGGTATTGATGAAATCTCCGGCCGGCATAAGCATGCATCCGGAACTGCTGTTTTCGTGCGCAGCCAATCTGAGGGCGCGTTGAAGGTATCGTTTTTCGGCCCGTTTTATGGCGATTATAACATAGTCGCTTTGGATGAAGATTACCGCTGGGCAATTATTGTCGGGTCAAGCCCGAAGTATTTTTGGGTTCTCTCCCGTACGGCTGAAATACCAGAGGAGTTAAAAGATCGGGCAATTAAAGTTGCATCTGAGGTTGGTGTTGATCCTGACAATATTAACTGGGTGCAACAATTTTAAAAATAAATGCTGTCTTGATCTTTTTTAAGACACAATCGCTATCTATATAGGTTTAAGACATTGCTAAGCAGCGCGTTTCTCACAGCGCTCGCAAATGTCCTCATCTATTTAAGTTTTTGACCACGGATGTACTGGCACTAACAATTAAAAGATGATCAGGAAGGTCGGTGCATTTTTGCCCCGGCCTTTTTTATTGTCTGTTTGGGTGCGGCGGGTTGGGACTGTGAAGCTTTTAACTTCGCAGCTTTTTCAGCTGCCTTTTTCGCTTCCAACAATTTGGTTGCACATTTATTTTTAGCCATTGCTATATTGAGCTTGGCTTGGCCGGTTTCATCAATGAGGGGCTTGGCTGTTTCGAGATTTCGGCACCATTCTATATCTCTCACATGCTCTGATACGCAGCCGGTTAGTCCGATAAGAGAGAATGCAACGATAAAAATGCGGATCAGTGAGGTGCCGGTTCGTGTGGTCTCAATAGTTTGATCCATGTTTCGCCCCCGTATTATTCTTCTGACAGGAATTGAACAGCGACTTTCATAGCAAAGCAAGAGCAATTAACTATGGGTCTTCATATGTGAGGACAAGATCACACAAATAAAGCAAATGAATGAGGCGCTTGAACGCTGTCTTTTTTGTTACCGGCTTGCATTGACACAAGCAGTTTCGCCTCTAGCTGCTGTAGGTTACTACATTTGATCTTAGAGCATAATTCCTTAAAGCTGGATCAGTTTAAGGTAAAATTATGCTCTAACATAGGGAAAGCTTAATCGCCTGACGGTACGGGACACGAAAGATCGCCTTCTTCGCAGTTGAGATAGTCGGATAATTGTTTGCTACGTGCCGTTGTTAATTGCGTCCTGCATGATGCAACCATCATCGGATGGATGCTGCCTCCAGATGTTGTTGAGGTTGCAAAGTTACATTCCGCGTCTCTGAACTTCATCCAAAGGCGTTGTGAAGTTATCAATAATTTCTTGGCTTCTTCATCATCAGCTAAACGTTTTTCTATTTTTTTATAGTTTTCATTAAGTTGTTTATCAACTTTAGCTAATTCATCGCTTGCGCATTTGGTCATAGTTGACTGGTCTTCTGCCTTGTTGCAGTCAACTGATGCATAAGCCGGCAGCGATACAAAGATTGATCCTAAAGCAACCAAAGTAACGAACTTCATTTATACCTCCCTCTGCAATTTCGAAGAGTGAAGCGTGACTTTGATTACAAAGCAAGAAGTATTTTTTGAAGTTATACCTTCGTCAGCAATACTCGTGATGCGTTTGTCAGTTGTTGATATGCACGACAACCTTGATCCACGGAGAACCAGAGTTTTCCGGCTTTGAATTCAGAGCGGCGGGAGCGCCAATGAGTTGAGAAATTGTGCTGAGAAATTTGGGCCGGACTACATTGTCTAAGGCAAAAAATGAAGCGACCATTGCCTGACATAAACTGATGGCGGCTGTTTTATTGCAGATAAGCAGGCTTTCAACGACTTCTGCGGTTATAGGGATCATCATAATCAATAGTTGACATTAAGAGTCCTCTTTATAATATTAGATAAATCTAACATACTGCTGAATGCTTTTTAAACATTTCATTTCACGGCCAGATCAACCTTTTGAGCCATGCAGTCATATATGCTGCCAATATTTTATTTTTACTGATCTGTGCCGTCAGCTCTCCGTCAGGGATGCAGAATGAGCCATTTGATTTATGATTTTATTGCCATTGGTTTGGGCCCGTTTAATCTCGGCCTTGCTTGTCTTTCTCAGCCTTTACACAATTTAAAAACGCTGTTTTTGGAAAGAAAAGCGCAGTTTGAATGGCATCCGGGTATGCTGATTTCTGATTCAACGCTGCAGACTCCGTTTTTCAGCGATCTGGTGACCATGGCGGATCCGACCAGTTCTTTCAGTTTCCTGAACTATCTGAAGCAGAAAGGCCGGCTCTACCCTTTTTACATACGCGAGAGCTTTTACCCCAGCCGCAAGGAATATAATGATTATTGTAGCTGGGCGGCCTCTCAGCTGGAAAATATCCGCTTTCAGCAGGAAGTTTGTTCTGTAACTTATGATGAGCAACAAGGCCTTTATGTAATCACAGCCTTTGATACCGGAAATAAGCGCAAAATCGCTTATCTGGCGCGGCGTCTGGTTCTGGGAACCGGTACCAATCCCTATATTCCCGCTTGTGCCTGTGCTTTGCTCGATCAGAACCTGACGGCCGGTAATATTACTCATACTTCGCGATATATATTTGAGAAATCAAAATTCCAGCACTGTAAATCAGTTACGATTGTTGGCAGCGGACAGAGTGCTGCAGAAGTGTTTTATGACCTTTTGCAGGATTGTGATCAGAGAAACTACCAGCTGAACTGGGTAACCCGCTCCTCTCACTTCTTCCCGCTAGACTTGTCGAAACTGACACTGGAACTGACATCGCCGGACTATGCGGATTATTTTTATGGTTTGAGCGATGCAACAAGGCAGACGCTTTTACAGATACAGAGGCCGCTTTATAAAGGTATCAATGACAGTCTGATCCGGAATATTTATCACCGGCTATATGAGCGGAGTATAGAGCAGACCGGCCGTGTGAGATTGCTGACCAACAGCGAACTCCAAGAGATCAGCCCGCCGGATCAGCATTCAGATCAGTATGATCTGCACTTCCGGCATATTGAGCAAAACCGCAATTACCGGATCAGCAGCGGCGCGGTCATTCTGGGAACCGGATATCATTACACAGAACCGCAATTTCTGAAGCCTGTCAGCGGCAGAATTCGTTATCTGCCATCTGGAAAATTTGACGTCGACCGTTATTATTCAATTGACGGCGGCAGGGGCGAAATTTTCGTACAGAATGCCGAATTACACACCCATGGTTTTATGGCTCCCGATCTTGGTATGGGGTGTTACCGCAATGCCTGTATTTTGAGACAGATCTGCGGGCAGGATATTTATCTGACAGAGAAACATATTGCGTTTCAGGAGTTCGGTACGCCGCCTGCCGTCCATGAACAAGCTTATCAGGCGGATCACCTTCCGGAAATATTTCAGTAACCAGTCTCTCAGGGCGGTGTTCTGGGCAGATAATATTCTTATTTTAAACCGGATTATATTTTCATGACTTCTTTTATTGATGCTTTAAAATTAAACGGCAATTTTACCTGGAATGATCCTGCAACAGGAAGTTTTTCTGTCAGGCTGCTGCAGCCTGCACAGGATGCGGATATGATTGCCGGATGGGTGAACCGGCCTTATGCCCGTTTCTGGAATATGGGCGGCTTCAGCAAATCTCAGGTTCAGACTTATTATCAGGCGACGCAAAATGAACCGGATAAAGCGGTTTTCATAGGCTTATACGACGATCAGCCTGCTTTTCTGGCGGAACTTTATGATCCGTCAACAGACAGCCTGTTCGATTATTATCATGCGGAAAAAGGTGATTGCGGCATGCATTTGCTGGTTGCGCCGCCTGTGTCGCCCCGCAGCGGTTTTACACTGGCTGTCATGCGCACTTTGCTGCATTTTATCTTTTCTGAAGCCGGCATACGGCGTGTTGTGGTCGAGCCTGATATCAGGAACCATAAAATTCATCGTCTGAATTGTCTTGCCGGTTTTACCCATATCAGACCGGTGCAATTGCCGGACAAGCTGGCTTATCTCGGTCTGTGCAGGCGGGAGGATTTTGTCCGTTCACTGGAAATAACTATGCCTGCAAACGGGCCACTTTACACGCGTGAACAGACCGCGCATTTGTCTCCGTATTATTGGGAGAAAGCAAACCGTCATTTGCTGCGCAAAATAATTGCAGAGCTTTCTCATGAGGAAATCCTGCAGCCCCGACAGCTGGATGTGCAGACATTTCAGGTCACAGCCGGCGATATGTTACGTTATGAATTTACCGCACGGCGCCTGATGGTCGATCACTGGCTGATTGACGGGGAAAGCCTTAAACGGCTGGTGAGACCGGATCAGGGGGAATGGCTGGCGGAAGGCAAACCTGATGCGTTGGAATTTGTGATCGCAGTGCGCGACCGGCTGGATATACGTGCGGAGGATTTCCCGCTTTATCTGGAGGAGATCAGCAGCACATTATATTCTGCCTGCTATAAGCTTTCATCCGGCAGCCGTTCAGCTGAAGATTTATGCCATGCCGGTTATCAGGATACTGAAGCTGCTATGAGTGAAGGCCATCCAATTTTTATCGCCAATAATGGACGGATCGGTTTTAACACGGCGGATTATCTGGCCTATGCGCCGGAGACAGCCCGGTCTTTACCAATGACATGGCTGGCAGTCAGACGAAGCAGAGCAGTTTTTAGTTCTGTCACCGGTCTGAATTACAGGCAGTTGATTGAGCAGGAACTGGATGCGGAAGAACTGAACCGCTGGCGTGACTATCTTGTAATGCTGGAACTTGATCCGGATGACTATTATTTCATGCCGATGCATCCGTGGCAGTGGCAGAATAAAATCGCAATCACTTTTGCTGCGGAGGTGGCGCAGCGCCATCTGGTTTGGCTTGGGGAGGGGGCCGATCTCTATCGCGCACAGCAATCCATCCGTACCTTTTTTAATATCACAGCTCCGCATAAACATTATGTCAAAACCGCGCTGTCTATTCTGAATATGGGATTCATGCGGGGGCTATCGCCGGAATATATGTCTGTGACACCGGCTATCAATCAGTGGCTGACTGAGTTGCTCGGCAGTGATGCAATTTTAAACGAAACCGGTTTTACTGTGTTACGCGAGGTTGCCGCCATCGGTTACCGGAACCCCGTTTACCGCAAGGAGATCAGCGGAACGACCGGCTATGGCAAAATGCTGAGCGCATTGTGGCGGGAAAGTCCGGAACAATATCTGAAGCCGGACGAAAGACTGATGACAATGGCGGCCTTGCTGCATACGGATGCGGATGGCAAAGCCCTGACAGGCAGCCTGATAGCTGCTTCCGGCCAGTCTGCTGAGGGATGGATACGCAGCTATCTCAAGGCCTATTATGTGCCGCTGATCCATTGTTTCTACCATTATGATCTGGCTTTTATGCCCCATGGTGAGAACCTGATCATGGTACTGAAAGAGTGCCGGATTGAGCGTATGCTGATGAAGGATATCGGTGAGGAAATAGGCTTGCTGAACAGTCCGCTTGATGTGCCGGAAGAGATTTCCCGTATCAGTTATAAATTCGATGATGCTTTGAAAACAGATTATATCTTTACCGATATTTTTGACGGATTTTTCCGCCATCTTTCTGCTGTTCTGGAAGATCAGGGGCTGATGAAAGAGCAGGAGTTCTGGGCTTTGGTTGCAGAAGTAACAAAGGCCTATCAGGCGGAACATCCTCAGAATTTTGATAAATATCAGCGCTATGATCTGTTTCGGCCGGTTATGGTGCGCAATTGCTTTAACCGTCTGCAGCTGCGCAACAATCGCCAGATGCTTGATCTGCTTGATCCGGAGAAAAGTTTCCGTTTCGGTACGCCGATGGTCAATCCGCTGGCACAATTTGCCTGAAGCCGGACAAGTTTTATCTGTCCGCTTCAGGACGGCCTAGATACCAGATCAGCGGCAGGGCTGCTGCGGCCAGCCCTGCACCAAATGCGAAGAGAAACTGATAACCGTATAATGCAGCGATTTTGCCACCGGCAACACCGCCGGTCATGCTGATCACCCCGTCCATACATTGGAAAACCGTGAAATCCACACCGGCTTGGCGCACATCCGACATTTCCATGAAACGGGCATAAAGGGCAACAAAACCAAAAGCCATCACACCGGAAGAGGAAGCCAGCGCGCAGAGCAACATGGCAAAACGGGGCGGGGCACTCTGTCCGGAGAACCATATGAAGCTGATCATCAGCAGGCATTGCAGAACAAGCGCCGTAAGCAGAACAGAGCGGGTTCCTGCATATCTGACCGCGAGGCCGCCGAGACAGGCGCCTGCAAGGCCGGTTAGCAGTCCGCCCGCTCCGTTTAATATACCCAGAAGTGAGAGGCCGACATTGGCATCAATCATATAGGGCTCCATCATGGCGCCGCCCCATTTTTGCGCTGCAACAAAACAGGCTGTGAGCATTAATCCTTTGCGTATCTCGCGCCGTTGCAGCGCCAGACGGAGCGACGGTGTGTGATGGCGTTCTGCAGATTGCAGATGTGCGCTTTTTTGCTGAAGAAACGGTATGGTGAGCAAAAGCACCGTAGCCGCCATGACTGCGACGGACAGGCTCCAGCCGTAATGATCGTAAAAAACGAGAAACAGCCCTGAGCCGATCGCAGCACCGAGATAGGCTCCGCCGACCTGAGCTGCATTGCCCCAGCCATAATCGCGTTGTGCCAGAGTCTCCACCGCATAACCGTCACAGGCAATATCAATGGTCGCAGCCACAAAGGCGACCACAGTGAGACATAGCAGAAGAACGGTCAGTTGTTGCGGGCCGATCTGCCCTGCCAGTAACAGGCCGGATGCAGATAACAGGCTGCCGGTAAGGATGATCTGAGCCGAACGGTTTTTGCCACGGGCAGGCAGGCGAAAACGCTCAAGATACGGAGACCAGAGAAATTTCAGCGTCCAGGGCAGAATAGCCAGATAAACCAGACCGATCTGATCAAGAGGCAATCCGTTTGCCCGCAATACCGCAGGCAGACCGGTAAAGGTCAGACCGCCGATTACACTCTGACTGATATAGACACCGCCGATTGCAACAAATATTGCAGCTGGTGAAGAGCGGCGCTCTGAGAGGCTGTCTGTCTGTGCCATCAGAAACTGTATCGCATACTGGCAATAATCTTGCGGCCTTCATTCCAGTAACAGAAGCCGCTTGAGCAGGTCTGACTGACTTTATTCAGCAGATTGCTGGCATTGACCTGCAACTGCATACCGTCAAGCTGCGGGTTGAGATGAACCAGATCATAGCGCAGTGCTGCATCTGCGAGGATGAGAGGCTTATTATCGAGAGCGGTTGTGTGTGTATTATCTCCGAAACTGGAACCGGTATAGCGGATACCGGCGCTGAGACCGAGACCGGTCAGCGGACCGCTCTCCACCATATAATCCGCCCAGAGCGATGCGGAGTGGTAGGGTGAGGCATTCAGCACATTGCCGTTCGTCGCCTCGGTCAGACGCAGAATTTTCACATCATTGTAGCTATAGGCCGCAATGAGACTGAGGCCGTTATCGAGTGTTGCGCCGGCTTCAGCTTCAAAACCACGCGAACGCATATCCAGCTGGATCTGTTCATTCACACCGGATGAAGTTTCATAGATACTGGCATTGGTCTGATCAATATTGAACACAGCAAGATTGATATAGGCGTTATAATCCGGCACCGCATATTTAACACCGGCCTCAATTTGTTTGCCGGTTGTCGGCATAGCTTGATGACGACCGGTAAGCGGATTTAGTTTATCATCGCTCTGCAATACGCCCGGATTGGCAATGAAAGACGTGCCATAGCTGATATAGGGCATAAGACCATTATCCAGAACATAGCCCACGGCCGCGCGCCCTGTTGTTTCACTGTCTTTACGCGCATAATCTGTAAAACCACCGGAAAAACTGCCGGTTGTCAGATCGCTTTGCAGCCAGTCATGGCGCAGACCAAGCGTCACACGCCATGCATCAAATTGCAGCTGATCCTGAATATAGATGCCGCTCTGCGTTTGTTTCTGCTTATCCTGATTTGTGAGGGCAGGCCGGTAAAAATCATCCGGCGTAAAAGCTTGTGTGCCGCTGCCTTCATTGCTGGTATAAGCAAAACGCCCGAGATCAATACCGGTAATAATTTTATGGCTGACCGCTCCGGTATTCAGGTCCGTTTCCAGATAGGTATCTGCGGCAAACCCGTTATTTTTCTCTTCCGTATAGCCGGGATAGCTGTCAAAAACATATTCATAGCTGTTGGACAAACGAGAATAGCGCAGGTTCTGATGCAGAACTGTTGCATCACTCAAT
The DNA here is from genome assembly GCA_900470285.1 of Hyphomicrobiales bacterium. GTDB lineage: Bacteria > Pseudomonadota > Alphaproteobacteria > Rhizobiales > Rhizobiaceae > Pseudochrobactrum. The sequence goes on from UCAG01000009.1 coordinate 147,213, forward strand.
CTGTGTTCAAATTCATATCCGGCTGAGCCCTGTTTGACACGGAAATCATTGAAACGCGGATCGCCGCCAAAGTCATGTGTGGCGCCTGTGGATTTTCCGGTGACCGGATCATAGCGGTTCAGATAGCTGGCTGTTCCGCCGCTTAACGAATCCATATAGGAGCCGAGCAGAGTGAGCCTGGTATCCGTATCAGGCTGCCATGTCAGTGCCGGTGCAATATAAACACGGTCATCTTTGAAGAAATCCCCGAATTCTGTATCCGCCTTGCGTATAACGCCGGTCAGGCGGCCGAGCAGAGTGCTGTCCGCATTCAGCGGGCCGGAAAAATCAAAAGCGCCGTGCAGACGTTTATATGAACCGGTTTCCAGCACAATTTCACGTAGCGGATCTTCTGTCGGACGTTTGGTTATCAGATCGACGATACCGCCGGAGCTGCTTGCTCCGTAAAGTGAGGCAGCGGGCCCTTTGAGAATGCTGATACCTTCCAGCCCGTATGGCTCCAGCCGGTATAAACCGCTTGGACTATTGGCTTGCCGTAATCCGTCCCGGAAAACACCTGTATAAGTCAGGTCTATACCGCGGATTTTGAACGCATCATAACGCGGGTCAAACCCGTATTGGGACGTATTCACACCGGATGTATAATCCAGTGCCTCAAGCAAATTTTGCGGTTTGCGGTCCTGCAGTTGTTTTTGGCTAACCCCGCTGACGGACTGCGCGGTTTCATGCAAAGGCATGTCGGTTTTTGTTGCAGTACGTCCGGATTTGACAACATAGCCATCCGTTTCCGGAATATCCGGCGCGCCGCCCCGATCTGCTGTGCCCGTCACTACAATTTCTTTAAGTTTGACAGTCTGACCTGTTTCCTGAGCGCGGGACGGGGAAATAACCGCAGAGCTCAGAAGGGCAGTAAGGCCGCTTATGCAACAGAAACAGTAAAAATTATTATTTCCGGCCACGGCTGATCTCCATACCGGCTAAAGATGAAACTGAGTTTTGAGTAAATATTACGGGTGTTTTTTATTTGCTTGCGCGATCAGTTAAGAAGAAAAATGCGGCGCGGATCAATTCCACCAAATTGTGTGCAAGAGATTGGCCGCGCGTGGTTCTGATCCGGCAAAACGGAATGTGCAATTATGGCCGTTTCAAAAAGCAAAGATTATGAAAATCTTCGCCTCTGCAGCATTGATATCCGGTTTTCAGCAGCTCTGAATTTATCCGAGATCTTCGCTTCTGGAAAAGCAGATTTCTGAAACACCGCGTTTGCCACCGTCACGGCGAAGCTGAATAACGACAGGAATGACCATGCGGATATAGGACATCAGATCATGTTTTGTATAACTGCCTGACAATCCTGCCTGCTGCATCATCATGACAAGCTGTTCATATGCACCGTTCGGCGTGTCCGCATGAACTGTCGACATTGAGCCGGGATGCCCGGTATTGATGGCACGCAGGAACGAAAAGGCTTCAGAACCGCGGATTTCTCCGACAAAAAGACGGTCTGGCCGCATCCGTAATGAAGCTTCCAGCAAATTCTGGATTGTCACATCCGCTGTGCCCTGCGCACCTTTTGAAGCGACCAGATGCAGCCGGTTCGGCTGGTGCGGGAAAAGCTCGCGGGTATCTTCAAGCGTGATAATCCGCTCTTCAGGGGCAACGGTTTTGAGACAGGCATTGAGAAAAGTTGTTTTGCCGGAAGATGTGCCACCGCTGATCAGCATGGAGATGCGGCTGGTAATGGCCAGATGGATAAAATCATAAATCCTGTTTTCCCGCAGGCAGCATATCAGCTTGCGGTCGATATCGCTCAGACCGCCTACGGCAACAGATACATTATCCAGAGAGCCGCTGTCCCGGTACTCCTCAAGGCTGAAATTATTAATAACCTGTTTGCGGATTGAGATGGCTCCGCCTTCGGGAGCTGCCGGAGGGAGGACAATCTGAATACGCTCACCGGCAGGCAGGGCAGCACTCAGCACCGGATTGGTTTTGTTCAGAAACTGGTCGGTAATACCTGCGACACGCTCTCCGATATTTTGTATTTCAGCGGCTGTCAGACAATCAATCCTGTGAAACTCCATGGAACCGGCGCCAAGGCGCTCCACATAAACATGACCGGGTTTATTGACGGATATTTCAACCACTTTCGGGTCATCCAGAAAGCAGCGGAGCGGTTCAAGGGCACGGTTGAGAAAATAAAACGGGCTTTGTCTGGCACAAACCGTATTCTTGCCCATATTACTGGCGGCGATGTTCACGTTGGATTTCCTCCAGAGCTTCGGTGACAGGATCTTTATACAAGGCTGAAAAATCCAGATCCTGACGGACGAAAATGAAAATCCGCTCGCCCTGATGCACGTTGATGGTGGGCGGAATTTTGATATTCTCACTGAGAGCAGTATTGGCCATATCCGAGAATGTCTGGGCAATTGTGCGACGGGCAAGCTGCTCACCGCTTTGGGCGTTACTGCTATCATCGCCGAATGCATTGCCGCTGCCATAGCCTGTCAGATAGCTGGCGCCGGCACCAACCACGGAAAGCAGGATGGCAGAGCCAAATCTTTCACGCCATTTCTTGTCAACGATCCCCGTCAGACCGGAGCGCCCCAGACTGTCTGTGCCGATGGAATTCAGACTGACGGAAACACCGTCATCCCGAATGAGGCGTGTCCAGACAACAAAGATACGGGTCTGTCCGTTCGCAACGGAGGACTGATATTCGCCGATCAGGCGTGTTCCGGTGGGAACGAGAACGCGCCGCCCGTCAAAAGAATAGACATCGCGGGATGTAACCGCCCTGATCTGCCCCGGAAGATCGCTGATTATGGCTGTTTCAAGGATACCCGGTATCAGTGTGCCTTCCGGTATGACAGCATCTATTCTTTTGATTTTGGCAGCGGTAGCCGACCGGCCGCCTATGCCTGAAAGGGCTGCCAGATATTTGCTGTTTCTATCATCGCCTGCGACTTTCAGATCACTGCCTGTACCGCTTTCATTTGCTTCCGCAGTGCGGGACTGATCCATCTGTACAAGCTTTGATTTGAACCGCGCCGGAAATTCCTGCGGTGGTGGCGGAGGCGGGGTTGCAGGCACTTGTGCGGGCGGTGGTGCAGGTGTTTCCGGCTCCGCCGGTTTCGGTGTTTCACGGACAAAGGAACCCGGCCGGAATGATGTCGTATTGAATTCCTCGTTTTTGCTTTCATTATCCGTAAAATTGCCGATGGAGGTCATGAAGATAAAATAAATCAGTGCACCGCAACCCGCCAGAAAAAGCAGCAGTATTGCCAGCTGATTACGTCGTATATTTTGACTGCCGATATCGCTTTCGCCGGATGCTGCCAGCGCTTCAAGTTCCGGAGATTGTTTCATTGATTGCCGCTCCTGTGTCGTATGACGGCGGCAGGATCAGGCTTCGGCGCGAGAATATCCGGATCGGGAGCACCGAAATCCGGCTTTCTCAGATTGAAGATGCAGATCCACTGATTGCCGTCGCGCAGTGTGTATTGTGTTGCTGTACCGTCAAGGACCAGATAGTCGCCTTCTTTTCGGAAGTTGCGCAGGGTTTCGGTGAAATCGCTGTTGACGGCGAAAATTGCCGGTGTTGTGCCGGAGAACTTAAAAAAGGTTTTCTTTCCGTCATCAAACACCATGGACGGTTTCAGTTTCGTATCACCGGTAAAGGAATAGTCGATATTGACATTGGCCTTGTCAATTTTTGAAATATTGGGATTTGCGGCACGAAATTCCGCTTCTTTGCGCATAGCGGCATTCAGGTTTTTTTCCGGATAAACAAAGCGTACACCGAAGACTTTTTTACCGGCTTCCGGTGCATAATCCCGTAATTCCAGAAAATAAATACGTTTATTCGTCACGACATTCATGTTTGTCATGACATTTTTGGCGACCGGTTTGACAAAAAGAATATTGCCCTTTTCGACCGGTGCGACCTGCCAGCTGTCTGTGTCGCCGAGGGAGATCGTTTCAAATTTTTCATCCTCATCGAAGAGGATCATGGTTGATATTCCGTATGTTGCGGCAATTTTTACAACATTATTGGCCTGATAAACAACGCTGGTAATACGCGGATCCAATGATCCGGCGCGCGGGGATTGTTCGGCCAGAGCCGGTGAAAACAGGGTTGCGGATAGTGTCCCTGCCAGAAAGACCCGGAGCATCATTGACCAGCCCCCGGTGTTACAGTTTCCTGATCACGGCGATAATTATAGACCTGAAAGCCGAGTGGATTTTCAAAGCGCCATGCATTGGTTTGCGGTTCACTGGTATAGCGGTAGCGGGCAACCGCAATATAATTGTTGGTGTGGTCTCCTGCATCCGTTCGCTCTGTGGTGGCAAACCGGATGAGTGCGGTAGATTCATTGGGAAATGTGACAGACTTGATATCGACAAGTACGCGCGTGTCCTTGCCATAGAGCCTGATCGGATTATCAGCGTTGTTGACACTGTACAGATTTTGCAGATCCGCGGCCGCCTGTCCGCCGGACAGCAGGGCTGCGGTACCAAACATTGTATCAATCGCATAGGGGTCATAACCCTCGCGGTTGCGGATATAGCGCACAATATTGGCCTGTGTGATTGCTTTGGATTCCGTCAGATTTTCTGCTTTGGTCAGGCCGCTTTTGGTTTCGATATAGCCGGTGGCTTTGTCGACAACAACGATGACCGGCTCGAAGGACTTCAGCGGAACCAACATAATAAGAGTGGCTAGAGCGGCCAGTGTCATAATGCCGAAGACGATTGTTACAAACCATGCAAAGGCCTGTGAGCGCTTTGCTTTTTTGATGATTTCGTATTCCCAGCGATCCCCGTCCTGAAAATAACTGCGCAAACTGTTGTCTTTGGATGAAATCATAGAACCTTGCCCTTGTTCCTCTTGCAGAGCCGCTTAGCGGGGCATGCTGTGGTTGCTGATCTGGCGCTGGATCGCTGATCTGGTTGCTCCGTGACCTGAATAACCCGTGCCGGCAGGCACAGCCTGACGCGCGCTGTAATAAGGGCTGGTTTGCATGCCGCCGGAGCCGGCCTGAACCGGAAAAATCATTGCCCCGTGGCTGGTCTGCCGGATTGTCTGGCTGATGATTGTGATTGTGCCACTGGCAATGTTCTGTGCCAGAGTACGGATATTCAGCAGCACAAAGGTGCCCGCCATGCAGATCAGGAGGAAACCGGCTAATGTACGCAGATTAAGCTTTTGCGCTTGTGTTGCGGCAGTCAGATTTTGTAATTCAGGCCGGATGGCATAAATCAGGAATGCGCAAACAACATAAAGAAACATCGGTATAAGCGCATATGCCAAAACCTGCCGGAACCAAGCGGCACCGTATCCGCGTGACTGTTCAAACAGGAAACAGGCAATGAAAACCGGAGCGGTGGCAACCAATACCCATAACATCAGCTTTGAAAGCATTAAAAGACCGAGCGCGGTTGCAACAAAAGCAAGCGCACATATAATCACGACAATGGAGACCAGAGCAGGTAAAAAACTTGCCGCACCGGATTGTATTGTAAATGCACCAGCGGTCTGATTGGCAATTTTCCACAAATCTGACAGGATTTGTACCGGATCATAGATCCCCGTACCTGTATAAGTGAGGAGGTCACGGCCGATATTTTCCGGCGTGGTATTCAGCCAGTTGTAAAGATATGCATTAAAGACGTCCCAGTTTTTGACCATTGTAATGATGATCATCATCCGGACGGTTCTGCTGACAAGCTCACTGACAGAGAGGCGTGAAGTGCCGGTAACCAGCTGCACACCGTAATAGCTGACATAGATAACCAGCATAATATTCAGCAATTGAATGACGGGCGTACTGATGCTTTGGTAGGCACTGCTGGCAAAAAAATTGCCAAGCTGTTCCTGCCTGTCCAATATTGTCTGCAGGAAATTGATCATCACGCCCCTCTTTTCTAATTTTTCAGAAATGTGCTGATTGCCATATAGGCTGAAACCGGATCCTCATTGACCGGCAGTGCTGCGCCGCAATCGCGTCGGGTATCTTCGGCAAAAGCGGTCAGATTTGCAGGACGCTTGCAGGGTGCGGTTTTCTCTCTGACTGTTCCGCACCCGGTGATACCCGTTGCCATGATGAGGAAGCCAAGCAAGCGCAGTGTTGTACAGGCAACAGAATTACTCACTGTAACTCAATGCCTGTTTGGTATTGGAAAGATCCGTGAGATTACGCAGATTGCTGACCTGCTGTGCGGCGTTTGAACCGTTCATAACACCTATCAGCTGATTAAGTGTCTGGCCGGTCTGCACCTGAAGCTGGGAATTCTGGTCAAGTGATCCTTTAATATCCTTCGACTGGCCGATTGTCTGGCTGGCCTGCTGATAGGCTGCCTCGCGTGCAGGAATTGCTGCCTGTGTGCCCTGAACAGAGGCCTGAAGGCTCATCGAAGTTGACATCATCAACTGGTAAGACTTGTCATTTGATGATTGGCTATTGTTGTTACCGGAAAGGTTCTGTTCCAGATTGAGATTCTTGAAAGATTGCTCCGCTGACTGATTGGTTGCCTGATTGCTGTTGTTTTGATTGTTGCCGTTTTGACTGGTTGACGGTGACGGGCTCAGGGTTATGGTCGGACTGATTGTCGGTGTTATGCTGGGTAGCAGGGATGGCGCTTGTGAAGCCGTATATCCGGTGCCGGCACCGGCATTGGCGAGTGGTTTTGTATCCGATGTGCGGTCACCGGTCGAAGCATCAAGCGTCTTTTTGGTGGAGTCATCAATCTTTGTTTCTTTTTCGAGAGATGCTTTTGTTGTTTTATCTATACTCTCTGCTGAAGTCGCAGTTCTTCCTGTATTAATTTCAGTTGCAGAATCAAAGACAGGAATAAATGCATTTGCGAATGATGATGTGTATAAAATTAATATAGAAGTTGCGAAAATTTTTTTAGTATAAGTATTTTTCATATCATTCTCCATTTTAGTATTCAATTGAATAGTTATTTTTTATTCTTAATACTGTTTATTATTATATATCTCCCAGCCGCAAAACTCTGGCAGCCAGCCGGCAGGATCATCACCGTATATTTCACGCAAAGCCGCACATTCCTCGATTGTTTCTTTGCGGCCGGACAGGACTTTGACCAGATCCGGCATGGCCGATAAATCGAGCCGTGCGATGACGGAGTCATTGCCGTGTTTGATGAGAAATGTGCGTTTCTCCGGCGGGGTGTTTTTGATGAAATTGAATTCCTTGAGTGTCAGCCCGAAGCGTTTGATATAGCTTTCTTCGTCAGCTCTCGGATTGGGGAAGTGAATATTGGTGGCGGACTGCTCAATAAGTGTGTGTGATGCTTTGGCTTTGGCAATATCTGCCGCCGACTGTGTGCCGAAGCCGACGATTCCGTTTTTCTTGCGGATGGTTTTCATCTGATCCACAATGAAATTGCTGAATGTCTCATCCATCAGCAACTGCCAGCCTTCATCCATGAAAAACATCACCGGATCGCCCGTCAGAAGCTCGTCAAGCCGATGATAGAGATACATCAGTGCCGGTGTGCGCAGCTCCTCATTGCCCAGAATATTTGTCATATCGAAACCGAAAACATTCCGGCCTGAAAAGGACAGGGCATCCTGCGGTGCATTGAAAAGCCAGGCATTTTCGCCGTCATACCAGGGGCGCAGCCGCGAGGCCAGATCATTGGCATTTGCCCGCGCCCTGCCTGTCAGCAGGCCCGAAAGATTAGGCAGATTGCGTTGCTCGGACGGCTCGGCCATCAGGCGGCTGATGGCCTGTTCCAGTGTATCTGTATCTTCCTGTGTGAAATTTCGGGCGTCGCTGGCGCGCAGCATGGCTTTCAGCAGGCGCATCAGAAATGTACGGTTCGGGCCGTTATTCTCAATCTGCAGCGGGTTAAAGCCGGTCGGGGTGCCAGGGCTGAGTACTTCATAGGAGCCGCCCATGGCCCGCACAAAGATTTCCGCGCCGCGGTCCTTGTCAAAAAATACAGCTTTGGGAGTAGGCTTGATACGCATGGCCTGCGCCAGCAGAAATGTCAGTGCGACGGTTTTGCCGGATCCGGTGGGACCAGTAACCAGAAAATGTCCGATATCGCGCTGATGAAAATTGAACCAGTAAGGTGTCTGCGAGGTTGTCTCAAGAATAGTGACCGGCAATTGCCAGTGCAGCCCTTCGGATTGCCCCGTTGCAAAATTGTGCATGGAGGACAGGCCGGAAAAATTGGAAGAGGCCAGCATGCCTTTCCGCGCAATATAACTGTGATTGCCGGGAAGCTGTGCCCAGAAAGACGCCTCCAGATTAATATCTTCGCGCAGCCAGTTAATATTCATATCTGTCAGGCAGCTGCCCAATTCGGAAATAACACGGCTCAGATCATCCAGTCTGCGCGAGAGGCACAGCAAGCTTAGATGATGATAACCGAAAACGGCTTCCTGATTCATCAGCGCGTTCAGGGCATAATCAATATCACTTTCAACGGAACTGCTGCCTTCATCCGAAGCCTGTATCTGCCGCTGCAGACGGCTGATCCGCTCCTGAGCAATAGGTTTATCGGCAATGGTGAAACTCTGGGTCAGGATAAATTCATGATTGACCTGCAGCAATCCGTCGAGCATGCCGGGGCCGGTATAAGGCGGATATTCCTTGATTGAAAGCAGTCCGCCAAACCGGCTTTTTTCATCCTCTGCCGCCTGTGCCTGCATGGCACGGCGACCGAAATGCAACCTTGATGTGCCGACATAATTACGGATTCCCATCCGTGGCAGGCGCATTTTTTGTTTTATGCCGCAGGTCAGGATTGTGTTGATAAATTCGCAAGGCTCGGAATAGGGTTCATTTTTCCGGTAAATGATACCGAGGGTGCGGGCACCGTATTTTTGCAACTCCCGCTGCATGTTGCCGGTCAGCTCCTCAAGCTCGGTTACAATCTCATTGCTGTAACGGTTCCGGCTTTCCGCATTGCCTGTTTTGGATAATACACCATTGATAATATCGCTCAGCCCCAAAGCGCCGCGCAGATTGGACCGGACAATAGTCAAATAAATTTCATTGGTGAACATATGCTTATGGTGCAATTGTTCCAGATAGCTGCTGTTAAGCCGGTCACAAAACGGATCGTCAAAACTGCCGTCAATATCCGTTGCTACCTGCCTGCGGATGATGGTTGACCAGAGGGAAAAACGGCTTGAACCGAGCGCACGGATGATCGTGTTTTGTACTTGCGAGCGCATATTCAGCTCGGCCTGATCCTCGGTTTGAAAGAACAGGCCGTTCAGCCGGATGACGGACATGATTGTTCCGTTTTCCAGTCCCAGCACGGTGTCCGAGATATGCCGCATATAGGGAATATGCGTTGCCATCGGCCGTTCTTTATGTGCGGCTTTGCCAAAAGCAAGTTCTTCCCTGATGAGTTTCAACATGTTTATGGTCCGTAAGAATTGGCACCCCAAAAGGCTTTATTGGGTGTTCGAGGGGTCTTGCGGGAAACGACCTGCAAAACATCCAGAGCCTTGTTGTCCCAGGTGCATATGGAAAACAGTACAAGATAGCTGAACGGTGCGAATAGCAGTGACCAGAAGGAGCTGCTGGCCAGCCAGGCGATGACGGTTGCACCGACAACAATGACAACGGCCATATAGGGCACACCCCATAATGTCGGTGAGCGGGTCAAGCCGATGACAAGCGGCGTCATATGCGGCTGAGCATCTTCATAATCGTTCATTTTCCGCCTGCAATCGCGTAGAGCTGATCAACAATGCTTGTAGATCCGAAGACCAGTCCGAAGCCGAGGATGACAGCACCGGCGGTAAACCAGGACAGGCGGCCGGCAAAGGCAAGGAAGCCCAGTCCGATGACTGCAACTGTGGCCAGTGATTTCCCGAATGGTCCCCGAATAAAATCGACTATGGCTTGCATAACCTGCTGTAACGGGCCGAATGCGCCACTCAATCCGCTGCCATCCGCGAAGGCGGTTTCTGTAGTGACAGCTTGTACAGCTATAATAGCTGTACCTATGACAGCGATCCTGACCGCATGACAGCGCCAGATTCTGAGAAGTTTGTTTTTCATTGTTCCCTCCGTTTAAAAACTCATGACACCGCCGACAAAAGTACGGTTTTTCTTCACCGTAATAATGCCGGTCTCTGTTGTGTCTGAGCCGGCTTTGATGATTTTCCGGTTTCCTTTGCTCTCTTTTGGCCTGCCGGCAAAATCCGGAAGACCGAGCTGGTAATTGACGACCTTTGCCACATAGCTGACGGTTTCCGGTAAAGGCGGGATGCCGCCATATTCATAAATACGGTTTTCACCGGCATTGTAGGCCGCGGCTGCAAGCAAAGGATTTTGAAACTCGTCAAGCAGCGCGCGCAGATATTTTATGCCGCCCTCAATATTGGCTTGCGGGTCGCAGACATCCTGAACGCCGAAGCGAATGGCGGTTTCAGGCATGAGCTGCATAGGGCCGCGTGCGCCTTTGCCGGAGTTGCGTGACAGGTCAAACCGGCTTTCCGTACGGGCAATCGCTGTGGCAAAACTCGCATCCACGGCATAACGGCGAGCCGTTTCCTCCACCAGTGTTTTGATTTTTTCCGGAGGAAAAGGTGAGGGGCCGCATTCCTGCACCTGTGCCGCAGAGGGAGCCGGATCATTCGTTCCGGCTGCAGCTGCCAACCGGTTTTCCTGATGTTTCCGGTCAGTGAAATTAAGCAGGGAGCCGTCCGGAATATAGGTATTGTCCGGCGTGTAAGATGAGTTTGCCGGTGTGGCAGATAAGGGTGTGATCACACCGTCAGCGCCGGTCACGTAATCGGTGCTTTTTGCGGACCACCGCTCGTCAAATCCGGCTGGTTGTCCGTCCGCAGACGGGGGATGGTTTTGAAGGGCGGTCTCAGTTTCTGCAGTTTGAAGGCGGGGTTCTTCGGAGCAGGCTTCGCCGGTTTTGAACGCAAGCAAAATCGCGCTGCATATGAACGCGCTTTTTAGAGCGATTTCTGCCTTTGTGATCATGGAATCCCCCCTTGGTCAAATGGCTTGCGTTATTGGGATTGCGGGATAAATCCGGATAATATCAATATTAGAAATGTCTTATTTAAAATCGATTTTTACATGCATTTCTGCAGCGCCGTAATCCCATCTTCGTGGGAATAAAATTGATGATTCAAGTCAGCATTTAAGAGGTGCGGGAAAGAAATGTTTTATTTAATCTATTGAAAAACAACAATATTTTTTACGGAAGTGAAATTGATGAAATACCTGTAAGGCGGCGGGGGCAGAGAGAAGGCAGTGAGCATGTCTGATTATCAGATGAGATTCCCCCACCTCCGAAGCAAGTACAAAACCTGTTTTGTCTGCCGGTTTGCACCGGCTGGTTTTACGCGTGTTCATATCCCTGTTGCACAAAATGAAAATCATAAAGGATAAAGGAATGAAGTCAGTTTCCGTCATTTTTGCCAGTTTTCTGATCTGCCAGCCGGTATTTGCCGCCGATCCGCTTGCCGGTCCGTCTGCTATGTCTGATGCAGATGCTCCGCAGCCGGTAATATTCCCGATTTTTAGTGACAGAGTTGCAGTTATTGACGGGCGCACGCTCTGGTATCCGCGTTATGAGCAGCGTGTCCGGCTGGCCGGTATTGACGCCTGCGATCTGCCGCAATGGGCAATGAAACCTGAATGGGAGAACAGGGAAGTATCCAAAGCGCCGTCTCCTGTTCCGTGCGGGGCTTTTGCCAAGGCCTGGCTCAACCGTATCATAGGTGTTTCTGTGGTACGTTGTTCGGTGACAGGCTATGACAAAGACGGTGCTGCCCGTGCCCGGTGTTTTACCGGCGGGCAGGATCTTGCATTGGAAATGCTACGGGTTGGCTGGGCGCGCGTGGTGATGCCTGAGGCCGGTAACAGCGATTATATGCGCTATCAAAGCATTGCTATGGATGCCCGGTATGGCATGTGGGCGACCTATGTTTTGGATATGAAAGAGTGGCGACGCAGGGCTGTCGATAAAACACCGGAACGCCGTCCTCTTGCTGATTTCAATCTTCTGGCAACACGACAGCATGAAATTTCTCCGCCTTTTGCGGCAGCACGCAACCGGCCGAGAAGAACAGACCGTTAAAGAATTTTTATTTGAAATATTTAGCGACGGAAAAATCTGTACATAATCGTCGTCTTGCATCTTACTTTCCGGCTGTTGCGCCAATGCTGTGCCCGCCAATTCAGCGGCGGGGCAGGCTGGAATCCGGTAATTGGTATCTGGATTTAGCCGGTTTATTACATTCAAATTTTGGCTACAGCAATATTAGCAGCAAATTTGACGGCACCCCATCACGGTCATTAAAATTATTGGGTGTAGTTAAATATAGGGATCAATAATATTATCATAATATTTAGCAATATACATATCCTTAAACCTTGTTATATTTTGCCATACTTCATTATTATCCTGATTGGAGAATACAATGGTAGTATCTAAATTATATGATAAAAAAATTTCCAAATCTGTGGTTGGTGAACGAAAAGAAATAACCACAGAACTCTCATTATGCACACAAGTAAGCGTGTGCCAGACAATGTGGATTGAAGGTTGTAACATAACTGAATGGGCTGAAGGCGGCTGTAAGTAAAGGATCGGTTGCGCGAAATGACAGAGCTTTTTTCGCGAAGATTCCTTGGCTCTGATAAAATTGTGCAGTTTAAATATTTTACAGATCAATTTAAAGATGAAAAATATGAAATACATGAGTTAAGTATAGATGGTGCAGTTATGAAAGCTATTTTATCAATAGATAGCTTTGACAATTTTCATGTATCAATGTTATTACTTGACAGAATAACGCAATCTCTTGGATTTACCCTAATTCAATATATCCGGCACATGCAGAGAAAGCCTGTGCGTTTTCTTTTTATACGACATTTGCAATGGGATTTTTCCGGTCCTGTCAGGCCGTCTCGCCCCTTATATATTACCGCAGAATATTCTTATAACACATTGACGGCAAAGAAAGAGCGCTTTGAAATTCATGGTGCCGTTAATAAAAAAGCACAATTTAAACTTTTAGTCGATGTAATAAATCCAAAATAAAATTCCCTCAGGTAAACATGTACAAGCACGATGTATTTGGAACTGTTTATACACATCTTATAAAAAATATATTGCAAAAATTCTCATGCCTGACTTCTCGTTTTCTTGATAAAAATATCCTTCATAATTTTATTGAAGCTGCATATCTGCCGCTTCTGCGCCAATGCTGGGAGCGTCTTCTCATCGTGGAGATGCATTTTGCAGAGGGCGAAGGTCTGCTCAAGGGTAGCAGCCCAGAAGAACGTTTTGATTATTTTACTGGAGAAATTATCAGCTCTGAGAATATTGCTTTTCTTATTGAGAAGTATCCTGCGTTTTGGGCGCGCTGGACAGCACAAACAGAACAGTTTTCTCAAAGTCTTGAAAAGCTGATCTGTCGTATCAATGCTGATATTTTACAGGTAGCAAACCTGTTCTATGCTGATAATCATGCGGTGGTCGAGGAAATTACTTTAACGGGAGACATGCATCGCGGCATGCAACAAACCGCCCGTATCTGCTATCGTAACGGGCAAGGCATTCAGCGAGTTATTTATTATAAGCCACGAAATCTGGCTATTGACGCGGGGCTTTCCGCGTTTTTTGAATGGTGGAATGAGAATTTCACGATTCAACACAGAGTTCCTGCTATTCTGCAAAAAGACGGCTATGGCTGGGCATGCGCTGTTCTGCAACAGGGATGCGCTGATGAAAATGAACTGTGCGCCTATTATCGTCGTTACGGCTCACTGATCGCTTTGGCCTATATTCTGGGAGCAACTGATCTTCATAAGGAGAATGTGGTTGCCGCAGGTGCCTATCCGGTCATTATTGACTGTGAAACGCTGTTTTCATGTGTTGCTGAAAAGCCGAACGATATTCCGTCCGGTCATCACATTTACACCTCCATGCTGCTGCCTGCATTTCAAAGACGGGGAATGATAGAGATCAGTCCGCTGACCGCGCGCTCGCATCAGGAGGTTGACATTCGGATTATGGCCAATCCGCAGCGTCGCGAAAGTCTCATGCAATTGGAACCGCGTAATCTCACTACGGGGAAATGTGAGTGTGAAGTCATGCTCGGTAAGACCCTGGTCTCTGATTTTTCACCTTATGATCATTGTCTGGAAGACGGGTTAAAGCAAACATTGGAATTTATTCTGGCTAACCAGAATATTGTATCTGAAAAACTGCAGTATCATATGCAGAAAACAGTAGTCCGTGTGCTGTTTCGGGCAACTCAAAGCTATGTGACAGCTCTCAATAACAGCTGGCATCCGGATGTGCTTATCCGTAATGAGGCGCACCGTGAATTCTGCCGGCTGACTAATCCGTCTCTTAATCCGGACGTTACCGAAGCTGAGTTAAAACAACTTCATAACGGGGATATTCCTTATTTTGAAACGGAGTTTGATACGTCCGTCATCAGAACCGGTGCCGGAGAAACGCTTTTTACTTCTGCTGTTGTAACACCTTGTCAAAATATGCAGCGTCAGTTGGCTTGTTTATCTTCCGCTTTCATTAATTCGGCGCTTGAAGATCTGCGCTATTCACTTTTCACCTACCGCTTACGGTATAATAAAATTGATACAGCGAAAGGACGGGATTATGCCTGCCTGTCCACATTGACCAACCGACAATGGTTCAATGCAATTGCGCAAATCATTCTGGATAAGGTGCAGGATCAGGTTCTGATTTTGGATGAAGGCTATCATTGCTGGCGGACAATATCGGCGACCGGCACTTCCGATTTACAAGCCGGTTTGACTGGAAACGATCTTTATGAGGGCGCCGCCGGTATCGGCCTCGCTTTTTATCTGACCGGTTGCCGGCTTAACAAAAGACAATATATCAATTTTGCCAATGTTCTGGCAGATCAAGTTGCCGGATCTCTATATAACAGCCCCTCAGCAAGTCTGGGCGCTTTAAGCGGAGCGGCTGGCTCTTTATGGGCAGTCAGTTTTATACAGCAGGAACGGATATTACATTTATTGCCGCTTGTGCAGCAGGTTTTGTCGAAGCTCAGCTTCCGTTTTTTATCGCATAAATGGCAGGATTATACAGAGCTTGATTATATTTCAGGTGCCGGCGGCAGTCTCGAAATGTTGCTGCGCCTGTATGACATTTATGCGGACTATCCGGTCTCTTCAACTATATATCAGTTCGCGACTTATCTTTTTGATCATATTGTAAAAACAGGTAATGCGCTTCTTGATGAGAACACACTGCTGGGTTTTGCGCATGGCACTGCAGGTGTATCAGCGGTTCTCGCGCGATATATGCAGTATTTCAGCATCGAGAACCCGCAGGCAATCCGGCTTATTATGCGGAACGTTCAACGTGAGACGGCGTTACGTTCAGAAAATGGCTGGCCACGGCTGGATGCGGATTGTACTGCAAACGCCTCCTGGTGCCATGGCACGGCTGGTTTCGGCTTTTCCCGTTTGCATATCCGCTCTTATATGCCTGCGGATATATTTGCAGCAGATATGCAGATTATTCAGAACCGTTTTGGGGAAGTACAAGGGTCTCTGGGCCTTTGTCATGGTATGATGGCCGATTATTATTTGAAGCGGGCACTGGGTGAGAGTGGCGATGACATACTTCAGCAGATACGCAGAGAGACAGAGAAAAACGGTTTTTCTACAAATTTCGGCTTAAACGGCTTTGAACTAACCGGCGCAATGACCGGTGTGACAAGTCTTTTTGCCGGCGCTGCAATCTTTTTGAATTCAAAAATAATCTGATGATGAGAGACGGTTCTGTCGCAAAGTTTTTGGTGCTTAGGATAATATGCTAATAGAGAAGCCTATGTGACTTAAAATTGCCGGCTGGCTGACCATTCAACTGTCTGTATGGCGAATTTTGAATGAGAATTTTGATAAAGCTCGATCGAAGTGGAACGAACTTTTACGATTATTGGGCGTTTGAAAGCTTTGCGCCAGAACCGCATCATAGGCATATGAAAAACTAAGCAGAAGCGACATTGTTTAGTGGTCGGATATATACAACAGCCCGATAGGTTTTGGCACTATGTGTGGAGCGACGCATAATGATCTGCGTTTGACGCAAATTATGTGCAATGGATGGCATATTGAACTATTATGATATGGAAAATATTCTGCGAGCGTGATTTTGAGGTCGCTCACAGCACGATTAATTCGTCGTTTTTTTTACGTAAATGCCGAAGCTCGAGAAGCGGCTAAATTTATTTTCATAGCTAATCTGTATCTCAGCCGCTTGAATTATTATCAATGAAACTGATGCAATGAAGGTTTTAGTTATCGGAGCTGGTGTTGCAGGGCTGACTTGTGCAGCAGAATTGCATAAGTCCGGTTTTGCTGTTCATATTGTCGAACATGCACCAGAGATTGGACAGAAAGCATGCTCGTGGTTTGCCGGAGGTATGTTTGCTCCGTGGTGTGAGGGGGAGAGTGCTGAGGAGCCGGTTGTTCGGCTTGGGCAAAAGGCACTTGATTGGTGGGAAGGCCATGTGGATTGTGTTGAGCGGCAAGGTACGCTTGTTCTTTCTCACAAACGCGATGTCAGTGAATTGCAGCGTTTTGCCCGGCGTACAGATCATTTTGAAATTGTTCATCAGAACCGTATCCGCGAGCTTGAACCGGATATAAGCGAAGGTTTTATGAACGGGCTTTTCTTTGCAGGAGAAGGGCATCTCAATCCTCGTAATGCACTAATACAATTAGCAAGTAAGCTGCGTTCAAAAGGTATAAATATTACGCTGGATACGAATTACACTGCCGTACAGTATCAAGCGGAATTTGCAGCAGATTATGTTTTTGATTGCCGTGGATTGAGTGCACGGGATGATCTTAAGGATTTGCGCGGGGTGAAAGGTGAAATGCTGATCATCCGCTCGCACGATATTACTTTACAGCGCCCAGTTCGGCTTTTGCATCCGCGTATCCCGCTTTATATTGTTCCGTATGGAGAGGGCATTTTTATGCTTGGCGCGACAATGCTGGAAAGCGATGCAGGACATCATATTAGTCTGCGTTCAACTTTGGAATTATTGAGCGCGGCTTATGCATTCCATCCGGCATTGGGAGAAGCTGAAATATTGGAAACAGGTGTTGCTGCTCGTCCGGCTTTTCCCGATAATCTTCCGCATATTCGGCGAAACGGCAATAAGTTTTATCTGAATGGCCTGTATAGGCATGGTTTTTTGCTCGCTCCGGCAATGGCCACAATGGCCGTCCAGGCCCTTCAAAATCCTGATTATATTCCTGAGCTCATGGATAAAAAGATATGAAAATTACTCTCAATGGTAAAATGTATGAAACGCAAAGCTTCAATCTTCATACCTTGTTAGAAGAGCTGGAGCTTGCCAATGCTGTGGTGGCAACAGCGCTGAACGGCGAGTTCGTATGTATTGAACAACGGTCAGAGGCGCTGTTCAATAATGGGGATCGAATTGAAGTTCTCGCACCTATGCAGGGTGGATAAAATGCTTTCTATTTACGGCGAAACATTTTCCAGTCGTTTACTGCTGGGCACCGCTCAATATCCCTCTCCGCTAATATTGGCTGATGCAGTGCGTGCAGCACAAACCGAAATTGTAACCGTATCTTTACGTCGTGAATCCGGTACTGATCGTGCGGGGCAGGATTTCTGGCAATTCATCAAGCAGTTTGGCCTGAAAATATTGCCAAATACGGCGGGTTGTTCCTCAGTGAAAGAAGCAGTTACAACCGCTCATATGGCACGGGAGGTGTTTGGCACCGACTGGATCAAGCTTGAGGTAATTGGTGAACTGGACACGTTACAACCGGATCCGTTTGCTCTGGTGGAAGCAACGCGCATCCTGTGTGCAGATGGTTTCAAGGTTCTTCCTTATACGACAGATGATCTTGTTGTTGCGGACAAGCTGGTTCAGGCGGGATGTGAAGTTTTGATGCCTTGGGGCGCGCCGATAGGGTCGGGTCGTGGCCTGAATAATATCTATGCTTTGCGGACAATGCGGGCACATTTCCCGGAAACCGTGCTGATTATTGATGCTGGTATTGGTGTGCCTTCCCATGCGTCACAGGCGATGGAGCTGGGCTTTGATGCCGTTCTCATCAATACTGCGGTGGCGAAAGCCGGGGATCCGGCTTTGATGGCCAGAGGCTTTGCACAGGCTGTGGAGGCAGGCCGGCTATGCTATGATGCCGACCCGATAGAAGCCCGCGATATGGCAGTACCCTCAACTCCGTTGTTCGGAAAAGCTTTTTTGTAATGTTGTCTGATCGTTAATTCCGATGATCGCGGGTCGGTACTTTCATCATCCTGTTCAGGGTAGCGGCCATCCTTTGCATAAACGGCTCTATATCGCTGGCGATATAATCTGGAACGAGGAAGTCAAGGACCCCCTCTCTCGGCATAAACCAGAAGCAATCGTGCTCAATGCTGGCAAAGCGGTTTCCAGAGTTTATCACCCGTTATCATGAGAGAAAAACGTCCTCGCTATTCACAAGGCTGTTCCGCAAGCTATGCTGATAGCAAGTCACATGGAAGCCGTAAATCACTGCATTCTTAGCCGTGCTTTATTAAGAGAGTTTCCCAAAATCGAAGGGTTCGCCTCAAGCTTGCTTATTCCTGATGATGGTGAAACAATCAAAATATGGTGATGGTTATTTAGGCGCTTCTCTGCATGACCCGATAGGAATAAGGTTAAATCGTTCATCGTGGCGATCTCCCGCAATAACGCAGGAATGCCTTTTGATTTCTGGAGAAAGCCTGAATGATAGCCAGTCAGCTCGTCCTAGTTTACGGCACCTATCTCATTGCCACCGCCAGTCCCGGGCCAAGCAACATGGCAATCATGGCAACGGCAATGCGTGACGGCCGCGTGCCAGCCCTCGCTCTGGCGGCTGGCGTCATTACCGGCTCGCTCTTCTGGGCGATCCTGGCGGCAACCGGCCTGTCTGCCGTGCTTACTGCCTATGCTCAGGCGCTTTTTGTCATCAAAATTGTCGGCGGTGTCTACCTGCTTTATCTCGCCTTTCGCGCTGGCAGGTCAGCCCTGAAGCCAGTCTCCGACTTTGCACAACCGAATGCCGGGCGTGCGCCGCCGCACTATCGGGCACTCTACCGGCAGGGACTTCTCATGCATGTCGGAAACCCGAAGGCCATTATGGCCTGGATGGCGATCATGTCACTGGGGTTTCGCGAAGACGCGCCGGCCGGCATGTTGCCGGCAATCGTTGGCGGCTGTGCCATTCTTGGCGCCATCGTGTTCGGCGGTTATGCCCTGTTATTTTCCACCGCTTCCATGGTCACGCTCTATACCAGATTGCAGCGCTGGATTGAATCCGTACTGTCCGCAGTCTTTGCGATTGCGGGCCTTAAACTGCTTGCTTGGCAGAACTAGAGCATGATCCTGAAAAATGCGAAGCACTTCGGCAGGGAAATAAGTCCGCCGGACTTATTTCTGTTCCTGCTCAGATCAATCAGATCTGTGTAAAAACAAAAGGTTAGAGCGGTTACAATGATTCAACTTTTACTAAAGCCGCTTTGGGAGCTCAGCCCCGTTACGCCGCCGATTGATCCGAAATGAAAGAGCGTTGTTATGACCTTTACTATCCATATGATCGACGTATTTGGTTCCGATCCGCTTTCCGGCAATCCTTTAGCTGTTGTCACCGGCGCCGACAAACTGACGACGGAAGAAATGCAGCGATTGACGCGATGGTTCAATTTGTCTGAAACCACGTTTTTGTTGCCGCCCGCCCATCCGCAGGCTGATTATCAGGTCAGGATCTTCACCCTGGACAGGGAAATGCCTTTTGCCGGGCACCCCACACTTGGTAGTTGCCACACCTGGCTCTCCCTCAACGGTTCGCCCAAAAACGCAACGGAAATCATTCAGGAATGCGGAGCGGGGCTGGTTGCAATTCGGCAGGTGCAGGGGCGACTCTCCTTTGCTGCACCGCCGCTTATCCGCTCCGGTGCACCGACGCCGGCTGAACTGGATAAGGCGCGGCAGGTGTTGGGGATTGAGGCCCGCGATATTCTTGATGCCGCCTGGATCGATAACGGCCCCGGATGGCTGGGGATCAGACTGGCATCGGCCGAGAAGGTACTCGCCATTGATCCTGTGCGGAACTGGGCCGGCCGCGTCGATATCGGTGTGATTGGCCCTTATGTGAAAGGCGATGAGGCCGCCTTCGAGGTTCGCGCCTTCTTCAGCGATCATCTGGGCGTCATTATCGAAGACCCTGTCACCGGAAGTCTCAATGCTTCGCTGGCGCAATGGCTGTTTGCCACGGGCATTGTCGCGGAAGACTATGTGGTCGCTCAGGGGACGCGTCTCGGTCGTCGCGGCCGTGTTTACCTGACCCGCGATGATGCCGGACAAATATGGGTTGGCGGCGAGACGCGCACGCATGTCGAAGGCCGGCTGCACAATCTTTGAAAAGAAGGATGAAAACGAGGTGAACTAATGGATAGCAGCATTTACCGCCCAATCTCCGAACGCGTTTTGGCAGACGATTGGGGACGGCTGACCAAATATGAATATGAACTTCGGCTGAGGGATGGCAGCTGGCAGAAACAGACCCGTGAGGCATATGATCGTGGCAACGGGGCGACATGCCTGTTGTATAACCCTGCAAGCGACAATGTTCTGCTGACCCGCCAGTTCCGGTTGCCTGTTCTTTTAAACGGAGGTCTGGTGTCTCTGA
Source organism: Hyphomicrobiales bacterium (assembly GCA_900470285.1). Lineage (GTDB taxonomy): Bacteria > Pseudomonadota > Alphaproteobacteria > Rhizobiales > Rhizobiaceae > Pseudochrobactrum. The sequence continues at coordinate 167,942 of UCAG01000009.1, forward strand.
TCGAGACTCCTGCAGGCCTGCTGGAAGGCGCTGATCCGGCGACGCGAATGCGCTCGGAACTGGTTGAAGAAACCGGTTACGAGGTTTCCGAACTCACACATTTGTTCGATATCTATATGAGTCCCGGATCGGTCACCGAATATCTCGCCTTTTTCTATGGCGAATATGCGGAGAAACACAAAGTGGGCGCGGGTGGTGGCTCCGCTGACGAGGGGGAAGACATAGACGTTCTGGAAATCGCCTTGCCTGAGGCAATGCGGATGATCGGCAGGGGCGATATCCGCGATGCCAAGACGATCATCCTGCTTCAGCATCTTACCATCCGGCTTTTACAGGAAAAGCATGGAATGAGTTGATCCTGACTTGGGGATGTTGTCTGAGCTGGAGTGCCGTCTTTCTCAGGGATCACTATCGCAGTGCCTGCTGAGCGCACACAAGCAACAGGCTGCGGGCAAGAGACTTTTTGTTTACCGATCTCAAAAGAGGTGTTCATTGAATATTATCGAAAAAACTGCAATCGAACTTCCTGTCGAAAGGCAGCTTGAGGCTTACAACGCCCGGGACATTGATGCGTTCATGCGGTGGTGGGCTGACGATTGTCAGTATTATGCATTTCCCTCCACACTTCTGGCTGGAAGCGCTGCCGAAATTCGGGAGCGACACATCGAGCGCTTCAATGAGCCCGATCTGCATGGGACCTTGCTGACGCGCATTGTGGTCGGCAATGTTGTTATAGACCACGAGACGGTCACGCGTACTTTCCCTGAAGGGAAGGGCGAGGTGGATGTGGTTTGTATCTACGAAGTGGAAAATGGCAAGATTGCCAAAGCGTGGTTCAAGCTCAGCGAGCGCAGGCTTCTCGCGTAAGCTTCCCAATATTGCCTATGCGACTGAATTCAGCGGCCATCGGGGTTGCTTCGGTGTCCTGAATGCCATGGCAATACGCTCGTTCGGTCCGGTGGCTGGGTTACCCGCCAGCCAGACCGAACACGAGTTCGTTCTGGCCTTGGGTGCAGCATGCAGAATGTCTGGCCGGATTGAGGGCTGTTTTTCAGCATCCCGTCTAAATCATGCACGGTTTCCCATACACCGCAGAGTTTCGGTAAATCTCAGCGATCATAGGCGTTGATCAGATCGGTCATAGCGGCTTCGAGCCTGATCGCGTCGATACCTGCCGCATGACGGGCGGTATTGAAAAACACCGCATCAAAAGCCGGAGATATGACTGCCCCCGCACCGCTCGGCACAATCATTAAGAAACAGGCATTTGCCATCCAGACATCACGGTACCCGCTAAATAATGCCCCCTTATTACTGCAATATCCAACAATAAAAACAAAAAACATAATTGCAGATAAACAATAAAAATAGGGGCGGAACATGCATTATAAAAATATTATAAATCATAAAAACACAATTTTTATTATATTGTTTTCTTCGCAATTACTTCTTTCATCAGTATCTTACTCGCAGAAAGAAATTACCCATGACCCTGCGCCCTTCAACAGGGCAATTATATTCGGGGACAGTTTAAGTGATAACGGGCATTTCGATGGCTGGGGCTGGCTGATTAAAAAGAAAGTGGACACACGCTTAACAAATGGGAGATTTAGCAACGGAATTGTCTGGGATGAATATCTTTTCCCAGATCAGAAAAGAGGTATCGGACATAAAAAAACTTTAGTCTGGAAAAGTCCGTTGTGGAATAAGGCAGGAAATTTCGGTGATACTAGCAGTGATCGCGATACAAACCTTAACTATAGTGTAGGCGGCGCAACTTATGCTTCCGGCAATGGCATTACAGGATGGGTCAAACATGGATTTATCCCTACGATCAAAGATCAACTTGATGCTTATATAAATAACGAGAATGGTACCCCGAACAGGATTTCCCCGAATTCAATTATAACACTCTGGGCCGGTGCTAATGATGCTTTGGATGCGATCGACCAGGGAGCCTCTGCTCAAGACAAAGTAAATTTTATCGGGCAGCAACTCCTCGATGCACTTGCGCGGTTATATCAGGCAGGCGGGCGGAATTTTCTCATCCCCGATTTTCCGGATTTTAGCCGGATACCCCGTTTCAATAAGGGCAGTTCTGCCCTGCCTCATGAAACCACACAGGCATTTAACAAAGCCATAGCGGATGCTCTGGCAGATTTCAGTAAACGCTATCCCGATGCCAATCTTTATGCACCGGATATGGGTGGATTTCTCAATACAGCAATGCGCTATCCGGAATTGTTCGGCTATAAGAACACTGCCGATGCCTGCATAAAAATTACAGCCTGTAAAAACGCTCCGACAGGTTCAGAAACACAAAATGAATTTATGTTTTGGGATGATATCCATCCGACAACCCGTACGCATCATTACATTGCTAATTATATGCGCGAATATTGGTTAAATCCCGATCTCGCCGGTTTTTATGTCACGTCTCCTGAGGGCCAATATCAGACAGAGCGCAATTTCTTTTTTCCGGTGACGGACAAAACCGTCTCCGGTTATCTGACCGGCGAAAAATCCGTCTACAAGCTCAACAAGAGTAAGCTCACACTGACCGGCAATCACAGCTATAGCGGTGGTACTTTCATTAAAGAAGGCGAGCTGGAACTGGGGAGCGGCGGCACCACCGGTTCTGTTGCCGGTAATATTGACATTGCAGACAAGTCTGTCCTCGCATTCAACCGCAGTAATCTGTTTATCATTGACAATATCATCAGCGGCGATGGCGGAATGAAGCAAAAGGGGCGCGGAGTGACAATTATCAATAGTCACAACAGCTATCGCGGTCCGACCGATATTCTTGCCGGTGAATTGATGGTCAACGGCTCGGTGACATCACCAATCAAGGTGCATTCCGGCGGCCTTTTGAGCGGTATTGGTACAATTGCTGATTTGCTGGCAGAAAACGGCTCGTTTGTCTCTCCCGGTGACTTCCGTAATTCTGCTGCAGGAACACTCATCGTCAATGGCAATATCGATTTGAAACAAGGCAGTACACTGGATGTACGGGTCAATGCAGACGGCAATAGCTCAGTTCTTAGCGCCCAAGGCCGGATCAATCTTGGTGGCATCGTTATTTTTAACGGCGGTACACGCGGCACAGCCCTGACGGTTGCTGAAACACTCGCCATGCTTGGCAAAACCAGTACATTTCTGAAGAGTGACACCGGCATTCAAGGATATTTTGAAGAAGTAAAACCCACTTACAGATTTATTGGTGCCGGTCTTGATTACAAATCCCGTGAAGTCGATGTTACATTCTTGCAAACTGACCGGCATTTCTCAAAAGATGCAAAAACGCGCAATCAGTTTGCCGTTGCTGACGCTGTTGAAGCTCTGGGGCGCAGCAGCCGGCTTTATAATAATATTGCCGTTTCAACTTTTAATGACGACCTGTCCGCAGCTTATTCGCAGGTAACCGGCGATCTCTATGCTTCTTTGCAGACGTCTTTATTGCTCGATACTTCTCTGCCCCGTGATGCCGTGCAAAAACGCATGGCCGATGCTTTTGACACCCGCCTCCATTTGCCCTCGCAGGGGCTGAATACGCCACTTTATAACGGAATGTGGGGGCAGGTTTACAATGCCACTGCCCGTATAGACAGTGACGGCAATGCGCAAAGTATAAAGCGTAGTCTTACAGGTTTCATCACCGGCATTGATAATCTGGCAGGCGAGAACTGGCATATCGGTCTGTTCACAGGCTATATGCACTCTTCACTGTACAGCGACAATGCCTCTGCCGCTATAGACACCTATCAGCTCGGTGCTTATGGCGGGCGCGAATGGGACAGACTGAAATTCACCTTTGGTGCCGCAGTAAACCTGCATGATATTGAGAGCCGCCGCGTATTGCGTTTCAAGGAAATAGACGACAATAACCGCACAGATTATCGGGGGATATCCTATCAGAGCTTCGCAGAACTGAGCTATACATTCGACACGCAGACTGCACAAATCACGCCCTTTGCTGGCCTTGCTTACAGTCATGTCAAAACGGATGCATTTACAGAAAACACCCGTATCAGCAGCCTCTCAGGCAGCGAAAGCAAAGCCGATCTCTTCAGCACGACACTCGGCCTGCGTCTGGGGCAGGTTTATGCACTCTCCGATACACTCAGCCTTGGCACCAGCCTCTCCGCGGGCTGGCAGCATAATAGTAAAATACAGCCATCGGCTCAGCTGAATTTTACAGACGGCAATGCATTCAGCATTGATGGTCTTGCGCCGGATCGTGATGCTCTGTTGCTTGAGGCAGGATTGCAGTTGAATCTGAGACAAAATTCATCCCTCAATTTGTCCTATCGGGGACAACAGGCCAGTCGCACTCAAGAGCATGCGGTTAAAGCTGATTTTACCTATCGGTTCTAGGGCATAATTCCTTAAGCTCGGATCAGTTTAAGGTAAAATTATGCTCTATTTTTAAAGTGTTAGAGCGACCTTTGTGTGCAGGTCTGGCACACGGCGCTCTGGGGCTTAAACTTATAAATTTATTTTTGAAATTTGAGGTGAATATGATTCACTTTTATTGAATTACGGAGCCTTTGATGAGCACCTCGCCGCTATGACTTACTGACTATGAATGGTCTATTATTCCGCCAGGAAATTGTAACGGATAAGAGCGGGCGAATTTCGCAGGGCTGCGACCATCAATTATCTGTTTCTGCTCAGCGGTTTTTATTACCGGCCCGATGCGTTCCATTTCGCCTCTGTCAACCGTTCGAATTGGTTGACAGAGGCGGTGTTCTGGAGGGGATTAGAATTTTACATGCAGATTGGCATTGACGCCATTCTGCATAATACGCGAACCTAACTGGCCCTGATAGGCGAGACCGAATGTGGTGTTTTGGTTGAGCTGAACATCAAAGCCAGTTTCAATGAGTGCGATATCACGACCAATGCTATTACCGGTTGAAGAGAAGGCAGCTAAGTCCGCAGCAAAGCTTGCTCCCGAGGTTGGGATCACATCGCCATAAGCATGACGCCAGCCAAAATCGACGCGTGCAGTGGCCGCATAATTGCCCAAATTAAAGTCAGTTGAAGCACGCAGGCCCAGCGTTGATAATGTTGTATCCATTGAACCGGAATAGACAGAGAGGGCTGCGCCATTCAGTCCCTTTTCTGTAAACTCATCCGTGCGCACATGCACATAAGCCAGATTAGCATAAGGCTCGAGGATCGAGCGCGGACTGATATTGAGTTTATAGCCCAGTTCACCAAAAGCCTGGAAGGTTGCGGCATTGTAATCAGCGGAAAGCTTGTCTCTAAAGTCATCAAAGGCAATTGAGCGGCTCATGTCGATATTATGCCAGCTATAAGCCAGACCTGTACGTAAACCGATGGCACCGCCGGAAACCGCCCATTCTGTACCGGCATAAGCACCGATGGTGTAATTGTCGCTGGCACCGGAAGAACTGCGCTCCGCTGTTTTGAAAGTTGAGCGGCTGTAACCAGCCATTACACCCAGTCGCCAATTGTCATAGATCGCTGCATCAATACCGGTAGTGAAACCACCGAGTGTGGATTTGGTGCGTGCCGCATTGCCATCGCCGGACTGGCTTGACCAGCTGCCGAAGGTTGAACCCCACGCAGCGTAGCGCGTGAGATCATCCTTACCCGCCGCATGGGGCAGCGCAGTGTCTTGCGCTGCCGGCGCAAAACCCATCACGGAGACGGGAGTTGGGGGTGTGCCACCAAAAGCCTGAAGCAGACGGCTGTTGACGGCGGAACGCGAAGCATAGCTGTCATTGGTCAGTACCCCGACGGCAGAAGCGTAAGGCTCCGCCGACAACTGCGGCAGGGCGGTGCGAATGACAGAGCCGTCAGCAGCGGAAAAATCCAGCGCAGCCAGCAGATCATGTAGTCCGGTTCCGGCATTGCCGGCAATTCCGTCGAATGCGCTGCCAACAGCCCGGCTATTAATAGTATCGCCATATTGCGCATAGGCATTGGCGGCACGGGAAAGCGACACAGTATAGTTGTTGTCGTCATTAGTAGCCGTGGTTGCGGCGAGGATTGGTGAAACAGCCGGCGCGGCAACCTTTTCAGGCGCACCGTCGATGGTTGCGGCCACGGTTGGGGAGGCAACCGACACGGCGACCTTTGCAGGTGCACCGTTGATTGAGGCGGCTTTCAGCCATTTGTCTGATGTAATCTTAAATCCATTCTGGTACCAGCCTCGCACGGGAGCAAAGTTGACGGTGCCATTGAGATCTGCCTTGCCGTTAACAATCAGGCTGCTGATTGCCTTCTGGTCATTGAAGGCAAGTTGCAATACACCGCTTTCCGACTGGATATAATTGCCGTCAATCACGATGGCTGTACCGGGCACGGAGGGGTTTACGATCCCCGCATTGCGAAATTGCTGCCCTGTATTGATCTGATAGGTTCCTGTGCCGGATAAAGTAGCAGACGGCGCTACAACAACATCATAGAGCTGATGATTACCGGTGAGCTGAGTGTTACCGCCGTCGATGTGCAGAGACAGATTGCTGCCGGTGATATTACCGCCATAAGCAAGTCTGAAATCCGGATCCGCAAGACCGGTCGAGCGGCCATTGTTATCGGCTTTCAACCCGAAAGTCAGGTTCGTGAGACGCAGATCGCCATTGTCATCTTTTCGTGCATAATTGGAGATGATATCACCGGCAATGCTGGCTCCCTGCATGACATTAATCTGGCCAACATAGCCGCTCTCGGACATGTAAATGGCGGCATAACTCCCGGCGACGCGCCCGCTCAAATCAAATTTACTGACCAATGGCCCGTTAACTTCATTCAATGCCTTTGCGTAATAATCTGGCTTAACAAGCTTTATAACCTCATTGACGTCAACAAAATAAGAACCGCGATATTCGGTTGTATCGCCCAGTGAGTTATGGCCAAAATCAAAACTGACCGCGATACCGTTCTTGCCTGACGCTTCCACATCGCCGCGCTGGGCGAATTGATGATCCTTTCCGTAGGCGAACATGACACCGCGCCCGTTGGCACCATTGGCATAAACGCGTGTGCCCGGCAGAATGGTCAGATTGTTACCCGCTCCGTCAACCCGTATGCCGCCGCCACCGGCTCCGCCGGATAACAGATCGGCACGCTGATAAATGGTGTTATTGCTGCCATAGACATGCAGGCCAAGCCCTAAAGTCGCCTTATTGAACGTGTTGGCGACATAGTCGGTGCCAGCCGCATTGCGGGCGAAGAAAGGATGGTCATTGGTGAGCGTCAGCCCATCATTGTAGACAGAATAGCCAAAGAAATTGCGACGGTCGATCGTATAGCCAACATCCTGCAGCGCTGCCATTTCCGCTTCCATCAGGGTGATATAGTTGCGGTAGTTCTGATGGCTCATCATGCTGTTTTTGAGTTCGATATGCGAAAAGACCGGTATATCCCGGGGGCCGAAATCCGAGCTGGTTCGCACTCGAATGCCGGGCATGGCACCGGCAAGCACGGCATTGACATTCTCGCCGGTAAAATAGGCCTGGTCATTGCGCGCATCAAATACATCAGCACCTGCCGGCGGGGCCAGACAAGTCTTGCACCAGATATATTGGCCGGCCGCGGCCGCTTTACCGTTGTCGTCACGCAAATGGGTGGACCATGCATCAAGCACAGATGTAAAAAGATTTTTTTTACCGTCCACTATACCGTTCTCATTCGGCAGCGAGTTTGTATCGGCACTGACGCCGAGTGCGTGCGCCACTTCATGTATCAGCACAGAAGTCATATCGACCTGTGGGTTCAGGGGTAATTGCGATGGTGTGAAGGGAGCCGGTGCCCAGTCCATTTTACCGACACCGATGACTCCATGCGCGCCGTTATTGAGATTGCCCACCTTCTTATTGGTGATCGCTGCCTGCACCAGTGTTCCGGCATCTGCCTCGTTAACCGAGGTTGGACTCAAGGCAAACGCATTTTCATCGTCAAAAGTGCCGATATTGACGATCGCCGGGTTCTGTCCCGGCACCACCTTGATGACCTCTCCCCAATAGCGCGCAGCATCCAGAACCTGATCGGTCTGCGGCTGCTGCAAATTCCAGGTCGAAACAGCATTTTCGGTGTCAAAAGTCCAATAAGGGCCATTGTTGGTGCCGAAAATGCGTATTTGCATAAATGCATTTCCGGCCGCATCCTTTATATCGTAAATCTCCAGCGCCTGTGCCGTAAAAGCAACCGAAGACAGACAGGTGGTCAACGCCAGCATGGCGGTCAGTTTCGATAACATCATTTTTAAAAACTTTCGGTGATGTAATGAGGCGAGTTAAAATTCATGATTAAATTGGTATTGGTGCTATTTCGGATGAGAATGACCTCAGACGGGACGAAGTATGGTCGCGACACTCAGCATCAAAGCCAGTGAGCACATATCGACGCTATCGGCATCGTCAGCCGTAATCTGAATCTGATCCCCCCGTCCGAATATATTCAACCGCAATATTGAACCATCGGTCGTATCGGAGATGTCAAAGTAAAACAGAAAATCGTTTCGTGTAATCGCAATTTCTTATGTAGACACGGTGTATCGTCTCAGACGCTTTTCAAATTACATGCTTTGCAAATTTCCAGCAGATTACGACGGAAATGACCATTGGAGGCAATTATACTGCTGTGGCCGAATTGTTTATGAGCGTTTGCGACAAAACCCTGAGAAAATTGTTAATCTGCAAGCCGGTTTTATGGCGTCCGGACGGTGCGCTATGCCGGTGCCGGAATGTGCCATCGCACTGATGGCGCTACATTCTCATAAAGCCGTAGCCGTTACGCTCGTCAACAAGAGCGCGTACGCAGCCGGACAGTGCTTGTGAAGGGGGGTATGTATCAGGTAACGAATATTATAATAAAAATATAATAGAGTTTATATTATAAATTTTTATGTATTTTGATAAATTAAGTATCAATTATGCCACCTTAATCAAAAAATATATACTGATTATAGTTTTGCAATATTTCAATTCATATCAAAATTATACATTATTTTCACTATTATAGCGTGAGGATAATATTTGAATATGTATATTCCATCAATTTCAAAATATAATTTCTTTAATCTTCGGGCTTCTGTAACTTACAGAAAAATCCTGTTTCATTCAGTATCTGTGCTGGCATTGGCACTTGGCAGTGCAGTTTCACCGGTTCAGCCTTCACGGGCGGCTCCTTCCATTACCTATACCGGAAATGTAACGCCAGCGCCGCCGGCAGGGGCAACAGATTGGGATTGGTCGCCCGTTCAAGTGATGGTTGTTGGCGATGCTGGCGCAGCTACGCTGGACATCCGTGATGGTGCGACCATTTCCGGTGACACGATATATATAGGTAGAAATAATGGTGCTGGCCAGCCTGCTGTCATCAATGTTGATGGCAAAGGCTCAACCATCACCACTACTCATATCAATTTGGGTCAAGGCGGTTACGGCGATGACGGAACGCTGACGATCAGCAATGGCGGCCGGGTGGATTCCAACTCCAATGATGCGGCTTCGATCTTGGTTGGTTTAGTAGGTGGTGCTACCGGCCATATAATTGTCACCGGGCAAGGGTCTTCGTTGAACTCTGATAATGTCATCACACTCGGATTTTTGGGAACCGGCGACCTTACAATTGCCGATGGCGGGCAGGTGACTGGTTACCAGCTCTACTTGGGTAATACGCAAACAGGAGTTGGCACAGCCACCATCTCCGGCCATGGCTCGGCGTGGAACGGTCAGCACGGTGTATGGGTTGGGCAGATTGGAACAGGCACACTCAATCTTTCCGAAGGAGGCAGTATCAACGATAACTCGCTGCAGATCGCCTATGACGTGGGTACAAATGGGACAGTGAATGTTGGAGGTGCAATGGGCGACCCTGCTAAGACTTCCGGCAATTTGAACGTCAACGCTATTGCGTTTAATCGAAATGGCGGTGGCAGCAGAGGTGTTCTGAACTTCAATACAACGGATGGCACAACCGTTCGCGCGGCAATCAGCGGGATCGGGACGATCAACCAGATCGCCGGTACGACGGTGTTTACAGGCGATAATTCCGCTTTTGCCGGAACGATGAACATAACCGGAGGCACGTTGCAGCTCGGAAATGGCGGCACAAGCGGCAATCTGGCGGTTGATGTGAGTACGGGAACCGATGCAACACATAGGGGCACACTCGCATTCAACCGCTCCGATAATGTGAGTTTCGATCATATTATCAGCGGCACCGGTTCGATTAAGCAGATGGGAGCCGGAACAACCATTCTCACAAAGGATAATACCTATTCGGGCGGCACGACGATTTCAGGCGGTACGCTGTCAGTGGCTTCTGATGCCAAACTTGGTGATGCGGCTGGCGGTCTGAAGCTTGATGGCGGCACGTTGCAGGTAACCGGCACGCAATTCACATCGACGGCGCGTGCAATGACACTAGGCGACCATGGCGGCGGTTTCGACATTGATGATGCAGGTAATATGTTCACTGTCGCACAAGCCTTATCGGGGCAGGGATGGCTGTGGAAGCGTGGCAACGGCACTTTGGTCTTGTCCGGAGACAATCTATTCACCGGCGGTCTGACGGTAGAGAAGGGCACTGCCAAAGCCGGTATTGCCGAGCACGCATTCGGTTCCGGCCTGTTGACTGTCGAAAAAGACGGAACCGTCGATCTCGATAGTTTCAATGAAGCGGTTGCCGGCCTTACAGGTAGCGGCCATGTAACGCTCGGTTCGGGCACTCTGACGCTTGATCAGAACATTGACACGAGCTACTCCGGCACAATGGACGGCACCGGCGGTCTGACCAAGAATGGCAGTGGTAAACTCACTTTGTCCGGCACCAGCACCTATTCAGGGCAAACACAGGTCAATGACGGCGCACTCATTCAGGCAGCAGCAGGCAGCTTCTCCTCAGCTTCCGCATATGCGGTGGCGCAGGAAGGTCAGATCGATCTTGGGGGCTATACCACCGGTATGGCTTCGCTTTCCAATTCCGGCACAATCAATTTCGGTGGCGCGGGCGGTGCTGTCCTCGATGTCGCCGGTAATTACGCCGGTAATGGCGGTACACTTGTGCTGAACACGGTGTTGGGAGACGACAGTTCAAAGACCGATTTGCTGAAAGTCGGCGGAGACACGTCAGGCACGACCAATTTGCAGGTTGTCAATCGCGGGGGGCTTGGTGCGCAGACTGTCAACGGCATCGAAGTTGTGAGTGTCGGTGGCCAGTCAAACGGCACTTTCTCACTCGTCAGTGATTACATCACTAAAGACGGTCAGAAGGCTGTCGTGGGCGGCGCGTACGCTTATACGTTGCAACAGAGCTCCGGCTCGGGCAACAAGGATGGCAACTGGTATCTGACCAGTCATATGTCAGCTCCTGATCCTGATTGCCATGAGGACAACAGCTGTCCCGCCCCTGAGCCACGTTATAGTGCCGGTGTTCCTGTTTATGAGGGCTATGTGCAGAATATGCAGGCGCTCAATAAGCTACCGACACTTCAGCAGCGCGTCGGTAATCGCTATTGGAATGGTGCAGCCAATCCGGTGATTGAACAGGGTGCGGATATGGCTGGCACACCGCTTGTCCCTGCCGCAGAAGCCGGTGCCGTTGTGGACGGACGCGCTGTCTGGGGCCGGATTGAAGGTGCGCATAACCGCTTTGAAGCCAATCGCTCAACCTCCGGCATGAAACAGGATATCAACAGTTTCATCCTGCAGGCCGGTGTTGACGGCCAGTTCTATGAAGGGGAAACCGGCAGGCTCATCGGCGGCATCACCGGTCAGTATGGCAAAGCCCGAGGCGATGTTGCCTCGGACCACGGTGACGGTAAGATTGACACGCAGGGCTGGGGACTGGGCGGCACACTGACCTGGTATGGTGACACC
>UCAG01000018.1 GCA_900470285.1 Hyphomicrobiales bacterium
GGCACCGTCGGCTTCAAAGTGAAGTGGTAGGTGACAGGCACTCGGATACATATAACTTCGCCGACAAGCAAAAGACCACCGGGCCTTTTGCTTCCGGCGGCATGTGACAACTTTTTGCACGTATCCTGCCCTGCCCGAACCTGAGCAACAACATGCTGTTTGTACTCAAATTTTCGCTAATGATACTATCCAGTTGAATGTTTCTTCGACATGTGACAGTGCCTCTTGACGCGCAAGCTCTGGCTGCCGCAGTACGATAGCCTGTATCAGCGGATCATGAGAACCGATCATTGGTGTACGTGCTGCTTCAGAGAACAAACTCACAGTCATAAGCTTGGTCAGTTCGACTTGAATTTGGTTCTCTTCAGCGTGCAGACGCTTCGAATTTGAGGCTTGCGCGATCGCAAGGTGCAACTGCACATCAGCCATTCGCATGGTGTTCGCATCGGTGGTGGCACAGTCAAACGCTTTGCCAGCCGAGACAATATCTTCCAATGCCGAACTGTCAGCCCGTTGCGCCGCTAAAAAACATGCCTCTCCGGATATAGCCCGGCGCCAATCCGTCAGCTCCCGAATATCCTGCCGCGTCACCGGAATTGTCTGAGAAAACCGGGAGAGATGATCGAGAGCTTCAGCGCTTACAAAATTTCCGCCTTGGCGCCCTCTTCTGGTCTCAATGAGGCTAAGGTCACGCAACGTCTCAAGCGCGCGGCGCAATGTCATTGGGGCAACGCCAAGGGATGATGCAAGTTCAGCCTCACTTGGAAGACGGTCACCCGGCCGTAACTCTCCCGTCGCAATCGCCTCGCTCAGCCTGCGAAAGATGATCTCCGGCGCACTACGGCCTGCGACCTCGATAGGGGCACGAAAATTCTGTTGCATTTAACCTCTAGATGTTGCATGTTTAAATGCATAAAATACAGGATAATCCACATGGCCGCAACCAAAAGACGTCCACGAGCGATCATTTCTTCGTCTACTCTCGACTATGCGGATCTTGACCCGAAGGTTGCCTCGATGGGCATCGATCTGGTTTCCAACGTTGTCTCCCGACTTACGGAAGCCGGGTTTGATGCCACTCATATTGACTGCCTGCGCAGCACCTCCTCGCCTGAAGCATTGCTCGACAATACCGACCTGCTCGTCATTATGGGGGGCAAGGATATTCACCCTACACTCTATGGGTGCGAACGATCGCAGCATACAGTAACCTCGTCGGATGACCGGGGAGACAGGTTTGAGATTGCGCTTACTCAGCGAGCAGTTGCCTCGGGCCGGAATGTACTCGGCATATGCCGCGGTATGCAGGTCATCAATGTAGCCCTTGGCGGCACATTGATCCAGCACCTTGAACAAAACGGTCACCACTCGACAGTGGGGCAACGCTCATTTGTCAATCATGCTGTGAATTTCGCGCCTAAAACTCGCATTGGTTCACTGTTTGCCGGATCCGAGATAGCCGTTCAGTCGCTGCACCATCAGGCGGTGGATATTTTGGGCAACAATCTGGCTGTTACAGCCCGCGCCAAAGACGGGACGATAGAAGCCATTGAGTTTCAGGACGACAATCTGGTGCTTGGGGTGCAGTGGCATCCCGAAGAGGGGAATTCCGACAGACGGCAATTACAAGCTATCGTCGGGATGTTTGCGGCGCACCACCGCGTAAAGAGCACCCGAAATCAATCCGGTTGCTAACGGAGGAAAGCTATGAGACTGATATCGATTATCGTCGGCATGATGATTGCCGCCGCAGGAGGTACGCTTGCCAAGGCTGAGGATACAATTGCATTTGGTGATTGCAAGCTGACAGGCGTCGCCGGCAGCATTGATTTCAAGCCGGTGAAAGAGGATACGCTTACCGTAAGTGCAGTGCTGCCGAGCCCCGGCTGGTGGAATGGCAGTACTCCAGACAATATCAAAAGCGGCTTCGAATACTGCCTCGCAGCCCAGATCGCTTATCGCGCCGGTGTCCATCATCTCGAAGTCCGTAACATGGCTTGGGACCAATTCATTTCAGGCGCTATGACCGGCTACGACATTGCCATGGCAGGCGTAACCATCACGGAAAAGCGCAAGGCAGCAATGAACTTTTCCAGTCCGTATTTTACGTCGAACCTCGGTGTTGCAGTAAGAGCAAACAGCGACGTTACAGCAGAGAACATCCGTCAGAAACGCATCGGAGTGCTTCAAGGCAATATGGGCGCCGATTGGGTAGTCAATGTGCTGAAGCCGGAGATACAACCCTCTGCGTTTCAGGGGCAGTCGGAGATGTTCACTGCCCTTCTCGCCAATCAGGTCGACGTTGTCATCACTGATACAACGCTCGTTCTCACCGGAACCAGCTCAAGCAACGGGATGCTGGTGGTACCTGCACAGTATAAGTTAGATCAGAGTTATGGGATTGTCCTGCCCAAGGACTCTCCTAACAAGGATGCAGTTGACGCCGCAATCAAGGATGTTGCTGACAATGGAACGCTCGCCCAGCTGACCACTGACTATCTGGCACCGATGTTTGGAGGAAACCCGGACAGTATTCCGTTCTGGGAGATCAAATAAGATGGCGGTAGCGGTCCTGAGTGAAATCGCGCCGACACTATCCTTGTCTCCGCCGAAGCCCAGCAAGCGCCTCGCCTACGGGGCGTTGGTAGCAACGATCGCCGCCTCTGTGTTTGTCATACTCGTGAACCAGTCCTGCCTGAGGCAGGCCACAGATCCGGGCTTAATCCAATTCTGTCGCATATTCAGCCTATTAAGCATTTTCGGCTGTATAGGCGTCCTCTATGTGGCCCTAACTGCGGTCAGGGCTTCATGGAAAAGTGACGCGCTCGTCAATAGTGGTCTGGTACTGGATGCACGCGCAAGCTCTGAAAAGGCACGACAGGAGGCCTATGTAGCACTCGGTCTTTGCGCGGCTTTGCTGCTTATAGTCAGCATTGCGGGCATAGTGACCATGAGCAATGGCACCGTGCAGAAAACATTCCTGAAATTCGACCTGATGTGGATGAGTCTCGGCGATGTCGCAAAGGCATTCCTTGTAAATGTCTTTATGGCCCTCGTCGCGCAAGTCTTCATCATGGTGTTTGGTCTGGCATTGGCAGTTGCACGCATGCTGCCCGGGCGCGCCGGAGCGCCCATCCGTTTCCTTGCCATCGGCTACATTGATCTCTTCCGAGCCGTTCCGGCGATCATTGTGATTTACATAATAGGTTTTGGCCTGCCACTCTCCAAAATTTCCTATGTCAGCCAACTCCCGCCTGTCGTTTTTGCGATCATCGCCCTCACCGCTACCTATAGTGCCTATGTCGCGGAGACTTTCAGATCAGGTATCGAATCCATCCATCCGTCGCAATGGTCAGCAGCGCGATCGCTGGGCCTCAGCTACGCTGAAACCCTGCGATACGTTATCCTGCCGCAGGCCATACGCAACGTAATTCCACCCTTGCTGAGTTCGTTCATCGGGCTTCAAAAAGACACTGCACTGGTCAATATCATCGGTACAATGGACGCATTCAATCAGGCCAAATACTACGCCAATATCAGCTTCAATCTGTCGTCGGTTACGGTTGTGGCAATTCTGTTTTTCATCTTCACCATTCCTCAGACGCGTCTGGTCGATCATCTGCTCGCCAGCAGATCACGGAAGGGCTGATCAATGGCCTTTATCAACATTGCCAATCTCAAGAAGAGTTACGGGCCGCTCGAGGTTCTCAAGGGGATCGATTTACAGGTCCAAAAGCACCATGTTGTATGTCTCATCGGTGCTTCCGGTTCAGGAAAATCGACGCTTCTCAGATGCATCAACTCGCTCGAAAGGATCGATAGCGGCACGATCTCGATTGGCGGAGATATCGTTTCCGGACCGGGCGTTGATGTGGACAATTTACGTCGCCGCGTCGGGATGGTGTTCCAGTCGTTCAACCTTTTCCCGCACATGACTGTGCTGGAGAATATCAGCTTCGCACCAAAAACTCTGCTGAAAGAACCCAAAGCGGCAGCCGAGGAGCGAGCACGACTTTTGCTTGAGCGGGTCAAGCTCGACCACCGTGCTAACTTCTATCCGGACCAGTTGTCGGGAGGGCAGCAGCAACGCGTTGCCATTGTTCGCGCCATCGCCATGCAGCCCGAAGCACTTTTGCTCGACGAGATTACCTCGGCCCTCGACCCGGAGCTCGTGGCCGAAGTGCTCGATATTCTTCGCGAACTTGCCGCAGAAGGCATGACCATGATCCTTGCCACCCACGAGATGCAATTCGCGCGCGAAGTCTCCAATCTCGTCGTGTTCCTCGAGCAAGGGGCATTGCTGGAACAAGGACCACCCGAACAAATCTTCGGTAATCCGCAACAGGAACGCACCCGAGCATTCCTCAAGCAAATCGTTGAGGCGGGACGGATCTAAACGCCAAACCGGCAGCTTCCCCCAGTATTCTTCTACTCAGTAATTGGAATTATCTTTGCTGTCTTTTTTTGAGACAGTGAGGTGCTTTATTTTGAAGAGGAATATGAGATGCGTTTTGTAAGCATGGCCTTTCTTTCCGCATGTATGTTCTGGTCGCATGGAGCCCTGGCAAATTCTGCAACTGAATACGATAAATTGCAGGAGCGGCTTCTGAGCGGTAAACCAACATTCTCGGTCGTTGATCTGAGCAAGTGCACCCGTAAGGATCAAACACCCGTGACACCGGCGCTGAAAGCCGGTTTCAGAATTGACTCTTTTCGTATTAATCCGGGTGACAATCCGATAATCACCTATACGCGAAACAATCTTTCCGCAGCCCCGGACGGAACGCCTGTCATCTTATTTCTGCAGTATCAGATTGCGCAGGACGATACTGCCACAATTACATTTCGCCGGCTGGCTCCCGATACCTACAAGGATATTGCTGAGCCACGGATATCTGTATGCAAGCTTGGTGTCGGCGTAAATTATTATCCGTAATATAGCGCTCTGCGGTTTGCGGAAGCTGATTTAACCGGTTTTATTTTGTACTTACGGATCTTCCTGCTTTGGAAATCGGATTGGCACCCTTTCTTTTCCTGCTGAATTTTTCGTCTGGTACGAGGCAGAAAAAATGCACATGAAAAAAACGATATCTGATCCGATAAACAGTAACATTCAATTCAGCTGGAGCTCCGTTGATAATGAAGCTGAAGCAATAGCCCGGTTTTTCGTTGATAATACGGGCACAGCCTATATTTCACATACAGATATACAATGGGGGCGGGCTGCGTCATCCGATTGCTGGAGCCCGTCACTGCATTCGAAAATAGCGGATCTCGCTGCAGAGGCTGCAAAAAACCGGCAGGCTCATCAAACCGCCTCTGGCATATGGCTGGCAAAAGTCATGCAGAATACCGGCCTGCTTGGTATTGCGTTCGTAACACTCAGGCAAAATGCAGCGACTCCATTCGTGATACTTGAAGATTTAATTATCAGAAGGGATACCCGCAGTCATGGCATTGGCTCATCTCTGATCAGCTGGATATGTCAGGAATGTCATAGTCTTGGTTTCCATCAGATATTTCTGGAAAGCGCAATCGGCAATGAGCGCGCCCATGCGCTTTTCCGTCGCCAAGGATTTGAAACGCTTTCGGTTGTTATGTCCCGCAATATCTGATTTTCAGTCTTCATCATTTTCTTGCAGCTGGATCATATCATCCCGTCAACGACTTCTCCGCCAGGCTGCGATGCAAACCTGGCGTGAAATCCTATGTCTGAAAATTACATAATAACAAAAGATCAGGGTATTTCATGTTCGTCCTAAGATTAACATGACAGCACCTGACGGGCACGATTTTGACGCTCAAGCGTCCTGCGTTTCGCGCAAGGTCGGATAGTCGGTATATCCATGCGCATCACCGCCGAAAAATGTGCGAGGATCGGCTTCGTTCATCGACGCGTTGGTCTTCAGACGGTCAACGAAGTCCGGGTTCGCCAGCACTAACTGACCATAGGCTTCCAGATCGGCCAGCCCCGAGGCAATATCGCTGCCGATCTGCTCGCGCGGCCGTCCCGGCCGGTTGAGGATCAACGTATTTTTCCAAAGCTTGCGGAAGTCTTCCAATAGCACCTCGTCCTGACCATATTGGGAGATATGCAGATAACTTAAGCCCAGCCTGTCGAGTTCGGTAACCAGATAGCGGTAGAGATCTGCGCCATCCGGCCCTTCCTCGATGCCCCAAAGTTTCATTCCGGGAGAAAACCGGATGGCCGTCCGATCCGCACCGATTTCGTCAGCGATGGCCGTGGCGATCTCGATGGCAAAGCGGGCGCGGCTCTCGATAGATCCGCCGTATTCATCGGTGCGCTTGTTGGAGCTGGGCGCAAGAAACTGGTGAATCAGGTAGGCGTTGGCTGCATGGATTTCCACGCCGTCCGCACCGGCTTCGATGGCGCATCGTGCTGCATACCTGAAATCGGCCACTGTCTGGCGGATTTCCTCTGCGGTCATTTCTCTCGGCACGGGAACAGCCTGCATTCCTCCGGGTGTAAAAATCCCTGAACCCGGCTCAATGGCCGACGGTGCAAGCGCCTGACGGTGGTATGGCGTGTTATCCGGGTGCGAGATGCGACCGGCATGCATAAGCTGGATGAAGATTGGAGTGCCTTTGGCGTGCACAGCGCTGATGACTTTTCTCCAGCCGGCTATATGTGCCTCAGTATAGATGCCGGGAGTCGCCATGTAGCCCTGCCCGTCGTCGGATGGCTGGGTCGATTCAGCAATGATCAGGCCCACACCGGCACGTTCGGCGTAATATTGGGCGGCCAATTCGCCCGGCGTACCGTCAGGCTGCGCGCGTGAACGGGTCAGCGGAGCCATGACCAGACGATTTGCCAAGGCATGGTGTCTGAGATGGTAAGCGTCAAATAGCTTTGTCATGATATTGAATTCCTCAAATCTGATGAATGAAAAGAACGGCGATACGTCAGCTTGCTGTTCACATGTCGAATACAGCGAGGCCACCAGTGCTTTGGCCGTCCAAATAACTACGGGCTATACTTCTCAGCTGCCTTGCCAAAGAAAGCGGCATGCTGACAGTCACCAAGACCGATGCATGCATTGCCTTATGGCCGGTTCCAAGAACTTCGCCGTAATACAATCATTAACTATTTCTAAATTGAGATAAATATGGTATATTGGATAACATTGCTTCACTGGTGAAATAATGAACCTTGATCTAAACGACATGGCGCTGTTTGTGGAAGTCGCGAAAGCCAAGCACTTCCGCCGCGCGGCAGAAGTGCTTGGTATCCCCAATCCCACGCTGTCGCGCCGGATCACTGCGCTCGAAAAGGCTATTGGTTTACGTCTGCTGCATCGCACAACCCGTAAGGTTGAACTGACAGAAGCCGGAGCGTTGTACTACGAACGCTGCAAACGCATCGTCAACGAGGCCAATCTGGCCCATGAGCAACTGGGCGAGATGCTTGCGCAACCCAGCGGCTTGCTGCGCGCGTCGTTTCCCGTCGATTTAGCCGTGACATATCTGGCTCCATTGATCGCGGAATTCGCCAACCGCTATCCGGACATCACCTTCGACTTCGACCTTACGTCACGCCGTGTAGATCTGGTGAGTGAGCCTTTTGATATTGCGATCCGTACCGGCCATTTAGAAGACTCGCAGCTCATCGCACGATTGATTGCGGAGCTGCCTTCCTACCTTTATGCATCACCCGGTTATCTTGAACGGGCGGGAATCCCCGAAAGCCCAGCAGATCTGGAAAAACATGATTGTCTGGGCATCCTGAAAGCAACATCATGGACATTGCATGACGCAACATCCGCCACCACTGTGATCTTCGGCGGGGGGCGCTTTACCATCAATAGTATAGGCTTGATCCGCAAGCTTGCCACACTCGACAAAGGTATCATCCTGATGCCCGAGCAATTGGTTGCTGATGATCTGGCCAGTGGTAAGTTGCGCCGGTTGCTACCCTCGTGGCAGGGTGAACCAGTGCCCGTCTATGCTATCACAGAGACACGCCTGCTTCCGGCGAAGACACAGCGGTTCATCGAGTTCTTGCACGAGCACCTAAGTGCAGCTGCGCGCAGTCATAAACAGCCAGACACCGTATAGTAATTTCGGAGCGGACATAATTTGGTCTTTGAGCGTATTTGCTATCAATATTCATCCAAAACCGGCGCTGCCTCACGCTCGCTGTATAGGTTTCATCAAGACGCCAGCTTGTTGATTGTGGCTGATACCAGTCCAGCGCAACCGCTTTTCGAGTTCCGGCGTGTATTCGGCACCACCGGTCAATGACGGAATGATCAACCGGTACACCTCGCCCCCTAACATTTACTCAAGGTCACGGCAGCTGATCCCATAACGGCAATATACTGCACAGCTGAGAGAATGCCTCTCCTTCAAAATGACGCCACTTGCAATGAGACCGTGCCTGTTCCTGTATCAAAACTGGTCATTATCGATTGCCTCCACAATATAATCGATCAGAACACGCACTCGATTAGGCAAATAGCTTCTTGAAGGATAAACCAGCTGAATTGACGGGCCGGGCGCATCCTGCCCCTGCATCAGTTGCGTAAGCAACCCGTTTTCCAACCCTTGTCTGGCGTAGATTGCAGGTGTTTGAGCGATCCCTATACCAGCAATAACAGCGTCAATCATGGCATCACCGTTGGTGAAGCTTGCCACAGACCGCCGGGTATCGATGACAACTTCGTCCGCTCCTTGGGTGTAAACCATCGGCTTCGGCCGTCCGGATGGAAGCAGAAAGGATATCAGTCTATTCGACAGGAGATCCGACGGCTTCGTTGGGTGGCCGTGGCGCTGAAGACAGGAAGTGCTAACAAATGTTCCCATCCTGATCCGCCCCAGTGATTTCACCACAAGTTCCGAGTCGGTCAGATCACCCAGACGCAAAGCCAGATCAACCCCTTCCGCAACGAGATTGACAAGTTGATCATTCATTCTGACCTCGACGGTAAGCCCGGGATGTCTTTCCAGAAACGATGCAAGATGCGGCAAAAATAACGAGCGTCCCAATGTCATAGGCATATCTATTCTAATCAGTCCGCTCAGTTCCGTTGGGCTGCCGCCAATGACGGCCTGCATTTCATCCAGTTCCCAAACCCAGCGGCTTGCCCGGGCATACAAATCATTCCCCTCATCAGTCAGGCTGACGTTACGCGTCGTTCGATGAAAGAGCCGCACCCCGAGCCTGTTTTCCAGATGCCGAATGGACTTTGAAACAGCGGACGGTGCTTGCCCCAGAGATTCAGCGGCACGAACAAAACTCAATGTTTCAGCTACGCGGATGAATTCTTCGATACCGCCTGCTTTTTGAACCAGTCTCTGATTATTGCTCATGGAGAAATAGTCTCTTATTTTTTGATGCCTTTGATGAATTTTAGCACTGCAATAAAATACGTCCACCGACATTTTTTGAAGCAAAGGTTTATTCAATGAAAGCTGTCATCGCAATCGAACAGGGTGGCCCGGAAGTTCTCCAACTGACAGATATTCCCGTACCGGCTCCTGCTGACGGACAGGTTCGGGTGAAGGTTATCGCATCCAGCCTCAACCCCATTGATACCAAGGTACGCAAGGCGAAGCTGCCCATGACGCCGGCAACATTCCCCGCCATTCTGCAAACCGATCTGGCAGGCATCGTAGATGCCGTCGGTCCCGGCACAACTCAGTTCAAGATCGGTGACGAGGTTTTTGGCTTTTCCGGTGGTTTTCGCGGGTCAAACGGCGATGTTCCGGGTGCACTCTCGGAATATGCAATAGCCGATGCCGCGCTGATCGCGCGCAAGCCTGTCAATCTCGGCTTTCGTGAAGCAGCATCCCTTCCGTTGGTTGCTACAACAGCATGGAAAGCACTGTTTGAGAAAGTGACTTTGACACCCGCCACTAGGGTATTAATCACAGGTGGTGCTGGCGGCGTTGGCTATATGGCAGTACAACTCGCCAATATAGCGGGTGCCAAAGTGATAGCTGCAACGCGGTCAGCAGAAAGTAGCATGCTGGCGATTGAAGCCGGCGCAACGGCCTGTGTCGATCTTTCTCAGACAAGTCCGCAGGATGTTATAGATAATTACACTGACGGTAAGGGCTTTGACGTGATCTTCGACACTGTTGGCGGTGAAGCACTTGATTCTGCTTTCAAAATGGTTCGCCCCTCGGGGGATATTGTGACTGTGGTCGGTGCAGCCAGCCATAATCTGGCACCGCTTTATCTCAAGGGCGCGAACTTGCATATGGTTCTCGTGCTGACGCCGATAATGTTCGGAATGAACAAGGAAAAGCAAGGCGAAATCCTCGAACGCATTGCGCAGCTCGCCGAAGCGGGCAAACTCAAACCACGGCTTGATCCGCAACGATTTGCACTAAGCCAAACGGCCGATGCACATCATAAATATGAAGCCGGTCAGGCCAAAGGCAAAATTGTCATCGACGTCGCTTCTTAGACAGGCTTGTATCAAAAGATACGCGACGTAGCCGGACATCGCCGGAATGGTCCCTCCGGGACTGTTCCGCTCCCTTAAAGCCGGATCGTTTTCCGTAGAAGAATGTTCCGGCAGTACATTCTCTACTGTTGAGTTGTGAAGGTTTTGATGGGGCAGACGTCCCTCCCCGATGGTCTTGATATGGCAGAATAGCGGTTTTCAATACCATATTATTGAGGCGTCCATCCCATCACAACCCGCTGTGGTTGAGGCTGGTGCGGAGCATGAGCGCGATATTTGAAGAAGAATTCTGAAAAAAATGATTGATCTATAAAGACAAACCCCAATGCCAGCCCCTTCGGGTGCAGGTGTCTGGTTTAACCGCAGCCTGTATACAGGCATTTCCATACTGTAATAACTGCCAGTTGCGCTGGGGCAATCATACTGCGTTTTTAGATTGAACTTTTTTCAATAAGTTCTGCGCAGGAGCTAAAATTGTCCGCTGTCTCCAAATCCCATCCTCACAGGTACTCAACAGTCACTAAACGCGCTTTCGCTTTGGCGCGCTCTGTGTCGCTCCTCGCAATTTTAAGCGCTGTCAGTGTTTTCATATTTGTGCTGTCAAGACCATCATTCAGCCAAACTGTGGGCGGGGATGGAGCGGGCGGCACACTCAAAGGCACCGTCGGCTTCAAGGCCAGGTGGTAAAAAAGGACGGAGAGCCTTCTCTCCATCTTTTCCAATTTTAAGAACAAATTATTTGCAATTGTCCATTTAGGGGCTTCCCGATGCATTTATCACTCTATAGCCGCCGCCCGATCCGTAACGTGCTGCTTTCAGGGGTCGCAGCCGGTGCGCTGCTTTGTACAGCGCAGGCCTCTGCCACTGATGGATGCGTTACAGCCAGTGACTATTGCATGGACAACGGAAGTGCGGAACAGGCGCTTGAAACCGAAACGTCAAATCCTGATCGCGAAGACTACACCCGCAGCCGAGTTTCTGCATCGATTAATGCAGCGCCCGTTGCCGATACTTGGACCGGTGCCACCAATACTGACTGGTTCACCGCATCTAACTGGGCCTCGGGAACAGTGCCGACAACAGGCATAGTTACAGTCAGCGGTACTACAACCGCCACAGCACCGGTCATAGACGGACAAACCGCTCAAGCCGATTATTTCATCATTGGCAGTGGCAACAGCACGACCTTGACCGGTGGTAGCCTTACTATACAAAATGGGGGTCAGTTGAACCTGACCGGCACTGTTGGAAACGCTGACACCTTTATATCGGGCGATAATCCGGTTGTTACAGTGACAGGGCAAGGCTCAAAGCTGACGACGAAACCAACTGCTAATATTGTGGTTGGGTCGACCAACGGAACAGGCCAAGGCAATGGCACTCTCGAAATACTCGATGGTGCGGAAGTAAACATTGGTGGTATTACGATTGGCAGCAACAATGCAAAAGCTTCCACGTTGAGAGTAAATGGGCCCGGTTCTTCATTGACGATAGGTGCCGCTGCCGGTTGGTTTGGTATCAGAGCTACGCCGAATACAATCGTTGAAGTGAGCGACGGCGGGAAAATAGCCGGTCAACTGGGCGGTCTTTACAACGTCGCACTCACGGCAACAGGGGCGGGTTCCTTGGTCAGCCTGTCCGGCGGTAATGCGGAGATGCTAACGAATGAGCAAGCCAGACTTAATGTTTTAGACGGAGCCATCTTCCAGCTGAGCGGCACCAATAATTTTCGTTTTGGCGGGCAAGCGACGATTGATGGCACTGGATCTGCATTCAGTCACCAAGGCACAGCCAGCGTCCAATTCGGTTCCGGTGGTATTGCAGGTATCCTGATCGTTTCCAATGGCGGGGCATTTCAAACAGTAAATACACTCCAACTCGGCAATTTTTTTGGAGAGGTCGGTATACTGAACATCGGCGCGGCACCGGATGCCACGGCCGTTGCGCCAGGCGGTGTAACTGCGGGTGACGGTATAAACGTGAATGCCGGATCAACGATTAATTTCAATCATACTGCGCCGGACTACATATTCTCGTCTGCTGTAAGTTCCGAAGCAGTAAATACCGGTGCCATCAATCAGATATCGGGCACGACCATATTAACCGCTAACAGCAGTTTTACCGGCGTGGTTACAATTACGGGCGGTATTCTGCAGTTTGGCAATGATACACCTACCGGCAGTCTGGCAACAAACAATATCATTACCGGTACCGACCTCACACATAAAGGCACGCTGGCTTTCGGCCGGTCCGGCACTTACAATTACTTCAAGACTATCACAGGCACCGGCAGTGTAATGAGTGCCGGTTCGGCCATAACGGCCCTGACTGCTGATAACAGCTATTCCGGTGGCACTGTATTTTCCCGCGGTGGCTTTGCCGTCACCGCCGATAGCAAGCTTGGTGATCTGGCCGGCGGGCTTACCTTCGATGGCGGTACACTGGAAATCATTGGCACAGCGATGAACTCAACGAACCGTACTATCGATTGGGCAGCAGGCGGCGGCGGTTTTGCTATTGACGATGCAGCGAATATTTTCACTGTTGCACAGACTTTGGCGGCTGGCGGTGCATTAACCAAGCTGGGCGCTGGCACACTTATTTTGACTGCCGATAATAGCTACACCGGTGGCACGACAGTTTTTGAAGGCACTCTGAGAGTAGCCCGTGACAGCAATCTTGGTGACGCCACTGGTATTCTAACTCTCGACGGCGGCACATTCGTGAACACGACCGCTATGACAAGTGGTCGCGCGGTGAGCGTGACAGCGAGGGGAGGTATCTTGAAGACCGATGCCAATCTCACGCTGACGGGCACATTTGATGCCATAGATGGTAGCTGGCACAAAACAGGTGCCGGGGAATTGATTTTCGATACGTCATCAACAGGCGATCTGGGTTTTAACGGCAATATTGATGCGGGCAAGGTAACGATAAAGGGGGCGTTAAAGAACGATTTCTATGTCAATGACGAAGGCATCCTTGCTATCGACGGCATGCAGGATGGTGATGTCTATGTGCAGCAAGGTGGCACGGTCATGGGTTCCGGCACGGTTAACTCGAACGTGAAAATCGCCGACAACGGCATTTTGAGGGGCGCATCCGGGAACACGCTGACGGTCAATCACAATCTCACTCTCAGCGGAAACAGCCAGATCGATTTAACGCTCGGTGCGCCGAGTATGGTGGCGCTCTATAATGTTAAGGGCAATGTCACACTCAATGGTACGCTCAACATCACCGATGGCGGCGGTTTTGGCCCCGGTCTTTACCGGCTTATCGACTATTTAGGTGATCTGACGGGTAACGGACTGACAATAGGCTCGATTCCAGGCAACGACCCAAGTCGTATGTGGATCGATACGGATCTGGCCGGTAAGCATGTGAATCTTATGAGCAGTTATGGCGTCAAGCTCAACGTCTGGGATGGCGGCGACGGCGTTTGGAATTTGGCGGCCGACCATTCCAACGATGTATGGACCGACAATGGTGCCAACATTAAAGGCCCTTATGATCAGGGATCGTTTGCCTTGTTCCGTGGTGGGGCGGGTAACGTGGTCATCAACAATGGTTCAGGCAATGTGACTGCTGCCGGAATGCAGTTTACCAGCAACGGCTATGTGTTGAGAGGCGATGCGATCGATCTTGACAATACTGCGCAGCCGATCATTCGTGTGGGCGACGGCAGTGATGCAGGCAAGGTCATGAACGCAACCATTGAGGCCGAACTCACAGGTTCCAAGGGGCTCAACAAGACCGATTATGGTATGTTGATCTTGACCGGTGCAAACCGCTACACCGGTGGCACGACGGTGACGGGTGGGATCTTGCAGGTCGGCAATGGTGGTACGACCGGCAGCATTGATGGTAATGTCAATCTTACGAGTGATGTCCATGGCCATGGCACTCTTGCCTTCTATCGTCAGGATCCGACGAGCTTCGCCGGTGATATCTCTGGTGTAGGCAATGTTGTCCAAAAAGGCGGTGGCATCATCACCTTCAGCGGCAACAACACATATTCCGGCGGGCTGACAGTAGAGCAAGGCACCGCTAAAGCCGGTATCGCCGACAATGCCTTTGGTTCGGGCAATGTGTCGATCAAAGGCGATGCAAAACTTGATCTGGACGGCTTTAACGAAACGGTTGGCAATCTGATCGGCGAACAGTCGGGCGACGGTGATATCACACTCGGTTCCGGCACCCTCACGCTTAATCAGAACCTGCATGGCGACTTCTCTGGTTCGATCTCCGGTACTGGCGGTATCACCAAAAACGGTGATGGCGATCTGATACTTTATGGCCAGAACCATTATTCGGGTACCACGACTGTCAACAAAGGTGATCTGGTACAAGGGGCTGTTGGCGGTTTCTCGGCCGCGTCCGCCTTTGCGGTAGTAAACGGCGCTTCGATCAGACTTGGCGGCTTTGATACGACGCTGGCTGCGCTCTCAAATGGCGGTGATATTTATTTCGGCGGTACGAGCGGAGCCGTGCTTAATGTCGCGGGAAATTACACGGGCAATGGCGGTACGCTACATATGTCGGCGGTACTGGGCGACGACAATTCCCTGACAGATCGAATGAATGTCAATGGCGATACATCCGGCACCAGCCAGATTGCTGTTAACAACCGCCAAGGCTTTGGCGGCAAGACCAGCAACGGCATCGAGATTATTAAAGTTGACGGCAATTCGGACGGCATCTTTACGCTTAACGGCGATTACAAGACCAAAGACGGTAAGCAGGCAATCATGACTGACTCTGCCTATGCCTACACCCTGCAGAAGGGTGGCATCAACACGCCAAATGACGGCAACTGGTATCTGGTCAGCCAAATGATCAAAGATGTTCCGGTCGATCCGGATTGCAAAAAGACCAATAGCTGCCCTGTACCACCCGATCCGGATCGCTTCAGCCCGGCAGCACCGGTTTATGAATCCTACACTGCCACCCTGCAGGCTCTGAATAAACTGCCGACACTGCAGCAACGTGTGGGTGAACGCTATCTGGGCGACAGCAATCAGATCAACTCCGGTGCGACTGACAGTAAGGCCGTCTGGGGTCGCATCGAAGGCGGGCATAACCGTCAGGCAAACAGTTCGACAGCAGGCGACCTGCATCAGGAGATCAACACCTTTATCATGCAGGCCGGTGTGGATGGGCAGTTCTATGAGAATGAAAATGGCAAGCTGATTGCCGGTATTACCGGTCAATATGGCAACGCCCGCTCACATATCGACAACCGGACCGGCGACGGTTCAGGTTCTGTCAACACGCAAGGATGGGGGCTTGGTGCAACGACTACGTGGTACGATACGTCCGGCTTCTATGTCGATGCGCAGGCGCAGGCCAACTGGTATGACAGCGATCTTGGTATTGATGCTGTTAATCCGACGCTCAGAAACGGAAACAAGAGCTTCGGTTATGCCATGAGCCTTGAAGCCGGCCAACGCATTGCAATCGATCAGAGCTGGTCACTGACACCACAAACGCAGCTCATATGGTCAGCGGTGGATTTTGATACTTTTACCGATAGCTATGGCGCCCGTATCTCCAATAGAAGCGGCGATAGCCTGACAGCACGGCTCGGCCTTGCAGCCCACTATGCCGACAGCTTCACGGGTTCTGACGGACGGTTAGTCAATACAAGCGTCTATGGCATTGCCAATCTCTATCAGGAACTCATGGGCGACGCGCGGATAAACTATGCCGGCACGCCTATGACAACCGGCAGTGACAGGACGTGGGGCGGCATCGGTGCGGGCGGTAGCTATGTCTGGGCCGACAACAAATATGCACTCTATGGTGAAGGCACTATCAACACTTCTCTCAACCACTTTGCTGACAGTTATGCATTCAAAGGAACCGTAGGGTTCAGGGCCAAGTGGTAGGTTTTTCCGTGATGCTGGATCAAAGTTAAGGTTCCGGCACCCTCCAGTTTGTTCAAGGCAGGGGATTATTCAATTCGAACAAAGCGCCCACTAACGCCGAACAGATAACAATCTTATTAGAGCCGTCTTGTCTTATTGTTTAACATCACGGCCATTTGATAAATTTTGCCATTTTGCACATATTTGGTCTGCCCCATCGGGTATCTGACTCCAACTCCGGTACTAGAGTTCAGACCGAGTATGCACTAATATTGAATCCAGATCACCCAATGGGGCAGACCAGTTGTAATCGGTTTATTAGCTTCAAATTTTCAATTATATTCTGCTTCGCATTGTTCTCATGTTCAACACTTGCTGCACTCACCATACTTAATCCCGTTGCAATAATGTCTACACCAGCCGTTTTACTGAGGTTTTTCATGGTGTTATTATGTTTTAAGCAGTTTAAAATTAAATAAAAATAATATATACACAACTTCAGCATAGGTTTAGCTTAACTAAAAATAACAAATTGAATTTTCTGCATAAAATTTTTCAATTTGTCTAAAATTTTCATAGCCAATGTGTCTAATCATACAGGTGGCATTATTATATTTTTGCAAACTTTGATTTATAGCTTGAAACCCAAATCTTTCGTAGAATTTCGTATTTATCTCGGCATAAAGAACGAATGTACTAATTTTTAATTTTTTTTGATATTCTTCAATTATTGATTGCAATAATTTACTTGAATATCCACGCAAGCGCTCATCGTGTTTTGTTGCTAGTGATCCTAACCCTATAGCCAATAAGTTATCTAATGAAGGAAGACTATAAACTATAATTGAGCTTACTAATTTATGATTATGCTCGATAATGTACCAAATACCTTTTTGGTATTTAATTGAATCTCTGCATTCGTTCATATATTCATCAAGACTATAATTTTTTCCCCCAAACATCTATTCCCATCAAATATACTTCATCCATTTCATCTTTGTTGGCTTCACGGATAATGAATCCATCAATTTCAAATGGAGGAATTATTTCTGGTCTTCTTAGTGTACCAATGCTCATGCAACACCACTGATCAGTGATTAATGATTAATGATTAATGATTAATGATTAATGATTAATGATATTCAATTATGAAGAAATTGAGAAGAATTCATATCCTTGATTATACCCTTCTAAACATTAAAGGGGTACAGATATACGACAGGCAGATCAGACGGCTAGGATAGCGCAGTGCACAGAGCTGAAGGGCCAATCCCAATCTGGTATCATCGTTTCGTCGGGCCGAAAGGTGAATTGCGCAGCGACGGAGAGCGACTACTCACACGAAAGAAGTAGAATCCTGATCCAGTTTAAGAAGAATCATTCGACATCTCTTCATTCTGAACCTATCTGTCAGGAGATTAATATTAAAACACGAAATCCCTATCAAATCCTTTCCTGTCTCCTTGTTCATTTTGAAGCCTCGAGACGATAGCTTTGACGCTCTCCTTTTACGCCGGACCGGTAGTGCTCTTACCGGAGAATGGTGTCAGGTCGCAGGAGGCATCGAATATGGTGAGACCACGTGGCAGGCCGCACTTCGGGAAGTCGAGGAAGAAATCGGGCTCTGCCTGACAGATCTGTATTCCGCTGATATTTGTGAGCAGTTTTATGAAGCCGATCGCGACGCGATCACACTGACGCCGGTATTTGTCGCCTTTGCACCGACAAACTGCAGCGTGCAATTGAACGACGAACACGATGATTTTCGTTGGCTGTCTTTATATGAGGCGACCGCCTTGCTGCCATTCGTCGGACAGCGGGCCACTCTCGAGCATATCAAGAAAGAGTTCGTTGAGAGAAAGCCTGATCCGTGGTTGTGCATCCAAACCTAAAGGTATCCCCTCCGGGCTACTTCTGTCAGCTACCGTATATCTGTGCCCCTTTAATGTTCAGGGGTCTGATGGTATCCGTGATTATGCTCTGACTTTGATCCGAGAATGCTATCTTGATTTTGGCCAACACTGGCCGCAGAGAAATTGGCTGCAGCGCGGCGTTTTTTTCAAAAAAACTATCGCAACTAATGGCGGTCCCGAGAGCGGTCCCATTACAAAAGCGACGCCAATCTGGCTGGCATCAAGCTGTTAACATGATCCGCAAGAACCAATTCGCCATTTAAGCTCTTTGCGGCGTTCGCAGCATAATTGCGCTCAGAGATAAGCACACATCTGTCTTACTCAAAACTTTGCAACAAAGCCGCGAGAAGAGCCTTAATATTTCAGCGGTGTATTTTTCTGCAGGTCTTAATCGCGATCAGACATTGCGCCCAACAGCCTTGGTAAATCACCAAAGCGCGCAACGAGGCCGAAAATAATTGCTGCAGTCAGTACGAACAACAAAGTGACCGATGCCATTGTCGGCGTGTAGCCATAGCGCAGCGAGTTGAAGATTTTGATCGGTAGCGTTTCCATAGTGAAACCAACCGTCATATAGGCCACGATATATTCGTTGAGTGATAAAACGAAAGCGAATGCATATCCGGAAACAATATAGGGCGTAATCAACGGCAAAATGACGGTGCGGAAAATGACCCGATCTTCTGCACCCATAGTAGCCGCAGCTTCAACCAAAGAGCGGTCGATAGAACTGAATCCCAGAGACAGTGTTACCAGTGGCAGCGTGACAAAGAAAATACCGTGGCTGATAACCGCCGTCCAAGATTGTCCGTAAAAACCGGTCGTTGCCCAAAACGTCAACAGTCCCAGTGCGGTGATAACCGGCGGCAGCGTAAAGGGGGCAATTCCCAAAAGCTGGAAAATATTCGCCCATTTGGCTTTTCGCCGCCAAACGAACCATGCCAATGGCAAAGCAATTGAAACGGCAAAAGCCGCAGATAACAGCGCTAAAGTCAGTGATGCGATCAGTGCATTCCTCCATTCCGGATTCAGGAATATCTCGGCATACCAATGCAATGACATGCCTTTAGGAGGAAAGTTCAGCGCCTGTTTTTCATTAATCGACACACCAGCCACCACAATCAGCGGCAGTGCCAGAAACAGGCCGATTAAACAGAAATATAATTTTCGGAGAAATCCGCTCATGCTGTTTCTCCTTTTTTACCGGCAATCACTGTCAGCGCTACCAAGCCAAGCGTTACCAGCACCAGAAAGACAGCCATTGCTGCAGCAAACGGCATATTGGACTGGTAAATCGCCTGATCTGTGATCAATACTGACAAAGTCCAGTGCTGCGGACGTCCTAAAAGTTGCGGCAGCAAATAACTTCCCAGCGCAAAGATAAACACCATAATCAATGTAGCAATAATCGTGTTGCGCAAGGCAGGAATAACGACCGTTGCAAAGGCTTTGACAGGCGACGCTCCCAGTGTTCGTGCTGCCTCTGTCAGCGTCGGATCAAGACGCACAAGTGCAGGAAATAAAACGAGCACTGTATAGGGAAATGCCTGATAAACCATGCCTGTCAAAACGGCACCAAAACTCGGCGTCAGTGCCACAGGTTCCTGCATCAGCCCTAACAGAACCAAAATATTGGTAATACCTGCCGTGCGGGAGAACAGAGTTGACCAGGCAAAGCCGATGACCACCTCTGACAAGGACAGAATTGACAACAGCGCTACCAGCCACACGACCTGCACTTGTTTCTGCATCCGCGTTAATAAGTAGGTGAAAGGTAAAGCCATTACGACGCAGCAAACTGCGACCAGAATTGACAGCCCCAATGAGAAGCTCAGCACACCGCCAAAAAACGTTGATATGAAACGGGCATAATTATCCAGCACGAAATCGGTTGTATAAAATCCGCCTGCCTGACGCTTAAAAAAACTCACGGCAATCATTGTTCCGAACGGAACCACGAAAAACACAATCAGCATCAATGCCGGAAACAAGATCGGCATATAATCACTTAAATGCTGTGGCGGGTCACGTCTCATTTGCGCAGCACCACGCTGTTATCCTGAGCAAACGCAATACCAACCATCTGTCCGATTTTAATTTGCGTATTCTCTCTTTGCGTTGAAACCGCAACGATTTGCCTGCCGGCAATATCAATAAAAGTCTCTGTTGTTGCGCCCAGATCGCGAATGAAAGACACCTGCCCTGACAGAACTCCTTCGCGCGGCGCAATCAGCTCAATATCCTCAGGGCGTACACATAGAATACCCTTGGCAAGATCGTCAGGCATAATGACAGCCTCAACCGGTTGCCCGAAGGCCAGCACGCGCTGAGCGGCATCTTTCTCGAGTTCCAGCAAATTGGTTTGCCCGATAAAGTCGGCCACAAAACTATCCGCCGGCCGACGATAAATTTCAATTGGCGGAGCAACCTGACGAATTTCGCCGCCATTCACCACCACCACCGTATCAGCCATTGTCATTGCTTCACGCTGATCATGCGTTACAACAATGGTCGTAATGCCAAGCCGCTGTTGTAACTGACGCAGCTCAACCTGCATTGCTTCACGCAATTTTGCGTCCAGCGCCGAGAGTGGTTCATCAAGCAAAAATAGTTTTGGCGCTATCGTCAAGGCACGGGCAATAGCCACGCGCTGTCGTTGCCCGCCGGATAACTTGGCCACAGGCCGGTCAGCGAACCCCTTGAGATGGATCATATCCAGAAGTTCATCCACACGCTTTTTCTGGTCTTGCTTACCTGCACCGCGGATGCGCAACGGATAAGCAATATTCTCTCCGACCGATAAATGCGGGAACAATGCCAGCGACTGAAACACCATGCCGAGTTCCCGTTTATGGGTAGGCATGCGGGTAATATCCTGATCATCCAGTGCAATTTTACCGGTAGTTGGCAGATCAAGACCTGCTATCATGCGTAATAATGTTGTCTTCCCGCAGCCGGACGGCCCCAGCATACAAACGAATGTGCCGTGCGGTACATGCAGGTCAACATTATTGACTGCGCGAAAATTCCCGAATTCTTTCACAATATTCTGAAGTGCAAGTCCCGACATGCTTATCCTTTTTACCTGCCCTCAAACGCGCATAATATTGAATATTGGCCATTGCCTTAAGGTGCTCCCGTCAGGGGCAAAACCTGACGGGAATTATGAATATGCAAAACGCGACGGAAAACGCATGTCGCGCTGTTTTTAACCGGCAATCATTTCCGTCCATTTCTGGTTGAGCCAGTCAGCGCGTGTCTGATACATGGCAAAACGCGGAATGACCGGATCAATATCAGATGATACCGCCGCAAATTCTTCAGCAGTCAAATCCATACTGTCGCGTTTGACAGTTGGTGATGTACCGACTTTACGGGCAAGCGTCGCCTGAATGGCAGGCTGACACATATAATCAATAAAAATATGCGCCTCTTCGCTCTTCTTGGACGCACTGGATAATGCCCAACTGCCCGCATCCTGAATGCCGCCCTCTTTAGGGAAGGTTGAACGGACAGGATTACCATCCGCGGCCGCAAGCCCCGTGACATCGTGATAATATTGCCCCATCGGAATTTCACCGGATTTCAGCGCCTGTTCAAACTGCGCCTCATCCCGATACCACAGCCGGACATTCGGTTTTACTTCCGCTAATTTGTCGAAAACCTTGAGAATACCTTCTTCCGTATCCAGAATTTCCGGCCCGTCAAAATAGGTTTTTGCAGTCACGTCCAGCAAAAAGGAGTTAGAAACCAAAGCCAGCAGACCAAGCTTATCCTTGTTGGCCGGATCCCACAGTGCCGTCCAAGAAGTCGGTGGTTCTTTATAAACATCCGTATTGGTGACAAGTGTAATATACCACGACACAGCACCAATACCGGCAACACGACCGTCAGGATATTTATTGATAAAACGGTCCAGCAAGTTCGAACTGTTCTTGATCTTGTCTAAATCAAGCGGTGCCCAAAGCTCATTGGCCTGACCTTTCAGCATCGCCACCTGCGACATCATTGAAACGTCTGCCGGCGCCTGTCCGGCACGGGCAGCTTGTGAGAGCTGCACCAGCCACGCCTCGCCTGTAGGCTCAGCAATCGACTCCACAGCAATCCCGGTTGCTTTGGTGAATTCCGGAAAAATATTCTTATCAAATGAATCTTTGAAGTAGCCGCCATAGACGCCGACTTTCAAGGATTTATCCTGTGCGCGCAAAATACCAGGCATGGCCAATACTGATACGCCAGCCAATCCCGCGCCCAATACAGTGCGTCGGTTCATCGACATAATCGTCATTATCTTCCTCCCAGCGGCAGATATAAACTGCCGGTCTCCCCAGTGAATTTATGTATAAATTTTAACTTAAATCAATCTCACTTTATCTGACGTATTATCGCAGACCTGTTATTGCAGGACTGAAAACCATCAGGCTGAGAATTTCAAACAAAACCTGCGCACCGGCATGAGCCGTATTGGTCGTCGCATCATATTGTGGCGCAACCTCCACCACATCACCGCCAACCAGATTAATGCCTTTCAGCCCGCGCAACAGTTCCAGCACTTCGCGTGTTGTCAGCCCTCCCACTTCTGGGGTGCCTGTACCCGGTGCAAAACTAGGATCAAGACTATCAATATCAAAAGACAAATAAGTCGGTCCGTCACCAATAATTGCTTTCGCCTTCTCAATAATAGCCGGAATACCCATCCCCGTCACTTCTTCCGCATGGATCACTGTCATCCCGGATTCATACGAGAACTCCCAAAGATATTCGGATGACCCGCGAATACCAATCTGAATAACACGGGTCGGATCAAGCACACCATCCAGCACTGCATTGCGGAACGGCCCGCCATGATGGAATTTGGTCAGGTCATAGGCACCGCCGGTATCGCAATGGGCATCAATATGGATCATACCAACCGGACGTTTTTTACCCACGGCTTTCAAGATCGGATGCGTTATGGAATGGTCACCGCCGACAGAAAGTGGAATAACCCCCGCATCCACAATCTGATTAACACGTTTTTCAATATCGTCATGGCTCATTTCCAGCCGGTAACGGCTGCGAAAAGGCACATCCCCGATATCAGCAACCCGCAATTCATGAAGCGGTGTACAGCCAAGCACATGATTATAAGGACCAATGCGCTCAATTGTGCGCAAGGCGCGTGGCCCGAAACGTGAGCCGGTGCGGTTTGTCACGCCAAGATCCATAGGCACACCAAGAAGCGCCACCTGCAGATCGCCAAAATCCGGTGTTTCCGCATCGACAGCCAAATGCGGCGCAGTCAGCAGTGTTGGCATACCAGCATAAGGCGCAACACGCGTGCCGCTTTCGTTAAATATTTTTGCTGCAACTTTCTGAAAAACCGGATCGAACATTTCGCCGCCATGGCTTTCACCATATTTAGCACGTAGTTCATCCAGCTTATTTGCATCCCTTGCCATTACCGTTCTCCTCAGCGCTTCTGACGGGGATCAACAACAATGCTCAGATCAACGGATATTTGATCCGTTTTTATATTTGCCCGTCCCCGCGGATCTTTTTTAAAATCTTTCGATAATTAGGAGGCAATTTCAGATGAAAATCAATTGACATTAACACTATGCCTCGTGTGAGAATATCTCACATATTTTGAGAGGGAGATTTTGCATGACCAATCGCCTGCCACCCCTCAACCCACTACGTGCATTTGAAGCAACCGCACGCTGCGGATCGGTTACGGCCGCAGCACAGGAACTGAATGTTACTCATGGCGCTATCAGTCATCAAATCCGTGCACTGGAGCTCTTCCTCGATGTAACGCTGTTTGAAAGAGGCGGAAAACGGCTCAAGCTTACAGCGCAGGGCGCATTTCTTCTCCCTGCTGTCAGCCATGCTTTTGCTGAAATTGCAGCCGCAACAACAGCCGTCACCAGACCAGCAACAAGCGGACGGTTAAAAGTTGCCTGCGTGCCTGCACTGCTCTCCTTATGGATGATCCCGCGTTTACATTTATTCACACAGCAGTTCCCTGAAATTCAACTGACACTGGTCCCGTCCAATGATCCGGCCAATCTGCAAAGCCGCGATATTGATCTGTGCCTGCTCTATGGTGACGGAAAATGCGGTGATCATTGGTCACGCCTGTGGAGCAGGCTGGAACTGTTTCCTGTTATCAGTCCGACATTGCTGAACAAGCAGCCGCTGCGCTCTTTGCGTGATCTTCAGAACCATACGATCCTGCATGGTGATGACGGGCGCGAGTGGAATACATGGTCTACGGTTGCAGAAGCTAAATCTGTCCCTCGCGGCAGACAGCACTATTTTAGCGATGCGCGACTTGCCATTGAAGCCGCATTACATAATCAGGGCGTAGCATTGGGAGATACCCTGACAGTCAGCAATCTCATCGCCCGCGGCGAATTAATCGTGCCTTTTGATTACACAGTTCCTGCCAATGATGCGTTTTTCGTAACCTGCCGTCACGAAGCACGTGCAGCACCGATTGTCCGTGTTTTCATTGACTGGTTGTTTTCAACTCTCGAAGCTGAGGCAGTACCGGTGTTTCAATGAGAGAACAAAATTATCAAAAACGACTTCGTGCAAAACATTAATATATAGTCTCAATGAGATCTTTTATCAGCCGGATACTCGAAGCAGAGGTTTGTGAAAAGACTGGCGAGGCAAAACCCAGTTCCACACTTCTCACGTCCGGATTAGGTTGGCTGATGCGTCCTGAACTGTGAATTTCATGCACACCGGTTACCTGCAAAATCTTTTGCGCATTTTCAACATTCACGCCGCTACCTGGCATGATTGAAATCCGGCCAGCTGCTCGCTGTACCAGTTGTTGCAGCAGATCAGCTCCATCGATTGCCTTTAATTGCCGGCCGGACGTCAGAATACGTTCAAAGCCCAGATCAATTGCCTGTTCCAATGCCTCAAACGGATCCGGTACTAAATCAAAAGCCCGATGCAGTGTGAGACCCATCCCCTCTGCCCGCGCAATCAAGCGTTGCAACAGTGCGATATCCAGCCGGTTATCTTGTGTTGAAGCGCCCAGCACCACACCGGCAAGTCCGGCTTTGCGCATAGCATCTATTTCCTGCAGCATGGCTTCGGTTTCCATTGCTGTGAAGCAGAAATTACCGGCACGGGGGCGGATCATGGCATAGACCGGAACCGGCGCCAAAGCAGCCTGCGCAATCAATCCGGCCGTTGGTGTTAACCCGCCGCTATCGAGACTGGAGCAGAGTTCAATTCTGTCTGCGCCACCCTCAAGCGCGGCAGCCAATCCTTCCGGATCATCAACGCAAATTTCCAGCATCTTTTTCATGTCATGCCCCTATGATAATTGCCGTGCGGATATAGCTGCACCGATCAATCCGCCTTCACTGCGGAACCGACCGGGCACAACAACCGTTTGCTCAATCCGTCGTAAAATGCGCGCTCTGACCGCCTGATCAAGCGCCTGAATAAGCTTCTCAGCACTTGTCAGACCTCCGCCAACCGGCACAACAGATGCACCGGTAATATTGATCACGGCTGCCAGCGGATCAGCCATAAGGTGCAGATAGACCTCAATAGTGCGTTTGGGCTTTTCAGCCCCCTGCTCCCAGCCTGTCACAATTGTGCGGCTGTCGCATTCTTCATTATGCAAATACCGATGAAGCCGTTCGATGCCACGTGCGCCGCCAACAGTATCAACGCACCCCTTTTGCCCGCAACCGCAAGAAAAGCGCGGTATATAAAGCGGGTTCGCCTCACCCTTCAACTCCAGCATCGTGTTGAGGATCGGCCCATGCCCCCATTCGCCGGTGATGCCGCCGGCACCGCGTATCAGACGCCCGTCATTGACAAGGCCGCCGCCAACACCGGTGCCAAGAACTGCGCAAAACACAACGCGATGGCCTGCCCCCGCGCCTTCACCAGCTTCGGCCAGTGCCAGACTGTCGGCATCATTGACTGCAACAACCCGACGACCAAGATGTTGTGCAAGCTCCTGATCAAGCACATGGCCATTGATACACGGAATATTGGCTGAGAATGCCCGCCCGTCTGCCGGATCAATCAGTCCCGCAATCGACAGCGCAAGCGGTGCCTGATTATCTGCGCCATGCTTATTCAGCAATGTTTTGAGTGCTTGTACAAATGCTGACCAATCATCAACCGGCGTTGTCACTTTATCAAGAGACACAAGCTCTCCAGCTTTGGGCGAGAATGCCAGACGGATAAACGAACCGCCCACATCCGCTGCGAAAACCGGAATTGTGTTTGAAGTTTCTGAATACTGCATCGATGCGTGCCTCAACGGCGCGGATCCAGAAGATCGCGCAGGCCGTCACCAAGAATGTTAAAACCAAGAACGGTTATCATGACCGCGATACCCGGAAACAGCGACATATAAATATTCACTCCGAGATAATTGCGCCCGCTCGACATCATTGCTCCCCATTCCGGCAAAGGCGGTTGCGCACCAAGGCCAAGGAAAGAAAGGCTGGCCGCCGACAAAATTACCGTACCGGCTGTCAGGGTGGACTGTACGATAATCGGCCCGATGGCGTTTGGCAGAATATAATGGGTCATCACCCGCCAGCGTCGTAGCCCGAGAGAAATCGCCGCTTCTACATAATCCATCGAGCGCAGCCCCAAGGTCAGATTACGGGCAAGACGGGCGTAGACAGGGATGGAGAAAATCGCAATTGCCACCAGCAGATTGACCAAACTGCTGCCGAGAATGGAAACCAGCAGGATTGCCAGCACAATGCCCGGAAAAGCAAACAGCACATCCATGCACCACATGATCACCGCATCAACACGCTTGCCTGCCATGCCTGATAAGATACCAAGCGGAACACCGCTGATAATAGCAAGTCCAACACCCAGTGTGACTTCCAGCAGAGAGATACGTGCCCCGTAAACCACGCGCGCAAAAATATCGCGTCCGCTGTCATCTGTCCCGAACGGATGCTGCCATGACGGCGGCAGCATTGTACTCAGCAAGTCCTGTTCATAGGGATCGGCACCGGTCAGAAGTGGCGCAATAATTGCGCATAGCACAATCAGTGAAACCAGAAAGCCGCCAATGGTAATACTGGGATGTTGAGCCAGCCAATGCATGCAGCGCATGAATGTGCTGCGGCGCGATGTTTCAGCGATAAGATTAGCATTTGTCATCAGTTAAACCTTATGCGCGGATTGAGCGTTGCAATCAGCAGCTCAGCAATGAAATTCGCCATGACAACACCGGTCACTGCAACAAGTGTAACGCCCTGAATGACCGGATAATCACGATAGCGCACAGCATCCACCAGCAAACGGCCGATACCGGGCCAGTTGAAGACGGATTCTGTGACAACAGCGCCGCCTATCAGAGCACCGAAATTCAGCCCGACAATGGTGATGATCGGGATCAGCGCATTACGCAGAGCATGACGCCAATAAATAGCAGCAACAGAGACACCTTTGGCTCGTGCTGTACGAATGAAATCCTGCCCCAGCACCTCAATCATGCTCGAACGCGTCATACGGGCAATAAGCGCAGCAGGCAGAACAGCCAATGTCACAGATGGCAGGATAAAGCTTTTCCAGCTTGATGCACCGAGCAGCGGCAGCCAGCCGAGCTTGACCGAAAACGTGTTCATCGCCATCAAAGCCAGCCAGAAATTGGCGATGGAAGCGCCCATAATGGCCAGAAACATCACCATTTGATCCGGCCAGCCATGACGGTAAATCGCCCCGAGCATACCCGCCGGCACACCGATGGCCATCGCCAGCAAATAGGCTGTCAGGGTCAAAGCCAGTGTATAGGGCAAACGCTCGGATATTTCACTGGTCACCGGTAGTTTTGAGCGGATAGAAGTGCCGAGATCGCCCTGCACTGCGCCATAGGCAAATTGCGCATATTGCTCCGGCAGACTGCGATCAAGCCCCAGACGGGAACGCATATTATCAACGGCTTCCTGCGTCGCTTCCGGTCCCGCCATCAGACGCGCCGGATCTCCCGGCAATGCGCGCAGCGCCAGAAAGATCAGCAGAGACACGCCGATCAGGATCAGTGGCAGGCCGATAAGCTTACGGATAATATAGGTTTTCATACATATCCCGTTCCGGATGGCATAAAGAAAATCACAGAGCGCTCATGATGTGCTTTGCACATCATGAGCCTCATAAAGTCATCAGTTCTTGACGGCGTTTTTCACAACGATCTGCCCGCCCGGAATAACGCTGACATGATCAATGCCTTTGCGCAGGGCATAGATATCTTTGGTCGTGTAAAGCAGCACATGCGGCGCCTGATCGATGATCTCTTTTTGCGCTTCATTATAGAGCTTGCTGCGCTCGCCTTCATCCTGCACGTCAATGGCATCATCCAGCAATTTGTCGAGCTTGGCATCGCTGAAGAACCCGAGATTGGCACCGGCTGGTGCCGCACTTGCGGAATAATAGAGCGGGCGCAATTGCTGGTCATTGCCGTTCATCAGAGTTGACCATGAGGCAATCACAGAGCCAATGCCGTCAGCTTCTTTGCCAGCAGCATCAGCAAAGGCGGCCTTGCTCCACACACCGCTTTCCATACGGCGCACATCAAGTTTAACGCCGATCTTCGCCCACATCGCCTGTAACAACTCACCGATACGGGCTTCAGGTTCCTGAACGGCGGTCGACATGCTGAAACCATCCGGATAACCGGCTTCAGCCAGCAATTTCTTCGCGCGGTCGATGTCAAAAGCTGCCGCTGGCAGGGACTTGTCGTAATTGGCAAAAACCGGCGGCAATGGTGAGTTTGCCGGTGTTGCATAGCCCTGCATAATCGCACGCACCAAGCCATCACGATCTGTTGCAAGGTTCAGTGCCTGACGAACGCGGACATCGTCTAGCGGCTTCATCTTGGTATTCAGCGATACCCAGAAAACTGCTGCACCGTCAGAGCTTTCAACTTTAATCTCATCACTGCTGCCAAGCTGTGCGGCAAAAACCGGTGGCAGAGGGCTGACAATATCCGCATCACCGGTCTGAACAGCCATGCTCATGACCGACGGTTCGGATGTCCATGTCCATTTGATCTGATCAACAGTATCGGTTTTACCACCCCAATAATCTGGGTTCTTTTCCTGCAGCACATATTCGCCGGATTTATATTCAGCAAAGCGATATGGCCCTGTTCCAACCGCTTTGGCACCAATTGTACCGGCCTCATCAGCCGTTGGACTAACCATCCAGCAGGAGGCGGTTGTCAGCAGTGACAGGAATGCGGGATAGCGTTTTTTAAGCGTGATTTTGACAGTGTTGTCATCAACAGCTTCAACTTTATCGAGAATAAGACGCAGGCGGCCGCTGGCCGCAAGGCCGCGTTTGGTGTCGAGATGACGGGAGAAATTCTTCACTACAGCATCAGCATTAAAAGCCGTGCCGTCATGAAATTTAACGCCTTCGCGCAGTTTAAATGTCCAGATCAGACCTGTTTCATCACCTGACCATTCGGTGGCAAGCGACGGCGCATATGGCTCTGTATCACTGCGGCGCAACAGGCCTTCATAAATAGGATCAAGTACCGCTGCGGTATAGGTCGCGGTCTGATCACCCGGATCCATCGAGCGCGGCGCTTCGGTCTGCATCACGGTCAGTGTCGCTGCATAGCTCTGAAATGACAGCAAAGATGCGCTTGCGAGCAGCACACCGGCCATAACAAATTTACGGGCACCCACAGCACTTTGGTGCAGGTTCTGGAATGTTCGCCCCATCATCATGCGTAACCCCTTATTACTTATTTAACACGCTAATGTTTTTTAATTGGATCGAATTTGCACTAATTCCCTATTGATTAGTTCATTAATTGAACTTAGTGTCAAGCAAGAAGTCTTTCCTCTTGCTATGTTGAACCAATGTTTTCTTCGTCCCAACGTCAGATACTCCGGGCCATCAGTGAATCCGGCCCTCTCAGCCGCAGCGCACTGATGTCTATACTCGGCGTCAGTAAGGGGGCGATGAGCGGCTTGGTGCGTGATTTGATTGATCGCGGCATTTTGCAGGAAACCGTGCCCGTTTACGGCTCAGGCCGTCCGTCGCTGCTGCTGGATATTCACCCGAATTGCGCCTTAACGCTGGGTGTATCGCTGATGCAGGATCCAGCGCCCGTAGTGCTGACCGATCTTGGCGGCACAATTATTGCACAGGCAACCATTCCCCTGTCGCGCGATCCTGCAACCATTGCCACCAGCATTGCTGAGGCTGTAGCGCAATTGCTGGCCAGCAATCCTGAAGCAAAAGAGCGACTGGCAGGAATCGGCATTGCGCTTTCCGGTTTTGTTGACGAAACGCAAAGTCATTGCATTCAGTCCACATTACTTGGCTGGCAAAATGTTCCTCTAGCGGAAATGGTTGCGGCTCATGTTGAAGTGCCGGTTTATATCGAGAATGATGCCAAGGCCGTTGCTGTCAGTGAGAAGCTGTTTGGCGAAACCCGTGAGATTACCAATTTCAGTCTGGTATCGTTTGGCGACGGTATCGGCTGCGCGCATTTTATCGACGGTCAGCTATATCGCGGTAATCACGGTGGTGCCGGTGAGATTGCCCATCTGACGATTGAACCCGGTGGTTTGCCATGCCGTTGCGGGAAACGCGGTTGTCTGGACACTGTGTCATCCATGCATGCAATTCGTGAAGCGGCCCGTGCGGAAGGCATGGTCTGCGAGCAACTTGATGACATTGAAGTGCAGGCTGCGACCGGCAATAGCACAGCTATCCGTATTCTGCACCGCGCCGGTTCAGCTTTGGGTTTAGCAATCGCACATATCATTCAGCTGAATGATCCGGGGCAGATTCTTGTGACCCATGATGAACATGCTTTTGACGGA
The DNA here is from genome assembly GCA_900470285.1 of Hyphomicrobiales bacterium. Classification (GTDB taxonomy): domain Bacteria; phylum Pseudomonadota; class Alphaproteobacteria; order Rhizobiales; family Rhizobiaceae; genus Pseudochrobactrum. Next base: position 31,050 of record UCAG01000018.1, read on the forward strand.
CTGTTCGGGACTGTGATGCGTCAGGCCATTGAAGCCAATGTGCTGCCGCAACAGGCGGTGCAAACCAATATCCGCACTTTGCGCGTTGATCATAATGTTTGGGCACGCGGTGCCGCAGCCATTGCCGCTCATCGTTTTCTTGTTAATCCCGCAGGGCCCTATTGACCCGCGCCAACCCGATCTGATTGAGGTTATTCATGCGTATTGCCGTAGGCGGAATTCATACTGAATGCAGCACCTATAATCCTGTGCTCGCGCAAGAGAAAGATTTTGATGTATTGCGCGGCGATGCCTTGCTTGAAGCACCGCGTTTTGCTTTTCTCAAAGATTATGATGCCGAATTTGCACCTACTTTACATGCCCGTGCCATCCCTGGCGGACCGGTTTCCCGCGCAACCTATGAGGCCTTTAAAGCAGAGTTTTCTGAACGCTTGACAGCTACACTGCCGATTGACGGTCTGTATCTGGCCATGCATGGCGCCATGTTTGTTGAAGGCATGGAAGATGCCGAAGGTGACTGGATCAGCAATGCCCGTATGATTGTCGGTGATGATTGCCCTATCTCTGCCAGCTATGATCTGCACGGCAATGTCAGCCAGCGGATTATTGATGTGCTGAATATGTTTTCCACCTATCGCACAGCTCCGCATATTGATGTTGAAGAAACCATGCGCCGCTCGGTCACAATGCTGGTGAAAAGCCTTGAAACGGGCGTGCAACCTAGTCTGATCTGGGCGCCGGTGCCGGTTGTATTGCCGGGGGAGCGCACTTCAACCGAAGATGAACCGGCTAAAGGTCTTTATGCGCGCTTGCCGGACATTGATGCAATCGATGGTATCTGGGATGCATCCTTGATGGTGGGCTATGTCTGGGCGGATGAACCACGCGCCACCGCAGCCGCTATTCTTACAGGCACAGATCGTGCAGTGCTTGAACGCGAAGCCAAAAAGCTGGCACAGGCTTATTGGGATGCCCGTGAAGATTTTGTCTTCGGTTGCGAAACCGGCACGATTGCTGATTGTGTCAGCCGTGCAATTGCCAGCACAACAGCACCTGTTATTCTCGCAGAATCCGGCGACAACCCGACCGGCGGCGGCGTTGGTGACCGCGCGGATGTTCTGGCTGAACTGATCAGTCAGCAGGCGCAAGGCGTGATTTTTGCCGGTATTACCGATGCTCCCGCATTGGAAAAATGTTTTGAGGCAGGTGAAGGCACAAGCGTTGAGCTAACCATTGGCGCGACACTGGACACAGCAGGCAGCCAGCCGGTTATAGTAGAAGGCACTATTATCCGTCTGCAAGATGCTGATAAACCGGCTAATCGTCAGGCTGTTGTACGTATCGGCGGCATTGATCTGGTTTTATGTGCCAAACGCCGCCCGTATCATAATATTGCAGATTTTACCCTGCTTGGCCTTGATCCTGCGCAGGCGAAAATCGTTGTGGTTAAATCCGGTTATTTGTCTCCGGAACTGGCACCGATTGCCAATCCTAACCTGATGGCCTTGTCGCAAGGCGTTGTTGATCAGTTTGTTGAACGCCTGCCGCGCTTGCGTAAAGCACATCCGACATTTCCGTTTGATCGTGATTTCACTTTCGAGCCTGTTGCCATCGGATCAGCCCGCAATCCTGCAACCACTTAACGCCTGCTAACAAAGCGCTTCTGCTTAAGAGGAAACAGCAGCGCTTTGTTTAATAGCCCAAATGAGATCCGCTTGAGGAGGCGCCGGTCATGTCCCTGCCACATCAGAAGCAAGTCACATCGCCGGTTCTGTCCGTCCGCAACCTGACAACAGCCTTTAATAATGGCGGGCTTTGGAATCCGGTTGTCAAAGGTGTTTCCTTTGATGTGAATGCCGGTGAAACAGTTGCCATTGTCGGTGAATCCGGTTCCGGTAAAAGCGTCACCTCACTGTCGATCATGGGGCTTCTGGATAGCAAAACCGCACGTATTTCCGGTGAGATATTCCTCAACGGGCAAAATCTTTTGTCTCTTAAAGAACATCAGATGCGTAACCTGCGCGGACGTGAAATGGCAATGATCTTTCAGGAGCCGATGACTTCGCTCAATCCGGTTTTTACCATTGGTCGCCAGATTGCCGAGGCTTTGACCTGTCATGGCGATATTGATGCGAGAGCCGCAAAAGCCGAGACGCTGCGCCTGCTGGATAAAGTGCGTATTCCCAATGCCGCGTCGCGTTTTTCCGATTATCCGCATCAGTTTTCCGGCGGCATGCGTCAGCGCGTGATGATTGCTATGGCGCTTGCCAGTCGCCCGAAGCTTCTGATTGCCGATGAGCCTACAACAGCGCTGGATGTGACCATTCAGGCGCAAATTCTTGACCTGATAAAAACCCTGCAGGAAGAAGAAGGAACTTCCGTCCTTTTCATCACCCATGATATGGGCGTGGTTGCAGAAACCGCTGACCGCACCGTCGTGATGTATCGCGGGGAAATGGTGGAGAATGGCGCAACCGCCGATCTGTTCCGGCATGCAGCTCATCCCTATACACGCGCCTTGCTTTCGGCTGTGCCGCATCTGGGGTCAATGAATGGGATTGCGGAACCTTTGCCTTTCCCTGTGATTGATATGGCCACCGGTGAAAAGCAAGCGCCGGTGCCGGTCAGCAGACTGGTGGATATGCAAAAACCAATTCTGGATATCCGCAATCTCACGACGCGCTATCATGTGACCGGCGGGTTGCTGGGCAAAGCAACCGGTGCGGTGCATGCGGTTGAAAATGTTTCCTTCCAGCTTTTCCCGGGCGAAACACTGGCTTTAGTGGGGGAATCCGGTTGCGGCAAATCTTCAATCGGCCGCACAATCATGCGGCTTGCCAATGCAACTTCCGGCGAAATCCTGCTTAAAGACGAAGATCTTTTGAACCTGAATGCTGAGAAACTGCGGCTGGCGCGCCGTAATGTGCAGATGATTTTTCAGGATCCGTTTGCGTCTCTCAATCCGCGTATGAGTGTCGGTAATGCGATTGCAGAACCTCTTATTCAGCATGGTTTGCTCAGTAAATCCGCGGCTCAGGAGAAAGCAGCGGCACTGCTGGAACGTGTCGGCCTGTCCGCTGATATAATGAAGCGCTATCCGCATGAGTTTTCCGGAGGTCAGCGTCAGCGTATTGCCATTGCCCGCGCCCTGGCACTTGATCCGAAAGTCATTGTTGCTGACGAGGCTGTCTCTGCGCTTGACGTTTCAATCAAAGCACAGGTCTGTAATCTGATGATGGATTTGCAGGAAAGTCTTGGTCTGTCTTACCTGTTCATCAGTCATGATATGGCCGTGGTTGAGCGCGTCAGCCATCGTGTCGCTGTGATGTATCTGGGTGAAATTGTTGAAATCGGCCCGCGATCAGCTGTCTTTGAAAACCCGCAACATCCCTATACCCGCAAGCTCATGGCCGCGGTACCAGTGCTTGATCCGGCCAGACGTCATATGAAGCGTCAGTTGCAAACAGAAGAATTACGAAGCCCTATCCGCCCTGTCGGATATGCAGTGCCTGAGCGCCAATATTCAGAAATTACAACCGGCCACTTTGTAATGCAAATACAGTAAACTATGCATCATAACACTATTTAACCTATCCCAATGCACGATCGGTTTGTCTTGAGGGTTTCGGGTGTTTGTGCTGTGTATAGGCCTGTATCTGTCGAATTCTATCGTCCAGGCGATGTGATCTTGCCTCCCTATGACAAGCATATACAGGGCTGGTCATTCTATAATGAAATCCGTGGCGGCTATGATTTCCATCGCTACACTCTGTCACTTGTGCCGCGCGGGCGTACCAATGACGCAGAAGAGTGGGCGGGATATGCGCGGCTTTTGTTGCGTGAAGCGGCCAAACAACTGCACCATTTAGGCAATCAGTCGATGCTGGATTTGTTCAAATATACGTCCCTTGTTTCTGCCGAAGACCTGAAAAACCATTCTTAATGGCACACTGGCTGAATCGCTATTCACCGGCTCCAATGAGGCGTCCAAAGCCCTCACCTCCGCACGGTTCGTTGTGTCGGATAAACTCACCGAACAATTCATGACCTTGAACTTCTGCTTGGCTGTCTTATGCCGCCGGAGAGTTTCTTTTGTTTACGTTCCAGATCAACGTCAGAAAATCGGATGCGGAGCGCGCTTTCCATCGCCGTGTGTGAAGAGGCAAACTCGAGTGCCGCGATACCTTTTTCAGTCATAGCGACGATACAATCACTGAGTAAGCTCCTTCCCCACGCAAAGCGAATAATCTCCCCCATCACCTTACCTTCCCAATCTATTGTATATCGAAGATAGGCTTACGTTTGGCACAATGCGCTCCGATCCTTGCGTTCAAACTAAATATATCTGAAACTGGACATTTCGTCCGGAAGAGGGAAATATGAATTGCTAATTTTTATTAATAATATCAATATATTAACTCAATAATGTATTTCATTAATCTATGATTTCTAATTGATAAAACTGCAAATGCTCTTGAAGCAGCATAACAGACAAGCAGTTATAAACGACAGGTACAAATCTCATTATACCCTGTGTGGCAACCACGCCGGTTTCTTTACAACGAAGGATTTGAAGCAAAATCTGCGCAGAGCGCTATTTAAAATCAAAAACTAAAACGCCGTTTTTAGAATCCAGAAGAGGGCCAACAAACTGCTTGAAGCTTTCATGTGCCGGCTCAAAAAAAACGGGAATTAGTCACGACCGGCGTGCCCACATAATAATTTCTATCGCCTTCTGACTGAAATGTAACGATAAATGCCTGTTGATAGCCGCCATCGACACCTTCGCCGCTATTCTGTACGCCCTCTTCAATACGAACAATATATGGTTTTCCGTTTCTGCGGGCCTGTGTTTTTAAGGCTAAAAAACGTTGGCGGACTTCCGATACTTGCTTGGGCAGGATGCCCTGTTTGTAGCGGAATAATACAATATGATGAATGGTTCCTGGTTTATAATTAGCCGATGTGAATGCAGCAGTTCCTACTTTTTTCTGTTGGGCATCAAGTATCTCGCGAGCGGTTGCCGCATGTGATACGGATAATGCTTGCAAGAAAAGCACAACCGCCAAGCCAAAAGACGTTAAAATTTTAAACATATTGGATTCTCTCAAACTGACCGGCAGAAAATAAAACGCTTTTTGTTAAAGTGATTAATGCTCAGGAGACGTTAAAACGATTGAAGATGTAACTTTTTCAAAGGTAAGCATTGGCCGGATCGCAGAAAGCAGTTTAGCCAAACGAGGCTTTTTCGCATGGGCTGCTGCCGCGTTCTGATTAGCATATAGCTCCGTCACCATTATGTGATTGCGAACCAATGAACCATCTTTAGACGTAGGTTTGAGCACCTCAAAACGCAGACATCCGGGCTCTTCTTTGATAGTTAGTGTCGCGTGTTTTTTTAGCATGTTTAATACCTTGTCTTCTTTTCCTTCGACCACGACATATTCCACAATAATAGCAATGCGATTATTTTTGGCGGTGGCTGATTTTGCAGCAAAAACAGATATAAATACTATAAATGACGCGATAATAACTTTTATTGTTAACTGCATAAAATCCTCTTTTATAAACAATTACGTCTAATAAAAACTATAATTCATTGTTTTTATTTTAAATTTTGTTTTCTTTATAATGTTTCTCGAAAATTATTTTAAATAATAAATATTATTTTAAAGATTATTTAAAGTACAACTACAGGCTCGCTATTTTATATTATAATTCATCCCCCTATAATGAGTTAGGAAGGCGGATTGTGTTGGCATAATCTCGCCTGTAATTCTCAGCACGTTCATACAGCGCCTAATGAATAATGATGATCCTGCGATGATCTCAATCGGAAACGATGGCGGTAACAAAGCACGGTACGAACTTCGCTCATCCCGCATTATCGCCTCTGGAATTTACGCTAAAATCAGGGTCGCGCTGCCATATGTTCAGCGCATCTCAGGCCTGTTGCGGCATAAGTTCTGCTACAACACCGGCGATGATGGATGAGAGTTTTTCCATCAGATCACCGGCATTACTTGATCTGCGCCAGTAAAGACCAATATTTCTCTGAAAGCCGTCGGCCTCGAGAGGTAAAAAAGCGATGTGGTTTTGCGCAGTTGCTCCTATACACGCCAATTGCGGCAATAAGGTAAGCCCCATACCCGCAACAACCATCTGACGTAAAGTTTCGAGGCTGGTACCGCGAAAACCGTCATATTCATGTGCGCCATAGCGTCTGCACAATGTAAGCGCCTGATCGCGCAGACAATGCCCCTCTTCCAGCAGCATCAGACGCTGGCCGGAAAGCGCATCTGCCGATAAGCGGTCTTGTCCCGCCAGAGCATGACCGGAAGGTACAGCCAGATGAAAAGGCTCACTGAATAATTTGCGTCCGGTCACATGCGGGTCTTCAACAGGCAATGCCAGCAATGCGGCATCAATCTGCCCGTCGATCAGTCGCTGCAATAAAACGGTGCTTTTTTCTTCCGTCAGTAAAATTTCCATCGATGGAAAATGACGCATAAATTGCGGTACAATATGCGGCAGAAGATAAGGGCCGAGTGTCGGAAAAACACCAAGATGCAAGCGTCGTGTACCGTCAGCACAATGCCCCGCAGCTTCATCACGCAATTGCGTCACTTCATGAAGAATTATACGTGCGCGTCTGACTGCCGCTTCACCGGCTTGCGTCAGAATAAGTCCGCGCGATGAGCGTTCAAATAATATAACGCCCAGCTCTTCTTCAAGCTTGCGGATCTGCGCAGAAAGGGTCGGCTGGCTGGCATTGCAGACTTCAGCCGCGCGATGAAAGTTGCGCTGCTCAGCCAGCGCAACCAGATATTCGAGCTCGCGGAGATTCATGCGAGACCACGCATTAAGCCGCCTGCTCCTCGGCAGGCAACCGGATCAGATAATCGAAGGCTGCAAGTGATGCCCTTGCCCCCTCACCCATCGCAATCACAATCTGTTTGTAAGGCGCAGTTGTACAATCCCCTGCCGCGAATACACCCGGAACCGAGGTTGCACCATATAGATCCGTGATGATTTCACCGCGCGCATTCAGCGAGACGGTATCCTTCAGCCACTCAGTATTTGGCATAAGACCGATCTGCACAAAAATACCTTCCAGTGTCAGTGAGCGGGTTTCGCCGCTGATCCGGTCTTCATAGGTCAGGCCGGTAACACGCTTACCGTCACCGGTCACTTCTGTGGTCTTGGCAGATGTAAGAACAGTCACATTCGGCAGGCTTTTCAGCTTGCGTTGCAGCACTTCATCAGCACGAAGTACCTTGTCAAATTCGATGAGCGTTACATGGCTGACCAGCCCCGCCAGATCAATCGCGGCTTCCACGCCTGAATTTCCGCCACCGATCACGGCGACGCGTTTGCCTTTAAACAACGGACCATCGCAATGCGGGCAGAAAGCAACACCCTTATTGATATACTGCTCCTCACCCGGCACGCCCATTTTGCGCCAGCGTGCGCCGGTCGACAAAACAACAGAAGTACTGGTAAGAGATGCGCCCGAAGCCAGTGTCACCTTAAAGCCTTCGGAAATCCGCTCCAGCTTAACAGCCTGCTGGCCATTAATAATCTCGGCATCATAGTCACGTACATGCGCTTCCATAGAGCGGGCAAGTTTTGGCCCTTCTGTATGGGTAACAGAAATAAAATTCTCAATCGACATCGTATCCAGCACCTGACCGCCAAAACGATCAGCAACAACACCGGTACGGATACCTTTGCGCGCGGCGTAAACCGCTGCCGCTGCACCAGCTGGGCCACCGCCTACGACGAGTACATCGAAAGGTGCCTGTGCATTAATCGCTTCGGCAGCACGTTCACCTGCGCCGGTGTCGATCTTCGCCAGGATTTCCTCGGCACCCATACGTCCGGAACCAAATACCTCGCCATTCAGGAATACGGAAGGTACCGACATAACCTGACGCTCAGCAACTTCATCCTGAAACAGCGCGCCGTCGATAGCTACATGTTCAATACCCGGATTAAGTACGGCCATCAGGTTCAGCGCCTGCACAACATCAGGGCAGTTCTGGCAGGAAAGAGAATAATAAGTTTCGAAACGGAAATTACCCTTGATGCCACGAATTTGGTCGATCAGTGCCTGCTCGACCTTTGGCGGATAACCACCGGCCTGCAAAAGAGCAAGCACCAGAGAAGTAAATTCATGACCAAGCGGAAGACCCGCAAAAACCAGATGAATATCTTCACCCGGTGAGGTCAGTGCGAAAGACGGCACACGTGCACCGGCCACATCGCCGCGCTTAATCGTAATCTTGTCTGACTGTTCGCGGATTTGTTCAAGAAGTTGCAGCAGCTCATGCGATTTGGCATCATCTCCGGCATAGGCGATGATTTCAACCGGCCGCACCAGACGTTCCAGATAGCCCTTCAGCTGGGTTTTCAAGTTCGTATCGAGCATACTGAGTTCCTCTTGCTAAACTGTCACAGATAATCGGGCAGCTGCGGGAAACAGCTGCCCGTTTTATTATTTACGGCGCGTCAGATTTTGCCGACGAGGTCGAGCGAAGGAGCAAGGGTCGCTTCACCTTCCTGCCATTTTGCAGGGCAAACTTCACCCGGATGCGAACGCACATATTGAGCAGCTTTGATCTTGCGTACGAGATCGGAAGCATCACGGCCGATACCTTCAGCAGTGATTTCCATGGCCTGAATGATACCGTCCGGATCGACGATGAAAGTTGCGCGGTCTGCAAGACCCTGACCTTCGCGCATGACGCCGAAATTATTGGTTACAACACCGCTCGGATCGCCAAGCATTGTATAGTTGATCTTGCCGATTGTGTCGGATGAATCGTGCCAGGCTTTGTGCGTGAAATGCGTATCGGTAGAAACCGAATAGACCTCAACACCCATTTTCTGCAGTTCTTCATAATGATCTGCAAGATCACCCAGCTCGGTCGGGCATACGAATGTAAAGTCAGCAGGATAGAAGAAAAAGACGGCCCATTTGCCCAATACATCTTCTTCAGTCACGGAGATGAATTTACCCTGACGGTAAGCCTGCGCGATAAAAGGTTTGATCTGTGTGTTTACGGTTGCCATTGTGCACTCCTGTCAGAATGTTGTCTGGGCTCCGTATAGAGGCTAAAGCGTAATTTATAAAGTCAATTAATCATATAAAATTGATAGACATTAACTATCAACACATAAAAATTCTATAAATATAATTAAAACAATAAGTTAGAAAGAAATTTCGCCGGCTTTCTAATAGTCATCATTTTTGCATAGCAGCTATGCAATTTCTTCAATGCGCTGGATTCTGTGGAAATCTCTGCTCTCACAACAATGAACTGAGCTACGCATTACGCCTAGTCTCAGTCAGGCTTCTTTTAAAAAACACCGGCATTCCTGTCTGGCAAATGGACTTTGACTTTAATTGCCAAGATTAATTAGAATATGCGCATTCTAAAGTCCCAGTGATAAGATTTACGGTATGAATTCAAAACCAATCCAGTTTGATATGTTTGACGCGAAAACCAGCCATCCGGTTGATGTGCCGCCTGTTGTCGTTAATCGTAAGTCTGTGCCGGCAAATGAAGAGGCCCTAGCGCAGCAGCTGGAAGAAACGGGACGTTTTCGCATTCTCCGTAAACTGACACCGCGCCCGGTTATCAAGAGGGAAGACAGCCCGTTTGAGCGGCTTGCAATTCTCATCGACACAGAAACCACCGGACTGAATCATACGACTGATCAGATTATCGAGGTCGGTGCTGTTGCTTTTACCTATAATGATGACGGTGCTTTTGGCGATGTGGTTGGCATATTCAACGGAATGCAGCAACCAACAATGCCAATTCCGGCAGAGATTACCCGCCTGACAGGTATCACTGATGAAATGGTGCTGGGACAGACACTTGATCTCCGATCACTGGAGGCGATGATCGAACCTGCTGATCTCATCATTGCCCATAATGCCGGATTTGACAGGCCGTTCTGCGAAAAGCTTTCCCCATTATTCGCGTCCAAAGCATGGGCATGTTCCGTTGCGGAAGTACAATGGGCGGGATTTGGTTTTGAAGGCAACAAACTGGGTTACCTGGTTGGCCAAAGCGGATTATTTCACAACGGCCACCGTGCAACCGATGATTGTCACGCATTGCTGGAAGTATTGATCCGGCCGGTCGGAGCGGAAGCAACTGTTCCTTTTACTGAGTTGCTCAAATCCAGCCGCAAAGCCCGTGTCAGAATTTATGCGGAAAACAGTCCCTTTGACATGAAAGATCATCTGAAAAAACGGGGCTACAGGTGGTCTGACGGCAATGACGGCCGCCCCAAAGCGTGGTGGGTTGAAGTTGACGAAGACAATTATGCCGACGAGTTGCACTATCTCCAAACGGAAATCTACCGCTGGAAAGATGCTGAACCACTTTCCATAAGACTGACGGCACAAGACCGCTTTAAAAGCCGTTAATCACCCTCTTTCCTGTTGTTTCGGCTCGATATTTTACTGCATGCTGCTATAATAGCGGCATGCAAATATATTATTGTAACGTAAATGCATATGTTTCTGCACCATGAAAATACTATTTATTAAATAATAACTTATTTAAATAGTAATTTAATTATATTTAATATCTGAAACTCTAAAATATTAGATAAATGTTTATAATATAAATTAAATTACTATATATGAATATTTATTAAATTCTTTGAAGAACTTTTCACATCTAAATTTATATTATAATCAACCTCAAAGTATAATTT
>UCAG01000005.1 GCA_900470285.1 Hyphomicrobiales bacterium
GATGGTGTAGCGAATGATACTGCAGCAGTGCAGGCAGCAATTGATTTTGTGTGCCCGTTTATCTGGAAAGGTGGAACCCGCGCAACGGAAGAAGGCTCTGCAAGCGGAAGTGTATTTGTGCCGATTGGTACATATCGCCTAACTTCTAAGCTCCGCCTTGCTCCCAATCTTCGCATCTTTGGCGAATGTATTGGCAACGATTGGACTGTGCGAAATGGCGCAACTGGTGGGGCTAATAAATGGGGTTCTGCCCTGTTCTTCGATTATACAAACTATCAGGATTATGCCATTGATACATCACCGTATCACGCGGATGGTGTTAGGCATGACAATGATACACTTGAAGGTGCTGATAGCTACAACGGCTTGAAAACCGAAGTTCATAATATCGTCATTGAGAATTTGAGCATCGTTGGCAAGTACACGACCAAGGGCATTAACATGGCCGGTGCGGCCTTTTCAAAAATCCGCAATGTATTCCTGAAAGGTTTTACTGTTGGTTGGCGATATTCTGCTACTTGGTACAGTGTGCATGAAAATTGTCGTTCATGGGTTTCGTGGAAAGGACTTATTTCCTATCATTCTGTAACAGACCATGGACTGGATAATTCGTCATTCCAGAAAGGTTATGATGCTCCTGCCTACAATGTCGGTACAATGGGGAGTGATAGCGGATTGCCTCCGGTAGGTGGCTGGTGGCTACAGGCATTCAACGATGTAACTACAGGAATAACTAATTTTTACCCCTGTATGACTGCTCACAATATATGTGTTGAGGGTTTTCAGACCTATTCTATCGACCGAAGTGCAGTTAATAATTTTAGAAGTATTTACATCGAGGGTATTACATACATTGCCATCATTTCAATGAGGCCGGATCAAAGTCATGAAAAGCATGTGTTTGATACAATCGCGACAAACAGTTGTGATTTGATCGCACAGAGCCAAAGTCGTCTTGAGGTTGGCTGCTTGAGCACGACCGGTACTCAGACCGGATTTAACAAGCTGTTATTTGATGTCGCCTCGGATCCGATTAATCGGCCTGTGATTTGGGGATTAAAACGAAACGCTGGGGATATTTTCCCAAATAAAGTTATGAAGCGCTCGGACGTTTATCATACGGAAGGTGAATGGAATCCAGTGCTAAAAGCAGGTGGTAGTTCGCTTGGAGCGAACTCAGCTTAAATTCAACTGGAAATAGATATGTGCGAATAGGAAACAAAGTCACGATATGGGGAGTAATACAGATACCTACTAAATTAGGTGCAACAGGGGGCTTTAACAATTGATGGGCTCCCATACATCTCGCGTGACGGATGGGGCCAATACTCTAGCGGCATTCTTTCGTTTGGATATCTTGCTCCAGTTGCGGGAACCCCAATAGTTATTGAAAATGCGAAATATGAAATTTCAATCCCAAATAAAACGCATGCTGACATTCAAAATGGTGCAGATATCAGGTTCAGCATCACCTATGAAACAGATACAGATAGTTTGTGGTAAAATTGCAAGATACGAAAAGGGGCGCTCTATGCGCCCCATTCATTTCATGCAAACCACAATCATATCGTTGGTTTTTTCAATTCGCCAATAAGATTCAGGTGGTGTAAGGCAGGTGCCTTCTGGCGCGGAATCAGTGCCTTTGATGAAATCACCGGTCAGAATACGGAAAATTTCCATATTGCTCCAAGTGGTATCGAAGGCTGACAGCCTGTTTCCGGAACGGATATCATTATGAATCGTAGATGATACTGCAAGTTTTGTACTTGGCGAGATATCACCTGTCGCACGAATTTCATTAATGATCATTGCAACTGCCAATGCATCACGTTCATCTTGACCTTTCATTACAGCAAAAAACTTGGCCTGATGCGTGATGAGAATTGTAATGAACGCAACTGCTAAATACGGTGTTATACTGATAACACGTTTTGGTAGATAAGCGCTTACCAGCACTACAGAACCAGCCAGAAAGAATACTGAACCAGACATTTGTCTAGGACTTGGCCAGAAACCACTTGGGAACAATGAAAACGGGCTTGCTATAATTAGGATGCCGCAGATTAATGCGACTACACCCAAAATCGTAAGTATATTTCGATGCTTAGCAAAGTGCCAAAGGAGCATACCCGACATACAAATAATCGCGAAAGTATAAACCAATACCTCGTATCTGGTCGTATATGGCGACATTCCCTTTAATAACATTGTTGGAATGAAGCGAATATAATGCGGCAGATTTCCAATGATATTGTGAAAGCTTGCATCCCTGCCAGTTTGCAGCGGGAAAGCTTCTTTAATGGAAATAAATACCAGTACAGAAATGATAAACGCAATTACCGGAATGAATGCTTCGCGTAACGACATTCTATTATTCGACGTTATTCCCATATGAATTGCATACAGGGCTGAGGCAAACAGTAGGATTAAGGCTGTAGGTTGATAGCTTGTTAATGCGATAAATGCCAATATTGTCGCTATCAAATAGCCAATGGTATTTGGCATTTTTCTACATACTCTTAGGCAGAGAGCAACTGCAGAATATGCCAGGGCATAAATGTTAAATACCATTGAGAATAGGTACATATCTGACATGTACCCATTTGCTGCTACTATGAAAATAAAAAACGGAACTGTTGAGGCAGGAAAACGGCAGAACCGGGCAAATTCATAAGATGCCCACGCTAATGATAGGCCAAATAAAATTACCCATACGTAGATCATATCGTAATAAGGGATGCCTGTTTTAAACAAGACGTAGGCAAATGCAGCTGCCGAATACCGATAATTATCCAGCTGCCCGACCCACCCCGGGAAGTCACTAAAAAAGATATCGTTGTACATAACGCGGACATTGTCTTGCCCAAGAAAATCAATGTACATGTACATTATCGCCAAAACAGAGATTACGCTGGCAAATGTGTGAAGTTTATTGATTTTCATCGCTTGTTTTCTCAATCAAAAATCTAGGTCTTTTTTTAACTTCTAGATAAATTTTGCCGATATATTCCCCAATAATCCCCAAGCTTAGCAACTGTATGCCGCCGAGGAACAGAATGGGAAGAACTGTGGACGCCCAACCCGGAACAGCATACCCGTAGAAGAACACCCGAATGACCATTACCCAGATCGCCGCCATAAAAGAGGCTGCGCTCACAATAGCGCCGGTAAAGGTTACGAAGCGAAGTGGCGCAACTGAGAACGAAGTAATTCCGTTGATAGCCAGTCCAAGCATTTTTTTAAGCGTATACTTGGTTTCCCCAAATTCACGATCTAAGCGCTTGTAGTGGATAATCTTTGTCGCAAACCCAATTGTAGGAATGACGCCGCGCAGGAACAAGTTTACCTCTTGATGAGCAAGAAGTGCATCCAGTGCGCGTCGAGACATTAAACGGAAGTCTGCATGATCTTCTATGATGTTGACGCCTAAAGCGCTCATCAATTTATAATATCCTAACGCCGTGGATTTCTTGAAAGCATTGTCATTGCCTCTTGAGGAGCGAACGCCTAGAGCCAAATGAACGCCTGATTGATATGCCAGAAGCATGTCTTTGATAGCGTTAATATCATCCTGCAGATCAGCATCGATAGTGAGAATAGCATCAGCGGTTGACATGGTAAGCCCTGCAACCATCGCATTTTGATGCCCATAGTTGCGGCTTAGTTTGATCCCGAGCACCGGCAACTTTGCGCGAAGCTCCTCAATAATTGACCAAGTGTTATCTCGGCTGCCATCATCGATCAGAATTAGCCGGTAGGATCGTAAATTTAAGGCGTCATCCTTTATACAATCATCCAGAAATGCAACCAGTCGAGGTATGGTATGAGGAATTGTTTCTTCCTCATGATAACAGGGTATTACGACGTCTAATGTATAAATTTTCTCAGTCACGACCGAATACCCATAGTTTCATAATAATGAAAAAGCTTATGTTATATGTTATCATAGCAATTAATTGCGGTAGCAACGCGTTAATATCTATTAATGCAACTACATAGCTCAATACAATTAAATTAATCGCATATGATATTATAAACCCGATGATAAATCTTACGGCTTGGCGATTCTCAAACTCTTTATTGAATGTTATTTTGCTATTCATAATATAGCTGTTCAATAATCCTGCTGCAAAGCCGATTAAATTGCAAGCAAATGGATTTATACCAATATAAGTAAGTGCAGCTATTATTATGAACGTTATAAGAGTATTTACAACTCCTATAAGCCCATACTTGGCCAATTGAGCAGATAAGTCAGACACTTATTCCCCCCGCGGATTGTCTATAAGTTCAATGAGATATCAGGCTAAAGAAAGCAACTTCTAAATCTCAAATATAAAGCGACTTATTGACCATATATAACCTGTGCTTTGCACCAGTAGCCCATCACCATGGACATTGCAGCCTCGCTCATGCGGGGCTTTTTTGTATCTAGAGGCCCCCCTATGAAAACCAGTTCTACAGGACGCGCTCTTATTGAAAGGCGCGAAGGAGTTGTGCTGTCTGCATATCGTGACAGTGCTGGAATTTTAACAATTGGTGTCGGTCACACATCGGCGGCAGGAGAGTCTCGTGTGACGGCTGGCATGACAATCACGGCATGGCAGGCATCGGAAATTCTGAGCCGCGATCTGGTAATCTTTGAAGCGGCCGTGAATGCTTCGGTGAGGGTGCCGCTTAATCAGAATGAATTTGATGCACTGGTGAGCTTAGCGTTCAATATCGGAGCAGGAGCGTTCAAAGGCTCAACACTACTCAGAAAATTAAATGCAGGCGACCGCAAAGGCGCTGCTGATCAGTTCCTCGTCTGGAACAAGATCACCGTTAACTGCAAGAAACAGACTGTACGCGGCCTGACCACACGGCGCGAGGCTGAACGCAAGCAGTTCTTGTCACAGACAGGAGTGATGCAGCCGCAACCAGATCCGATTAATTCCGGCTGGCTCGTCACTATCATCAAAGCAATCGTCTCCATCTTCAGGAAGGGCAAATGATGGCTCCGCTCATTCGCATACTGCTGTGCTATGGCGTGGGTGGTTTAATCGGTTGCGAGGTTGGAAGTTAGCTTGCCGCCGATCCTGATGTGCTGGCCGTAACAACCGTAGCCGCTACGGCATTTGTCGGCCTTGTCACTGAGGGCTTTTACATTCTCGCTAAACGCTTTGGTTGGCGAACATGAAAGTCAGTCTTCAACACATCACTGGTGCGGTAATCGGAGGGGCAGTTTCAGGCCTCTTTTTTATGCGCTTGGGGTTCATGACGGCAAACAAGATGCGGCCTTGAAAGCCGCTCAAGCTGTGACACAAGCAATCCAGAACAGGGCAGGGATCAATGAAACAATCGACAATTTGGATAGTGTTGCTCTGTGTGTTGAGCTTGGCGTGGTGCGCGACCAGTGTGAGCAATTGTGCGGGTTGGCGGCAGAATGATCTATCAGCTGCTGGGCTGGTAGCGTTGACAAAGGTTGACCGGCCAACAGCTGAACGGGTGGAAGGTAATTACCAAAATGGGAAACGGCAGGGGTGTTGGTGATGAGAGATCAGGTTGTTGAACGTGCAACAACGGCTATAGCAACTGGGGCAATGGCAAATCCGCTATGGCTTCCGCATCTGGAAAAGGCTTTTTCATTAGGGCTTTCAAGCCTAGGTGTTGTGTGGCTTGTGGTGCAAATTGCTCATAAGCTGAAACATTGGAAATAACATAAACCGTATTGCGCTTGAATGATCAGCGCGGTTTTTGCGTTAGCCAATTTGTATGAATTATTGCGTGAATAGTGTTTTGGCTAACTTTGAAATTGTATAGTAAATCAATGTCTAGTGCGCTCCCTCCGGGGGGGGGCACTTAGTACCGTCAGATAAGTTGAATGTTGCATGACTATGCAGTTATGTGATCAGTCGCGGAAGGGGAGGCAGCCCACCAGACCAAGGCACTAAGATCAGGCCACTGTCAGAAGAGCAATCCAATTGATCGTCTGCCAGCCGGAGCTGTGCAACAGCGGTCCGCTTGAGAATGAAGCGCAGGTGACCGTTCCGAAAAGGAGGAAGTCATCTGCTCCCTGAACTTTGCTGCGCTCTGTGAGTGTATCAGCTTCTGGAAGCATGACATTTTCGTCGATAAAGCACAAATTCCAGCTTAAGCCCAGCAAGATCAAAGATATCCAGAAATGAGCTATGTCACCTCTATACTAGCCTTTTCGTTTGAACAAGTTGATAAAATTGGGATTTGTCTATCTAAAAAAGTAGAAAATATATTTATTACTTCGAGGAGGGAAGCAGTGCTTCAGCATCGTAGTATTGAATAATCCTTGATTGTTATACAGCAGCTGCAAACATTGCGATACCAATATGGATGAAGCCCCGTGGAAGCGGGGCTTTTTTTATTAATGGTCAAATGACATATCGATGCGATGAGGCATCTTGAAGGTACTAAGTTCCTTAACACGCATGAAGAAAATTAGGCGATATGAGGTTCTGCTGCTAAATGCTGAATATGATGGAATTTTTCTTCCGGTGCGAATTCTTACAGTTGTTTATTGCGGTTAAAACCTGAACCTAATGCGTAGTGTGTTTTATGACGGCTATAGCTGACACATTTGTTACTAATTTTCTTGTTATATGATTCTTATCTTTATAAGTAAATTTGCAATTTGCTAAGGCATGTGTGTAGGCTGATGCTTTATCGCTAATTTATTTTAAATCTGAAAGGCTAAGTAAGTGACAGATTCAATGTCGTCTGTGAGGTATTGGCAAGAAAAAAAGGGGGCAGACTATCGCGCCCAACAAGACGGACGGCGGCAACATGGGAATGATCAATATGCCATACAGGAAAAATGGCTTGAGGATTATCTAAGCTCCAGATCTGAATTTTTGGGGCGTCCTCTAAAGATACTTGATTTTGGTTGTGGTTTTGGCCGATTTACGCGCTTACTCGCTGGAAAAGATTTTATTAAATATTACGGTTATGATTTTTCTCATGCGATGGCTGAGGAATTATTTTCAACTCCGCCTGCAGATTTACACCCGATAGAAGACCGAATTCGAATAGCATCTGCTATAGATGAGGCTTTTCCTGACGATAAATTTGATCTTATTTTTACAGTCTCGGTGTTAATTCATAATCCTCCCGAGCAGGCACGTAATTTGGTTCTGAAAATGGCTGAACATCTGACCAGTGATGGGCAGATAGTTTTGATTGAAAATCCGCTTTCAGCTTTGAGTGCAAGGCAAAATTCTTGGCATTCAGGTTGCTGGACGCACGATGTTGCTGGAACTTTAGCCCCGGAATTTAATCTCCGATATTATCCCGATATTGCCTCCAATCATTGTTTTTATGTTTTGACACAAGCCACGCAGCAAACGCGCATTATACAAAAAGTAGATGCGCAGGGCCGTGAGCAAGCTGTAACACTTAACCAGATTTTGATTGAAGGGCTTCCGCTTTTGGAAGCTGGTTTAAAAGGAGTGGAGCAGGAGCTTGAGCTTAGCTCCGATGCTGTTGGTACAATGCACGATCTCGCTGAAAATAGTAATTATATGAAAAAAAGAATAAGTGATCTTGAAGCGAAAATTGAAATTCTTGAGAAAGATAATATAGTTCTTTCCGATACCCTCAAGCTTAGGGCTGAGCTCCGCAAAGCAATGTTGTCTGTGGCGGAGCCGGAAAAAAAAGACAGTTCATCTGTACAAAATCACAAGTCAGATGCGGAAAAATATCCAGACGGCTTCTATTGCTGGAATGCTCCACAGGATCAGATTTTTGCGCATAAAGATAATCGCTTTGTAAGTGTTGCTCACTTGTTTCATCGTGAATGGAAGGGGATAAGAGCAGCTGCAGGAACTCTCCCGGGGAACAAAATCGCTATTAGTGCTCATAAGAAACCTAATAGTCGGGATATTAGTGATCTTTTACAAGATATTCGAGAGAATGGTGTTGAGCGTATTATCCTTCATGGCATGTCAGATGCTATGGAGGTTCTTGCTCATGCGCTTTCAAAACAAGGCATTAAACTCTGTCTTGTCTGGCATGGTACAATAACACAGTGGCAGTTTCCGGAAGAGCGCCGCATCGCGATTAAGGCTATCAATCTATATAAACGAGGGATAATACAGCGTTTCTCAGCAATTCGCCGTGGTTTTGATGATGTTATCGGCGGATCAGATTTTACCGCGCAATTAGTCAATGCTGTGCCTAATTATCCTGGCGAGCAGAGATTGCCTATAATTAAGGACGCCTCTAAAAAACAGGCTCTTGCTCCTTCTTGGAATGATATTAGAAAAAATCTTTATGCTAATGTTCTTGCCGTTGAGCCAATTAACGAAATAGACAAAGTGTTTGTTTTTGCAAAGGATTTGTCACTGCCGAAATCATTGACTGATAAAGTTTCAATTATTGAATATGCAGGACCTCTTCAGCTTCCGAAGATTTTGAATAATGTTGATATTGTTCTTAATGTAACAGTTATTGACTGTCATCCGATGGTTAATCTTGAGGCGCTTGCATGTAATGTTCCATGTTTGAGCGGGCCTTTGTTTCTTGATGTTTTAGAAGACCATGAATACTCAAATTTAACAGTGGTACAAAATCCACTTAGTGTTTCCGACATAACGAATAGCATACGGAACGTCTTTAATACTCCTTACAATGCGATGTCTGAAATTATTCAGGACTATAAGAATTCGCTCAATAGAGTGGCAATTGACCGTTATGCTGAGTTTGTTGGAGTTTAATTTATGAAAGTGTTCGTAACAACTGAACTGTATCCGTTTACTGCAGGTGGTATAGGTCGAGTTATATCTAATATATTGAATTCAAAACAAAATAAAAATGATAATGATTTTTTAGTTGTGATGGTCGGACGTAAAATTGATGCCGGTCAATTTTCTGCAATTTATCCTAATGTGCAGCTCGCTCAATGCTTAGATAAAAATTATTCTCTTCTTTCAACTGAAAGAGATGCGTTATTCCCACCTCAATGGGCGTTCTCTAATACTTCTTTTCATCATACTTCTGTTGCGTTGTTACAGACACTGCTTTCTGCAGAAGAAGAATATGGAAAATTTGATTACATCGAGTTTCCCGATTGGGGAGGTTTGGGTTTTGCAACGATTCAGCACAAACTATTAGGAACGGGTTTTCAGGAGACGACGCTCGCTATTCGCTTGCACTCTACAGAGCGTTCGATCGCTGCGTATGAAACACGACCTATATTAAATAATACTCTATGTTTGTTTGATATAGAGCGAAAAGCAATCGCAGACGCAGATATTGTGATTGGGCAACTAAAACCCGTAGCAGATAGTACACGTAACGTTTTTGGAATATCTTCAGAGATTTGGGATGAAAAATTAGTTATACATGCACCTCCAGTGCTCTTAGATAGTGCTGCTTGTGTAGAAACTATAAGAGTAAATGAAAATACTCCTATTGTTTTCTCGTCAAAAATACAAAAAATTAAAAGGCCTGATATATTTATTCGTGGATGTGTTGGGTTTATTAGAAACAACCCTGAATACAAAGGTGAGATTCATCTTCTTGCTAATTCATCAGATCATGAGTATACTTCAAGTATTGAGAAGTTAATTCCGTCGGATCTTGCTAACAGATTTGTTTTTTATAAAACAACAGCTGCGGGGTTGCGGGATAAAATTATTTCACAATCAATATGTGTATTTCCAGGTGGCTGGGAGTCATTTTGCCTTGCTGCGTATGAAGCATCACTCCTTGGCGCTCAATGCATTTTAAACGAGAAGAATCCTGCTTTTGGTGAGAATACACCATGGGAGGATGGGGTTAATTGTGTTAAATTTGATGAAAGTGTTATCGGCCTGACCGAGGCATTGTCACGACTATTTCGTGAACGTGATGCAGTTACACAAATTGTAAAAGTTCCGGAGGATACCCAGCCTTGGGATATGAAGCATAAACCAGCTTCAAAGGTCGAGAAGGGACGCGATGATACGCTTCAAGACAAAGTCAGTATTATCATTCCCCATTATAATCTCGGACAATATTTAGCCTCAACAATTGATAGTGTACTAGCCAGCACTTATCCGAATTTGGAGATTGTTGTTGTTGATGATGCCTCAACGGATGCATGGTCAAAACACATAATTGACCAATATTCGAGGAATGAGAGCGATCTGATTAAGATAATTCGTTGTGATTATAACATAGGTTTATCGGCGGTTCGAAATTTGGCACTGAAGCATTGCACTGGCGAATATATTCTACCTCTGGATGCAGATGATATTATTCATCCGAATTTCATAGAGCTTGCTGTGCAGGCATTAAAGCGATCGCCGGACTTTGATTATGTTGTACCGCAAACGGCTTTTTTTGCTGATCATGAGGAAATAAATCTGGAGCATAAAGAAAAATATACTGATTATGCAATTTTCCATGGCGATGCCTATTATTCGGGCTTGTTTGAAAACCGTTTTTCAACGGCAACAATGTTGATAAGAGCTGAAACATTGAAGCGCTTTGGCTATCGGGAGGAGCTGAAATCATACGAGGATTGGGATTTGTATCAGCGTATGATTGCTGCAGGCATCAGAAGTATTGTTACGAATAATATTTATTTTTATTACCGCAGACGGCCGTCCTCAATGATACATAGTCCTGAAGCTATTAAAAATCAGGCGCAAAATCGCCGTGCTTTGCTATCAGGGAAAAGCTTCAAGGATTATGGTGATATTCCGCTAATGGCTTTAAATTACGAAACCAATAAGCACAAAGCTGCAGGTGATATCCAGTCATTATCTGCGTCGGATGCTGCGAGATTGCATGATTTTGAAAGCAGTGAAGTGGTTTTTGCGGCGCTTCGGATGGCAAAATTTCTTGAAAGAAAAGCCCCATGGTTATTGCCGCTAGGTAGAAATACAGCCCGTACGCTTTGGCGCAGCTATAAAGCAATAGCTCGCAGAGGACGTTGATTTAAAAAATATTATGGGGTGTAGCGTATTAAAAGCTATACCCCATACTAAAGTTATTGCATGATACTTTTATATAAATCTTCAATTTTATTATTGTATAAAATATTATATTTCTCTTTTTTCATTTTTAATATATCAATAATCTCATTCATATTCTCAACAACAAGGTCAAATCTGTCTGCAATAGCATTCGGATCATCAACATGTTGTTCTATAAGATAGTGTGCTAACTTTTTGTCGACTTGCGAGTAAATATCGCCAGCCGGCCCGACAATGCATGGTATGTTTAATGCCCAGCTTTCGAGCGCTGTCATTGGCGAACATTCTGTATTTGTTACGTACAAATTTATGTCCTGTTGCTCCAGCAACCGGATAAAATCATGTCGGGGCATGTGGTTGAAAAAATGAGTATCGGATAATTTGAGATTGAGTTCAGCTACAATATTTTTATCGATATTCGTATTTAGAACCACATTTTTTCCGGCAAGCGCCAGCAGTTGTACATAAGGGTTTTTTTGCCATGAACTAATTGCGGAGAAAAGACCAACATTTAACGGGGTGCCGGAGATTATCTTTTTCCTGCTGTTGTTCACCAGATTAGGTAAAGGATTGTAAATATCGTAGGATATTATTCCTAATTTACTTAATATGTTATGCAAATCTTGTTTAACGGTAATGAAGCCATTGATAATACTTTCATTATATGCACGTTTCCATTGTAAAAAATGATTGTACTGCTCGGGATCGATCCATTGAGACGGGGAGCCGTGCCACATAAAATATTGCTTTATATCCGGGTTAAGTTCGCGGATTTTTTTTGCTAAAGTAATATGTATTGCAGAGCCACCACTATAAATAATCGGTTGCTTTTCTAATGATGCGAGCTTCTCAGCAATAGAACCTAAATATTTGTGTTTTTGGGCTTCTGGATATTCTGTATCATAAAAAGGAAATCTAATCGCATTTTTGTTAAATATTGCCTCGGTTGAAGCTGCAACACCTTTCCACATAGGGGAGTAAACGGCAATTGGCTTGTTCTTATCAGATTGATTAAAAAACGTATTATAAATCTGATCTGCTTGATCATAGTTTGCTTTGCTTAAGCCGTTTCCATGCAGGATTCTATGGTAAGTAGATGCAAACACTGGGGAGATTTTCCGGAGTGTTGGAACAAGGCCAGCTTTTTGAGCGAGGCGTGCGCCGGTTCTCACGCTTGAGATTGCGATACGTTTGCTGAGCGTGCTTTTTGTTTCCTGTAATAGATTTTTCTTTCTGCTTTGCCCGTCTTTTTTGTGTTTTTGATGTGCTGCATTAAAGAACCGAACCCATTGAGCGGGGATGGTGCCTTCAGGGCCAAAATATTTTAGATAGCTTTGATAGTTTTCATCTTTGCACTGCTTGAGCAATTTTCCATTTGTAATCAATCTTTCCAGGGCATTGTAAAATGCCTGATGGGATCGATCACATAGAAAATCCTGTTGTATTTCTGATAAAATCTCCGTCGCAATGCCGGTGCGAGTGCTCACAATTGCGCAATGACGTGATATTGCTTCAATCAAAGTTAAGGGAGTTCCTTCTTTTTCTGAGGCAATTAAAAGTATATCTGCATTTTCAAGCGTTTCTAAGATTACTTCATTTGATGTTTTTTCTTTTGATGAATCAAAGGAGATGTACTTTATATTTTTATGCTTATCTCTCAATTGCTCTATCGCAGGAGTAATAATATTTTTTACTCCTTTATAGTCAATGTAACCTGCATATTCCCCCCATTGAGAATTTCCCGACCAGACAATGGTTATAGTTTCAGGCGTTGTGCTGGTCTTATTTTGTTTGATGAGAGGAATGCTGGGATTGTCGTATATAACATCTGTTGGGTGAGGGATAAGAAAGTTTGACGAATATAATTCGAACAAATCATTGTTTATTGTGAAATAGGCATCACAAAAATTAAATAATGTATGTCTGTCTCTGAGAGAGTTTTCATCGGCATACAAATAGTCTGGAATATGTGTTGTAATCGTTTTATCACATAAAATTTCAATATTTTTATTTGATTTATCAGTCGTATTAATCAAAACATTTAAGTGTTCCCGGAAGAAAAAATGAATTAATTCTGATTTGCTATTGCCGATAGCATCTAATAATTCAGATGGCTTGTTGTAATCTTCCCAATAAAGAATGTTTAGATCTGCGTATTGGCCTAATGTGCTCTGAATAGATTTTGCGATATTGTCAAACGCCCAGCCGCGGATATCGACTACGAGTGTAATTTTATTGATGTCTAGTGACATAGAAATGTATTCCTGATGTGCGGCTAACCTGATTGACAATAAAATTATGCCTCAATGTGTTCCAGAGTAGAGGGCCAGGCCCTCATGAACGTCTCCGTAGAAGCGAATTGAGCCGGCATCCAGCCATATGACTTTGTTGCACATCTCAGCAATTAAGGGATTTGCATGCGATGCTAAGAACACAATACTGGCTTTTTCGTGCAAGCTCTTCATGCGAAGATTTGCTTTCTCGATGAAGGCTGCATCACCAACACCTATGACTTCATCCAGCAGTAGAATATCTGCCTCGACTGCTGTTGAAATAGCGAAAGCCAGGCGGATTTTCATTCCTGATGAATAGGTACGAATTGGCAGGTGAAGATAATCGCCCAGATCCGTGAATTCTGCAATTTCGGGAGTTTTGGCAAGAATTTCATCGGGGGACATTCCTAACAAGGTGCCGCGCATTTTTATATTTTGGTATCCGGTCATGGTATCGTCCATGCCTAATCCCATTTCAAGTAAAGGGACTGCTTTACCGTTTACTTCAAGCTCGCCAACAGATGGTTCATAAATGCCCGCAAGAACCCTTAGAAGTGTGGATTTTCCAGCGCCATTGCTGCCGATTAATCCAATTCTATCGCCTTTATGTGCTTCAAAATTTAAATTTTGAAGCGCTTTAATGACTGTAATGCCTGAATTGCTGGAGGCAATTCGTGTTGATGCAAGCTTGTTAATGACACGCATTTTCATTGAGCGTCCGGAGACCTCATAGATTGGCATCTCAACTGATAGATTCTTCGCTTTTACATAAGACATGGTATTTCCTAAACCCAATAAGGAATGCGTGCACGATAGCGGCCATGGAACCAGATGCTGATTGCGGATCCTATTACGGCCATAGCTATGCAAACTAACCAGCTCAGCATTGGGGCAGTTTCACCTAGTAAGGGAGAACGGACAATTTCGATTAAATGTGCAAACGGGTTCAGATCAATCAGAAGAGGAAATTTGCTTAGCATTTCTCTTTTGAAGAGAATTGGTGTGATATAAAAAATGACCTGCAGAAAACTTACAACTATTTGCGGTAAATCTCTAAATCTGGCGCACAATATTGATAATATTGTTATCATCCATAATAAATTTATGCAAAGGATAATAAATCCTGCAATAAAAAAATGCAGATGATTTATAACGTTGTATTGAAATATAATAAGAACTACTAAAACAATTACAAAATTGTGTGCAAGTATTATTATATTTCTATATAATGTTTGAAGGACAAAAACACCTCTGTTGAGAGGTATTTGTTTCAAGTAATTTCCAGATGCAATATATGTATTGCATCCTTCATTGATGGAATTTGATATAAAAGTCCAAAAAACGTAACCAATTGCCAGCATAGGCAAATATTCGCTTAATTTTGCTTCAAACAGCGTTCCATAGACTATGCCCAGAGCTGTTACCAAAATCCCCATGCTAAGCGTTAGCCAAAAGGGGCCGATTTTTGATCTCGCATAGCGCTGGCGAATTTCCACCCACGCTAACATTAGCCACAAGTGATATTGTTTTGTGCTGCTGAGTAGGTCTTTATACCCGCAGATAAAATTATTCATTCGTCATCTCATCTAAATCTCAGACCCAATAATAGGCGTAGGTTTTAGTCATAAGCTATTTGTTTTTTTCTGCGTATCAAATTTTGTGACTGCCATACTTCATCCATGTGGTAGATTTTTCAATGAGATATGATCCGTTATGGTCAGGTTTATGCATTTGTGCGCAGTTTTCTATATGCAATTCCCAAAACTTTGCGTGGTAAGATACGAATAACAAGCCGTCCGATCAGATTGATATAAAGTGCCGGGAGAGGGATAACTTTATATTTTCGAAAACCGCTCACAGCTTTCGCTTCACGTGATATATAATTCCATCCGGAGCGACGCTCCAGAAGACCATTTCCGATACGGGCTAGCACCAATACTTTATCCATATTCCTGCATTGATAATCTGAAGCGATTAATCGCAGCCATAAATCATAATCTTCAAAGCCCGGTAAGTGTTTATAATTGCCAGCCGTTATAATCGCATCTTTATGATACATAACCGTCATATGATTAAACGGAGTTCTGAACCAAGAAGCCCGTACTATCTCTTCATGCGTTGTTTTGATTTTGCGTATGCCTAATGGTTTATCAGGGTCGTTATCAAACTCCGCTATATGCCCGCCGACTATGGCAACTTCTGGATTGTTTATTAAGAAATCATATTGTTCGGAAAAGCGTGTAGGAAGAGCAATGTCATCTGTATCCATGCGGGCAATTATCGGTGACTTACACTGCAGCAGTCCTTGCCTTAACGCAGGACCGAGACCAACATTTTGAGGGATTTTAACAGATACAATATTTAACTGATCTCTAAATTGCTCAATGAGTTCCCGGTGCGCATCCGAGATTGGTCCATCCTCAACCAGGATAACCTCATCGGCCTTCAAGGTTTGCCGAGCGAGGCTGTCAAGTGCGCTTCTGAGATGTTCTACATTATCGCGCTCATAAGTAGACATCAGTACAGATAGGCTTTTGTCATTTGAGGTCATTATCGGCGCTTGATCCCTATATGGTACTTTGACCTGTTTTAATAACGCGGGTTTCTGAGCAAACAAACTCACTCCTTATAACGGCGTGAGATACAAAACCAATACCACTGACAGATCGGTACTGATTTTTGCTTTTTTAAACTGGCTATGAAGTAAGGGGTGGGAATGTAATATCTCTTATAATCCAAGGGTATAAATTATAGGGAGGGGAACTTAGCAGCTTGAATATATCGTATATTGGGATAACGGGCGAGGCATCCCACTGCCACGCTTTGGCAGTTTAAGCAGCTGAAATAGCTTATTTGTTTTTCATTTTTTATCGCGCACTCCTCCTCTGAATTTGGGTGTGGCGAAATGCTGCCCAAACCTCTCCAGTCAATCTTCGTAACCGTTTGTCTTGCCAGTTTCGAGTGTTGGGCGCTTCTGATATAGATTTTGGACGTTTTGCTGTCCTTCCATCCGAACATTCCTTCAAGCATCAGATCTGTAGCTTCATTTTCAGTAATGTTTGTTGCCAGTCCTCACCGATACGTTTGACACTGAGGTCAGCCTCGACTGCGGAGAAAGTCTGCAAGGCCGTATCGGTCTGACTCTCGATCATGAAAATTCGTGGCAGAATGATCAAGCCTTACTTAATCGCACGCATGTCTACGGTATTGCCAAAAAATGTGAAATTTAAAAATAAGAAATGCATAGTCCGGATATCATTATCGTTCCTATGAATGGCTTCCACAAAGGAGACAATCAATGGGACTATTACAAAATAAAGTTGCTATAATTACCGGTGCTTCATCGGGGATCGGTCGTGCTGCTGCATTGCTTTTTAGTGCAGAGGGCGCTTCAGTCGTATTAAATGCTCGTGGAGAAAGGGCTCTTCGAGAGGTCGCGGAAACCATTCACTCTCGAGGCGGGCAAGCGCAGATTGTTGCAGGTGATGTTAGTTCGCAAGATACTCATGAGGAGCTTGTTGAGGTAGCTTTGCGCTCGTTTGGCGGGCTTGATATTGCCTTTAACAATGCTGCGATAATCGGCCCTGTTAAGCCGCTTTCAGAAGTTACACTTGCTGAGTGGAATGAAACAATTTCAATAACACTGACATCAGCCTTTCTTGGTGTTCGCGCTCAGATACCCGCTATGCTTGCCCGCAAAGGCGGCTCTATTGTTTTTACATCCAGTTTCGTTGGAGCATCTGTCGGGCTGCCGGGTATGAGTGCTTACGCTGCTGCAAAAGCAGGGCTCATGGGGTTAGTGAAGGGGGTAACGGCAGACTATGCAGATCAAGGTATCAGGGCAAATGCATTGATGGTCGGGGGAACGGATACTGCTATGGCAGGTGATGAGACACAGAAAGAGTGGGCCGCCAAGTTACATGCTCTGAAACGTATCGCTCAACCGGAAGAAATTGCCAGAGCGGCTCTTTTTCTTGCATCCCCGATGTCCAGTTTTGTTGCCGGCTCCGGATTGTTTGTGGATGGTGGGAATTCCGCTGTGAAAATGTAAAACACAGTTTTACTGGCTTCGGAGCTATCAGTGGTTCTCTGCAACATTCAGAGATGTAATTTCAGCCCCGCGATGTGCGGGGCTTTCTTGTAACTACTTACGGGAAAATTCAAATGAATCTTAATCTTGGTGATACTCGCCGGATCATTTCAACTTGCCTGAAATATAATCTCTTACGTAATCAGGCTGCCGATGTGTTGGCAACTGTGTTCTGGGAAACAGTCCGAACCATGAAGCCGGCACACGAAATGGACGGCGAGAAAGATCTGCACTCAAAGAAATAGTATCCGTGTGTGGGGATGGGGTACGTGCAACTGACATGACGAGAGAACTACCAGAAGGCCAGTGATAAACTACCTGTCGACTTTGTCAGTAATCCTGAGTTGTTGCCCGATCCGGTTTATGCAGCAAAAATTCTCATCCCTGGTATGGCTCAGAGCTGGTTTGCTGGTGATAACAAGGGGCGGCATAAGCTCGACCGATATATTACTCTGCAGAATTCGGATTTCGTTGAGGTGCGCCGGATTGTCAACGGCAAGGGTAAGGCCTCAGATATTGTTCATATCGCCTTGAATATGATCTTGATGTGAAGGATCAGTGATAGGGGGCAGCACATAGGTTGCACTACTTATTCAGTTCGCATTGCGGCGCTGATTTCTTGTGGTGGGGGAAATAAAAAAGGCCAGACAAACTGTCTGACCTCTCATGGTAATGTTCTCAACAGTGCCAGTACATCCGTGGTCAAAGGAGAGCTATACCAAATTATACAGCCTGAAGATTGGTAGCTGACATTTTGCCGGAACGGTTGTCACGCTCTAAGTCGTAACCGATTTTCTGGCCTTCTGCGAGATCGCGCATGCCAGCGCGTTCAACGGCTGAAATGTGTACGAACACATCCGCGCTGCCTTCGTCAGGCTGAATGAAGCCGAAGCCTTTTGTGGAATTAAACCATTTAACTGTGCCAGTGGCCATAATGAACCCTTTCATAGCAATAATAGAATACCACAGCGTTTATACGCTGTGAAAGTGATAGCGATTTTTTGAAAGGAAGGTTCGTCAAAGGCGCATAGTGTGCGCTGAAAGCAAAGCTAAACAAGCAAATATCGATACGGGAGATATAGGTTGTAATCCACCGCATGTCAACTGTTGGTTTGTATTTCCCGGTAAATCTACTTTTGGTTGTTTTCTGAATTGATAATTACAGGAACCATCAAACGCTAAAACCGCCGTTAAGATGCTCCTTATTCATAACTTCTAATCTTGTTTATTTTTATCGGTGAACTACTGTTATCTATTCCATTGGAGATAATTATATGAGTGGTTTGCTGGCACTTTTAGATGATGTGGCTGCAATCGCGAAGGTAGCTGCAGCTTCTGTCGATGATATTGCTGCCAATGCAACGCGAGCCGGTACAAAAACCCTTGGTGTTATCATTGATGATGCCGCCGTAACGCCAAATTATGTTGTCGGAATAACTGCGGCTCGCGAACTTCCTATGATTGCCCGTATAGCTATGGGGAGTTTGCGAAATAAAGCCTTCCTCATTCCAGGGTTATTGGCTTTGGATTATTATTTTCCGGTTGCCGTGACTGGGCTTCTAATGATTGGCGGTGCATATCTTTGCTACGAAGGTGCTGAAAAAGTCTGGCATAAGCTGGTTCCCTCGAATTCTCACGATAATGGTGAGGCCGATGACGCTCAGGATCCTACAGCACTTGAAGAAAGCCGTGTCTCAGGTGCGGTGAAAACGGATTTCATATTATCTGCCGAGATTATGACATTGGCTCTGTCAATGATTGAAGCCCGATCTTTATGGATAGAGTTAGTAACATTATGCCTGGTTGGTATTATGGTGACAGTGCTTGTGTATGGTGTCGTTGCTGTGATCGTTAAGCTTGATGACTTTGGTGTGCTCTTAGCCAAAAAAGGCAGATTGTCTTGGACGCGTGCCTTTGGTCATTGGACTGTTCGCTCTGTGCCTAAATTATTGTGGTTGCTGACTGTAATCGGCACGGCAGCTATGCTTTGGGTCGGGGGCAATATCTTTATTCACGGAATGCATGAATTGGGGATGCATCAGCCATATGGTTTCATTGAACATCTGGCATTGTTGGCATCAAGCAAGGTTTCTGAAGCCTTTGCAGATGTTGCTAACTGGTTCGTGACTGCATTTTCGGATGGTGTGTTCGGTTTTATTCTTGGCTCCTTTCTGATCCCTGTTGTTGCAAAGATATTTTTTCCGACATGGAGCCTATTGACGACCAAAGTGAATTAACGATTATTTTTAACGAGATGTGCAATCTGGAGGCTTGTGCCTTTGGTTCATTTTGATGTTTTCTAACCATTATCTTTGTGTTCAAAGCAGAGCCATTCGACGTGGCATAGCGCGTATTCGGATTTCCTCTACGCACATCAAGCCATAAAGCGAGATGGTATATTTGTGTTATTCAATATCTGCAAAGCTTGGGATGAATACGACGGGCAGAAAACAAGAAGGAGGCCTGGCTTGGGGTGGTGGACGGTAACTGATGCGCCTGAGATGGAAATAGGCGACACTGTGTTGGATGATGCCCGCCGCTTCCTGCGATCGGTATCACGCTCTTACGAGGAGGATTTGAAGCGGAAGCCTTCGGTCGCAGAGCTTGAGTATTTGCTGACCTTGGCTTTCTCGGTCAATGCCGATAGTGACGTGCTGAGTGACTTCGACGAGCTTCGCGTTCAAGAGATCAAAATTAAGACGGGCAAACGCCCGAAGCGGGTGAAGCCTGCAATCGGTGATATCTTCTCATTCAAGGTTGCCGATGAACTATATGCCTTTGGCAGGCTGGTTTCTGAGTTAAGAGCGGGCACAATTGCCGAAATATTCAATTACACATCAACGCAACCAATATTGGATCCCTCGTTCACTGCAGAATGGCTGATTAAGCCCGTTCTTCTGAACAGCTTCATTCTCCTCGATCAAAAATCGGAAGGCCAATGGGATATCATCTCAAAAGACCCCGATTATAAGCCGGATAAACGGTTCAAAGACGTTTTCTTCTCATGGAAAGATTATAAAAATGAGCACAAACTCGAAGGCGTCTTTGAGCAGGGTGTGACGACAGACGAGGAGACGGCACAAAAATATCCACGCTACGTGACTGCGAATGACGCAAAAATCAGAGAGATGGTGGTGGCTGCGATCTCTTGATGCCAGGCGCGGGCTTCGCGTTACAAAAAATCTGACAGGAACTGCTCGTTGCCCAAGCACTTAATGCAAATATCGATGGAATATGATGGTGGGATTGTTTTGTTCGACCCAACCATATTTTGCGCTTTTCTGGAGAGAGCAAATTGCACGGGCGGGAATGTTTTTGAGCTGTTCACAACAAGGCCGGATATCGGAGATGCTGCTATATCCGAGGGGGCTATCATTCCGATGTATCCGATTGATGAGGATGATTACCGGTTCATCGATCTGAGCAGGATTCCATCCGCGATCGAATGGGATTTCGTCCATACCGGCTTCCCATTGAAAATCCAGTCTGGGATTCTGATTGCGACAGATTTATTCTCCTTATTCGGCTGGGAGCATGAATTTTTCAAAAACTACAAGGAAAATTTCAATAGCAAGACATCGGTTAACGACATGCTTGATGTCGAACCCGGCATATATTCGGTCGATATTAGCGGCGGCCGGGACGCAAGCGGTAAGATATATGGCCTCCGCTTCAATCCTGTTTCTCAACTTAAGGCATTTGGCGACGAGGTTGATACCGATAGCTTTGATTTCAATATTTGATCGGCGGCGAGGCATTTTCGCGAGGTTGTCGCGAAACTCCAAACCTTTTACCGGAAATATCGCGAGCTGAAATCATGCTCGCAAATGCCGGTCGTAAAAGTCTGGTCAAAATGGGGATGCATAAAGGCTGCTTCGGGCGATTAGCCGCTTTGCAATAGAGCGAGGTTTTGCGCCTCAATACTGCTGCCGGCTGGACAATATTCCATCAAATGCACTCGCTATAGTGAGTGGTCTCATCAAGTTTGGCAAATGGAATGTGATTATAGCGCGATAAATGTAAGCTATTGAAATTTCAAGCTGTATATTTTCGTTCTTTAGTTATCTTATTTTTACTCCATAAATGATTGAGAGTGATTTCGCCTGCAATCTATTCAGTATTCTTTACATTATTTCAGTAAGGTAAGTTGATAAGTATTCCTTCTTTGATGGAGGAAGAGAGAAGTTTCATTTCGGGAAAACCTGTGATGCTGACAACTGCCTTATCGTTGAGTTGTGGATTACAGCCGTTGAGCGCATAAATATACGTGTTTCTGAAAATCACATCGGTAAAACTGCTACGTGCATTAAAAGTCAGATTGTAGTCTTTTAATATGATCCCGGAAGGCGAGGCGGTTGTTATCGAAGTTTGTGTTGAAACGAACAGCAATAGTCGCGGTGTTCGCAGCGGCCATTTCCATATCATTTTCAACCGGTATTCGAGTAATCACTGGAACAGAGTCTGATATAATAACGGTCATTGTCCGATTGACTCTACCGTTTCTGATCGCAATACCGATCGGGCTATATTGGTTTTCCCGTTTGGAAAAACTGGAACTTTCTTATCGCAGTGCCATTCGCAGAGCCAATGAGTTAACGCGTATCGCGAGTGTTGATCCTCTAACCGGTATTCTTAATCGTCGCAGTTTTATCGACCAGTTTAATGCAGCAAGTGCAGCAGGTGTTCGAGGTTGGTTTTTACTGGCTGATATTGATTATCTGAAAATAATAAATGACAAATACGGTCACCTTGTCGGCGATGATGCTGTCGTTTCTGTCGCTCAGGCAATGGTCAGTGTGTTGCCATCCGATAGTTTGATTGCACGCATTGGCGGAGATGAATTTTGTGCTTTCATTCCAAAAGCATCATGTGCTGATATTGATGCGGCTATTGAACAGATAAATGCGAAAGCAGATGATGAGTTACAGCAGAGGCAGACAGGGATTACGCATGTTTTGTCGCTTTCTGTAGGATATATGCCGCTCAGATCCAGTCAGAAATTTAAAGATATTATGTCTCTTGCCGATGAGCGAATGTACCGGAAGAAAAGAGCGAGATAGCCGCTTTTTGTACGTTGCAGATTGCCTGTGAGGCATTCGCAAGATGTGCGGTGGTATATCTGCTTGGTACGAAAGATGTTTCCTGTCTCTGGCAGTGATGTAGTTTACATTGATACAAACTCATTTCATCAAAGCATTTCAACTTCAGGTATGATCTGTTGTTTTGGCTGATCATTAAAGTCCATCAGCCAATTACGAAAAGCCAGACTGTCATGACTGTCGGTGTGGTTTGAAGAAGATAAGAGATAATATCCGCTGCCATCAGCAACAAAGCCTGATGGTGCTGATAATAGACCTGCACTGATATCATCACGCACTAAGTGCCATGGGCCAATCGCAACACCTAAACCTGCCACTGCAGCCTGCAGGCTGAAATAGAAATGCTCAAAGTTATGAGCGGGATTGTTGTCGTGTGTCGTTGAATTAAGCTTGCACCAGGTTGACCAGGCCGTTGGTCGTGTACGGGTATGGAGCAACGGAGCATCCGATTGTATTTTGCAACCCTCAAAAAATGAGGAGACTTTATCCGGCCTGCAAACAGGACCAATGCTTTCAGTGAACAGAAGCTGTGCATTATAGTTTTCTGGCCAGTCAAAATCATCTCTACGGATTGCGAAATCTATGCCTGATCCCAAAGTGACCGGACCACCACCTGCTATTAAACGAATATCTGCATTTGGGCAGGCTTTCTGAAATAATGGTATTCGTGGTATGAGCCATCGCATCAACAGTGTTGGTTCACAAGAGATTGTGACAGGGGCGTGCTCATGGTCTACCTTCAGGCGGGCAACAGCAGCTTCAATTATGCCTAAGCCCTGCTGGGTTGCTTGCGCCAGTTCTCTTCCTGCATCTGTCAGAAATACTGCACGGTTACGACGCTCGAACAGCGCGGTTCCGATATCTTGTTCCAATAAACGTACTGCCCGGCTTACTGCACTATGTGTGAGATTGAGCTGATCAGCCGCTTTGCTGAAGCTTAGATGCTCAGCCGCGGCGCGAAAACAGTTCAGAGCAGGCAGGGATGTGACGGGTGTTCTCATATGTCAGTTTTAATCACATAAGCTGTCAGAAGTCATCATTATTTACCTCTGTTAATACGTGATAGCTCCTTCTTCAAAAGAGGAAGGAATATTTATGACAGAGTGGATTGTTGTAATAACTATTACGATTTTAGCAGTCATCAGTCCCGGTCCCGATTTCGCGATGGTATCGCGTAATTCACTGACCTTATCCAGGCGTGCCGGTATTATGACTGCCGTTGGGATTGGCGCAGGCGTTTTAGTGCATGTGTTCTATACCATTCTGGGTATTGGTATTTTGATACGTGAGACGCCAGCATTATTTAGTGCGTTGAAATTTGCCGGAGCCGGTTATCTTATCTGGCTTGGTTTCAATATGCTTCGCACAGGAAAATCTGATGAAGTGATATTGGATGTACCTGCCGCGTTCACTGATTTCTCAGCACTACGGGTTGGTTTTTTGACAAATGCGCTAAATCCCAAAACAATGATTTTTATTGTAAGCTTGTTCTTGCAAATTATTCAGTCTGAAACGCCGGTTGCAACACGTATTGCATATGGTCTGTTTATTGCAGGCGCGCACGTGCTTTGGTTTTCATTGGTCGGTCTGTTTTTTAGTGCGCCACGCATTCGCAAATCGATTTTTTCTGTCAGACATTGGATCGATCGGGCGTTTGGTGTGCTGATAATAGGA
The DNA here is from genome assembly GCA_900470285.1 of Hyphomicrobiales bacterium. Lineage (GTDB taxonomy): Bacteria > Pseudomonadota > Alphaproteobacteria > Rhizobiales > Rhizobiaceae > Pseudochrobactrum. The sequence goes on from UCAG01000005.1 coordinate 24,110, forward strand.
TTTGGTATTGCAATCGCAATGGTCAATCTGACCAGTTAAATGCTTGTGTAAAAAGACTTACACTTTGCAATTGTTGTGTTCAGCCGCAAATTAAAGTTCGCTTTGAACGATCGCTTTGATTTTTTCGGCTTTTTCAAAGTGATCCAGCTTATGAGTTTTGATCCACCATTCAGCGGCTTCCATCAACAACTCAGGATCATCATTCTTATTGGCAAAAAAGGCATAGAAAGAAAGCCCGACTTTGGTGCCTTTTTCTGCAACCTTCCGATCGCAAACTTCAATAATTTTTTGTCTTAACTCTGCGCGCAACTGATTTTCCTATTTGTATGGAGATCTGCGCATGAGTTAATGGATTCTGCTCAAATAATCTATTCCGGAGATAGCTCAGGGCAATTTTACCGGAAATGCAACTGAAATTGACGGCCTGAAGGCCTCTACTTTTTTGTCAGAGGGCGACAGTTCGCCGCTAACGTTTATCAATAGTGAGTTGACGCTGGTATTGGAGAAAAAATGAAATTCTCTCAGGACTGATCCGCACACCTGATAGTAAATTTGTCACTAATCTTGATGAGGGTTTTTGAAAGTGTGACTGATGAGCACAAGGTTGCATTGAACAAAAACCATCTGGTGGTTTCAAGCAAGGATTTGATGCCGATAATCCATCAGTGGCGGAGGGAGGCCGATATATTCCAAGAAATGACCCTTGCATGCTAAATTCATTAAAAAATAAGTTTCATGTCATCGTCTGAGAAAGGCCAATCAGGACTTTGTCTTCTTCTGGAAAACAGCGATAATATATTGGGGAGGAGAGCCGGATGATCACAGGTGTTAATTCGAATGGAGCTGGTTCCAAGCCTTTATGGCAGCCATCGGCACAAAGAATTGCCGAGGCAAACCTGACGACTTTTACCGTAAAAGCGCGGAACATCAGCGGCTTACCTGTTGAAACCTATCAACAATTGTATGACTGGTCTGTTGAGCGACCGGAGGCTTTCTGGTCTCTGGTATGGGATGAGTGCGGTATTATCGGCCATAAGGGCGCCCGTATCCTCATTAATGCTGACAATATGCTGGCAGCGCGGTTTTTCCCCGATGCGAAGCTGAATTATGCTGAAAATCTGTTGCAAAAAACCGGCAGTGACGATGCTTTGGTATTTCGTGGTGAGGATCGTGTCCGTTCACGCATGACCTGTGACCAGCTGCGAAGTCTGGTTTCGCAGTTACAGCAGTTTATGCTGGCGCAGGGCGTACAAGCTGGTGACCGTGTGGCGGCGATGCTGCCCAACATGCCGCAAAGTATTGCCGCTATGCTGGCCTGTGCTTCCATCGGTGCTGTCTGGTCGTCCTGTTCGCCTGATTTTGGGGTGCAAGGTGTGCTGGATCGTTTTGGCCAGATATTGCCCAAGCTGTTCATCACCTGTGATGGCTGTTGGTATAATGGCAAAGCGCAGCCGATCGGTGAAAAATTAGAGCAGATTGTGCCGCAACTGCCGTCCCTGCAAGCGGTGCTGATCGTTGATTATCTTGGTACTGCTGAAGCTGTGTCCCGCGAGATTCAAAATGGTACACCGGCCAAATGTCTGACTTTTGATCAGGCTGCAGAACAATTCGTACCATCAGAACTGCAGTTTAACCAACTTCCTTTTGCCCATCCATTGTTTATTCTCTTCTCATCGGGCACCACCGGCATACCAAAATGTATTGTTCATTCTGCCGGCGGCACTCTGCTGCAACATGTCAAAGAGCACCGCTTGCATGCGGATATTAAACAGGGTGACCGGTTGTTTTATTTCACAACCTGCGGCTGGATGATGTGGAACTGGCTGGCCTCTGGTCTGGCGGCAGGGGCCACGTTATTGCTCTATGACGGATCGCCGTTTTACCCCGATGGTAATGTGCTGTTTGACTATGCGCAGACCGAAAACATGACCCATTTCGGTACTTCTGCAAAATATATTGATGTTTTGAGAAAAAGCGGATTGGAGCCTGCAAGCAGTCATAATCTGCCGCAGTTGCGCGCTCTGTTCTCTACCGGATCACCGCTTTCTCCTGAAAATTTCTCCTATATTTATCAATTTGTTAAACAGGATATCCACCTTGCATCGATCTCCGGTGGTACGGATATCGTTTCTTGCTTTGTGCTTGGCGTGCCTGTTCTGCCCGTATGGAGCGGTGAAATTCAGGGGGCAGGCCTTGGTATGGGAGTTGCAGTCTGGGACACGGATGGCACGCCGTTGATGCATGGCAAGGGCGAGCTTGTCTGTATCAAACCTTTTCCCTGTCAGCCGACAGGCTTCTGGAATGATCCGACAGGGGAGAAATATCGCTCGGCCTATTTCGACCGTTTTGCAAATGTTTGGTGTCACGGCGATTTTGCCGAACTCACGGAACATGGCGGCATTATCATTCACGGGCGTTCTGATGCCACGCTCAATCCGGGCGGTGTGCGGATTGGTACTGCCGAGATTTATAATCAGGTCGAGCAATTGCCGGAAATTGCCGAAGCGATTTGTATCGGCCAGAACTTTGCGGATGATGTGCGTATCGTATTGTTTGTGCGTCTTGCCACAGGTGCGGGCCTTGATGAGGCTTTGCGGAAACGCATCAAAGACCGTATTCGCAATGGCGCTTCACCGCGCCATGTACCGGAAAAAATCATTGCAATTGCCGATATTCCACGCACCAAATCAGGAAAAATCGCTGAAATCGCGGTGCGCGATGTTATCCACGGCCGCCCAATTAACAACAAGGAAGCACTGGCCAATCCTGAGGCATTAGCTCTTTATGCAAATTTGCCGGAATTACAGGTTTAGTTTGTTGCCTGTGCTTTGTTTCTGAATGCGCTCGGTGTTTCATTTGTGCGGGTGCGGAATGCGCGCGAGAAACTTTTCTCATTGCTGAAGCCGGTAAGAAAAGCCACACGTTTGATCGGATGTGTTGAGCGTGCAAGCAGTTCTTTGGCGCGTTCCGTCTGCACTTGTTCTTTCAATGCGCGCAAAGACGTTCCTTCCGCACTGAGATGGCGGTGCAAACTGCGCACCGACAGGTTGAAAACACTTGCCACATCCTCGGCCACCGGCAGGCCGTTTTTTGCCATGCGTAACAGGCGTCGCACCTGACTTGTCAGTTGATGCTCACTTTTATAGGGCAGAACAGTGAGCGGCAAAGCGCGTTTGAGCATGCTGTTGATTGCAGCCTCATTCCGTTGCAGCGGGCGCTCTAGAAACTCTGCATTGAACTGAATACGCGCATTGGGGGCTGAAAAACTGAGCTTTGGTGAGAAAAGTCTGGGGTAAATATCGGCATGTTGTGGCGCTGCATAGGGAAACTCGGCTGCGGAAAGCGGTATTCTCTCGTCGATTGCCCAGCAGGCAAAGCCTAAAACATAGCGCAGCAGTGTCACAAGACAAAACTCACGATAAGCACCGAGATCCCGCAACTCAGTGATACTGATTGTGGCAATACCATCAGCAATGTCGAGATCGAGCAAAACATCATCCGTGAGCAGGCGATGATGGCGTTTCCAGCGGTGCAGTGCAATGCCAAGCGTTGCGGCACCAAGGGATGCACGACAAAGCATACCATAAGTGCCCCACGGTAATTTGCGGGAAAACCAGCCCAGAGCCTCATCATCCAGCTCCTGCATTGCCTCCCAGTTCAGGTCTTCAAACTGATCCGGTGTGACACGTCCGTTCTCATCAGCAAGGCTTTCTGGCGGAATTTGTGCCTTTTCCAGTGTTGCGGCAGGATCTGCCCCATATTTTGCATAGGCCAGCAAAATACAGCGGACAAATGCCGCAGGGATGACCGCTGTCGCTTTGCCTGTATGAGAAAAGACCGAAATTTGATCCGTCATAACCGTAGTTTGTAGCTAAATGGCCGATTTTGCAACCTGTATGTCCGATCAAGTGCCGGCTTATGGTTCACACTGATTGCAACATAGGCAAGCTACAAAACGGTTTGGGAGGACTGTTGTTGATGACACCAAGCCTTGACTTTCTTTTGGGGGAAGAAATCGCCCAGCTGCGGGATAGTGTGCGTGCATTCGCGGAGGCGGAAATTGCACCCCGCGCTGCATATATCGACAGCAGCAATCAATTTCCCGCTGATCTGTGGAAGAAATTCGGAACTATGGGATTGCTCGGCCTCACCGTGCCGGAAGAAGACGGCGGCACCGGCATGGGCTATCTGGCGCATATTGTGGCTATGGAAGAGATTTCGCGCGCCTCCGCCTCTGTCGGCCTGTCTTATAGTGCCCATTCCAATCTTTGTATTAATCAGATTTTCCGCAACGGTAATGCAGCGCAAAAAGCCAGATATTTGCCCAAGCTGATTTCCGGGGAGCATATCGGTGCTTTGGCAATGTCCGAGCCGGATTCGGGCTCTGATGTTGTGTCAATGAAACTACAGGCGCAGAAGCAGGCAGACCACTATAGCCTCAACGGCTCGAAAATGTGGATTACCAATGGCGGCGATGCAGACGTGCTGGTTGTTTATGCCCGAACCGGCGCTGGCAAAGGGCCGGAAGGCATAACCGCTTTTCTCGTCGAAAAAGGCATGACCGGTTTCAGCCACGGCGCGCATCTTGATAAGCTCGGCATGCGCGGCTCAAACACATTCCCGTTATTCTTCGATAATTGTCATGTGCCTACGGAAAATGTGCTCGGCGGTGAGGGCAACGGCGTTAAAGTTCTGATGTCGGGGCTTGATTATGAGCGTGTGGTTCTGAGTGGCGGGCCGCTCGGTATCATGGCTGCCTGCATGGATATTACGCTGCCTTATATGCATGAACGTAAGCAGTTCGGCCAGCCGATCGGCGATTTCCAGCTTATGCAGGGCAAGCTTGCCGATATGTATTCCACATGGCAGGCCGTGCGTGCCTATGTCTATGCTGTCGGTGCGGTATGCGATCGCAATGATCACTCCAGAACCCTGCGCAAAGATGCGGCAAGCGCCATCCTTTATGCTGCAGAAAAAGCGACATGGATGGCCGGAGAAACAATCCAGACACTCGGCGGCTGCGGCTATACGAATGATTATGCTGCGGCACGGCTGTGGCGCGATGCCAAATTATACGAAATCGGTGCAGGAACTTCAGAAATCCGCCGGATGCTGATCGGGCGCGAACTGATGGCTGAAACCAGATAGCCAAGGGATGAGCATGAGTGTTCTGAAAACCGGTATCAACCTGCAGAGCGAAGAATTTACCGCTAATCACACTGCTATGCGCTCTCTGGTGGAAGAACTGCGTGACCGCAGTCAGATTGCCTGTGCCGGAGGCGGGGAGACTGCATCGGCACGGCACAAAGCGCGGGGCAAATTGCTGGCGCGGGAGCGCATTGATCTACTGCTGGATGCCGGTACGGCTTTTCTGGAAATCGGACAGCTTGCCGCAAATGGTCTTTATGACAATGATGCGCCGAGTGCCGGTCTTGTTGCCGGTATCGGCTGTGTTTCCGGCACCCAATGTATGATCATCGCCAATGATGCGACGGTTAAAGGCGGCACCTATTATCCGCTCACGGTCAAAAAACATCTGCGTGCGCAGGAGATTGCCGAGCAGAACTATCTGCCCTGCATCTATCTGGTGGATTCCGGCGGCGCCTATTTGCCCAGACAAGATGAGGTGTTTGCCGATCGCGAGCATTTCGGCCGGATTTTTTATAATCAGGCGAATATGTCGGCAAAAGGCATTGCGCAGATTGCTGTGGTGATGGGCTCCTGCACAGCAGGCGGGGCTTATGTGCCTGCAATGTCAGATGAAACGATTATCGTGCGCAATCAGGGCACAATCTTTTTAGGCGGGCCGCCACTGGTCAAAGCGGCGACAGGTGAAGTGGTAACAGCAGAAGAACTGGGCGGTGCAGATGTGCACACCCGTCAGTCCGGTGTGGCCGATTATCTTGCAGAAAATGATGCCCATGCACTGGCAATCGCCCGCCGGATCGTTGCCAATCTGAATATTACGACAAAACCTGATCTGCTCAATGGTGGTGAAGAACCACTTTATCCGCCTGAAGAGCTCTACGGCATTATTCCTGCGAATGCGCGTCACCCTTATGATGTTCGTGAAGTTATTGCGCGACTGGTTGACGGCTCACGCTTTGATGAGTTCAAGGCGCGATATGGCACGACGCTTGTTACCGGTTTTGCGCAGCTTTATGGCGCAACGGTCGGTCTCATTGCCAATAATGGTATTCTGTTTGGTGAATCCGCGCAGAAAGGCGCGCATTTTATCGAGCTTTGTGCGCAACGGCATATCCCGTTGGTTTTCCTGCAAAATATCACGGGTTTTATCGTCGGGAAAAAATACGAGAATAACGGCATTGCCAAAGACGGCGCGAAGATGGTGACGGCTGTGGCGACTGCACAGGTTCCTAAAATCACAATGCTGATCGGCGGTTCCTTTGGTGCCGGTAATTACGGCATGTGCGGGAGAGCCTATTCGCCGCGTTTTCTGTGGACATGGCCGAATAGCCGCATTTCAGTGATGGGCGGGGAGCAGGCAGCAAGCGTGCTCGCGCGTGTACGTCGCGATGCGTTAGAGGCGCGCGGTGAAAGCTGGAGCCTTGCGGATGAAGAAGCGTTTCAGGCACCGATCCGCGAGCAATATGAAACGCAAGGCAATCCTTATTATGCAACGGCGCGTCTTTGGGATGACGGGATTATTGACCCCGCCCAAAGCCGCCGCGTTCTCGGCCTGTCACTAGCCGCCGCGCTGAATGCTCCGGTGAAAGAAACCAAATTCGGTCTTTTCAGAATGTGAGGCAAATCATGTATGAGGCCTTGGAAATAACCCGCGACGGCGCCGTGGCAACCATCTGGATGAACCGTCCGCAACGGCACAATGCGTTTGATGCCGCGCTTATTGCAGAACTGGCACAGGCCTTTACGCAGCTTGGTGCGGATGAACAGACCCGTATTGTTATTTTGGCCGGTCATGGAAAAAGCTTTTCCGCAGGCGGCGACCTGAACTGGATGAAAGCTGCCGGAGAGGCTGGTTTTGATGCCAATCTTGCCGATGCGGAACAACTGGCGCAGATGTTCCGCATTCTGGCTGAGCTTCCCAAGCCGACAATCGCGCGTGTACACGGTGCGGCATTGGGGGGCGGAATGGGGCTTGCAGCTACCTGCGATATTTGTATTGCCTCAACACAAGCAATTTTTGCCACATCCGAGGTCAGACTCGGCATTATTCCTGCGGTTATCAGCCCCTATGTATTACGGGCAATCGGTGCGCGTCAGGCTTCTCGTTATTTTCTGACTGCCGAGCGCATTGATGCTGTAAAAGCCTTGCAAATTGGTCTTGTGCATGAAGTGGCAGAAGCGGATGCGCTTGATGCAGTAATTCATGAGCTGACATCGGCTTTGCTATATGGCGGCCCGCAAGCGCAGGCTGCTGCTAAGCGGCTTCTTCATAATGTTTCAGGTAAGATGATAAACGATATATTGGTACAGGAAACTGCGCATATTATTGCTGTTCTGCGTATGAATGCGGAAGCCCGTGAAGGCCTGAGTGCTTTTCTCGATAAGCGGGCACCAGCATGGATAAACCGGACAGGATCAGATGATGTTTGACAAGATTCTGATTGCCAATCGCGGCGAAATTGCATGCCGTATCATTAAAACTGCCCGCCAAATGGGTATCCGTACGGTTGCCGTTTTTTCAGATGCTGATGCGCAGGCCCGGCACGTACGACTTGCAGATGAGGCCGTTTATATCGGTGCTGCTCCAGCACGGGAATCTTATCTCAACGGAGCAAAAATCATTGCTGCGGCAAAAGCTACGGGCGCACAAGCCATTCATCCCGGCTATGGATTTCTCTCCGAGAATGAAGCTTTTAGTCTTGCCTGTATGCAAGCCGGAATAGTCTTTATTGGTCCGTCGGTTGAGGCTATCCGCGTCATGGGTTTGAAATCGCAGGCGAAAAAACTGATGGGTGCTGCGGGTATTCCGCTAATCCCCGGTTATCACGGAGAAGATCAGGCTCCTGAAAACCTGCAACAGGAAGCTGATGCGATCGGCTATCCGGTGCTCATCAAAGCATCGGCAGGCGGCGGCGGCAAAGGTATGCGGCTGGTTGAAAGGTCTGAGGATTTTACGCCGAACCTGTTCGCCTGCCAGCGTGAGGCACAGGCAGCTTTCGGCGATGACCATGTGTTGATTGAACGCTATATTACCCGCCCGCGCCATGTTGAAATTCAGATTTTTGGCGACAGTCACGGCAATTATGTTTCGCTGTTTGAGCGGGATTGCTCGGTGCAGCGCAGACACCAGAAGGTTGTTGAGGAAGCACCGGCACCGCATTTCTCCGAACAGCAACGCCGCATCATGGGCAAGGCAGCCACAGATGCCGCGCGCGCAGTGCATTATACGGGCGCAGGCACGGTCGAATTTATTGTTGCGCCTGACGGACAGTTTTACTTCATGGAGATGAATACCCGTCTTCAGGTGGAGCATCCCGTGACGGAAATGATAACCGGTCTTGATCTTGTGGAATGGCAATTGCGTGTTGCAAGCGGTGAACAACTGCCGGTTACACAAGAGAACTTGTCTCATTCCGGCCATGCCATAGAGGCGCGTATCTATGCGGAGGATCCGTCAGCCGGATTTTTACCATCAACGGGCAAGCTCGTGCATTTTCAGTTACCCGAAGAGAGTGCTCATGTGCGTATTGATGCAGGTGTTGAGGAGGGAGATGCGATCAGCCGGTTCTACGATCCGATGATAGCCAAGCTGATTGTCTGGGATGAAACGCGTGATAAAGCTCTGCGCCGCATGGAACGCGCATTGGCTGATATGCAGATTGCGGGTGTTGCCAGCAATATTGAATTTCTCTCGCGTCTTGTGACTTGCCGTTCCTTTGTGCAGGCTGATCTTGATACGGGGTTGATTGAACGTGAGGCTGCAGCACTTTTTGAGCCTCAAGAACTGCCGGCAGAAATGTTTTTATTGGCGACGCTGGCGCAATTGCTGCATGAGGCCGGTGGAGTGCCGCTCAACTCTTTCCTGCAACGGCGTGATGGTTTCCGGCTCAATACGCGGGTCAGGCGCGATCTGACTTTCCGCTCTGGTACGATAACGCATATTGTCTCTGTGACCTATCAGGATGCAGGATACCGGTTGCAGGCAGGATCGCTGGATGTTGCCGTGACAGGCTGGCAAGACAAGGGCAGTCGCATCATTGCGGAGATCGACGGGCTGCGTAAAACTTACACGGCAGTCAGACTGGACAATTTCATCCACCTTTTTACAGACGGGCAAAGCTGGAAGTTTGAATGGCTGGATCCGCTTGATGTGTCGCCCGATCATGGAACGGGGCATGACGGGCTCGTGGCACCGATGCCCGGCAGTATTACCGCCCTTTTGGTAGCAGAAGGGCAGCGGGTTGCAAAAGGAGCACCACTTCTGATCGTGGAGGCCATGAAAATGGAATTTAAAATTACTGCACCTGCTGCGGGTTATGTGAAAGCGTTCCGTTGTGCGGTGGGGAATCAGGTTAATGAAGGTGCGGAACTGGCTGATTTTGAAGCGGTTGATGAAATAGTGAAAACTGAGACTTAAGGAAACCTGATCAGCAAAAATTGGCGGGAGATTAAAATGGGAGAGCGAGTCAGAATAGTGGAGGTTGGCCCGCGCGATGGTCTGCAAAATGAAAAACAGATTATTGATACACCCGTCAAGCTTGAACTGATCGAGCGTCTCGTTGCGGCAGGCTTGCGTAATATTGAGGTGACATCTTTTGTATCTCCGAAATGGATACCGCAAATGGCGGATCAGTCGGCGGTTATGCAGGGACTGAAAACGCATCAAGGTGTTTCCTATTCGGTGCTCACACCTAATTTGCAAGGTTTTGAGGCCGCAGTGGCAGCAAATGCAAAAGAAATTGCCGTTTTTGCTGCAGCTTCCGAGACTTTCAGCCGAAAAAATATCAATGCCGGAATTGCGCAATCATTGGAGCGTTTCGCGCCTGTGACAGAGCAGGCTCTGAAAATGGGAATAAAAATTCGCGGTTATGTTTCATGCGTACTGGGCTGCCCTTATGAGGGAGAGGTTGACCCGCAGCTTGTTGCACATATCTCCAAAGAGATGTTTGACATGGGCTGCTATGAAATCAGTCTGGGCGATACGATTGGTGTCGGCGTGCCGGATGGAGTGAGCCGGCTGATTGAGATTGTGGGTGCTGAGGTTCCTGTTGAGGCATTGGCAGGGCATTTTCACGATACATACGGGATGGCTGTCGCCAATGTTGTCGCTGCTTACGCCTTGGGCGTAAGAACATACGATGCCTCGGTCGCAGGGCTGGGCGGTTGCCCTTATGCCGCAGGTGCCACGGGTAATGTGGCAACGGAGGATCTTGTCTGGCTGTTTAACCGGACGGGTGTGGAAACCGGTATCGACCTGAAACAACTGGTAGATTGTGCAGTCTGGATCAGCGCTCAGCTTGGCCGCTCACCATCCTCACGGGTTGCACAGGCCATTAGCCGTGAATCCTCTGCGGGAACTATCTGAAGATATCAGACGGAAAATTAATTGAAGCTGGGGCAGTGATGTACTGCTAACTGCGCAACCAGTCCGGCAGGTATGATAGTTCTGCCAGTTTCAGAAATGATGCGATACGTTCCAGCTCGGCCTGTAAAGCTGCAATGCGATTTTTACCCATTTTGATACTTTGTTCCGGCCAGAATGCAGTAATGACGAGCTTTTTATCTTCCCGCTTAGCATCAATACGGCCAATGAGCCTGTCACCCTGCATAACCGGAAATATGTAATAGCCATATTGGCGTTTCGGTGCCGGTACAAATATTTCAATACGATAATAGAACCCGAAAAGTTTTTCAGCCCGCGCCCGATCACGCAGGGCAGGGTCGAAAGGTGATAAAACCCGCACACGTGATGATGGTTCCGGCAAGTCAGACAGGGAATTCAGGAGTGCTTCCGTAGAGTAGCAACGCCGCAGAGAGCCGTCAGCCATTTCAACATCAAGCTCGACGAGACGACCTGCAGCTTTGGCTTCAGCACACCAGTTTTTTGCTTCATCGCGTGATACAATGTCAAAAAACGCAGCAAGTTCGCCACTGGTTGCAAAGCCCAGGCGATCCATCGATGCGGACATTGCCCAGTCAATAATCTCTGCTTCATGCATTTGAGAGCGTTGAAACGGCTCCGGTATGACCCGCTCCGTCAGATCGTAAAATTTGCGAAAACCTTCACGATGGCTGATTGCCAGTCGCCCTGAGCGCCACAAAAATTCCAAAGCGGTTTTTGAAGGGTGCCAGTTCCACCAGCCGCCGGATGAAGCAGGGGTGTCGCCACGGACATCGGAGGAGGTGGTCGGGCCGTGTTTTTCGACATGCCCCAATATTTCATCGAACTGTGAAGCCCAGCCGTCCCGTCGCCATTTGGACCATCGATGTTTCATACGTGCTTCGTCACGGGCAAATTTCAAACGCCACATCGGAAAAAACTGCATGGGAATAATTGCAGCATCATGGGTCCAATGTTCAAATGCATTGCGTTCAGACGCAATCAGTTTGTTGAGCGCTTCGGGTTGATAGCGGCTGCGACGCGACCACAGAATAAAATCATGCGCCCGCGCAAGTGTGTTCACGCTGTCGACCTGCACAAATCCAAGATCTGTTAAAACACCGGAGAGATCTGCACCTTTGCCCGATCCGGTTTCACGACTTAAAAGCTGATGCCGGTGAAGAAAAAGACGGCGCGCATCACGGTTGTTTAATAATGCGTCAGGCATTGGCGATCCTGTTCATGAAAGATATTCGCAATTTCTATCACGGCGTTTGTGATGAATCTATGATGCCTTTCTGCCGGAAATATATTCTGCATTTCAGAGCTTTCAGACTGAAACAAATTATGTGCCCGTACTCACAGTGATTTCCGCTATATTCCCTTGTCTTAAACCTCTGGTGCATTAAATTATTGACGGATAAAGAGCTATTTCACCATTTTCGCTGCTATCAAACATTAAACTGAAGATGACACATGCAGGAACAGACAGCTGAATTTATTCAAAATACCAATGCCCTTGCTCTCCAGATTTCCAATCTCGTTTTAAGCTATTCGCTTTCAACAGTCGGCGCGATCATCATTCTCTGCGTTGGCTGGATTATTGCAGGGATTTTGCAGCGGTGGACGCGGCAATCGCTTTCCAAGTTTAAAGGTTTTGACCAGACGCTCGTTGTTTTTTTCAGTGCATCCGTTCGCTATGGCATTCTGGTTGTCGTTCTGGTGATGGTGCTGGGGCAGTTTGGTATCCAGACTGCTTCAATTCTTGCCGCATTGGGTGCGGTTGGTCTGGCTATCGGTCTGGCATTGCAAGGCACATTACAGAATATTGCTGCCGGTATCATGTTGCTGGTTTTGCGCCCTTTTAAAGTCGGTGAATATATTAATGCGGGTGCAATTGCCGGCACTGTGCAGGAAATCGGACTGTTTTCGACAGAGCTGAAAACCTATGACGGGCTTTTTGTTATGGCGCCCAATTCGGTTCTCTGGAACACACCGGTAACCAATTTTACACGCCACAAAGCCCGTATGCATGATTTTAAAGTCGGGATTGGTTATGAGGATGATGTACAAAAAGCCTTCACTATTCTCAAGACCATCATTTCCGAGCAAAAAGGTGTGCTGAAAACACCGGAACCGATTTATTTCGTGTCCCAGCTGGCAGACAGTTCTGTGGTTATCAGTTGCCGTTACTGGATTGAATCTTCGAATTATTTCACGGTCAGCAACACAACAACAGAACGTGTAAAATCTGCATTCAGCGATGAGGGGATTAACATTCCTTATCCGCAGGTTACTTATCATCGTTCTGAGGTGACGAGTTAATTCTGCAGTTAAATGTGATGTGCGGGCGACCAAAACTCTGTCCGCACGTCACTCACAGTCACTTTAGCTTGATCTAATTTGTAGAGGCTCATCTGTTGACATATCCTGTTGAGGCTCTTATTTCTGCGTTTCGCAGATGGAAAACCGCGATCTGCTGATTTTTCCCGTTTTTATGAGTGCCGGGGCGTGCCGGCTCACAAGTCAGATTTTCAGGATGTGTCCCGGTTAAACGGATACATTTAACGCTTTGTGACATGCACATCCGAGAATCCAGAACGAGCAGAGTGGGCGCAGTGAATGCGACATATTCTGCTCAGGAGCTGTCTATGTTCGTGCTTAAACCGCTTAAGCGGCGTATTGTCTATGTCGGTACTTTTGAACTTATTGCGATTGCCGCTTCAACTTTGTTGCTGATGTTTTTGAGCGGCGGTGATGCGCAGGGCTCTCTGCCGGTTGCTGTTGCCGTTTCTCTCATCGCTGTGACATGGAACTACACATTTAATCTCATGTTTGAGAAATGGGAGGCACGCCGTCAGGCAACCGGACGCAGCGTCTGGGTGCGTATTGCTCATGCTTTCATATTTGAGTTCGGCCTGTTCGTGATTATCATTCCGATTTATATGGTCTGGTATTCTGTCGGCTTCTGGAAAGCTTTTCAGATGGAAGCTGTGCTCTTGCTGTTCTTCCTGATTTATACGTTTGTTTTTACGTATATTTTTGACATGATCTTTACGTTGCCGCAGGCAATGGTTGCCGCTGAATAATTCAGTCATTCTCAGGGCTGTGCTTGATGACCGGTCGTTTCAAGAACCGATATTCTGAAATATAAAGGTTCTAACGGCCGTTCTTCACCCCGCAAAATGGTTTTGACATAAGCGGGTTCCCACCAGTTCGCACCGGCTGCCAGCAGCTCATGTGCATGATAATACAGGCTGTCTTTGCTCAGGGATTTGGGTATTTCCTCAAAATGACCGGAAATAACCAGACAGCGCCAGTTATTGGAGCCATGAACATCTGAGAAGCTGATGCATACATTGCGGTTTGCTCTCATAAGCTCCATTTTCTTTCCCTCAGAAGTCAGGGAATAGAGATAACGGTTGCTGTGTATGAAACGGAGCGGCACCACATAAGGCTTATCTTCAACAGAGCAGGCAAGATAGCCGATGCCTACATGGCGCAGCATTTCCTCAACTTCCGGACGGGGCATGTCATGGATTAACATCGTGACCTCCGTGAATGTGCGGGTATAATTCAATATAGCACATCCGGAAGTTTACGGTTCAGATTTTATTCTTCCTGACGGCGCGTGGAAGTGCGGTTTCGTTCATATTTTTTCTGAATCGGAAAAGGCGGAAGCCATGTTTCGCGGCGAATGGTCCATAATTCATAGGTTGGTATGAACCGGTTCGGTTCATCAAATGAACCGAGATTTACTTCAATTTCATCATCTGATCGCCCGAAGACCGTAGAGCCGCATTGCGGACAAAAATAACGTTCTGCATAGCTGCGGGTTTCACCGCTTACAGTGACAGCCTCTTGCGGAAAGATTGCTGATGCATGGAAAAGGGCACCATGATGTTTGCGACAATCCAGACAGTGGCAAATACCAACCCGATATGGCTTTCCCGTTGCGGTAATCCGCACATTTCCGCAAAGACAACCGCCTGCAAACGTCTCCATGGTTTCTCTCCTTTGAGATAGGCAAGTTATTATTCCGTTTAAGCTCTGTTAAAAGCAAGAACAGCGTTGGCCTGAGCGTTGTGATTGTGGGTTTTTGTCAGGTATTTGTCGAGACTTGAAGAGGCGTTGAAGAGGAGCGTGAAAATCTCTTGTGCTTCACTTCTGTCAGCCATATCTGATTGTTCTGCAACGTGATTGCAGTATGGTTGAGATAAAAGCGGGGTATCAGGATGACAGTTACTTTTTCGCCGGATGCCGGCGGGCGTAAGCCGGCTGTACACGGAACAGTTTATCAGTTCCGACTGGTATCACTCATGGTGCGAATGCATGGCATCGCATCCATAGGATCGCTTTTATATGCAAAAATTAGAGCAAAAGGCCTATCCGGCCGCTCAGGCCATTCTGGCTGAACTTTCTTCAATTCATGTCACTATCGCTTCCGTTCTGGACGGATCAATCGACGGGGAAGTCTGGGCGGACAGTCCGGTAAACCCTAAGCTTGTCATCGTCATCAATGGAGACGGGTATTTTCTGGCCGGAAATCCGGATATTTCGCAACAAACTGCGAATGATATCAGGGATATTATTCCGGATTGGGCTTATCTGTTTGCCGAGGAATGCTGGTTTTCGCATTTCACCAAAATCTGGGGCAATCAGTTTGTCGTGCCGCATCCCCGTATCCGTATGGGATATGTTGCAGGCAATGCGCTGCCGGAACCTTATCTGCCATCAGCAGAGTTTGAAATCGTTCCGATTAATCAGGAACTCTTTAGCCGCAATCCGGAAAACATTGAGTTGCTGGAGGAGAAGGCGGAAGGATGGGGTTCTGCGGATGCCTTCTTTGAAAATGCAGTCGGCTTCTGTGCTTTACATCAGGGGGCAATGGTCAGCCATTGCCTGACGGATAGTGTTTCTGGCACGCGCTGCGAAATTGGTGTGGACACAGATCCTGCTTTCCGGCGTATGGGGCTAGGACGCGCAGTGTCTTCTGCAACTCTTGCGGAATGCATCCGACGGGGCATTCACGGTATCGAATGGCACAGTCATGCTTCGAACAAAGGATCGCTGGCCATTGGCAAAGCTGTCGGACTGACAGAGCTTGATCATCATATGGCCTATAGTTGCAGCCTTCCTGCTGAAAATATCGGTGATTTGACCGATGAAACCTGTCTGAATCTTGCTTTGCATTTTGAAAAGGCAAGTCAGGAGATCAACTGGTGTCATTTCCACGCTGCCGGCGCGCGTGCGCTCTCAGGTGACAGGGAGAATGCGCTTAAGAATATCCGCCTGCTGATCGAGAGTGATTGGGAGGGAGAGGCTGAATGGCTTGAAAGATTCTGGGCACTCCAGTCATTGAGCGGTGATCCGGATTTTCACGCTTTGCTCAGACGCAAACGCGAAACGGAAGCCAGCTAAAACCTGAAACTTTGACGCATCGAAAGATGCGTCAAAACACCTGATTACGGATAAAGAAATAACAATCGATTTTGCACTGAATCTGACAAAGCTGAAGTGCAATCAGACACAGGTTCTTCAATATCCGACAGAGCTAAATATCGGTGAAAACAGAGTAATTACAGAATTTTACGACAATACAGGAAGGGAAGTGGTACGCCCGACAGGATTCGAACCCGTGACCTCTTTTCTCGGAGAGCAGGGGGCTAATACCAAGATGGTGATATTAATAGATTATTTAGTTATTATTTTGCCAAAATAACACGTATGTTCTATTTATGTGCATGTATTTAGATTCAATCGAACTGTAGTCCCTGTCTAACTAAAGCCCCAGCGTGGATGCAGCCTTTCTAAGATAGTCGGGTGAGAAACGGGCGTAAATCTTAAATGTAATTGCCGATGACGAGTGCCCAAGATAATGAGCGATCGCTTCCTGAGATAGCGATCCCGTGGAGGAGCTTCAAACATAGCCCCGGCGAGCCGTGCCCAGTTTAAAACTTGGCGTATGACATTAATCTTCTTAAGTACGGTCGCCTCCTTTCTGCCAGCCAGATATTGAGCCTGAGTATACTCACTACAAATTTGTTCAGTTAACTGCGACAATTGCAATATTCGCAGCGGCGCATGATGTCGTTTGGGAGGGCGATTTAGGAAATACGGCGTTTGCCGTATTTTCTTGCTTTTGTTTTCATGTATCGAATAGCCCTCTTATCGCTCATGTATTTTAGTGACGATAAAACTATTACTATTCGCTGCGGCAGGGGGAGTTCAGGCAATGGGGGCACTGAGCGCGTTCGGCGTTCTTAGATGGCGTCAATACGTGATCGCTGTGCTGGGAGTCATTGGTTTACTGTTATCTTCAATCGGCGCCCAGTCAGCCCCGGTTACTTCAGAGCAATATTTCAGTGGCTCAAATAATACATCAATATCCAGCAGGTTAACAGCTGTCGGAGATAAGATTAAGTTTGTGTTAGTTAGTGCCCCAAGCCATGGAATGATCGTGTTAAATGCCAATGGAGCTTTTACATATACGCCGGTTGCCGGCTTTACGGGCGACGATTCTTTTCGTTATCAGGTGGAAGAAACCGGCCCGCCCTATGAATACTCGGTTAATACGGCTTATATCACCATATTCTACCCAGTTCCAAAGGTATTATCGGTTAATGTTCCTGCTAATGGTTATTACAAAGCAGGATCAAAGCTGGTCTTCTCTGTGAATTTTGACCAGCCGGTATTTGTAACGGGCACACCGTTATTATCGATTACTGTAGGTTCGGATATCAAGTCCGCAGAATATGCAAGCGGTAGCGGTACCAATGTCCTCACATTTTCTTATACAGTTCAGTCCGGCGATATGGATGGGGACGGAATTACGATTGGCTCAATTGCGGCTAACGGAGGGTCAATCAGGAGCAGCGCAAATGAACCGGCGGCATTAACTTTATACAATGTCGGAGCTACCTCAGGAGTGCTTGTAAATACTGCTAGCCCTACGGTCACACTATCAAGTTACTCTTCACCATATGATACCTTGAAAGTTGTAACAGTTAAATTTTCTGAGGCAGTTACCGGATTTGCCGCAAAGGATATTAATATTTCACTATCTGGGTCCGTGTTAGGGTCTGCCTCCGCTCCGACAACAAGTGATAACATCAATTATACATTTATGATCTTGTCGGCAGGTGTCGGTAACATAGCTGTCAGGGTGCCCGCCGGATCTGTCGTTAACCTGGCGGGAAACAGTAATCTCAGTTCTAACGAGCTGAATCTTCAACTTGTTGCCTCCCAAAACGCGAATTTACACGACCTTATTCCCAGCGCAGGTACTTTAGCGCCTGGCTTTGCTCCTAACACGACCTCATACACGTTGAATGTCGCACATGATGTTGAGAACATCACGCTCAGACCATTCCTTGGAGATGTCAACGCAACGGTTGTTGTTAACGGGGTTCCGACATCTTCTGGAGCAGCCAGCGGTGCAATTTCATTAGTGGTCGGGAGCAACATGGTTACAACGACTGTAACTGCGCAGGATAGAGCCAGCACGAAGGCCTATACCGTCAATGTCATCCGCGCTCAGTCGGACAATGCCGATCTGGTGGGGCTTGTTCCAAGTACCGGAAGCCTTGATCCGGCATTTTCGCCAAGCGAGATGGATTACACCATAACGGTTCCAACTGAAACATCGTCGTTACAATTGACGCCGACCTCTGCTGATCCGGCTGCAACCATCACGATTAATGGAGACACCATTGCCTCCGGTAACGCAAGTAGTGCCCTACAATTGGGTATTGGCGATACGACCCTGACAGTTGTCGTTACTGCGCAAAATGGAACGACACGCAGCTATAGGGTGAATGTCACGCGAGCCGCGTCGGCGGATGCTACGCTAACAAGTCTTATTCCTAGCGTCGGATCTCTGGACCCGGTATTTGATAAAGAGACGCTCAATTATTCTCTGAATGTTGAGAATAGTGTTGAGAATATATCCTTCGTTCCAATGGTATCAGAGCCGGCGGCCCGGGTAAGCGTAGCAGGAAGTACTGTTGCGTCAGGAAGTTCGAGTGCTCCAATGGGGTTGGGTATCGGCGCGAACATGGTTTCGATTGTCGTGACTGCTCCAAACGGGAACAATCGCAACTATACGGTTGTTGTCAGCCGCGCGGCACTGGTATTTCCGGATCCAACACTCGACCCAGAAGTGATCGGTTTGCTGAATGCGCAAACAAGCACTGCAAGACGTTTTGCGCAAGTTCAAATACGGAATTTTCAAAACCGGCTTGAGCAATTGCATAATGAAGGTGACAGGAGAAAGTCCAGTTTAGCTGTAAGGCTCGGCGGACAATCGCCGGCACAGCAAACAGCGAACCAAAGCGATCCGGATTCGTCAGGGTCTGAAACAAGCAATGCAGCTCTTGGTTATGCTC
The DNA here is from genome assembly GCA_900470285.1 of Hyphomicrobiales bacterium. GTDB lineage: Bacteria > Pseudomonadota > Alphaproteobacteria > Rhizobiales > Rhizobiaceae > Pseudochrobactrum. Next base: position 43,025 of record UCAG01000005.1, read on the forward strand.
CCGAAAAGCGCAATAATTTTCCGGGTAAGGCAATTGGGCTGAAGGCCCCGGAGCAGCCTGCACCGGCTTTGGATCCTGATTTGGGGCTATTTGCTTTGTGGAGCAGCGGATTCGTCAATTTTGGTGAGCGCGATAGCGGCAAAATCGATCTGGACTATACGCTTGTCGGGGTGAGTGGCGGTATCGATTATCGGTTCTCGGAAAAGCTCGTCGCCGGTTTTGGTGCGGGGTACGGGCGGGATCGGACAGATATTGGTAATAACGGCACGGAAAGCCGGGCCAATGCTTACAGCGCTGCTGTTTATGGTAGCTACAAGCCGGTTGAAAATTTCTTCATTGATGCGTTGGTGGGCGGGAGCATTCTGGATTTTGAATCAACCCGTTTCATTACGCCAGACGGAAGTTTGACTGATGGCAAACGTGATGGACGCCAGCTGTTCGGATCGCTGACAGCTGCGTATGAGTTTCGCCGGGAAACTTGGTTAGTTTCCCCTTATGGCCGGCTTGAAATGTCGCGCTCATGGCTCGACGGATATGCGGAAGGCGGTGAAAGCATCTACCGGCTGACCTATGGCAATCAAACCGTGGATACCGTTACGGGGGTGGTTGGTCTGCGGGCCAATTATGCCATCGACTATACATGGGGCCGTTTGGTACCGGGTGTGCGGGTAGAATATGCGCATGATTTCCAAGGGTCGAGCCGTGCAGCAATGGGGTATAGTGCGCTTGGCGGGCTTCCTTATGTTCTCGACATCAAAGGCGAGGGGAGCGATAGCGGAAATGTCGGTTTATCGCTTGATTTCAGTTTCGAGAATGCCTGGACTACAGGGATTGAATATCAAACCGGTTTCGGTGGTTCTGGCGCGCGCGATCACGCGTTTGCATTAAGGATTGGTGCGAAGTTCTGATTTAGGGCAACCCGTCGCTGAAGCGACTCTTGGCGAATTTAAAAGCGGGGCTTAGGTTCCGCTTTTTTATGTCTGATATTATAAACCTAGTTGCTTTCCTAAAATACAACCTACAGTAACGCGTAAGTTATAGTGCATAAGCCTAAAAAATAATCAAAATACTGCGCAACGCACATCATTTTTACCTACATAAATATAGCCTCACGGACCCGCATGACGTTTTTCACGTTGTAAACCTTGGCTTCTTTTGAGCGGGCAATGACTGCTGTGCGATCTGTACCGGTAAAAGGCACGACGTCGACCGGTCGCCCGCGCAGACGCTTGTCGCATTGTGCTGCTCACGGCGACCATTAATTTGGTCAATGTCATCATCAGTGAGTTTACCCCACTGCTCTTTGACTTTGCCTTTGATCTGCTTCCAATTACCTTCAACTCTGTTCCAATCCATGGGGATTCTCCTTCGTTTAATGGTGTTGGTACATGGCAGTAACGGTACAGTTCGGCAATGGTTCAAAAAACCTGATAAAGTTTTCAAGTTTAGCAATGTCCGTAAATGACCCCTTGTTAGATATCGGCTACATCGCGCAGCCGTATGCCGGAGAAGTTGGCCGCACTCAATGCATCAAACATCGCGCGATCGCAGATGGGAGGTGCTCCCATGCGATCCTGGCGGAAAATATGGACATCTCCCACAATATTCTGTTTGAACACCAAGCTGGCTCCGCCGACGAGGCTATAAAGTTTCTCGTCCTCGCCGGTCTGATAATTGTGATCGAGCTTGATCCTCACGCGAGAGGAGGCTTCATCCAGAGCATCGATTCTGCGCAGCACATTGCCTAGGTAGTACTGAGGGCCGGGGCTCCCGTCAGCAAGGCTGAAGTCGCATGCCACAAATGCAAACGCCTCGGCGTCCATCTGCTCAAACAGTTGCTTCAAAGGCTCCGACACAATCCATATGCCAGCGAGTTCTTCCAGATCGCGTGGCATTCCGCCCTTCTCCGGTACGTGAACCAGATGGGGACGCTCCGGATATTGATCTGGCATTCCGTCAGGACGCGCGACGACATTCATCCCGGGATGGATCAGTTTCTCTTCGTTGGCAATTTCTATGCCGGGAACCCTGCTGTTGCCCAAGAAGCTGGCGTCAACTAGGAAAAATTCGCCCTTATGAGATGCGGCTTCGACTGAAATTTCAATGGCGGTCGGATCGGTCACGGTGGCTTCCATCATGATTGCGGGGGCAGAACGGGAAAGCAGTTGAGCCGATGCTAGGCCGCGACACCGGCAAATCTCTCACTCATAGAAGTTGCGATTTTAATCGCTCCGGTTTCGCTGAATGCAGGGCACATTTCCCCAAGTGTAAGTTTTGCCTTGGCCTTGCGGTAGGGCATGATGATGAATTTTTCAGCAGTTTTGTCAGCAACAGACATTCGGGAATCTCAATTAATGTTCCTAAAATGTTCTCGTATTAGAAAAGAGTCAAGATGCTCAGCCATCAAATTTAGCAGCACGCATTGAAGCCTGTGAAAAGCGTTGATGACTGAAATCCTGATGATAAATCTGAAGCATACAAGGCTCAGTTAACCGCAAATAGTTCATTTGAACCTGTGGTCAGTGCCAGGAAATATCTTAAATCATTGATTTTTATGGCGCACCCGACAGGATTCGAACCTGTGACCTCTGCCTTCGGAGGGCAGCACTCTATCCAGCTGAGCTACGGGTGCGCAGTCGCTTTTGATATAAAGCAAAGCCGTTCTAACCCAAGCGATCTTTCGTATCAATGGGGTATGGCCGAATTGATTGCAGATTATGTGCGTAACTTTGCGGTTGCTATCATTGATTTCTGACACACCACCTTATCCCTGTCAGGTCTTTTTCATCGTGCAGCATTTATGTAACCGGATGAGTGGCTGGTTTCTCTCTCTTAGGGTAGAGGCTGGGCAAGATTTGGTATAGTTCATGCTGACAAACCGCGCTTATAGCTGAAATTTTAAGATGCGTATGATTCTGCGCCGGTGCAATTTTTGAAATAAAACGGAATAATCTCATGCCTCAGCCGTTAGCCCTGATAAGAAATATATAAGGGCTCAGGCTAATGGCAGAACAATCACTTCATAATATTACAAGACTTACACCGGCAAAACAGACTGATAATTCATCAAAAGCTGTTGTGCCGGTATCTGCAATGCCGTTGAAACAAGTGAAGCAAATCATTGCGGCACTGATCCTTGGTTTTTCAGCTATTTTGATTTTCGGAGCGATCGACGGGCTGACCATGCCAATGCGGGTGTCCGTTGCGATTTTTGTCATTACTCTTGTTTGCTGGGTGATACTGGATCTGCCGGAAACGCCAGTGGCGCTCAGTGGTGCAATCGCACTGGCTGTTACCGGAACCGTGAGTAATGAGGCTGTCTATGCAGCGCTTGGCAAAGATATAATCTGGCTGATGCTGGCGGCTTTTATTCTTGCGGCTGTTTTGCAGGCATCAGGTTTGATTGAGAAGTTGCTGCTGCGTAATTTGACGAGGCTGAAATCCGTTCGGTCGCTATTTTATCTGCTGACATTATTTGTCTTCATGACGGCATTTATCATTCCTTCCACCTCTGCGCGTGCAGCGATTTTATTGCCTGTTTATGTGGCAATTGCCGGTTCGGCAGTCAGCGCCGGTTTTACCCGTGCTTTGGCCTTGTTATTCCCCACGATTATTCTGTTGTCTGCCGGTGCATCACTTACCGGTGCAGGTGCACATCTGGTAGCTGCGGATTTCATCAGCCGAACCGGTGGTCGTGAAATGGATTTTCTCAGCTGGATTGCTTTTGCCGCGCCATTCTCACTGCTTATCAGTCTGATTGCCTGCGAGCTTATTCTGCGCTTGTTTTTGAATCCTGAAGAACGCAAGCAATCGCTGCCGCAATGGACGGATAAGCAGGACGAAACAGCACTGACACGCCAGCAGAAAATGCTGTTGCTGATTACCGGCGCAACGGTGGTGATGTTTGCCACCACGGCATTACACGGTATTGATATGCCATTGATTGCCTTGATTGCCGCATTGCTGGTGACATCTGAAAAGCTCTCACCGGTTTCCTTTAAAAAAGCACTGAAACTGGTGGAGTGGAACCTGCTGCTGTTTTTAGCCGGTACTCTGGTAATCGGCGAGGCGCTACTCACCACCGGTACTGCGGAACTGATCGCACAGCGGATGCTAAGTGCTTTTGGTGCCGGACTGGCCGGCTATCCGGCGCTGATTATCGGTTTTGCTGCGATCACGGCGACCTTGGCGCATATTGTCATTAATTCCCGAACCGCCCGCGCTATTGTGCTGATACCTGCGCTTTGTCTGCCGCTGGCCGGTCTCGGAATTGCAGTCACGCCGCTTATTCTTGTGGTTACACTGGCCAGCGGATTTTGCCAGACACTGCTGGTTTCCGCAAAGCCTGTCACATTGTTCGGCACAGCTGATCCGCAACCTTTCAACCAGCGGGACTTGCTGCGGCTGGCACTCTGGCTGATCGTGCCATTCATTGCCTTGTTGATGATATTCGCCTTGCTGATATGGCCGATACAGGGTATGAGCCTGAAATAATTCAAAGAGTTACATAGCCCCGATGAAAATCGGGGCTTTTTTTATGTTTTTTGAAAATAAATAAAATTTTGCGGAATAAACCGCATCAGCCGCCGTTCTTCCCTTGCAATTCAATTGTCACAATTTGCAAAGGAAACTGTCACAATGTCTATCACTGTTCTGGTTGCCCCATCAGGTTTTAAAGAAAGCCTGTCCGCGGATGAAGCTGCAGATGCGATTGAGAAAGGCATTCGACGGGCTGTGCCGGATGCACATATTATTAAAGCGCCGATGGCAGACGGCGGCGAAGGTTTTACCAAAGCGCTGATTAATGCCACGCAAGGTACATTGCATGAGGTGATGGTGACCGGTCCGGTCGGCCAGCCAGTGCAGGCACATTTCGGATTTCTGGGCACACGCGGTGCCAATGGTGACGCCAAGCGCACAGCCGTTCTGGAAATGGCCTCGGCCGCAGGACTGAGCCTCGTGCCCCGTGACCAGCGTAACCCGTGCCTGACCACCAGCTATGGTGTGGGCGAACTGGTCAAAGCCGCACTGGATGCCGGTGCCGAGCGCATTCTGCTGGGTTGCGGTGACAGCGGTATTAATGACGGCGGTGCAGGTATGGCGCAGGCGCTCGGCATTAAACTGCTCGACAGTGCAGGGCGCGTGCTTGACACCGGTGGCGTTGCTCTTGGAAAACTCGCCGCAATTGATATCAGCAATCGCGATCCGCGTCTTGAAACTGTGCAGATTGATGCGGCTGTGAACTGGCATAATATGTTGCTGGGAGAGCGTGGCGTGGCTCGTGTTTTTGGCCCGCAGAAAGGCGCTACGCCGGAGCAGGTGGAAATACTGGCACATGCTATGGAAAATTATGCGCATCACATCGGTCTGGCGACTGGTATAGATGTCGGTTCTGCGCAAGGGGCAGGGGCCTCCGGCGGCTTGGGTGCTGCGGTTCTGGGTCTGCTCTGCGGCAAGCTGCATCCGCGCTATGAGATCGTTATGCAATATCTCGATCTTGACCGTTATCTGACGGATGCTGATCTGGTGATTACTGCCGAAGGCAGTCTGGACGGGCAGACACCATTCGGTAAAGTCCCTGCAGAAGTGGCCTTACGCGCCAAAAAACGCGGTACTCCGGTGATCGCGCTGGCGGGTACAATCGGGAAGGGCGTACGCCTCAATCTTGATCACGGTATTGATGCTTTTGCATCTATCCTGAGCCGCCCCTGCTCACTGGAGGATGCGATTGATGCCGCCCCTAAATTATTGGCACATGCCTCGGAAGATGCCGTACGCATGGTGATGATCGGTATGATGATGAACCATCGGATGGCTGCCTGAACAAAACAAGCGCCTTAATTATAAGCCCTGAAACATCAGTTTCAGGGCTTAATTTTTATCAGAGCATAATTTCTTAAACTTGAAGCAGTTTAAGCTTAAGAAATTACACTCTAATTTTATAGTGTTAGAGCGACCTTTGTGCGCCAATGGGGCGCACGGCGCTCTAGCTGCTACAAAGAGACTGCGCATTAATCAGTCCCCAGCCGAAGACAGGGTCATGACCTGGTTTTCCCATATCTTTAGCCTGACGGCTTAGCTCTTCCGCAATCTGCCGGTTATCCAGATCGGGCTTTTCAGCTTTCAGCCTTGCTGCTGCGGCAGTGACAAATGGTGCTGCAAAAGATGTACCGGTCTTTTGCCGTGCGCCGGATACGGAGGCTGCTGTCCAGACGCCTACACCCGGTGCGGCCAGATCAATATGCTCGCCGCGCACAGCGCGCCTGTACGGATTGCCGTTGCGGTCAACCGCCGTGACCGCAATCACATTCTGATAGGCGGCAGGATAAACCGGTTTGGCATGAGGGCCTTCATTACCCGCAGCTGCAACCAGTGTAATTTTACGCTGTGCTGCCGCCTCAACGGCCTTTTGCAGCAATAAATTATCCGGTCCTGAAAGGCTCATATTGATGAGCGGCACCTGTTTTTCCGCGAGAAGATCAATTGCGCGGATCAGGTCATAGGTTGTGGCACGGTTATTATCGCCTTTGGTGCCGTGAAACACATCCACTGCTATCAGTTCCGCCTGCGGAAGTAAGCCCGGTGCACGGCTGTTTTCAGTCCCGACAAGCAGAGCGGCAACGGCTGTACCATGCTGTGTGCCTGATTGCGGCAGTTCATCATCGCTGAGGCGGATGATTTCCAGACGCGCCTGTTTGAGCGATTCATGATCGGGATTAACAGCTGTATCAATCAGACCGATTTTTGGAAGGGTGGTGCAGGTTGCTGCACCGGCTTGCGGCTGATCCCAGCCGATCAGATCACGCATCAGCGTGCAGTCTGTGCCGTTGCAAGTTGCGGGAGCCGGTTTTGTTTCTGTTTCCGGAGCGGTTGTCTGCTCCGGCTGGTAATAATGGTTGAAATCAACCACCGCATCCGGCACGAGCGCGGATACGCGCTGGCGTGCAGTTTGCAATGACATTTTTGCAGGTATTTGCAGGCGCGTGAGCTGTGCTCCTGTCAGGCGCATTTCCACTCTGTCAGCCACAGAGAAACCCTGTAGCTGCAATTGTGCAATATTCTCATCGCTGAGACCGAGTGCCACAAGCCTACGGGGCTCGTAAACAGGTGCTGCCTGTTGACGTTTCTTTACCGTGCTGCGTGCTCTGGGCGTCTGTATCTGGCGGCGGTTGTCCAGATAGTCCATCAGCGTCTGCGGCCCGCGAAAGCGTTTGCCGCCGTCACTGCCGGAGCGCCCGCTATTGCCAGCACCTCCATTGTTACCTCCTGCATCACTACCACCATCATCGCCGTCATCATCATCTGCATAAGCGGCACTGACGACAGAGAACTCAGCGGAAAGCATCAGCGACGGAGCGGTTGTTACAATACCCGTCGCAACAAATAAAAGACTGGCAGAGCGGAGAAGCCTGCCGGTATGCCTGTATAGACAATTTAACATTGATCTGTTCCAGTTTTCTGTTGATGGGCTTGATCGTAAGATTGCCCAAATGCAGAACGTATGGCTCGGTGTTTTATTCGATTTTTCGGACAGAATCCTCTTATGACAGATGACGGACTAAGTTTTTCACAGCGTTTAATAGGTTTTTTACCGAATTTACGCCGTTTTGCTATCGCTTTGTGCCGCTCCCGCGAGTTAGCGGACGATCTGGTGCAGGCTGCCTGTGAAAAAGCACTGGCCGCAGAGCACAGTTTTCAGCCCGGCACGCGCTTTGATGCATGGATGTTTCGCATTCTGCGCAATATCTGGATTGATACATTACGCAGGCAGAAAACTGCCGGTATCAGCGATGATATTGCCAATCATGAAGATATCAGTACACCATCAGGTGAAGATGCGGCTATTGCCCGTATGACCCTGCAAAATGTGTCGGAAGCAATCGGGCATTTGCCTGACGAGCAGCGCGAGGTGCTGCTTATGGTCTGCGTGGAAGAGCTTTCCTATAAAGAAACTGCGGAGCTGCTTGAGATACCGATAGGTACTGTGATGAGCAGACTGGCGAGAGCACGGAAAAATCTTGCTGAACGAACGGGAATAGACAAGGATCCCATGCGTTTATCCCCTGTGAAAGGCGGTAATCAATGACACAATCCCAACCGCATAAAGATTTCAGCGATGAAGAGCTGATGGCCTTTGCCGATGGCGAGCTGGATGAACAGACAACAGCGCGCATTGAAGCGGCTATGGAGCATGACGATGCCCTGATTGCACGTGTTGCACTGTTTATGGAAACCCGCGTTGCAGCACAGGACGCTTTGCGTCCGATGCTGGATGAGCCGGTGCCGGATGCATTAATGGCCGCCGTACAGGGCATGGTTGTGCGCCATGAACAGGATAAACAGCAGAAAACTGTTGAGGTGGCAGAGCCGGTTTCAGCGGATGCAGAGCGCGAGAATGTCATTGTTCCGTTTCGTGCAAAGCCGCGTAAACCGCTTTTCGCAGCCAACTGGTCGGCAGCCGCTGCAGCTGTTTTTCTGGCCTCGGTTACCGGTTTCAGCGGTTATTTCATGGGGCAGAGCGGCTTGCAAAATACGCAACCTGAAGGCGCAGGGTTAGCTTCGCTCACAGCATCTGCCGTGCAGCTGCAATTGCACAAGGCTGCTTCCGGTGAGACTGTCAATCTGGCTGAGCAGAATGCTTCAATGCAGGTGATTGCCAGTTTCCGTGACGGGCAAAATCATCTCTGCCGTGAGTTTCGTCTGAACAATGCGGGACAGTCCGGCTATGTGGCTGTGTCTTGTCTTGAGCAGGAGGATTGGAAATTGCGTTTTGCGCTGGCTTCACAACAGGATACGCAAAATTATATCCCTGCCTCAGCACAGGAAACTGTCGATATTTATTTACAGTCAATTCAGGCCGGTGCACCGCTGTCTGCAGAAGAGGAAAGGGCGGCACTCAAACAGTGACGCTTTGTAGATTTGCATCACAGGAAAGTCTAATTGTGCGGGCATCGTTGGAAAATTCATTGAGTGATTTTTCAAAGAGATCCGGGAAAAACAATGCAATACTCAAAGCAGATTTTAGCCACAGCATTGATCTCAACACTGTTGATTGCGCCTGCATCCGCCAGAAATGCCGTTATGATACCACTGCCTGATAAACGGATTGCAGTGATTTCAGAAGGCGATCTGGAACCGGCATCTATCGGCAGTTATACTGTTGCGCTTTACAAGGATGACGGGCTGATTGACTATCTCGGTGGTGGAATCTTTGCACGTGATGGTGCTGTTTTTGACGATAATGGCAAGCCGCGTGTCAGTTTCGCGGATATAACCGGCGACGGCAATCCTGAAATGATTGTCGCCAAACTAACCGCAGGTTCCGGTAATTATCTGGATGTAGATGTGCTGAAGCTCGGCGATGCTACAGTTGAGCGGGTGCTGAATTTTGCGAGTGACACCAAGAAAGATCTGCTGATTGAAGCCAAGCGCGCCTATGGTCAGCAGGATCAAAACCTGAAGAAACAATAAGACAGCTTTTATTGGTTAGGCAGGCTCAGCACCTTTGACAAATAACTGACAAAGGCACGAATATTGGGTGCCTGCGCTTTGGTTACAGGTAAACAGCATGAATTACCGGTTCATAGAGCCGGTAATCGGGACGTATTTGTATCAGCTGTCCCGTTTTTATATCATCGCCAACAGCCCAAAGCGGCAATGATGCGATACCCAGACCACCTATTGCTGCTTCAGAATTTTCGAGCACAACAAAATATTGCCGGTAATATTCCGCCCCGACCTCTGTGAGTGCAAAACGGCGGCTTGATCTGTAAATGAGGGTTGCCTGCAGAAAATCTTCCAGATTGGCAATGTGCCTGCTTAAGGTCGATGTTTGCACACCCGTTATCCGTGCCGCAGCAACATAGCCGCCATGCGATACCACTTGGACAAAAGTGAACAAGTTGTTCAGGTTCTGCATTGTTGCAAATACAGAATGCTGCATTTCATTGCTAAAGACTTTTCTAATATAACGACCAGTGTTACTATTCACGGCGCTGTTGTTTTTCAGAAAACAACAGTCGGCATATTGCGTTATCCGTAAGTAAATATCGTCTTATCTGATTGAAATAAAATCAGAATTTTTCATAGATCGAGGCTTTTATGCTTACGGATCGTGACGATACGGAATTGTTTTCCCTATGTTGGAGGAGACTATGCAATGACAAGCGAACCCATTCGTGACCCTGTAAAAGACAGGCTGCTCAGCCCGAAAAACTCAGCCTTTATCATCATTGATTATCAACCTGTGCAGGTGAACTCCATTGCCTCCATGGACAGGCAATTGCTTATCAATCATATCGTTGGCGTATCCAGAGCTGCACGCGTTTATGATTTGCCGGTTATTCATTCAACCGTGAATGTAAAAACCGGTCTCAATAAGCCTCCTATTCCGCAAATCCGCAAAGCCCTTGAAGGGATTCCGACGATTGACCGTACCACGATCAATTCCTGGGAAGATGTCGAGTTCCGTAAGGCAGTAGAGCAGGCCGGACGCAAAAAACTGATTATGACGGCGCTCTGGACAGAGGCCTGCCTGACATTTCCGGCGATTGATGCGCTTGCTGAAGGCTATGAAGTCTATGTCGTGGCCGATGCCGTTGGCGGCACTTCGGTGCAGGCGCATGAAGCTGCATTGCGGCGCATAGAACAGGCGGGTGGTAAGATGATCAGCGTGGTGCAGCTGTTCTGCGAATTGCAGCGCGACTGGCAACGTAAGGAAACAGTTCCGCAATTTATGGATCTGTTTATCCAGACCGGCGGTACCGCCGGTATCCAGTTCTCTTACGACAAAGCCGAATAAGCTTTGTTTTCATAGAGCACCGGACATCACAGGAACATCAGCACAAACATCATAATGAAGGGCCGCATATTCAGTTTTTCCATGAAAACAGGACGCAAAATGTGGAAAATACAGAGTTTGCCTATTTTCTTGATCGTGTGCAGTGACGCGGCGCGATTTTCTTCCGCAACTCCCCGCCGCATAATAAAAAACCCTGCCGCAAGGGCAGGGCTCTGATTATTCCATGACCGGTTCTTATTGTGTGATTTCAAATTTCACGGTCACATTTACATTGTAGCTGTTTTCACCGGCTGACATAGGTACTGAATCAGCCGAGGGTTCTGCAGCCATTGCTATCATCTTGGTGCGTGCCATCGGCATCGGGCGCGGATTGTTGCTATATTCAGTGATTTCAAGCACGCGGCCGAGTTTTGCACCGGCAGTTTCTGTCAGGATTTTTGCCTTTTCCATGGCATTCTCCATGGCTTTTTTACGGGCATCCATCAGGACTTTTGACGGATCATCATTGACGAAGCGCAGGCCGCCGCTCTGATTGACGCCGAGATCAATGGACTTATCCAGCAGGTCACCGACTTTATCGAGATCACGCACACGCACGGTCAGACCGTTGGTTACGTTATAGCCGATGATTTTTGGTGCTTTCAGGCCGTTTTTGTCGCTCGGATAGGTGTAGGTCGGCTGAATATTTACGCCGGAAGTCTGCAAATCGCGGTCTTCAATACCGGCTTCTTTCATGGCAGCCAGTACCTGAGACATTGCCTTATTATTGCTGGTCATGGCTTCGCGGGCAGTTTTAGCTTCGCGCAATACGGTCAGGTCGAGAATAGCCATATCCGGAGCGGTCTGAACTTCACCTTCACCGGTGATGACAATAAATGCCTGCTGTTTTTCTGACACATTTTTCTCCTGTGCAAAGGCCGGTTGCGAAAGCGCACTGGCAAAAGAAACCGCAAGAAATGCTGAAGCGAAAAGGGCGGCTGTTTTACGATGTGTCATAGTTTCTCCTGATGATGAAATCGGTTTAAATGCTATATTTCAACGAATTACGGATGTTTTTAGGCTAAAAGCAGGCAATCTGGTTATAGTTTTGCGACAGGTATAAATTTCTTGCATAACGGCAGTAAATAATTCTCTGTCAAAGGTGCCAGCGGCAGTTCCACTTTTTGCAGCGGGTCAACCCAGACAATTTCCTCAATTTCTGCAGCCTTGGCGACCGGCTGGGTGATAGCAATGCGAAATATCTCAGCTTCAACCGTAAAGCCCGGTTCATTCGCAGCCGGAGCCGAGAAAGCTCCCAGATAATGCGCCTGATCCTGATTAACAGTCAGCCCCAGTTCTTCACTTAGTTCGCGCTGTAGTGCCGCGACCGGTGTTTCTCCGTTTTCAATCTTGCCGCCTGCCTGCATGAATGCGGTCGTGCCCGCCTTACGTACCAGCAAGATCCGGTTGTCCGGAGCCATCAGAATTGCAGCAGCAATACGGATACGGTTTGTCGGGGTAGTTTCTGCGGACATGAGAAAAATTCCTGAGGGCAGTGTTAAAAGGAACTTCAGACAAGTGACAGCTTCTTATAGCGACGCAAATATGAAGCCTGGATGAATGATTTTCTGCAATATAGTCTGATTTGAGCAAAAATCTTCGTCCTTCAGGCAACAAAACACCGGTTCATGCATTATTCAGAAAATTAGAGGGGAGAATAAGCGTTTCTGTAGAATGTGTTTTTTCATTCTTAGGGCTTGAAGATTTTGACTGGTATAAAATTCTACAATGAGACAAAATTAGGAATTTATTTTTGCATAATAAATTGCAGGACGTGGAATTATATCTGTGATGCTTCGAGTGGCCGTGACATCTTATTCGCAACACGGACTGCAGCACCGCAGCTCCGGACGGAAGGTTTTTTATAATATGAAATAACCTTTTCAGTGAAAAGGTGCGTTTAAAAGGACAAGGTATATGAGCTGGTTTAAGTCTATTCTTGCAGTTGGTGTGTTGCAGACAGCCGTTCTGGCTTCGGGCGTTATGACCAGCCAGTCTTTCGCTGATGCTGCTCTGGACCGCATCAAAGCGGAAGGCGTTCTGAAGATTGGTACAGAAGGCACTTACGCGCCGTTCACCTATCATGACAAAGACGGCAAGCTGGTCGGTTTTGACGTTGAAATCGGTCAGGAAATTGCCAAGCGCCTTGGCGTTGAAGCCAAATTCCTTGAAGGCAAATGGGATGGCCTGATCGCCGGTCTCGATGCCAACCGCTATGATGCAGTAATCAATCAGGTCGGCATCACGCCGGAACGCCAGAAAAAATACAATTTCTCTGAGCCTTATATCGCTTCAAAAGCCGTGCTGATTGTTAAAACCGGTAATACGGATATCAAGAAATTTGAAGATCTGAAGGGTCGTAAAGCCGCACAATCGCTGAGCAGCAATTACGGTAAAATTGCCCGTGAATATGGTGCGGAAATCGTTGCCAATGACGGCTTTGACCAGTCGGTTCAGCTGGTTCTGAGCGGCCGTGCAGAAGCAACAGTGAATGCCAGCCTGTCTTTCCTCGACTTCAAAAAGCAGAAGCCTGATGTGCCGCTGGAAGTCGCTGCCGAACTTGAAAATGCTGATCGCTCCGGCGTGCTGCTGCGCAAAGGTGAGAAAGATTTGCTTGCTGAAGTTAACAAAGCACTTGAGCAGATCAAAAGCGACGGCACTTATGCCAAAATCTCCGAAAAATATTTCGGAGCAGACGTCTCTAAATAAGTTTTCCTCCCGGAACTTTGATGCCGGCGATATATTATCGCCGGTTTTCCGTTGCGCAGGCAGCGGGGCAGCAACCATTTTCAACCTCAGCAATTCCGTCTGAGGGGAAACAATTATGACGGGGACGCATTCAATGTCTGACGTTTTATCACTTATGCTTGAATCTTTGGGGCCGCTGTTGTGGGCGGCTCTGATATTCACTATTCCGCTGACATTATTGTCATTTTTTTTCGGTACAACGCTCGGGCTTTTTGTAGCTCTCATAAGGCTGTTTGCACCGCGTCCCATAGCAGCAATTGTCAATTTTTATGTCTGGCTGATCCGTGGCACGCCGTTGTTGGTGCAGCTCTTCCTGATATTTTATGGCTTGCCGAGCCTCGGCGTCACACTGGATGCATTTCCGGCTGCTCTGATCGGCTTTACACTGAGCATCGGCGCTTATTCCTCTGAAATTTTCCGCGGTGTGATTGTCGCGGTGCCGAAAGGACAGTGGGAAGCGGCCTATGCAACGGGAATGAGCTGGGGGCAGGCAATGCGCCGAACGATCCTGCCGCAAGCTGCACCCAATGCCGTGCCGCCACTGTCCAACAGCTTTATTTCTCTGGTCAAGGACACATCTCTGGCTGCTGCAATTACCGTGCCTGAAATGTTTCAGGTGGCGCAGCGTATCGTTGCCGTGACCTATGAGCCGTTGATCCTTTATGTGGAGGCCGCACTCCTTTATCTGGCACTCAGCTCTGTGCTGTCTTATCTGCAAACCCGTCTGGAAGCACGTCTGAAGCGTTATGGCGGCTTTCTGGAGGTCCGTTCATGATGATCGAACTCAAAAATATCGTAAAAAAATTCGGCAACCATACCGTGCTCGACAATATCTCCCTGTCGATTGCCGAGGGCAGTGTGACAGCCTTTATCGGGCCGTCCGGTGCCGGTAAAAGCACGCTGCTGCGCTGTCTCAATCTGCTGGAAGTGCCGACTTCCGGTGATATTGAAATTGCGGGTGACAGACTGAGTTTTTCTCCTGAACGCAAAGTCAGCCAGAAAGAAATCCACCTGATCCGCCGTCATTCCGGCATGGTCTTTCAGAATTTTCAGCTGTTTCCGCATCGCACAGTCACCGAGAACATCACTGAAGGTTTGATCACAGTTCAGAAATGGCCGAAGGAGAAGGCGAGGGAGCGGGCAAAGCAGCTGCTTGAAAAGGTCGGCCTGTCGCAGAAGGCTGATGCATGGCCTGCAACCCTCTCCGGTGGTCAGCAACAGCGTGTCGCCATCGCCCGTGCACTGGCTCCGTCGCCTAAAATTCTGCTCTGCGACGAGCCGACTTCGGCACTTGATCCGGAATTGTCCGGTGAGGTGGTCGATGTGCTGGCGCAACTGGCAAAAGAGGGCACAACCATGATTATGGTGACCCATGATCTGCGGCTGGCATCCCGAATTGCGGAGGATGTATTGTTTATCGATAATGGTGTGATTGTTGAGCGCGGTACCGCTCAGGCCATCTTCCGTTCACCTAAGGAAGACCGTACCCGCCGCTTCGTGAATACACTGACCCATGAAGGTCAGGGATTCAGTCAGGGCGCGGGTATTTGATTGAACTTGCTACATTAACAAATTTAATCAACATATTGATATAAATAAAAATCCTGCAATCACATGATTGCAGGATTTTTTATTACTGTGTGAAATCAGTTTTAAACTGACTTTAGTGCTCTGCCTCTTTGTTTTTAGGCATTTCCTGACGTCAGACGGGTTCCTGTATTTGCCGGAAATGCTTTAATCAACCTGATCGCTGTCGACTTCATTCTCTGCTTTGGCAAATACGTCGACATCTTCGTTTTTACCGGATTCCACAGTAAATTCACGCTGATAGAGGCGATCTTTGTTTTTGGCCACAGCGATATAATCACCGGCAGCCAACACCAGCGACGCATAAGCGCTCACGCTTTCAAAAACGATATCGCCATTGGTGTTGACGATATTCCATGATGTATCGGCAAGTGCTTCACCGCCGACATCGCGCAGCAATTTCAGGGTGACTTCCGCCGCATTATGCTCAACGGTTGCCTCGGTCAGTTTGCCGGCGCTGACTACAATCTCGGCACGGATTGTGGCATTGGCATTGCCGTAGCTGGAAACCACGTGATAGGTGCCGCTATTCAGGCGCACCACCGTGTCCGGCTTGATATTCGGCACGATCAGTGAGCGTTCGTTGCCTTCATCATCATTCTCATAAATAGAAAAACGCAGGAACTTATCAGAAATTTCCTTGCCGTCCGGCAGTTTGGCGCTGAGCTTCAGACCGCCTGCATCAAGGATCAGCTTTTCATGGCGGCTGGCATTGCGCACGGTAATACGCTTGGTTGCTCCGGCGCGGCCAAAGCTGACATGGACGAGATAGCTGCCTTCCGGCAGTGAAAAGCTGGCAGTTCCGCCCGTTGCTGTTGCAATCAGCGGCAGTTTGTCTTCATCATTCGGCTCCGGTGAGAATACACGCCATACCAGCCCCTGGCTCAGGGCAGGGCCGTCCGGTGTCAGCTGCGCTTCCAGCAGCAACTCATTCTGATTGACCAGCGGTGAATTCTGCGGGCTGCGGGGATCTGCATAAGGTGTGATGCCTGCTGCCGGAGCTGCAGGCGACATAATTGCACCGGTCGGCGGTGTATTGTCCGGCGTACCGCCTTCCGGCACTGAAATTTTCGGTAATTGCAGCTTGTCGAATTGCGCGCCCGGCACAACGCGCATGGAAAAACCGTCCTGCGGTTGAGGCAGTGCCTGAGCTAAGGCTGAATCACTGATAATCAGACCTGTCGAAACCAATGCAAAAGCGCAGAGATTGCGGCATTGTTTTACACGCCGTGTGTTATTGGCTGATAAGTTTCTGGCGTGCAGAACAGGGCTGAATTTCATAAGCCGGTACTCATTTGAATTTCAAAGTCTCAAGTCTTTATTGTTTGACCGCAGTGTAAAGGCATTTTCAAGGCTGCGCCCAGCAAAATATCGCCCGTTTGCATTATAAACACATATTACTGCATATGCGCTCTGTCATTGCAGAGCAGAATTGGCAATAAAGACGGTCATAATGACGGAATCGAACAGAACAGACAGGAAAAAAACGTGTCAGATCTCATTGATTTTTTGAAAACTCGCAGCTCCACACCGATTGTCGGCCTGATTGAGCCTGCACCATCGGCAGATGAACTGGCGCAGATCCTGACCATTGCTTCCCGTGTGCCGGATCACGGTAAGCTCAATCCGTGGCGCTTTATCATTTATCGCGGCGATGCCCGTGTCCAGATCGGTGAAATGCTGGCAGAGCGTGCGGCACAGCGCGCAGCAGAGAATAATGAAGAGTTCTCCGACAGCCATCGTGAAAAAGAGCTGAAGCGCTTTTCCCGTGCGCCGCTTGTTATTGGTATTATTTGCAGCCCGCGTGATACAGACCGCATTCCTGAATGGGAGCAGTTCCTGTCATCAGGTGCTGCGGCGATGCAGCTTTGCAATGCTGCCAATGCATTGGGCTATGGCAGCAACTGGATTACCAACTGGTATTCTGATGACGAGGAGGGCAAGCGCCTGCTCGGTGTTGCGCCACATGAAAAAGTAGCCGGTTTTGTGCATTTAGGTACACCTAAAGCTCCGGCGCCGGATCGTCCGCGCCCTGATTTGCAGGCAATTGTTTCTGACTATAGCGGGCCATATCAGGGCTGAACGGGCATACCGGAACAGAAGAGCAGAGTAATTTGATGTTTTATGAGCCGCAAAACGGGCATGGCCTGCCGCATAATCCGCTCAAAGCCATTATTGCACCGCGTCCGATCGGATGGATCGGTACGCGCTCGAAAGAGGGGGCGTTGAACCTTGCCCCCTATTCGTTTTTCAATATGATTTGCGATACTCCGCCTTTACTGATGTTCAGTTCGTCAGGTTACAAGGATAGTGTGGCTTTCATTGAAGAAACACGGGAATTTACTGCCAATATGGTTGGTGAGCATCTGGCAAAACAGATGAATGCAACATCCGTCAATGCGCCGCGCGGTGCCAGCGAGTTTGACTATGCGGGTTTAACGGCGGCTTCCTGTGAGCAGATTGCTGCGCCGCGTGTTGCGGAGGCCTATGCATCGCTGGAATGCGTTGCCGTGGATATAAGACAGTTACAGGGCAGGGATGGCCAGCCGACAGATTCCTATATGGTGATCGGTGAGGTTGTCGGTGTGCATATTGATGAGGCTATTCTCACCGATGGTCTGATTGATATCAGCAAATCCAGACCGGTAACCCGTCTTGGTTATATGGATTTCGCTACAACCGACACAGTTTATCAGATGTTCCGCCCCAAATGGGGCGAATAATCTGTTCCATAATCTGTGGGCAGACCGGAGAGTTGTAAATCCTACTTTCCGGCCTGTTTCGCTTTATTCCAGAGTGCTTCCATCTCATCGAGAGTGGCAGCTTCCAGCGAATGACTGCCGCTCTTCAGTTCGTCTTCAATGAAGTGAAAGCGGCGTTTGAATTTCTCATTGGCTGCGCGCAGTGCCATTTCCGGCTCCAGTTCAAGATGGCGCCCGAGATTGACCATGGCGAACAGCAGATCACCATATTCTTCAGCAATATTGGCCTTGTCCTGATTGTCCATAGCCTGACGCAGTTCCTGCGTTTCTTCCGCAACTTTATCCAGAATAGGTGCTGCTTCCGCCCAGTCAAAACCGACGCGTGCCGCTTTCTGCTGATATTTCAGCGCACTGACTAATGCCGGCAAATAAGTAGGGACGTCATCGAGAAAGCCTTTTTTCTCAGTGGTTTCAAGACCAAGCGCGATGCGGCGGGCAATGCGCTCATCTTTTTCAATCTGTTTGATACGGTTCCATGAACCTTTGGCCATACCAGCCGAGCGCGCCTCGTCATCGCCAAAGACATGCGGATGGCGGCGGATCATTTTAGTGGTGACAGCCTCAACAACATTTCCGAAATGGAAGCCGCCTTTTTCTTCGGAAATACGGGAATGGAACACCACTTGCAGCAGCAGATCACCGAGTTCTTCGCGCAGATCATCCATATCATCGCGCTCAATGGCATCAATGACTTCATAGGCTTCTTCAAGCGTGTAAGGCGCGATAGTGCTGAAATCCTGCTCCACATCCCACGGGCAGCCGGTATCCGGATCACGCAGTGCCACCATAATGTCTAAAAGGGTTTGAATATCACGGGAAGGCTGCATGTCTGGTTCCTGTCTGAACGGCGACCGGAAATAATTCCGGTTTATGATATGGCAATTTAAACCTACTGGTGCCATAAAATCGGGCACAAGAAAACCGTCTGTAAACAAATCAGCGAGAGACGAATGACAATTCTGGTAACCGGCGGTGCCGGCTATATTGGCTCGCATACCTGCGTGCGCCTGCTTGAAACCGGCCATGATGTGGTCGTGGTTGATAATTTCGACAACAGCCATCCGGAGGTTTTTCAGCGTATTGAGCAGATCACCGGAAGAATGCCGAAACGCGAAACCGGTGATATCCGTGACCGCGAATTTCTCCAGAAAGTCATTCAGACCTATCAATGCACATCGGTGATCCATTTTGCCGGTTTGAAAGCTGTCGGGGAATCGACCCAGAAGCCGCTTTATTATTACGACTGCAATATGCTCGGCACTTTGCGCCTGCTGCAGGCCATGCGCAGTACCGGTGTGAAAAAGCTGGTCTTTTCTTCCTCTGCTACTGTTTATGGAGATCCGCAGCGACTGCCCCTGGATGAAAACCATCCATTATCCGCGACCAATCCTTATGGCCGCACCAAACAGATGATCGAGGAAATGCTGCGCGATCTCTATAATAGTGATCCTGAGTGGAGCATTGCTATTTTGCGTTATTTCAACCCTGTCGGCGCTCATGAAAGCGGGCTGATCGGTGAGGACCCGAAGGGCATTCCGAATAATCTGATGCCGATTATTGCGCAGGTTGCCACCGGCCGCCGCGAAAAACTGAGCATCTGGGGCAATGACTATCCGACACCGGACGGTACCGGCGTGCGCGATTATATCCATGTGACCGATCTTGCCGAAGGGCATCTCAAAGCACTGGCAAAGCTTGATGAACCAAAATGCATGGCCATCAATCTCGGCACAGGCGAGGGCTATAGCGTGCTGGATGTTATCAAAGCCTTTGAGCATGTTTCCAACCAGCAAATCCGTTATGAAATTGCACCGCGCCGTCCCGGTGATGTTGCTGCCTGCTATGCGGACCCTGCTCATGCCAAAGAACTGCTTGGCTGGAGCGCCAAGAAAAATCTGCGTGAAATGTGCGCCGATATGTGGAACTGGCAGTCAAAAAATCCGAACGGATATGCGGATTAAGATCGTCTGAAAGATATTTGCTTTGCATCATACTAATGATGCAAAGCAACAATTATATCTGTCATAAAATCATTTAATTATAATGATATACACCATTATTTTAATTGATTACATCAGATTTAGAATACAGAAATGAGTTTGGTATATGCGTTTTCTTCCCGATAAATTTATCTCGACTCTCATTCTGGCTATTCTGGTCGCTTCGCTCTTACCCGTCAAAGGTGAGGCTGCTTACTGGTTCGGACTGGCGACGAAATTTGCAATCGGATTGCTGTTCTTTTTGCATGGGGCAAGATTATCGCAGCAAGCCGTTGTGCAGGGCATTGTGCACTGGCGGCTGCATCTTGTCGTACTGGCCGTTACTTTTGTTGTATTTCCGCTGATCGGGCTTTCGCTTGGCTGGGCTATTCCGGGTTTCGCAAATTCGGCATTCTATGCGGGAATTCTGTTTCTCTGCGTCCTGCCATCAACGGTTCAGTCATCCATCGCTTTCACTTCCATCGCCAAAGGCAATGTACCTGCCGCGATTGTTTCTGCTTCCGCATCAAATATTCTCGGCATGTTTCTGACACCGCTGCTGGTCGGATTGCTGTTCACAACGCAAGGTGAGGCGGGCATTTCGCTTGATGCATTAGAGTCCATCCTGCTGCAATTGCTGGTTCCTTTTGTTGCCGGACAGATTTTGCAGCCATGGATCGGGCATTTTATACGCCGTCATAATAAAGCACTGGGGCTTGTCGATCGCGGCTCTATCGTGATGGTCGTTTATCTCGCTTTCAGTGAAGCGATGGTACAGGGATTGTGGACGGAAGTTTCCGGTCATGATCTGGCGATCATGATTGCCGTGAATATCGGTTTGCTGGCCTTCATTCTGTGGTTTACCGGCTTCATTGCTAAAATACTCGGCTTCTCGCGCGCAGACCGGATTACAATCATTTTTTGCGGATCTAAAAAGAGCCTTGCCAGTGGCGCACCAATGGCCAGCGTGATCTTTCCGGCTGCAATGGTGGGCGGAATTGTACTGCCACTGATGATTTTTCATCAGATACAGCTCATGGCTTGTGCTGTGCTTGCCAGAAGATATGCGGCACAGGCGGATGCGCTTGAAAACAGTCAGGCAGAGCAGGGACTTTGACAGAATAAGAGAAGAGGGTGTATCACCCTCTTCTCTTTAAGATTTTGATATATCTTTATAATTTATGCGCATTCATCAGGCCTTATCGACGAATTTTTTGATTGTATCTTTGGCTTTGCCTTTAGCCTGCTGGGCTTCACCTTTCAGCTCCTGTGCACGACCCTCTGCCTCGAGTTTTGCAGAACCGGTAGCCTTGCCAACTGCCTGCTTGACATTACCGGCGGCTTCGTTAGCAAGGCCTTTGATTTTATCTGTTGTACTGTTCATGATAATCTCCCTTGAGGGTGTGATTTGAAATGACTCCACCGGATCAACGTATAAGCAGCGCAACAGTTCCGGTATTTGTGCAGCGTATTCCTGAATACAGAAAGTTATAAAACATGTCTGAGACGCCGATATTTGATGAAGATGCGCTGGAACAAGCCTATAATGAAGCGCTGAAACTGGAAAAATCCGGTGATTTTGACGGTGCCGCAAAAGCCTATCAAAAGGCGCTGGAGATTGATCCGGCAGACCATGGCGGCGCTGCTGTAAGACTGGCCAGTATGGGACGAGGCGCTGTGCCTGTGAGCGCGCCTCCGGCCTATGTCGCCACTTTGTTCGATCAGCATGCAGAGATGTTTGACACGATCCTCGTAGACGAGCTGGGTTATGATGTGCCGCTGCAGCTGGCCGACCAGCTGGAAGAAATTGATCCTGATGCACATTATGCCCGTATGCTCGATCTGGGCTGTGGTACCGGTCTTGGTGCGGATGCCTTGTTCGAAATGACCGAGCATCGCACCGGCGTTGATATTGCTGAAAACATGATCGCGATTGCGGATGAAAAAGGCGATTATAATACGCTCTATGTCGGCGAAGTTGTGAACTTCCTTGACCAGACAACCGCACCGGCATGGGATATTATTATAGCTACGGATGTGCTGCCATATATGGGTGAGCTGGAGTCGTTTTTCTCGAAAATTCCGCTGAATTTGAACCGCAATGGCATTTTCGCATTTTCAAGCGAAACGCTGGCTGACAAGGATTTTGCCGGCCGTGATTATACCGTCGGGCCGCATCAGCGTTTTGCGCACAAGCGGGATTATATTGAAAAGCTGCTGCTGAGCCATGGCATTAAAATGCTGCGCGTGACGGATATCACTGTGCGCAGCGAACAAGGTAAGCCGGTTCCTGGCCATTTATATATTGCCCGTAAGGTTTAAGCCTAAAATCCAAGGGTTACAGGACGGCAGATGTGATGTCTGCCGTTCTTTCATATCGTAATTAGTTCCATAATCTATCTTACGTGATTTAAATGTATGGCTTCGACCAATTGGCAGTGAGCCGCCTGACCGTCTCGGATCAGTCCAGATTTTCCTGTTCAAACTTGTCGGTAAGATGAATATCCGTCATCTCCAGACTATGCGGGCCGAGATTGACATATTTATGCGGAATGTTGGCTGGTCCGAAGATGATCTGTCCCGCTACAGCCTCAAACTGCCGATCACCGACTGTGAACAAAGCGCGGCCCTGACGTATGATAAATATCTCATCATAAGGATGTTTATGCAGTCTTGGCCCGCGCCCGATATGCTCGGTCGTATAAAACATCACTGATACATTCGTACCAAAATGCTTTCCTTCAAACTCTCCGTGCCAAACATCAGGCTTTTCGGCCCATTCTGTGCGCTCGAGAATTGCTGCTTGTTTTTGCATGTGGTTCACCTCAACCTCATTCGGAATACAGTCTTTATTTACCATAAAAACTCAAAAGCCGCGGCTTTCAAGATTGTGCATCTTTGAAACTTAATATGGCCGGATTTCCGGAAAATGATCTGGCTGAAAAACGATATTCATTATCTCCCGCATCTTATTGAAAATATTGATATTACGGATGGTGTCATGACCGGAAAACAAAGTAAATTACGTATTGCTGTGCTGTTTGGCGGCCGCTCACCGGAGCATGATGTTTCTGTGCTTTCTGCTACCAATGTGATGCAGGCGCTGGATGCCGATAAATACGAAGCTGTACCGGTTTTTGTGACCCGTGAAGGAAAATGGTTACTCAGCACCTTTGAGCAGGGGCAATTGGCAAAGCCCTCCTCCGGTACTGAAATTTGCCTTGTTTCCGGCGGTTACGGGCGGATTATCGGTGTTGATGCACATAACGGGTTTCATGAATTGCCGAAAATTGATGCTTTATTTCCTGTTTTGCACGGGCTTCATGGTGAAGACGGTGCGGTACAGGGATTGGCTGAAGTGGCCTGTGTTCCGCTGATTGGCTGTGGTATTCTCGGTTCTGCTGTCGCACTTGATAAGGACATGACCAAACGCGTTAACCGAGAAGCTGCAGTTCCTGTTGCACATGCTGTGACGCTCCATTCGGGAAATGTACCGGAATTTGCAGTGGTCGAGAACGCGCTCCGCCTGCCCTTTTTCGTGAAGCCTGCACGGCAAGGCTCATCCGTGGGTGTGAGTAAGGTTACAACACCGGCAGACTATAGAGTGGCGCTGGATGAAGGTTTCCGGCATGACAATAAACTTCTCGCAGAAGAATTTATCCGTGGCCGAGAAATTGAATGTGCTGTGCTTGAGGATGCCGATGGTACGCTTTTCGTTTCCCGTTGCGGCGAAATTACGCCGGCTGAAAGCCACGGTTTCTACAGCTATGATGCGAAATATACAGACGAAAACGGTGCGGCTTTAAAAGTGCCGGCCGACTTGCCGTCATCTGTTGAAAAGCAGATCCGTGAGATGGCGAAAAAAGCGTTCCGTGCTACAGGCTGTGATGCGATGGCGCGCGTGGATTTTTTTGTGACGGATGATATGCGCATCATTCTCAATGAAATTAATACGATTCCGGGCTTTACCGATATCAGCATGTATTCGAAAGTAATGGCTGTGAGCGGTGTCAGCTATACTCAGATTCTCGACCGGCTCATAGCACATGGTTTGAAGCGCGGCAGCTGATGAAGAATCTGATTTATAAAATCAATGAGATGCCAATTTTATAAGGATATCAGTGATGAAAACACCCCGACTGCCTTTGAACGGGCAATGCCGCTGCGGAAAAGTCAGAATTGAGGTCAGTGCTGCACCGATCATGACTGCCGCCTGTCATTGCACAGGGTGTCAGACAATGAGCAGCAGTGCATTTTCCTTAACGGCGATGATCCCCTCTTCCGGCTTTAAAGTCACGGAGGGTAAGCCGGTGATCGGTGGTCTGCATGGCCCACAACAGCACCATTATTTCTGCGCTTATTGCATGACATGGATGTTCACGCGCATTGAAGGCATTGATGCCTTCCTCAACGTCCGGCCATCGCTGTTTGATGACCATAGCTGGTTTGTACCTTTTCTGGAGACCATGACAAAAGAGAAGCTGCCTTGGGCACAGACGCCGGCACTACACCATTATGAAGCTTTTCCGCCGTTTGAAGATTTTGAAAAACTGATGAATGAATTTGCTCTGCAAATGGAGTGAAACTGCTGGTTTTTCTAAGTTTAAAGCCGGTCAGGGCGCGATCATGAAGATGATATATGATGCGCCTGCTGATGCCTTATATTCAGCTCAAATCTGATGAGAATGAAACAGCCGTCACGCTTTACATGTTGTTGTGATCCGCGCGAAACGAACGAGGAAATCAATCTGGATTTCAATAGCAACGGGCAACTGATCGGGATATTGCAGGTCAGTAAGAAACTACCTGCATATTTGCTTGCATTATCGCAATCCTGATCTGTTCGCCAGAGATCGTTGAAACCGGACAAGTTTTATAGAATTGTTCCGAATTCCATACTCTCAGGCTCAATCAGTGCCAGAAAAGCATCGCAAACGGGTTGATTGCGCCAGCTTGCACAAATTGCCTTTGCATGGTCCTCAGTCAGCGCAAAAGCAATATCAAGAAAAGCACCATCGCCAAGCTTTACCAGATGCTGGCTGCACCAGCCATTCTGTTTGGACAAATGGCTTGCAATCATCAATTCATAGGCAGTGTGCATATCCGCTTCATTGACACCGTTTTTAAGACGAAAACGCCCCAATTCGAGACCGGATATTTTTGCCTGAAGGGATGTCTGGTTTTTAACTGATTGCATTGCATTAACTCCTTGTTTGAGGAGCGTTGCATACAATAATTCTCCTGACAGTTTCTGTCAGGATGCTGTATAGATACTCCATGCGTACACTTCGCCTTTTTGCTCTCCTCGATCATTTACGGGGCCGAACAGGGCCGGTTTCAGCAGAAATGCTGGCACAGGAACTGCAGGTTTCAGTCCGCACAATCTATCGCGATATGGCGACTTTGCAGGCTATGGGAGTGCCCTTGCGCGGAGAGGCCGGCATTGGCTATCAGCTGGAGAAGGGTTATTTTCTGCCCCCTCTTCATTTCGATCCTGATGAACTGGATGTTTTGATGCTCGGAACCCGCCTGATCGCTTCCCGCGGCGATGAAGCACTGGCTGCAGCTGCCCGTCGTGTCTCAGCCAAAATCAGTGCTGCTATTGGTTACGATAAAGGTGAAGTCTATACACGTCTGCCATTACGTGCTGTTGCAAAACAAAGCTCTGAGAACGACAAGGCATCCGGGCATCTTACAATCCTGCGCACTGCTTTACGCGATAAAGCCGTATTAAATATTACCTATTGCGACTTGGAGAATAAACGCAGTCAGCGAAGCGTTCGCCCGCTTGGCCTGACAATGTTTGAGCAGGTCTGGCTTCTGACTGTCTGGTGTGAGAGCCGCATGGATTTCCGTAATCTGCGCGCTGATCGTATTGAAGCCATTCAGTTTACAGACCGAGTATTCCGAGATGAAAAAGGCAAGCGTTTTGAAGACTATCTCAAAACGCTTGCCTGACGAACTTACCGTGCCTGCTCCTTCTTCGGAGCAGAGAGAATAACAAGGCAGGATATCACCAGCAAAGCACCAAGCCATCCGAGCACGGACAGGTTTTCACCAACGATTACAACGGCCAGCAAAGCGGCAATCACAGGTTCTGTGAGCGTGATTGTCGTCGCTGTGCTGACGGAAATACGCGCCAGAGCATAGCCAAATAAGACATAGCCGGTGAACATCGGTATAACAGCCATATAGGCTCCGACAAGCGCATTATTCCATGATGCTAGCAGTGCTCCGCCGGTCAGCAGCAATACCGGCATCAGCAACAGGCCGCCTGCTCCGAAAATCGATCCCATGGCAGCTTTTGAGGAAATGCCTTTACACATCAACCGGTGCGCTGCCCATGCATAAAGAGCGTAGGTCAGTCCGCCGACAAGACCCAGCAATACGCCTGCCGCAGTCGCTCCCGCAGAAAATGCAACTGATGCTGTCTGATGGTCGCCACCACCGAAAAAGCAAAGCAGAACAATGCCGGAAAGCCCCAGAGCCGCACCGAAAATCCATTGCTTGCTCAGGGTTTTACGATCAATCACCCATTCAATCAGTGCGGAGAACAAAGGTGCGGAACCGATTGTGACAACCGTGCCGACTGTGACACCGGCAAGATACATCGACGAATAAAAGGCCAGCGGATAGACAGCCACAGAAACCGCGCCGAACAAGACGAGAAGCCATTGTTGCTGTAATTTGCTGTAGTCGCGTTTCAAAGCCCGTAAAGCAAGCAGCGCTTGCAAAAGCCCGCCTACCCCCATTGCAACTGCGCCGATGGCCATGGGGCCGACCTCAGGAGCAAAAGTTGCGGCGGTGCCGGTCGTACCCCACAGAAAGGACGCGATTAAAACGCAGACAATGCCAAGCCCTGCACTATCCGTTTTGATAACTGATACATTGCTCATAAACCGGCCAGAATACTTTCTGCAAGACATCTTGCTTGCTGAACACGCTTACTGTTTCCCTCAAGACCGGCGCGGGAGAATGAGCCCTCCAGCAGAAATGCCAGATGTTCTGCGGTCATTTCCACCTGCTCCGCTGTCAATATGTCCCCTGTTTTCGTGCGCCATTTCTGCAGATGCTGAACAAGGAGGTGCTCCACCTCTTCTTTGTGGCGGCGCACAGCCTCCCTGCCCTTATCGCCCACGGTGAGCTCAGCTGCGGCATTCAACAATCCGCACCCGCGAAAGCCGTTCTCATAATCATATTCAGCGTGATCTCTGTAGGCATCAAACACTGCCATAACACACTCTTTCGTGCTGGCCGCTGCTGCTAACCGAGCAGCATATAAATCGAGCCATTCCTGATGCCTCATCTCAATAAAGGCGGCGACCAGCTCGGATTTTGACGCAAAATTATTATACAGGCTCATTTTGGCCACGCCTGCTTTAGCTGTAATCATATCAATGCCGGTTGCGTTGATCCCGTAATTATAAAACAGGATACCCGCCGCATCGAGCAGGCGATCTCGCACAGATTGAACTTTGGATGGCTTTGCAGAGGCAGACATGATTTCTCTTTTTAGTTATTAGGTAGGTCAGTCTACATATAAATTCTTGAGCAGACAAGCCGGTAATATATTTGTGAACAGAGTATTCATTTAAAAACAGCTATTTAACCGTATCATTCATCAACGAGACATAATAATGAGGATCATTGGCGGAGCTTGGCCGGTATAGTTATGAAACCGGTCTGGCAGCAGACAGACCATAATCTTTGTGCAGCGCAGCATGTTTCATTTGAAGATATGTTGCGGCAGGGAAATTTATATGCACCGGCATAAACGCTTCCATACCGCCCCCGCCTGCTACACTTTTTAACAAGGTGTGAGGCATTTTCAGTCAGAGAATCCTATTGGAAATGCTCAGTTTTTAGAATTTATGTGCATTTTAAAAACCGAAAACAGTTCAGCGTTTCGGTTTTTTGAAATGCACTCCAGCATATGAGTAATGAAGCTATGACGGTTATGAATATCCCTCCTCTGTCCTCAGAGATAACCGGCGATGATATCCGTACCCCTCATATCGGCCTGACACCTTCTGAAAGCGAGTGGGTTCACCTCATCCATAGCCTGCCTGATAATCTAGCAAAGCAGCTTGCCTGTCTGATCGAGGCCGATAAAGACCGTCTGGTTGGTGTTTTCTACGAGCGGTTGCTGCAAAATCCGGATGCAAGTCCGTTTCTCTCTCAGGATGTGGTTCACGACCGCTTGCAGCATTCGATGCGCGGCTGGTTGCGCCGGCTTTTTGTTGAGCGAACCATGGATGTTGCGGTGTTCGTGGCCGAGCAACGCAAGATCGGCGAGGTTCATGCGCGTATTCAGGTCCCTATTCATGTTGTTATGCAGGGCGCGCGCCTGCTGAAAAACGAGATTGTCCATCAATTGCAAAGTCAGACAATCAGTCTTGGTGACTTTGCTGTGATGGCCGATTATGCCGGTAATGCCATTAATATTGCTATTGAGTTTATGAGCCAGGCTTTTGTCAGCAATACCAAAAGCGATGCCCAGACTGATGAAGCCTATCGTGCTTTTGCACTGAGTCAGGATGTGACTCTGGAGCGGGAAATCCAGCGTGCCAGCCTTATGGAATGGAGCCAATCCGTTCTGTTCAGTCTTTACGGCAACAGGCGTGAAGCTGTGCTGCCCCAACTCTCAAGTTCGGACTTCGGTCTGTGGCTACATCATAAAGGCGATATGATTTTTCATGGTTCGCCGGTTCTGGAAAATATACGCGCGGATATGAAATATATCGACACCGTATTGCTGCCGGCAATTGCCGGTGCCGGTGAAGATGCGGATCAAAACCTCACAGAACTGATTGAATCCTTTAAGAATAAAACCGGAGAGATCAAATTTCTGCTGGCAGAACTCTTTCAGGTCGCCGCAGCAATGGAAACCGGCCGGGATCCGTTGACACGCACACTGAACAGGCGGTTTCTGCCCTCTATCCTGTCGCGGGAAGTCAAAATGGCTTCACAAAACCGGATGGAGCTGAGTGTCATGATGGTCGATATCGACAATTTCAAGCGCATCAATGACACTTACGGTCACGGTGGCGGGGATCATATTCTGCAACAGGTGGCAGAAAGCATTTTCACGCATTCGCGCGCCAGCGATTTTGTCTTCCGTTATGGCGGAGAAGAGTTTCTTGTCGTGCTGATTGAGGCAAGTGCAAAAACTGCTTTTGAAACTGCTGAAAAACTGCGGCTGAAAATATCCGGTCAGCAATTCTCGCTACCGGATGGCGGATCGCAAAATATTACATTATCGATTGGTGTTTCCACATTTAATGGTCATCCTGACTTCAGTCATATGATTAAAACTGCAGATCAGGCTCTGTATCAAGCAAAGCAAAACGGCCGGAACCGTACTGAGGTTGCTATTCCCCTGTCGTGAGGAGCAGCGACTTACTCGCTCATGGTCGTGGCTGACAGTCCCGTAAGTGCTGCGGATACAATTGCATCAGCGACGCGCTTGTCTGTTTCAAAGTAATAAGGAATTTTTGCTTCATTGAGTGCAGCAATGAAGCGTTTAATAATCAGCTCAATATTGGATTTTTTGTAATAATTTTGAGACAGGGTACATACTGCCACAGTATAGGATATTCCGTATTTCACCGGCCAGTGGCATAGTAAAAACACCGACAAATCGGTCCAGCAGGATATTTTAAATATCTGCCCTTGCATTGGTTCAACAATAATAAAAAAATTCCAATCCTTCTCCATGTATTATCCATCAAAGATTACAATGCGTATGATGATACTGCATTTTTATGAATATAGAAGTGTATATTTATAAAATTTAATATTGAATATTTGATAATAAAAATTTCATTTGATGCAGCTAATTTTTGATCTTTTACTTCACATCTTACCGATATCGCAGATTTTTCATCTGGTTTTCCATCGCGGATATAGTGAGAATCTCTGTTGCATAGAATGCGGTTTCACACGCATCAGCATGCATATTTTTTAGCTATACATCCTTTTCCCGATCATGCGCTATAGCCTGAAAATGCGGGGTTTTGCAGCATTTCCAATGCGTCGGGTGGACTTTTTTTGATATTTCTCTATAATTATGAATATCAAATTAGAATTATCTGCGAATTTTCGATCTTTCTTAAAGCATAATTTTTGTTTTAATTTTGCAGATATTTCTATTTATAAATACAAAAGGAGAATAGGTCTGCCATTATGGCAGGGTTAACTTATTATATGGCTGTTTATACAATTAATGATAGTATGAATGAACCAAAGTCTGTAAAACTATCTTTAAAAGATGTTTTCAAAGTCTTTGGTGAAAAGCCGGAAAAGGCAATGAGCCAATTGCGATCCGGGAAAAGTAAAACAGAGATCCACAGAGATACTGGTTGCACAATCGGTGTTGATGGGGCGAGCTTCGAAATTATGGATGGCGAGATCTTCGTCATCATGGGATTGTCCGGCTCAGGCAAATCCACACTTTTGCGCCTGCTGAACCGGCTGATTGAGCCGACCTCCGGCACGATTGCCGTTGACGGGCGTGATATTACCAAAATGTCCAAAGGCGAGCTGATCGATCTGCGCCGCCGCGATATGAGCATGGTCTTCCAGTCTTTCGCATTACTGCCAAACCGGACGGTTCTCAACAATGCTGCCTTTGGGCTTGAAGTTGCCGGCATGGCTGAGGCCGAGCGCCATGCGCGCGCAATGCAAGCGCTCACAGCCGTCGGTTTGGAACCCTATGCACAGAGCATGCCTGATCAGCTTTCCGGTGGTATGAAACAGCGTGTCGGTCTTGCCCGCGCTCTGGCCAATGAGCCGACAATCCTGCTGATGGATGAGGCCTTTTCCGCTCTTGATCCCCTTATCCGTACTGAAATGCAAGATGAGTTGATCCGTCTGCAATCAGAAAACAGCCGCACGATTATCTTCGTCAGCCACGATCTGGATGAGGCCATGCGTATCGGCGACCGCATCTGCATCATGCAGCACGGCAAGGTCGTACAGGTCGGCACACCGGATGAGATTGTTTCCGCGCCAGCAAATGATTATGTGCGCTCCTTCTTCAAGAATGTGGATGTGTCTCATGTGTTTTCTGCCGGTGATGTGGCGCGGAAAACCTTGCTGACGATCTTTGATCGTCAGGGTGTTTCTGCCGCTTCCGCATTGGAGCAGATGGAAACTACGGGGCGTGACGTTGCCGTTATTGTTGGTCGCGATCGCAGCTATCACGGCATGATCAGTCAGGACGGCCTGATTGAGAAGGTCAAAGCCAAATCCCCGCATCCGTACAGGGAAGCGTTCTTAAGCGATATCACTCCTATTGAAGCAAGCGAACCGCTTTCCAACGTGCTTGGCCGCGTTGCTGAAAGCCGCTGGCCGGTTCCGGTTGTTGATGAAAAAAACAGATATGTCGGTGCGATTTCCAAATCGGCACTTCTGGAAACGCTCGACCGCGCCGGTTGAGCTGAAACGATTGGTATAAAAATGGATATGAATTTTAGTATCGGCAAAGGTGCCGATATCACTGTGAATTACATTCTCGACCATTTCACACCGGCGCTGGATATGATTGCTGCGGTTATCGGCTTTGTTACCGGCGGTATTCAGGGCGGATTGCTGGCCATTCCGGCTGTTGCGGGTATTGCCATTCTGACATTGCTGTCGCTGTGGCGTGTGGGCTGGAAATTTGCGATTTTCACTGCTCTCGCACTGGCACTCGTTCATCATATGGGACTGTGGTCGGGCACGATGGAAAGCCTGTCACTGGTGCTGGCTGCAACAATCATTGCCATTGTCATTGGTATTCCTCTGGGTATTGCTATGGCACGCAGTGAAATGCTGGCGTCTTTCATCCGACCGGTGCTCGACCTGATGCAGACCATGCCTGCTTTTGTGTATCTCATTCCGGCGGCCATGTTCTTCGGTCTGGGCGCTGTACCCGGCACAATCGCGACTGTTATTTTTGCCATGCCGCCGGTTGTGCGCCTGACCAATCTTGGTATCCGGCAGGTGCACGGAGAATTCGTTGAAGCTGGTCTGGCCTTTGGTTGCACGGCAAAACAGTTGTTGTTCAAAGTGCAGCTTCCCAATGCCCTGCCCTCGATTATGGCCGGTATCAACCAGACCATTATGCTGTCGCTGTCGATGGTGGTGATTGCCTCCATGATCGGTGCAGGCGGTCTTGGCAACACAGTGCTCACCGGTATTCAGCGTCTTGATGTCGGCACCGGTTTTGAGGGCGGACTTGCTGTGGTCATTTTGGCCGTTGTGCTTGACCGGATCACTCAGAGCTTTGGCAAACCGCAACCAGGCCTGTTCAGGTGCTTTGCAGCGCTGCGCAAACAGCCGGAAGCGGAAAGCGAAGCGAAGAAAACAACATCCCTGCGCAAGCAGGAAGCTTAATTCACCTAAAGAAACCTTAAAGGAGAAGATATGTTCGGGAAACTGACACGTCTAAGCCTGGCGGCATTGCTGGCGGGAACCATGGCAACTTCAGCATTAGCTGCAGGCGATGCCAAAGTGGTCAAACTTGGCTGGGCACCCTGGTCCGATGCCGAATTTGTTACCAAGCTCGCAGCTAAACTCATTCAGGATAATCTGGATCAGAAAGTTGAGCTGGTGCAGACAGATGTTGCACCGCTTTATCAGGGCGTGAGCCGTGGCGATCTTGATGCCATGATGATGGCCTGGTTGCCTGCAACACATGCGGATTATTACAAGCGTGTTGAAGGTAAGGTTGAAGATCTGGGGCCGCTCTATGAAGGTGCAAAACTTGGCTGGGTTGTGCCTGCCTCTGTGCCTGAGAGCGATATCAAGTCGATTGAAGATCTGAAGAAAGCCGATATTCATGAAAAGCTGAAAGGTCAGATTCAAGGTATTGATCCGGGTGCTGGTTTGACCCGTCTTTCGGAAGAAGCGATCAAAAAATACGGCCTGAATTATAAGCTGCAGATCTCCAGTGAGGCAGCGATGCTGACCACGGTTGACCGTGCAACCCGCTCAGACGGCTGGTTTGTGGCGACGGCATGGAGCCCGCACTGGATGTTCGGCAAATATAAGCTGCGCTATCTGGAAGATCCTGAAGGTGCGCTTGGTGCCGCAGAGCATGTGAATGCCCTCGCTCGCAAAGGCTTTAAGGAAGACAATCCGAAAGTTGCTTCCTTGCTGGAAAAAATGAATATCCCGCTGGCAGATCTCGAAAAAGCGATGTTTGAAGCGCAGGAAACTTCTTATGATAAGGCCGTCGACAAATATATTGCCGATAATCCTGATCGTATCAAAGAATGGCTGGCTGAATAATCCCTGCTAGTTCGGTTGAAAAACGGCGGTGCGTAAGCGCCGCCGTTTTTCAATTTTGGCTTGTAATACTCCTATTTAAAAATGCTGACATCGCAACAGGAGAATGATAAAGCACTGCGCAGATCATATTTTTCCTGCAATGAAAAGGTGATGTTATGAGTATGATACAGTGGGTATTTCTTATTCAGGGTATTATCGCTTTCGGTCTTGCCGGTTGCGTTGCCTATGTTGTCCTGACCCGCAGACGCTGAGAACAGCCCTGTGCCTGTCGCATTTTTAAAGAATATTAGTGACGGCACCCGCAATTTCAGCGGCTTAATATGTGACGGGGCTGATTTGTCCGGTCAGGATTTATCTGACTGTATTTTCACAGAATGCATATTTACAAACTGCAATTTCAAAGCTGCAATCATCACTGAAACGCAATTCAATAAATGCCGTCTCAGTGGTGCAAACCTGTCCAATATTGATGGCAATACCGCACAATTTTACGATTGCGATCTGTCCAATACATTGTGGAGCCGGTCCAATCTCAATGGCGTGAAATTTTCACGATCCAAGCTAACCGGTGCGGATTTCACTGATTGCAGCCTGATCGGCACCGATTTTGAAGAATGTTTGCTGATTGCAGCTTTTCTGCCGCGCGCGTCGTTTCGCAATAAAATTCTGACAAATATGGATTTCAGCGAGGCTGATCTCAGAGAATGTGATTTCCGTGATGCGGTTTTTCACGATTGCCGGATGCGCGGCGCCACTTTACGACTGAGCAAATTCAAAGGCGCTGATCTGCGTGGCTGCGATCTGGGCAGCCTGACATTTCACGATGCCGCTGTGCTTAAAGGTGCCATCATCTCAAAAAGTCAGGCAACGGATATTCTCAGCGGCATCGGTCTGCTGGTTCTGTAGAAACTATTTCTCAAGCACGGCAACGATTTCAGTAAAGCCGCGCTTTTTAGCATGCTGCAGCGCTGTTACGCCTTCATTATCCGGAATAGAGAGATCGGCACCGGCGGCTTTCAAAAGCTTTATAATTTCTACATGGGCTGGCCCGCCATCGCTCAGGATTACGGCTTCAATCAGCGCAGTCCAGCCGAGACGATTGACATGATCGACATCAACACCGGCCTCAATCAGCGTACGCACCGTTTCCACATGACCACGCTCGGATGCCGGAATAAGTGCCGTGCCGCCAAAGCGGTTGGTGCTTTTCAGATTGGCACCATGGCTCAAAGTCATTTTCAGAATTTCCAGATGGCCGCGTGCTCCGGCATAGAGATACGGGCTGTCCTGTATCATATCCTTGGCATTTACATCTGCACCGGCATCAATCAGAACTTTAGCCGCTTCAACCTGATTATTATGAGTTGCAACCAGTAAAGCAGTTTGGCGGTGGTCGTTGCGTGTATCGGCATTAACGCCATCTTTCAGCAAGCTCTGAATAGTTGCTACATCACCAGTGGCTGCAGCCTCCAGTAGTTTGCGTTCTTTGCTGACTGAGGCAGACATGGCAACTCCCGTGATTGTCAAAATAAAACCGGCAATAAGCAGAGTGCTTCTGAAAATATTCCGCAGGGACAATAAATTTGACATGTCTCTCTCCTCATTGAAAGTGCATCATGTGTGAACCGCCACACTGAGACAACAGTGCGGCGGCCCGGATCAATTATTTAAGCTGGTCTTTGACCTTATCGAGTGCTTCAACTGCACAGGCTTCGTCCAGATGGCCGCCCGGTGCGCCGCCGACGCCGATTGCGCCGATGGTTGCATCGCCAATTTTAACCGGTACACCACCAGCCAGTACGAGGAAGCCCGGAATGTTAGCCAGTTCTGCAGCTGCAGGATTTTTCTGGATATTTTCAGCCATTACGCCGGTTGGAGTGCGCGAAGAGGCCGAGGTAAAAGCCTTGGCGGTCGCTGCGGCAGGTGTATGAGCACCGGCATTATCGGCGCGCATCAGAGTGCGCAGTACGCCTGCGCGGTCAACAACAGCTACGGCTACATTGTAACCTTTAGCAGAGCAGGCAGCGATTGTTTCATTGGCAATGTTTACCGCAAGATTGAGCGGCATGTTCTTTTCCTGCAAAACCTGCGCGGAAGCAGCTGAGGTCAGTACAAGTGCCGCAGCACCGGCAAACAAAATGCGTTTCATAATTGTCTCCTGAGTGTTGATGAAAGCAACCGGCTTTCTGATACTCAATTTAGTGAAACAATCATTGAACGTGAATCCGCGATACCGCTGAAAGCTCTAGGTAGAATTACGGATGCCTTGTATTGCTGCCGGATAGTTGCAACCGCACAAAATCCACTACGGAACTGGTTTCCAGTTTTTCGGCAATATTGGCGCGATGCGCATCAATCGTGCGCACGGAAATATTAAGCGCAGAGGCAATTTCTTTGCTGCCGAAACCCTTGCAGATCAGGTCGAAAATCTCATATTCGCGCTCAGTCAGTCTGGAAATCAGTTTCTGCGCCTCCGCCCGCTCCAGAATTTTATCCAGCGCTTGTGAGGCTGTCTCCAGTGCATCCAGCAAAATCTGCTCATCCACGGGCTTGGACAGAAAATCAAGAATACCTGCCTTGAAAGCACGACGACAGGCATTGATGTCCCCGTGACCGGTTATCATGATTGCTGGCCAGTCGATCCCACGTTCCAGCAGTTTTTGCTGCAGTTGCAAGCCGCTTATCATCGGCATACGCAAATCGAGTATCAGACAACCGGGCTTTTGAGGATCCACATGCGCCAGAAATGTCGCCGGATCACGGAATGTCTCCACATGCATGCCATAGGTCTGCAACAACAGTGACAATGCTTCGCGCACGGCTTCATCATCATCAATCAGATAAATTTTGAGATTTTTCATTCTGCCGCCTTTGAATGCTCAGGCTCAGCCATTGGAATGGTAATTGTAAAGATTGCACCGCCGGATGGTGCATTTGCTGCCGATATTTCCCCGTCAATCCGCTCAATCAGTGTTGCGCAGAGCGAAAGCCCCAGCCCCATACCCGCTTTACGGGTGGTGAAAAACGGCTCGAACAAACGCGGCAGAATATCACCGGCAATGCCGTCGCCATTATCGGCAATGCTCAGGACAAGCTGTCCGCCTCTGGATTCAGCCGTCACAGTAATGCGTTTATCGCTGATCTTACTCTGGCTCAGGCTGTCGGCAGCATTACGGATCAGATTATACAGCACCTGCTCCATCTCAACCGGATCAGCAGTAATCAGCGGTGATATTTTTTCGGTTTGCTGATGCAGGATAATATTGCGTTGCTCCAGATCCGTGCGCAGCAATTCCGCCACATCGCGGATAATCTGGTTGATTTCTACAGGTTTACGTTGCGGTTCATGATTGCTCATATAATTGCGCATACGCTGTAAAATCTCACCCGCACGCGATGCTTCGCGCACATTAGCCGCCAAAGCCTGCTTCAATAATTCAGGACGCTCACCGGAAGCTTCAAGGCGCAATGCGGCCTGACTTTGGCTCAGCAAAGCTGTCAGCGGCTGGGTCAGTTCATGGGCAATGCCTGAAGCCAGTTCCCCCATAGAGTTCACCCGCGCCGCATGAGCAAGCCGTGTTTCATGTTCTGACAATAGTGCTTTCTGCTCGGCCTCTCTGGTCGCTTTCTGAAAGCGCCAGAGTGCATAAGCACCGGTCAAAGCAATCAGGGACAAAACCGCAAACAAAATGCTGCGCAACGGATCAATCACATCTGACAGCGCCATCGGGCGACTGAGACGCAGCAAAAGCGGCTGGTTCTGGCTGTCAATTTTTTGAGAGAAAACCGGTTGTTCCAGAAAACGCGATGCCACTGTTTTCAGGCCGGATTGTTGTTCAAGAATAATCTTATCATTGATGGACAGGGTCAGGTCTGCCCAATCCGGCCGCTCATCCGGCTCAATCATCAGAGCCGGATTGATAGCCATGAAAATCGCATAACCGGGATTGGCATTGTCAGATTTTTTGCCCAGATAATAACGGTCTGCCAGCTTGTCAGACAGATAAGTGCGCACTTCCCCCGGTTTTTGCTCTGCGACTTGAGCGGCAAAAACACCGGCGAGATTGTCATGCTCAGTCTCATCCACCATCATCACAGGCTGTGCACTGACAGCGGTACCGGCGCGGTTCAGCAGCATGACATCTATTACGCTGATGCGCGGGTAAAAGCGGATAATATTGCGCGACACCTGCCGCAAAGCATCTACAGGCGCCGGACTGGCCGAGAGGATCAGCGCATTTAAGCTGGTGAGATGCGCATCATGCTGGGCAGCACGTTGCGACAGAACACGATGTAGCGCTGTGCCGGTTTGTTTCACCTCATCACGCGCCTGATTAATGCTCTGGCGCGCTGTGAAAGCAACAAACAGCAATAGCAAGATCAGCCAGATAACCGATATTGTCAGATAGGATTTCCAAATCTGTTTATTGCCCGTCAAACGCATCCCCATACACAATATTGTAATTACGTTTGAATATCGCTGACATAATATAGTGCAACACGCAATGCACGGGCCGAAAAACTTCTTCATCACACAGGTTTGGGCTTGTCAGCGCGCTGTACTAAACGGCATAAAACGCATCCGGTTTGGAGGATGAAATGATTAATTTGCAACCCGTCAGAAGAACAGATGCAACAGAGCTGATCGCGGGTAATATTGCGAGCCAAAACCATCATCACCCGTGGATGCGCAATTTTACCGATCTCGCCGGTTTTGAAGACTGGTTCGGCAATCTGCAAAGCAGTGCCTCACAGGCACTTATTGTGCGCGATACGGAGAGCGGTAAAATTGCCGGTGTTTTTACCTTCAGCCAGATATTCATGAAGGCGTTTTGCAGTGCTTATTTGAGCTATTACGGCATGGTGCATCAATCTGGTCGCGGGCTGATGACGGAAGGTCTGAAACAAACAGTTGCTTATGGCTTCAGGGAAATCGGCCTGCACCGGATTGAGGCCAATATCCAACCGGACAATCTGCGATCCCTCGCCCTTGTTGAACGTGCGGGTTTTCACAAAGAAGGCTTTTCCCCGCGCTATTTATACATTAACGGCAACTGGCGTGATCATGAACGCTGGGCAATTATCAACGATCAGTAAGTATCATTCGCAACGGATATATTTTAACACGCCGACATAGGGCGACCTGTTTGCAGATTTGTCATCTGACGGATGATTAATGCCATCAGTGACAAGAACTTCATCAAAATCAAAGGGGCTTACCCCTTCAAGGCAAGCGGCATTAATGCCGTATTGCTGCGGATTGGAGCGGCGCTGATGATGGGTATAAATTCCGCAAACCGAACAGAAATAATGTTTCGCCGCCTTCGTGTTAAACTGATAGAGCGTCAGCGCATCTTCCCCGCTGATAATCTCCAGCCCGTCAAACTGTGCTGAGACAGCGACGGCACCGCGCATCCGGCAATAAGAGCAGGTACAACGGCGTGCTGTATTCAGCCCGTCGGACAGTTTCACCCGAAACCGCACTGTTCCGCAATGACAGGCACCGTTGACTGTTTCATTTGTCTCGCTCATCGCTCAGTTCTCCCGTAAATCTCATGTCAGGTTAAAGCAAAAAGGCATCCGCCTGAACAGGTGAATGCCTTTTCATTTCAATAAATTTTGATGGAAAAATTAGCCGAGTGCTTTTTCCAGTTCCGGAATAATTTCAAACAGATCGCCAACGAGTCCATAATCGGCAACCTGAAAGATAGGCGCTTCTTCGTCTTTGTTGATAGCTACGATTACTTTGGAATCCTTCATCCCTGCCAGATGCTGGATAGCACCGGAAATACCGGCAGCGATGTAAAGATCAGGCGCAACCACCTTACCGGTCTGACCAACCTGCCAGTCATTCGGCGCATAACCGGCGTCCACTGCGGCACGGCTTGCGCCGACTGCTGCGCCGAGCTTATCAGCCACCGGCAACATGACTTCCTGAAATTTCTCTGCAGAACCAAGAGCGCGACCGCCGGAAACAATGATCTTTGCCGAAGTCAGTTCCGGACGGTCACCGCCGGATAGTTTTGCCTCAACAAATTTCGACAATTGCGGGTCATTAGCATAAGCGATATTTTCGACTGCAGCCGCCCCGCCCTTTTCTGCCGCAGCAAAACCGGCAGTACGCACAGTAATCACCTTTTTCGCATCCAGTGCCTGAACGGTCTGCAAAGCATTGCCGGCATAAATCGGGCGCTTGAATGTATCCGCCGAGATTACCTCGATAATGTCCGACACCTGCATCACATCCAGTAATGCGGCCACACGCGGCAACACATTTTTGCCTGTAGTTGTGGCCGCAGCGATAATCACATCATAATCCGCGCTCAATGTCTGAATAAGATCAGCGAGGGGTTCTGCCAGTTGGTTTTCTAGCACGGCATTTTCTGCCAGCAATACTTTGCGCACGCCTTTGAGGCTTGCAGCCGCATCTGCTGCAGGCTTGGCATTCTGCCCTGCAACCAGCACATCCACATCGCCGCCAATTGCAAGCGCTGCGGTCAGCGCCTTTGCTGTCTGCTCTGACAGGGTCTCGTTGTCATGTTCCGCTAAAAGTAAAATTGCCATGATCTTATTTCCCTATCAAATCAGCCCGGCTTCATTTTTCAGTTTTGCAACCAGTTCCTGCACATTCGCAACTTTAATACCTGCCTGACGGCTCTCCGGTTCTTCAGTTTTAAGCACTTTGAGGCGCAATCCCGTATCAATGCCAAGCTCTGACGCACTTTTTTCATCAAGCGGCTTTTTCTTAGCCTTCATGATATTCGGCAGAGAGGCATAACGCGGCTGATTGAGACGCAAATCAACGGTCACGACTGCAGGCAGTTTCACTTCAATCGCCTGCAAACCACCATCAACTTCTCGGGTCACGCCGACTTTGCCGTCACTCAGCTCCAGCTCCGAAGCAAAGGTTGCCTGGGACCAGCCCAGCAGTGCGGAGAGCATCTGGCCTGTCTGGTTTGCATCATCATCAATCGCCTGTTTGCCGACGATCACCAGTTGCGGCTGTTCTTCTTCGACCAGTTTTTTCAGGATTTTAGCAACGGCAAGCGGCTCAACAGCATCATCCACTTTCACCAGAATACCGCGATCAGCCCCCATAGCCAGTGCTGTGCGCAGCGTTTCCTGCGCCTGTGCCGGACCGATGGAAGCCACAATCACTTCCGAAACCTTATCTGCTTCTTTGAGGCGCAGCGCCTCCTCCACGGCAATTTCATCAAACGGATTCATCGCCATTTTGACATTGGTAAGGTCAACACCGCTGCCATCGGCCTTAACGCGGATTTTAACGTTGTAATCAACAACCCGTTTAACTGCGACCAGAACTTTCATGATTTTATCCTGTAAATTCAATGTATCAGACTGCCAAAGCGTATCCCGAAAAGTGGCAACCGGTTTTCGGATAAGATACGCGAAAAATTAAAGAGACAGAGCATTTCCTTTATTCCAATCAAAAGCGGAAATGCTCTGGAACTACATTTTGCAACGCAAATTGGTCGGGTCGTAAAGCGACTCTTCAACCACTTTTGCCTTACGCCATTCACCCAGCACCTGAACTTCCAGTTCCAGCCCGATCTGATTGCCCAGCTCAGGCGGCAGCAGAGCAAGGGCGATATCATGGCTGAAATGGCAGGAGTAACCGCCGGAGGTAATACGGCCGACCAGTTTACCGTTGTGATAAACGCCCTCATTCATCTGCACACTGGCACCATCAGTGGCGATGGTGATGGTGTAAATACGACGCTTCAGCCCCTCTTCGCGCTGGCGGATGAGAGCATCACGGCCAATGAAGTTGCCTTTATCGAATTTGATGAAACGGTCGAGACTGCTTTCCAAAGCTGTCAGTTCGGCATTCATATCGCGATACATGGCACGATAGGATTTATCGAGACGGCAGCATTCCAGTGCGGCCAGACCAACCATGCGGATGCCGAATTCCTCACCGGCTTTGAGAATTTCATCCAGCAAATGACGCTGATAACCAATCGGATGATAGAGTTCCCAGCCAAGCTCGCCTTCATAGGTCACGCGCAGCATCCGCACATCGCTGGCAAGACCGATTGTACCGGTCTGCATGCTCATCCACGGGAAAGCCGCATTACTCAGATCAACCTCGGTGATCTTTTGCAGCACATCGCGCGCTTTTGGCCCGACGAGTGTAAATGCACCGCGTTCCATGGTGACATTGGTCAGCGTAACGCTGCGGTCATCCGGCAGGATTTTGGACAATTCATCAAAGTTCAGCCGCTCACCGCGCGGGGTTGAGATCAGATAAAATGCATCAGGCTTGAAGCGGATAACCGTATATTCACTGACCACGCCGCCGTTTTTATTCAGGTGATGACAAAGACCGATACGTCCGAGTTTTGGCAGTTTATTGGCGAGAATACCGTCCAGCCAGCTTTCCGCTCCCGGCCCCGAAACCTCAAATTTGGTCATCGGTGTCATTTCGATCAGGCCAACGCCTTCACGCACCGCAGTCACTTCTTCACGGATATATTTAGCCGCACGCTGGGTGTGGCGGAAGCTCAGATCAGGAATGGCTTCTTCTTTGCTTGGTGCAAACCATTGCGGCATTTCCCAGCCATTCAGCACATCCCATACGGCGCCCATTTCGGTGAGACGGTCATAGGAAGGTGCGGTTTTCTGCGGACGGGCAGCCGGCATGGTCTGTCCCGGAAAATGAATATCCGCGTGCGTGCCCCAAGTTTCCTGCACCTTGTGGCGTGTCCACGTTTTATTGGCATAATTAGAAAAACGGCGCGGGTCGAGTTCAGACATATCCTTGGACGGAGCACCGTCGATAATCCATTCGGCCAGATGGAAACCCAGTGTG
The DNA here is from genome assembly GCA_900470285.1 of Hyphomicrobiales bacterium. GTDB lineage: Bacteria > Pseudomonadota > Alphaproteobacteria > Rhizobiales > Rhizobiaceae > Pseudochrobactrum. The sequence goes on from UCAG01000005.1 coordinate 85,049, forward strand.
CCACCCCAGAGAATGCCGCCCGGCACACCTTCCGCCAACCATACATTTGGCAGATCCCATGCAGGACCGGCCAGCGGCAATTCATCGGCGGTCATCTGGAAGGGCCCTCGCACATTGGCTTTAATGCCGGTGCGGGCAAGAGCAGGTACATAGTCCGTTGCGACTTCCCAATTCCATTCAACCGCGTCGAAATCCTCTTCCACCAGATCAGCGCCGAACCATTCCGGCACACCGTCCACGGCAAAGAGTTTCAGATGTTCTGTGCGCTCATAAGGGCCGAACATCAATCCGTCGCCTTCTTCGCGCAGATATCCGGCAAAGCCCTCATCACGCAGGATCGGCATTTCCGGCAGGCCCTGTTTTTTACGCTCAATAATTTCCGGCACCGCATCGGTGATCCAGTATTGGTGCAGGATCGGGATTGCCGGAATATCGATACCGAGCAATGCGCCGGTCTGGCGGGCATAATTGCCTGTCGCGGAAACAATATGCTCACAGATGATGTCGCCGTTATTGGTCGAGACTTTCCACTCGCCGTTTGGCAGGCGCTCAAAACTGTTGACCTGTGTATTCTGATAGATTTTCTGCCCCATATCACGGGCACCTTTGGCCATCGCCATGGTCACGTCAGCCGGTGCGATATGTCCGTCATCCGGATGATAGAGTGCGCCGATCATATGCTTGTTATTTTCCAGCAGCGGCCAGAGTTCCATAGCCTCTTTTGGCGAAACCAGACGGGCATTGGTGCCTTGCGCTTCGGCTACATCCATATAGCTCTTATATTCATCCATACGGTCGCGCGTATTGGCAATACGCAGCTGGCCGCATTTATGCCAGCCGACATTCTGGCCGGTTTCGGCTTCCAGTCCCTCATAAATCTCAATGGTTTTCGCAATCATACGGCCGACATTATTACTGCGGGCATAAGACGGAATAAGCCCTGCCGCATGCCATGTTGAGCCGGCAGTCAGTGATGTGCGCTCCAGCAGCGCACAATCTGTCCAGCCACGCTTGGCCAGCGCATAGAGAACGGAAACTCCGACGCACCCGCCGCCAACAACCACAACCCGCGCATATGTCTGCATAATTCCACCCGATTACTATTTATGAAGACCGGTGCACCTCTCCCGTATGCAACGGTCTCAGACTGTTTTCATGTTTTCTCAGCGCGCAAAATTACGGCTGATTTTGATCTCACAATAGGATGCGGCAGATGCTTTGTGATCTTGTAAAAAAATAGTCCGAGGTATAACTTCAGATTATGCACAGACTCCGTAATCTCATCCCTTCCGCCAATTACCTGTTTGCCTTTGAGGCCGCAGCACGGCGTTTAAGCTTCACCGCCGCGGCCAAAGAGCTGAATGTCAGCCAGCCTGCGGTGAGTAAAACCATACGGTTACTTGAAGAATCGACAGGGTTGAAACTGTTTCGCCGTGAGAGTGCGCGGCTGGAACTGACGCCGGAAGGACAACGGCTTTATCAGGAAGTGCAGGCCTCCTTTGATCATCTGCATATGGTGATTTCGTCCCTGCAGCGGAAATATCAAAAAGACATTGTGCGCGCCTCGTTTTCGGCCGTGTTCATCTCGCTGTGGTTACTGCCGCGTCTGGCAGATTTTAAAAACCGTTATCCGGAAATCGCGCTGCATATTGAGGAAAGCCCGAAAGATTATATTGATCTTGGTGAAGAGGACATTGACCTCTCCGCCCGTCTTGGCAATGGCGAATGGCAAGGCTTGCGCTCATGGCAGCTGTGTCTTGAAGAAACTGTTTGCGTGTGCAGTCCGGAATATCTGGCCGCGCACGGCCCGATTCATGCACCGGCCGATTTACTCAATCATCGCCTGCTGCATTTTGAAGAAAAGCACCGCTCCCGCATTGGCTGGCGTGAATGGCTCGAATATCAGGGTGTTTCCACTGCCAAACTGCCTCATGATGTGGTGTTCAGTGATAATCTCGCTTCAATGCAGGCGGCAATCCATGGTCAGGGTATTTCGCTCGGCTGGCGGCATCTCATCGGCAGCTATCTGGAAAGCGGTAAACTAGTCATACCGCTGGAGAATTCCTACAAGGCTGGAAAGAGCGTTTTTCTGGTGGCTCCGGCATCGCGTCAGATTAAATCCGGTACAGAGAAGTTTCGTGACTGGATTTTGGAGCAAATGTATCGGGAGCTACCGCTTAACAATCCATAGCGGAGTTCCCTTTTATAAATTACTTTATCCAACATCTTTAGAGCATTGATAAAATGGGAGTTACTATGGCTAAAGTTGCGTTTATCGGTCTCGGTGTTATGGGCTATCCGATGGCCGGCCATCTCAAAACACGCGGCGAACATGAAGTAACCGTCTATAATCGCACCACGGCTAAGGCACAGGCCTGGGCGCAGGAGTTTAAAGGCAGCTTTGCCACAACACCTGCAGAAGCTGCCCGAGGTCAGGATTTTGTATTCTGCTGTGTCGGCAATGATGATGATCTGCGCTCTGTCACCCTTAGCGAAGATGGTGCGTTTCAGAGCATGGGCAAGAATACTGTATTCATCGACAATACCACAGCCTCCGCTGAAGTTGCCCGTGAGCTGGATAAAGAAGCCCGCCAGCGCGGTTTCCATTTCATAGATGCACCGGTATCCGGCGGACAGGCAGGTGCACAAAATGGCGTGCTGACAGTAATGTGCGGCGCTGATGAGGCTGTTTTCGAAAAAGCCAAACCGGTTATTTCTGCCTATGCCCGTTCGGTTGGTTTGATGGGTGCAGTTGGTAATGGCCAACTGGCTAAAATGATGAACCAGATCTGCATTGCCGGTATTGTTCAGGGACTGGCTGAAGCCATTCACTTTGGAAAATGCGCCGGACTGGATATTCAGACAGTAATTGATGTGCTGTCTAAAGGCGCTGCCGGCTCATGGCAGATGGAAAACCGCACGCCGACAATGATTAAAGGCGAATATGAATTCGGCTTTGCTGCTGACTGGATGCGAAAAGACCTGAAAATCTGCCTTGAAGAAGCGGATCGCAATGGTGCCACGCTTGCTCTGACTGCCCTCGTGGATCAATATTACAAGGATGTGCAGAAACTTGGTGGCGGTCGCTGGGATACATCGTCCCTGCTCGCGCGCCTTGAAAAATAAGCTGTTAAAGTGCTGGCTTAAGCAGTTTCAGCAATTTAGTCGTAAACGGGACTTCTTCAAAGCAAATAAAAAGGCGCTGCGATCACCACAATCGCAGCGCCTTTTCTTTATCCGATCATGCGATCAGAAACGGTATTTGGCAGAAAGTGTCATGCCGCCGACAACATCGGTGCCAAAATCAGCCTTGGAACCAGTTAGGCTACCGCCGTTCTTTGCTGTAAGTGTGTTATCCAGAGTACCGGAGGTCAGGATACCGACAGCACCTGCAAGGCGGAATTCCAGATGTTCTGTAGCCTTGTAATTCGCACCGAGACCCAGCAGCCAGACATCTGTTTGCGAGGTCAGACCTGTTGTTGTACCTCGATCCCAGGTGACAGTTGCTGCGCCCGACCATTTGTCGTTAAACTTGTGGCCGATACCACCCATAACAGTCCAGCCGTCTTTGTAGTAAAGATCAAGAGATGTCACTTCGGCACCTACAGGAATTCTTCCTAAGAATGGAAGTGTACCGTCATTGACGAAACTAACTTTGGTGATGCTTTTCCAGTCTGTCCATTTGATAGAAGCAAGCGCCAGCCAATCCGGAGCAATACCGGTCTGGAATTTGAATTCAACAGATTGTGGAGTTGCAACACTACCGCTGACCGGTGTGGTAAAACTGATCGGCGAACCTATTGGGGTTACTGTAACTGTACCATCCAGATCATAGCTGACCTTGGACTGATAAACGAGGCTGGCGCGCAGAGCAATTTCCGGAATTTCATAAGCAGCACCAATACGCCAACCAATAGCTTTATCATCTACGTCAAGGCGGCTGTCACCAAAAGATAATGCAGGCGGAGGGCTAAGAGCAGAAATCTTTGTTTGTTCACCTTTTAGTTCCTGATAGCTTACCCCCCCGAGAAGGCGGAAAAAGCCTTTATCACCAGCCTCAAAACGATAAGAACAGTTCAAACCGTAATCATTTGAAGAAATTTTCTGTTCAATAGCTGAGAACATGCGTGCATTATTCAGACCAGAATCTGTCTCAATACCCCACGGCTGTCGATATTGCGCAGCGCAAGCCAGATCATCTGTAAGTTGAACTTTTGCTGAGACTTTAGGCACCCAATAGGATTTTCCTTCATCAACTTCAGTATCAAAACGTTTGCCAAAATCTGGCCCCGGTACTGGATTAACAGGCCCCAAGCCAGACTGGATGTTTTTAAGTTTACGCTGCGGTGTTACAAATGTCGCACCGGTTTCAACCACATTGCCTTCGTCAAATAAAATATCGAAATCCTGAGAACTGCGCTCCAGACCACCGGCATGCGCGGTCAAAATCCCCCCCGACAATGCCAGCGATACGGCAGATAATTTCAAGGCAGTTTTAAGCATATTGTCCCTCAATTTTTATACTTAATTTTGACGTGAGCGTAACATGCCGAATGGGTTCTGCAAGTACAAGAATACTGAAAACGAACCGTCGGTTCGTCACAGAGTCGACCGAAAATCCGATTTTTGATCGTCTTACTCAGTTTTTTTGTGAGTTGCCGTATAAATTCACATCCAAAACGTCAGTTTTGACCTGATTTTGCCTTCAAAACGTGCGCTGTGCCAAATATGTCACGCAAAAAAGACAATCGTTTTTTGCCTCTTGAAACCTATGCTTCACCACGGGTTGTGCGTGTTCTAAACCTGTTACTGAAACAAATCTTCAGCATTGTCATTCTTAAAAACAGTGCATTCATATTGCATGACTTCAATTTAAATTTCAATAAATCAATAAAAATCAAATAGTTGCAATTTTCATGAATAGACCATAGAATCAATCTGATTAATCCGCAGCCTGATTTGCCGGTTAGTGCCTGTATGGAATACCAAAAGAAAACGCCCCCAAATCAATTTGATTTGAGGGCGCTGTTATTTTTTAGATTCAACTAATAGGCTGACTTATTCCGCATCCTTCAAGCGCTGCTGAGCTACAGTAATTTTGCCCTGTGCTTCCTGCAATTCCGCAAAACGGGCACGGTCTGCTTCCACAACTTCCGGCTTGGCATTGGCAACAAATTTCTCATTTGAGAGCTTCTTGTCAATTTTTTCCATTTCGGCTGTCAGTTTACCGCTTTCTTTTTCAAGACGCAGCATTTCCGCACCAAGGTCAATCAGGCTGCCAAGCGGCATACAATAGGTCGCCTCGCCGACAACCAGCTGTGCAGAGCCTTTTGGCGCGGCATCAGACAGGCTGATATCAGCAACACGCGACAGACGTTTGATCGCCGCATCATGATGTGCCAGACGCTCTTTGGTCAGGTCGTTGGCCTCCAGAACCGCAAGCGGTGCCTGAGCGGACGGCGGAACATTCATTTCCGAGCGAACGGAACGGATACCGCTGACCAGCTCAATCAGCCAGTTGATATCATCAGCTGCGGATGCATCTTCGAAGGACAAAACAGGCCATGGTGCATGGGCAAGCAGTGTATCGCGGCTCTGGCCCTCACCGGCTGTCAGGCTCCACAGTTCTTCCGTCATAAACGGCATGAACGGATGCAGCAGCTTGTAGATTTCATCCAGACAATAAGCTGCGCAGGCCTGTGCTTCACGCTTTGCATCTTGATCATCGCCCATGAAAATCGGCTTGAGAAGTTCCAGATACCAATCACAGAACTGGTTCCAGACAAAACGATAGGCTGAACTTGCCGCATCATTGTAACGGTAAGTCGTGATACCTTCGGTAATCGCTTTTGTTGCCCGTGTCAGTTCGGTCAGGATCCAGCGATTAACTGCCAGTTTTGCATCTTCCGGCTTGAAGTCCGGCTGACGGCTCACGCCATTCATCTGCGCAAAACGTGTCGCATTCCACAGCTTGGTACCGAAGTTGCGGTAACCGGCAATACGCGCCGGATCAAGCTTCACGTCGCGTCCCTGTGCGGCCATGATAGCCAGCGAGAAACGCAGCGCATCCGCACCATATTCATCAATCAGATCAAGCGGATTGATAACATTGCCTTTGGACTTCGACATTTTCGCGCCGTTCTTGTCACGCACCAGAGCATGAACATAAACGGTGTGGAACGGCTCTTCTTTCATGAAGTGCAGCCCCATCATCATCATACGGGCAACCCAGAAGAAGATGATGTCAAAACCGGTTACCAGAACATCAGTCTGATAATAGGTATCGAGTTCCGGAGTTTTATCCGGCCAGCCAAGGGTTGAGAACGGCCACAGAGCCGAGGAGAACCATGTATCCAGCACGTCACAATCACGGGTCAGCGATGTCGGTTCACCGTAATGTTTCTGAGCCGCAGCAAGAGCTTCTGTTTCGCTCTTTTCTACGAAAATTGTACCATCCGGACCATACCACGCAGGAATTTGATGACCCCACCACAGCTGGCGGGAAATACACCACGGCTGAATGTTTTCCATCCAGTCATAATAGGTCTTTTCCCATGTTTTCGGTACAATCGCTGTACGGCCTTCACGAACAGACGCAATGGCTGGTTTGGCCATTTCTGCAGCATTTACATACCACTGGTCAGTCAGCAATGGTTCAATCGGCACACCGCCGCGGTCGCCATGCGGCACCATGTGGGTGTGATCTTCGATTTTCTCGAGATAGCCACCTTCTTCCATCATCTCAACAATGGCTTTACGCGCCTTGAACCGATCCTGATCGTGGAAGCGTTCAATCAGCGCATCCAGTTCAACAGATGGTGTCAGGCCTTCCGCAAAGTCCTCATTATCCTGAAGCAATATGGTAGCAACAGGTGACATGATGTTGATTTTACGTAAATTATTACGTTTTCCGACTTCCGCATCATTAAAGTCATGTGCAGGTGTAATTTTAACCGCACCGGAACCGGATTCCGGATCGGCATAATCGTCACCAACAATCGGTAGCGCACGGCCAACCAATGGCAGTACGGCATTTTTGCCGATGCGGGACTGATAGCGCGGATCTTCCGGATTAACAGCAATACCACTATCGCCGAGCATGGTTTCCGGACGTGTTGTTGCAACAACAATATAAGTGTCCGGATTTTCCGCATCAAAAGCCACGCCTTCCAGCGGATAGCGGAAGTGCCACAAATGACCTTTGATTTCACGCTGTTCAACTTCAATATCCGAGATTGCTGTCTGCAATTTCGGATCCCAGTTGACCAGACGCTTGTCTTTGTAAATCAGGCCTTCTTTGTAGAGCGTGACAAAAACTTCCAGAACGGCTTTGGACAGACCTTCGTCCATCGTGAAGCGTTCCCGCGACCAGTCACAGGACGCACCGAGGCGGCGCAGCTGATTGAAAATCAGGCCGCCGGATTCTTCTTTCCACTGCCAGATGCGCTCAACGAATTTCTCACGCCCCATTTCATGACGGTTCGGCTCCTGCCGCTCCATCAACTGGCGCTCAACAACCATCTGCGTTGCAATACCGGCATGATCCATGCCCGGCTGCCACAGCACGTTTTTGCCGCGCATGCGCTCAAAGCGCACCATAATATCCTGAATGGTATTATTAAGGGCATGGCCCATATGCAGAGAACCGGTGACATTCGGCGGCGGGATCACCACGGCAAACGGATCCGCACCCGGCTTGGAACCCGCACCGGCTTTAAAAGCCTGCGCTTTTTCCCAAATATCAGCAATTTTTGGCTCGGTAGCCGCGGAATCGTAGGTTTTCTCTAACATAAAAAACTCTGTCTCTTTATATGAAGGCAGGCGTAACGAAAGCAGTGATCGTTCAATCCTGCCTTAATAGCAGCAGATCCGATCACCCATCCGGTACAAACAAGTCTCAGTGATATGTTTCAAAGCAAGTTTGAAACAAAGAATCAAGGAAAACTGCGTGCCTCACACAGCAAATCACGGTATTTCCGTATTCTATATAGGATGGCTTTAAACATAAAAACAGCCCCGTTTACAGCAGTAAAGGGGCTGCAAATCCGTAATTGAGCGTTCTTTTCGTCAGCCGCGGCGGACAACGCGCTCGATTTCCTCACGCACCAGTCGTTCGACAAGCGGCGGCAGATTGGTATCCAGCCATTCCTGCAACATCGGGCGCAGCATGGCTTCCATTTTTTCATTGAGCAGACGCTTCTGCTCTTCAATAAGAGCCTGACTAAGGCTGCCGAAGGATGCTGCGACCTGTTTTTCTGCCGCCTCTGAGATCAGAGACTTGTCCTGTGCAGGGGGCGCTACAGTTTGCGGCGCGGTTTCGAAGGTTTTTTCAGACACAGATGCAACCTCTTCTTTTGCTGCTGGCTGGGTCATTGTAACAACCCGCTTTTCTGCAACCTGCATAAGAAGTGCCTCTGACATTTTTATGGCATCACTCTTAGGTTGTTCGGCCACAGCAACAACAACCGGCGGCACCGGCGGATTGACCGTCGCAATACGCACATGAGCAACATTGCGCTCATGCATTTCAGCCTGTGTCAGTTCCGGCTTTTGTACAGGGGATGCCTGTTCCTGAATGCTGCCACGCAAGATCGCATCCAGCGTGAATGAAGGTGCGGCAGGCTGAGTTTCAGCATCTTTGGCGGCGCCGGTAGCGGTTTCTGAAGAAACAGCACGGGGAAACTGAGCAACCTCCCCGCGTTTTTCTTCTGCAGGCGGTTCTGGAGTTTTAACTGTTTCAGCACGGTTTTCAGGCTGTGCTTTTGCAGCCGTAGCTGATGTCAGATCAGCTGTTGCCTGTTTTGTGACATCACTGTCTTCAATAATTCTGCGAATGGAAGCCAGAATTTCTTCCATGGACGGTTCACGTGTTGCGCTGGAAGTCTGAGCCATATCGTGCAGCATCCTTTGGCTGTCGCTTATCTGCGGAAACGGCTTGTTTAGCCTTAAGTTTTCTCCGGCAGAATAATGCGTAAAATTCTTCAGTCTGAAAATTCAACGAATCTTAGCTCTAAAGTACAGAACCATTGCTGATTTGAGAATCCCTGCAGCCACCGCTCAGGCGTAAAACACAGATTTCTTAAGTGATTTTTAACTATTGCTAGGGTTGCAACCGTGTTGCGACCGATGAAATGTCTGCTGAAAACAAAAAAAGCGGCGCATGATGCACCGCTTTTCTTAAAGTTTGAATCTGACCCTGATTAGCGGCCGTCCGGTGTACGCAGACCGATCCACTTATCTTTAACAGCATCATAATGCTGTTCAGGCTTATATTCTGCAACCTGCAGACCGATCTGGCGCGCTGTAAGACGGCCAACGGATGAAAGCACGGCATAGCTTGCCACAACAACATCACGCTCGGCCTGCACCTGCTGGATCTGAACATCAACCAGTTCGTTCTGGGCGTTCAAAACATCAAGTGTTGTACGCTGACCAACATTGCGCTCCTCAATCACGCCGTCCAATGCGAGACGTGCTGCGGAGATACCGTCGCGATAGGCTGACAGAGATGCTCTTGCAGCTTCAAGCTGCGACCATGACGAAGCCACGGCAGCGCGCACCTGATCCTGCACAACGTCAATCTGAATACGTGCCTGACCAAGCTGTTCTTTCGACTTACGAACAGTTGCAGATGTTTTGCCGCCCGAATAAATCGGAACAGTAACGCCGACACCGATCGAAGCGGAATTGCCGTTACCAGCCATTGGCAGGCCGGAATAAACCGATGAATGCGAAGCGGACGCTGTTACGCCGACAGTCGGCAGCAATGCACCTTCTTTAGCTTTTACATTATGACCGGCAGCATCCATGGCAAATTGCATTGCCTTAACACCAGGATGACCGGCTTCAGCAATCGCATAGGCCTGAGCAATGCTCTTTGGCAGCGATTTACCGGCAGGCTTAGCGGCCTGCAATTTATCCGGTGCAGAGCCGGTTACCTGACGGTAGACTGCTTCTGCCGATTTAACATTGGCAAGAGCAGCATTGAGCTGGGCAACAGCAGCTGAGCGCTGCGCATCGGCCTGCGCTACGTCGGTGCGGGTGCCTTCACCAACATCCAGACGGGCTTTGGCTGCACGAACCTGCTCGTTCAATGCGGCCAGATTTTTCTGGCGCAGAGAAGCGATCTGGCGGTTCTGGTAAACATCCATATAGGCCTGAACGGCTTCAAACAGACGGTTCTGCTCGTCATTGCGAAGATTTTCGCGCTGGGCGTATACGTTACTTTCGGCCGCCGCCACGTTGTTTTTTGTTTGGAACCCATCGAACAGTGTCTGGTTCAGCTGAATGCCAACCTCGCCTGTTGTCGAATAAGTATCTGTCGTGCCGTTGCGGCTGCGGCCATATTTATATGTGCCGCTCAATGTCGGGCGATAGCCTGATTTGGCAATTGCCACATCTTCATCAACTGCGCGCAGACCGGCGCGGGATGAATTGAGCGAAGCATTATTGTGATATGCTTTTTGCATTGCTCCGAACAGCGTTTCCGCCATAACAGGAGCCGGTGCGAGTACCGTGCTCGCTAATAGTGCAACAGCTAAAACCTGTTTGCGTAAATTGACCACGGTTTACCCCATACAATTCGAATCAAATTTCCCAAACTCATTCGGGCATTTGCTAATAACGGGTAAAAACCGGATTTTCCACCCGTCAGCTTAATTCATTAATAAACAAATTGTTATTGTTGCCAAAACAACAATTTCTGGTCTGCCACAATTCTTACTCTTTTGTAAGCTGCAGGCCCAAAATAGTGGTTTTCAACGAGTGAGACAATATCAGGTTACACAGAGATTTTAAGCTTAAATATCGGTAATAAACAAAAAGCCTGCCGCGGAGATCCGTGACAGGCTTTCTGAAAAGAATTTATTTCGTATCAGAATACGAATTCGGCAGCATGACGGAAGCCCGGCAGCAGTTTCACCGCAGCATTAAACACGCCGCGACGGGATACGATGCCGTCCTCTTTCACATAAATATGCGCAACACCCATATTGCCCTGCCCTTCAATAGCAACCAGACGGCCGCCGTCTCTGAGCTGTGCCTGCAAAGCCTCGGGAACAAAATCAACAGCGCCTTCAATGATGATCACATCAAACGGGGCTTCTTTAGGGTAGCCGGCAGTCAGCTCACCACTGACAACCACAACATTGTCGCAACTCAGCGCCTGCAGCTTTTCTGAAGCGGAGGCAGCAAAATCCGCATTGCTTTCAAGAGCGATTACCGAGCTTGCAAGCTGCGACAGAACCGCTGCCAGATAGCCTGTGCCGCAACCGATATCGAGCACCACATCCTGTTTCTTGACCGATGCAAGCTGCACCAGACGGGCTGCCGGTGACGGTTCCATCAGATAGCGTGCACCTTCCGGTGTTTCTGCCAGCAGCTGATCTTCATCAATATAGGCCAGTTCACGACGGTGAGCCGGTACAAATTCTTCACGCGGAACTGCCAGAAAAGCATCCAGAACAGCAAGATCCGTCACATCCGTCGTGCGGATCTGCGTATCAACCATATTAACACGAAGCTCGCGGAAATCGGCTGTCATAGCCCTAAACCTTTCCTGTGCGTTTGACGCACGTCATAATCTCAATCTCACATTGCAGCTTGCCTGACCGTGGCGGCAAGCCTGATCGGGTTTAAAATTTGCTGCAACATTCTGCAATAAACACAGAAGCATTATACAGGCAGAAACCTGTACTTCTATGAAAATCATTTTTGCTGATTTGGCAAAAATACACCGCGCAGTCAATCAAAGACCGACATTCCTACCGCGCCCATAGTGCCGCATGGCTGATAAACCGCTCACATTTTTGTTTTTCAGCTGCAAGATACAGAGATTTATATCAGTAAAATTATACCGCTTCAGGGCTGCAAGGAGATCACGTTTTTTTTGTTCCGGCGCTTTTCACTTATATCCAGAACCGTCTCATAAGGCTGACCGGCATGGCTGGCAGCACAGATTGCAGAAAGATCAATCCCTTTTGCTTTTAACTGACTCAGCGCTGCATCTGGTAAAATACGTGCAGCTATCCGTATCAGCGGAAGCGGAACATTCATTTTCCTCCCGAACTGACCGTCAGTATATTTTTCAATAACCAGCCTTGTCATTGCTCCCTCTCTCATTTTCACCCGCTTATTTCCGGCAGGCAAGCATGCACATGCAATTTATATACAGGGAACCGGAACGGCAAATTGTTCCTAAGTTTCAAGCAAAATAACGACGGCGCTTTGACAACATGCCGACAAATATCTAAACACTGGCATTATGAGTAAAGTCGAATCCGCAACCCGCTCAGCCGTAAATTTCATCATCTGAAGAAAATTTACGGCGTAACATTCAGAAGCCACGCTCTGCCGGTTGTTTAAACGCCGCTGCATGATTGCTTTTGTATGCACGCCTCACAGCGTGGATTCGACATATGTCTTTCTATAAAAACAAATCTTTGCAACCCGCAGAGGGCATTCTGCCGGTGCAATGGAGTTTTAGTCTTGCTGCGGCTCTGTTTCTCATGGCGCCGTTTGATCTTCTGGCATCTATGGGAATGGATATTTACCTGCCTGTCATTCCGCATATGTCGGAGGTTCTGCAGACCAGTCCTGAGATGGTACAGCTTACACTCAGCCTCTATCTGGGCGTGCTTGGTACCGGTCAGCTTATCTTCGGCCCTCTCTCGGATAAGATCGGTCGAAAACCGGTTTTACTGGGTGGTGTACTGATTTTTTCATGTGCCTCTGCAGGGTTGGCGATCACCGGCTCTGCCCATGTTTTTCTTGCTTTGCGTTTGCTGCAATCCGCAGGTGCTGCAGCAATGCTGGTGGCAACTTTTGCTACTGTGCGGGATGTTTATGCGCAACGCCCAGAAGGCGCGGTAATCTACAGCCTGCTCGGCTCTATGCTTGCTTTTGTTCCTGCGCTTGCACCACTGATCGGTGCTTTGCTGGATATCCGGTTCGGCTGGCGCAGTATTTTCTGGGTACTGGCGGCACTTGGTGCTTTAGCGGGTTTACATGCCGCATGGCGCTGGCCGGAAACCCGTATGCCAAGCCTGACAAAATCACAGGGAAAACTGCGCTCCATTCTCGGGAGTAAGCCATTCTGGACTTATACAACCGGCTTCAGTGCTGCAATGGGCTCATTCTTTGTGTATTTCTCCACTGCCCCGCTTTTGCTGATCACTGGTCTTGGCCTGTCACCGGTCACGTTCAGCCTGTGTTTTGCCAGCATTGCCATTGTTATGGTGATTTTTGCCCGCTTTGCCCGTTTTTATACGCAATGGTGGGGACTGCTCGGCACATTAAGACGCGGTATGCTTCTTATCATGTGCGGCGGCGGACTATTGTTGCTTTCCGGCGGGGCTTTGCAGCTTTCTGTGCCTGCCTTCATAGTCTCTATGTGGGTCGTCGCGGCGGGCATTGCCCTCACCTGCTCGGTAACAGCAAACGGAGCACTGAAGAGCTTCGGCGATTATGCAGGTATGGCAACAGCCATTTATTACTGCATTGAAAGTCTGATTGTCAGCATTGCCGGAACATTTGTGGTCGTGCTGCTTGGCGGCGATACAATTCTGCCTCTGGCTGTTTTCACCATCACATCAGCGCTTATTACTCTGGTGCTGACAAAAGCGATCAGCGCAGAATAAGTCAGTATATGGCACCGGCACAGTTTGTTGATCGGTGCCATATTGCGGCAGGTTGTAATCCGGCGTAGATCAGCGCAAACGGATTAAAGACTGACTGGTATCTGACATGCTCCGCCTGTTTAAAATTTCACTTCTTGTTTGCTGCCTGTCAGTACCGGCGGCAGCACAGGCGGAAGGCGATATCAAAAACGGCGAGAAAATTTATCAAAAATGCCGCTTCTGCCATATACTTAATCAACCGGTTAATCGTATGGGGCCGCATTTGATGCAATTGCAGGGACGTAAGGCAGGCTCAGTTGAAGGCTTTCAATATTCCGCCGGTATGCAACAGGCTGGTGAAGACGGTCTGATCTGGAATGACGCAACGCTCAAAGAGTTTCTGACATCACCTAAAACCATGATCCCCGACACAACAATGCGCTTTTGGGGGCTTTGGGAAGGGCAGATTGATGATTTGCTGGCTTATCTTAATGCCCAAGCGGAAGCGACGCCCAAGCCTTAATTGTCAGCTTTCGATTTAAAACCGTTCTGCCGGTTTATAAATGGCGGCTTCTGCTTCTTATTGATCTGAATGCAGGAAAAATGTGCTAATCCTCTGTACCGGATAGCGATTTCATGGAATGACTGTTGCATCAGCATCAGGACGCATATTCCATGTACACACTCTATATTGCGAATAAAAATTATTCCTCATGGTCACTCAGACCATGGCTTTTGATGAAGCAGCTGGACATCCCGTTCGAAGAAATTCTGATCCCATTTGGCAGCGCAGACTGGGATAAAAACCCGTCACCGACAGCACAGGTTCCCTGTCTTTCAGAAAAACAAGGTGACGATAGTATTATTTCAGTCTGGGATTCGCTCGGTATCACCGAATATCTGGCAGATAATCATCCGCAAATCTGGCCGCAGCATAAAAAAGCCAGAGCCTGGGCACGCTGCGCAACAGCGGAAATGCATTCCGGTTTTCATTCACTGCGTTCAATATGCACCAATAATATCGGTTTGCGCATTGATGTCAGCGCGCAAACAACACCTTCCCTGCTGAAAGATATCAGCCGCATTGATCAGCTCTGGAATGAAGGGTTGGATATGTTTGGCGGGCCGTTTCTGGCGGGGGCTGAATTCAGCGCTGTTGATGCGTTTTTTGCGCCGGTCGCTTTCCGCTTCCAGACCTATGGTATCAAACTCAGCGACAAAGCAGTAACCTATGCTGCCTGTTTGCGTGATCTTCCTGCGATGCAGGATTGGTATGCTGCAAGTCTTGCTGAGATCTGGCGTGATGAGCCGCATGAGCTTGAAGCTCGTAATGCAGGGCCATGGTTGCAGGATCTCAGGACTGTCAGATAAAAAGAGAAGTCTTCCGTATAGCGGTCCCGCAGGATCGCTGTACGGAGATAATTTCAAACGAACTTACTCGATATCAATCGAGGTGTTGAAGCTTTCAAAACGCCAAACGACCTGTGCAACGGATTCATCATAAGGATTATAATCCGCCCGTGCCCGCAGAAAACGTTTTTGAGACAGCGTTACATTTGAAATCAGCGGAACAAGAAATTGCTGCCAGCCGGACTCGCTGCGATGAGCAACAACCCAGCCATTCAGAACCATATTTCCATGTGCGGAATAGCCAAGCAAATAGGGCTCGATGATCCAGCGAAATGATTTATAAATAAAACGAACTTGTCTTCTCTGCCGAATTGCGTCGCAGAGTATTGGAAATGCCATCATGCGGTACCCCTCCCGCGTTTTGGGGTGCAATGACAGAAGTCAAGGTTAATTTCAAGGGAAAATGAAGAATATATACTATAGTCGAAAACAGAATTAAAAATTATATATAAGTAATTTATGTATTATTTAAATATTTAATTATTAATTGCGCTATTCATTTCATCATACATGACATGTTTCATTGTTGCAAATGTTGTAAAGACCTATAGACTGAAGCTGTTGTTATTAAACAGAAATGGAAAATCAGGAGTATGTAATGATTTTCAAGGCAACCACGCTCATTGTTTCTCTTCTGTTTATCGGGCTGCCGCTGTCGGTTGTAATTGCAGCTTTTGCTGAAAGAAAATATCTTGAGGCAAAATCCGGCTCTCAATATGCGGAAATCAAAGCTTTCGGCATCTGGGTTATCTCCTTGATTGTTATTTTCAGCATTATTCTGTTTTTCACCAATATGGTTGCTGCCTTTATCTGATTGCACCAGATATTTCATCGGCAGTCACTCCCATAAAAGGAGTGACTGCTTATTATGTATTGCTCACCAGCAGCTGCGGGCTTTGTAGCGGGAATAGAGGGCAAATACAGCCAAACCACCGATAACTGAGGCGTGTTCCAGAGCGACAGTCATATCACGGAAGGCTTCTTCCCCTTCTTTCGCCCAGAACGGGTGCGCAACAGGTATCGTCAGCACCGTAAAGACCGCCAGCGCGCCGGTTGCCAGCCAGACACCTTTGTTACAGATAATCATCAGCGATGCACCGATTTGCAGGATCATTGTCACAAGATTATAAACCCAGCCCGGCTGCAGGCCAAAGTCATCCATGATCCCTGCACTCGCTGTGAAATCAAATAATTTTGCCAGACCACTCGTCCAGAAAACCAGTGTAAGCAGAATTCTCGCCAGAATATCAAACCAGTTAGAATCCAGTATTTTTGCAATAATGTCAGGCATGGCTTATCTCTCACCTCCGGTAAGACGTATGACTTTCATCGCCATGAAAACGGCCAGAACCGGAGCTGCAGCAAAAATACCCGCCAGCCATAGAGAAGCATTAGAAGCCCCCGCTATATCGCTTGAATCCGATATGCCTGCAAAATTAGCAATCATACCGGCACAGGCTGTACCGAATGCAATGGCGAATAATTGCACTGTGGTCATACCTCCGGAGGCAAGATCCTGTTCGGTTGACGGTGCACTCTGGTAAACCCTTGTGACCAGACCCGGCCATGCCAGACCAATGCCAAAGCCGATCAGAACCAGCCCGATACAGACAGGCAGCAAGTATGTCCAATTCCCGCCACCGTTGACCGGCATGAAAATGGCAAACAGGATTAAGCCTGTCAGCACCATCACCGGACCTAAGAAAATCAGAAAACCACTGCTACTCTGCCAGCGTGAACTGAGAAATGATGCTGCTGTCCAGCCAATTGCCATCAGCGCTGCAAGATAGCCTGCCCAGAGCGGAGTCTGACCATGCAATTTCTGCAACAGATAGGGTACATAAATTTCCGGCTGCATACTCATCATCAGCAGAGCAATCATCAGATAGAGCGCGCCCAGCGGCGTGGAAACATTGAAAGCCTTGCGAGGTAACAGGCGCGATCTGGCATTCATATCCACGAGAGCGATGGCGGCAATCATGGTCAGCGCACTGGCCAGACCGATCATGTTCCATGACAGTTCTTTTGACAGGCTGCCGGCAGAAACTGCCAGGACTGCGCCGGTCAGCAGAATAAGCTGTAAAACCGGTATGGAAGATTGCTCATTCTTATCCCAGCTGCGCTTTGGTAAAGTTGTGAAAGCCAGCACGGCAAACAAAGCCGCAAAGGGCAGCAAAGACCAGAAAGCCGCACGCCATGCGCTATATTCGGCGAAAACGCCACCGATTGCAGGGCCAATAAGAGTTGCAACGCCAAACATGGCTGAGATCAGACCAATCGCCCGCCCCCATAGATGCTCAGGTAAAACAATCCGTGTCAGCCCATAGGCAAGCGCATAAAGAAAACCACCGCCAAGTCCCTGTACAGTGCGCCCCAGCAGCATAACCGGCATATTGATTGCCAGCGAACAAATCAGTGTGCCGGTGCCAAACAGCAATGTGGCTACCAGATAGGCGCCGCGCGGCCCTGTGCTTTTCAGTAATTTAGCGGTCAGAGCCGCACCCAGAATAGATGCGACTACGAATAATGTTGTTGTCCATGCATAAAAATCCAGCCCGCCGATTTCAACGATCACGGAAGGCATAACCGTCGTGGCGATATACATATTTACGGCATGCAATGTTACGCCACCCGCGAGGGCAAGCGCATAGATTCCGTTTTTTCCGCTGAACAACTCGCCCCAGCCGGCCGGAGCGCTATCTCTTTTTACCGTGGCGGCATCAGCACCGGCTGATACTACGCCCGTCGCATCATTTCTCATGTCGGCTCTCCAAAATGCGCGTAAACGCAAAGATCCCTTCGCTGCCGCAAGTCATCACCGGATTTTCACGGAGAATTCATGCAGCATCTCAAAAGAATGCCGTGACAACCGGACTAAAATGACAAGTTGTCGCAAGCACCGACACGCTTATAGAACCTCAACCAAAGTTGAGGTCAAGCCGTATTTGTATTGTTGTGTTAAAGTTTTTTTCTCAGCAGGCGGCGCGGCCCTGCCCCTTGCTCGCCAAGTTCATCGTCCGGATTACGCAACGGACAATCGGCCAGAGAAAGGCACCCGCAGCCGATACAGGTGGCAATCTGATCGCGCAGCTGCATCAGGCTGACAATGCGCTCCTCCAGCATCTCTTTCCATGCATCGGTAAATTGCCGCCAGTCCCGTGCTGTCGGCACATGGTCATGCGGGAGATCTTCCAGTGCGTCACGAATAATCGACAGGGAAATTCCGGCACGCTGGGCAATGCGGATAATGGCAATACGGCGCAGCACCGCACGGTGATAGCGCCGCTGATTACCTGCTGTCCGCCATCCGGCTATCAGCTCTTTTGCTTCATAAAAATGGATGGTGGAAACAGGAACACCGCTGCGGCGGGCAACATCGCCCACCGTCAGCGTTTCTTTGAGTTTACCCGATGACATAATCAAACCTCAAGATTAGATGAGGTATGGTAAATCAGGTTACGTATTAAATACAGGCATTCACGAAAATGTCAGGCTGTATAGCGTTGCTCGCCTGCCATCCATGTTTCGCTGACTTTGATTTTACCTATATCTTTGACACCACTTGTCGGATCCTGCTCCAAAATAGCAAAATCCGCATATTTTCCGGCTTCAAGACTACCCACTTTATCATCCATATGGCAATGCCATGCAGCATCAATGGTTACAGCACGCAACGCGGCTTCTGCAGATATACACTCATCTGAGAAGAATACCCCGCCGCCTTCATTCATCACACGGGCAACCGCATCCTGCACATAACGCAAAGGCTCTATCGGCGTTACGCTCCAGTCGGAATGCAGCGAAATACGCAAACCGGCAGCCAGAGCCGACGCGCAAGGATCATAATATTTCGCCCGTTCCGGCCCCAGAATGCGATCGCGGAAAGCTTTCCCCCACCACCGCACATGACCGATAAGGAAAGATGGTGACAAACCAAGCCGCACCATTTTCTCCATCTGCTCCGGATGCAGAACACTGCAATGTTCAATCCGGTGACGCAGATCATTCGGTGCAGAACCTTGCAACACGGTCTGATAGGCTTCAATCACCGTATCAATTGCCGCATCGCCATTAGAGTGAACGCCGACCTGCCAGCCGCCATCATGCGCACGCTTTATAACTTCGGTGATTTGTTCAAGACTGTAATTCAGTGCCCCACGGCTATTACTGCCCAGATAATTTTCGCGCTGATAGCCGGTTTCTGCTTGATTGGAACCGTCTGCCCAGGCCTTGATACCATCAATACGGAACAGATCATTGCCATGTCCGGGTTTGATGCCGAGCTTGTCCCATTCATCCATCAATGTAGAAATTAACATGCCGCGATAACGCACCGGCGGGTTATCGGCCATAACCGCATCGAGAAGTGCAACATCATTCACACCGGACAAAAGGCCGATACCGCAGTCATGCAGACTGGTACAACCTACAGATGCCGCATGATCGAATAATCTGCGGATGCGCTTCTGCACTTCAGCTGCCGTTGGCTGCGGCATTTTTTCAACAAACGGTTCCTGCGCCGCACTTTCTTCGAGTCTGCCGCTTAGCTTACCGTTCAGATCCCGTACATAACGCGCACCGGACGGATTAGGCGTATCCTGGGTGATTCCGACAATCTTCATGGCCACACTATTCGCATAGGCAATATGGCCGTTGCTCTCCATCATGAAAAACGGATTATCAGGTGCCAGAGCATCCAGTTCCGCCATTGTTGGCGGACGTGCGTCTTTGGTAATACTGGGGTCAAAATTCTTCGCGCGAATCCAGTCGCCTGATTTTGCCTTGCTGACACCATCTTTCAGCTGAATCCAGACATCTTTGAAAGTCGGTGTAGCCATTGGGCTGACATCAATCCAGTCGTCCAGCACGACAAAGGTCGAGTGCATATGCGGATCAATAAGACCAGGCATTAATGTGCGGCCAGCAAGATCAACAATGCGGGTATTTTTCCCGCTCAGGGCCTGCATATCATCTGCTTTGCCTGTGGCCAGAATAGCATTACCGCGAATGGCAACGGCTTCAGCGCGGGCATTCTCCTTATTCATGGTGAGAATGGTGCCGCCTTTAAAGATTACATCAGCAGATCCGTCAGCCGGAGCCGCAGCCAGCACGGTTCGGCTATCCATAACTGACGCAGTAAAAACGGAAGTGGCTGCCACTCCCATATATTTCAGAAAATTACGCCGTGATGCGGCGTTTCTCAGAATGGCTGTAACTCCGGGATTGCAGGCTAAACACATCGGATACTTCCCTTGTAAGGATTATTTGACGCCGGATTGCTTAAGAATGAACATGCAAGTAAACTAAAATAAAAGTGAAGATATAATAATTTTAATATTACAATAAATACAAATGAAATTTATATAAAACAGCTTTTAATATACACAAAATCAGCTTCATTTAAACAGTTTTATTGAAGGAGCAGGAAATCTCTTGTTACCTGCTCCTGAACACTCATTGAAAACAGATCAACCGCCAAAACCACGCAGAAAATGTGTGAGATTTCCACCCAGCTGATCGCAGATATAGCCACCTTCCTGCACAATCACTGTCGGCAAATTCAGGCTTGCACATTTTTGCGCAATGCTGGTGAAACCCTGCTCATTAACGGTAAATCCGCCAAACGGATCATGCTCAGAAGCATCAAGTCCCAGTGCCAGCACCAAAGCCCCCGGACGATAGGCGCGGATGCGATCCAGCGCCAGATCCAGCGCATCGAGAAACTCCTGATTGCCGGAGCCACGCGCTAAAGGCAGATTGTAATTATAGCCAAGCCCCGCTCCCTCACCGCGTTCCGATGCATGCCCCCAGAAAAACGGATAGAAAACTGCCGGATCAACATGGATGGAAACTGTCATCACATCCGCACGATGATAGAAAATCCCCTGTGTACCATTGCCGTGATGCAAATCGACATCAAGAACAACCACACGGTCATGGCTCTCGCGCAAAATCTGCGCAGCAATCGCGGAATTGTTCAGGAAGCAAAAGCCACCTGCCATGTCAGCATAGGCGTGGTGTCCGGGCGGACGGCATAAAGCATAGGCGGCAGGTTCGCCATTTTGCACAAGTCTGGCAGCTTCAATCGCTGTCTGCGCGCTCCAATAGGCAGAGTGCCACGTATCCGCAGCAATCGGGCAGGCCGTATCGGCCATGTGGTAGCCTGCACGGCCAACCGGTGATGCGGGATAAGAGAAGTCACGGCGGTTCGGATGAATATTCGGGATCACTTCATCAGATGCACCGCTGATCGTTTGCCACTGTCCGTAAATGACCTGCAGGAATTCCAGATATTCCGGGCTGTGTACAGCGCTGACCGGTGCCAGACCATGATCCTGCGCCGCAATCATTGCAAGTCCGGCATCTTTAGCGCCGGTTAAAAGCCGCTGTATACGCTCAGGTACTTCCGGATTAGGTTTGCGGGCACCGGCAGATAAAAACATGGCCGGATTATGCGCGCGCTGAGGTTCAGCAAATGTAAATTTCATAAATCAGTTTCCTCCTCATTCCAGCGTACATACTTATCGGATTTCACTTGTCTATGAAACAGGTTAAGCCATATGTATTCGCTCAGCGAAGTATAAGATTATTAAAATATTGTATGAATAAATGTTATGGATCAGATGAAAAATATAAATTTTCAAAAATTGTCTCAACAACGCATAATTCAGGAAATTTGAAAGGCCGTATGATGACTGCCACCGCTTTCAGTGCTCCTGAAAAGAAAAACACGATTTATTCTGTGCAGCTATTGCGCGCCATTGCGGCTTTGCTGGTGGTGTTCGATCATGGCTTGATTCATATATTAACTGCCTATGATGTACCGCAGGAATATCATGTTATGGCATGGAAACTCGGTGGTATCGGCGTAACGATCTTTTTCGTTATCAGCGGCTTTGTTATGGCACTGACCAATGACCGGAAATTTGGTCAGCCGGCAGAACCGCTACATTTTATGCTCAACCGTATTATTCGCATCGTTCCGTTATATTGGGTGATGACCTTCGTAGCTGCGGCCCTGACAATCCTTACAACCGGCAAAGAAGTCTCATTCTCTTATCTCCTGATGTCTCTGTTCTTCATTGTTCCGCAGGATGCTTCCGGGCAGGCAGTGTTGCAGCCTGTACTCGGCCCTGGCTGGACATTGACTTATGAAATGTTTTTCTACGCTGTCTTTGCTTTATTCCTGCTGCTGCCGAAACGGGCGGGCGTGACCGGTTTCACAATCACAATGCTTGCGCTTGTTTTCTGGGGAATGACAACTTTATCGTCAGCAGAAATCAATGACCCGACAAGCCGTTTTGCTTTCTATGCCAATCCGTTGCTTCTGTTATTCGTTTCTGGCGTGCTTCTGGGAGTGGTTTATAAAAAATATGAGGCCTCATTCGAGCAGGTCAATATCGGCATCATCTGGATGATTGCAGCAGTCGCGGTGACAATAGCTTGCAGCATTCTGACGGACAAAAACAGCTGGCCGCTTTATCTTCAGCCAATTGTTTTTGTGCTGCCTTTGCTCTGTGTGGCTATAGCGTTGGTTTCGCGGTTCGAACCGGTAACATTGAGCCGTCGCTTCGGCATTTTGCTCGGCGAGGCTTCTTACAGCATCTATCTCAGCCATATATTGTTTCTGGCTGTGCTCCGTAAAATTTTACCTGCCGGCACACTTTACGGAACCCTCTATCTGACCGCCGCCATTGCAGGATCAATCATCACAGGAATTTTAATCTATAAGCTGATTGAGATGCCGCTGACCAATATTGCACGGAAATATCTCAGATTGAAAAAACGACAGACTGTTGCTGCATGATTATAAATTCATCCAGAGCATATCCGGTTTTGTTTTTATTATAATCAGAGCGGTTCCGTTTAACATTGCAACGTGGACTGCTCTGATTATTCGTCTGGTTAGTTGCCGCAGGCAGATGCGGCACACTCAAAAACCATACCGTCATAGGCTGGCTCGACATTTTCCGGAACGGCAGCGCGCACTTCATCATAATCCAGCGGCACATGCATATGGGTGAGAATGGCGCGGTGCGGTTTCAGGCGGGAAACCCATTCCAGCGCCTCATCCAGACTGAAATGGCTTGGGTGCGGTCTATGTTGTAAAGCATCAATCAGCAAAACATCCAGATTTTCAAGAGAAGCGGCTGTTTCCGGCGGGAATTCATTCACATCCGAGCAATAGGCCACATTTTCAATACGAAAGCCGAGACTGGTAATATCGCCATGCACCATCGGCATTGGTTTAAAGCGGATCGAACCGCCTGCCCCGTTAATGGTAAAACTCTCGGTATTACCGATTTCATGGGCTTTAAGAATTGGCGGGTAACTTGAGCCGAAAGGTGTGGCGAAACAATAGCCGAAAGCCTCATAAAGCCGGTTGAGCGTCAGACGGTTTGCATAAATCGGCATCAGGCTCTTGCTGTCGAGCACAAAACTGCGCAAATCATCAATACCGTGAATATGGTCGGCATGGGGATGCGTATAGATTGCCGCATCAATATGACGGTCAGTCTTACCTGCCAAACCATCAATGATCTGTGAGCGAAAATCCGGTCCTGTGTCGATCACAACACGCGTTGTGCCGCTATTGCTAACGCGCTCCACCAACAACGATGCACGGCGGCGGCGGTTTTTCGGATTGTCCGGATTGCACTGCCCCCAATCGCCGTTCGGACGCGGCACACCGGGAGATGAGCCGCAACCAAGAACCGTAAAGCGATAGAAGTCAGACATGTGCCAGTTCCGCTTTTATACGCCTTTTAATAATTAAATATCAAAAGGTTGAAATGATTATCTGATAGTTTGAACGAACATTATCAGCGAGGTATTTTGGTAAACAGACGCAGCACATTCTCACCGGTCATCCGGCGGATATCCGCATCGCTCACACCGATTACATCTGCCAGAACCGCAGCAGTATGAGCAACATAGGACGGCTCATTGCGTTTGCCGCGATGTGGCATCGGTGCCAGATAAGGCGCATCCGTCTCTACCAGCAGACGATCATGCGGCACGATTTTCGCCGCTTCACGAATTTCAGCAGAGTTTTTGAAAGTGATAATACCTGAGAAAGACACATAGCCGCCTAGCTCAACACCGGTACGTGCCAGTTCAATGCCGGACGAGAAACAATGGAGAATAAACGGGAACGCGCCTTTGGCGGTTTCCTCGCGCAACAATGCAGCCATATCCTCATCCGCACTGCGGGCATGGATCACAAGTGGCAATTGTGTGCGGCGCGACGCTTCAATATGTGTCAGCAGGCCTTGGTGCTGGGCTTCCGGCGTTGAATAATCATAGTGATAATCCAGACCAGCTTCACCGATTGCCACGACTTTTGGATGCTGCGCAAGACGTACCAGTTCATCAGCTGTTACATCCAGCTCTTCATGGGCATTATTCGGATGAGTGCCGACCGAGCAATAAACCGGATCATAGCTCTCCGCGAGCGCTAAAATCTGATCGAATTTCTTCACACGGGTGCAGATGGTAATCATCTTCTCTACACCGGCATCGAGAGCACGCTGAATAATCGCGTCACGCTCTTCTGCAAAATCAGCGAAATCGAGATGGCAATGGCTGTCTACAAGCATAAATAAAAGTCCTGCCCGCGTTCATAAGCGCATCCCGAAAAGTGTTAGCGGTTTTCGGATAAGATGCGCATAAAATAAAGGCATAGAGCATTTCCGTTCTGATAAGAACGAATAGAAATGCTCTATACGAGAAATGATACGGGCGATAATTCGCCCGTATCTGATATAAGATATTACTCTTCAGTTTCCACATAGCGCGGGAAGATCGGCTCCGGTGCAGGCAGTTCAGCACCGCTGATCAGCACATCAGCGAGATCAGCAAAACTGCGCTTATCTTCTGCAACACCCAGAATATTCAGCAGCTTAACTGAAGATGTCGGAATATAGGCCTGAGTCATAATTGCAACGCGGCGCAGTACTTCTGCGGTCGTATACAAGACTGTTCCCATACGTACCGGATCGGTTTTGCGCAGTGCCCAAGGCTCCTGAGCAGCAAAATAACGGTTGGCTTCGGATACAACATTGAAGATTGCCGCCAGCGCCTGATGAATGGCCTGAACCTTCATCGCATTGCGGGCAAGTTCAATTGCTTCTTCAGCCAGTTTCAGAATAGCCGTATCTTCTTCATGGAAATTGGCTTTTTCCGGCACTTTACCTTCGCAGTTCTTGGCGATCATCGACAGCGAGCGCTGCGCCAGATTGCCCAGATCATTGGCCAGATCGGCATTGGTGCGGTTGACAATCGCTTCGTGATTATAGCTGCCGTCCTGACCGAATGGCACTTCACGCAGGAAGAAATAACGCACCTGATCCAGACCATAGCGGTCGATAAACGCAAACGGATCGATCACATTGCCGACCGATTTTGACATTTTCTCGCCGCGGTTGAACAGGAAGCCATGCGCGAAAACACGTTCCGGCAGCGGCAGTCCGGCAGACATCAGGAACGCAGGCCAGTAAACAGCGTGGAAACGCACAATGTCTTTACCCAGAATATGAGCAGTTGCAGGCCAGAACTGTGCCTTCTCCGCATCCATATCCGGATAGCCGATAGCGGTGAGATAATTTGTCAGCGCATCAACCCAGACATACATCACATGCTTGTCATTGCCTGGTACCGGCACACCCCAGTCGAAGGTGGTACGGGAAACGGACAGATCGCGCAGGCCGGATTTGATAAAGCTCAGCACTTCATTGCGGCGCTCTGACGGGCCGACAAATTCCGGATGCTTTTCGAAATAATCGATCAGCGGTTGCTGATATTTGGACAAACGGAAGAAGTAGCTTTCTTCTTCATGCCATTCCACCGGTGAACCGATAGGCTCACGGCGCACACCATCTTCACCAACGGTTGTTTCGCTCTCGTCGAAATAGGCTTCCTGACGAACCGAATACCAGCCGGCATAACTGTCGAGATAGATATCGCCGTTAGCGACCATGCGCTCCCAGATATCCTGACAGGCTTTGTAATGACGCTCTTCCGTGGTGCGGATGAACTGGTCATGGCTTGAGCCGATTTTAGTCAGCATTTCGCGGAACACGGCAGAGTTCTTGTCTGCCAGTTCAAGCGGCGTAATGCCTTCCTTTTCGGCGGTCTGCTGCATTTTCAGACCGTGTTCGTCTGTACCGGTCAGAAACAGTACATCTTTGCCGTCCAGACGCTGGAAGCGCGCCATGGCATCAGTGGCAATTGATGTATAGGCATGACCGATATGCGGTGTACCGTTCGGATAGAAGATCGGGGTGGTGATATAAAATTTTTCGCGGCTCATGTCGGATCCGTCTTGTCGAGATATTTTATCTCATGAAGTCAATATGATGATAACTGATAAAACCGGCATATCGCATGTCAGACCGTAAGTCAGCCCTAAATGCAACTAAATCAGAAGCTCATGCTTGTTTATGCGGTTTTTGACCCCGTGACTGGCGTATTTCAGCCCTTTCACAGTGACCGGCTCGCTCGGCGGCATCAGCCGGTCTCAAGCCTCAGACCGGCATGCCGCTGCGCATTGCGCGATGCATCTTTTCCATCATAATCAGTGCCGCCTGTTTGCGGTCGAGATTATAGCTTTCCGTTTCCATCGCCTCGCGACGCAGATCATCCCAGAATTGCGACCACTGGCTGGCTTGCACCGCCTGCCCTTGCTCAACAAGACCAAGTGCCTGCGCGGCAGCTTTATCCAGCAAATATTCAAGGAAAAGCTGGTTCTGCACATCGGCTTCGCGGCCGCCGAGAACAGCAGCCAGCGCCTGCGCCTTTGGCAAATCAAAATGATTGCCGCTCAGTACAGCATCAACCGTATCGGTGATTTCAAGTCCGCCATGTGCCACCAGCAACAAAGCTTTGCGCACAGAACCTTCAGCCCGCGCACTCAATGCTGCAAAATATGCCTGATCCTGCACATCAATGCCGACATCTCTGCCTGCAACTTCCAGCGCGCGCTTCAGCTCATTATCATTCAGCGGCTTGAAAGTCAGTGACTGGCAGCGCGAGCGGATCGTTGGCAGCAAACGGCCGGATGAATGCGAAATCAGAATAAACAGCGCCCGTGCAGGTGGTTCTTCTAGAGTTTTCAGCAAAGCATTGGCAGCATTACGGTTCATATCATCCGCAGGGTCGATAATAACGATGCGCCATGCGCCGTCACCGGAAGTACGGCTCAGAAAATGCGTGATACGGCGGATTTCTTCAACGGTAATCGCCGTGCGGTATTTACCGGTTTTAGCATCAAATGGCCGCGTAATATGCAACAGCGCAGGATGCATACCTTGCGACATCTGGCGGTAAGGTGCTGCATTCAGATCAGGCGTGTTCAGCTGCTGAGGTGCTGATGCACTGTCGGGATATTTCAGCATATGTCCTGCAAGGTGAAAGCTGGTTGTTGCTTTGCCTATACCCTGCAAACCTTCAAACAGCAGCGCATGATGCATCTGGCCTTGCCCGTAGGCCTGCGCGAGAAATGTGCGTACTTCCTCATGAGCTGTCAGAAAAGCCGTCGCATTTGGTGCCGGAACACCGTCAATCGCATCATAAGTGCTGTTTGGTGCCTGTTCAGCCATGGGCAGACACCTCTTGCGGGCTCAGAACTGCATCGGTGAGTGCTGCTATTTCAGCGCTAATCTCATTCACCGAGCGGTCTGCATTAATTACCTTGCAGCGTTGCGGCTCTTCGGCGGCGATAGCCAAAAATGCCTGACGGCGTGCCTCATGGGTGGCAATGGTTTCTTTCTCAAAACGGTCAGCCACTTCAGTCCCGCGGCGCAAACCTGCACGCGCCAGACCTTTATCTGCCGGAATATCGAGAATGAAAGTCAGATCAGGCATAGTGCCGTCAATTGCAATACGCTCAACCGAGTGCATGAATTGCGGGTCAAGATTACCGCTGATGCCCTGATAAACACGGCTTGAATCAATAAAACGGTCGCAGAGCACAATCTGTCCGGCTTCAATCGCAGGGCGGATTTTCTGGTCAATATGATCGCTGCGGGCGGCGGCAAACAACAGGGCTTCCATAGCAGGGCCATAGGTTTCTGCCGCACCGCTCAGGATGACATGGCGCACAGCCTCTGCACCTGCTGAGCCGCCCGGTTCACGCGTGACCACAACCTCAAAGCCCTGAGCGCGCAGATGATCAGCCAAAGCAAGAATCTGCGTGGATTTTCCCGCGCCTTCTCCGCCTTCAAATGTGATCAGCAATCCTGACAAAGCTCTGATTTTCCTAAGCTGTACACCGTTAATAATTATAAGTTTAATGAGGGATAGGCATGGCTTTGTCAAATAAAACTGACAAGGGAAACAAGCGGCCTTATTTCAGCAAACGACGTATCCAGCCTGTCGCCAGCTCATAGAGCGCATCCATCGACTTATTGCGCAAAGTTCCCTCACTCACATCCTGCGCTGCAAAGACCGGACGTTCGAGCAATATTTCCTTATCCCGCAGCACTTGAATCCGTCCGATTTCCTGCCCTTTGGAGACCGGTGCCGATACCGGTCCCTGATAAATCACCTGCGAGCGTAGTTTACCTTTGTCCTGAACAGGCACAAGCACGGAAACCGCATCATGAACCACAAGCCCTACCGATCCTTGCGTTCCGCCATAGAGTGAGCCTTGAGCCACTTCTGTACCCGCAGTAAAAACCGGCAGTTTAACAAAATCATTCATCGCCCAGCGGATCAGCTTTTCAGCATCTTCCGTTCTGTCCTGAATGGTTTTGGCTCCGTTCAGCCCGATGAATATGCGCCTTCCGCCGGTTTCAGCGGATGCGACAAAAGAAAAGCCGGAATCCTTGGTGCCGCCCATGGCCAGCCCATCAGCACCCAGATTTAACCGCAGCAAAGGATTACGATTGCGCTGCATAATATTATTCCACGTAAAGCTTTCCTGCGCATAAAGCGGATAATATTGCGGATAGGTTTTATGCAGATGCTGCGCGAGTTTCACCATATCGTTCAGTGTTACTTTTTGCGCGGCACCATCCAGTGGCAAGCCGGTCGGGTTCGCAAAAACGGAGCTTTTTAACCCCAGCTCCTGTGCCCGTTGATTCATTAGCACGGTGAAAGCCTGCTCACTGCCGCTCATACCCTCCGCCAGTACAATCGCGCCGTCATTGGCGGATTGCACTGTAATGCCCTGTATCAGGTCATTGACTGTCAGCTGTGATTTGATTTTGGCAAACATTGTTGCCGTACCCGAAGGTGCACCACCGGTGCGCCACGCATGTTCACTGACTGTAAAACTGGCTTCCGGCTGCAATTTTCCGGTTGTCAGCGCATGAAATGCAACTTCCGCAGTCATCAGCTTCGCCAAAGAGGCTGGCGGAAACGGTGCATCGGCTTTGCGCGCGAATAATACGCTGCCTGTATCGGAATCGAACAACAAAACCTGTTCGGACTTCACCGCAAATGGCGGCTCGGCACTTTGCGCATGAGATAGTATAAACTGGCTCATTATCAGCACAGCAGCAAAATGCAGCTTTCCTGCAAATTTTGTCTTTTCGTATGTGCCGGTAAAGCAGGCCACCTTGTTCTCCGGTTGTGATTTCTCTCTGTAACAGACTCAAAAATAGTTCACGATGATTGACGATCAATGAAGCTGAAACAAAAACGTCCGGCAAAGCCGGACGTTTAAACAAGACGTATGAGATTACAGAAGATTTACTCGGCACGCACCACAAAGGCATCACTTGCACCGGCAGCCCATGCTGCCTGTAATAACGCGTCATTATTGCCGCTGCGCGATTTTGCAGTCAGGCTGTACAAGTCGCCCTGGGCCTGCGGGGTCATGCTGCTGCTGATTGTTCCGATATTTTTAAGCGCTGAGGCTATACGGTCTGCCTCATCCTTGCTGCTGAAAGTACCGAGATCAACAAACTCACCCTGCTCTGCACCGGCCTGCAGATATTTTGCGGCCTGCGCATTGCGCCATTCGGCAGAGGCTGAATCCGGCATCAGCACTTTGGAATAAACAGCCTCATTGGCTTGAGCGATGCGGTTTCCGGCATAGGCACTGACCAGAATATCATTCTGTGCGGAAGCATAGAGACCATATGGCTTATCCAGCGGCACAGGGATAACGCTCGGAAGCGCAGGTGCAGCACCGTCAGCATATCCGAAAGGCAATTCCGGTTGCGTGGAAATCTGGTCAAATGCGCTGGCAGCACCTTGTTCTGCCCGGTTTGGCGCAGATGTCGGTGTCGGCCCGTTCATGGCCATCATCACACCTGTTGCAGGCTGGCCAATATTGTCACCGCCTGCCGGACGGTAAGAGGCGAGCAGGAATGCATCATCCTGTCCATGCAAAGGTGCGCGGCCAACATATTCGACTTTAACATTCGCGGTGCCGTGATGCTTGTAATCCAGCATTTCAGCCGCTTTTTCCGACATATCAATGATACGCTCGTTGGAATAAGGGCCACGGTCATTCACGCGTACAATAACTGAACTGCCATTGGCGGTATTGGTGACGCGGGCATAGCTTGGCAGCGGCATGGTCGGATGCGCGGCTGTCAGATGGGTCATGTCATAGACTTCGCCATTGGCGGTCAGACGGCCATGAAACGCCGAACCATACCAAGAAGCACGACCGACCTTCACATAATTCGGGTCTTCCTTCGGCTTATACCATTTGTCTTTGACTTTATAAGGCTTGCCGACCTGATTACGGCCGCCGCCGCGCGGAATTTTCTTGCCATTGGCTACACGCGGACTGGCTTTTACGCCATAGACGGATTCTGCAAAATATTCTTTAGAACGCTTTTTCTTCTTCGCTTCCGGCTGAGGAGAAGCACAGGCTGTTACCAGCAATCCTACCACGCCAAGACAAAGAATATGTTTCACCCGAGAAGAATGCAGCATCCGGCCCCCGCTCTTGTTCATTGCAACAGGCCCATGCGGCTGTTTCTGAAATGACTTCATTACGCTACTCAAACCCATCACAAACAACAACATTCAGTCTGCAACAAAACCGGCATTTCCCCTGTCATTTATACCAGTCAGACAATGCCAGCCCGTTACTTGTAAAACGAAACAGTTTCAAAACCTTTATTTCCACTTTTATTCAGAGCGGAAAATGCACAACATTTGGCGACTGTTCGCAAGAATTAATTGATAGAATCTTAATAATTCCCGCAAAGCAATCCACAAACCTTGCCCGCCCGGTTTTTCGCCTACATATTTAAGTCCGGTATTTGATTTTTAATGTATCTTTTGGGAGATGTTTTCTTTTTTGACAGTTAACGAAACAACGAACCTCATTTAATTAACTTGCTTTATTAACAATGGTTTATTGCCATGGGATAACGGCAAGAAATCTGTCAGCGCTGCTATTTACCAAGAAACAGTCGCAGCGGATTTCCATAGCCACTCCGGCGTTAACCAAGTTTATATTTCGCTGGGGACAGATTAAATTCCGTTTTGATCTTTCCTGAAATAAACCACCGTCAGAAATTCTGCGGACTGACATCTGCCCTCTATGAAGGAAAAAGAGTTTGAGCACAGAACTGAACCTCGCCGTTGTTATGCTTGTTGTTGCAGTCATTCAGGTTTTGCTTCCTGCATTTTTTCGCAATGGCGAGACGGGGCTGGACTATAATGCCGGACCGCGCGATGAGGCAGGACCACCTGTCGGCATTGTCACTGCACGGCTGCAACGGGCGCAGCGCAATCTTTATGAAACCCTGCCCCTGTTTCTCGCTGCTGTGATTATTGCCCATATTGCCGGCCGCGAAAGCAGCCTCACAGTTGCGGGTGCATGGATCTATGTTATCGGGCGTATCTTTTATATCCCCGCTTATGCTTTCGGCATAGCTTATGTGCGGAGCCTGATCTGGGCTTTCTCTCTGGCCGGACTTGGCATGATAATTTTGGCGCTGACAGGGCTATTGGCATAATATAAATTTATGCAGTGCTAAAATAAAAAACTCTTATTTATAAAGAATTTACGCCAATTCTTGATTTTAATAGGTTTGAAGGAACTATTCCTTTATGTGGAGGAGAATATCGGGTTGGCCAGTAATTTCTATTCAGCATTTCCAGTCATTAACTGAAAATATTCGGACTACAGCATACGCTCAGGGATATTTGAACAGACTATGAAATCAGCTCTTATAAAAGCCTTTATTGTTTCCGCTGCTGCTGCGCTGCTTTGTGTGGCGATTAGCATGATTGTCGGACTTATCCGCAATGAGCCGGTTGGTACGCTCAGTATCAGCCTGAGTCTGATTTTGCCCCTGATTACTGCTTTTCCGGCCATGACAGTGGTGTTTCACCGTAACGCACAGTTATCCCGTGCATTTTCTGATCTGGAAAAAGCCCATCATGAATTACAGGCACGCTCCAAAATTGATTATATGACCAACCTCTATAATCGTGAGGCCTTTTTCGAAATGATGCGTACTGTCCGTTCCCGTCAGGAGACAGGTGCTTTACTGCTCATCGATGCGGATCATTTTAAAAATATTAATGATAAATACGGCCACACAGTCGGTGATCGCGCCTTAAAGCTGATTGCATATGCTTTGCAGAATGTAACCCGTAAGGGCGATCTGGTTGGCCGTGTCGGCGGCGAAGAGTTTTGCGTTTACCTGCCCAATGCCAGCCGCGCTGCCGCTATCAGCGTTGCCGAGCGCATTCGTGTGGAAATAGAGAATACACCGTTCTATGTGTCCCAGAGCCATGTTGAGCCGCTGACAATCAGTGCAGGCGGTGCCCTTGCCCATAAAAGCGACAGCAATTCGCAGATTTTCAGCCGTGCTGACCATTGTCTTTATGAGGCAAAAAATCAGGGCCGGAACTGCATTGTTTTTGAACCGGCAGAAGCGGGTGAAACAGACACCAAGAAAATTCATCTGATTTCAGATACGGAAGAAAACAGAGACCG
This sequence comes from Hyphomicrobiales bacterium, assembly GCA_900470285.1. Lineage (GTDB taxonomy): Bacteria > Pseudomonadota > Alphaproteobacteria > Rhizobiales > Rhizobiaceae > Pseudochrobactrum. The sequence goes on from UCAG01000005.1 coordinate 117,992, forward strand.
GCGCAATTTCTGATGTGATTACGCTCTATTTCCAGAGCGTGATCACATCCTCAGCTGTAGAGACCGGCGAAAAGCCCATGCGTTGATAGAGTTGCAAAGCGCGCGGACTATCCAGCGTATTGGTCTCAAGGCGCAATTTTTCCGGATTATGCGACCATGCAGCGGCGAGAGCTTCGGCAAAGAAGAATTTTGCCAGACCCCGCCCCTGATAATCCGGCACCAGCCCGAAATAGAGCAGATCGACACTCTCCGGCAGATTGAGCCGCATTTCAGCAAAACCTGCGGGACAACCATCCACATAGAGCAGCAATATGCGTGTTTCATCTGCCTGAATGATCGAGGTAACAGTCTCATCACTCTGCATACGACGTAGCATCCAGTGATGCGGCTTACCGATAACCTCATAAAGATAGCGATAGAGATGCACAGGCATATTTTCTGCCAGCATGATTGCCAGCCGGAGACCGGCAGGCAAAGGCACCGCAACATTTAACGGTGCAGCCATTTCCAGCCGTGTAATATTAACGCTCACTTCATCAGCGAGCGATTTGTGGTCGTTATCCGTAGGATCGCTCATAGGGTTCCGATCTTCATTTCAGGACGTGCATAATTTATTATGCACGCCCGATAACTCAACTGCTTTGTTTTCCTGATAATGATATGGAAAAGCAGCGATATTATGCCGGAGCCTTACCAAAACGGATACGATAGCGGCGGTTCTCTTTGCCTTTTTTCTCAACCTTGCCGATATGAATCTCACCGATTTCGGACGTATTGGCCACATGCGTGCCGCCGCATGGCTGTGAGTCCACGGAACCATTGTCGCCGATCAGCACTAAGCGGATACGTCCCTGCCCGACCGGCGGACGTACATTTTTGGATTTTACCAGATCAGGATTGGCAGCCAGTTCTTCATCACTGATCCAGTCTGTGGTGACGGGCGATGCAGCATTGACCATTTCCATCAGCTTTTCGCTCACCTGTTCTTTTGTCAGGTCATTGCCCTGCATATCGAAGTCAATGCGGCTGTCATCAATATTGACCGAAGCGCCGGTTACCGGAAACGGACAAATCACGGAAAGCAAATGGCAGGCCGTGTGCATTTGCATCAGCTTGAAACGGCGCTCCCAGTCGATCTCTGCAATCAGCTCTTCACCAAGCTGTGGCAGTGTTTCACCTTCCGCAGGTACATGAATGAAATCATTCTTGGTCGCGCCGTTAACGGTGGTGGCAATCTGAATGATGCTGCCGTCAGCACGGCGCAACAAACCACTGTCACCCGGCTGCCCGCCGGATGTGGCATAGAACACAGTCTGATCGAGAATAACACCGCCTTCATCCGTGAGACCGATCACCTTGGCCGGTGTCGCTTTCAGATAAGCATCTTCGCGGAAAAGCGGATTGGTTTCCAGACTCTGTGTCATCATACCCTCATGCAAACATTTAAGAAAAAGTCTTTTGCGAGAGGTTTAAAGCAGTTTCAGGAAAAGTAAAACCGCTTTTCCTGAAACTATGATAACAACAAAGAGACCGGGTATTGAACAGGTTTTTATGCCTCGTAAGGGACTGCAATGTCTGAACGTGTCAAAAGCCATTGCGGTACAGGCAGACCACGCTCTTCAAGGAAGGCTGGATTATACATTTTTGACTGATAACGGTTACCGTAATCAGCCAGAATTGTCACAATCCGTGCGCCTTTGCCGAGATCTTTCGCCATGCGGATAGCACCGGCAATATTGATAGCCGATGAGCCGCCAAGGCAGAGGCCTTCTTCCTGCACCAGATCAAAAGCGATTTTCAAAGCATCTGCATCACTGATCTGATAGGCGAAATCCGGTTTGAAATCTTCGAGATTACCGGTGATGCGTCCCTGTCCGATACCTTCCGTGATGGAGGATCCCTCAGCCTTCAATTCGCCGGTGGTGTAATAGGAATAGAGCGCTGCGCCTTCCGGATCAGCCAGACCGATTTTGATATCTTTGCTGAAACCGCGCAGACCTGCCGCCACACCAGCCAGCGTGCCACCGGAACCGACCGCACAAATGAATCCGTCAATTTTACCTTCTGTCTGTTGCCAGATTTCCGGTGCTGTTGTCTCAATATGCGCCTGACGGTTGATCTGGCTGTCAAACTGGTTTGCCCAGATAGCACCATTCGGCTCGGTTTTGGCCAGTTGCTCGGCCAAGCGGCCGGAAAGCCGAACATAATTATTCGGGTTCTTGTAAGGAACAGCCGGAACTTCAATCAGTTCCGCACCGAGAAGTCGCAATGCGTCTTTCTTTTCCTGACTTTGTGTTTCAGGGATAACGATGACAGTGCGGTAGCCAAGTGCCTTGGCCACCATGGTCAGGCCGATACCGGTATTTCCGGCAGTTCCTTCCACAATCACACCGCCTTTGCGCAAAAGCCCGCGTTTTTCTGCATCGCGGATAATATAAAGCGCTGCGCGGTCTTTGACGGACTGTCCCGGATTGGCAAATTCGGCCTTACCGAAAATCTCGCAGCCGGTGAGTTCTGAAGCTTTATTCAGGCGGATCAGCGGCGTATTGCCGATCGCCTCGATCACAGAATTTGTTACACCTGACTGCACCATTATATTTGTCCTTTAATTCTGCGCAGAAATACGCATTGCTGCGCCGAACCTATTGTTGCTGAACAGCTTATTCAAGGTACAGTTTTCCGGCAAGTCTGCATCCGACAATAAAAAACACCGCCGGAAAGCGTTCCGGCGGTGTTTTATTTCAGTATTATTCAGAAATTAGGACGAAACAATAAATTAGCTGTTCCAATCCTGACCCGCACGTTTCTTATTGCGGTGGAAGGTCTTTTTATTCGCAGGCTTGCCGCTATTGGCCTGACCGGAATTATAACCGGAACCCTGTCCGCTGCGCCCGGAATGATTGCGGTTCTGACGGCCACGTTCGCCCTGTGCAGGTTTTGCTTCGCGTGGCTTGGCAGGTGCGGCATCATCATAAAGCTCACGCACATCGGAAAAACCAGTGGTGCGCTGTGGTGCCTTATCCAGATTTTTATACGGGCGCGAGGTCTTGCGCTTGCCGGCTGCGCGCGGATCAGGCTTTGGCCATTCGTGCTCGAAGGTTGGTTTTTCTGTGCGCTCAGGCAAAGGACCAAACTGCGGCGGTAGGTCTTTCAATGTCAGCTTATTGCGGATAACACGTTCAACAGCTTTGAGCTTTGCATGTTCTGTACCGCCGTCATAAAGCGTAATCGCTGCACCGGAGGCACCATTACGACCGGTACGGCCAATACGGTGCACATAGCTTTCCGGCTCATCCGGCAGGTCATAATTGATGACATGGCTGATGCCTGGAACGTCAATACCGCGCGCAGCAATATCAGTGGCAATCAGCACACGGACAGAGCGGTCTTTAAAGCCGTTCAGCGCACGCTGACGGGCGTTCTGCGATTTGTTGCCGTGAATGGCTGCAACGGAATAACCGTCTTTTTCCAGCGTGCGTGTTACCGCATCCGCACCATGTTTGGTGCGGGTAAAGACAATAACGGTTTCCAGCTTAGGATTGGTCAAAAGGCCGGACAGCGCTTTTTTCTTATCCTTGGTCGGAACGGTATAAACAACCTGTGTAATTTCAGCTGCAGTTGTACCGGCCGGCGAAACTTCAACACGCACCGGATTACGCAGCAGGCCTTCAGCCAGCGCCACGATTTCCTTAGGCATAGTTGCCGAGAACAAAGCAGTCTGACGGTCAGAACGTGTCGCCTTGGCAATGCGCTTCACATCATTGATAAAGCCCATATCCAGCATACGATCGGCTTCGTCCAGCACCAGCCATTTGGTAGCGGACAGATCAACACATTTATCACGCACCAGATCGGTGAGACGGCCCGGCGTTGCCACCAGAATATCAACACCCGGCACCATTTTGCGCACCTGAGAGGCGCGGGAAACACCGCCCAAAATCAATGCGGTTGAAAGATGTGCGCCTTTGGTGAGTACACGAACAGTTTCTTCAATCTGCACAGCCAGTTCGCGGGTTGGCGCGAGGATCAGAGCGCGACAGGTCTTTGGCAGACGCTTATCGCCGAGTGCCAGAATCTGTTCGATAATCGGCAGGGAGAACGCCGCAGTCTTGCCGGAGCCGGTCTGCGCGATACCCAGAATGTCTTTGCCCTTCAGCTGGGCTGGCAGGGATTGCTGCTGAATTGGCTTTGGCGAGGTCATGCCCGCTGCATCCAGATTTTTCAGCAAAAGACCGGTAATGCCCAAAGCGGCAAAGCCGGCATTATCTTCAGTTTTAGCGGCGAAGCCGCTGGTATCCTGAATTTCCGCAACTGCGGTCAGGTCAGTTTCATTTTGATTTGTCAAAATATAAGCTTTCGATATGCGCCGCCGGTCGGGAGAACCGGACACACGCATCATCAGACCACCATGCGCAGCTGGCAATCCGGAAACAAATTTTTATACGACGAAGCGCCGGAACATTGATGTTCTCACGCGACTTGCGCTGCCGTATCCGGCACGGAATGACCGGATTATTTCACCTCTTCATGAGGCAAAGTTTCAAGACGCAACGAAGTCCAGCATGGAAAGCCCTAATGCAATATCTCGCATCAGACCCAAGCGCCTAACCTGCATATGGGCGCTTTCGTGTTAAAAAGCAAATGAAATAAACAGCAGTGTCCTATGCAAATAAACATAGGACACTGCTTAAACCTTCATCAGATGATGAAATCAGCCAGAACCTGATTATCGGTAATATCCTGATAGGCCCAGCCCGCTTCCTTAAACTTCTTATCAAGAATAGCGAAGTTCTTCGCGTCTTTCGTTTCGATGCCGATCAGCACAGAACCGAAATTTCGTGCCGATTTCTTCAGATATTCGAAACGTGCAATATCATCTTCCGGCCCGAGCAAATCGAGGAACATGCGCAATGCCCCCGGACGCTGCGGGAAGCGGAAAATGAAATATTTCTTCAGCCCTTCATAGCGCAGAGCGCGTTCTTTTACGTCCGGCAGACGTTCAAAGTCGAAATTACCGCCGGAAACCACCAGAACAATGGTTTTGCCTTTGAGTTCGCTTTTCTTGAAATCTTTCAGCGCATCAATTGCCAAGGCACCGGCTGGCTCCAGTACAACCCCCTCAACATTGAGCATTTCCGTCATCGTGCCGCAAAGACGGTTCTCAGGCACATTGATAACGGATGATGCCGGATAGGTTTTGAGAATTTTGAAATTCTCTGCGCCCAGCTCACCAACAGCCGCACCATCGACAAAATTATCAACGGTCTGCAGTTTGATGCGTTTACCTGCTTCAAGACTGAGTTTGAGGCTCGGTGCGCCTTGCGGCTCGACAAAGCGAAACTCTGTCGGCCAGCCCAGTGCTTTTACATAGAGCGTTACACCGGCAGAAAGACCGCCGCCGCCAACCGGTAACATCATCAGATCAGGGATCTTACCTTCCGGCAATTGCTCGGAAATTTCCTGCGCAACTGATGCCTGACCGGTGATGATGCCCATATGATCGAATGGCGGCACCATTAACCCGCCTTCAGCCTTGGCATAGTCCTGCGAGGCAGCATAGCATTGATCAAAAATATCGCCGACAAGACGAATTTCGATAAACTCGGCACCGAAAGCGCGGGTCTTATCGATTTTCTGCTGCGGTGTTGTCACCGGCATGAAGACCACGCCCTTGCGGCCAAAATGGCGGCAGACATAGGCGAAACCCTGCGCATGATTGCCCGCAGATGCGCAGACAAAAACCGCATTCGGATCGGCTTTTTTAATCGCGGCAGAAATAAAGTTAAATGCACCACGGATTTTATAGGAGCGTACCGGCGTCAGGTCTTCGCGTTTCAGCCAGATATCCGCACCATATTTGCGCGACAAATAATCATTGCGCAGCAAAGGTGTTTCGCCGAACAGGCCGCGCATTTGCTGTGTAGCCTGTTTTACCGATTGTATAAAATCACTCATAGGAACAAATCAACTTTCTCGAAGCTACGCACATCCACCAAACCGATATCGGAAATGCGCAGTTCCGGTATCACCACAAGAGCCAGCAGCGAATGCTGCATATAGGCATTATTCAGCGTGCAGCCCATCGCAGCCATAGCTTTCACCAGCTTGTCCGCTTTTGCTGCAACGATCTCGGCACGCTCGTCAGACATCAGTCCGGCAATCGGCATTTCCACACAGGCCAGTTCCCGGCCCTTGGAATAAAGCACCACGCCGCCGCCGATCTCGCCCAGACGATTAACGGCTTTCGCCATATCTTCCTTATTGGTGCCGACAGCGATGATATGATGACTGTCATGGGCAACGGTCGAGGCCAGAGCGCAATCGAGCGTATAGCCGAAACCGGATACGAAAGCATTGGTGATCTGACCTGTACCGCGATGACGTTCCACCAGAGCAATCTGGCAAACATCATTACGGCGATCCATCTGCACAATGCCGTCACTCACGGAAAGTTCAGCCTCCAAAGCACGGGTCGGCGCCTGATTTTCAATCACACCGATAACGCGCGCCGTTACATTCTTCGTTGGTTTTGGTGGTTTAATATCAAAATCTTGTGCCGAAAATTTACGACCAAGCTTTACCGTATTCTTCGCTTTTTCCGGATATTCATAAGGTGCAATATCGGCGACCAGTTTACCCTGCTCGGCCAGCAACACACCGCGTCCGTAAACACGCTCAATTGTCAGTGCAGAGAGATCAGACACGATCAGGAAATCCGCACGGCGACCCGGTGTGATAGAGCCGATTTCACGCTCTAAGCGGAAATGCTGAGCCGTATTAATCGTCGCCATCTGGATCGCGGTGACAGGTTTCAGCCCTTGCGCAATCGCATGGCGCACAACACGATCCATATGGCCATCATGCACGAGCGTGCCAGAATGGCTGTCGTCAGTGCAGAGGATAAAATTACGGGAATCCAGCCCCTGCTCGGTAATGGCTTTGACTTGTGTTGCCACATCGAACCATGCGGAACCGAGGCGCAGCATTGCGCGCATACCCTGACGCACGCGGGCAATGGCATCCTCAGCGCGTGTGCCTTCATGGTCGTCTTCGGGACCACCGGCAACATAGCCGTGGAAAGCGCGACCAAGATCAGGCGATGCATAATGCCCGCCAACCGTCTTACCGGCATTCATTGTGGCATCAATCACGCCGCGCATGGTCGGGTCATTATTGGCAACGCCCGGAAAATTCATCACTTCACCAAGACCGATAATATTCGGCCAGCTCATAGCTTCCAGCACTTCTGCTGCGCCAATTTCCGCACCGCCATTTTCAAGTCCTGGTGCAGAAGGCACGCAGCTCGGCATCTGCACATAGACATTGACCGGCATGGCCATTGCCTCGTCATGCATCAGCCGCACGCCCTCAAGACCTAGCACATTGGCGATTTCATGCGGATCAATAAACATCGAGGTCGTGCCATGCGGAACAACCGCACGGGTAAACTCTGTGACTGTCACCATGCCGCTTTCGACATGCATATGCGCATCGCACAGACCCGGCACCAGATAGCGGCCTTCGGCATCCACAACCTTGGTTGTCGCACCGATGCAATGGGTTGCATCATGACCAACATAGGCAAAACGCCCTTCAACAATAGCGATATCAATGCCAGCAACAATTTCGCCCGAATAAACGCTGACCAGACGACCATTACGCACCACCATATCAGCTGGCTTGCGCCCCATGGCAACATCAACCAGAACAGGCGCAGATGCCGCCCATGATTTGATTTCAGTTTTTGACTTTTTAAGATCTGATGATGACAAGATAGCCTCCATGGCATGACCGGTCATAAATATATCCGGCGCAGGCAAAAATCAGTTTTGCCAAGTTTAGCCGGAAATTACCAGTTTGTTTTGATTGTTTAAGCAATTATCTCATCGGATTACACAGCTAAGCCGCATCATTCAAACGGCGCAATAATTATTATAACACTGACTATATAATACTTTACAGCAAAAGCATTTTCATGGCAGCTTCAGAAAAATTCAAATCGGGAGCGATAGAATATGGACGGAAAAGTAGCGATTATTACTGCCGGTGGTTCAGGCATGGGCGCCGCCGCCGCACGCAAACTGGCGGATAACGGCTATAAGATTGCAGTTTTATCCTCATCAGGCAAAGGTGAAGCGCTGGCAAAGACCTATGACGGTATAGGCGTAACCGGCAGCAACCAGTCCAATGATGATCTGCAAAAGCTCGTAGATAGCGCGCATCAGAAATGGGGACGTATCGACGTCTTAGTGAATAGTGCGGGTCACGGGCCGCGCGGTAGCCTGCTGGATTTCTCCGATGAGGACTGGCATCGCGGCATGGATGTGTATTTGATGAATGTGGTGCGCTCCGTGCGATTGGTAACGCCAATCATGCAGGCGCAAAAAAGCGGCTCGATCATCAATATCTCGACTTTCGCAGCTTTTGAGCCGGATCCGGCTTTTCCGGTCTCCAGTGTGTTTCGTGCCGGCCTCGCCTCCTACACCAAACTGTTTGCTGATAAATATGCAGCGGAAAATATCCGCATGAACAATATTCTGCCGGGCTTTATCGACAGTCTGCCGGAGAAACAGGAATTCAAAGACCGTATTCCGATGCAGCGCTATGGCACCGAGCAGGAAATTGCTGAAACCATCGCATTTCTGGCGTCTGATGGCGCGGGTTATATTACCGGCCAGAATATCCGCGTTGACGGCGGCATTACGCGTTCAGTTTAAGAGTATCTTGCCGCGGCCGGACTATACCGGCCGCTGCCTCTCTTATGTGACATGAGTTACACAAGACTAAATTACTGATTTCAATCAACATTGATTTTTGCAAAATATATTTATGCCGAGTGATATTCCGGCAGATTTTTCACTCAGCACACAATCTGCGCCTTGACTTCCGCAAGCAAATCACGGATCAAAAGGCAGGTTTCAGGTGCATAAAACATCTTGCACTGCGGACGTGGAGAAATCGGTAAACTCAGCAGACTTAAAATCTGCCGCTCTTAGAGCTTGCGGGTTCAAGTCCCGCCGTCCGCACCACCTTTATTAAAAATCTATAAAAATTAAATAGTTAGCATATGTCACGCTCCTTGTTTTGAGCTGCTTTGAATTACGTTGGGCTATGCAGTTAAACGCGTCTCACTATAGATCACATGATGAACACAGTGTCCTATTTGTGAGCTTTGTCTGTCTCCTTCCGCATACTATATCAAGACCAATTGCTATTGAAACCGCTTGAGCGGCAGGAGTATCTCTATGAGAGCCTTTGGTTTTTTAAGTTTTGGTCATTATGTGAATGCACAGGGCTCGCAGGCGCGGACAGCCAGCGACATGCTGAAACAGGCCGTCGATATCGGCGTTGGCGCAGACGAACTTGGTGTAAACGGCGCTTATTTCCGCGTGCATCACTTTGCGCGTCAGCAGGCATCGCCAATGCCATTGCTGGCAACGATTGCAGCAAAAACAAAACATATCGAAGTCGGTACCGGTGTTATCGATATGCGCTATGAGAACCCGTTATATCTGGCTGAAGAAGCTGCGGCTCTCGATATTCTTGCAGACGGACGTATTGCTTTGGGGATCAGCCGCGGTTCACCGGAAACAGTGGTGCGCGGTTACGAAACCTTTGGCTATACCGGCTCAACCGATCCGCGCGGCGCTGATATTGCACGCACCAAATTCGATTTGTTTATGCGCTCAATTGACGGCGAACGACTGGCACCAGGTGAACGCAGTATGACCGGCGGTCAGATGATGCCGATTGAACCGCGTTCCTCCACATTGCGCGATCACATCTGGTGGGGCTCTGCTACCCGTGAAAGTGCTGAATGGACAGGACAACAAGGTCTGAACATGATGTCGTCCACCTTGTTGACAGAAGATGCAGGAATGCCTTTTGACGAGCTTCAGGCCGAACAGATTGTTCGTTTCCGTGAAGCTTATCGTGAAGCTGGCCATACCGGCGCTCCGCGCGTTTCAGTCAGTCGCAGCATCTTTCCGATCGTGAACGAACAGGATGCCGCTTATTTTGGCAATGCATCTGAAAGATATGACGGGGTTGGTATGATTGACGGTTTCCGCTCAACATTCGGCCGTACCTATGCTGCCGAACCGGACAGGTTGATTGAGGAGCTGAAGAATGATCGCGCCATTGCGTTGGCAGACACTCTTATGCTGACAATTCCGAACCAGCTCGGGCCGGATTATAACCTGCATATGTTGGAATCTTTTGCCAAATATGTGGCTCCTGCCCTTGGCTGGAAACCGAACTGGGAAGGCCCTGTCACCGGCGATATAATCGACTAGAGCGCCGTGTGCCAGACTTGGCACACAAAGGCCGCTCTAACACTTTAAAATGAGAGCATAATTTTACCTTAAACTGATCCAAGTTTAAGGAATTATGCTCTTACAAATAATCCCTCAAGCCAGCGATGGTTTGAGGGATTATTTTTGAGTATTCTTATCACTGCGAAAACAAAACAGCCTTGGATGCAGGAGCAATGCAGCGTGATTTATTTAGTTCGCCATGGTCAAACGATTTTTAACGCTGCCGCACGCTGGCAGGGACAAGTCGACTCTCCGCTAACTGCACTCGGATTACGTCAGGCTGCTGCCGCAGGTGCGACTCTTCGCAAAACTATCACCTCCGATGATATTATCCTGTTTTCCAGCCCGTTAGGCCGTGCACACAGCACTGCAAAAATAATTGCCGAAAAACTGGGCAAACATGATGACATCATACTCGATCCGCGCCTGATGGAAATTGGTATGGGGTCATGGGAAGGTCTTACGGATTACGAGATAGAGCAGGAATGGCCGAACGCCCGCGATGGATTGGAACGCCATGAATGGTTCTTTCACTCTCCTGACGGCGAAAATTTTGAAGATATGTCCGCCCGCGTTCAAGACGTGCTGACCACCATTGAAGAACATAAGGCTCAAATCAAAATCATTGTTTCGCATGGTGTGACCGGTCGGATAATTCGCAGTATTTATGCCAATATCCCGAGAAGTGAAGCATTGAAACTTGAAGTCCCTCAGGATGTTCTGTTCGGATTATCCGGTAACGGGAATATTGAGCGGATTACTTACGACATATGAGCCAGCAAACAACTTCCCGCAAACAGAACTGGTGCCTGTCCGCAATCATATCTGTGATTTTCGGCGCACTGACAGCCTTGATATTCTATTATCTGATCTTTTGGGGCGCGGGAAATGACGGCTATGCCATCATATATTGCATTTTTACGGCACCAATCGCTTTGATTTCCGGTCTGTGGGGCGTGTTCTACTGGCGAAGCAGTGTTGCCGTTTTTGGTCTGCTTCTGGGGCTTTCACCGCTTATATATTTATAAAATACCTTACACTATCAGGCACCCTGCCCGCCATGAACAGAGCGCCTGAATTAGAGTGGCCGGATTATTTTAGCTGCTCAACCAGAGTTTCCTTAACAACAGTATCGAATGAATCTCCCCCGCTGTCTTTGCTCAGCTCAGCTGTTTTCTTTGCTATATAATCATCACGCTTGCTGATGAGGCCTGCCATTTCCCCTTCAAGTTTCGTGCGTTCCTGTGCATTGCGATCGAGAATTGCCTGTTTCTCCTGACCGGATTTACCACGCATATTTTCCGGCAATTCCTCATCCTTCACGGCATCCAGCTTTTGCTTGCCGTTTTGCACATCCGCAACAAGATCGCCGCCGCCGGTTACAACCTCTTTAGCGCCACCTTTTTTGGAGTAATAGCGTGAATTATCAACCTTGACAGCTGCGGGAGCCGCAGCTTTTGCATCCATCTTGCTGGAGAGTTCAGCCTGAACTTTCGTACTGCCATAGGCAATCACAGTCTTATCGAGATTTTGCTGAACAACGATAATTTCGTTGTCAAACGGCGTTTCCATAACAGTGATATTACCGCCATCCTGCGGAATGGCTATATAACGTCCATGCCCGAGCTGAGCGATTTCCCGCCAGACTTTGGTCGTATCAGGATCATCACCGGCCTGAATTGTATTGACGGTGATTTTATCTTCTTTCGCACGTTTCAGAATTTGCGGATATTGCCATGTGTTCGGATAATCCATATGCGGCGGCGCATCCCCGACAAGGAAGATGATCCGTCTGGTATTATCATTTTTAGTCCATTGCAGCTTGCGGACAGATTCATCCAGCGCTTCATTCACCGATTCCGGTGTGTCACCGCCGCCATCTGCCTCAAGTTTAATCAGCTTGCCATACAATCCCTGCACATCCGCGCTCATATCATAGGATTTAACGACATATTCATCACCCTGATCACGATAGGCCACCAGTGCCATACGGATATCGGCATCAGGATTCACATCGATGATTGTATTGGCAATAGACCAGATCTTCTTTTTTGCTCCGTCAATAAGGCCGGCCATCGAACCCGTTGTATCCAACACGAAAGCAACCTCAATACGCTGGCTCTTGTCATTATTGGCTGCAAAAACCGGCGAGGCAAATGCAGTGACAGCAAGACCAGCCAGAAGAGTTTTTCCGAAACTGCGCAAAGAACGAACCATTATTTTCCCCGAAGAATAAACGATGCTTATGCTTTGCGGCGGAATAAGGCATAATTGGGAACCTGTCTGGACAATATTATGATCTGCAGATTTTTTATTCTTTTTGCGATATTTATTTAGCTGTCTGTACAATTTTAAATGTAATAGTAAATTCTTCGCGCTTAAATAAATAAAAGCGTCGCTGTGGCAATTACAAGAAAACAACTGAGATCATTGCATGATACGTATTCTGTTTCTTTTTCTGGGTCGTGAAATCATCCAGAGACATTGGAAAACACTATTCGTCATCGGCGTTCTCTGGCTTATTGTCGGTCTTGCTATTCTGATTGATGCACTGGATGGAGATACCCTGCTCCGCCCGTATCTTTTCGCTTATTTTCTGGTACCGGAAGCCGCTCTCAGCCTGCTTGCCGCGGCAGGAAGCGAAGGCACAGCCAGACAGATGCGCATAGTGCAAGGGATTGCATTATTCGTTGTTGGTATTCTCATTTACACATCCAGCGCTGCCAGCAATTTCTTTCTGGCTATGGTTTTCGGTTTATGTTTTCTGGTCGACGGCAGCATGCGCATCGCCAGCGCGTGGGTTGTGCGTTATCCGCGCTGGAAGGCCGGTATTGCCGGTGGCGTTCTGGAGCTCATACTGGCTGTTGCAACCTTGCAGCCATGGCCGACCTGGTATGAAGGCACAGTGGGTGCCAATGTCGGCGCCGTTATTATGCTCACCAGCTTTGGTATTATCCATGTTGCGCTTCGTATCCATAGTCTTGAAGCCGGTGCACCGCTTTCTCGTCTTTTCGGCCGCAGCAGCCTGCTATCAGCAATGACACTTCAACAAGATACGGATGGAGAAAACCCGACACGCGGCGAATTAATCGTTCATGTCTGGACACCAACCGGCACGGCCATGACACCGCTGCGTCAGCGCGCTATCAGCCGCTATATCGCTGCCATTGATGCAAATGGCGTCATCTCCACCGGTCATGCGGCTCTGGAACTGGTACCGGATGTCTATATCAGTCACTATCCGGCGGTAGAAATTGACCGCTCTCCTGATGAATTCAGCCGCACTTTGCGCGCCACCGCCGATAATAATATCGAAGGCAGATTTTTAGCTGATTATAAATCGGAAGCTGCAGACTGGTGCGAGTCTACAGTGCAGGTGGTTATCAATAATATTGATGAAGATAAGCTGCGCGCTTTCTGGAAAACCTACAAGGCCGACAACACCTATAATCTGACAAACCGCAATTGCTCCAGCGCAGTGGCTGATGCTCTGGATGCCGCATTGGAAGGTGTTTACCGGAATAAACGCTGGCCGATCTTCTCGGCATTTCGTGCGATTGTCTATCCGGAACTCTGGGCTGCAAGCATGATGCGCAAGCGCGCAGAAACCATGGCATGGACGCCGGGCCTTGTTCTTGACTATGCCCGTGCGCTGAGCGCAATCGTTGACCCTAAGCCCGGCTTCTGGGTTCCCAAAATATTCCTGAAAACAAAATCAGAATAAACGCAGGCATGTAGTGAATATGCTCGCGCCGGAGCAAAAGCACCGGCGCGTATTTAGTTTTTTGCGAAAATCAGGCTTTCATATAGCGATCAAGAAAAGCCAGTGCTTTCTCCGGCTGACGGCCAAACCAGTTGTAACCGTCTTCAAAGCGTTTGGTGGTGCCTTCAATCCAGTACAGCTCTTTGTCTGTACTCCCCAGCCTGTCAAATGTGTGCAATGCATCATCAGGATTATTGATGATGGCATCTTTCAGCACCTGCCACATCAGAACCGGAAGTTTTATATTCGGTGCCCATAAGGCACCCGACATATCAGCCGCGGGGAAACCGCCTAGCTTCATGACTTCCAGATCAATCAGCTCCTGATATTGAGAAATGCCCTGCATTTCCGAAAAACGCTCGAATACAGAAGACATATTCGGCACTAAAGGGCTGCACATACACAAGACATTCTCGAACAGATCCGGACGTTTTGTGATCGCGGCATATTGCGAAATACCGCCCAGACACTGGCTGAACAGAGCAACCTTCATCTTGCTCAGACGCGGATGGGCATCGACAAATTTCTTTACACCAACGCAATCACGCCATTCCCACTGGCCAATACCGCAAACACCATTATTGGCAGCGCCGCTGGTGCCGTGATTGCGGAAATCATAAGTCAGCACATTATAACCGGCATCGGTCAAATGCTTGTATTGGATTACAAAATCGATCTCGACAGGCTCAACAAAATTACTCCACGGCTCTCCCATATGTCCGGGATAGCCTGCGCGGCACATCGGCAGCGCATGGTTAAAAATCACCAGCTTGTCACTCTCACCGCCTTTAGCTGGAATATACCAGGCTTCCAGCGGCGTGCCGTCATCTGAAGGGATAGAGATGTCGCTCCAGCCCTCCATTCCATATTCATCAGGTGTTTTGAATAAGAAGCTCCGCGGCATCTTTACCATGCCTGCCAGTGCTTTCACTTTAGCATAATCGTCTTTGGAAATAGCTTTTTCCTGTTCACGGGCTTTCTGCATTCTTTCTTTCGAAATTCCACTCATGACGATCTCCTGTTTTAATGAAATCGAATTTACCATTCCCTTTGTTATTAAACTATGCTTGATGTATAATTGAACTCATTAGCAGGAGTAATAAATGAAGCGGGAAGAAATGGCTGATCTGACAGCCTTTGTTGTGGTTGCAGAGGAACGGAACTTTACCCGTGCAGCGGCAAAACTCGGCATATCCCAGTCAGCACTCAGCCAGATTATTCAGAGGCTTGAGAGGCGTTTGGGATTGCGGTTACTCACGCGCACAACCCGTAGTGTTGCGCCGACTGACGCCGGTGAAAAACTGATGGAAACGCTTGTGCCTACCCTCGATGAGCTGGATTCCAGAATAGCGGCTCTGGGGGAAATGCGCGGCAAACTGGCAGGCAATATCCGTATTACTTCGGTTGAACATGCCGCCAAAACCATTCTTTGCCCTGCTTTACCTAAAATCCTGACAGATAATCCCGATATTCATGTGGAGGTTGTCCTCGACTATGGCTTGGCAGATATTGTTTCAAGCCGCTACGACGCCGGAATACGGTTGGGCAGTCAGGTCGCCAAAGATATGATCGCGGTGCAAATTTCGCCCACCATTCCTATGGCGATTGTCGGTTCACCGGATTATTTCAGCAATCGTCCGCTCCCGCTTGAGCCGCAACATTTAACCGATCATCTCTGCATTAATTTACGGCTGCCGACATCTGATAGTGATTATACATGGCCTCTGGCAAAAAATGGCCGAACCATTCGCGCACATGTTCAGGGGCAACTGACCTTTAATTTGCTGGAACCGATTTTACTGAGCTGCCTGAATGGTCTCGGGCTTGGGTTTTTACCGCTGGATCAGGTGGAGCCACATATTGCAGACGGGCGTTTGATAAGTGTTCTGGAAGACTGGATACCGCATTTGCCGCCCTATCACCTCTATTATCCGAGCCGCCGCGCAACACCGGCCTTTAAACTACTGGTCGAGGCACTGCGCTACAGAACACCATAATGACAGGATCTTTGCTGAATTGAGAGGTCTCCTGAAACCACTATAATCGATAGCGCAACCGGCGTTCAGGTTCCTGTCAGGAAAACCATTCACTCGTTTGTCCAAAGTACAGAACTTCAAGGACGACGAGTCATGGCATTGAATATTCCGGCAGAGTTACGCCGCCCGCATATCGAGAGCGTAACCTTAAGCATCATCACAGCCGGCTATCTTACCGCAGTAAACAATGCAACATTCTGGCACCGCTCAGAGGAGCTGCTGCCAACCGGTGCGCTTCTGGCGCTTGTTGCGGGCATATTCTGCCTGTTAGCAGCACTTTGCATCACTGTTTCCGTGAAATATCTCACCAAACCACTGTTTATTTTTCTCATTATGATTTCGGCCACAGCATCATGGTTCATCGATCAGTTCGGAACCATCATTGATGTGGAAATGCTGCAAAGTGCCATTGATACAACCAATGCCGAAGCAGGACATCTCATCAGCTTCGGCTTCATTCGCCATGTCGTCCTGTTCGGTATTCTGCCTTCCCTTCTGATTTTATGGGTAAAAATTGAGCACCGTTCCTTCCTGCAAAAAGTGAAGCAGAATTCTGCTTTCATCTTTCCTGCGCTGGTAGCTGCAGCCGCACTTTTCATGCTCAATGCCAGCACTTTTACCTCGCTGGGGCGCGAACATAAGGAATGGATTGCAACACTCAATCCGGTGATGCCGATTGGCAATGCTGTCAAGCTGGGCATCCGCTCCGGTAAAAATCAGAATATTATTGTGCAGCCGCTCGGTACGGATGCCAAGGTTGCCAATGCTGGTTCCGGCAACAGAAAGCCAAGGCTGACGATTATTATTGCAGGCGAAACCGCCCGTGCGGAAAGCTTTTCCCTCGGAGGCTATAAGAAAAACACCAATCCTGAACTTGCCCGTCAGGATATCACCTATTTTTCCGATACCAGCAGTTGCGGCACCATCACAGCGGTATCTCTGCCATGTATGTTCTCGGTCTACACACGCGATGATTATACCCATGAGAAAGGTCTGGAAACAGAGAACCTGCTCGATGTGCTGAAGCATGCCGGTGTGCATGTGGAGTGGTGGGACAATAATACAGGCCACAAATCTGTTGCTGATCGTGTGACGAGTATAGCGCTGTCGGCATCCGACAATCCGAAATATTGCAAAAACGGCGAATGTCTGGACGGAATCTTTCTGGACAAGCTCGATACATGGATGTCCGGTGTAACACAGGACACCGTTTTGGTTTTGCACCAGCTTGGCAGCCACGGTCCGGCTTATTATCTGCGTTATCCTGATGAATATCGCCGTTTCACACCGGATTGTCAGAGTGCGGAGTTTTCAAAATGCAGCCGTGAAGAAATTCTCAATGCCTATGACAATAGTATCGCCTATACGGATCATATTATTTCATCGGTTATCGACCGGCTGCGCGACAAACAGGACAAGCTCGATACCTCGCTGATTTACATGTCTGACCATGGTGAATCCGTTGGTGAATTTGGCCTCTATCTTCATGGTGCACCCTATTTTGTAGCACCGTCACAGCAGACTCATGTGCCTTATGTGCTGTGGCTCGGAAAAGATGCCAAGTCCACAATCAGACAAGATTGCCTCACAAAGGAAGCAACCGAGCCGCAATCTCATGACAAGCTGTTCCATACAGTTCTCGGTTTGATGCAGGTGAAAACCAAGGTCTATACATCCGGGCTGGATACACTCTCTTCATGCCGCATCAACGGAGAGGCAGATTTGCAGGTTGCTAATTCTCTGGCTGTGCGCAAATAGAAATCACGCTATATACTTGAAACCGGTTACAGGGTGACGGATTGTCCGCTGACAATTCATCACCCTGCCTATATCAAACACCCGCCGGAGACTGCCGTTGAGAGTTCTTCTTGTTGAGGACGATGATACACTTGGTCAGGCCGTGCGCGATCATGTTCTGGCAAGCGGTCATGCTGTTGACTGGATGCAAACGGCTGAAGATGCGGCACTGGCTGCGGCAGGCGTTGCTTATGGCCTGATCCTGCTTGATCTGCGCCTTCCTGACGGCAGCGGCCTCAATATTCTCAAAGATTTGCGGAGCGCCCATAATCAGGTGCCGGTTATTATATTAACCGCACATGACCAGATATCAGACCGCATTGAGGGACTGAATGCAGGCGCTGATGATTATCTGGTAAAACCGTTCAATCTCGGTGAGCTGACCGCACGTATGCTGGCTGTGTCACGCAGATATGGCGGCAACAGCGCATCGGTACTGCATGTCGGGGATCTCGAAATCAAAATCACCGAGCGTAATATCCTGTCCCCTCAGGGCGAGATTATTCTCTCTGGGCGCGAATGGGCAGTACTGGAATGTCTGTTGCATCGCTCCGGTGCTGTTGTTTCCAAGGCCCGGATTGAAGAAGCGCTTTATGCATTCGGCTCGGAAATTGAGAGCAACACCGTTGAAGTCTATATCAGCCGCTTACGTAAAAAGCTCGGCCATGACCGGATAAGTACGGTGCGTGGTGTGGGTTACAAAGTTGAGGACAGAACATGAAGTCTCCCAGCCTGATCGGACGTCTCATGTTCTCCGTAACCACGGCTGTAGTGTCGTTCTGGATCGTTGCTGCTGCCGGCGGCATATTGGTGATGCGGGACGAATTTGCCGAGATTTTTGACAGTGCTTTGCAGGAAACCACCGAGCGGCTGACACCACTCATTGTGGACGACATTATGCATCGTGACCAATATGGCGCAGTTCTGTCGCTGGACAACGGCGCACAATCCTCATCCCGCCAATATCTGACCTATCAGGCCAGAGATGCCAGTGGCAAAATCCTTGTTCACTCCTCTGACATTATCGACAGTGCCTTCCCTGCACCGCTGGCTGAAGGATTCTGGGAGGACGATACTGCGCGCTATTATACTGTAGCCGCAGCCGATAATACGATCTTTGTTCAGGTCGCGGATCAGATGAAAAACAGGCGCGAAGCCATCAATGAAGGTGCGCTTGCCCTGTTACTGCCGATCCTCGTGCTTGTGCCGCTCAGTCTCTATATTATCCGCCTTGTTGCGCGGCGTTCGGTGAATCCTATCGGCGATTTACGACAGGCAATATCTGAGAAGGACAGCGGAGATCTGACTCCTATAAAAGCTGAAGGGCTGGCTATCGAGCTTCAACCGATCGTGCATTCGGTCAATATTCTGATGGGGCGTGTGCAATCCGCTCTTGAAGCAGAACGGGCATTTACCGCAAACAGTGCCCATGAATTGCGTACACCGATAGCCGGTGCACTGGCACATACGCAATTGCTGATGACAGAAGTGAAAAGCGCATCGGGCAAAGCGCGCGTCGAACAAATTGAAACATCGCTGCAAAAACTGAAACGACTGGTTGAAAAGCTGATGCAGCTGGCACGCGCAGAAGCCAATATAGCGCTTGCGGATAAACCGGTGAATCTCCTGAGTGTCCTTGATCTTCTGGTGGAGGAGTTTCAACGCAAAATGGTTTCCAAAGACCGGATTATTTATCAGCGCCATGCTGAAACCAGTCTGATGAAGCCGGTCAATGAAGACGCCTTTGCTATTGTCATAAGGAACCTGCTTGAAAATGCTTTGCTTCATGGTGCGCAGAATGAGCCGGTTATCATTCAGGCTGATAGAAACGGTACGATCCGTATTATAAATAACGGCAAGAACCTTACTGTTGAAGAATTACTGCGTGTCCAGAAAAGATTTGGCCGCGGCACAACCGCAGCGCCGGGTTCAGGACTTGGTATTCCCATTGCGATTGAAATTGCCGGTCAGATGCATGCCCGCCTGCAATTTTCCTCTCCGCCAAACGAGCAGAAAAACGGCTTTGAGGCTATACTCAGTTTCTGACAAGCTTATTTCCGTCTGAATTTGTGAAACCTGCGGAACCTTATGGAACAACCGGCATCCAATAGTCTCTGAAAGGAGAAAATTCATGTCCGTTTTTCTGCCTGCCGCCGAACCACAAGAAGCGGCTCTCGTCTCCCGCGCTGCCGCCGGAGAAACGGAAGCCGTCCGCCAGATCATCAAGACGCATAACCAACGCCTCTACCGGCTCGTGCGCGCGGTGTTACGCAATAATGCGGATGCCGAAGATGTGCTTCAGGAAGCCTATCTGAACGCCTTTACCCATCTTGATACATTTGAAGGCAATGCTTCGCTTTCGACATGGCTGTCGCGCATCGCGCTCAACGCGGCACTGATGCGGCTTCGGGCGCAAAAGCGCCTGAAGCGCACAGCTGTCACATATCCCGCTCCAGCAGCGGGACACACAGATGCAGAGATCATCCCCTTTCCGCTTTCCCACTCCACCACTGCCGATCCGGAGCGTATCATGGCGCAGCGCCAGCTTCTCACTCTCGTCGAGGAAGCCACCGATGCGCTTCCTGAAAGCTTTCGTCTTGTCTTTGTCGCCCGTATCATTGAGGGGCTTAGTGCTGAGGAAACAGCCGCGGCACTCAATATTCCGGTCGCCACAGTCAAGACCCGCCTGCACCGTGCCAGAAAACTTATCCGCACACGGCTTGAAGAACAGATCGGGCCGATATTGATCAACGCCTTCCCATTTGCCGGCACGCGTTGCGCCCGGCTGACTGAAGCCGTGATTATAAAACTAGGTCTCGAAAAATAACGGGAACCTCTCCGGCGGGCTGACATCAAATGTAGTGTCAACCGAAACAGGCGCTGAGCAAAACAGCGCCAAGGAGAGTCCGATGAAAACTCTGATCGCTGTACTCGGCACTGCCGCCCTTGCATTCACCAGCTCATTGGCAATTGCAGCTGACAAACCGACCGATCCTCAGATCGCCCATATCGCCTATAGTGCCGGTGCCATCGACATTGAAGCGGCCAGGCTTGCACTGTTGAAAACGACGAATCCTGAGGTTAAAGCCTTCGCGGAATCGATGCAGAAAGACCATGCAGCTGTCAATGAAATGGCTCTGGCGCTTGTCAAAAAACTCAACGTAACGCCGGAAGATAATGCCACCAGCCAGTCACTTGCCAAAGCGGGTGAAGAAGAACGCGCCAAATTGCATAAGCTTGAGGGAGCTGACTTCGACAAGGCTTATATCGATAATGAAGTCGCCTATCACAAGCAGGTGAATGGCGCACTGGAAACGCTACTGATCCCTTCTGCTCAGAATGCAGAGCTGAAAGGCCTGCTGGAAACCGGTTTGAAGCTGTTTCAAGGCCATGAACAGCATGCCGAACATGTTGCGGCCAGCCTAAAATGACCCCGCTACTTCTCAACCGACGGCAGTTACTCGCTGCCGGTGCGGCGACACTCGTCGCAACACAATTGGCTCGCGCCCATAACGGCACTGTCCACGTGGTCATTGAAAAGCTGGCCTTCGTGCCAGCCACGATCACGGTAAAGGTCGGTGAGACCATTGAATGGACAAATAAGGATCCTTTTGCCCACACTGCCACTGTTAAAGGTGGTTGGGAGGTGATGATCCCGCCCGGCAAAGTAGCAACTCACATCGTTACCGCTGACGATACGGTCGATTACTACTGCCGCTTTCATCCCAATATGAAAGGAAAGATTACGGTGTCGGGTTAGAAAAATACCCTGCCGGAGTAAAACCGGCGGGGGTCTTTTCGCATTATACAATATTGGCAGGAATTAAATGATCCAGGCAATACAAGTGATATTGGCAATGCACGCACCGGATAGTCCGATGCGTCTTCCACGGTTGATGCACATAAAAGAAGTAATGGTGACGACGGGTCTGGGGCGTTCCACGATCTATAAAAAGATCAAGGAAGGCACCTTCCCGCCACCACTTCACATCAGCCCTGGTTGCGTTCGCTGGAAGCGATTTAGACATTACCAGCTGGATTAATAGTCTATGTTTAGATGTTACTAAATAAACCTTAATCTTGAATAAGTATACTTAGTCGTATTTAACTCTTTGAATCTCAGCGCCCTTGAATGGATCGTTAAGCACTTCGACTAATTCACTCAATATAATCAAGTCACAATGCTTTGAGCCGTTATCCATATCATTGAGAATGTGTGTAACCCCATGATACTGCCTCATATCCGCGTTTTCCGGTATCAAAAGTGTATCAAGAGCATATCGTTCTTTATATAATTCACCTGTTTCCCATGCGATACACAAATCAATATCGTGTATATTCTTGTCATTGCTCTCAAAATCCTCCAGCAACCCGTCTAATGAATATTTATATTCTAAAACTCTAGGTTTAGTCACCTTTCCTTTTAGACCATCAACCGTATCCTTAGTAACGCCGAGAGGGTTTTTGGTTTCATCATAAATATAGAGATCAGGATCTAAATCAAAAGCTACCTTATATAGTCCATCATAGGTAAAGCGTTCATTCGTAGACATAACACGGATTCCACGTATGACACCGCCTGCTACAAGCTGATTAAATAAAGCGATGACGTCCTGCTCCCTGGTAGGGGCTGATGTTATAGATACTCTTTTTGTAGGGATAAAGAAATGATCACTGGATAAAATTAAAGGCTTCTCAGCCTCATGAGTCTCCATTTCGTTCTTCCAGTCATCAATTTTTGTCTCTCTAACAAAATCAGGGGCAATGCCTGTATTGGGTTTTAAGTGATTGCGATATTTAATTAAAATTTGATCTGCAATATTTTTACTTACATTTTTTGAAAAATCAGATAATTCGCGATGAAATCCTTTACGACCTAAATCTGGCGTATAATTATCGAAGTGGAATAAAAAATGCAGCTGGTTTTGTCGGCCTATATTACGGTTCAGTGGAATTAATATAGTTTCCCCTTGAGGCATATTGTTCGCCGCCAATTGTATACCACTAGTTAAAACCTTGTATTCTTTTCTTAATCCAAGAGACTCATTAAACTGTTTCCATAATTTAGAAGTACATCCATATTCAAAACTTATACTTGGATTATGTTTTTGAATGACTTCCATATCCTCTTCATCTAGGTGACTCTTGAGCTGCGATAATAATTCTTCCGAACTCCACGTATCATATATAAAATCTAAATTTCTATAGGATGACTTCATACGTTTTGTATCACCATATTTATTATATGCATCTAGTGAGGCCTTTTGTATATCCTTCAAATTTGCCTTTTTACTACTAGATTCATGTAGCCATAGATATCCTATCTTATTTGAAGAAACTTCAGTGACTTTACCTTTATGGATCACTTTTATTATTACTTGATGCCCTATAGAGGGTACAATAGCGCCAAGACCAGTCTTAACTGAAAGGATTTTAGTCCACACCTCGGCACTGTCAGCCTTAATCCAATTCAGCTGTTTTGGATGAGTATTATCATCAAATTTTACTGTAATAGAAACACCGCGGTCATTTAAATCATGTTGCGGATCAGTTGATACGCTATTATCAGGTTCAACCTTCGGATTACTGCTTATGCTAGGCTCGTCTAACCATGTTCTAGCATTTACAATTCTGCCTGACGCCTCATACCCAGGCAATTTAGTTGAAATCCGCATATAGTTAAAACCATATGCAACATAAGTCGCACCAACGCCCTTATGTCCTCTTGTCGCGCCAGTTTTAAACGAAAAATTTGGTGCTAAAAATTGTTGAAATTTATCCTTCTCAAGACCTATTCCATTATCGGTTACAGTTAAACTGTTCTCATCTTGATTTATGATAATATTTATCAGCGGATAATAGCTGTGATTTCCTGTAGATTTTTCAAACTCTGCTCTCAAGTCTACAGCATCTAAGGCGTTTTGAATAAGTTCGCAGAATGGATCATACCATCCAACATATGAACTTAAAATATTAGTAATCTCTCGCTTCAAAGCACCCAAGGCCGCTTCATTCATTAAAGTGGTTTTTGCCTGCAATGGGTCAAACGGTTCAAAGCTCATCTTTATCCTCATAATGATAATATATTTTACCTTATTAATATTATCATTATTTATAATAGTCTACCTTATTTCTATTTTTAAAAATTTATAATAAAATTTTAATTTTATTAAACTCTAAAATATCTAAATTCACTTCGATATCTGTAGTAAATGCTTTTAAATATACTTCAGCATCAAAACCAATAAAGGAAACTCCACGTCCATTCAAATCTTTAAATACACGTAAAATTGCAGATATTAATATAGGTACTACATTTATATACACCTGCTTTAAAGGATATCCTTCACTTTTAGACTGGATAATCATTTTCTCAAATTTTAAATCCCGATTAAAAGAATTTAAATGTTTTTGATTGTTTTTACAAAATTTTTCATCGTAATAAACCGAATTCACATCCAGAGTCAGTTTATGTAGAAAATCTTCCAGTTTATAATATTGGCGCATCACTATTATTGCTTTAGGCATTTGATGATTAAATAGCAAAAACTCAGCGCCTAGATGCTTTTCAAGACCACCCTTAAGCTGCATATATTCATTCCAACTATGGAATAAATCATGGTTTTTATGGTGAATTGCATTTCTCATCAGTATAATTAAACTGGTGTCTCCATATTCAAAATAATCATAATTTTTTTTATCAACATCATAAAGACTGTGAAAAGCTTCTAGTACAGATTCAAATGACCTGTCTAAATTATGTATTGATTCTTCTTTATCAACTAAAAACATTCTTTTAAAATTTATATTTTCCTCCGCATACCTCCTCATGTTATTTGCTAGTTTACTTATTGCATTCTCAATTATATTTATACTCATTATACTCACGTCAATCTAATTTTATTATCCAGCCAACTAATAGTAATATATAATAAAATAATATTAATCAATAAACCAATCTTGCCCATATATCATATAATTCAGTCCTCCTTTGTATATGTTGAGCACGATTATAAGCAGCTTCGATTTTATCTTTAGGTGTGTGTGCTAGCATTGCATCAATAACATGCCGATCAGCAGGAAAATGCTCATTCATAATCGTCGAAAAAGTTGAACGCCAACCATGCGGCACATGCCGTTGATAATAGCCTGCACGATTAAGCAGATAGCCTAAAGCATTTTCACTCATTGGCTTATGTGCATGCCGTACATTAGGAAATACCAACGGACCCTTTCCAGTCAGAACGGCCAACTCTTTGATTGTTTCGACAGCTTGTCTGGATAGTGGCACGTAATGATCGTTACGAGTATCATCTTTACGCGATAGGCTCATTTTCATACGAAATGCCGGTATTCGCCAGACCGGATTTTCCGGATCTAAATTTGCAAACTCACTCCATGGCGTCGTGATCAATGTTCCTGGTCTAACAACAGTTAGCATTAGTAGGCGCATTGCAAGCTTGGTCACTGGATGAGCTGGCGTATTTTCAACCGCGGCCATCACCTCCCGGGCTTCCTCAATCGTCAACACGGCCGGCCATCACCCTTTTTTGATAGGTGCCAATGCCTTCTGCACAATCGCTGCCGGATCATTATCGACGCAACCGCAGGCTATTGCATAGACAAACACCGCCGACATGCGTTGACGAACGCGGTGCGCGGTTTCTATTGCCGGCCGTCGCTCAATTTTACGCAACACATCCAACACATCAGGTGGAGTGATATCTTTTAGTGTTTCAGTACCAAGATAGGGAAATACGTCTCGCTCGAGGCTACCGATAACATCAGCTGCATGGCGTTCTGTCCACATAGATTTCTGCAGCTCATACCATTCGAGAGCGATAACTTCGAAGGTATTGTTTGTTGCTGCAATTTTGCGGCGCAGGGATTTTTTACGTTCCAGTGACGGGCTAAGGCCGGATTTTAATTGCTTACGCGCTTCTTCACGCATTTCTCGAGCTTCAAGCAGACTGACATCCGGATAAGTGCCCAATGACAATATCGCCGCCTTGCCACCATAGCGATAACGATAGCGCCAGAGCTTACCACCAGCAGGCGTGATGAAGACAGACAGACCGTTGGCATCGGTCAGGTGGTATGATTTCTCTGCGGGCTTGGCTTTACGAATTGCAACGTCAGTTAGCATTCACATACCCCTTGGCGTATACACAAATCTGAAAAGCGGTATACGCAAAATATACACATCATGAGCGGCTTTGGCTGAATTGGCATAGACAATCACAGACAGAGAATCGCCCGAAAAGCGTTTAAAAACAAGGGAAAAATACAATTGGAAAATGACTGAAACAGTCAAATGGCGGAGGGGGTGGGACTGCCCTTCCCGTTAATTCTCAGTCATTTAGTTATCCCAACCAGCAATAATTGGCTCATTGAAAACATTGAGAAATCTAAGCGCTTGCCTAACCATAATTTGGCAGGTGCGTGATGCTTTCAGCCCGTTATCACCTCCTAAGAGACCGCACTATTTCAGCCGTTGATAGGTCATTTGCTGAGCCTGTTCGCTTGCTGTTTATTGATGCGAAAACTGGCAAAGTCGATGAGAACCGTCCAGCCGTTGTAATTGAAGCTGTTCTACGTGTGGGTGGCGGCAAAACCACATCTGTTGCTCGTGCCGCTAGCTCTTCTTGGCGCACCCGTATTCATGCGCAAAAAGCTGAATTACATATCGACCGAACCAAATATCCTGATCTTGTTGTTCGTTCACGCGACATTGTGCGGGCGTTAGCGCGTACAGGAGAGCCGCGCTTCGAAGTTGCGGCGGTTGATGATCGTGGCAGTTCACGCCTAGTCTTACAGCTTGGTGAGGCTTGAGCCATGACAGAACAGATTCGTCCTGAGGTTCTTACTGCGGCGCTGTGGCTTTCCCTGCACCGTGACGAATGCCCTAACCCGATTATCCCATTTGTTCGCAAGCGCTTCTCGCTCACTGCGTTGGAGGCGATTACTGCGCTTAAACAGGGACGTATTCTTGCCAGATCGGTCAACACGGGGGATCAGTGCAATGAGCGATGATTTCACCCTGAGCCGTATGATGTGGCTAGATCAGATTTATGATGATCTTGAGCTTACACCGGCGGCACGCGATGCAGCCTTTCGTATCAGCCGTTATTTCAACCGTAAGCGCTTCTCTGGCAGCGGCAACCTCAATGCATGGCCGTCCTATGAAACGCTTGCCACTGAGGCCGGTTGCACGTCCAAGACGATCCAGCGAGCCGTTACGCTCCTTAAAAGCCGCGGTCATGTGGTCACGAGCGGCAAAGGCGGACGATCGAAAACGCTGACTTATTTTGCCGTGATCAGAACCGTCACTCATACAGTAAATAATGAGGCGGAAATGCCTTCTGTGGCTGAAAATAAAGGTGGACAGGATTGTCCACGTTTAGCGGAAAAGGTGGACATTACTGACCCGAAAGGTGGACATTTGAATGCCGTAAAGGTGGACACGAATGTCCTACAAACCTCTTTGAATAAATCTTTGAGTAAATCCTTGAGCGCGGAACGTGCGCATGACCCAGCCGACGAACCCTTCAAGGCTGCATGGTCGGTTGCTGTTTTCGAAAAGCTTTCGAAAGGTTCGGGACAACTACCAAGGCCGACTACCCAGCTATTGCGGCAATTGATCGAAGTCGAAAAGCGACCAGCTCATGTGTTGGAACATCAGGCGAAGCACGGCTGGCCTGAGCTCAACAGCATGTTCGAGCGGCTAAGGGCGCTTGAACCTGAAACCCTTGCGCCTGCGATCCGCAATATGGCTTTCGAGATGGAAGCTGTCACATCGGGCAGCGCTCAATGGGCTGATTGGCAGAGCGAGTTTAGGGCTAGAGGGTGGCCGTTTCCTCAGGAGGCAAAGGCTATGGCGTTCCCACGCGGCGGGGTGAAGGCACTGGCGGCGTTCATGGCAGCGTTGAAAGCAAGGCAGACTGGCGGCGGGAACATCGTTCCTCTGTCGGCAAGAGCTGTCGGGTCTTGAGGGCGCGGGTCCTTCCGGCCTCTTGGCTTTTGCGGGTAGGCGCGACTGCGGGATTTCGGTCTGTGCAACTAAATTTTATAGCTAAAAACAATAGGTTAAATGGTTATGATCATGCATATGGCTCATGAAGTTGCTACCGATCCGGCACTGAAACAGGAGCCGCGCACCATTTCCAAAAGCGGTTTTGCAAAGCTGATCAATGTTTCTGCAGGACGTGTTTCGCAGATGATCACAGCGGGCATGCCGGTTGATCGTGACGGGAAACTTGATGTGGCACGGTGCAAACTCTGGATCGCGGAGAATATCAACCCGACACGGGCAGCGGCGCAGGTGCAAGGGGCAACCCTGTTCGGTGAAGAAAAGCAGACCATTTCCCTCACAGCGGAACGGGCGCGATTGGCAAAGGCACAGGCCGATGCCGTGGAATTGAAAAACGCGACCTCGCGGCGCGAACTGGTTCCGGCTGCTGACGTTGAACGACTGTGGTCAGGGGAATGGATGCAGTTGCGTTCGAGCGTTCTTGCTGTGCCGTCACGACTGCGCCAGCGTCTCCCGCACCTGACTGCCGCCGATATTGAGGCCATAGACGGCGAACTGCGCCGGATGCTTACGGAGTTTGGAAATGATCAGGGAAGTGCTTCTTGAAGTCCGTAGCCGCGCACGCCGTGCGATTATCCCGCCTGCAAAGCTAAAACTGTCTGAATGGATAGAGCAGGAAGTGAAACTGCCTGCTGATGTATCGTCTTTGCCTGGGGCGATCCGGCTCTATCCGTTTCAGCGCGGCATGGCCGATGCTATGAGCGATGCCAAGATCGAGCGCGTTACAGTCGTAAAATCAGCGCGTATTGGCTATACCACATTGCTGGTTAGCCTGCTTGGCTCTCATGTGGTGAATGAACCGGCACCGGTATTGTTCGTTCTCCCGACTGAGGATGATTGCCGCAATTTCGTTGTGTCGAATGTCGAACCAACCTTTGAGGCTTCCCCATGCCTTGCCGGTGCGCTTGTGTCCGATCAGGGCAGAGAAAAGCGGAATACGCTGCTATCACGCCGCTTTGCCGGTGGCAGCTTGAAAGTCATTGCAGCCAAGGCACCCCGTAATCTTCGCGCTCACAATGCCCGTGTCCTGATCATGGATGAAACAGACGGCATGGAAATGACAAAAGAAGGCAGCCCGATTCCGATTGCTGAACGGCGCACCATGTCCTTTCCTGACCGCAAAATCGTTATCGGATCCACACCAATTTATGAGGATAGCAGCCATGTGCTTAGTGCTTATGAACGGTCGGACAAGCGCATTTACGAAGTGCCCTGCCCTGAATGTGGTGATTTTCACGAGATCGAGTGGAAAGATATTCATTGGCCGGAAGGCGAACCGGCAAAGGCGCATTGGGCTTGCCCTAGTTGCGGCTCTGTTGTTGAGGAACAGAATAAAGGGGCGATGGTAACTGCTGGCCGCTGGCGTATCACCGCGCCGGAAGTAAAAGGCCATGCAGGTTTTCGTATCAATTCTCTTGTATCACCACTGGAAAAGGCTGCATGGGGCGTTCTGGCAAAAGAGTTTATTGAGGCAAAAGACGATCCGGCATTGTTGCAAGCCTTCGTCAATCTTGTGCTGGGGCAAGGCTGGCGTGAAAGCGGCGAAGAAATGGACGATAGCGAGCTTGCAAGCCGTGCCGAGCAAATCTCGCTGGATATGCTACCGGAAAGTGTTCTTGCGCTCACAGCAGGCGTGGACACACAGCGCGACCGGCTTGAGGTGACAATCATCGGCTGGTCACGCGCTGGCGAAGCCTACATTCTTGATCACAAGGTGATCTGGGGCTTGCCTGATGATGATGCCACATGGACGGAATTGGATGCCGTCTTGAAAATGCGCTTCGATCACCCGCTTGGCGGCAAGTTGGGGCTGGATGCCGTGGCAATCGACAGTTCGGACGGTGAGACAATGGAAGATGTCTATGCGTTCTGTTTCCCTCGATCTTCGCGCAAGGTACTCGCAATCAAAGGTGTGACCGGAAATCGCCCGTGGATTGAAAAATCGAAATCCAAGGTCAAAGGCGGCGCTCTCTGGATTGTTGGTGTAGATGGTCTGAAGTCACACCTGACAGCCCGATTGTCCCGTGGGCGCACAATCCGCTTTTCTGACCGGCTGCCACCCGTCTGGTATGAGCAGCTTGCCAGTGAACGCATTGTGGTGCGCTACACACGCGGCCAGCCACAGCGCCGGTTTGAGCGCATACCGGGGAGACGTGCAGAGGCGCTGGATTGTGTTGTCTATGCTTTTGCAGCGCGGCAGATTCTCAATATCAACTGGGATCAGCGAGCCGATGATTTGCGGCTAGGAGTGGAAACGGCAGTGCCTAAAGTGCAGGCAGTTGTAAAATCGAAATGGCTGCGATGAAAAATAGGGTCGATAAATTTGCGTGTTAGAGTCCTTAGTGACTTTGTGCGCTTGGTATGGGCGTTATCAATAGCGCAGCGCCATCATCGTAAGGCGCTGCTATCATCTTTGGAAAAATTTGACGATTTAGAATGGTATCATGTCATCAAGCTCTTTATAAATCTCTTCAATTACTACATCTAAATTGAGAGCTTTGCGTTTTGCTATCTTAAAAAGTTCTTCAATTTTACCATATTTTGAAGAAAATGTATCATACGCAATAGAGTCTATAACAGTAGTTGCATCAATAGGCCTCAACCCAATTGATATGCCCTCGACTCCATTTTCATCTTCCCATTCCCATGTACTTACATTGTATTTTGAATGAACACTTGCTTCAAAATGATTTTTATATCCATCCCTCTCACGCCAATTTACGAGGCCTTCTTTCGTTCTTTCAATCAGAACTGGTATAAGATCTTCGAGGGTTTTCATTTAATGACTTCCTTGCGATTATTTTCCAGCGTTTCACTTTCCCAACTAGTTACTATGCTAAGAAGCTCATCTATGGTTCGATGAAGTGTATTGTTGTTAAATTTTGTACTGTTCTCAGCGCCCCAACTGATGTGGTGATCAATTTTTGCAAAAGTTCGATTGAGTTGTTCACTTGCTATAATATCTATTTTTTTCTCGTTTGCATGAAGCCTAATTGATCTTTTTATTGGCGTGAATAATATTTGAGCGACAGAAAAATCATTATTTTTAATAAGAAGTAGTATTGCATTAATTTGAGCATTTACATAAGCCAAGTTAACGCCATCAACATGAGTTTTAATCTGATTTATTGCTGACTGCGCAGATTGTGTGGCCGTTTTTATTTTAAATAATTGCCATATAGTAAAGAAAAAACCAGTGATCGTTACTGCTGATACAAACCAGTTCAGAAATCCCAAAACTTCTGTTGACATTAAGTAACATAGTTTATCGCCATCAAGGCATTCACTTATAGGCATGCAATTTTAACCTATGTTTAGCGCTTGATTCAGCAGTCGTCTGATTGCTTCTGGGCGTGTGGGAATATCGTCTTGATTGCGGCGATACTCTTCAATCGCATTAAGCGTCTTACGAGGTAAACGCAGATTGATCGCCTCTGTATCTACAGTAGGACGCCCTTTTTTTGATTTCTTGGTACCATCTATTGACTTCATGGTTTAATGGTGCCACAAAATAAGCAGCCGTACAAGATGCTGTAACATCTTGTACGGCCTAACCGAAACGCTAATCGTACGAGGATTGAGCGCATGGCTAATGCTGCCCATATCACACGCCGTTCTATTTTTAAACTAGCACCCGCTGCCATTTTAGCTACTGGCGGGGCTATTGCTGCGATTCCATCAGAAGCCGCCCCTCTCACTCTTGAGCAAGAGATTGATATGGCAGTCGCGCACCTTGAAGCTTTGCTTGCCAAGAAATACCCCTCCGCAATTCCGAATAGAATTTTGCTTGAGAATACTATCACCCCCACAAGAGAGGGTGGGTATGTAATGTATTTAATGGCGCAACCACCTGAAATTGCTTGGTCTGGCAATGGATATTATGAGGTTTTTCTCTCTGTGAGAGACAAAGAACCAACAGTGATGTGGGTAGAAAAACACTGGTGCAAAATCAAACAGGATTATGAGTATCCTGCCTATGAGGGAGAGAAGGCATTACGCGTTATTCCTTGTGTATACTTCACCAGAACCTCACTCAAGATTCGCCGAAAATTGTGAGGCAAGAGGTAATCACTCATATTTGGTTTTTTGATTTGAAAACTAAATATAAAGTGTTAGTATTTCTCCACATAAAGGAGCTACACAAAGATGGCTACAGTTACAGAGATTTGTGAAGTTATAGCGCGTTCGGCAAATATGCCGCTTGATGATGTAAAAAAATATGCACGCGCTTTGGTCAATTCCGGCGACTTGCCAAAGGCTGTGGGACGCGCCGTACCGCATACTGATATGCATCATAGAGCAAAGCTTATTTTGGCTATTGCAGCTAGTGACAGAGCAAATGATTGCGTCGTTGCAATGCGCCAGCGCTATGAAGCTACATTACGTCATTCCCCTGATGGGCGAAGCTTTGGCGATATTCTTGCCGACGAATTACGCGAACTTTCAGACAAGTCACTGCCTGCCTATCAAAAATGGCTTTATTCTAATCTGACAGTTTCACGATCTGAACCAACAGTAACGTTACGGATCAACGAGAACATTAGAAACTATGAACCACAAACAACTAGTGAGCTGGTCTATGTCGGCCGTGAACTTTTGTTTCAGGATATCGACGGATTAATCGAAATCAGAAAGAAATATAAAGATACTGGGTTGCCAGTGTCAGCCTTTGTCTCTGGCCGAATTCTAATAGCTTTGGCCTTTGGTTCTATAGAAGCATGGGAACTGGCGGATCGAGAAATTTCGATAGCATTTGATGCCATAAACAATTCTTCGAATAGCTAAGGAAAAGTCTATGTGGCCGCTCTCTATTTTCTCGCAAAAGAACAAAGATAATGCAAATCATAAACGTGCCGTGAACGCTTCAAGCGGTAACTGGCCTGATGATGTGCGTACACTCTCTGGTGCTACTGATATCCGGCAGGCTGGACAAACCGTTTCTCAGCGAGTGGCAGGGCTTTACATCAATGATCCTGTCGTGCGTTCCGCGGTCAATCTGATTGTTTCTCAAATCGTTGGCAGCGGTGTGCGTTTGAACACGGCAGATCAAGGCATTGATACGCGGTTTAATGCTTCACGCATTGATCCGTCCGCGCTCATGTCCATTACTGCTATGCAGCGTGCCGCTATTCGCTCTTGGGTTATCAGTGGTGAAATCCTTGGTCTGCACCGCGTTATTGGTGGTCGCTATGCATTTCAGCTTCTCGATCCTGAACAGCTTGACCGCTCAAAAAATACGAATTTAGGCGCTTCCGGTACAATCGTTGCCGGTGTCGAGCGTGATAGTTTTGGTGTGATTGTTGCCTATTGGATATTACCGCATTCTTCCGGCGATCCGTTTGCGCTGAATATGCAATCTTTTCGCTTTGACGCAGCGGATGTGGTGCATGTCTTTGAGCATGAATTTGCAGGGCAAGTGCGCGGGATTAGTCCCCTTGTTGCTACTTTGCCAGTGCTTAACAATGCCAGTATTGCCATTGAGGCGCGGCTGAAACAGTTACAAGTCAGCGCCATGCTGACCGCTATTCTGACCAGCCCTGACGGCACAGATGCTTTTGACGGTAATCCTAATCCGTCACTTGAACCGGGGGCGATTATTCGCGCCCGCCCAGGTGAGCAGGTGGAAGTTGTAAACGGACCACAGTCGCCGGACTTCAACGCCTTTATCAAAGTGCTTTATCGTCAGATCGCCGCGTCTGTTGGCGTGACCTATGAAGACCTGATCGGCGATCTCGAAGGCGTGAATTATTCCAGCTTTCGTGGCGGTGCTTTGACGGCACGGCGCAAGGCCGAAGCCACCCGCAAAGTGCTGTTAATTGAAGGCGTTCTCGATCCTGTATTCAGCCGCTGGCAGGCCATTGAACGCTTAGCCGGTCGGGTACGTGCCGAATTAGATCACAGTTGGATTGAACCAAGCTGGCCGGAAATCGACCGTCTCAAAGAAGCCAATGCAGATATTTCATTGCTTAAAGCAGGGTTGAAATCCCGCAAAGAAATCATCGAAGCGCGTGGCCGTGAATATCAGACCGTGCAATCAGAAATTCAGGCTGACAATTTTGTCATGCCACAGGGAGCTTTGAAATGACAAATCTTGTTCGCCGTTTTCAGGCTCGCTCAAAGCCGAATAGTTACGATCCAGAAACGCGCAGTTTCACTGTGGTTGTGGCTACGTCTGCCCCTGTGAACTGCGGCAGTCATTTTGAAATTCTGGACTTGGTTTCCTTTGGAGCCTCTGGCTGGCCGGAAAGCCTGCCATTGCAAACAGATCATTCTATCAGTGTCCGCGACACGGTAGGCATTCTTTCTAATTTCCGCCTCGAAACTATCGAAGGCGACATTAAAGCCCTCATTGCTGATGGGCGTTTATCTTCGTGCGCTGATAATGACGCGCTCGCCGCCAATCTTAAGGATGGTGTGCAGACCAGTTTTTCCATTTCCTTTTCCGTTTCGAAATGGCGGGACAGCACAGACCCGACGACTGGCCGCAAGGTCAGAACAGCCCTTTCAGGCAAGCTGATTGAGGGCAGCTTTGTGGTCAATCCTGCTGACCCCCATTCAAGAGTCAGGAGTGATCCTATGGATCCCGAAGAAACAACACAAATTAACCGTATGACGGTTGAGCAGTGGGACACGGTTTGCCGTGCTGCCGGTGTGCCGGATGCGGTACGCGAAGCCCTACGCAATTCCGATACACCCGATAGCGAACGCACGGCACTGGCACTTGCTGCCGTTGAACGTAGCACACCACAGGTTCGCACACTACGCCAACACAATGATGAAACACTCGATAATCCAGTTGTGCTGCGCAATGCCGTTGTGAATTTCTATGATACGGTCAACCGTGGTGAGCAACCAAGCGGACAGGCTGCGGAAGTATTCGCACAAGGTGAGCGCGCTCTTGCCGAGCGCCTGTGCCGTAGTGCTGGCATTGCAACCGTTGGTTTGTCAGATGCGGAAGTTGTGCGCCGTGCAGCTACCACGTCCGATTTTCCGATTATTGCCGGTGGTACTTTCAATCTGGCAATGCGCCGCGAACTGGATGCAGCCGCCTCGCCTGTTGCCGCCTTATTTGGCCGTGACAGTGTTTCAACCTTCAATGCCGAAACACGCGGCCTTGTCGATTGGACAAGTCTTGCCATTGCCGACAAACTGGAAAGCGGCGAATACAAACACTCGTTTCTCCATGAGTCAGGCGAAACCGTCAGCGTTGCTGTGATTGGTGGGATTACCAGTAAGTCTTATGAGCTGACAATCAATGCCGGCTCACGCCTTGGCAATGACGGGACACAATTCGGTAAGCGTATGGCTGCGGAAATCGCAGATCGTCAGGTTGCTTATGTAGAACAAGGCAACTTATCCGGTCCGAAAATGAAAGACGGGAATACCGTTTTCCATGCCAGCCGTGGCAATATTCTGAATTTGTCTCTGGATGGTGTGACCGAAGTTAAACAGATGATGCGCGCCCGTTCCGCTATGGCGAAACGCAAGGGCGTGGGTGATGTGATGATCGGTGTTTATCCGACACACTGGCTTGTGCATTCTGATTTTGAAGAAACAGCACTACGCCTTCTTGCTAGCATTCAGGCCTCCGCTATTGCCGATGTGAACCCGCTGGCCGGTAAACTGCAAGTGGTTGTTGAACCGCGTCTCTCTAAGCCTGATGCGTCATGGCTCGTTGCATCCCCTGCAAAAATGGATGGTGCGGTGCGCGTCTATCTGCAAGGGCAGGAAGCACCGTTTACCGACAGCCGGATCGAATTCACCACCGATGCTGTGCAGTTTAAAATCCGCCACCCGTTCGGTCTTGGTTGGCTGGAATGGCGAAGCTGGACACGCCTTGATCATAAGGTTGTGCAGCCATGAACATAGCAGAGATGCAGCAACAGCTTGCGAACCTTCGCGCTTTACGCGCGGAGGGTGTTCGCAAAACACGCTTTGGCGAGGATGAAACCGAATATCGCAGTGACGCTGAGTTGGCTGCTGCCATTGCTGATCTCGAAAGACGTATTGCGGCAGCGGCAAAGCCGACCAGCCGATTGATTTATCCTAGAGTTTCTAAGGGTTATTAATATGGAAATTCAGCTTCTTGGTGTGCGACTTTATAAAGGCGAAGCAAAAGCAGGTTTTAATGTGCTGGCTTATGCTGACTTAAGCATTGAAGGTGGGCTGATTATTCGCGGTGCCGCTCTTGTATTTTGCAAGGGCGAATACCGTGTGTGGCCACCGTTGAGCAAAGATCAGAAAAAGGCGGTTCGTTGGCAGCATGATAGCCCATTCCATGCGGCTATTATGAAACTTGTTCTGCCTGCCTATCAGGTGATTACTGGCAAGTTGGAGGGTTAAGAACATGGCAAAACGTTCCGCCCTAATTCAGCAATCAGATGCAACACGGTTACTTAAAGCAGCGCGAGCGGCTGGGTATAACCGTGCATCTTTACGCATAACTGAAGGCACTATCGAAATTGTCGGTGAGCTTGTTGAGATTGGTGACGCGCAATCAACCAGCTCATGGGATGAGGTATTACTGAAATGAAACGGAGAAACGGCCTTCCTAAGCACTGTTCGCTCGTGATTGATCGGCATGGGAAGCGCCGTATTCGTTTTCGGCAAAAAGGTTTTTCGACCTATCTGCCTTATCCGCCAAGCGGCGATGATTTTACCAAGGCATATGGGGCAGCGCTAGCTGGCGTGAAGGATTGGCAAGCTAATATTGGTGGCGACCGTACTCGATCAGGCTCGTTTAATGCGCTTTGTGTAGCTTATTATAGATCACCTGAGTTTACAGGACAGCGCCAAACCACACAAACAACCTATCGCGGAATCATTGAGCGTTTTCGAAAACAGCATGGTGATAAGATTGTTAAAGACCTGAGAAGAGAACACGTTAAGGCTATTATCGGCGGTATGTCCGATAGACCACATGCCGCAAATAACCTTCTTTCAATTTTGAAAATCATGCTGGATTTAGCGCTGGATAATGGCTGGATACAGAGCAATCCGGCGCGTGGAGTTCGGGGTTTTACCAAGAAAACAGTTGGTTTTCATTCTTGGACGGATGAAGAGATTGAAGCCTATGAAACACGGCACTCATCCGGCAGTAAAGCACGTCTTGCTCTTGCCCTGTTGCTCTATACTGCGCAGCGCCGTGGTGACGTTATTAAAATGGGCTGGCAACATATCAATCAAAATCGAATACGGGTTGTGCAGGGAAAAACCGGCGTTGAACTGCTTTTAAAAATTCACCCTCTCTTAGAGGTTGAATTAGCTACTGTTCAAAATAAGAACCTGACATTTCTCGTTACCGAATACGGCGCACCTTTCTCAGAAGCGGGATTCGGTAACTGGTTTAGAGATAGGTGCCGTGAAGCAGGCCTCACCAATTGCTCCGCACACGGTTTAAGAAAAGCTGCTGCACGTCGAATGGCAGAAGCAGGAATGTCAGCGGATATTATCAAATCCGTTACAGGCCATACGAACTTAAAAACTCTCTCACTCTACACAAATGCTGCTGATCAAGTTCGTCTCTCTGGAATGGGTATTGATGCAATAGGAAGATCAGAAGACGAACATAATTTGACCAACCTAGAAAGAAAGTTGGACAAAAAAGGAGATAAGTAATTGAATTTATATGTTTATTTTAAACAGATGGCGGAGGGGGTGGGATTCGAACCCACGGTACGGTCTCCCGCACGCCGGTTTTCAAGACCGGTGCCTTAAACCACTCGGCCACCCCTCCTCAGGCAAATCAGCCTGAAACGCACTGTGTGGCGAATGAAGGCTACATACAGGCACTCTTGTCGTTTCGTCAATCGCCTCCGCTTAAATTATTGTGCTTGTTTGCAAATAATTGTTGAGACCGCATGATGTTCTGTACCATCATGCGAGCAATTCCAAAATTCAGAACCATTCCCTTTTGATGTGACTGTTCTGACGAAAGCGCACAGGAAACTTCATGAGCCTTGAAACTGTGAAAGCCTTTTTTGCTGAAAAAGCACCGGATGTGCAGGTTATTGAGCTGGAAACCAGCACTGCAACTGTTGCTGAAGCTGCTGCAGCTCATAATGTCGAGCCGGCACAAATCGCCAAAACACTTTCACTCAAACTTGGTGAAGATATTATTCTGCTTGTTGCCCGCGGTGATGCACGTCTCGATAACCGCAAGTTCAAAGATCAGTTCCAAAACAAACCGCGCATGCTGGATTTTGATTCTGTTTTGGAGGCCACAGGTCATCCTGTCGGCGGGGTCTGCCCTTTCGGTGTTGCGGAACATCTGAAAATCTATTGTGACGTTTCGCTAAAAGCCTTTGAAGAGGTTTTGCCTGCGGCCGGTGCTGTTAACAGTGCTGTGCGAATTAATCCGCATCGTCTGGCCGAACTGACCAATGCAAAATGGGTGGATGTGTGTCAGTAAGCCTCTGACAGATATTGCAAATCTCTTGCGGAATCAGCAATTTCGCTTCGGCTGAATACATAATCACGGCCTGTAAACGGTCACCGGAATGTGACTTTAAAACAAGGGCTGTGCAAAATCACTAAAACATGATTAATTTTAGTGACTTTAATTTCAAAACAGGACTTCATATTTATTCAGAATAGTTCTAAACTGCGCTCATGTTTTTAGCAGTGCCCTGATGCGCTGCGGGAAAGGACCTGAAATGCGTCTTACCAGACAGACCAATTATGCTATTCGGATGCTGATGTATTGTGCAGCAAATGAAGGCAGTCTCAGCCGTATTGCTGAAATCGCCAAGGCCTATACGGTCTCGGAATTGTTTTTGTTCAAGATTTTGCAGCCGCTCGTTGAAAACAACATTGTCACAACAGT
The DNA here is from genome assembly GCA_900470285.1 of Hyphomicrobiales bacterium. GTDB lineage: Bacteria > Pseudomonadota > Alphaproteobacteria > Rhizobiales > Rhizobiaceae > Pseudochrobactrum. The sequence goes on from UCAG01000005.1 coordinate 156,819, forward strand.
ACGCGGACGCAATGGCGGCGTGAAACTCGCCCGCCCTGCTGCGGAAATTTCGCTGTTTGATGTGGTGCGTGTGACTGAAGATAATTTTGCGATGGCAGAATGCTTCGACAGTGACAGTGAGTGCCCGCTGATTGACAGCTGTGCGCTGAATTCTGCTTTGCGCGAAGCACTGAATGCTTTCTTCACAGTGCTTGGTAAATACAGCATTCAGGATTTGATTGATGCACGGCCGAATGTACGCAAACTGCTGGGAATTGATGAGCTGGAAGTCCGCGCAATCGCTGCGGCACACTAGAGTATTTCACAGTCAAGTTGGATCAACTTGACGCCCGTGATAATACGACCAAATAAAGAATCTAGAGCGAGCACTATGATTCAATCTGGACGTAAACCGCTCTAACTCCGTTTATCCATGAATTTAAAAAGCCCTGAAACATCAGTTTCAGGGCTTTTTTATTTTAACCGAATACCGAATGCGGCAGCACAAAAGGCTGACCGGCAGGCGGTGCGACACCAACCTGCAGCGGACATTCATAGACCCGCAGCAAACGATCATTGGTCAGTGTGGTTGCGACAGAGCCACTGGCATCTATTTCACCATTATGCACCATCACAACATGATCTGCATAAAGGGCTGTCAGATTAAGATCGTGCAGAATCGTAATGACGCCGCCGCCTTTGGCCGCAAAATTACGGGCAATATCCATCACCACAATCTGATGGCGGATATCAAGACTGGAGACCGGTTCATCCAGCAGCAGGAAGCGTGGCTGACCATCGAGCACCGGTTTCCATACCTGGCACAGCACGCGCGCGAGTTGCGTGCGCTGTTGTTCTCCGCCGGAAAGCTCCTGATAATAACGACCGCCGAAACCGCTCAGATCGACCAGCTCCAATGCCTGATCCGGCAAACGGATTTCTTCCGCTGCCGTCAGGCCGGAACGGCCGCCTGTCAGGCCGAGATTAACAATCTCACGCACCGTAAACGGAAAGGACAAAGCGCTGTTCTGAGGAAGCACTGCACGGCGTTCAGCCATTTGCCAGGGCTTATAGGTTTCAAACAATGCGCCATCAAGCAGCGCCTGCCCCGTATAAGGCAGATCGCCGGAAAGCGCACGGATCAGCGTAGTCTTGCCGGAGCCGTTCGGCCCGACAATGGCTGTCACCTCACCGGGTTTAGCTGAGATATTGACATTTTTCAGAATGGTTTTGCCGCTAAGCTGAACGGCCAGATTTTTTGTTTCTATCATGATTATAAGTCCAGCAAACCACGGCGACGCAGCAAAATCCAAAGGAAGAACGGAGCACCGACAAATGCAGTGACAATGCCGATCGGGATTTCAGCCGGAGCAACAATAGTGCGGCTGACAGCATCCGCCAGCAGCAGCATCGAAGCACCTAGCAATGCAGAGGCAGGCAGCAAATAGCGGTGATCGGGCCCGATGGAAAGACGCAGCAAATGCGGCACAACAATACCGACAAAACCGATGCCGCCACTGACTGCAACCGAAGCGCCTGTGGCTGCGGCCACAAGAATGATTGCTACGTTTTTAATACGCTGAATTGGCAAGCCCAGATGATTGGCTGTCGCCTCCCCCAGAGCCAGAGCATTCAATCCGCGCGCCAGAAACGGAGCGGCAAACAATGTCAGCGCAATAATCGGTCCGGCAGTGAGGATTTTAATCCATGTGGCACCGGCCAGCGAACCCATCCCCCAGAAGGTGAGATCACGCAGCTGTCTGTCATCCGCAATATAAACCAGCACCCCGCTGAAAGCGCCGGTCATAGCGCCAAGCGCAATACCGGCAAGCAGCATTGTGGCAATTGAAGTTCTGCCTCTGCGCGTGGCAACACGGTACAGGATCAATGTTGTAGTCAGACCACCGATAAATGCTGCCAGCGGCAATGTATACATGCCGAAAAATCCGAGTACCGGTGCAAGGAAAGTGCTGCCCAAAACAATAACGACAATCGCACCAAGGCCGGCACCGGAAGAAACACCGACCAGTCCCGGATCAGCCAGCGGATTGCGGAACAGACCTTGCATAACCGCACCGGAAACAGCCAGTGACGCACCGATCAGAATGCCCAGAACAATACGCGGCAGGCGGATATCCATAATGATAATATGATCGCGCTGCGCTGTAATATCATCAGGATTGATCTGTGAGGAGAACAGGGATTTCAGCACCGACCAGCTTGATGCCTGCGAAGCACCGGCTGTCAAGCTGAACAATGCAACAGCCACCAACAAAACCGCGAGAAGTGCAATGAGAATACGCGCCTGACGCGAACGGTCACCTTGCATGACAGCTGCGCCTTTACCGCTCTCAGCAGGCTTTATCGCATTTGAGGATGCCGCGACTGTATTGCGTTTGGCAAAGTGGGAAGCAGGCATATCGCCAACAGTATCAGTCAAAATCTTATGCTTTCCGTTTCAGCCATGCAGCAGGCAAATCGAAAAGCTGCTGCGAATGTGAAATTTGATGAAAACACATTCCGGCAGAAGACAGCTTCTTACCTTTTCAGAATGCGTCGCCCGTTGCCGGATAATCTTCCGGCAACGGGCTGAACTAATTCAATGTCTTATTGAACAGCCTTGCCATAAAGGCCTTCTGCCAGATCGCGCGCGGCTTCAGCTGCGCGCGGACCAAAGCCAAGCAGATAAAGCCCGTCCATGGCCAGAATAGCTTTGTTGCGACCTGCCGGTGTGGCAGCCAGCGCCGGATTGGCAAGCAGGTCCGAATAATCATTCGACGCTTTGTCCGGACCGGTATTCATCAGCAGGATCATGTCCGGAGCAGCTTTATCAAGCGATTCATCGGTCAGCTGTTTGTAGCCCTGAAATTCGTCAATCGCGTTGATGCCGCCGGCCATTTTAATCATGCCGTCAGCTGCAGTCTCCCGCCCTGATACCATGAAACGTCCGCCCTGACGGGAAAGAATAAACAGGACACGCTTTTTCTCGGTGATTTTGCTGGTCGCAGCCTCAACAGCCTTCAGATCAGTGCGGACTTTTTCCGCCAGAGCCGCGGCTTTATCCTGAGCACCTAATGCCTGCCCCACCGCATTGATTTTATTGGTAATGCCTTCAGCGGTATATTGATCCTGCACAATAATCATCGGCACAGAAGCACGTTTCAGCACATCCATAGTTTCTGCAGGGCCACTGCCTTCAATCACCAGCATGGCAGTCGGTGCAACAGACAAAATACCTTCTGATGAAAGCTGACGCATATAGCCGATATCAGGGAGTTTTTTGACTGTTTCCGGATAAATACTGGTACGGTCGCGGGCAATAAGTTTGTCTTCAAGACCCAGCGCATAGATGATTTCTGTCAGTGCACCGCCAACACTCACCAGCCGTGTTGTATCCGTAAAGGTTTTGACCTCTTCTGCCTGTGCAGGTGAGATCATACCGGCGACCGGTAAAAGCCCTGTGGTGGCAGAAAGCAGACCGGCAGCAAAAGCTGCAACCAAACGATAAGACCTGATCCGGGATGAAAAAAGAGCGCTGCGGGCAAAAGACATTGGTCAATCCGAGACTGTTCCGGCCAAAGACAACTATCCTGACCGTCATTGATGATATTCACCGCCAAGGGAAACAGCGGGCAACTTTAAAAGTGAACCATGCAGAGCGGCACAAACCACCCTGCATGGCTTTCAGATATTTCAGGCTGCGGCGGAACGTGCCAGACGCGGCAGTGCCTCAACCAGCTCGCGCCAGTCTGTGCGCTCTGCTTCACCTTCGTGACGCTCACCAAAAAACTGGGCAATCATTTCGCCCTGCTCGTCATAGGCTTCCAGCGATGTCACATGACCGTCTTTGGTAGGCTTACGAACAGCCCAAACGGTGTGAACGTGGTCGGTGCGGAAATGCATATGGAAGGTCGGATCCATAACATTGAGCCACGGACCCATCATTTTGATCTCTTTAACCGGGCCGGTATGGATCTGAATGCAGCCGTTATTGCCGACAAAAACCATGATCGGCTGGCCGGTTTCGGAAACCGTATTCATCATGCTTTCAACTGTACCGGCTTCCAGTTCCCAGGCGAATTCTTCACCGGCAAGTTCAACAGCCTGTTTGCGGCTGACAGCGTAATCACGCAGGATCATCACGAACTGATGCACGTCAGTCATGTTTGTCCAGCGCTCACGGAAGCCGTTTACATCAACTGTATCAATGTCTGTCGGCTCTTTTTTCGCTGCAACTTTGGTTTCAACTGTCTGGCTCTGATCGTCCGAGCGCAGCTGAGCAACCAGTGCTTCATAGGCGGCCAGATCGGACGCATCACGCAGATGGATTTTGTGAACCGCATCACCGGCCTTGTTAAAGAACTGCAATGAGCGGCGGATATTATTTTCGCTGTCAGTTTTCTCTACAGCGAAACCATAGGCCCAAGCTTTAGGGAAAATACGCAGATCGATCTGCTTGCCGAGCACCAGAGACGCATGCGGTCCGACGGAGACTTTTTCATAAGGTCCGATTTTTTCGTGCACAACGCTTTCATTGCGGGTAAGCGCCATAACTTCACCAAGGGTGGTTGCGCCGTTCAAAATTGCAGCAATGTCCACATTCAGGCGAATAGCAGATGTGCCGACATGGGCAGCAACATAATCAGCCTCGGTAATACCATGAGCCTGAGCAAAGTCCCTCTCACGGGATTTCGGATTTTCACTGCGCAGACGCAGGATATCTTGCGGTGTCAGGGACTGAGAATGAGTTTGCGTTGCAGTCATTATTATACGCCTGTACCGACCACATCCCCCGGATGCAGTCTATTAGTGTCATCGTCAAATCCGGCTTTTAACAAAATTACCGGATCAGTTTATCGGCGCCTTCAGGCCCCCGTTGCATCAATGCAACCATCCTGTTTATTTTCAGGAAGTTTTCTTGACACAAAATATCATATTAATTATTGGAAGCAATAGTGGACTTTAAACGTCATATTAAAAATCGCGTGATTGTCCATAAAGTTGTGTGGAAAACAGAAAATATCTGACCTCCGCATAGTACAGAATTGAACCTGCATCAGCCGGATCAGGGAACTCGCAGATCAGTACGAAAAACTGCTGATTGTTGCTGAGAACATTTTTCCGGTGCAAGCGCCAAGGTTCCGAACGCAATTTAATGCCTTGCTTGCCCCGCCAATGAGCGGCAACGATGCGGAGATTTTAAATGCAGCAGTCTTCCAACCTCTCCAGATATCTTAAAATCGGTCTCGGCAGCACGGCTATCAGCCTTGTGGTTATGGCTGGCGCAGCCAATGCCCAGCAAGCACAGGCTCAGACTGCAAAACCGGCTGCGGAAAATGCATCCGGTGATGTGCAGCTCAACACAATCAATGTTAAAACCGTTAATCCTCAGGATATTACATCCCGTCCGGCACCGGTCAGCACAATCTCCAAAACAGAGATCAAACTGAACGGCCGTGAAAAACTGGATACGGTTCTGCGTGAAACTCCGGGCGTATTCACCCGTATTAACGGTTCCAATCCGGGTGTTGCGGTCAATATTCGTGGCTTTGAAGGCTCCGGCCGCGTGAATATGATGATCGACGGTGCACCGCAGACTTTCCGCACCACAGCACATGATGCTCAAGGGTACAGCTATATCGATCCGAACCTGCTGTCCTCCGTTGATATTACCCGCGGTGCAGTGACGACTGAAGGCGGCAGCGGTCTTGCCGGTAGTGTTAATTTCAAAACACTCGGCGTTGATGACGTATTGATGGAAGGCAAGGACAAAGGCGTTCTCGGCCGTGCATCATGGGGCAGCAACGGCGTCGGCTTCTCTGAAATGCTTGCCGGTGCGATGCGCGTCAATGAAGTGGGTATTGTTGCCGCTCTCAGCCGCCGCGATTCCAATGATTATAAAAACGGTGACGGCATCACCCAGAATAAAACCGGTCAGGAAATGACTTCCGGCCTGTTTAAAACAGAATTCGGATTTGCCGAAGATCACAAGCTGACACTTGGCGGCGTAATCTATAACAATAAATACGGCACATCGCAGACGAATTTCATGCCTGTGCCGCCGACAATTGACTATGATCTGCTGCTGCAAAATCGTACCTTCACAGCCAATTACGTCTACAAGCCTGCGGACAATGACCTGATCGACCTTGCGATCAACGGTTATTTCAACAGCACAAAACTGACCTATGTCGGTGGCAACAGCCCTACTCTGTCGAGCCTTGGCCGTGAAATTAAAAATGAATCCATCGGCTTCTCGGTTGCCAACACTTCCCGTTTCACAGTCAATGATCTTTATATCGACTGGAAATACGGCGTTGAATACAATCATGATAATACCGGTGGTGTGAAAGTCGGCGTTAATCCGGTTGATTCAAGCATGAACCGTGGTGCAGCCTTTACTCAGGTCGAGTGGAATTACGACCGCCTTCAGGTTCTGACCGGCCTGCGTTATGACTTCTACAAGCTGGACGGTACAGCCGATAGCGGTATTCCGGGCTTTGAAGATAACGGCATGTATTCCGCCAATCAGTCCAAAGGCTTGTGGAACCCTAAAGTTACACTCGCTTACAATGTAACGGACTGGCTCCAGCCATATGTGACCTATTCGCAGTCAATGCGCGCGCCAACATTGCAGGAAACAATGATCGGCGGAACACATCCCGGCGGAACAGCATCCAGCTATGTGCCTAACCCTTATCTCGCGCCTGAAGAACAGCGTGGCTGGGATATCGGTCTGAACATGAAGCATGATGATCTGATCACTGCAGGCGACACAATCCGTTTCAAAGCCAATTACTTTGATATGGATGTCAAAAACTATATCGCGGCGCAGCGTAATACGACTTTCAACAAGCTGCAGTTTGTTAACCTGCCGGGCACATCCCGCGTAAAAGGTTTTGAACTCGAAACACATTATAATTCCGATTATGTGTTCGGTAGCCTTTCCTACACCCATAACAAGTCTGACCTGCCGTCTCAGACACCGGGTCTTGGCGCAAGCCAGTATCTGCCGGATGATGTTTTTGCGGCGACCCTCGGCGGCTACTTCTTTGATAAGAAGCTCTCTGCCGGTGTGAAATATTCGTATGTTTCCAGCGGTCTGGTTGCTGCAACAGATGCACGGGGCAATCTGCTGCCTCCAACAAAATCCGACTCTTATGATCTGGTAGACATTTTCGCGACCTATAAATTCAATGAAAATGTTGACCTGTCCCTCAAAGTCACCAACCTGTTTGATAAAACATACACACCGGCTCTCAGCACATCGGGCTCCGGTCAGGGTCGTACATTCGTTGTCGCCACTCAGTTCCAGTTCTGAGTTGAACCGGACATAGAAGATGATGCAGCGCGCCCTTCGGGGCGCGTTGTTTTTTTCAAAATCCTGTTGAAATTCCGTTTTTATACGCAGTGTGACAACACGCCACAGCGGTATGATTTTACCACAAATAGTCTGTTTTGCGGTTTTTCCGCACCGAATAGTTCAATTAATATGGGTATTTAACTCAGGTTTAAAATCATTCTAAATTGTTGATTTTTAGAATGGTTTTAATCTGCATGATTTGACAAGCCCGCCTCTGTGAAGCATTAGAAAATCAAACAGCTACAGTGCAACTTTAAATGTTTGGCCTTGACCCATTCATTTGGAGGAATGATGAATAAGTATAATTTTATGAATGCAGCCAAGGTTGCTTTCTTTTTCAGCGACCAGGATGAAAATCAGAACATGATTTCTTCAGGTCATTTGCATATTTCAAATTCATTTTCCGTATTTTCCGGTTTAAACACCGTTTTTTCTATGCATGGTGCAGCATGCTAGTCTGCCATTGCAATGTTATTACTGCCAAAGAAATCGAAAATACTATCATCCAGATGCTGGATGAAGATTGCTGGCAATTGATTGTTCCTGCCAAGGTCTACCATGCTATGAAGAAGCGTGGACGGTGCTGCGGCTGCTTCCCAAATGTTGTTGAAACGATCATAAGAGTGACTGAAGAATATCATCTTCGGCGCGAGCACAATGATTCTGAGTTCATTGTCTATATTGATCGCGTTCGTGCGTTACGTGAACAATTCGGGAGCAAATGGAATGAAGGGCGACAAAAAGGTCATCGAGCGGCTTAACGAGGCACTTTTCCTCGAACTCGGTGCAGTAAACCAATACTGGCTGCATTACCGTCTCCTGTCTGACTGGGGTTACACCCGTCTGGCGAAAAAGGAACGCGAAGAGTCGATTGAAGAAATGCAGCATGCAGACCGCCTCATCGACCGCATCATTTTCCTTGAAGGCCATCCGAACCTGCAGACTGTTGCGCCGCTGCGCATTGGTCAGACCGTGAAAGAAGTTCTGGAAGCCGATCTGGCCGGTGAATATGACGCCCGCGCCTCTTACAAAAAATCCCGCGAAATCTGTGATGAAGCCGGTGACTATGTCAGCCGTCAGCTTTTTGACGAATTGCTGAAAGATGAGGAAGGCCATATCGACTTCCTCGAAACCCAGCTCGAATTGCTCGGCAAAATCGGCGAAGAACGCTACGGCATGCTCAATGCCGCACCGGCAGATGCTGCTGAATAAATTCGTTTTTACGATTAGAATGAAAGGCTCCGCTCTGCGGAGCCTTTTTTATTGCCGGATACACGTCGCACCAGCCTTATAAAACAGAATTTGAAAAGCAGAATTGCAGTGTTTCTGAATTCCATCTGCAATTTAATCCTCCTGTTATTTACAGGAGACTCTCTATGAACTTTCGAATTACAGGACTTTCACCGGAACCGTTTCGTCACCTTTTCGGCCTGCCGGATCATGAACTGAAACAACATCGCGCTATACGCGTGATTGCTGAAGACAGAGGTTATCCTGACCGTATTGAGATGTGTGAGGCTGAAACCGGTGAAAGCCTGCTGCTGCTCAACCATGTATGTCAGAGTGCCGAAACACCCTATTATGCAACTCATGCGATTTATGTTCGTGAAAATGCGGTCAAGGCCTATGACCGGATTAACGAGGTTCCCTCAGTCATGCGCACGCGACTCCTGTCTTTGCGGGCCTATAATGCTACAGGCATGATCATAGGAGCTGAAGTTGTGCAAGGCACGGATATTGAAGCGGCAATTGAACGCCTCTTCAGCGATCAGAACGCCGCCTATATTCATGCGCATAATGCCGGACGCGGCTGTTATTCCGGTCGTATTGACCGCGCCTGAACCATACAAAAAAGGCTCCGCAAATGCGGAGCCTTTTCATTTCTTCATGCAAGCAGCTTATTGCGGCAGCTTGTCGTCAATGCCCTGAACATAGAAGTTCATGCTGACGATCGCTTTATCATCGGCGGTTTCACCGGCTTTGAGCCATTCAGAACCATCCTGTTTTTTCAACGGACCGGTAAACGGCTTCAGCTCGCCGGAGGTCAGCTTCTTGATGGTTTCTTCAGCCATTGCTTTCACATCGTCAGGCATATTGGTCAGCGGCGCCATGGCAACCAGACCGGTATTCATGCCGTTGAATGTGTCCTGCGACTTCCATGTTCCATCGAGAACAGCCTTGGTACGCTCGATATAATATGGCGACCAATGGTCGATTGTAGCTGTCAGCTGGGTTTCAGGGCCGAATTTGATCATGTCCGAAGCCTGACCGAATGCCTTGATACCGCGTTCTGCCGCAACCTGAATTGGCGCAGTGGAATCTGTATGCTGGGTGAGAATGTCAACGCCCTGATCAATCAGCGCCTTGGCAGCATCTGCTTCTTTGCCCGGATCAAACCATGAGTTTGCCCAGATGATCTTGACCTTGAAATCCGGATTAACGGACTGCGCGCCGATCATGAAAGAGTTGATAGCCTGCACAACTTCCGGCACCGGCACGGAGCCGATGAAACCAGCCATACCGTTTTTCGACAATTTGGCAGCAATCTGACCCTGCACATAACGGCCTTCATAGAAGCGCGCATTATAGGCAGATACGTTTTCTGCTGTTTTATAGCCGGTTGCATGTTCAAATTTCACGTCAGGAAATTTTTTCGCAACTTTGATGGTCGGATCCATATAGCCGAAAGACGTTGTGAAAATCAGCTTATTACCTGCACGCGCCAGACGCTCAATCGAACGCTCGGCATCAGCACCTTCCGGCACGCTTTCCAGATAGCTGGTTGTGATCTTATCACCCAGTTCTTTTTCAAGCTCCTTGCGGGCTTCATCATGCTGATAGGTCCAGCCGAAATCACCCGGAGGGCCAATATAGATAAAGCCGACTTTCAGCTTTTCTTCAGCCATGGCGGTGCCAGCCATGGCAATCGTTGCCGCAGTGGCAAGAATTGTTAGCGTTTTCTTCATTGTCCCCGTTCTCCTGTTAAGGTCCGTAATCAAAAAACTGTAAAACGACTTTGTATCAGCGGTCTGGTACAAATGGCTTACCGAGCGATGCCGGTGTATTCATCATTGTCAGACGGCGATTACGCGAAATAATCACCAGTACAATGATTGTTGCCAGATATGGCAATGCCGACAACAGTTGCGGCGGCAGACCGATGCCGAATGCCTGCGCATGGAGCTGACCGATAGTCACTGCACCAAAAAGATAGGCGCCGATCAGCACGCGCCAAGGCCGCCATGAAGCAAAAACCACCAGAGCCAGCGCAATCCAGCCACGTCCAGCGGTCATATTTTCCACCCATTGCGGCACATAAACGAGGGAGAGCTGCGCACCGGCAAGACCGGCACAGGCACCACCGAATAGTACGGCCAGATAACGCGTGCGCACCACATGAATGCCAAGGGCGTGAGCGGAGCCGTGATTGTCGCCGATAGAGCGCAGTTTCAGCCCTGCCCGTGAGCGGAACAAGAACCAGTTGACGCCAATAACCAGCAGCAATGCGATATAGAAAATCGGATCTTGTCCGAACAGCAATTTGCCGATCAGCGGAATGTCGCTCAGATAAGGAATATAGATCGCGCCAAGGCGCACCCCCGGAAGACCGACAAAGCCCTCGCCGATCACTGCCGATGCACCCAGCCCGAGAATGGTCAGAGCCAGACCGGTTGCCACCTGATTGGTGACCAGTGTCAGTGTCAGAAAACCGAACAGCAAGGCGCAGGCTGCCCCCGCAAAAATTGCTGCGATCATGCCGAGCCATGCATTGCCGGTTAAATGAGCGATACCGAAACCGGTGACCGCGCCCATCAGCATCATGCCTTCAACGCCGAGATTGAGCACACCGGAACGTTCAACGACCAGCTCGCCGATGGCGGCAATCAGTAAAGGCGTGGCTGCTGTTGCAATAGTCAGCATAATTGCCTGTGTCATATCCATGGCTCAGGCCTCCCCGCGCAGATCATGCTGACTACGACTGACAAAACGAATACGGTAGTGAATGAAAGTATCGCAGGCGAGCACGAAAAACAGGATCATCCCCTGAAACACGCGCGCGGATTTTTCTGAGATACCGATAGAAAGCTGTGCCGCCTCACCGCCGAGATAGGACAATGCCAGCACCAGACCGGCCGCAATAATGCCCAGCGGATTAAGCCGCCCGAGAAAGGCAACAATAATCGCCGTAAAGCCGTAACCCGGTGTGATGGTTGTACGCAGCTGCCCGATAGCACCGGACACTTCGCTGATACCGGCAAGACCTGCCAGCGCGCCGGAGACCAGAAAGGCAAAGAATGTAATCTTACCTGCGCTGAAACCGGCGAAGCGCGCTGCACGCGGGCTTTGCCCGACCACCTTGATCTGAAAACCTTTCAGGGTGCTGTGCAACATGAACCACAGCAGGAATGCCGCAATAATGGCGAAGATAAAGCCCCAATGCGCACGCCCTGCAGCTGACCAGATTTCCGGCAGCACCGCATATTCATGAAACTGACGGCTTTCAGGGAAGTTATTACCTTCCGGATTGCGCCAAGGCCCGCGCACAAGCCAGTCCAGAAAGAACTGCGCCACATAGACCAGCATCAGGCTGGTCAGGATCGTATTGGCATTAAAACGGGTTTTTAAAAGCGCCGGTATCGCACCATAAAGCGCGCCGCCAATCATCCCCATCAGCAGCATCAGCGGCAGAACATACCAGCCCTGCACGTCCGGATATAATATCGGCAGGATCGAACCGGTAATCGCGCCCATGGTCAGCTGACCTTCGGCACCGATATTCCAGTTATTCGACAAATAGCAGACGGAAAGCCCGACAGCGATCAGGATCAGCGGCGCGGCTTTGACCAGCAATTCATGGATCGACCACATATCCAGCAGCGGCTCAATGAAAAAAGCATGGAGTGCAGCAAATGGATCTTTACCCATTAGCGCAAACAAAATGGCGCCGCAAATCATTGCAAGCGCCAGTGCTAACAGCGGAGAAATTGCGCTGAACCAACGTGAGGGTTGTGGTCTTTTAATCAGTTCAATACGCATCAGACTGCCCCACCCATCATCAGGCCGATTTTTTCAGCCGTTACAACATCGCGCGGCATGGCTTCGGATAACTGACCATGATGCATCACTGCGATACGGTCACAAATTTCAAATAGTTCATCAAGGTCCTGACTGATGACCAGCACGGCAGAGCCCTGACGTGACAGATCCACCAAAGCCTGACGAATACGCATTGCCGCACCGGCATCCACGCCCCATGTCGGCTGATTGACGACAAGAACAGACGGATTGCGATCCAGCTCACGGCCGATAATGAATTTCTGCAAATTGCCGCCGGACAACGCACCGGCCACCGGATTTTCCGCATTTTTGCGTACATCCATCATCGCATTGATGCGTTTGGCAGCGGAAGACAATGCAGATTGCGAAATGATTTTGAGCCAGCCGCCCTTCAGAAACATTTTTGCATCGGTACGGTAACGCGACAGAAACAGATTATCCGTCAGCGGCAGTTCCGGCACGGCGCCATGCCCCAGACGTTCTTCCGGCACAAAACCTGCACCCAGCATCCGGCGTTGCGTGATACCGGCGAGACCCGCCTGCTGCCCGCGAATACGGATGGTCGATGCCTGATCCTGCCGCAACTCGCCGGATACAGCTTCAAAAAACTCGCTCTGACCGTTACCGGCAACGCCGGCAATGCCCACGACCTCACCGGCAGCTACATTCAGAGAAATATTGCGTAATGCTGTTGAGAACGGTCCGCGCGGTGCCTGTGAAAGCCCGTCAATCTCCAGTAATGCCGCCCGTTCCGCTGGCTGCAACTCAGCTTTCGGACGTTCAACCAGTGCCACATCCTCACCGACCATCATACGGGCAAGTGACGCCGCTGTTTCCTGCGAAGGCGTGCAATGAGACACGACTTTGCCATGGCGCAGCACAGTTGCACGATCGCAAATCTGTTTCACCTCTTCCAGCCGATGGCTGATATAGAGAATGGATTTGCCTTCGCTTTTCAGGCGATTGAGCGTAATAAACAGCTTGTCCGCTTCCTGCGGGGTCAAAACTGATGTCGGCTCATCGAGAATAATAAGCTGCGGCTCCTGCAACAGGCAGCGAATAATTTCGATGCGCTGGCGCTCCCCAACCGACAAATCGCCGACAAGCGCATTGGTATCAACCGGCAGGCCGTATGTCTCACCGATCTGCGATGCTTTTTGCGCAACTTCATTGAGGGAGAGACCTGCATCCAGTGACAGCGCGATATTTTCTGCAGCGGTCAGACTGTCAAACAGAGAGAAATGCTGAAAAACCATACCAATGCCAAGCTTGCGGGCATAGGCCGGATTATTCATGCGGACTTTGCGTCCCTTCCAGAAAATCTCGCCGTCCTGCGGCTGTAAAGAGCCGAACAGCATTTTAACAAGCGTGGATTTTCCTGCGCCGTTTTCCCCCAGCAGCGCATGAATTTCGCCATGTTCAATCGTCAGATCAATCTGGTCACATGCTTTCAGCGCACCAAACTGTTTGGTTAAACGCCGTACATCCAGTAATTGCTCAGCCAGTAATTGTTGAGGTTTTGCGGAAGGTTCTGTCATGTGTCCCCTAGACATTTCTTCCGCCCACCTTATGCCATAGTCAAAAAAATAGGGAAGCCGAAAAGTAATTTATAACAATTCTATGAACACTTTTTGCAAGATACATAAAGAAATTCCGGCGAAATCAGATTTCGCCGGAATATTATTTTTAAAATCAGGGAATGATTTTACGGGATCAGTATCGTTGTGCCGGTGGTTTTGCGTGCCTCAAGATCACGCTGCGCCTGTGCTGCATCCCGCAATGCATAGGTCTGATTGACATTGATTTTGACTGCACCGCTGGCAACCACATCAAACAGCGCCTGCGCCGCACGTTCCAGCTCTTCCCTTGTCGCAATATAAGTGCCAAGTGTCGGACGCGTTGCATAAAGCGAACCATATTGATTGAGCAGCGCCAATTCGAATGGCGGCACCGGTCCCGATGCATTGCCATAGCTGACAAATAAGCCGCGCGGTTGCAGAACTTGCAGCGATGCCGGGAATGTATCTTTACCGACACTATCATAAACGACCGGCAGGCCTTTGCCGCCGGTGATTTCCTTCACCTTGTCGACGAAATTATCTTCACGATAATTGATAACATGGTCATAGCCGAGAGACAGCGCCAGATCGATTTTCTCCTGCGATCCGGCAGTACCGATGACCGTTGCGCCGAGATGTTTCGCCCACTGACCGGCAATCTGTCCCACGCCGCCAGCGGCAGCATGGATCAGAATCGTATCGCCCTTCTGCACCTTGTAGGTCAGGTTAATCAGATAATAGGCTGTCATGCCTTTCAGCATCATTGAAGCGGCAAGGCGCAAATCCATATTATCCGGCACTTTAACCAGACGATCCGCAGCAATCAGCCGTTCATCCGCATAGGAGCCCATAGCACCTGTATAGGCCACACGGTCACCAACTTTAACATTGGTAACGCCCTCACCAACAGCGACGACTGTGCCTGCACCTTCCTGCCCCGGAATGAAAGGCAGTTGCGGCGCTTTATAAAGACCGGTGCGGAAATAGACATCAATAAAATTCAATCCGACCGCTTCATGGCGGATACGCGCTTCACCTGCTTTGGGCTGACCAAGTTCGACCTGTTCATATTTCAGAACATCCGCACCACCGGTTTCACGGATCAGAATTGCATTTATCATTGTCAGAATTCCCTGTTATTTCGCAGCAGTTTTAAGACCGAGATCAGGCAGGAACTGCATCACGATACCAATGCAGTAGAGATAAATACCGGTAACGGAAATACCGATACGTACCCAGAGCGGGGCATCCATCTGATAGAAAATGCCCGCCACGCCGAAAACACACCACAGCAAAAAAATCGTGAGATTGAGCGGGCGCAGCCGCACCACGCGCACCGGATGCAGAAAATTCAGCGGTATGAAAGACAGGATCGCGGAAACGACTACAACTGCAAAGGCTGTCCATTCGCCCGGACCAACGATGAACAAGGTGAAGACCACCATATTCCAGACCACAGGGAAACCCTTGAAGAAGTTTTCTTTGGTTTTCATGCCGGTATCGGCATAATAAATCGCACTGCTGATAACAATGATAGCGCCGGACAGGAATGACAGGCCGTGCCCCATGAATCCGCTCTGATAGAGTGCAAATGCAGGGATCAGCACATAAGTGACATAATCGATGATATTATCGAGAAGTTCACCCGACCAGTTTGGCAGCACATATTTCACTTCCAGCTTGCGGGCGATCGGCCCGTCAATGCCATCGACGAAAAGTGCCAGCCCGAGCCAGAGAAACATTGCAGTCCAGTTTTCTTCACTGGCAGCAACCAGTGACAAGAAAGCCAGAAAGGAGCCGGAAGCCGTTAACAGGTGAACAGAAAAAGCCCTGACCTGAGGCAGAGTGACTTTTTTAGCTTTCAGTTTGTCTGTCAGTTTCGCTTTCAAGATCTTTGCCGATTCTGTTACAAAAAATTAATGAATTATCAGTCCTGACAGCTTTTGTCGAAAAACACTAAAAGTGCAAGAAAAGCTGACTTGAAAAACAGACAAAATGTCGCTCATCCAAAGAAGTTACCTGCTATAAGTGACTATCTCCGCTCTAAGCATATGTTTTTAGTGTCGTAACGGTGACTTATGGCCTAAAAGAATGAGCAGGATAATCTGCTTATGATTTTTAAGATTTAGCAGGCTAATTCCGGCGATTTGACTGTTTGATTCACAAAAGCCGGAAAACAAAGAGGTGCATTATGTCAGGCTCCGTTCATTCATCCGAGTTCGCTTCAGCACGCATTGTTGTGAGCGGCAGCGGCCCTGCAGGTATGATTGCGGCACTGGCAATGGCGCAAGCGGGCTATGATATTCTGCTCGCGGGACCGGTAAGCGATCAGGATGACCGGCGCACCACAGCATTAATGATGCCTGCCATTGAATATCTCGACAGTCTCGGTGTGTGGCAAACCATCCGTCCGGATACAGCAGCTCTCGCCTCCATGCGTATTGTTGACGGCACCCGCAGACTGATCCGAAGCCCTGCGGTGACATTCCGCGCTTCAGAAATCGGAACGGAAGCTTTCGGCTATAATATCCCAAATCTGGTGCTGAACCGTGCATTGCATGAGGCAGTAACCGCGCATCCGCGCATTGCGCGCAACTTCAACAATGCCACCGCCTATCAGCATAATGCAGACAGTATTTCTGTCACTTTCAGCGACGGACAGGTTGTAACCACACCATTGGTCGTGGCTGCTGACGGCCGCAATAGCTCAGCGCGTGATGCAGCCGGTATTCAAACCCGCCGCTGGCGCTATCCGCAAACGGCAGTTGTGTGCTCCTTTAGTCATAAAGTGCCGCATCAGAATATTTCGACCGAGTTCCACACCGAGGACGGTCCTTTCACACAAGTGCCGCTGCCCGGCAATCGCTCCAGCCTTGTCTGGGTTGCCAATCCGCGCCATGCTGAAAAGCTGATGGCGCTCGACAGCGAACAGCTCGCCCGTGAAATTGAAACTAAAATGCAGTCTATGTTGGGTGAAATCACGGTTGATACCAAACAGCAGGCATGGCCGCTCTCCGGTCTGGTGCCGCTGAAATTTGCTGCCAAGCGCACCATTCTGATCGGCGAAGCAGCGCATGTTTTCCCGCCAATCGGCGCTCAAGGTTTGAACCTCGGCACCCGCGATGTGGAAACACTGATCTCCGCTCTGAACAAAGATAAGCAGGATGCCGGTTCTGACCGCGTGATCCGCGCCTACGACAGCGGCCGCCGCCCTGATATTCTGGCACGTACCGGCTCGGTCGATGTGTTGAACCGCACGCTGCTGTCAGACTTCCTGCCAGCGCAGATCATTCGCGGCACGGGACTGGAAATCCTGCGTGTTGTGCCGCCGCTGCGTGCTTTCTTCATGCGTGAGGGGTTGCGTCCCGGTGGCGGTTTCAAAGCCCTGCTACC
The DNA here is from genome assembly GCA_900470285.1 of Hyphomicrobiales bacterium. Classification (GTDB taxonomy): domain Bacteria; phylum Pseudomonadota; class Alphaproteobacteria; order Rhizobiales; family Rhizobiaceae; genus Pseudochrobactrum. Next base: position 174,171 of record UCAG01000005.1, read on the forward strand.
GTCTTTCACCGCAGCGAATAAGAAGACGACACTGCCAACTGTCACGCCACATCACGACGGATCACAATGAGTGCTTTTGAAGTAAAATATGCACGTTTCCAGATCGGACAGGTGGTGCGCCACCGCCTGTTACCGTTTCGCGGTATCATTTTCGACGTTGATCCGGAATTCGCCAATACGGAAGAATGGTACATGTCCATTCCTGAAGCCTCGCGTCCGAAACGTGAGCAGCCGTTTTATCATGTGCTGGCAGAGAATGAGGAAACGGATTACGTAGCCTATGTTTCGGAGCAAAATCTGGAAGAAGATGAAAGCGGCGAACCGCTGCGCCACCCGCAGATCAGCGACTATTTTGACATCGACAGCCACGGCGAATATCGCTTTAAAGCCGCACCATTGAATTAAATTTATACATTAAATTTTTATTATAAAATATTGATAATTATGAAAAAGGCCGGATTGCTCCGGCCTTTTCTTATTTTAATTATGCACGACGAAGATCCGGCGGTGTTGCCTCTTCGCGCAATGAGCTCAGCGCCTCGTCCAGCGACATAGGTGTCTGGTCACGGGAGCCGAGACGACGCACATTCACAGTGCGCTCTTCTGCTTCACGCTTACCAAGCACCAGAATGACCGGCACTTTCTGCAGCGAGTGCTCACGCACCTTGTAGTTGATCTTCTCGTTGCGGAAGTCGGTCGTTACCTGCAAACCTGCTTTTTTGAACAAGTTAGCAACTTCCTGACCATATTCATCCGCTTCCGAAGTGATCGTTGCCACAACAACCTGAATTGGTGCGAACCACAGCGGCATATGACCGGCAAAGTTCTCGATCAGAATACCGAGGAAACGCTCCATCGAACCGCAGATCGCGCGGTGGATCATAACCGGCTGCTGCTTCTCGGAGTTGTTATCGATATAGAATGCACCGAAGCGTTCCGGCAGGTTGAAGTCAACCTGCGTTGTACCGCACTGCCATTCACGACCGATCGCATCTTTCAGTGTATATTCGAACTTAGGACCGTAGAATGCACCCTCACCTGGCAGAATGCCGGTTTTGATGCGGCCGCCGGAATTGGCTTCGATTGTCTTGAGCACTTCGCCCATAACGCTTTCCGCACGATCCCACAGCGCATCATCACCAACGCGCTTTTCAGGACGTGTGGAGAGCTTGACCGTGATCTGATCGAAGCCGAAATCAGCATAAGTCGAAAGGATCAGATCGTTAATGCGCAGGCATTCATCGGCCATCTGTTCATCTGTACAGAAGATATGCGCATCATCCTGCGTAAAGCCGCGAACACGCATCAAACCATGCAGCGCACCGGATGGCTCATAACGATGCACATTACCGAATTCTGCCATTTTGATCGGCAGATCGCGGTAGGATTTCAAACCATGTTTGAAAATCTGCACGTGACCCGGGCAGTTCATCGGCTTCAGCGCGAAAACGCGGTCATCTTCAGTGTCATCACCGGCAGTGGTGACCTTGAACATGTTGTCTTTATACCAGCCCCAGTGACCGGATGTTTCCCAAAGGGATTTATCCAGCACCTGCGGTGCGTTGACTTCCTGATAGCCATGATCGTCAAGACGACGACGCATATAGCTGACAAGGCTCTGGAACATACGCCAGCCCTTGGAATGCCAGAACACCACGCCCGGACCTTCTTCCTGAAAATGGAACAGATCCATTTCACGGCCAAGACGGCGATGATCGCGCTTTTCAGCTTCTTCCAGCATTGTCAGATATTGTTGCAGATCAGCATCATTCGCAAAAGCTGTACCGTAAATACGTGTCAGCATCGGATTGTTGCTGTCACCGCGCCAATAAGCACCGGCAACTTTCATCAGTTTGAACGCATTGCCGATCTGACCTGTTGACGCCATATGCGGACCACGGCAAAGATCGAACCAGTCGCCCTGATAATAGATCTTCAGATCCTGACCTTCAGGGATCGCATCAATCAGCTCAACCTTATAGGATTCACCCTTATCGGAGAAAACCTGCTTGGCTTTTTCGCGTGTCCAAACTTCGCGTGTGAACGATTTGTTGCGGGCAATGATTTCACGCATTTTCTTTTCGATAACCGGCAGGTCATCGGGTGTGAAAGGCTCATTGCGGGCGAAGTCATAATAGAAGCCGTTTTCGATAACCGGTCCGATTGTGACCTGCGTGCCAGGGAAAAGCTCCTGCACAGCTTCAGCCAGAACGTGGGCGCAGTCGTGGCGGATCAGCTCCAGCGCACGCGGATCTTCACGGGTGAGAATCTCGACTTTGCCTGATGCGCCAAGCGGCTCGGACAAATCACGCACGGTGCCGTCAACCGCATAGGCGACAGACTTTTTAGCCAGTGATTTGGAGATGGATTCGGCAAGCGCCAGACCAGTCATGGCCGGATCATATTCACGCTGTGAGCCGTCGGGAAATTCGAGAGTAATAAGATCAGACATTGTCATCCTCATCCAGTCCCGCCAACGATTGCGGGTGGTTGTTTAAAGTAAATGTATAATTACCGGCTCCTGCAAAACGAAGTGCAGATGCGACCGGCAGCGTCTCTATAATCAATCTAAACGGGGAAATAAACCTTTGCCCCATAAAAGCTTAGTCATTATCGGGTTTTGCAGCCGAAATGTGCCAATAACGCCACGGAAAATACCATTTATAGCGCGGCTCCAGCGCTTCCGGCACACGATCTATGCCGCAGGTGCCGAACGGCCCGCAACGCATAACACGAAACAAGCCCATCCAGCCGCCGGTCCACAAACCGTAGCGGGCAATAGCCTCATAGGCATATTCGGAACAGGTTGGCATATGGCGGCAGGAATTACCGATAAAACCCGATAAAGTCAGCTGATAAAGCCGCACAAGCCCTGTTCCCAGCAAACGATCCGGTGTTTTACGCCATGCGCCCTGATAGTTACGGCTGTATTTTTTGCGGGGTTTAGTTTCAGGCTGCGGGCACATATCGCTTACACGGCAGCTTTTGCGGCAATCTGATCCAGACAGTCAACAACAGCATCAAATGTCAATAAAGTAGATGCATGACGGGCTTTATAATCACGCACCGGCTCGAAATAACGTAAATCTTCAAAGCGGCCTTCAGGCGGCGCACCATTATCTTTCAGCATTGCAGTCATTTGTGCCTGTAGTTCGCGCAATTCAGCCTCTGTGGAGCCTATAATATGACGTGCCATCACCGATGAGGTCGCCTGCCCCAATGCGCAAGCCTTTACCTCATGGGCAAAATCCACGACAATGCCGTCTCTGACTTTAATATCGACAATCACGGTAGAGCCACAAAGCTTGGAATGTGCCTTTGCTGTTGCATCCGGCGACTGAAGGCGGCCAATATGCGGAATGTTACCGGCAAATTCGAGAATCCGGGCATTATACATATCATTGATCATCCGGCTCTCCTTCAGCATGTTCCGGCGCATTGCCGGACATGATTGTATAAGTGGCTATATAAATATTTCATTTCAAGCCGCTATAGAGAATAGCACAACCGAAATACGACATAAATCGGCTGTCTTTGCTCTTTTAATATCTTCGACATACTTTATATAGAACAGGCATTTGCCTTTTGCGGATATTTCCGCGACAGTCTATGCAAACAGGCAGAGCAGACCTTTGGCTGTATTCTGCAAAACGCCAGATAACTGCCCCGACATAAATGCCAAGCCTTCAGCGGTACAGCTAAATTTACTGCCTGAGCAAGCTTCGTAACAGTGTCCGTTTAACTCGTCTCTCCACAGAGAGAGACTACGGGAGCTCGATATGAACAAGCACATTTCCGATTCACAGACCAGCAATATTGCACGCCCGACAAAGGCTGAGGCAGAAGCCGCTGTAAAAACATTGCTGCTCTGGATGGGCGAAGACCCGTCACGCGAAGGGTTACTTGAAACCCCGAAACGTGTGGCAAAAGCCTATAAAGAACTATTTTCCGGCTATCATCAGTCACCGGAAGAAGAGCTCGGCACTGTTTTTGAAGAAGTTGCCGGCTATAAAGACATGGTTCTGATAAAAGACATCAAGTTTTTCTCGCATTGCGAGCACCATATGGTGCCGATTATCGGCAAAGCACATATCGGCTATCTGCCGAATGGTTCTGTTGTCGGCCTGTCGAAAATTGCACGCGTTGTTGATATGTTTGCCCATCGCCTGCAAACACAGGAAAGCATGACAGCGCAGATTGCTCACAGCATTCAGAATATTCTCAAGCCTCTCGGCGTTGCTGTCTTAATTGAAGCAGAGCATATGTGCATGGCTATGCGCGGTATTCGCAAACAGGGATCAACCACGTTGACAACCACCTTTACAGGCGCTTTTGAACAGGATGTCGCCAATCAGGTTCGGTTCATGACCATGCTGCGGAGCGGTTCATGACCCGATTGCCTGCCGATTTCCCTGCGCAAACCGACAAGCACAGCACCGAGGAAGGTTCTGTCTTTGCGCCCCGTTTTGACAGCTCAGGTCTGATTACCGCAGTTGTGACAAGCGCGGATGACGGCGAATTGCTGATGGTTGCGCATATGAACAGTGAAGCTTTGCGCCTGACACTGGAAACCGGCATAGCCCATTACTGGTCGCGGTCACGCAAGTCGCTTTGGAAAAAAGGTGAAACCTCCGGCAATTTGCAGACTGTTATTGAGATGCGTACAGATTGCGATCAGGACGCCCTGTGGCTCAAGGTCAGAGTTGCGGGCAATGGTCCGACTTGCCACACAGATCGTCACTCCTGCTTTTACCGCACAGTAGATATTTCAGGCAATAACGTCATTTTACATAAATAAATCAGCATATTAGGTTTATTTTTAACGTAAAACACAAAAGCCCTGCGTAATATTGATTACGCAGGGCTTTTTGTCTGGAGGACGGTTCTTTCGCCAAATATCAAATCCGGCGAAAGAAATCTTGAAGACATGAGAGGCGTCCTTCACCTCCCGTCAGATTATCAGAACTTGTAGTTCACACCAACGCGCACAGTGTGGAAGTTGGTTTTAACTTTAGCCACATCAACCTGGTCACTGAACTTAACTTTGCCGAGGTCTGTGTAGAGATATTCTGTCTTCAGAGTTACGTTGTCTGTGAAGGCGTGCTCTACACCAGCACCGGCAGTCCAGCCAGCGCGGGTCTTGGAAGCGCTTTCAGACAGATCCAGAGCAGCATCGTAACCTTCGATCTTCACTTTACCGTAAGCAAGACCGGCTGTACCGTAGAGCATGGTGCGTTCAGCAATGTCTGCACCCAGACGACCACGAACAGTACCGAACCACTGGACTTTGCCCTTTACAGTGCCTTCGTAAGCGCCGGCTGCATCGTAGAAATCAACCGATTTCTTCATGGTCGAGCCCTGAAAGTCAGCTTCGATACCGGCAACGATCTGATCGAACTGCCAGTTATAACCAGCCTGTACACCACCGACAAAGCCGCGTGGCTTAATGCTGACGCCGTCTTCTTTCATTTTACCAAAACCGTAACCGGCATTGGCACCAACATAACCACCTTCCCAGCTGAAGGTGTTCACTTCAACGGCCGGAGCAGGTTCGTTGTAAACGATAGCGTCTGCAGCCATTGCAGTGCCGGAGAACAGAACAGCTGCTGAAGCAGCGAGGATGACTTTATTAAACATGGGAGAACCTCAAAATCTTTCTTGATCTTGTTTTACACCATCCGGACAAAAATGCTGTAACAATATTGCAACACGAATATTCAGAAGAACTTATGGTTACTATTAAGTTAATTTAAACTAACAAAGTAAATACAAATAACAACTAATAAAATTACTTAATGTTCAATTAATAATCATTAAAAATACATTAATTTCACATAATTCATATTACAATATCTGTTTTCTGCAATTTATAACTGCACTAATTGCCTTGCACAGCAATCGCATGAAAGCCATAGTCTGAATATACTGGTTCCTGTATTCTGGTCATAGCCACAGGTATATTCGGGAGATATTGCATGCTGTCATGGGTACCGCGCCGCCGCACGAATGCTGCCGCCAACACACCGGCTCAAGCAGAATCTCCCAAACCTGTTATTCTTAAAACACCCCAGCCAATTGCCCTTGCTTTAGGGGGTGGCTCAGCACGCGGCTGGGCGCATATCGGCGTATTGCGCGCCCTGAATGAAGCTAATATCAAAATCTCCATGATCGCAGGCACCTCAATAGGGGCACTTGTCGGCGGCTGTTACCTGGCAGGAAAACTGGATGAACTGGAGGAGTTTGCACGCTCCCTTACACGCAGACGCATGTTCAACCTGATGGATATTACATTCCGCGGCAGCGGATTATTCGGCGGCATGAAACTGGATCGCAAATTGCACCAACATCTCGACGGGTTGAATATTGATGACCTGCCCTGTCCTTATGTGGCTGTTGCTACGGAATTACGCACAGGCCATGAGATCTGGCTCTCCACCGGCTCGCTTATTATGGCGATGCGCGCCTCTTATGCATTGCCGGGCGTTTTTGAACCAATCCGTTACGACCACCGCCTGCTTGTTGACGGCGCATTAGTCAATCCGGTTCCGGTTTCCGTATGCCGCGCCTATGAGCAACAATTGGTATTGGCCGTCAATCTCAACTACGACCAGTTCGGCCGCGCAGCTGTTGTAAAATATACCAGCCCTGCACGTGCCGGACAGGAGGATATTGTCAGCTCTCAGGTAGGGGTAATAAGCCATGAATCACGTTTGGGCATAACAGGCGTGATGATGGATGCCTTCAATATCATACAAGACAGAATCTCGCGCGCGCGTATGGCCGGCGATCCGCCGGATATCGCATTAATGCCGAGTATCGGCCATATCGGCCTGACCGAGTTTCACCGTGCGGCTGAAACTATTGATATCGGCTATCAGGAAACCCGCAAACAGCTGGAAAATATTGAAAGGCTGCAACGCGTACTCTTTTGAATCAAAAACAGGTGCAAAAAGCGAATCTTTTCCAGCTTGTCGATAACGCGATTCCAATAAATATGCCTGACCGAACACTCATGAAGAAAAATACTCTCTCTCCATCCTATTGAAGAGATTATAAAAACGCGGTTTTACAGGAGAAAAACGCGGTTCTGTGAATTACTTTTAAAAAAATGCAATGAAACGAATAATTTGGCTTGTCACTGCAATAGTGATTTGCTACATCGCCCTCACCGAAGCAATTCGGTTTCTACCACACAGTGCGGTCGTGGCGGAATTGGTAGACGCGCAGCGTTGAGGTCGCTGTGGGGCAACCCGTGGAAGTTCGAGTCTTCTCGACCGCACCATTCTCTCTTTAGAGAATTTTGATTTTTCAAAAATATAATTAAATCAGATTTCCCAATGTACTCATCTGCGTGCACGGAAAAATTACAACTGATTTACATCTGAATTACACAATTCAGACCTGAGCGACATCTGGCAGTACCGCCTAAAAATCCTCAAAACACCTCATATAGTGATCCTTCATAACAAATTCATATACCTTGCAGTGAAGCCAAGCCTGAAGCTTCGTACAACCAGCAAATAGCTGCAGCCATGAATCGGATTGCCCCCTCGTCGAAGGCATACAAATTCATCATACAGAGGCGGGATAATCGCATCTAAAGACAGCTGACCTGACCAACCGCGATATCCGCGGCCACCCGGCAAATGACTGCACCAAAAATAATTATCATAATGTGACTCTCAATTATAAATGAACGCCTCGTGCGAAACTGCGGATAGAATATCCAGCGTATCAAAGTCACTAAACTGCACAGGAAGAGAAAAATAAAAACAAAACCGAGAGGCGGTATAATCAAGATGAAAGGCCAGCAACTCACAAATACGTAGATTCCGGCGGTTGCATAGGACGCGATTGCAAGCACCACCCACAACAAGATGTGGACTTGCAGCGTCCTTTTCCAAAGTAGTTTCATTGCAACTCCCCCCACTTCAGCACTTGCGTCCTATACAGTTATTCAAGACAGGAAGATGCGAAGTGCCGCGCCATTGTTAGGCGACAAACGACCAGTAAGTCCACAATCATATTCATCCGGTTGCAAATCTCAGGTCGTAGGTAAACAAATGCCTGGCCTTGCGTGAAAAGCGGTCAATTTGCCATCTGGATTTTTTGAACTGCAGTCTCTACCTGAATGCCATCATGACAGAAAATTCCCCTGCACAGAGTCGCCCCGCGACAAACCGTAATGATCTATCCGCACGCTTTCAGGCTGCTGACGGCTCACCGCCTGTTGAATGGCAGGTCGCTGACGGGTTGACAACTTATCTGGATGCGGAAGCATTTATGGAAGCCCGTGTTGCCGCCATTCGTGACGGTACAGCCAGTGAGCTGGTCTGGCTTGTGGAACACCCGCCACTTTATACTGCAGGTACCAGTGCACGTGAAGAAGACCTGCTGTCACCCGATCGTTTTCCGGTTTACAAGACAGGGCGCGGCGGCGAGTTCACCTATCACGGTCCGGGGCAACGCGTGGCCTATGTCATGCTGGATCTGAAACGACGTCGCGAAGATATTCGTGCCTTTGTGGCAGCACTCGAAGAATGGATCATCCGCACGCTCGACAGCTTTAATGTCAAAGGTGAGCGCCGCGAAGATCGGGTGGGGGTCTGGGTTATGCGTCCTGAAAAACCTCGTCTCGCCGATGGTTCAATGGCTGAAGACAAAATTGCTGCAATCGGCATTCGTCTGCGCCGCTGGGTCAGCTTTCACGGCATTTCGATCAATGTAGAACCACAGCTTGAAAATTTCAGCGGCATTGTTCCCTGCGGCATTGCCGAGCATGGCGTGACAAGCCTTGTTGATCTGGGGCTACCAGTTTCCATGGATGATCTGGATGTGGCGCTAAAGCAAAGCTTCGCCGAAGTTTTTGGTGATGTAAAATAGCAAAAACAATAAACAACATATTGTTTTAAATAAGAAAAAAATTTAGAGCGCTTCCGGTTAAAGTTAAATTTTGGAACAGCTCCAAATCTTTGTTTTACACATTATCCAACGTATCGGAGCGGGAAAAGAAATCAGTCCGATGAACTGATTTCCCCGTATAGACGCTTCGCACTTTTACCGGAAAAGCTTTTAAACCGCCTTTTCTTTCACTTATGCGGAAAGCATTACCTTCTCCGCTTCAGCACTACGCTTTTGCTCGCGGATGAAAACATAAATGCCCGAGCCGATAATAATGGCGATACCAAACCATTTTGACAGGCTTGGAAAATCACCGAAAAAGATCAGCCCCACGGTCACTGCCATAACGATTTCAACATATTGAAACGGTGCAAGAATTGATGCCGGTGCCAGCTGAAATGCTTGCACTACCAGCAAATGTCCGCTGGCTGCAAAGATACCGATCATGATCAGCATGAACCACGGGAACAGCGAGGCAGGCAATACAAATTGCAGATCCGGAATAGCCGCCACCTCACCGAAGACCATAACGGCAAGCCCCATGATACTGCCGCCGATGCCGGCATAAAGCTGCATAACCACTGGGCGTTCATTGAGACCGAATTTACGGTTCAGCACCAGATAAACTGCGAATAGAAAAGCCGAAATCATCGGCAGAACCGACACCCAGCCAAACACGCTCCAGCTTGGCTGAATTACAATAACAGTTCCGAGCAGGCCAACCAGCACGGCACTAAGGCGACGCCAGCCTACTTTCTCATTAAGAAAAACCATTGAAAGAACCGTAAGAATAAGCGGCTCAACAAAGAACACGGCCAGCGCATCAGCAAGCGGCATATATTTTACTGCCGTGAAAAAACACAGGCTGCCGAGTGCAAGCAGGCAACCGCGAAACAGATTACCCCAGAGATGCTCTGTTTTAAGACCAAGCCCGCGACTGAAAAGAACAATTGCGCCTAAACTAATCAACCCCTGCACAAAAAAACGCATGAAACTGATGGTAGCCGGCGGAATATTCTCTTCCATTGCCAGCCATTTACCGGTTGCATCCATAAGCGGCACAATAAGCATGGCACAGATCATCGTAATCATTCCGCGCACATGCGGCTGTAACCGGTCTTGCATTTTCATTCCCCTGCAGCAAAGCCGCCTTCATTTCATTCTCTGTTCTCATCATGGCTTCTGTGTTTAAGCAACCACTCTCTCCCGCCCCTTGTCTGATTGTGTCAAACCGTCACCATAAGGACACAGAGCCTGTTGCGCGGCAGCGAATTGGCTGCGGCATGATTTGACAATTCCGTCATAATTGTTCAAACAAAATAAATCTGCGGAAAAGTCAGGATTACCGGCATTTAAACAGGAACGTAAAGAGAACCTTTATCGCTTTAGCGATATAAACATGCCAAACTATCTGTGATTCGATTTTCCGTAATTCCGAAGCGGTTCTGGTTTTTCTGAAACAGAAAATCCGTTTCGTAACTTTGTTTTCCCGCATTTATGCGAAGCTGGAGTATTCTTTCAGCCGCAAAATGCTCCGTATCTATTTGAACGAACAGGCCAGCCATTTCACATGGATAATAGCGACGATCTTTTTTCGAATATTCTCAGCAATGCACGCGGACGTCAGGCGATACAGTCTGAATCTCCGGTCAGTGTTGCCGAAACTGTTTCGTCCCCTCTTGAGCCTGCACCTGTTGCAGAACCAGCAACAGAGTTACGCCCTGCGTCTGTCGCGAAACCTGCTGTCGTTGAGCCTGCTTCAAAGCCTGCAGCAGAGCTTCGCCCTGCTGATTCAAAATCAGTCGCAGAGCTTCGCCCTGCTCCGGCAAACTCCGATGGCAGCGATTATAATGCCTCCGCCATTCGTGTTCTTGAAGGGCTGGAGCCGGTACGTTTGCGTCCGGGCATGTATATCGGCGGTACCGATGAAAAAGCACTGCACCACTTGTTTGCCGAAGTCATCGACAATGCGATGGACGAAGCAGTTGCCGGTCATGCCAATTTCATTGATGTTAATCTCGATGCAGAAGGCTTCCTGACCGTCAGTGATAATGGTCGCGGTATTCCGGTTGAGATTCACCCGCAGGTGCCGGGCAAATCCACACTTGAAGTGATTATGACCAAGCTTCATGCGGGCGGTAAATTTGACGGCAAGGCCTATGAAACCTCCGGCGGTCTGCACGGCGTTGGTGTTTCCGTGGTCAATGCACTGTCCGACCTGCTGGAAGTGGAAGTGGCGCGTGCCCGCCGTCTCTATCGTTTGCGTTTTTCGCGTGGCTTGCCGCTGGGCGATCTGGAAGAACTGGGAGAAGTGCATAACCGCCGCGGTACGCGTGTGCGTTTCCATCCCGATCCGGATATTTTCGGTAAAAACGCGAAATTTGATCCTGAGCGCCTTTACCGTATGGCGCGCTCAAAAGCCTATCTGTTTGGTGGTGTTGAAATTCGCTGGTCCTGCGACCCGTCTTTGCTCGATCCGAAAAAAGGCATTCCGGAAAAAGCCGTTTTCCATTTTCCGGGTGGTCTGAAAGACTTCCTCGCTGCCTCGCTTGGTAAAGAATTTATGGTCACCAGAGAGATTTTCTCCGGTAAGACTGAAAAACAAGGTGGTCACGGTGCCGTTGAATGGGCGATTGCATGGTATGGCGGCGACAGCTTCGTTCATTCCTATTGTAACACTATTCCGACCGGCGAAGGCGGTACGCATGAGGCGGGGCTGCGTCTGGCGCTGACACGCGGCCTGAAAGCCTATGCGGAACTGACCAATAATAAACGCGCCTCAGTGATCACCACTGATGACGTGATGATCTCTGCCGCCGGTATGATGTCGGTTTTCATTCGCGAACCGGAATTTGTCGGCCAGACCAAGGATAAGCTGGCAACGGTTGAAGCGCAGCGCATCGTGGAAAATGCGATCCGCGATCCGTTTGACCATTGGCTGGCAGCCTCCCCGCAGGAAGCTTCCAAACTGCTCGACTGGGTGGTTGAGCGTGCGGAAGAGCGCCTGCGTCGCCGTCAGGAAAAAGAAACCACTCGCAAGACTGCAACACGAAAATTGCGTCTGCCGGGCAAGCTGGCTGACTGCTCGCAGAATTCGGCCGCCGGTGCGGAATTGTTTATCGTTGAGGGTGACTCGGCGGGCGGCTCTGCCAAACAGGCGCGTAACCGCACCAATCAGGCGATTTTGCCGTTGCGTGGTAAAATTCTCAACGTGGCCAGTGCCGGACGCGACAAGCTGACAGCCAACCAGCAGATCGGTGATCTGGTGCAGGCACTCGGTTGCGGCACGCGCAAGAATTATCGTGAAGATGATCTGCGTTATGACCGCATCATCATCATGACCGATGCTGACGTCGATGGTGCGCATATTGCTTCGCTGCTCATCACTTTCTTCTATCAGGAAATGCCGCATCTGATTACCGGCGGTCATCTCTATCTTGCAGTGCCACCGCTTTACCGCCTCAGTCAGGGTGGTAAAGTTGCCTATGCCCGCGATGATGCGCATAAAGATGAGCTGATCCGCACTATGTTTACAGGCAAAGGCAAGATCGAAATCGGCCGCTTTAAGGGTCTTGGCGAAATGCGTGCTGACCAGCTTAAAGAAACGACTATGGATCCAAAGAAACGTACTTTGCTGCGCGTGGATCTGATGGAAGATGAAAACGGCTCGACCAAATCTACGGTGGATGACCTGATGGGCACCAAGCCGGAAGCCCGCTTCCGCTTCATTCAGGAAAATGCTGAATTCGTTCAGGAGCTGGATATTTAAGGCTTTGGCCCAAGGCTTCGCCTTGTACATTAGCGATGATATCAGACATCATTCCAGAGCGGTTCCCGTTAATATTGAATCGTCAGAACCGCTCTATTGTTGTGCTTTTACGTGCATCTTGTTCCGGCCGAAACAGGACAAGAAGTCAGTCCGGCGAACTGATTTCCCTGCATAGGGGCTTCACATTTTTTGGAAGTGCGCTCCAACTCTGGCATTATATCCTGATCAGAATTGCCAAGACCGTTCAACCGGAGCTGCCGATGTGTGCCGCAAAAACTACAATCCGGACAATTGATGAACTCCGGCAACGACTTGAGTCTGAAGCGGCCAATAAAAGTGTTATAATCGCCGGAATATGCGGATTAGCAGGAGCCGGAAAAACTACTTTATGCCGGCAGCTCACAGCAATCTCAGGTTTCAATATTGTACATCTGAGCTGTGACCGCTTCTCTTCACACAGCTATGCTGACCGTCAGGCAAGCATTGAGAGTGCCTATGCCTCCGGTATAACAGAACATATCGCCTTTGCTGAAAATCCGCAGAACTGGTATGCCCATGACGATATTGTCACTGCCATCCATGGCTTAAGAGCAAACGGATATTATAGCTATAATCGCGCATGGAACGGGAAAACTGGCGATCTGGACGGGCATTACAATATTGCTTTGTCTGAAAATACTCCGTCCATTGTGTTATGTGATGGTATTTATCTTCTTCATGAGCCGGTCAGAACTGCTTTAGACCTTACCATTCTGGTTGATGCTCCGGTTGAAGTTACCGTGCAGCGCGGACACAAGCGATCCAACGGCAATACGGATCACTTTATGTCTATGGAACGCCTCAGGCAGGCATATACTATGCCGTATTTTGAGGCACTCTCAGGTCATGCCGATATTCTGTTTCAACCGGAATCTGCTCCATCTGGCTGCGTTTAAGCACCCTGCGTGAAAGCGGATCAATAATCATCCAGATCAGGAATGCGGCCAAAAGCGATTTTTCCGCCAATATAAGAGCCGGGAGCAATGGATGGCCCGAGACTCAGTACATCCGAACCGAATTGCTTGCGCACGCGGTCAAGCGTATCTGAAACCTGTTCCCAGCGCTGCTGACGCTGTTTGTCTTGCGACTCTTCAAACAGGTCATGACTGTCGACCACCTCACCGGACAGATGATGCAGATAAATATGCACATTCTTGACCTGCCGGAAATCAGCCTTGCGAAACGACGGATGCATGAGCAGTCGCCGGTGCAACTGCGAGAGACAGGTGAGAAAACAATGATCGTCCCGTGACGGCGGGAACACACCTTCAACCGATACGGATTCCTGCCCCTTGATCCGCCAGCCATAAACCAGAGCACCGGCGCGATAATGCTCCTTACGCAAACGGCGTGAAGCACTCATACAGAGCAGCCGCGCGCATTGCAGAATTTTATCCGGCTGACGCCAGTCCCGCGGCAGTACACGGCCATGGCCGAACATACGGCGATGCGTTTCCTGTTTCTCCACCGCATAGCCGTGCAATCCGGCGATGAAGCGCTCGCCTTCAACACTATTCCAGATCGCGCGCCCTTGTTTCGGACTGATCTTCCAAAGCTCTTCAACCGTCGCAATACCGGAGCGGAGTAAACGTGCCTCCACGCCTGCGGCAATGCCGGGCAAGTCACGCAATTGTAGCTTCAAAAAACGGTGCGGAATATCTTCTGGCTGCACAATTACTAAGCCGTCCGGCTTGTCAATTTCCGCCGCAATTTTGGCCAGCAGTTCATTGGGTGCAATACCGATAGAACAGGTCAGTGCCGAACCGAGTTTCTCACGCAACGCCGCTTTAATTGCCAGTCCCAAAGCCTCTGCCTGTCGGGATTCTGACGGCAACAAACGACAAACCAGCTCGTCAATAGAACGCACATTGCCTATTGGCAGCACCGTATCAATAATATCCAGTATTTTGTGATGAAGTTTAACATATTCATCCGGCCGCGCTTCCACAATAGCAATTTCAGGGCAGATTGCGCGCGCTTCACGTACGGATGTACCGGTTTTCATACCAAGCTTTTTGGCCTCTTTGCTGGCCGCAATCAGGCCCGTAAATTCACTGGCATGAGGCACAACACCAACCGGCCTGCCCTGTAAGGCAGGATTCAGCTGCTGCTCGGCACTGGCAAAAAAACTGTCAAAATCGAGATAAAGCCGCTCCGGCAAATCAGGTTTACGCATGGTATTTGTTCCGCAACTATTGCAGAACAAAATAGGAACATTAAATGATTTTGGCAAGCCTGAATTACAAATCTGCCTGCATTTTTACCTTTTCCACAACCCGCGCCAAACTGGCAGACCATTCTTCATAGTAACGGATAATCCGGAAACCGCATTTCTCATAAAGCTTTATTGCAGGTACATTGCGCGCATGGGTACCGATTTCTGCGGTTTGAAATCCAAGCAATACAATCTGCGCCAGCAGTGCATCAACCAATAAAGTGCCGATGCCCTGCCCGTGATGTGCAGGATCAACCCAGATATCAGATATATAGTTCTGGTTAGTATCGCGTGCGCCCCACCCACAAATCACGCCATCCTGTTCAGCAACGAGAACATAATCCAGATAATCCTGCGCTGCATGTAAAAAAGCCAGTTCAGCGCGTCTGCGCTGATCCGGCTCTTCTGTTTCATGACTGAATATATGGGAAGCCCATGCATCAGCTCCGATGCGGGCAATCATCGCCAGATCAGCGGTTGTTGCCTGCCGGAGCTGCATGCGGTGTTACCACCAGCGTTTAGGCGCAAACTGACCGGCAGCCTGTTCGATCACATGGGCAGCCTGAAACAGTGCTTCTTCTTCAAACGGACGGCCAATCAGCTGCAGGCCAAGCGGCAGACCATTTTCTGACAGACCAGCAGGTACAGAAATACCTGGCAGGCCGGCCATGTTTACTGTCACAGTGAAGATATCATTGAGATACATTTTCACCGGATCAGCGGCCAGTTCCTTGTCGCCCAGCTTGAAGGCAGCCGACGGCGTTGCGGGTGTCAGAATTGCATCCACACCGGCAGCAAACACATCTTCAAAGTCTTTCTTGATCAGTGTGCGGATTTTCTGCGCCTTAACGTAATAAGCGTCATAATAACCGGCTGACAGCACATAAGTGCCGATCATGATGCGGCGTTTGACTTCCTTGCCGAAACCTTCCGCGCGGGTGTTTTCGTACATTTCAACAATGTCTTTACCCGGTACGCGCAGACCGTAGCGAACACCGTCATAACGCGCGAGGTTCGACGAAGCTTCCGCCGGTGCCACGATGTAGTAAACAGCCAGCGCCTGTTCGGTATGCGGCAGCGAAATATCAACAACTTCCGCACCGGCATCTTTCAGCCACTGAACGCCCTGCGCCCAGAGTTTTTCGATTTCAGCCGGCATACCGTCAATGCGATACTCACGCGGAATACCGATTTTTATGCCTTTTACGGATTTGCCAAGCGCTGCTTCATAATCAGGAACCGGAAGATCAACAGAAGTTGTATCTTTCAGATCAACAGATGCCATGGATTTCAGCAGAATTGCGCTATCGCGCACATCACGGGCAATCGGGCCTGCCTGATCGAGCGAAGATGCGAAAGCAATTGTACCCCAGCGGGAAACACGGCCATAAGTCGGCTTGATACCAACTGTACCGGTGAAAGCCGCAGGCTGGCGGATCGAACCACCGGTGTCGGTTGCTGTTGCACCGGCGCACAGGCGTGCAGCCACAGCCGCAGCAGAACCACCGGAGGAGCCACCCGGAACCAGCTTCTCTTCCGAACCTTCTGCGCGCCAAGGGCTGACAACAGGGCCGTAATAAGATGTTTCATTGGAGGAGCCCATTGCGAACTCGTCCATATTCAGCTTGCCGAGCATAACCGCACCGTCTGCCCAGAGATTAGCAGTCACTGTCGATTCATAATCCGGCTTGAAGCCATCGAGAATATGCGAACAGGCCTGCGTATGATCGCCTTTAGTGGCGAACAGATCTTTTACGCCGAGCGGAATACCTTCCAGCGCACCGGCTTCGCCCTTTGCCAGACGCTCATCCGAAGCCTTAGCCATCGAACGGGCCTTATCATGGGTGACGCTGACATAAGCATTGATCGCACCATTCGCTTCATCAATTGCTTTGAGATAGGCATCAGCCAGTTCGGTTGCGGTAAAGGCTTTTGCCTTCAGCTTGTCGCGCGCCTCGGCAATGGTGAGTGCGGTTAAATCAGTCATTCTATCAATCCTGTTCAGGGCTTTTCATGTGCTGTCCGCACCGTTTTAAAAACCGGACTTCGCGTCGGGAGCAGTGACAGCTCGTATTAAAACGGAAACAGCAGTCGGATGGATCAGGCGGAAATTATTCAATAACCTTTGGTACCATGAAGAAATTTTCTTCAGTGATCGGTGCATTGGATACGATTTCCGAAGCAATATTACCGTCAGAGACTTTGTCTTCACGCAGACGCATCGCGGTCGGAATAACTGAGGTCATCGGCTCCACACCATCGACATTCACACTGTCGAGAGATTGCACAAATCCCAGAATGACATTGAGTTCGCCGGTCATTTTTTCGGCCTGTTCTTCATTGACCGCAATACGGGCAAGATGCGCAACGCGCTTGACTGTAGTTAAATCGACGGACATGTCGCTCTCCGATAAATGCGAAATGCGGTGATCGCTGCCAGTCGCCTAGCATGAATGCAGCCCGCAAGAAATTTCTCTTATTCCGGCTATAACCCTGCACCCGCTCAAGTGCAATATTTGTGTTCAATTAAAGCAGATACAACCGGATAAATTCTCTATAACGCGACCACCTCACGCAACTTTGAAACAGAAATTGCGTAAGATGTTACTTCACACGGATTACGGCTGGTAATTTTAACAGCTAATAAAAAAACACAACATTAAATATACTTTTAAAAATAAATATTTAAAATCAAAAGGTAAAATAATGTTTTCATTTCAATTAAAGCCATTAGTTACACAAACACCGTATTTATCTGTAAACATGAATAATTCAGTAAATAATTCCTATAATTTCACCGGCAATACAACGATTGACTACAACACAACTGTATTTGTGCATTCACATCAGTTTGTAAATGATTTCGCTCAGCCAAGTCTGGCATCCGCAATTTATTGTCCTGGTGCAACGGGATTCATGCAGGTTGCAAATTCAACAAATACGGCCGGTGAAAGCGATGTTTTCCTGTCCACCGACATATCTGCCAATTCTGCCAGCAAATTCTTTATGCAACTCATTACAGAAGGCGGCGGACTAACCACTGTTGAACTATATATCAACTCAGGGAGCACAAAACGTAACCTTCTCTATGATCACGCAACGGACAGGCTCTTCCTTGCTCAAATCGACCCTGATTCAAATGAAATAAGACAGAATTGGCTCTTGTATATAACCCAATAAAGCAAAAACAGTTTAGTCAGGAAATTCTCCCCGCTCGATCACAAGCAGGGAGAAACCATTATCAAACGGTCAAACTGCCACCAACTTTCAGCACTTTCACCTCAGTGTTTGCTTTCTCCATACCGTGCACGAAGTCATCAGCGGTTGCCTCCAGCAGGCCGAATGTACCGAAGTGGCACGGAATGGCTGTTTTAAGCGCAGGGAAATAACGCTGACAGGCCAGTGCCGCCACTGCGCCACCCATAGTAAAACGGTCACCGACAGGCACCAGGGCAATCTCCGGCTGATGCAGTTCATTAATCAGCGCCATATCGGAGAAAATATCCGTATCGCCCATATGATAAAGTACCGGCGCATCTTCACCCTCAAAATGGAACACCAGCCCGTTGGCATTGCCAAGCGAATGAGAAACGCCGTCTTCTGTCAGACTTGCGGAAGAATGCAGCGCATTGACGAAAGTCACAGAAAATCCGGAGTGAAAGACTGTGCCACCGGTATTGGCCGGATCGACCTTTGCCACGCCGCGATGCGCCAGCCAGTCACAAAGATCAGCATTGGCGATAACTATTGCGCCGGTTTCTTTGGCGATGCGAATTGTATCGCCGACATGATCGCCATGGCCGTGCGTCAGAGCAATATGCGTTACACCTTTGGTCACTTCAGCAAAATCCAAGCCTGAGCCGGTCGGGCTTTGACTAATAAAAGGGTCGATCAGAATTACCGCCTGCGAAGTTTCAACGCGGAAAGCAGAATGGCCGAGCCAGGTGATTTTCATGATATTCCCTTTGCCGATGCATATTGTTATAGGCACAGTTAGAATGCACTGCGCTGTCTTTGCAATATAGTATGACATTACCGGATCAGGAAACGAGATATGGCTGTATCAACAATTGAAGAGCTTGCAACAAGCTTGAGCTACGGACAGCTGGTTGCCGGTCTTGATCTGGGTACCAAAACCATCGGCATTGCGGTCTCGGATCTCGGTATGTCTTTTGCGCATCCGCGTCCTGTTTTGAAACGGCGTAAATTCACACTGGATGCACAGGAACTGCTGGAACTGCTGCAGAAAGAAAAAGTTGCTGCTGCCGTCATCGGCCTGCCGGTCAATATGGACGGCACAGAAGGCCCGCGCGTTCAGGCCACGAAAGCCTTTGTTCGTAATATGGAAAAGCTCACCGATATTCCGTTCATCTACTGGGATGAGCGTCTTTCAACCGTTGCGGCAGAGCGTGCTTTGATCGGCATGGATGTTTCTCGCGCCAAACGTGCAGAGCGAATTGATTCCGCGGCCGCTTCATTCATTCTGCAAGGCGCTCTTGACCGCCTGCATATGCTGCGTCGTGATAGTGACCAAGATTAAATAAATTTAAGAATATTAGGACTTGATCCTATAGCGATTAGAGCTTTTACAAAGATACCTCCTGATGTTTTTCAAAGGAGACTGTTATGAGCTTTATCAAATCCTTTTTACGCGGGGGCTATAATTCCCACGGCGGTTATGGTGGTCATGGCCACAGCTCAAAGCATGGCCGCAATGAAACTTCCTATTATGGAATGCCTCAACAAATGGAACTCCCGCCTGCAAAAACTCAGAACTGTCCTGACTGCCGCAGACCTCAGGCCATAGATGCACGGTTTTGTAATAATTGCGGTTTGTCTCTCGTTCCGGCTCAATGCAGCTCTTGCAATCAATCGATGATGGCAGGTGCAAAATTTTGCGGCAATTGCGGTCAGCAAGCCGCGACTTAAAACATTCTCGGACAATTTAACCACACCCGAAACAGTCAGAATTTTCAAAATCCTGACTGTTTTACAATGTCAAAATAATACTATAAAATCAGCTACTTATAAAAAAATTATAATAATAAAAATTAGCTATTGCTCCTATAGCGACTAGAGCGGTTTACGTTCATATTGAATCGCAGTGCTCGCTCTAGATTCTTTAGTTTGTCGCATTATCCCGACGTCAAGTTGATCCAACTTGACTGTAAATGCTCTAGAGCTTGTTTATATAAACCTCCTCAACCACAGGAGATTATTATGATTAATTATGTATGCCAGATATTCCAGCGCAATTATGCATCAAAAGGCCGGAATGACGATAACAGAGCAAATGTAATCTGCCCCGCTTGTAAGAATATTCAATATGCGGATGCACGCTTCTGCAATAA
Organism: Hyphomicrobiales bacterium; assembly: GCA_900470285.1. Classification (GTDB taxonomy): domain Bacteria; phylum Pseudomonadota; class Alphaproteobacteria; order Rhizobiales; family Rhizobiaceae; genus Pseudochrobactrum. The sequence goes on from UCAG01000005.1 coordinate 194,446, forward strand.
TTGTCGCTACATCATATAGTGCAATTTATAATCATCTCATGTGTAGCGTAAGCTTAAATCATTCGCGTATCCTGGTGCACATTAATCTGATTAGCTGTGCATCTTGATACGCAAAAATCTCATTAGGTCTCTGCCATAGCTTCCGCAATCAGCTTAAAATCATGCTCACTGAGCTCCAGCAAACCGAAGCGGAACGGATAAGCCCAGTTTGATTTACCCTGAGTCAGCTCTAACCGGTCTAATAAAGGGCGAATAGGAATGATCTTTGTATCATTCCATTGCACATCGCGCCGAAAGGGAAGAAAACCCTGCCCCATATCAACCTGATAAACAGCATCATTGCTGACCAAGCCTTGCGCTGTAAAAGACTGTAGCCTGTCTTTACCGCCCATGGTTGTCGCGGGCGAATAACAGATCACGCCATCTCCGCTCTTTAATCTGCGCAGAGGTGCAGATTTGCCATGACAAACCTGCATGAAACCCTCTGCCCGCCCGTGTTGCACATGATCAGCGCTGGCAATAGCAAGCCAGTATTTTCGCCCGTGTTCTGTCATTATGTATCCAGTGCATAAACACGCAGACGATGGCCGTCCGGATCAGCAATCACAAAAGACCAGCCAAACTCCAACTGCACAGGGGCCATCAGAATATCGGCCTTCAGATCACGCCATTTCTCATAAAGCGCATTCACCGCATCACGCGTTTCAACCCGCATAGAAAATTCACAGCCGCCACCACTCTTCGCTGGCACCGGTTGAACCGTGTGCTTTGACCAGAGTGACAGTTTCAAACCGGATTGCAGAATAAAAAGCACGAAGGTCGGAGATTGTTCGACCGGCTGAATGCCAAACAGCTCAGCATAGAATGTGGCACTTGCTTCCGGGTTTGCTACATAGAGCATCATATTATCGGGGTGGTTCATCATAGAACTCCTTCAGTTGATGCCAAAGGATATGAACCGCCGATGTGTCAGTTTCTGTCAGCAGTGTTTAAAATTCGCGCGTAATATTCTGCGCTTTACGCCAGTCTTTCAACAGGCTTTGCCGTGAGCGGGGATAGCGCCCTTCCAAAATTGTCAGAGATTGAATGCGATCGGTGCGAAAATGCCGGAAATCCTGACGCAACTCGCACCAGCCGAGCACAACCTGTACCTGATCGAAGAAACCAAGCCCGAACGGCCAGATAATGCGTTGCGATACTTGTCCCTCTGCATCAGCATAATGCAGATCAAGCCTGGATTGCTGACGGATTGCTAACCGGATTTGCGCCAGAATATCAGGATCAACCGGAACCGGTCGTTCTTTATTCGCAGACGGCCCCACGAGCAGCGTGGAAGCCTCAAGGTCATCGCGCAAGGTTGATGGCAAAACCGCTGCAATCTTGGCCAGAGCATTACGCGCTGCCTGTGCCAGTTGCGTATCATGCCGCGTTGTCACCCAACGCGATCCCAGCACAAGAGCTTCGATCTCCTCCTGCGAGAACATCAACGGCGGCAGAGTAAAACCGGCGCGCAACACATAGCCGACACCGGCCTCACCTTCGATCACAGCACCTTGCGCCTGCAAACTGGCAATATCACGATAGAGCGTTCGCAGACTAATGCCTAACTCTGTCGCCAAATCCTGCCCGCTGACCGGATGCCTGTGACGGCGCAGAATTTGCAAAAGCTCCAGCAGACGCTCCGAGCGCGACACTGTGTTTTATTCCTGCGGATAAAGCGCATTGATAATGCCCAGCGCATCATGGCGGGCATCGATCATACCATAAGTCGTACGCCATTGGCCGCCAAGGCGGGTCTCAATGAAAGCATCGCCGATATCATCGGCACCAAGCTCTTTCAGGCAGGCCGCACTGGCTGCCAGCGCCATTTGCTCGGTGAGCATACGCGCAGCACCTTCATCGGTCATGGTCACCTGCATCGCAGCCCGCAACACGGCAACAGTACCCTGCCCGCGACGGCCAAGCTGTGTGCCGATCCACTCCAGCACATCGTCAAACAAACGTGGTGCGCGGTGCAATACACGCACAATATCGAGCGCCATCACATTGCCGGAACCTTCCCAGATCGCATTGACCGGAGCCTCGCGATAAAGCCGCGCCAGCGGATTTTCTTCGACATAGCCATTGCCGCCGAGACATTCCATTGCTTCATAAAGCAGCGCCGGCGCAATTTTTGCCACCCAATATTTGACCACAGGTGTCATAACACGGGCAAAGGCAGCTTCCATACGATCATTGGCCGCCATATCAAAAGCGCGGGCAAGACGCAGTGACAGAGCAGTAGCAGCCGCCACATCCAGCGACATATCAGCAAGAACACGCTGCATAAGCGGCTGACTGATCAGTGGCACACCGCCGACATGCCGGTGGCGGGCATGATGAACAGCTTCACTCATACCGGCGCGCATCAGACCGGCGGAGGCTACAGCACAATCCAGACGGGTCAGTGTCACCATATCAATGATGGTCTTCACACCCTGCCCCGGCTCTCCAACCATCTGGCCAAGTGCATTTTCAAACTGTACTTCGGAAGAGGCATTGGAGCGGTTACCGAGCTTGTCTTTCAAACGCTGGAAGCGGAAGCCGTTGCCACTGCCGTCCGACAATAAACGCGGCACAAGGAAACAGGACAGGCCGGACTTGTTATCACCGGCAGCCTGTCCATTGGCCTGCGCCAGCACCATAAAGGCATCAGACATCGGTGCGGACATAAACCATTTATGGCCGTTGAGACGGTAGACGCCATTACCCGCATGATCGGCACGGGTAGTATTGGCGCGCACATCAGTGCCGCCCTGCTTTTCTGTCATGCCCATACCAAGCGTCAGACCGGCTTTCTTAACTGGCGGCTTGTTGGACGAGTCATATTTGCGGGTGAGGATACGCGGCGACCATTCATCATAAAGCGCCGGAGAGGTCATCAGCACTGCAAGTGATGCGCTTGTCATGGTCAGCGGGCAAAGATGGCCGCATTCAAGCTGCGCAGTCAGATAAAAACGTGTTGCACGCGCCTGATGGCGGCGCCCTGCTTCCGGAGATTGCTGCGGGCTGTTTTCCCAGATGGATGAGTGCAAGCCATGCGCAACGGAACGGCGCATCAAAGCATGATAGGCCGGATGATATTCCACCTGATCAATGCGGTTGCCCTGACGGTCATGGGTTTGCAAGCGCGGCACTTCGGAATTGGCAAGACGCGCCATTTCCTGCGCATCCGCAGACAAGACAAAACGGCCGGTCTGTTCCAGCTCCTTTTGCAAGGTCTCCGGAAAACGCGCTGCACATTGCAGCAGCAGCGGATCACTCAGATAGGCGTTATATTGCGGAGCAGCCTGCCCGTTCAGATTTTTGGTCACGGAATATGGAGACGTATCCGGCGCATAATTGGTGCGCTGCGGCGCCTGATTGGTCACTTCAGAAACGTCTACAGGAGTGTTAACCGACATATTCCATCCATTTAGCCGGAGATTTCAGCCGCCGGTTTTTGTATTTAAAATCTATACGCGAATCTCTAATATCCGCCTTGTGGCATTGTTTGCGGCAAAATTATAAATATCCCCTCAATAATCCGTTTTTCTCCACACTGTTTATTCGACAAAGCCGCAAAAGCATATATAAGGCCGCAAACAAGTTTCTCTGCAAACAAAATATGGGAATAGCTGTGATGACAGAACAATCTCCCGCGCCCCTTTTTCCCCATCGCCATTTGCTCGGGATTAAAGGCCTTTCTCCTCTCGATATTACCACATTGCTGGATCTGGCCGACAGTGAAGTTGCCGTCTCCCGCCAGCCGGAAAAAAAGAAAACAATCCTAAGCGGTCGTACGCAGATTAATCTTTTTTTTGAAAATTCCACCCGAACCCAATCTTCCTTTGAACTTGCCGGTAAGCGCCTCGGCGCCGACGTAATGAATATGTCCGTTGGCAGCTCGTCGGTTAAAAAGGGTGAAACACTGATTGATACGGCGATGACGCTCAATGCGATGCAGCCGGATATTCTGGTAATCCGTCATGCTTCTGCAGGTGCCGCAGCACTTCTGGCGCAGAAAGTCGGCTGTTCGGTGGTCAATGCCGGCGACGGCGCGCACGAACACCCCACTCAGGCACTGCTCGATGCCCTGACCATCCGCCGCGCTAAAGGCAAAGTCGGCCGGTTGATTGTGGCTATATGCGGTGATGTCCTGCATTCGCGTGTGGCCCGCTCCAATATTCTGCTGCTCAATGCACTGGGTGCGCGGGTACGGGTGATTGCACCATCCACCCTGCTGCCATCCGGGATTGAAAATATGGGCGTAGAGGTCTTCAACTCGATGAAAGAAGGTCTGAAAGACGCCGATGTGGTAATGATGCTGCGCCTGCAGCGTGAGCGTATGAGCGGCTCTTTTGTGCCGTCGGTGCGTGAATATTTCCACTTCTACGGGCTGGATAAAGAAAAGCTCAAATATGCCAAGCCGGACGCTTTAGTAATGCATCCGGGCCCGATGAACCGCGGCGTAGAGATTGCCTCGGACATTGCTGACGGCCCGCAAAGCGTGATCCAGCAACAGGTGGAAATGGGTGTTGCCGTGCGCATGGCCGTGATGGAAGCTTTGCTTGATCCCCGACGAAATCCTGAAAATTTTAACGGTGTTGGAGCCTGATGATGAGCACTACAGTTTACACCAATGCCCGCATCATTGACCCTTCACGCAACCTCGATGAAAACGGCACGCTGATTGTTCAGGACGGCATTATTATTGCCAGCGGTGCCGATACCAATAACAAGGGCACGCCGGAAGGTGCGGAGATTATCGACCTTAACGGCAATGTACTGATCCCGGGTCTGGTCGACAGCCGCGTGTTTATTGGTGAACCAGGAACAGAACACCGCGAAACGATCGCTTCGGCCAGTCAGGCCGCTGCAGCCGGTGGTGTAACATCCATGATCATGATGCCGGATACCGATCCGGTGATTGATAATGTGGCGCTTGTGGAATTCATCAAGCGTACCGCGCGCGATACCGCGATCGTCAATGTGCATCCTGCCGCTGCCATTACCCGCGGTTTGCTGGGTGAGGAAATGACCGAAATGGGTCTGCTGCGCGAAGCCGGTGCGGTTGCTTTTACTGAAGGCCGCAAATCGCTGGCCAATACACTGCTGCTGCGCCGTGCGCTGACCTATGCAAAAGATTTCGGCGCCGTTATCGCCCATGAAACCATCGACCCGTATCTAGGCGGCGGTGCGATGAATAGCGGGCTTTATGCCAGCTGGCTCGGACTTTCCGGCGCCCCGCGCGAAGCAGAGGTGATTCCGCTGGAACGTGATCTGCGTCTGGCAAGCATGACCGGCGGCAACTATCATGCTGCACAGATCTCCTGCGATATGTCGGCTCAGGTTCTGCGTCGCGCCAAGGAAACCAATGCAAAAGTCAGCGCTGCTGTTTCGATCAATCATTTGTCGCTGAATGAAAATGATATCGGCGAATATCGTACATTCTTCCGTCTTTCCCCGCCGCTGCGCAATGAAGATGACCGTCAGGCGATGATTGAAGCTGTGCGCAACGGCACGATTGATGTGATCGTTTCTGCACATAATCCGCAGGATGTTGATACTAAACGTCTGCCATTTGCGGATGCGGAAGCCGGTGCGATCGGTCTGGAAACCCTGATGGGTGCGGCGCTGCGGCTCTATCACAATGAATCTCTGACCCTGATGCGTCTGATTGAAGTGCTTTCCACCGCTCCGGCCAAACTCTATGGTCTTGATGCCGGTACATTGAAGGTCGGTGCAAAGGCTGACTTCGCCGTTATTGATCTTTATGAACCCTGGGTCGTGAAGGCTGAAGAATTACGCTCGCTCTCGAAAAACAGCTCTTTTGAAGATGCTAAATTTCAGGGGCGCGTGATCCGTACTGTGGTTAACGGCAAAACAGTCTTTGCAGTTTAACCACAGATCAATATTGTTTTGGTGCGGATTTTATGCCTAATTTCTGCTGTCCGGTTGCGCGGACAAATCACTCTGAGGGGACTTCATGCTTGAACCACTGATTATCACCGGCAGCGCGGCTGGCATTTTTGCAGCGCTGGTCTTTGGCTATCTGCTCGGTTCAATTCCCTTTGGTTTGCTGCTCACGCGCATGGCCGGTCTGGGCGATGTGCGTTCCATCGGCTCCGGCAATATCGGCGCGACCAATGTGCTGCGTACCGGTAATAAGAAAATTGCTGCTGCAACCCTGCTTTGCGATATGCTTAAAGGCACGATCGCCGTGCTGGTTGCTGCCTATTTCGGCCGCGACTATGCCTTGGCCGCAGGGCTTGGCGCATTTCTCGGCCATATTTTTCCGGTCTGGCTTGGATTTAAAGGCGGCAAAGGTGTTGCCACTTATCTCGGTATTCTGCTGGGTCTGGCATGGCCGGGTGCACTGGTTTTTGCAGCTGTATGGATCGTTATCGCTCTCCTCACACGCTATTCTTCGCTCTCTGCGCTGATCGCCTGTATCATCGTTCCGCTTTCTATTCTCTATCTCGGATTGACGAAAACAGCTCTGCTCTTTGCAATTCTGACAGTGATAATTTTTATCAAGCACCGTGCGAATATTGAGCGGTTACTGAGCGGTACAGAAACCAAAATAGGATCAAAATAAATGATCGCAGAGACGGGTTCGCAGTCAAAAGGAATTCGTCTCTCAAATCAGCAGAGACTCAACTGGTTGCGGCTGATCCGCAGCGATAATGTCGGGCCTGCCAGTTTTCGCGATCTGATCGCCTATTGCGGCAGTGCAGCTGCCGCACTTGAGCGCCTGCCGCAGCTGGTGCGCTCCACAGCCAAACGTCCGCTGCGTATTCATACAATTGATGAGGCAGAACAGGAACTGGAAGCGATAGAACGCGCCGGTGCCAAACTTATCGGAATGGGTGAACCGGATTATCCACCCTATCTCAGACAGATGCCCACTCCGCCGCCGCTTGTGACTGTGCTTGGAGATACTGAACTCTTTAGCAAGCCTCCGGTCGCTATTGTCGGCGCGCGCAATGCTTCCGCCACAGCCTGCGCCTTCACTAGCCAGCTGGTTCGCAATCTCGGGCAATTCGGTTGCGCCATCGTTTCCGGCTTTGCCCGTGGCATTGATACAGCAGCACACAAAGCCAGCCTCGAGACAGGTACGATTGCCGTTCTGGCAGGCGGGCTTGACCGCCCCTATCCGCCGGAAAATATTCCGTTGCTCGACCAGATCATTGATAATGGCGGGGTCATTATTACTGAAATGCCGATGGGCTGGGTGCCACGCGCACAGGATTTTCCGCGCCGCAACCGCATTATTGCCGGCCTGTCACTCGGGCTTGCAGTGATTGAAGCGGCACAGCGATCCGGCTCGCTCATCAGTGCGCGACTGGCCGCAGAAATGGGCAGACTGGTTTTTGCTGTCCCCGGCTCACCACTTGATCCGCGGGCGAATGGTGCCAATTCCCTGCTTAAAAACGGCGCCATCATGCTCACCGAAGCGCAGGATATACTTGATGCGCTGGAGCCGATGTTGCGCACAAGTGATGCGGCACCAATGCAGGCCGGAACATTGTTCAATCAAAACACAGCACAGATTTTGATGAAACAACCGGCAAGCACCGGTTTTGATGCCGGTCAAAGTCCGGTTTCTGCGCAAAATGATTATGAGCGTATCCGCAACGCTCTCAGCAATACTCCTGTCTCGGCGGATGTGATTATCCGCCACACAGGGCTCAGTGCCTCTGCCGTGCATCTGGCATTATTGGAGCTTGATCTCGCGGGGCAGTTGCAACGCAGTGACAATGGTCTGGTTGCCCTGCTGCCCTCACAGTAATCAGTTTTTCGTCATCCGGCCTGACTGGGTCCGCAAAACATCTGATGCCTCAACCCATGCCATTTCAATGAAATAAGCCAGCATAGGATAGTGATTTGACTGAGCAATGTGGCGCAATTCCAGTAATTTATCATGAACATAAATGATTTCATGATAGGACTTCTCTTTATCTTCCTTCATGAGCCCGCCTTCAGCGCGAATATATAAATTAATAAACCAAATAAAATGTCATTCTATTGAATCCGGAACTGACAAATTTCATATGTACAATGCCTGAAATCAACCTATGATTACAAAACAAACAATGTCAACCTGTCGTTGTTTTGCGTAAAAAACAGTGGCTTGCTCTTGACCAATCCGATTTCGCTGTTCATTTGAATGACAAATATCCTGCCAGCCTGATGATTTTCAACGCTTGATTTTCAACACTGGCGCAATCCGGGCATATCCGGCTGTGTACGTTAATCTGGACCCGTAATATGAATGTCGTTGTCGTTGAATCGCCCGCCAAGGCCAAAACAATCAATAAATATCTAGGCTCAGGCTATAAGGTTCTGGCCTCTTTCGGCCATGTCCGCGATTTGCCTGCAAAAGACGGATCTGTTCGTCCCGATGAAGATTTTGCCATGAGCTGGGAGGTCGATGCGGCCTCTTCCAAGCGCCTTTCCGAGATCGCCAAAGCGGTCAAGGAAAGTGATGAACTGATTCTGGCAACTGACCCTGATCGCGAAGGGGAAGCGATTTCATGGCATGTTCTGGACGTGCTGCGTCAGAAAAAAGTGCTCGGTTCCAAGCCGGTCAAACGTGTGGTCTTCAACGCCATTACCAAAAATGCGGTTCTGGAAGCGATGGCCAATCCGCGTGAAATCGACGTACCGCTGGTCGACGCCTATCTGGCGCGCCGTGCACTCGACTATCTGGTGGGCTTTACGCTGTCGCCGGTTCTGTGGCGCAAATTGCCGGGTTCGCGTTCTGCTGGCCGCGTGCAGTCGGTGGCACTGCGCCTCGTTTGCGACCGCGAAACCGAGATCGAACGCTTCATCCGTGAAGAATACTGGAATATTGCCGCCCTGCTCCAGACACCGCGCAGCGATAATTTCACTGCCCGCCTGACCGTTATTGACGGCAAAAAACTCGGTAAGCTCGACATTAAAAATGAAGAGCAGGCAACCGGTATCCGCACCATGCTGGAAGGCGCAAGCTTCAATGTCATGAGCGTTGACGCTAAGCCGACCAAGCGCAATCCGGGCCCGCCATTCACCACTTCCACCTTGCAGCAGGCAGCCAGCGGTCAGCTCGGTTTCTCCGCATCGCGCACTATGCAGGTTGCACAGCGCCTTTATGAAGGTATCGAGCTTGGCGGTGAAACCACCGGTCTGATCACCTATATGCGTACTGACGGTGTGCAGATGGCGCCGGAAGCAATTTCTGCTGCGCGTAAAGCGATCGGCAACACATTCGGTGACAATTACGTACCGGAAAAGCCGCGCTACTACTCGACGAAAGCGAAAAACGCCCAGGAAGCGCACGAAGCGGTGCGTCCGACCGATTTCAGCCGTCATCCGAAAGAAGTGCGCAAATATCTCGATGAGGATCAGGCCCGCCTCTATGAGCTGATCTGGAAACGCGCCATTGCCAGTCAGATGCAGCCTGCCGATATTGAGCGCACAGTCGTTGATATTGAAGCCAAAAACGGTGCCCGTTCGGCTGTATTGCGTGCCAATGGCTCTGTTGTTCGCTTCAACGGTTTTCTCGCGGCCTATACGGATCACCGTGAAGAAGAAGATGAAGACGAGGACAGCGCACGTCTGCCACAGATCAATGCCGGTGAGGTTTTGAAGCGCGAGAAAATCGACGCCACCCAGCATTCAACTGAACCACCGCCGCGCTATTCCGAAGCATCGCTCATCAAGCGCATGGAAGAGCTTGGCATCGGCCGGCCATCGACTTATGCGGCAACGCTGAAAACTCTGGGTGACCGCGATTACGTCACGATGGATAAGCGCAAGCTGATCCCGCAGGCCAAGGGCCGTCTGGTCACCGCCTTCCTTGAAAGCTTCTTTGAGCGCTATGTGGAATATGATTTTACCGCTGCGCTGGAAGAAAAGCTCGATCTGATTTCCGACGGCAAGCTGGCTTGGAAAGACGTACTGCGCGACTTCTGGCAGGATTTCTCCGGCAATGTCGACAGCACCAAGGAACTGCGTGTCACCAATGTGCTGGATGCGCTTAATGAGCAGCTCTCCGCTCTTGCCTTTCCGGATCGCGGGGATGGCATGGACCCGCGCATCTGCCCGACCTGCGGCACCGGTAATCTCTCGCTGAAGCTCGGCAAATATGGTGCTTTCGTCGGTTGTTCCAATTATCCGGAGTGCAAATTCACCCGTCAGCTTGGTGGTGAAGGCGAAGGTGATGCGGCAGCTGCATCGGACGAGCCAAAAGTGCTTGGTCAGGATCCGGCAACCGGTGAAGATATCACTGCGCGTACCGGCCGTTTCGGCCCGTATATCCAGCGCGGCGAAGGTAAAGAAGCCAAGCGTTCCAGCCTGCCGAAAGGCTGGTCACTGGCCGAACTTGATCTTGAAAAAGCCTTGCAGCTTATCAATCTGCCACGCGATGTGGGTCCGCATCCAGAAAGCGGCAAGATGATCACCGCAAGCCTCGGTCGATACGGCCCTTATATTGCCCATGACGGCGCTTTCGCCAATGTGGACAGTATTGAGGATGTGTTTGAGATCGGCATCAACCGCGCTGTGACTGTGCTGGCAGAAAAAGCCGCTAAAGGCGGTCGCACCCGCGCGACACCGGCTGCTTTGGCAACGCTTGGCGATCACCCGGATGGCGGCTCCATTACTGTGCGTGACGGTCGCTACGGCCCTTATGTTAATTGGGGTAAGGTCAATGCCACGCTGCCAAAGGGCAAAGATCCGGCAACGGTGACAATGGAAGAAGCGCTGGAGCTGATTACAGCGAAAGCCGGCTCTGCCAAGAAGACCACGAAGAAAGCCGCACCGAAAAAGGCTGCTGCACCGAAGAAGACAACCAAAGCCAAGGCTGCGGATGATGAAGCCAAACCGGTGAAAAAGGCAGCAGCTAAAAAACCGGCTGCGAAAAAAACCACGGCCAAGACTAAGAAAGCAGATGCCGCGGAATAAACGGTCATCAGTTTTAAGAATAAAGGGCACCATTATGGTGCCCTTTTTATTTACAGCACTCTGCTTTTACAGCGGTTCCAGTTAAAACTGAATCGTTGGAACCGCTGTACCTGTTTGTTTTGTGCATTATCCGACGCATCGCAGCAGGAAAAGAAATCAATCAGTCCGGCGAACTGATTTCCCTGCGGAGGCGCTCCGCACTTTTACTGGAAATGCTATAATGTTCATCTTTTCCGGCAGAAACAAGCGCAAGCAAATGTTTCCATTCTGTGCTGAAATGCTTTAAAGAGTTTTCAGGACTTTATGAAAAGTAAATATTAAGGATGACCGGATTGGCTCGCAGAATGACCCCTTCTTCTGACCGCAACAGCGGTTCGGACAAATTGAAAAACCGGAAGGGTGAGAAAAAGAACAAGGCGCTTTCCGGCAAATCCAAAGTGAAACCGCTCTCGGAAGCTTATCTTCCGAGCAAAGAAGATATCCTCACCTTCATCACTGAAAATCCGGATCGCGCTGCCAAGCGTGATATCGCCAAGGCGTTCAATCTCAAGGGTGATGCCCGCATTTATCTCAAAGATATTTTGCGCGAACTGGCCGATGACGGACAGGTGGAGAAGCGTGCCAAGAAACTGTCACGCCCGAACAGCCTGCCGCCAATTGCAGCGTTGACCATTACCGGTCGCGACAGCGATGGCGGCCTGATTGCACGTCCGATTGAGTGGAATGGTGAAACAGCTGCTCCGCTGGTTCTGCTGCGCCGGACGCATAAGGATAAAGGCCCGACGGTTGGTGTCGGCGATCAGGTTCTGGCGAAAATCTTTGCCAGTTCCGATAAAAGCGCTGCGCCCTATACCGGTCGCGTTATCAAAAAACTGGAAAAACGCGATAATGCCGTGCTGGGTGTTTTGCGCCAGTTGCAGAGCGGCGAATACCGTCTTGAGCCGGTCAACCGCAAACAAAGTGAAGTCAGCATTGATGCGCAATATCTGAACGGGGCTGAACCGGGTGATCTGGTTGAAGCGATCCCGCATCAAAAGAGCCGTTTTGGTCTGCCGCAGGGCAAGATTGAACAGGTGATTGGCTCCATTGGCAGTGAAAAAGCACTGTCGATGATTGCGATTCACGAATATGAAATCCCGCATATTTTCCCTGAAAGAGCGATTGAGCAGGCTGAAAATGCCAAGCCCGCAACGATGGCACATCGTGAGGACTGGCGCTCACTGCCGCTGGTCACCATCGATCCGGCTGATGCTAAAGATTATGACGATGCGGTTTTTGCCGAACCGGATACTGATCCGGCCAATGAAGGCGGTTTTATCATTGTCGTGGCGATTGCCGATGTCAGCCATTATGTGCTGCACGGCTCCTCACTTGACCATGAAGCACTGAAGCGCGGCAATTCGGTCTATTTCCCTGACCGCGTGGTGCCGATGCTGCCGGAGCGCATTTCCAATGATCTGTGCTCGCTGCGTGAAGGTGTTGACCGTCCGGCCATGGCGGTGCGCATCATCATCGGCGCAGATGGCCGCAAACGCTCGCACAGCTTCCACCGCATCATGATGCGCTCGATTGCCCGCCTCGCTTACCAGCAGGCTCAGGCAGCCATTGACGGTGCACTGGACGAGAAGACCGAACGCGTTATTGATATCAGCCTGAAACCGCTGTGGAAGGCCTATGCGGCGCTGAAAAAAGCCCGCGACAAGCGCGAGCCGCTGGAGCTTGATCTGCCGGAGAAAAAACTGATCCTCGACGATCAGGGACAGGTGCTGAAAGTGATCGTGCCTGACCGGCTCGATGCGCATAAACTCATCGAAGAATTTATGATTCAGGCCAATGTCGCCGCAGCTGAAACACTGGAAGCCAAAAACCAGCCGCTGATCTATCGTATTCACGATCTGCCGTCGCTGACCAAGCAGGAATCCCTTCGCGACTTCCTCAAAACACTGGAAATCAGCCTTGCCCGTGGAGCGGAACTGCGCCCGGGCCAGTTCAACGGCATTCTGTCCCGCGTTCGGGGTACAGATCACGAAGAACTGGTCAATCAGGTGGTGCTGCGTTCACAAAGTCAGGCCGAATATAATACCGACAATATCGGCCATTTCGGTTTGAATCTGCGCCATTACGCGCATTTCACCTCGCCCATCCGCCGTTATGCTGACCTGATCGTCCATCGTGCACTGATCCGCGCGCTCAATCTGGGTCCCGATGGTCTGAGCAATGATGAGATTGGCGAATTGCCGGCCATTGCGCTCAGTATTTCCCAGACAGAGCGCCGCGCTATGCTGGCCGAACGTGAAACGACAGATCGCCTGATTGCCCATCATCTTGCAGCACAGGTTGGCAATGAGTTTCAGGCACGTGTGCAGGGTGTGACCAAAGCCGGTCTGTTTGTGACCCTTGCGACATATGGCGCCGACGGCTTTATTCCCATTTCCACTTTGGGCCGGGAATATTATCACTATGATGAAGCCGGTCATTCTGTCGCCGGTGAACGGTCAGGCAAAGGCTATCGTCTTGGCGACAGTGTGGAAGTACGGCTGGTTGAAGCGCAGCCGGTTGCCGGAGCACTGCGTTTTGAAATGCTGACAGAACCGCGTTTGCTGCCTGCATCCTTGCAATCGCACCATAAAGCTACCAAATTCAGCCGCAAGGCGGGAAAATCCCGCACCGGCGGTCCGGCCAGAGGCAAACCAGCCCATATTTCGCGTAAAAGCAAAAGATAACCCCGACACAGGTACTGGGAGACGATGATGAGCAGCGATCAGACCCTGACACAGACGGAAACGCAGGTTTTCGGCGGCGAGAAGACAAAGCCCGCCCGCACACCGCGCCCGTTGGGACAAGCCATGCAGCGCGGTTTTCTCTCCCGCTGCCCGCATTGCGGTGACGGCAAATTGTTCCGCTCCTTCCTGCGTCCGGTCGCCAATTGCTCTGTCTGTAATGAAGATTACACGCCGCAGCGCGCCGATGATCTGCCTGCCTATCTGACTGTGCTGATTGTCGGCCACATCGTGGTCGCGCTGTTTATGATGGTGGAAAATATGGGCGGCCTGTCACTCTGGGGGCATCTGGCCATCTGGGGGCCGGTGACCATTCTGATGTCACTGGTGCTGCTGCAACCGATCAAAGGTGCCACCATCGGCCTGCAATGGGCGCTCTATATGCATGGCTTTGATAAAGAAAGTCAGCAGGAATATATCTGACGCAAATGTCAGGACATAAAACAGATCACGCTTTGCAGAATATGCACCGGCCGGATGATGCGGCAGCCCTGAACAATCAGGGCGCCGCAGCATCCCGCACGATCCGGCCGCGTGATGCCGCCTCACTCATCCTCATCGACCGCAACGGCAAAGAACCGCGTCTTCTCATGGGGCGCCGCGCCCGTGCTATGCATTTCATGCCGGATATGTTTGTCTTTCCCGGCGGCGGTACAGAAGCGCAGGACGGCAGAATTAATGCTGCCAACAGCCTCAGACCACAGGATGAAGCCAAATTGCTGGCAGGACTTGGCAAGCGTTCCAGCACACAACGTGCCCGCGCCTTGGCCATGACCGCGATACGCGAAACCTATGAGGAAACCGGCCTGCTGCTCGGCACGCCGCATGAGGAGGCGCAAACACATCCGTGGACAGGCTTTGCCCGCTGCAATCACCTGCCTGATTTATCGCAGCTGCGCTATGTGGCGCGCGCGATCACGCCGCCCGGCCATGTTCGCCGCTATGATGCGCGGTTCTTTGCCAGTTTTCTGGATGAAATCAGCCCGGAGCTCCCTGCCCGAAACCGCAATCCGGCTGACATAAGTGCTATAGAATCATCTGCTTATAATGAGCCGGAATTGTCTGATTTGAAATTTGTGAGCTTTTCCGAGGCCTTTAATCTCAATATTGCAGCGATTACGCGCATTATTTTACGGGATATCGAAAAACTCCTGCTCGAAGACAGGGATTTGTCCTCTATATATCCGGTTCCGTTCTATCGTAAACGGCATGGCCGTCATGTCCGTGAGGTGATTTAAGTTTCATGCAGCAAGACCATCTTTCAACTGAACCCGCCTCAGAGGTGATACAGCCAACACAATGGCGCTCGCTGGGCGCAGCCATTGCCACGATCAGTGCTGTCGGTGCAGCGATCGGCCTTGGTATTCCGCTGCTGAGTGTGCTTCTGGAAAGCCGCGGCTATTCAGCCAGCACCATCGGTGCCAATACGGCTGTTGCCGGTCTTGCATCACTGTTTGGTGCAGCACTATCCGCGCGCATCGGCTCCTATCTGGGCGTTGCACGTTCGATGATGCTGATGCTGTTCATCAGCGGTCTGTCCTTTCTCGGCTTTTATCTGTTTCCGAATATTATTGCATGGTTTGCACTGCGCGTTTCCTTACATTTCGCGCTCACCGTATTGTTTGTGTTGTCTGAATATTGGGTCAACACCTCTGCCCCGCCTGCCAAACGCGGACTGGTACTTGGTATTTACGCGACCTGTCTTTCTCTCGGCTTCGCAGTCGGCCCGTGGCTGTTCTCAATCATCGGCAGCGGCGGCTTCATGCCGTTTGGTATCGGCATCGTCATTATTGCGCTGGCAGCCTTCCCTGTCATGATTGCCAGTAAAGACAGCCCTGAATTCGAGGAAGGCGAGCATGTGCCCTTCCTGCCTTATATTTTCGCCGTTCCGGCAGCGACAATGGCGGTTTTCGTCTATGGTGCAGTGGAAACCGGCGGCTTTGCCCTGTTTCCGGTCTTCGGTACGCGCGTTGGTCTCAATGAAGGTGATGCGGCGCTGCTGCTAACCATGGTCGGTCTCGGCAATGTGCTGATGCAGATTCCGCTCGGCCTCGTCTCCGATCGTATCGGTGACCGCCGTATTCTGCTGCTGATTTGTGCTATCATCGGCTTTGCCGGTATGGTACTGCTGCCTTATGTTGTCACCAACTGGTATCTGATGGCAGTTCTGCTGCTGATCTGGGGCGGTGTGGTTGCCGGTCTTTATACCGTCGGCCTCGCCCATCTTGGTTCGCAATTGCAGGGACGTGAGCTTGCTTCAGCCAATGCCGCGTTCATTTTCTGCTATGGTATCGGTATGCTGGCAGGGCCTCAGGCAGCTGGTGTCGGCATGGATTTGCTGGGAGCAACAGGTTTCCCGGTCACTTTATCACTCTTTTTTGCAGCATTTATCATAATTCTGCTTATCAGACTGGTAGTTCGTAAACAGCGGGCTTGACTTTTCGGCGCGTATCCGTAGTGTCGCGCCAAATTCCCGCACCCGGATGAAATCGCCGGAATCGCAGGCGGTTTTATTTTTTTAAAGAGCAGGATAACGTTATGGCTAAGGCTACAACAATCAAAATCAAGCTGTTGTCGACCGCAGACACAGGCTTCTTCTACGTAACCAAGAAGAACAGCCGTACAATGACTGAAAAAATGACAAAGCGTAAATACGACCCGGTTGCTAAGGCACACGTCGAATTCAAAGAAACCAAAATCAAATAATTCTGGTTTCGGTTATTAAAAAACCCGGACTGTTATCAGTCCGGGTTTTTTATTGCCTGAATACGGAGCGTTTCCGATTGGCAATCTGAGTAAGAACCGTGATTAAGCCACCCAATCCGTCTGCTGCAACACAATACGGTAACCGTCCGGATCTTCGAAGGTTATCCCCTTCTTGTCCCAGTAAGGATTGAAGGAGCTCACAGGTAAAAAGCCGGCAGCTTTCATACGGCCAACAGCATTTTCCCACTCAATCTGATCCGGCAAATAAAAAACCAGCAGATTCTCTTTGGTTGGTGCTTTATCGGCCTGATGCTTATTGGTGCGTGTGAATGCAAAATGATAAGGCACATTTTCACGCCCCATAATGATCGCGTCAAAACCATCATGATCCTGAAAACGATCAAGAACTGTCAGTCCTAAACCATCCTGATAAAAGGGAAGCAGCGCATCCAGATTATCTGTCGGTCTTACAATGCGGAACTTGGGAACATTCATCATTCACCTCAATAAGGCAAAGTCCTGTAACTACAGGTCGCCGAGATAGGATTTGATTGTCTCAATAAAGCGCGGCACGGAGATCGGCTTAGAAATATAGGCCTCGCAACCACCCTGACGGATACGCTCTTCGTCGCCCTTCATGGCAAAGGCCGTGACTGCGATAACCGGAATGGCTTTCAGATCGTCATCCTCTTTCAGCCATTTGGTGACTTCAAGACCAGAGACTTCCGGCAGCTGAATATCCATCAAAATCAGATCAGGACGATGAATACGTGCCAGATCCATAGCTTCAAGACCATTGCGTGTACGGATGGTTTCATAACCGCTGGCTTCAATCAGATCGCGGAAAAGCTTCATATTCAGCTCATTATCTTCGACGATCATTACTTTTTTGGTCATGAAAAAATACCTTATTACTCAGAACATTATCTGAATATATCCGCGTGCCTGGCCGCAGCATTTCGTAGTTTTCGGCTCACGTCAATTACCACTCACGGGTACAGCACACAGAGACCATAATTATTCCGACCCCATCAGCATAGCATTGAACAATGACCAAATTGACCCTAAACAGTTTTCATACAGCTAAAGATGCAATTAAAGTTGCCAAAACGTAAAAGCCAGCGGATATAAAATGTCAAAAACTGTCTTGAATCAAAGCGATGCTGAAAATCTGGCCATTGAAGCTCTGGTCTTTCTGGCACAGCAGCCGGATCTGATGAATCGCTTTTTGTCCCTCACCGGCATTGAAGTCTCATCTATCCGCGAAGCCGCAGGTGAACCGGCTTTTCTGACCGGTGTATTACAGTTCTATCTGGCACATGAGCCAACGCTCATGCAGTTTTGCGAAGCAACCGGTCACAAGCCGGAAAGCATGAATCAAGCGCTGCGCTTTCTGCCAAACGGTGACAGTGCTTACGACCAATCCATGTAAATGCATCTCCTGCATCGCTGCAGATTGTGTATAAAATTCGCTGGCACTTGAAATCATCTGCCTGTATTGTGCAAATGTTCCGCTTATGTTCGGATCATGATACAGGTTTTTACGATGGTCAACGGTGTTTCCGGTTATTTTGCTGAGGCCGATCCGCAGGCAGGTTTCTGCCGCGATTGCCTGACTGTGCAGAAAAAGCGCCGCACTGAACCACGCCCGCGTTGCAGCGCTTGCGGCAGTCCGCGTCTGGTGCGCCATGAAGAGCTTTATGATTTAAGCTTTGCACATATTGATTGTGATGCTTTTTACGCTTCCATTGAAAAACGCGACAATCCTGAACTGCGTGACAAGCCGGTGATTGTCGGCGGCGGCAAGCGTGGTGTCGTTTCCACCTGCTGCTATATTGCGCGTATTCACGGCGTGCGTTCTGCCATGCCGACCTTCAAAGCTATTGAGCTCTGCCCGCAGGCGATATTCGTTAAACCGAATATGGAGAAATATCGCAAGGTCGGCCACCAGATTCGCCAGATGATGTTTGACCTCACGCCGCTTGTCGAACCGCTTTCGATTGATGAAGCGTTTCTGGATCTGCGCGGCACGGCCAAATTGCACCGTGCACCGCCTGCTCTTGTGCTGGCAGAATTCGCCCGCCGTATTGAACAGGAAATCGGCATCACGGTTTCTGTCGGTCTGTCCTACTGCAAGTTTCTGGCAAAACTTGCCTCAGACATGGAGAAGCCGCGCGGTTTTTCGGTGATAGGAGAAAAAGAAGCGCAGAATTTTCTGAAGTCCAAACCTGTCAACATGATCTGGGGTGTCGGCAAGGCACTCAATGCCAAGCTCAATGCTGACGGTATTCAGACCATAGGGCAACTGCAGCAGATGGAGGAATCTGCACTGATGAAGTCCTATGGCGTGATGGGGCAGCGGCTTTACCGCCTCTCCCGTGGCATGGATACACGCACTGTGCAGCCGGAAAGCGAGATGAAGAGCATCTCCAATGAAACTACTTTTGATATTGATATCGCCAAAGCTGAGGAGCTGGTGCCGGTTCTGCGTGCACTGTCGGAAAAAGTTGCCGGACGACTAAAGCATGGCGAGATTGCCGGTCATACAGTGGTGCTGAAGCTCAAGACCAAGGATTTCCAGAGCCGTACCCGCAATCATCGTCTGAGCGATCCCACGCAGCTTGCAGACAGGATTTTCCGCACCGGTCTTTATATGTTGCAAAAGGAAATTGACGGCACTCAATATCGTCTGCTCGGCATCGGTGTTACCGACCTCACCGATCCGGTGAAAGCCGATCCGCCTGATCTGGTCGATATCAAAGCAGGCAAACGCGCTGCGGCTGAAACTGCCATTGATAAGCTACGCTCCAAATTCGGCTCCAAAACAGTGGAAACCGGCTACACATTTGGTAAAGGTAACCTCGCCCGCCCGCAGACACCGTCCGATAAATAAATGCCTTCAAGTATTTATATGGAAGATAAAATATGATTATCAGACCTGCCCGATTGAGTGATGCTGAGGCCATGAGCCGTGTATTGACAGATATTATTGCAGTTACACAACGGCAGCGTCCGCATGATCAGGATTTTGTGTGCGACACTTATATCAATAATCCGCACGGCATTTTGTGCAGCGTTGCAGAAGATGAGAATGGTGAGGTTTTGGGCTTTCAATCGCTGATCCGCGCTGCTGAGGACAATAAATATGGTGTCGCAGCAGGCTGGGGCATTATCGGCACTCATGTCAGCCCGAACGCAGCCCGCCGCGGTGTTGGCAAGGCTCTGTTCGCCGCAACAAAACTCGCAGCTGAAAACGCAAATCTGCAAAATATTGACGCAACTATCGGCGCGGATAATGCCAACGGGCTTGCTTATTATGACGCAATCGGTTTCCAAAGCTATCGCACCGGAGATAATACAATCTGCAAGCGTTTCAGCGTTTTCTCTTCATAATTGCATTCCATTTACCCACCGTTTTGTTAGCGAATAAAATGCTAATAAAAGTCATGTCATCATTTCTTCACGGAAGTGACATTTGCCTGCAACAGAGAACGGCGAAACCTCCCCTCAATGTCTGAATCAAAAAGTGGCAGGCCATAGCGAAAATGGTGATTTCAAGCTCCTGAACGCAGCGTATATATAATTACGTGAGTACCGGAAGCGCAGAAATAGCCATTTACAGCAAAGCAAGGCGACTTTTGGATCAGAGATCCGGAATTTATCGCAACATTCGGGGATATTCATGTCGCGCCGCTCAATGAGACTTTCTCTCATCACCGCTCTTACTGCCACCTTAGCAAGCTCTGTTGCCTTTTCCGCTTCGGCAGAGCCGGTTTTCAACCGTATTGCCAGCTTTGCGGTAACAGACAATCTGCCGAAAGATGCAGACGTCAAAGCAGCAACCTCTTCGGAAATCATTACGGTTTCGGAAGACGGCAATACGCTAATCTATTCCGACAGTCCTTATGGTGGTATCGGTTTTGTTGACATTACCGACCCTAAAAACCCGAAAGCCGGTGGTGTACTCAAAGTTGAAGGCGAACCGACTTCAGTGACTGTCGCCGGCAAACGCATCCTCGCCGGCGTCAACACATCAGAAAGCTATGTCAAACCATCCGGTCGTCTGGATGTGATTGATATTGCGTCGCGCAAAGTTGAAATGAGTTGCGATCTCGGCGGCCAGCCGGATTCTGTTGCTGTTTCTCCTGACAAGAAATTCCTCGCAGTCGCCATTGAGAATGAACGCGATGAAGAGCTGAATGACGGTGAACTGCCGCAGCTTCCGGCCGGTAATCTGGTTATTCTCGACCTCAAAGACGGTAAGCCTGACTGCAAAACCATGAAACTCGTGGATATGACCGGCATTGCGGAAATCGCGCCGGAAGATCCGGAGCCGGAATTTGTTTCCTTCAACAGCAAGAATGAAATTGCTGTTACCCTGCAGGAAAACAACCATATCGCGATTATTGATGCGGCTTCCGGCAAAATCACATCGCACTTCTCTGCCGGCACAGTTGATCTCGACAAGATCGACACCAAGAAAGACGGCCAGATCAAGTTCAACGGCGAAATGAAGAATGTTGCCCGCGAGCCGGATACCATTAAATGGGTTGGTGATGACCGTCTTCTGACCGCCAATGAAGGTGATTATAAAGGCGGCTCCCGCGGTTTCACCATTTTCGACACAAGCGGCAAAGTGCTCTACGATTCAGGCAATACGCTGGAGCATAAGATTGCAGCGCACGGTCATTATCCTGAAAAACGCAATAAAAAAGGCGTAGAGCTGGAAGGCGCTGAAGTTGGTCGCTTCGGTGATACAGATTACCTGTTTATCGCCAGCGAACGCGGCTCGATGGTCAGCGTTTATAAAGACACCGGTAAAGACCCTGAATTCGTGCAACTGCTGCCATCCGGCATCGGCCCTGAAGGTGTTCTGGCGATCCCGTCACGCAACCTGCTGGTCACGGCGAATGAAACCGATCTGGGTGAAGACGGCGGTGCCCGTTCTCATGTGATGATCTATGAACTGCAGGACAAACCTGCCACCTACCCGCAGCTGGTTTCGGAACTGACTGAAGAAGGCACGCCAATCGGCTGGGGCGCTCTGTCCGGTCTGGTTGCAGATGAAAGCAAAGACAGTATTCTCTATGCCATCTCTGACTCAGCCTATTATTCTGCACCAACCATCTACACGATTGATGCCAACCAGAAGCCTGCGAAAATCACTTCAGCTCTGTTGGTAAAGCGCGGTAAAGATGCTGCGCAAAAGCTTGATCTGGAAGGCATTACCACGGATGGTAAAGGCGGCTTCTGGCTGGCCAATGAAGGCGATCAGAAGAAGCTCGTTCCGCATGCAATTCTCAATGTGAATGACAAAGGCGAGATCAAAAAAGAAATCGCTTTGCCTGAAGACCTGCTCAAGCATCAGACCCGCTTCGGCCTTGAAGGTATTACCCGTACCGGTGAAGGCGACAATGAAACGCTCTGGATGGTTGTACAGCGCGAATGGGCTGACGACGAAAAGGGCAACGTCAAAATCCTCAGCTACAATCTGAAGAGTGAAGAATGGGCCGCTGTTGCCTATCCGCTGGATAAGAAAGAAAAGGGCTGGGTTGGTCTCTCTGAAGTAACCGCTCATGACGGCCAGCTTTATATTGTCGAGCGCGATAATCTGATCGGCAAGGAAGCTGTCAACAAGCGCCTTTACAAAATGGCTCTGGCAGACCTGAAACCGGCTAAAATCGGCGAGAAACTGCCGGTCGTCAGCAAGACATTAGTTTATGATTTCATTCCTGATCTCAAGAAACTCAATGGCTTTGTACCGGACAAGGTTGAAGGCTTCGCCATCGACAAAAACGGCATCGGTTATGTTGTGACTGATAATGACGGTGTGGATGACTCCAATGGTGAAACCCAGTTCTTCACTGTCGGTAAAGTCAGTGAATTGAAGATCCAGTAAGCACATCCCGAAAAGTAGGAACCGGTTTTCGGAATAAGATGTACGTCAAAGAAAAAATAGAGCATTTCCATTTTTCAATTTACACAGGAAATGCTCTAAGCCTCCCAAGGCTCTCTAAAAGAAAAGGCCGCTTTATAGCGGCCTTTTTGCATTATTGGGCGGGAATGGATTTTGCCAAAAAAGCGATAATCATATCAGCTACTTCACGGTGTATCGCCTCACGGCTGCGCCCTGCACCGTCTTTGCAGACAATACCGTCTCCTGGGGTTTCCGCTTCGATCAACTCAGCTGCTCCCGCCTTACATATCTGCATAAAGCTGAAATGCGCGGCATCCGCGATCTCGAAATATTGCGTGGCTTTATCGGGCATATTCGCTGCGATATAGCCGGATTCCATTTTGGCAGGCAGGTCACCAATATCAACACCAGCACCAAAGATCAGAGCTGGCACTGAAATATTGTTCAGGCTTTGCGGCGTGAACCCACGCGCCACCCCCAGATCGAGCGAAACAATCGCACCAACACGCGGATCAGCTTTCAGTGTTTTCATTTTTTCAGCTGCAACATCACCCTGCGGGTTGATCAGTTCATCTGCCAAACCACAAGTGCGCGGATTGGGATTGTCTTTGCAGTCTTTCTCAAAACGCTCCCGATCAAACTGTGCTCCGGCCAGAGCGACAACTGACCAGCCACCAAGAGAATGGCCAATCGCAGCAATGCGATCAGGCTCAATCTTGCCCGCCAGAGCGCTGTCAGAGGTCACAATATCAATCACACGGCTAAGGTCATGTGGGCGCTCCCAGAGCTTTGCAGCCTGCTCTTGATCGCGATTAAATGTGGTAGTGCCCGGATGATCCGGCGCGGCAACAATATAGCCCTGCCCGACCAGCTCACCCGCCAGCCAGTTCAGATTACGCCAACTGCCGCCATAGCCATGAGACAAAACCACAAGCGGATGAGAACTCTTATCCGGTGCAGCATCCCTAACGGCCTCAATACCAATAAATGCAAGATTTTCGCCAATCATCTCGACTGGTTTTGTGTCGGATGTCGGATACCAAAGCGCAACTTTCAAATCACGATTGCCGCTCTTATCCGTCAGCTCGGTTTGCCGGAAACCAACCTGCTCTGCCATGGCTGCAAAACTGCCTGTCAGCGTCAAAATGCTTAACCCTGCCGCCAATGCTGCAACTGTCTGCTTCATCATCATAGTCTCCGCTACCTGATTTCCATCGTCACCGGAGATAGAAGAAAATCACATAAAGAGCGACCTGAAACATGATCAAGGTCGCTCTTTATTATTTCATTATTTCAGCGGGATATAGATCTCCGTCACGCTTTCAGGGTGCATAGGTCCGAGAAAACGCGCACCGCTATATTCAAACTCAATCCCTTCATCAGGCTGCATACCTGCGCTTGGCAGCCATTCCGAATATGCAGCACGGAACGTTTCCGGCAAAGTTGTTACCTCACCGTGATGTTCGACCTTCGCATAATAACGCCCCGGAATTTCCAAGGCGATCAATCCGTCAGGAATAGCCGCATCTGCGCCAACCGGCAGGCCTGCAATGTAGCGCCACTGCCCGTCAGCCAGAGGCTGGCAAATGCCGAAAGTGCCCACAGGCTCTTCCAGACGCTCAATCTCATGCTCGCGTGCTTCAAAACGATTCCACATTTGCGGAATACTGCCTTCATCCTCAGGATACCAGCACATGCCGATAATGCGTTGTGCAGCGAAGAAAACCCGTACAGGTTTTTGTAAGTCAGGCATTTTGCGCTCCGGTTGTGCGAGATAGCGATGAAGATGGCCAAGCGTTTTCTGACGCCTGTTTATATCAGCTTCAAGCTGAACGGCATGGTTTTCCAGCACAGCATGCATTTTTTCAACACTGTCCAATCCGCCGTCAGCTGCCAGTGTTTTGATTTCATCCAATGCCATACCCAATTGTTTCAGCCAGACGATGCGACCCAGCGTTACAATCTGCTCCGGCCGGTAATAACGGTAGCCGTTATCCTGTCCGTTCAATGTCGGACTGAACAGACCAATACTATCATAATGGCGCAGGGTCTTGGTGCTTACGCCCTGTGAGCGCGCCATTTGTCCGATTGTCAGCATACTATCTCCTTGTGAGTCTCATCGCACAAGCTATGCAGGGTTGCCCTTAGGGTAAGGTCAAGCAAGTTTCACTGACAAACTGACTTCAGCAAAAAATAAGCGCTCCCTGCATCCTTTCAGGAAGCGCTTTATCATGATTACAAACAGTTTTACTTGTGTGTCAGCTGTGTTCTGATCTCACCACCCGGATGTTTTTCCGTATGAATGTTGAAATACCAATGCCCTGACAGCAGTTGTTTTTCCTGCTCTTTGGTCAGCTTTTCAGTGCCCTCAATCGGGCTCTTCAATGCATCAGGCTTAATGGGAATAATTACATCGGCATTTTGTCTAGTCGTTGCCGGTCCGTGAAAATGCGCCATTGTTGCAGTGCCACTCAGACCGCTATAGCTGACATGCCATTTCAGCACTTTGCTGATTGTATTATAGCTGGCTTTAAGCTGCCCTTTGGCTGCTGTCACAACATGCGGAATTTCTTTATTACCCGACAAACTGCTTTCAAAATTCAGTGTTTTTGCATAAGCGGCACCGGATAACATAGAAACAGCAATAATAAGCGTCGCAGAAATCTTTAAATTCCTCACAATAAAAACTCCATAAAAAATAATAAATACAATTATTTATACAGAGTAATTATAGTTTAGATTTAACCTTATCGCAAATGTTGATCAGTTTCTCAGACCAAAGCCCTGCAACAAACGGCGGATCGCATAATCCGGTTTGCCGGATGTGAACACCGCCAAATCCTCATGATGATGCAGGCTTTTATCCTTCGTCTCCGGCAACAGAGAGAGCATACGCCGAGCGATAGCTTCTGCCGGATCAAGCCAGTCTACCGGCCACGGCGCCAGACGACGGAATACATTGGCGAGAAACGGATAATGTGTGCAGGCCAGCACAACGATATCAGTACGCTTGCCATCCTGTTCGATAAAGCATGGTGTGATCTGTTCCAGCACCAGCTCATCATCAATCTTTTCACCGCGAATATGCGCTTCGGCCAATGTTGCCAACCGGTCAGCACCAACAAGGCGCACATGGCATTGCGAGGCGAAAGACTGGATCAGATCCCGCGTATAGGCACGCTTGACCGTGCCCGGTGTCGCCAGAACCGAGACAAGACCGGAATGTGTGCGCTCAGCTGCAGGCTTAATCGCAGGAACTGTGCCGACAAAAGGCGTATCCGGAAAGGCCTGCCGTAGATCATCCAGCACAAGTGTGGACGCCGTATTACAGGCAATCACGCAAAGCTGAGGATGAAAACGGCGGATCAGATCAGCGAACAGGCCGACAATGCGCTCGCGCAGAGCCGGTTCTTCCCATGAACCATAGGGAAAGCCCGCATCATCAGCCACATAGATAAAATGGCGGTCGGGCATCAGCACCCGCGCCTCGCGCAACACAGTCAGGCCGCCGATACCGCTGTCAAAAACGATAACCGGCGCATCCTGCCTGCTGGAAATATTGGTTGCTGTATATTGCGCGAGATGGTGCATCGCAAACCTGCCTCAGGACTTTTCGTCCGGTTTATCCTGCTCAGTATTCTGTGTCTCGTCTTTATAAACTCTGGCACGTCCTTCAGGTGCACCAGAACCACGCGGGCTCTTCGGCGAGAAATAATCCAGTGAGGTCAGCACCCCGCGCAGCAAGCGGATTTCAGCTTCCGCAAATGCCGGACGGGTCAGCACTGCCCGCAAATTATTCACCATGATCTCCTTACGCGCTTCAGGGCGGAAATAACCGCGCGTATCCAGAGCTTCCTCCAAATGATTAAAGAAACCGTGTAGATATTCTTTATTGGCCGGTTGCAGTTCAGGCCCGCGGAAAACCGTGTCCGTTTCATTTTCCAGACCGGATTTCATCCATTCATAGGACATCAGCAGCACAGCCTGCGCGATATTGAGCGAGGCAAATGCCGGATTGACCGGAAATGTCACCAGTTCATCAGCCAGACCAACTTCATCATTTTTCAGGCCGACGCGTTCACGGCCGAACATAATGCCGGTTTTCTCACCGGTACGGAATTTCTGACGCAGGATTTTACCTGCCTCCACAGGGCCGCGCACCTGTTTGAAACCGTCACGCTCGCGGGCGGTCGTGGCATAAACAAAATTCAGATCAGCCAGTGCTGACGGCAGATCGTCATAGAGAACCGCGCTGTCAATAATATGATCGGCCTTGCTGGCGGCAGAGCGTGCTTTGTCATTCGGAAAGGCTTCACGCGGATTGACCAGACGCAATTCGCCAAGGCCGAAATTGGCCATAGCGCGTGCCACCATGCCGATATTTTCCGGCAATTGCGGCTCCACAAGAATGATTGCTGGGCCTTCTGAAATCATCGGGCGCTGTTTGTCTGTACCGGCCATTATCTTCTCAAAACTCAAATTTCGCGCGCAAAACGAGACATTCCGTATGCGCTTTTCGCGCTTTTCTTAAACGGAAGAGTGGCGGAATTCAAATCATGCATAACAATTAAACAGGTATCAGCATAAAAAACTGAATCGCCAGCAACCTGTACCGGCTCTCTAATGCAGCGAAGCGAAGCATATCTCACACCATCGTGAACAAATAAATTGCCCTCTGACAGTATAAAAACCCGTTATCTCCGGCGTTTTTTATTATTCCTGTTCTCAAGGCGTCGTTAGCACTTTGCCTCTCGCTTAAGCAGTGCTATGAGAGGCGCAACTTCATGAAGGAGAGGTTTTAATGGCAAAGATCAAAGTTGCAAATCCCGTTGTTGAGCTTGACGGCGATGAGATGACCCGCATCATCTGGCAGTTTATCAAAGACAAACTCATCCATCCGTATCTCGACATCGATCTGAAATATTATGATCTGTCGGTAGAACACCGCGATGCAACCAATGATCAGGTTACCATCGACGCAGCAAATGCTATCAAAGAGCACGGCGTTGGTGTGAAATGCGCCACCATCACCCCTGATGAAGCCCGCGTTGAAGAATTCAAGCTTAAGAAAATGTGGAAGTCGCCAAACGGCACCATCCGCAACATTCTCGGCGGCGTAATTTTCCGCGAACCAATCATCTGCAAAAACGTACCGCGTCTGGTGCCGGGCTGGACTCAGCCGATCATCGTTGGCCGTCATGCTTTCGGTGACCAGTACCGCGCGACTGATTTCAAATTCCCGGGCAAAGGCAAGCTGTCGATCAAATTCGTTGGTGAAGACGGCGAAACCATTGAACACGAAGTCTATGATGCACCATCCGCCGGTGTAGCAATGGCTATGTACAATATCGACGAATCCATCCGCGAATTCGCCCGTGCATCGCTGAACTACGGCCTGCAGCGCGGCTATCCGGTTTATCTGTCGACCAAAAACACCATTCTCAAAGCCTATGACGGCCGCTTCAAAGATATCTTTGAAGAAGTTTATCAGGCTGAATTTGCTGAGAAGTTCAAAGAAGCCAAGATCTGGTACGAACACCGCCTGATCGACGACATGGTTGCTTCGGCTCTGAAATGGTCCGGCGGTTATGTCTGGGCTTGTAAGAACTATGACGGTGACGTGCAGTCCGACATCGTGGCGCAGGGCTTCGGCTCGCTCGGCCTGATGACCTCGGTTCTGATGACACCGGATGGCAAGACCGTTGAAGCAGAAGCTGCTCACGGTACTGTAACCCGTCACTATCGCCAGCATCAGAAGGGTGAGGAAACCTCAACCAACTCGATCGCTTCGATCTTCGCATGGACCCGTGGTCTCGCGCACCGCGCCAAGCTCGACGACAATGCCGAGCTGAAGCGCTTTGCCGATACACTGGAAAAAGTCTGCGTAGATACAGTTGAATCCGGCTACATGACCAAAGATCTGGCTCTGCTGATCGGTCCGGATCAGCCTTGGCTGTCGACAACAGGCTTCCTCGACAAGATTGACGAAAACCTGCAGAAAGCAATGGCTGCTTAATCAGTCATAATTTGTAAAAGCCCCGCCTGAATAATCAGGCGGGGCTTTTTCTATTTGAACACGCTCTCTCATGCGGATTAATCATCACCGCTACGATGTGAATCCGCTATAAGTTATACTGTAAAACAATACCGGAATGCCTGTAATGACAACCCAAAACCCGTTCGGAAAAAGTGAAAATGCCTTAGCCGTTGTGCTGGCCTTAGCAATGGTTCCGGCGCTGGGATTGGGGTTTGCGCGTTTTGCCTATGCACTTGTGCTGCCGGATATGCGTGCCGATCTGCACTGGTCCTATGCGGATGCAGGCTGGATGAATACCAGCAACGGGATCGGTTATCTGTTCGGCGCTTTGCTCGCATCGCGTCTGCTGCGCTATATCAGTGCCTATAAAATGATGATCATCAATATCTGGCTGGTTGTCGCTTCACTGGCACTCTGTGCGGTCTTCCGCGATGTGCTTATTCTCAACCTGCTGCGATTTATTGCCGGACTCAGTGCAGGTTTGGCTTTTGTCGCCGGTGGCCTGCTGACAACCAGTCTTGCACAACGCCATCCGGAGCGCAGTTCGGTTATTCTCGGTATTTTCTATGCAGGGCCTGGCATCGGTATTTTCCTGTCCGGTCTCGTCATTCCTTATCTGATTGCCTGTTTGGGTGCAGGCTCATGGCCTTATGCATGGGCCTTGCTGGCACTGATCGCCGCCCCTTTGGCACTGCTGCTGATCGGCGCGCACGGACAAAATGTAACGCTCTACAAGCCGGATCAGAAAAGCAAACCTTACCGTGTTGACTACAAAGCCATGAGCGGCATTTTAGCCGGATATCTCTTTGTCGGTGCCGGTTATATTGCCTATATGACCTTTATGATCGCATGGGTGCAGAATTCCGGCGGCGGGGCTATGCTGCAATCAGCCTTTTGGTTTGTGATCGGGCTTGGCGCAATTTCCTCGCCATGGATTTGCGCAGGCATTCAGAAAAAAGTGCTGCATGGTTATGGTTTCGCCCTGCTGTCGCTGATTACATTGATTGCATCACTGCTGCCGATTTTCTCATCAGGCACGCCCCTGCTGATGATTTCTGCTGCCGGTTTCGGTTGTGCGTTTTTCGCGGTTGTTGCCTCAACCACAGTCTATGTACGCCGCAATCTGCCGCCGGAAGGCTGGGCAGCAGCAATCGGCATGATGACCGTTATGTTCTCTGTCGGGCAGATTGTCGGCCCTGTGCTGATCGGCTTTATCAATGACCTGACACATAGCCTCTCAAGTGGCCTGTGGGCTTCAGCCGGATTGTTATTGCTGGCAGTGATTTGCGGTATTGCACAACGTGATCTTACACCTGTCCGGTAATCCGGCGATAATGGCTCGGCGGCACCGCATTATATTTCGACCAGACACGGCGCAGATGGCGGGCTGAGGTAAAACCGGTTTTCTCCGCGATATTTTCCATATCCAGCGGTGAATTGGTCAGAATATCTTTGGCCAGTGTTACGCGGATCAGATTGACATATTCCGTCACCGTCAGTCCCGTATACTCCTGAAACAGACGCGACAGATTGCGAACACTCATAAAACCGGTATCGGCCAGTTCTGCCAGAGACCAGCACCGCGCCGGATCAGCAATAATCGCATCCTGAATACGATGAATTGCCGGATGAATATGATTACGCCCGCTCAGCCACGGTGAAAATTGCGGCTCACCGCCGGTACGCCGGATATAGACAACCATATAGCGGGCAATGCTCAGCACCACGACCGGTGATGTCAGCTTTGCCACCAGATGTAACATAAGGTCAGTTCCCGTGGAGATACCTGCACTCGAAAAGCGCGTACCGTCTTCCACATAGAGCCGGTTATCCAATACACGCGCAGCCGGTGCTATTGCACGCAACTCATCGACAGACAATGCATGGGTCGTGCAGGCATAACCATCGAACAAACCGGCACGCGCAGCAATCAGGGCACCGGAGCAGATCGTTACCAGATGCATTGATGACCGGTAGACCGCTTTCAACCATGATGCCAATTGCCGGTATTCCGGCTCGGGATCGGTTGCTTCTGCCGGTGCTGTTATGGTACCGCAAACAAGAATATAGGCATCATCCGGCAGCTGTGCAGGTAATGGTTCAAGCCCTGCAACAGCCAACCCGATTGAACTCACCTGCTCCGCTTGCGTTGAGACAAAATGATAATCGAACAAAATGTCCTGCTGCTCGGCATTAGCACGGCGCAACACTTCCACCGGCCCCGCCACATCCAGCAACAGGATATGCGGCGGCACAACAACATAGACAGGTATGACCTTAGGAGCCGTTGCGCCGCTTTGCTTATTCACAATCAAATTTCCTTATACTGAGGCAGCCTGAAGTGCTTCTTCAACCGTGGCAATGCGCGCAAAACGTCCCGCCAGAACCAGCTCCGTACGCATTTTGATATCCTCAACAGAGAAGACCTGTCCTGAAGGATGCTGCATCGGAAAAGTCAGAGTGGCTTCCGTTACATAATCAACCTGATAGCCTAGATCAGACGCATGACGCGTTGTCGTTTCACAACACTGTTCGGTTCTGATGCCACAGATAATCAGCTTGCGGATACCGCGCTCCGTCAGCCAGACATTCAGACCGCTTTCCACAAGAGCAGAGTGACGCTTCTTGTAAAACTGCACGGTTGGCTCGATCTCCAGACCTTCCAATGTGCGCACAAAACCACTTTCCAGCTGAAACACATCATCATTATCCGTGTGTAAAATCTGCACGACAGGAATATTACGTTTAGCAGCGCCGTCGATCAGCGCCTGTACATTCCGGATAAAAGGACGAGCAATATCATCCTGCCACACGGCGCGCTGGCGAAAAGATTCCTGAACATCAATAACGATCAGAGCAGTATCATTGGCGGACATTTTAGGTAACTCCTGTAAAGTTGTATAACAGAAATTACCGCGCTAAAATATAATGAAAAAGCCAATATCAGGACAATGACAGGACATATCCGGCCATAATAAATGCAAAAACTCTCACGCAGGAATGTGATAAATAATCAGCGTGAACTTGGGATCTCTTTCTACTCCAACAACTTTACCGCCAAGGCTTTCTACAAGCTTGCGGCTGGCAACATTCTGTTCGGCAACCTGATAACTGAAATAATCCGGCTGAAAATGTTGCCCCACCCAATGCATAATCCCCTTCAGGGCCTCTGAGGCATAACCTTGTCTTTGGTGCTCCTCACATACCCATAAAGCAAGACGCGGAACCGGAGTAGTGAAATTATGCGCACTAAACAGCCCCGCCAAAGAGCCGTTTTTCCTCACTCTTCCGACAAAAACATAGGAATTACCTTCTTCTTGTTTTGCCGGCCAGTTTTTCCAGATGTTTTTAAAATCTTCAGCGTTTTTCGGCGGATTCCACAGCATATAACGTGCTAAATTCGCTGTCATACATGGCCAGATTTCATCCGCATCTTCTGCCCTGAACGGACGCAGGATCATACGCGTTGTTTCAATTTCTGGTATCATCGGGCTTCCTTATAAAGAAAACCCGATGATATGACTTCAGCATTACGCGGCAATTCCAAGAAATTACACGTTACCAGCTATACTCCGCGTATGTTTCAGGCCGGAATATGATAGGTCACAGACATATATTTCGGCTTCGGCTCGGAAGAGACAAGCTGCCCGCCGAGTGCTTCGGCAATCTTGCGGCTTGCCCGATTTTCTTCGGCCACCGGATAAACGAAATAGTCTGCCTGTAAGGCTTCCTTTGCCCAACCGAACACAGCAGTGACAGCCTCTTTACCGAAGCCCTGCCCGTGCATATCCTCACACATCCAAACGCCGAATTCCGGTGTAGTCGTTGTAGCCCGATGCACACCGACAATACCGATATAGCGACCGCTTCGGATATCTCTGGCAACAAAGTGGTAATCTGTCCCTTTCAGGAAACGCTCTTCCCAAAGAGGTTTGTTCTCCAGAAACTCCTCATAGGATGCAGGTGGTTCCCACGCCATAAAACGGGTGAGCGTCGGTGTGATATGGCTGTACATTTCAGCAGCGTCCTGCGGTGTATATATCCGTAGTTTCAGACGTTGCGTTGTCAGTTCAGGTCTTGTCATTTTTCCTCCAATAAAAAAGGGCGCCAGAGGCGCCCTTTAAAATCTGTTTCCGGATGTTCCAGATCAGTTACCGGCTTTCGCCTTTTCCTGTTCTGCCTTCATCTTGGCTTCAAATTCTTTCTGGCGCTTCTGAACTGCGTCCTGAAGTTCTTTCTGGCGCTGTTCAAGTTCGTTCTGCTGCAGACCCTTGCCATTCAGTGCATCGGAGAAACCGGTGAGCTGAACAGTGATCGGATTTGGCTTATTCTGGAAGTTTACGGATGTAAGGGTCAGCTTACCGCCTTTTTTCAGCGCATTGACCATTTCATCTGTCAGCGGAGCTTCTGCAATGCAGCGATCCGGGAAGCAGATACCGTATTCAACTTTGGTGGTTTTGTTCGCATCAATCTGCATACCGATACCCGCAGGGATCAGACGACCGGTCGGAACGGAAACCTGAAAAATCTTACGATTAATCTTGCCTTTGATTTCGATCAGGTTGATCGCGGTCAGCAGCTGACCGGAATCTGCAGTCACGATATTCTGTGTATTGCAAATATCATTATCTTCCTGCTTCGAGCAGACCTTGAACCATCCCTGCGGCGGCAGCTGTTGAGCTGTGGCCGGAAGGGTCGCGGTTGCAAGCAGGGCAACGGCGCCGGCAATTGCCGATGCGGCAGCGAATGTCTTCGTGCTGGTCATGATCAACAGGTTCCTTTCAACACTCTGATCTGAATTCTGGCTATGCTGTTTCAGAGAAATAAACAGCCTGTATTTTTTACGGGAATTATCATCGAGACTGGCAAGACAACGTTTTCCCCCTGCGGATCAGCAAGTGAACCGAATTTTCGCAACCATGACTGCGGATAAAATACGGCAACAGCGTGACCCTGCGTTATTTGCGGTGTTACACTGACTGCAACGTATTATCCAGTGCCGTTTTATTAACCATAGTTTTTTAACGTCGATTTGCGCTATAAAAACAACGCATTTCCCGCCTGACTTATCATAAAACGAAAACCGGCCGGTCAATATTTCATATTATAATTCTGTAGCTTGCTGCATATTCCCGCTAAAAAAGCGGTTTATACAGTGCATCTGATACGAATCAAATATGGTACCGAACCGGCATAATCCTCAAACATTCTCAAAATTAATCAAAAACACGCAAAATTCTGACAAATCAGAGCATTCTTAAAATTTTACCGGATAGTGATTGACCAATGACACAGCCGTTCCTGCCCTTCCCGCGCATCATCAACAGGCGTCATCTGCTTGCAATGCTGGGAACCTCTGTTCTGGCAACTGCATTTGGCGCTACCGGCCTGCCCTTTACCCAAAGCACAGCACAAGCCCAAACCGCATCTGCCGGACAAGACAGCGTGCCATCCTACGCATTGTCCATGCATGGTGACATTGCACTGCCAGCCGATTTCAAACACTTCCCTTATACCAATCCGGCAGCACCTAAAGGCGGAAATATCACCTATGGTGTCGTCGGTACATTCGACAGTCTGAACCCGTTTGTTTTGCAGAGCATGCGCACCACAGCGCGCGGTATGTTCATTGACGGGGATTTCGGCAATCTGGTGTTTGAGCCGTTGATGCAGCGCTCAACTGATGAGCCTTTTACACTCTATGGCTTACTGGCTGAAAGCGTTGAGATTGATGATGCACGCAGTTTCATTGAATTTACGCTGAACCCGAAAGCCCGATGGTCAGACGGCAAGCCGGTGACACCGGAAGACGTGCTTTTCACCTATGAAATCCTGACGGAAAAAGGCCGTCCGCCGTTTAATGCCCGTATGAAGCAGATCGACAAAATCGAGAAAACCGGCGAGCGCGGCATTCGTATTACCTTCAACGATAAGGCGAACCGTGAATTTCCGTTGCTCCTGGCAAGTACTATGCCGGTGCTGCCGAAACATGCAGTTGATCCGGAAACTTTCGGCAAGGCCTCTCTGAAGCCTCCGGTCGCAAGCGGCCCTTATCTTATTAAAGATGTAAAACCGGGTGAACGTATTACCTATCAGCGCAATGCGGATTACTGGGCAAAAGATCTACCAAGCCGTACCGGTTTCAACAATTTTGAAACCATCACCATCGAATATTTCCGTAATGAAACCTCTTATTTCGAGGCTTTCAAGAAGGGGATTATCGATGTTTATGTTGACGGCTCACCTAATCACTGGAGCAAAGCCTATGACTTTCCTGCGGTAAAACAAGGAAAAGTCATTAAGGACACTTTTGTCAAAGGTACGCCGGCCAATATGCTCGGCTTTGTCTTCAATACGCGACGCGAAAAATTTGCTGATGTTAAAGTGCGCCGCGCGCTCTCCGAACTCTTTGACTTTGAATGGGCAAACCGCTCACTGTTTTCCGGTCAATATGATCGTATGGCGAGTTTCTGGCAGGGTTCGGAATTATCGTCTGTCGGCCGTCCGGCGAGCGACGGTGAAAAGCAGTTACTCGCCCCCTATCAGGATAGAATACTGCCGGAAACGATGGACGGCACATGGCGCCCGACCACAACCGACGGCAGCGGTCATGATCGTGAACCTGCTAAAAAAGCCTATGATTTGCTGGAGCAGGCAGGTTTTACGTTTAACAACGGTGTGGCTACCACGCCGGAAGGCACCCGTCTGAGCTTTGAAATCATGACCCGCTCAGTCGATGAGGAAAAGCTGGCACTGGCCTATAAGCGCAATCTGGCACGTCTGGGTATTGTTGCGGAAATCCGTAGTGCCGATGATGCGCAATATCAGCAGCGCTTGCAGAATTTCGATTATGATATGATTATCGGTGCGCTGACAGCCTCGCTTTCTCCCGGCAATGAACAATGGATGCGCTGGGGCTCCGGCTCACGTGATGCATCCGGCAGTTTCAACTATCCGGGTGCACAGGATCCGGCTATTGATGCGATGATTGAAGCTATGCTCGCCGCCAAAGACCGCCCTGCTTTTACCGATGCAGTACGCGCCTTTGACCGGTTGCTGATCTCCGGCAGCTATTATCTGCCGCTTTATTATTTGCCGAAACAGCAGGTTGCACGGTGGGAGCGGATCAAAATTCCACAAAAAAACTCGCTTTACGGCTATCAATTCCCTACATGGTGGACTGAAACCACCTCTGCCAACCAATGATGACTGGTAATTTCATGACAAACAAACAAATCACAATCGATGTTATTTCCGATGTCGTCTGCCCGTGGTGCTTTCTCGGCCGTCAGCGCCTGAAAGCCGCCCTTGAAATGTTGCCGGAACTGAATGTTGAAGTGCGCTGGCGTCCGTTTCAGCTTGATCCGACGATTCCAGCTGAAGGCAAAGAGCGCAAACGCTATCTGGTTGAAAAACTCGGCTCCCAGAGCCGCGTGAATGAAGTGCATGACCAGCTGATCGCCATCGGCAAAGAAGAAGGTATTGAGTTCGACTTTGATGCGATTGAAGTGGCACCGAATACACTGGATGCCCATCGCCTCATCCGCTGGGCGGGTGAAGTCAGCGCGGAAGTACAGGATCGCGTTGTCGGCGAATTATTCTCGCTCTATTTTGAACAAGGCGAAAATATCGGCAGCCATGAAATCCTCATCGAAGCCGCGGAAGATGCCGGTATGGAATATACCATTATCGAAACCCTGCTCGAAGGTGACACGGACAGCGATAATGTTCGTGCGGAAATCGACGTTGCCGGACAGATGGGCGTGACCGGTGTGCCATGCTTCATTCTCGATCAGAAATATGCGGTCATGGGTGCACAGAGCGCCGAGGCCATGGCTGACGCTATCCGTCAGATTGCGGAAGGTTATGAGCCGGGTCTAAGCGAAGATCGCTGATCTTTAAACCACTGCAACAATACTATTCTAAGGCTCTTTGGCACACGCCGGAGAGCCTTTTTCGTCTTTATAAGTAAAACCGAGGAGCATTTCCCATGACAGAAAAAATAGACAATGATGTGCTGAAACGCTCAGTGTCTGACCATTGGGAAGCCAATGCCGAGACATGGACGAAACATGTCCGCGCCGGTTACGACATTTATCGTGACGCGCTGCATACACCGGCTTTTTTGGAAATGCTGCCGGACATCAAAGGCTTAAACGGATTGGATGTCGGTTGCGGTGAAGGTGCGAATACCCGCTCACTGGCTCGTGCCGGTGCCAATATGACCGGTATTGATATTGCTCCGACTTTTGTGCGCCATGCGACAGAATATGAACAAAAGGAACCGCTCGGTATCCGTTATCAAATCGCAGATGCCTTGCACCTGCCGTTCGATGATGCACAATTTGATTTTGCCAGCGCCTTTATGTCAATGATGGATATGCCGCAACAAGGTGATGTGCTGAAAGAAGTGTTCCGCATTCTGAAACCGCAAGGCTTCTTCCAGTTTACCATTCTGCATCCGTGCTTTGTGCCGCCGTTTCGTAAGAATATTCGTGATGAGAGTGGTAAAGCCGTTGCGGTACAAGTGGCAGATTATTTTGCCAATATCGACGGCAACGTGGAGACTTGGTGGTTCTCAAGCCTGCCTAAGGAAGAGCGTGAACAATCCAAACCATTCAATATTCCGCGTTTTCACCGGACATTGAGCGAATGGATCGGGATGATTACCGCTGCAGGTTTCATTCTCGAGGCCAGTGTTGAACCAATGGCCTCGGAAGAACTGGCCGCAAGAGAAGACGTTGTTGCCGATACGCGCGTCACGCCGATTGCATGGATTGTGCGCCTGCGCAAACCATAAGATTAGCCGCGCAGGAAGCGTTCCAATATACGGTTAAACAACTGCGGCTTTTCCAGAAAAGCCGCATGGCCGACCTGTGGCAGCAGGAAAATCGTCTCTTCCCAGAGATTCTTATAATTCAGCGATGCAATATGCGCATTATTGATGAAATGATCCTCGGCGCCATTGAGAATAGCCAGCGGTACAGGGCAATTTTCAGCCATATGCTGCTGGTCAGCAATATTATCCGCCAGAATATTCTCAAACATTGTCTGACGCGTCAGCCCGTCGGTTCTGCGCACGGCATTCACTACGAAATCCGGTGTAGGCTTATCCGGATGCACCACATGGCGCGCATAGGATTGTGCCTCCGCATCGTCCAGATCACGCTGGCCACCATATTTCAGCGCTTCACTTGGTACAAAAGCCTGACCGACCGCATCCGCATCTTTGGCAAATGGCGGCGTGCCGGTGATCATTAAACGGCTGACCGGTGCTTGCTGCGCAATCATTTCCAGTCCGATATGCCCGCCGAGCGACCAGCCAAACACGGCTGCCGATGATACATCCAGCGCCTTCAGCACATCGGCTGCGGCCTGCGCATAGCCATGCAATGTATAGGTCTTTTGCGGATCGGCAGCATTGGCAGAAGCGCCATGCCCCGGCAAATCAAAAGCGATCAGCCGGAAATCATGTGCCAGAGAAGATTCAAACTGCTTGTGAAACACTTCCTTGCAAGCGGAATTGCCATGAATAAACAAAACCGGAGCGCCTTTACCGGCGCTTGTCATGACCTCAAGGCGACCATATCTGGTTTCAACAAGCTGTTTTTGCATTCTATTCCCCCTGTTTTGCTTATTCTCCGGCGATTTTTGCCAACTGCGTCATGATTACGGCTGAACCGGTCAGGCGTTTTTCAGCGGTCGGATAATCGCGGATAAACACAATACTCTGATCCGGCCGGATCTTCGCCAGCGAGCCCTGTGCCGCAATCATCTGCACCAGACCTGCCGGATTCGGGAAGGTCTTCTCACGGAACTGGATAACAATGCCCTTCGGTCCTGCATCCAATTTCTCAACATTGGCCTTGCGGCACAGCGCCTTGATAAACACGATCTTGAGCAGGTGCTGCACTTCTTCCGGCAGCGGGCCAAAACGGTCGATCAGCTCGGCACCAAAACCGTCAATTTCCTGCGTTGTTTCCAGATCGGCCAGACGGCGATAAAGCCCCAGACGCAATTGCAAATCCGGCACATAAGTTTCCGGTATCATCACCGCCGTGCCAACCGCAATTTGTGGCGACCAATGGCTATCAACTACTGGGCCTTCGGATTTCAGCTCGGCAACCGCCTCTTCCAGCATCTGCTGGTAAAGCTCGAAACCGACTTCCTTGATATGACCGGACTGCTCATCGCCCAGCAGATTACCTGCACCGCGAATATCCATATCGTGGCTGGCAAGCTGGAAACCAGCGCCCAAAGTATCCAGCGATTGCAGCACTTTGAGGCGACGCTCAGCAGTCTGGGTAAGCGTTTTGCCCGCAGGCAATGTGAACAGCGCGAATGCACGCTGCTTGGAACGGCCAACGCGGCCACGCAACTGATAGAGCTGTGCCAGACCAAACATATCCGCACGATGTACGATCATGGTATTGGCTGTCGGAATATCCAGACCGGATTCCACGATGGTTGTGGAGAGCAGCACATCATATTGCCCGTCATAGAAGGCATTCATAATGTCTTCCAGCTCACCGGCCGCCATCTGCCCATAAGCCACAGCAACTTTCAGTTCCGGCACATGCTGGTCGAGGAATTCTTTGATCTCGGCAAGGTCGGAAATACGCGGACAGACATAGAAGCTCTGACCGCCGCGATAGCGCTCGCGCATCAGGGTTTCGCGGATGACCAGCGCGTCAAAAGGTGAAATGAAGGTACGCACCGCCATACGGTCAACCGGTGGTGTCGTGATCAGCGACAATTCACGCACACCTGTAAGCGCCAGCTGCAAGGTGCGCGGGATCGGCGTTGCAGTGAGTGTCAGCACGTGAATATCGGATTTCAGGTCTTTCAGGCGTTCTTTATGCTTCACGCCAAAATGCTGTTCTTCATCGATAATCAGCAGGCCGAGATTTTTGAACTTGATCGAATTGCCGAGCAGCGCATGGGTGCCGACAACAATATCAACTGTGCCTTCTTCAACACCTTTCTTGGTCAATGCCAGTTCTTTGGCACCGACAAGGCGAGAGGCATGGGCAACATTGATCGGCAGGCCGTTAAAGCGCGTGGAGAAGGTTTTGAAATGCTGGCGTGACAGCAGTGTGGTCGGCACAACAACAGCCACCTGATAGCCGTTAAGCGCAGCTACAAAAGCTGCACGCAGCGCGACTTCGGTTTTACCAAAACCAACATCACCGCAAACCAGACGATCCATTGGTTTGCCATCGCCAAGATCGTCAAAGATCGCATCAATGGCGCGTTGCTGGTCTTCTGTCTCATCATAAGGGAAACGGGCGGCAAATTCGCCATAGACACCCTCCGGCGGGGTCAGCACCGGTGCGCCACGCATTGCGCGTTCCGCAGCAATACGGATCAGTTGTCCGGCCATTTCCAGCAATTGTTTCTTGAGCTTGGCTTTACGCGCCTGCCATGCGCCGCCGCCGAGCTTATCCAGAACAGCGGATGAGCCTTCCGAGCCATAGCGCGACAGCAGCTCAATATTTTCAACCGGCAGAAACAGACGGTCGTCACCGGCATAATGCAGCTCAAGGCAATCATGCGGCGCACCGGCAGCGGTGATTGTGCGCAAGCCGACAAACTTACCGATACCATGATCGACATGCACCACGATATCGCCTGCGGTCAGGCTACCGGCCTCGGAGATAAAATCCGCATCACGCTTGCGTTTCTTGGTGCGGCGGATCAGGCGATCACCGAGAATATCCTGCTCGGCCACCACAACCAGATCACCGGCATCAAAGCCGCTTTCTACCGCCAGCACAGTCGCAGTGATCTTATCGCGCGACAGGGCTTTGACAGTGCGCAGGTCTTTAACCGTCTCGATCTTTTCCAGACCATGTTCGTCCAGCACCTGCAACAGACGGTCAAGCGATCCTTCCGTCCATGCGGCGACCATGATCTTTTTGCCACTTGCACGCAGCTCTGCGATATATTTGGTTACCGCCTCGAACAGATTAACGTCTTTAGCGGCGCGTTCCTCGGCAAAGCTGCGGCCTTTATGGGCACCCGCATGAATAATATGTCGTCCGCTGGCTTCCGGCGCTTCAAAAGGCGTGAGATCATAACGCTTGCCATTGGCCTCTGCCGCCTCTTCCACCTTGCGCAGCGACATATAGAGCTGGCTTGGCGCAACCGGCTTATAGGGAATAGCATCAGCTGCTTCTTTGCCCTCGGCCTGTTTCTGGCGGGCGTCATAATGATCAAGCACCAGCTTGTGACGCTCGGCAATGGCTTCCGGCACCAGATGATCGAATACAACAGGCATTGGCCCTGTATGATCAAACAGCGTTTCCATCTCGTCATAGAATAATGGCAGCCAGTGCTCCATACCGGCGAAGCGACGACCTTCCGAGATCGCAGCATAAAGTGCGTCATCACGCGACGGCGCACCAAAGGCAGCGATATAGTTCTTACGGAAGCGGCTGATCATATCCGGTGAGAGCGTAATCTCGCTCATCGGCTGGAGAGTGAACTCCTTGCGTGTCTCGGTGGTGCGCTGCGAAGCCGGATCAAAGGCGCGGATGCTTTCCAGCGTATCGCCGAAGAAATCCAGACGCAGCGGCTCTTCTGCACCCGGCACAAACAGATCAAGAATACCACCGCGTACAGCAAACTCACCGACATCACGCACTGTCGGCACGCGTTCAAAGCCGTTGCGTTCAAGGCGCTGGGTCAGTTCATCCATATTCACGCGGTTGCCCGGACGGGCAGAAAAACTCTGCTCGGCCAGCACAGCGCGCGGCGGCAGTTTCTGCAACACCGCATTGGCTGTGGCAATAATCAGCGCCGGATGTTTCTGCTCCCGCAAAGCGCTCAGCTGGCTCAGTGCACTCAGACGTCTGGCCGAGACTGTTGCACCGGGGGAAACGCGGTCATAGGGCAGACAGTCCCATGCAGGAATATGCAGTACCGGCAATTCCGGCATGATAAAGCCGATAACCTGCTCAATATCCGCCACGCGCTGCCCGTCGCGCGCGATAAACAGGACAGGCCCTTTATCCCCCGCCTCTTCCAGAATCTTGGCCAGCACAAAGGCTTCATAACCATCGGCTACACCGTCAATCAGCACATGATTGACGAGTACC
This sequence comes from Hyphomicrobiales bacterium, assembly GCA_900470285.1. Taxonomy (GTDB): domain Bacteria; phylum Pseudomonadota; class Alphaproteobacteria; order Rhizobiales; family Rhizobiaceae; genus Pseudochrobactrum. The sequence goes on from UCAG01000005.1 coordinate 235,954, forward strand.
GGTTTCAGACCAAGTTTGGAAAATACGGGCATAGGCTGTCTCTGCTATATTACTCGAGCTTCTGATTGAGAAAAATCAATAGTCGATTTTATCGCGGAACAAAATAAGATCACGGAACAAAATCGTGTCAAAAGCCTCCGGTGTTTTGTCTTCACCGGTAATCCATTTGAACAGATCGCGGTCGAGCACTTCGAGCAATCGTTCAAATTCATTCAAAGTATCTTCGTCCATTGTTGCAATATGCTGATCTGCATATTGACCAAAGATCAGATCCATTTCTTTCATACCACGGTGCCACGAACGGAACAGCAGCTTACGGCGACGCGGATCCAGCTGTGCGCCTGCTTCGGTGCCCGATAATTTACTGCCTGTGCTCATAACATTCTCCGGATTAACATCTGTGCATTCAATAACATTACCAGCCATATAACGCGGGATGAACGCGATGTCAGCCTTGCAAGTCAATAAGAAGCGGGTAAGTTAGTTTTTATGCGTCCTAGTCTGCTTGACCCCCTGTTTGCATCCGTCCGTACCCTCACCGGTATCGGGCCTAAAGTCTCTGCTTTGCTGCTGAAACTGCTCGGCGCGGAAAGCGCGGCGATGCTTGAGCCGCGTGTAGGACAATTGCTGTTTCTGGCACCAAACAGTGTGATCGACCGGCGCAACCGTCCGGGTGTGGCTTTTGCGCAGGAAGGTGCCGTGGTTACGCTGGAAGTGACAGTTGATGAATATCAGTTCTCACCCTCCACTGCCAAATCAGGCGCCTTTATGCGCAGCTCCGTGCCCCATCGCATTTATGCTCATGATGATACAGGCGAAGTAACACTGGTTTTCTTTCGTGCCCAGCGCCCGTGGCTGGAAAAAAGCCTGCCGCTTGGCGAAAAGGTTATCGTCTCCGGCAAGGTGGAATGGTTCAACGGTCGCGCCTCAATGGTGCATCCCGATCATATTGCGCCGATTGACGGCAGCGATGATCTGCCATTGATCGAGCCCGTCTATCCGCTGACCGCCGGTCTTTCATCCAAAACACTGGCACGCGCGATGCGCGATGCGCTGACACACATTCCCGATCTGCCGGAATGGCAGGACAAGACGCTGATGCAGCGAGAGAACTTTCCGTCTTTCACACAAGCGCTGCATCATCTGCATTTGCCGGAAGAGCCGGAAGATATTGCGCAAGACAGCCCTTCGCGCCGCCGCCTCGCCTATGATGAATTTCTCGCCGGACAAATGGCACTGGCACTGGTTCGCGCCAAGACCAAACGCCTCTCCGGCCGCCCGCTCAATGGCACAGGCAAAATCACCGCGCAGATATTGGCCAATCTGCCCTATAGCCTGACAAAAGGTCAGGAACAGGCGGTTAAAGACATTATCGGCGACCTCAAGCAACCGGAGCGTATGCTGCGTCTGCTGCAAGGTGACGTCGGTGCCGGTAAAACCGTGGTCGGCTTGCTGTCTATGGCACATGCGGCAGAATCGGGCGGGCAGTCTGCTTTGATGGCACCGACAGAAGTGCTGGCGCGACAGCATTTTGCCACCATTGCACCGCTGGCTGAAAAAGCCGGATTGAAAACTGCGCTGCTGACAGGGCGTGAAAAAGGCAAAGAACGCCAGCGCATTCTGGATGAACTGGCGGATGGTACAATTCATATCATCATCGGCACCCATGCGCTGTTTCAGGATAAGGTCGAATATCATGATCTGGTGTTTGTGATTATTGATGAGCAGCACCGTTTCGGTGTGCATCAACGACTGCAGCTTACCGCCAAGGGCACTGCGCCGGATATGCTGGTGATGACTGCAACGCCGATCCCGCGCACGCTGGTTCTGACAGCCTTTGGCGATATGGATGTGTCCAAACTCACTGAAAAACCGGCAGGCCGCCAGCCAATCACTACAGCAATTGTGCCGAGTGAGCGGTTGAGTGAAATTGTTGACCGGATGCGCAAGGCAATCTCCGAGGGACAGAAAATTTATTGGATCTGCCCGCTGGTGGAAGAATCAGAGCATGTTGAACTGACCTCTGCCGAAGAACGTTTTCAATCCTTTCTGCCGGTGTTTGGGGACAAATTGGGCCTCATTCACGGCCGCATGACCGGACAGGAAAAAGACGATGCCATGCTGGCCTTCAAGCGCGGTGATACAAGCCTGTTGATTGCCACCACCGTTATCGAGGTTGGCGTCGACGTGCCGGATGCCACAGTGATTGTGATTGAACATGCCGAGCGTTTCGGCCTGTCGCAATTGCATCAGCTACGCGGTCGTGTCGGGCGTGGTGATAAGCCATCCACATGTCTGCTGCTCTATAAAGGCCCGCTGGGTGAGATTGCCAAAGCGCGTTTGCAAGTGATGCGCGAGACGGAAGATGGTTTCCGCATTGCCGAGGAAGACCTGAAACTGCGTGGTGAAGGCGAGTTGCTCGGCACCCGCCAGTCCGGCACACCGGGCTTTAAACTCGCTTCGATGGAAGCGCATACTGATCTTCTGGAAATCGCCCGTAAAGATGCCCGTCTGATGCTGGAGCGCGATATTGATCTGCAATCTGAGCGCGGTCAGGCGCTGCGCCTGCTGCTTTATATTTTCGGCCGTGACGAGGCAATCAGACTGCTGCGTGCAGGATAATACTGCATCAGCCAGCAATCCTGCAGCTGCCCTTCGTGCATTTCATGGGCGGGCAACAGGCGGAGTTTCTCAAAGCCGCATTTTTCATAGCAGGCAATAGCACGCAAGTTGCGGCTTTGCGGGTCGAGTACAAGGCGCTGTGCTGCCTTTTCTGTTATGAGATAATCCCGCATCAGTGAGACAAGCTGTGCGCCGAGTCCCAGCCCCCAGAAATCCGGTTCGCCGATAAACTGATCCAGCCCGTAGATTATATCTTCAACAGGTAGTTCCAGTGCCTGCTTATCTTCGCTATCCAGCGGGTAGAACTGCACATAGCCCAACGGCTTATTATCCAGCAACACCAGACACGGTGTGGTTTCCCCCTTATCTTCAATAAAAATTTCGATGATGGATTGCAGATCGAAGTGCTTGTCGCGTCCTTCATAAAATTCCAGCACACGTTCATCCTGCAGCCAGCGCAGCATCACCGGCGCATCGCTTTTCTGCAAATCACGTATTGCCAACCTGCCTTGCTGTACCAGCATAACCACACTCCCGCCGCTTATGATCTATAAATAAAAAGCCCGCTTATCTGAGACAAGCGGGCTTTGAAAAAACAGACTGCCTTGGCCTATTCAACAGTCACGGATTTCGCCAGATTACGCGGCTGATCCACGTCTGTCCCCATAAAGACAGCAGTGTAATAAGCCAGCATCTGGATCGGCAGAGCATAAACCAGAGGCGAAATGAGTTCCGGCACATTCGGCATGATCAGCACGGAATGGGCATCCACATTAGCGTGTTTTGCACCTTCTTTGTCGGTGATCAGGATGATACGGCCACCGCGCGCTGCCACTTCCTGCATATTCGACACGGTCTTTTCATAAAGGCGGTCGAAAGGCGCAATCACAATCACCGGCATGGTTTCATCGATCAGGGCAATCGGTCCGTGTTTCAGCTCACCGGCTGCATAGCCTTCTGCGTGAATATAGGAGATTTCCTTGAGCTTCAGCGCACCTTCAAGGGCCAGCGGATAGGAAGTACCACGACCGAGATAAAGCACATCTTTGACATTCATCAGATCGCGGCAGATTGCTTCGACTTTCGGTGCCAGTTTCAGTGCTTCATGCAGCACACCGGAGAGATTGCCAAGCTCGCTGACCAGCTGTTTTTCTTCTTCCGGTGTAATCGTGCCGCGTGCCTTGGCAGCAGACAGTGCCAGCGAGGCCAGAACCGAAAGCTGACAGGTGAAAGCTTTGGTCGATGCCACACCAATTTCAGGGCCTGCCAGTGTTGGCAGAACAATATCGGACTCGCGGGCAATGGTGGATTCACGCACATTGACCACAGCGGCAATCGGTAGACCCTGTGAACGGCAATAGCGCAGCGAGGCCAGCGTATCGGCGGTTTCACCTGATTGCGACACAAACAATGCCAGCGTATCAGTTGAGAGCGGCATTTCTCGATAGCGGAATTCCGATGCAATATCGATTTCTACCGGCAGACGCGCATAGCGTTCCAGCCAGTATTTGCCGATGGTTGCAGCATAATAGGCGGTTCCGCAGGCGGAAACCGCCATGCGATTGATCTTCGACCAGTCGATATCATTGACATCGGTGCGGATCGACGAGGATGCGAAATCCAGATAATGCGCCAGCGTGCGGGAAATTACTTCCGGCTGTTCGTAGATTTCCTTTTCCATGAAGTGCTTATAATTGCCTTTATTGACAACATAAGCGCCACCGGAAGATTGCTGCACAACGCGGCTGACCGCATTATTTCCTTCATCATAGATGGCAACGCTGTCACGGGTCAGAACGGCCCAGTCACCATCTTCCAGATAGGTCACTTTATCGGTGAACGGTGCCAGCGCAATCGCATCGGAGCCAAGGAACATTTCGCCTTCGCCATAGCCGATGGCCAGCGGTGAACCGCGGCGGGCTGCGATCAGCATTTCGTTCTCGCCGGTGAACAGGAAAGCCAGTGCAAAAGCACCGCGCAGACGGCCAAGCACGTTGCGTACGGCTTCAACAGGCGCATCGCCGGAGCGGATATTTCGTGCCACGAGCTGCGCTACGGTTTCAGTATCCGTATCGCTCTGGAACTTTACGCCTTCAGCTTCCAGCTCTGTACGCAGTTCAGCAAAATTTTCGATAATGCCGTTATGGACGATCGCAACCTGTTCGGTGGCATGCGGGTGAGCATTGCGCTCTGTCGGCGCACCGTGAGTTGCCCAGCGTGTGTGACCGATACCGATTGTGCCGCTCAGCGGTTCTGCCGCCAATCGGTTTTCCAGATTAACCAGCTTGCCTTCAGCACGGCTGCGGGCAATCTGATTATCCACCAAAGTCGCAATACCGGCTGAATCATAACCACGATATTCAAGACGCTTCAGCGCATCCACAAGCCGCATTGCGACCGGCTGTTTACCGACAATACCAATAATTCCGCACATAAATGTCTGTTCCTGTTGCGTCTTTGTTTTAAAGGCCTGACCTTGCGGACTGAAGACCACACAATTTTCATCATCGCTTTAAATTTAAAAATGATGATTTTATGATAATTATTTGTTTTTACTTGCTTTAATAGATTTGTATTTTTCGCGTAATATTTCTGCGCGGCCTTCTTTATTAACCTGCCGCGCACGACCGAGAGCCAGTGCATTCTCAGGCACTTCATCGGTAATCACGCTGCCTGAGGCCACATAGACACCGTTACCAATGGTAAGCGGTGCAACCAAAGCAGAATTGGAACCAACAAAGGCATTGCTGCCGATTATGGTTTTAAACTTATTATAGCCGTCATAATTGCAGGTGATCACACCGGCACCGATATTGGTATCAGCGCCCACGGTTGCATCACCGATATAGGACAGATGATTGACCTTGGCACCGGCGCCGATATCTGCGTTTTTGACTTCGCAGAAATTGCCAACCTTGGATTTTTCGGCCAGTTTTGCACCCGGACGCAGACGCGCAAACGGCCCTACGCTGGTATTGGCGCCAATATGCGCACCTTCAATATGGGAAAATGCATGAATGACTGCACCACTCTCAACGGTGACTTTAGGGCCAAAGAAAACATTCGGCTCAATCAGCACATCGGCTTCAATCAGCGTATCATGTGCGAAGAATACTGTTTCCGGTGCAATGAGCGTCACACCGGAGAGCATCACATCGCGGCGTTTGCGTGTCTGCCACAGGGCTTCGGCCTCGGCCAGTTCAGCGCGATTATTAATGCCGATGACATTTTCAACCGGCACATCAATGGCAATGACATTCAGCCCCTGTGCATGCGCCAGTTTCACCACATCGGTGAGATAATATTCACCTTTGGAATTATCATTTTTGACAGCAGAGATCAGCTGCAGCGCATATTTACCGCTCAGCGCCATCAGACCGCCGTTGCAGAATGTGATTTTGCGCTGCTCGTCCGTGGCGTCTTTTTCTTCAACGATTGCAATCAGCTTGCCATCTTCTTCAACCAGACGACCGTAGCCGGTCGGATTCTCCGGACGGAACCCCATCACCACAATATCCGCGCCCTCGGCCAGCTTGCCACGGGCAGCGCGCAGTGATGTTTCTTCGATCAGCGGCGTATCGCCGAAAACCACCAGCACATCATCATGCGCTTCGGCCAGCGCTTCGCGGGCAGCAAGCACTGCGTGCGCTGTACCCAGACGCTCGGTCTGCTCATAGAAACGCGCTGTCTCACTGATTTTTCCGACAGCCTTCTGCACATCCGCCGCGCCGCGCCCGACTACAACGGCCAAATCGTTTTTTGTGTCATTGGCTCCCTGCACGGCCTTAACCACATGCCCCACCAGCGGCAAACCGGCAATCTCATGCAGGACTTTGGACATGGAAGATTTCATGCGGGTACCCTCACCGGCAGCGAGGATAATGGTCAGGCAGGATCTGGAAGCCATATTAATTCCGTGTTTCATAACTGGCAAAGAGGTCTGAATTATCAGAACCACTTTAAAGGCAAAACGTATAGATTCATTTACACAAAACAAGCAAGGCGCCGATGATTTTGTATGAATCGCGGTATTATTCTGTTTTTAAACAGTTTCCTGTTTCGGATTTATGGTTGTACCGGTCACTTTTCAGAAACATCCGGTACGTATTGTGATTAGCCGAGCTTGCCCAGCACAGGGAATGTCTCAAGCAGCCAGAAAGCAAAAGCTTCCATACCGCCGGTGAGAAACAGGATACCGGCAAGCACCAGCAAAATACCCATCACTTTTTCGACCTTCCCCATATGCACGCGGAAACGTGACAGGAAGCGCATGAAACGGCCGGAAAACAGCGCTGCCAGCATAAACGGAATACCCAGCCCCAGTGAATAAACAGCCAGCAGTGACGCGCCGTCCAGCACCGATGCCTTTGAGCCTGCCAGCGTCAGGATTGGCCCCAATACCGGCCCGATACATGGTGTCCAGCCGAATGCGAAGGCCAGCCCCATAATATAGGCACCCAAAGGTGTTGCCGGGGCGGAATTCGCCTGAAAACGGGCTTCCCGTGACAGCAACGGGATGCGGATCAGCCCGAGGAAATTCAAGCCCATCACAATAATAACAAGACCGGCGGCAATTGCCATTTCCTGCTGCCACTGACGCAGGAAGTGGCCGATTGACGATGCACCGGCGCCAAGTGCCACAAACACAGTGGTAAAGCCGAGAACGAATGCAAATGATGTCACGAGCAACCGGATGCGGTTACGTGTGGCCTGCGAGGCCTCTCCACCATTGCGAAAGTCATCCACACTCACACCTGCCATATAACAAAGATATGGCGGCACCAGAGGCAAAACACAGGGAGAGAGAAAAGATAAGGCACCGGCACCAACAGCAGTCAGATAAGAAATGTCGATTGCCATATTAATTCCCTGTCAAATTACGAAATCTGCGACTTTCAGCAACCACCAGCCTTGCTCCGCTGATTCATAGCGATCTCACGGGTATAGTGCTGCTTATGTTCGTGCGGTCTTATAGCCATTATTGTTCAGGATAGAAACTGCAGGCGTGAATATCGGTCAATTTTCGATATCAGGCATATGCTTCAGGCAGAAGTACGGGGCACTTTCAGGAATCAATCATACAAACAATGACTTGCCGGAATCATTTTTTAGGAGAATCTTATTTGAAAGCATGAATCGCCCCTCTGATTTTTCATATGAGACACCAAAAACATCAAATATGCATGATATGAGTGTGATTTCAGCACCTTAATATGGGGAAAAACCGGAAAAACTTCAAAAAATCCACTTTCACTTCAAAAACAATGATTTTTGGTGTTGACGATCGCGATAACGGCACCTATGTATCGCCGCACTTGCAGAGCATTACCGAGATGCTCCTGACAGAGACTTCTTGTCTCAGAAATTGCAAGAGCGCGTAGCTCAGCCGGTAGAGCAACTGACTTTTAATCAGTAGGTCCACGGTTCGAACCCGTGCGCGCTCACCACTTTCTCATCACATAAAATTCTCTTAAATTTGAACAGCTTGTTTGCCTGCGCATTGAATCTGTCTTTGTATCTGCCTTGTGTATAAACTTAAGATTTTGAATTTAAACAGTGATTTTAGTGTTGACGATAACATCAAACCATCTTATGTATCGCCCCACTTGCAGAGCATTACCGAGATGCTCCTGACAGAGACTTCCGTCTCAGAAATTGCAAGAGCGCGTAGCTCAGCCGGTAGAGCAACTGACTTTTAATCAGTAGGTCCACGGTTCGAACCCGTGCGCGCTCACCACTTTCTCTTTAAATAACGCACAGTCACCTTTCAAAGTCGCATTTGCATTATAGAATGTTTGCTGACTTATAAAAAAAGCCCCGAATATCTTCAGGGCTTTTATATTTTAAAATACTCTCAACCTTATCACCATTTAACGCGAAGTCCGATGGTTCCTTTATAGGTGTAGCTGTCTCCGAAATTATTGAGGCTGGTGTTTACCGATCCCTCGCCATAGATGGAATATTTATCATTATCCCAGTTATAGCTGCCACCCAGCCCAACCCCGCCCCAGAAGCGGTCATTACGGCTGGCAAAACGTACCGACGATACATCAACTGCTGAACCGTCGAGGAATTCATAATACAGATTGGCAACACCGTAGACATAAGAACGGTTTACCATGCCTTTATCATTGTACCAGGAGTTCTGGTAATCTGCAGAAACACCGATACGCCCCTGCAGACTATCGCCCTTGTGGAGGGAAACAGCACCATTATACTGATCGGTAAAACTATCAAAATCGACATTGGAATAGACAAGCTGTGCCTGCGGCGTAACCGACCAGCGGTCATTCAGTGTAATGCGCTTACCGGTTTCAGCCGATAAAGCATAGCCAAAGCCGTTATTGCCATCTACGAGAGAGACTGCAGTTGCGCCTCTGGTACTCAGATCACTGTCATACCATGTTGCCTGCGCCTGTGTATCAACATAGAAGCCGTTACTTCCATACCAGGTCAGTGTGCCACCAAAACCATAACCGTCGGCAGAGATTTTACCAAGACCGTGTTCCGAACGGGTATCAGCAGATGCGTGGCCATAATGAACAGTAATACCGCCAATCAGCAGACCGTTATCAGTCTCTGTTAAAACACCATCAAGACCGGCCTGCATTTTAAAAATATCAGCATCATATTGTGTACCTGATGTGGTGATTGCCGGTTTGGATTTCAGATGCTGGCCTTCAATTCGCCCCCAGATGCCGTTGCGTTCGGTAAAACTTCCGGCTTCAGCCGCCGGAACAGCCGGAGTACCGATCACGTCCGCGCCCTGCTCGATCATAATATTACCGGCATGACTCCAGTAACGATTGCCAACGCGCTGCTGCAGGGTCGGCAGGCCGTTCAGAGCCAACAGAATTTGCGGATAAGCCTCATAAACAGGCACACCTTGTGTAAAGTGCGGATCGACAGGATCGACCGGGTCTACAGGATCCACCGGATCAACTGGATCTACCGGGTCAACAGGATCTTTCTTGTCGAGCTGAGAACGCAAATACCAGTCATCCGCAATCTCACTGTCTGAATAGTCATCAGATGCGGAAGAGGATTTGGTATTTGGGCCTTTATATAAGGAATAGGCATAGGCGCCGGCACCAACAACAGTTTTGCCGTTAAACTGATAGGCATTGTCTGCACTGGCATCAAGCATGAAGGCATCTGCGGTTGTTGTCCCGCCGTTAATGGAATTTACGAGCTTGATACCATGCCCCGGCTCAGTATCTGCCCCATCAGCATCAGTCCCTGTATTTTTAATACGCAGTAGTGTCTGTCCGGAAATTGTACCACCATCATTCACAATCATATCAGAAGCTGAGCCGCTGGCACCAAGGAATGTATCCAACTGAGCGACAGCCCCCTGTGAGCCCACATATTGCCCGCGCAAAATCAGCTGATCACCGGTTTTACCATCTGACAGGTTGAGAATGCCGCCAATATTGTTGATGTCTCCCTGCAATGTAAACGCAGCGGGAGCACCGCCTGATCCGTAGGCCACAATTTCAGAGGCTTTTTTAAGGTCAAGCTTGGTGAAAACAGCCGTGGTTGAAGGTGCAGAACCGGTTTTCTCCTGCAAAACCCATTTTGCCTTCTTATCGAGATTCAGATTCAAAGTGGATACAGCGGCCTTATTGGTCAGGCCAAGCATCGTTCCTTCTGAAAAATTGAATGTGGTCATACTTGGGGCACGAGTAGTTCCGCCGACATTAAGCAGATATCCGCCACTGGCAGCCGTCAGCAAACTATCCGTGCCACGCACAGTCAGCAAATAATTTTGTTGATTGCTCGCAACTTCAACAAGGTTTGCTGTTGTTGAAGTTGTAGACGCAACAAGATTATTGAACATCGTGTCGGTCTGTGCATTGGATTGATTGAAATTACCGCTGATACTAATGGCTTCACGGCCGGCCTTAATGGTCGTACTTGAAGTATCGGTATTGGCGTCCAAAACAGCCCCTTGCCAGATAACAGCGATGGCGGAACTGTTGGCGGCAGCCGTTGTATCAATTTCCATGTGACCAAGTGAGGTCAGGCGGCCTTCACCAGTACCAACATTAGCAGTTTTACCCAGACGGATTGCATTGGCACGACCAGATGTACTCTTAATTTTAATATTGCTGTTGTTTAGCCTGACTTCCGGTACCCTGCCGTTTTGCTCTGAACCTGAAACATAAATACCGATAGCATCATTTGACGCCGCATCAATATCGATTGCCAGATTACCTTTTACTTCCACATATCCTGCAGATCCCTGTCCTGAATTTGCACCAGCTCCTTGTATGACACGAATCCCGTTTAATAGCGGATAACCACCCCAATTTGCTGTCGACTGCATTTTGATAGACAGATTATCAAAAATTGCTGATGACCTTTTACCATTGAAAGTTGCATCTTCTGCTGCATTCACAGAAGACCCTGCAACGACCCCATAATGCTCAAAACGCTGACCAAGTCCTAGAAAACCACTTCCATCAGCACCGTTTGGCAGGTTCTGCATCGTCAGGTTGAGCGTACCAATCATTAATAGCCCGCCATCACTCACACCGACACCAGATTTCGCAATATTATCGCCGATAGGTTTTGAGGCGTTGGCATCAAGATTTTCAATCGTCAGATTGATAGTTTTCCCACGCGCGTCAAATATGGCCTGAGCTGCAGCAGAGCCATCCCCGACAGCAATACCTGCACTGCCTTTCAGAATTGTTGTCAGGTCATTATCGACTGTTAATGTCCGGTTACCACCAGCAGCAACGCCATACTGGTCGACGATAATACCCAGATTCCAGATACTGGTATTCCCAATGACTGCCGGAAGTGTCGAAATTGTACATCCGGGTCTGTTTGCCGCATTACCAATATTGCGGGCATCAATGGTACCGTTTGCATTGGCTACACATGGTGCGGCATTCGCAGCTGAACTGAAAATAAATACGCCGCTAAGTACTGTACTTGCTAATAAGAGCTCTTTCATAAGTACCCCCACATTTATCGTGTGGTAATATACTTATATGATGAACTTAAAAGTAAATAAGGTAACGTGTGGTACGGCTTACAATTGCACCCAGAGTTGCATTTTTCACACGATTATGATGATTACATGAAACTCAAAATGATGAGACCACAAATATTTGCCAGTCTTATATTGGACTATTTTAATATGCATTCATGCGTATATTGATCCCATCAACAGATGATATTTTCACCAAGTTGATCTCCTCATGATACCTACTCGATATCTGCCCCGTATTGCTCTGCAATGCGGGGCTTTTTTTATATCGTGTGAGGCAGACCAACTTTTCGGCAGTTGAATGGTGTTGATACACTGTTCACCCAGCCCATATTACAAAAATACAGATCTGCGATAATATAATACAAAGCGCAGACAGGCTCGGCAGAGATAAATTTCATTCTCTGCCCCACATATTTCAGAAAGGCCAATATGACCTCCGGTATCCATCATGTGACCCTCATCACCCGCAATGTGCAGGCCAATATTGATTTTTATGCAGGTTTTCTGGGATTGCGTCTGGTCAAGCAAACCGGCGGCTTTGAAGACGGCGAGCAGCTCCACCTGTTTTACGGCGATGCGCTTGGCTCACCGGGTTCACTGATTACATTTCTCGTCTGGGAAGAGGGTGCGCGCGGCCGTGTCGGCCATGGTCAGGTTGCGGAAATTGCCTTGGCAGTCCCACCGGAAACAATCGGAGACTGGCTGACACGCGCCCTGTCCCGGCAAATTCGCGTTGAAGGTCCAAAGCGTGAATTCGGTGAACCGGTATTACGTCTGAAAGATCCGGATGGCGTTACTGTCAAGCTGGTCGGTCATGACATGCCGGCTGCACATCCGTGGAATTCTGCACCCACCCGCCTGCACAGCGTTACTCTCTTCACCGAAACGCAGGAAGAAACCGCCGCTTTCATCAAGCGCTTCGGCTATAGCGAAGGTCAGCGTGAAGAAACTGTACTGCGCATGGTTTCCGACACGGATTTCGTGGACGTGCGCAATGTCAGCGGTTTTGTGCCGGGTATCCCCGGAACCGGCATTGCCGATCATGTGGCATTCCGCGCCAAAGATGTCGATGCAGTCAAAGCTGCTGAAGCAGAACTGTCACGCCTCAATTCGTCAATCACCAATTTCCATGACCGCAAATATTTCACCTCACTTTATGTGCGTGAACCGGGCGGAACGCTGATTGAGCTGGCAACCGACGGACCCGGTTTTACCATTGATGAAACACCGGAGCATCTGGGTGAAACATTGTTTGTGCCACCGCATAATCAGGAGCGCGCACAGGATCTGAAAGTAATAATGCCGCAATTTGCTTTACCCGGAGAGGAAAGAATTGCCATGCGTGACCTGCCCTTTGTGCATCGCTTCTACACACCGGAAAATCCCGATGGCAGTGTTATTCTGCTGTTGCACGGTACCGGCGGCAATGAAGCCGATCTGATGCCGATGGCGCATCGCATCAACCCGCGCGCTACCCTGCTCGGCGTGCGCGGACGCAGCCATGAGGAAGGAACTGCACGCTGGTTCCGCCGCTTTGGCGCCACGCAGTTCGATCAGGCGGATATCCGCTCGGAGGCTGAGGCATTTAACGCCTTTTTTGAAGGGGCAATTGCTTCCTATGGCCTGAAACCGGAAGATATCACGGTGCTCGGCTACTCCAATGGTGCAAATTTTGCTGCTGCAGTGATGGCGCTTTTCCCGAAACTGATCCGCCGCGCTATTCTGTGCCGCCCGATGCAGGTGCTGGAAGCTGTACCGCAGGCTGACCTGTCCGGCACAGAGGTGCTGACACTGGCTGGTAAATCCGACCCTTACGGCAAATATGCTGAAGGGTTGAATACATGGTTCAGCAATAGCGGCGCGAACTTAACGGCAGAGACACTCAATGCAGGTCATCAGCTCTCGCAGGATGATATTACCCGTGCAAAGGAATGGCTGCGTTTATAAACGCAGCCATAAAAGCATTTCCAGCAAAGTGCGAAGCGGTTTGCGTCGGACAATGCGAGGATAAAAAAGATAGAGCGGTTCTGACGATTCAGTTTCAATCAGACCGCTCTATTTATGTTATAAAATTACAATAATTTCTTTTGCGGCATAGACATGTCAGATAAACGCATCTATCAATCGTAATGTTATTACATTTCGACTTGAGGTTTATGATGCTAAAACAGCTAAAATGCGCAACGGCGCTCGGCATATTAGGTTCCCTACTGATTGCCGGTCATGCCGGTGCAGATGAGGAACATAAGCAGGTCTGGCGTTTGTTTATTGCCGATCATACCAAACCGGTTGTTCGCGCAATTGATCTGGAGAGCGGCAAAGAACTCGGAAAATTTGATATCAAAGGCTATGCCGGTCTGACGGCGAGTGCATCCGGTGAAACTGTATTCGCCGTGCAATCCGATGCCGATCAGGTGAATGTCATTAAAACCGGCATCAGCCTTTCTGATCATGGCGACCATCGCGATCTGGAAGTTTCGGACACAGCCTTGCTGAATGAGAAATTTGAAGGCAAACGGCCGGTTCATGCGGTGATGCATGGTGACAGTGTTGTGCTGTTCTTCGACCGGGAAGGCAAAGCCCATGAACTGTCCGAGCAGGATATTCTGAAAGGCAAGCCGCAGGCAAAGATCATTGATGCAACTGCGCCGCATCATGGTGTGATCGTGCCTTTCGGCAATCAATATCTGGCTTCCGTGCCAAATCTGGAAGCAGAAGCCAAGCCCGACGCTCTGCCGCCACGCCTTGGCCTGCGTGTTCTTGAATCTGACGGTACGCAAACCGGCGATGTTGCGACCTGCACGGCCTTGCATGGCGAAGCCTTCTCCGCCAGTCTCGCTGCGTTTGGTTGTGAGGAAGGTGTGCTGATCGCCAGCCCGTCCAAGGATAAAAAAGCGGAACTGAAAATGCTGACCTATGGTGCTGATCTGCCAAAGGGCAAAGTCAGCACCTTGCTTGGCAGCAAGGCGATGCAGTTCTTTCTCGGCAATTATGGTGAGGACAAGATTGCGCTGATCGATCCGGAAAGCGACACGCCTTACCGCCTGATTGATCTGCCAACCCGTCGTGTGGATTTTGCGCTCGACCCTGCCCGCCTGAAGAATGCCTATGTGCTGACGGAAGACGGCCAGCTGCATCTCATCAATATTCTGGATGGCACAATCACCCGTTCTGCGAAAGTGACCGAACCTTACAGCAAAGACGGCCACTGGCGTGATCCGCGCCCGCGTCTGGCCGTTGCGGGTGACCATATTGCAATTACCGATCCGCGCCATAGTCTGGTACGCCTGATTGATATTGAAAGCTTTAAAGAAGACCGTACCATTCCTGTGGCCGATCAGCCATTCAGCATTGTTGCTGTCGGCGGCTCAGGCGCAGAGCACTAAAAAATATAAAGCCTCCCAAGGTGAAAAGGCCAGTTTGATACTGGTCTTTTTTATATTTGCCATTCATTTTGCCTCCGCTTATGGCAGAGATATCTGTTTTAAGAATGGTACTCTCTCATGAGAAAATTTGCATTGTTCGCCGCCCTCGGCCTGACGCCAGTATTACTGGCAGCGGCTCTGTTCACCGGTATTGAGGTGAAATATCGCGAGCATGACACGGATTATACGTTTTTCGTCAAGCAACAGCCCTCTCTGCAACTCTTCTTTGTTAATCCGATTGTTTGCGGGGAATGTGATGTTGAGGCTTTTGAAAAACTATCGCTGGCTCGTATTGGTGACATACGCATCTATTGCCGTCAGCGTTTCGGCCTCGATAATCTGCGTATATGCCATGCGATTTTTGCCGAACACCAAAGGCAGGTAAATACAACAATGCAAAATCCTGATGAGATTGCCGCCGTTGCTGTGCGTTTTATCAATCATCAAAACATAGAGCAGAACAGCAATTGGGCATTTCCTGTTGTTAATGCCAAGGTGGCTGTACCTGAATGTCTGCTGCCACTGGATACAGCATGGCGAGATGATGCAGATCAGGCAAAACGCATCACTGTCAATTGCGCTGATACCGGACGACCCGCCCCGCAAGACCGCTGGAATGTAACCTTGCCGATCTATCCGAACTAGAGCGGTTTACGTTCATGTTGAATCGCAGTGCTCGCGTCTCAATTCTTTAGTTTGTCGCAGTATCCCGGACTGTACAAGTTGAACCAACTTGACTGTGAAATGCTCTGCAAAAAGCCCCGCAAGTCAGACTTGCGGGGCTTTTGATTTTGTATTGCAGATGATTAGTGAGCCATGCCCACAACCGCATCATCATCGCCGGTTTTGGCAATGGCTGATACTTCCGGTTCAACCCATTCGATCGGCTCCGGCTTGCGGATCAGTGCATGTTCAAGCACCTCACCGACATAAGAGACCGGAATGATTTCCAATGCGTTTTTCACATTGTCCGGAATTTCAGCCAGATCCTTGGCGTTTTCTTCCGGAATCAGCACCTTCTTGATACCGCCACGCAGAGCTGCGAGCAGTTTTTCTTTCAGGCCGCCGATTGGCAGAACACGACCGCGCAATGTAACCTCACCGGTCATAGCAACGTCCTTGCGTACCGGAATACCGGTCAGCACAGAAACAATTGCCGTTACCATTGCTGTACCGGCAGACGGGCCATCCTTCGGTGTCGCACCTTCCGGTACATGCACGTGGATGTCGCGCTTGTCGAACAGCGGAGGCTCGATGCCGAAATCCACCGCACGGGAGCGGACATAGGATGCCGCAGCCGAAATGGATTCCTTCATCACATCACGCAGGTTACCAGTCACGGTCATACGACCTTTACCCGGCATCATCACGCCTTCAATGGTCAGCAATTCGCCGCCCACTTCTGTCCATGCCAGACCGGTAACAACACCAACCTGATCTTCACCGTCGATCTGTCCGTAACGGAACTTCATGACGCCGAGATAATCAGAAATATTATCCTTAGTCACATGAACCGACTTGGTCTTCTTACGTGCGATTTCCGTGACAGCTTTACGCGCCAGTTTCATCATTTCACGTTCAAGACTACGCACACCGGCTTCGCGGGTGTAGTGCTGGATCACAGCAAGAATGGCCGCTTCATCAACCGAGAATTCATTCGGCTGCAAAGCATGTTCCTTGATTGCCTTTGGCAGCAAATGCCGCTTGGCAATTTCAAGTTTTTCATCCTCGGTGTAACCGGCAATACGGATGATCTCCATACGGTCAAGCAAAGGACCCGGAATATTCAGCGAGTTTGCAGTCGTCACGAACATTACGTTGGACAGGTCATATTCGACCTCCAGATAATGATCCATGAAGGTTGCATTCTGTTCCGGATCCAGCACTTCCAGCATTGCCGATGACGGATCACCGCGGAAATCCTGCCCCATCTTGTCAATCTCATCGAGAAGGAACAGCGGGTTGGACTTCTTGGCTTTCTTCATCGACTGCACAACCTTGCCCGGCATGGAGCCGATATAGGTTCTGCGGTGACCGCGGATTTCAGCCTCATCACGCACGCCGCCAAGCGACATACGCACATATTCACGACCGGTTGCCTTGGCAATCGAGCGCGCCAGCGAGGTCTTACCAACCCCCGGAGGGCCTACGAGACAGATGATCGGGCCTTTGATCTTGGCAGCGCGTGACTGTACCGCGAGATACTCGACAATGCGCTCCTTGACCTTATCCAGACCGAAATGTTCTGTATCCAGAACCTCCTCGGCAAAAGCCAGATCGGTTTTGACCTTGGACTTCTTGTTCCACGGCAGGGACAGCAGCCAGTCGAGATAGTTGCGCACCACTGTGGCTTCCGCCGACATCGGGCTCATCGACCGCAGCTTCTTCATTTCAGCCTGCGCTTTTTCCGCAGCTTCCTTGCTCAGCCTGGTCTTGGCAATGCGTTCTTCCAGCTCGGCCAGTTCATCCTTGCCGTCTTCACTGTCGCCCAGTTCCTTCTGGATCGCCTTCATCTGTTCGTTCAGATAATATTCGCGCTGGGTCTTTTCCATCTGACGCTTAACACGCGAGCGGATGCGCTTTTCAACCTGAAGAACCGAGATTTCGGATTCCATATATTCCAGAGCTTTTTCAAGACGCTCACGAACCGACAGGATCGAAAGCATTTCCTGCTTTTCAGCAATCTTGATCGCCAGATGCGAGGCTACCGTATCGGCCAGTTTCGAATGATCGTCGATCTGACTGGTCGCACCAACAACTTCAGGCGAAATCTTCTTGTTCAGCTTTACGTAATTTTCAAAGTCGCTCATCACCGAGCGGGACAGCGCTTCGATTTCCACCGGCTCTTCTTCCGGCAGTTCGAGAATGTCAGCATAGGCTTCGTGATAATCTTCACGGTCGCTGAATTTGGAAATCTTGGCGCGTGCAATACCTTCGACCAGCACTTTTACAGTGCCGTCCGGCAGTTTCAGCAGCTGCAGCACATTGGCAACTGTACCGATTTCATAAATCGCGTCATTGGCCGGCTCATCGTCGGCAGCATTTTTCTGCGTGGCAAGCAGGATCTGCTTATCAACGCCCATCACTTCTTCAAGCGCACGGATTGATCTTTCGCGGCCGACAAAAAGCGGCACAATCATATGCGGGAAGACAACAATATCGCGCAATGGCAATACGGCATAGAGCCCGTCCTGACCACCCACCGATGTCTTCAACTCTGTATCCGTCATTTTAGGTCCTTTCCCGGGTTAACCACCCGATCGCCACACAATGATCCCCGTTTCATCAGCAAATCACTGTGTGCATCGACTGTATAATTGGCCACCCGTTGCCGCTATTTCAAGCACTGTTTATGCTTCATACAGCAGAATAAATCAGCGCATTTATGACCACCGGATCAAAATGCAATTTTCATGTTCATCTTTTAAAGCGGTTTCGCGGTTAAAGAAACGCCTAAAGTGCCGGTTTCGCCGTGTTTCCCCTATCGTCCACAATCCAGCACAATAAAATATGATATTTTAACTCATAAATATAAAAACATGGACTCTATAAGTATGTCATCAAACGAAAAACGCTCAGGATTGCTCCTGAGCGTTTTTGATTTTCGTCACAGCTGACAGGCTGTTTGTTTCCTTAAGCGGAAACCGTACCTTTTTCTTCCTTACGATCACCGTAGATGTAAAGCGGCTGCGCTTTGCCATCCACGACTTCGCCGGAAATAACCACTTCCTGAACACCTTCCAGTGTCGGCAGGTCAAACATGGTATCAAGCAGGATTTTTTCCATGATCGAACGCAGACCACGGGCACCGGTCTTACGCTCTACCGCACGGCCTGCAATTGCAAGCAGCGCATCTTCATGGAATGTCAGCTCAACATTTTCCATCTCGAACAGGCGCTGATACTGCTTCACCAGAGCGTTTTTCGGCTCAGACAGGATCTTGACCAGAGAGGCTACATCCAGATCTTCCAGTGTCGCAATAACCGGCAGACGACCAACGAATTCCGGAATAAGACCGAATTTCACCAGATCTTCCGGTTCCAGCTCGTGGAAAATCGCACCGATACGGCGTTCATCCGGCGCTTTTACAGTCGCGCTGAAGCCGATGGAGGTCTTTTCGCCACGGGACGAAATGATCTTGTCAAGACCGGCAAATGCACCGCCGCAAATGAACAGGATATTGGTTGTGTCCACCTGCAGGAATTCCTGCTGCGGATGCTTGCGTCCGCCCTGCGGCGGTACGGAAGCCACAGTGCCTTCCATGATTTTCAGCAGGGCCTGCTGTACGCCCTCACCGGATACGTCACGGGTAATCGACGGATTATCGGCCTTACGGCTGATTTTATCCACTTCGTCGATATAGACGATACCGCGCTGCGCACGCTCGACATTGTAGTCGGCAGCCTGCAACAGCTTGAGAATGATATTTTCAACATCTTCACCGACATAACCGGCTTCGGTCAATGTCGTGGCATCAGCCATGGTGAACGGCACATCAATGATGCGCGCCAGTGTCTGTGCCAGATAAGTCTTACCGCAACCGGTAGGGCCAACCAGAAGAATATTGGATTTTGCCAGCTCAACATCACCGCTCTTTGGCTGGTTAGCCAGACGCTTATAGTGATTATGAACCGCAACCGACAGAACACGCTTGGCATGGCTCTGACCGATGACGTAATCATCGAGAACCGCCATAATTTCCTGCGGAGTCGGAACACCTTCACGCGACTTCACCATCGAGGATTTGTTTTCCTCGCGGATGATGTCCATGCAAAGCTCGACGCACTCATCACAGATAAAAACGGTCGGCCCCGCAATCAGCTTGCGCACCTCATGCTGGCTTTTTCCGCAAAAGGAGCAATAGAGCGTATTTTTGGAATCGCCACCGCCGTTGCTGACTTTGCTCATCGCAGTTTCCTTTCAGTAATGGCCGCCCGCTGTCCGCAACAGGCACCAAGTTCTAACCGTTATGTCTTCCCGACCGAAACCGACACGAACGGCAGTCGTCTTTTTAGGCACAAGACCCAAACAATCACTTAACACAGCATTCAGAGCGTGCCGCATTACATTATACGCGTTGCGCTCGCTCTGGCTTTTTTTATTTCATCGCATGTTCGCGGACGTAAATGAGATCATTTAGCTGCGACATGCTTTAGCATAAACAGGCAAAAGACAGTTTTACAACCTGTCTACCGCACTGTTTTATACGACAGTACAGTAAAAGCGGTAATGGCAGAAAAAATGTGGCTAAAATTATACAATGCCGAAGATTTCTGCCGGAAAACCACTTGTTACGAAATTCCGGTCTTCAGAAAACTGACCCGCTTTAAAGGTAAAACGGATCAGAATCCAATTTATCAGTCTTTCTTTTCGCCGAGATCGCGTGATTCGATCACTTTGTCGATCAGGCCGAATTCGAGCGCTTCCTGAGCGGTCATGAAATGATCACGATCAAGCGTACGCTCGATGGTTTCATAATCACGGCCGGTATGTTTGACGTAGATTTCATTGAGGCGACGCTTCATCTTGATGATATCCTGCGCATGACGCTCGATATCAGAAGCCTGTCCCTGAAAACCGCCGGATGGCTGGTGAACCATGATACGCGCATTCGGCAGTGCCAAACGCTGACCGGTTGCACCGGCTGTCAGCAGCAGCGAGCCCATGGATGCCGCCTGCCCCATGCAGAGTGTGGAAACCGGAGGCTTGATGAACTGCATCGTGTCATAAATTGCCATGCCGGATGTCACCACGCCACCTGGCGAATTGATGTACATTTCAATCGGCTTGTTCGGGTTTTCCGCTTCAAGGAACAGAAGCTGCGCGCAGATCAGCATAGCCATGCCGTCTTCAACCGGACCGTTCACGAAAATCACGCGTTCTTTCAGAAGACGCGAGAAAATATCATAGGCCCGCTCACCGCGTGCAGTCTGCTCAACCACCATCGGGACCAGATTCATAACGGTTTCAATTGGATCTCTCATCATTAACTGCCTTTGGCTATCGGAGAACGGAGCGAAACACTGCCGTCAGGATTCGTAATACTCAATACATAGGGCGAGGCGTACCCGTTTCGCAAGGTGTTGCGCTATAAACGCCCTATTCCGCCCCTGTCTAATCTTTCATGCTTACCGAAATCTAAATGACGGCAGGTAGTCTGCACATCCTTAGCTGCGTTTTGTTACGGAAGCATATTTATCGCGGAATTTCTGCGCGGAACCGGCAGTCATATTCACATCGATAATCACCGAGCCGTCCTCCTCATCCTGACGACGCACATTACTGCCATGGCGGTAAATCCAGTCAATCAGACCGAACTGATCCGGTTGCAGGCTGACCTGCACCTTTTCCATCGCACCGGAAATACGACCTTCAATCAAAGCCAGCAATTCAGGCGTACCCTGCCCCGTCAGCGCAGACAGCGGCAAAGGCCGCGCATCTTCATGACTGCCGCTGCTCAGATTCTCCGCACTATCCTGCATCGGTTCGCTCAAACGGTCGATCTTGTTCCATATCTCAATGACACGCTCATCGCCTTTTTTAATACCGAGACCGCTGAGGATTGTTTCCACATCCTCAGCCTGTGCCGCATTGTCAGGGTCAGACATATCACGCACATGCAGGATCAGATCCGCCTCAATCACCTCTTCCAGTGTCGCTTTAAACGCGGCAACTAGATGGTGCGGCAGGTTGGAAATGAAGCCAACCGTATCGGATAGGATGATCATATCGCCATGCGGCAGGCGCAGACGACGCAAAGTCGGATCAAGCGTCGCGAAAAGCATATCTTCCGCCAGCACATCAGCACCAGTCAGACGATTGAACAAAGTAGACTTGCCCGCATTGGTATAGCCAACCAGTGCGATGACCGGATGCGGCACCTTACGGCGTTTCTGACGGTGCAGCTGACGGGTACGCACAACTGTATCCAGCTCGCGTTTGATCCGCAGGATTTTCTCCTGCAGCATACGACGGTCGGCCTCGATCTGGGTTTCACCCGGACCGCCCATAAAACCGCCACCACCACGCTGACGCTCCAAGTGCGTCCAGCTGCGAACCAGACGGCCTTTCTGATAATTCAGATGTGCCAGCTCAACCTGCAGGCTACCCTCACGGGTCTGCGCGCGGCGACCGAAAATTTCCAAAATCAGACCGGTACGGTCGATGACTTTGACCTTCCATTCGCGCTCCAGATTGCGTTGCTGCACCGGTGTCAGCGGATGATCGACAATCACCAGCTCGATTTCTTCACGCTCAATGCGTTCGGCAATATCCTCAACCTTACCCGTGCCAAGCAGAGTGGCCGGACGCGGCTGGGAGGTCTGCACCAGAAAACTGTCGATAATTTTCAGATCAATCGCCCGTGCAAGTCCCGCAGCTTCTTCAAGCCGCGCTTCATCACTCCGGCGATATTTCGGGCGTTCGCTCTCATCCTGATCGACGACCAGCGCATAACGCTCCGGCAAAATCGGAACGACAACAAAAGCCCGTGTATCTTCTACTTTTGTTGTGAAAGGCTTTCTGCTGCTTTTCTGTTTGGCGCCATCATCATAATGATCATCGGATGATAATTCATATGTTTCTGGCATCTCTGTTTCTGGCGTCAGATCAGCTGCCGGATCATTGCGTTTTTTCAAATGTGTATCCTGATTTATGTATCGCCTTTGCCGGTCATTTTCATACCGGCACGGCTACTGTTCCCATCAGATAATCATCCGGGCTGCCTGCATCAATGAGCGCGCCTCAGATAATTATTCCCGTATTTACAAACAAATATATCCGCAGGCCTAGAGGCACTGCGGATATAAAAACATCTCGAAATTTCAGCAAACAGTCGTAATGACTTGTAATACTTACTCTTCTTCGCCTTCAAACATCTGCACAGGCTGACTTGGCATAATGGTTGAGATGGCATGTTTATATACCAGCTGTGAATGTCCGTCACGGCGCAGCAAGACGCAGAAATTATCAAAGGATGTGACAATACCTGTCAGCTTAACGCCATTAATCAAAAAGATCGTCAGAGAGATTTTTTGCTTACGTACAGAATTCAGAAAGAGATCCTGAAGATTTTGCGATCGTTCAGCCATTTTTTTATTCCTTTATTTCGATCCGCAACCAGCACTGATTTCGGGGAGACATCCACCCTGTTTACAAACATGCCGCCTGAAGCGCATAGTTCACAAACAGATCATTTCCGAAGAAACAGCAGAAAATCTTTCCTGCGTTCCGGTTTTATCATCTGCCCCAGATATTGCACCTGTATATTGATACAGAATCAATAGTTGCGGGAATAATCCCACATTCCGCAAAGGGTTAACAGGCCGCTATTTTTTGCGCAACGTCAAAATGTTGTATGTTGCCGGATGATTAGCTGCCGCACAGCCAAAACTATGCCATTCAGGCCAAATATATTTTATAACCGCCTGTACCGAACATTTCATGGCGCTTAAACAGTTTCCGTCAGCTCACCTGTTTGTTTCAGCATCCATTCATAGAAGCTGCCCTTACGTACAACCAGCTCTTCCGGACTTTTACGATGCACATGAAAGCCGATAAATTCAGGATGGTTCAGCGGCTCAAGACCATATTTCGGATCAAAAATGTTCAGGCAGTCGCGCGCCGTCCAGTAATAGAAGCTCTCTTTAGGTGCCGCATCGTTAAAGCAGTCATATTTCTTGGCCAGCCTTGAGATACCGTCATTGCCAAAGATGGTGATGCCGATCATTGCAGGCGTCACTTCCTTACCGATAAGGCGGTACCAGAGCGGGCGTAAAACCCGTCTGCGCAAACCGAGCCATTTCGGCAGCGGATAATCACCGGCCATATAGGCATCAAACTCGGCAATCACCGGATGATCGGGCGGGAAATACAAAGCCGAAACACCGACGCGCTCCCTATTTTCACGCGCCAGATAGGGTTTGGATGCATCCGGATGAAACTGCTTGTGAAGATAGACATCTGTATCCAGCCACACACCCTGACGATGTTTCATCAGATTGATGCGAAAAATATCGCTGAACTGAACAATTGTCAGATTATCTTTCAGATTCGGAAAACCGGGATCAAGACGGCGAAATGATTCAACCGGCATGATCGTTGCAGCGTCATGCTGCTCCACACCTTCCGGCAGATTTTCGACCGGCTGATAGCTGAACAGCTTAACCTTCTGTCCTGTTCTGACCATGGAAGTCAGGCACATATGATCCACCGGCCGTAATTGGCTGCCGTACCAGAATGTACAAATATCCATAAAGCATACTCAATTTATAGCATTGCCGAACCAAACAGCGGGAGCCTGCTTTGCGTCGGCAATGCGTTAAAACAAACAGTCAAAGCAGTTCCAACGATGCAACAGAAACCGGAACTGCTCTGACATAAGGTCTTTAAAAGAAATCGAGACTCACGCGGAACATCTGTTCTACATGCTTCACCGCATCACTTGTTGCAAACATCACTACGCGGTCATTGCGGCGAATATGCAGATCACCATGTGGCTTAATAACTTTTCCGTCACGGTAAACCGCACCCACCCGCAGACCGGCCGGCAGGTCGATATTACGCAATGGCGCGCCGACTAATGGTGAAGTTTCAAGGGCTTCCGCCTCAATCAGCTCCGCCCGCCCGTCATAGACACTATGGACTGAGCGGATACGACCGCGCCGCACCTGCTGCAAAATCTTGGAAATCGTCACATTTTTCGGACTGACATAAGAATCAATACCAACCGTATGAATAAATTCCTGATAGGCAGAATTATTAATCAGCACCATATTCGACTTACAGCCAAGGCGCTTCGCCATAATCCCTGACAGAATATTCGCCTGATCCTGATTGGTCAGTGCCACCATCAGATCAGCATCCTGCACTTCTGCCTCGCGCAGCAATTCCTGATCCAGCGCACTGCCGTTGAGCACAATTGTCTTATCCAGCTCATCCGCCACAAAAGCCGAACGCTCACGATTATGTTCAATGATTTTCAGCCGCGTATGCGGCTGACGCTCTTCCATCTTTTTCGCAACATAGAGCCCGATATTACCGCCACCGGCGATAATGATCCGCCGTGCCTCAGGCTTATCATGACCGAACAGGCCGAGCGTACGGCGCACCTGCTCTACCGTTGTCACCACATAGGCCAGATCGCCTGCCAGCAGGTGATCCTCGGAATGCGGCACAAACAGCTTGTCATTACGCACTACGCCGACCACCGTTGACGGCAGATCAGGAAACAGATCGGTCAGCTGTTTCAGCGGTGTGTTGATGATCGGGCAGTCTTCCATACACTCAATGGCAAAAGCGACCACTTTGTCATCGGCAAAGCGCAACACATCGGAAGCACCAGGCAAAGCGATACGGCGCAGCACCATGTCGCCGACTTCCAGTTCCGGCGAGATCACTACATCAATCGGCATATTATCGCGCGAAAACATCTCCTGATACTGCTTTTGCAGATAGGTCTGCGCACGGATACGGGCAATTTTGGTTGGTACATTAAACAGCGAATGGGCAACCTGACAGGCCACCATATTGATTTCGTCGTAAAGCGTAACGGCGATAATCATATCTGCTTCATCGGCACCGGCCGCTTCCAGCACATCCGGATGCGAGCCGTGACCGACAAAACCGCGCACATCAAGCAGATCACGCACGGCGTGGATCAGCTTTTCCGATGTATCAATCACCGATACATCGTTATGTTCCGCAGCGAGCCGCTCAGCAATACCGAAGCCGACCTGACCGGCACCGCAGATAATGATGCGCATAATTACACTCCGAGCGACTTGAGTTTACGGTGCAGAGCGGAACGCTCCATACCCACAAACTCAGCCGTACGTGAAATATTACCGCTGAAACGGTTGATCTGTGCGACCAGATATTCCTTTTCAAACATTTCACGCGCTTCACGCAGCGGCAGCGCCATAATATGCTGGTCTGAATCTGTCGGTGTGCGCGGCAGCGTATCACCGATTTCCGCCGGCAGCAGATCAGCCGTTACCGGCGCATCCACATCATCACCGCGCGCCAAAATCATCAAGCGTTCCACATTGTTACGCAGCTGACGCACATTGCCGGGCCAGCTATGGGATTGCAGAACCGCCATCGCATCATCGCTGATACGGCGCGGCTTGATACCGGCCTGTTCAGCCACCTGATTGATGAAGAAGGAGACCAGTGACGGAATATCATCGCGGCGCTGTGCCAGTGGCGGCACCTGCACCGGAACAACCGCCAGACGATGGAACAGGTCTTCACGGAACAGCCCTTCGGCAATCATGCCTTCAAGATTCTGAGCCGTAGAAGAAATGATGCGCACATCAACCTTCACGCGCTTGGTTCCGCCAACACGTTCAAATTGCTGATCAACCAGAACGCGTAAAATCTTGTTCTGGGTTTCGCGCGGCATATCGGCAATTTCGTCGAGATAGAGAATACCGCCATGCGCCTCTTCCAGTGCGCCGACCTTGCGTTCCCCGCCGTCCATTTCGGTACCGAAAAGTTCGATTTCCATGCGTTCGGGCGTAATAGCAGCGGCATTCACAGTCACGAAAGGTCCGCTAGCACGGCTCGACTGTCCATGAATGGCACGCGCCACCATTTCCTTGCCCGACCCCGAAGGACCGGTAATCATGATACGGCTGTTGGTCGGTGCTACACGCTCAATGGTCTGGCGCAACTGGTTCATCGCCAGCGAATTGCCAAGCAGTTCGAATGTCTCACCGGAGCGTTTGCGTAAATTAGAAACTTCGCGCTTGAGGTTTGATGTTTCCAGTGCCCGCTCTGCCACGAGAATCAGACGATCTGCCTTGAATGGCTTTTCGATGAAATCATAGGCGCCGCGACGGATAGCCGAGACAGCAGTTTCAATATTACCGTGGCCGGAGATCATCACAACCGGTAAATCCGGATGCAGTTTTTTGATTTCATCCAGCAATGCCAGCCCGTCCAGACGGCTGCCCTGCAACCAGATGTCCAGAAAAATCAGCCGTGGTACACGATCATTGATCGCGGCCAATGCGCTGTCCGCATCAAAAGCGGTACGGGTTTCATGACCTTCGTCGCTTAAAATACCAGCAACCAGATCACGGATGTCCGTTTCATCATCAACGACGAGAATATCAGAAGCCATTTAATCCACCTGCCTTGTTCCCATTATCCCGCAGATTTACCACAAAGTGATCTAGCCGCAGGTATTTATTATTCAGCTGCCTGCATCTGTCTGTCATGCCTGCAACTCCTCACTTATATCTGTCCCTGCCATACCCGCGCCTGTCATACCCGGTGGCGTTGCAGGGAAAACCATACGGATCATCGCACCTCTGCCCTGATAGAAATCAGCCGGTGCATCATGCAGTTCCATATGCCCGCCATGATCTTCAACAATTTTACGGACAATCGCGAGACCAAGGCCGGTGCCTTTTTCGCGCGTTGTCATATAAGGCTCCAGCAACCGCTGCCGGTTATCACCGGGCAAACCTTTGCCATTATCAATCACATCGACAACCAGCTGATCCTTGTCCTGATAGGCTTTCAGTAAAATATGTCCGTGATAATTATCTTCATCAGTAACCGCTTCAATAGCCTCGCTGGCATTCTTGATAATATTACCAAAAGCCTGACCAAGCAGACGACTGTCAAAATGGCCATAGAGCGGCACTTCACTCAATTGCTGCTCGAAACTGATTTCACTGCGGCTGACTTCCACCAAGAATGCAGCTTCTTTCAGCGAATCCCGCAAATCGATGGTTTCCATTTTCGGCTTCGGCATCCGTGCAAAAGATGAGAATTCATCCACCATACGGCCGATATCACCGACCTGACGGATGATCGTTTCCACGCACTGGTCAAAAACCTCACGATCCTCAGTAATAACCTTGCCATAACGGCGGCGGATACGTTCAGCAGAAAGCTGGATCGGCGTTAACGGGTTCTTGATCTCATGGGCGATACGGCGCGCCACATCAGCCCATGCCGTTGAGCGCTGCGCTTGCACCAGATCAGTAATATCATCAATCGTGACGACATAGGAGCGTTCATCGCCTGTGCCGTCCTCAATCGTGATCTGCACATTGAAGGTACGTGTCAGACCGCCACGCATCATCGACACCTGATCGCGGTAAACCGCGCGGCCGGAATCATGCGCCACTTCAAAAACCTGTCCGATTTCCGGAATATGCGTGCTCAGGCTGGTGCCGATAACCTCATCCGTCTCAAGGCAGAACATCTGCTCTGCCGAGCGGTTGACGATATTAATCAGCCCCAGCGCATCCACACCGATCACCGCAGCGGTCACACCGGACAACACAGCCTCGGAAAAGCGACGACGCTCATCAATCTGGTCTTTGGCGGCCAAAAGATCCGTTCGCTGGCTTTTCAGCTCAGCAACCATGTTGTTGAAAGTGCCGGACAATGCGCCGAGATCACCGTCGCTGGAACGCACCGGCACGGAAATATCCAGATTACCGACAGCCACTTCATCAGCAGCACCGATCAGCTGGCGGATCGGCCGCACCAGACGGTCCGCCACAGCAATACCTGTCCAGATAGCCGGTAGCAAAACAATCAGCATCAGGCCGAAATAAAGCAGGGCAAAGATCACCTGCGTCGGGATACGGTTCGCCTCCATATCCTGATAACGCTTGGTGTTCGCCTCCATCAGACGCATGGAATCGAGAATTTGCGCATCAACCGCACGTACGGTGTAGAGATACACATCAGGTATCTCACGCATTTTGATAATCGCGCCAACGAAGTTGCTGGTCGGACCCGGCGGGATAATCACCGGATTGCCGTCCCGTGCCGTTTCAACCGCCTCTGACGGCGGTTGCGGCAGATTTGCGCCGCCCTGCTCGCTGCGCAAGGCAACAGAGCCGTCTTCACGCAATAACTGCGCGCCGAGCAAACCGCGACCCAGCGCCTGCAAGGTCATCAGCTGCACAAAACCGTTACGGTCGAGACTATAGAGCGTGCGTTGCGCATCCATATCCTGCAGCATGGAATAGGTCGTGCTTTGCAGGTTGCGTGCGGTTTCGTTGATATAACCATTGGCAAGGCTGATCGATGAATTGACGATATTGCGCGTATTGGTTTCAAACCAGCGATCCAGCCCGAGATTGAGCGTTACACTGGCAACAATCGCCACAACAATCGCCGGAACTGCTGCAATCAGCGAGAACAGCGCCACAATGCGCACATGCAAACGCGCGGCAGCACGACCATGACGACGCGCCTGTGTGATGCGGAAAATCTCGCGGATAATCAGCGCCAGCAAACTGACGACCAGCACCACATTGATGATGATCAGCGTCAAAGTCACATGCAGATCAGGAACAATCGGCGTAACACCGATCATAATCAGAAAGGAGACAAGTGACGCAATGATCGACAGGACAACAATGATCACACCCGGAAGAGCCAGCAAACGTCTTTGTTCACTCACCCGTGCAGGTTTAAATTCGCGCAACCACTCAAGCAGACTCGTCTTATCCATTCTGTTAATCTATTATAAACCGTTGCCGTCATGCAACAGAATGTTGCACATATGCAACGATATCGCTGCTGACCCTCACTATATTAGCTATTTCTGAAAATATTGAGGTCATGATCGCGGATTTTTTTGCGCAGCGTATTGCGGTTAAGGCCCAGTAATTCTGCAGCCTTGATCTGATTGCCGGATGTGGCTGTCAGGCTTGCAGCCAGCAGCGGATATTCAATCTCGTGCAAAATCCGGTCATAGAGCCCCTGCGGCGGTAATTCACCGTTGAAGGAGGCAAAATACTGCCGCAGATAAATCTCTGTTGCTTCACGTAAATTGGTGATCTGATCGGCTTTCAGCCCTGTCTCATCTGCATGCAATGACGGCGGCAAATGCTGTAATTCGTGACGGATAATCTCCGCATTAATTTCATCCTGCGGATAAAGTGCCGCGAGCCTGCGCACCAGATTTTCCAGCTCGCGCACATTGCCGGGCCATGAGTAATGGCGCAGCGCAGCAAATCCCTCGGCACTGATCTGTTTCGGCGACAGGCCTTCCTTTTCCACCAGACGGAAAAAATGCTGCACCAGATCCGGCACATCCTCGCTGCGCTCGCGCAATGGCGGCATACGCAGCGGCACCACATTGAGCCGGTAGTATAAATCTTCGCGGAACTGCCCCTTATGAATCGCTTTGAGCAAATCCTTATTCGTCGCCGCCACAATACGCACATCGGTTTTAATCGGCGTGCGCCCGCCAACAGTCATATATTCGCCCTGCTGAAGCACGCGCAACAAACGCGTTTGCGCCTCCATCGGCATATCGCCGATTTCATCGAGAAACAACGTACCACCATTGGCCTGCTCAAAACGGCCTGAAAAACGCTGCTGTGCGCCGGTAAACGCCCCTTTTTCATGACCGAATAATTCAGATTCAATCAGATCACGTGGAATAGCTGCCATATTTATCGCCACAAACGGCCCGTTACGGCGGCGGCCATATTCATGCAAAGCGCGGGCAACCAGCTCCTTACCTGTGCCGGATTCCCCTGTGATCATCAGTGTCAGATCAGTCTGCATCATCCGCGCCAGCACACGATAGACATCCTGCATCGCGACCGAGCGGCCGACAAGCGGCATATTCTCCGCCTGCTCGTCCACATCCTGTTTTGTCTGCACCGGTTTTGGTTCGGACAACGCGCGACGCAGCAGACTTACCATTTCGCTCAGGTCGAATGGTTTCGGCAGATAATCATAGGCACCGGCTTCCGAAGCGCGGATAGCGGTCATGAAAGTGTTCTGCGCACTCATCACCACAACCGGAAGATCAGGCCGTGCTTTGCGAATGCGCGGCAGGATTTCAAACACAGAACCGTCCGGCATATTCACGTCACTGATCACCAGATCACCTTCGCCGCTCGTAATCAGCGCCCAGAGTGCTGCACGGTTACTGGCAAGGCGCACAGCATAACCAGCCCTTGCCAGTGCCTGATTGAGCACTGTACGCATGGCTGCATCATCTTCAGCAACGATGATTACCGGTTCATTCAATGCCTCACTCCCACATATATAAATATTATATTACATCACATTAGATCGATATTTTAATATTTAAATTTAGATAACCGCACTGTCCTGTTTCCATATCGGCAGCAAAATACGAAAGATGGTTTTTCCTGAAAAACTTTCGCACTCAATCATACCGCCATGATCTGCAATGATCTTGGCAACCAGCGGCAAGCCCAAACCGGAACCATTGGTTTTGGTGGTAATAAACGGATCAAACAGGATCGGCAGAATATCCGGTGCAACCCCTCCGCCATTATCAATCACGCAATATTCCAGTGGCAGAGACAGGCGTTCACCCGTCGCCGGTACGATCATATGCATACCGGCTTTATAGGCAGAGGTCAGAAGGATCTCACCCTTTCGCCCCGTGCGTTCTTCCGGCTCAATCGCCTCAGCCGCATTTTTAATCAGGTTGAGAAACACCTGTATCAGCTGATCGCGATTGCCCCAGACACGCGGCAAGGACGGATCATAATCCTCACGGATCGAGACATGAGATGCAAAGCCATGGCTGGCCAGTGTTTTGACATGCCCCAGAACGGTATGCAGATTGACCGCAGAGCGCTCAATCGGACGCTCGTCAGAAAACACATTCATCCGGTCAACAAGCGCAACAATACGGTCAGCCTCATCACGGATCAGCTGGGTCAGCTCGCAATCTGCTTCATTGGCAGCATCGCGGGCAGACATTTCCAGCAATTGCGCCGCACCGCGAATGCCCGAAAGCGGATTTTTGATTTCATGCGCCAGCATTGCCGCCAGACCGGTGACCGAGCGTGCCGCACCACGATGACTCATCTGGCGATTGAGCTTCTCCGCCATGGCTGTTTCTTTAAACAGGATAACAACCTGATCCGGTATTTCATTGACCGGCGTTACCTGCACATCAACCATACGCTCTGTGCCCATACGCGGCGAGGATAGATCAATATGATATTCATTAACCGCTGTACCGCTTTGAATAACCTGCGTAATCAGTCCGATCAGCGGGCTTGCAGGCGGCAGAAAATAATTGAGGCCATGGCGTTTCAAAATCCCAGCACTGGAGCGGAAAAAAACTTCTGCCTGCGCATTCGCATAAATAATCTGTCCTGCAGCATCTGCCATTATTACCGCTTGCGGCAATGTATTCAGCACATGATCGGACAGAGAAAAGGCTACAGCGTCCATCAGGCGGCATCCTTCAGGGATTTTGCTCCTGCGACCGGTGACAGGCCGGTAAAAATATCAGTGAGAATGGCTGATACTTCCTGCACATTGCCTGAGGTCATCAGCGCCTTCTTGACTGTATCTGGCACATTGGAAGTATGGCGCTCCATATACCAGCCCAGATGTTTGCGGGCATGGCGCACACCTGTTTTTTCGCCATAATGTTCCAGCATGGCGTGATAATGTGCGAGAATATAATCGCTCAGATTTTGCGGTGCAGCACCATGTGGCAAACCATTCAGTTCGCTTGCGACCTGCCCCGCCAGCCAAGGCTGACCATAGGCAGCACGGCCAATCATCACCGCATCCGCACCGGAGCGCTGCATAATATCCCGCACATCGGCAGCACTGCCAACATCGCCATTGGCAACAAGCGGCACAGCAATGACCTCACGCACCGCGCGGATTGCATCCCAATCGGCATGACCGGTATAGAACTGACAGCGCGTGCGGCCATGCACGGTAATCATCTGCACACCGGCATCAACAGCACGTCGTGCCAGTTCCGGTGCATTAATGGAATTGTGATCCCAGCCAAGCCGCATTTTCAGCGTTACCGGCACTTTCACCGCTTGCACGGTCGCTTCAATCAGCGTCAACGCATGATCCAGATCGCGCATCAATGCTGAGCCGGAATAACCGCCGGTTACCTTTTTGGCAGGGCAGCCCATATTAATATCGACAATATCCGCACCTTCTGCCTCAGCGATCTTGGCGGCCTCACCCATCCAATGTGCTTCGCGCCCAGCGAGCTGCACCACATGGGTCTGCAGATCACCGCGCTCCATCCGCTTGCGGCTCTCAGAATGATGATTGCACAATTCTGCACTGGCTACCATTTCGGAGACCACCAGACCTGCACCGGCCTCCCATGCCCGACGGCGAAACGGCAGATCGGATACGCCGGACATCGGCGCCAGAAATACGCGATTACGGATTTCCACGTTTCCGATCTTCAATGGCAGGGTTGCAGTCGTCATCATCAGCCTAAAAATTGTGCAATATTAAAAACGCTCAAACTTTAAGCAGATTTATAGGTTTTATCATCTTCATGCAAGAAAAAGCGGATTGGTCGCAATGCCATTAACCGATGAATCCATTATCAAAAAAACATCACTAGAGCGCCGTGCGCCCTCTTGGGCGCACAAAGGTCACTCTAGATTCTTTAATGATCGCATTATCACTGTCTGTCCAAGTTGTTCCAACTTGACTGTGAAATGCTCTAGTATTTCGTTTATCAAGGCGGTATTCGCTATAAACACAGGTGTGACAGCTCGGAAAGGCTTATCTCATTCGCACAGCAGCAGTTATAGTCGCCGCAGGACGCGGAGAACGCGCCGGTCAGAGCACCGAAGGCCCTAAACAATATCGCCGCATCGGCGGTCAGGCCGTGCTGGCGCATACTTTACGTACCTTTCTGGCTTGCGAGCAGATTTCGCCCGTTGTTGTGGTCATCCATGCCGACGATCACGATCTTTATCATGCTGCGCTGAAGCGCGCTGAGATTGATGCCTCGCGCCTGAAGCTTGTGACCGGCGGCCCGACACGACAGGAATCCACCCGCCTCGGCCTGCTCGCTTTGTGCGATGATACGCCGGATTATGTGATGATCCATGATGGTGTGCGCCCTTTTATCACCCAAGATTTGCTCAAGCGCATTATGATAACCCTGCACCCGCAAACCGGTGTGCTACCTGCGCTTGCCGTTTCCGACACGCTGAAACAGGCTGGTGGCGATGCATTGGTCACCAAAACCGTACCGCGCGCAGGACTATTTGCTGCGCAGACACCGCAGAGTTTTCCGTTCGTGCCAATTCTCGATGCGCATAATGCAGCATTTGCATTGGGACGCACTGATTTCACCGATGATGCCGCCATTGCAGAATGGCAGAGCATTCCTGTTCGTGTTGTCGAAGGCTCAGCCGACAATACTAAAATTACATGGGCAAAGGATATTGAAATGGCTGATCAGCGCTTGCGTCAGGATATGGTTGCTTTTCCGGACATTCGCACGGGCAATGGTTATGACGTGCATAGTTTTGAACCCGGTGACCATGTGTGGCTTTGCGGCGTGAAAATTCCGCATACACATAAGCTCAATGGTCACTCTGATGCCGATGTGGCGCTGCATGCACTGACGGATGCCCTGCTTGCCACTCGCGGCGCAGGTGACATCGGCACGCATTTCCCGCCATCTGATCCGCAGTGGAAAGGCGCAGCCTCACGGCAATTTGTTGAGTTTGCAGTTAAAACTGTGCGCGAAGCCGGTGGACGTATTGCCAATGCCGATATTACACTGATTGCCGAAGAGCCGAAAATCGGCCCGCATCGTGAAGCCATGACCGCAGAACTCAGCGATATGCTCGGCGTCAGCGCTGACCGCGTTTCGGTCAAAGCCACGACCAATGAGAAAATGGGGTTTGTCGGCCGCAAGGAAGGCATCGCTTCTATCGTAACCGTCAGCGTCATCTATCCGGGTGAAGTACCCGCATAAAGGAAGAAGATCATGAGTTTGATTGCAGAAGAGCAGGCCCTCGCCGTTCTTGATGCCTGCCGCAAGGCTCAGCTCATGATTACCACTGCCGAATCCTGCACCGGCGGCATGATTGCCGCCGCACTGACCGACATAGCCGGTTCGTCCGATGTGGTGGATTGTGGTTTTGTCACCTATAGCAATGAAGCCAAAGCTTCACTGATCGGTGTTTCTCACAGCCTATTGCTTGAATTTGGTGCCGTATCCAAACCAGTCGCCATCGCCATGGCCGAAGGTGCGCTGAAACATGCCCCTCAGGCTGGTATCTCAGTTGCAGTGACAGGCGTTGCAGGTCCTTCCGGTGGTAGCGCTGAAAAGCCGGTCGGGCTGGTACATATTGCCTGCGCCGGACAAAATTTTGAAACACTGCATCTGGAATGCCGCTTCGGCGACCAATCGCGCGACGCTATCCGGTTAGCCACAGTGCATGCTGCTTTTGCTCTTATTCTCAGGGCATTGGCCGGCGAAACAGAAGAAAACATATAATAATTTATCTGAATGCTCGTAAATTGCTGACGCCAATACGGATGCAAGCATTATAGCCTGACGACGGATGCCGGTGACCTTTTTCTCTCAAAGAATCCTCTGCCTGCGTATTGAGGACGGAGGACGTCCATATAGAGTTAGAAATGCAGCATTAAAGCTCCTGATACTACCAAATCCTGCCTGAAACGCGATCTCAGACAGATGAAAGTTCGTCTCATCGAGCAAACGTTTGGCACGTCCTATGCGAAGAGTTTGCGCCATCTGAACAGGCGAAGCACCAATATGGCGGGCGAATAATCGTGAAAGATGCCGCGTACCAATACCGAGAGACGCTGCAAGCTCATGCACAGAACCGCTGTCAAGCGCACCACTCTCAATCATTTTCAAAGCCCGCTCCACGGTTGTTCGTGTTCCTTTCCATGCGGGACAGAATGGCGCTGTTTCAGGCCGGCACCGCAAACAAGGCCGATACCCTGCCCGTTCAGCTGCTGCGGCTGAGGGATAATAACTAACATTTTTTGTCAGCGGATGTTTCACCGGACAAACAGGGCGACAATAAATGCCGGTGGTGCGAACAGCAGTAAAAAACAACCCGTCATAAGCCGGATCACGCCGTAAGCGCGCTTCATTACAAGTGTCGAAATCAAACATAATCCAACTCTACCACTCTATCAGCAACAGAAGTGAGACTTTGCAGATGATGAAGTCTGAAAACCGCCAGCACTATACAGCAAAAACAAATAAATATGCTGGCAAAATTATCATGAGAGGATTACACGATGCGAATGACATATCAGGATTGGGGGCTATTGTTTCTGTTGTCTATCCTCTGGGGCGGAGCGTTCTTTTTTGCTGCCGTAGCAGTAAGAGAGCTACCGCCTCTGACAGTCGTGATATCCCGTACAGCTATTGCGGCTTTGGTACTTGCCGTCATACTTCGTTTGCGCAGTGAAGGCTGGCCGTTCACGGGACGTATGTTTCACACTTTCTTTATCATGGGGCTTCTGAACAATCTTCTGCCATTCAGCCTGCTTTTCTGGGCCCAGACCATGATCCCCAGCGGTCTTGCTTCAATCCTGAATGCTACCACGCCGATCTTTTCCATCATTGTCGCGCATTTTCTTTTAACAGATGAACGTATGGCCCTGAATAAGGTAATAGGTATCGTCTTTGGGTTTGTGGGCGTTATAATCCTGCTTGGCGGAAATCTTCTCAACAACCAAGGATTTGCTTTAACAGGTATGCTCGCCTGTCTCGGCGCTGCACTCTCTTATGGATTTGCAGCAACATATGGCCGTCGTTTCAAAACAATGGGCTTTTCCGCGACACAAGTAGCGTTTGGTCAACTAACAGCAACAACATTCATGATGGTTCCCGTTGTTTTCATGTTCGACAAGCCCTGGAGTTTGCAAATGCCAAGCCTTTCGGTTATCGCGGCTATTCTAATGCTGGCTATCGTATCAACAGCTTTGGCCTATATAATCTTCTTTCGACTTCTGGCATCTGCAGGAGCCGTCAATACCGCACTTGTTACCTTGCTTATTCCGGTCAGTGCCATTTTACTCGGAGTATTATTTTTAGATGAATCTTTGGCAATGCGCCATTACGCCGGAATGATGCTCATTGCAGCTGCATTACTGGCAATCGACGGAAGGGTCTTTTCTTTTATAAACGGCCGTAAACAATAATATTGTTGGCTTTGGCCACTTTAATTCGTTGGTTTGCCATATTGCCTGCAGGCGTTAAATAAGGTCGTTCATATCAGGCTTGTACGCCATAAATCTGATCGGCGCGTTTTTCAAAAGCTTCCGCAAATTTGCGGAAAGCCAGATCAAACATTGAGCCCATTACCAGACCAAGCGTGCGGCTCTTAAATTCATAATCAATGAAGAAATCCACATCGCTATGCGTACCGTCACCGACCGGTACAAATGTCCAGCGGTTGTCGAGATAGCGGAACGGGCCGTCAATATATTTGACTTCAATCACCCGCTCGTCCGGCTTGAGCAGCACCTGTGTGGTGAATGTCTCACGGATCAGCTTGTAGCCGACAGTCATGTCGGCCACCAGCAATGTCTTGCCATCGCGCTCTTTACGTGAACGGATGGTCAATGCTTCACACATCGGGACAAATTGCGGATAAGTTTCAACATCCGCGACCAGAGCAAACATTTGCTCCGCGCGGTGTTGAACCTGACGTGTGGCAGTAAATTGCGGCATGGTCTTATCAGTACGGTGCTTTAGAGCATTTCCAGTTTATGATGTATCATAGGAAATGCTCTATCCATTTTTTTGACGCGTATCTTATCCGATCGGAGCGGGATCAGAAATCAGTCCAGTGAACTGATTTCCCCGTGTAGGCGGTTCCCACTTTTCGGGATACGCTTTTAATTCCGGCTGGCGATCAGCGCTTCACGGGCAGCACGCAGCTTGGCAAAATCATCACCCGCATGGTGCGAAGAGCGTGTCAGCGGGCTGGAAGCAACCAGCAGGAAGCCTTTGGTTTTACCAATCGTTGCAAAAGATTTGAACTCATCCGGTGTCACATAGCGAATAACCGCATGGTGCTTACGGGTTGGCTGCAGATACTGACCAATGGTCATGAAATCCACATCAGCCGAGCGCAGATCATCCATCAGCTGGAGCACTTCATTGCGCTCTTCACCCAGACCAACCATGATACCGGATTTGGTGAAAATGGTCGGATCGAGTTCTTTCACGCGCTGCAACAGACGCAGGGAGTGGAAGTAACGGGCACCCGGACGCACTTTCAGATAGTTGGACGGCACTGTTTCCAGATTGTGGTTGAACACATCCGGACGCGCCTTAACAACGATCTCCAGAACACCTTCCTTACGCAGGAAGTCCGGTGTCAGAATTTCAATCGTAGTCTGCGGGCTGGCTGCACGGATTGCATGAATCACTTCAGCAAAATGCTGTGCGCCGCCATCGGCCAGATCATCGCGGTCAACGGAGGTGATAACCACATGGGTCAGCCCCATCTGCTTCACGGCCTTGGCCACATTTTCCGGTTCATTCGGGTCAAGAGTGGTCGGAATACCGGTCGATACGTTACAGAACGCGCAGGCACGGGTGCAGATTTCGCCCATGATCATGAATGTCGCGTGTTTCTTATCCCAGCACTCGCCGATATTCGGGCAACCGGCTTCCTCGCATACTGTGACAAGCTTGTTAGAGCGCACAATATCGCGGGTCTCGCCATAGCCGCGCGAAGTCGGAGCTTTCACGCGAATCCAGTCAGGCTTTTTCAAAAGTGCTGTGTCGGGCCGGTTGGCCTTCTCAGGATGACGAAGGCGTTTTCTGTCGTCGTTAACGGTGTCCAGAAGCGTAACCATATGTCTTTCCCAAAACGGCCGTTGCGGCCTTCAGATTTCGTAACACCGGAAATACCGGCCAGAATATTGCGCTTGCATAGCAGGCAGGATGAACAAGGTAAACTACAAGCTTCAAACCCTGCTCTTATCAAAACTGATAACAGCTCATATAAGCCGTCAGCTTTTATATACAACCGGTCTCAACGTCGCGCTGCTTCACCGATTGCTTTGAACACCAGCGCCCAGATCAGGCCGAAACAAAATCCGGCCAGCCCCAGCGCCAATGTTACACCCCATACGCCATACCAGCCCGAGAGTGCATAGCCATTGATTGAAATCACATTGCCGGACAGAAAGCTGAGTGTCGACACACCAAAACCAAGCCCCAGACCGATCAGTGTTGAATATTTCAGCACTGTCAGCGCGGCTTTGCGATAGGGTGATCCGTCTTTAATCAGCGGCAATTGCAATCCTTCTCAAGAGTGAAACCGGCCTGAATTTTAGTCATCAGGCCGGAAATCATTATCAGGCGTTCAGAACTTTACCATAAGCATCCAGCACGCTTTCCTTCATCATTTCTGACAAGGTAGGATGCGGGAATACGGAATGCATCAGTTCTTCTTCGGTGGTTTCGAGATTCATTGCAATCACGAAGCCCTGAATAAGTTCGGTCACTTCAGCGCCAACCATGTGTGCGCCGAGCAGCTGACCGGTCTTCTTGTCGAAAATGGTCTTAACCAGACCCTGATCTTCACCAAGAGCAATTGCCTTGCCGTTTGCAGCAAACTGGTAGCGGCCAACACGGATATCAAAGCCC
Organism: Hyphomicrobiales bacterium; assembly: GCA_900470285.1. GTDB lineage: Bacteria > Pseudomonadota > Alphaproteobacteria > Rhizobiales > Rhizobiaceae > Pseudochrobactrum. The sequence goes on from UCAG01000005.1 coordinate 275,426, forward strand.
TGTTCTTTGGCCTTGGCTTCCGTCAGACCAACGGAAGCAACCTGTGGGTTACAATAGGTGCAGCCCGGAATTTTGCCCTTATCCAGTGCATGAACATTCGGCACACCGGCAATCTTCTCAACACAGATAACGCCTTCGTGCTCGGCTTTATGCGCCAGCATCGGAGGACCGGCAACGTCGCCGATTGCATAAATACCTTCGACATTGGTTTTACCGTAGCCGTCAATCACCACGCAACCGCGATCAGTTTTAACGCCGAGTGCTTCAAGACCAAGATTTTCAATATTGCCGACAACACCGACAGCCGAGATCATGCGGTCAGCCGTGATTTCCTGCACCTTGCCGTCATTGGTTTCAACGCTGGCGGTGACTGAATTCGCGCCTTTGACCACTTTGGTCACTTTGGCTTCGGTGATGATCTTCATGCCCTGCTTTTCAAGCAGCTTACGGGCAAAGGTCGAGATTTCTGCATCTTCAACCGGCATAATGTTTTTCATGACTTCAACAACAGTCACGTCAACGCCCATGGTGCGGTAGAAGGAAGCAAATTCGATACCAATAGCACCGGACCCCATAACCAGCAGGCTCTTTGGCAGTTCTTGCGGAACCATTGCTTCGAAATAGGTCCAGATCAGCTTGCCATCCGGCTCAATGCCAGGCAGCGCACGAGGGCGCGCACCGGTTGCCAGAATAATGTTTTTGGCAGAGTAAGTACCCTCACCCAAAACGCCTTTAGGTACCGGATTCTGTGGCAGCATCGGCTGTTTGGTGGTTTTGGAAACCACGATTTCAGCAGGCTTACCGGCAGATGCGCCTTTGGTGACTTTAGCTTCACCCCAGATCACATCGATCTTGTTCTTCTTCATCAGGAAGGCAACACCGCCATTGAGGCGCGCTGACACACCGCGCGAACGGGCAACAACTGCCTTCACATCCGCGCTGATTTTACCTTCGAGCATCAGGCCGTAATCCTTGGCATTTTCACCGAAATGCAGAACTTCAGCCGAGCGCAGCAGAGCTTTGGTCGGGATACAGCCCCAGTTGAGGCAGATACCGCCAAGGTGCTCACGTTCAACAATCGCGGTTTTAAGTCCGAGCTGAGCGGCACGGATAGCAGTTACATAACCGCCGGGACCGGAACCGACCACGATAACGTCGTAATTGTTGGACACGCTCATTCTCCTTGAATGGTTTCTATGCCGGTTACCGGCGCATCATTCATTTTATCTATTGGCTTTCGCGTATCTTGTCCGAAAACCGCTTCACACTTTTCGGGATACGCTCTTATAACTACAAACCCAAGATCAGGCGCACAACAGGCTCCAGCGCCTGCCCGATTGCCCGTGTATTCTCTGCATCCAGATGCACGCCATCCAGTGGTGTGGTCTTGGCAACGCCGGATGCATCAAAGAAATTGCATTCCGTCTCATCCGCCAGATCCGACAGCAGCAGCCCCAGCTTGCGCGATTCCGTAATACCACCGGCAAAGAGCGTAGCAAAAAACGGATCAGCACTCTCAGTGATATGCGGCGGAGCCACAATCAGAATATCCGGTACCGCATAGCCTTCGCGATACGGATGATTGCGGATGATCTGGATCAGTCTGCGCATGCCGCAATGGCTGGAAAAAGCATCACCAACGACCTGCGGTTTCATATCATTGCTGCCGAGCAGGATAATCACAAGATCAAGCGGCGCATGAGTGCCCAGCAATGTCGGCAGAATGCGTGAACCGTTGCGGTCTTCCGGTGCGGTATAATCGTCAAAAGCAGTGGTGCGGCCGTTCAGACCTTCAGCGATCACATGCGCCTGAGAACCGAGCGCCTTCTGCAAAACAGACGGCCAGCGTTCTTCAAGTGGCAGACGTGCACCATCCGGCGCCTGATAGCCCCATGTCAGTGAATCACCAAAACATAAAACTGATTTCATGCGTTAGGGCTCCAAAGAGAATGAACTTGCCCAATCAACTGAAAAGTAAAGCCCAAAAGGATCAACCCAAATCCAAGCCACTCTAAAACTTTAGGCATTAACTCATCCCCCTCAATAGCACGCATACTTCCGCCCTTGCCTTGTAGGTCACCACTATCAAGTGTAAATCCATTTAGCCTGTTGAAATTTCGTGTGAAATTCCCATTGAAAAATAGAATTACAAATCCCGCGATATCCATAAACAAACCAAGGGCGGACAGCATATTACACCAGCATGCCGAGCGGGTTTTCAATATAGTTCTTGAAAACCTTCGCCAGTTCCGCAGCCAGCGCACCATCAACGGCGCGGTGGTCAGTGGAAAGCGTAACGGACATAACGGTTGCTACAACCAGTTCGCCGTTTTTGACAACTGCGCGCTGTTCACCGGCACCAACTGCAAAAATTGTTGCATGTGGCGGGTTGATGATCGCTGCGAAGTCTTTGACGCCGAACATACCGAGGTTGGACACCGAAGTGGTGCCGCCCTGATATTCTGTTGGCTTCAGCTTACGATCGCGGGCGCGCTTGGCCAGATCTTTCATCTCATTGGAGATGGCAGACAGAGCTTTGGTTTCTGCACCGCGAACGATTGGCGTAATCAGGCCACCCGGAATGGAAACGGCAACGCCGACATCCGCGTGTTTGTGCTTGACCATGCCTGCATCAGTCCAGGAAACATTGGCTTCCGGAATATCGCGCAGTGCCAGAGCCGTTGCCTTGATGACCAGATCATTGACCGAAAGCTTGTAAGCAGGCACTTCGCCCTTTTCGGTTTTGATCATTGGTGCAGCAGCATTGAGCTGTGAACGCAGCGCCAGCAGAGCATCCAGTTCGCAATCAATCGTCAGATAGAAATGCGGAACAGTCAGCTTGGATTCCATCAGGCGGCGTGCAATGACCTTGCGCATACCGTCATGTGGTACCAGCTCGTATGAACCTTCCTCAAACATTTTGAGAGTGGCTTCATCCGAAGCGCCGGATACGGCAACCTGAGGTGCTGCAGCAGAAGCAACCGGCTTGGCAGGAGCTTTAACGCCGGAAGCAATCGCAGCTTCAACATCCTTGACGATGATGCGGCCGTGCGGGCCGGTGCCGGAAACAGCAGCCAGTTCCACGCCTGCATCCTTAGCAACACGACGTGCCAGCGGCGAAGCGAACAAACGCTCACCCTTGGCAACAGGTGCAGCAACCGAAGCCGGAGCAGCAGCAGGCGCAGGTGTCGCTGCCGGAGCGGTAGCAGCTGGTGCCGATGCGGATACTGGTGCAGCGGCTTCAGCTTTTGGCGCAGCGGCAGGTGCATCGCCTGAAGCTGCTTTCGCAGCATCAGCAACATCTTCACCGTCTTCTGCCAGAACGGCGATCAGGGCATTGACCTTCACGCCTTCAGTGCCGCCGGCAACAACCAGCTTGGCCACGATACCTTCATCAACGGCTTCTACTTCCATAGTTGCCTTGTCGGTTTCGATCTCGGCAATAACGTCACCTGCGGAGACTTTATCACCTTCTTTGACCAGCCATTTTGCCAGATTACCTTCTTCCATTGTCGGAGAAAGAGCCGGCATCGTGATTTTGATAGCCATGTTTAATCCTTCCCCTTAACGAGCGTAGGTAACAGCTTTAACAGCCTCAACAACTTCCGCAACCGATGGCAATGCCAGCTTTTCAAGGTTGGCAGCATATGGCATTGGCACATCTTTACCGGCAATGGTCATAATCGGCGCATCGAGATAATCGAAAGCCTGCTGCATCACGCGGGTTGCAATTTCTGTACCCACGGAAGACTGCGGGTAGCCTTCTTCCACAGTGACCAGGCGGCCGGTCTTTTTGACCGATTCAATCACAGTCGGCATATCCATCGGACGGATGGTACGCAGATCGATGATTTCAACGTCGATGCCGATTTCAGCCAGCTCTTCAGCAGCCTTAATCGCATAGGTCATGCCGATACCGAAGGACACGATGGTCGCATCTTTACCGACTTTGTGAATGCGGGCTTTACCGATTGGCAGCACGAAATCTTCAATGTCCGGCACATCAAATGTGTGACCGTACATAACTTCGTTTTCGAGGAAAATGATCGGGTTAGGATCACGGATCGCAGCCTTGAGCAGACCTTTAGCATCAGCAGCCGAATAAGGCATGATGACCTTCAGACCCGGAATATGGCTGTACCATGCAGCATAGCACTGGGAGTGCTGTGCACCAACGCGGGCTGCAGCACCCGAAGGACCACGGAACACCATAGGCGCGCCCATCTGACCACCGGACATATACAATGTCTTGGCAGCAGAGTTGATGATCTGGTCGATCGCCTGCATGGCGAAGTTGAAAGTCATGAACTCAACAATCGGGCGCAGACCTGTGTAAGCAGCACCGACACCGATACCGGCAAAACCGTGTTCGGTAATTGGTGTATCAACAACGCGCTTGTCACCGAATTCAGCCAGAAGGCCTTTGGTTACCTTATAGGCACCTTCATATTCAGCAACTTCTTCACCCATGACGAATACGTCAGGGTCACGGCGCATTTCTTCAGCCATTGCGTCACGCAGAGCGTCACGAACAGTGGTAGGCACCATCTTTGTACCAGCCGGAATATCCGGATCATTGGCAACTTCGATTTTAGGTGCAGCAGGTGCCGCAGGTGTTGAAGCACCTGGCTTCTCGCCACCAACAACAGGCGCTTCCGAAGTGACCATGGTTGGCTGTTCAGCGGCAGGCGCTGCAGCCGGAGCAGCTGTACCAATGCTATCAGCGCTTTCGCCGTCAGCAAGCAATACAGCGATCACTGAGTTTACCTTAACGCCTTCAGTGCCTTCAGCAATCAGCAGTTTGCCGATAGTGCCTTCGTCCACAGCTTCCACTTCCATGGTCGCTTTATCGGTTTCAATCTCTGCAATGACATCGCCGGAAGTGACTTTATCGCCTTCCTTTTTCAGCCATTTGGAGAGTTTGCCCTCTTCCATTGTCGGGGAGAGCGCTGGCATAAGAATTTCAACAGGCATAGCGCTCGCTCCTTACAGCAGAATATCAGTGTAGAGTTCAGATGCATCCGGCTCCGGATCATGCTGTGCAAAGTCTGCTGAATCAGCAACAATGTCACGCACTTCCTTATCAATCGCCTTCAGGTCATCTTCCGAGAACCAGCCATTATCCATCATGCGGTATTTAACCTGCTCGATCGGATCATGCTCGGAGCGCATCTTCTGCACTTCATCCTTACTGCGGTATTTCGCAGGGTCGGACATCGAGTGACCACGGTAACGATAGGTCTGCATTTCGAGAATGATCGGACCCTTGCCGGAACGTGCCCATTCCAGTGCTTCTTCACTGGCGGCGTTCACAGCGCGCACATCCATACCATCAACCTGAATACCAGGAATATTGAAGGACAGACCGCGACGGGAGAAATCGGTTTCAGCCGAAGCGCGGGTTACAGCAGTACCCATCGCATAACGGTTGTTTTCGATTACATAAACAACAGGCAGCTTCCACAGCGACGCCATGTTGAAGCTTTCGTAAACCTGACCCTGGTTGGCAGCACCGTCACCGAAATAGGTTATGGAAACGCTGTCATTACCGCGATAGCGGTTTGCAAAGGCCAGACCGGTGCCGAGCGACACCTGCGCACCAACGATACCGTGGCCGCCGTAAAAATGCTTCTCTTTCGAGAACATATGCATCGAGCCGCCCTTGCCTTTCGACAAGCCGCCCTGACGACCGGTCAGCTCAGCCATCACGCCGCGCGCGCTCATACCGGCTGCGAGCATGTGACCGTGATCGCGATAGGCAGTAATAACCTGATCGCCGTCCTGCATAGCTTTCTGCATACCGACAACAACAGCTTCCTGACCGATGTACAGGTGACAGAAACCGCCGATGAAACCCATACCATAGAGCTGACCGGCTTTTTCTTCAAAGCGACGGATCAGCAGCATCTCACGGTAAGCGTGGAGATCTTCTTCTTTGGTGAACTGGTTAGGCTGGGGTGCCTTGAGAGTGTTAGACAGAGCTGCCTGCGATTTACCCGCAGCAGTTTTTTGTGCCCTAGGTGCCATATTTTGCTCCCTGTTATGGTGGGCGCAGAATAAACCTCATCAGCCAAACTTACAATATGTCTAAACAGCTAATTTTGCACTATTTAAGTTATTGAAAATAATAAGAAAACATCCAATTAACTGCAATTCAGTTAATTGGTCTTTTTGCCGCGATCGACAATAATTGTAACCTCATCCGCATGAGACAGATTCAATGCGCGGCGCGCCTGCTCATCCAGAATATCCTTATCAATTGAACCGTCACGCAACTGCAAAACCTGTCGTTCCAGAGACTCTCTCTGCTCGGTCAAATCAGTCAGTTGCTTATTGAGCGAAACGGTTTGCGCCAGCAATTGTTCCTTTGAATAGATGCCATAGGCACCATTATAAGCATGAAAACCAAAATAGGACAAAAAAGCCGTAGCCAGAACAGGCACAATCAGGCGGCCCTTAATGCTTTTACGCTTTTGCTTTGTCCACATACTCACACCTCTGGAGCAATACACATCCGATACGCGGATATCTGCCCGTAAATAAGGACTGAATTTATCAAGAAACGATAAATTCCATCCGATATTTATTTAAAGCATATTAGCCTTAACAGAGACTTACAGAGACGACGCAAAACTACATTTAATACAAAAAGGCCTGCATTTTTCATGCAGGCCTCTTCTTAATTTATTTCAAAGCAGGATCTTACAGGCCTTTAAAAGCCGAACGACCGGCATAACGTGCCTGTGTGCCCAGCTCTTCCTCAATACGGATCAGCTGGTTGTATTTTGCCAACCGGTCGGAACGTGCCAGCGAACCGGTTTTGATCTGGCCGCAATTGGTGGCAACAGCGAGATCAGCAATGGTGGAATCTTCTGTTTCGCCCGAGCGGTGCGACATTACAGCGGTGTAGCCGTTCTTATGTGCGGTTTCCACGGCATCCATGGTTTCAGACAGCGTGCCGATCTGATTGACTTTAACCAGAATGGAGTTGGCAACGCCCATTTTGATACCATCACGCAAACGTGCGGAGTTGGTTACAAACAGATCATCACCAACGAGCTGGGTTTTCTTGCCTGTCAGATCGGTGAGGGTTTTCCAGCCTGCCCAATCATCTTCCGACATACCATCTTCAATGCTGATGATCGGATAATCTGCGGCCAGCTTGGCCAGATATTCAGCCTGTTGTAGCGGCGTACGGGTTACACCCTCGCCTTCATAGACGTAATTACCGCCTTTGAAGAATTCAGTTGCAGCGCAATCCAGACCGATTGCAATTTCTTCGCCTGACTTGAAACCGGCTTTAGCAATCGATTCCATAACGAAATCAAGCGCAGCTTCCGCGCTCAGCAGATTTGGTGCAAAACCGCCTTCATCACCCACATTGGTGTTGTGACCGGCAGCTTTCAGGCGGGATTTCAGTGTGTGGAACACTTCCGCACCATAACGCACAGCTTCACGCAGAGAAGATGCGCCAACCGGCAGAATCATGAATTCCTGAAAATCAATCGGATTGTCCGCATGTGCACCGCCATTGATGATGTTCATCATCGGCACCGGCAGGATATGGGCATTAGCACCACCGACATAGCGGTAAAGCGGTTGACCGGAAGCCTGCGCAGCAGCCTTGGCAACCGCGAGGGAAACGCCGAGAATTGCATTGGCACCGAGGCGGCTTTTATTTGGCGTACCATCCAGATCAATCATGGTCTGGTCGATTTCGATCTGATATTCCGCTTCATGACCGGCCAGCGCGTCAAAAATCGCGCCATTGACGGCTTCGACAGCCTGTTCAACGCCCTTACCCAGATAACGGGTACCGCCATCACGCAGCTCAACTGCTTCGTGAGCGCCGGTTGATGCACCGCTTGGTACAGCCGCACGGCCGAAAGAACCGTCTTCCAGTGTCACGTCAACTTCAACAGTCGGATTGCCGCGGCTGTCGAGAATTTCACGACCGACAATATCGATGATCGCAGTCATTGGGAGTATCCTTCCATAAAGCATGTCCGGCAAAATGACGAAGCGGTTTTGCGTAAAGACAATGCATAAAACAAACCGGTAGAGCCAATACCATGCCGCCCTCATCAGCCGAAACGGTATTACAGAAATTTCGCGCTATTGATAACCAATCAGATTGCCGGACGCAAAGGACTTCGGCCAATCAGATGTTAATTTCCGGATTTTCAAACGATATTAAAGTGAAGAGTTTGCGACAGCGGTAAAAATCCCGCCCACAAAACAAAAAAGGAGCAAATGAGATGCTCCTTTTTCACATTTACATTGCCGCAACCCGACTCTGTTCCGTTTTCTGGAAAGCCTTTGCCAGACCTTCATCACGCGCATAAACATCGTCATAATAACGGATTTTACCACTCGCTTCGTCCGGCCATGCGGTGAAATAGGTCAGGTAAATCGGCACACCGGACGGCACTTTGATACCGCGCTCATTCTTGCCGAAATATTTGGTCAGGTTTTCCTCACCGGTACTCATGACCGCAGAAGCCATGGCACGCGGATCGGCCAGACGGATACAGCCATGGCTGATCGCTCGCATATCGCGCTTGAACGCTGCTTTTGACGGCGTGTCATGCAGATAGATATCGTGGCTGTTCGGAAACAGAATTTTCAACTCGCCCAGCGCATTATTCGGACCCGGTTTCTGACGTACACCAACATGCGCTTTGCCTTGCGCAACCGCAGACCAGTTGACTGAAGATGAAGCCACGCGCTTGCCACCGGCAATCACTTCATAATTATTGCGATCAAGATAGCCGGAATCAGCCAGAATACGCGGCATCATCTCATTCATCACAATAGAGCGCGGCACACCCCATGACGGGTTAAACACCACAGTGCTGATTGTGTCATAGAAGAAATGTGTCTGGTTGCGCGGTGAACCGATCACCACATCCATTGCCAGCTGCTCTTTGCCCTGATCGAAATATTGCGCACGATAGGCAGGTTGATTGACGAAAACATAGCGCTGACCGAAATCGCGCGGCAGCCAGCGCAGGCGTTCCATTGCATAGAGAATACGCTCGCGTTTGACTGAAGATGCTTCGCCCTGCAAAGCAGAGATAGTAGCACTGCCGATCACACCATCCGGCGTTTTACCCATCAGTTTCTGATAATCTTTAACTGCGGCCACCAATTCAGGATCATAAAGTGTCCCGTCCTTGTGACGATCAAACATCTCCTGATAGCTATTCAGATAACCGGCCGGTGCTTTTTGTACGATCAGCGCCAAAATTTTAGGCAGCTCCGCATTGTTCTGCCCCGGTTTAATCAGCGTATCCGCGGCAATACGCACAGTGTTTTTTGTTTCCGGCTTCATCGAAGCCAGCTGCGCTTTCAGCTTCTGATAATAGCTGTTTTGCGGATTGAAACTGCTAAGCACTTCTGCCGGATCAGATGCATCTTCCAGAGTTTTCAGCACCAGTTCCGGCTTGATACGATTGCGCGGCAAATCATGGAAACCGCTCAGGCGATTGGCAATCACCCGCCCCTCACCGGCATCCAGCGCATAGCGCAATACCCGTGCAGTCAGATTGATTTCAAACGCCGCCATTTCACGAATACGCTGATCTTTTTGCGCAGCGTCAAATTCCAGATCAGGCACTTTCACCGCATATTCAGCAGGAACCAGCCCTTCTTCTTCTGCCCGTTCGAACAGCGCCAGCACATCTTCAGCGCGGGAAGAAACATTCAGACCATCAGACCACAGAAGTGCCTGCTCGGTTGCGTAGAAGGACACAATTGCCTCGGCAACGGACTGCTCAGCCTTAACATCCGTGGCTTTCATCGCATCCAGAACAGCAGTCACCAGAGCTGTGTCTGTTTGCGCTGCGGTCTTTTTGGCAACCGGATTAATCAGCCCACCGGCGCGCTGCGGCAGAGTACTGATAAAGTCAGCAGCCTCAGCATAAAGAGCAGATGGCAGCATGCCACCTTCTTTTTCAGAAATGGCTGCGGTCAACTGCATATCAACAGCGGTGAAATCCACTTTCACCAGCTTTTCAGGTTTGTAGTCGTATGTCTGCGGCCCTTTGACCGCAACAGTCTTAACGGGCGCAGTTACGGTTTTGGCAGGTTGCGCGGTAGCGGCAGGTTTGACCGTCCGTGCTGCTCCTGTGGCTTGCGGTATCTGCTGAACAGGCTGCTGTTGTAACTGCTGGCGCTGCATTTCACGCGCCTCGCGCTTCTCACGGAACAAGTCCATCAGATTGCTGGCCGCATTGGCCTGCTGAACCGGAGCCAGCACAGAAATACCGGCAACAGCAGTGATAGCCGTTGTAAAAAATGCATTGCGCATGGAGGAACTTACGATCAAGGGAAAGGATTTCAGTGAAATAGTCATATCTGTCCGTCAGCTCTCGAGCAAAACAAGCTATGCAGGCAGCCGCCGGCGAAATGATCCGGCACCGCAATGATTCATTCCCAATAATGTGCGCCATTGTGATTTAGAAACTTTTAACAATAAATATAATTTTAGCGATCAAAGCCTCTTCTCCCGCCAAATCTTAGAAAAAGATCAATCTGCCGCAGTGGCAATAGCGGTCACAAGCGTTAAAAGCCCGTCATCTGATAACTTACGTCTGACCGGCTGCCTGCTGAAATCTCAGCGGCAAAACCGGCGAACAAGGTGATATATGGCTGAGCAATTGAATACCGGAATGTTTCCGCTTGGTGAGGATACAACCCCCTATCGTAAACTGACATCCGAGCATGTTTCGGTTGATACATTCAAAGGTCAGGAGGTTCTGACCGTTGAACCGGAAGGCCTGCGCTTGCTAGCCGAGGCTGCTTTTGCCGATATCAACCATTTGCTGCGTCCAGGTCACTTGCAGCAGCTCAGCAATATTATGGAAGATCCGGAAGCAACCGATAATGACCGCTTCGTTGCCTATGATCTTCTGAAAAATGCCAATATTGCCGCCGGTGGTGTTCTGCCGATGTGTCAGGATACCGGCACCGCGATCATTATGGGTAAAAAAGGCCGCCGTGTATGGACTGAGGGTGGCGATGAAAGCGCGCTGGGTTCCGGTGCGATGGATGCCTATTTCAAAAAGAACCTGCGCTATTCCCAGCTGGCACCGCTGGAAATGTTCAAAGAGCAGAACACCAAGAACAATCTGCCAGCGCAGATCGACATTTATCAGGAAGGCGAAGACGCCTATAAATTCCTGTTTGTCGCCAAAGGCGGCGGCTCAGCCAATAAGACATTCCTGTTTCAGGGCACACCTTCCCTGCTGACTCATGACCGGATGATCGAGTTTCTCAAAGAGAAAATTCTGACACTCGGCACATCGGCCTGCCCGCCTTACCATCTGGCGATTGTGATCGGCGGCACATCGGCTGAACAGAATCTCAAGACTGTTAAACTGGCTTCCACCCGCTATCTCGACAGTCTGCCAACCAAAGGCTCGGAAGACGGTCATGCATTCCGCGATCTGGAAATGGAACAGGAAATCCACAAACTCACCCAGTCTCTCGGCGTGGGTGCCCAGTTCGGCGGCAAATATTTCTGCCATGATGTCCGCGTTATCCGCCTGCCGCGCCACGGCGCATCGCTGCCGATTGGTCTGGGTGTTTCCTGCTCGGCTGACCGTCAGGCTAAAGGCAAGATCACCAAAGACGGTATCTTCCTTGAGCAGCTGGAAACCAATCCGGCGAAATATATGCCTGATATTGATGAAGCCAAACTCTCCGACAGTGTGGTGAAAATCGATCTCAACCAACCAATGGCAGAGATTCTCAAAACCCTGTCGCAGCATCCGGTGAAAACCCGTCTGTCGCTGACCGGCTCCATCATCGTGGCACGCGATCTGGCACATGCGAAAATCCGCGAGCGTCTGGAAAACGGCGAAAGCATGCCGGATTATTTCAAAAATCATCCTATTTACTATGCAGGCCCTGCCAAGACCCCGACCGGTTACGCATCAGGTTCCTTCGGCCCGACAACTGCCGGTCGTATGGATTCCTATGTTGACCAGTTCCAGTCTTTCGGCGGCTCCATGGTGATGCTGGCTAAAGGCAACCGCTCCCGTCAGGTACGTGATGCCTGCGCCAAGCACGGCGGTTTCTATCTCGGCTCCATCGGCGGCCCGGCTGCACGTCTGGCTCAGGACTGCATCAAGAAAGTCGAAGTGGTTGAATATGCCGAGCTCGGCATGGAAGCCATCTGGCGTATTGAAGTTGAAGATTTCCCTGCTTTCATCGTCATCGATGACAAGGGTAATGACTTCTTCAAGGAGCTCAATCTCTCGTAAAACCAAAAAGAAAGCCGGAGGAAACTCCGGCTTTCTTGCTTTTAAAATTACGCAGTTTCGAACGGATCGTAGCGGGAATAAAAACATAGTCCGGCGAACTATGTTTCCCGCGAAGGCGGTATCCACTTTTGTCTCAAAACTGCCTTAGTGAAACTTCGGTTCGCGGCTGAGATTTTTCTCTTTCAGCTCATCAAGATAACCCTGCCAGCGGGTTTCATATTCTTCGCCCAGCTGATGCAGATAAATCCATGTGAACAAACCGGTATCATGCATATCGTCAAAAGTGATGCGCACCGCATAATTGCCTACCGGATCAATCTTCATAATACCAACATTGATCTTACCCGGCACCGTCACGCGTTGCTCCGGTGAATGTCCCTGTACTTCAGCAGACGGCGATAATACGCGCAGCATTTCCGCAGGGAATGAATAATTATGTCCGTTATTAAATGTCACAGACAGGGTTTTCCGGTCTTGGGAAACCCGAAGTTCTTCCGGCCAGATATCGCTCATTTCAAGATCCACCATATTCATATCTGACTCTGTGGTAATCGCAGAACAGAATCAGGACAAGAGCTTGTTTGCGCGTCACCTCTCCCCATGCGTGACATAATGCAACTGGACAGTGCCATATGTTGAACTTATCTCTCTTATATAGAAGTGATATTTGAGCGAACCGGCATACGGAAATATGAATATAGCAGCACAAAACAGCAGTAAAACCACGTCTAACGCGCCGATGATTGACCCGTTCGGACGGGCAATTACCTATTTGCGCGTCTCTGTGACTGACCGCTGTGATTTCCGCTGCACCTATTGCATGGCCGAACATATGACCTTTCTGCCGAAGAAAGATCTTTTATCACTGGAAGAACTCGACCGTCTTTGTTCAACTTTTATTGATAAGGGCGTACGCAAAATCCGTCTCACCGGCGGTGAACCGCTGGTGCGTAAAAACATCATGCATCTCATTGGCAGCCTGTCGCGTCATATTGAGGCTGACCGGCTTGATGAACTGACACTGACCACCAACGGTTCACAGCTTTCACGTTATGCGGAAGAGCTTGCCGCCTGCGGTATCAAACGTATCAATGTTTCTCTCGACACGCTGGATGCGGAAAAGTTCAAAACGATTACCCGCTGGGGTGATCTGGCGCAGGTTCTGCGCGGAATTGATGCAGCGCAAAAAGCAGGTCTGCATATAAAGCTTAATGCTGTCGCTCTCAAAGGCTTCAATGACCATGAAGTTCCGGACATGCTGCGCTGGGCGCATGGTCGCGGTATGGATATGACGCTGATTGAAACCATGCCGATGGGCGAGATTGATCTCGACCGCACTGATCAATATTTGCCGCTCTCCATGCTGCGCGCTTCACTTGCCCGTCAGTTCACGATGACCGACATTCCTTATCAGACCGGCGGCCCTGCCCGCTATGTGCAGATTGCGGAAACCGGCGGTCGCCTCGGCTTCATCACACCAATGACCCATAATTTCTGCGAAAGCTGCAACCGTGTGCGTATCACCTGCACCGGCACGCTTTATATGTGCCTTGGTCAGGAAGATGCGGCCGATCTGCGCGAACCGTTGCGGGCAAGCACTGACAATGCGCTGCTGTCGGAAGCGATCGACAATGCAATTCTGCGCAAGCCAAAAGGCCATGACTTCATCATCGACCGGCGGCATAACCGCCCTGCTGTCTCACGCCATATGAGTGTCACCGGCGGTTAAAGCATTTCGGCGTTTAATGAACGCATTGAACGCCCGCTGCGATGCGCTCACGACACATCCCAAACCACAAACCGGCATTATCTTGATTTTTATATCATTATTTTGCCGCGCATGACGCAAACGGGTGACCATGTCGCATAAATACTTGTTATAAGTCCGGCATAAAAGCATTTCAGCAAAAGTGCGAAGCGGTTTTGCGAAGAACAATGCGACAAAACAAAAATTTAGAGCGGCATCGCTCTAAATGAAAGGCTCTTCAGCTTTTCCTGCAGGAATATGACCGTGGCACTTTCAGCTAATATCCGCTCCAGCCTTTATATGATGCTCGGCATGGGAGTCTTCGCCATCGGCGATGCTCTGACCAAATATTCCACGCAGACGCTCAATCTCGGGCAGTTCATGTTTATGCGCGGATTATTATGCATTCTCCTGTTAGCCTTTATTGCCGCCCGACAAGGCGTGCTCAGCCGTTGGCGTGATGCATTGGACAAAGTCACCATCCTGCGCGGTTTTGGCGAAGTCGGTGCAACAACCTTCTATCTGGTGGGACTCACACATCTGTCGCTCGCATTTGTCTCATCCGTCTATCAGGCCGTGCCATTGGCAGTAACGCTTGGTGCGGTACTGTTTCTCGGTGAAAAAGTCGGCTGGAGACGCTGGTTGTCGATAGGTATCGGTTTTATCGGCGTCTTGATTATCATCCGCCCCGGTGGTGATGGCTCCGGTAATGGAATGAATGCCTATGCCCTGCTGTTGCTTGTCGGTGTTTGCTTTACTGCCATGCGCGACCTCTCTACCCGACGCATCAATATGCAAATCCCCACCATTCTGATTTCTGCCATGACTTCGATTATGATTACCATTACCGGCTTCATTATCATGCAGGCAGATACCGGCTGGGTGCAGCCAACCACTGCAGACATTATCCATGTCAGCATTGCTGCCGTGCTGCTCATTATCGGCTATCACTGCATTATTCTTGCCACCCGCGCCGGTGACATGTCCTTTGCTTCGCCGTTTCGTTACACCAGTCTGCTTTGGGCAATCGCGCTGAGCTATATTGTATTCAACCAGATACCGGATCAGAATACGCTGATCGGCTCAGCAATCGTGGTCGCCAGCGGTTGCTATATGCTTTATCGTGAAGCAATTACGGGCTACCGGATGCGCAGAGAGTTGCGCCGGCAAAATGCCGGAAGCAGTATTTCCCCCTGAAGTCCGGTTTTTCAGTCAAAGGTGCGTCAGTCATGTCTGTCCCAATCATATCTACCGGCAAACAAGTGCTGACAGGTAAAAATGTTTTGGGACTTATTCTGGCAGGCGGCAGCAGCCAGCGCCTCGGTGGCGGTGACAAATCCCTGCGTCCGCTCGGTGACCATACAATTCTTCATCAGGTATGTGCGCGTTTGAAGCCACAAACCGATCAGATTATTATCAGCGCCAATAGCGATCCCGCCTTTTTCGCAAGTTTCGGCTATCCCGTTATCAATGACGGGAAATGGCTCAACAGCGGCCCGCTGGCCGGTATTCTCGCCGGTTGTCATTATGCAAGCCAGCTTGGTTGCAGCCATGTGATGAGTGTGGCTGCAGATACACCGTTTTTTCCGCCCGATCTTTTGCATCGGTTTGCGCAGGTTCTGGCGGACACAGCCTCAACTATGGATGACACAATTATATTCGCCCGTTCGGATTTTGGTGCGCATCCGACCTTTGCACTATGGCCGGCAAATATGGCTGCCTCACTGGAAAACTGGCTCTCGGAAACCAAAAGACGCAGCATTCGCGTTTTCGCGAATAATCACACTGTTGTCTATGCAGATTTCAGCGAAAATGATAAAATCAGTGGTCTTGATCCGTTTTTTAATATCAACACACAAACGGAACTGGCGCTGGCCAGATCAACCTGGCAATTGCAGGATATGAGCGGCTGGCAGGAGCGTGAATCATGACACAGAAAATCTTCGGTATCACCGGATGGAAAAACTCCGGCAAAACCACACTTGCTGAATGTGTGGTGCGCGAATTGACCAGACGCGGCTATAAAATCTCAACAATCAAACACGCCCATCACAGCTTTGATATTGATACAGAGGGAACGGATTCCTATCGCCACCGTCAGGCCGGAGCGGCTGAGGTTGCTATTGTTTCTTTCAATCGCTGGGCATTGATGCATGAATTGCGCGATGCTCAGGAACCTGCGCTTGAGGAAATTGTCAGCCGTATGGCGCCCTGCGATCTGATATTGGTTGAGGGCTACAAGAACGATAAACATCCCAAGATTGAGGTCCGGCGTAAAGACAGCCCGACTCAAATCCCCCTCAATGCAGAGCAATATTCGATCGTCGCAATCGCAACTGATGAGGGTTTGAGAGATCAGAGCGTACCGGTTCTGGATCTGAATAATATTGCAGCCATCAGCGATTTTGTAGAAAATTACTGTGACTTGGAAAACGGAAACTGAAAACGAGAGTTAAAAACCGAAAAAAATCACTGAAATTAAAACATTAAATTTAACCATCAAAATATTGATTTAAAATAGTAAATCGATAATTCAATTTCAAATACATTTATAAACCGCTGAGCAGTAATTTTCACATTTGCTCACATTGTTTTAAAACGCTTTTTTACCCTTGCCTTTCTCTCGAAAATGGTGGGAATATCCAGCGAACAATTATTACGTCAGAATCCGGCAAAAAATAAACCGATTAGAATAAGCTGGCTTTGTAGTTCTGACATTATAATTGCAACTTTTGGATGGGTTAAACGGGTGAAAAGTACATGAAAAATTACAAGAGAATTATCGGAACCGCGCTGTCTGCCATGGTCATGACCGGTGCAGTTTCCCTGACTGCCACAGCAGTGCAGGCACAGGAACCTTTGAAGCTGACAATTGCAACTGAAGGTGCCTATCCTCCGTTTAACTTCATCAATGCTGCCGGCGAGCTGTCCGGTTTTGACGTCGATATCGGCCGCGCGCTTTGTGAAGAAATGAAAGCCGAATGCAAGTTCATCACCATTGAATGGGATGGCGCTATTCCGAGCCTGCAGGCCGGTAAATTTGATGCTTTCATCGCTTCCATGTCCATCACCGATGAGCGCAAAAAGCAGGTTGATTTCAGCAATAAATATTACAACACCCCTCCGGGTCTTGCTGCTCCGAAAGATACCGACATTAAAGGCACAACCAAAGAAGATCTGGCCGGTAAAACCATCGGCGTACAGATCTCCACAACCCATGCCAATTACGCAGAAAAAACTTTCACAGACAGCACCATCAAAGCCTATCCGACTGCGGAAGAATATCGTCTTGATCTGGCCAATGGCCGTCTTGATGCCGCAAGCGATGACAGTGTGACCCTGTCCCAGTGGTTGAAGACCGAAGACGGCGCTTGCTGCAAAATGGTTGGCACATGGGCTCCGGTTCTGGAAATTCACGGTCCGGGTGCAGGTGTCGCCTTCAAAAAAGGCAATCCTGAACTGATCGCCAAATTCAATGATGCGATTAAAGCCATTCGCGCAAACGGCAAATATAAAGAAATCAACGATAAATATTTTGAATTCGACGCTTATGGCGCCGAAACAGACTAGAGCGGTTTGCGTCCAGATTGAATTTCTACGCTCGCTCTAGATTCTTTAGTTTGTCGCATTGTCACGGGTGTCAAGTTGATCCAGCTTGACTGTGAAATGCTCTGAAATCAGCGGGTTTACCTGCTGAAACTCTCTTAAAGCTGCATCCTCGTGATGCAGCTTTTTTATATGTTTTTTGTTACCGGTTCCGATTTAATGCAAAAATCACATCAACC
Source organism: Hyphomicrobiales bacterium (assembly GCA_900470285.1). GTDB lineage: Bacteria > Pseudomonadota > Alphaproteobacteria > Rhizobiales > Rhizobiaceae > Pseudochrobactrum. The sequence continues at coordinate 293,227 of UCAG01000005.1, forward strand.
TATGCATATTCATCTGAAAGCCGCCACCTGCATGTCGTAAATACAACTATTTTGCGAACATACACCTGATAAAGACGGAAGAAATTTTCAAAATCCACAATATTAAACTATCGACATAACATATTGATATTTAATATTTTATATCAATGACACCGGCAAATTATGTGCACATAAGAATGATTTAAACCATGTCCAGCGCTTTATTTTTCCGCGTGCGGGCAAAACATGATTTTTGATACTTGCCTTTAACTCCGGAATGATGGGAATATCACCGTTAACAAATTTTTCTTCGTAAAGAAAATGAGCTAAAAAAACGCCGGCGAAGAGAAGAAAAAACAACAATGCTTCTTACAATGGGTCTTATGGGGGTATCTGAAGAATGAATAAAGTTACGGGAGCAAGCCGCCGTTTCAGCAAAGCTCTGCGCGGGCTGGCAACTGCCGGCGTGGTTACAATCACTGCCGTTGCAGCACTGACCGCATCCGCGCATGCTCAGGAGCAGCTTACACTGAAAGTCGGTTCGGAAGGCGCTTACCCTCCCTACAATTTCGTCAAGGCTGACGGCACGGTCGCAGGCTTTGAAATCGACATCGCCAATGCGCTTTGCGAAGAATTAAAAGCCAAATGCCAAATCATTGTGCAGGACTGGGATGGTATGATCCCCGCCCTTCAGTCCGGCAAGCTTGATGTTGTGATCTCCTCCATGTCGATCACTCCGGCCCGTAAAGAACAGGTCGATTTCAGCAATAAATACTACAATCCTGCTGCGGCAATCGCCGTGCCAAAAGATTCTGATATCAAAGGCACAGCAAAAGAAGACCTCGCTGGCAAAACAGTCGGTGTACAGTCCTCAACTGTTCATGCTGTGTTTTCTGAACAAACCTATTCCGACAGCACCATCAACAATTACGGCAGCTCGGATGAAGCCCGTATGGACATGGTTGCCGGTCGTGTTGATGCTGTGAATGACAATATCGTATCGCTGATTGACTGGCTGAAAACACCGGAAGGCGCCTGCTGTAAACTGGTCGGACCAGTGAAGGCGAATCTTGAAATTCACGGTCCGGGTGTTGGTGTTGCCATCAAAAAAGGTCGTGAAGAACTGGTTGAGAAATTCAACACAGCTATTCTCGCCATCCGTGACAACGGTAAATATAAAGAAATCAACGACAAATACTTTGATTTCGACATTTACGGCGAATAATTCCGAAGAAACCGGCCAGACCCGTCTGGCCGGTATTTTAATAAACTGATCTTGACGGGTGACAAACCGGATTTGCCACCCGTCCTTACAGGGATAGACTAAATGGAAAAATATGCTGTGTTAATTGGCTTTGGTCCGGACGGATGGGGGCTAAGCATAGCATGGGGGCTGTTGACGACCGTTTTGCTGGCGCTTGCCACTTTGCCAATCGGTTTGTTACTCGGTTTCCTTGTTGCTTTAGGAAAGCAATCGGCGGAGCCATCGCTGCGCCTTGCTTCCAATATTTATACAACGATATTCCGCGGATTACCTGAGTTGCTCACACTGTTTCTGGTGTATTTCGGCGGCTCTCTTGCGGTTCAGAAAGTTTTTGCGCTGATCGGCTTTCAAGGCTCGGTAGAGGTCAATGCCTTTGCTGCCGGTATGATTGCTCTGGGTTTTGTTTTCTCTTCCTACTCCAGTGAAGTGTTCCTGTCCGCGTTTCGCGCCATTCCTAAAGGTCAGTATGAAGGCGCTTATGCCATCGGCCTTACCAATTTTCAGACCATGCGCAAGATTATCTTCCCGCAGCTGATTAAAATTGCTCTGCCGGGCCTCGCCAATCTCTGGATGGTTCTGCTCAAGGATACATCGCTGGTATCGGTTATCAGCCTGACAGATATTCTGCGTCAGACTTCGGTTGCTGCGCGCGTTACCAAAGAACCGTTCCTGTTCTACGGTGTGGCCTGCCTGATCTATCTGGCACTCGCAATTATCTCTTCTTACTTTATCGCCCGCATTGAAAAATGGGCTGAAGGCAGCCGCAAACAGCCGGCAGCCAGCGTGGTGCGTCAATGACAACAATAAGCAATGTGCAAACTGATCGCGTTTTTCGCCCTGCTGAGCCGCCTCGTCCGTGGACAGGTGCACGCATCACCGGTCATATACTGGTTGCTATCTGGCTTGCGCTTTTCGCTGGTCTTGCAATCTATCTGTATAATTCATGGCAGATTGATCTGGTTGAAACCTATGCGCCGCGTTACTGGAACGGTCTGAAAACGACCCTAATTCTGGTTGCGCTGTCGATTTTGCTTGGCGCTTTGCTGTCACTGCCGGTTGCACTCGCCCGCATGTCGGATAACCGTATTCTGGGCGGCATCGCCTATGCCTATGTGTATTTCTTCCGCGGTACACCGCTGCTGGCGCAGATCTTCCTGATCTATTACGGCCTGGGAACCTTCCGCCCGTTTCTGGAAACCATCGGGCTTTGGGGTTTCTTCCGCGAAGCATGGTATTGCGCGGTTCTGGCATTTACGCTGAATACAGCCGCCTATCAGGCTGAAATTCTGCGCGGTGCAATTATCAGCGTGCCAAAAGGCCAGTGGGAAGGTGCACATGCGCTCGGCCTGTCTAAGTTCCAGACATTCCGCAAGATCATTCTGCCTCAGGCACTGATTGTTGCTCTGCGCCCTTACGGTAATGAAATCATTCTGATGATTAAAGGCTCCGCTATTGTTGCGATCATCACGGTTTATGACCTGATGGGGGAAACCCGCCGTGCCTATTCCCGTACATTTGATTTCCAGACCTATCTGTGGGCGGCAATCATTTATCTGGCGATTGTGGAAGTGCTGCGTAATATCATTGAATGGATTGAGCGCCGGATCACTGTTCACCTTATCCGATAGAGCGTGTCGCGTTTAATCATAGCCACTACGCTCGCTCTATCTTCTTGTTTTTACGCATGTCGTTATCGGAAAACCGGTACCCACTTTTCCGCGACATGCTTTAAAAGATAAGACATACAGAAAACAAAAAAGCCTGCCTCTGATCTCAGAGGCAGGCTTTTTAATTGGTAAAACAAATCAGATCAGTTGTTGCTCGACAAAAGCTCCAGCAGCACATCGGCTCCCATTTCACCGGCGGGCTTATCCGTATGCATTTTAGCGATAATCCGCTCGAAGCCATCAATCTGTGCCTGCCGCACCAATCCGTCCTCAAGCAAACCCTCAATCTGTCGGCACAGCATACCTGCACGGACAAACTCGTTAAAAAATTCAGGAATAACAGGCGTATCATCAATAATATTGGGCAGTGATGCACTCCAGATGGTTATCAGCCGCGTAATGAATAGTCTGCTGAAGAGATCGGCCTTGTAAGTAATCACTGCCGGAATTTTGGTCAGCGCCAATTCAAGGGATACGGTGCCCGAGGCAGCCAATGCCGCATCAGCTTTGGCAAAGGCATCCCATTTCGCAGCCTCACCGGTAACAATAACCGGCTTAACCGGCCAGTCTTTTGTCAGGTTCTGCACATAGGATTCATGGCGTTCCGGTGTTGGCAGGATCGCATGAACAGTCCCGTTGCGTTCATTCAGCAATTGCAGTGTCGTACCAAATTCTTTGAGCAAAGCCTGTATTTCAGACCGGCGGGAACCTGGTAAAAGCAGAATAGTTTTCTCGGCATCTTCTGCCGGTGCTTTACGGTTTTTCCGTGCTTTAGCGATATCCAGCAATGGCTGATAGCTGCTCAGCCTGTGCCCGACATAAGTCGATTTCGGGCCTGAAAGGCGCTGCATAACCTCTACTTCAAAAGGCAGAACTGTCAGCACATGATCAATATATTTGCGCATTTCCTTGGCGCGCTGCGGACGCCATGCCCAGACCGTCGGTGCAATATATTTGATGATCGGTATCGACGGATCGGCCTGACGTACTTTCTTTGCTACACGATGAGTGAAATCCGGACTGTCGATAATCAGCAAGCAATCCGGCTTTTCAGCCACAATCGCTTTGGCGGTCTGGCTGATCCGCATAATCAACTTCGGCAACCGCGCCAGCACTGCTCCAATCCCCATCAGCGCAATCTCATCAGGATCAAACAGGCTCTGCAATCCGCGCTGTTGCAAATGAGTGCCGCCAACACCCACGAGGCTGATCAGACGATCCGTTTTAGTACGCAGCGCATCCACAAGATCTGCTCCAAGCAAATCTCCGGATTCTTCACCGGCTACAACAGCAATTTTCAACGGAAGTTTTTCACTCATATTCAAACCGGCATCCTTTGGATTAAAGTGGTTCCGGTCAGAGCAAAATCATTGGAACCGTATTATCTCTTTAGTTGGTCGCATTGGCACTATCGTCAAACAGAATCGATTTAACTGTGCAATGCTTTACCCTACGCCCGATTAAACGAAAGCGCTTCGGCTGCAAGAGCTGCAGCATAGTTGCTGAACAGCGGCAGAGCTATACAGGTTGTGAAAAATTATTCGCGCGGACTGTCGAAAGTAACAAGAAACAAGCCCTGAGCATCGGCGGATTGAACTGTGTCATGATAGGACAACATCACAGTACGGCCAGCCTCGATGGCGATACCTGCAAGCCCTGCGGCTGCAATATTGGTCACCGTATCAATACCGATTGTCGGCAGATCAGCCCGTTCATCCTGCGCAGGCTTGGCGCATTTAACCAGCACTCCGCCCTGACGCGGGATGCGGCCTTCCTGACGCAACTGGCGCACACGCTCAATCATATTATCTGTGCCTTCAGCGCCTTCCAGCGCCACAACACGACCGCCGGTAGCAATGGCACCCTGCCCGACATCCAGCTTGCCCAATATAAAGGCGGCTTCGCGTGCAATATCGATATTATGCTGTTCTTTTTTATCCGGCTTAACCACAGTCAGCACAGATGCTGCCGGTGCCAGAATATCGGGCACAATCTGATGTGCACCGACCATATTGAAACCGTAGGATTCCAGAAGCCCGATAAAAGCACGAAGCAAGGCATCATCGCCTTTGCCCAATGCCTTAATCACCCGCGGCAGAGCACGGATGGTTGTCATATCCAAACGTATATCGCTTAAATGCGGGCGCTGACGGACACCGCCCGCCAGAATAACATTCTTCGCACCGGCTTGTTTCAGTGCCTTAATCAGACGGGTGAATTCCACCACTGAAACAGTTTCATGTTCAAAGCGTTTGAGGCTTTCATCCGCCTCGCCCTTCAGACAAATGACAAAGGGCGGATTGCCTTTTTTTTCAAGAGCTTCTGCCACAACCTGTGGCAAAAGCCCGTTACCGGCAATAATAGCGGTTCTGGCTTCAGCATCCACGGCCCGAACAGAAACAGCACTCTTCGTCATATTATGAATGATCTTCAATATGACCGTGCTTGCCATGCAAAAGCGGTGTCGTGAACGAGCTGCGCTTGGCATCGGCCGTGATGAAAGCAATCAGATCACCCACAGCCGGTGAATCTGCAAACTCAATGCGCACGTCTTCCACACGCTCTTTCACCGGTTTCGTACGATCAAACAGCATACGTGTTGCACGGCGTACAGCATGGATTTCTTTGCGTTCCAGACCGGAACGCTTCATGCCAATGATATTGAGGCCACCAAGATGCGCATGAACGCCAATGGCCATGCCAAACGGAATAACATCCTGCACGACAGCCGCCATACCGCCAACAAAGGCATGATGGCCGACGCGGACGAACTGGTGCACAGCAGCGCCGCCGCCGAGAATTGCATGATCGCCGATCTCACAATGGCCGCCGATCATCACATTATTCGCAAAAGTAACGTGATTACCGACATCGCAATCATGGGCGACATGGGCATAAGCGAGGAATGTGGAATTATCGCCGACATTGGTATAGCCGCGGCTGGTATCGGAGCCGCGATGCATAGTCACGCCTTCGCGGATCATCGCATTTTTACCGACCAGCAGCTTGGTGTGGCCACCTTTATGCTTACCGTTTTGCGGCTCACAACCGAGAATAGCATGCGGAAAAACTTTGGCGTTTTCACCAAGAGTCGTAAACCCTGTGACAACAACGTGGCTCATCAGCTCGCTGTTATCACCAATCTCTGCGCCTGCCTCAATATGGCAGAAAGCGCCGACAGAAACACCCTGACCAAGTTTAGCGCCCGGTTCAACGCAGGCTGTCGGGTGAATAGAGGTTTCACGCATTCAAATCACGCTTTTTCTTCAGTTATGTCAAAGCCCGAGCCGGACTTTGAAAATTAATGTATTTGTGTTGCAGGGTCGCCTGTAACAGACAGTCTGCTTATGCACCAGTCATTGCAGAGACATCCGCTTCGGCAACTTTAACGCCGTCAACTTCAGCAACACATGCAAATCTTGAAATATTTCCGCGCTGCTTCACTTTTTTAACGCGAAGCAACATCCGATCACCCGGAACAACAGGACGACGGAATTTTGCATTATCAATTGTCAGCAAAAATACGGTTCCTGCATTTTCAAGGCCCATTTTGAGCATTGAAATCGCACCGGCGGTCTGCGCCATCGCTTCAATAATCAATACACCGGGCATAATAGGGGTCGCAGGAAAATGTCCAGTAAAATGTGGTTCATTGAATGTCACATTTTTGATACCGGTCGCAGAATCGTCACCGTCAATATCGACAATACGATCAATCAGTAGAAACGGATAACGATGCGGCAGAACTGCCAGCAACTTCTGAATATCTGCTGAACCAAGGCTGTTCTGCTCAACATTCTCACTCATATCAGGATTTCTCCTTCTTACTTTGACCGATACTACGCAACGTCGCAATATCGCGGAACCACTGCTTCAGCGGTCTGGCAGGCAGACCACCCCATCTCTCACCATCGGGAATATCATTCATCACACCACTCGCGGCAGCAATCTGCACGCGTGAGCCGATATTGATATGATCTGCAAGACCGACACGGCCGCCGATCATTGCCATATCACCGATGGTCACACTACCGGAAATACCGGTATGAGCGGCAATTACGCAATGCCGCCCGATTTTAACATTATGCGCAACCTGCACCAGATTATCGATCTTGGTACCCTCACCGATCACAGTATCGCTCAATGAGCCGCGATCAATCGTCGTATTCGCACCGATTTCCACGCCATCCTGAATGATGACTCGGCCAAGCTGTGGCACTTTTTCAAGTCCTGCAGGACCCGGTACATAACCGAAACCATCCTGCCCGATACGGACTCCCGGATGCAGATAAACGCGGTTACCGATCAGCGCATAGGTCAGGGAAACATTCGGCGCAATGATACAATCGCGGCCAATTTTACAGCCCGCGCCAATTACACTATTCGCACAGATTGTTGTACCGGAACCGATAGATACACCGGCGCCAACAACAGCGCCCGGCTCGATCGTAACATCGCCTTCAATCTCGGCAGTCGGATGAATCGTGGCATTTTCAGAAATACCAGGAACACCCAGCAATGAGCGCGGATGCACAGCCTGCGCATAAAGCTTACGACCAACAGCAGCAAAATCCCGCTGCGGCGATTTACTCACCAGAATCGCAACGCCCTCAGGAATCAATGACGCCTGCGCTTCTGCGCATAGCACAGCGGCCGCTTTGAGCGAACTCAGAGCAGCTTCGTTTTTCTTACCTTCAAGGAAAACAAGAGAATCCGGTGTTGCATTATCCAAAGACGCCAAATGCTCAATTTTCCGGTCGGCATATTGCTTTGTCAGCAATTCGGAACCGGTAAATTGAGCAATATCAGCGACGTTGAGTGCACAGGACAGCGTATAAAATACAGGATCTGCCATCAACATACTTTCTCTCCTGAGGCGGATCTTCTTTTCAGAGATTACGCCTCAGGAAAAAGCAAATTTATCAGAACTTGCTCGACATACCAAAATTGAAGTTCTGAACTTTGTCGGAATCTTCTTTCTTAATAGGAATAGCATAGTCAAAGCGCAGCGGACCGAACGGAGAAGCCCACATCAGACTTACACCAGCCGAAGCTCGCAGTGCACTGCCGGTTCCAATTGCACCTTCAGTCTTGTTACCATAGAGCGTTGCAGCATCTGCGAAGAACGCACCACGGATACCAAGGCTTTCCGGAACAACCGGCATTGGGAACTGAACTTCAGCGCTGGCGTTGAAGTAAGTTGTGCCACCGAGCCAGTAACGGTCACCGTTCTTAGCATCCTGATAAGCACCGATACCGTTATATTTAAAGCCGCGGATCATGTCAGTGTTACCTTTGAACATATCAAAGATACGAACACCATCATCGTTGAAGGCATGAATATAACCACCACCGGCAGTCAGCACACCAACAACATCAGCTTCCTGCAGCAAGGTCTTATAATAGCTTGCTTTTGCAGTTGTCTTGATAAACTTGGCATCACCGCCGAGACCAGCAAATTCCTGACCGAAACGCGCATAAATACCATCATGCGGGTTGTTCGGGTTATCGATCGTATTATAGGTCAGAGCATAAGAAATCGACGACCTAATCCATGGGCTCTGGTCTGCAGCTTCAATCAAAGCCGGAGCATAAAGCCATTCTTTGTTTGTGCCCTTGGACGGATCAGCTGGATCATAAAGACCATCAAGATCATTACCACGCAGCTTATACTTTTCCTGAACCAAGTTATAACCGATGCTCGCACCGAAATTATCGGTAATCGGCAGACCAAAACGGATTGTACCACCGGTCTGTTCTACATCATACTGGTCTTTAACACGGTACGATTTACGGAAAATATCGAAGCCTGCAGAAACGCGCTGACCGAGGAAGTAAGGCTCGGTGAACGAGAACGAATAGTTACGGGCATCATCCTGACCGGCACCTGCACCGATACGGATATACTGACCACGACCAAGGAAGTTGCGCTCTGCAACCGAACCTTCAACCGAAGCACCAGGTGTTTCACCACCCGATGTATAACCTGCACCGATAGAGAACTCGCCTGTAGGCTTTTCAACAACGTCAACGATCAGCACAACCTGATCCGGCTCAGAACCCTGAGCGGTCGAGATATTAACTGTCTGGAAGAAGTCCAGAGCCTCGAGACGACGCTTGGCGCGTGTAATCATAACCTGGTTGAAAGCATCGCCTTCGCCCATGTCGAATTCACGACGGATAACGTAGTCACGGGTCTTATCGTTACCGCGGATTTCGATACGCTGCACGTAAGCGCGCGGACCTTCTTCCACGTTATAAACGACCGAGATTGTGCGGTTTTCGAAGTTACGATCGCCGCGTGGCTCAACCTTAGCAAAGGCATAACCGCTGCCGGCAACGCGCTCAGTTACAGCTTCAACCGACTTTTCAACGTCGTTGGCGCTGTAAACTTTACCTGCGCGGGTCTTCAGCATGCCGCCAAGCGCTTCAGTATCAACACCGGCGATTGAGCTTTCAACCTGAACATCGCCGAATGTATAACGCTGACCTTCTTCAACAGTGAAGGTAATTGTATATTCGTTTGTCGCAGGATCCAGAACCGCATTGGACGAAATCACACGGAAGTCAGCATAACCACGGTTGTAGTAGAAACGACGCAGCGCTTCTTCATCTGCCTGCAGACGATCTTCGCTGTAAATATCGCCGCGTGTCAGCCATGACAAAGGATTGGTACGCTTGGTGGAGATCACGTCACGCAGACGACGACCGCCGAAAGCCTCGTTACCTACGAAATCGATATTGGCGATTTTTGTACGGCCGCCTTCAGTGATTTCATAAACAACGTTTACACGACCCTGACCGAGATCAACCGTGCGGGCGTTCACAACAGCGTCGCTGCGGCCAACATTGCGGTAAGCCTGAATAATGGCCTGACGATCTGATTCCATCTGTGCAGGATCAAAAGGACTACGTGCCTTCAGCTCCACTGCACGACCGAGGTCAGCATCCTTGACCTTTTTGTTACCCTGAAAGAGTACGTTGTTAACAACCGAGAACTCGGAAACAGTAACAACAAGTGCACCGCCCGACTGGCTGATACGAACATCAGAAAACAAGCCCATATTGAAAAGGCTTTTTACAGCCGCATCAATATCGGTATTGGTGAATGACTTGCCAGGCTTAATGCCGATGGCACCACGAATTGTCGATGCATCAACCCGCTTGTTACCGCGAACGTCAATACGACTAACGACTGCTGCCTGTGCAACACTCACAGTAGCAAATGAGATCGCTGACGTTCCGGCAGCAACCATTGCTACCGACATAGCGACCGCAGAAGCAGCACCAAAGAACTTTGAATTTGCCGTCATAGGTCTATTTAACCTTCGTTTCGTTGCCCCGGGCCGTAATCCGGGAAAATAGCGCATAATGCAAACTGTAATAACCAGTTTTCATATACAAGCAAGCTTCACTATTAAAATCTGTTTACTTCATTCCCGAACGTGGCACAGGTGCCACGCAAATCCAATAGCATGGTAAACAGATTATTGCTTTTCTTGTATAATCCCCTCGTATTTTACACAATTCGTTAATGTTTCAATTCAACAGCTTGAGCCTTGCCCGGTTCAGATTAGCAGCCAAAGAGATCATTGTAAAAGACGAATCCCATAAAGCCGAGAACGACAAAGAAACCAAGCCTGAAGAATAATTCCTGTACTGCTACCGGAACAGGACGTCCCAAAACAGCTTCTCCCGCATAAATCACCAGATGCCCGCCATCAAGAGGGGGAAGTGGAAATAAATTGAACAATCCAATGCCAACCGACAACATTGCAATCAGCTGAACCAGCCATTCGAAGCCGTGTTGCGCCGCTTGTCCGGCCATATTAGCAATTTTTACGGGCCCGCCCAGCTGACATTTATCTTCACGTCCCATTACCAGTCTCTTCATAAAAGTGCCGGTACGACTGATGATATGCCCTGTTTCGACCACAGCCTCACCCACCGATTCGAGCGGTGAATACTCGACCTTGCGGTAGTTGCCTGTGTCTTTGGTGATCGTCACACCGATCACACCGAGTTTGATTTTATTACCCAGTGCATCAGTCTGCTCCATAATTTCAGGAACAGCTTTCAGGTTGATTTCCTGCCCGTCGCGTTCAACCGTAAAAGACAGCTCATCACCGCTGCGTCCGTTCACAATACGTTGCACATCGGCAAAAGTATTGATCTGCGTACCTTCCACATTGATGAAGCGGTCACCCGGCTTAAAGCCTGCCACAGCGGCAGGACTGCCTTCATTAACCTCTGCAATTGTCGGATCAGCAACAAGGCGTCCGTAGCTGGCAAAGAAAAAGCTCAGAATGGCAATTGTCAGCAGAAAATTGAATGCAGGGCCTGCAAAAACCGTTGCCGCCCGCTTCCAGACCGGCTGCGTCGCAAAAGCAACTTTGCGCTCGGCCTCAGTCATAGCGGACAGGCCCTCGCCGTCCGGCGCACTGGCGGCATTCATATCACCGGCAAATTTCACATAGCCGCCAAGAGGAATCGCACAGAGTTTCCAGCGTGTGCCGTTACGCGCCGTATAGCCGATCAGCTCCGGCCCGAAGCCGATAGAAAAAGCCTGAACGCCGATACCGCACAAACGGCCGACAATAAAATGTCCCATCTCATGAACAAAAACAACAACGGCCAGAACGAGAATAAACGGAAGTAATGTACCAACCAGCAGACTGTCGCCGCCGAATAAATATGCAAGGGGATCACCCAAAACTCTAACTCCCGTAATTCAAAATCTCAAAATATGCTTTTACCGCAGCGCACTTACAAAGGCTGCAAAACAATGCCGATAAACATTGCTGAGGGTGAATCCGGCCCTGTCACCAGAGCGCCGATAATATAGAGCATGACAGCCGCAACAATCAGACCATCCACCCGATCCATCACTCCGCCATGCCCCGGCAGCAGCTTACCGGAATCCTTGGCTCCGAAACGACGCTTGACCCACGATTCTCCGAGATCGCCCATCTGCGAGGCAACCGAGAGTGCAATAGCCAGAATAACCATCGGATATTTCACGCGGTCAAAACTGAAATAGCTGACTGCCGCCGCAGCAATCATTGCCGCAACGACGCCGCCAATCGCACCGGACCATGTTTTATTCGGAGAGAAACGCGGAGCCAGCTTTGGCCCGCCTAAGCTGCGACCAGTGAAATACGCAAAAATATCTGTCGCCCAGACCAGTGCGAAGAGATAAATAATTGCAATCAGACCCGATGTCGTTTCGCCACGCAGAACCGCCAGACAGACCATCGGCACACCGGCATAAATCAGCCCCGCCGCCGTCCAGTTAGAGCGCTGAATCAAGAAAACCGCGCCGGCTGCGAGAATGGCCAAAATCTGGATTGCCGGAACCTGTATCAGCATAAGCCCCGCAGCCACCGAGAGTACCGCCCAACCTGCTGTCAGACCGAAACGTGTCTGCTTCGAAGCGCTCAGGGTTGTCCACTCATAGAAAATCGCGAAGCCAATCACGACAGCCAGTACACGGAAACTCATACCGCCCAGCCAGATCAGCAGAATTGTAACGGGCGCAAGCACTGCTGCCGTCATGATACGCAATTGAAGATTGGACACGAAAACCCTCGCCCCTAAGCCTGTCTATTTATGATCCGGTAAAGCTGATACGCACAGCTTGCGCCTAACCCGCATTATGCCGCAAAGGCACCACTTCAGTCTCACCGGACAAATTTTGCATGTCGTCAGCTTCCAGCCCGCCGAAACGGCGAACCCGCTTCCGATATTCATCAATCGCTGCGAATAAATGCGCAGGCTTGAAATCCGGCCAATATTCCGGAGCGAACAGAAATTCTGAATAAGCCGCCTGCCAGAGCAGGAAGTTAGACAGCCGCATTTCACCGCTGGTACGGATAATCAGGTCAGGATCCGGAATATCTGCTGTATCAAGTCTTTCAGAAATCATTTCAGCCGTGATCGCATCCGGCTTCATCTGCCCTGCCGCAACAGCTTCGGCAATCTGACGCATTGCGCGTGCCAGTTCGTCCCTCGCCCCGTAATTAAAGGCAATCACAAGGGTCAGGCCGCTATTAGCTGCAGTTAATTTCTCGGCTTCATTAAGAAGCGCACAAATATCAGAGGCAAGATCATCACGCGCGCCGATAATACGCACACGGACATTCTGACTGTGAAGCTTATTCAGATCGCGGCGGATGAACAGCTTCAGCAGTCCCATCAGTTCCGTGACTTCGGAATTCGGACGCGACCAGTTCTCGGAAGAAAATGCAAAGAGGGTAAGAAATTCCAGCCCTTTATCCCCTGCAGCACGCACAATGCCGCGCAGAGCATCCACACCCGCTTTATGACCGGCAACACGCGGTAGACCGCGCGCTTTAGCCCAACGACCATTGCCATCCATAATAATGGCGATGTGGCGCGGATCGGACATTCAGGCATATTCCTTTTTTTGACAAAACGGCTGCCGTCAGGCGCCATGCTTATCCGGTTTAAGAACTTAGATAATTATCAGCATCAGACTGCAACCAGCAACAACATGCATAATTATTCTGTACTATAATAGAATCCGCAAAATGTCTTTTGCACGGCCACTCCGGCATTCACTATGCGCATTCGCGGATATATTCTTTTCACCGGAGATATACGGCAGTCTCAGATATCAGAGTGGTTAATTGATACTGAACCACTCTGATGCCTGTTCTTACAGTTTAGAGCGACCTTTATGCGCCTGATCGGGCGAATGGTGCCTTAGACCTGCATAATTTCCGCTTCTTTAGAAACCAGAAGCTTATCAACTTCTACAATGGTTTCGTCGGTCATTTTCTGCACTTTGTCAGACAGGCTGCGGCTGTCATCCTGACTGATGGTGCCGTCTTTTTCCAGTTTCTTCAACTGATCCATACCATCGCGGCGCACATGACGAACGGCAACTTTAGCACCTTCAGCATATTGGTTCGCAATTTTAACCAGTTCCTTGCGGCGCTGTTCGTTCAGTTCCGGCAGCGGCACGCGCAGTGTCATACCGTCAGTGATCGGGTTCAGACCCAAACCGCTGTCACGGATTGCACGTTCAACCGCACCGACCATGCTCTTGTCCCAAACGGATACAGACAGCATACGGGCTTCAGGAACAGTAATCTGCGCCACCTGATTGATCGGCATGGTCGAACCATAAGCTTCAATCGTCAGAGGCTCCAGAAGGCTTGCCGAAGCGCGTCCGGTACGCAGACCACCCAAATCATGTTTAAAGGACTGAATCGCGCCATCCATACGGCGTTTCAGATCGTTTACATCCAGAGCGTCGCTCATAATATCTCTCCTTGGGCGTACACCAAACATCTTGCGCTTTTACAGCGCATAATACTGCCTGATAGTCGGAAACAGGTTTCGGACCACACAATTCGCTTTTTGTTTAGAACAGCTTGACGCAAATGATAAGCACAAAATCAAAGCTTTGCTGAATTGAATCTGTGTACACACACAGATTCAATTCAGGAACCGTTACTTATCAGGCGTCTGTCACAACCGTGCTGCGGCCTTTGCCCTGCAAAATCTGCGCAAAGCCGCCAGCTTCATGAATGGAATAAACCACGATCGGAATGCGGTTTTCCTGTGCCAGAGCCACTGCTGTCACATCCATCACGGCCAGACCTTTATCCAGCACTTCCTTGTGTGTCAGACGATCGAAACGCGTGGCAGACGGATCCTTCTTCGGGTCGGCGCTGTAAATACCATCAACCTGCGTGCCCTTGAACAAAGCGTCTGCACCAATTTCAGCAGCACGCAGAGCGGCGGCAGAATCGGTTGTGAAGAACGGGTTACCGGTACCACCGGCAAAAATAACAACCTTGCCCTGATCCATGTAAGCAGTTGCCTGACGCTGCGAAAAGCTCTCGCACAGTTCCGGCATAGCAATAGCCGAAAGTACAACCGCATCAACACCCTGCTTGACCAGAGAGGTGCGAAGAGCCAGCGAGTTAATCACTGTTGCCAGCATGCCCATATGATCGCCGGTTACGCGGTCGCCGCCTTTGGAGGCAACAGCCAGCCCGCGGAAAATATTACCACCGCCGATAACCACGCCAACCTCAACGCCGAGCGCACGCGCTTCGGCAATATCACTTGCAATGCGGTCAGCAACGGACACGTCAATGCCAAATCCCTGCTCACCCATCAGCGCCTCACCTGAGGCTTTGAGGAGAACCCGCTTATAAAGTGTTTTGCCTGTCATGGGATCCCTTTTATGGTTCGCTCAGTCTTTACCAGCTGGTAAGAAGAGTTATGCTCGAATTTGTCCGACCTGCATCACGTGCGCGTCATAAAACCAGCCCGCAGACTGACTTCACCGCCAAAGCGGCTACACCCTATGAGTGACATGAATGCAAGGCAACATGCCTGAATTAAGCCGGAAATGAAATGGCTGCCTCCTGTCGTGACAAACCCGCCGGAAGCACCAGAAACTGGCCGGCATGATGACAGGAAAAAGCTGAATTGATTTCGCATACATGAAGCACGCAGCATTGTCACGTCATGCACAGCAATAACTGACAATTTTTATGATGCACACACAAAAAAATAGAGCGGTCTCCGGAGAAACCGCTCTATTCTATAGATTACAGCTCTATGCAAAGCAAAATCGCTTCGCATCATGCCATATTAGCCTTTGTTTACGGCAGCAACTTCAGCAGCGAAGTCGGTTTCTTCTTTTTCAATGCCATCGCCCAGAGCGAAGCGAACAAAGCCGGTTACCTTAGCAGGCGCGCCGATTGTTTTTTCTGCTTCTTTAAGCGCAGCTTCTACGCTCAGATCCGGATTGATAACGAAAGCCTGCGACAGAAGAACAACTTCTTCGAAGAACTTGCGCATACGGCCGTCAACCATCTTGGCGATGATTTCTTCCGATTTGCCGGACTGGCGAGCTTGATCAGCAAAAATTGCTTTTTCGCGCTCAACAGCAGCAGCATCAACTTCCGCAGATGTCAGAGCCAGCGGATTGGTTGCGGCAACATGCATAGCGATCTGACGACCGATAGCGGCAGCAGCTTCTGCATCACCGGTTGTTTCGATAGCAACCAGAACGCCCAGCTTGCCGAGACCATCTGCAACGCCGTTGTGGATGTAAGAAGCAACAACACCGTTTTCCACGCTCAGAGCTGCGGAACGACGGAATGCCATGTTTTCACCGATGGTGCCAACAGCATCTTTAATAGTGTCAGTTACAGTCTTTTCCGAACCCGGATAGGTTGCGTTTGCAACGGCATCAGTCGAACCGTCGGTGCCCAGAGCAACCTTGGTTACGTTCAGAACGATTTCCTGGAAAGCAGCATTACGGGCAACGAAGTCTGTTTCGGAGTTAACCTCAACAACAACAGCTTTTTTGCCTTCGCTGGCAACGCTTACCAGACCTTCAGCAGCTGTACGGCCGGCTTTCTTGTCAGCTTTAGCGATACCCTTCTTGCGCAACCAGTCCATGGCAGCTTCCATATCGCCATTATTTTCGTTCAGAGCGGTCTTGCAGTCCATCATGCCTGCGCCGCTGAGTTCACGAAGTTCTTTAACCATTGCTGCGGTAATGCTCATTGTCGCCTCTCAGAGAAAGCAGCAGACATCCGGCAAAGCGGCATGCCCGCTATGGATCATTGTTCAGACAGCGGACCTGTCTTTTATCCAATGACCGATTAATCATTACAGCCCGCATTGCAATTCCTGCAAAACGTCAACTGTATACATACGGGATAGCAGGAGCCGAAAAGGCTCAATTAAATGAGACACAGATTTCACCGTTCGCGGACGGAATCAGAAACGACTCACCCGTTTCAGATATTTACCGGTTTAAAACTTCAGTTTTTTGAAGCTCTGCAAACACGGCAAATTGTGTCTTTTAAGCAGAATATCTGCCGGACCTGAGAACAGATCCGGCAGACAAGAAAACGAATTATGCGTTTTCAGCAGCTTCCAGAGTTGGCTCAACAGGAGCTTCAGCCTGCGCACCGATATCGATACCCAGAGCGCCCTGCTGACGCATAATGCCGTCCAGAGCAGCTTTAGCAATCAGATCGCAATAGAGCGAGATTGCGCGTGCTGCGTCGTCGTTACCCGGGATCGGGAAATCGATCTGGTCTGGATTACAGTTGCTGTCGATAACAGCAACAACAGGGATACCAAGACGCTTGGCTTCCTGAATTGCAATCGATTCCTTGTTGGTGTCGACGATGAACATCAGGTCAGGAACGCCGCCCATATCCTTGATACCACCGAGAGCGCGGTCCAGCTTTTCGCGTTCGCGTTCCAGAGTCAGGCGTTCCTTTTTGGAATAGCCCTGAGCTTCGCCCGACAGCAGTTCGTCAAGCTTGCGCAGACGCTGGATCGAGTTGGAAATGGTTTTCCAGTTGGTCATCATGCCGCCGAGCCAGCGGGAGTTGACGTAATACTGAGCCGAACGGCCAGCAGCGTCAGCAATGATTTCCGAAGCCTGACGCTTGGTACCAACGAACAGAACGCGGCCGCCACGGGCAACAGTATCTGATACAACCTTCAGCGCATTGTGCAGCAGAGGAACGGTCTGAGCCAGGTCAAGAATGTGGATGTTGTTACGTGCACCATAGATGAAAGGTGCCATTTTCGGGTTCCAGCGGTGTGTCTGGTGACCGAAGTGAACACCAGCTTCCAGAAGCTGGCGCATGCTGAAATCAGGCAATGCCATTGTATTTTCCTTTTCCGGTTGAACCTCCACGGGCTGAGGCACAAATGTGCCACCGGAGGCGTTGTGCGGATTTCTCCCGCCCATAACCCAAATCCCGTGTGTGGAATAATGCGGCTGGTAAACGATGAATGAAGAAAATGCAAGCCCTGCACAGGCAAAAACCGTCAGGAGCCGGATCGCAGCCCTCATTATCAAATATTACACAGCCATGAGACTATAGCACAGGGACATTCCCGCCGGAACACTTGTTCTGCAGCGGAAACATCCCTGCCCTTATCTGCGTTTAAACAGCTTCATAGGCCGGATAATCGGTATAACCCTTTTGCGCACCGCCATAGAAAGTTGTGTGATCGGCCGGTGCCAGCGGCCAGCCGCGTTGCATACGCTCGGCCAGATCAGGATTTGAGATATATGGCCGGCCGAAAGCAACCAGATCTGTAAGTCCTTCATCAAGAACACGCTCAGCCGTTTCCTGCGTGTAGCCACCGGCAAAGATCAAGGTACCCTGATAAACCTCACGGAACTTCTTCAGGAAATTGCGACCTTCTTCTTTTGCCAGCAAGCCACCGGCATTGCCGATATGAATATAAGCCAGTTTGCGGGCAGACAACTCGGCAGCCAATGTCAGCCATGTTTCTTCCTCTCCGTCAAAGGCATGAAGATCAAACAGACGGCTGAAAGGTGTCAGGCGAATACCAACACGGTCAGAGCCGATACGTGCAACGGCCGCATCAACAACCTCCAGTGCAAAGCGGATACGTCCGGCAATTGTCGCGCCGCCATAGCCATCTTCACGCTTATTGAAACCGGCATTGATGAATTGCTCGATCAGATAGCCGTTTGCACCGTGAATTTCGACACCATCAAAACCGGCTTTGACAGCATTCTCCGCAGCATCGGCAAATTCTCCGGTAATGCGGGCAATATCATCAGCATTCAGTGCACGCGGCGCGCTGGGTGCTACCAACCCCGGTGTACCGCCCTCACCAAGTGCGAAGACATTTGAGTCTTTTGCAATCTCCGCAACCGGCGCGACAGGCGCAACACCGTTCTTTTGTACCGAAACATGGGAAACACGTCCGACATGCCAGATTTGCGAGAAGATTTTACCGCCTTGCGCATGAACAGCACTTGTTACTTTTCTCCAGCCCACCACCTGCTCGGCAGAGTACACTCCGGGTGTATAGAGATAGCCGCGCCCCTCATCGGAGATTGGCGTTCCTTCACTAACGATCAGGCCGGCTCCGGCACGCTGGGCATAATATAATGCTGTGTCGCTGTTCGGCACTGTATCAATTGCGCGTGCGCGTGTCATAGGCGCCATCACCACGCGGTTCTTTAGCGGCACGCCATTAAGATCATAAGAGGAAAAAAGATCGGACATTATAATACCTTTGCTTATAAAAATTATCCGTGCTGCCACAGCACGCACAGATCAACTCCAGTTACAAAGATATTTATAGTCAAGACTACAGAATACAAGGCACGGAAATTCAATAAAATAAAAAAAACGGCAAATCCGTTTCCGGAAATGCCGCCTTTTGATCGAAACCTGTAGAATTATGCCGTATTATTCGCAAGAAGCCGCGGCTGCCGGTTTAAACATTTCCAGATTGACCAATGTGCCTTTCATGGAGAAATCGCCGTAATCCATATTCAGATCACGGGTTACACCATTGCGGTAGAGTTTAAAATTCACGCGATAGACGGGCAGCCCTTCGTCGTTTTCTTCATCATCAAAATAAGCGACGGTCACAGGCCAGCTTTCCTGCTTAGCCACCTCACCCATGACTTTCGTCTCACTGTCCTCAGGCAGCACCTGCCCTTTACCGATCACGGCTGTGGTCGCCATGATCTTATTGGCATCATCGGAACCGTCAAAAATTGTCGTCTGATAAAAAGTGTCGCCCTTTTGCGCGCGAACAAGCAGTTCTTCCATATGACGGGTCGGGAACTGCGACAGTGCCAGTTTGAGATCCTGCTTTTCAGGCTTGGTCAGCGCCACATCCATCTGCTTGTCGCCTAGCACCGCATTCCCGCGCACTTCTTTAAGCAGCTCTTTATCGACAAAGGTTTTATTGACGAAACGGAAGCGGCTGCCGTCACCGGCTTCAAAAGTGGTGGTCTGCTGGTCTGTGACCCGCTGATCCTGCCCTTCCATATCAATACGGGTCACGAAACGGAAATTCGTTGTATAACCTTCGCAAGCCGAACCGTTGAACTCATAGACCATACGTCCGGTTACACCGGCAATGCCGGATTTTTCATCGGCGCGTTCCAGTGTCAGATCATAAACTGCGCGATGCGGCAGAAGTGTGCTTCCTGCATAAGCTGCTGTGCTCAGCACTGCAGGAACAACAAAACCAGATCCGAACACAAGGGCCTGCAAAATGGGGGCCTGCAAAAAACGCATAAAGATTCTCCGATAAATTTATCGCCATGTTAAAATAACTCATGGCGGAAGCGAGGCAAAAATCACAGCTTTTGCTATGCTCCACTGATTCTGTCAGTTTGAACTTTATTTTTGTATATGCATGACACCTAAAACACACAGGTCAGGCATACACATTCATACCAACAATGAAGAACCCGACAATGAAGGGCAAACTGTTAAAGAATCCCTGCGGAACATAAACCGCCCCAAAATGACCTTATTGTTTGCCGTCCACTCTCATGTGACGATAAAATAAAACCGGAAAGAGCGCCATGACCTCGACAATCGAAACCCGCCTCAAAGATCTCGGCATTTCAATTCCAGAATCCGCAGCACCGGCTGCGGCTTACCTGCCTTTTTCCCAGAGCGGCAATCTGCTGTTCACCTCCGGCCAGCTGCCTCTGAAAGACGGCAAGCTCGTTTCCACCGGTCTGGTTGGCCGCGACCTGACCATTGAACAAGCACAGGAAGCTGCAAAATATTGCGCTATCAATGTGCTGTCACAGGCAAAAGCGGCTCTGGGTGGTGATCTTTCCCGCATCAAGCGCATTGTTAAAATCACTGTATTTGTTGCGTCTGTTGTTGATTTCACCGATCAGCACATTGTTGCCAATGGCGGCTCACAGCTGTTCATCGACGTTCTCGGCGATGCCGGCAAACATGCCCGCTCCGCTGTTGGTATGGCTGGTCTGCCGCTGAATGCACCGGTTGAAAT
Organism: Hyphomicrobiales bacterium; assembly: GCA_900470285.1. Classification (GTDB taxonomy): domain Bacteria; phylum Pseudomonadota; class Alphaproteobacteria; order Rhizobiales; family Rhizobiaceae; genus Pseudochrobactrum. Next base: position 313,966 of record UCAG01000005.1, read on the forward strand.
CGAAGCCGTGATTGAGGTTGCCTGATTATGAGCGCTGCGCCTCGTGATGAACTGAAATGGCTTACCCGCCGGCCGATTGCCCATCGCGGGTTGCACGATATGAATAAAAAGGTCTGGGAGAACACTCTTCCGGCCTTCAGTGCAGCCATTGCAGGCAATTATGCCATTGAATGCGACGTGCATCTGACCAAAGACGGTGAAGTCATCGTGTTTCATGATGATGTGCTGGATCGCCTTGCCGGTCGCGAAGGCCGTATTTGTGATCTGACACTGGCCGAAGCGCAGGCACTGACCATTGGCACCACACAGGATCATCCGCCATCGCTTCGCCAGATGCTTGATCTGGTCGCCGGACGTGTGCCGCTGGTGATTGAGCTTAAAGGCATTGAAGGTCAGGACGAAGGTTTGGTTGCCGCCGTTGCCAAAGAGCTGAAAAACTATCAGGGCGAAGCGGCGATTATGTCCTTCGATCATCACCTCATCCGCCGCTTCCGTAGCGATGCACCGGGTGTTGTTGCCGGTCTGACCGCTGAAGGTACCCGCGCCGCCGATATGGAAAAGCATTTTGCAATGCTCGCGCATGATGTGGATTTTGTATCCTATAATTTCCACCATCTGCCAAACCCGTTCATAAGCTTCTTCCGCACCGTGCTCAACCGCCCTGTCATCACATGGACGGTGCGCAGCACTGAAGAAAAAGCTGTCAGCGACATGCATGCACAGCAGATTACATTTGAAGGTTTTATACCGGACAGCGTGATCGCCTGAGGCAACACTATCTTACCGGCGCATAGTGTGATGCGCCGGTAAAAATCAGACATGATAAAACGGGTGGGAATGGTTGATTGCTATGCGTGAGGAAGCAGAGGAAGAAACCGGCATTATTTTGCGTAACATCAGCTCAATGCAAGGCTTTAGCCCTGAGGCATGGGCGCAATTTTCTGAAACCAGCAAACATTCCGCAGCTCCGTCCACAGACGGCATTGCTGCGAACAAATCCTATAACCCGTTTCTCTCTTATGCCTATCTTTCCGCGCTGGAGGATTCCGGTTGCGTTGGTGAAACGACCGGCTGGGTTCCGTGTCATTTGCGTCTGGAAACGCAACAAGGACGATTGCTCGCCGCAGCACCTGCCTATCTGAAATCCCATAGTCAGGGCGAATATGTTTTTGACCATGGCTGGGCTGAAGCCTTTGAACGTGCGGGCGGACAATATTACCCCAAGCTGCAACTGGGTATTCCGTTCACTCCGGCGACCGGTGCGCGCCTGCTGACAACGGACGCACCTGCCGCACAACGCGCATTACTGAGCAGCGCAATTGCGCAATTCACCGATCACAACCAGCTGTCATCCGCTCATGTAACTTTTGCGGAAATGGCAGATATTCAGGCGCTGACTGAAGCAGACTTCCTGCATCGCAAAGACCAGCAGTTTCATTTTAAAAACAATGGCTTTCAGGATTATAATGATTTTCTGGAAGAACTTATTTCCCGAAAACGTAAAGCTTTAAAACGCGAACGTCGCGAAGCCTTGAGCAATGGCATTTCCATTGACTGGTTGACCGGCAAAGACCTGACGGAAGATATCTGGGATCAGTTCTACGCTTTTTATATGGACACCGGCAGCCGTAAATGGGGTCGTCCATATCTCAACCGTGAATTCTATTCGCTGATAGGCGAACGCATGGGCGATGATATTGTGCTGATCATGGCCAAGCGTGATGGCCGCTATATTGCCGGTGCAATCAATTTCATCGGTGACGACCGGCTGTTTGGTCGTCACTGGGGCTGCATCGAAGATCACCCGTTTTTGCATTTTGAAGTCTGCTATCATCAGGCCATTGATTATGCCATTGCGCATAAATTATCAGTGGTAGAGGCTGGCGCACAGGGTGAACACAAACTGGCGCGCGGCTATGAGCCAGTCACCACCCACTCCGCCCATTATATCAGCCACTCAGGCTTTCGTGATGCCGTGGCGCAATATCTGCGTCGCGAGGTCCGCGAAGTCGAAATGAACAACAGCTATTATGCGGAACACAGTCCGTTCCGCAAATTCCATCAACCGGATTAGGGAGCATTCTATGACCACGCTTTATGCCAGCGACAATATTTTCGCGAAGATCCTGCGCGGCGAAATTCCGAGCCATAAGATTTATGAAGATGATGATGTCTATGCATTCATGGATGTGATGCCACAGGGCAAAGGCCACAGCCTTGTCATCCCGAAACAGGGTTCACGCAACCTTCTCGATGCAGACAGCGCAGTGCTGGCCAAGCTGGTTGCAGCAACGCAAAAAATTGCAATTGCGGTGAAGAAAGCCTTTGATGCTGATGGTGTCACGGTCATGCAGTTTAACGAACCGGCGGCAGGCCAGACGGTTTTCCATCTGCATTTTCACGTTATTCCGCGTTTTGAAGGCGTTGCCCTGACCGGTCATACCGGTAAAATGGAAGATCAGGCTGTTCTTGCTGAGAATTGTCAGAAGATTATCGCAAGCCTTTAATCTATAAGACTTATATATCTGTCCATACCGTTATAAAATAAGAAGTCCTGCGAGCAGCAGGGCTTCACCTGTCAGCACACCGACCAGAATACGCTGCCCCGCCAGCAGGAACGCTCCGAATCCAAGAATGGCGGAACCAGCCCGCAGCCACATCGGCGAATTCGCAAGTTCACCCGTCGGGTAGAGAATAAGCTGCGCAATCACGCCCGCCACCAAGGCTGTCGCCACACAGCGCACCAGCACCAGAGCTTGCGAATCCTCGCGCATCTTGCCGCCAACCAACACGCCGAGAAAGCGCCAGATATCCGTCGCCAGCGCACCGGCGATCAGGATGAATAAATATGGCCACCACCATGTATCAAAGCTCGTGAAATTCATGACAGCACTTCTTTCTGAGCCTCTTTCCGGCGCAAATTCTGCACATAGAGATGAAAGCCGAAGGCGACTGCACCACCGGTCAGTCCGGTGAGCAACAGATCATAGCCCGGCGCAATGGCATGCATCACCGGAAAGATCAGCAAACCGCTCAGCAAGGCCGCTTTGCCCGCCTGTTCGCGCGATGAGCGCCAGAGTGAGGTAAGAAAATACATCGGTGTCAGCATGAAAAGCGCTGCAAACAGCAGCGGCGGAAAACTGGCAGAAAGCAGATAAATCAGCGCCACAACAGCCGCATTGGTCAGTACCAGTGTCACGCCGATACCGGCAAAATAGCTGGTGCGCAGATCACGCGGAATATGGCGCAGCTGCTCCATAGCCATGACCCATGCGGTCACTGCCACAAAATGCGAGAGAAACAGCAAGGTGATCTTGCGTGAACGCGGCCCTTTGAGTTCAGGCAACAAGGCCACAACCATCGGCATCAGACGCACAGAGGACAGTGCCACAGCCAATGCCGCAGCGGCCATTGAACTTCCTGCGGAGATCGCACCGATCAACACGACTTTGGCTGGCAGAGCCCAGATAGTCAGCGTCATAAACACTGCCTGCCCCATGGTAATGCCGCTCTCAATGGCCAGACCGGAAAAGCCGATAAAGGAGCTGATCAGCAGCAGCGCTGGTATGCTGAATATGTTACGCGCACCACGTCCGAACCATTGCAACCGCTCCGCAAAGGATGAAACGACATCCGCATTATAGTCATCTGCATTATGATGCGCTTTTGGCAACTGCGACGCAGACTGGCTTACAGGCGGCTGATGATCTGGCATGGGAAACTATCTTACATATAAATGTCAGCATATATGACATTATTGTTAGACCCAGCCCATGTGCTTTGCAATGCTATCAAAAGCAGTCATTCGTAACAGGCATGAAGTACTTGTCACCAAGCCTGTTATGCATAGTCCGTTCAAGACACATGAATGTAAAATCGCGACAGAATGCCCTTATCAAAGACAAGGCTGGCAAAAGCCTCCGGTAAGAGATAAGCCCTTTTGGCAGAGCAGTTTACGTTTAGGTTAATCTTCAACTTCTGCTCTTACGCCGATACTGCGTATTAGAGCGCCGGGTGCCCCATGGGCGCACAAATGTCGCTCTAACACTTTAAAATGAGAGCATAATTTAAACTAATTCAAGTTTAAGAAATTATGCTCTACAGCATCAATATGCGACTAACTCTCTGACTCCTCCCTGTCAGAGATCCTTCGAATATAGGTTTCCCATGCTAGAAGATCGTATCCGCAATTCCTCCCTTCAAGATAAAGTTGTGACACCTGCTGAAGCCGCTGCCCTTATCAAAGACGGGATGACAATCGGCATGAGCGGTTTTACCCGTGCCGGCGATGCCAAAGCCGTGCCGGTTGCCATGGCTGCACAGGCTAAGACCACACCATTCAAAATCACCCTGCTCACCGGTGCATCGCTCGGCCATGATGTCGATAAAATCCTCACCGAAGCCGGTGTGCTTGCCCGTCGTATGCCGTTTCAGGTTGACCGCACTTTGCGCGCCGCCATCAACCGCGGTGAAGTGATGTTTATCGACCAGCATCTTTCTGAAACTGTTGAGCAATTGCGCTCCAATCAGATCGGGCCGGTTGATTATGCAGTTATTGAAGCCATTGCCATCAATAAAGACGGCGGTGTTATCCCGACAACTTCCATTGGTAATTCGGCCAGTTTCGCTATTCTAGCGAAGAAAGTGATTGTTGAGATCAATCTCAGTCACTCTCTGGCACTGGAGGGGCTGCATGATGTCTATATTCCGACCAAGCGTCCGTCCCGCGATCCGATTCCGGTCGTGTCCTGTGAAAGCCGTATCGGCACACCTTATATTCCGATCCCGCCTGAAAAAATCGCTGCGATTGTTATCACGGAACAGTCGGACAGTGCTTCACTGATTGAACCGGCAGACAGTGAAACATCGGCCATTGCCGGTCATCTGATTCATTTTTTTGAAAGCGAAGTGGAAAAAGGCCGTCTTGACCTGTCCCTCAACCCGCTGCAGGCCGGCATCGGCACGATTGCCAATGCGGTTCTGACCGGTCTTGTGGACAGTCCTTTCCATCATTTGCGCATGTATAGTGAAGTCTTGCAGGACAGTACATTTGATCTGATGGATGCAGGCAAACTGAGCTTTGCTTCAGCCTCCTCAATCACACTCAGTCAGGCATGCGGCGAGCGCGTTTTCGGCAATTTTGACCGCTACAAAGACAAACTTGTGCTGCGTCCGCAGGAAATCAGCAATCATCCGGAAGTTATCCGTCGCCTCGGTATTATCGGTATCAACACCGCGCTGGAATTCGATATTTACGGCAATGTGAACTCTACGCATGTGGCCGGTACACATATGATGAACGGCATCGGCGGTTCGGGTGACTTTGCACGGAACGCCTTCCTCTCGGTTTTCGTCACCAAATCAGTAGCTAAGAATGGTGCAATTTCCTCAGTCGTGCCGATGGTGCCACATGTTGACCATACGGAACATGATGTGGATATTCTTGTGACCGAACACGGCCTTGCCGATCTGCGTGGCCTTGCTCCGCGTGAACGCGCATCCGTGATTATCGAGAATTGTGCCCATCCGGATTACCGCCCGCAATTGCGCGACTACTTTGCCCGCGCCTGTGAGCGCGGCGGCCAGACCCCGCATATTCTTGAAGAAGCCATCTCATGGTATGCACTCAAAGAAAAAACCGGCACGATGCTGAAGAGCTGATCCGGCTTTCAGCATATAGGTTCTGCCAATAAAAAAGCGCCCGTTTCAAACGGGCGCTTTTTATTTTATTCCTTCGTTCTTGGAACCTTCGGTACAGAAGCCGATTTACGCTTCGGTTCCGTTGCCTCAGGCGCAGCGCTGCTATCAGCTGCAACTTTGGCCGGTTTCTTTTCCGGCTTGGCCGCGGCTTCCGCAACCTCCTCGTCAGGCTGTTCTTTCTGTGGCTTGACCGGCTTGGCCTTCACCACATCCATTACCAGACCGGTTTTACCATCCGGTTTTTCGCCGGTTGTGACTTTGACCGTGCCGCCATTCTTGAGTTTGCCGAACAGCAACTCGTCGGCCAGCGGCTTCTTGATATATTCCTGAATAACACGACCCAGAGGGCGTGCACCCATGCGTTCATCATAGCCTTTGTCAGCCAGCCAGTTGATAGCCTTCTTATCCAGCTCAAAAGTCACGCCGCGATCAGCCAGCTGGGCTTCCAGCTGCATGATGAATTTCTGCACCACTTTATGGATAACCGGTACAGGCAGCGGGCCAAACGGAATAATCGCATCCAGACGGTTACGGAATTCCGGCGTGAACAGACGGTTGATCGCCTCCATATCGTCACCTTCGCGACGTGTGGAGCCAAAGCCGATTGCGGCTTTCGCCATATCTGCCGCACCGGCATTGGTGGTCATAATCAGAATGACATTGCGGAAATCAATCTGCTTGCCATTGTGATCTGTCAGGCGGCCATGATCCATAACCTGCAACAGAATGTTGAACAGATCCGGATGGGCTTTTTCGATTTCGTCGAGCAGCAACACGCAATGCGGATGCTGATCCACGCCATCGGTTAGCAGACCACCCTGCTCAAAGCCGACATAACCCGGAGGTGCACCGATCAGACGCGATACGGTATGACGCTCCATATATTCGGACATGTCGAAACGCAGCAGTTGTACGCCCAATGTGCTGGCAAGCTGCTTGGCAACTTCCGTCTTACCCACACCTGTCGGACCGGAGAACAGATAAGAACCAATCGGCTTATCCGGCTCACGCAGACCCGCACGCGCCAGTTTGATCGCAGAGCTGAGCGATTCAATCGCCAGTTCCTGACCATAAACCACACGCTTGAGATCTTTCTCCAGGCTGGCAAGCACCTGCTCGTCATCCTTGGAGACAGTCTTCGGCGGGATACGCGCCATGGTCGCCACGGTCGCTTCAATCTCTTTGATGCCGATAACCTTTTTGCGTTTGGCTTCCGGCAGCAGCATCTGGCTGGCACCGCTTTCATCAATCACGTCAATCGCCTTATCCGGCAATTTACGGTCAGTGATATAACGGGCGGACAGCTCCACTGCGGCAGTGATCGCATCATTGGAGAACTTCACTTTATGGAAGTCTTCAAAGTAAGGTTTCAGACCGCGCATAATTTCAATGGCATCCGGAATAGTCGGCTCGGCCACATCAATCTTCTGGAAACGGCGCACAAGTGCCCTGTCCTTTTCAAAGAACTGGCGGAACTCCTTGTAAGTCGTTGAGCCGATGCAGCGAATCTGCCCTGAAGACAATGCAGGTTTCAGCAGATTGGATGCATCCATCGAGCCGCCGGATGTGGCACCCGCACCGATAACGGTGTGGATTTCATCGATAAACAGCACGGCACCCGGATAATCTTCCAGCTCCTTGACGACCTGCTTCAGACGCTCTTCAAAGTCACCGCGATAACGGGTACCAGCCAGCAGACTGCCCATATCCAGCGAGAAGATTGTATCATTGAGCAAAACTTCCGGCACATCGCCGTCAACAATGCGCTTGGCCAGACCTTCGGCAATCGCGGTTTTACCCACGCCCGGATCCCCCACATAAAGCGGGTTATTCTTGGAGCGGCGGCACAGAACCTGAATCGTACGGTTGATTTCGCTTTCACGGCCAACCAGACGGTCGATTTTACCGGCTTTGGCTTTTTCATTGAGATTGACGCAATAGGCCGTCAGCGCATCAATTTTCTTTTTGCTCTGTTCTTCATTCTCAGGCTGCGCTGAATCTTCAGCACTATGCGCCTTGCCTTCGGTCAGGTCATCACTGACACCCGAACGCTTGGAAATACCATGAGAAATATAATTGACCGCATCATAGCGGGTCATTTGCTGCTCTTGCAGGAAATAAGCCGCATGGCTTTCCCGCTCGGCAAAAATTGCGACAAGCACATTGGCGCCCGTCACTTCATCGCGGTTTGACGACTGCACATGGATTACCGAGCGCTGAATCACCCGCTGGAAAGCAGCTGTCGGCTTGGAATCCTCATCATAACCGGTCACCAGATTATCCAGCTCACGGTCGATATAGTCGGTGACAGTCTTTTTAAGCTGCGCAATATCGACATTGCAGGCACGCATAACCGCGCCGGCATCTCTGTCATCAATCAGAGCAAGCAGAAGATGCTCAAGCGTGGCATATTCGTGATGACGTTCATTGGCGATGGTCAGCGCCTGATGAAGTGCTTTTTCAAGGCTTTGGGAGAATGTTGGCATTGTACCTCACTTTTTCTCCATCACGCATTGCAGCGGATGCTGATGTTGACGGGCGAAATCCATCACCTGCGTCACTTTGGTTTCGGCAACTTCATAAGTATAGATACCGCATTCACCGACCCCGTGATTATGGACATGCAACATGATACGTGTCGCATCTTCACGGTTTTTCTGGAAAAAACGCTCCAGCACATGAATAACGAAGTCCATCGGCGTATAGTCATCATTCAGCAGCAGCACCCTGTACAGGCTTGGCCGTTTTAAGCGGGTTTTCGTCCGCGTAATAACAGCCGTACCATTACCCGGGTCCTTAGGGTCATCATCGTCACTGCCCATCACAGGCCCCGTCACAGGAGACATAGCCTGCATCAAAGGGAGAACCTGTAAAAAATGGTCTGCTGCACACATTCCTGATCGTATCCGTCCTGATCGTATCTGTATTTTCTGAAGTCACGCTGTATGGCGGAAAACCACACATCGTAGACCTATTATGTAGGTTGAAACGCGGCAATGTTAAGCCCCGCAGAACACAAAGCCCGACACGTCCTCATTCACGCCCAGAGTATCGCGCCTGCAGGAAAAAACCAGCATGAAACACATCATTTAAGAAAAGATTTCCGCAAACCGCACAGGGACAAATTAATAAAATGCGCAAATTTGTCCTCCTGTTTCTGCATTTTGAATGCCGGTCTGAATACTGATAACCGGTTCAGCCAAATCACTGCCGCTCCGGCTGGTAAATTGCAGCCCGCAATGCATCAGTCCCTTAGCTCTGATTATTAACAGTTTCAGGACAAAAAATGCATTTCGAACAGGAAAATACGTTTTTACAGAACAAAATTTTCGAAAGACTCACATTTCTTAAAGCTGCGCCGGAAGGAAATGCTCTGTAAATTTTTTATTTATTAGCAGGTACTTAACACGATACAGACAGACCGAATGACGGCATTCACATAGTTGCCAGCTAAAAAAGCATCACAAAAATCAAAAAAAGATCATGATTTGCCCATCTATAAACGGATTGGTAAGGCTGTTGGCAATATGATCGCGGAAATGTTCGTGGCGTGTCCTTTACGCCACACCTGAAAATTGGCAGTCCAGGTAGGTAAGTCACCGTGTATCATGCGTTCCGTCACGCCGCATCCGGCATCAAGATTGCGGCCCGCTCATTGTTAACAGTAACAATGGCCGGCGCCCTCACTCTTACCATCACCACAGGTTCTGCTCAGGCAGCAAAGAACCCGCGTCATGCCGCGATTGTGATTGATGCCAATACCGGCAAAACCCTGTTTGCAGAAAGCGCAGATGCCAAGCGTTTTCCCGCGTCCCTCACTAAAATGATGACCCTTTATATGGTCTTCGAGGCAATGCAGGCCGGACGCATCAATAAAAATACCAAAATTCCGTTCTCCAAATATGCAGCAACCCGTCCGCCAACAAAAATCGGTGTACCGGCAGGCCAGACAATCAGCGTTGAAGACGCGATTATGGCGCTGATTACCCGCTCAGCGAATGATGCTGCTGCTGCCCTTGGTGAATATCTCGGCGGTTCCGAGCCACGCTTTGCACAGATGATGACTGCCAAAGCACGTCGTCTCGGCATGCGTTCCACGACATTCCGTAATGCTTCCGGTCTGCCAAATCCAAACCAGCAGACCACAGCCCGTGACATGGCGATTCTCGGTATCGCCCTGCGTCAGCATTACCCGCAATATTACGGTTATTTCGGTCGCTCCAGCTTTCAGTTCCGTGGCCGTACCATCAATGGTCACAACCGTTTGCTTGGCCGAGTTGAAGGCGTTGACGGTATTAAAACCGGCTATGTAAACGCATCCGGCTATAATCTTGTCACTTCCGTCAACCGTGATGGCCGTCGCATCGTGGCCGTAGTTATGGGCGGCAGCAGCGGGGCTTCCCGTGATGCCACCATGACACGTCTGATTCAGGCTCATCTGGAAAAAGCCACACCGTCGCGCCGCGGCAGTGATGCCCTGCTGATTGCCCGTAATGATGCTCCGGTAGGACCGGCAGTTGCCGCTGCACCATCTCCTCTGCCACGTGCGATTCCGCTTCCGGCTGAACGTGCCGACCAGCCTGTTCTGGTTGCTGATGCCTCCGGCTCAACAGGCAGCGCACAGGATGCAATCAGCGCAGTTATCGCCCGTCAGAAGCCGGTTCCTGCCCAGCAGCCTGAAATGCTGGCTCTGGCAGCGCCGACACCGCGTCCTTCTGCTCCGGTATCTTCCCAGCTTGTGGCTATTCCGACGCCTAAAGCATCGATTCCGAATGTTGATCCGGTTACCACAGCTTCCGCCAATACAGCCGCTTCCCGTATGGGTCTGGCACCAAAGCCTGTTGCTGCTGTGCGTAATGAGCCGATTGCTGTACCGCAGGAAAATACCCGTCAGCAGCAACCGGAACAGACAGCTGTTGCCATGGCTGCCGCATCTGATGTTTCCGGTGCATGGGCTATTCAGATCGGCTCCCTGCCTAGCGAAAATCAGGCACAGGAAATGCTGAATAAAGCCGCCCAGCAAGCAGGCAGCACCCTACGTGCAACCTCCCCGATGACTGAGACTTTCAACAAGGGTAACAACACATTCTACCGTGCACGTTTTGTTGGTTTTGACACCAAAACTGCCGCATGGGATGCCTGTGCCGCCCTGAAGAAAAAGAACTTCAGCTGCTATGCAATCGCGCGTTAATGCGCGCGGTTTGCACCGTTTAATACTGTAATATCCGAGATTATCCGGCTTTGTGTTTCGCCGGTTTAATTCAGGCAGGCCATCTGCAAACCCAATGAGTATTGTGTAAAGGGTTTACAATGTCGAATATGCTCAATCTGTTTGGTTTCACCAATGTTGATCCGGTGGAATCCGACTCACAAAAGCCAGGCAAAACCACTTTGCTCAGCGTCCACGCCCTGCGTAGTGCTGCTGCCCGTCTTGCCGATTTGCGCGCTGACGGCGCCTCACTGAATACGCGTGAATTTGTAGGGCTTCTGGTCTGCAATGCACAGCGCAGCCGTCGTATCAGCCTGCCGGAAGCATCCCTGCGCATTGCAACAGGCAATGTGAACGGACGCACAGCAATCCGCCTTAAACTGCGCTGATATTCTTTATTGATTAAATAAGACCCAGCGCCGCCAGTTCGCGGCGCAGTTCCACAGGCAAAGCCTGCATACCGCCGCCCGCTCCGGCCCTGTCATCCTGCGGCACTTCTTCATCCGCAATATAACGCCAGCCCTGAAACGCTCTGCGTGGCTGCCAGACAGTCGGGATTACTTTCGGCTCCAGCACCAGATGACAACGACCGATGCCGTCTTCACCGGTAAATGTGCGCACTTCCAGCAAACGCTGACGCGCCTGAATATTACCCTTGATCACCCAATAGAGTGAACCACCGTCAAGCAACTCTGCCTGTCGTTTCGGGACCATTCGTGTTGTATGAAACTGCTCCGGCACCACGCCGTTTGCACGGCATTCCTCAAGGCGGAAATCAATCCACGCTGCCAGATCTTCAAGGGAATCACATCCCACACAGAGTTTTACAAGATGCAGTGCCATGAGCGGCAATTACTCCGTTGCTCCGGTGATGTCCAGAGCGGTTTATGCCCAAATTGGATCATAGTACTCGCTCTAAATTCTTTATTTGGTCGCATTATCACGGGCGTCAAGTTGATCCAACTTGACTGTGAAATGCTCTGGTATGCAACCCGATATCGGGCGGCACAAACAAAAACGGGCAGGAGTAACCCTGCCCGTCTCTGTGATTTATCTGCGAATTACGCAGCTTCGCCTGCGAGTTTCTTCTCGCAGCGCAGCAACATACCGAACAGGTCACGCGGCTCATCCGGATCTGCCAGCAGATCTAGATTTTCATACAGACCTGTGGATTTCAGCTTGTCGTGAATATAGCGCAGTGCCGAGAAATCTTCGGTCGCAAAACCAACCGAGTCAAACAATGTGATCTGATTCTGGTCACGGCGCCCCGGAACAGTACCGTTCATCACCTGCCACATTTCGATAACCGGATGATCGGCATCGAGCTGCTGAATTTCGCCCTCAATACGGGTCTGCGGCGGATATTCAACAAAGATGTCGGAGCGCAGCAGAATGTCTTTATGCATTTCTGTCTTGCCCGGGCAATCACCGCCAACGCCGTTGATGTGAATGCCGCTGCCGATCATGTTGTCGGTGAGGATCGTGGCGTTCTGCTTGTCTGCAGTCACAGTGGTTATGATCTGAGCGCCCTGCGCTGCATCTTCCGCACTGGTGCAGGTGACGATTTCAAAACCGAAGCCTGCGAGATTCTGTTTGCACTTCTCAGTGGCAGACGGATCAATATCATAAAGACGCAGCGACTTAATGCCGAGCAGTGCCTTGAATGCCAGCGCCTGAAACTCGGACTGTGCGCCATTGCCGATAATCGCCATGGTCTGCGCATTTTCCGGTGCCAGATATTTGGCAACAACGGCTGAAGTCGCAGCAGTACGCAGAGCTGTCAGGATGGTCATTTCTGTCAGCAGAACCGGATAGCCGGTATCCACATCGGAGAGCATACCAAAAGCAGCAACAGTCTGCAGACCGTCCTTCATGTTCTTCGGATGGCCGTTTACATATTTAAAACCATAGAGCGTGCCGTCACTGGTTGGCATCAGCTCGATTACACCGTCATGAGAATGGGAAGCGACACGCGGCGTTTTGTCAAACTTTTCCCAACGCAGAAAATCTTCTTCCACATAGGTGCAGAGTTCTTTGAGAAAATCTTCAATACCGATTTTCAGTACCAGTTTCATCATATGGTCAACACTGACAAATGGTACAAGGTTTAAAGTTGTTCTGTCACGCATCAGGTTTTCTCCCTCCGGTCATGCCGGAACCTGTTAAACTAAGAAAAGCGCTTCATGCCTATCAGAGACAATTGAAGCGCTTTGGTTGTAAATTATATTGCTCTAAACGAAACTTCGCGTCGGGCGATCCATCACACTGCGCCCCATCAGACTGGCGATCAGATCAACCATCAGAAAGGCCGTACGGCCACGCTCATCAAGGAACGGATTAAGCTCGACAGCTTCGAAGCTGGTGACCAGCTCACTGTCATGCAGCATTTCCATAATCAGATGCGCTTCGCGGAAAGTTGCGCCGCCGGGTACAGTTGTACCAACAGCCGGTGCGATATTCGGATCAAGGAAATCCACATCAAGGCTGACATGCAGCAGACCATTGGCGTCTTTCACGCGCTGCAGGAAGCGGTTGAGCAGCGCGACAACGCCATGCTCATCAATCATGCGCATATCGTTTACGGTCACTTCAGTCTTGCTGATTGCAGCGCGCTCCGCCGGATCAACCGAGCGGATACCGATCATGCAGACATTGGCCGGATCAACCGGAGCCAGCACTTCCGGGAAAGTGCCTTCAAAGCCCTTCTGTCCGGTATAATAGGCGACAGGTGTGCCATGCAGGTTGCCGCTTGTGGTGGTTTCCAGCGTGTGGAAATCTGTGTGAGCATCTAGCCACAGCACAAAAAGCGGACGTCCCTGCTCTTTGGCACGACGGCTCAGACCGCAAACAGTTCCGGCAGCCAAAGCATGATCGCCGCCGAGGAAAATCGGGAAGCCGTCTGCACTGGCGTCATAGGCAGCCTTATCCAGCGCCTCAATCCATGCCACGATTTCCGGCAGATTTTTCAGAACCGGATTGGAGTGGGTCAGATTGCGTTTTGCAGCCGGTTCCACATTGCCCAGATCGGTAACATCATGACCCAGCTCTTCCAGAGCCTGTGTCAGTCCGGCGGCGCGAAACGCGCTCGGTCCCATTTCGCAACCCATGCGTCCGGTTCCGTCCTGCACAGGTGCACCAATCAGCTTACAATGCATATATGTTCCTCATGACTATCATTTTTTCACAACCCGGCACCCGCAAGCGCAATTTGAGTAGTGATTTTCGCGTATAAAACCACGAAACATTGGCAGAGTGGACAGAGAAGATTGGCAAATCTCCACAGATGCTTTATCAGATTGCGCAGTTAAATGAACAAAATGGTAAGACAGTGGACGAACTCGATCAGAAACTCATCACCCTGCTCCGTCACAATGCGCGCCGCAGCATCTCCGATCTCGCACTCGATGCCGGTGTCTCCCGTGCTACAGCCCGCGCCCGTCTGGAGCGTCTGGAAAAAGACGGCCATATTCTCGGCTATACGGTTATTCTGCGTGCTGACACTGTTGAGCAGGCTGTACGAGGTATTATGATGATCGCAATTGAAGGCCATGTGACAGAACGCGTGGTGAAGGCGCTGGGCGGCTTCTCGGAGATTTCAGAAATTCATACCACCAATGGCCGCTGGGATCTGATTGCGGAAATCAATGCCGACACGCTGTCCGACCTCGACAGTGTATTGCGGCGTGTCCGGCTGGTTCCGGGTATCACCAATAGTGAAACCAATCTTTTACTGGCTACGCCACGCAGCACCAGAGCGCGGCTGTAACCACACAGACACAGTCTCAATCCGATTTTGATTAAATATGATTAATTTACTCAATTATTAAATTACATATTTGCAAAATGCGATAAATCCTCCTATGGCAGCGCATATCTGTTAACAAAGCTTAAACAACCATCCTCCCAAGGAGTTGCGCTGATGTCTGCTTATGCTGCTGGTGGTTCTGCCACCGGTGCACGCAATTTTTCATGCCTGCATAAATTTTCACTTTTCTTTCTAACAAGTACGGTTTTAAGCACTGCTGCATTTCTGAACTTTACGCCGGCCGCTCTTGCACAGACGGCACAGCCAAAAAAACAAACGGAAAAACAGCAGGCGGATAATACATCCGGCATATTGCAGCTGAACACAATTACTGTGGGCACCGGCACAGTCGGCTCCGGCAGCTACGGCACAGATGCCCCGAATATTGTCACCATCGACCGCGAGACGATTGACCGTGTTCAGGCCGCCAGCCTGCCGGAACTGGTGAAGAATACACCGGGCGTCACTATGCTCGGCGGTGTGCGCATTCAGGGTCAGAGTATTGCTATCCGTGGCTTTGCCCGCCAGACCGATGTGCGTATTATTATGGATGGTGCGCAGAAGAATTTTGAGCGTTACGATCAGGGCACAGTCTTTATCGAGCCGGAACTGCTTAAAAGCGTTGAGATCGAAAAAGGCGCAACTTCCATCAAATATGGTAATGGCGGTTTCGGCGGCACCATCAAAATGGAAACCAAAGACGCAGCCGATATGTTGCGCGAAGGTGAGAACTGGGGACTCTGGTCAAAGACCGGCTATCAGACAGCCAATAAAGGCTGGGTACAGAGCGGCGCTGTTTATGGCCGCACAAATTATAGCGGCATCAATTTTGACGGCCTTGCAGCGGCCACATGGCGCAAGACTGAGGACATGCGCATCGGTGGCGGTGAGCGCTATAATTTCTCCGACAGCAAGCTCACATCTTTCTCCGTCAAGGGCAGTGCCAGCGCTGACGGCCATGAGCTGAAAGCAACGGCCAGTTACGGCATGAGCCAGAACTGGGGGCCGCCTGCGGCTATTCGCGGTCAGGTTGAACCAATCGGCAGTCAGGTAGAAGATCTAGGTTATTATGAAGCCATCCGTCGTCGCCTCGCCTGGCGCGATCTGAAAGATTTCAGCTCATCCGTTGAGCACAAATTTTCCGGTGACAGTGATCTGGTCAATACGCGCCTGATGGTGAGTTATGCTTTTACGTCCCTCTTCGCCGAGCGCCCTGATGGTGTGAGTACATCTGCCTCGACAGGCGGAAAATGGACAGATTCTCAATATTCTGATCTGCGAATTGAAGCCGAAAATACATCCAACTTCACACTAGGTGGTTTTAATCACAGTCTGAATTACGGCATTCAGTTACAACGCCACAACCGCGATACATGGATGTATTCGAATAGCAAAACCCATAATAATGCCAATTATAACTACGGTTATTTTGCGCCTTATAATATGCCCGAAGGCAAACAGGAAACTTTCAGCGCTTTTGTGATTGATAAGGTTGCTCTGACCGATCAGCTGACCATCATTCCGGGGCTGCGTTATGATTATGTGCGATCTACAGGCAAGCCGAACGCTGCAAAGACCTATAATGATATCAAAGCGGGTCATGATTACAGCGCAGTCAGCCATGACGGCCTGACACCGGGTCTGAGCATGACCTATGACGCAACCTCAAATCTGCGTCTGTTTGCTGACTGGGCTTATGCGATGCGTATGCCGAATATTGATGAACTTTATTCCACGCAAAGCGCAGGCACAAGTTTACCGCGTACCAGCCGCGACCTTGAAGTGGAACGCAACAACAACTTCCAGATTGGCGTAGAAACCATCCACAACCAGCTTTTCACCAGTGACGATCAGCTGAAAGTGCGGGCAACGGCCTATTACAACCATGTCACCAATCCGATTAACCGGCGATTTGGCAGTGCCAATGCCCCTGCCAAAGGCGACAAGGGCGATACTTACTGGAACCTGCCGTCTTATTACTCTGCCGGTATCGAGATTTCAGCCCATTACGACACAACTTATATGTTTGCCGATGCGGCCTTCTCTACAATGCATGGCAGCCGTCATGGTGCATTGAATAATATCTATGGCTACGACACCTATCTCAAAGATCTGGCACCGGCGACACTGGTGACAACGCTGGGCTGGAAAGTGCCTGATTATGATCTGACTCTGGGCTGGACAGGGACTTTTGTCGCCAGACAGTCCAAGACACCGCATAATCAGAATGGCGGCGATTATGCCCGTCCTGAAAGTGCAGGCTATGGTATCCATGATCTGTTTCTGACATGGGCACCGCAAAGCGGCATGATGAAAGATGCCAAGCTGGATATCGGTCTCGATAATATTTTTGACAAGAACTACGAGCCTTATCTGAGCGATGGCATTACCGCCATGCCTGGCCGCAATTTCAAAGTCAGCCTTAGCAAAAAGTTCTGAGACACAAAAAAGCCCCGCATTTTGCGGGGCTTTTTATTAAGTAAATATCTCAGAGAGATTTTGCTAATTGGCAACCAGCAAAATCAAAGGGATTTTGCCAGCTTGTCGAAAGCCATCAGTGTTTCGAGAAGACGCGGCATGTCTTTCAAAGGCACCATATTCGGGCCGTCGGAAGGTGCATTGTCCGGATCCTGATGCGTCTCAATAAAGACACCGGCAACGCCAACCGCAACAGATGCACGGGCGAGCGTTTCAACAAACTCACGCTGACCACCACTGGTTTCACCCTGACCGCCCGGTTGCTGAACCGAATGAGTCGCGTCAAAAATTACCGGTGCACCAAGACCCGCCATAATCGGCAAAGAGCGCATATCCGACACGAGCGTATTATAGCCGAAGGATGCACCGCGCTCGGTCAGCATCACATTCGGATTGCCGCTCTCCACCACTTTGGCCATGACATTTTTCATGTCCCAAGGTGCCAGAAACTGACCTTTCTTAATATTAACCACACGGCCGGTATTAGCCGCAGCAATCAGCAGATCAGTCTGACGGCAGAGGAATGCCGGAATCTGGAGCACATCAACGACTTCACCAACCAGAGCGCATTGTTCTTCTGTATGCACGTCCGTCAGCACCGGAAAGCCAAAGTCTTTTTTAAGATCCGCGAAGACTTCCAGAGCCTTTTCAAGGCCGATGCCGCGCTGACCTTTCAGCGAAGTACGATTGGCTTTGTCGAAGCTCGATTTATAAACCAGACCAATGCCGAGTTTATCCGTCATTTCCTTCAAGGCGCCAGCCATATCATAGGCGTGTTCACGGCTTTCCATCTGGCACGGGCCGGCAATGATCGACAAAGCACCCTTGTTGGAAAACACTACATTGCCTGACGGCGCCTTAACCTCAACAACAGGATTGGCAGTCATATCTGTTCCTCAAAATTGAAAAGTACCTGACTTTTCCCAATAAATAATGGCGCAGGTAAATTTGCGCAGAAAACCGCAGCGCGGTTTCATTGTCAGCATATGGACATTGCAGACCGCAATATCCAGTCTCTTTTGATAAAAGCAAAACGGGCACTGTTAAAGTGCCCGCTTCAGATCTTAAACCAGACGGCTCTGAGTAACCGCTGCCTCGATAAAGGAAGCAAACAGCGGATGCGGCTCAAACGGACGCGATTTCAGCTCCGGATGATACTGCACACCAATGAACCACGGATGATCAGCATATTCGATGGTTTCCGGCAGAACACCGTCAGGTGACAGGCCGGAGAAGGTCAGACCGGCTTTTTCAAGCTTTTCCATGTAGTCAATATTGACTTCATAGCGGTGACGATGACGCTCATGAATATCTGTCGAACCATAAATATCCGCAATACGGGTGCCGCTTTTCAGCATGGATTCATAGGAGCCCAAACGCATCGTACCGCCGAGATCACCGGACGCAGAACGCTTCTCCAGCATATTGCCTTTGAGCCATTCCGTCATCAGGCCGACAACCGGTTCCTTCGCAGGACCGAATTCGGTTGAAGATGCATCTTTGATACCGGCCAGATTACGCGCGGCTTCAATACATGCCATCTGCATACCGAAGCAGATACCGAAATAAGGAACTTTATGCTCACGGGCAAATTTTGCCGCAAGAATCTTGCCTTCCGCACCGCGCTCGCCAAAGCCGCCCGGCACCAGAATGCCGTGAACTTTTTCGAGATAAGGTGCAGCGTCTTCGCCCTCAAACACTTCCGCTTCGATCCAGTCGAGATTGACTTTCACACGGTTGGCAATGCCACCATGGGTCAGGGCTTCGATCAGCGATTTATAGGCTTCCTTGAGGCCGGTATATTTACCGACAACTGCAATAGTAACCTCACCTTCCGGATTATGGATGCGGTTGGCAATTTCTTCCCAACGCTCCATCTGCGGTTTTGGTGCCGGTTCAATGCCGAAAGCAGCCAGAACTTCTGAATCCAGTCCTTCATTATGATAAGCCATCGGCACATCATAAATCGACTTAACATCCAGCGCCTGAATAACCGCGCTCGGGCGGACATTACAGAACAGCGAAAGCTTCTTGCGCTCGGATTCCGGAATTTCACGATCCGCACGGATCAGCAGAACATCCGGTGCAATACCGATCGAACGCAGTTCTTTCACAGAATGCTGTGTAGGCTTGGTTTTCAGCTCACCCGCTGCCGGAATATACGGCATCAGTGTCAGGTGAATATAAACGGCTGTGTTGCGCGGCAATTCGTTGCCGAGCTGACGGATGGCTTCCAGAAACGGCATTGCTTCGATATCGCCGACTGTGCCGCCGATTTCACAAAGCACGAAATCATAATCCTCATTACCTTCCGTAATGAAGTTTTTGATCTCATCCGTTACATGCGGAATAACCTGAACCGTTGCACCGAGATAATCGCCGCGGCGTTCTTTCTCGATGATGTTCTGGTAGATGCGGCCGGTGGTGATATTGTCCTGCTTTGTCGCAGAACGACCGGTGAAACGCTCATAATGACCGAGGTCAAGATCGGTTTCCGCACCGTCATCGGTCACAAATACCTCACCATGCTGGTAAGGAGACATCGTGCCCGGATCAATGTTGAGATAAGGGTCGAGCTTTCTGATCCGCACGCGGTAACCACGTGCCTGAAGAAGAGCCGCCAGTGCTGCTGCAGCTATGCCTTTTCCAAGGGAAGAGACCACGCCGCCTGTGATGAATACATATCGCGCCATGGGCTTATGTCGTTAGACTCTCCTGATTGATTCCGCCACTAAAAAATGACTTTCGCAACGGATTTTTCATTATTCTTAACATTTACCCGTAAAATCCATGAAGGATTTTTTGGCAAAACCCATAATTCACGCAACAACACCACCGTAAGGAATTTTCCTGACAGTGCTGAAATTACAAAACCTGCGTTGAAAACGCGCTACGGAAATCTGCTCCGCAGCTCTGAGCAAACAGATAGTGCTTCGACAAACAAATTGCCACTGCTTATTCGCTTGTCCTGAAAAACTTTTTGTAAAACTAAATTTACTTCACAAAAACGCAAAAAGCCGGCCTGGGCCGGCTTTTGTTTTATGTCGGCATAATCAGAGAACGACGACAGTCGCTCCGAGATTTACACGCTCGTAGAGTTCCATGACATCTTCATTGGTCATACGGAAGCAGCCGTTTGATGCCGAACTGCCGATTGTCCAAGGCTGAACCGTGCCGTGAATACGGATATAGGTGTCTTTATTACCCTGAAACAGGTAGAGCGCACGGGAACCCAGCGGGTTGCCCAGACCACCATCCATACCGTTTTTGAAACGGGCGTAATGTTCAGGGCTGCGCTTGACCATATCTGCGGTCGGAATCCAGCGCGGCCATTCACGCTTGGCATTGATCGTGCCGCTGCCTTTGAATTCCAAACCGACTTTACCGACAGCAATACCGTAACGGCGGGCTGTGGTTGGTGTTTCTACCAGATAAAGGAAATATTTTGCCGGATCGACAACGATTGTCCCTACCGGATAGCCCGAGAAGGCAACTGTCTGTGCCTGATATCTCGGATCAATATTATATTTGCCTTTGGCAGCCTTCTGACTTGTGGCTTTCTTCTTCTCCGGCTTGGCGGCTTTAGCCGTCGTATCCGTTGATGCGGCCGCAGCAGCCGTCTGGGCCGCAGCCTGACCGGTGAGAGCGGAGAAACTTAAGCACAAACCGGCAAAACCGGCGATGAGAACACGGGATGAAATCATGGGGCTTTCTCAAAACACTCTTTTATGTCTCATCAGCACGATGAGCCGAAGATGAGGTGTAAACAGGTTGCTTGCTGATAGGCCAAACTCACTGATCTCTCAACGGGCAATATGTTACCCACAAGCTAATCCCGTCGTCTATGGCAAGCCTGCAACACTTTTATTGCAAATACATCAGAGCATTTAAAGTCATCAAAAATACTCTGATGTACATCTTCACGCATTATCCTACGCATCGAAGCAGGAAAGAAAACAGTCCAGCGAACTGTTTTCCCTTGCGAAGGCGGTTCCCACTTTTGCTGGAAATGCTTAAAATAAAAAAGCCTCCGCGAGGAGGCTTTTTATCATTCATAAATCCGGCTCTTACTGGGAGCTCGGAACCGGGCTTGCCGGAGTGGCAGGCTGTGCCGGTGTGCTTTCCGGTGTTGTTGTACCACCGCCGAGCTGATCCAGAATACCGTTGCCGCCTGCAGGTGCAGTCTGTGAGCTGCCGGCAGGGATACGGTTGAGAATATCTGTCGGACGTTCGCCGTTCATAGCGATAATGCCCAGAAGCAGCGAGGTTGCAAAGAAACCTGCGCCCAGAATTGCAGTTGTGCGGGTCAGAGCATTGGCTGCACCGCGCGCAGTCATGAAACCTGAACCACCACCGATACCAAGACCACCACCTTCGGAACGCTGAATCAACACAACGCCGACAAGTGCGAGAACGATCAGGAGATGTATAACAATAAGAACGGTTTGCATGGGTTTCCGGACTGCTTTCTTATAGGAGTAGAAACGGCTTTCTACACGGATTTATCCGACAATCCAACCCCCTGCAACCGAATGCTTGCAAGGGATTGATATTTATTCAAATTCAGAGCACGCGATAGGCGTCGCAAATTGCGAGGAAATCGGTAGCTTTCAGGCTGGCACCGCCGACAAGCGCGCCATCCACATCAGCAACACCCAGCAATTCAACCGCATTATTAGGCTTGACCGAACCGCCATAGAGCAGACGCAGATGTGCGCCCTTGGCACCAAAGCGTTCAATCAGCTTCGAGCGGATGAAAGCATGTACCGTGCGCACATCCGAAACAGTTGGTGTCAGGCCGGTGCCGATTGCCCAGACAGGCTCATAGGCAACAACGGTATTTTCCGGTGTCACGCCTTCAGGCAGCGAATCTGCAATTTGCTGACCAACGATTTCGAGTGTCTGATCAGACTGCTTCTGCTCAGCAGTTTCGCCAACGCAGACAATCGCGGTCAGACCGGCTTTCCATGCGGCTTCAACCTTGGCACGAACAGCTTCGCTGCTCTCATGATGATCTGTGCGACGCTCCGAATGACCGAGAATTACATGGCTTGCGCCTGCTTCTTTCAGCATCAGTGCAGAAATATCGCCGGTATGCGCGCCTGATTCTGCTGCATGGCAATCCTGACCGCCAACGCCGATAGCATCGGTTTCCGGTGTAGCCGCAGCACGTGAAATAAGAGTGGAAGGTACACAGATCACCACATCGAACTTGCGGCCGATATCCGTGCTGAGATTGGCAGCGATTGCGCGCAGTTCACCCAGCTGCTCGCCGGTGCCGTTCATCTTCCAGTTACCCGCAACAAGCGGACGTATTTCCGGGGTCATCACACCCTCCTCACCAATGATTTCAGCCGCATTGCATAGCGGTTTCTGACACGGCCTCGCCGGTTTAGACCGGTGCGGCAGAGCCGGTTCGTGCCCAAAACTGAAACCGCTCTAGCAAATTCAGACCTGAAAGCAAATCCCCAAACGCATCGCTCAACATGGCTTTAACGGCAATAATGCCACAATTCTTTTCGTTCTTAGTGCCCTGAAGGCAGGTTTCCGTTTGACTGCATTATCATCGGCGGCTATCCCCTTATTTAACAAAGTGAGTTTACTCCACAAAGGTACTTCTATGCTTGACAGCTTGCGCACTGCATCCAAATCATGGGTCTCGAAATTCTTCCTCGGTCTTCTCGTCCTCTCTTTTGCAGCCTGGGGTATCGCAGATGTGTTCCGTGAAGGTTTCAGCGGCAATGCTGTTCTGGAGGCCGGAGGCTCATCCGTATCGCCGACTGAATATCGTCTGGCCTATGACCGTCAGGTGATTGCTGTTTCCAACCAGCTGCGTCAGCAACTGACCCGCGATCAGGCTAAAGCGCTCGGTATTCCGTCACAGGTAACGGGCCAGCTGGTTGCAGGCGTTCTGCTTGATGAACAGGCACGCCAGATGGGACTGGGCATGTCGAAAGACCACCTCGCCCGTCTCACCGGTGAAGATCAGGCATTTCTGGATTCCAGCGGCCGCTTTTCCAACAACCAGTTTAACGCAGTGCTGCGTCAGGCCGGTATGAGCGCGCAGGACTATTTCAACAGCCGCACCAAATATGCGCTGCGTCAGCAGATCGTTGAAGCTGTGTCAGACGGCATGAGCGCACCGGACACATTGTTCAAGGCGCTGGCGCTTTATGACGGTGAAAGCCGCACGGTTGATTACATCACGCTGACTCAGGAAAAAACTGACACAATCGCTACACCTGATGATGCTGAACTGAAAAATTGGTATGACAGCCATCTCGGCAATTACCGTGCACCGGAATATCGCAAAGTCAGCTATGTGCCGCTCGAAGCGCAGGACATTGTCAATGAAGCTGATGTTACGCCGGAAGAGATTCAGGAATATTATAAAAAGAACATTGCCCGTTTCTCGACTGAAGAAAAGCGCACTCTTGAACAGCTGAATTTCACCAATGAAGAGGAAGCAAAAGCGGCTTCGGATAAAATCAAATCCGGCACCAACTTTGCTGATCTCGTTACCCAGAGCGGTAAAAAGCCAGAAGATGTTAAACTCGGCACATTTGTAAAAGGCGATCTGCCGGATGCAGTGATTGCTGATGCGGCTTTCGCTCTGCCTGCCAATGGTACAAGCGATGTTGTAAAAGGCGCATTCGGCCCTGTGCTGCTGCATGTCAGCGCAATTGAGCCTGCAACTGTGAAAACAGAAGCAGAAGTTGCACCGGAAATTCGCAAAACTCTGGCTCTGACACAGGCACTGACCTCACTGAATGCGGTTCATGACTCGTTTGAAGAAGAACGCGGCAATGGCGCAACACTGGCGCAGGCTGCTGAAAAGCTGAAGCTCAAAGTTAAAACCGTAGAAGCTGTTGATGTGAACGGTAATGCTCCGGACGGCAAGCCGGTTGCTGATCTGCCGCAGCTGCCTTCCTTCCTGACCTCTGTTTACCAGTCGGATCAGGGCATTGATAATGATGCACTGCCAACCCCGACCCGTGGTTATATCTGGTATCAGCTGGATGGTGTGACACCTGCCCGCGACAAAACATTTGATGAAGTCAAAGATCAGGTTGCAGCCGAGTGGAAACAGGATGAAGCAGCAAAGCGCCTGACAGCCAAAGCTGAAGAGCTGCGCAAGCGCCTTGAAACCGGTGCAACTCTGGATGTTCTTGCTCAGGAAGCCGGCGTTGAAAAACAGACCAAGCGCGGCCTGACCCGTACGGCTACAGATTCTGAACTGTCAGAGGCTGCGGTTGCGCAGATCTTCGGCGGCGCAGAAAATCTCACAGGCGTTGCAAGCGGTATCAATAAAGAAACCCAGATCCTGTTCAAAGTGATTGAGACAACCGAGCCTGCCGGTGTCAGTGCGGAAAGCCTGCCACAGGGTACACGCGATGCGATTTCCTCACGCATTGGCGACGACCTGCTGGAACAGCTGGTTGGCCGTTTGCAGAGCGAATATCCGGTTAAAATCAATCAGACCCTGATGGATCAGGCTCTGTCCTTCTAACGCCTTCTCACTTTGAAGGCAGGCGGAGCCTCACTAAAGATTCGAGTACACTATGTCAGATTTCAAAAGCTACATTGCCAAAGCTGTTACAGGCACACCTTTAACTCAGGCGGAGTCCAAAGCAGCGTTTGACATTATGATGTCCGGTTCCGCCACCCCTGCCCAGATCGGCGGTTTTCTGATGGCTCTGCGCATGCGCGGTGAAGCCGTTGCGGAAATTGCAGGCGCTGTGGAATCAATGCGGGCGAAAATGATCCCCGTTGATGCACCTGCCGGTGCAATTGATATTGTCGGCACCGGCGGCGATCAGTCAGGTTCTTATAACGTGTCCAGCTGTGCAGCCATTGTGACTGCGGGCGCAGGCGTGATCGTTGCCAAACATGGCAACCGCGCTCTGTCCTCGCGTTCCGGTGCGGCAGATACGCTGGCAGAGCTCGGCATTAATATTGAAGCCGATCCGGCAACGATCAGCCGCTGCATTCATGATGCAGGTCTTGGCTTTATGTTCGCGCCGATGCATCACTCATCCATGCGCCATGTCGGCCCTGCCCGCGTGGAGCTTGGCACCCGTACAATTTTCAATCTGCTTGGCCCACTTGCCAATCCGGCTGGTGTTAAGCATCAGCTCGTCGGCGTTTTCTCCCGCGACTGGGTGCTGCCGATCGCCAAAGTGCTGAAAGAGCTCGGCTCCGATCATGTCTGGGTTGTCTATGGCGATGGTCTGGATGAAATGACCACTGCAGGCACCACCAATATTGCGGCATTGCATAATGGTGAAATCACCGAATTTGAAATCACACCGGAAGAAGTCGGCCTGAAGCGCGTTGCTTTTGACGCTCTCAAAGGCGGCGATGCGCAGCATAATGCGGCAGCCCTGCTACGTGTGCTCGGCGGTGAAGCCGGTGCTTACCGCGACATCGTCTTGCTGAATGCCGGTGCGGCACTGACCATCGCCGGCAAAGCCAAAGATATCAAAGAAGGTATTGCCCTTGCTGCACAGTCGATTGACAGCGGCGCGGCCAAAGCCAAACTCGATCAGCTGATTGCTGTATCGAACAGTAAGACAAGTGAATAAAATGACCGATATTCTCAAAAAGATCGAAGCCTATAAGCTTGTTGAAATTGCAGAAGCCAAATCACGTTTGCCGCTGGCAGACGTGAAAAAAGCTGCGGCCGATCAGCCGCCTGCCCGCGGCTTTCTTAAAGCATTGGAAGCAAAGCAGGCTGCCGATTCTTTCGGTCTGATTGCGGAAATCAAAAAAGCCAGCCCGTCCAAAGGTCTGATCCGTCCGGATTTTGATCCGCCTGCATTGGCAAAAGCCTATGAAGATGGCGGTGCGGCCTGTCTTTCTGTTCTGACCGATATGCCAAGCTTTCAGGGTGCTCCGGAATTTCTGAAGCAGGCACGTGCTGCCTGCTCTCTTCCTGCCCTGCGCAAAGACTTTCTGTTTGATCCTTATCAGGTCTATGAAGCGCGTCATTGGGGTGCGGATTGCATTCTCATCATCATGGCAAGTGTTGATGATGCACTGGCGAAAGAGCTGGAAGAAACCGCCTTTTCGCTTGGCATGGATGCATTGATTGAAGTGCATGATGAAGCCGAGATGGAACGGGCGCTCAAATTGTCCTCGCGTCTGCTCGGCATCAACAACCGTAACCTGCGTACTTTCGAAGTCGATCTCGCAGTATCTGAGCGTCTGGCAGACATGGTGCCGGATGATCGTCTGCTGGTTGGTGAAAGCGGCATCTTCACCCATGATGATTGCCTGCGTTTGCAGAAATCCGGCATTTCCACTTTCCTGATCGGCGAAAGCCTGATGCGTCAGCAGGATGTAACTTCTGCGACCCGCAAACTCCTGGCCGGCAAAGAGTAAACTATGAGCAAGCTGACACATCTCGATGAAAGCGGCGCTGCGAATATGGTCGATGTCGGCGATAAAGCCGAGACTGTGCGTATTGCGACCGCATCGGGCTGTGTCACGATGCAAAAGCAGACGCTTGAACTGATCCTTTCCGGCAATGCCGCCAAAGGCGATGTTATCGGCACCGCCCGTCTTGCCGGTATTATGGCTGCAAAAAAGACCTCTGATCTGATTCCGCTTTGCCATCCATTGATGCTGAGCAAAGTCTCGGTTGATATCGAGCCGGATGAGGCACTGCCTGGCTTGCGGGTTAGTGCGACAGTCAAATTGACCGGCAAAACCGGCGTGGAAATGGAGGCACTCACGGCTGTCTCCGTCGCCTGCCTGACGATTTATGATATGGCAAAAGCTGCCGATAAAGGCATGGTCATTGGCAATATAGCCGTCGACAGCAAAACCGGCGGTAAATCCGGCGACTGGCAGCGTTCTTAGCATATCGCTCTTATTTTTTTACGGGGTAGGTTTCATGGCATTATTACCGGTTGATGAGGCTTTGCGGCTTTTGCTGGCGGATAAAATGCCTTCCGGCCATGAGCACGTCGCCCTGCATGAAGCCGGTGATCGTGTTCTCGCCACTTCGATTTTTGCCTCATTCAATCAACCGCCTTTTGATGCCTCGGCCATGGACGGTTATGCCATACGCTTTGCCGATGCCGAGCAACTGCCCGTTACACTGAAAGTCATCGGCGAATCTGCTGCAGGCAAAGGCTTTGACGGCATGCTCAAATCCGGTGAGGCTGTGCGTATTTTTACCGGTGCGCCAATGCCTGCCGGTGCCGACACGATTGTCATTCAGGAAGACACGCAGCAGGAAGGTAATCTGGTTACACTGTTACGGGATGTGAGCAAAAGCCGTCATATCCGGTTCAGCGGGCTGGATTTTAAAGACGGTGAATGCTTGCTGCAAACCGGTCATCTGCTTGATCCGGCATCGCTCTCTTTAGCGGCAGCGTCCGGCCATGCGCAATTGCAGGTCTATAAACGCCCTAAAACAGCTATTCTTGCTACAGGTAATGAGCTTGTACCTGCAGGCACTGTTCCTGCGGCAGATCAGATCGTCAGCTCCAACAGTTATGGTGTCGCAGAAATTGTACGGCGTAATGGCGGCACGGCAGATGATCTGGGTATTGTGCCGGATGATTTGGCCCTTATCGAGCGATCCATTCGTAATGTCGCTGCTTCGGAGGTCGATATTCTGATTACGCTGGGCGGCGCATCTGTCGGTGATCATGATCTGGTGCATAAGGCACTGACCAATTGCGGCGTTGAACTCGGCTTTTACAAAATCGCCATGCGTCCGGGTAAGCCACTCATGTTCGGCCAGCTGGATCGCGAAGGCAAAGCGCCCCTGCTCGTTCTTGGTCTTCCCGGCAATCCGGTTTCCAGCCTCGTCTGCTCCTATGTGTTTCTGGCACCTCTGGTTGCGCGTCTGGCAGGTAAAGCCGCGACCACATATATTGCCGGCGCCAGACTGGCACAGGACATGGCCGCCAATGGTAACCGCCGTGATTACGCCCGTGCAACTCTGACCCGCAACAGCGACGGTGAGTTACTGGCAACGCCTCTGCCGGTGCAGGATTCCTCCATGCTGACCATCATTACCCGTGCGGATGCTCTGCTGATCCGTGAGCCTTTTGCGGAAGCAGCCAAAGCCGGTGATCGCTGTCAGATCCTGATGATACGCTAAAATCCTTTAAACAATCGGATTAATCACTTTTAAAGCCTTGCAGAACAATACTGGAACATATAGTGTTCGTTCTGGGTTTGTTTTAAAAATTGATTCTCGCTACCGCGCCCCGTGCATGCGGTTATGCGTTTAGTCTGCACGACTTCATTATCTGTCACCATAATTTTAGTAACCGGCAGATAATATAAAGGCTTTGGGAGCGTATAATGCTGACGCGTAAACAACATGAATTATTGCTGTTTATCCATGACCGCCTGAAAGAAAGCGGCATTCCCCCTTCGTTTGACGAGATGAAAGAGGCGCTCAATCTCGCTTCCAAATCCGGCATTCACCGTCTGATTACAGCTCTGGAAGAACGCGGTTTTATCCGCCGTCTGCCAAACAGAGCCCGTGCGCTTGAAGTTGTGCGTTTGCCGGACTCGATTGCGCCGGGTCTCAACAGCCAGAAGAAATTCTCACCAAGTGTCATTGAAGGCGATCTCGGCAAAAAGAATGTCACCGAACTGCCTAAAAAAGCCGCGCCTGCGACAGAATCGGAAGCACCTGCCGGTATCAGTGTTCCGGTGATGGGACGTATTGCAGCCGGTGTACCGATTTCCGCCATTCAATCACAGACCCATATGATTACCCTGCCGCCGGAAATGCTTGGCAGCGGTGAGCATTATGCGCTGGAAGTCAAAGGCGACTCGATGATCGAAGCCGGTATTCTCGATGGCGATACAGTGATTATCCGCCGTGGTGATACCGCCAATGCCGGTGAAATTGTTGTGGCTCTGGTCGATGATGAAGAAGCGACATTGAAACGCTTCCGCCGCAAAGGCGCATCTGTTGCGCTTGAAGCTGCAAACCCTGCTTATGAAACCCGTATTTTTGGTCCTGACCGTGTGCGTGTTCAGGGTAAGCTGGTTGGTCTGGTACGCCGCTACTAATATGCATCGGAGCGAAAACCGGCCAACCGCCGGTTTTCGACTTCAGACGGTTGATTACAGATATTTCATTTTGAATGAAACATGACAGGTCATTTTAGACAGAGTTTTGACCAACATCGCGATACAGATAGCACTCTGTAAACTACATATTTTAGTGCATCTTTGTACCACAACTATGCACTCATAATAGCGCACTCATTGAACAGGCGTGACAGTCCTATTTCGGATCTTCCAGATTGCGGGCAGCTCGGGACCAGAGACGATAGCTATGCCACGGTCGTTGCGGCTCTCCCACTGCAAAAACGACCGAATCCTGTTCCGGCTGGTATGCTGAACCAGCTTGATGTATCCGCATTCCGGAAACAGAGCTTTGCAACATATCTGAAGCATGAATTTGTACTGCGTCTGTATTACTACGACTATCCGGTTTCAGATAAATCTCCGCCACACCTCGTAATGCCAGTTGCTGGCGGGTGATTATAACTGGTTCTTTTCGCGTTACTGCCGGTGTAATGCGACTTTCATTTATGTCAGGGCACGATAGGTTTCCCGCATAAGCGAGAACGATAATGTCACCGATATTACAGGCAATATCTGCAGCAGGCCGGTTTTCGGCAATAGCCAGCACCTGCCCGTTTTGCAGATCAAAACTGCATAACCCATCCTCACAGATAAAACCTCCGGAATGTGCCGCACTGCTCTTATCAGGCGTTTTAACCTCATGAATTCTATAGGCCTTGCGCCAGTTATCAGTTGTGAACGCAGCTGGTCGCGGGCGGTTCACATAGAGACTATTGCTCTGACGGACTGCAACCAGTCTGGCATCTTCCGAGATAATAATATCCGGCAAAGTATTCATACTCAGCACGATCCCGCCAGCCACGAGAAAAAACAACGATATCAGCCGCAAATGACTATTGAAGATCATTGCTGTAAGCAGAGCAGCCGTCCATAACAACACTACAGGCACGGGTAGCAGACCGGGTATCAGATCAGGGGAAAGTCCGGCAACAAAATGGGCAATCCATTTGACCAGTTCAATGCCTTTACCCATTACCTGTAAAGGCAGCCATTCAAGCCCCAATGGCATCATCAATAGTGACAGAACCGCAAAAGGCATGATCAGCACCGAGATCACCGGCAATGCCAGTGCATTTCCCAGCATTCCAAGCGGTGCCATATTGTTAAAGTGAAAGGCTGCAAAAAGCCCGCTGGCGATGCCGGCCAAGAGTGATGTCCCCGCAACTCCGCCCAGCCAAAGCCTGAGCTTGCTCCCCAATCCCGTCTGTCGCGTCACTTGTTCGTTGTTTTGTCTCTTGCGCAATTTCCACCACGCAAAACCTGCAATCAGCGCACCGGTTGCAGAATAGGACATCTGAAAACTCGGCCCCAGAATTTCATGCGGCGTCACAAGAATACTAAACAGCGCTGCAATCGCCAGATTACGCAAGGTCAGAGCTTTACGATCTAAAATCACGGCACAAAGCATCACGGCCAGCATGATAAAACTACGCTGTGCCGCCACATCAGCACCGGATAAAGCCAGATAGAAACCGGAGGAAAACAGTGAAATCAGTGCGGCGGCTTTCTTCACCGGATAATAGAGCGCTAAAGAAGGGAGCAGTCCGGCAATACCACGCAGGCTTACCATGACAATACCCGCTGCCAGCGCCAGATGCAGGCCGGAAATTGAGAGAATATGCGCCAGCCCTGCAATGCGCAGCGCCTCATTGGTTGTCTCGCTGATCCCTGCCCGCTGGCCGGAGATCAGCGCTGCGGCCACCGCCCCTTCTTCACCGGACAGTGCCTGCATAATCCGCCCGCCTATCATCGCCCGCAACTGACCGGTCAATGCCTCAACGGACGCAGTCCAGCTCTTTGACACTGCATCACCGGCAAATTCACCATCAACCAGTTTCGGTACACCGAGATAGAAGCCATTACCGCCAATGCCGCGAAAATATCCATGAAATGCGAAATCATATTGCTCGGAACGCACCGGCCCGCCATGGGGACGCAATCGCACCGCCCCTTTCAGAACAGAACCGGTTTCAGCCTGCGCAGGTAAATCACGTGCAGAGAGCCGCAATCGCTGCGGCGCATAGCGCAGATGCGGTTTTTCCGTTGTCAGCACATCGGCAACAATACGCCAGCGTCCGGCTTTGCCATTGTCTTCAGCCTCCTGTTCGAGCGAGACAATCCGCGCTGTCAAAGTGGTTGACACAGAACTGCCAAGCATTTGCGTTGCATAGCGCTGCGTCTCCCATTTCGCAGCCAGCATACCAGTCATAAAGGCTAATATCAGCACAAGGCTGACACGCCTGATCAGCGTATCACGCAGCAAAAACAACAGCCAGACCAACAAGAATGCCGGTACAAACAGCTCTATCCAGTATGGTTCAGCCCTCAGGGAAAAATAATGAACCGCCCCTGCACCACTCGCAACGGCCAGTAACAGGAAAACCGTTCCGCGTTCATATTCAAACAACAGAGCATCACAGATATCATCCAGAAAACGCTGCCAATATTCCCGCAGATTTAGCCGGATAATCAGTGCCCGCTTTCGTCCGCTATAAACAGCACCATCATCGGGAATAATCTCTGTATCCGGCACAGGAGCAAAACCGAGCATGAATTGCTCGGCAGTTAATCCGCTTCTATGTTTCGTCCGGACAGCCATGTTCCCGGCCCCGTCATCATCATAACGGGACTCAGTCTTGCCTGCCTGATGACTACATTCACCGTCATAACCATTCGCCATGCTGTCTGAATTGCCCCCGCACCTGACAGCTGCACAATTATACGTCCAAAACAGCCTATTTCACGCAGGAATCTTGCATTGAGCGGCGTTAAACACCGGTTCTCTGCTTTGATTTTTGCATCAAGTCTTGCACGTTGTGCTGCCTATGCTACATGAACAGCACAAGAAATCGAGAGGCGGTCAGTTACATTCTTTAGGCGATATATTCGGATATAAGCGTAAGATCCTGTAACTTTACCGCAGATACGGAGCGACCGATGTCATCACCCGTTATTACCCGCTTTGCGCCTTCACCGACCGGCTATCTGCATATCGGCGGCGCACGTACAGCGTTGTTTAACTGGCTTTATTCCAAACATACCGGCGGAAAGATGCTGCTGCGCATTGAGGATACCGACCGCGAGCGCTCAACTGAGGCTGCAACGGCTGCTATTCTTGAAGGTCTGACATGGCTCGGCCTGACATGGGACGGCGATGCCATCTCCCAGTGGGAACGCGCACCGCGCCACCGCGAAGTTGCTGAAGAACTGGTGAAAGCCGGTAAAGCCTATTATTGCTATGCCTCACCGGAAGAACTGGATGCGATGCGTGAGCTGGCGCGTGCTGAAGGTCGCCCGCCGCGTTATGACGGCCGCTGGCGTGACCGTGATCCGTCGGAAGCACCGGCAGGTGTGAAACCGGTTATCCGCATTAAAGCCCCTCAGACAGGCGAAACCGTTGTGCTGGATGATGTGCAGGGCGAAGTCCGTTTCCCGAATAAGGATCTGGATGATTTCATCATTCTGCGTTCCGACGGTGCGCCAACCTATATGCATGCGGTTGTGGTCGACGATCATGATATGGGCGTTACTCATATTATCCGTGGTGACGACCATCTGACCAATGCTGCCCGCCAGACTGTTATTTATCAGGCAATGGGCTGGGATGTGCCTAAAATGTCCCATATCCCGCTGATCCATGGTGCGGATGGTGCCAAGCTCTCCAAGCGCCACGGTGCGCTTGGCGTTGAGGCCTATCGTGCAATGGGCTATCTGCCTGAAGCACTGTGCAACTATCTGGTTC
This sequence comes from Hyphomicrobiales bacterium, assembly GCA_900470285.1. Classification (GTDB taxonomy): domain Bacteria; phylum Pseudomonadota; class Alphaproteobacteria; order Rhizobiales; family Rhizobiaceae; genus Pseudochrobactrum. The sequence goes on from UCAG01000005.1 coordinate 347,029, forward strand.
GTCTCGGCTGGAGCCATGGTGATGATGAAATCATGACCATCGAGCAGATGATTGAATGGTTTGATACCAAAGACATCAACAAAGGCGCATCTCGTTTCGATTTCCAGAAACTGGAAGCCATTAACGGTCATCATATCCGCGCCAGTGATTCAGAAACGCTTACCAAAGCGCTGATCGATGTTCTGCCTTATATTGAAGGCGGTGCGGAACTGCAGGCTCTGCTGACCGATGAACGTCGTGCACAGCTTGTTGCAGCAATGCCGGGTCTTAAAGATCGTGCAAAAACACTGGTAGAGCTGGCTGACGGCGCGAAATTCCTGTTCGTCTCCCGTCCGTTACCACTGGATGAAAAAGCGACAAGCCTGCTCAATGATGAAGGCCGTGCGATCCTCAAAGACGTCTTGCCAAAGCTGCAAACTGCCGAGTGGACTGCAGAAGCACTGGATGCCGTTGTCCGTGCTCATGCGGAATCAACCGGCCTGAAGCTTGGCAAAATTGCCCAGCCTCTGCGTGCTGCCCTCACCGGCCGCGCCACTTCACCGGGTGTTTTTGATGTTCTGGTGGTTCTGGGTCGTGAAGAAGCGCTCGGACGCATTCAGGATCAGGCCGTTTAAGCCTGTCAGAAGCCGTGTTCTTTCAACGGAATACGGCTTCAAACACGCCCTGAACACAGGAGTGTGATTTTCACAGACCGGCTTCTGTCGTAAGAATGGCGAATTGACAGAAATTTGTTCATAAAAACCCGAATTTCTGCATTGCAACGCCCGGTTTTTACGATAATTTGAGCCAAGAATTTTTCAGGCTGTCATTCAAAAATATCATGAATTTTACGTGACAACCCGCTTAGGATATTTTTCAAACTGGCAGCGCCGGTAAAAATACCCTAACTGTATGTTTCTATGCATAAGTTGAATCTGAAACACCAGTTTTCGGCATTATGCTCCAAATTTACTGCTATCCACGAGCAGTGAGCGCGATGATGAAAGGAACCAGTATGTCTAATACGACAGCGACAATCACGCTACATGGCAATTCCACCGAATTGCCGGTCCGCAAAGGTACAATCGGACCAGACGTCGTTGAAATCGGCCCGCTTTACAAGAATACAAATTCCTTCACATACGATCCTGGTTTCACATCAACAGCTTCCTGCGAATCCAAAATCACATATATCGACGGTGATGAAGGCGTTCTCCTGCATCGCGGCTACCCGATCGAACAGCTCGCCGAACAGGGCGACTTCCTTGATACCTGCTACCTGCTTCTCTACGGCGAACTGCCAACCAAGACCCAGAAAGCAGATTTTGATTACCGTGTGACCCGTCACACCATGGTCCATGAACAGATGGCCAAATTCTTCACCGGCTTCCGCCGCGATGCGCATCCGATGGCCATTATGGTTGGCTGCGTTGGCGCAATGTCCGCCTTCTACCACGACTCAACCGATATTACTGATCCGCATCAGCGTATGGTTGCTTCGATCCGCCTGCTGGCGAAAATGCCGACACTGGCTGCAATGGCCTATAAATATCATGTCGGTCAGCCTTTCGTATATCCAAAGAACGATCTTGATCTGGCTTCCAACTTCCTGCGCATGTGCTTTGCTGTGCCTTGCGAAGAATATAAGGTCAATCCGGTTCTGGCCCGCGCCATGGATCGTATCTTCATCCTTCATGCTGACCACGAGCAGAATGCTTCGACATCAACTGTTCGTCTCGCCGGTTCTTCGGGTGCCAACCCGTTTGCCTGTATCGCTGCCGGTATTGCCTGCCTCTGGGGTCCAGCGCATGGCGGTGCCAACGAAGCTGCATTGAACATGCTGGCTGAAATCGGCTCGGTTGATCGTATTCCTGAATATGTTGCCAAGGCAAAAGACAAGAACGATCCTTTCCGCCTGATGGGCTTTGGTCACCGCGTTTACAAAAACTACGATCCACGCGCCCGCATCATGCAGAAAACCACGCATGAAGTTCTTGGCGAACTCGGCATCAAAGATGACCCGTTGCTCGACGTTGCGATGGAACTGGAAAATATTGCTCTGACCGATGAATATTTCATCGAGAAGAAGCTGTATCCGAATATCGACTTCTATTCCGGCATCACGCTTAAAGCTCTCGGCTTCCCGACAGAAATGTTCACAGTTCTGTTCGCTGTTGCCCGTACCATCGGCTGGGTTGCTCAGTGGAAAGAAATGGTCGAAGATCCGCAGCAGAAAATCGGCCGTCCGCGTCAGCTTTACACCGGTCATGCACAGCGCGATTTCGTACCGCTGGCAAAACGCAAATAATCAGTATCACACTGATGAAAAGGCTCCTTCGGGAGCCTTTTTTATTTTCCGCATAGTGTTCCGCGTTTTTCCTGCGCATTGCGAACTCAAATAAACCACAGATTTCAGCATAATATTGCCCGTAACATATCCATTTTAAGCCCGATATGCGAAACTGCCGATCAGCAGGGAGCCAAGAATATGCCAAAGTCATTTTTCAAATCCGGCATTGCAGCATCTGAAATTACCAGCCGGTCATTTTATCTGCGCCGGCGGGAGTTTATCAAAACCGGCATCGCTGCCGGCATTGGTTTATCTCTGGGCGGTCTGTTACCGGATATTGCCTCAGCAAAAGATAGTGCAGACGGTTTTAAAACCGATGAAAAACTGACACCGAAAGACTCAGTGCTGACCTATAATAATTTTTATGAATTCGGCACAGGCAAATCCGATCCGTCCAGTTATTCCGGTGGTTTCAAGCCGCGCCCGTGGACAATCGAAGTCGGCGGCATGGTGGCGAAACCTGCGGCTTTTGACATTGACGATCTGATCAAGACAATGAGCATTGAAGAGCGTATTTACCGGATGCGCTGTGTTGAAGCATGGTCGATGGTTATTCCATGGCAGGGCTTTCAGCTTTCAGAACTGCTGAAACGTGTTGAGCCGCTGGGGTCTGCCAAATATGTTGCCTTTGAAACAGCTCTGCGCCCCAAAGAAATGCCGGGAGTCGGAGGTGCTTTTCCGGTTATCGACTGGCCATATCGCGAAGGCTTACGCCTTGATGAAGCGATGAACCCGCTTACATTGCTGGCAACCGGCCTTTACGGGGAAAATCTCGCCAATCAGAACGGCGCACCGGTGCGTCTTGTTGTACCGTGGAAATATGGTTTCAAAGGCATCAAGTCGATTGTCAAAATCACACTGACTGACAAAGAGCCACTGACTGCGTGGAAGATGCAGAACGCCTCGGAATATGGCTTCTATGCCAATGTTAATCCGGCAGTGGACCATCCGCGCTGGAGCCAGAAGACCGAGACACGGATTGGCAGCGGCAGCTTCTTCTCACCGGACAGGCGCGATACACTGCCATTTAACGGCTATGGCGAGCATGTTGCCCAACTCTATAGCGGTATGGATCTGACCAAAAACTATTAAGCTGAGACAATCCGGATGACAGTAAACAGCACAGTTCTGCCCCGTACTGCCCGTAAGGCACCAGTCAAAATTCCCAATAATCTCTGGCTGCGTTGGGGTATTTATGTTGTCGGCCTTGCGCCGGCAGTCTGGTCATTCTGGCTGGCTGCCACCAATCAGCTTGGCGCAAATCCGGTCAAAGAGTTTGAACATCTTCTCGGGCTTTGGGCACTGCGTTTTTTAATTCTGACTTTGCTCGTCACACCGCTGCGTGATTTGTTCCGACTGAATTTTCTGCCCTATCGTCGTGCCCTCGGTCTGCTGGCATTCTATTATGTCGCCATGCATTTCGCGACTTATATCATTCTCGACCGTGGCCTGAACTGGCCGGATATCGTGAAAGATGTAACACAACGCTGGTTTATTATTTTCGGGTTTATCGGCTTTGTCATGCTGATACCGCTGGCAATAACTTCAAACCAGTGGTCAATCCGCAAATTGAAGAACAACTGGCAGAATCTGCACCGGCTGGTTTACATCATCGCCCTTGCCGGCAGCCTGCATTTTCTGATGTCAGTCAAAAGCTGGCCGACAGAACCTTTGGTCTACGGGCTGATCATCATTACACTGGTTCTGTGGCGCCTCATTCGCAAGCCCTATCTGGCCTACAAAAAAAGCTGACCGGCCAATAACCGGTCAGCTTTATCTTTTTATCATAAGTAGCTGATTTACCAGCGTTTCACCATACGTGAAGCGCACAGGAATGCCAGTAACGGCCCTACACCAAAGCTGAGGAAAAGCCAGAATGCAGCGCTGGATGTACCGGCAATGCCGCCCGGCACTGTCAGGCCGCCAAGGCTGGTGACCATACCGGCCATTGCCGCCCCCAGACCTGCAGAGAACAACTGCACCGTGGTAATCGCTGTTGATGCCAGATCCTTCTCATCCGCAGGCGCAACCTTCAGCACCCGTGTCAGCAGATGTGGCCATGTCATACCCACGCCACAGCCTACGGCGATAAATCCGGCACAGAGCGGCAGCAATTCCAGATAAGTACCACCGCTGGAAAATGGCAGCAAAAGCAGCAAAAGCACCATACCGGCAAAAGAAGCCAGCGGGCCGATAATAATCACATCACGCACACGACGCGACGAAATCCCCGAACTCATAATTGAGCCGAGTGTCCAGCCTGCGCCCATCAGAGCAGCCAGATAACCGGCAACCAATGGCGACTGATTATGCAGCACCTGCAGAAACAGCGGAATAAACACTTCCACCGAGGTGACTGTCAGTGCCAGCAAGGACATGGTTACAATCACAGGACCCAACGGCTGACTGAAGCTGAAAGAACCGCGCGGCAACAAACGCTTATCACTGGTTGCATCCAACCGGATCATAATAGCAATCAGAACAATTGCCGTACTGATACCGATTACGTTCCAGATAACTTCGTGGCTGATACTACCGAGCGAAACTGCGAAGACCGCTAATGTAAGCAAAGTAAGCTGAGCAAAAGGCAGACGATTGGCGTCTTCCTCTTCATGGCGCACATCCGGCAATACAAACAGCGCCATAACAGCGAAAAGCAAAGCTGCAGGGACAACCGACCAGAAAGCCGCACGCCACTCACCAAGCTCGGCAAAAATCCCGCCAACTGCGGGACCAACCAATGTCGCAACGCCCCACATACCGGAAATCAGTGCCATAGCTCGCGGCCACAGCGCTTCAGGAAATACAATACGGATCATTGCATAGGACAAAGCCAGCATGAAACCACCGCCAAAGCCCTGAATGAACCGTCCGATCAGCAGAACCTGCATTGTTGGTGATATAGCGCAGATCAGGGTGCCGAGAGCAAAAACACTTGCCGAAATGGCATAGGCTTTGCGCGGACCGGTTTTTCGCAGCAATTTCACAGCCAGTGTTGAGCCGATAATTGATGCCACGACGAAAAGGGTTGTGTTCCACGCATAATAATCCAGACCACCAATATCCGCGACAACGGACGGCAGAATGGTTGTTGCAATATAAACATTAATAGCATGGAGCGCGACGCCGCCAGCAAGTGCCAGCGAGCGAATGGCATTTTTGCCAGTCAACAAATCTCCCCAGCCCACTTTATGGTGACTGGTGAGGGATGCCGGGTCAGACATTTTATTCTCCGGAACAGCTATCAAAAACCATGAGTTTCGGCTGAAATCTGCCTGTGTTTCTCATCAATTTTAACCGGATTATACCAGTCGGGTTGCAAATCCCTGAGGGAGCCTCTAATTAAGCAAGTAAGCACTTGGAATATTCAGCAGGAGATCAAATGTCAAGTTCTGACATTCTCACTTCAGATGAAATAAATAGCTCTGCACAACAAAGCACAGCTGAACGACTGTTGTTTATTCTCAAAACCCGCGGTCCGCAAACAATATCTGCTTTAGCAAGTATCATAGGCACCGGCGCGGAAAACATACGCCAGCAATTGCAAAGATCTGTGACAGAAGGGCTGATTGAACCCTATGCCACAGAAAAAAAAGCCAAAGCAGGCAGACCGGTGCAATTCTGGCACCTGACAGAAAAAGGCAACAATCACTTCCCTGATACACATGCTGAGTTAACGGTGGCTCTGTTGCGCCATATGAACAGTATTGATCCGGCACTTACTGACCGGATTATCTCTTTGCGCGAACAGGAAATGCTGGCGGGTTATCAAGCAAAAATGCAGCATATGTCTGCGCTTGAGCAACGCATTGACTGCCTGTCCCGATTGCGTAGTCAGGAAGGTTATATGGCAGAATGGGCAAAACAACCGGATGGCTCATGGCTGTTGATTGAAAACCACTGCCCTATCTGCGCTGCCGCTACGGCCTGCCAGAATTTTTGCCGCTCAGAGCTCAATATTTTTCAGACCATTCTTGGCGATGGCTGCATGATCGAGCGCTGCGAACATATTCTGCTGGGCGCACGACGCTGCGCCTATCGTATTACTGAGGCCGGATAAACGAACAAAGGCGATCCGGAAAATGCCGAGCCGCCTTTGTTATATTCAGACGAGCATATTAGAGCGCCGTGTGCCATACCTGGCACACAAAGGTCGCTCTAACACTTTAAGATTAGAGCATAATTTCACCTTAAACTGATTCAAGTTTAAGAAATTATGCTCTATTGCGGAGCTGATAGCTCAGGAAATTTGACACCCAACTGATCGAGATAAGTCGGGTATTTCTCAGCATCATAATAGAGCTTCTGCATTTCCGGACGGAACTGCTGCATAATCTCCGTATTCAGCTGAATTTGCGGCTTGTCATCCGCACCAAGCATCGGCAAATATTTCTGATCCTTCTGCTGCACATTGGTAAAATAATCCTGTGCCGCAGATACCAGTTCCGGCTTGGTCAGAAGATCAACGCCGGTCATAGCAATTACCTTCGATCCGGCGACAACGCCCTTATGAGCAATTGGTGTGGCCATCGACATGGCATTTGACCAGTGATGCCCCGGAAGATTCGGAATATTCGACGGATAATTCAGCGTAATTGTCGGCACAATCCATGACACATCGCCGATATCATCAGAGCCGCCGCTTTCCAGTTTTTCCGGCGGCGGTGCCAGTTTCTTCAGCTCTGTTGCCAGCCCGTCTTCCTTGCCTTTCACAGCCTTCTGCACAGCTTTGGCAAAACTGTTTTCGTCGTCAGTCCATTTCGGCAAGCCAACCTCCAGAATATTGGCATAGGCTGCCTCCGCCATAGGCTTGTTGAAATGGCGCGGTGCTGCTGTGCCGATAATCTGCCGTTCCACTGTCGTGTCAGACATTTTTGCCGCTGCTTCAGACATAGTATTGGCTATCGCAAAATTCTTGGCAATGTTCTCAAAATCCGTCTCACGGATAAAATACCAGACACTGGCAACAGATGGCACAACATTCGGCTGATCGCCGCCGTCAGGGATCACATAATGCGAGCGCTGTTCAGGCCGCAAATGCTCCCGCTTCATGTTCCAGCCCACATTCATCAGCTCCACGCCATCAAGCGCACTGCGTCCGCGCCACGGTGCACCGGCGGAATGAGCAGACTCACCGGCAAAAGTATATTTGACCGAGACCATACCCGTGCCGTTAGCTGCGCCCCACGAGGTTTGCAGATTATTGCCGACATGGGTGAACATCACCACATCCGCATCTTTGAACACGCCGTCACGCACCATATAGGCTTTGCCGCCCAGCAGTTCCTCAGCCACCCCCGGCCAGAGCACCAGCGTGCCGGAGAGTTTTTCCTTCTCCATCAGGTCTTTCATCGCCAAGGCTGCAACCACATTCACAGCCTGTCCGGAATTATGACCTTCCCCGTGACCGGGTGCGCCCTCAATCATTGGTTTGCGATAGGCAACACCAGGCATTTGAGACGTTTTTGGCAGACCATCAATATCACTGCCTAATGCAATCACAGGCTTACCGGAACCCCAGCGCGCCACCCAACCGGTCGGCAGACCGGCAACGCCGCGCTCAATGGTAAAGCCGTTTTTCTCAAGAATATCTGTGATGTATTTTGAGGTTTCAACTTCCTGAAAAGCCAGCTCCCCAAAGCTGAAAATTGAATCCGTCATCTCCTGCGCAAGCTTGGCGCGGCTCTCCACACCCGCTGTTACTTGCTGCTTATAGGCTTTGACATCCTGTTCTGATTTTTGTGCTGCGGCCTGACTAAGCAAAGAGGCCGACATCATAAGGCTGAGTGCAATTTTAGACGAGAGAGTACAAGACATGTAGAACTCCGTTACTGAATTTGCCTGAGATTCTATGATAGTTACCTGCGGACAATTCATCATAAAAACGCCATACACAACCCTTAAAATAACAATTACAAGCTTTTGATTTTACTGTATTTATTGTCATTTTAACAATTACTGAATATCGAGTTTCATTTCCCAAAACCAGCCTTTCAGTTACACGCAGTCCTTTTCATTACCCCGAGAAATGAAAGCAGCTACTCACCGGACAACAATCCGAACTGTCCGGAAAACTATTCTCCGTTACTGGCAGGATTTAGCTTTTTGTTATTGCGGGTTTCGCAACTTTCGCCGTTTCAGCCTTTCAAGCAATTTCTATACTGACCCATAATTTGCCGCATCCATAAGCACCCTCATCCAGAGGGAAAAGGCAAACGGGAACCCAGTATGAAAAAGCTCAATCACCTGTCCAAACTTAGCCTTCTGACACTTGCCCTCCTGTCGTCTTCTGCCGCCTATGCGCAAGCTTTGCAGCTTAACGGCACACAGCTCACCACTGCGCAGGTGGCCGAGTTCGCAGCGAACAAAAATGAAAAAGTCGAAATCGCACCGGAAGCTGCACAAAAAGTCAGCCATAGTTTTGATCTGGTGATGGAAGCAGCGTTACAGGGCACCGCCGTTTACGGGCTGAATGTCGGCGTGGGCTGGAACAAGGACAAACCGGTTTTCAAAGAGGTTAAAGGCCGCCGCACTCTGGATGAAGAGTTGCTGGCACTTTCCCGCCGCTTCAACACCAGTTCACTTCATGCCCATGGTGGCGGTATTGGCGAGGCCATGCCTGCACAGGCAGTACGTGCCGGTATGTTGATCCGCCTCAATGAAATGCTCGGCGGTGAAACCGGCACTCAGCTGAGCGTGGTGGAAGCCTATCGCGACTTCCTCAATCACGACATCATCCCCGTTGTGCCGGAAAAAGGCTCTGTCGGTGAGGCTGATATTACACTCGCCTCCCATATCGGTCTGGCGATGATCGGCGAATGGTTTGTGGATTATCAGGGCAAGCGTATGCCTGCGGCAGAAGCCCTGAAACTAGCAGGATTAAAGCCAATTGAACCGGTCGGCAAAGACTTCCTTTCCATTCTCAGCACCAATGCACTGACTGCCGGTCAGGCAGCGCTGCTTGCAGAAGAAACCCGCCATTATCTGGAAGCAGCCACAGCCGTTTTCGCCCTGTCGCTCGAAGGCTATAACGGCAATGTCGCGCCTTTCCTGAGCGAGACAACCGGACTGCGCCCGTTTCCGGGAATGATAAAGGCGGCAACAGATATTCGTGAAGCGCTGGATGGCTCCTATCTCTGGCAGCAATCTGATGGACGCGCTTTGCAGGATCCGCTCTCTTACCGCACGATGGCCTATGCGCTCGGCAATGCATGGGAAGCACAGGCCGCACTCGAAGAAGCTTTGCATATCCATATCAATGCCAGCGATGACAATCCTGCCGCTGTGACTTCCGACATGCCTGCGGAAAAAGCGGCTGACAGTCATAACCAGCTGCACAAATATCAGGTCGCAGGCGATGTGCATGGCGCGATTTATCCGACCGCCAATTTCGATATGCTGCCGGTTGCCACCCGTGTGGAAAATCTGAATGTCGCCCTCACCCGCTTAGCGCAGAATATTGTGATGCAGACCATCCGCACAGAAAATCCGGATTTCACCAAGCTACCGCGCTTCCTTGCCGGCCCTGAGAATGAAGGCCACGCTTTCGGTGCCATGCAGAAGCCGCTTGTTGCGCTCTATGCCGAAAACCGTCAGCTGGCCATGCCTGTCTCGCTCGATACTTTCGCCATGGCGGGCAATATTGAAGATACCGGCAACAATGCCCCGCTGGCTGTGAACAATCTTCAGCGCATTCTCGGCAATATGTACAGCCTGTCATCCATTCAGCTGCTGCATTCGGCTCAGGCGGTTGATCTGCGTGGTAAAGTTGCGCTCGGCAAAACCTCCGCAAAACTGCTGGAAACCTATCGTGCACAGGTCAAATTCGTCGATCAGGATCGCATTTACACGCCTGATTTTGCCGCCGGTGTGCAGGTGCTGCACGCTTTCACACAGCCAGCCACCAAGTAATTTTAAAATCGCATAACTGCCTGCATTCCAAAGTGATGCAGGCAGCCAGAATGAGGAAATGCCGCAATGCAGGATAAAGTCTTCAAAGGTAAAGTGGTTCTGCCCGATCAGGTCATTGACAATGGCTGGGTGCTGGTCAGCGACGGCCGCGTTGTCCAGACCGGTCAGGGCACTGCCCCTGCAGGTGAAAGCCACGGCGGAGCGGATTATCTGGTGCTGCCGGGTGCTATTGACGGTCAGGTACACAGCCGCAGCCAAAAAAATCAGGAAGAATTTATCTGGTCGACCCGCTCGGCCGCTGCAGGCGGTGTGACGACGATTGTCGATATGCCCTATGACGACGGCGACCTGATCGCCACGCCGGAGCGCTTCACCCGCAAGGTGGAAACCGCGGGTCAAGAAGCGCGCGTGGATTTCGCGCTTTATGCCACGGCGCATCCGGCAGACGGCACCAAACATATTGACGGTCTGGTGGAAGCCGGTGCGGCGGGCTTCAAATTCTCAACCTTCGGTACGCATCCCGAGCGCTTTCCGCGTATCACCCCGCAGATGCTTTATGAGTGCTTCTCGGCCATTGCCCGTCATGGCCTGATTGCCGGCATTCATAATGAAAATGATGAAATGGTGCGCTACTATATCGATCAGGTCGAGAAAAGTGGCCGCACCGATTATCTGACCCACAGCATGAGCCGCCCGCCGGTAACCGAAACACTGGCGATGGCAGAAGTCTATGAAATCGGCGCGATGAGCGGTTGTGCCACCCATGTGGTGCATTGTTCTGTTGGCCGTGGTTATGAACTGGCCGCCGGTTATCGCGCACAGGGCTATGCCGCAACGGTTGAAGCCTGCATCCACTATCTGACATTGTGTGAAGAAGATGATGTCAGCCGCCTGATCGGCCGCGCCAAGATCAACCCGCCGGTACGCAACCGCGCCGAGCGTGAAGCCATCTGGCAGCAGCTCGCTGCTGGCAATGTGACCATTGTTTCCACCGATCATGTGAGCTGGTCGCTTGATCGCAAAAACGATGAAAACATGCTGAAAAACGCATCCGGTGTTCCGGGGCTGGAGGCGCTCTATGCCCTGCTGCTCAAAGGTCTGGATGAGCGCGGTCTGTCGCTCAGCCATGCTGCCCGCCTGCTAGCGCATAATCCGGCGAACCTGTTCCGTCTCGGTCAGACCAAAGGTGCGCTCGGTGCCGGTCTTGATGCCGATATCGTCTTGGCACGCCGCGATCCATACACTTACAAGGCGGCAGAAAGCGGCAATAACATCGTCGGCTGGAGCCCTTATGACGGCATCAAGCTGCCGTTCCGCATCACCCATACATTTGTGCGCGGTGAATGTGCCATGGCTGAAGGTGTGGTGACAGCCGAACCGGGTTCCGGTCGCTTTGTACGCCCAGCTCTGCGTAAAGGAGCCGCGTAATGGCGGCCTCCAACACACTCGTAGACGGTGACCGGCTCTGGCAGGATATTATGGCGCTAGCCGATATTACCGAGCCGGGCAAACCTTACACACGCCGTTCCTTTACGCCGCGTTTTCTGGCTGGCCGCGCCTATCTGATTGAGCAGTTCAAAGCCGCCGGTCTTGAGGTACGCATTGATACGGCAGGGAATCTGATCGGTCGCCGCAATGGTGCCAAACCGCACGCCAAAACCATTATGATGGGGTCGCATAGTGATACTGTGCCATCCGGCGGGCGCTTTGACGGCATTGCCGGTGTAGTGGCGGCACTTGAAGTTGCCCGTGCCCTGCGCGATGCCGGTATTGAATTGCAGCACAATCTGGAAGTGGTGGATTTTCTCGCAGAAGAACCGAGTGAATACGGCCTCTCCTGTGTCGGCAGCCGTGGCATGAGCGGTCAGCTGACCAATGCCATGCTCGACTTTACCGGCCCGCAGGATGAGCGCTTAGGCGATGCGCTGATCCGTGTCGGCGGCAATCCGGCCAAGCTTCCAGAGGCTGTGCGCAAGGATATTGCCGCCTATCTGGAACTGCATATTGAGCAAGGCCCTGTACTGGAACAGAGCAAGACGGATTTGGGTCTGGTGACCGGCATTGTCGGCATCACCCGTCTGGAAATTGCCTTTCAGGGTGCCGCTGACCATGCAGGCACCACGCCAATGCATATGCGCCGCGATGCACTTTATGCGGCAGCACAAGCTGTCACTGCAATCCGTAAACAGGCCGAAGCCTTGGCATCCGAGCCGGACGGCTATTTTGTTGCCACTGTCGGCATTCTCACCCTTGAGCCGGGCGGTGCCAATGTGGTGCCGGAACAAGCCAAGGTGATTGTTGATATCCGCACCGGCAAACGTGAGAAAACCCTGCGCTTTCTGGAAAGCATTGATGCGGCAACGCAAGATGCTGCCGCAAAAGCCAATGTAGAGCGCAGCCACTTCAAGACCCTTTCCGACACCATGCCGATGGATTGTGACTTAGGCCTGCTGGAGGATCTGGCAAAAAGCGCTGATGCACTCGGTCATAGCTATCTGCCACTCGCCAGTGGTGCGGGGCATGATGCGGCCTTTATCGGCCAGTTGGCACCGGCCGCCATGGTCTTTGTGCCATGCCTCGGCGGGCGCAGCCACACACCGGAAGAATGGGCAGAAAAACACGACATTGCAGCAGGTGCTGCAGCAATGTTTGCGGCAGTGCGCCGTTTTGACGAGCGCACACCGGTTATCAATCAAACGCATAACAGCATTTAAGAGGAGGCCATTATGGGGCGTATTTTAACATTGGATGACGTGGAATCCGCTATTGCAGGCGGTTCGGTCTTTGCAGCCGGCGGCGGCGGCTGGGTCGAGCATGGCCGTATGCTGGGCACCACTGCGGTCACCATTGGCCGGCCTGAACTGGTGGATATGGAAGAAGTATCCGACGATGCATGGATTGCCACAGCCGCTGCGATCGGCGCACCGGCCAGCACCACCCAGTGGGAAATGCTCGGCATCGACTATGTGAAAGCCGTTGAACTGCTGCAATATGAGCTGGGCGATGAAGTCTATGGCCTGATGATCGGCCAGAACGGTATGTCCAGCACCATGAATGCATGGCTGCCTTCCGCTGTTCTCGGCACCAAGGTGATTGATGCTGTAGGCGATATCCGCGCGCATCCGACCGGCGATATGGGCTCCATCGGCATGGCCAACAGCCCTGAGCAGATGATCCAGACAGCCGTTGGCGGTCACCGTGATTCCAACTCTTATATCGAGTTGGTCACACGCGGCGCGACAGCCAAAATCTCCCCGATCCTGCGCAAAGCCTCTGATATGTCCGGTGGTTTCATCGCCAGCTGCCGCAATCCGCTGCGTGCGTCCTATGTGCGCAAGAATGCAGCGCTCGGCGGTATCTCCCGCGCTCTGACCCTTGGTGAAGCCATTCGCGCAGCCCAGAGCAAAGGCGCGACTGCGGTGATTGATGCAATCTGCAAAACCACCAATGGCAGCATTCTCGCGCAGGGCAAAGTCACCGCCAAGAATGTGCATTACACGCAGGAAGCTTTCGACATCGGCACTATCACTGTGCGTGACGGCAACCGCGATGTGATCCTGCATGTGATGAACGAATATATGGCCGTGGATGACGGTGACGGTCAGCGCCTTGCCACCTTCCCTGATGTGATCACCACGCTCGATACCAATGGCAGCCCTGTCAGTGTCGGCAATGTCCATGAGGGCATGGAAATTCTGGTGTTCCACATCAACAAGACAGAAATCCCGCTCAGCGCCTCGGTCAAAGACCCGAGCGTATATCCGATCGTCGAAAAGGCACTCGGCATTTCCCTTGCCGATTACGCACTGGCCTGATTTAGCGGTTTAGAAAGTATTATTATGTCCAAGAAACAATTTAACGTCACATCCGGCACCGAGCTGCGCTGTAAGAACTGGCGCGCTGAAGGCCTGCTGCGCCTGATGGAAAACGTACTGGCCGTGGGTGAAGATCCAGATAATCTGGTGGTCTATGCCGCACTTGGTAAAGCCGCGCGCGATTGGCCATCCCATGACAAAATCGTTGAAAGCCTGCATAAGATTGAAGAAGATGAAACGCTCGTCGTGCAGTCCGGCAAGCCGATCGGCATTCTGAAAACCCATAAACAGGCGCCTGTCGTGATTATGGCCAACTGTAATATGGTTGGTCAGTGGGCAAAGGCTGAAAATTTCTACGAATGGGAAAAGCAGAACCTGATCTGCTGGGGTGGTCTTACTGCCGGTGACTGGCAGTATATCGGCTCGCAGGGTGTTATTCAGGGCACCTATGAAATCTTCATGCGTATTGCCGAACAGAGCTTCAACAATGATCTGGCCGGTCGCCTGATCCTCACTGCCGGTCTTGGCGGTATGGGCGGCGCGCAGCCGCTGGCAGGCCGTATGGCCGGTGCGGTTACGCTCTGCGTTGAAATCGATCAGGAACGCATTCAGAAGCGCAAGGATATCGGCTTCCTTGACGTGATTGCCAAAGATCTGGACGATGCGCTGGCGCAGGTCAAAACAGCAATGGCTGAGAAACGCGCTGTTTCTATCGGCGTTCACGGCAATGCCGCTGATCTTTATGAGCAGATTCTGGAACGCAACATCATTCCGGATATCGTGACTGACCAGACTTCCGCCCATGATCTGGTTTACGGTTATGTACCGGCAACCCGCTCGCTGGATGAAGCCCGCGCGATGCGTAAAAGCGATCCGCAGACATTGATGAATGAAAGCCGCGCTTCCATCGTTCGTCACGTCACGGCGATGCTTGGCTTCCAGAAAGCCGGTTCGGTCGTCTTTGACAATGGTAACCTGATCCGTACCCATGCCAAAGACGGCGGCGTGGCAGATGCGTTCAATATTCCGGTCTTCACCGAAGCTTTCCTGCGTCCGCTGTTCTGCCGCGCAATTGGTCCGTTCCGTTGGATTGCACTGTCGAATAATCAGGAAGATATCCGCATTATCGACAATTACATCCTCAAGGCATTTGCGGATAACCGCATTGTCACCAACTGGATTCATCTCGCCGGTAAAAATGTGCCGTTTGAAGGTCTGCCGGCGCGTATCGCATGGCTTGGTCATGGCGAACGCACCCAGCTGGCACTCGCAGTCAACAGTATGGTGCGTGACGGTACGCTATCCGGCCCTGTTGCCTTTACCCGCGATCATCTTGATGCCGGTGCCATGGCGCATCCGAATATCATGACGGAAAATATGCGCGACGGTTCGGACGCGATTGCTGACTGGCCGCTGATCAATGGTCTGGCAATGTGCTCGTCGCAGGCCGATCTGGTCGCGATCCATTCCGGCGGTGGTGGCTATTCCGGCTACATGACCAGCGCGGGTGTAACTGTGGTGGCCGATGGTACAGATGATGCAGATACCCGCATTGAACTGTCACTGACCAATGACACATCGCTTGGTGTGATGCGTTATGCCGATGCCGGTTATGAAGAAGCGCTGGATGAAGCGGAAAAGAAGAGCATCCGCCACTTTAATTTAGCATAAAACTAGACAATCCTCCCCCGTAAAGAGAACAGGCGAAACTCCGGTTTCGCCTGTTTTCATTTCTAATCGCACTATGGTGTAAGCGCCTCGCGCAATTCGCGCACCAGCTCTCTTTCGGCAACCGTCAGGGTGCGGGCATTGGAATAGATCACAAACAGCCTGCGCAGAATATGCGGTTTCAGCTCAAGGCTGACCAATGTGCCCTGCTCCAGATCACGCCGTACGGCTGAGACCGGCAGCAGAGTGGCAAGCTTTTCACGCCGGATCATCGCGATCATCATCGGCAGGGAGTTAATTTCAATCGCCGGCTCCAGCGATAGGTTGTGTTCGCTTAATTGTGTTTCCAGCAATTGCCGGATGCCAAAGGTCATGGTCGGCAGAACCAGCGGTACCTGACGAAGCGCCTCCAGATCAATCGCTGCCCCCTGAGAGAGTTCTGCTGCCAGATCGGGATGACAGATCAGCGACAGAGGCTCTTCAACATTGAGACTGAAACGCGCCATATGCGGCATATCGGTTTCCAGCACGGCAAGGCTGATCACACCCGCCTGCACCCAATCCTGCAAGACACTGGTCGGCGCTTCGAGAATTTGCAGATCAATCTGCGGATGGTTCTTTCGCCAGCGCAGCACGGCATCGGTCATCCCTGCCAGCAAAGTACTTTCCTGACTGACGGATGGCAGCACGCCGATGCGTAAACGCGAACGGTTGCGCCCCAATGATCCGGCACTATGCACGGCCATAGATTGCAAACGCGCATCGATCAGATCACTGCCGATACGGAAGACCCGTCCGGCATCTGTCGGCACCAGCCCGTCACGGCGGCGCTCGAACAGCGACTTGCCGATCACCTGCTCCATCTTGCGCAATTGTCCGGTAATGGCCGGTTGCGCGACTTTTGCCATACGAGCGGCGGCTGTGAGATTGCGGTTGTTATCAATCAATCGGAAATAACTGAATTGCCGTCTGGTGAGTTGCGGCTGATAAAGCGGCGACGTTTCACCGGAAATCAGCGCCGCACGAATACGGCCCACAGTCTCTTCCGCTACCGGATGCGGATCGGCAATATGCACCCGTACCTGACTGATGAGCGGCGGATCAAGCGGCACCAGTTTCAGGCGATGCAAGCCCATACGGTTTGCCAATGTGCTTTGCGGCACCAGAAAGGCCGTATCAGGGTGCTCCCCGCTTAAGCGTGCCAAAGTGCCTGGATGATCCTGCGTGAAACGGATGTTTTTGATCGGGTGTTTGATCAAATAGGCAGAGAGATCATGCAGCAGCGGTTCCGGCAGTGCAGGCACAATCACAGGACCAGCCAGCATATCCTGCAAGGCCGGTGCTTCGCCTGACTGTACCGGCAGACTGCGCGCCAGCACCCACGGATCATCGTGAATGGCGACACCCTTTTTCTCATAACTGAAAATAATCCGGCTGCTTTTCGCACTCTCTGTCAGCGGTAAAGCCGGATCACCATCCGCACTGCCCCAATGCGGCTCAATAAACACATCCGGATAGTCTTTCTGCAAACCGGCAAGCGCCGTACTGATGGCTTTGGAGACATTGCCCAGCGAGAACATCAGCTGGACTTCCACTACCAGATGACTGAATTCGCTCTCTTCGCTACATTCCCGCATCGCTGCCTGACGGGTAAAGGCTTCAGCCTGCAACAGCGGAATAGCAGCACGATAAAGCCAGCGTCCGGCCACAGTCGGGGTAAGCCCAGCGGGTACACGGCGGAACAATTGTGCGCCGACTTCCTCTTCCAGATTCTGCAGTGCCACGCTCAGTGTTGACAACGCAATGTCCAGCATTTCAGCCGCCTTGCTGAAACTGGTCTGATGGCAGGCCGCCACAAAGTAAGAAAGCTGCCGCAGCTCGATCATAGGCACAGACCTTCATCATCGGTATTCATCATAAATTTCAACGAAATATGCCACAAAGGCAAAAACATTGTCTTGCGAAAATACTATTTCGTTTTTCGCTATGGAGACATTCATTTTTTGTCAAATGCCGACACAAAGTTAAATTGTTACTGTCTCGTATTGCTGGTGGGAGATGAGAGATAAAAGACCACAGCCGGAATGTTTGGGGGAGAGCCAGTCCTATGACGGACGTTACACATAATCCAACTGTTACATCGCATACAAAGCATAATTCCAATGCCAAAAAGGCTGTCGCTGCTGCCTCAATCGGTAATGCTCTGGAATGGTATGATTTTACAATCTACGCCTTGTTTGCGGTTTATATCGCCAAGAACTTCTTTCCTGGCGGCAATGATACTGTCGAACTGATCAAGTCGTTTCTGGCCTTTGGCCTCGGCTTTCTGATCCGTCCGCTGGGCGCGGTTGTGCTCGGCGTTTACGCCGACAAAGCCGGCCGTAAAGCAGCGCTGTTTTTAACGATCATGATCATGGCAGCCGGTACTCTGCTGATTGCCATTGCACCGACCTATGCCGCGATCGGTATCGGCGCACCGATGATTATTCTTGCAGGCCGCGTTTTGCAGGGTTTCTCAGCCGGCGGTGAAGTCGGCAGTGCGGCGGCATTTCTGGTGGAACATGCACCGGAAGGCCAGAAGGGAAAATATGCTGCATGGCTGCAGGCCAGTATGGCATTTTCCAATATTATCGGTGCGTTCGTTGCGCTTGCCGTGACCTCGCTTCTCACCGAAGATCAGGTAGGAGACTGGGGCTGGCGTATTCCGTTTATTCTCGGATTGCTGATTGCTCCTGTCGGGTTGTGGCTGCGTCGTTCTCTGGATGAAACACCTGTTTTCAAAGCTGAATTTGATAAACAAGGAAAAACCGCAGAACATGCACCACTCAAAGAAATCTTCAGCAATTATGGCGGCGCATTACTGAAAGGCACAGCCTTCTCCGTGCTCTGGGCAGCCAGCGTTTATGTGATGATTATCTATATGCCGGTCTATGTGCAGCGCGCATTCGGCTTTACCGGTTCGCAGGCTTTTATCGCCGCCCTGATCGGTAACGTATTAATGGCTATCGGCTGTATCGTTGCGGGTGCGGTTTCCGACAAGATCGGCCGCCGGATAACATTGGCGATTACCACAACTGTATTGCTCATTGCCATTCATCCGCTGCTGTGGTGGCTGCACCACTCACCGACACTCGGCACCCTGATCACTGTTCAGAGCTGCTTCTGTGTTATGGTTGCCGGTGTGGTTGGTGTTGCACCTTCTGCCCTGTCTGAGATATTCCCAACCCATATCCGTTCAACCGGTATGTCGCTGGCCTACAACATCTCCACCACGATTTTCGGTGGCTTTGCTCCGGCAGCCCTGACATGGCTCGGCACTACCTCGCTCGGCTACAGTGCCCCTGCATGGTATGTCAGTATCGCAGCGGTCATCGCATTGTTCGCGATTTTCAAAATGGGCGATAATAAAAAGACAGCCTGACAGTTCTGTCAGTCACACATCCATTGCACCCGTCGTGAGAGCAGTCTTACGGCGGGTGTTTTTCATTTTGCTTATGAAACTTTAGACCTATAGGCCATCAACTCAGACTCATTTTATTACCCGCAATGCACTTATTTTATTTCATTAATAACTTGCCATGCTGCCTCATAAAAACTAGAGCGGTTCCAGTTATTTGAATAAGGACTATCTGTAATGAAAGCACTTGCGAGCTTTTCGGCCTTTGTAGGCAAGACTTTTGCAGTCTGGGTTTTGCTGTTCGCCGTCCTCGGCTTTATATTCCCTGAGACGTTTAAACAATTCGCCCCTTATATTGTTACCCTGCTCGGTATCATCATGTTCGGTATGGGGCTTACCCTGTCCGTCGATGATTTCCGCGAAGTGGTACGCCGTCCGGTCGATGTAGGTATCGGCGTTGCCTCCCAGTTCCTGATCATGCCGCTGCTTGCTGTACTGCTGACCAAGATCATTCCGATGTCACCGGAAGTGGCTGCCGGTGTTATTCTCGTCGGTTGCTGCCCGGGTGGTACATCCAGTAATGTTATGACTTATCTCGGCAAAGGTGATGTGGCACTGTCTGTTGCCTGCACCAGCGTTACCACACTGGCCGCACCATTGGTGACACCATTCCTCGTCTGGTTCTTTGCCAGCCAGTTCCTGCCGGTTGATGCATGGGCAATGTTTATGAGCATTGTTAAAGTGATCCTTGTGCCGCTGGCACTCGGTGTACTGGCGCAGAAGCTTATTCCGGGCGTCGTTAAAGCTGCCGTACCTGCCCTGCCATTAGTGAGCGTAACCGGTATTGTGCTGATCGTTGCCGCCGTTGTGGCTGGCAGCAAAGGCGCGATTGCAACATCCGGCCTGCTGATCTTCGTTGTTGTGGTACTGCATAATGGTATCGGCTATCTGCTTGGCTTTACCGCTGCCAAACTCACCGGCATGTCTCTGACCAAGCGTAAAGCCATTGCGATTGAAGTCGGAATGCAGAACAGCGGTCTGGGGGCCGCCCTTGCCAATGCGCATTTCTCGCCGCTGGCCGCGGTGCCAAGCGCGATCTTCAGCGTATGGCACAATATTTCCGGTGCCCTGCTGGCGAATTATTTTGCCCGCATGAAAAACGACTGATTAATACACCTGAATGAGAAAGACCGGCTCATCCGTCAGAATGAGCCGGTCTTTTTTTATGCTTTCCGGTTCATCCGGTAGATCAGCAATGCTGTTGCAAAAATCAGCAATGAGGCCGTTGCAATCACCCACATAAAGGCCTGATCGAAGGCCACAAAGCCAACCTCACGCAGATGCTGCGCCTGTTCCGCAGGCAGGGTCTCTGCCAATAACAGCGCTTCATCCAGACTGTCACGAATGGTTTCCGGAAAACCGGATCCCTCCGGAACAATCATGAAAGCCGTATAGATCGCGGTCATCAGACTGCCGAAAATCGTTACGCCTGTGGCACCGCCAAGCTCGTAGGATACTTCCTCAACGGAAGCTGCCATACCCGCTTTTTCTTCAGGCGCATTGCCCATGATTGCGGTTGAAGCACCGGTCATTGCGGCACCGACACCAAAACCCATAATCATCAGGCCGATCAGCCAGATATGCGGCTGCATCTGGAAGCTGAACAGATAAAGCGCAGTACCAAGACCGGTAATCAGCATACCACCCCAAAGCACACGAGCCTCACCAATTTTTGGCAGCCCCCAGCCAACCAGCGGTCCCGCAACAAAGGCAGCCAGCGGAATTGGCAGAATGAGCAGACCGGCCTGCAGCGGTGAATAACCGGCAACAAGCTGCAAACGCTGGCTGAAAACCAGCTCTACGCCGATCAGAGCTGCCGAAGAAACAGAAGCCGCCATCACGCCCGATGAAAATTTACGGTTACCAAACAGTGAGAAGTCAACCAGCATACCATTGGTTGCCCGCTGCCTGCGGTAGAACACTGCCAGCGCAATCAGACCAACAACCATAGAGACAACAAAGAGCAACATGGAGCTGTCACGCTTGGCCAGTTCTTTCAGTGCGAAAGTCACACCGACAAGACCAATCATAACCTGAACGGAGCCAATCAGATCCCATTGACGGCTTGTATTGCCCGGACGTGTCTCCAGCACAGTCAAAGCCAGAACCAGCGCAATCAGTACAACCGGCACATTGATAAGGAAGACGGAACCCCACCAGAAATATTCCAGCAATATGCCGCCGACCACAGGGCCGAAGGCGGCACCACCGGAGGCGACCGCCGCCCAGATACCGATTGCGAAAGAGCGCTCGTGCTCATCCTCAAAAGTCAGACGAATGATCGAGAGTGTTGCCGGCATCATCATTGCAGCACCGACAGCGAGCAGCACACGGGCAGCAATCAGCATTTCCGCATTTGGTGCATAGGCTGCTGCGAGTGACGCAATACCAAAAACCACAAGTCCCGCTGTGAACATACGTTTATGTCCCAGACGGTCACCAAGACTGCCGACACCCGGCAACAGGCCTGCAACGACCAGCGGGTAAGCATTAATAATCCAAAGTTTCTCTGATGCGCTGGCCGCAAGATCATGGGTAAGCCGCGGCAATGCTGTGTAAAGCACAGTCATATCAATCACGATCAGGAATAATGCACTTGAGACGATGGCCAGTACCAGCCAGCGATTATGCAATGTCATTGATAATATCCACTTCTTCTGTGCTGAAGTTTCAGCACTTTTATAACCTGCCCCGCAGAACGACAAAATGCACCGTTTTACGGAAAAAGCTTGAAACCTGATGGTCGTTAATTTAAATCCATACGTATGGAAAGTAAAAAACTCAAAAAAATTGGCCGTCCTCGCACCATTGACCGCAATCATTTGCTGGATCTGGCCGAAAAGATAGTTGTGGAGCATGGCGCACCGGCTTTGACCATTGATGCGCTAGCCAAGGCTGCCGGCATCACCAAGGGCGGTGTGCAATATTGTTTTGGCAATAAAGACGGGCTGGTCGATGCCATGCTGACACGCTGGGGTATTGATTTCGACAAACAAGTGACCGCCATGCAGAATGGCAGAACCGATACCCTCTCCCATATAGCGGCGCATATTCGTGTGACAAGGGACAGTGACCCTCTTGGTGATTCACGTCTTGCAGCCATGCTTGCCAGCCTTGAACCAAGTTCAGAGCAGCTGGATAAAACACGGCAATGGTATCGCAAACAACTGGACGGGCTGGATGTTTCCACCCGGCAAGGCCGCAATACCCGCCTTGCATTCATCGCTAATGAAGGTGCTTTTCTGCTGCGCAGTTTCCAGCTTTTTGATCTGAATGAAGAAGAATGGCAGCAGATTTTCCACGATATTGAAAAACTGCTGCCCAAAGATGCTGATGATTAATCAGAATTATTAATCATAAAGTGCGTCAGCAAGAATGCGCACAGCTTCTGCCGTACGCGGGCCGAAACCAAGCATATATGGCCCGTCAAGCACGATCAGCGCTTTGTTTCGGGCTGCGGGTGTATTTTGCAGCGCTTTGTCCGAAAACACATCCTCTGCTTTAGGACCACCTGCCCCGTCGGACAGCATCAGCACCACTTCCGGCTCCGCTTCCAGCAACCATTCTGCTGACACGGCTTTATAGCCCTTATAGACCGAGAGCGGATTAACACCCCCTGCATGACGGATAAAGGCATCTGCCGCCGTGTCGCTGCCCGCACCGCTCAATTTCGCCAGTCCGTGAAAGAACACCACTTTCTTTCCGCGCCCTTCCGATACTTTGCGCACATGCGCCATAGCCGCATCAAAATCTGCAGTGACTGATTTTGTCAGCGCTTCACCCTGCGGCACCAGTTGCAGGCGTGCGGCAATCAGGCTGATTTTTGTAACCAGTCCCTCACGACTATTAACCGCCGGAATATACAGCACAGGCACACCGGACTGGTTAAGCACATCCACCACTTCCGGAGGGCCGATATCTTCAGACGCAATAATCAGATCGGGATGCAGAGCCAGCACACCTTCGGCTGACAGGCTGCGGCGATAACCGACATTGGTCTTATTGGCTGTATCCGCAGGATATTTGCTGCTGCGGTCAAGAGCGATGATTTTTTCATCCGCGCCGAGTGCATAGACGATTTCGGTCACATCAGGCCCGAGCGTAATAATACGTTGTGCCGTCCCCTGTTGCTGCGCAGCACGGGCAGAACTCACATTCAGCCAGAACACCACAACGACCAGAGCAATAGTGAGCAAAAATATTGCCTTCATCGCGTAATAATCGGGATGATTTTTCGCTTTAGTGAACAATCGTCTGATTTGCATAATTAAAGTTGACTCTATTTATCATGATTTATATAGCCTCTAATTAATATGAGTTAATGAGTCAACTTAATGTATGCCAATAGCCGGAAATTCCTCCCGCTGTGAACCGGCAGCATCATCGGGGGCAATATGAAAATCTCTCAGAATTCCGCTTTTCGTCTGCTGAGCACAACCGTGCTCAGTACAATCGGGCTGTTCGCATTCAGCGCAACACCTCTTCTTGCCCAGACAAAGCCTGTCAAAACCCAGCAACAAACAGACGAGCAAAAAAATGCTGACAAAGCGAAGTCACAGGTGCTGGAACTCGATACCATCACCATCTCGCCGCTCAGCAATGATCAGGCGGTGATTGATGCAATTGCTTCCACCAGTCTGATCTCCCGCCAGCAGATCGATCGCATTCAGCCGACAACCGCTGCCGATATTTTCCGCTTCACACCAGGTGTTCACGCCTCGCTCAATGGTGATGATCCGGCAACCTCGATTAATATTCGCGGCCTTCAGCAATATGGCCGTGTTGCTGTGACGCTGGACGGCGCAAGACAGGATTACTGGCGTGTCGGCCACGGTTCCGGTTCCTTCTATATTGAACCGGAACTGCTCAAGCAGGTTACCGTTATCCGTGGCCCTGTTTCCAACATCTACGGCTCCGGTGCCATTGGCGGCGTGGTTGCTTTTGAAACCAAGGATGCGCGCGATTTTCTCTATGACGGTGAGACATGGGCTTTGAGCGAGAAGCTACGCTATGAAAGCAATGGCAAAGGCTTCCTCACCAGTACAACCGGCGCCTACCGTTTTAATGAAAACTTCGATGTAATCGGTAATCTCAATTACCGTGACAGTGATGAATATAAGAATGGTGACGGTGATTATGTACGCTGGACCGGTGAAAAGGCCATCAGCGGCATGGGTAAAGTCACCCTGCGCCCAGCAGAAGGCCATGAGCTGAAATTCGGCATCTCCCGCCAGAAATATGAGGACATCATCACCGGCAGCAGCGGCTCAGCGTCTCCAACCTTGTCCCGCTATGATGCTGATACTGTGGTGAGCACCTATACAGGCAGCTACACCTACAAGCCGGATGACAACCCGTTCTGGGATCTGTCCGTCAATGCCTATCACAGCGCGACGGATAATGACCAGTTTCAGGTCTGGCAGCTGAAAGACTATGGAAAAACCCGCTATTACGATGTTTCCACATCCGGTTTCCGCGCCCATAACAGCTCGCGTTTTGAAACCGAGAGCCTGAAGCACACCGTTACCTACGGCATGGATTATTATAAATTACGCGGACGTTCCGATACCGACAATTTCGGTAATGGTGAGCAGCAAGCCTATGGCGGCTTTGTGCAATGGCAGGGCGAGTATCAGAAATGGCTCGAACTGATCGGTGCTGTGCGCTATGACGGTTATAATCTGGACGGCACCAGCAAGGCCTCCCCGGGCAATCCGTCTCAGGATGTCAGCCTCGACGGCAACCGCATCTCGCCGCGCCTGAGTATCGGTATTACGCCGGTTGAGGGCATTCAGTTCTACGGGCTTTATGCGCAGGGTTATCGTGTTCCGCATATGCAGGATGTGTTCCGCCAAAACGGTTCTCACGGTTCCGGCTATGAGCCGAACCTGTTTCTCAAACCGGAAGTCGCCACCACCTATGAGGCGGGCATCAATCTGCGGCAGGATAATCTGATTGAAGCCGGAGATCAGCTGCGCACCAAACTGAATATCTTCCACACTGATGTGAAAGATTACATCAACACGGTTAAAATCGGTAATTACACGACATCGGAAAATGTCGGCACTGCCCGTCTGCGTGGCGTAGAGCTGGAAGGCACCTATGATACATGGTGGGGTTATGTGAACCTCGCCGCCTCCTATACCGATGCGGAAATGAAAGACGGCATTTACAAAGGCGAATCCCTGAGCAACACGCCGCTGCATAATTTCAGCGCCGCGCTGGGTCTTAAAGCACTGGATGATCGTCTGGTTTACGGCATTGAATATCAGAGCCTTGGTAAAGTTACCCGTGCGATCAGCAATGGCGTGACTGTCTATCCGCGCACCGATCTGGTGAATGTCTTTGCCAACTGGCAGGTCACTGACAATGTGAAGCTCGACTTCGGCGTCGATAATGTCTTCAACAAAGCCTATACCGACGCACAAACCGGCTGGGCAACAACCACAGATATAGAACAAGGCAAAGGCCGCACTTTCAAAGTAGCCATTACCGGACGTTTCGGCGGTTAAAACGCCAATCCTCTCCAGTCTGGCAGGCGGCATTTTGTGCTGCCTGTCTTTTTTGCTTTCATCCTGTTTCCAAAATCGAGAACACCGTGTCAGAGCATTCATCATCACTGCACAGCTATGCCAATATCCGCCTCGTCAACGGGGCAACCTACCTGCCGCCGATTATCGACCGCCTGAATTCCTATGAAGCGCATTATGATGTGCATGAAGAACTGCACGCATTTTATTACCCTTTCGGGCAAATCGAACTGAAATCGCAGCCTGAAGGTTATCAGGTTTCATTACGCGCCGGTGAAACTGTCGGCCTGAGTCGTCTGAAAGATCTGGCTGCCGTTGCCATCAAACTCTATACCAAAGAAGAAGCGCCGGACATTCTCTGGGAAGGCGATCATGCCGGCGAGCAGGCACTACCGCAGTTCCGGCTGATGACCGTTGTCTCTGCCCGCTATTTCACACCGCATATGCTGCGTATTCGTTTTAGCGGTGAAGACCTCAAACGCTTTTCCCTGTTCGGTGCGATGCATGTGCGGTTACTATTACCGACCCAAGATGTATCTCGGCCTGTCTGGCCGATCATGGGACCGAACGGCCTGCCCTTTTGGCCGGATGAAGCAAAGCGACCGGCAGCCCGTGCTTACACCATCCGCAATCTCAATATTGAAGAAGGCTGGATGGAAATTGACTTCTATATTCATGAAACCGAAGGGCTGGCCAGCCAATGGGCTAAAAATGCCCGCGAAGGTGATATTGCCGGTCTGATGGGGCCGGTTGGCCGTCCGCTGCGACAAGCAAAACAATACCTGATCGGTACGGATATGACCGGCCTGCCCGCTGTCGGGCGGATGCTGGAAGAATTTGCACCCGATGTTACCGGCCATGTGCTGATTGCCGTTGATGCGCAATCCGATATTCAGCCGCTCACACATCCTGAAGGCGTGACTATCGAATGGATTGTGAATGCCGATCAGGATGCAGCAGCAACAGTGCTGACAGACAAGCTCTGCGCTTTGCCCTGGCCGGCCGGTAATGACAGTTTCGGCTGGTTTGCCGGTGAAGCTGACTGTGCCAAAATCATGCGCGATTACTGGCGCAAACAGCTTGGTAAATCCCGTGACCAGACACTGATCGCCGGTTACTGGCAGAAAGATTCGACCGGCTTCATGGCCGGTTGATCGTCATTTATATCAAGCCAGCTCAAGATGCTGACGCATCACGCCTTGAAAAAGCTCAATCGCCACTCGGGTTTAACCAAAACCCCATGTGTCATACTCATAGGGTTTTGGTATTACTGCAACGGCCACCAGAACATCAAAACCGGTACAGCCACACAGATAATAATGAAAGACAAAGGCAGGCCAAGGCGCGGATAATCACTGAAACGATATCCGCCCGGCCCCATCACCAGCGTATTGCACTGGTGGCCGATCGGTGAAAGAAAATCACAACCGGCACCAATCGCCACAGCCATCAGAAATGCTTCGGGTTTAAAGCCGAGACCTGAGGCAAAACTGGTGGCAATCGGCGCCATTACCAGCACTGTCGCCGCATTATTGAGAAACGGTGTGACAGCCATTGCTGTAATCAAAATCAGAGCCAGCGCACCGGCAGGCGGCATTTGATGTGCGAAAATTGTCAGCCATTGCGCGATCACATCCGTTGCACCGGTTGTGCGCAAGGCGTCACTGACCGGAATAAGCGCAGCCAGCATCACGAGAATCGGCCCGTCAACGGATGAATAAACCTCACTGACCGGAATAACCCGAAAGACGACCATAGCCACTGCCGCGGCAAAGAAGGCGATTGAAACAGGCACAACGCCCAAGGCAGTTATTCCGATCGCAACCAGCAGGATCGACAGCGGGATAAGCCCGCGCCGGACACTGCCGAGCAGGATTGTGCGCCGTGCCAGCGGCAGGCAGCCCAGTTCGCGCAGCAATGGCGGCAAAATCCCCTGCCGTCCCTGCAACACCACCACATCGCCCTGATGCAGAATAACCTCGCGCAAACGCTCACTGATACGCTCACCCTGACGGCTCACCGCCAGCAGATTAACATCATAATTCTCATAAAGATTAAGCCCGCGTGCCGATGTGCCGATCAGCGCAGAATCCTTACCGATCACAGCCTCAATGGCTTCGATTTCAGCAGAACCGGAATTCTCCGAGGGTACGCGGTCTTCTGTCAGTTTGAGCTTACCGTTGCTGACAATCGCATCCAGTGCTTTCGGATCACCTTCCAGCAGAATAATATCGCCTTCAGCAATCACCGTATCCGGCAACGGCGCAACGCGTTTCGTATCACGCAAGATGGATGTCACCATCGCATTGCCTTCAGCCGGCTTCACCAGATCAGTAATCTTTTTACCGATAACAGTCGCACCTTTCGGCACCCGCGCTTCCGAGACATAATTGCGAATTTCAATAGCCTCATCCACGCTAACATTTTCGCGCGTGCGCTGCGGAACCAGCCAGTAGAACAGTGCCAGATAAATAATCCCCACCACCGCCAGCGTTGCACCGACCGGTGTGAAATCAAACATGGTGAAACTCTCGCCCACCATTTCAGCGCGTACACGCGAGACCACAATATTGGGCGATGTGCCGACCTGCGTCATCAATCCGCCAAGCAGCGCACCAAATGCCATCGGCATCAGGAAAACCGAAGGTGATACATTGGAGCGACGCGCGAATTGCAGCGCAACCGGAATCATAATGGCCAGAGCGCCGACATTTTTTACGAAAGCCGAGAGAACTGTCACCACCCCGACAAGCAACAGCATTTGCAGCCGCACAGCATTGAGATGCGGTACAAAACGCTGCACCGCCGCCTCCATCAGGCCGGAACGTGCCACACCGGCACTGACAATCAGCGCACTGCCGACAATGATAACAATATCATCCGCAAAACCGGTGAAAGCTTTGTCATAGGGAACCAGACCGAGACTGACAGAGATCAGCAGAAAGCACAGAGCAACCACATCATAGCGAAACCGATCCCAGATAAAGACAGCCATCATCAAAGCGATAACCATGAGTGCCAATATCTGATGCAAGGTCATACGGCCTGCTCTCCCTGTCTTTTCCCGACTCTGTCATGAGTAAAGGGAATCGCATCTGCATATTTCAGCTTTTATACAGCAGACAGAATATTTTTCTTTTATTGATTTGGGGAGAGAAAAAAGGCGACATAAATGCCGCCTTTTAAAAAATTAAATATCTCAATGTTTTCATATCGTAATACAAAAATATTTATCTGCGATATGAAGGTTTATCTGTTTTTCCTCAGATAACAGAAACCACCCATGCAACGATCTGTCTGGTCACATCACTGAAACCGGCATCCAATGCGCGGATATAGGCTTTGTTGCCAGCGCCGCTGACCGGTGCGGAGGAAGTGAAGACCCGTGTGGCACGCACTTCACCTGTCTTGTCATTCAGCACACGAACAGCCAGTTCTATCTTGGCTGTCTGCGGTGAGGACGATGCATTGATACCGAAATCACGCAACTCCGCCTGCACCTGATAATTGATGGCGAGACCGTCCCCTGGACGTCCGACACCACCGACAGCATTGCTGTTTTCAAATGCCTGCACCAGACGTGCCTGAACCAGATTGGTCAGACGGTCACCCCATTGCGCCCCTTTAAGATAAGTAATGGAGCCCGGTGCATCGTGAATAACGATATTCTCACTGTCCAAAGCTTTGAGTGCTGCCGGTGTCGGCACCAATATCTGTACATTCTTACGCTTCTGCGAAACCTGCACCTGCGGCGATGAGCTGAGGCTGAATGTATCGAGCGGTGTCGTTGTACAGCCGGCCAGCAAAACTGCGGCACCGAGAACTGTCAGTTTATAGTTCAGAATATGCTTCAGCATCAGTGACGTTTCCTTCCGTCATATTGCGGCACAGTGCCTGAACCACCAAAAATAATACGCTGCGGATCCCGCTCAAGATCGGTAATCGCCTGTTCAATACGCTGCAGCGAACGGCGGCTGTCCACGACAACCGACTGTACATCGCTTAAGCCCTTGCCCGAAAAGCGCGCCAGATTATCCGCAATCGGAGCCAGACGCTTGTCCAGATTGTCCGAAGTTTTCTGAATAGAAGCGAGCGTCGCTTTCGCCTGTGCCACAACACCTTCACGGTCTTCCGGCGACAACAGCTTGTCCACTTTGGCCATGATGCCGTCCACGCGCTTGGATGCCTCATTCAGGCGCTGCATCATTTCACGCGCTTCCTGGATCGTCTTCTGAACATCCGCAGCATTATCGCCGATCGCACTGATAACATCAGCATTTTTGGCCAGCGCATCGGTAAAGGTCTTGGCATTATTAACTGTATCTGTCAGCGGGCCACGGGCATCATTGACAAAGCCCTCCAGCCCGCCAAGCACGCGCTCGGTACGACCGAAGATATCTTTCGCAGTCGCCATCAGATCGGTAAAGATTGACGGATCAGCATTGATACGCGCCACATAGCCGCCCTTCTCCGCCTCTTCCATCAGATTAGGCTCCATCAGGCTGCCGCCTTTGAGTTCGACAAATGCGATACCTGTCAATCCCTGAGAGGAAAGCTCGGCCTTGGTGGAGCGGGTAATCGGCGTTGTGCGGTTCACTTCAGACTGCACAATCACCATATTCGGATTGAGCGGATCGAGGAACATCTGGCGCACGTCACCAACCTTAATCCCGTTAAACAGTACCTGACTGCCCTTGGACAGACCGGTAACCGAACCGGGAATACGGATTTCCAGCGGCAACGTATCATTGCCGTCACCGAAACGCGCAGCCCAATAAACGAAACCAAATGCGGCAAGTGTCACAGCAAGTGTGAAAATACCGACCAGAACATAATTGGCTTTTGTTTCCATTACTGATTCAATTCCGTATCTGGTCCGAATTTGGACCCGTATCAAGATTTGTAGTCTGGTTTTCGGTCCCGCTCAAATCCGTCCCCTTTTTCTCAACCGGTATTGCTGAGCTTTTGCGCCGGCGGTTTGCTGCATTCATATCAATCTGCCGTGCTCTCTTACCGTTGAAATAGGTCTGTACCCAAGGATCGTCAAATTTTAGCAATTCTTCAACTGTGCCATCTACCAGCACTTTCTTTTGTCCTAATACAGCAATTCGGTCGCAAATTGCAAAAAGGCTATCAAGATCATGGGTTACCATATAAACGGTCAGCCCCATCGTATCGCGCAAATTAGCAATCAGATCATCGAAATCTGCCGCACCGATCGGATCAAGCCCTGATGTCGGCTCGTCGAGAAACACGACTTCAGGATCCAGCGCCAAAGCACGTGCCAATGCAGCGCGCTTAATCATACCGCCGGAAAGTTCAGACGGATATTTCTCCGCCGTGTCCGGTTTCAGCCCCACCAGATCAATTTTGAGCCGTGCCAGCTCATTCATTAGCTTTGGCGACAAGTCGAGATATTCGCGCATCGGCACCTGAATATTTTCCAGCACTGTCAGCGAGGAAAATAGCGCGCCTTGCTGAAAAAGCACCCCCATACGCATATCAATCGCCATTTTCTGGCGCTCATTGACCTTGTCGACATCCTGCCCGAAAATATCAATCAGGCCGGATTTCTTCTGGTTCAGCCCCAGAATAGTGCGCATCAGCACCGACTTACCCGAGCCTGACGGGCCGATAAAACCAAGAACCTCGCCGCGGCGAATATCCAGATCCAGCTTGTCCAAAATCACATTACGACCAAAAGCTACCGTGACATCACGCACGGAGATCACGGCTTCCTGCGCCGCTCCTGCATCTGTGCCCTGTGATGGCTGCCGGTTATCTTTACTTGTCATATTCATCCGTATATTTATCGCAGCTAATTTTTTTAAAACTCGATGGCTGCGTAGAAAATCGCAAACAACCCGTCCACGACAATCACCACAAAAATCGATTTCACCACCGATGAGGTAACGCGCCGTCCCAGTGATTCTGCGCTGCCCTTTACCTTCATACCTTCAACCGAGGCCATGATACCAATAATCATCGCCATGAAAGGCGCTTTAATCAGACCTGCAAGATAGGTTGAAGTCACAATCGCGTCACGCAGACGGCTGAGAAATGCTTCAGGCGGAATACCGGAATAGGCCCAGGCAACAAAACCGGCACCGGCCAAAGCAGCAAGATCGGCAATGATTGTCAGCATTGGCAAAACAATCACCAGCGCCACCAGTCGCGGAAACACCAGCACACCGACAGGGTTCAAACCGATAACCGTCAGCGCATCGGTTTCCTCGCGCATTTTCATCGAGCCGATTTCCGCAGTGATCGCACTGCCGGATCGCCCCGCAATCATAATTGCAGTGAGCAACACCCCGATTTCACGCAGCACGAGAATACCGACCAGATCGACAACAAAAATTTCCGCACCAAAATAGCGCAACTGAAAAGCGCCCTGCTGGGCAATAATCGCACCGATAATCGTCGACATCAGCAACACAACGGGAATCGCACCGACCCCCATACGGTCGATTTGATTGACGATAGCTGCATAGCTGATGCCATTGCCACGGCCGGACTTCATCTGCGAACCGCGGATCGTCGCGCCGAGAATATGCATCGACATCAAAAAATCATCGCGTGCCGCATACATAAAGCGGCCGAGCTTATCGAGCAGAGCAATTGCGAAAAACGGGCGATGATGCTTTTCAGGCAGCTGATAGCGCTCAACGGCAGCGCCGACCTCTTCCAGCAGCGGCGTCCAGCTCGGACGGATATTATCAATATGCACACTGATCTGCTGTTTGCTCAGCGCAACGCGCAGACGCTCAATCAGCCATGCACCAGCCGTATCGAGGCCGGATATCCCGCCCATATCCACTTTCACAACCGGCGCCTGCATTTTATCTGCAAGGCCGCTTTCCAGCTTGCGCATCTGATTATCAACGCGGGCAACAGTCAGCGACGACCAGCGGCCGGATAAAGAGATAATAGTCACACCATCATCCGCCACCACATTAATTTCGGGTGCGGATGTAGAGCTGCTACTTGTTTTACCCGTTTTATCGGTCAACATGCGTCTTCCAAAACCTGAGTCTGTTTGGAAATATCCGGATCAGATATGCACCGGATTACTTCCATCCCTTCTGCAAATATTCAAGTCTATCAGCTTTTTGATAACCCTGAACGCCTGCACCAATATGATCAATCTGCACTACACCAGGCGTAAATTTCTATAATTACGGACAGTACCAATGCAATATAATCTAAATCTGCTTATTGAGCGCTACCCGATTGCAGGGAAATTTACAATCTCGCGCGGCTCCAAAACCGAAGCTGTTATCGTAGTGTGTGAATTGAGTGACGGTATTTACAGCGGTCACGGAGAATGTGTGCCTTATGCCCGTTATGGCGAAAGCATCGAATCAGTCAGCGAACATATCCGCACGATTGAACCTTTGCTGAAACAAGGCGGGTCGGCAGAAAGCCTGCGTCTGAAACTGCAATCAGCCATGCCTGCCGGTGCCGCACGCAATGCCGTGGACTGCGCCTTGTGGGATTTGCAGGCAAAACAGTCCGGCACGACAGTTGCTGCCTTGCTCAATATTACACCACGCCCGCTGATTACTGCGATCACTGTCTCCGTTGATACGCCGGAAGCTATGGCGGCAGCCACCGCCAAACTGGCACATCATCCGCTGATTAAAGTGAAGATCGGCGGCGAGAATGATGCCGCGCGTATTCGTGCCGTGCGTGAAGCCGCACCAAAAGCGCAAATCATTCTGGATGCCAATGAAGGCTGGAATGCGGATAATTTTGCCGAAAATATCAATGTGGCCGCAGAATGCGGAATTGCTTTGATTGAGCAGCCGCTACCGTCTTCTGATGACAGCTATCTGTTACAGGCCAGCCGCCCTGTACCGGTTTGCGCCGATGAAAGCGCCCACACATCCGAAGGCCTGGAAAAGCTGACAGACCGCTATGATGCGGTGAATATCAAGCTGGATAAGACCGGCGGCCTGACTGAAGCACTGGTCATGCGAGACAAGGCCCGTTCTCTTGGCCTGCAAGTGATGGTCGGCTGTATGGTCGGTTCGTCTCTCGCCATGGCACCTGCCCTGATGGTGGCTCAGGATGCGGATTTCGTCGACCTCGACGGACCGCTCTTGCTGGCGCGTGACCGTGAACCGGCATTGCATTATGACGGGACAACTGTCTCCCCGCCTCTGCCTGAATTGTGGGGTTAACCGGATTTCGGTTAAGCGCGATTTCACTCCGACTGAGACATAATCGCGCTCCCCTTTCGGCTACAGGCCGCAAAAGCGTATTTTTTGATTTTTACAGCGCCGAATGAGCAGTCTGTGATTTGTAACTTGCCCGAATATCCCATATACGACCTTATTCCTACAAAATGGCACGCTTGTCCGAAGCGCCTCCCTTTGAGACAAATGCGCCAGAGTGTTTTTGGTTAATGTAGTTTGGGCAGACCATTGCGGGAAAAGAAATAAGTCCGGCGGACTGATTTTCCCGCACAAGCGGATCCCGCTTTTGCTTAACTGCTTAGCTGTCACGGGGATGACTACCCCAATCGTCTGACTGGACAAGAATTATATGACAAAAAAATCATCCAACGACACGAATAACACCGGCACCGCACAGGTATCCGGCACAGACAGAAAATTCTCGGATTTTGAAGAAGCGGCGCTTTTTTATCATCGCTCACCAAAGCCGGGTAAACTGGAAATCCAGCCAACAAAAACACTGGGTAACCAACGCGATCTGGCACTGGCCTATTCCCCGGGTGTTGCAGCTCCTTGTCTTGCTATTCAGGATGATCCGGCACTGGCTGCCGATTATACTGCCCGCGCCAATCTGGTTGCGGTTATTTCCAACGGTACAGCCGTTCTCGGTCTCGGCAATATCGGCCCGCTGGCTTCCAAGCCGGTGATGGAAGGTAAAGCCGTACTATTCAAGAAATTTGCCGATATTGATGTTTTCGACATTGAAATCGACTCGCTCAAAGTCGAGCGTATGGTTGATGTGATTTCCGCGCTGGAACCAACCTTCGGCGGCATCAATCTGGAAGATATCAAAGCGCCGGAATGTTTCGAAGTTGAAGAACAGCTCCGCGCTAAAATGAACATTCCTGTTTTCCATGACGATCAGCACGGCACAGCTATTATCGTAGCCGCAGCCGTCATGAATGGTCTGGAACTGGCCGGCAAAGATATCACCAAAGCCAAAATTGCTGTTTCCGGTGCCGGTGCGGCAGCACTTGCCTGCCTTAACCTGCTGGTCAGCCTTGGCGCACAGCACAAGAATATCTGGGTCAGCGATCTGGAAGGCGTTGTCTATAAAGGCCGTAACGAGCTGATGGACCGCTGGAAAGAGGTCTATGCTCAGGATACTGATGCACGTACACTGAATGACATTATTGCGGATGCGGATGTCTTCCTCGGCGTATCTGCTGCAGGTGTTCTGAAGCCGGAAATGGTTGCCAAAATGGCGCCTACCCCGCTGATTATGGCTCTGGCCAATCCGAAGCCGGAAATCATGCCGGAAGAAGCCCGTGCTGTGCGTGAAGATGCAATCATCTGCACAGGCCGTTCGGACTATCCGAACCAGGTGAACAATGTTCTCTGCTTCCCGTATATTTTCCGCGGTGCGCTGGATGTCGGTGCAACAGCCATTAATGAAGAAATGAAAATGGCTGCGGTGAAAGCGATTGCTGCTCTCGCCCGCGAAGAAGTATCCGATGTGGCAGCCCGTGCCTATTCCGGTGACACACCGGTTTTTGGTGCCAATTATCTGATTCCGTCGCCGTTTGATCCGCGTCTGATCCTGCGTATCGCCCCGGCAGTGGCAGAAGCTGCTATGGAAACCGGTGTGGCAACCCGCCCGATCACCGATATGGAAGCCTATATCGACCGCCTCAACCGCTTCGTGTTCCGCTCCGGCCTGATTATGAAGCCGGTCTTTGCCGCTGCACGCCGCTCCGCAGACAAAAAACGCGTCATCTATGCCAATGGTGAAGAAGAACGCGTACTGCGTGCCGCTCAGGTTGTGCTGGAAGAAGGCATTGCACAGCCGATCCTGATCGGCCGTCCGAATGTTATCGAAACCCGTCTGCAACGCTATGCGCTTAAAATCAAACCGGGTGTTGATTTTGAGATCATCAATCCGGAAGATGATCCGCGTTACCGTGACTATGTTGATCTGATGCATAAGCTGACCGGCCGTCAGGGTATGACACCGGAAGCCGCCCGTTCCATCGTGCGCACCAACCCGACGGTAATTGCTGCTCTGGCCATGATGCGCAATGAAGCGGATGCGATGATCTGTGGTCTCGAAGGCCGTTTTGAACGCCACCTGACGCTGGTTAAGCAGATCCTCGGTATTCAGACCGGTCTGCATGATCTTTCAACGCTCAGCCTGCTGATCTCCTCACGCGGTACGCTGTTCTTCACAGATACTTACGTGAATGTTGATCCGAGCGCCGAAGAAATCGCGGAAATGACCATTCTGGCGGCCAAGGAAATCCGTCGTTTCGGTATTGAGCCAAAGGCTGCCCTGCTGTCGCATTCGAACTTCGGTTCACGCGATTCAAAGAGCGCTGCCAAAATGCGCGAAGCCTGCGCCATTCTGCAGGAACGCGCACCGGAGCTGGAAGTGGACGGTGAAATGCATGGTGATGCGGC
Source organism: Hyphomicrobiales bacterium (assembly GCA_900470285.1). Classification (GTDB taxonomy): domain Bacteria; phylum Pseudomonadota; class Alphaproteobacteria; order Rhizobiales; family Rhizobiaceae; genus Pseudochrobactrum. The sequence continues at coordinate 383,376 of UCAG01000005.1, forward strand.
TCTGTCGCAGTTCCAGCGTGACCGCGTATTCCCGAATTCCCGCCTGAAGGGCGAAGCCAATCTGCTGGTCTTCCCTAATCTGGATGCTGCGAATATCACCATGAATGTGCTGAAGACAGTGACCGATGCCCTGCATGTGGGCCCGATTCTGCTGGGTGCAGCCCGTCCTGCGCATATTCTCACACCGTCGGTTACATCGCGCGGTATTGTCAATATGACAGCATTGGCCGTTGTTGAGGCTTCACAGCGCACGACAGCCTGATTTCAGAGCGTATCCCGATTGGAAATGCTCTAATCTAAAATAATTAAACGCCGCATCGTTTCAAAAAATGATGCGGCGTTTTTTGTTAATGTAAAAATCTCAATCTGACGCATCAATAAAGTGCTGAAAATTACAATAATTATTATAAATCAATAATTTACATGTCATTTACCATCAATATTCATACTCTTCACATCGGTAGTTCAGATCATTTGAGCGGAGTATTTCATGTTTTCATCAATCCATTTCAAAATACCAATATTTCAATTTTCACCATTTAAAGCCGTCGTGGCTGCAGCCACACTCTTACTTGCAAGCAGCCCTGCAATTTCACAGAACCTGTCCGATAGTCGTATATGCCGTGCCTACGAACAGGACTTGCGTAATATTGATTATCATACCAGCCTGAATGCGCAGCAAGCCAAACGCTATCAACAACTGAGTCAAATGCAGCGGCAGGCCAACAGTGATGCCAGACGTTACTCCTGTAATCCGGGGCCTTTCAGCAATGGCTCCGCTTCAGAGGAATGCAGTTATATACGTGCATCCCAGCACCGTATCGAATCTGCATTGCAACAGATTGCCCGCGCAGCAGCCACACCACAGCAGAGACATCTGCGGCAGGCAATCTATACAGATATGCGTCGCTATAATTGCCGCAGCCCGCAAGAGCTTGAACGGCTGATGAAAGAAAACCGCGCTGCCACCACAACACGTAAGCGCATTAAACAGACCTATAAAAAGCCCAAAACTGTCAGGCAGGCCGCATTGCAGCAGCCAGCCGCCTTCGTGCCTGCGGAAAGCATAAGCAGTGCTACTGATCTGATACCGGTCAAGGCAACCGCCAGTGTCGGCAAGTCACCATTCTCCATTCCGGCAGCCCCTGTGATGAAACATACAAAAGCGGCGGAGAAATCCCCGCCGCCTGTTCACGAAGCTGTTGATTATGTGCCGGATCCGGCGATCAGGCGCGTCGGGCCAACGTATGTTCCCGCCCAATAAGCGGTAAGAGATCAGCTAATTCAGGACCGGAAGCGACACCGGTCAATGCCAGTCGCAAAGGCATGAACAATGTTTTGCCTTTGCGGCCGGTTGCGGCCTTCACAGCTTCGGTCCAGACTTTCCAGACATCGCTGCCCCATGGTTCTTCAGGCAGAAGATCAAAAGCCTGTGCGATGAAATCCTTGTCTTCATCAGCTATCACCTCACTGAAAGGCTCAGTGCGGTTGACGACTTCCCACCACTGCGCAGCATCTTTAACATGATCAATATTACCACGGACAGCCGCCCAGAAGGCTTCAGCCTTATCACCGGAAACACCGATCTCTGCCAGACGTGACGCCACATCGGCAAATTCCAGATGATGGATCAAAGCGCGGTTAAGACCGGTCAGATCAGCCGGATCAAATTTGGCATTGGATTTCGACGCATGGGACGGCTCGTAGCGTGCCGCCAGTTCTTCCATTGTCGCTACCGGCTCAACATTATCCGATGTACCGGTCAGCACCGCCAGCGAGGCAACCGCCATAGGCTCGACACCGGCTTCGCGTAAAGATCCGACAGACAAAGCACCGGAGCGCTTGGACAGACCTTCCCCGCTTGTTGTTGTCAGCAGATTGTGATGACCGAAGACCGGCACCACATCGCTCAGTGCGCGGAAAATTGCAATCTGCGCACCGGTATTGGTCACATGGTCGTCGCCACGGATAATATGGGTAATGCCCATATCAATATCATCCACCACCGATGGCAGTGTATAGAGATAGGTGCCGTCTTCACGCACCAGTACCGGATCAGACATGGAAGCCAGATCAACAGTCTGCGGGCCGCGCACCAGATCATCCCAATGCACTTCTGTACGCTCGGTTTCAAACGGCGTTGCTTTGAAATTCGGCAGCAGAAAACGCCAATGCGGCTTGCGGCCTTCAGCTTCAAAAGCCGCCTTCTGTTCATCCGTCAATTTCAGCGCATCGCGGCCATAGACCGGCGGCAGACGGCGGGTCAGGCGCAATTTACGGCGCAGTTCCAGCTCTTCTGCTGTTTCATAACAGGCATAGAGCAAACCGGCTGCTTTCAGCTTTTCAACGGCGGCATCATAAACGGCAAAGCGCTTGGACTGATATTCGACACGGGATGGTTTGATACCCAGCCAGTCAATATCGCGGGCAATCGCTTCCGCATATTCTGATCGAGAGCGCTCCACATCCGTGTCATCGTAACGCAGGATGAATTGCCCCTTATTCTTCAGCGCAAACAGCCAGTTATAAAGCGCCGGACGGGCATTGCCGATATGGATATAGCCGGTCGGCGACGGTGCAAAACGAACGATTACAGTCATAGTTTTCTTCTTCTGGGTTATTTTAATGCCGGTCGCGGAAGCGATTGGTTATCGGATAACGGCGGTCGCGGCCAAAATTCTTGGTGGTAATCTTCACACCTGGAGCCGATTGCCGGCGCTTATATTCGGCGATGTACAGCAGATGCTCCACACGCTCAACCACAGCACGGTCATAACCCTCGGCAACAATCTCATCCACGCTGCGTTCATGCTCGACCAGCGCCTCAAGCACAGCATCCAGCACCGGATATGGCGGCAGGGAGTCCTGATCGGTCTGATTATCGCGCAGTTCCGCACTCGGTGCCTTGTCGATGATATTTTGCGGCACGACCACGCCTTCAGGTCCCATACCACCTTCCGGCAGATGATGGTTGCGCCAGTCAGCCAGCGCATAGACCTGCATTTTGTAGAGATCTTTGATCGGGTTGAAACCGCCATTCATATCGCCGTAAAGCGTGGCATAGCCGACAGCCATTTCCGACTTATTACCGGTGGTTACAACCATCGAGCCAAACTTATTGGAGATCGCCATCAGAATAACGCCACGGGCACGACTTTGCAGGTTTTCTTCAGTTACACCACTCTCAGTACCGGCAAACAGTGGCTGCAGCACATTGAGAAAGCCCTCAACAGGTTCTGCAATCGGCACAATATCATAACGGCAGCCAAGCGCCTCGGCACAATCTTTCGCATCTTTCAACGACATTTCAGATGTGTAGCGATAAGGCAGCATCACCGTGTGCACACGGTCCTTACCCAGAGCATCCACAGCCAGCGCCGCGCAGATCGCTGAGTCCAAACCGCCGGACAGGCCAAGCACGACGCTTTTGAAACCGTTCTTGTTCACATAGTCACGCAGGCCATGCATACAGGCAAGATAGTCTGCCTCTTCACCTTCCGGCACCCAGTTGCGGTCGCCGTCAGCACAAGACCAGCCGTCCGTTCCGCGTGTCCAGTCGGTCAATGACACCAGCTCTTCAAACTGCGGCAGTTGCACAGCCAGATGATGATTAGCATTGATAACAAATGAACCGCCATCGAACAGCAACTCATCCTGCCCGCCGGTCTGGTTGGCATAGACCAATGGCAGACCGGTTTCGACAACCTGACGTACAGCTATCTGATGGCGTACTTCCATCTTGGAGCGGTGATAAGGCGAACCATTCGGCACCAGCAGAATTTCCGCGCCGCTCTCCGCCAGTGTTTCACACACGCCGAGTTCGCCCCAGATATCTTCGCAAACCGGAATACCTAAGCGCACGCCACGAAAATTGATCGGGCCCGGCATAGCGCCAGCCTGAAAATTGCGTTGTTCGTCAAATTCACCATAATTCGGCAAGTCAACTTTGAAACGTTCGGCAATGACCTTACCGCCATCCAGCACCATCACCGCATTATGCAGACCGGTGTCGCGCTGCAAAGGCGTGCCGATAATCACACCAGGGCCACCGTCAGCGGTTTCCAGCGCAAAGGCCTGCACTGTCTTTTCGCAGGATTTGACAAAAGCAGGCTTGGAAACCAGATCTTCCGGCGGATATCCGCAGATGAACAATTCGGTAAACAGGATCAGGTCAGCCTGCGCATCAGCCGCAGTTTTGCGGGCTGCGCGCGCCTTGGCAAGATTGCCCTGAAGATCACCCATAACCGGATTCAGCTGGGCGATTGCGATACGTAATTTATCGGGAGATGTGGTCTGTGTGCTCATAGCACAAGCATTACCGCGACTGCCTTTTTCTTGCAATGAGAAACGGGCGCAGATCAGTGAATACAGGCACGGTTATTCAATTTACAATATCATAAATAAGGCAATGAAAGCACTCAGGCTTTTGACTGCTCATAGGCTTTGAACAGATCTGTTACGAGAACCCCGTTTATCCGCATTCCCGTCAAATCAGCATTCTTAATATCTGTATTTGCCAATGTAACACCATCAATCACCAAATGAGAAAGATTGGCATCGGTGATTGAGGTTCCGGACAAATTGACATTGTTAAAACGTGCACCGGCAAGATTAACATCATCAAAAACCGCACTGCTTAAATTCGTATCAGTGAATTTTGCATTCGTCAGAACCGCATGAAACTGAGCATTTGCAAGGTTCACACCGTAAAAATCAGCACCGGTCATATCAGCCCGCTCATAGCGGATATTCTGCATCTGTGGTCCGTTAAATACATCTTCACTCATAGCCGTCTCCTCCTGCCCGCTTCATAGCCATATCATAGTTTCTCTTATTCTGACGGCCATTAAAACTCCGATATGTCAAACATATCGCGATTTAAGCAGAGAAAACCAGCGACTGTACATGCGGCCAGAGATGATAAATCCAGACAGCAGCACACATGATTGAAGCGATCAGCACGGCAAGAGAACCGCAGTCCTTGGCAATCTGAATATCTTTTTTGAAATCGCGGCTGATAGCGTTACAGGCGGCCTCCACGGAAGTGTTGATGATTTCCACCAGCAGCAGAAACAGCACTGCACCAACCAGCAGTAAATAAGCTGCCATATCCGCTGCCACGAACCACGCCACAGGCAGGGAAACAAACAGCAGAACCAGCTCCTGCTGTACCGGCTTTTCATGGCGTGCCAGATGGTTCAGCGCCCGCATAGAATTGATAAATGCTTTAAAGATGCGTTCCATATCGCCCCGCAAAACCGGAAATCATAAAAATACGGGCGGGAAACCAAGCCCCGCCCGTATAGTTTTAATTATTTAAAATCAGGCATTTGCCGCAATTTTCTGAGGTTGAGAATCACGATCTTTCTTCAGAAGTTCCGCCACGAGGAATGCCAGTTCCAGAGCCTGATCCGCATTGAGGCGCGGGTCGCAATGGGTGTGGTAACGGTCGGACAGGTCTTCTGCAGAAATGGCGCGTGCACCACCGGTGCATTCGGTCACATTCTTACCGGTCATTTCGATATGAATACCACCGGCATGAGTGCCCTCAGCCTGATGCACGGCAAAGAAGCTCTGAACTTCTTTCAGAATACGGTCAAACGGACGGGTCTTATAACCCGCAGCAGTAATCGTATTGCCATGCATCGGATCGCAGGACCAGACAACCTTACGGCCTTCCTTCTCGACCGCACGGATCAGGCGCGGCAGATGATCTTCCACTTTGTCATAGCCAAAACGGGCAATCAGTGTCAGACGACCGGCTTCATTTTCCGGATTCAACCGGTCAATGAGACGCAGCAGATCATCAGCTTCCAGCGACGGTCCGCATTTCATACCGATCGGGTTCTTGATGCCACGGCAATATTCAATATGCGCATGGTCAAGCTGACGGGTACGGTCGCCGATCCACATCATGTGGCCGGATGTGCCATACCAGTCACCTGAGGTCGAATCCACACGGGTCAGCGCTTCTTCATAGCCAAGCAGCAGAGCTTCGTGGCTGGTGTAGAAATCGGTTTCACGCAGCGCATGATTGCTGTCTGCGGTAATGCCGATAGAGCGCATGAAATTGATGGTCTCGGAAATGCGGTTGGCAACGGCAACATAACGCTCGTTCTGCGGGCTGTCCGAAACAAAGCCGAGCGTCCATTTATGCACATTTTCCAGATTGGCATAGCCGCCCTGCGCGAAAGCACGCAACAGATTGAGCGTTGCCGCAGACTGGCGGTAAACCATTTCCTGACGGTTCGGATCCGGAATGCGCGATGCCTCATTGAACTCGATACCGTTGATGACATCACCACGATAAGAAGGCAGTTCCACACCATTCACGGTTTCCATGTCGCTTGAGCGCGGCTTGGCAAACTGACCGGCAATACGGCCAATTTTAACAACAGGCTGTGATCCGCCGAAAGTCAGCACAACAGCCATCTGCAAAAACACGCGGAAAAAGTCGCGGATATTGTCCGCGCCATGTTCCGCAAAGCTTTCTGCACAATCGCCACCCTGTAAAAGGAAGGCGCGACCTTCAGCCACTTCGGCCAGTTGCCTGGTAAGCTTGCGCGCTTCCCCTGCAAAAACCAAAGGCGGATATGTACGCAGACGAGCCTCGACATCGGCCAAAGCCTGCGCGTCCGGATAAGAAGGCACTTGCTTAATCGGCATGCCTCTCCAGGATTGCGGTGTCCAGTTCTTCGTCATTATAGCACCTGTAATATATTCTGATTTTATTTAGAGTTATCCCCTGCTGCACCGCACCATTGCAGTAACAGCCTTGCGTATATAGTCCACCGGAAGGCAATGTACCAGCCGCAATTCAGCCGACAGGCTCCAGCCTTGTCATTTTTGCCAAGATTTAAGTCACATCTTGTAATTTTATGACGAAATCAGCCCATACTCACAAATTTGATTTATGCATTTTCCACACGCAAAACCGGTTCCCACTTTTGCTGGAAATGCTTTTAAAACCGGCGATTTACACCGCCGGCCTGTCACTCTGTCTCATTTTCAATGTGAATGATCAGCCCTGACGCTGCCCCTTCACGAGCCTGTAGCTTGGTGTGTACATGGTCACGAACTCTTCCGCAGCGGAAGGATGCAGCGCCATTGTACGGTCAAAATCATCTTTTGTCGCTGCTGCTTTCAAGGCAATACCAAGCAACTGCGCCATTTCACCGGCATCCGGCCCGAGTACATGAGCACCCAGCACTTTGCGCGTATCCCCATCGACAACCAGCTTGGTCAGCATTTTCTCATAGCGTCCGGCCAGCGTATTACGCATCGGACGGAAGTGCGCGCGATAGATTTCCACATTGGAATATTGCTTCGCTGCCTCTTCCTCCGACATACCAACAGTGCCGATTTCCGGCTGCGAGAAGACAGCGGTCGGGATCAGCTCATGGTCAGGGCGCATCGGATTGCCCTTAAATGCCGTTTCAAGGAAGCACATAGCCTCATGAATGGCGACAGGCGTCAGCTGAACGCGATTGGTAACATCGCCGACAGCCCAGATATTCTCCACATTGGTATGGGAATATTCATCAACTATGATTGAACCGTCTTCAGCCTGCTTCACACCGGCATTTTCAAGGCCAAGCCCCTTGGTATTCGGTACACGGCCGATTGCCTGCAGCACCTGATCGGCGGCCAGCACTTCACCATTGCTCAGTGTAACACTCAGACGATGCTCACCTTCAGCCTCTGCAACCGAGGTAATATTGGCTTCAGTGACAATACGGATGCCTTTTTCAATCATCGCTTCAGTAACCAGCCGGAACAGATCACCGTCAAAACGATGCAAAATCTGCTTACCGCGATAGACCAGCGTGGTTTCAACACCCAGACCGTTGAAAATACCGGCAAATTCTACTGCAATATAACCGCCGCCCTGAATAACAATGGATTTCGGCAACTCAGCCAGATCAAAAACCTGATCGGAATTGATGCAAAGCTCGTGCCCCGGCATGGCATCATCCATAAACGGATGACCACCGGTGGCAATCAGAATGGTTTCCGCAGTAACCGTCTTGCCGCTGCCGGCCAGTTCAATCGTATGGGCATCTTTCAGCATGGCACGATAAGGCAGAATCTCCGTCTTCGCATTGTTCAGCCCCTTGGTGTAGAGGCCTTCAAGACGGGTAATTTCAGCTTCTTTATTAGCTACCAGCTTTGACCAGTCAAAACTGGTTTCGCCGACAGTCCAGCCATAGCCCGCAGCATCACTGAAATGTTCCGGAAACTGCGATGCATAGACATAAAGCTTTTTCGGCACGCAGCCGCGGATCACGCAAGTGCCGCCCATACGGAACTCTTCTGCCAGCCCGACGCGCTTTCCCATAGCTCCGGCAAGACGCCCTGCCCGAACACCGCCGGAACCGCCGCCGATTACAAACAGGTCATAGTCATAACTGGTCATTTTAGTCTCCGAATTTTTTACGCGTTATCCGAATATGTTACCGGCACAATGGCTTAACAAGAGGAACCGTTACAGAACATTACAGCAGTTAAACTTACAACTGAATCGCCAAAACCATCGTAACTCATTGTTTTTACGCATCATCCCAAACAAAGACGCTGCACAGCGTTGCTGGAAATGCTGTAAAGCCACAAGCCTGGCTTGCCAAATAATATGTAATAAAAAAGCCCGGCACTCTGACCGGGCTTTTTCTGTCATTGAGACTGAATTACTCAGCAGCAGCCGGAGCCGCACTGCCGGCAGCTTTCGCCAGCACTTCGCCAACCTGCATAGCCAGATCACGGGCAACGCCGTTCTGCCAGACTTCAGCAGCCTTCAGCACTTCACGGGTTACAATCGGACCTTCAGAAATCAGCTTTTTACCGGCTTCGGATGTATAGAAGCTGCTGATCGATTTCAGTTCATCTTCACTGAAAGAATTTGCATAGGCACGGGCAGCTTCAGTTTCCAGATCGGAGCGGCGGGCAGCCAATGCGATTGCCTTATCATCAACGGTTTTGGTGATGATTGCTTCAAGATTCGGGTCTTTCTGGATCAGCTCGGCCTTCAGAGCCTGTGCTGCACGTGGCAGAATGCCGTCAAACTGTTCGGTAGCGCCGATTGCAGCAATTGCAGCACGCGCGGCTGCCAGATGAGACTGTGACGCCTCCTGAGCCTGCGCGAGATTGACACCAGCCAGTACTGTAAGCGCCGCCAGCGGCGCAATAAGACGGCGATAGCCAGTTGCCTTGGTCATATGGTCAATACTCCGTTTTTTTATTCACTTTACACCGTTCTGTACGGCGTGAAATCTGTTCTTTCCGGCAATAGCCGACAGATATGTATTTAAAATTACGACAATGTACGGATGCCTGATGTGCCTGCAACAATCGCAGCACGTGCAAGCCCGATAAACAAACCATGCTCAACAACGCCCGGAATGGCGAAGAGTGCGTCTGATAATGCTTTTGTATCCGGAATACGGCCAAAAGATGCATCAAGAATATAATGTCCGCCGTCCGTTACGAAAATTTCACCGTCCTTCATGCGAAGATTCATCGGCGCTTCCAGTCCGAGACCGGCAATAGCCTTTTCAATTGCCAGCTTTGTTGCAGCCAGACCAAAACGGTTCACTTCAACCGGCAGCGGGAAGCGGCCCAGTGTATCCACTACTTTTGATTCGTCAGCAATAACAATCATAGCATCAGATGCGGCAGCGACAATTTTCTCGCGCAATAAAGCGCCGCCGCCGCCCTTAATCAGAGAAAGATCACCATCCAGCTCGTCTGCACCGTCAATGGTGAGATCAAGATGCGGAGTTTCTTCCAGCGTGGTCAGCGGAACGCCCAGTTCAGTGCACAAAGCAGCAGTACGCTCGGAGGTCGGTACGCCGATGATTTCAAAGCCTTCAGCTACTTTAACAGCCAGCAAACGCACAAATTCTTCAGCTGTTGAGCCGGTACCGATACCAAGCTTCATACCGCTTTTCACATGGGTTAAAGCCTCAGCGGCGGCGGCAATTTTCAACTGACGCGGATCAACCGAACTCATAAATCTGCTTCCCGTATTTTCATTTGCAGCTTTGACTGCGAAACGCTTAATGCCTTAACAAGACCCGCGCGGCAGCCGCGCAAAACACCGTTAATGCTGCTTATTTCCGCACTGCTGTAGCACGGGCATCACGCGCGGCAAATATATTATTGTTCTCATTTCATCTATTTAGCGAAAAAGACTATCAATAATCCGCATTTCAGGTAGTTTTTGCAATTATCGCGACACAATTTTGATGCCGCAATCTGTGAAATAGCAATGCGTCAAAGGGCAGATATGTCTCATTCCTCCACCACCCGTCCCGTTATCGTCTTTGATCTTGACGGCACATTGGTAGATACCGCACCGGATTTGCTCGACAGTCTCAATCATTGCCTGATTGCCGGCGGTCTGACACCTGCCGATCCGGTTGCTCTGCGTAAATTTGTCGGTTCCGGCGCTAAAGTGATGATTGAACGCGCTTATCAGGCACAGAACCGTCAGCTGACCGATGCTGATATGCACAAATTGTTTGCTCTGTTCATGGAACATTATAACGGCAATATGCCGGGCAGGTCTGCCTTTTATCCCGGTGTACTGGACAATCTCGACAGGCTGAGTGCTGCAGGTTATACCCTTGCTGTCTGCACCAACAAATTTGAAATCAGCGCCAAAACATTGCTGGAACGTATGGGGGAAGCACACCGCTTTGCCGCGATCTGCGGACAGGACACCTTCCCCTACCGAAAACCTGATCCGCGCCATCTGACAGATACAATTGCGCAGGCCAAAGGCGACCGCTATCAGGCGGTTATGGTTGGCGACAGCCGCGCGGATATTGACGCTGCCAAAGCTGCCGGTATTCCGGTAGTTGCCGTTGATTTCGGCTATACCGATCTGCATGTCTCGCATTTTGAGCCAAGCCGCATCATCTCGCATTTCAACGAGATGACACTGGATATGATCAGCGACTTGCTGGAGGCCGCAAAACAAGCAGCGGAATAATTTTATACGCCTGTGGGCACGATGACCGGTAAGCAGAATATTCAGGCTACCCAATCTTTTGGCAAAACCATTGATTTTGGCAAAACCGCCTCTGATTACCGGAATTTTCGTGCCGGTTTTCCGCCGGAGTTTTTCGATGCCTTAAGCGCGAAAAACTACATCAGCCCTGCCCAGTCAGCACTTGATATTGGCACCGGAACCGGCACTGTCGCCCGTGGCCTTGCACAAAAAGGGCTGATTGTTACCGGTGTTGATCCGGCGCAGGCTTTGCTTGATGAAGCAGCCGAACTGGACAAAGAAGCCGGTGTTCATATTCGCTACCGGACAGGCTCAGCAGAGAACCTGACTGAAGCTGATGATAGTTTTGATCTTTTGACCGCCGGACAATGCTGGCATTGGTTTGACCGTGCGAAAGCTGCACAAGAAGCAAAACGGGTTCTCAAACCTCACGGCCGTATCATTATCGCCCATTTCGACTGGCTGCCCTTTGCAGGCAATGTCGTTGAAGCAACCGAACAACTTATTCTGAAATATAATCCGAAATGGACAATGGGCGGTGGCAGCGGAATTTATCCGCAATGGTTGCAGGACATCGCAGAAGCCGGTTTTGCAGCGATTGAAACCTTCTCGTTTGATCTGCCGGTTTATTACAGCCATGAAGCATGGCGCGGGCGTATTCGTGCAAGCGCTGGTGTTAAAGCCAGCCTGTCACCGGAAGAAACGGTTCGTTTTGATAGTGAGCTGTCTCAGATATTGCTGAAAGATTTTCCTGAAGACCCTCTGGCAATTCCCCATCGGGTTTGGGCTGTCACAGCACGCAACACAAAATAAAAAAGCGGGATTTCTCCCGCTTTTCTTTTAATTATCCCAAAGGGGCAATATCACCTTTGGCCCATTCCGCTGTCGTCTCTTCAAAGAAGTCATTGAAACGACCCGCTTCAATCGCGTCGCGGATACCCTGCATCAGATACTGATAATAATGCAGATTGTTCCATGTCAGCAGCATACCGCCCAGTGCTTCATTGGATTTCACCAGATGATGCAAATAGGCGCGGCTATACTGGCTTGATGCCGGACAGGCTGACATTTCATCCAGCGGGCGATGATCCTCCGCATGACGCGCATTACGCAGGTTCACCTTACCACGACGGGTAAAGGCCAGACCGTGACGACCTGCACGGGTTGGCATAACGCAGTCGAACATATCAATGCCGCGCGCAACCGATTTCAGCATATCATCCGGTGTACCAACGCCCATCAGATAGCGTGGTTTTTCGTGCGGCAGGATCGGACAGGTCACATCCAGCATATCCAGCATCACCTGCTGCGGCTCACCAACAGCCAGACCACCAACGGCATAGCCTTTGAGATCCATATCCTTCAGCGCCTGTGCGGATTGCTCGCGCAGCTGCACATTATCGCCGCCCTGCACGATACCGAACATCGCCTTGCCCGGCTGATCACCGAAAGCCACTTTACAACGTTCTGCCCAGCGCAATGACAGTTCCATTGCCTTCTGCATCACATTGAAGGATGCAGGCAATGCGGTACATTCGTCGAGCTGCATCTGAATATCGCTATCGAGCAGCCCCTGAATTTCAATAGAACGCTCCGGTGACATTTCATAAGCGCGGCCGTCAATATGCGAGCGGAAGGTTACGCCCTGCTCTGTCAGCTTGCGCAGCTGTGCCAGCGACATCACCTGAAAACCGCCGGAATCGGTAAGGATCGGCCCCTGCCAGCCGCCAAACTCATGCAAACCGCCAAGGCGTGCCACACGCTCGGCACCCGGACGCAGCATCAGATGATAGGTGTTGCCGAGAATGATATCCGCGCCAAGGTCTTTGACCTGATCCATATACATGGCTTTAACGGTGCCTGCGGTGCCAACCGGCATAAAGGCCGGTGTGCGGATGGTGCCGCGCGGCATGGTAATCTCACCGCGACGCGCTTTGCCGTCTGTTGCCAGCACTTTGAATTCAAAATTTTCACTAGTCATATCAGAGTCCGTTAAGTGCGAAGCGTCAGAAGGCTGGCATCGCCATAGGAATAAAACCGGTATTCATTGCTAATGGCATGGGCATAGGCCGCCTGCATTGTCTCGAAACCGCTGAAAGCCGAGACCAGCATGAACAATGTCGAGCGCGGCAGATGGAAATTGGTCATCAGCATATCAATTGCGCGGAATTTATAACCGGGGGTGATGAAAATATCGGTCGCTCCCGACAACGGACGAATAATACCGTCTTCACCGGTTGCACTTTCAATCAGGCGCAGAGATGTCGTGCCGACGGAGATAATCCGCCCGCCCCGCTCATGCACGCGGTTGAGTGCTGTTGCGGTTTCTTCAGAGACATAGCCGATCTCCGCATGCATTTTGTGATCAGCAGTATCATCGGCCTTAACCGGCAGGAATGTGCCTGCCCCTACATGCAGCGTTACAAAATGCTCTTCCACGCCTTTCGCGCGGATACGCTCCAGCAGTTCCGGAGTGAAATGCAGACCGGCAGTCGGTGCTGCGACAGCCCCCTCTTCACGCGCATAGACAGTCTGATAATCCTGTCTGTCCTGCGCATCTTCCGCCCGTTTGGACGCAATATAAGGTGGCAGCGGAATATGACCGACCGAAGCAATCGCTTCATCCAGCATGGCGCCGGAGACATCAAACACCAGCAGCACTTCACCGCTGTCGTGTTTTTCTGCAACCAGTGCATCCAATGTGCCCAAGAAACAGCTGGAACCGGAATGGCCGAAACGGATGCGTTCGCCTTGCTTAACGCGTTTTGCAGGGCGCAAGAACGCTTTCCAGCGATCAGCGCCGGTGCGCATATGCAAGGTCGCACTCACGGTTGCGACTGTGCCGTCACGCTCACGCGTACCCTCAAGTTGCGCCGGAATAACTTTGGTATCATTGAAGACCAGCGCATCGCCTTCACGCAGCAAATCCGGCAGATCACCAACATGCAGATCCTGCAAAGGCTGATCAGGGATAACGCGCAACAGTTTTGCATGATCGCGCGGGGTAACCGGACGCAGCGCAATACGCTCTTCCGGTAAGTCAAAATCAAACAGATCGACGCGCATCACTGGCCTCAATTTCAGGGAGTTCAAATTTTTCTAAAATTCGCATTGCCTTGCCATACAGAACAGCGGGCAAAAAATAAAGGGCGCGTTACGGCTTGAACCATAACGCGCCCCCAAATCAGCAGGCTGACAAATTAAATGTCGGCAGCGATTTTAGCTGAAGTAATTGAATCCGGATCAGTTACCGGCTCACCGCGCTTGATTTTGTCGACATTGTCCATGCCTTCGACAACCTGACCCCATACGGAGTATTGGCGGTCCAGCCAAGGGGCATCAGCAAAGCAAATATAGAACTGGGAGTTAGCCGAATTCGGGTTCTGGCTACGTGCCATCGAGCAGGTACCGCGTACATGCTTGGTATTGGTGAATTCTGCCTTCAGGTCAGGCTTGTCCGAACCGCCCATACCGGCGCGGGATGGATTGAAGCTTGAACCGCCCTGTTTACCGAATTTCACATCGCCGGTCTGCGCCATGAAACCATCAATCACGCGGTGAAATACAACGCCGTCATAAGCACCTTCACGTGCCAGTTCTTTAATACGGGCAACATGACCTGGTGCCAGATCTGGATAGAGTTCGATTGCAACTGTACCTTTTGTGGTTTCCAGTACCAGTGTATTTTCCGGATCTTTATAAGCCATGGGGCTTCTCCTGTAGATTTTTCAGGCTGCAACTCAGACAGCCGCGTTTAAAGTAGAATTACTTACGATCGGCCAGAACAATGGCTTTAACGATACGGTCAGGATTATCAACCGCGCCATTGGCAGATTTGCTGCCTTTTTTGATTTTATCGACGGTTTCCATACCGCTGACGACTTCACCGACAACAGTATACTGACCGTTCAGGAACGAGCCTTCATCAAACATGATAAAAAACTGCGAATTGGCAGAATCCGGCGATGAGCTGCGTGCCATGCCGACAGTGCCGCGCACAAATGGCTGTTTGGAGAATTCTGCCGGAATATTACCATAGGAAGAACCGCCGGTGCCTGCACGACCCGGATTATAGTCCTTATCCGCATTACCGAACTCTACGTCACCGGTCTGCGCCATAAAGCCGTCAATCACGCGGTGGAACACAACGCCGTTATAAGCACCGTCGCGCACCAGTTTCTTGATCTGCTCGGCATGTTTCGGAGCCAGATCAGGGCGCAATTCAATAACGACATCACCGTCTTTCAAAGTCAGAACCACTGTATTTTCAGGGTCTGCGGCCTGCGCATTAACCGGCTGCAAAGCGGCAGTTGCTGAAAATGCGAGAAAGGCTGTGACAGCCAGTAATTTACGCAAAAAGGACATGATTTTTCCTGTGTTAAGCTAAGTTCTTACTTTTTAAGCTTATGCTTTAGGGCTTTTTCGATAACAGGCGGCACGAAGCGGCTGACATCGCCCCCCATTGCCGCAATCTGGCGCACCAGTGTGGCAGTAATAAAACGCACATCGGGGGAAGCGGGCAAAAACACAGTCTGCACATCCGCTGCCAGCCCCGCATTCATGCCGGCCATCTGCATTTCATAATCAAAATCAGTGGCATCGCGCAAACCGCGCACCATCAGCGTTGCCTTGAAACTTCTGGCAGTGTCCACAACCAGACCGCTGAAGCTGGTATAATCAATACGGCTATTGTCTTTACCGAAAGCCTGCTCTCCGGCCTCACGTAGCAGCGCAACCCGCTCTTCAAAGCTGAACATCGGGGTTTTACCCGGATGAACGCCGATAGCGACAATCACCTTATCAGCCAGCCCGAGGGCCCCGCGCAGAACATCAAGATGACCATTGGTGACCGGATCAAATGATCCTGCATAGAGAGCTGTTTTCATACCCAATGAATTAATCATTATACTGACCAATTTCAATCTCTAAAGCGAAGTACACAAAGGGTTCAGCAAAGAGCGCAACAAGAACCTCTCTAAGCCTCAGTCTTACATCAAAAGCATAGGTTTACGTGCCACCAATGTGAACCTAGCATGAATAGACCAGTCAGAAATAATTCAAGTGAAAACGCCTATATTACCGGTAACACAGTAACCGCACAGATCTCACATGCCACAAAATGAAAGATTTTATGCAACCTTTGTGCCGCTTGCGCGTAATATAAGCGAAAGGATAAAATGATGATGCTATTTCTTCTCGCAATCTCAATGATCGTCGCGATGATGTTTGCAGCCATTATCCTGATGATCGAAGAAAGTGCCTCCAGGCGTCTGAGCAATCAGAAATCAGTCTTCGACCTGCGCTCTGTACGGCGTGTCGCCCGCGGCACCAGATCAAAGCGCATTACACACGCATAAGTGAAGTGATAATATCTTGGTTTCGCCTAAATCAGGCCTAAATAGATACAAAATACCTCTTTAATCAGAGGGCAGTTGCAGCCGGAACCTCCAGTCCAGGCTTTTATTTCAAGGCGGTGTGAGAAGACACCGCCTTTTCTTTATGTAAGTACAATAAAAAACGCCCCGTCAAAATGACGGGGCGTTTTTTGTTTCCGAGCTTATTCTGCGGCAGGTTCATCACCGCCCGTTTGGGTCGTTTCCTGAGCCGTTGTCTGATCACCGGCAGTTTCCGAGGTTTCATCCTCTTCATCATCAGTTTCAGAAATCCGTTCTACCGACACAACCTTTTCACCATCGGCGGTGTTAAAGATGGTTACGCCCTTGGTGGAGCGACCGGCAATGCGGATACCGCCAACCGGCACGCGGATCAACTGACCGCCATCCGACACCAGCAGGATCTGGTCACTAGCCTCTACAGGGAACAGCGCAACCAGCGCACCGATTTCATCTGTCTTCGATGTATCTGTAGCGCGGATACCTTTACCGCCACGGCCGGAAATACGGAATTCATAGGACGAAGAACGCTTGCCGTAACCGAACTCGCTGACTGTCAGAACAGTCTGCTCATGGGCTTTCAGCTCTTCATAGCGCTCATCATTGAGTTCCGCATCTTCAGTTACGTCTTCACCGACAACTGCGATATCTTCCACATCATCTGAACCAAGGCTGCGGCGCTCTGCAACGGCACGCTTCAGATAGGCTGTACGCTCGGCCGGTGTCGCTTCCACATGCTCAAGAATGGCCATGGAGATAACTTTATCGCCATCCGCCAGATTGATACCGCGTACACCAATCGAATTACGACCGGCAAAGACACGAACATCATCCACACGGAAGCGGATACACTGGCCACCGGCGGCGGTGAGCAGCACGTCGTCATTCACAGTACAAGTATCAACTGAGAGGATTTCATCACCCTCTTCTTCTAGCTTCATCGCAATCTTACCATTGCGGTTGACCTGAACGAAATCGGACAGCTTGTTACGGCGCACAGTACCGCGCGTTGTAGCGAACATCACGTCGAGTTCTGCCCAGCTTGCCTCATCCTCAGGCAATGGCATGATCGTGGTGATACGCTCACCCTGCTGCAAAGGCAGCATATTAATCAATGCCTTACCGCGGGATTGCGGAGTACCAATAGGCAGACGCCAGACTTTTTCTTTATAGACGATACCACGCGAGGAGAAGAACAGCACCGGCGTATGGGTATTAGCCACAAACAGACGGGTAACGAAATCCTCGTCCTTCGTCGCCATACCCGAGCGGCCTTTGCCGCCGCGGCGCTGCGCACGATAGGTATTCAGCGGTACGCGCTTGATGTAACCGGCATGGCTGACGGTGACGACCATATCTTCACGGGCGATGAGGTCTTCATCATCCATTTCAGCGCCGCCAAGGGTCAACTCTGTGCGGCGTGGCGTTGCGAATTCATCACGAACCGCGGCCATTTCATCCTTGACGATGCCGAGAATACGCTCACGCGATGCCAGAATAGACAGGTAGTCTTTGATTTCTTCGCCGATCTTGTTCAGTTCATCAGCGATTTCATCACGGCCGAGTGCTGTAAGGCGCTGCAGGCGCAGTTCCAGAATTGCACGCGCCTGTTCTTCCGACAGATTATAGGTGCTGTCATCATTCAGCACATGGCGCGGATCGTCAATCAGACGGATCAGCGGTGCGATATCGGCTGCAGGCCAGCGGCGTGTCATCAACTGCTCACGCGCGGTTGCCGGATCCGGCGCCCGGCGGATCAGCGCAATAATTTCGTCGATATTGGCAACGGCAATCGCCAGACCAACCAAGACATGCGCACGTTCACGGGCTTTATTCAGCAGGAACTTGGTGCGGCGGCTGACTACTTCCTCGCGGAAATGCACAAACGCATTCAGCACTTCCATCAAGGTCAGAAGCTGCGGCTTACCACCATTTAGCGCCACCATATTGCAGCCGAAAGAGGTCTGCAGCGGGGTGTAGCGGTAAAGCTGGTTCAGCACCACATCAGCATTGGCATCGCGCTTCAGTTCAACAACCACGCGGTAACCGTCACGGTCGGATTCATCGCGCAGATCGGAAATGCCTTCAATACGCTTGTCGCGCACCAATTCAGCCATTTTCTCGATCATGGACGCTTTATTGACCTGATACGGAATTTCCGTAATCACGATGGATTCACGATCATTGCGCATCGGCTCAATGGTCACACGGCCACGCATCAGCACAGAACCACGACCGGTACTGTAAGCAGAATAAATGCCTGCACGACCGAGAATCAGACCACCGGTCGGGAAATCCGGCCCCGGAATGATCTCAATCATTTCTTCCAGCGACATTTCAGGATTGTCGATCAGAGCAATACAGCCATTGATTACTTCACCCAAGTTATGCGGAGGAATATTGGTGGCCATACCAACAGCGATACCGCCGGAACCATTGACCAGCAGGTTCGGATAGCGCGCCGGAAGCACTTTAGGCTCCTGCTCGCGGCCATCATAATTGTCCTGAAAATCAACAGTGTCCTTGTCGATATCTTCAAGCAGAACCGAGGAAACTTTTTCCAGACGGCACTCGGTATAACGCATCGCAGCAGCACTGTCGCCGTCAATGGAACCGAAGTTGCCCTGCCCGTCAACCAGCGGCTCGCGCATGGAGAAGTCCTGCGCCATACGCACCAGCGCATCATAAATAGAGGCGTCACCATGCGGATGGTATTTACCCATCACTTCACCGACGACACCGGCAGATTTACGGTAGGAGCGGTTCCAGGCAAGCCCCATCTCATTCATGGCATGGAGAATACGCCGGTGGACCGGCTTCAACCCGTCACGAACATCAGGAAGCGCGCGGCTGACGATAACGCTCATAGCGTAATCGAGGTAGGACCGCTGCATCTCCTCCACAATAGAAATCGGTTCAATACCGTTAAATTCGTCTGAACCGGGCGGCGGAGTAAGGTCTGTCACTATTCAAATATCTTTCATAAAGAATCGATTAGTTTTGATAGATTGTACTCTATCCCATAACATCGAAATCACGAAATTTCGACTGCCTTGCGGCGGCCTTCATTCACACCAAATATAGCCGATTTTGTGCTTTTTTGGCATATTTATCACCCTGTCACGCATAAATCAGAGAATATTCTTGTTTCCCGCTCCGGACGAGCACAAATGCATCAGAATACTTCACTCATTGGCCTTTCAGAACCGGCACAAGAACCATCTTGCGCTTATACGGCAAAGACAGGCATAATTCTTACAATCATTCATAAAGAACAAGAACAGGAACACGGATGAGCTTTTATGACAGTCTCTTCAGCGCCTTTGTCACACTGCTCGTAACCATTGATCCGCCGGGGCTTGCACCGTTATTTCTTGCCGTTACAACCGGCATGGATCGCCGCGAACGGGCACAGGTTGCCAAGCGCGCCAGCATCATCGCCTTTATCATCCTTGCGCTCTTTGCCATTGCCGGCGCACAAATTCTGATGATGTTCGGCATCACACTCGGCGCATTCCGCGTTGCCGGCGGTCTTTTGTTGTTCTGGATCGCATTTGAAATGATCTTCGAGCGCCGTCAGGAACGCCATGAGAAAAGCGCCACAGTTGCCATCACCAAAGACCATATCCGCAATGTTGCCGCCTTCCCGCTGGCCATTCCGCTGATTGCCGGCCCGGGCGCTATTTCCGCCACAGTCCTGCTCGGCGGCACATTCCCGACCATTGGCAGCAGACTTGCTTTGCTCGGTATTTTGCTTGCCTGTATCGTACTTTCTTACATCGTATTCCTGCTCGCAGAGCGCGTGGATCGCTTTCTGGGAGAAACAGGCCGCTCCATCCTCACACGCCTGCTCGGCGTGATCCTTGCCGCTCTGGCAGTGCAATTTGTTGCGGATGGTATCCGGTCACTGATTGTAGGAAGTTAGAGCTACCATTGTGTGCCCAATAGGGTGTCCGGCACTCTAAATAAAAAAGCCCGCGTTTGACGCGGGCTTTTCCTTTTGAGAGAATAAATCTCAGAACGGAATATCATCATCCAAATCATGACTGAAACCGCCGGACTGCTGCTGCGGGCTGGAACGGCCGAAATCATTACCGCTGCTGCTGCCATAGTCACCACCGCGTGATGAACCGCCGCCACCGGCAAAACGATCGCCGCCGCTGCCGCTACCTTCAAAACGGCCACCACCGCCGCCGCCTTCACCACGGCTATCGAGCATCTGCAACTCACCACGGAATTTCTGCAACACGATTTCAGTTGTGTAGCGTTCATTGCCGTTCTGGTCAGTCCATTTACGGGTCTGCAGCTGACCTTCAATGTAAACCTTGGCACCCTTTTTCAGATACTGTTCTGCAACTTTGGCCAGATTTTCGTTGAAGATTACAACACTGTGCCATTCGGTCTTGTCCTTACGCTCACCGCTCTGACGGTCGCGCCAGCTTTCCGATGTTGCGATACGCAGGTTTGCAACCGGCTCACCGGAGTTCAGACGGCGGATTTCAGGATCCGCTCCGAGATTACCGACGAGAATAACTTTATTGACTGAGCCTGCCATAGACCTGCACTCCAGATTTTTTTCTTACAGTTTGCGTGACAATACATAAGGCAGCTCCCCGAAGAAAGGGAAAGATAGCTTATCCAAAACAAAAAAGCCGCCGCGGAAGTCCGCAGCGGCTCTGATTTCATAGCGGATAATTCCGCCATACTCACGATTAACGGGAGTAATATTCAACAACCAGATTTGGTTCCATCTGAACGGCGTATGGAACGTCGGACAGGCCAGGAACGCGGCTGTAAGTTGCAGTCAGCTTGCCGTGGTCAGCAACGATGTAATCAGGAACATCGCGTTCTGCGAGCTGAACAGCTTCCAGAACGATAACCAGCTGCTTGGACTTTTCGCGAACTTCAACAACGTCACCAGCCTTCAGGCGGTAGGACTGAATGTTAACGCGACGACCGTTTACGTTTACGTGACCGTGGTTGATGAACTGACGGGCAGCAAAGATGGTCGGTACGAATTTGGCGCGGTATACAACTGCATCCAGACGGCTTTCCAGCAGACCGATCAGGTTTTCACCGGTGTCGCCCTTACGGCGAGCAGCTTCTTCGTAAGTCTTACGGAACTGCTTTTCAGAGATATCGCCGTAGAAGCCCTTCAGCTTCTGCTTTGCGCGCAGCTGAATACCGAAGTCGGACAGCTTGCCCTTACGGCGCTGACCGTGCTGGCCCGGGCCATATTCGCGACGGTTTACCGGGGATTTAGGACGGCCCCAGATGTTTTCGCCAAGACGGCGATCAATTTTATACTTGGAAGATTCGCGCTTACTCATCGCATTTCCCTTTAAAAGTTTTACCGGCGCGGCAGCTTGTCTGCCTCGCTCGAAGGAAACGCGCCCTCCTCTGCCTTCTTTTGTGAAGACTGACAGAATATTGCGACAGCGAATGTGGCAATTATTCACGGGACACGTCAACAGATACAGGGAATCTGCAAAGATGCCCTGAAATCCTGAGCGGCTTTTAAGGAGTGGGAGCCTGTCTTGTCAAGGCCTGCAGATCAGCCCTCTGAATAATTGCGCATCTTAACCGAAACCGTCTTCATATTTTTTGGTAAAGCGCTACGGTTTCTTGCATTAGAGTACTGTGGCCGGACTTGGCGCACAAAGGTCGTTCTAATGCATTGCCATTTCATGACAGTTAGCTCAACTTAAATACTTAGTATTCGAATAGCAAAGATAGTGCATGATAAAATTTATAATTCGCATATATCCTGATATGATCGCAGCTATATGCGGCCTTCTCATTCTCCCGTGGATACTTGGGGTTCCGGGACGGCCAACACCGGCTCAATTGTCAGGCTGGAACATCGGACTTTTCGCCATATGCGCCTATCTGCTACTCTATCAAACTATAAAATCCCTGAGAAATTTTGAGTTTTATAAAAAGAAGACTTCAATACACCGGCCTGTTTCCAATATTCTCATTGGCGCTGCCTTATTCACTCCTCCGCTGATGGTGGCTTCATTTCTTTTGCTTGTTTATTCTTAACAACCCCACACCATTGGAAATGTTTTTGAGGTGAGAAACAAATAATCCTCGATACATATTTCTGCAAAATGATATAGAATGCAGGTTTCGACCCTCATTTGCACTAAAATAGATCATAGTTTTCTGCGATATTTTAAAAACCAATATTAATCAGATCATTACGATCAACAAGTATATTACATTCAATCAATAACCGGCAGGATTTACTATGTTAACTCTTCCTTTTAAAGCCTCTGTTGTAATAATTTCTCTTATCGGCTCATCCTCCCTTGTTCAGGCGGAAGATGCGCCAAAACAAAGCTCTGACTTTAAAGCCAACTATAATCTGGCCATCAATGACAGCAAGGCAAAGCCGGAAACTGCTTTATGCTCTGCAACAGCGCATGATCTGGCCAAAAACAAGAAATATAAATATGACCGGTTTGGATTTACGCAGAACGATTATGATGCTGTGCAACTGAACCGCAACAACGGGAATGTAACCGTCAGGCTTAACGGCGAAGCCCGCAAGCGCAACGGAAGTGCTGCATGGGATGCAGTTACAGTCGATTGCAGCGTCGGCAACAACAAAGTCCGCTCTGTATCCGTTACCGTGAAAAAATAACACTATAAGCAACAAAGGCGCTTCGCCAGAGCGACCTGTATTCAAACGGATCTCAGCTCTCGCTCTATCTCTTTGTTTTTACGCGTATCTTATCCAAAAACCGGTTCCCACTTTTCAGGATACGCTCTGACGATGCGCCTTTGATTTATTGTTGTGCATCAAAGCGTGCACGCTCTTCGCGCATCATATGGCGATTATCAACCGCCCATTGCCCCAGACTGTCAATGGGCTTGGCCAGCGACAGTCCCAATGCGGTTAGTGAATATTCCACCTCCGGCGGCGAAGTCGGGCGGACTGTGCGCAAAACCAGCCCGTCACGCTCCAGAGAGCGCAAGGTGACTGTCAGCATACGCTGCGAAATGCCTTCAATCAGGCGACGCAACGCATTGAACCGCACTGTGCCCTGCTGAAGATTGAGAATAACCAGCAGGCTCCATGTATCGCCGACACGATCCAGCACTTCACGGATCGGACAGGTGCCGTTTTCGTCCTCGGCGAATCCTGCGGTATCAGCCAGAATCGGCAAGGTATTTTTTTCATCGTCATACGTTGATATTGCAGATTTTTTCTTCAGAGCGGCATTCATCTGAGAGGTCATTACCTTCTCCTTCACTGCACATTACCGCAAAGTTGAACGGGAAAGCGCGTATTTGCAGGCGGTTACTTTGAAGTGACTTACTGACTTTAAAGTGCATTCTTCACAGTCATTTCAAATCATACTACATAGTTACTTATCGTAACCTAATTAAAAATAATTCTTATCAATCTTATAATATGAGGTAAGTCCTATGTCAAAAATCGCAATCATCGGCGCCAGCGGCTATGTCGGTACAGCTTTGCTTAATGAGGCAGTGAAACGCGGCCATCAGGTGAGCGCACTTGTGCGCCATCCGGAAAAAATCGCTGCCAATGCCAATGTCACCGCCGTGAAAGCCGATGTTCTCGACACAGACGGACTGGCTGCCCTTTTAAAAGGCCATGATCTGGTAATCTCCGCCTATAATCCGGGCTGGCAGGAAGCCGACATCCGCAATATTCACATCAAAGGCAGCAAATCCATTACCGAAGCGGTAAAGAAAGCCGGCATCAAACGCCTAATCGCAGTCGGCGGCGCAGGCAGCCTTGAAATCAACGGTCAGCAGCTGGTGGATTCCCCTGAGTTTCCGGCTGAATATAAAGAAGGCGCATTGGGTGCCCGTCAGGCGCTCAATGACCTGAAAGCTGAGAATGAACTGGACTGGTCTTTTGTTTCACCAGCCATTCTGCTGGTTCCGGGCCAAGCCACCGGCACGTTCCGTCTGGGCAAAGATTCTCCGGTTTTTGACGACAAAGGTGAAAGTAAAATCACCGTGGGCGATCTGGCTGTCGCCATTCTTGATGAAGCAGAACAGGGCAAACATATCCGCCAGCGCTTCACAGCAGCATATTAAAACATCAAATGAAAAAGCTCGCTAAAAGCGGGCTTTTTATATCAGGCCGAAATCAAACCCAACCGTTTCGCCTGCGGCGACTTCTTTTCATCCGCACGCAAGGTCAGCACCGACACGCCTGTTGCGGTTACTGCAACCGTATGTTCAAACTGAGCCGAGAGTAGCCCGTCCTTAGTGGTGACAGTCCACTCATCCGCTTCGGTCTTTACATTGCGCCGCCCCTGATTGAGCATCGGTTCAATGGTGAAAACCATACCTTGCTGCAGAAACAGTCCGGTTCCGGGTTTACCGAAATTGAGAATTTGCGGCTCTTCATGCATTTCACGGCCAATACCGTGACCGCAATAATCATGCACAACCGAATAGCCGTTGCGCTTGGCATGGCGCTCAATCGCCCAGCCAATATCGCCGATCCGCGCACCCGGACGCACTGTAGCAATGCCCATCCACATTGCTTCATAAGCGGTACGCACCAATCGCTTGGCAGCAGCATTCACCTCGCCGACACAATAGGTTTTGCTGGAATCCGCGATATAGCCGTTTTTCTCCAGCGTAATATCAAAATTGACAATATCACCGCTTTTCAACACATCGGGCTGCGACGGCACACCGTGGCAAACCACATGATTGATTGAAGAGTTCAGCACAAAGCCATAGCCATACTGGCCTTTACTGGCCGGTCGGGATTGCAGATCCTCAGTAATAAAGCGCTCGACTTTGTCGTTGATCTCAAGCGTTGAAACACCTTCCAGCGGCGTTTTATCCAGCATATCAAAGACAGAAGCCAGCAAACGCCCTGCTTCAGCCAAAAGAGCCAATTCCTGCGGTTGCTTAATCATGCTTCACTCATGCCCAGCGATGAAACAGCAACACCGGCAGCATTCAGCTCACGGCGCATAATTTCTGAAAAACTGAGCGTCGGATTGGTCTCACATAACATGCCGATCTTAATCCAGAAGGCAGCCTGCGCATTAATAGAGCGGCAGGTCACCTTGCTCGCAAGACGCAACTGCTCATGCAGCTCATCTTCAATATTCACAATACCCATAAGGACTCACATATGTTTCATATACATACTACATATGAAACATATATTGAGTCTCAAGGTGAATTATCCGTCAGCGATCAGCTGATGAGTTCCACATCCACCACACCGCTGATGGCTTTCATTGCGCTGGCAATCTGCGGGCTGATGCGATAGCGATCCGGCAAGGCAACTTCCACCTCACGCTGACCATTATCTTTGATCACGATAAAGCTGACCTCACCGTCACCACGGGTTTTGAAATAAGGCACGATTTGATCCAGCGCATCGCTATTCCGCAAAAACAGGCGCAATGCCTTTTGCAGGCGACTGGCTTCATCTTCCAGTGACACAACCGTAGCTATGCGCAGGCTCACACCTTCCGGCCGGTTTTCAGCCGAAACCGTAATCACCACCGAGCGACCAGGTTCCAGCAGGTCGCGGAACTGCTGAAGCGCCTCTGAGAAAAGCACTGATTCAAACTGACCTGTCGCATCTGAAAAGGCGATGATGCCCATTTTGTTGCCGGTCTTGGTCTTGCGCTCCTGCTTACTGATAACTGTACCGGCAAGACGACCATTGGTTGCGCCCTTCTTCACCGCATTGGAGAAATCTGCCCAGCTCTGAACGCGCATTTTTTGCAGCGATTCATTATAATCATCCAGCGGATGTGCGGAGAGATAGAAGCCTGCGGCCTGCAATTCACGATGCAGTTTCTCTGATGAAGTCCAAGGCGTTACTACCGGTAATTGCAGCTTTTCTTTCGGCACTAGACCGGTGCCAAAAATATCCGACTGCCCGCTATTGGCATTTTCCTGCGTGCGCTGAGTATAGGCCATCAGGCTGTCCATACCGGAACTCAGAGCCGAGCGGTCGACACCAAAACAATCCAGTGCTCCGGCATTGATCAGGCTTTCAAACACACGGCGGTTGACCATGCGCGGATCAACCCGCTCACAGAAATCTTCAAGGCTTTCAAACGGTTTTTCTTTCCGCTTTTCAACAATATGCTCAACAGCAGCATCACCGACGCCCTTGATCGCGGCCAGCGAATAGAAAATCTTGCCTTCCCCCACCTCAAACGGGCGATAGGATGTCATGACCGACGGCAGCACCACCTCAATACCAAGACGCAATGCATCACGACGGAAATCATTGAGCTTTTCCGTGTTGTTCATATCATAGGTCATGGATGCGGCGAGAAACTCTGCCGGATAATGCGCCTTCAGATAGGCAGTATGATAAGAAACAATCGCATAAGCCGCAGCGTGGGATTTGTTGAAACCATAGTCAGCAAATTTGGCAAGCAGATCGAAAATCGTATTGGCCTGCGCCTTGCCGACACCGCCTTCAATCGCACCATCAACGAAACGGACGCGCTGCTTGTCCATTTCCTCACGGATCTTCTTACCCATCGCGCGGCGCAGCAAATCCGCTTCACCAAGCGAATAGCCGGAAAGCTCCTGCGCGATCTGCATCACCTGTTCCTGATAAACGATAACGCCCTGCGTTTCCTTCACCAGATGGTCGATTTTCGGGTGAATAGAGGCAATCTCCTCCTCACCATGCTTGCGCGCATTATAGGTCGGAATATTCTCCATCGGGCCCGGACGATAGAGCGCCACAAGCGCAATAATATCCTCGATACGGTCAGGCTTCATCCCGATGAGCGCTTTACGCATACCCACAGATTCCACCTGAAACACGCCGACCGTCTCACCACGCGACAGCATTTCATAGGTCAGCTGATCATCAAACGGCAGTGTTTGCAGATCGATATCGACACCTTTACGGGCAATCAGCTTCACGGCTGTATTGAGTACCGTCAGCGTTTTCAGACCAAGAAAGTCGAACTTTACCAAACCGGCCTGCTCAACCCATTTCATATTGAACTGAGTGACCGGCATATCGGAGCGCGGATCGCGATACATCGGCACCAGCTCCGACAGAGGCCGGTCACCGATAACAATGCCCGCAGCGTGCGTGGAAGCGTGGCGATAAAGCCCTTCCAGCTTCAGCGACATATCGAGAAGACGACCGACAACCGGCTCTTTCTCACGTTCCTCATTAATGCGCGGCTCTTCATTAATCGCCTGACCGAGCGATACCGGATTGGCAGGGTTCGACGGCACCAGCTTACACAGCCTGTCCACCTGCCCGTACGGCATTTGCAACACGCGACCAACGTCGCGCAACACCGCACGCGCCTGCAACGTACCGAAAGTGATAATCTGCGCGACCTGATCGCGACCATATTTTTGCTGCACATAGCGGATCACCTCTTCGCGGCGATCCTGACAAAAGTCGATATCAAAGTCCGGCATCGACACACGATCCGGATTAAGAAAGCGCTCAAACAGCAGAGAGAAGCGCAGCGGATCAACATCGGTAATGGTCAGCGCATAAGCAACCAGCGAACCCGCACCGGAACCACGTCCCGGCCCCACCGGAATATCCTGCTGTTTTGCCCATTTGATAAAGTCCGAAACGATCAGGAAGTAGCCCGGAAATTTCATACGGACGATAATCGAAATCTCATAGTCCAGACGCTTGATATAATCTTCATGCGTATGGCCTTCAGCAAGGCCAAAAATCTTCAAACGTTCTTCAAGGCCTTCACGTGCCTGACGCGCCATTTCATCCGCTTCAGCCTGCAGAGCAGCTTCCGGATCGTCGGACTCACCGGTAAAGCGTGGCAGGATCGGTGCGCGGGTTTGCGTGTACCAATGGCAACGGCGTGCAATCTCGACTGTATTTTCCAGAGCCTCAGGCAGATCAGCAAATAAAGCCGCCATTTCGCTCTGAGATTTCAGATAATGATCCGGTGTCAGACGGCGGCGGTCATCCGATGCAATGACCTGACCATCTGCAATCGCCAGCAAAGCATCATGCGCCTCATAATCTCCGCTCTGTTTGAAAAATGCCTCATTGGTCGCAACCAATGGCAGCTCATATTCATAAGCCAGATCAACCAGTTTGGATTCAAGCACACGGTCATAACCGCGCTGGCGGTGCAACTCGACATAAAGACGGTCGCCAAAGATGTTTTTTAAAAACTCAAGGCGGCTGCGCGCACGCTCTTCCCGTTCATTGCTGAGCGGCTTGCCAATCGGTCCCTCTGCTCCGCCGGTCAGAAAAATCACATCTTCTGACAAATCCGGCAGCCAGTCGGCACGGATATGCACCGGATCACCGGATTCTGTTTCCAAATAGGAGCGGCTGACCAACCGCACCATATTGGCATAACCTTCTTCACTGGAAGCCAGCAGTACCACCGGCGACAAATCCAGCGCATCGCGGCGGTTAATTGCACGGCCTTCCGGCTGATGGTCGCCAAAGGCAATATCAACAACACAGCCGATAATCGGCTGTACACCATCTTTCGATGCTTTCTGCGCAAATTCCAATGCGCCGAACAAATTATTCGTGTCTGTTACGGCAATTGCAGGCGCATTATCATCCTTGGCATGGCCGATAATTTTGCCGATTTGCAATGCCCCTTCCAGCAATGAATAGGCCGAATGCGTGCGCAAATGAATAAATGCCGGTGCACCAGCAGACATGTCAGAAGCAGCTACGGCAGAAACATCAGAAGGCAAAGGCATATACTCCGTCATTGCAACCATCGCCTGCCCGTTTGTGCAGTGATGTATCGCAGTACAAAGCCTTACATAGAAACTGCATTCCAAAAATAACAGTTCTGTAAGACGGGAAAATCAAACCGGATAATAAACAGAAGCCTGTCAGACTCCGCACATTCATCAGATCCTTTTTCCCGCAATGCCGTCATGATGTCCAGATGCATATGCGCATTCCTTCAATCATTACACATTCTATATCTCTAGCCGGCTATATCTTTACACAGAGCGTGCCGCGTTTAATTGTATCCGCTATGCTCACTCTATCTTCTTGTTTTACCCATGTCGTTATCGGAAAACCGGTATCCACTTTTCCGCGACATGCATTAGCAGGCAATCCGCTAATGCCTATTTCATAAACCTAGAGCGGTTTACGTCCAGATTGGATCATAGCGCTCGCTCTAGATTCTTTACTTGGTCGCATTATCACGGCCGTCAAGTTGATCTAACCTGACTGTGAAATGCTCTAGTTAAATCAGGCTTTGTGCAGCCTCAGAACGCTGCCAGCCACATAGCAAATGTTGCTACAAACAAACCGATGGAAATGAATGACATAACATCACGAACCAGATCAGACATGATATGAACTCCATTTGTTCTTGTATGTATGCAATTTGTTCCATTATTGTTCCGCAGTCAACCCCTCTTTGTTCACGTAAAAACATCTATAGTTAGTGAAATATGAACCACTGATCTGCCGCCTTATTATGCAAGCAGCACCTGTTTTATTTTTGATTGCAGTTTCAGCTATTTAAGCCTCAGCTCTTTTTCACGTATATTCAGAACAAAGAAAAATGCCGCATGCATATTTCAGCATACGGCATTCAATAATTCAGCTTGTCTGACAATCAGGCGGCAGGTTTTCTCAAATCGAGATCAACGATCTTGCCGTCTTTCAATGTAACGCAGCGATCCATGCGTCGTGCCAAATCATGATTGTGCGTTGCGATCAGTGCAGACAGACCCGACTGGCGTACCAGTGCCTCCAGTGCCTGAAACACATAAGACGATGTTGACGGATCGAGATTGCCTGTCGGTTCATCCGCAAACAATACCAGCGGTGCATTGGCCACTGCACGGGCAATGGCCACACGCTGCTGCTCACCACCTGAAAGCTCTGAAGGCCGGTGTGTGGAGCGGGGCCCGATACGCATATAATCCAGCAAATTTTGCGCTCGCTGTGACGCAACTTTGGATGACAGGCCACGCAACATTTGCGGCACCATCACATTTTCAAGCGCGGTAAATTCCGGCAGCAAATGATGAAACTGATAGACAAAGCCCAGATCATTACGGCGCATGGCTGTACGTTCATCGTCATCCAGCTGTGCGCAAGAGGTTTTACCCAGGATCACGTCACCGGAATCCGGTTTTTCCAGCAGTCCTGCCGTATGCAGCAAGGTGGATTTACCGGCACCGGATGGTGCAACCAGCGCCACCATTTCACCGCGCATCAGTGTGAAATTCGCATCTTTAAGAATAGTCAGCTCACGGTCTGCTTCATGATAACTG
The DNA here is from genome assembly GCA_900470285.1 of Hyphomicrobiales bacterium. Lineage (GTDB taxonomy): Bacteria > Pseudomonadota > Alphaproteobacteria > Rhizobiales > Rhizobiaceae > Pseudochrobactrum. The sequence continues at coordinate 414,030 of UCAG01000005.1, forward strand.
CGACAGACATTTTTCAGCTGAAGGATCGGCTCTCCGGACATAGCAGCCATTATTCGTACCTCAGCGCTTCAACAGGATCGAGTTTGGCCGCACGCCAGGCCGGAAAAATCGTTGCAATAAATGACAAGAACAGCGCCATACCAATAACAGAAAGCGTTTCGCTGAGATTCATTTCAGCAGGAAGCTGACTCAGGAAATAAAGCTCAGGGTTAAACAAAGTTGTACCCGACAACCACGAGAAGAACGCACGGATACGTTCCACATTGAGGCACACGACAACACCGAGCACCACGCCTGCCAGTGTTCCCGTGACACCAATCGCCGCACCGGTCATCAGGAAGATACGCATGATTGCACCGCGGGTTGCGCCCATCGTGCGAAGGATCGCAATATCGCGTCCTTTATCTTTCACCAGCATGATCAGGCCGGAAATAATATTCAGCGCCGCCACCAGAACGATCAGTGTGAGGATCATGAACATCACGTTACGCTCAACCTGTAAGGCTGAGAAGAATGTGGCATTGCGCTGGCGCCAGTCTGTCAGCATCACAGGGCGCTCTGCCGCCTCTTCAACACCGGCACGCAGATCATCAACCTTGTCCGGATTATCGGCAAAGACCTCAATCGACTGCACACGGTCTTCCTGATTGAAGAACAATTGCGCCTCAGCCAAAGGCATCAGCACAATAGACGCATCATATTCTGACATGCCGATCTCGAAGATCGCCTTGATCGGATAGGCTTTGGTACGGGCATTGACACCAAACGGCGTTACGTCACCATCCGGCGAAATAATTTTCAGATCATCGCCCACGCCCAGACCAAGATTCTGCGCCATACGGGTACCGATAGCCACACCGTCAGACGTATCAAAGCTCGCGAACGTACCGGATTTCACATTCTTGGCGATCAGCTCAAGCTTATTCACATCCTGCTCGCGCAGACCACGCACCAGCGCACCGGTGCCTGCACCGATACTGCCCTGCACCAGAGCCTGCCCTTCAACAACCGGAATAGCGAATTTCACGCCTTGCAGCGCATCCATACGCTTCACCAGATGATCGTAATCTTCCAGCGGACTGTCGATCGGTGCAACGATCAGGTGACCGTTGATACCGAGAATACGGTTGAGGAGTTCCGTGCGGAAGCCGTTCATCACCGCCATAACGATGATGAGTGTGGCCACGCCGAGCATGATGCCGGTGAATGAAAAACCGGCAATCACAGAGATAAAAGCTTCGCGACGGCGGGAACGCAGATAGCGCCATGCAATCATACGTTCCAGTGAAGAGAATGGTCCGGTGCCCTGACGCTGTGCCTGAGCTGCCGGTTTCTTTTCCTGTTGTTTCTTTGGCAATTTATCGAGCAATTGCGCTCCCCCGTTGCCTTGATTTCCACCTGTCGCAGGCTTTTTGAACATTACTGCCCCGCAGTCAGAAGATTGATTGCGGCTTCAACAGTCATAGTCTGACGTTCACCGGTTTTACGATCTTTGACTTCAACTTCGCCATTGGCAACGCTGCGCGGACCGGCAATGATCTGTACCGGCACACCGATCAGATCCATGGTTGCAAATTTCGAACCCGGACGGTCGTCGCTGTCATCGAGCAGAGGATCCAGACCGGCATTGGTCAGGGCCTCATAGAGCTTTTCAGATACTGCATCGCAAGCTGCATCACCCGGCTTCATATTGACGATACCTGCACCGAACGGCGCAATGGCTTTCGGCCAGATGATACCGTTTTCATCATGGGATGCCTCAATCGTTGCCGCAACCACACGCGACGGGCCGATACCGTAAGAGCCCATGGATACCAGATGCTCTTTGCCATCCGGTCCCTGCACTTTCGCGCCCATTGGCTCAGAATATTTGGTGCCGAAATGGAAGATATGGCCGACTTCAATACCGCGTGCAGCAACCTGATTGCCTGCATCGACTTTTGCCCATGCGGCTTCGTCGTGCATTTCTTCCGTTGCAGCGTAAGGTGTTGTCCACTGGTCAACGATAGATGCCATTGTAGCGTCATCGAAGAAGTCGATATCCGCACCCGGCACTTTCAGATCGAGATACGCGCGGTCACAGAAAACCTGACTTTCACCGGTATCCGCCAAAATAATAAATTCGTGGGACAGATCGCCACCGATCGGGCCGGTATCCGCACGCATCGGAACCACCTGCACACCAATACGGGAGAATGTACGCAGGTAAGAAACGAACATGCGATAGTAAGCAGCTTTCGCACCTTCGTAATTCAGGTCGAAAGAATAAGCATCTTTCATCAGGAATTCACGTGAACGCATCACGCCGAAACGCGGACGCACTTCGTCACGGAATTTCCACTGAATGTGATAGAGATTCAGCGGCAGGTCTTTATATGAGCGCACATAGGAGCGGAAAATATCGGTGACCATTTCTTCATTGGTCGGGCCGAACAGCATTTCACGCTCGGAGCGGTCTTTAATGCGCAGCATTTCCTTACCGTAAGCATCATAGCGGCCGCTTTCGCGCCACAGATCAGCAGACTGGATTGTCGGCATCAGAATTTCATTACCGCCTGCACGGTTCTGCTCTTCACGAATGATCGTATTGACCTTGTTCAGAACCTTCAGACCCAGCGGCAGCCATGTGTAAATACCGGCTGACTGCTGGCGGATCATCCCCGCACGCAGCATCAGACGATGGGAGACAATTTCTGCCTCTTTTGGATTTTCTTTCAGGATCGGCAAAAAGAATCGCGACATACGCATGGAGGAACCACCGGAAATTGCTCCCGATCCCTTAGAATCAGGAAAAAACACATAAAATCTCCCGTGTTTATTAACCACTTATCATGGCAATGAAAACCCGTCTCACGCAGAGCGGAGCCGGCATTTCTTCAGTCACGGAGATGTGCAGACCTGACGGATAAAGCCTGCCAAATTATGGCAGCGTCCGATGATTCCTCATATTTCAAGAGAGCAGGATAAAAATAATGTGAGCTTTAGAGCATTTACGGCTGCTTAAACGGGAAAAGACAGGTTCAGCTTCAGTTTTATTTCTTTGTGACAAATTTTTTACATTTTCGATTTTCATCAAAAAATCACTCTAAAAACTGCATTTCTTATGAAAACTTCAGTTTAAATCGAATTAAAAATCTTGAAATTTGCATTTCGGCTTCAATTCTTATGGCATTTTTGTGTCTGCGCTTAAAAAAAAGCGTGACAACTGATATTTCTCATTCTATTTTCCAAGCAACGACAACAGAGAGCAGGCTTAACTACTCTCTCACGCGGTCAAAGTCTTGGGAGGATGCAACTCAGGCGCGGTATTTCGCAGCCGCCTGTAACAAGGAAACGAGTTGGACGCGTATTTTATCAGCAAGGCTAACGCCTTGCTTTTTTTTATATCTTAATAATACAAATATAGTGTGATTATAAACTCCGGTTTTGCTTGACCGCAACAATAAAGCAATCTGCCCCAGCCCGCTCCATATCCGACGTGCTATTCACCCGCATGAGTTCTCGGCAAGCATCTGATACTACATAGATCGTTAGCAAGACGCGTTATCGCGGGCATCAGATGTTACCATCTGACTGCGAAACGATTTTTAGCAAGACGCATTATCGCGGACGTCAAATGTTACCATCTGACTGCGAAACGGTTTTTAGCAAGACGCATTATCGCGGACGTCAGATGTTACCATCTGACTGCGAAATGCTTTGGGGCTCATGCCCCTCACACGCAAAAACTCGCGATTAAAATTCGATTTGGTGAGAAAGCCGCTGGCAAATGTAATCTGCGTCACCGGCTCGTCCGTCTCCCGTAACAGACGGCATGCCTCCTCCACGCGAAAATTATTCACATAGACAGATACGCTCATCCCGCGACAACGATTAACCGCCTCAGACACATGGCGCGGCGGTCTGCGCAGCCGGTGTGCGATGCGTTTAAGGTTGAGCTCCATATCCTTATAGAGCTGCTTATCCTGCATCAGCGCATCCAACTCAGTCACAATTGCCAGATGCTGTTCTGTTGTCAGTGCAGTCTCAACTGTAAGTGCAGGTGCCTTCCCCTCATCCCGTTCATCCTCATCGGCATTGGTGCGATTATTCAGCGCCACACCAGCCGCCGCGCCCAATACCAGCAGCGACAGAATATTGGTCACCAGAATGATCGAAGGTGAATAGCGGCCGCTGTTCCAGAGAAAATCAAAATTAATCAAGATATCGACGATCACAGATCCGATCAGCATAGCGGCAGTTATCTGCATCGCCCGATAGGAGCGCATGACTCCGTCGAGCCGCGCAGCAATCAGCACATCCGGCCCCGCAAAACTCAGGCGCAGCAAAGCCAGTCCATAGGCTAAAAAAATTACGATAATTGCCAATGCAGCCAGATCGCGGCGTATAAGCAGCAACACAAACACCGCTAATACCGGCAGCAAATGCGGCCAGATTTTATCGACCCGCAAGGCATCATCACTATTCTGCACCGTGAGACTGCGAAAACTTAAATATGACAGTCCGGCAATTATCGTCGCCAGCAAAATCTGCACTGGCAGAACAGCAAGGATGTCATACCCCCAGCGCAAGCCGAGCAAAACCGATTGCAGCATATAGGTGCCGATCAGCGCGATAAAAAACATATCTGCCCGACTTCCTGTCTCGCGATTGCGCAAGAGCTGCACCAATATAATGGCCAGTAATATTGTCAGCACAAATGGCAGCGGAATAAAAATCATCGGCAAATATCTCGGTCTTGTCTTATCTTGCGATCAGGAACATGAAGCAAAACACGTTATGCGTCGACCTTGATCCTGTTTCAGGTCGCAGAAATACACAGTCCGGCAAATGATCCCTGCACTCTCAACGCAGTCAGGATCAAAATAATGGACTATATGCTTCTCTCAATTTTACTTTCCGCCATTCTCACGCTCAGCGGTTGCAGCAATGAAACAAGTGCATCAGAACAATCCGTTACAACAGAGGGCATAAAGAGCGTAACGATCAGCGGTGATGCCAGCCTTATCCGCTTGAACGCGAAAGACGATCAGAAACAGCTGGCTGTCATGAGTGCCAAGCCATCAGGCTGGCTTTCCGGCTGGTTCTATAATGACTGTAAATCCAAAGGCGAGATGATTGTCAGCGGCCAGACATTACTGATTAAAGCGAAAAACAGTAACTGGTATGATCTGTCTGAGTGCAGCACCTATCTGCAAATCAATCTGCCGAGCAATGCAGGCGTGACTATTCATCAGTCTGCTTTCAAAGGGGATTTACAGGGACAATTCGCAGATCTGAATATAGAAACCCGAGCCGCAGATATCGACCTGCAAGGCTCTGCCACCTCAGTCAGAATTCGTGGTGACGCTTTCCGCACCAGACTGCAATTTGATGGTACAACACAGCCGGAACAGATTGATATTGCCGGTCGCGCGCTGGATACGAGTCTGATTTTTCCGAAAGGCACTTCGGTCAGTTATCGCATCCATTCCAAAGCCTCGCTGCTCGATGCCAAACTACCGAATACACAGGGAGCAAAGCCGGAAATCCTGATTTCAGGCGATTATGCGCGCACAGAAATCCGATAAAAACTATCGAATAGTACTATAATTACAGTACTTTATGGAAAATATTTCAGAATGTGATTCACAGTTCCGGGAAGAAGTGCGGAATATCATCCAGACCGAAACCGAGTTTCTGCGTTACAAACCAAAACAGGCCGAAAATGACTGTCGCAAGAATAGTCGTACGCAGAAAAGCCAGCCATATTCGCGGGCGCGCCGGTGCGCTCGCGACCGTGCCGCGCACAATATTATTCTCTTCTGCCTGTGTACGAAGACCGAAAGGCAGCATGGCAAACAGACTTGTCCACCAGATGATAAAATAGATCGCCATTCCGGATATTACAGACATATTCTTCCTCCCCGCATAATTCTCTTAAAGGATTAAAGCATAATTCCTTAAACTTGGATCAGTTTAAGGTAAAATTATGCTCTAACTTTAAAGTGTTAGAGCGACCTTAGTGTGCCAAGTCTGGCACACGGCGCTCTATGCATCATTATTGGCCGCAGCATAGAGCAGCGAAAGAACACGGGCAAGAGACAGAGCATTTCCAGTTGCTCTTGAAACATGGGAAATGCTCTGTCTTTTTGTTTTTACGCGTATCTTATCCGCAAACCGCTATGCACTTTTCGGGATACGCTCCAGCATCACGCAGTTCCCCACAATGATACGCATAAAAATGCCAGCTTCAAATTTCAGACGGCGCGCTTAACCTGTTTATTATTTCGAATAATATCAGGTCATTAGTCAATGATACGCAACATATTATTATACATTTTAATATTCATATTATGCAGTATTGTTAGTTTCATTCCTGCTGCCAAAGCGCAAGAAACCGATGCACAACAATTGGCAAAAAAACTGGCCAATCCGGTTTCCAGCCTCATAAGCGTACCTATTCAAAACACTTATACCTGTTGCATTGGCGCGAGTAATGCCGGTCGTTTTACTACCAATATTCAGCCGGTTATTCCCTTTTCCCTCAATGCCGACTGGAATTTGATCATACGCACCATTGTGCCAATCATTCATCAAAGCTCCCCTGCGCCGGATATCGGAGCGAGATTCGGGCTTGGTGATACGGTACAGAGCTTTTTCCTGTCTCCGGTTCAGGAAACAAACGGCATCGTCTGGGGTGCAGGGCCGGCCTTTCTATGGCCGACCGCCACCAATGCCATGCTCGGCAATCAGAAATGGGGTGCAGGCCCGACTGCTGTTGTGCTCAAACAACAGCATGGCTGGACGATGGGTGCGCTGACCAATCATATCTGGTCTTTTGCCGGTGAGAGCGACCGGCAGAATGTCAGTGCCACACTGATCCAGCCTTTTATCAGCTATACTTTTCCCAATACGGTCGGCTTGTCGCTCAATAGTGAGATGACCTATGACTGGACGAATGAGCAATGGACAATACCGGTTGATCTCGGCATTTCCAAAGTCTTCACTTTCGGCAAGCAGCATGTCAGCCTTGGCGTTACCGGCCAATATTTCGCCAGTAAACCCGATAACGGCCCTGACTGGGGCGCACGCTTTACAGTAACATTCCTGTTTCCTAAATAAAAACCGCCGGTGAGAGGCTCACCGGCGGCACAATATTCATCCTGAACAGAAATATCAGGCTTCCGGTATACGGGTAACAAAAACCGTGGTCACCGGCTTTTTACCCCAGACATCATTAGCAGCGGCACGCACTGCACGCCGCGCGGCTTCACGCACCAGCTCTATATCCTTGCGACGCGCACGCGGAATACTGTCAACAGCGCTGACGACTGCATCATAGAGCAGGTCTTCAATCAGATTTCGCTGACTATCTTCTTCCGGTAAACCAAAGGCTACAACCTCTGGTTCATCATAGATTTTATGCTGGTTATCGAGAAGAATGGACACCGCCACATGGCCGACATAGGCCAGCTTGCGGCGCTCGGTGATGCCCATTTCATCTTCATCACCAATCAGGCGACCATCTTTGTAAATACGGCCATAAGGTGCTTCATCAATAATCTTTGCAGGTCCAGGTGCCAGCCGCAGCACATCGCCGTTACGCACCTGTGCCACATCCGGAATACCAGCCTGTATGCCCAATGTGCCCTGTGCAACCAGATGCGCGGCTTCACCATGCACCGGCACCAGAATTTGCGGGCGTACCCAGGCATACATACGCTTCAGCTCATTGCGGCGCGGATGGCCGGAAACATGCACAAGCGCATCATCATCAGAGATGATCTTAATGCCCTGCTCGATCAGCATGTTTTTAATTTCAATGATTGATTTTTCATTACCCGGAATAGTACGCGACGAGAAAATCACCGTATCACCGGCGGTCAGCGCCAGTGAGCGCATTTCATCGCGCGCCAGTTTGGCAAGCGCAGCGCGTGGTTCACCCTGACTACCGGTCAGTACCATCACCACATTTTCACGCGGGACATAACCATAGTCTTCCTCGGAAAGGAATTCCGGCAGACCTTCCATATAGCCGAGTTCGGTAGCCACCGAGATACAGCGCTTCATCGAACGGCCAACCACCAGCACCTGACGACCGGCATCACGTGCCGCTTCGGCAATCGAGCGGATACGTCCGACATTGGAAGAGAAGGTAGTGATTGCCACACGGCCTTTGGCATTTTCGATCAGCTCACGCAGGCTTTCCGATACCTGACGTTCGGACGGCGATTCACCCTCGCGCATCGCATTGGTACTGTCGCAGACCAGTGCCAGCACGCCTTCATTACCCAGCTGTTCAAAACGGGTTTCGTCGAGCACAGGCCCGAGCGACGGCTCCGGATCAATCTTCCAGTCGCCTGTATGAATCACACGACCAAGCGGCGTGGTAATTGCCAGCGATACCGGTTCAGGAATGGAGTGGGTGACGGCGAGTGCCTCAATCTTGAAGCGACCTACTTCAAAGCTTTCACCGGCACGGAACACAGTCACCGGAATTTCCGGTGCATTATATTCGGCCTGACGTTTGGCTTCGAGCAATCCGGCGGTAAATGGGGTCGCATAAACCGGCAGGCGCAGACGCGGCCAGAGATCCAGCAGCGAACCATAATGGTCTTCGTGAGCGTGGGTAATAATAATCCCGCGGATATTATTACGCTCGGCTTCCAGATAACGAATATCCGGCAGGATCAGGTCAGCCCCCGGCAATTCAGGACCTGCAAAACTCACGCCCATATCGATAATGATCCATTCACGCGCATGTTCCGGCCCGTAGCCGTACATTGCAAGGTTCATACCGATTTCGCCGACACCGCCCAATGGCAGGAACACCAGTTCCTCTTTGCCATTCACACGGCTATCATTTTGCACATCATCCAAACGGGACTGGGGCATTCCCCCTCCTCAAAATTTATAACTCAGATCATTACCTGCACGAACAGCCCTATTGCCTGATAACAGCAAAAAGCAGAGCATGTGGCATATGCGGCAATACAAATTCAACGTAATTAATTTCATGACCTCTAAAGAGACGAGAAGCAAGAATAGTTGTGTGAAATTCCCGACTTACGAAAAGAAAACTGAATTTTGACAGCAGGTTTTATGCATTATTGCGCTGTATGACTATTATACCATCGCAAAGCCGCTGCTTCGGTTTTGCTGATCCATTCATGTTTGCAGTCACCATAATCATGGGAATTGTCCGGATGCAGGTTTCGGCAACGCGCCTTCACCGCATCATAATTTTGTGCGATTACCGGATGCGCGCGAAGATAATCACGAAAGGCGAGATGGCGTGTAATCTCGTCTGATCCTTGTGCATAACAATGCAGCTGCACCAGACGCTTGCCACTTACCGCATCTTCCTTAGTACAATAACGCCGGCCCGGAAGTCCAAACTCACCCCACCATTCATAGCCGAGTGCTTCAAGCGTATGCTGATACGCATCAAGCTGCTCTACGGTGTGAACAACCGGTATCAGATCAAAAACCGGCTTGGCATGAATACCGGCAATGGCAGTAGAACCAACATGATGAATCGTAACGAGACACTCTGTTAGCTCCGCCTTTAAAACAGCAATCTCTTTTTGCGCAGCATCATGCCATTCCGGATCATGGGCAAGAAGCTCGACTTTAAAGGCTGGCGGCATCAGATTCTCCTCACATAAAAACATTTCCGGTCTGCTTGTTTCAACGGAAAGGTCTGTTTTGTCTATAGCGCGCCTTTTTCCCAAATCGCATCACATTTTCCGGAGCGAATACGCTGGCTTCTCTGTGGCCATCTAACCGAAAAAAACTTCGCCTGCTGAGATCATCTGTTTACGTCCCTGTGGCAGGCTCAGAACCAGATGTCCCTGAGCATCAATGGAAGAGAACACACCTTCCAATGTCTCTCCGCCGCTTTGCACCCGAATGACTTCACCCAGTCTTGCTGCGTGGCGCAACCAATGGGTACGAATTGTTTCCAGCCCCTGACCGTCATTCCACAAAGCAAAGTTCACAGCAAAGCGCTCTGCCAGAGCTTGCAAAAGCTGTTCGGCACCTTGTGCATAACCACTGTCTTTCAAGCTGCTCACCATATAGGGCACGCCTTCCGGAATATGCAGAACATTCACACCAATACCGATAACCAGAGCCTTGCGCCCGTCTTTCAGCAGAGCGGACTCCAACAGGATACCCGATAGTTTAGCACCATCAGCCAGCACATCATTCGGCCATTTCAGCTGAAATCGTGTTTGCGTATCCGGCAACAATTGCTCAACGGCTTCAACCAGAGAAAGACCAGCGACGAAACTCAGCGTTGCGGCCAGTTCCAGCGGATAATCATGAATAAGCAGCAGGGTTGCAGCCAGATTGCCAGTCTGCGTTGACCATTCGCGACCACGGCGACCACGGCCGGAGCGCTGATCTTTGGTCACATACCAGACAAACCCCGCCTCACCGGTCTGCGCATCAATCAGAGCTTCGGCATTGGTTGAGCCGATATGGTCAAATTCTTTTACCCGATATCCGGCAGCGATTGTTTTTTCGCTCAGTACAAAAGTCATAATCTCTCTGTCATCCATTCAGCTAGGCCTGTGCAGAAACAAAAACGCCCGGCACAAAACCGGGCGTTTATAACATGTTCTATTCAGATCTTATCAGAAAAATGCTTTGGCAGCATTTGTCGCCCAGATCATGACCGGCGAAGCAATCAGTGCATAGAGCAGAACGAAAGCTGCAGATACGCCCATTACCAGTTTCAGTTCACCGGCAGGTGCTTCAAGACCAGCTGCAGGCTCATCAAACCACATGATCTTGATCATACGCAGGTAGTAGAACGCACCGACAACAGAAGCCACGATACCGATAACCGCCAGCGGCACCAGACCAGCCTGAACAGCTGCAAGGAATGTGTACCACTTACCGAAAAAACCGGCCAGCGGAGGAATACCTGCAAGCGAGAACAAAAAGATGGTCATGATCGTTGCCATCACCGGATTGGTGCGGGACAGACCTGCCAGATCATTGATCTCTTCAACAGTGCCGTTTTTGTTACGCATTGCCAGAATGAATGCGAATGTACCCAGTGTCATCACCAGATAGATCAGCATGTAAATCGCAACGCCGCGCACACCGTCAACAGTACCGGCAGCCAGACCAACCAGAGCATAACCAACATGGCTGATGGACGAATAGGCCATCAGGCGTTTGATGTTCTTCTGACCGATCGCTGCAAAAGCACCGAGGATCATCGAAGCCAGAGCCACGAAGACGATGATCTGCTGCCAGTCAGCGGTCAGCGGTGCAAAGGCACCCATGGTCACGCGAACCAGCAAAGCAACAGCAGCCATTTTCGGAGCAGCAGCAAAGAAAGCGGTTACAGGGGTTGGTGCGCCTTCATAAACGTCCGGTGTCCACATATGGAACGGAACAGCGGAAATTTTGAATGCCAGACCAGCCATGATGAAGACCAGACCGAAGACCAGACCCAGCTGACGCTCTCCGCCGGTAACGGCAGCAGCAATATCAGCAAAGTTGATTGTGCCGGTGTAACCATAGACCAGAGAAATACCGTAGAGCAGCATGCCCGAAGACAGAGCGCCGAGAACGAAATATTTCAGACCGGCTTCTGTGGAGCGTACGCTGTCGCGGTTGAAAGCGGCCAGCACATAGAGTGCCAGTGACGACATTTCGAGGCCGAGATAGAGAGCCAGCATATTGTTGGCAGAAACCATCAACAGCATACCAACGGTCGAAAGCACGACCAGAACCGGAAACTCAAACTTGTTGAATTTCTGGTCTTTGGCAAAACCAACCGACATGATCAGTGTGACAACCGAACCGATCAGGGTCAGCACTTTCATGAAACGGGTGAAGCTGTCGCTGATGAATGCCGTGCCGAAAGCAGCGCCGTCAGCAGGGAAAACCAGCACGAGTGCGAGCGCACCCAGCAGCAACGCTACGGAAAGACCCGTAACAATCGTGCTGGCGCGGTCGCCGGAGAATACCCCCACCATCAGCAGCACTAGGGCGCCAACTGCGAGCAGCACCTCCGGTGCAGCGAGAGTAAGGTGGGCAATCAGATCGGTGTACATCGCTCGATGCCTTCGTCTTAATTTGCAACCGGCATGGCAACACTTGCCACAGCCGCATTGTAGTTGGTGACCAGAGCGTCAACGGCACTCGCAGTCGCATCAAAGACCGGAACCGGATAGACACCGAAGAAGATCGTCAGAATGACGAGCGGATACAGGATCGCTTTTTCACGTGGTGAAAGATCCAGCAGTGCTTTCAGGCTTTCTTTATCAAGCGCACCGAAAATGACGCGGCGATAGAGGTAAAGCGCATAGGCAGCCGACAGGATAACACCGGTTGTTGCAATCACAGCAATCCAAGTATTGGCCTGGAATACACCGAACAGTGTCAGGAATTCACCGATAAAGCCGGAAGTCCCTGGCAGACCAACATTGGCCATGGTGAGGATCAGGAACACAACCGCATATTTCGGCATGTTATTGACCAGACCGCCATAGGCCGAGATCTCTCTCGTGTGCATACGGTCATAAACCACGCCCACGCAAAGGAACAGCGCACCGGAAACGATACCGTGTGACAGCATCTGGAACAGTGCACCCTGCACACCCTGCGCATTGGCAGCAAAGATACCCATGGTCACATAACCCATATGGGCAACGGACGAATAGGCGATCAGCTTTTTGATATCGGTCTGAACCAGAGCCACCAGAGAGGTGTACACAATGGCGATAACCGAGAGCCAGAATACGAATGGTGCGAAATCAGCGGAAGCCAGCGGGAACATCGGCAGCGAGAAACGCAGGAAGCCGTAGCCACCGAGTTTCAGGAGAATACCCGCCAGAATAACCGAGCCGGCTGTCGGCGCTTCAACGTGCGCATCAGGTAACCATGTATGCACAGGCCACATCGGCATCTTCACTGCGAAAGAAGCGAAGAAGGCCAGCCACAACCATGTCTGCATTGATGCAGGGAAGTCGTATGCCAGAAGGGTCGGAATATCCATTGTACCGGCGGTGAAATACATTGCCATCATAGCAATGAGCATCAGCACCGAGCCCAGCAGCGTATAGAGGAAGAATTTCAGGCTGGCGTAAACACGGCGCTGACCACCCCATACACCGATGATAATGAACATCGGAATAAGGCTTGCTTCAAAGAAGACGTAGAACAGGAACATATCCAGTGCGCAGAACACACCGATAACGAGCGTCTCAAGGATCAGAAACGCAACCATATATTCCTTGACGCGGAAATCCACGGACTTCCAGCTCGCCAGAATACAGAACGGCATCAGGAATGCGGTCAGAACCACAAACAGCATGGAAATACCGTCCACGCCCATGTGATAGCTGATGCCTTCACCGAACCATGCATGTTTCTCAACCATCTGGAAACCGGCATTTGAATTATCAAAGCCTGCCCAGATCACCAGAGACAATGCAAACACAAAGATTGTGGTCAGAAATGCAACATTACGGATATTGCGGCGCGCTGCCTCGCTGTCGTCCTTGATCAAGAGGATCAAGAACGCACCTACGAGCGGCAGAAACGTGACCGTTGAGAGAATTGGCCAGTCGGTCATCAGAAAGAGCTCCCGATCATCATCCAGGTGACGAGCGCGGCGACACCGATAAGCATCGCGAATGCGTAGTGATAAAGGTAACCGCTCTGCAGTTTAACAACGCGGTTGGTAATGCCGACTACACGAGCCGCCACACCATTCGGACCCATGCCGTCAATGATCTTGGTATCACCGGTTTTCCAGAGGAAACGACCAAGAGCCATGCTCGGGCGGACGAACAGGAAGTCATAGAGTTCGTCGAAATACCACTTGTTCAGCAGGAACTGGTACAGACCAGGATGACGGGCTGCAATAGCCTTCGGTGTTTCCGGCGAACGGATATAGAAAGCCCAGGCAAAGATGAAACCCAGTACCATTGCGATGAATGGTGAGAATTTAACCCAGGTCGGCACGCCATGGAAGTCATGCAGGATGTGGTTATCCGCACCGGTGAACAGAGCGCCCTTCCAGAAGGCATCATAATGATCGCCGAAGAAGTAACCGACGAAGAAGAAGCCTGCGAAAAGCGCACCAACAGCAAGAACGAACAGCGGTACCAGCATAACCGGAGGAGAATCATGAACGTGATGCATAACTTCAGCGGTTGCACGCGGCTTACCGTGGAAAGTCATGAAAATCAGACGCCATGAGTAGAAAGATGTGAATGCAGCAGCGATCACCAGCAACGTAAAGGCAAAGCCCGATGCAGCTGAGTGCGAAGCAAATGCAGATTCAATAATCGCATCTTTGGAGAAGAAGCCGGCAGTACCGATAACAGTGCCCGGAATACCAAGACCTGTCAGCGCCACAGTACCGATGATCATCATCCAGTAAGTGGTCGGGATCAGCTTACGCAGACCACCCATACGACGCATATCCTGCTCGTCAGATACCGCATGGATCACCGAACCGGCGCCCAAGAACAGCAGAGCCTTAAAGAATGCGTGTGTGAACAGGTGGAATACGGCAGCGCCGTAAGCGCCGACGCCGAGCGCCACAAACATATAACCGAGCTGCGAACAGGTCGAATAAGCAATAACGCGCTTGATATCGTTCTGTACCAGACCAACGGTCGCGGCAAAAAAGGCAGTGATCGCACCGATAATGGTCACAACCAGCAGAGCTGTTTCAGACTGTTCAAAGATCGGCGACATACGCGCAACCATGAACACACCTGCGGTCACCATTGTCGCAGCGTGAATCAGAGCCGACACAGGTGTCGGGCCTTCCATCGCATCAGGCAACCATGTGTGCAGCAGGAACTGCGCCGATTTACCCATCGCGCCCATGAAGAGCAGCAATGCAACAACGGTCAGAGCACCTTGTTTGTCGAGTTCAAAACCGAGGAAACTTAAGACAACCTGCGATGCATTTTCACCGGCAGCATAATTCTGGGCTGTCGAGAAGATCGTGGCATAATCCACGGCGCCGAACAGAACGAAGATACCGAAAATACCAAGCAGGAAGCCGAAGTCACCAACGCGGTTGACTACGAAAGCTTTCATCGCAGCCGCATTGGCTGAAGGTTTCTTATACCAGAAGCCGATCAGCAGATAGGATGCAAGACCCACGCCCTCCCAGCCGAAGAACATCTGAACCAGATTGTCAGAAGTTACCAGCATCAGCATCGCAAAAGTAAACAGCGACAGATAGGCAAAGAAACGCGGACGATGCGGATCGTGATGCATATAGCCGATTGAGTAGATATGCACGAGCGCCGACACGCTGTTGATTACAACAAGCATAATCGCGGTCAGTGTATCCACACGGATCGCCCAGTCAAAAGACAGGGTACCGGAAGTCAGCCAGTGCAGAACCGGCACACGGACAGGCTCGGACGAACCCATTGCAATTGTAAAGAAGGCAACCCAGGACAGCGCAGCTGCAATAACGAGGAAGCCGGAAGTAATATATTCGCTGGCCTTGGCACCGATCTTATTGCCGAACAGACCGGCAATAAGAAAACCAAGCAACGGAAGGAAGACGATCGCGTAGTAGAGCATCTGCCCGTCAACCTTTCATGACATTGACATCTTCCACCGCGATCGAACCACGGTTACGGAAGAACACGACAAGAATAGCAAGACCGATTGCCGCTTCAGCAGCCGCAACAGTCAGGACGAAGAGTGCGAAAACCTGCCCGACCAGATCGCCGAGCGTTGCGGAAAACGCAATAAAGTTCAGATTGACCGAGAGAAGAATAAGCTCGACCGACATCAAAATGACGATCACATTCTTACGGTTGAGGAAAACCCCGAAAACGCCAAGCGTAAACAGGATCGCCGACACGGTCAGATAATGTTCGATACCGACTACCATCATGAGGCTCCTGTTAAATACCCTTGCCTGTTTCGACTTTTTTGATCTCGATCGCGGTTTCCGGAGTACGGGCAACCTGCGCCGGGATCGACTGACGTTTGACACCTTCTTTATGGCGCAGGGTCAGCACAATCGCGCCGATCATCGCCACCAGCAGGATCAGACCGGCAACCTGAAAGTAGAAAACGAAATCTGTATAGAGAATGTCGCCAAGCGCCTGTGTATTCTGGCGTGTCGTCACATCAGGGATCGGGTAAGCGGCATTTGCTGCAATTTTCGGCGAGAAGATCGAAGCGGAGAATGCCAGGATCAATTCTGCCAGCAGAACCACACCAACCAGAGCTCCAACCGGCGCATGTTTAAGCGCACCCTGTTTGAGCTCAGCAAAATCCACATCCAGCATCATGACGACGAAGAGGAAGAGAACCGCCACAGCACCGACATAAACAACCACAAGGATCATTGCCAGGAATTCAGCGCCCGTCAGCAGGAACAAAGCCGCTGCATTGAAGAAAGCCAAAATCAGAAACAAGACCGAGTGAACGGGATTGCGTGCGGTGATAACCATCAGCGCACTCGCAATCATGATGAAGGCGAATAAATAGAAAAACGCCGCCGCTATACCTGTCAGCATGGGGTTCCCCAATATCCTTTAACTTGGCAAGGCAACTTGCCTGTCCTACCACCTCATATCCTACAGCCAAGAACCGTGACATGAGGCAAAACTTCAAGCACAACAGCCATGAGCATTAAAAAGCTCCGGCTATTGTACCAACTTAAATATTAGCCCTGCCCTCTTCGGGCAGAGAAAATCATCTTAACGATCCGGTGAGCCAAGCCCATCTTAACGATAAGGTGCATCCATTGCGATGTTGCGCGCAAGTTCGCGTTCCCAACGATCACCATTCGCGAGCAGCTTTTCTTTATCATAGTAAAGCTCTTCGCGGGTTTCCGTGGCGAATTCGAAATTCGGCCCTTCAACAATCGCATCAACCGGACAGGCTTCCTGACAGAAACCGCAATAAATGCATTTGACCATATCAATGTCATAACGCACGGTGCGGCGGGTTCCGTCATTGCGGCGCGGACCGGCTTCAATTGTAATTGCCTGTGCCGGGCAGATCGCTTCGCAAAGCTTACAGGCGATGCAGCGTTCTTCACCATTCGGATAGCGGCGCAGGGCATGTTCACCGCGGAAGCGCGGTGAAACAGGACCTTTTTCATGCGGGTAGTTCAATGTTGCCTTAGGCGCAAAGAACTGACGCATGGAGAGAAAGAATGCTCCGACGAATTCTTTCAGAAGCAGTGATTTAGCGGCTTGAGCGATAGAAGCCATGTGATGTCTCCTTAACCTGCAAGGCCGGTGAATTTGAGGAATGCAGCGGTTGCCACAACCATGAACAGCGAGATCGGCAGGAATACTTTCCAGCCCAGACGCATCAGCTGGTCATAACGGTAACGCGGTACAAATGCCTTAACCATCGCGAACATGAAGAAGCACATGCAGAGCTTCAGCATGAACCAGACAATGCCCGGCACCCATGCGAGGAACCATACATCCACGATTGGCAGCCAGCCGCCAAGGAACAGAATGGTCATCAATGCGCACATCAGAGTGATGGCAACATATTCACCGAGGAAGAACAGCAGGAACGGTGTTGACGAGTATTCGATCATGTGACCGGCAACAAGTTCGGATTCCGCTTCAACCAGATCGAACGGAGGACGGTTGGTTTCCGCCAGTGCCGAGATGAAGAAGATCACGAACATCGGGAACAGCACGAGCCAGTTCCAGTCGAGGAACGAATTCGGCAACCCCAGCGAAGTCCCAAGACCTGTGGACTGGGACAGGACGATATCGGTCAGGTTCAGGGAACCGGCAACCAACAGAACTGTTACAATCACAAAACCGATCGAAACTTCATAAGAAACCATCTGCGCTGCGGAGCGCAATGCACCGAGAAACGGATATTTCGAGTTTGAAGCCCAGCCACCCATAATCACGCCATAAACTTCAAGCGAAGATATAGCGAGAATATAAAGGATACCGACATTGATATTGGCAATCGCCCAGCCCTCACTGACCGGAATAACCGCCCATGTTGCCAATGCCAGCAGTGCCGAAATAAACGGCGCCAGCAGGAACACGGCTTTGTTGGCACCCGATGGTATGATCGGCTCTTTGAATACGAATTTCAAAAGATCCGCAAAAGCCTGAAACAGTCCCCAAGGGCCGACAACGTTTGGTCCCCGACGCAACTGTACCGCAGCCCAGATCTTACGATCTGCATAAAGCAGATAGGCTACAACAATCAGCAATACGACGAGCAGAACGACTGACTTCAGCGCTATGATCAGCGCCGGTAAGACGTAAGCTGCAAAAATACCGTCCATTTTCCCGTCTCTCTCTTACAGCACTGCGTGGTTTTTTGTCCCACGCAAGGGCAAGCTGTAAACCTTATTATTTAGCAATATCAGCTCCTTAAACCCGAAAGCTTAAGGAGCTGTATGCATCAATGCTTATTCGGCTGCCTGCTGGAAGCCACCCTTTGCCAGCGCGGAACATTCAGCCATCACAGCTGAAGCGCGGGCAATCGGGTTTGTCAGATAGAAATCTGTAACAGGCGAAGCAAATGCAACGCCCTTTACCGGAGCTGCTTTTGCACCGAGAGTTGCAATATCCGCAACCTGACCGGCAGCCACTGCGTCAATCTGAGCCATATGCGGATAGTCCGCATAAAGCGCTGCACGCAGCTGAGCCAGACTGTCAAACGGCAGTTTCGCACCCAGTACATCAGACAATGCACGCAGGATCGCCCAGTCTTCCTTGGCTTCACCCGGAGCAAAACCAGCACGGTTTGCCAGCTGTACGCGGCCTTCCGTATTCACATAGGTACCGGATTTTTCTGTATAGGTGGAACCTGGCAGGATCACATCAGCAGCATGTGCACCGGCATCACCATGGGTACCGATATAGACAACGAAGCTCGAACCTTTGTTGGACAGATCCAGTTCATCTGCACCGGCAAGGAACAGCACATCCATCTGGCCAACCATGTCAGCAGCCTTAGCACCACCCTCACCCGGCACGAAGCCGAGATCCAGAGCGCCGACGCGGGCAGCGGCAGTGTGCAGAACTGCAAAACCGTTCCACTCTTCGCTCACAGCGCCAACGGCATTTGCCAGCTGAGCAGCCTGAGCCAATACAGCTTCACCGGTTTCACCGGTCAGTGCACCCTGACCGATCAGGATCAGCGGGCGCTGTGCATTTTTCAGAACATCAAAGAACTTGTCTTTGCCGCTTGCTACCTGAGCCAGCGTATCAGAACCCGCGCCGAGATAGTTATAAGCATAACGCAGATCTGCCTGTTCACCGATCAGACCAATCTGCAGACCACCCTGACGCTGACGCTTCAGAATACGTGCATTGAGCACCGAAGCTTCAAAACGCGGGTTGGAACCGATGATCAGAATCGCATCAGCCTGTTCGATGCCTTCAATCGTCGGATTGAAGATGTAAGAAGCGCGGCCGAATTTAGGATCGAGCGCAACACCATCCTGACGGGCGTCAATATTGACGGAACCGAGTTTGGTCATCAGGCTCTTCAGTGCGTAGAGCTCTTCCACATTGGCCAGATCACCAGCAATTGCACCGATTTTGGCAGCAGAAGTCTTGGCAACAGCAGCTTTAACCGCAGCAAATGCCTCAGACCAGCTTGCAGCCTGCAGACGACCATTGACGCGAACATATGGGCGATCCAGACGCTGTGTGCGCAGACCATCCCAGATGAAACGGGTCTTGTCGGAAATCCACTCTTCGTTCACCTGTTCGTTCAGACGCGGCATAATACGCATCACTTCACGACCACGAGTATCAACGCGGATATTTGAACCAAGAGCAT
This sequence comes from Hyphomicrobiales bacterium, assembly GCA_900470285.1. GTDB lineage: Bacteria > Pseudomonadota > Alphaproteobacteria > Rhizobiales > Rhizobiaceae > Pseudochrobactrum. The sequence goes on from UCAG01000005.1 coordinate 433,812, forward strand.
CCATCACGTCGATAGACTCGGTCTTGTTCAGCTCCCAAGGACGTGCCTGAAACTCGTAAGGCTTGGATGTCAGCGCACCGACCGGGCACAGATCAATCACATTGCCCTGCAGTTCAGAGGTCATTGCGCGTTCGAGATAGGTGGTGATTTCAGCATCTTCACCGCGACCTGTGAGGCCGAGTTCAGAAATACCGGCAACTTCCGTGGTGAAACGAACGCAGCGCGTGCAGTGAATGCAGCGTGTCATGATCGTTTTGACCAAAGGGCCGATATATTTGTTTTCAACAGCACGTTTGTTTTCGCGGTAACGCGAACCATCTGTACCGAAAGCCATTGCCTGATCCTGAAGATCGCACTCACCGGCCTGATCGCAAATCGGGCAATCCAGCGGGTGGTTGATCAGCAGGAATTCCATCACACCTTCACGGGCCTTTTTGACCATAGGGGTGTTGGTGAAAATTTCAGGTGTTTCGCCGTTCGGGCCAGGACGCAGATCGCGTACGCCCATAGCGCAGGATGCAGCCGGCTTCGGCGGTCCGCCTTTAACTTCAACCAGGCACATGCGGCAGTTGCCGGCAATGGAGAGGCGTTCGTGGAAACAGAAACGCGGCACGGTAGCGCCAGCCTCTTCGGCTGCCTGAAGAAGCGTGTAGTGATCGGGTACTTCGATCTCGTTACCGTCAACTTTGATCTTTGCCATCGCTTGTCCAAACCTGCGGCACTTGCCGCATTCTTTTAAACCCGCGGCATCCGCCGCATCATATTAATTCTGCGGCAGTGCCGCTTCATGACTAAACGGGCAGACCGCAACCGGCCTGCCCTGAAGCTTATTCCGCAGCTTCGAGCCGGATGTTACGGCTCTGAACAGCATTGCGGGTATAATCATCAATACGCTTTTCAATTTCCGGGCGGAAATTGCGGATCAGACCCTGAATAGGCCATGCAGCCGCATCGCCAAGCGCACAGATCGTGTGACCTTCAATCTGCTTGGTCACATCAAACAGCATGTCGATTTCGCGCTTCTGCGCATTACCGGTAACCATGCGTTCCATAACGCGCCACATCCAGCCTGTACCTTCACGGCAAGGCGTGCACTGGCCGCAGCTTTCATGCTTGAAGAAGGCCGACAGACGGGCAATCGCTTTGATAATATCGGTCGACTTATCCATAACGATAAGACCGCCGGTACCGAAAGACGACTTAACATCGCGCATACCGTCAAAATCCATGATGGCGTCCATCATGTTTTCTGCGGTAACCACAGGACAGGATGCACCACCCGGAATAACAGCGAGCAGATTGTCCCAACCGCCGCGGATACCGCCGGCATGTTTTTCAATCAGTTCGCGGAACGGAATACCAAGAGCTTCTTCCACGGTGCATGGTGTGTTCACATGACCGGAAATCTGGAACAGCTTGGTGCCCACATTGTTCGGACGGCCAATGGAAGAGAACCATGCGCCGCCGCGACGCAAAATGGTCGGAGCAACAGCAATCGATTCCACGTTGTTCACAGTGGTCGGACAGCCGTAGAGACCCATATTCGCAGGGAATGGCGGCTTCAGACGTGGCTGGCCTTTTTTGCCTTCAAGGCTTTCCAGCAGCGCAGTTTCTTCACCGCAGATATAAGCGCCCGCACCGTGGGAAACGAACACGTCCATATCCCAGCCGCACTTGTTGTTTTTGCCAAGCAGACCGGCTGCGTAGCATTCGTCAATTGCTGCCTGCAGGGCTTCACGCTCACGCATAAATTCACCGCGGATATAAATGTAAGCTGTATGTGCGCCCATTGCACAACCGGCAATCACGCAGCCTTCGATCAGCGTATGCGGATCATGGCGCATGATATCACGGTCTTTACAGGTGCCCGGCTCCGATTCGTCGGCATTGACGACGAGATAATGCGGGCGACCGTCGCTTTCCTTCGGCATGAAAGACCATTTCATGCCGGTCGGGAAGCCCGCACCGCCACGACCGCGAAGGCCCGAAGCCTTCATCTCATTGATAATCCAGTCACGGCCTTTTTCGACCAGACCTTTGGTATTATCCCAGTGACCACGGGACATAGCGCCTTTAAGCGACTTGTCTTTCAGGCCATAAATATTTGTAAAAATACGATCTTTATCAGCCAGCATCAATCAGCCCTCCGCTTTCGGATTGCCATCGGTCAAAGATGTCAAACCACCAATCGGCGCAGAGAAATCACGGTCGATCTGCGGACCCGGCTTGATGGTATCGCCCTTGCCTGCCTCGAAAGCATCAATGATTTCTTCAAGGCGTTCAGGTGTCAGGTCTTCATAAGCGTCTTTGAAGATCATGACCATCGGCGCATTGACGCAAGCACCCTGACATTCAACTTCTTCCCAGGACAGCGTGCCCGAAGCATTTGGTGTCAGCGGATCGTGATGAATTTTGTGTTTGCACACTTTCATCAGCTCTTCAGCACCGCGCAATGCGCATGGTGTTGTGCCGCAAACCTGAATATGGGCGCGTGTGCCAACCGGCTTCAGCTGGAACTGGGTATAGAATGTTGCCACTTCCAGAACGCGGATCAACGGCATTTCCAGCATCGCAGCAATATGCTCGATGGAAGCCTTAGTGACCCAGCCATCCTGCTCCTGCGCACGCATCAGCAGCGGGATAACCGCAGACTGCTGGCGACCTTCAGGGAATTTCTTAATTGTCTTTTCAGCCCAGACCTGATTTTCCGCATTAAACGAAAAGCTGGCCGGCTGAACGGAATCATCTGCGAGACGACGGACGGACATCAGCGGTCTACCTCACCAAACACAATATCGAGCGAGCCAAGGATCGCGGAGACGTCGGCCAGCATATGACCGCGGCACAGGAAATCCATGGCCTGAAGATGAGCAAAACCCGGTGCACGCAATTTGCAACGATACGGTTTATTGGTGCCGTCAGACACCAGATAAACACCGAATTCACCCTTCGGTGCTTCAACTGCGGCATATACCTCGCCTTCCGGCACATGGTAACCTTCAGTGTAAAGCTTGAAATGATGGATGAGAGCTTCCATCGAGCGTTTCATTTCGCCACGTTTTGGCGGAACAATTTTATTATCTGTATTCGACACAGGGCCGACGCGCTCTTTGCCGAGCAGCAGTTCACAGCACTGGCGCATGATATATGCGGACTGGCGCATTTCTTCCATACGGATCAGATAGCGGTCATAGCAGTCGCCGTTCTTACCGATCGGAATGTCGAATTCCATTTCATTATAGCATTCATAAGGCTGCGACTTACGCAGATCCCATGCAGCACCCGAACCGCGAACCATGACACCGGAGAAGCCCCATGCCCATGCATCTTCAAGGCTGACAACGCCGATATCAACGTTACGCTGCTTGAAAATACGGTTTGGTGTAATCAGGTTATCGAGATTGCTCAGCGTGGTCTTGAGGAACGGATCAATCCAGTTGGCAATATCCTGAACGAGCTGTTCCGGCAGATCCTGATGAACACCGCCCGGACGGAAATAAGCCGCATGCATACGAGCACCACAAGCGCGCTCGTAGAATACCATCAGCTTTTCACGTTCTTCAAAACCCCAGAGCGGCGGCGTCAGCGCACCAACGTCCATGGCCTGTGTGGTCACGTTCAGAATATGATTGAGAATACGACCAATTTCAGAAAACAACACACGGATCAGCTGACCGCGCTTCGGCACTGTAACACCGAGCAGGCGTTCAACTGCCAATGCATAGGCGTGCTCCTGATTCATCGGCGCTACGTAATCGAGGCGATCCAGATAAGGCACAGCCTGAAGATAGGTCTTGGCTTCCATCAGCTTTTCGGTACCGCGATGCAGCAGGCCGATATGCGGATCAACACGCGCCACGACTTCACCATCGAGCTCGAGCACCAGACGCAGAACGCCGTGCGCCGCCGGATGCTGCGGGCCGAAGTTGATATTAAAATTTCTTACTTGTGTCTCAGCCATTCTCGGCATCCTGTGTAGAGGCAAAAGCTGCCAGAAACTCTGCTTCCGTCATTTTGCTCGTATCATTGGCAAAAGCGTAACTATCAGGCTTACAATCGATATAGATCTCTGTCGTAAACCTGAATTGCGAAGGATTTTCAAACGCCTGAACGGAAACAACATTATGGGAACCGTCCTGCATACGCCACATCAGCGTGGAACCGCAGACTTTGCAGAAACCGCGTTCACCCCATGCGGATGAACCGTAAAAGCCCAGATCATCACCTTTGGTGATTTCAAGGCTATCTCCGCAATCCACACACAGAAACACACCGCCGGACCAGCGGCGGCACATTGAACAGTGGCAGGCGCCCATTTCGTCACTTACAGGCTTCGCCGAAAACTGCACTGAACCACAGAGGCAGCGACCTTCCAACTTAGCACCATCAGACATTTTGAAATCCTTCAGCTAACGTGACAGATTAATTTGACTTCGCTTTCTCATCGCCCGGAAGCACATAATCTGTCGCTTCCCACGGGGACAAGAAATCAAAATTACGGAATTCCTGACGCAGCTCAACCGGCTCGTAAACAACGCGTTTGACCTGATCATCATAACGGACTTCGACAAAACCGGTCAGCGGGAAATCCTTACGCAGCGGATGACCTTCAAAACCGTAATCTGTCAGCAGACGGCGCAGATCCGGATGACCGGAGAACAGAATGCCATACATGTCGTAGGCTTCACGCTCGTACCACAATGCACCCGGATAAACGCCGGTGATTGACGGAACCGGTGTATCTTCATCCGTGATCACACGAATGCGGATACGCAGGTTATGACGCGGTGACATCAGCTGATAAACCACATCAAAACGATTGACGCGACCCGGATAGTCAACACCGCTCAGATCGGTGAAATTCACGAACTGGCACTGCACATCATCGCGCAGGAATGTCAGCACAGAAATAATCTGGCTGCCCGGCACAGTGATGCTCAGTTCACCGTAACGCAGCGATGTTTCATCGATTCTGCCTTCAAGGCGTTCGGACAGATAGGCCGAAAGTTCATTGAGAGCTTCTTGAATCATCATATCCCCCAATCAACGCTCAATCGTACCGGTACGGCGAATCTTCTTCTGCAGCATGAGAATGCCGTAGAGCAGTGCTTCAGCGGTCGGAGGGCAGCCCGGCACATAGATATCAACCGGAACAACACGGTCACAACCACGCACAACAGAATAGGAGTAATGGTAGTAACCACCGCCATTCGCGCATGAGCCCATGGAGATCACATAGCGCGGCTCCGGCATCTGGTCGTAAACCTTGCGCAGTGCCGGTGCCATTTTATTGGTCAGCGTACCCGCAACAATCATTACGTCGGACTGACGCGGAGACGCACGCGGCGCAATACCGAAACGCTCAGCATCATAGCGCGGCATGGAAATATGCATCATTTCCACAGCACAGCAGGCCAGACCGAAGGTCATCCACATCAGCGAGCCGGTGCGCGCCCATGTAATCAGTGCATCAGCAGAGGTAACAATGAAGCCCTTATCGGACAGTTCATTATTCAACTCGCCGAAAAACGCATCATCCTGACCGACCAGCTTGCCGGTATTCGGATCAATAATACCCTTAGGGCGGGGAGCTATCAGCGTCCCGCCACCCATATTGACATTAGAAGACATAGTGTTTTGGCCAGAGGTCAATCCCATTCGAGGGCTCCCTTCTTCCACTCATAAATGAAGCCGATGGTGAGCACACCAAGGAAGACCATCATGGACCAGAAACCGAACATGCCAATTTCACCGAAGGACACAGCCCACGGGAACAGGAATGCAACTTCAAGGTCGAAGATGATGAAAAGAATGGATACCAGATAGAAACGCACGTCGAATTTCATGCGCGCATCGTCAAATGCGTTAAATCCGCACTCATAGGCGGATAGTTTTTCTGGATCCGGCTGTCTGTACGCGACCAGGAACGGCGCTACCAGCAACGCAATTCCGATCACCATTGCCACGCCAATAAAAATGACGATCGGCAGATAGGAACTTAAAAGCTCGTTCATTACCCTATTTCCGGCTTCAAGATGTAAAGTTGTGCACTACATAAGCCATTTGACGGCTACAGCCATGTGACACATTGCACCTTACAATCAATCTCGCCCAAACAGCTTCAAATGGCGTGCCGTGCGAATACAGTGCTTTGTGTGGGGACGGTTATCGTAGTCAACCCGATTGCGCAAGCCTTTAAAGCACATGACTGCCATGCACTCACACGGATATGATTAATAAAAGCCAACCTGTTAACAACTCAGCCGGACCTAATAACACAGCCTGATACGGTTCGGTTTATTTAAACTCCACCGACAATATCCACATCAGCTCAAACGCCATGTGTTGAAATTGAACCGGCAGAACGTCTGCACCACTCCCGAAAACGTGAAGTCACCAGATTAAAACCCTGCCCTGACGCCAAAGAGTAACGCATCCCGATCGCATCACCATCCATCACAACATTATACGAATATAAAAAAAGAATCAAAAAACGCAGCAACGTACGCATTCATAGAATGCATCACGCAAAACTGACAGCTGGCAACTGCTCTCGCTGAAGCTACCATAGACGTAATTCTGGCCAATAACTTTACGGATAGTATTGCCATGCACGCACCAACCGGCGTTGTTCCCGGTCTTTGCACTGTAGCTTCAGCCTACACTGTCTCAGGCATAGGCATTATATTTTATCTTACATCAGAACCCGCTGAAAAAATTACGCCTCTCATGCTTGCTTCACTGCTAACAATGCTGGCCGCGCTTTTTCTGACAGGCTGTGTCCCCTGGCTAATCTCCAGACCAGTAAAGAATGAAAACCAAATCAATCTGCAGCCCGCACGCAAAAGCCTTATCGCGGGCATGCTCCTTTTCCTGACAGCCCTCTTCCTCCTGATCATCGATGATGCAACCAAAGAGAATACCAAGGCTACGCCATCAGTAACGCAACAAAACTCACAACAGGAAATTAAATAGAAGCGGGGTGCGCCACTTTCTCACAAACTGTATTTTAAAGAAGAGAAAGTGGCGCGAGTGACGGGGCTCGAACCCGCGACCTCCGGCGTGACAGGCCGGCACTCTAACCAACTGAGCTACACCCGCGCAGTANNTGAGCTACACCCGCGCAGTACTTCATGTGCTGAAGTGATTTGGTATGTACTCTGATTCATTTTTAAAATCAAAGGGTTTTCTTATAAAATCTACAAATAAATGAAGAAAATTTGCATTTAAAAACAAATGCTTAAATCAGAACATCAAAGGGAAATATAAAGCAGGCGGGGTGCGCCACTTTCTCACAAATTGTATTTTAAAGAAGAGAAAGTGGCGCGAGTGACGGGGCTCGAACCCGCGACCTCCGGCGTGACAGGCCGGCACTCTAACCAACTGAGCTACACCCGCGCAGTATTTTCAGAGATTATCTGAAAGCCTTAAGCTATTTACTTGAGGCACCGTGACGTTTCCGTTCGGTATGGGCGCTGTCTAATGCGTTCACCATGAACTGTCAAGCGAGGTTTTGAAAGTTTTTCACTGAAAAGAGGATAAAGATGCACAGAGCCCGAACAGAGCACTTTATATATATAGGCAGTGCACAAATGACAGGTTTTATACACAGCACAGAATAAAAAGATGCCCCTCCTCACAACCTATAAGCAACTGAATTCAAAGAATCATCCGAAACGCATGACGGAACCGCATCGGGAATGTGAAGAAACAAAAATTAATTCAAATTTCTGTTTTATTTTTGATTTTTGCTCTTGCGCTTAGTCAAAGAATTCCTTAAACGAGCCTCACAGCCGCTTCAAAGCGAGCGGGCGATTAGCTCAGTTGGTAGAGCGCTTCGTTTACACCGAAGATGTCGGGAGTTCGAGTCTCTCATCGCCCACCATTCATTATCGGAGAAATCAGATAATGAATGAAGATTATAAATGTGTTGTGCTCATATTTATAATTGACGAATTAAGTCAGCACATACCGCTTTTAGCGAGCGGGCGATTAGCTCAGTTGGTAGAGCGCTTCGTTTACACCGAAGATGTCGGGAGTTCGAGTCTCTCATCGCCCACCATTTCTCCCCCTCTTCTGAAAAACAACATTTTGAACCTTACGCTGATTTTCAGCGAAAATTGTTTTATGCAGAATCGCCGTCTCACGGCTGACTATTCTCATATCTTTTCTGCAGCGTATCTTCTCCGCTTTATTTGAGAATCGGCTGCCCGCTCCGGCCGCTTTTGTAAAGAAAAGAATCTGCCAAGAAACAGCAAAGTTTCCGCCCCAAAACCGCTCATATCTTATATGCTGCAGTTAAGAATCAAGCTGAGCGGTTGCAGCACGCCTGCCGACCCTGCTGATACCTTTTTGGCACATCTCCACATATTAATTCAGCCCTGTGTATAGCGGGTAAAATTATCAGAGAGACACCATAGGTATTGACGAAAAATTCATAACATATACCATATATAGTGTCTTGAGCGGTTCTTCGATTCTGCAAACAGCAGCTTCGCAACAATGCTCAAAACGGCTTTATCAGGCACAATAAAACCGGTCATACGCATTGCGATCCGGGATAGTTGCGTCGAAATTTTTGCCGGTCCTCAGGAGGCAACTCCTTTCCGGCGGAGAGTTGGGGATTGTTGTTATCAACAGGCTCCGGGAATGTTGAAGACGGAAGAAATGTGATCCGTTACGCCGGTGTTGTTTTCAGTATCGCAGGCACACAGATCACAGTTCGGCAAGGCAACAGGAATCAGGTTATGCGCAAGGTCAGAGCTGCTTTTCAGGAATCAAAAAACAAACAGATGTCCGCATCTGTGGTTCAGGAACCTGTTTCAGCAGATTTGTCAGCAGTCAGAGCGAATCTTCGCCCGATGGCTTTATACGACCATCTCTGATGACGCATCCGGCTCTTCTATGAGTCATTCCTTTCAGACCTCTCCCGCCGTCCGTTCCGTTCTTATCAGTTTAAGCAAGTTCAGCATGCGTTTTGCGGAATAACCGCAGTTTGTGCAGCAGATTTAAAGGTGCGCTTTGCACCTGAAAGGCCTCCGCCCTCGGGTTTCTAAAACGGCGGAACCACAATGCTCGGATTTATCACCGCCGGTGCGTCTTTGGATGAACCATACCGGTGAGGAATACAGGGAAGCCTAAGACAAAAAGTTCTTTGAGGGCACAACGCTCCGGAGAACGACAAATACCGCACCGTAAGGTGCAAAAATAAAGACGCACCGTGAGGTGCAAAAGAAAAGAGCGCCGTCAGGCGCAGATACAAAAAGGCACCGCAAGGTGCAGACCAATAAGGCCCTGCCAAGGGAAACTGTAGCCCCCGCTACAATGTCCGCTGACTATTCTCTCCGGAGTAATCAACAGGCATATAACGCATAATCAGTCTCTGAAAAATATCAGGGCGATCAAGAAACGAGGAATCCGATGTCCATTACTGTTTACAGCAAGCCAGCCTGCGTTCAGTGCACCGCCACCTATCGCGCTCTGGAACGTCAGGGAATCGATTTCAACATCATTGATATTTCTGCCGATGCAGAAGGCTACGACACAGTTAAACGTCTCGGTTATATGCAGGTTCCGGTTGTTGTTGCCGGTGATACACACTGGGCAGGCTTCCGTCCTGACATGATCAGCGCGCTGGCTTAAATATAACGGCCTGAGCGCTCCGGTGTGGCTGTCATATCCGGACGATCCGTCTGGCTGCTCGATCTGACCGGTAATTCTCTGCCCGTCTTTCGCTTTGGAAGGCGGGCAGAATCCGGGATCAGAAACGGCATATCAGGCAAAACACAAAAGCTATGCCCTCTTCTTGTATAATGCACAGCAATGGCTGCAGAGCCGGACTGGAGCCACTATATATAGAGGGTCTTTGTTTGACTTCAGTGTCTCACTGGAGATTTAACATGAGGAAGTGGCTATGAGCATGCTCGTCTATTTTTCAAGCGGCACGCAAAATACGCATCGCTTTGTCACAAAGACCGGACTGCCTGCTCTGCGTATTCCGTGCAGCATGAAGGCCGATCTTTTACAGGTGACACAACCTTTTGTACTTGTTGTCGCAACCTATGCCGGCGGAGACGGACGCGGTGCCGTTCCCAAACCTGTGATCCGTTTTCTTAATGACAGTTCCAACCGTTCCTTCATTCGCGGTGTGATTGCAGGCGGCAACCGTAACTTCGGTTCAACCTATTGTCTTGCCGGCAATGTCATATCTGAGAAATGTCAGGTACCGTTCCTGTATCGCTATGAACTGGCCGGAACGGATGATGACGTTATCAATGTGCGGAATGGCCTGCAAAAATTCTGGCAGGCAGACCTCGCTGCCTGACTTCTGACCCCGTGCAGGGGTTTAGAGCATGATCTCTTAAACTTGAACCAGTTTAAGTTCAAATTATGCTCTCATTTTAAAGTGTTAGAGCGAGTTTTGTGCGCCTAACCGGGCGCCCGGCGCTCTAATAATGAAATTGAATTGCTGTCCGCTTTCTCAATCAAAAGCCGGATCAGTATTGTGAACAGATGTGGAAATAAAGCCGGTCTTTGTTTTGCACATACCGACAAATAAATTGGCCGACACATATTGGCCGAAAAATGAATTGGAAAAACTGTGGCGACTCTTGAGCTTGAACGGACAGAAAAAAACAACACCAACAGTTCAAACAACGGGAGTTCTAAAAAGGACACTCCGGCAATGGACTATCATGCGCTGAATGCCATGCTGAACCTTTTCGGTCCGAATGGTGAGATCCAGTTTGATATGGATCGTAAGGCCGTTCGCCAGTATTTTCTCCAGCATGTGAACCAGAACACGGTTTTCTTCCACAATCTGGAAGAGAAACTCGATTATCTGGTGACCCAGAATTATTACGAAAAAGAAGTTCTGGACCAGTATTCCTTTGAGTTCGTCCAGAATCTCTTCAATCTTGCCTATAAAAAGAAATTCCGCTTTCCAACCTTCCTTGGCGCGTTCAAATATTACACCAGCTACACGCTGAAGACTTTTGACGGCCTGCGTTATCTGGAACGTTATGAAGACCGCGTTTGTATGGTTGCGCTGGCTCTGGCTGACGGCGACGAAGCTCTGGCGATCTCGATCATGGAAGAAGTGCTGTCCGGCCGTTTCCAGCCTGCGACACCGACTTTCCTCAATGCCGGTAAAAAACAACGCGGTGAGCTGGTTTCCTGCTTCCTTCTGCGTATGGAAGACAACATGGAATCGATCGGTCGCTCGATCAATTCCGCACTGCAGCTTTCCAAGCGCGGCGGTGGTGTTGCTTTTGCACTGACCAATATTCGTGAGCATGGCGCACCGATCAAAATGATCGAGAACCAGTCTTCCGGCATCATTCCGATCATGAAGCTGCTCGAAGATGCTTTCTCTTATGCTAACCAGCTGGGTGCGCGTCAGGGTGCCGGTGCGGTTTATCTCAATGCCCACCATCCGGACATTATGCGCTTCCTCGACACCAAGCGTGAAAATGCGGATGAAAAAATCCGTATTAAAACCCTGTCGCTCGGCGTGGTGATTCCGGACATCACTTTTGAACTCGCGAAAAATGACGAGGATATGTATCTGTTCTCGCCATATGACGTAGAGCGTGTTTACGGTGTGCCTTTCACTGAAATCTCGGTTTCAGACAAATACCGCGAAATGGTTGATGACGGCCGTATCCGTAAGCAGAAGATCAAGGCGCGCGCCTTCTTCCAGACCTTGGCGGAAATCCAGTTTGAATCCGGTTATCCGTACATCATGTTCGAAGATACCGTGAATGCAGCCAATCCGATTGCCGGTCGCATCAATATGAGCAATCTCTGCTCGGAAATTCTTCAGGTCAGCGAAGCCAGCACCTATAAAGACGATCTGAACTACGAACATATCGGCAAGGATATTTCCTGCAACCTCGGCTCGCTCAATATTGCGATGACCATGGACTCACCGGATTTCGGCAAGACTGTTGAAACTTCGATCCGTGCGCTGACCGCTGTGTCGGATATGAGCAAGATCAATTCCGTGCCATCAATTGCCCGCGGCAATGATGAATCACATGCAATTGGCCTTGGTCAGATGAACCTGCATGGCTATCTTGCTCGTGAACGCATTTATTACGGTTCTGAAGAAGGTGTGGATTTCACCAACATCTATTTCTACACCGTGGTCTATCACGCGATTAAAGCGTCCAACCGCATTGCGATGGATCGCAAATCAAGCTTTGTCGGCTTTGAAGATTCAAAATATGCCGACGGCACATTCTTCGACAAATATACCGACAAGGTCTGGGAACCGGAAACTGCCCGTGTTCGTGAATTGTTTGAAACTGCAGGCGTTGCGATTCCAACGCAGGCAGACTGGGAAGAACTGCGCAAATCGGTGATGGCGCATGGTATGTATAATCGCAACCTTCAGGCTGTTCCGCCGACAGGCTCAATTTCCTACATCAACAACTCGACCTCTTCGATCCATCCGATTGCCTCCAAGATTGAAATTCGCAAAGAAGGCAAGATCGGCCGCGTTTATTACCCTGCCCCGTTCATGAGCAATGACAATCTTGATTATTATCAGGACGCTTATGAGATCGGTGCAGAGAAAATCATCGACACTTATGCAGCAGCTACGCAGCATGTGGATCAAGGGCTGTCGCTCACACTGTTCTTCCGCGATACCGCAACAACCCGCGATATCAACAAGGCGCAGATCTATGCATGGCGCAAGGGAATCAAAACTATCTACTATATCCGCCTGCGCCAGATGGCTCTGGAAGGCACACAGGTAGAAGGCTGCGTTTCCTGCACCCTGTAAACACTATCCTTTTATACAAAACCGTCTGCCATAGTGCAGGCGGTTCATCCGAACAGATCAGAGCACGTTATGAACGCCCAACCTAAACTCGTCTGCGCCACCAAGGCTGTTAACTGGAACCGTATCGAGGATGATAAAGATCTCGAAGTATGGAACCGTCTGACCGGCAATTTCTGGCTGCCGGAAAAAGTTCCGTTGTCCAATGATATTCCGTCCTGGGGCACGCTGACACCGGCAGAAAAAACACTGACCATCCGTGTTTTCACCGGTTTGACACTGCTGGATACCATCCAGAACACTATCGGCTCCATTGCGCTGATGCCTGATGCAGTCACACCGCATGAAGAAGCTGTTCTGTCGAATATCAGCTTCATGGAAGCGGTTCATGCCCGCTCTTATTCCTCGATCTTCTCTACATTGTGCTCGACACCGGATGTGGATGATGCCTATCGCTGGAGCGAGGAAAACCCGCATCTGCAGCGCAAAGCTGCTCTGATCATCAATGAATATAAATCTGATGATCCGATGAAGCGCAAAATTGCCAGTGTTTATCTGGAAAGCTTCCTGTTCTATTCCGGCTTCTACCTGCCAATGTACTGGTCGAGCCGTGCTAAGCTGACGAATACTGCCGATCTTATCCGCCTGATTATCCGTGACGAGGCCGTGCACGGTTACTATATCGGTTATAAATATCAGGTCGCTCTGGAAAAAGAGAGTGAAGCCCGCAAGGAAGAGCTGAAGGATTTCGCCTTCTCGATGCTGCTTGATCTCTATGAGGTTGAAACCAAATATACAGAAGCGCTTTATGACGGCACCGGTCTGACCGAAGATGTCAAAAAATTCCTGCATTACAATGCAAACAAAGCGCTGATGAATCTCGGATACGAACCACTGTTCCCGAGCACTGTGACCAATGTTAATCCGGCGATCCTGTCATCGCTCTCACCAAATGCCGATGAGAATCACGACTTCTTCTCCGGCTCCGGCTCCAGCTATGTCATCGGTAAAGCCGTTGCCACAGAAGACGATGACTGGGATTTTTAACTCCTTCGTCAGGAAATAAACGGGTTTTCATTTAGATTCCGTCTGCTTTCCAATGTGCTGCATGTTTATACCCCTGAGGCCAAGCAAAGCCTCAGGAGTATTTCTTTTGAGGCAATATCGCTAAGATATTGAAAATACATCAATATTTTAATTCATAAATATATAAATCAATTCATAGCAGACAAAATAAAAGTAATTCATTAAGCAAACTCAATGCTTAAACTTCATTTACTATGTAATTTAAGCCTTGAAAAACACTCTTCGGGCTATAAGTCGTAACAGGTCAGCAAGACCATAACGAAAAGAACTATCTGGAGTTAAGGCAATGAAAGCAATTTTCAAACGTTTCCGTAAAAATGAATCCGGTGCAACTGCAATCGAATACGGCCTGATCGCAGCGCTTATTGCTGTTGTTATCATCACTGCTGTTACAGTTCTGGGTACCTCCGTTGCTACTCAGTTCTTCCGCGTAGCTTCCGAAATCGGCGCAGCAACACCTGCAACGAACTAATAAAGCCAAAGTTTTATGATAAAAACGCCCGGTCATCACACCGGGCGTTTTTATTTACAGTCAACACTGTTTTGTGTCGGCCATGTATTAAGAACAATATGGTCATGCCACGCTTTGTCACGCTGCATTTTCTCCTCACCTGCCTTTATAGTCGCATAGCAAATTCTCTTTTAATGCCAATGCGATGAAAGCCTGATGAATCACTTCCCTAGCGCCCCTGCAAAACCTGATTATCTTCATTTCGATCCTGCTACCCGCCATGTACGCATTGATCCGCATCAGCCGGAGTTTGTACAAAATCCTTATGCTGCCTATGCATGGCTGCATCACAATGCGAGGGTGTTTTTCTGGGAAGATTACGGTTTCTGGTGCTTTGCCGGTTACGACGACATCAACAAGCTGTTCCGCGACCGCCGTTTTGGCCGTGAAGAACCAGGCGGTTATCGCGCCAATGCAATCAACCGCGAACATCTCAAAGATTTTGACGGCGTAGAACGTCACTCCATGCTGGAGATCGAGCCGCCGGTGCATACCCGTCTGCGCACCCTCGTCAATCGTGCTTTCGTCTCCCGTCAGGTTGAACGCCTGCGCCCGCGCATTGAAAAGCTTGCCAATGAGCTGATTGACGGCTTTGAACACCAAGGCCATGTCGACCTGATGCCGGCTTTCGCCACTCCTATTCCGGTGGTGGTGATTGCGGAAATGCTCGGTGTGCCGACTGACAACGCCCCGCAACTGCTCGACTGGTCGCATCGCATGGTCAACATGTATATGCACAATGCCACCCGTGAAGTGGAAGACAGTGCCAATCAGGCGGCCAAAGAGTTTTCCGATTATCTACGTGACTATGCCGCTCAGCGCCGCAAAAATCCGGGTGACGACCTGTTGAGCCTGTTGCTCGCCGCTGAGGAAAACGGTGCCAAGCTCTCGGAAGATGAGCTGATTACCACTTGTATCCTGCTGCTCAATGCCGGACATGAAGCAACGGTCAATCAGACAGGCAATGCGGTTAAGACCATTCTGCAAAGCGGACTGGATCATCGCGCTCTGTTTGCCACGCCGGAATCAACTGCTGCTGTGGTTGAAGAAAGCCTGCGCTTTGATGCACCGCTGCATATGTTCACTCGCTATGCCTATAATGAGACTGAAATTGCCGAAGGCGTAACGCTCAAAGCCGGTGAACAGCTTGGCCTGTTGCTGGGGTCCGGCAACCGCGATTATCAGGCTTTCGAGCAGCCGGACCGCTTCTGGCCGGAACGTCCAGATCAGAAGAATGTTTCCTTCGGAGCCGGTATCCATTTCTGCATCGGCGCACCGCTGGCACGTCTGGAAATGCAGGTTTCTCTGGCAACATTGTTCAAGCGTCTGCCGAATATCCGCTTTGCCGAGCCGCCGCTCTATGGCGACACCTATCATTTTCACGGCATGCAAAGCCTGAAACTGGAATGGTAAAAACAAAAACGCCGCGTCTATCAAGACGCGGCGTTTTCTATTTCAGACAATATAACTTTAAAGCTTTATCACATAGGTTTTACGAGTCGTTTCAATCACTTCCCACGTGCCTTTAAAGCCCGGTCTGATGATGAAACTATCGCCTGCCCGCAAAGTGACCGGCTCCTTGCCTTCTTCTGTGACCACAGACACACCGCTAATCAGCTGGAAGAACTCCCACTCATCATAAGCGACATGCCATTTACCAATCGTCGACTCCCAGATACCGGCATAAAGCCCGTCTGAGGTCTCCTCCGCATTCCATGTTCTGAACTGCGGATCACCGGAAATGATACGCCCTTCTGCAGGCGCACCAAGTTCCGGTTCAGACACTGTATTTACAGGCAGCAACAACGACATCAGGCGATCTTTGCCAGAGCCTGTTCAAGATCAGCGATAATATCGTCAGCATCTTCAATACCGATCGACAGACGCACCACTTCCGGCCCTGCACCGGCAGCAACTTTCTGCTCATCTGTCAGCTGACGATGGGTGGTTGATGCCGGATGGATAACCAGCGAGCGGGTATCACCGATATTTGCCAGCAGTGAGAACAGTTCCAGCGAGTTCGCAAATGTCTTACCGGCTTCATAGCCGCCCTTCAGACCGAAGGTGAAAACCGCGCCGCCGCCTTTAGGCGAATATTTCTGCTGCAGAGCATGATATTTGTCGGTTGGCAGACCGGCATAACGCACCCATGAAACTTTCTCGTGCTTTTCCAGCCACTGAGCCACTTTCAGTGCATTGTCGCAATGGCGCTGCATACGCAGCGGCAGAGTTTCAATACCGGCCAGAATCTGGAACGAGTTGAACGGAGAAATCGCCGGACCAAAATCGCGCAAACCAAGTGTGCGTGCTGCAATGGCAAAAGCAATATTGCCGAAGGTTTTGTGCAGTTCCGCACCGGCATATTCAGGGCGCGGTTCACTCAGCATCGGATAATTGCCGGATTTCGACCAGTCGAATGTACCGCCATCGACCAGAATACCACCCATGGAATTACCATGACCGCCAATGAATTTGGTCAGCGAGTGCACAACAATATCTGCACCATGTTCAATCGGGCGGATCAGATATGGCGACGCCATTGTATTATCAACGATCAGCGGCAGACCGTGCTTATGTGCGATTTCCGCAATAGCAGCGATATCAACAACGATACCGCCCGGATTAGCCAGACTTTCAATGAAAATCGCACGGGTTTTGTCGTCGATCTGTTTCTCAAAGCTGGAAACATCATCCACATCACCCCAGCGCACTTCCCAGCCGAAAGACTTGAAGGCATTGCCGAACTGATTGATCGAACCACCGTAAAGCTTGTTTGCAGCAACAAAATTGTCGCCGGTACGCAGCAGATTGTGGAATACCAGCAACTGTGCAGCATGACCGGATGCAGTCGCAACGGCAGCTGTACCACCTTCAAGCGCTGCAACGCGCTCTTCCAGAACCGCAGTCGTCGGGTTAGTCAGGCGGGTATAGATATTGCCGAAAGCCTGCAGGCCGAACAAAGCGGCAGCATGATCCACATCATCAAAAACATAGGATGCAGTCTGATAAATCGGCGTGGTGCGGGCACCGGTTGTCGGATCCGGTTTTGCGCCTGCATGAATAGCAAGTGTATCAAAACCAGGGCTGCGCTTGGACATTCTCTACTCCCCAAAATAAACAATTTGGGTCAGGTTAGAGTTTTACTCCCCCACAAGCAAAGAAAAAGATTCCACTTATCACTATAATATACGCAAACTATTATCTTTTTCCGCCAGAACACCTATAAATTACCCGCAGATTTACATTGCGGTCAAAACAAAATTTTTGCACCGCAATGTCACAGAAAGCTAAAATCAGGCACCAATCAGTCGCTGATGCTGCTGTTTGGTACACATATCGGTCACCACCTTTATTCCGGCAGCGCGGGCTTTGGCTTCAGCCTCTTCATGGCTGATTTCAAGCTGCAACCACAAAACATCCGGCTGTGTTTTCAGTGCCAGAATTTCATCGACAATTGCAGGCACGGCATTGGAAGCGCGGAAGACATCGACAATATCAATCTTCTCCGGAATATCGGAGAGCGAAGCATAAACTATCTGCCCCAATATCTGCTTACCTGCCTGCCCCGGATTAACCGGAATAACTTTATAACCATGCTCCAGCAGATATTTCATCACACCAAAGCTTGGACGATCTTCATTCGGAGAAGCGCCGACCAGCGCGATCACATGCTTGGTTTGCAGGATAGATTTCACTTCTGTTTCATTCATGGCATTCTCCGTTTTCATACTGCTATGCATCACATTCTGCAGAAGACATAATCTATGTACAAAATGCGGGCAATTGAAGTGACGCTGCAGGCCGGACGGGAATATAGGGTAAAAATCACCTGATTTTTATAGGGTAATATAATACCGTAATTTTAACATATTGATTTTAAACACCAATTATAATTACACGCAAATTCAGTGTACTTGACGCCTACTCACAGGCACTGTATTGCACAGCCAGAAAATATACATCTCTCAAAAGATGTGCGGTTTTCATTTGTTACGAGCAGATTTCTGCCGGAACACAAGCAACAAAAAAAGCCTTGCTCCAGTCTCTGTTGCAAGGATTATTTCCAAGGATAACTTCAATGGCAACTTTTTCCCAGAAGCCAGCAGAAGTGGTGAAAAAGTGGATCCTGATCGACGCTGAAGGCGTTGTTCTCGGTCGTCTCGCTTCTCAGGTCGCCAACATTCTGCGCGGTAAGAACAAACCAACCTTTACTCCACACGTTGACGACGGTGACAATGTCATCATCATCAATGCGGACAAGGTAGTTCTGACCGGCAAGAAGTACACCGACAAGGTTTACTACTGGCACACTGGCCACCCAGGCGGTATTAAAGAACGTACAGCTCGTCAGATCCTCGAAGGCCGTTTCCCGGAACGCGTCGTTGAGAAGGCGATTGAACGTATGGTTCCGCGCGGTCCGCTCGGCCGTCGTCAGATGAAAAACCTGCGCGTTTATGCAGGCGCTGACCACCAGCACGAAGCACAGCAGCCAGAAGTCCTCGACATCGGCGCTTTGAACAGCAAAAATAAGAGGAACGCATAATGGCTGAGCAGCTCAACTCGCTCGAAGAACTTGGCACAGTTGCAGCAGCTGCTGCTCCTGAAGCTCCGGTTCACGTTAAAAAAGTCGACGCTCTCGGACGTTCTTATGCGACCGGTAAGCGTAAAGATGCGATTGCACGCGTTTGGGTAAAGCCAGGCACAGGCAAGATCATCGTAAACGGCAAAGAGTTCAATGCATACTTTGCTCGTCCGGTTCTGCAGATGGTTCTGCAGCAGCCAATCGTTGCAGCAAACCGCGCTGGTCAGTTTGACATCATCGCGACTGTTGCTGGCGGTGGTCTGTCCGGTCAGGCCGGTGCAGTTCGTCACGGCATTTCAAAAGCTCTGACTTACTACGAACCAGCTCTGCGCGCAGTCCTCAAGAAGGGCGGCTTCCTGACACGCGATAGCCGTGTTGTAGAACGTAAGAAATACGGTAAGGCGAAAGCCCGTCGTAGCTTCCAGTTCTCCAAGCGCTAATCGCGTTCCGGGGCTTGAGTTCCCAAGCGCTAATCTTTTATCGCTTACGAACGACAGAAAAGCGGATCTTCGGATCCGCTTTTTTTATTTCATGCGACAGAGTAGCTGCTATCTCCTGCATTGCCTGGTCTTTATGTTTCCATATCACCAAGCTTCAGGATTCTGTTTCATGCACAATCACTCTCCGTTCGCCACCCTTCCCGACGCACCTTATTATATTGTCGCTTTTTCATCGCAGCGCACGGCGGATGATGACGCGGGCTATGGCGAAATGGCCGATCAGATGGTTGAGCTAGCGGAAAAGCAGGACGGTTTTCTCGGCATTGAAAGTGTGCGGGATGCAAGCGGCTTCGGCATTACCAATTCGTACTGGCGCGATGAAGAGAGCATCCGTAACTGGAAGCGTAATATCGATCATCTGGCCGCGCAGAAGCAAGGCCGTGCCATGTGGTATAAAACCTATGCTTTACGGATTGCCCGTGTTGAGCGCGCCTACGGCTTTCATGCTGAAAGCTCTAAAACCAAATGACGACTCATAACTTCAAATTGAAGCGTTTGGGCTTGCCGGAAATGGCGCAGGCTTCCCGCATCCATCGGGCGGCCTTCGACAATAGCCTGCCATGGCTGAAAGGCTTGCATACACCGCAAGAAGATCAATGGTTTTATGAAAACTGCGTTTTTGAACAATGCGAGGTCTGGGCAGCCTTTTCCCCTGATATGGCTGGTATTGTTGCCTTTAAAGAAGACTGGATTGAGCAACTCTATATTCTGCCGGATTTTCAGGGCCGCGGTATTGGCAGTGCTTTACTCAGACAGGCACAAACGACGTTTCCGCATCTGCAATTATGGACATTTCAGCGAAATATTCAGGCACAGCAATTCTATGAGAAACACGGTTTTATCGCGATTGGTAAAACCGACGGCAGCGGCAATGAAGAAAAAGAACCGGATATGCTCTATGAATGGCGCAGAACCGGTTCCTGAACCGATCCAAATCAACCCTTCCAGACTTTTAAATTCTCACGGTTGATTTGCAGCTGCTTTGCCGGTGTTTGCTTGTAATAATCTGTTGCCATACCACTGATCCAGTCACCGTAATTCGGGTTTGGCAGCATGATGAATTTTGAGCCGAACTTGTTCTGTTGTGCAGCAACCAGCAACCGGCGCTCACTATTATTCTTGCCGTAGAATTGTGCGCCGAAATCGTTGAGATTGTCACCGGCGTAAACGACAACATCATAGCCTTTGGATTTTACCCGATCAAAACGCGCCTGCTTGTTTGACTGTTCAGTGCGCAGCAAAACTGTTTCACGCGATACACCGGGAAAACCGAGTTTTTGCAGATTGCTGACAGTCGCTGCATAGGATGTATCATCACGATTGGAGATATAGAACATCCGCCCGCCATGGGAATTGACATAACGGGCGAAAGACACCGCTCCGGCAATGGCCGTTGCCTGTCGCGCCGCCATCCAGCGCGCCCATGTCGGCTTGGTATAAGGCACACCATTCTCCACCCGCCATGCGGCATAAGCAGAGTTGTCGATCATTGTCTCGTCCAGATCAACAATCACAGCCTTCTTACGCCCGTCTTCCACCTTTGCCGTATCAAACGCTCTGCGGGCAGCATTGAAAGCCTGATAGGCCAGTGCTTCATATTCACCTGATTGCTGGACCCAGTTCAAACCCAGCACGGCCTGCTGCTCAAGTTGAGCCTGTGCCGCTTTCTGATCCGTGACACAGCCTGCTGTTAAAACTACCAGTGCTGAAACCACAAAAACATTGATTACCCTACTTTGCATAATGTCCCCTCGGATGAATAGAAAAGCACTATCTGCAGGCAGAACGGGACACCTCACAATCGCAACTCTGCGCCCGATAATTCTCAGTATTTAAATATCGGACGCCGCTTTATCAGCCCGCCAAAAGACGCTACAGCTTGTATCGTCAGTTTTGTTTCAGCTTACGGTGTTACTTCATGGCGCATAAATCCATCGACAATGCTTTTACGGCTCAGACGATCAAGGGAGCCGCAACCGACCCTACTCATGCCGGTGCCCTCTCCTTTATGCGGCGTCTCTATAGTAAAGATGTAAACAATGCCGATGCGGTGGTCTGGGGTATTCCGTTTGATGCAGCCGTTTCCAACAGGCCGGGCGCCCGTTTTGGCCCGCAGGCAATCCGTCGTGCCGCAGCGATCTTTGATAATGATCCGCAATATCCGTTTCAGCGCGATCTGTTTGAAAATCTGGCAGTGATTGATTACGGCGACTGCCTGCTCGATTACGGCAACCACCAGCTGACACCGGCCACCATTGAACAGGAAGCCGCTAAACTGATCGCCAATGATGCTTTTCTGGTGTCGCTTGGCGGCGATCATTTTGTGACATGGCCGATCCTCAAAGCCCATGCCGCGAAATATGGTCCGCTGGCCTTAGTGCAGTTTGATGCCCATCAGGACACCTGGTTTGATGATGGTAAGCGTATCGATCACGGCTCATTTGTTGCCCGCGCTGTACGCGACGGTATTATTGATCCGGCTGCATCCATCCAGATCGGTATCCGCACCCATGCACCGGAAGATTGCGGCATCCAAATTCTCTATGGTCACAATGTTGAAGATATGAGCGCCAGAGACATTGTGCAGGCGATTGAAACCCGTACACAGGGGCGCAAAACCTACGTCACTTTCGACATTGATTGCCTTGATCCGGCCTATGCGCCCGGTACTGGCACACCGGTTGCGGGTGGCCCGTCCTCGGCAAAAATGCTCTCGGTGCTGCGTCAACTCGGCAAACTTGATATTGTCGGCGCTGATATTGTAGAGGTTGCACCGGCCTATGATCATGCCGATATAACAGCCATTGCAGGCGCGACAATTGCCATGCATTATCTGGGGCTGCTTGCGGAAAAGAAAGCCGCGCGCTAAAGCGGTTCCGGTGAATATTGAATCACTGGCACCGTTCCAACTGTTTGATTTTACGCATTGTCCTCCGGCAAAACAGGTTCCCGCTTTTGCCGGAAATGCTTTAGTCTCACAGAATGAATCAACTGCTTGACAGAATGATTCAGCAATAACTCCTAACACTCTGAATTCTCTACCATTAAGGCAAAATTCAAATGAAACCGAAAATCTTTATTGACGGCGAACATGGCACAACGGGTCTGCAGATCCGCACCCGCCTTGCCGGTCGCACTGATCTGGAAGTCCTGTCTATTCCGGAAGAAGAACGACGCAATAAAGATTTGCGCGCTGACCTGCTGCGCTCGGCTGATATTGCCATTCTCTGCCTGCCGGATGATGCCTCGCGTGAAGCGGTGATCCTGCTTGAAGGCCATTCCACGCGTATTATCGACACGTCGACCGCACACCGTACCCATTCCAACTGGGTTTATGGTTTTGCAGAGCTCGAAGCATTGCAGGCGCAGCGTATCCGCGAAGCCCGTCTGGTTGCCAATCCGGGTTGCTATCCGACCGGCGCAATCTCGCTCATCCGCCCATTGCGTGATGCAGGGCTGATGAACAGCGATTACCCTGTCACCGTCAATGCGGTATCCGGCTATACCGGCGGCGGCAAGCAGATGATTGCCCAGATGGAAGATGTGAACCATCCGGAACATATGAAGGAAAACAATTTCCTCTATGGTCTGACACTCAAGCACAAGCATCTGCCGGAAATGCAGATGTATGGCAAACTTGACCATGCGCCGATTTTTGCACCAAGTGTCGGCCGTTTTGCACAAGGCATGATTGTGCAGGTTCCGGTCCATCTCGATCTGCTCAAGGGCAAACCGACAATGGAAGATGTGCATAATGAGCTGAAGGCACATTATTCCGGTCAGAAAATCGTGCGCGTCGTCCCGCTTGAAGAAAGCAGCGCCATGGCGCGTGTGGATGCCGAAATGCTGGCAGATACAGATGGTATGAATCTTTATGTCTTCGGCTCTGAAGGCGGCAAGCAGATCAATCTGGTCGCCGTGCTGGATAATCTCGGCAAAGGCGCATCGGGTGCAGCCGTGCAGAATATGAATCTGATGCTGGGTCTGCGTTAACCGGAGCATTCATCGCCTATGGAACAGCAAGCAGTGATAAAGCCGGTATTTCCGGCACATTGGCAGATTGCTTCTGCAAAACTGCTCGCTGACACCAATTCCAGCCATATCTGGAAAGCAACAATCACCGGAGAGGAACAGTCTCCGGTGATTGTTAAAGTTCTCAAGCCTGCCGGCCATGAAGAATTGCGCGGTGCCTATTATCTGCGCGAGCGTGACGGACATGGTGCTATCAGGCTGCTCGGCCTCACGCATGATCCGGTGATAATGTTGCTGGAATATGCCGGTGATTATGACCTCAAAGCCCATCTTGAAGCCGGGCATGATGCAGATGCCATCCGTATTGCCGGCGAAGTGATCCGCGTTTTACACAGTCCCTCCGGTCGGGTGCTGCCGTCTGAATTACAGCCGCTGCTCAAGCATTTCAAAAGCCTGTTTGATCTGGCGGGAAAGAAAGCGGATATTTACACGGAAGCAGCCGATCTCGCGGCATCCCTGCTCAGACAGCCTCATGAAATCATCGCCCTGCATGGCGATCTTCATCATGAGAATATCATTCGCAGTGCACGGGGCTGGCTGGCAATTGATCCGCACGGATTGTGCGGTGATGCTGCCTTTGATTGCGCCAATCTGTTCTACAATCCGCTCGACCGTGATGATTTGTGCCTTAATATGCAGCGTGCTGCAGAAATGGCGCAATATTTCGCAGGGATCATCGACAAGCCTGCGGCCTATATTCTTGATTATGCCTTTTGCTATGGCTGCCTCTCAGCCGCATGGCATCATGAAGACGGCAATGCTGCAGATGAGGAACGTGAACTGAAAATTGCCACCGCGCTGCGTAAGTTAAGACATCAGCTGTATCCATAAAAAAGCCCCGCATTTGCGGGGCTTTTTTTGTTAAGCTGCACGCATTTCATAAGCACCTTTACAGGCGCGCCAATGGGCGACAGCAAAGCTCAGCACCACCAATGCAAAGCCCTGATGGGCAAGGCCCCACTCAATCGGCACCATTGTCAGCAAGGCGATAATTCCGATCGCCGCCTGCATCAGGATCAGGCCGAGCAGCACAACAGAGCGTCGCGCGTGAGTTGTACCGGCAGCATGGCGATGCGCCTGTACAGCATGCAGCACAGCCAGCACCAACACCGTATAGGCAAACATCCGGTGAATGAATTGCACAGTCTTCGGATTTTCAAACAGGTTTCGCCAGTAAGGCTGGTTGATGAACAGGTCTGAAGGGATAATCGCGCCATCCATCAGCGGCCATGTATTATAGGTCAGACCGGCATGCAGCCCGGCGACCAGCCCGCCAAGATAAATCTGCACCAGAATTGCCAGAACCAGCCAGCCGGCAAAGCGTTGCAAACCGCGCGGCGCTGGTTTTTCCGTATATTCAGCAAGCCCGCGCGCAACATAAAACACGGCGGTAATAATAATACAGGCCATAGTGAGATGCACAGCCAGACGATACTGGCTCACCGATGTCAGCACGCTCAAACCCGATGCCACCATCCACCAGCCGATAGCGCCCTGCAAACCACCCAGCGCCAGAATACCAAGCATCCGCGCTTTCAAACCGTCCTGCAGGCGGCCAGTTACCCAGAAGAAAATCAGCGGAACAGCCACCAGAAAGCCGACGAAACGCGCCAGCATACGATGCGCCCATTCCCACCAGAAAATGAACTGGAACTCTTCCAGTGCCATGCCCTTGTTGATCTGCTGATATTGCGGGATCTGACGGTATTTATCGAATTCTTCCAGCCATTCCGCATGGTTCAGCGGCGGGATAACGCCATGGATAGGCTTCCACTCAGTGATAGACAGACCGGAGCCGGTCATACGGGTTGCACCGCCCACCATGACAATTGCGATCAGTACAACGAACACCGCATAAAGCCACCACCGTACCATTTTACGGTTCTTGTCGTGGTTGGCACTGACCGGTTGTTGTGTTGCCGGTAATGCGGCATAATCTGTTATCATCAATCCTGCTCCGACTGAGTTTTACCCCCGCAGATACATGCCGCATGCGCACCGCGAATACAAGACAACAACACGCGACACGCAGACGCTGTTTTTATTGACCACTTTCATAAATGCAGCGTCAAACCGGAGACGAAAACCATTTCAGATTCAGTACTGTCTGGTGTATGAGAGTGATGACGGAGAGAGAAATATGCCTGTAAGATTGAAAAAACTGATCGGAACCGTGCTGCTTGTTCTGCTGATTGCAATTTATGCGCTGCTTGCAACCATGATTGCGGTTGCCCATCTTGGCCAGTCCTCGGTCTGGGTACAGCTTGCTTATTTCTTCTTCACCGGCTTTTTGTGGATACTTCCGGCCATGTATCTGTTGTGGTGGATGGTTCAGCCGCCTAAAGCCCGCTGATTATGTTCCGCACGGCCTGTTATTCCGATATTCATGATGCCTTGCCGCTCTGGAGCAATGACAAGACGGTGCATGGTATAGCCCAGTCCGCACTCTGGACACGGCTCTGGCAGCAAAATGTAAATCCTGACTGCCTTGTGCTGGCGCTGTTTATCGAGGACAACCCTGCTTTATTATTACCGCTTGAGGTTATCAAACTAAACCACAAGCATGTTGCTCGCTTTGCCGGCGGCTCCCATGCCAATTGCAATTTTCCGGTTCTGTTTCCGGCTTTTTCGCAACACATCAGCAAAGACCATATCACTGCACTGATTGCCCGCCTGAAAGAAGCGCGGCCGGATATTACACTGCTGTCCCTCACCCGTCAGATGCAGTGCTGGCTCGGATATAATAATCCGCTGCTCAGCCTCTCTCATCAGCGCAACCCGAATCCGGCGCTGATTGCCTCGTTGCCAGACAGTTTTGACACTGTGCTTGAGCGCAGCAATGCCTCACGCAAACGCAAAAAGCACCGCCAACATGCCCGTCGTTATGATGAAACAGGTGCATGGCGGATTTACACCGCAGAAGGTGATGCGGAAAACAGCGCTGCATTCAATGATTTTTATGCGATGAAAAGCCAGCGCTTTGCCAAACAGGGCATTGCCAACAGCTTTACCGGCGATGACCTGAACCGCTTTTTCCGGAAACTTTTTGCCGCACCGGAAAATAACACACGCAGACAATATCGCCTGCATGTTCTTGAAGTCGCCGGAAAACCGCGTGCGGTCATTGGCTGTGCCTATTGGCAAAGCCCTGACAGTCAGACGCCACTGCAACGCGGACTGACTGTGGAATTTGGTGCTTTCGCCGATGATGATCTGGTCACCGCCAGCCCCGGAGATTTTCTGTTTTATGAAGCGATTGCCGGTGCCATTGATGAAAAGCTGGATTATTTCAGCTTCGGCATCGGCGAGGAGAAATATAAGCGTGACTGGTGTGATATTGAGCAACCACTTTATGACAGCCATATCGCTCTAACATTCAAAGGCCGTTTGAGCGCAACACTCAATCAGCTGCGCTCAGGTCTTGTCTATCGTATTAAAACCAACAAATATCTCTGGCCGCTGGTGAAAAAGCTGCGCAGTAAGCTGCGTAAAAACGCTTAATCCGGCTTTTAGAGCGCCGGCACCCATTGTACGCACAAAACTCGCTCTAACACTTTAAAACCAAAGCATAATTTTAGATAATTATGCTCTAGGCGTGCGGTACCATCAGAATGGTTACATCATCCTGACCTGCCTCATGGAATGCCAGTGCCGTCTGCGCCACAGCCTGATCTTCGCTGTCAAACACATTCATCACAAAGACGGATGTATCACTGTCAAGGTTCAGCGCCTGTTCAGCAGAGGATGCACCGGTTTCTACCAGAACAAAATCATAGGCCGTTTCCAGCGCTTCAAAAATTACCGGCAGACGTTCGGCCTGTGCCATTGCGGTCTTCGGATCAGAAAGACCTGTCGGAATTACATCCGCATCCGAATATAAATCACCATGAATAATATCGGTAAACTGCTTCACATTGAGCAGAAGGTCGGTAATGCCGGCAGGTCTGTTGCCATCCAGCATTGCCTGACTGACAGCACCATTGCCGGTCATATCCACAAGCAGTACCCGCAGGCTGCGATCAGCCAGTTCACGCAGCAAATGCACACTGCCGGCAGATCCGGCATCACCTTCCGGCGAAATCAGAATAATGCGACGGCGTTCCTGCAACATCAGACGGCTGGCAATCGCCGCAATCCCATTGGGCGCATAAATATCATCGGATGCCGGATCAGGTTCTTCCGTAGCATCCGGTTCAGACACAGTATAGCTGTCATAGATACGCTGAATTGTTTCTACATCAATTTCAGGACGGGCCATAGGGTGCTCTACCATCTCATTTTTATCAGGCATCTCATTTGTATCGGAAACAGGCTCGGGAGCCGGCTGCGCAATCAGCTTATTATCAAGCTGAGCAGTTTCATTATGCGCAGGGCTAAAGTTCTGTGCAACAGCACCATATTCGTCCCCCCAGAGATTGTGCCTGTTGTCAGCTCTGACAGGACTTGTTGTCATTGCACGACCGCTGAAAAGCTCGCGCAGCAAAACAAAAACCGATAACAGCAACAAGCCTGCTACAAAACTCATGCTGACCATAGGCAGCACTTTTGGGAAATACGGTGCCCCTGCTACAGTTGCCGTTGAAAAAATCCGTGCATCTGCAGGCTGATCTGTACGGTCAGCAATGCTGGAAGCCTCGCGATAGCGCGCCAGATAGGCTTGCAGCAAATCGCGCTGGGCGGCGGCATCACGTTCCAAAGCACGTAGTTCAACTTCCTGACTGCCAGCCTCGGCGGCCTGTGCTTTCAGCCGGTTGAGTTCACGGGTCTGCTCCTGCTCGCGGCTGCGGGCAGTCGTCACCTCATTATCGAGGCTTTTCAGAATTGTATTGCCTTCCTGCCGGATTTGCCGGTCAAGATCAGCGAGTTGCGCACGCAAGCCCTGAATACGCGGGTGCCCGTCCAGCAGCGTTGTCGACAGATTGGCAATCTCAGCCATCAGCGCTCCGCGGCGCTCATTCAGCTGCTGCATAATGCCGGAGGACATAACTTCCGGCAGGCTGTTGACCGGCACACCATTTTTAAGTGCAGTGCGAATGCTCTCAGCTTTCGCTTCACTGGCCGCACGTTCTGCTTTCAGTCGTGATAGTTCCGATGAGATATCGGACATTTGCTGCGTGGCAAGGGAAGTATTATTGCTGGTATTCAGCAGATCACTTGCCGCACGAAAATCTGCGACTTTGGTTTCCGCCTCGCGCACTTTCTTCGTCAGCCGTTCAATTTCAGGCTCCAGCCAGCCGGTTGCATCACCTGTCAGCTGACGCTTGGCAGCGGCTTGTGCCGCAATATATTCCTCTGCAATTTTATCGGCAACATCGGCAGCGATCTGCGGATTTTTGGAGACAAACTCAACCACAATCACCCGTGAGCCGGTTACAGCATAGACCTGTAAATTCTCACGCATACGGGTGAGAACCTGTTCTGACACCGGAATCGTGCGCGGGTCAGGGCGCAATCCCAGCAAGACCAGAACCTGTTTCACCGGCGACATGGTTTTCGGATAGAATTCCGCATAATCTTCAAGCTTCAGATCAGCTGCCACTTTTGCAAGGATTTTCGCAGAGTTAATCAACTCTACCTGCGATTTAACAGCCTCAGGATCCAGTAGCGGACGATCCGTTTCGGAACCGATATTCGGACGTGTGAAGACAGTTTCCCGTGCTTCAATCAGAATACGCGCCTCGGAGCGGTAATAAGGAGAGAGAAATTGCGCAACACCCCATGTCAGCAGAGCAAACAGCAGTGCGCCCAAAACAATGAACAGCCAGTTGCGCTTCAGAGCGGCGAACAGCGCTCCGATATCAATTTCCGCATTTTCTGCTGCATCGCGCATCACTGACCCGATCCCCATAATCCTGAACAGGACTCTAATGGTAAATCATCAAGGTAACTATAGGGTTAAATCCGGTAATCTCCCCTCATCCTCCATATTGAGAAAGTATCAGGGCTTTACTTTAGCAGTTTGTATTTAAAGATAATTTTATCATCGCAACGAATTTTAGCTTTTAGTCTTTACGCCATATTAACCCTAATAATTCAATAATCACCATCAGGCAGATGTCAGTTGCACAGCTATGAAATGCGCAACGGTACCTGAACATATACCAATATGAACTAGAGCATGTCGTGCTTAATCAAATTCACAGCGCTCGCTCTAGATTCTTTTAATTGTAGCATGTGCGCGAACGCTAAATGAAACCATTTAGCTGCCGACATGCTTTGGTGAGTTCTGACACCAAAGCAATCAGAACGGAATAAGGAAAAGAGCAGAATGAAAACACGTGTTTTTATGGCAGCTTTGGGCGTAACCTGTCTGGTATTGTCAGGCTGCACCAGCTATCGCCCTGCTCCTCCGGCATTCCACGAAGCGCTAAACCAGCCTTATATCCTCGGCTCCGGTGACCGTCTGCGCATTACCGTTTTTGAACAGGCGGGATTAAGCAATACATATTCTGTCGACCAGTCCGGTTATATTGCCTTCCCGCTGATCGGCAGCGTTCCTGCACGCGGCAAAACAGTCAAACAGCTTGAAGCCACTATCGCTTCTAAGCTGCGCGGCGGCTATATCCGCAATCCTGACGTCAGCGTAGAAATCGACCGTTACCGGCCGGTTTTTATCATGGGTGAAGTCGGTGGCGCAGGACAATATTCTTACGTGCCGGGCATGACCGCGCAAACGGCCATTGCTGCGTCCGGCGGCTTTACACCACGCGCCAATCAGGAAAGCGTGGATATTACCCGCCAGATCAACGGTAAAATCTTTACCGGACGTGTGCGCATTACAGACCCGATCCTGCCAGGTGATACCATCTATGTCCGTGAACGGTTATTCTGACCGCCACAGATAAAACCAGCATTCATCCTTCCTGAGGCGAGGCTATTGTGAAGCAAAAATCTTTGCGGATTATCCATTGCTTCCGTTCCCCTACAGGCGGCGTGTTCCGCCATATACGTGATCTGGCTGCCATGCAGAATGCCGCCGGCCATCAGGTCGGTGTCATTTGCGAATTATGCGAAGACGGCGCTCTTGAGCAACAGCAATTTGCCAGTATGGTGCCTGATCTGAAACTGGGGCTGCATCGTATCCCCATCAGCCGCAGAATAGGTCTCAGTGATATCGGCGCTATTATAAGCACGCGCAAATTACTGAAGCAGCATCAACCGGATATTGTGCACGGGCACGGCGCAAAAGGCGGAACTTACTCCCGTCTCGGCACGATAGGCATCCATAAAAGCCGGACTCTGCGCCCGCACAGATTTTACTCTCCTCATGGCGGCAGCCTGCATTTTGATCCGGCATCCCTTGCCGGTAAGATCATGTTCACAGCAGAGCGTCTCCAGGAACGGATCACCGATGGCCTGATTTTTGTCTCAGCCTATGAGGAAAATACCTATCAGGAAAAGGTCGGGCATCCGCGCTGCGCTTACACCGTCATCCGTAACGGTATCAGCAAAGATGAATTTACTCCGGTTACACCTGAGCCTGATGCCGCAGATTTTCTGTTTACCGGCATGATGCGCGATCTGAAAGGCCCCGATCTTTTCATCCGCGCTCTGGCGGAACTGAACAAGACAGCAAAGGCGAACAACCAGCCAGTTGCCAGCGGCGCTATGATCGGAGACGGGCCGCAAAAACAGAGCTATCAGGCACTTGCCGCGCAACTCGGATTGGAAAATCATATCCGCTTTTATCCGGCAATGCCGGTACGGGAGGCATTAAGGCACGGTCACATCTTTGTACTGCCTTCACGTGCTGAATCCCTGCCTTATATTGTCTTGGAAGTTCTGGCAGCACAGCGTAGTATCATTGCAACAGATGTCGGTGGCCTTGCTGAAATATTCGGCGCGGACAGCAATGCGCTTTGCAAGCCGGATGCCGGTGCAATTGCCGTAAGAATGCGCGAAGTTCTGGCTTTCCCGGCGCGCTACCAGGAAACGATGCCTGATACCCTCCTGCTACGCTCACGTTTCAGCCGGGAAAATATGGCTCATGCAGTTGAACAATTTTATTGCATCAACTAAATTACCTGTAAGAGCTATGTAAAACTTCCGTATTTCAGTATAATATAAATATTATTCGCATAAAATTACTCTAATAAAGCAATATTGCGGATATTTACTATCCGGCAACCACAATACATGAAAACCCAGTTTACAACCTCAAACTACGCGTTCTCTCGAGAAAAATAAGAAAAAAGCAACTCTCATCACGGATACAGTGCTTATATTTCTTGTGAGCAAAACTTTAATATGCCGGTGCATCAATGAATGAGAAAAAAAATAAAGGAAACTTTGACAGGAAGGTGCTGCAAAGAAAACCTGACTCAGGTGCATCTTTTACACCAACTGAAAAAGCCGAGTTGAGCCCGCTGGCCATGAAAGTGGCTGCTCAATACAAAAACGAAAGCATTTCTCCCGCTCTGTTCACAGGACTTATGCGCATCTGGGAGTTTGTGATTGTCGCTCTGTGCGGCACCGGAGTTTACCTCAGCTATGTCGGCGCCAGCAGCATCCATATGCTGGAATATTTATTTGCGAATGTTCTGGCAGCCGCACTCTATGTTATCTTTGCCCAGTTCAGTTCCGGCTATCGCCCTTCAGTGCTGCGCAAGCCGTTTCGCTATCTCGGCCGGCTGATTATCTGCTGGGCCGGTGTTTTCGCCGTTATGGCTATTGTGGCATTTCTGCTGAAAATTTCTGCCGTTTATTCCCGTATCTGGTTTGCCGGATTTGTGATTTCCGGCTTTATCGCTCTCGCTGCATCGCGTTTTCTCGCAGCCAGACTGATGCGCATGCTCGCCCGCAGCGGCCGCATGGAACGGCGTGCGGTTATTGTCGGCGGCGGTCAGAATGCGGAAGATCTCATTCTTGAACTCAACAAGCAGCCGGATAATGATATCCGTATTTGCGGTATTTTTGACGATCGCGGTGACCGTCGGTCCCCGCCGGTTGTTGCCGGCTATCCCAAGCTTGGTAATATTTCAGAACTTATCGAATTTGCCCGTGTCGCCCGCATTGACATGCTGATCGTCTCTCTGCCTATCTCTGCGGAAGAACGGGTTTTGACACTGATGCAAAAGCTTTGGGTACTGCCGGTGGATATCCGCCTTTCTGCCCATGCTGCCAATATGCGCCTGCGACCACGTGCTTATTCCTATATCGGCTCCGTGCCGATGCTGGATATTCTCGACAAACCTATCAACGACTGGGATGCTATCGCCAAGCGTTTGTTTGATATTGTCTTCAGCCTGTTTGGAATTGTTCTTTTCTCACCAATCATGCTGGCGACCGCTATCGCAATCAAGCTCGACAGCAAAGGCCCTGTGATTTTCAAACAAAAGCGTCACGGCTTTAATAATGAAGTGATCAATGTCTGGAAATTCCGCTCGATGTATAGCGACCAGTGCGATCCTACTGCAAGATTGGCCGTCTCCAAGAATGACAGCCGCGTAACCCGTGTCGGCCGTTTTATCCGCAAAACTTCGATTGATGAATTACCGCAATTTTTCAACTCCTTAGGCGGCAGCCTTTCACTCGTCGGCCCTCGTCCTCACGCGGTCAGCGCCAATTCCAACAATATGCTCTATAATGATGTGGTTGACGGCTATTTTGCCCGTCATAAAGTCAAACCCGGTGTAACCGGTTGGGCACAGATCAATGGCTGGCGCGGCGAAATCGACAAGCCGGAGAAAATCGTGATGCGTACGGAATATGATCTCAATTATATTGAGAACTGGTCACTGCTGTTCGACCTGAAAATCCTGTTTCTTACCCCTATACGCCTGCTGAATACGGAAAACGCCTATTGAACTATCCGCCCCAGCCTGCGCATACGCATTCCGCTTCAGATGCAGCATTCCATGCTCTGAAGGAGCGCGGCCAGCGACAAGCTGCAATACAGTGGCTTGCCCGGTTGTCGCTGGCTACAGGCGTATTTTTCAGCGGCTTCGTCCTCTTTGAACCCGGGCCTTATGAAATTCTGATGTTAGGGCTCATCAGCCTGTGGCTGCTGTTTGGTCTCAGGCTGAGTGTTCATTCGCTGGCATTGCTGCTGCTGCTCACCTTGTTCAATATTGGCGGCGTGCTCTCGATTTTTCAGATGGCTGATCTGAAGAAAGCACCGCTTTATATTGCTGTGTCTTATTTTCTGGCGCTTACCAGCGTGTTTTTCGCCGCAGTCACTGAAAGCGACTGGCGCAGATTGCAACCACTGTTCACCGGCTATCTGACAGCCGCGGTCATTACAGGCATGCTGGGTATTGGCGGCTATCTTAATCTGATCCCTGCTGCAGATCTGTTCACTCTTTACGGCCGCGCTAAAGGTGCTTTTCAGGATCCGAATGTCTTCGGTCCTTTTCTGATCCTGCCTATTAACTGGTGCATTTATCAGGTTCTGACACGCCCGTTCCGGAAAAGCCTGCTCTATTGGGCACTGTTTCTTTTGCTGACGCTTGCTGTGCTGTTGTCCTTTTCCCGTGCAGCATGGGGTATGCTTGCTGTATCCTTATTGCTTATTCCGGCCCTGCTGTTCATCAGCAGCAAGAACCAGCACTTTCGCGGCAAAATCATCCTAATCAGCATCGCAGCAATTGTTCTTCTTGCTTTTACATTGCTGATTGCCTTGCAAATTCCGCAAATCAGCGAATTGTTCACCCAGCGCGCGCGCCTTGAACAGGATTATGACAGCGCCCGCACGGGACGCTTTGCGCGGCACTGGCTGGGTTTTCTTTTGTCTATGGAAAAACCCTTCGGCATAGGTCCGCTGGAATTCGGCCCCATGTTCGGAGAAGACACACATAATATCTGGCTGAAGGCATTGCTGGACTATGGCTGGCTTGGGTTTTTGGCTTTCATTATCCTGACCATGCTCACACTGGGTTTCGGCTTCAGGCTGATGCTGCGGGAGCGGCCATGGCAGCCTTATCTGCTCTGTGCCTATGTTGCATTTATCGGTCATATACTGATCGGCAATGTGATCGATATCGATCACTGGAGACATTTCTATCTGATAACCGGCATTATCTGGGGTTGCGCAGGGCTTGAACAACGCTATCAGCAACAGGCACGTTTCCAACGCACATCTGCAGCGCAACTGCACCACAACCTCTCATCTCCTCCCAGACGATAGAGCATTTCCGGTTTTGATTACATCCGGGGAAATGTTCTATTCCTTGTTTTTATGCGCATCACGAAAAGCACCTCACATTTTTCGTGACGTGTTTTAACCGGAGCCGGTCACCTGCACCCTGCTTGTAATGCGTTTATATTCTGCGGAACCAAACCACCAGCACTGACGTTACATCCCTGTAACCGAACCACAACAATGAGGGAGAGCTAAGATGTTGAGAGCCGGTATTTTGTGGATGATGGGTGTTCCGTTTTTTGTCGTTGTGCTGATCTGGTATTTTTTCTTCTGATCCGCAGACGTCCGGCCGGATTTTCTCGTGGCAGAAATCAGGCTAAAGTCACCTGATCACGGCCGGTCGCTTTACTGCTGTAAAGCGACACGTCAGCCCGTCTGTACAGACTTTCGAAATCCTCATTGTTTTCAAGTTCCGCAACGCCGACGCTGATTGTAAGAACCCCTGAGGCCAATGAGCCTTCATGCTCGATCTTCAATGCAGCAATCTGCTCACGCAGCCGTTCCAGAAGCTGTCCGGCCTGCTCAGTTGTACAATCATAAAAGAACAGTGCGAATTCCTCACCGCCAATTCTTGCCGCCATATCCTCACTGTGGCGCAGCGTAGCTTTGATTGTACCGGCAACATGTTTCAAAGCTTCATCACCTGCAGCATGACCGTAAACATCATTATAAAGTTTGAAATGATCCACATCGATCATTGCAAAGCACATAGGCTTCTCCAATGAGCGTCCCCTGCCCATCATTGTCTCAACATGCCGGGAAAACAGCCGGCGGTTTGCCAGACCTGTCAGAGAATCTGTGTCACGCTCTTTGCGCAGCTCCGCAATCATATCCATAAATGTGACAGCCAGCAGCCCGATACCTGTAATGACGCCTATGACAGATATAGTAAATTGCAAAACCAGCCAGAACGAACCGGCAGAAAACTCGATGACCGGCGAGGTCGCCATTCTTTCTGCGGTCATAATTGTGCGAGGAAAGAAATGCAGACCGAGCGCTAAGATCAGCCAGAACAGTAATTTATCACCGGAATGACCGCGCAACAAAAAACGCGCCTGCAGGGCCGTGGCCAGAAAGATCGCCCCTATCCCCAGATTGATAATATAAATCCGGTAAAACAGATTTCGTTCGATATAATAATAATAAAATGTGCTGCCGACAATTGCGATCATAAACAGAGCATGAAACCAATAGGGCAATTTTCTGCCTGACCGGATCAATACACCATGGGAAAAGAATAAAACGCCGGCAACATATAAAACTGCCGATAAAACGGCATTCTGACCGATATCTGCGGGAACAAATATGACCTGAACGAATGTGCCCAGCGCAACCAGCAGAAAAGCACAGCCAAATAGTCCGAGATGCGGCCGTGTCCGTTCAAGACGCCACACACCGAAAAACATCAGTGAAAACAAAAAGAAGAAAATCGGCGGCAGATAAATCATAGCAAAGCAGTTTTCTTTTTCTCTGAGCCGGAAAACTGCCCGGATTTACTCATCCCACACACCCTCCGGCCGCATGCTCCCTGTATTCAGGCTGCACTCCCATATGCCGGTCTTTATTCTCCTGATAATTATTTTAACGGCTTTCATCAAGCAACATAAAATTTATTTCATGCATATAAGCAACTGCAGGTTCTTCTATTCACGGTTCCCCCTCTTTACGGGAACCAAAACCCATTCCGCACGTTTTCATCCTGAGCAGATATTTCACTCTGCATTTGTCTGCACATTAAATTCCTGCAGACAAAGACCATCTTTTTACTATGTGCTGAACGTCAATAATGAGGGATATACTATGGAAGATGCTCAGATCGGCTGGATTGCAGCCATAATCATCGGTGGTCTGGCCGGCTGGCTGGCCGAAATGTTTATGAAAAGCGACCACGGCGTTTTCATGAATATTATTCTGGGTATTATCGGCGCTGCTGTCGCCAATGCCCTGCTCGGCCTGTTCGGCGTTGTACTCGGAGGCTGGCTCGGCTACCTGATCGCCGGTTTTATCGGGGCATGTATTCTGATTGCAGCGGGGCGCATGATCCGGCGGTAACTCCCCCGTCCGGTCAACACTCCATTCCACAGTCAATGATTACGGAGAATGAAAATGGCAGATAATGCTGACAATGCCCGTCAGGCAATGGAAGAACAGATTGCAGAACTGCGTGCGCAGATTGATGCGATGAGTAAATCTTTGAAACAGCGCGGTGAGGAAGTTGCAGACGAAGCCCGCACCCGCCTGAACGGTGCAGCCTCAACTATCAAAGAACAGGGACAGGCAACCGTATCTGTCATCCGCGAGAATCCGGGCACTGCTACGACAATCCTGAGCACAGCAGGTATTGCCGGTTTTGTGCTTGGCTTTCTTGTTGCCAGCTGCCGGAATGATACGCGCTGGTAATAACCGCAATACTCCCTGACTGAAGCTCAATAAAACAGCGCCGAAAATTTCCGGCGCTGTTTTGATATTCAGGAAGCAGCTCCGTCACCGCGACAGGTATTGAAGATGTCCATATCCCTGTCATAGACGGTCGTTTTCACATTCATTAAACCCAGCACTGTATGAAACAAATTATCATGAGATGCCGGATAATCCGCCAGAGTTTTGAGGCAAGCCTGTTTCAGGTCATTCTCTGTCAGAAAGTCCGGTGAAAACCAGCTGATAAACGGAATAGCCGTTTGCTCCCGCGGTGCGATGAAATAAGGCATGGCATGAAGATACAGCCCTTTCTCGCCAAGAGATTCACCATGATCAGACATATAGATCATCGATGAGGCAAACTCACTTTCTCTGGATTTCAGTAAACCAATAATTTCCGCCAATATTTTATCGGTATAAGCGATTGTATTGTCGTAGGCATTTACAATTTCCTGCTGAGTGCAGTCAGCGAAATTAGATGTTCGGCATGCAGGTTTGAAGATTTCCTGCTCCGGCGGGTAGCGCCGGTAATAAGCAGGGCCATGACTGCCGAGCATATGCAGCACGACAACAGTATTGGTTTGAAAACTCTCAAGCCGTGATGCCAGTGTGTCTACCAGCACCTGATCGTAACATTCGCCGCCTGCACAATTCGGATTGCCTTCCTGCAGAAGGCTCATATCAATTGTTTCAATGCGATCTGCCACACGTTTACTGCCGGTATTATTTTCAATCCATAAAGGCTGAATACCGGCATGTTTGAGCACATCCAGCAAGTTTTCAGACTGACGGAACTTCTTGCTGCTATATTCCGTACGCGGAAACGGGGAAAACATGCATGGCACGGAAACAGAAGTCTCTGTACCGCAACTGCTGACATCGGTGAAATTCAGAACACCACGCTCACGGAGCTTCGGATTTGTGTCCCGGTCATAGCCATTGAAACTGAAGTTCTGTGCCCGTGCTGTTTCACCGACCACAATCACCGTCAACCGCTTTTTATTATTGCCCTCTCGATATGGTTTGGTCTGTACAGCATCTGTGCCGAGCGGCTGAGCAATATAGGTGCGCTCATCATTGACCTTCACGAAATAACGAATGGTACTGCTGAGCGGCGCAAGCGGGTTAAGCCTGCCGGTGATTTCCGCCTTTTTCTCGCGAAACATCGAAGAAAAAGCACCAAAATCTGTCAGAAGCAAAGCAATACCGGCAATCATACAACCACTGATCAGCAAAGTATTGACCCATAATTTCTGCACGAAAGGCCGGTGCCTGATCTTCACGCAGATAATCAGTGCGGACGGCAGGCCGGCATAAAGCAGCATATTGATTACAAAATGCGTATTAATCAGATGGCCGGATTCAGCCCTTGTGGTTGTCGCAGCATTTTCAATCATATTCGGTGTAATCAGAACGCCGAAATGATCAATAAAATATGCAGCGGCTGCAGACACCGTCACAAAGAAAATCAATGCAGGTTTGATGAGATATGGCGCTGAAAATAAAACCAGCAAACAATAGGTCAGCAAAAATAATACCGCAGCAATAATACCGGTACTCAGAAAATCTCCTTTGAGATGATCCGCAATGAAAATGAAAGCGGCGCGGTTAAAAAATACAGTAATATAAATGGCCGTAATGAAACATAATAGATTGCTCGCAACAGAAATTCTTTTGAATTTCATAGTTCACCTGTTCGACGTTAAAAAACGCACAGATTCAATATCTTTATCAAGAAACAACACGTTTTTGAGCAAGCTACAAAGCGGATCAAAATCGTTTGAATAAAAATGAGCGTTTTGAAAAATTTTTATAAAAATCAATAAATTACAATAAGTTATAAATTTTACCTTTGAGATTTCCTCTCCAAAATTGAAGCACCGGCTTCCGGGCGAAATTGTGACATCTCAATCAAAGCAGGAGTATATTCAGATAAAGCTCCTGTTCCCCTAATCAGTTTTCAGGCTCCGGAATATAGCTCCCCGCTTTATTCGCACCGCTTCAAAAAGTCTTGTTTCAACTTCCCGTAACTGAGCTATGATGGAGTGAATAAAGTTCTATTTCTCAACCGCTTACGGTGACCGCCAGAGACTTTCCTGCGGCACTGCAGTCAGAAGGACAGACTTGTGATGATTACCGGCCCGCAATCTAAAGCTGCCCGCGCATTAATTGAACTCAGCCGTGAAAGACTGTCATCATTCTCAGGCATTGATATCCGTGTGATTGAGCTATTTGAACGAAAACTTGAAACACCGGATGAAACTGTCCTTGCAGCGCTGCAAAAAGCCCTTGAAGATGCCGGAGCTGTATTTATTCCGGAAAATGGCGGCGGTATTGGCGTAAGATTGAAATTTACACGATCCGAAGCACGACGGCTTTCAACACTGGAAAGCGAAGGCGGCATTGTCGCCTATGACGAAGTTCCTTAGCGGCATAATCTGTCAGATATCATAAATGCGCCACGGGCAGATCAAAGCACAGAAGCTTTCTGTCTTTATCTGTCCGTAAAGGTGTTTTTCCCGGCTCCGGAAGCGATCTGTTCAAAGGTAAAACAAACCGGTAAGAACTCAGGCTGTTCGCACCATCTTTTATTTCGTTCCTGCCTGCCAGAACTCCTCAGCCTGTCAAAATGATTTCATGCTGAGCAGGACTGCTGCCAATCACACCGAGGCACATATGGCTGATTATCTCAAGCCGATCTTACTGCTTTGCGCATCCAACATCTTCATGACATTTGCCTGGTACGGGCATCTCAAATTTACAAACAAACCGCTTTTGCTGGTCATAATCGTCAGTTGGCTGATCGCTTTTGCTGAATATTGCCTTGCAGTTCCGGCCAACAGAATGGGGCATGGCATCTACAGTGCCGCAGAACTCAAAACCATTCAGGAAGTCATTACTCTCAGCGTATTTGCCGGATTTTCCGTGCTGTATCTGGGGGAAAGCATAACCATCAATCATATGATTGGTTTTGCATTTATCTGCCTTGGCGCTTTTTTTGTATTTAAAGGGCCATTTTAGAGATATACAAAATACCTCCCTTCCCTCAACAGAGAGTGACATGATGAAACTGAATATTTCCGCAATCACTTTAATGAGTGTTCTTATTTCAGGCG
Organism: Hyphomicrobiales bacterium; assembly: GCA_900470285.1. Classification (GTDB taxonomy): domain Bacteria; phylum Pseudomonadota; class Alphaproteobacteria; order Rhizobiales; family Rhizobiaceae; genus Pseudochrobactrum. Next base: position 473,984 of record UCAG01000005.1, read on the forward strand.
CAGCATCCGCAGAGGAACTGACCGTTGAAGGCTCCGGTATTACACGTGATATTGCCTGTTCTTCGAATGATATCGGCATTTACGGTGTGAAGAATACGATCAAACTCACCGGCCGGTGTGATGATGTTGTTATTCACGGCAGCGATCATCAAGTGACATTTGAAGAAGCCAATGATGTATCAGTGACCGGTTCAAATAATAAAGTGACCGGTGGTCGTGTGAATGACCTCTCTGTAGACGTGGCCAACCATGAAGTCACAGCCACATTACGCTCCAATGATAATGACAGGGCAGAGCTTGAAGTGAGCGGTGCACAAAATGTGGTGAATGTTACCCTGGAAAGTGACACCAAAATCGAAGTCGGGGGTGTTGGCCATAAAATCAACTGGTCTGTCGCATCAGGCGTTAAAGATCCGGCGATTTCAATTTACGGCGCCGATCACGAGGTCAGGAAAGCCAACTAACCTTGTTTGCCTGCTTCCGGCACATTCATAGCAATCTGCCGATTATATGAGGTAAGAACAGTTCAGGGAAAACAATCATCCCTGACTGTTTTGATGCGGCAATGTAATATTTTAAACCGTCACAAGGATCTGCTTACCGCTCTATCCGGCTCTTTCCTCCCACTTAATTGTGGTTTTCACCACTGAGGAACTATGTTCTCATTTCCTTCTTTTCGAATGAAGGAATTCATAATGCGCTCTTATTCACTTATTTATATAACTGCATTATCCGCTTTCGCCATGAGCGCAAATGCTGAGGCTGCATCAACAACTGCGAAACGCCCTGCTTTTACAATCAATGCAGACCAGACAAAACAGTTATCAAAAACTGTCTCCCAGTTCAGCGGCAATGTGGTTATCAAATTGGGAGCCACAGAAATCAAAACAAATAAAGCGAAACTGGTTACGGCACCTGACAAAATAACAGTCTACACGGACACATTTGTCGCCACAGCGAAAAAATGATCCGATAGCTCCCTCTCCCATGTTCTGATTTTACTGCTGTTTTCAGGAATAGCGGCGAAACAAAACCATGCCAATCAGGCTATGAACGAAAGATTTAATGTCGAGGCAATAAACATCTGTGCGGCTTATCCTTTTGAAGGCAGGTGAGCCGTTTTACATCGGTTTCAAGCTTTGAAACATGGTCGGAGCGGCGGGATTCGAACCCACGACCCCTTGACCCCCAGTCAAGTGCGCTACCTGGCTGCGCTACGCTCCGAACACCTAAAAGCCCTAGAATAGAAAGGCTTTTTTGGCAAGAGATTAAAGCTCGCAAAGAACAACGGAAGACTCTTTATGCCTTGAAAGGTATCTTCCGCAGGATATGTCCTTTCATTAGCAAAAGCCTGATGAATAAAATTGCCTGTCCGATTTTAGTGACTGATCTGGTCAATTCACGTTTAGCTTTTTTAAGGCCTTTAGGTTTCTCATCATTGCTTGCGGTTATAACCGTCTTGTCCGGATAGTGCCCACGTTGCAGCTCTATGTCACTGATAAGACAGCCTTCACCTTTTGAAGTCCCTGCCGCTGCCTGCCGCCCTAAAGCAGGAACAATTTGATAAATATTATGCCTGTGAAGTGATTTTCCAAAAACATCGCCATCTATACAATCCATTCCGGGTGTGAAACGGTCGACAATTTCTTTGGCAGCTTTCCGGCTGATAATGTACAGAGCCGCTCCGGAATGATGAGACAAAAGACGCGATAAATAGCGTGTTTTATTCAGCTTAATCCGCTTGCTTGAAATAGTTGTCACCATCAAAGACGTTTCAAGCTTAACCAGATCAGCATCTTGCGGAATCCAACTATCCGAACAAAGGTAATCCTTTGCATCTGCTGAAACGTATATATCATCTTCCATAACGGCAGCATATTCATCGGCACCAGCAATGATTTTCCTCATAATCATCAAGTGTGTTGCACCGCAAGCAATATCACCTGCTGATAAGTCAAAACCCGCGACACCTTGCGATCTGTAATCAGAAAGCTCCTGTAGTGAAAATTTCTGCCCGTCAATCGCAGAAACCCTCTCAAACGGAATATCCAGATCAGAAAGCATCTTTGACATTCGCGTCATTCTCTCCGGTGCACGGTCAAGATTGATCAGATAACATTTCATCGATGCTTCCCCCGGCTTTTTCAGCTCAATAAATCAACATCAGAGAACGTCAATAATCATTCTTTTTTCTGTCGCAAAACGCTTCACTTTAGAAACACCTCTTTTAAGCTCACGGATAATTTTTTGCTTTTTCGAAAGGGTGCCCCGTTTTTTTTGCACCATGTGAACTACAGAGCGCTCTTCAATATTTTGCCCCAGAAGCAGAGCTTCAGGCGTCAGAACCTGTTCCTGAGCACAGATCGCGGGAACCATTTGATAAATATTATTCTGCGCATAAACTTCACAGCGCGGATCGAACAAGAAATGGTCAATCGGAGCCGGCATATATTGCCGCGTCAATGAGAGCAACTGCACAGCAATCTCTCTGGAGATAAGATAGCCGCCTGTACCGGATTGAAAACTCAACATTCTTTTTAAATGCCGGTCATGAACAGAAATCTGTTCCCATCTTTTAAAATAAACCTTCATTTTAAAAGTCTCGAACCGCAGCAAATCAATTCCGGCAGGAACCCAGTTCGCATTTTTCAGAAAATCAGCAGCTTTTGCGGTCAGAATTATATCATCTTCGAAAATTGCTGCATATTTGTCATTGCTGGCAACCAGAAGCTCCCAGCATTTCCGATGGCTCATAAAACAGGCGAACTCTGACGGAGTGGGCTTTGGCCAATCCTCACTCAGACCAATCTTTGCAATATCATCCGGCTCAAGATTACGTCCGTCCACCGCCGGAACTCTTTCAAATTGCAGTTTCAATTGACTAAACTGATGGTGACAATGAGCAAGTCTGTCAGCACTTCTGTCCAGATTAATAACAAGTGTTTTCATATGTCACCCAGCATCATGAATTCAGAATTTCATCCATCGGGCTACCCGCAGGAATATTATTTAGTTTCAAACGGGAACTATACAAATGAAGTGCAGATGAACGTCCTGATGTCAGGTTAAGAACTGAAAGTCCTGGTTCATAAAGCAAATTTGTACATTCGAAATGCATATTATAAAATGTGTCTATGCTCGATACATGATCCGTCAAATTCAGTTCACGAACATAATGTGTTAAAAGCTGCGGCCCGATCACACCCCAAGGCTGATCTGCTACATGAACAGGAAATCCAAGTTTTTTCCGCAATATCATCCTGTTTCTTCGGCGGGTCTTCAGCCACGGAGGAATAAAGTAACTATCCTCGGAGGCCTCCAGGATTTTTTTTAATAAATGGCTTTCAGCAGGAATTTTAAGAACCGCATTACATATCAGCTCGGAACTTTCCCAACCGAAAATATATTCAGCTTCGGCAAAAGGCTTCAGGCAATAAACATCACAGTCAACATAAAGCCCCATATTTTCTCGCTGAATGCGATAGCGATAAATGTCAGAGGCAAAAGCCAGTCTGCTGTTTTTTCGAAAAATTTCAATTTCCTGTAAAGACATCAGCTTGCTTGCATCAAATAATCTGACACCTTCAGGAACATCTTCCGGCACTCCGAAAGAATGCAATACGACATCATAGCCATTGCGTAAAAACGATCTCAAACAAGCTGCATGAATTGGGCCAAGCTGTTTGCCGATCCAAACTGTGTTCACAATATTTGACATCAATTCCTCATTACGCCGGTCTGCTCTAACTAAACCAAAATTGCAGTTTGTAAATGTTTTATAGAACCGTCCTTATACTGTTATCCTCATTCCATTTTTCAGCTCTGACACCAAATGCAATTATTTCCTGAGCGGTTCAAAGCTGCATCAAATGTGAACTATTTCCGCTAGTGTTTAATTTTCATCGCTTTTAAAATCGCGCTTGACCGCATATAAAAACAAGAACATTATAGGAACAAACAGAGGATTCTATAATGTCTCTCGCCGCACAAAACCCTGAAAAATATATCATTATGCCGTTCCGCAGAAACAACCAGAAACTTGTTGCGGCGGAAATGCGCCCTGCTTCCAGTGAGGCAGGAGCCATTAAGATTGCCACATCTATGTCCGGCCGGTTTATTGGTGTTGCGGCCTATGCTGTGCTGGTTGATGAGGAAAGCGGCGATATGAACGCGCCGCGCCTGTTAGCAAGCTTTGGCGAAGTGCCTGATTTCAGTGATGATTAAAGCCTGATTTTCTGTTTATTATCCACTGAACATTCGCACTCTATGCAACTTCAACAGTCATTATCAGGCCCGATAACCGGCAAAGGATTCAGTATGCGCATCATATTTCTCAAATTGATTGCAACAGCATTTTTTCTGTCGGGGCTGAGTTCAGCATCATTGGCAGCTCTCGCGCCGCAGTATCAGCGCGCCAGTGAAATGAATGCTGTCATCTCTGCGGTTACAGAAACATTGTCTCCGCAACAAGCTGTCACCAAAGTCGTTTATCAGAGTGAAGATCAGTATTTGGTGGTCGCAGGCAATTGCTCAATAAAAGCAACAATTATCACGCTTCCGGCAAAGGCCGGGCTGGTAGGACCAAGACAATTTAAAGTCCAGCTTGGAAAACAGCGCTGCAAAAAATAAAGCCCAAATGTCGTAAATCAGAATTTATGGATCAGGTGAATATCATCCGGCTCCAGAGCATATAGCCTCTTATCCGGCTGTCCTATCGGATGGCCGCCCTGATGCAGATAAAACTCGACCGTATGCCGCGTTGAGGTTGAAGAAATATAGAATCCTTCTGCACCCTGCTCTTTGACAATTTCCATAGATTGCCGATAGAGGCGCGAGGCTAATCCGCGCCCGCGCCAATCATGACTGACATGTAAAAAAGACAGCTGCCGGTATTGCGGATAATCCGTAACCGGCCGCGCATCAACAACAGCGACCGCAACCAGTTTCTCCTCCGCGAAAGCACCAAGAAATGCACCGCCATGATCGTAACACTCCAGCAGGATCGGGGTATAGAGCTCAGGCTCTCCTTCCGGCCAGTCGCGTGTATCATAAAACTCTGAATGCAAATGTAAGCGGCCATCAGCAAAGCGATAGACTTCCTGAATAATCTCGCGCCGCTCAATCTGCCAGACAGATACAACCTCATCACGTGTAAGCGGGCGTATCTCTATAGTTTGCATTCAGACCTCGTTTTGTTGTCATGCAAGCATTATTTCGCTGCGGCTCCGGAATCAACCTTGACGATGACCGACATTCCCGGAACCAGGCGCCCGACCTGCTCCTGCCCGCTATCAATCGCAATACGAACCGGCAGCCGCTGCGTTACCTTGATGAAATTTCCCGTCGCGTTATCCGCTTTCAAAACACTGAATTCCGAACCTGTTGCCGGAGAAAACGCTTCAATATGACCTGTCATTTTCTCATGGTTTAATGCATCCACAGTGAATGTCACCGGCAAGCCGGCTTTCATGCCGTAAAACTGGGTCTCTTTAAAATTAGCAATAATCCACTTTTTGTCCGGTACGAGATTTGTCAGTTGTGCACCAATATTGACATATTGGCCCGGTTTCGCACCGATTTCCCCAAGCACACCATCCTGAGGCGCAGTGATTTTTGTATTGCTCAGATCAATTCTGGCCAGATCAACTGCAGCTTCTGCATTGGTAACGGCAGCTTCAAGAGAATGTCTGCGAACAATAATGGATTGTACATCCTGTTTATTCACATCCAGCGCTGCTTCTGCCTGACTGACAGCGCCGCGTGCTTGCTCTAAAGCTGATAAGGACTGGTCTTCATTGCTTTGGGTCATCACCCCGCTTTTACGCAAGGGTGTTACGCGATTATAATTCGCCTCGGCCACATTCAACGTCACTTTCGCGCTGTTCAGAACAGCTTCGCCGGAGCGCGTGCGCGCTTCTGCGGCCAACCGATCTTGCTCCGAATTTGCAAGTGCTGCTTTTTGTGTCTCCAGCATGGCTTCTGCCTGCTTCAGTTTCTGAACATAAATCCGGTCATCCAGCGTAAACAGCACCTCACCCTTTTTGACCCGCAGATAATCACGCTCAGGCGCCTTGGTAATATAACCAGCAAGCTGTGGGCTGATCACCGTTACCTGCCCGCGGACATAGGCATTTTCTGTCATCTGGACAGAGGAGCGAAATGGCGGCAGCTGCCAGGCATAAAGAATGAACAATACGCCGCACAGGCCAATAGCCAGAATAAACAATGTTGCCGAATTACGAAAAATCTTCTGCATTTCAGATACTCACAAATCAAAATCAACTTATACGGGCTGCGCAATTGCGCGCCCGTGCATCAAGCGCCAGAGTTTCCCGATTACGGGGAAAACAGCGCGACGAATAATCAGAATGGCCAAAGTCAGTGCAGCAATAGCGGAAACAAGCAGAAACAGATCATTATAGGATAATATAACGGCCTCTTTCACAGCCTGCTGCGCCAAAAGCGCTACCCCTTCAGCCTGCACATAAACAGGATCTGTTATGACTTTTGTCACAGCACCGGAAAGCTGCGCGATACGTTGCGCAACCTGCGGATCGGTCAGAACCAGCTGATCGTAAAGCCCGCGGAGGTGGAATTGCTGACGCCATGTCACAAAGCTGCCGAAGACTGCGGAACCGAACAGCCCGCCCACACTCTGCGTGAAAATGAAAATCACAATAAAGCTGGTTATATAGGCAGGTCCGTTTTTCAGCGCACTTACCAGCCCTGCCGCCATGGCAGGCGGCAGAAATAAAGCTCCGCCAAATGAAATCATCCCCTGACTGAGATACATCATTTCAGGGCGGGTCAGATTATTGGCATGACCATCCATAAAAGCACCGGTCATAATCAATATCAGCGCAACCGCATAAATATAGGCTTCACGCCCCGGACGGATAACCATAGCGCAACTGATGCCGCCCATAAACGAGCTGATAATCAGAAGCCAATAAAGGCCGGTGCTTTGCTCATTATAAATACCCAGTGCCTGAAACATCCCTGTGGCACCGGCTGTTTGCTCTGAAAGCACCAGCCGAAACACCAGCAACATACCGGTAAAAGTCAGCGTCTGTCTGCTGGTCAGCCAGCGGATATTAATCAGAGGGTTTTCACGGTTGAATTCAATCGCGGCGGCCAATGCCAGAGCAGCAAAAGCAACAGCCAGACAGATACCGATCCACGGAGCCTCAAGCCACCAGTATAAACGGCCGACAACCAGCATCATTGCCAAAAGTCCGAAGCCGGTTGCAATCAGCGGATAGCTGATGAAATCCAGTTTTTCGAGCACTTTCTGATGCGGGATTGGTGTCAGCTTGAGTGTATAGACCGTCGCAAAACACAGCATCGCAAGACCGATTTCCAGCATATAAAGCTGCTGCCACAGACCGGTATCCAGCAATATCGGAGAAATAATGCGCGAAAGCGGCGCACCGAGTGTCGTACAGGTTAAAGCCAGACACAGTCCCCAGCTCATTTTCTTACTCGGAGGAAACGCCTCAAGCATATAGAAAAAGCCGAGCGTCGACATAGGAGATGCCGCAGCCCCCGAAAAGAACCGTACGATCAATGCCGAGTTAAGGTCATGGATAAACCAGTGCAGTGATGTAACCACCACAAAAGTAAGCAGCCCCAGTTCTGTAAACCGGCGCAACCCGTATTGCGTGCGGATTTTCATCAGGAACAGTGTCAGGCTGACATTCGGTGCCATATAGGCAGCAAGCAGCCATGTCGTTTCGGCAGTCGTAGCGCCAAGTCCGCCCTGTATTTGCGGAATATTGACCGCAACCATATTCAGGCCAATGCCCTGTGTGATCCACATCAGCAGAGATGCACACACAAAAGCAGCAGAAAGCAGAAACGGTTTTGCCGGCGGTACAGGCGGCGCAGCAGAAGTCTGCGGAGCATCGGATGCAGGTGCCTCTACCACTTCCTCAACAAGTACCGGTTTTACCATCTGTTGTGTGGTGGCCGGCACAGCTTCAGCTGATGGTTTTTCCGTTTCCTGCACACCGGCTTTTGCCGGATGCAGCACTGCATCGGCATCATCTCCGGCCTCTTCAGGCTCGTCCTTTCCGGTTACTCTTATATCTGCCATGATAAAATCAGCTGATCGCTTCCATATTCTTCAAAATCACCCGCATAATGCGTAAACCTTCATCCAGATCAGCCTCACTCAGATCCTGAAGAATGCGGATGCGCAATTGTTCGGCAACGATATGCAATTCTTCCACCTGATCATGAGCCGCCTCGGTCAGAATAATATGTTTGGCGCGTCTGTCGCCTTCCACGGCACGCCGTGTGACCAGCCCCTGCTTTTCCAACCCGTCGATCAAACGCACCAGTGTCGGTGTCTCAATCTCCAATGCTGCAGCCAGTTCGGTCTGCGTCATACATTTATGGGTTGAAAGCAAAAACAACGTGCGGGCACGGGACAATGTCATGTCGTGCTCTTTGGCGAATGCATCAAATAAAGTGCGTAATTTGCGACCAGCCACGGACATATCCGTAAGCAAATCAGCACGTTTCTGAACGATTGCAGGTTTCATGAGTACACACATAAGTAGGAAGCTAACAATTATTATGCTATATAATTTTATTTAAAGCATTTTGCAACCCGATATGCGCGATAAGCGTTTACTCATCACTGTATTTAAGGTGGACAAACATCAGACAGTCGGGTTCACATGCCCTTATCCGCAAGCAAATCATTTCATAACGAGGACAAATATGGCGTTCAGCTCCACCAAACTCATTCAATCTGCTGTGATTTCTGCAGGATTAATGCTCGCAGGATTCAGTACCGCCAATGCCGCAGAATCCGGAATTTACGGCAACTGGATTACAGAGCGCATTCAGGGACATAAAGTTCATGCAAAAGTGCAGTCCACCCTTGATATTGCGCAGGATGGCAAGATTTCCGGCAGTGGCGGTTGTAACCGCTATATGGGTGGCATGGAAATTAAAGGCGATAAAGTAAAGGTGCTGCCCGTTGGTGCAACACTGATGGCCTGCCCGCCACCGATGATGCAGCAGGATTCCAAATTTCATGCTGCACTCAATCTGGTCACAAGCTGGAAGATCAGCAAAAACAAGCTGATCCTGATTGATTCAAAAAACCGTGAAGTACTTCGCCTGAAGCGCGCCTGAGATCATAAAAACAAAAACGGGGTGGTTTGAACCACCCCGCTCTCTAAAAATAAAAGTTACCAGCCTTTACCGCACCTGATCGAGCAGGCGTTTGCATTCCAGCAAATCGAAAAGTGCTTCCTGCAACAAAGTACGGTTGTCTTTATTCAGGCGTTTGGAATCAGCGCCCATCGGCCCTTCTTCATCGCCGCGCAACAGGCCGAATAATTTACGGCCACCTGAAGACTGGCGTTGTTCTTCCGGATCATAATCATCAATCGCCGCATCCTGCGCAGCTGTTGCCTGCTTCTGACGTGTTATCGCCTCAACGGCAGCAACATCACCATTACCGAGCGCAATGATGAATTGTGCATTATTTTCACGCAGCAAACGCTGCACACCTTTGATTGTATAACCCTGATCGTAGAGCAGATGACGGATGCCCTTGAGCAGTTCCACATCCAGCGGACGGTAATAGCGGCGTCCGCCGCCGCGTTTCATCGGTTTGATCTGGGTAAAGCGCGTTTCCCAGAAACGCAGCACATGTTGCGGCAAATCCAGATCTTCCGCTACCTCACTGATCGTCTTAAACGCATCAGGACTTTTATTCATGTACTGCCCCTTTCCGGTCGTAAAGGAGTATCACTCAAACGATACACAACTTGAATGAATCACATTTCCTGCAAAAACAAGGCATACCGCATATAAACTTATAAAAAACAGGCCTATCCCTGACAGAAAAGTCGAGAATCCGGCTTTGACCGCGGCACTTTGTTCGGCATTTACAATGATTCTTATTATCACTTACCATAATGCAAAAATCGCAGGCTGCATAATGCCTTAAGCGGAAAAGCTATCAAGGTTTAAAAATCCGTCTTATTCACAGTGCAGAGACAGGTCCTCATCCTCCATGATATGTGCAGAAAGCAAAACACCGGCCACATATGCAGCCGGTGTTTCAAAATCAGAAGCCTTTAAACAAGGCAGATAATCAGGCCTTGGCCTTATTACCCTGACGGGCAAGATGCTGATCCAGAATACGCTGTTTCAACACATTTGATGCTTTAAAGGTCATAACCCGACGCGGCAGAATTGGAACTTCCTCACCGGTTTTCGGATTACGGCCAATGCGCTCATTCTTGTCGCGGACCTGAAATGTTGCAAAAGATGAAAGCTTAACAGTTTCACCATTCACAATGGCATCACAGACTTCGTCAAGAATCATTTCAACAAGCGACGCAGATTCCGTACGTGAAAGCCCTACCTTGCGATAGACAGCTTCAGCCAGATCGGCACGCGTGACAGTCTTACCCCCCATGATGAACCTACTCGGCTAGCGTTAAAGGTGATAATATCTTGTATGTGCAACAGGTTACACAGATGCAACGCCGATGGTCAAGCAGACTTTTGTACCGTATGAAACTTCTTTTCAGTCAACAAGGCATTGAAATGCTGTTTGAGCGCCCTACCAGCGCAGCAAAACCGCACCCCAGGTAAAGCCGCCGCCCATTGCTTCGAGCAAAATGAGATCACCTTTTTTGATGCGCCCGTCTTTTACAGCGGTCGCCAGAGCCAGCGGCACGGAAGCTGCTGATGTATTGCCATGCTGATCAACGGTAATCACAACTTTATGCTCGGCAATGTTCAGTTTCTTGGCAGAGGCATCAATAATGCGCTTATTGGCCTGATGCGGAACGAACCAGTCAATATCCTCAGCGCTCAGACCGGTGGTTGCAAAAGAGGCTTCGATCACATCTGTAATCATACCCACTGCATGCTTGAAGACTTCACGGCCTTCCATACGCAGGTGACCGACGGTCCCGGTTGTTGAAGGGCCGCCATCAACATAGAGTTTTTCTTTATGGGAACCATCAGAGCGCAGGTTGGCTGTCAGCACACCGCGATCAGAGGTCAGACCATTGCCCTCACCGGCTTCGAGAACCAGCGCACCCGCTCCGTCGCCAAACAATACGCAGGTCGTGCGGTCTTTCCAGTCGAGAAGACGCGAGAATGTTTCCGCGCCAATCACCAATACGCGCTTGGCCATACCGCTCTTGATATACATATCAGCCGTTGTCACCGCATAGACGAAACCACTGCACACAGCCTGCATATCGAAGGCAAAGCCGTGTTTCATGCCCAGTGCATTCTGAATTTCAACAGCGCTGGCCGGAAATGTATGATTGGGTGTGGAGGTCGCCAGAATAATGAGATCAATATCATCCGCTGTCAGGCCGGCATTTTCCAGAGCAGCCTGTGCGGCTTTGGTACCGAGAGATACAGTCGTTTCATTCTCAGCAGCAATATAGCGCTGGCGAATACCTGTACGCTGAACGATCCATTCGTCGGATGTTTCGACAACCCCTTCCAGCTCGGCATTTTTTACAACGCGTTCCGGTGTGGCTGCACCAATGCCTTTAACGACGGATCTGATCATCAGTAATTTTCCTGTCTGACATATCGGGCATCTTGTCGGGCATCTGGCGCAAAGCAAGCCATCCGACGACACCGGATACATATATTGATTTTGTGCGTGCTCGTCCGGCGAGACACTGACGTGAATTTATCGCCGGATAATTGCAATATAGTGTCAGTCATTACAAATGCCTGAACGGAAAGCAATGACTGACAGAATAAACGCTTATATGGAAATCATATAAGGCGAATTTACGATAGAGCGGCTTACGTTCAGATTACCTCACAGCACTCGCTCTAGATTCTTTAGTTTGTCGCATTGTCACTGCCGTCAAGTTGATCCAATTTGACTGTGAAATGCTCTAAATTAAAGGATCAGGCCGGTTTTGCAGTTGCGTCTGCCGTATCGCCGGTCACTTCAGCATCATCAGCTTTGTAATGGCTGTAAAATGTGGTCAGATCCGCCTCGATCTTTTGCATAAGACCATTGCGCACCATGTCATAACCCACCTCAATCGCCGAACAGAAACCGTCAACATTAGCGCCGCCGTGGCTTTTAATAACCACACCGTTGAGACCGAGAAACACACCGCCATTGACCTTGTTCGGATCCATCTTTTCCCTAAGGCGATTAAATGCGCCTTTGGCAAAAATATAACCGATCCTCGCCATCCATGTACGACTCATCGCACCACGCAGATAGGCCGCAATCTGTTTGGCAGTACCTTCGGCAGTTTTCAGAGCGATATTGCCGGAAAAACCTTCCGTCACAACAACATCGACTGTGCCTTTACCGATATCATCGCCCTCGACAAAACCGTTATATTCAAAACCCGGCAGCGGTGTTGCCTTCAAAGCAGCGCCCGCTTCCTTGATTGCATCCAGACCTTTGACTTCCTCAACACCAACATTGAGCAGACCGACAGTCGGGCGCTTAATTTCGAACAAGGCGCGTGCCATACCGGCACCCATCACCGAATAATCAATCAGCTGACGGGCATCGGCACCAATACTTGCACCCACGTCCAGTACAATGCTTTCGCCACGCGTGGTCGGCCAGATCGCCGCAATCGCCGGACGTTCAATATTAGCCATCATACGCAGGCAGAATTTCGCCATTGCCATCAGTGCGCCGGTATTGCCTGCGGATACACAAACATCGGCTTCGCCGTTTTTCACCGCTTCAATCGCCTGCCACATCGTGGATTTGCCGCGACCATTGCGCAAAGCCTGACTAGGCTTATCGTCCATCTGCACCGCGGTTTCGCTGATATGCAGCACCGATACAGCTTTCAGTTTAGGAAATTTATCCAGAAAAGGTTCGACCTGGCCTGCTAAGCCATAAAAAACGAACCGGATGTCAGGATGACGCTCCAGTGCATTCGCCGCAGCGGGGATAACCACTTCAGGGCCAAAATCGCCCCCCATAGCGTCAATAGAAATTGTGACCACTTGATCGTCCTATACCGGTCCTCACAAAACCACACGGGTTTGCCATAAAGGCTGCCTGTCCGGCATGATTTAAATGTATATTCCGCGCCCGCAAAGCAAACGTGAATATCTTCGTCTTTTTCATCTGCGAAGTTGCAGCCCTATACAGCACTGCAACCCGCCCTGAATTTTGCAAAATAACTTTTTTGCCTGCGCACACAACTTATTTTTAATTTTGGCACGCAGACACCATTCCGCGAAACGGCAGCTCCCACAGCATGTTTTTGAATATAAAGCACTTTACAGGCTTTGACTATTCAAATCACGCGAAGCATCCGCTGTTTAAAAACAGAATCTCAGTTTTTGTCACGCAGCTTGGCCAGACCGGCAAAAGGCGAATCCGGCTTGATATCGCTTGCGGCTTCATCTTCGTCATCTTCGATGATTTCGACATATTCCGCCTCGGCTTTACGCGGATAAGGATCAATCGCCAGTTCAAAGAATTCTTCAGCCACAGCGCCAATATCAATGCGGTCACCTTCAAAGGTTTCCGGCATATCCGGACCTTCGGCATCAATCAGCATTTCACCGCTTTCATCCAGACGAATACGGGCAAGGCGGGAGTTTTCCGGCACAAAAACCGTATCCACATCTTCACTGATCGTTGCACTGATCGGCTCAAGCGTCGCAATGCAAGCCTGCACGATCTGCGCTTCGATATGACCACGCACTTTAATGCCGTCTTTCTTCCACTGCGTAATCAAAAAATCTGCTGTGAATGAATCAACCGACAGCAATTCATGATTGTCAGCCAGTAAAGCACGCTCTTTTTCATTGGCTTCGATCTTAACGGTCATGCCCTTAGGCGGTACATGTGCCACCGGAACCGGATGGCTTAAGCCCGTATTTCCCGACCCGTTATGTTTAGTCATGATAAGTCCATTTCGTTTCAACGCCGGTCCAATAACGGCGCTTGTATTTGTAATATTTATGCAAAGCTGAAGCTTGCTTCAAGGAAGCTGCTGTCCGGCTGCTCACGCAAATGCGCGTAGACCTGCATCACATAAGCGGCCATTGCTTCACTATATTCCCATTCTTTATCGGCCTCGGTCAGGTCAGGACGCACATTACGACCGAGAGCGACAGCCAGAGCCGCGCTGTCATTCTTATCGATTGCCTCAGCATAGCTCAGCACACGGCCATAATACATGCGCGCCAGTTTTTTCATGCGCTTCGGCACGCCCTGATCGCCGATACCAAGTTCGCGCAGGGAATGGTCGACATCTTTGAAAAACTCTTCTGCAATGTCCTGTGTCAGTTCTTTCAATGCTGGATCTTCAGATTTCAGCCGGTGCATCAGCAAAAACACATGTAATGACAGCATTTCATAGCGGCCGATCGGCGTATCGGGCACAAGAAATTCGGCATAGAAGCGTTTTTGTCGTGCTGCCGCCACGATTTTTTCATAAATCAACAGTGTAATTGCTTCATTTACTCGGGATTTGCGTCTTAATAAATTAAGAATCATCATTTAACGCCCATGCTTTTGTTGCATCCGGATGCAAGGTGGTTTACCCAAGTTCATCTGGATACGGAAGTACCGTTGGGATAATGGTTATGGAGATGTCGTCGTTGCAGCGTATTTTCGCACAAAACCGCAGCAGAAGCTTGCTCATTACAGGCGCAGCCGTGCTTTTTTCGCTCGGGCTTGCCGGTTGCAATACCGCAAGCACGCTCAATCCTTCAGAAACTTTGACTGAAGGTTACGTCCTTGATGAACAGGCGCTTGATTCTGTTCCTGTCGGTTCCAGCCGTGAGCAGGTTCTGCTGACGCTCGGCACCCCGTCAACAACTGCTACATTTGATAATGAAGTCTTCTACTATATTTCGCAGAAGCGTTATCGTGTTGCGCAGTTCATGGCGCCTAAAATCATCGACCGCCGCATTCTTGCTGTTTACTTCAACAAGGATGGCAAAGTCTCTCAGATCGCCCATTATGGTCTGCAGGATGGTAAAGTCTTCGACTTCATCTCCCGCACAACACCAACCGGCGGTAAAGATCAGAGCTTTATCGGTCAGCTCATTCAGGGCGTTGGCAAAATGCCGACCTCCCTGCCGGGTACGATCTAAAATATTTCTGCATGATTGCAGTGATAAGAACAAAAACGCCGGTGAGAATATCTCACCGGCGTTTTTCTTTACCTGCACGCTTTACTGATGCGCCAGTACTGCAAGCAGCAGCAATGCCACAATATTGGTGATCTTGATTGCCGGATTGACCGCCGGCCCTGCCGTATCCTTATAAGGATCGCCGACAGTATCACCGGTAACCGAAGCCTTATGCGCTTCCGAGCCCTTCATATGCTTCACACCATCGGCATCAGTGAATCCGTCTTCAAAGCTCTTCTTGGCGTTATCCCATGCACCCCCGCCGGAAGTCATGGAAATCGCCACGAACAATCCGTTGACGATCACGCCGAGCAGAGAAGCACCGAGCGCCGCGAATGCGGAAGCCTTCGAGCCGGAAATCAGCAGCACACCGAAATAGACAACCAATGGCGCCAGTACCGGCAACAAAGACGGAATAATCATTTCGCGGATCGCAGCTTTGGTGAGAATATCCACCGCGCGGGCATAATCCGGCCGCTCCGTACCGCTCATGATTCCCGGTTTTTCCCGAAACTGACGACGTACTTCCTGTACCACCGATCCCGCTGCACGACCGACTGCCGTCATAGCGATACCGCCAAACAGATAGGGAATCAGACCGCCGAAGATCAGCCCTGCAACCACATAAGGGTTGGAGAGATCAAAAGAGACTGGCCCCATATCACTGAAATACGGATAGTTCTGACTATTTGCTGCAAAGAATGCCAAATCATTGGAATAAGCTGCAAACAATACCAAGGCACCAAGACCGGCCGAGCCGATGGCATAGCCCTTAGTTACCGCCTTAGTGGTATTGCCTACCGCATCCAGCGCATCCGTTGCCTTGCGCACCTCCGGATCAAGCCCCGCCATTTCCGCAATACCACCGGCATTGTCGGTTACAGGACCAAAGGCATCGAGCGCTACGATCATACCGGCAATGCCGAGCATCGCTGTCACCGCAATCGCCGTGCCGAACAATCCGGCCAGCTGATAGGTGGTAATGATACCGAACACGATAACAATCGCTGGCAATGCCGTTGATTCCAGCGATACGGCCAGTCCCTGAATAACATTGGTGCCATGCCCGCTGACAGAGGCCTGCGCAATAGAATTAACCGGACGCTTATTTGTGCCGGTATAATACTCCGTAATCACCACAATCAGGCCGGTGACAATCAGACCAATCAGTCCGCAAATGAACAGGTTTGTACCGGTGATGGAAATACCGGCAACAGTACCAACCTCCCCCCAACCGATGGTCAGCGTGGTTGCTACTGCAAGCCCCGCCACAGACAGCAGACCGGTCGCAATCAGCCCCTTATACAAAGCCCCCATAATGGAATTATCCGTACCGAGCCGCACAAAGAATGTACCGGCAACGGATGTGAGAATGCAAAGCCCGCAAATAGCCAGCGGATAGAGAATGATCGTTGGCAGTAATGGTGTACCGGCAAAGAAAATCGCCGCCAGCACCATAGTCGCAACAACAGTCACCGCATAGGTCTCAAACAAATCCGCAGCCATACCGGCGCAGTCACCGACATTATCGCCGACATTATCGGCAATCGTTGCCGGATTGCGCGGATCATCTTCGGGAATACCGGCCTCAACCTTGCCGACCAGATCGCCGCCGACATCGGCACCCTTGGTGAAAATACCACCGCCGAGACGCGCGAAGATGGAAATCAGCGAAGCACCGAAGCCAAGCGCCACCAATGCATCAATTACCACACGGTCACCGGAGGCATAACCCATTATTGCCGTGAGCCATGTGTAATAACCGGCAACACCAAGCAGTGCCAAACCTGCCACCAGCATACCTGTGACCGCACCGGCACGGAAGGCAATCTCCAGTCCGCCTGCCAGACTCATCGAAGCCGCCTGCGCTGTGCGCACATTAGCGCGCACGGAGACATGCATCCCGATAAAGCCGGCCACGCCGGACAAAACCGCCCCGATCAGAAAGCCGAAAGCCGCATAGGCACCCAGCAACCACCATGTAATGAGAAAAACCACCGCACCGACGAAAAAGATCGTCATATACTGGCGTGCAAGATAGGCTTGTGCACCCTCGCGGATTGCTCCTGCAATTTCCTGCATCCGCGCATTACCTGCATCCGATGCCAATACCGAGCGGATTGCCCAGCCTGCATAGACCAGTGCGAGAATGCCACAAATAAGAATGAGTATGAGAACTGCCATGCGTATTCCCCTTATTCTTCGGCCTTCATAATTCCGGAATAATAACCGGATTATCTCCCGATAACGGAGGACGGCATGGAGCAAGGTACAGCAGTCATTTAAAGCGCGGAGTGCGCTTCAGAAAATGCTCACAGTCTGTTCAGACAGAAACAGAGGGCAGTTATTTCAATTCAGAGTCCGGTAGTTTGATTTACCCCACAATCCTGCTCTGATGTTTCAGTCTTCAGGATTATGTTTATTTAGCATCTGTCTGATCAGCATGCTTCAGGCTTGTCTTCCGGTATTCTGTGCGCAGGATGCGAAAGCCTGTAACAAAGGTCAAGTGCCTGTTTTAAAAACGGGAACCGCGCAAGTACCGGCAATATAAAAAGCCGGCACAATATTGTACCGGCTCTGATGGCTTTTAAATACGCCGCAGAGGTAATCACCCCTGCCAAACACCATCAACGCGGTGTTTTTCTGGTGCCGCGGCTGTCACCACGAATCTCGAATGCCAGACGATCCAGCACAGCATTGACAAGTTTCGGCTCATCTTCTGCGTAAAAAGCTTTGGCAATATCTACATATTCGGAGACGATAACAGCTGTCGGAACTTCTTTTTTCGTGCGCAATTCCCAAATACCCGCACGTAAAATCGCACGCAGGGTCGAATCAAGGCGTGACAGCGGCCAGTCTTCGGTCAGCGACTGGCGGATCATCGGATCCAGCACGCGCTGGTCGGCAACCACACCGGCAATAATGGCACGGAACCATTGCGGGTCAGCTTCCAGATACTGATCACCGTCAATATCTTTGCCGAGACGGAAATTTTCATATTCGGCAGCAATGTCCAGCACGCCTGTGCCGGTAACTTCCATCTGATACAGTGCCTGAACGGCAGCAAGGCGTGCGACGCCTCGCTTATTGGCGGTGCGCGGCGCATTCTGCGGCGTCGCATGAGGGGCGGTCATATCAGACTCCAAATTTTTTCTGTAAATCAATCATCGTCAGGGCAGCGCGCGCTGCAAAACCGCCCTTGTCTTTTTCACTACGTTTGGCGCGGGCCCAGGCCTGCTCTTCATTTTCAACAGTGAGAATGCCATTACCGATCGCAATGCTCTCTGACACCGACAGATCTGTCAATGCGCGCGAGGATTCATTGGCAACGATTTCAAAATGATAAGTCTCGCCGCGAATGACAGTGCCAAGCGCAACATAACCATCATATTCTGTGCCACCGCCGGCTTCGGCATCGAGAGCGAAAGAGATAGCCGCAGGAACTTCAAGTGCGCCCATGACCGTCACAATATCATAAGTCGCACCGGCTTCATCCAGCGCCGCTTTGGCACCATCCAGAAGCGCATCAGAAAGCGCATCATAAAAACGGGCTTCAACAATCAGAATATGCGGCGGATAGGCCAGATTTCCGGTCATCTCATTCTCCATAATCAGCTGCCTTTAAAGCAATTGAATCCACGACTACCAGAGCGGTTTATTTGAAACTGCCTCAGGTTAAGAACACTGCATCCTTTCCCGCAGGCGCAGGCTGCTTACGGGAACGTATATAAATCATATTCTATAGAAACCTGCGGCACTTACAATGTAAGCAGCCATACATTTTTCAATATGCTTTTTGCCCGCAACAACAGCGAGACCCTGCTGCGACAGATCGATGTCTGCACAACTGAGTTAAAGCAACGCCTGAACGGTAATGACTGCTGCTCTACAGCATTGCGGTTGAAAAGTAATCCCTGTTTGCAGCTTTTCAGTGATTTTGTCGCACGTATAAAACAAAGATGCCGCTTATGCAGATAAGCGGCATCCCGTCCGGTTGTTACAAAAAAGAGATTTATGCCTTAAACTGCGCAAGGCGGGCTGCATAACGTGCTAGCTGGTCGATCTCAATATTGATCTTGTCGCCGACCTGACGTGTGCCCCATGTGGTGACTTCCAGCGAATGGCGGATCAACAGCACATCAAATTCATTGCCGTTGACGCCATTGACTGTCAGCGATGTGCCGTCCAGTGCCACGGAGCCCTTCTGCGCAATAAACGGTGCCAGCGCTTCCGGTGCGCGGATGGTAAAGCGCACCGCCTCACCTTCCTGCTGAATATTGATAATTTCCGCCATGGCATCAACGTGGCCGGATACAAGATGACCGCCCATTTCATCACCAAGCTTCAGCGAACGCTCCAGATTGATTTTGCGTCCGGCTTTCCATTCGCTGATCGTGGTCAGACGCAGGGCTTCTTCCCATGCTTCCACTTCAAACCAGCAGGCATTGCTTTCAATATCCGGCAGACGGGTAACAGTCAGACACACACCCGAACAGGCAATAGATGCACCGATTTCAATGGTTTTCGGGTCATAATGCGTATCAATACGCAGTCTTACGCCTTCATCCATCGGGCTGATTTCAGCAACTTCACCGATATCTGTAATAATGCCTGTAAACATAAGAAATCCTTCTCATTTCCTGCTTATCAAAAACCTGCTTTGCGCTTGTATTCGCTTAAAACGTCAGACGCAAAATGGCTCTCGCCGGTTTTGACAAAATCCGCATCAATGAAAGCCTGCAAACCTTCAACCGCCAGCGCCTGACCATCTCCGTTGGAAAGGATCGGGTTCGGGCCGTCAAAAATCATCAGCTTATCAACCAGTCCCTGAGCAAGAAAAGCCTGCGCAACGACTGCACCGCCCTCAACCATGACTGTTGCAATACCCTGCGCTGCAAGGTCATCCAGCAATTCCGGCAGAGCAATTTTTTCATCCTCACATTCCGTCGCCAGAATACGGCATCCGGCTTCAATCAGCTGCTGGCGTTTTGCCGGATCAGCATTATTGCTGGCGGCAATCCACAAAGGCACCTGACGCGCGGAACGCACCAGTTTGGATGTGAGCGGAATACGCAATTCGCTGTCGAGAATAACGCGGATCGGCGAACGATCCTGCAGACCTGGCAAACGGGTATTCAGTACCGGATCATCCGCTATAACCGTTCCGACACCAATCATAATCGCATCGGTCTGGGCACGGCGCATATGCACCTGCGCAATACTGACCGCACCGGTAATGGCAATCTGACCACGTCCGACGCAACCGACATAGCCGTCAACCGACAGAGCCAGTTTCAGCATCACTTCCGGACGCTTGCGGAAAGAGCGTGACAGATAACCTGCGAGTTCATCATCGCCCTGCTCGCGGCAAACATCGGTGACAACTTCCAGCCCTGCATCGCGCAAAATCTGATAACCACGACCTGCAACACGCGGATCAGGATCGCTGCTCGAAGCAACCACACGCCTGATACCTGCAGTGACCAGAGCGGATGCGCAAGGCGGTGTATGGCCGTGATGAGCGCAAGGCTCCAGCGTGACATAGGCGGTAGCGCCCTTTGCCAGTTCTCCGGCTTCAGCCAGCGCTTGTGTTTCTGCATGCGGACGTCCGCCTTCAGCCGTCACACCACGCCCGACAATCACCGGCCCGTGGCCGTTATCCGCTACAATCAGCGTCGCCACAGAAGGATTGGTTCCCGTAATACCAAGATGGCGGCGTGAATAGCGGATTGCAGCCGCCATAAAGCGCTTATCAAGCTCCGATGCACTTCCCTCGCCAGAATGGGTCTGACGGGCTGTCGCGTTCTGAGGTTCATTCATATGCCAAATTCCAGTACGGAGTGTTTTGTACCGCCTGCCTTTAAGCCAAACAGATTCAAAACCTATTTACTTTAACACGCATCTGACCCGAAATAATTTTCAGTTGCCAAGATGCATTCAGTTCACAAGAGGCATCAGGTTCAACGAACATCCATGCCTCAAATTCTTATTTAAAAGCAGAAATCTGCCAACAGACAGAGTGTATTACGCACTCTGACCTTACTCTTCATTATCTGCCGGTGCAGCATTTTCCGGATGGCCAAGCTCATCAATGACATTGTGGAAGTCTTTGGCAACACTGAAATTGCGATAAACGGAAGCGAAACGGATATAGGCAATGTCGTCCACGCCCTTCAGTGCTTCCATCGCCAGACGGCCGATCTCTTCCGACGGAATTTCAACCTCGCCGGAACTTTCCAGCTGGCGCACAATGCCCGAAACAGCGCGTTCCACGCGGTCACTGTCAACCTCACGCTTGCGCAGCGCAACCTGCACTGAGTGCATCAGTTTATCGCGGTCGAAAGGCACACGGCGGCCGCTTTTCTTGACCACCATCAGTTCGCGCAATTGTACGCGCTCAAATGTAGTGAACCTGCCGCCACATACAGAACAGACGCGACGTCTGCGGATGACCGAACCGTCTTCCGCCGGACGGGAATCTTTGACCTGCGTATCTTCAGACTGACAAAACGGACAGCGCATGGCTCAACTCTCAACTTGTTACCGCGCCTTGCAGCACGGCAGCCATTCCAGCCTGACAGGTTGTAAACGACTATAATTCACTCAGATTGAAATTATCTAAAGCAGATAGGCTGCTTTGTCATCAGCTATGTCCGGCAAGCTGCACAGACAAAAACGCCGCGTAACACTTATGTGATACGCGGCGTCTGAAATTACAACATAGTCACAACCGGCTCAGCCCAGATAGCCATACATCGGGAAGCCTTCGGTCAGCTCCACAACTTTCTTCTGAACAGCCTGTTCAACAGCTGCATTGCCTTCATCGGAATTGGCAGCTTTAAGACCGTCGAGCACTTCAGTGATCATATCACCAATCTGTTCGAATTCCTTGATACCGAAGCCGCGGGTTGTACCGGCAGGTGTACCGAGGCGGATACCGGAAGTTACAAAAGGCTTTTCAGGATCGAACGGAATACCGTTTTTGTTGGTGGTGATATTTGCACGGCCCAACGCTGCTTCAGCGCGTTTGCCGGTTGCATTCTTCGGACGCAGATCAACCAGCATCAGGTGGTTGTCAGTACCACCGGAAACGATATCAAGACCGTTCTTCTTCAGGTTCTCTGACAGCGCTTTGGCATTTGCCACAACATTCTGTGCATAGAGCTTGAATTCTGGCTGCAGTGCTTCTGCCAGTGCAACCGCTTTACCGGCGATCACGTGCATCAGCGGGCCGCCCTGAAGACCCGGGAATACAGCCGAATTGAACTTCTTGGCCAAATCACCGTCATTGGTCATGATCATACCACCGCGCGGACCGCGCAGGGATTTGTGGGTGGTGGTGGTGCAGACATGAGCATGCGGCACTGGTGACGGATGAACACCGGCAGCAACCAGACCGGCAATATGCGCCATATCTACCATCAGATATGCACCGACTTCATCGGCGATTTCACGGAAACGCTTCCAGTCCCAGATGCGGGAATAGGCAGTACCACCAGCCAAAATCAGCTTAGGCTTATGTTCGCGGGCAAGACGTGCCACTTCATCCATATCCAGCAGGTGGTCATCTTCACGCACACCATAGGATACGACATTGAACCATTTACCGGACATATTGACCGGAGAGCCGTGGGTCAGGTGACCACCGGAATTCAGATCCAGACCCATGAATGTATCGCCTGGCTGCAACAGCGCGAGGAATACAGCCTGATTCATCTGGCTGCCGGAATTTGGCTGCACGTTGACGAATTCTGCACCGAACAGTTTCTTCGCACGTTCAATCGCCAGTTCTTCAACGATATCAACATACTGGCAGCCGCCATAATAACGCTTACCCGGATAACCTTCGGCATATTTGTTGGTGAGGATTGAACCCTGAGCTTCAAGCACTGCGCGGGAAACGATATTTTCCGATGCAATCAGCTCGATTTCGTGACGCTGACGGCCAAGCTCCTTGCGGATTGCGCCGAAAATTTCAGCATCCGCTTCTTCAAGACCCTTATTAAAGAATGCTTCGAGAGAAGCACTGTTCGCCTGCGACATATCCTATTCCTTCCGGTTCCCAGTCAATTTCCCAGTCAAAAGTCAATCAGACACCATTCCCGCCGCCTGTTTGCGACGGTCATGGAATTCCTCGCTATTTTTTGACGCGTATCTTATCCGAAAACCGGTTCCCGTTTTTCGGGATACGCTCAATGTCTGTCCGCATATCAAAATGCGGAACAAAAAGCACGTAAATTCAATGTTGTTTACGGGCTAACTCACTCCTATGTCGGGTGGCAATATCACACTTGTAACACCTGCTCCATGGCCAGCAGGCGATATGCCATGACGTAAAACGGCTAAAGCCCCATTTATATCGTTTAAATACAAAAAAAGCCGCCCGAAGGCGGCTTTAAATTCAGACGAGTATTAAGGGATCATGCATTCTGCCTGGTCATCCGGCTGGTACATTTTTTGGAACTGCACCAGCATTATTGCGACCTCAGGCTGTGCAAGATCAGATAGCGGTACCGATAGCCAGTTCCGAAGCGCCGTCCATCTTGTAAATATCATCGCGGAACTGCGGAATACCGTCACCGGTAGACCAAGCGGAAATATAGACAAAATACAGCGCCACAGGGTCAGCCACCTGAATCGGATTATTCTGACCACTCTTAATTGTGTCTTCGATGGTCTGGCGATCCCATCCGCCGGTGTTTTTCAACAGCCACACATCCAGATCGCGGATATTCTGCACACGGATACAGCCTGACGAGTCGAAACGCATCAGATTGTTGAAGGTGCCTTTCTGCGGTGTGTCATGCATATAAACAGCATGGCTGTTATGGAAATTGATCTTGGTCGAAGCCATGGCATTGATCTTGCCCGGATCCTGACGGAACATCAGCTTCACTGCATCTTCCGTGTTCCAGTCAACGGTTTCCGGCGGAACTTCCTGTCCCTGACCATTATAAAGGCGGATCTTGTTCTTGGTCAGATATTGCGGATCTTTACGCATCAAAGGAATGATATCCTTGCGGATAATCGACTTTGGCGCTGTCCAGTATGGATTGAGGATCACTTCATGGATTTTAGAAGTCAGGATCGGTGTCTGGCGGTCGATCTTACCGACAACTGCGGTATGGCGCTGTACCACGCGGCCATTTTCAATCGCCTCGATCTGTGCTGCCGGAATATTGACCATGACAAAACGTGTCTGATCGACATTGGCCAGCGAGCCAAGACGCTGCAGATTGGTATTCAGCTGACCAAGACGGACATCGGCGCTGACATTGAGCGCCTTATAGGTCACATCGCCCATCACGCCGTCAGCAGGCAGACCGTGGCGCGCCTGAAAGCGCTTTACGGCCGCATCCACATAAGTATCAAAAGAATTGGAAGCACCGATGCCCTGAGGCAGATCACCGGAGATCATCAGGCGCTGGCGCAGGATCGGCACAACCTGACTTTTCATGCCGAGACGCAGGCGCTCATTGCCCGGCACAACCGGCCAGCCGCCATTGGCAACAATATTATTATACTGATTGATCGCTTCGCTGATATAATTCAGCGTCTGCGGACTCATAATCGGCTGATTGGTGGCGATAGCTTTGGCACCGCCGGTGCCGCGTGCATCGAATGTATCGTTCCAGTTACCGCGACGGCCGGATGACAGCACATCATTCAGGCCGACAGCCTGAGCAAGTGCCGCAGAAGAAACTGCCGGCACCGACAAAGCAGCCAGTCCCAGACCGGCAGCGCCCCGCAAAAACAAACGGCGGTCAAGCGCCCTAGTTGTTTTGCTGTCTTTTACATTATGCTTCATTCTTTGATCCTCAATCCGCCGTAACGTGGCACACCGGAATAGCTGGTCGCATGAGACAGGCGCATCTTATCCCTGCGAAGACAGTCCCGCTTTTCGGGATGCGCTCAACTTCAACTCTGGAACTAAAACAAACCTGAATAGCAGTATAACTGACTAAACCTGCATCCGTTGCTGATACACAAACATCCTGCCGGACTTAACCGCTATAAACAGTTTTGTGGCTTAAACATGTCTGCACCTATTCCGGCAAGTCATAGCATTCATCACAAACTGAAAATTATTATTACAAGATAAGCTTAATAAGTGAATGTGGCCATTTCGCAACGATCAGGACTGTCAGGATTGCCAGTGTTACTGCTCAATAGCCCTGCCATGCATGTGACTGAATTTTTGCAATCGCCTCAAAGAGTTATGCATAGAAGCCAAACGCGCAGCATCCGGCACTTCCCTGCCCGATGTCTCCAGAAACACATAAGTATAAAGCTCATAGAGGCCGTCTGCCACTGCCTGTCCTTTTTCTGTGAGTTCAAGAACAGCCAGATCCGCTCCGCCTGCCGCAGTCTCATCCGCACCGGAGGTCGCATAACCTTGTGCAAACAGACTTGCCAGCATCACCACTGATTGCGATGTGACAGGCTCAACCATACGGTAAAGCTGGACAGTATCACGCAGACCAAGACTGATACAGAACAGCATCAATGCCTGTTCGGCATTCAGCGGATAATCCTGCCGGCCGGAAAAAGCATCGTCAAAAAATGCCAGAACCCGCTTATAATGCCGGTTCAGCTGCCGCTCAACCTCCAAACACAGAACCTGCAAGCCTGTTCCTTCAGCAGAACGGGAACCTGCATATCCGGCACCGGATAATGATGTCTGAAACGGCTCTTGCGTTTGCATGCAGCTTGTCTCCGCTTTTCCAAAGCACAAGATCAGCCCGCCGCCTCCGAATGCGGAGCGCGCAGAAAACTGAAATTTGCCTGAGGAGACTTTAAGAAACAGCGGTGAAATTCGGCTTAAGCCACAGGGCTAACAAGTGGTTAACAACCGGCTTTCTCAATCCGGTCATTACCCATGTTTTAACGGACAGGCGCTGCCAGTGCACGTTTGCCTTGCAGAAACAGGCCGATACGAAAAGCGACATAGATCAGCAGAAACGCAATATTGACCGCCGCCAGTGCCGGAAAATATTCAAAAAATCGTGCAAAAACTGTGTAAATCAAGGCCTGAGCCACAGCAGTAATCACCCATAACACTGCCCCCCATGAGGCACGAATCCACAACCCCGTCGCAACAATCGGCAGCGCAATCGCGAGACTCACACAAACTGTCTGCCATTGCCACGGCATCAGATCGAAACGCCATAACAGCCCCGGATAAAGACCGATCAGCCGCAGCCAGTAATAAACACCGCCGACAAGACAAACCAACGCGACAAACCGGATAAACAGAATGAACCAGCTATGCAGGGTTGAATCTCCCGTGCGTAATCTCAGCTGATCATCCATCATGCGGCTCATTACCCTTGTTTATTGTCTTTAAGCGTTAAAAAAGTCCGGCAATTGCACCTGCGCCAATGTTGCAGGATTCCATATCGGATTACCGGTCTTGTCGATCAGAACAGCGCCGACACCGGCATAGAAATCATGCCCTTGCAGCAGAATCTCTGCCAGAGCGTACTCTATTTGCATCTGCCTATCCAAGCGTGCGCTGTAGCTCAGCTCTCTGTTTGCACGAATAAATGCTTCGGCATCCTGAAAAAGTGTAAAAATCGCCTTCAGACTGGTTGGTGAACGTTTGCCCAGCAGTTCAGCAATGGCTGCGGCCTTCTCACTACCAGCCTCTCCTGCTGTTGAGAATTGTGCCAGAACCTGTTCCACACTCTCCGCCGTACAGCATCGGGCAATCAGCCCCCTGTCCTGCTCCGGCATTTCCCAGTCCGGCACATCAGATTGCATAGACAATAAAACATCATCCGGCTTTTCACCGCCGATCAGCTGCGCACGCAACTCCGCCAACTGCTCGGCCTTCAGAGCGTGAGTGGCAATCCCGCTCTGCAAACAATCTCCCCAGCGTATCGCCGAGCCGGTTAAGCCGAGATAAAAGCCGAACTTGTCCGGCAAGGCAGGTAAAAACGCACTGCCGCCGACATCGGTGAAAAAACCGATCCCGCTTTCCGGCATAGCAAACAGCGTATTCTCCGTCACAATCCGGTGTGAACCATGGACGGATATTCCGGCACCGCCCCCCATGGTAATGCCGTCAAGCAAAGCAATATAAGGCTTCTTATAGGAGCCGATGAGGCGATTGAGGCGATATTCATCCTGGAAAAAATCATAGGCAGGCGCGCCATTTCTGCCTGCATGATAGGCAGCCACAACATCACCACCGGCACAAAATGCACGCCCTTCGCCTTCAACGATCACAGTTTTCACCTGAGGATCATCGGCCCAATGCAGCAAGGCGCGCTCCATTGCCTGCACCATTTTGTGTGTCAGAGCATTCAGCGCTTTCGGACGGGTCAGCCGGATCAGTCCTGCAGAACCTTGCATAGTAAAAGCAACTTCATCATCGCCGCCGAAATTCTCCTTGAAATCAGATATCATCACGCCGCTTCCTCCGCTCTGATGCACCTTATTCATTGATTTTCCTCTCCCGCATTGAAGCATGATTCATAAGTGAGTAAAGCAAGCGCGGCAATGTTTCACACCTCAAAAATTGTTTTTATCAAGCTGTAACCACGATTTGGGTGTTAAGGCTCCCTCATCGAAGTCTGCGCTGCAGGAAATTGCAGCTTCATGGGCCGAAATACGGAAAAGACATGATGCGTAACATTGATGAGATCACCCAAAGCCGCCGCCTGCGCCGTACGCGCCGTACCGACTGGTCACGCCGTATGGTTCAGGAAAACAGTTTAAGCGTCAATGATCTGATCTGGCCGTTTTTTGTCTGTGAGGGCAGCAATGTCACCTCGCCGATTGCCGCAATGCCGGGTGTTCATCGTTACTCCGTGGATATGGCTGTGCGTCAGGCAGAAAAAGCTGCGAAACTTGGTATTCCGGCCATCGCACCTTTCCCGAATGAACCGGCGCACATTAAAACGCAGGACGGCTCTTATATTGCCGATCCTGACAATCTCATCAATTCGGTGACCCGTGCGATCAAAAAGGAAATTCCTGAAATCGGCATTATTACCGATGCTGCGCTCGATCCTTTCACCACTGACGGCCATGACGGAATTTTACGCGACGGTATTATTCTCAATGATGAATCCGTTGAGATGGTTGTGCGCGGTGCGCTGGCACAAGCTGAAGCCGGTGCGGATATTATCGCCCCTTCCGATATGATGGATGGCCGTATCGGCGCAATCCGCGATGCACTGGATGCCAATGGTTTCCAACATCTGCCGATTATGTCCTACGCGACCAAATTCGCCTCAGCTTTCTACGGTCCTTACCGTGAAGCGATCGGCACAGCAGGTGTGCTCAAAGGTGACAAGAAAACCTATTATCTTGATCCGGCCAATACGGATGAAGCGCTGCGCGAAGCCGAACAGGATGTGCTGGAAGGCGCGGATATGCTGATGGTCAAACCAGGCCTGCCTTATCTCGATATTATCCACCGTATCAAAAGCCAGTTTGCCCTGCCGACCTTCGCCTATCAGGTCTCCGGTGAATATGCGATGATCAAAGCTGCCGGTCAGAATGGCTGGATCGACGAAGAAAAAGTGATGCTGGAAAGCCTGCTGGCATTCAAACGCGCCGGTTGCGACGGTATTCTCACTTATTTCGCTCTGGAAGTGGCTGAGAAACTCAAAAACGCCTGATCCCGTCTATGTTTTTAAAAAAGCGCATTCAGCCTCAGGCAGAATGCGCTTTTTTATTTCGTATTGCATTCAGAAGGCTTACCGGCAGAGGGCTTACCGGCGGGCAATCTTGAAATCGGTACTGCGGCTTCCTATCTCCCTGATTGTAAGTTTAAAAGGAGAAACCATAAGCCGATGAATGACCGAACAATCCATAATGATATTGTTCTGCCGCGTTTTGAAGACCGCCGCCTGTATGAAGGTGTGCGCACCAGACGTGTATTCGCCTTTGCGATTGACTATTTCATTGTGCTTTTGCTGTGTATCCCTGTCGCGATCGTCATCGCTTTTCTGGGTATTCTGACGCTGGGGCTGGGCTGGATGCTCTATGGTATCCTGCTGCCGCTGGTGGCGCTGCCTTATGTATATTTTACAGTCGGCGGACGTAATAAAGCCACCACAGGTATGCGGATGATGGGTATTCGCATCGAGCGTATGGACGGCCATCAGGTTGACGGTCTGTTTGCAGTGGTTCACTCAGTCTTGTTCTGGGCTTCCTGCGCAGTGCTCACCCCGTTGATCCTGCTGGCAACCCTGTTTCTGGATTACAAACGCGGCGTACATGACATGCTGCTCGGCGCGGTGATTGTCCGTACCAATCCGTAACAAGACGACAAGCTGAACGTGAACAGCGCGGGTATCTCCGCGCTGTTTTCTTTACCAGCTTTTTTATCGCCCCATATGCGCTATGAAGGGCTAGAGCATTTCACAGTCAAGTTGGATCAACTTGACGGCAGTGATAATGCGACAAACTAAAGAATCTAGAGCGAGTGCTGTGATCCAATCTGGATGTAAACCGCTCTAGAGCGAGTTTTGTGCGCCCAACGGTGCGCCCTGCGCTCTCAATCACAAAAGCGGGATTTTACATATCTTCGTTTTCAATTATTATTAACCACTCTGCAGGCCTTTAACTGCACAATTACAGACGGGAATTTTACAATTCGTCTTTATTGCGTTTTGATAGGCAGACCATGACACAACATCAACCGCAACCGCAGCAATTTTATCTCACCGCCCCGTCTGAATGTCCGTATCTGGACAATCGCGCAGAGCGGAAGGTTTTTACACATCTGGTTGGCAGCCGTGCGCCGGAACTCAATGATCTGCTGACACAGGCCGGTTTCCGGCGTTCGCAAAATATCGCCTATCGCCCCGCCTGTGAAAGCTGCAATGCCTGTGTGTCCGTGCGTATTCTCGCCGGTGAATTTCAGATGACGCGCTCCATGCGCCGCATCTGGAAACGCAATCAGGATCTCATTGGCTTTGCAAATAAAGCTGAGCCGAGTTCCGAGCAATATTCCCTGTTCCATGATTATCTTAATCACCGTCATCATAATGGCGGCATGTCGGAAATGTCCGTGCTTGATTATGCGATGATGGTTGAGGACAGCCATGTGAACACGCAGATCATCGAATATCGTATGCGTGGCGCTGATACGATGATTACAGGCAAAGGCGAAGGTCCGCTGATTGCTGCCGCCCTCACCGATGTAATGGGCGACGGCGTGTCGATGGTCTATTCGTTCTTTAATCCGGAACTGGCTGACCGCTCACTCGGCACCTATATTATTCTCGACCATATTATGCGCTGCAACGCGCTTGGCCTGCCGCATGTTTATTTGGGCTACTGGGTCAACGGTTCTGAAAAGATGCATTATAAAACCCGCTTCAAACCGCAGGAACATCTCACAACCAATGGCTGGCTGCGTACGGAAATTACGGAATAACGGATTTTATCATTATATCAGTTCCGCAACTGACAATGACCGGACAAAGCAAACCCTGTTATGCATGCCAATAAGATTAAAACCGATCTGACGCTAATACAGCGCTTGATTGCCTCCCAGTTTCCGCAATGGCAAAATTTACCGCTGAAAGAAGTTTTCAGCGCGGGTACCGATAATTCCATGTACAGGCTTGGTGATGATCTGGTTGTCCGCCTTCCGCAACGTCCGGAAGCAGCAGTGCAGATTCTTAAAGAACAGCGCTGGCTACCTGTCATTGCTCCGCATCTGCATTGTGAAATTCCACTGCCATTGGCCAATGGTGTACCTGCCACAGATTTCCCTTATCCATGGTCAGTCTGTCAGTGGCATGAAGGTGAGAATGCCATAGAAGCTACAGTTTCTGATTTTCATCAGACGGCCGTAACATTGGCATGCTTCATCAATGATTTGCAGTCTTTGAATGCAACAGACGGACCTGCTCCGGGCGAACATAATTTTTATCGTGGTGTTCCGCTACTAAACAGAAATGAGCAATATCTTACAGCGCTTGACCAGATACATGACATGATCAACACCAAAGCCGCTCTCTCTCTTTGGCAACAAGCACTGAAAGCAGACGAATGGAGATATGCGCCTGTCTGGATCCACGGCGACATTCACGCGGGCAATCTGCTGGTTCGCAATGGGCGTATCAGCGCGGTCATTGATTTTGGCGGCCTCGGCGTTGGTGATCCCGCATGTGATATGATGGTTGCCTGGAATTTTCTGACCACTGACAGCCGTGCGGTTTTCCGTGAGGCCGTCAAAGCTGACGATGCTACGTGGAAACGAGCTCAAGGCTGGGCACTATCCATGGCCGTGATCGCCCTGCCATATTATCGAAATACCAATCCGCAGGTTGTCCGGTCTTCACTCAACACAATTGAGCAATTGCTTGCCGATATATAAAAGCCCTCTTGCCAAGACACCTGTCTCCTCAAAAGGGCTTTTATCTTTTAAAATTATAAAACCATTTCAGTATATTAAGAAAATACTCTCACAATAAGATTCATCTCAGAGTGAGGGTATCAGGACTGAAGCGGATTTAAGCCTTGCGGCCAACCTTAAACGCCATGCCGATTGAAGCAGGCGCAACCGGCGCAAAACCGTATTGCGCATAAAGATGCTGTGCAGGACCATCAGCAATCAGGCTGACATAGGCACTCTCCGGCGCATGTTTATCCAGATAGGCTTTGATCTCAAGCATAATCCGCTTGCCAAGTCCCTGCCCCTGATAGTCAGGCAGAACCGCAATATCGCAAACCTGATAGGTTGTGCCGCCGTCACCGATGACGCGCCCCATGCCGATAATCTGATCACCATCAGCAATCTGCACGGCGAATAATGAATTCTTCAGACCGCGCTCGGCTGCGTCATTTGTTTTTGCACTTAGGCCGCTTGCAGCGCGTAAATGACAATAAGTCTGCACATCCGGAATCTGATGCAGCACCTGATATTTTGATTCAGCAGGCATGGCTAAAGGTTTCTTCCCATTGGTTTATCGGCAATCAGAACGGTTTCATCCCTACAAGAAACCGTTCTGATCAAATTTTACGATGTGAATTTACCGGTGCGCGGGAAACCCTTCGGCACCATACGTCCGGCAGAAGCGCGCGCGCCCGTCCATTCCAGCAATTCTTCTTTACTGCGTGTGAATGTGCGGTCAGCGGAATCCTGCCATGTCAGCCCCTGCTCGATAGCAAAGCTGCGGATGTCGGACACACCGCCGTCTTTGTATTTCTGCAGACGTACACCTTTACCACGCACGAGTTCCGGCAGCTCGGACAGCGGGAATACCAGCATTTTGCGGTTTTCACCGACAACAGCCATGGTATCACCGGTCACACGCTGACAGATTTTCATCTCATCCGGCAGTTTCACATTCATGATCTGCTTACCCTTACGGGTATTGGCAATGACTTCGCTTTCGCTAATCATGAAGCCATAGCCCTCATGAGAGGCCAGCAGCAATTTCGCGGATGCATCATGAACAAAAGCGGTCAGAATATCCTGATCATTGTCCATATCGACCATGATACGGATAGGCTCACCATGGCCGCGACCACCCGGCAAAGTATTGGCTCCGATGGTGAAGAATTTACCACCGGTCGTTGCAACAACAATCTTATCCGTGGTTTCGGCATGGAAAGCCAGCTGCAGTTTATCGCCCTCTTTAAAGGACAGGCTGGAGAAATCTGCCAGATGTCCCTTCATGGCGCGCATCCAGCCTTTTTCTGACACCACAATCGTGACCGGCTCGCGCTCGATCATCGCCTGATGGATATCTTCCAGATCATGGCTCGGCGCTTCAGCAAATTGCGTGCGGCGCTTACCCAACGGCGTTTCCGGCCCGTAGGTCTCGCGAACCTTTTTGATTTCGCCGCTGATCGCCTTCCACTGCTTGATTTCCGAACCAAGCAATTCTTCAAGCTGCGCTTTTTCAAGTGTCAGCCCGTCAAACTCTTTACGGATTTCAAATTCTTCCAGCTTGCGCAGAGAACGCAGGCGCATATTGAGGATCGACTCAGCCTGCATGTCTGTCAGGCTGAAGGTGCGCATCAGTTCCTGTTTCGGCTCATCCTCTTCACGGATGATGCGGATAACCTCATCCAGATTGAGGTAGGCAATCAAATAACCGCCCAGAATTTCCAGCCGCTTTTCAATCTCATTAAGCCGGAATTGTGAACGGCGCTGCAGAACTTCCTTACGATGTTCCAGCCATTCTTTCAGCACACCACCCAGCGAGAGAACATTCGGCACTTTGCCATGGGAAAGCACGTTCATATTCAGCGAAATACGGCTTTCAAGCTCGGTGAGCTTGAACAGCGATTCCATCAGCAATTCAGGATCAACTGTACGGTTCTTCGGCTCAAGTACGATACGGATATCTTCAGCCGATTCATCGCGGATATCGTCGAGCAACGGCAATTTCTTCGCCAGCAGCAGTTCAGCGATTTTCTCAATCAGGCGTGATTTCTGCACCTGATACGGAATTTCCGTAATCACCACCACCCATGTACCGCGACCGAGATCTTCCTTCTCCCATTTCGCACGCACGCGGAATGCGCCGCGGCCTGTGCGATAAGCCTCAAGAATATTCTCTTTTGGCTCAACCAACACACCGCCGGTCGGAAGATCAGGTCCCTGAACAATTTGCACCAGTTCTTCAACCGTTGCCTGCGGATTGCGGATCAGCAGCAGCGCGGCATCACACAGCTCCGCCACATTATGCGGCGGAATATTGGTGGCCATACCTACAGCAATACCGGAGGAGCCGTTTGCGAGAAGGTTAGGAAAAGCACCGGGCAGAACGACCGGTTCTTCGTCTTCCTCATTATAAGTCGGACGAAAATCGATGGCGTTTTCTGTAATACCTTCAAGCAGCAGTGACGCCACTTCGGTCATGCGTGCTTCGGTGTAACGCATAGCCGCCGGATTATCACCGTCAATATTGCCGAAGTTGCCCTGCCCGTCTACCAGCGGATAGCGCACGGCAAAATCCTGCGCCAGTCGCGCCAGCGCATCATAAATAGAAGCATCGCCGTGAGGGTGGAACTTACCCATCACGTCACCGACAATACGCGCGCATTTCGCGTAAGAGCTGCCCGGATTAAGACGCAGCAGACGCATGGCATGCATGATGCGGCGGTGAACCGGCTTCAGACCATCGCGCACATCCGGCAGCGCACGATGCATGATCGTGGACAGCGCATAGGCAAGGTAGCGCTCCTCGAGCGCCGATTTCAGATCAACTGTTTCAACGTGATCATCGCCGCCTGAAGGCGGAATCAAATTATTTCCCATGGAATATGGTTAGCAAGCGGCTGATTCTGCGGCAAGTCAGGATGCGTTTACACACAGTGAATAGGCCGGTTTTCCGCATTATTCTCGTTATTTCGTCAAAAATACAACGATAATGACAACAGATTTTCGATCATCCTCAAGTGTGACTTGCAGTAAAATAAACGGGCTGTTACGAAAATGACAAAATTGCCATGTTATTAGGCAATGACAGTATTTCGTATGTAATATTCAGGTCAACACTTAAGGAGCCTCTGATGCCGGTTATGAAACCGCTATATACCGCAGCCCGCACTCTTTCCGTTGCTACAGCACTCACTGTGATCTTTGCTGGTTCAGCTTATGCACTGGACGGAAATGATGTAGCCAAGCGTCTGCAGGCTCGCTTTGAAGAACAGGGTACAAAAATCGAGTTCGGCAAAGTCGACACCGACGGTTCAACTGTTACCCTGCGCGACACAAAAATCGATTTCAAATCCGCTGAAATGGGCAGTTTCACCGTTGGTGACATTGTTCTGACAGATGTTGCTGAAAACGACAAAGGTGCCTACACCGCAGAAACAGCAACCCTGCAGGATTTTGAGAAAAAAGACGACAAGAGCACCTTCACTCTGAAGGGCGTTGAAATCGGCAAACTCTATCTCGCAGCAGATGACGAACAGGATCCTGTTGTCAAAATGCTGTATTATCAAACCATGAAGGCCGACAGCTTTACCATCAACGAAGATGGTGAGGACATGGTCAGCATGAAAGATATTTATGCCAGCTCATCCCCTTATACAAAAGGCACACCGGTTTCGATGAGCTTTGGTATCAAGTCCATTGATCTCGACATCGAGAAAATGGATGCACTGCGCAAAGGTGCGGATGCAAGCGCCGGCAATGATGAAGCTTCGCAAACACCAAATCCGATGATCGACCTTGGTTACAAACAGCTGAGCATGGCAGTAACCTCCACTGGTTCATGGGAACCGGAAAAAGGCGATCTGGCCATCGACAAAATGGAATTTGACGTCAAGGATGTCGGCAAATTCGACACCACAATGAAGCTTGGCGGCTATGATGCAAAATTCATCAAATCCGTACAGCAGGCCAGCGCTGAAATGAGTGCCAATAAGGAAAATTCCGATGCAGCCGGTATGGCAATGCTCGGTCTGATCCAGCAGCTTTCGATCAGCAACATGGCTATCCGCTATGACGATTCATCCCTCACCCCTAAACTGCTCGACTATTATGCCAAGCAGCAGGGTATCTCCAAGGAAGACATGGTCAACCAGATCAAAGGCATTGCGCCGATCATGGTTGGCTATCTCGGCCATGCGGATTTCGCCATGCAGGCAACGACTGCCGTCAACACCTATTTTGACGATCCTAAGTCTCTGACAATTGCTGCAAAGCCGGAAGCGCCTGTTTCCTTCGCTCTGATCGCAGCAACTGCAACTGCTGACCCTAAGAAGCTTCTGGACCTGCTGGCTGTTAAACTGACTGCCAACCAGTAAGTTCTTCTGAACTGAACAAAAAAACCCGGCTTTTAGCCGGGTTTTTTATTGCCTGGACATTGCGCAATAAAAAACGCCGCGTCCGTTAAGACGCGGCGTTTTTAATGTCTGATCCTGAAACAGATCAGTCTTTTTTGATCGGGTTCACGCGGATATGCAGATCACGCAGCTGAGCCGGTGTGACTTCTGCCGGTGCACCCATCAGCAGATCAACAGCCTGCTGGTTCATCGGGAACAGCGAGATATCGCGCAGGTTTTTCGCACCAACGAGCAACATAACCACACGGTCGATACCGGCGGCCATACCACCATGCGGAGGCGCGCCATACTGGAATGCACGGTAGAGGCCGCCGAAGCGATCTTCCACATCCTGCTGGCTCAAACCAACCAGTTCAAATGCCTTGACCATAACTTCCGGCAGCTGGTTACGGATCGAACCGGATGCGATTTCAAAACCGTTACAAACCAGATCGTACTGATAGGCTTTGAGCGACAACGGATCCTGCGTTTCCAGCGCTTCCAGACCACCCTGCGGCATGGAGAACGGGTTATGCGCGAAGTCGAGCTTCTTGTTGTCTTCATCCCACTCATAGAACGGGAAGTCGATGATCCAGGCCAGTTCGAAACGATCACGGTCTGTGAGGTTCAGTTCTTCACCTGCGCGGTTACGGGCATCACCGGCAAATTTGTAGAATTTCGACGGCAGACCAGCCACGAAGAAGCAGGCATCACCATCTTCCAGACCCATCTGGGTACGGATCGCTTCAACGCGTTCTTCACCGATATTCTTGGCAATCGGGCCTGCACCCTCAAGCTTATCGCCTTCTTTACGCCAGAAGATATAGCCGAGACCCGGCTGACCCTCACCCTGCGCCCATGAGTTCATGCGGTCACAGAAAGCGCGCGAACCACCGGTTTTCGCAGGGATAGCCCATACTTCAACCTTAGGGTCATTCGCAATCATATTTGCGAACACTTTGAAACCGGAACCGGCAAAGTGACCGGTCACAGCCTGCATTTCAATCGGGTTACGCAGATCAGGCTTATCCGAGCCATAGGTGCGGATCGCGTCATCATAAGCAATGCGACGGAACTGCTGGGTTACCGGCTTGCCTTCAGCAAATTCTTCAAAAATGCCGCGCATAACCGGTTCCATTGTCTCCCAGACTTCTTCCTGAGTGACAAAGCTCATTTCAAGATCGAGCTGGTAGAACTCACCCGGCAGACGGTCCGCACGCGGATCTTCATCGCGGAAGCAAGGTGCGATCTGGAAATAGCGGTCGAAACCAGCCACCATCAACAGCTGCTTATATTGCTGCGGTGCCTGTGGCAGCGCGTAGAACTGACCTTCGTGAATACGGCTCGGCACGAGGAAGTCGCGCGCGCCTTCAGGTGAAGAAGCGGTCAGGATCGGTGTCGTAAATTCGTTGAAACCGATCTCGTTCATATGACGACGCATAGATGCAATGATCTTGGTGCGCTTCATGATATTTTTGTGCAGCGTGTCGCGGCGCAGATCGAGGAAGCGGTATTTCAGACGGATATCTTCCGGATAATCCGGCTCACCGAATACCGGCAGAGGCAGCTCCTTGGCAGCAGCCAGAACTTCGATCTCTTTGGCAACGATTTCGATTTCACCGGTTGGCAAATTCGGATTTACAGCCTCATCAGCACGGGCGGTTACTTCACCGTCAACGCGGATCACCCATTCACCGCGAACGGTTTCAGCAACTTTAAATGCCGGGCTTTCCGGATCAGCAACGATCTGGGTCAAACCATAGTGGTCGCGAATATCGATAAAGAGAATACCGCCGTGATCGCGGACACGATGAACCCAGCCGGAAAGACGAACTGTCTGGCCGACATCCGACTTGCGGAGGGCTTCGCAGGTATGGCTGCGGTAACGATGCATGTTTTCTGCCTTCAGAAGAGTGTAAAGAAACGTAAAATCACAGATAAAATCTGATTTTTATGTTGTCGGACAAGCGCATTTTGGCCGCGAAAAGTCAAGTGTCAGACCCTTCTACAGCCAAATTGATTCATTCTGAATGTTCTATAACCGCTTACAACTGCGAGCAACAGACAGCAGCCCCCTTCGAATTGCAGCCAGAGTAGTTCCAGCTACGATAGAATCGTCTGAAATGCTCTGGCTTTTTTATTTTCACGCATTTCCGAACGCATCGAAGTGGGAAAAGAAATCAGTCCGGCGAACTGATTTCCCCGCGAAGGCGGTTCCCACTTTTGCTGGAAATACTCTAAGTCACAACATATGTGATTTTTAAGCTTACGCCCCCGCGACAAAGCTATTGTGATTGTTTATAGAAAAATCATGGAACTTATTACGACAACACAGGGTCTTGAACAGGCCGTTTCACAGCTTTCAAAATCTGATTTTGTCACTGTGGATACCGAATTCATTCGTGAAACCACTTTCTGGCCGGAACTTTGCCTGATCCAGATGGCATCGCCGGACACAACGGCATTGGTGGACGCGCTGGCACCGGGCATTGATCTCAGCTCTTTCTTCGCCCTGATGGCGGATAAATCTGTCGTCAAAGTGTTTCACGCTGCCCGTCAGGATATTGAAATCGTTTTCCACCTCGGAAATCTGATCCCTGAGCCGGTATTTGATACACAGGTCGCGGCGATGGTTTGCGGTTTTGGCGATGCCATTTCCTATGACCAGCTGGTTGCCCGTATCACCGGCGTAAATCTGGACAAGTCGTCCCGCTTTACCGACTGGCGCCGCCGTCCGCTGAGCGACAAACAGCTGGATTACGCGCTGGCTGATGTGACCCATCTGCGTGATGTCTATCTCTATTTGCAGGATCGCCTGACCAAAGAAGGCCGCAATGACTGGGTGAGCGAAGAAATCCGCATTCTCACCGCCCGCGAGACCTATGACATGCATCCTGACGATGCGTGGAAGCGTCTGAAAATCCGCCTGCGCAAGCCTGCCGAACTGGCAGTCATGCAGAAGGTTGCCGCATGGCGTGAACGTGCCGCACGCGAACGCAATGTGCCGCGTGGTCGTGTGATCAAAGACGATACGATTCAGGAAATCGCCCAGCAACAGCCGCGCGATGCGGAAGCGCTGTCCCGTCTGCGTACCATTCCGAAAGGCTGGGAGCGTTCCTCTCATGCACAGGGGCTGGTTGAAGCGATCAATGAAGCACTGAGCATTCCGAAAGAAGACATGCCACGCCTGCCGAAGCAATATAATGCGCCGGAAGGCACCGGTGCCGCTTCAGATGTGCTCAAGCTGCTGCTCAAAATCATTACCGAAGATCACGGTGTAGCACCGAAGGTTGTTGCCTCTTCCGATGATATTGACCAGATTGCTGCCAAGGGTAATGCAGCGGATGTACCGGCACTGAAGGGCTGGCGTCGTGAGCTTTTCGGTGAAAAAGCACTGCAAATGATTGAAGGCAAAATCGGCATCAAATTTGAAAACCGTAAGATCAAAGCAGTTCCGCTGGATTAAGCATGAGTGCCAAGATCAAAGTCAGCGTTTTTCTTGGCATAAGTCTGGGCGGCTATATTGCCGGTCCGGACAATGATCTGTCGTGGATGTCCGTGGCGAAACTGATCCGTCTGAAGATACCGGCTATAATGCTCTGATGGCTGATGTGGATGTGATGTATTGATTATGGGACGCAATACCTGGACACAGTGCTGACATTCGGCTTCTGACTTTATGAGGGCACAGGTTGTTGTGCTGACCAGCCGCCCGCTGGCACCACTTTATGGCGAAACCAGCTTCAACGGCACACTCGGCGATCTGCTGCCGGAGCTGTCTGCGCGCGGTCTCAGGCATGTCTGTCTCGATGGCGGCAATGTTGTGCGCCAAGGTCTGCAACAACAGTTGGTTGATGAACTGACTTTAAGCTGGGTACCGGCCACAACCGGCAAAGGTGTGCGACTGTTTGAAGGTGATATGTCCCTGAACCAATGGAAACTCACCGGCCATCAGGCTTTCCAAGCGGATTGCTGCAAGGTCGTTATACATTCGACAAAACGATGTAAAAAAGCCGGATACAGAGCATTTCCAGTTCATCGCGAACCATAAATGCTCTGTTTTTTGTTTACGCATTTCCGGACGCAAAACCGGTTCCCACTTTTGTTGGAAACGCTCCTGATCCGGTTTTTATTATTTCAATGCTGCAATGCAATATTTTAGCTTTATTCAACCGCAAAACGAAGCGTCTTGCCGGTTACCTTAGCCAGAACATTCAGCCGGTTATCCAGTCGCTCTGATACCAGATCACGATAGGCCTCCGGCACCACCAGCGCCAGAATATCGCCTTCCTGCCGCCATTTAAGCTGCGGGATTACTCCCGGCATTGAGGCAGAGAACAAATAAACCACACGCAGCAATGCACCCAGAACCCGAGCCCGCTCGCGCAGACGCGGCGTTGCAATACGAATGATTTCCGGCGCGGCATCATCATCCATCACGCCTTCATGGCGATAATAATTGGCCAGCGCCATATAAGCACGCCCCGGATGGTCAATCCCGATGAATGACCCATGGGCAATAATATTAAGCGCCTGCGGGCCGCGATAATCGGGATGTGCGCGCCAGCTGATATCGGCCAGCAGACAGGCCGCACGGCGATAACGATATTCATCCTCGGTCTCGTCATAGCCGAGCTGCTCAAATGCGTAGCCTGTCCAGTCCGCCAGCTCGTGCGCATGGCGCGGTGAGCGCGAACGCAGCACCGCCTGCTCTTCAGCAGCGGAAAGCAGAGGATCGAGTTTTTGCTCTTTTTTAGCGAGCAAGGAGAACAGATAGCCTTCACGTACGCCCATTGCCGAGAATACGATTTGTGCCGGCTGCATACGCTTAACAACTTCCATCAGCACTGTCGCACCATAGGACAACAGCTGACGGCGGTTTTTCGACACAGCCTCAATGCCGCGCATATGATCAATATCAAACCGCGCCACACGATAAAGGAAGTGATAGGCATCTTCCGGATCCATCGCATAGCCATGCATGACATGCAGCGGATAATGTTTGGCACTCATATGCAGCTTGGCAAGATTTCGCCATGTACCGCCCACCGCATAGAATGTGCGTCCTTTGCCCTCTTTCAGAAACTCGACATCGCCGACATATTTGCGGGTGATTTTCGCAGCTTCCGTAATTTTCCCACCGGACAAATCCTGCAGGCGCAAACCGCCAAGCGGCAGTGTTATGCCGCTGCCGATTGCCTTGTCAGGATTGTCACCATGCACATCAACCAGTTCGAGACTGCCGCCGCCAAGGTCACCGGCGATACCGTCCGGATGGTGAAAACCGGAAATAATACCAAGTGCTGAATAATAGGCTTCCTCGCGGCCGGAGAGAATCTGGATGTTTTCACCCAGAATTTCTTCCGCCCGTGCAATGAAATCCGGCCCGTTTTCTGCTTCACGCGCAGCCGCTGTGGCAATTGTATAGATTTTTGTTGCACCGGCCTGCTTGGCAAGTGCACGAAAACGCCGCAGCGCCTCAAGCGCACTGGCGACCGATTTATCATTCAGACGTCCGGTTTGTGCCAGTCCTTTACCCAGACCGCTCAGAATTTTCTCGTTAAAGAAAATTGTCGGAGAACGCACAATACCTTCATAGATCACCATACGCACGGAGTTGGAACCGATATCAATAACTGCGACCGGTTCCAGACCTTTCAAGCGGCCCTGTGCCAGAGACAAAGTCATGCGTTACGGTTTCGCTCTGCGCGAACGCGGTTGTGACGCGCAATCAAACGCGGTGCTGACGATTTCAGAGACTTGCCGCGACCGGACAGGCTGGGATTGGTCATGAAATATTCCTGAGCGTTAAAAGCTTCTTCCCCGTCCACGGGTTTAATCCGCTTGGAGGTTCCGTCTGAAAGTACCTCAAAGCTTTGTTGATTATCGTAGAGATTTGCAAGCATAATCTGCGATAAAATCTGTTGATGCACGGTCACATTTGTAACAGGCACCAGCGTTTCCACACGGCGGTCGAGGTTACGCGGCATCATATCTGCCGAGCTTATATAGACAATTGCATCTTTGGACGGCAAATCCTGCCCGTTACCGAAGCAGAAAATACGTGAATGCTCAAGAAAACGACCAACAATGGATTTAGCGCGGATATTGTCTGACAGACCCGGAACCTGCGGACGCAGACAGCAAATGCCGCGTACCACCAGATCAATCTGCACCCCTGCACTGCTGGCTTTATAGAGAGCATCAATGATCTGCGGATCAACCAGCGAATTCATTTTCATCCAGATCGCCGCCGGACGACCAGCTTTCGCGTGTTCAATCTCATTTTCAATATGTTTCAGAATCCGGCGGCGCAATGTAAAAGGCGAGATAGCCAGTTTCATAACATCTGCCGGTTGCGCATAACCGGTAATGAAATTGAAAATATGCGCCACATCGCGCGCCGTATCTGCATCAGATGTGAAGAAAGACAAGTCTGTGTAAATCTTCGCGGTGATCGGGTGATAGTTACCCGTACCAAGATGCACATAGGAGCGCAGCTTTTCATCTTCACGGCGCACGACAAGCGACATTTTCGCGTGGGTTTTCAGCTCGATAAAGCCGAAGACCACCTGCACGCCCGCACGTTCCAGATCGCGTGCCCAGCGGATATTCGCTTCCTCGTCAAAGCGTGCTTTCAACTCCACCAGCGCGGTCACCGACTTACCGGCTTCCGCCGCATCAATCAGCGCACGTACAATCGGCGAATTGTTCGAGGTACGGTAGAGCGTCTGCTTGATGGCCAGCACATTCGGATCAAGTGCCGCCTGACGCAGAAACTGCACCACAACATCAAAGGACTCATAAGGATGGTGAACGACAATGTCCTTCTCGCGGATTGCCGCTAAACAATCGCCGCCATGCTCACGGATGCGCTCAGGAAAACGTGGGTTATAAGGGGTGAATTTCAAATCATCGCGCGGAATAGCAACAATTTCCGAAATCATATTCAGCGCCAGCAGACCCGGAAGAATACTCACACGGCTCTCGGAAACACCAAGCTCCATGGTCATGAACACCCGCAGCGCTTCCGGTATATCGCTGTCGAACTCAATACTGATAACCCGTCCGCGACGACGACGCTTCAGCGCAGTTTCGAAATGGCGAACCAGATCTTCAGCATCTTCTTCCACTTCAATATCGCTGTCGCGAATGATGCGGAATGTACCGGCGCCACGCACTTCATAGCCCGGAAACAGGCGTTCAATGAACAGACTCACCACATCTTCAAGCGTGATAAAGCGATAGATACCCGCCTCGGACGGTATCTGAACAAAACGGCTGAGCGCCACCGGCAGGC
This sequence comes from Hyphomicrobiales bacterium, assembly GCA_900470285.1. Lineage (GTDB taxonomy): Bacteria > Pseudomonadota > Alphaproteobacteria > Rhizobiales > Rhizobiaceae > Pseudochrobactrum. The sequence goes on from UCAG01000005.1 coordinate 517,179, forward strand.
GCAACAGCGCCACCATCGGGTGCTTGTCGGTTATGCGCGACAATTGCAGCGCCATCGAGAAGCCGAGATTCGGAATGAACGGAAACGGATGCGCCGGATCAAGCGACAGAGGTGTGAGAACCGGAAAGATCGTATCCAGAAAATGATGTTCAAGCCATTTCTTGTCGTGTTTTTTCAGGCGGTCAGAACGAATAATCTCAATATTTTCCTGAGCCAGTTCCTGACGCAGCATTTGCAGCGTTTCCTGCTGCGCAACCTGCAAAGTGGCAACTTCTGCCAGCACAAAATCAAGCTGCTCCTGCGGTGTACGGCCATCGGCTGAACGTGTGGCCACACCTGCCCGCACCTGCCCTGCAAGACCGGCAATACGCACCATGAAAAATTCATCAAGATTGGCCGCCGAAATCGACAGAAAACGCAACCGCTCCAGCAGCGGCTGATGTTTGTTCACAGCCTCTGCCAATACGCGCTTATTAAACTGCAACCATGAGAACTCACGATTGACAAAGCGCTCCGGACTGTCAGACAGGTTCCGCACAGCATCATCGGCAGACATATCTGAAACAGCAATAATATCTGTCTTGGCCATTAATGCCGGCATATTACCCACAGGTTCAGCCTCTTTAACCGATCCATGATTTTTTTTATGCGACACGTTAACAATCCCTCTGAAATCGTCGGCTCTCAGAAATCACCGGAAAGACCGGACGATATTCGATCCTCTAAACAGTGCTCCTGTTAAGGTTCGTTTATGCATTCTGTATGACAAATTCTTAACAAAGCGGAGATTACAGCAGAAACTATAAAAAACACTTCCGCTCCTGCATTATTCGCGATACATCAGAGCCAAATTATGCGTCCGAGCGCTGCCGGCATCAAGGTTCCGCCTGCTGTCTCTCTCACGCTTTGTTGTTACCGCATTGATGTGGCGAGTGATTCCGCTCAAAGCATAAATGCTTTAAGGTGATACCATCACTGGAGTCGTCATATGTCAGATCATATCATCCCTCATTTTCAGAACGATGCCGGCCACAATGCCATCAGCATCGGCGTTAAAGAATTCATGTGCGTTGGCGCTAATCCGCCATTCGACCATCCGCATGTGTTTCTCGATATGGGCGATGAGGAAGAAGTTGTCTGCCCTTATTGCTCGACCCTTTATCGTCACGATGCATCCCTGAGCGCAGATAAGACTGTGCCTGCCGGCTGCACCTTCAACGATCCTCAGGTTGCTGCTGCAGAATAATCCTGCCTGCCTCCGTGAAAATGCGCCCCGTTTTTCACCTGCAGAGCAGTTGTTATTTTCTTTCAGACTGCTCTGACACCACGCTTCAGTTTCTGTAGATGCCGTTGCGCAAGGATAAGAGCGGGATAAAATCCCGTTCAGATATTTCCGGCATCTGCCTCAACGGCTGTGAGGGCAACCATGCAAAACCAGAATAATCAGCGTATTCTTATTTCCGGTGCCGGACTTGCCGGTATGACCACGGCTCTGGCTCTGGCAGAGCGGGGTTTTTCCGTGCTGATGATGGAAAAGGCACCGGCACTTTCCGAAGTCGGAGCCGGTTTGCAGCTGGCACCCAATGCCACGCGGCTTCTTGCCCGTCTGGGCATTATGGAAGACCTGCTGCCCCATGCCGTCAGCCCTGATGCGCTCTATCTGATGGACGGTGTGAAAGCACAACCGCTTATTCGCATGGAACTTGGGAGCCAGGCAGAACAACGCTGGAATGCACCTTATATTACCTGCCATCGTGCGGATTTACAGGCAGTTCTGCTCAAAGCCGTGCGCGCGCATCCGCAGATTACTTTGCATCTCGGCGCTAATGTGCTGTCCCATCACATTTCAGAAGACAAAGTGACGATCCGCGTTGATCTCAACGATCAGATTACTGACTATAGCGGGCAGTTGCTGCTCGGTTGCGACGGTGTGTGGTCGGCGCAACGTGCCGGACTTGTGGCGAATAATGCGGCCACGCAAAATGACAGCCGCGCAAGATTCACAGATCATATTGCATGGCGCACCACCCTGCCCGCTGAAAAACTGCCGCAGAGTTTTCTTGATAGTCTCAAAGATACACTCAGTGTTTCTGCATGGCTTGGTCAGGGCGCACATCTGATTGCCTATCCGATTAAAAACGGTAAAGCCTTTAATTTTGTTGCGATTACCGATGGTGAAGATATCGGCACAAGCTGGGATATGAAAGGCGACAGCGCCGCTCTGATCCGCAGTTTTTCAGGCTGGTCTCAGGCTGTCAGCGATGTAATCAAAGCCGCACCGCAATGGACATTCTGGCCGATGTTTGAAATGCCGGAGCCAAAGCTAGTGATTGATAAGCGCCTTGTGCTGCTTGGCGATGCTTCTCATGCGATGACACCATTTGCGGCACAGGGTGCAGCAATGGCTATTGAAGATGCGGCCTCGCTCGCAGCACATCTCTCACCGGAGCAAAGTGATCACAGCGAAGCTCTCGCTGCTTTTGAAAAACAAAGACTGGCGCGCATTGCCAAAGTTGCCCGCCGCGGCAAGCTCAACCGTTTTGCCTATCACGCCAGCGGCCCTGTGGCTCTCGGTCGTAACATGCTGTTTAAAATACGCAAACCGGAAGACTTCCTGCGCGATCTGGACTGGCTTTATCAATATGATGCGGCTGACATTGCATCCTGAACCGCATCATATTTTTCAGGCTCTGTCCCGTTGTTCAAAAACTAACATTGCGATCAGAACGGGACAGGGAATAGTTTAATCTTTTGCCATGGCCTGCTTTGCAGCCTCCATATCCATCCACATCACTTCCCAGATATGGCCGTCCAGATCTTCAAAGCTGCGGCCATACATAAAGCCATAGTCCTGCACAGCTGACGGATCAGCCTTGCCACCGGCAGATGCAGCCTTGCTGATTAGCTGGTCTACCTCCTGCTTATCCGATGCTGACACACATACCAGAACCTCGCTGACAGTATGTGCATCAGCAATGTTTTTGGGCGTGAACTGGCGGAATTTATCATGGGTTATCAGCATGACGTGAATAACGTCTGATAAAACCATGCAAGCTGCAGTTTCATCGCAGAACATATCATTCTTCCGCGCCCCGATTGCCTCATAGAAACTGATCGACTTATCGAGATCACGTACGGGAAAGTTCACAAATATCAGTCTGCTCATTATAATTTCCTCCTCAGAATATTTGGCAGGACTGTTTAACTTCTGCGGTAGAGCGGTTCCGGTTAATATTGAATCAGTAGAACCGCTCTAATTCTTTGTTTTACGTGTACCCCGAAAACTGCTTCGCACTTTTCGGGATACGCTCTAGTGGCAGCATATTACACCAAATCAGACAGATTGAGACAGGAGCCCGACTTGATAATTTATCGCACGGCCAAATCCTTCGACGCTGCAAAACTTGCAGCTTTATCCATCGAAGTCTGGCTGCATACCTATGCCAAGGCAGGTATCAGCACTGTTTTTGCTGAATATGTACTGCAGCGCTTTACGCCGCAATATTTTGAACAGATGATCGCGGATGGCGCAAAGCAGATCATTCTCGCGGAACAGGATGACCATCTGCTCGGCTATATTGTTATTGATTATCAAGCTACGTTGCCTGAAAGCCTGCATGCGCTGACAACAGCTACAGAGATCAGCACACTTTATGTCAGAGTCCGCCATGGCGGAAATGGCATTGGCTCCGCCCTCATGCAACAGGCCAGAGAGGCCGTAATTGGCCGAACTATCGGCCATATCTGGCTTTCTGTCTTGCATGATAATTACCCTGCATTAAACTTCTACAGGCAACAGGGTTTCCAAAGGCAGGGGTCAATCTGGTTCGAACTTCCCGGTGAGCGTCATGAAAATTATGTGCTGATACAACCGGTTTTGCCTGCCTGAACAACGGGAGAAAACAATGCCGATACTCGGACTGGATCATATTCAGCTTGCAATGCCCGCCGGAGGTGAGGACAAAGCCCGCACATTTTATAGCGGCCTGTTAGGCATGACGGAGGTTCCCAAACCCGACAATCTGGCAAAACGCGGCGGCTGCTGGTTTGAGTTGCATGATCTCAAAGTTCATCTCGGCGTTGAACGCGGCTTTGCTCCTGCACAAAAAGCGCATCCGGCTTTTCTGGTTGATGACTTGTCAGCATTTTTAGCAATGCTCGCAGAACATCAAATTGAATCGACAGAGGATGAACCGCTGGCCGGTTATCTTCGTGCCTATATCAATGATCCGTTCGGCAATCGTATCGAGCTGATGCAGAGATTATAAAGACTATACCTGATGAAACATCAGGCAGGATGAGCCTCTGACAAAGCCCTGTTTTTCATAAAACGGAACCAACCGTTCAGGGCAATAGAGTTCAAAACTCTGAACTCTTTGCAGATCAGGGTGCCGGATGATGCGTAAGACAATTTCCTGTCCAAGCCCCTGTCCGCGCGTGGATTCATCCACAATCACATCAAAAATCAATGCTTTAAAAGTATAATCCGTCAGCACACGGGCAAAACCAATGACGCGATCCTGCATATCACAACAGGCGATAATCAGATCGCAATGAACAAGCATATTAATCGCATCATCATAAGAACGGCTCTGCGTCCACCATTCCTTAGTGTAGAGTTCAAAGAAACTCTGATGGTGTTTTTGCTCCAGCTGGTTCAGCCATTGATATTGCATTTTTTCTCCCATCGCTGCCTGTATAGTTTTAATATGAATTTTACAGGCATATTTTATAGTCGCGGCTAAACACACCGGAGAACATTTTATGAGCAATGTCCAGTTTGAGCAGGTCTGCCCTATTTTCAGAATTTTCGACATTGAGAAAGCCAAAGAATTTTATCTCGACTATCTGGGTTTTCAATGTGACTGGGAACATCGCTTTGCTGAAAATATGCCGCTCTATATGCAGGTTTCGCGCGGCAATCTGGTGTTGCACCTCAGTGAACATCATGGCGACGGCAGCCCCGGTGCCAATATTTTCGTGCGCATGCAGGGTGTTGATACCCTGCATAAGGAAATCAGCAGTCGTAAATACCGTTTCCTGCGCCCCGGTATAGAAAATGAACCATGGGGTCGGGTTCTGGCTGTGATTGATCCATTCGGCAATCGTATCCAGTTCTGCGAAGGCCCGCATGACGAATAGATAATAAAAAACACCCGCGATTTTCATTGCGGGTGTTTTAATATGTTTCTGAAAATTAGTGCAGGATCTGGCTGAGGAACAGCTTGGTACGCTCATGCTGCGGATTGTCAAAGAATTCGGATGGCGAATTCTGTTCCACAATCTGCCCCTGATCCATAAAGATCACGCGGTTGGCAACCTGACGCGCAAAGCCCATTTCGTGGGTTACGCAGATCATGGTCATGCCTTCTTCAGCGAGGCTAACCATGGTGTCCAGCACTTCCTTGACCATTTCAGGATCAAGCGCAGAGGTCGGCTCATCGAACAGCATAATACGTGGCTTCATGCAAAGTGAACGGGCAATCGCCACGCGCTGCTGCTGACCACCGGAAAGCTGCCCCGGATATTTATTGGCCTGCTCCGGAATCTTAACGCGTTCCAGATAATGCATCGCGATTTCTTCTGCCTGCTTCTTCGGCATTTTGCGCACCCAGATCGGAGCAAGTGTGCAATTCTCAAGAATTGTCAGATGCGGAAACAGGTTGAAATGCTGGAAAACCATACCGACTTCGCGACGCACTTCATCGATCTTTTTCAGATCATTGGTCAGCTCTTTGCCGTCCACAATGATCTGGCCTTTCTGATGCTCTTCAAGGCGGTTAATGCAACGGATCATCGTTGATTTACCGGAACCGGAAGGTCCTGCCACGACAATACGCTCCCCGCGCATTACCCGCAGATTAACATCGCGAAGCACATGGAATTCACCATACCACTTATGCATTCCGACAATATCGACTGCGACATCGGTTTTGGATATTTCCATAATTGCTCCCGTTTCTTCCATCGTCGGCTTCAGCAAAGCGCCCGATTGCATGCTCATTCTTTATTCCCTCACTGACCATCCGCAGCAATAATGCTGATGGTATTCCCGATTGAATGGTTTCATCCGTCTAAATGAAACCATTTCTGTTCTTTGGCATCTGTGGGCGAAAAACCAACTCCCGGTTTTCCGCAGCCGCTTATCGATGGCTCGTATCCAGCCTTCGCTCCATATATAGCGAATAACGCGACATACAGAAACAGAAAATCCAGAATACAAATCCGGCAAAAACAAGACCCGTTGCCGGTGTCTGCGGTGTTGCCCAAGTGGCATCCGAAAAATTCTGCCTGACGATTCCAAGCAGGTCGAACATACCGATAATGTAAACAAGACTTGTGTCTTTGAACAAGCCGATAAACGTGTTCACAATACCCGGCAAAGCAAGTTTCAGCGTTTGCGGCAGGATAATGAACAGAGTTTTCTGCCAATAGCTTAAGCCCAGCGAATCCGCGCCTTCATATTGCCCTGACGGAATCGCCTGCAAGCCGCCGCGAATGACTTCAGCCATATAGGCGGAAGCGAATAATGATACGCCGACCAGCGCACGCAAAAACTTATCAAAGCTGGTACCCGGCGGCATAAACAATGGCAGCATTACACTGGCCATGAACAGCAATGCCACCAGCGGCACGCCGCGGATAACTTCAATGAAAATCACGCAAAGTGCCTTGATAACCGGCATATTGGAACGCCGCCCCAAAGCCAGCAAAATACCCATCGGCAGCGATACGGTAATCCCCACTACGGACAGGATCAGTGTAACAAGCAGACCACCCCAGAGCGATGTTTCGACATAGCGAAGTCCGAATGAACCGCCCACCAGCAGGAAATAGGTGAAGACCGGAAAAACAAGGAACAACAGAACTGCGTTCAGCATTTTATGCGGCAGTTTACCGATCAGCATCGGCACCAGCAAAATCACGAAAACCAGCGCCACAAGTTTCACCCGCCAGCGTTCATCAACCGGATAGCGCCCGTAGAGAAATTGCTGGAGCTTTGCATCGACAAAAGCCCAGCAGGCACCCGACCAGCCATCCGGCTGCAAACCGCCCTGCACCGTTGTGGTACAGAATGTGCGGTCAGTCCCCGCCCAGACAGCATTGACAAACAGCCAGTTTATCAATCCCGGCAGAAACCAGACAATCAGCGAAATACCCATGATTGTCAGAACGGTATCTTTAAGGCTCGAAAACAGGTTTTCTTTCATCCATGAAGCAATGCCTTTCTGACTGGCAGGTGCCGGCATCGGATCAACCATTTGCGAGCGTACATATTGTAAGTCTGAATTTGTCATCTTACCGCTCCACCAATGCCATTTTCGCGTTAAACCAGTTCATGAATGCAGAGGTAATGAGGCTGATGCCGAGGTAAACCGCCATCCAGATCGCCACAACTTCTACCGCCTGCCCTGTCTGGTTAAGCACCGTACCGCCGACAGCCATCAGATCCGGATAGCCGATAGCAATAGCCAGAGACGAGTTTTTCGTCAGATTGAGATATTGGCTCGATAAAGGCGGAATGATAATCCGCATCGCCTGCGGCACAACAACAAGGCGCATCGCCTGCGGTCTGCGCAGACCCAAAGCTGCGGCTGCCTCTGACTGCCCCTTGCTAACCCCCTTGATGCCGCCGCGCACTGTCTCTGCGATGAAGGATGCCGTATAGAATGACAGGGCCAGATAAAGCGCCAAAAACTCGGGTTTTACCTGTGTACCGCCGGTCAGATTGAATGAGCCAAGCTTCGGAAGATCAAAGCTGACAGGCATTCCCGTGATAAAAAATGCGAGCGCCGGCAATCCTATTATCAGTGCCAGAGCAACACGCCAGAACGGAAAAATCTGCCCTGTTTTTGCCTGACGCAATCGTGCCCAGCGATGAATGACAAAGGCTGCAATAACAGCGGCGACGAAAGCCGCGAATATAAGCCACGCATTCTCGCCCCAGATTATGGACGGAAAGAAAAAACCGCGTTTGTTCAGATAAGTATCAAACGGCAAAGCATAGCTGCCGCGCACTTCCGGCAGAACTGACAACACGCCGAAATACCAGAAGAAAATCACGAGCAATGGCGGGATATTACGGAAAGTCTCGACATAAATGGTACAGATTTTGGCGATCAGCCAGTTTCCCGAGAGACGCCCGATACCAACCAGAAATCCGATGACCGAAGCTGTTATGATGCCCAGTACAGCAACATAAAGCGTATTCAGAAGACCGACCACAAAGGCCCGTGCATAGTTGGAATCCGCATCATAACTGATCAGCGACTGGCTGACGTCGAAACCTGCGCGACTTTTCAGAAAGTCAAAACCGGATGCAATGTTCAGCCTCTGCAAATTTGCGGCTGTATTTCCTATTATCCAATAAATCAAAGCAAAAACTGAAATAAAAACAACCGCCTGATAAAATAATCCGCGCATTTTCGGATTATTCAGGAGGGAAACTTGTGTTTCCTGTCGCTTGCCGGTTACGGCGCTTTGATCTGCCATGCGCACCTCATGCTCTGCTGTCAGATATTGGACCGGATACTTGACCAGATATTTAAAAAAGCCCCCTGCGCCTTTTTGCCTATAGCCGGATTATCAATTATAAAATTCACACAGGGATTACGGCCATATCGGCAGGTACCTAAAATAACGGTACAATCTTTCAGCTATCTTTTGTTTCTATTGCACGTCGAAAAGCGTTTCATGCTCAAGCTATTTGCTTTTACACGTATCTTGCCCGAAAACCGGCTTCCGCTTTTCGGAATACGCTTCAGACGGCACAAAATTACAATGTTTCAATTATTTCAGGTACAGAAAGCTATCCTGCATCACACGATGTGATGCAGGTGCTTATTCCAATTATACGCCGATATTAGCGGATTGGTATACCATATTGCAGACCACCCTTGGTCCACAGCGCATTAATACCACGGGCAATTTTCAGCGGGCTTGATGTGCCGATATTGCGTTCAAAAATCTCGCCGTAATTGCCGACATTTTTAACAATCTTCACAACCCAGTCATTATCAAGGCCCAGATCGACACCGATCTTGGTTTCAGCTTCTGTTCCGAGAAGTCGTTTGATTTCAGGTGAATCAGACTTCATCATTTCTTCAACATTAGCCTGAGTAATGCCGGCTTCTTCCGCATTCAGAAGCGCGTTGTGAACCCAGCGCGCAACATCTGCCCATTGCGCATCGCCCTGACGGACAACAATGCCAAACGGCTCTTTGGAAATGATTTCCGGAAGAACGACGTGATCGTCAGGGTTGGAAAGCGCCAGACGCACACCGTAAAGGCTGGACTGATCCGTTGTGTAAGCATCGCAACGGCCGCTGTCATAAGCAGCATTGGCTTCTTCGATTTTCTCAAAGACGACCGGATTATATTCCATCTTATTGGCTTTGAAATAATCGGCCATGTTCATTTCAGTTGTCGTACCGGCCTGAACGCAAATAGATGCGCCTGACAGCTGCAATGCTGATTTAATATCCGGAAGTTTCTTACTGTTGACCATAAAGCCCTGGCCATCATAGTAATTCACGCCAGCAAATTCCAAACCGAGAGACGTATCACGGCTGATTGTCCAGGTTGTGTTGCGGATAAGAATGTCGATCTCACCGGATTGCAGCGCAGTAAAGCGCTCCTTAGCATTCAGCGGTGTAAATTTAGCCTTGGTTTTGTCCCCGAAAATAGCCGATGCCACAGCACGGCAGTAGTCAACATCGAAACCAGACCATTCCCCCTTATCATTCGGGGCGGCAAAACCCGGCAAACCTGTATTGGTGCCGCATTGTACAAAGCCTTTTTTCTTCACATCATCCAATGTGCCGGCAATTGCTGCAGAGGTTGTAACGGTCAAAGCAGCCACACCGGCCAATTTGAGTAAAGTTGACTTTTTCATATGATGCTCACCCTCATTATCGTTAAACTTATTATCAGCATTCAAAAATCAATTTCGGCATTCTGTCATATCCGGCAAAACCTGAACCGGATCTGCTTTTCGTTTTGACAGCCTGATATCCGGCTTTAACCGGTTTAGTTCAGCCTGTGATCCGCAAGGCGGAAACGGGATGCGTCTAAAACTGTGTCTATCGAAAGCTATTATTTTCGACAGGTCAAGGGTCCAAACACGGAAAATTGTTCAGCCCGCTCCCCGAACACAGCTTGCTCTGCCTCAAAAACCTTACCTTAAGCGCCCTGCAACTTGATTCTTCTGCTGATTATATTTTTCAACTCAGGAAATAACTGCCCTTCCCCAAGACGGAACAGCAGGCCGGATTGCGCCAGAAACCGCGCCAGAATCAAGGTGGTAGCCGTGCCGATAGCAAAGCCGGTCACAACATCACTCGGATAATGCGCCTGAACGAAAACACGGCTTGAGGCAATCAGCGCCAGACCTGCATAAGCAAAGAAACGGTAACGCGGAAACCACAGCGCCAGCAGTGTGGCCAGTACAGCTGCCGTACAGGCATGACCGGACGGAAAACTGACATAAGCATGGCTGAAATCAAACGGCTTGAAACCAAAAGGCCCTGCACTATCAATAAGAAACGGGCGCGGCCTGCCTACAAAATATTTGAGAATATTCACGATCAGTCCGGCACTCAGAATCGCAGAAATACCGAACAGGCTCTGACCGGCAATTGTGCCCAGATGATTATAGTTTTGCAGAATTTCAGGAATTTTAAGGCGATAGCCCTCCTGCCCGCGCAATCTGTGCCGCATCAACAGACAAACTGCAATAATGACGGTGAATAATGCAACATAGGGGGCAGCCAGTACGAGATTCGTCAAAGACTTCAAAAGCTTTACAGGCGACCAATGTACTGAAACAGCAAGACGGGACAAATCCCCGTCAAAAGGTAAAAGCAGGCCAGCTCCCGCAATCATAACCAGCAGAAACAGTGTCAGCTGATAAGACCACAGACCGGCCGCATTCTGATAAATGCCCTCATGTTCAGCCTGATGCTTAAATTGGTTCTTTCGCCGTTCCAGCCCTGCCTGAAACGAAGTTTTCAATTCTGAAAATTCATATAGTAAACTCATAAAACTCTCACACGTAACTGCTGCAATCAATAAAATTGTTCATCTCTTACTGTGCTGTAAATTCGTTTTATCGCTTCTCTCAAATAAAGCATAAGGTTTCAGGACAAAGCACAAAGATTATGCTCTAGTCACAACTGCCATTTTCCGGCTTAGTGCTGAAAATGAAAAACGGCACTGCTAACACACTGAAAACACGAATATTTTCAGAAAAAGCGATTCCGTCACGGCACAAATAACGAAGACTCACACGAGATAATACAGACTAACAGGCAGCAGGAGGCGTTTTTATGGTCAAATCAGAAAAGGGTACGGGGGATTTAGGTATCAACACAATGCTTACCCATTGCGGTAATGATCCCTATGCATATCACGGCTTTGTCAATCCGCCGGTTGTGCGCGCTTCAACTGTCCTGTTTCCGGATGCCGCGACCATGGCAACGGAAAACCAGAAATATACCTATGGCACACATGGCACCCCTACAACGGACGCCTTATGCAGTGCGATTGACGAACTGGAGGGGTCGGCAGGCACTTTGCTCGTTCCGTCCGGTCTGGCTGCAGTTACCGTTCCTCTGCTGGCTTTTCTGAAAGCCGGAGATCACGTTCTGTTCGTTGATACGATTTATAATCCGACGCGCCGTTTCGCAAATACATTGCTGAAACAATATGGTGTTGAGATCGAATATTATCCGCCGCATATCGGTGCGGATATTGCCGGACTGATCCGCCCGAATACACGCGTCATTTTCACAGAATCACCCGGATCCAATACATTTGAAATTCAGGATATTCCGGCAATCGTCGAAGCAGCACATCAGCACGATATCGTCGTGATGATGGATAATACATGGGCTACACCTCTTTATTTCAAAGCGCTTGATTTTGGTGTCGACATTACAATCCATGCCGGAACGAAATATCCTTCAGGACATTCCGACATTCTGTTCGGCATGATTTCCGCGAATGAAAAATGCTGGAAACAGCTGGAAAACGCTTACACAGCCCTTGGCATGTGCGTAAATTCCGATGACGCCTATCAAATTCTGCGTGGTCTGCGCAGCATGGGGCTCCGTCTCAACCATCACCAGCAAAGCGCCCTGACCATTGCCCGCTGGCTGGAACAGCAGCCTCAGATTGCCCGCGTGCTGCATCCTGCGCTGGAAAGCCACCCGGATCACGCATTGTGGAAACGTGATTTCAAAGGTGCCAGCGGTGTTTTCTCTGTGGTTCTCGCTTCAGGCGGCAAACAAGAAGCCCACAAATTGCTCGATACGCTGAAATTATTCGGCCTCGGCTATTCATGGGGCGGCTATGAAAGTCTGGCTGTGCATGTTCAGCTCGGAGACCGGACAGTTGCTGCAAAAAGCTATGAAGGACCGGTGATCCGTCTGCAAATCGGGCTTGAAGATACACAGGATCTGATTGCCGATCTGCAACAGGGACTTCAGGCGGCGTTTACAGCCTGATAATCCGTAAAATACGGAAGCTTCTAAAAGCGGAGACAAAACAGTGCTTTTGTCTCCGCTTTTATAGTGTGACATTCATGCATTTTTGGTTGGAACTGCCGTTTTGCCTCTTGCACTCCTGTCCTGAAAATTCTAGACACATCTTATCCTTTGAGGATAGCGGAGCGTAGCGCAGCCTGGTAGCGCACCTGATTTGGGATCAGGGGGTCGGAGGTTCGAATCCTCTCGCTCCGACCATGACAAATATTGAATATTATAGTGAAATTTGTCTCTCGTTTAACAGACCAGCAAATATAAGATTTGACGGTCGCTTTTGTGCCCTGAGGTATATGAATATGGTTGCCCGTATTTATCGTCCAGCCAAGACTGCCATGCAATCCGGTAAAGCCAAGACCGAAGCCTGGTTTCTTGAATATGAGCCTGAAGTAGCCCGTAAAATTGAACCGCTGATGGGTTATACTTCTTCCCGTGATATGAAAAGCCAGATCCGCATGAGCTTCGAGAGCCTCGAAGAAGCCATCGCTTATGCGCAGAAATACGGCATTGCCTACCGAATTGAAGAGCCAAAAGAAGCCAAACGCCGCAAAGTGTCTTACACGGATAATTTCCGCTTTGACCGTCAGCAGCCTTGGACTCACTAATTACATACCGCTTTCAGAATATGCGGTCCCGTAGCTCAGCTGGATAGAGCACCGGCCTTCTAAGCCGACGGTCACTGGTTCGAATCCAGTCGGGATCGCCATTCACTCCATATTTATATAAGATTTCAGATTACAGACTTCCGGTGCTTCATCCGGTTCATGTCTTATCCTGCCTGCGTTGCGGCGTTTCAAATACGCAAATACTTGTCATACACAGCCAGAAGCTGCTCTTCCCCGAATAATAATAAAAAGCTCATTTAAAGAATTAAGTTTCACATCTTTTAAGCTGATATCTCATAATATTTCCGTTGTAACAAAAGCTGCGTGACCGGCATAAAAATCAGTTTCATTAGCATCTATAGAAAATGAAGCTGGCGTGCTAAAAGTAACTCCCGCGATTTATCTCCTGCCGGACTTTCAATACTGAAGCACGAAATATGATTAATTATTGGCGCATTCTATTTAAAGCATTAGCAACAGGTGCGCTGGCGCTTATATTTACCCTCATCATTACCAGTATTTTTGTCCCCATGATGGGGGGACAACTAGCCGGCGCAGGACTAATCATGACGATTGTCTGCCCGCTCGCGACAGCCATTCCGATGTCCGCTTTACACTATTTGAATACTGAACGCCTCAGGATTGCGCGAAATAAAGCTTTGGAAATTCAGGGCGAACTTGAAAAAGCCAATGCGCTGCTCATCAAACACTCGCGGGAAGACAGTTTAACCGGCGTTCTGAACCGCTCCACTTTTTTCGATAAGCTCATTACTGCGAGCAATAATCAGCAAACCGGCGGACTGCTGTTTATCGATCTGGATCACTTCAAAACTATCAATGACACCTACGGCCACGCGACCGGTGATGCGGCATTGCGTCGTATCGGGGCATTACTCAATCGTCTGAGCTTAAAAAACGGTTTTGCGGGGAGGCTCGGCGGCGAGGAATTCGGCGTCTTCATCAGCAGTCCGGATGTCAACCTTATTTATCAATATGCAGAGAATATCCGGCGGGAAATAAGTATTCTGCGCATCGTCGCTTCCGACAATAAAACGGTCAGCATCACAGCCAGTATCGGCGTCACTTTGTGTGCTGCCGGATTTAATCTCGATCAGTCTTTACTGGAGGCAGATGAGAAAATGTATATTGCCAAGCGGCAGGGGCGCAATCTGATTATTGCATAAGACCTGATATCTGCTTTTTTCAGCATAAAATGCTGAAAAAAGACTTGCCTTGGCGTAAAACTCAAACTCTATTCCGAACATTATAAAACAATAAGGTAATCTTAATGGCTCAGGCAAATTCCTCATCCCGCTCTGTCATCCTGACCGGCCTCGGCGTTCTTGCCCTTGCAGGCGGCTTGTACCTGCAATTCGGCACCAGCTCTGTTTCGCTTGCAGATCAGCAAAGATGCGAGAAAATCGTGTCGGATACATATGCAAACAGCGCGGAAGCAAAGAATTCCCTTCTGCCTAAATGCTCCGAACCGGGCATGGTCGCGATGATGGATGCAAAAGCCGGTGGCTCCGATGCTACAACAGCAGCAGCATCTATTGCATCGGCCAACCAATCCGATATTGGTTCCAATGCATTAAGCTTCGGCCTGATTGGCGTGGGCCTTGGTCTGTCCCTTGGCGGCATTGCTACACTTCTGCGCCGCAAAAAAACGGCCTGATCTGACAACGAAAATAAACGGAATAGCTTCGCGGATCAGGAAAACTATTCTGCGGGTCTGTTCCGTTTATCTACAGCCATGATTTGCAGTGCTGTAAGGAGGAATACGGGGGCATAAATGCGCACAATAATGACCGGCATGGCTATGTTTGTATTATGGACACCCTATGCTGTCGCGCAAACTTCACCAGACACCTGCAGTGCGATTGAAGATTCTGTACAGAGACTCGCATGTTTTGACGGGCTTTTCCCCAAATCCGATCAGCCCTCTCCGTCTCATGGCTGGCACATTTCCGAAGCCGGTTCCGCCATTGACGGCGATGCACAAATATCCGCTTTTCTGCTGCCCAGAGGCAGTGAGAATAAAATCGTCATGCTCAACTCAGTCGCTCTCGGGCTTCGCTGTCAGAATTTTACGACCTCTGCAATTATTACGACCGGCACTTCCAGCGCGGCAGAAACTGCCAAAGTTACCCATCAAACAGGCGCTGAAGCTCCACAAACTACATTATGGGAACGTTCAGCAAACTTCATGTCAGTTGGTCTGTGGTCAGATGAAGAGTCTGTACCATTCATAAAACAGCTGAAAAATGACAGCACGCTGTCCGTGCGTATAGACACACCACCTGTCGAGGTCGTGTTTGATCTGGCTGATATTGAAGATGTTGCTGCGAAGATTGCGAAGACCTGCGGGTGGAATGCACTCAGCAAAAAATAAAGCATGGCAAATGAAGCACGCATATCCTCACAATTTCAGACAGAAACCCATGCAGAATATTTATAACTAGTCCGGTTTCCGCTATTTTAATTCACAAGGGATAGTAACCAAATTTCAAAACAAGGTTTCGGACAGAATGACAACAGCACTCCTGATTATCGATGTTCAGAACGCAATCATCGCCGGTAAAGCTTCAGCACAACGACAGCCCGAGCTTGAAGCTGCTCTGGATCAAACCGTATTCAGACTTCAGGCGCTAAAGCAAAAAGCACATCAGGCCAATGTTCCCGTCGTTCTGATCCAGCACGACGGCGACAAAGGCCACAGGCTTGAAAAAGATACTCCGGGATGGGAGTTGCGTCCGGAAATCGCAGCCACAGGTACTGATATCCTTGTTCATAAAAAATATTCGGACTCATTCCTCGAAACAGAACTTGCGGACCGGTTAAAAGACCACGGAATCACACATCTGATTACCGGAGGCTGCATGACGCAGTTCTGCGTTGATACAACAGTCAGGCGTGCCATATCACTTGGTTATGACATAACCCTGATTGCAGACGGTCATATAACCGGAGATTCCGATACTCTGCTCTATACGGATATTATCAGGCACCATAATGAAACACTCGATGGCTTTGGTACAGGATCCGCGTCAGTAACCGTTACGCCATCCTCTGAAATCAGCTTCTGAACAACAAAGCAGGCTGCCTGCCCGTTTACACGGGCAAGCGGCTAAGTATCATGAAACTCAGAAGACCAGTGAGATACCGGCAACAGGCCCGTGCTCGGTAACATTCCACTTAAATCTGTGACCGAGTACATCCCCGCCGTCATAATCCTGATAGAGTGCCCTGTAGCCGAAGCGCAATAATGCCGGCTGATTAAAGATATGCGTGCGATAACCGAGATAGGCCTGCCCCTGCGCACTCAAATCTGCCCCCGCACCAAAACCGCCAACATCAGCCTCAGCAAACAAATGCCAGCGATCTGTCAGATCCGCCTGAATACGCGCTCCGACAAACGGATCCGTCCATTCCAGTTTGCGGCGCTCAGACCAGCGATCCAGCATGAAATCGACTTTAAGCTGTGTCCAGCGCAGACCGGCAGTCGGTTCAACAGCAAAAACCCGCTGCGCACCGAAAACAGTCGTGCCTTCGAGCGGCACTTCAACAGCGCGGAAGAACGCCCCCGCAGAGAGCGTTGTCATCGTCACATCCGCCCCCAGAGTCTGTGCGTGGAACGATTCATCCTGACTGGTTTTTGTATATTGCCCGTCAAAATAAAGTCCAAAAAGGCCGTTTGTAACCTCAACATTGCCCATGGCACTGAAATCAAGATTCTTAAAAATATCCGAGAAAGGCACATCAATATTGGTACGGTGCCCGGCAACATTAGCATGACCATCCAGTGAAGCGGCCCAAATATAGGGACTGACAATCACCTTCCAGCGCCGCTCGTCAAACTTGGCCGCAGGTTGCGGCGCCAGAACATCCGCGCCCAAAGCCTGCCCGCTGGCGATACTTGCAGCACTTATACATGCAGCAAAGATAATATGTGCAGTACTGATTCCGGATAAACACTTCATATTTTTACTCCCCCTCAATAAGGAATATCTGCAAAACGATATAACTGCACTGTCTATATTTACACTTTGAGAAACTTCCAAAATAAGATCAAGATTAAATCGAATTTTCAATAGATTTCTTCACATCTGATTCACACAATGCGTGATAAACGTTTTTGTCCATTTCTCTGAAAGGAGCATCCTTTTGAAACCAAGTTTTCCGCACGTCCTTAAGAACAAATTTGTAAAATCCGCCACGACCCTGACAGTTATCGCTGCTGTTTCAGCTCCGTATGCGGCGGCGGCCTGTACCAGCTTCCTGTTACCGACAACAGACGGCAGCGGCATTTATGCCCGCACCATGGAATTCGGTATGGAGCTGAAATCCAATGCACTGGTTATTCCGCGCGCCTATACGCTGCGTACAACCGGAGCTGACGGGAAACCCGGCATGAGCTGGAAGGGCAAATACGGCGCCATTGGCATGAATGCTCTGGGAGAATCCACTCTTGTTGACGGCATGAATGAAAAAGGCCTCGCAGGCGGTATTCTGTATTTCCCTGAATTTGCCGGTTATGCGGACGGCACAAAAACTGATCCGGCCAAATCTCTGGCACCATGGGATGTTCTGAGCTGGATTCTGACCAATTACGCCACAGTGGAAGAAGTAAAAGCTGCAATTAGCGACATCAGCGTGATTAATCTGGTGCATCCGGAAATGGGAATTGCTCCTCCGGTTCATTACACAATTCATGATGCCACCGGCGCTTCACTGGTTATCGAACCGGTCGACGGCAAACTCAAGATCTATGACAATCCCGTTGGCGTCATGACCAACTCGCCGTCTTTTGACTGGCATCTGACCAATCTGCGCAATTATCTGAAAATGTCCGCTATTAATGCGGAACCGATGACAATCGGCGGACATAAATTCACACAGCTCGGGCAGGGTTCCGGCCTGATGGGATTGCCGGGCGACTCCACACCACCTTCCCGCTTTGTCCGCGCAACTGCCTATGTGCAGACAGTCGCAAAAGAAGCAAGCGGTACAGACAGTGTTCGCTTGACTGAGCACATTCTCAACAATTTTGATATTCCGAAAGGCTGGATTCAGATGGGTAAAGACTCCCAGATCCCGCTGGAATATACACAATGGTCAACAATCGCAGATCTGAAAAACCAAAAATACTATATCAAAATGTATGACGATCAGGTGTTACGCGAGATCGATATCAAAAAATTTGATCTGAATGCAAAAGAGTTGAAAAAAGCTGTATTCGCACCAAAACTGACGCCGCCTGCAGTTGAATTCGCCAAGTAAAAACAAAAAACCGGAGCTGAAAAGCTCCGGTTTTTTATCGGGTTCCCTATGCATCAATCTCAATCAAGGACATAGCAGCTTTTCGCTGTGCCGCGATCCGGATCACCGAATGTGCGGTTGTCACAATTTACACCGCCACGGAATACACGCTCAACAAAGCGATCCTGTGTGCCGTAACGTACGCGCTTGCGGCCGGAGAAATCACAATACTGGCCTTCCCGTGCGCAGCGCTGCCATTCACGGTCATCATCACGATCCCGTCCATAGCCGCCACGACCATCCCGATCACGATCACGATCACGGCCATATCCGTCACGATCGCGTCCGTAACCGCCGCGGTCACGTCCGTCATCACGAACAACATAAGAGCAGCTTTTGGCTCTGCCGCGTGCAGGATCACCGAAGACAGAGTTCGAGCAACGCACCTGCGGCTGATTAATAAAGCGCGATGTTGCCCGTCTTCCGTTGCCGTAAATTACTTCTGTCGGATAAGGAATGCGGCAGACGCCCCCCTCAGAAGCACATTGCCGTACTTCCTGAGCTGATGCTGTTCCGGTATCAACCGTGTAAGCACCGGCAACAACGGCCAGAAACAACACGGCGCGGGACAGATTTGTCGCAATCGACATTGTGCTCATTTGAATTTCCTTCCTGTATGAGCTGATGCTCATGGTGAAGCCTTTAAACTAAAGAGCAGATACAGTTTCCGGCCACCGAAGCAGTCTGACCAATATACGCTCGCAGTACCGGTTCTAGAACACAGAAATTGAACAGCAAATGAACAATCTCATCACTCTCTGTTCCGCTTTGAAATGATTGTGCGATTTCTTAAGGCTGCAAGATTATTATGCTTTATGAGATTGTATGAAAATATCAGGAGCACCGCCGGCTATGAACCCCGTCTCACAAATCCTTATTTATGCTTTAGCTGCGGTTGCTGAAATTGCAGGGTGCTTTGCTTTCTGGGCATGGCTGAGACTGGATAAACCCGTATGGCTTTTGCTACCGGGAATTGCGTCTTTGATCCTGTTTGCTGTGCTGCTCACTTTTATTGATGCAGAGGCAGCAGGCCGTGCCTATGCGGCTTATGGCGGGATTTATATTATCGCCTCATTATTGTGGCTGCGGCTGGCAGAAGATTTCCCGCCGGATCGCTGGGACATTACCGGCGGTATGCTGGCGCTCGCCGGTGCAGGCATTATCCTGTTTGGACCGCGTGGTTAAATATTCTTCATTTGAGCAAATGATTAATTGCGGACATAAAATAATCCGCTTTCTGAAGAATAGGTACATGATCGTCATAACAGACGACCCTCTCTGCGATAATGACTCTGTTTCCATGATAGTAAATCCACAGACACAGGTCCTGCCCAATGCAATCCATGAAAGAAATGAGCCGCTATCAGGCACGCCGGCGCCTTGCTGTAGCGGTTATTATTATTCTCCTGTTCCTTGCCTTGCTTTTCGTACGCTCTGCATGGCCGCGCGGCACTCATGAATATATTGAAGCCTTCGGCCTCGGCTTTATCATGGTGGCTATTCTCGGCCGCATGTGGTGCACATTATATATCGGCGGGCATAAAGGGGCGCAGATCATCCGCACCGGCCCCTATTCCGTGAGCCGCAATCCGCTTTATGTTTTCAGCACCATCGGTGCATTTGGTATCGGCTGCCTCACCGGCAGTCTCGGTGTTGCGCTCCTGCTGGCAATCGCCTGCTACATTACATTCCTGTTCGTTATTCTTGCCGAGGAAGGTTATCTCGAAAACAGCTTCGGCCAGCCCTATCGGGATTACAAGCTTGAAGTACCACGCTTTTTCCCGCGGTTCTCCGGTTACAGAGATGTGGAAACTCTGACCATCCGTCCGAAAACGCTTTATAATACGTTCTTTGACGGGCTGGTGTTCTTTATTGCATTTCCGTTTTTTGAAACGGTCGAGCATTTGCAGACAGCAGGTTTCATACCAATCCTGTTCTACACTTATTAAACATTGCAAAAACAAAACCCGCCATTCAGGAAATGGCGGGTTTGATTATCGGAGAACCGGAGCAGCTTCACATAGCGGCTTTACCGTCTTTCTCTTCCTCGAAAGTAATCGCAACATCAGCATTGGCTGAAAGACGAACCTTATTTCCCTCAATATCAGCGACAAGCCCCAGCGAAATATAATGATGGTGCTTATGATGTGCACCCGCACCGGCATCGTTTTTCGTGAGCTTGATACGGTCGCCTTCCACATGATCGACAATGCCGACGTGAACACCGTCTGCACCGATCACTTCAAAATGCTCTTTGATTTTTGCAGTATCTACCATTGATTGTATCTCCTGTTTCAAAACGGTTCAGAGAAAATACTCCGGTCTGACAGTAACGCAGCAGCAGCATATTCGATGCAGATGATTACAAATATTTTAGAGAGTCAGCTTCATTCCGGCATGACTGGCTTTAAAACCAAGCTGTTCATAAAAACGGATCGCATCTTTGCGCGAGACATCGGTGTGCAATTGGACCAGACCACAGCCTTTTTCCCTGCATTGACCGATTGCCCATTCCAGCATCTGCCTGCCTAAGCCCTGCCCGCGAAAAGCCGCTGCAATCCGCACACTCTCCACCTGTCCACGCCACATGCCAAGCCTTGAAAGACCTGGGATAAAACTGAGCTGAAGACAACCGGCAACCTGCCCGTCAGCTTCGACAGTCAGTAAGAACTGGTTCTCGTCCCGCCCGATTGCGGCAAAAGCATCCAGATAGGCTTTGTTCAGCGGAACGGACTGATCCTCACGCCCTGCTCCCAAAACATCATCGGCAAGCATGGCTACAATTTCAATGAGATCCCGTTCTTCAGCCCGCCGGAAAATATGTGCCATATCACTCCCTCAATGCAGTTTTTCATTCCTGTTGTGCGGGAAACATAGCACACAGAAAGCCCTGCCCACCAAGACTTTAATCTGATGAGCAAGACCTGATCTCAGAGCGGGAACGCAAAATATTATTTAATAATGTGCCAGTTACCACCGACACCATCACCTTCAATATCACCGGCTTTTTTATCTTTAATATAGGTATAAACCGGCTTGCCGTTATAGGCCCACATATCCTTACCGTCCGAGGCTTTCACCTTGGACCATGGTGCAACCGCCTTGGCTTTCGCTGAAGCGTGGTATGCCGGCCAAATTTTCAGACATGAGGCATCGCAATTGGACATGCCGCCGCTATCCTTGTCGAACGTATACAGCGTGTGCCCTTCTGCAGTGGTCAGAATTTTTCCGCCAGCCGCATCCGTCATCATGCCCGGCCCGCCAGCAGCTTTATCCGTACCATGCTGCATTTTCGTCATGTCAGTTTTCGAAGCAGCCGTTGCGGTCTGTCCCGCCAATACCGGCGCTGCTGACAATCCCAGAACGGTACCGAGAACACTCAGTGTTAAAACAAGCTTTTTCATTTTGTTTCATACGCTCCATATTTTCCTCTGCACACAGGCCGTTTGTAGCCGCCGGCTGCAGATAGCAGGTTAATCCGGGCGCGGTCAGAAACGGCCGCAGCAAAAATGCTGCGCCTGCTTCGGGACTGTTTCAGGCCGATATTGTGCCAAAAATAAGTTATTTCACGTCAGACACAGAGAACAAAAGGTGAGCATAGTAACCAAATACGAAGATTCGCGCGGTAGTTTGAGTGCAGGCAGATTCGAAATACTCAGCTTGGTTCAGTGCATCTGAATGCTGACCGATATAAAGGCGCAGACATATGGCTCCGAGAAAAACCACTTCCCGCAAAAAGCGCTCTACGCGCGGTAAAAGCTCGGGTCACTCCGCAACGGCAGTTCTGACCGTTGGTGCTATTGTGGTGATTGGTGCTGCAGCACTCTGGGCAACCTCGCAAAGCCGCAGCCCTTCTGCCAGTGTATCAGGCCTGTTCCGCACGGCGACCAATAGTTCTGCATCCCGTTCCGGCTCGTCTGCAACAGCCAGTTCAGAGCGCAGATCGGTGCAGACGCAAAGCAGAAATACGGAAACAGCCAGAAATACTGAACCCACTGCGACGCCGCCGTCTCCGATACGCAGGCCACCGCTGAATATAGGTCAGAGCGTTGCCAGCGAACAAAAAGAGCAGCCAAAGCAAGTGGCCGTTCTTGCGCCGCGCCCGGATAGCAAACCGGCAGCAGTTCAGATAACACCTCCAAAACCTGCACCGCAGCACACCATGCCCGCTTTGCCGCCGGTCGGAAAATCCGCAACAGATGACAACAGCCGTAATGCCAGCGGTGCATTCAAAGTGCCGAAAGCGATTATTGCCAGACAAGCTCTGACCATTCATGAAAAAGCATGGGATAAGGCCAAGACTGTCGGACGCGTCGAAAAAGGCCGCGAGATGCGCTCCTATGCCAAGGTCGGACGCTGGCACCGTGTGGTTGTACCATCCACCAATATTATCGGCTGGGTGCAGGAAGATCAGCTGATTATTAAAAATCAGCAGGCACAGACCCGCTCATTCCGTGCAGTCTCCGCACCGCAAGCGGCCCAACATTCCGGCATGACGACAGGATCAATCCGCTCTGCCGCAACAGCTGATAATAACAGCGCAGCTAAGAAAACACAGAATAGCAAACTGGTTGCTCCGGTTTATCCGCAACAGCCGGTCGGCAAATAGATAATCATTGTCAGAATAATCAGATACCCCAGAGCGGTTTACGCCCAGATTGGATCATAGCGCCCGCTCCAGAGTATTTCCTGAAGCAAAAGCTTCCCACTTTTGCTGGAAATGTTCTAGCGCGGCTCTGGCAATGCATCTGCCATTGCCTGCAAAGCCTGTATTGCCAGCGCTTTGGTAATCCGGCTTTTTTGTTGCAGAGCCATATGATCGAGCAGATCAACCAGCACAATCACGCTATCCAGCGAGCGCTCAACACGGCTGACAATATAGCTGATAACCGCCGGATCAACACTGACCTGACGATCGGCGAACAGCTTGTAAATCACTGTGCTCAGCAAATAATCATCCGGCTCGGAAATATCGACAATCGTCACCGCCTTCAGACGGGAAACCAGATCAGGCAGCGTCACATTCCACTGCGACGGTTGCAATTGCGATGTCATCAGCAGTGAGGCCTGCGACTGACCGTTTTCGCAGCTGCCTGCAGTCTGCCGAATAGTGTTAATCAGGTGGAACAGACCGGTTTCATCAAAAGCTTCTGCACCGATATCATCAATCAGCACCGGACGCTGTGCAGCGATTTCCAGTGACTGTGCATCAATATCATGAGGATCGAGGATTGCCGCATCATTCTGACTGCGCCAGATGGCTGCCAGATGTGTCTTACCGGCTCCTGCGGGTCCGACAAGCAGTGCGACAGGCGACGGCCAGTCCGGCCAGCGATCAATCAGATCGACAGCCGCACGGTTCGATCCGGTGACAACCAGATCATCGCGCGTAAAGCCTGGCTCATGCTGAAGAATGAGCGGCATTTGTCGGTGCTCAGCAGACATAATTACCCAAAATTATTAGCCCGAATTCCGGCCTGCTTACAAATCATACAAATTCATCACATGATTTCGGGGCGGGGTTCAAGCTGTTCCATCACAGAACCTGTCAAATCTTCAAAATACAGGTCAGAATGATGCAGTAACTGCTTTCCCCCCTTTAGAAAAGCACAACCGGCACGAATGCGCCGGTTGTCTGAGCTTATCCCCGTGACCCACAAGCCTGTGGACAAAGCTGTTGAAAACTTCCGGCTCAGTTTTCTCCGTTACTGCTTTTATACATCGGAGATTCCAGATAACGCCCGATTGCAAAGCGTACCAGCACCCCGACTGCCGCCGCAGCAGGCACAGCAATCAGCATCCCCGTGAAGCCAAGGAATGAACCGAAGGCAAAGAGAGCAAACATCAGCCATACCGGATGCAGGCCAACGGATTTGCCCACCAGTTTCGGCTGCAGAATATTGCCTTCAATAAACTGGCCTGCAAAGAACACACAAGCGACGATAACAACCATCACCCAATCCGGCCAGAACTGCACCAGCGCCACACCAATTGCCAGCACCAGACCGACAATGGAGCCGATATAGGGAATGAAGCTGATAAGACCGGCGAAAAGGCCGATCAGCAAGCCGAAATTCAAACCGGTAAGTGTCAGGCCGACAGCGTAAAACGTTCCGAGAATGAGGCACAGCGTGCCCTGACCTCGGATGAAACCGGCAATCGCATCATTCATCTCACGGGCGATCTGGCGCACAGTTTTCACATGATCGCGCGGCACCCATGAATCAATCGTATTGACCATGCGGTCCCAATCGAGAAGCATGTAGAACGCAACCACCGGTGTCACCACAAACAGACCGGCAATATCAATCAGCGACTTGCCGGAATTCCACAGCGATTGCAGCAAAGTGGTCAGAAAACCGGCTCCCTGCTTCAGGAATCCGCTCAGATTATCTTTGATGACTGTGCTGTTAATACCGAGATATTTCTGCAGCCATTCGGAATCCTGATGGGCGATCAGCGACTGCAGCTGCGTAAAGTAACCCGGGAATTTCGAAATGAACTCGGCCAGCTGTGTAACCAGCACCGGCACGATGATGATAAGCCCCAGCACCAGTACAAAGACGAAGGTAATCAGGATAACCACGGTTGCCACCAGACGCGACATCCCGAAACGCTCAAGCCGGTCGGCCACAGGGTCAAGAAAGTAAGCCAGAGCAAGTCCGGCTACAAATGGCAGCAAAATAGAACTGAACACCGTCAGGAAAAGAATAAAAACGACCGTTGCAAACAGCCAGAAAAAAGCCTGCTTACGAACTGTTGCACCGAGTGCACTGACCTGCACATCCAGACGAACTTCATTCTCAGTCGCAGGAATAATAACCTGTTGCGGCACGGTTTTTACCAGCGCCTCCGACTTTGCCCGTGGTGCACGGGAGGATGGCGATTTAGGTGGTGTGGTATCCGATTTGCTCATATAAAACCGCCATTGCTCAAAAAGTCTGAATATGTCGCATTTCAGCCTCCGGTCAAGATAGAGCATTTCACAGTCAAGTTGGATCAACTTGACGCCCGTGATAATGCGACCAAATAAAGAAGCTAGAGCGAGCGTTATGATCCAATCTGGACGTAAACCGCTCTAGCGACCTATCACGCCTGCTTTCATTGCAGCGACAGAGTAAATTGACTGCGACATATGCTCTGCTCATCTCATAACATGGTGTTTATCAGTTAAAAATGACGAAAGATGCTTGCGGATAAAGCAATCTCGTGTCATTGCGCCTGCTTGAAGCATTAACCGCAGCCTGCCCTGCCGTTCTTCCATCGGCCTTACGGCTGCGCTGTGTATCGGGAGCTACCAATGCCACAGTCGAAAACCCCATCCACTTCAGCCGCTGACGCGAAAAATGGCCTGACCTATGCCGATGCCGGTGTGGATATTGATGCGGGCAACAGCATGGTCGACAAGATCAAGCCTTTGGTGCGCTCCACGCGCCGTCCGGGTGCTGATGGGGAAATCGGCGGTTTCGGCGGATTGTTTGATCTGAAAGCCGCAGGCTTTAAAGATCCGGTTCTGGTAGCAGCCAATGACGGTGTCGGCACCAAGCTGAAAATCGCCATTGATGCAGATCGTCACGATACAGTTGGCATTGATCTGGTTGCTATGTGCGTCAACGACCTCGTGGTACAGGGCGCAGAGCCACTGTTCTTCCTCGATTATTTTGCTACCGGCAAACTCAATCCTGAACAGGGTGCAGCGATTGTTAAAGGCATTGCCGAAGGCTGTCTGCAATCCGGTTGTGCGCTGATCGGCGGTGAAACCGCTGAAATGCCGGGCATGTACCGCGACGGTGATTATGATCTCGCCGGTTTTGCTGTCGGCGCCGCAGAGCGCGGTCAGCTGCTACCTGCCGGTGATCTGGAAGCCGGTGATGTTATTCTCGGTCTTGGTTCTTCCGGTGTTCATTCCAACGGTTTCTCGCTGGTTCGCCGCATTGTTGAACTGTCCGGCCTTGGCTGGCAGGATGCAGCGCCTTTTGCTGCCGATAAGACATTGGGTGAAGCCCTGCTCACCCCGACCCGCATCTATGTGAAATCCCTGCTGTCGGCTATCCGATCGACCGGCGCGATCAAAGCACTCGCGCATATTACCGGCGGCGGCTTCCCTGATAATATTCCGCGCGTTTTGCCGGAAACACTAGCGGCTGAAATTGATCTGTCTGCGATTCCGGTTCCCGCTGTTTTCTCATGGCTGGCCAAAACCGGCGGTGTTGAAGCGCATGAAATGCTGCGTACCTTCAACTGCGGCGTTGGCATGATTGTTGTTGTCTCTGCTGACAAAGCGGAAACAGTTGCTCAGGCGCTGAAAGCCGAAGGTGAAACTGTTGTCACACTCGGCCGCATGATTGCGCGTGAGGCAAAAGATCAAGGCGTCGTTTATCAGGGCACACTTTCCCTATGAGCCACGCTCCTTCAGCTCCGCGCAAACGCGTGGTCATTTTTATCTCCGGCGGCGGCTCCAATATGGAGACTCTGATCCGCGCGGCACAAGCACCGGATTATCCGGCAGAAGTTGTTGCCGTCATCTCCGACAAGGCAGAAGCAGGCGGTCTGGCGAAAGCTCAGGCCGCAGGCATCAAGACCCATGTTTTTGTCCGCAAAGACTATGCTTCCAAAGAAGCGCATGAAGATGCAATTCTTGCGCAACTGGCTGTAATCGCTCCGGATATAGTTTGCCTTGCAGGCTATATGCGCCTGCTTTCCGGCCGGTTCATTGCGCCTTATGAAGGACGCATCCTCAATATTCACCCTTCCCTCCTGCCGCTGTTTCCGGGTCTGCACACACATCAGCGTGCGCTGGATACCGGCATGAAACTGGCCGGTTGCACCGTACATCTGGTAACTGAAGGCATGGATGAAGGCCCGATTGTTGCGCAGGCAGCGGTGGCCATTACTGAGGGCGACACAGTTGAAACGCTAGCAGCACGCGTATTGACCGCAGAGCATCAGCTCTATCCGCAGGCTCTGCGTAATTTCGCTATGGCTTCCGGTTCTGAAAAGCATGGCAAATCAGCAACACAGATACTCATTAGCGCGTGATGAAATAACAAATTGTTAATTTCCTCTTAACGTGCCACGATATTACCCTAAATAGCCACATATCACATTTGTGCTGCATGTTCAGCAATCAGATGATTCCCGTCATTATGGTTCGCTTTTCAGGCAGAGACTTTGAGCGGTCAAACGCTTTAACTAGAGCGGCTTACGTCCAGTTTGGATCACGGCACTCGCTCTGGATTCTTTAGTTTATCGCATTATCACAGCCGTCAAATTGACTGTGAAATGCTCTGGTTGTATCAACACGCATCTTAACCGAAAGCTATTTTACACTTTCGGGGATGCGTCTAAAAATAAGAAGAGGAAGATATCATGTCTCTCCGTAACTCTGTTGCACTTATGGCCTTTTTTGCCGCCGGTACTTTTGCTGTTTCAGCATCTGCTGCCGACATGGCTTCCTCCCGCAATGCCGTTGTTCAGCCACGTTCGGAAGTCGGCGTTCTGACCTGCGATTTCCAGCCGTCAATCGGTGTTATCATTGGCAGCCGTCAGGATTTGGATTGCGTATTCCAGCCTGCACAGCGCGGTGCACCTGCCGAGCGCTATAGCGGCCAGATCACCAAAATCGGTGTGGATATCGGCTTCTACAATGCCGGTCAGCTGGCATGGGCTGTCTGGGCACCAACCGTTCGCCCTGAAGGCGCACTGCGCGGCAGCTATGTCGGCGCATCGGCCAATGCAACGATCGGTATCGGAGCAGGCACCAATGTCCTGACCGGTGGCACATGGAAGAACATTTCCCTGCAGCCGATCTCCATTCAGGGTCAGAAGGGTCTGAATGCTGCGGTTGCTCTTTCCAACTTCCGCCTGAAATATGAAGGCTAATTTTTAGCTATACTTTGAACAAAGCCCGCGCTGTCACCGGCGCGGGCTTTTTTTGTTTAGGGAAATCTCAGGCTGTTTTAGGCCTTCTGATCTGAAAGCCTGTTTTACTTTGCTCGAAGCCTGCATCCTGATAGAATTTCAGTGTTGACGATTGTTTCGAACCTGTCATCAACATGACTTTATAGCAGCCGGCCTGCCATGCGGCTTCAATTGCTCTGTGCAGAACTGCCCTGCCATATCCCTGCTTGCGATGATCCTCATGCGTCACAACATTCTCGATCAGCGCATAGGGCATACCGTTACGCGTCAGATTTGGAATAACAACCAAAGTACATGATGCAACGGGAATGTTCTCCAGACAAACGACGAAAATATTGCTGTTCGGATAGGACTTCAACAACTCCCAGCGCGCAATAGCCTCCGGGAGAGGTATCTCTGCATTATCGGCTGCCAGATAGCGGTAAAGCTTCTGCAAACAGGGTATATCGCTTTCAATAAGCGTTCTGATAAGCACAAATTTTCTCCGGCAGTCAGGCAGCCTTCACCGATTGCTCCATAAGAGGACGTATCCAGACTTTAATATCGTGGAACGCCGTCCCGCCATGCGGCGCAGCCGCATCAGCACCGGTCAGAATATTAATCCCCTCACCGCCTTCAAAAGATGAGTTCGGGAACAGGCCTTCCGAAACCACAACACCACGACGCAGTTTCTTGGCTCCGCTCAATTTATCAGTGGCCTGCTGGATTTTGACATGCAGTATCAGCTCACCGCGCTGATTGCCGATCTGTACCCGCGCACCGTCTTCCAGCCCCAGCTCTGCCGCATCATCGTCGCGGATCAGCAGTTGCGGCCGAATTTCCTTTGCCAGAGAGGTTGGTGTCTCCGCAAAAGTCGAATTGAGAAAATTATGTGCCGGTGATGTGGTTAGCTTAAACGGGTGCTGCGGATCGGCCAGTTCGTTACTTGCCCAATAATCCGGAAACTCCGGCATATCAGCAAAAGGCCCCTGAAGTCCCATAGCTTGCGGCGGGCGATCCGGTGACGTTTGTTTCTGCCAGTCCACACGGAAGCGGAATTTACCGTCCGGCCATGCAAAACCATCGAGATAATGGGACTTTTCAAAATCCGGCTGCTTATCAAGCCAGCGTTGCTCACGCATGGTTTCAAAATCCGGCATATTGCTTTTAGCCAGCAGATTGTCGACCAGCTGACGCGCAGGCAGATTGAAACCATCCAGATGACCAACACCTAAGCGATTGGCCAGTTCGTTGATAACATAGATATTTTCTCGCGCTTCACCCGCTGCTTCAATCAGCTTCGCGCCCAGCAAAACATGCTGCTGACCGCCGCCGCGATAAATATCATCATGCTCCAGAAACATCGTGGCAGGCAGCACGAGATCAGCCATTTTCGCCGTATCGGTCATGAAGTGCTCATGCACCACGGTAAACAGGTCTTCCCGCATAAAGCCCTGCCGTACCAGACGCTGTTCCGGCGCAACATTGGCCGGATTGGTGTTCTGGATCAGCATTGCCATCACCGGAGGCCCGCCATAGAGCGCTTCTGCGTCACCTGTCAGCACACGGCCGATTTTCGACTGATCCAGAGATCTGACCGACGGATCGGCAAATGCGGAGCCTTCAATCTCCGATTTATCCATACCAAAAATGCCGGAATTGGAATGGAAAGCACCACCGCCCTCCAGTGTCCATGCACCGGTTACAGCGGCGATACAGGAAGCGGCATGCATATTCACCGCGCCATTGCGCTGGCGGGAAAAACCATAACCCAGACGGAAATAAGTACGTTTTGTCGTTCCCACCAACTGAGCAAAAGCTTCAATATCCTCAACAGATACACCGGTGATCGCTTCCGCCCATTGCGGTGTACGGCTTTGCAGATGCTGCTCCAGTTGCTCAGGCGCATCCGTATAGCGGTTAAGATAATCCCAATCCGCCAAGCCGTCGCGAAACAACACATGCATCACCGCACAGGCAAAGGCCCCGTCAGTGCCGGGTTTCAGCACAATGCCAATATCCGCCTGCCGGATGGTCGCGGTTTCATAAACATCAATTGCCACGATTTTCGCACCGCGCTCTTTACGTGCGCGTGCTGCATGGGTCATGACATTGACCTGCGTGGCAGCGGCATTGGTTCCCCAGATCACCACACAATCGGACTTGGCGATCTCACGCGGATCAGGCCCGCGCAGAGCACCGGTGCCGGCCATATAGCCTGTCCATGCCAGATTGGTACAGAAGCTGGAAAACATATTGGAATATTTTTTGGCATAGCGCAGACGGTTGATAGAATCGCGCTGCACCAGCCCCATAGTTCCGGCGTAATAATTCGGCCAGATACTCTCGGAACCATATTGCTCTTCGGCTTTCAGAAATTTCTCTGCGGTCAGATCCAGTGCGTCAGCCCATGAAATTTCCTGCCACTGCCCGCTTCCCTTGGCACCCTTGCGGATCAGCGGTTTCAGCAGGCGTTCAGGATGATGAACGCGCTCGGCATAACGCGCGACCTTGGCGCAGATAACGCCTGCCGTATAACTGTTATCCTTGGCACCGCGAATACGCCCGATTGTATGGCTGTCCAGAATTTCAACATCGAGCGCGCAGGTGGAAGGGCAATCATGCGGACAGGCCGAATGGCCGATTTGGGGTGCAACGCGCAGTGTCATGTAAAAATTCCTGAAGGAGTTATTTTAGCACCATACAAAAATATAGTAGTTTCGACAGACGATAAATCAGCACAGCTTTATTTTTATCAGATGTCAGTCCTGTCAGACCAGACGCATCAGCACTGTGCCGCAGACAATCAGCAAAGCTCCGGCAAGACGTTTCAGGCTGATATGCTCCCGTAACAAAAAGAGAGAGAGGATCATGCCGAACAGGATTGAGGTCTCGCGCAAGGCTGCAACCATCGCAACCGGTGCCATGGTCATTGCCCAGAGTGCCAGACCATAGGAGCCAAGCGTGCCTGCACCGCCGATCATCGCCAGATGGCCGCGCTGCCTGATATGCCCGACAAGCTCTCCGCGATATTTCCATATCCCCCAGCTCACCACGGGGATTGCGTTAAACAGGAATGCCCAGAGCGTATAGGATATCGCATTACCGGATACACGCACACCGATACCATCCACCAGCGTATATCCCGCAATGAATAAGGCATTGACCAGCGCGATTATCACGGTGCGGGACGTGTTTTGCCCTGCCGCCGTTTTCCGGCGGCTGCCAAGAGCCATTGTTAAGACGCCACAGGAAATAAATCCGATTGCCAGCCATTGTCCGGCACCGAGCACTTCACCGATCATCGGGCCTGCTGCCATGGCAACCAGTAAAGGCGGTGTCCCACGCATTAGCGGATAGGCCAGACTCATATCCCCGTTGCTGTAGGCGGCAGCAACCATGAACAGGTAACAGACCTGAAAAATGGTTGATATAATCATATAAGGCCAGCTTGGAGCTAATGGCAGCGGTAGAAACGGGATCAGCACCAGCGCCACCAGACCGGCAGCACCACAGACCAGAACGGCATTGAGATATTTATCTGTGCCGGATTTGACGATGACATTCCAGCTCGCATGCAGCAATGCGCCGAAAAGAACGATCAGAACGACAAAACCAGACATAGAGCCGTTTTCTTTTCTTAATCGATAAACCGCTCTATGTTGTTTACTTACGCAGTTTCGGACGGATCGGAGTGGGATTAGAAAATAGTCCTGCGAACTATTTTCCCCGCGGAAGCGGTTGCCACTTTTCCTGAAACTGCTGAGCGTCACCGGACTGTTACATAACCGGTTTAAAAGGCAGAATCAGATTGACTGCACATCCGGTATGCTGGTTATGGCATAATCCTATCTGAACAGATATATGGCATTGACCATGACAAAGCGTCCTGCTTTGAATCCCGCCTTCAGCACCGCGCTTTCGAACACCGGAAATACTGAATATGAATTATCGCCACGCCTATCACGCCGGAAATTTTGCCGATGTGTTTAAACATATCGTTCTGACCCGTGTGCTGCTTTATATGCAACGCAAGGAAGCCGCCCTGCGCGTGATCGACACTCATGCAGGCATCGGCCGCTATGACTTAAGTGGCGTGGAAGCCGGTAAAACACTGGAATGGCGCAGCGGTATCGAGCAGGTTTTTGACGCCAAAGCAGCAGGCAGCATTCCTGCCGCAGTGCTGGAACTGATCGCGCCTTATCTCGATGTCATTGAGCAGGAAAACAGCACCGTCAAAGGCAACAACCTGCGTTATTATCCGGGCTCACCATTACTGACACGAAAACTGATGCGCGCGCAGGATCGCCTTTCGGCACTGGAACTGCATCCGCAGGATTTCAAAACACTGGCCGCTTTATTTGAAGGCGATTACCAGACCCGCGTCACCGAATTGAATGGCTGGCTGGCACTGGGTGCACATCTGCCGCCCAAAGAGAAACGCGGTGTGGTGCTGGTTGATCCGCCATTTGAAATTGCCGGAGAATTTGACCGCCTTGTCGAGGGATTGATGAAAGCGCACCGCCGCTTTGCCACCGGCACCTATGCCCTTTGGTATCCGGTGAAAGACCGCCGCGAAGTCAACCGCTTCATCGCTAACTTAAAAGAAACCGGTCTGCCAAAAATCCTGCGGCTGGAACTGGCAGTGCGTGCACCGTCGCAGGAGCCGCGTTTTGACGGCACCGGTATGATTGTTATCAATCCGCCTTATCTGCTTCAGGAGGAAATGACTAAAATCTCACCATGGCTGGCAGCGCTTTTCGGAGAGAATAATCAGGGCAGTTATAAGATTGAATGGATCAACGGCGAAGAACCCACGGAAAAATAAGCGTTCATTCTTCAATGATCACTCTCTTGTGCGCTGTTGAGACTTGACCAGACACAGGAATATGGCAAAAACTCGTGTTAAGAGTTTTAAAACAGGGACAGATTCATGTCATTACGCTCCGCTTTTGCTTTCGCGCTGTTTGCAGGTCTGTCAGCAGGATCTTTTTCTCAGGCTCAGGCCGCGGATTATATTGCAACTGCCCCTGCCGTGACTGACCCTGTCTGCCACGAACAAAGCGTCATCAACAGCGCAGTCGCACAGTTCGACCGCCTTGTGCGCGGTGTGCCGGAAATGCCTGCTGTCAGCATTAATGCAGTCAGCAATGTCAGCGCAACACGCTATGATCCGAAAACCTACCCGTCAGGTATTGAGCGCCATTATTGCCGTGCCACTGCCGTTCTGTCCAATGGAGAGAACCGTAATATCTGGTATATGGTAGAGGAAAGTCAGGGACTGGCATCCATGGGACGCAATATCGAATCCTGTGTGGACGGTTTTGACAAGTGGTTCGTCTATGACGGCCGCTGCCGCGTGCTTCGCTGATCCGCATATGTCACGCATCCGATTGAAAGCACACAGCCCGTTTGCACATAGCAAAACGGGCTGTTTTTCTGTTGCAACGGCTTTGCTTGCCTCTGCACTTGCCTTTACTTCACCGGCATCAGCGCAATCTCTCAGTGATAAGCTGATGCAGAGCATGGGCAATGATCTGCACAAACTAAAGCCTCTGAACAATCAGGACAGACCGGTTTTAAAGCCGGAAAACAAAATCCCGCAGCGCCAGCCAGTTAAACCGCAAGATACGCCAGCAGCATCGGACAATGCGAATTTTGACTTCTATGTCCTGTCACTCAGCTGGTCACCAAGCTATTGCACCGATAATGGCAATCGTTCCAATGCCCGCCAGCAATGCGGCACCGGCCGTAATTACGGGTTCATCGTTCATGGCCTGTGGCCGCAATATGATCGCGGTTTTCCTGAAAGCTGCGCTCACCGGCAGGCTAATGACACGGTACCACGGGATATTGTTTCATCTCTGTCCGATATTATGCCCGCAGCCGGCCTGATGCGCCATGAATGGCGCAAACACGGTACCTGTGCGGGGATCAGCCAGCGCGATTACTTCACCACACTGCGTAATGCCTATCAGGCTGTGACTGTTCCGCCTGCTTTGCGCAATGTCGCAAGCCCGCGCAATGTTGATCCGCAGCTTATTGAAAAAGCTTTCATTGCCGCGAATCCGGGTTTGCCAGCAGATGCAATTGCTGTGACCTGTAATCGCAGACGTCTTCAAGAGGTACGTATCTGTATGGATAAAGGCCTCAAATTCCGTTCATGCGGCGAAGTGGATCGTAATTCCTGCCGCAGCCGTTCCGTTACTCTGCTTCCTAATCACTGATCTCTTATCTCAGGTTTCAACATGCACAAACTTTATACCTCCCCTTCCTCGCCTTTCAGTGCCAAAGTGCGTCTTGCAGCGCAATATGCCGGTATTGAACTGGAAAAACATATTGTCGTGACCAGCGAAGAACCGGCAGAACTGATTGCCGCCAATCCGCTCGGCAAAATTCCGACGCTGGTTACACCGGAAGGCAAAACTGTTTTCGACAGCCGCGTCATCACCCAGTATCTCAACCGCATTTCCGGCAACAAGCTGTTTCCGCGTAATGCTGAGAAGCGTCTGGATGCTGAAAAATTTGAAGCAATTGCAGATGGTCTTGCTGATGTGCTGGTAGCGCATGTCTATGAACGCCGTATGCGCCCTGAAGAAATCGTGCATCAACCGGTGCTGGACTGGTACTGGAAAAAGGCAGAACGCACGCTCGATCTGCTGAATGAAACAGCGCCGCGTATCGGCACCAAAATCCATGGCGGTCACATCGCCATTGCCGCAACGCTTGGTTATCTTACTTTGCGCTTCG
The DNA here is from genome assembly GCA_900470285.1 of Hyphomicrobiales bacterium. Classification (GTDB taxonomy): domain Bacteria; phylum Pseudomonadota; class Alphaproteobacteria; order Rhizobiales; family Rhizobiaceae; genus Pseudochrobactrum. The sequence goes on from UCAG01000005.1 coordinate 552,295, forward strand.
GCAATGGCTGGGAACGCGGCCGTCCGAAACTGAAACGCTGGGTTAAGCGCTTTACAGAAGTGCATCCGGAACTGGCGGCACAATTGCCGAAAGCCGCGTAAAATAATAAATAACAAAAAAGCCGGGAATTGCTTCCCGGCTTTTTTATTGGAATTCGTCTCAGTTAAATAAGACGTATTTTAGAACTTGTAGCCAACACCCAGACGGATATCGTGGGTCTGAAGACCACCGTCATTGACTGTGCCGCTATCCAGCTGGAAGTCTTTCTTGCCAAAATCAGAATAACGGTATTCCAGACGGGCAGTTACGTTCTGCGTCAGGAAGGTTTCAGCACCGGCACCGGCTGTCCAGCCAACGCGGAACTTATCCTGCGATGAGGTTGCATCGGAGAATTTAACCTGCGTACCGGCAACACCGGCTGTCACATAAGGCATAACCGGCCCCATATCGACACCAAGACGGGCGCGCAGCGAGCCTTCAAAACCGCTTTTAGCCGTCAGACCGAGTTCTTCTTTCTTGGCCCAGTTGTAACCGGCATCACCTTCCACACCGTAAACGATATTATCGTTCTGGAAGTTCCAGCCAGCATAACCGCCGAATTTGGCATTATTGTCTTTCAGATCACCGACATAGTTGTCAGTTTTGAATTTGTTAATGCCGTAGCCAAGATACAGACCGGTATAACCGCCTGCCCAGCTGCTCTGAGGAGCAACATCTACAACCGGTGCCGGCTCATATGTCTGCGGTTGAATCGCATCTGCGGCAAAAGCTGTGGCCGAAAGCGGCAACAACGCAACAGAAGCAAGTGCCAGAGATTTGATAGTGCGCATACGCCTTGTCCTTATAAATTTCTAAACTGTTGTACAGCGAAGCCTCCAGACCTGACCTGTAACGGCTGAACTGAACGCGATACGCCCCGTCTTCCTTCTGATCCATTTTCATGCGGGAGAAAGAAGATTGCTTAACAAGGCAAAAGATGACGCTGAATTACGGCAGCAGAAATGCCGTAGCATGGAAAAAAACCGGCCTTATTATGGCTGAAACATGTCATCAGAAAACGATGCGGTATGGACTAAAAACACAACAACCATTTGATAATAAATTTATATCTTGCTTTACTTATAAAAAAGAAGGCCGAAAAATTCCGGCCTTCTTTACTGCCTCTTAACCGCGTCCCGACATTCGTCTTTTTTATTGCTGATGATCCGGATCATTCTTTATCCGAATCCAGTCAGCCGAACGAGCGGATGCGAATCTGCGGAGAAAGCGTGATATTCAAAATTTATAGCCGATACCAAGCCGGATATCGTGGCTCTGCAATTTTGCAGCAGGTACAGCAACATTGCCCAGTGTGATATCTTTCTTACCAAAGTCGGAATAGCGATATTCAACACGCGCGCTGACATTCTGCGTCAGCATGGTTTCGGCTCCGACACCTGCTGTCCAGCCAACGCGGAATTTCTTATCCGAATCCACACCATTGCTGTAACGAACCTGCGTACCGGCCACACCTGCGGTTACATAAGGCATAACCGCTCCCATATCATAGCCAAGGCGGCCACGCAGAGAACCGTCAAAACCACTGCGGGCACTCAAGCCGTCTCTGGTTTTCTTTGCACCGTTATAACCGGCATCGCCTTCCACACCATAAACAATGTTGCCATTCTGGAAATTCCAGCCTGCATAACCGCCAATTTTAACATTCTTGCTTTTCAGATTACCGGCAGCAGATTTGTTTTTGAAATTATTCGCGCCGCCACCGAGATAGATACCGGTATATCCGCCTTCCCAAGTGTTCTGCGGCGGTGTCTGCACAACCGGCTCAGGTGCAGCAGGCCGCGAACGGATCGCGTCGGCAGCCAAAGCCGGAGCAGCAATTGAAAGAACAGAAACAGTAACAAGTGTCAGGATTTTAAAATGTTTCATAAAATTTCCTTGCAATATTCCAATTTTAAAAATGAGCACCGGAGTAACCAAAAAATATACTCAACTCCCGCACTCTGCCTGTTATTTCCAACAGGAGCACCTTGCTAAAATGCACAAAAGCGACCAAAAAACGGCAGAAAAAACGAACAAGAAAAGATGATGCAACAAAGCAACATTTCCTTAAATATTAAATAGTTATCATGTTTTTTAAATACTATTATTAGCAACAAAAAATTCATGCGTTCAGACAGGCTGCCGCCAATATTTTACAGAATTTTTATCAGCCATTTTTCCTTCACGCTAAAACAGGTTATTCCGTGATATTATGCAATCATGTTTGCTGATTTGCATGAAAACGCAGCCAGAATCAGTCCAGCCGCCTGATATGCCATAACCAAAGGAGCCTGCCCCCAATGACTGCCAAGCGGACTATGTCTGAAGTTTTACCCGTCACTCTGATTACCGGCGGCGCAAAGCGTATTGGCAGCCATATAACTGAGGATCTGGCCGCACGCGGTTATCCGGTTATCATTCATTGCAACCGCTCAACCACGCAGGCAGAGGCGCTGGTGCAACGCATCCGCGATAAAGGCGGCAAAGCAGCAATCGTGACAGCAGACTTGTCAGACAATACACAAGTGGCTGCGCTGATGGGCGAATCGGCAAAACATTTCGGCCCTGTGGAGTTGCTGATCAATAATGCCTCCGTTTTTGAAGACGACCGTATCGGCACCCTCACCCATGACCTCTGGGATCGTCATTTTGCGGTGCATCTCAAAGCACCGGTTTTTCTGGCACAAGCTATGGCAGAAGCTTTACCGGAAGATAAACAGGGACTGATTGTCAATATTACCGACCAGCGCGTATGGAAGCTCAATCCGCAATTCATTTCCTACACCCTGTCCAAAACCGCATTATGGACAGCAACACGCACTTTGGCACAGGCGCTGGCACCGGCAATCCGCGTGAATGCGATAGGCCCTGGACCGACATTGCCGAGCGAAAGGCAACATATTGAGGATTTCGAAAAGCAGGTTGATGCAGTGCTGTTAAAAAAAGCACCGTTGCTCGATGAATTTGCCGCGACGATTGACTATCTGTGGAGAACACGCTCCGTCACCGGACAAATGATCGCGCTGGACGGCGGACAGCATCTGGCATGGGAAACGCCGGATATTGCAGGTATTTCGGAATGACACAAAGCATAAACGGCAATGATATTGCCCATCCGGACATGGAGCCGGATGAGGATGTTTTATTGACAGATGATGCCGGAGATGACGAAGACAGCTTCCCCGAAGAGGTAAGCTCTGCATCTGCGCTGGCCAGCAATATTCGCTGGGATTCCGCGCTGGATGAGTTTGACGCATCGACCCAGAATTTGAGCGGGCCGGATGTCATCAATGCTTTTGTGAAAAAACTGCCGAACAATCCCGGCGTTTACCGCATGTTCAACCGTGAGGGTGACGTGCTCTATGTCGGCAAGGCCAAAAGCCTGAAGAAGCGTGTCAGTAATTATGCCCGCGGTCAGGGGCACAGCAATCGTATTGCCCGCATGATCCGCGAAACGGCAACTATGGAATTTGTTGTTACCCGTACCGAAACAGAAGCATTACTGCTGGAAGCGAATCTCATCAAGCGCTTACGTCCGCGTTTTAATGTTCTGCTTCGGGATGATAAATCCTTTCCCTATATTCTGATTTCCGGCGACACCCGCGCACCTGGCATTTTTAAACATCGTGGTGCGCGCTCCCGTAAAGGCGAATATTACGGTCCTTTTGCCTCTGCAGGCGCTGTCACCCGCACGATCAATGTGCTGGAGCGTGCCTTTCTGTTGCGCAGTTGTGCCGACTCGATGTTCGAAAGCCGCACGCGCCCTTGCCTGCTACATCAGATCAAGCGCTGTTCCGGCCCCTGCACCCATGAAATAAGCGACGAGGATTATTCAGAACTGGTACGAGAGGCAAAATCCTTTCTCTCCGGCCGCAGCAAAGCTGTGCAGCAGCAGATGCGTGATGCGATGAGTGCTGCCGCTGAGGAACTGGATTTTGAACGCGCCGCTATTTTCCGCGACCGTTTGTCGGCCCTGTCTCATATCCAGTCCCATCAGGGTATCAATCCGCAAACCGTGGATGAAGCTGATGTTTTTGCCATTCATCAGGAAGGCGGACTGGCCTGTATTCAGGTCTTTTTCTTCCGCACCGGACAGAACTGGGGCAACCGCGCTTATTTCCCGAAGGCTGATCCTTCCCTGTCGGCGGCGGAAGTGCTTGGCGCATTCATCACCCAGTTTTACGACAATAAACCCTGCCCGCAACTGATCCTGCTGTCTGAAGCGGTGGAAGAACAGGAACTGCTCGGAGAAGCCTTGTCAGCGTCTGCCGGACGCCGTGTGACGCTCAATGTGCCGCAGCGCGGTGAAAAGAAAGACCTCGTCGATCACGCCATGACCAATGCCCGCGAAACATTGGGACGCAGGCTGGCCGAAACCTCATCACAGGCGCGTCTGCTGAAAGCTATGGCCGAGACTTTCGAGCTGCCGCGCATTCCGCGCCGTATTGAGGTTTACGATAACTCCCACATCATGGGCACCAATGCTGTGGGCGGCATGATTGTCGCCGGACAGGATGGTTTCGTTAAGAACCAGTATCGCAAATTCAATATCCGCTCCACGGAGATTACACCGGGCGATGACTTCGGAATGATGCGCGAGGTGATTGAGCGCCGTTTTGGCAGGCTGATAAAAGATCATATGAAAGAGTTGGAGGAGCAGGCTCCAAAGACACTCTTAGAGAATGAAACCGATGCAGACGACATTACGGATGACGGTTTCCCTGCGTGGCCTGATGTTATTCTGATCGATGGCGGTCAGGGACAGGTCGGTGCGGTTCGTGATATTCTCACGCAACTTGGCATCAATGATAAGGTCATATCCATCGGTATCGCCAAGGGCGTTGACCGTGAAGCAGGGCGTGAACGGTTCTTTGTCAGCGGCAAACCATCATTCACCCTGCCGCCGCGTGATCCGGTACTGTATTTCATTCAGCGTATGCGCGATGAAGCACACCGTTTTGCCATCGGCACCCATCGGGCAAAGCGCAAGAAGGAAATGATCAAAAGTCCGCTGGATGAGATCGGTGGTATCGGCCCTTCACGCAAACGAGCTTTGCTGCATGAATTCGGCACGGCAAAAGCAGTTGCAGGCGCAGCATTGGCAGACCTCATGAAGGTTGAAGGCATCTCGGAAGCACTGGCGCAGACCATTTACGACCACTTCCGCGATCAATAATGGGTTATCTGACGCAATATGCACATAATAAGCCTTAAAAAGCCGGTCTGAGTGTTGCTTTTTACCCTATTGCGGGATTGATGGTAACCAGCTGACAATGATTTGTCGTGTAGCGTAAAACACATCCCGAAAGTGGTGAAACTATTTTCGGACAAGATGTGCATCTAAAAACTTTCATGAGCCGCAAGGTTCACTTTCTCCAGTCATGAGTTTCCCGCTCATGCTTATCCAGAATACGGGTTTTAGGGGACTATGAATAAACACACATTATCACTGCCCAACATCCTTACTTACGCACGTATCGTTGCTGTGCCACTTGTGGTTCTGTGCTTTTTTCTCGAAGGCCACCTGAAGAGCAGTGACACCGCAAGATGGTGGGCGCTTGGTCTGTTTGCTGCCGCCAGCATCACGGATTTCTTTGACGGCTATCTGGCACGTATGTGGAAACAGACATCCAGCATCGGCCGTATGCTTGACCCGATTGCTGATAAGCTGCTGGTTTCCGCAATTCTCCTGCTTCTGGCCGCTGACGGCACCATTGCCGGCTGGACACTCTGGGCTGCGATTATCATCCTCTGCCGTGAAATTCTGGTTTCCGGTTTGCGTGAATATCTGGCGGATCTGAAAGTCAGTGTACCGGTTTCGCAGCTGGCAAAATGGAAAACCACAATTCAGATGATTGCGCTGGCTTTTCTGCTTGCCGGCCCTGCCGGTGACAAAATCCTGCCTTATACAACTGAAACAGGGCTGATCCTGCTGTGGATTTCAGCAATTCTGACACTTTATACCGGTTGGGACTATTTCCGTGCCGGTATCAAACACATGATCTGATGGCCGTTATGACAGTCAAACTGGTTTATTTTGCATGGGTACGGGAGCAGATCGGCAAATCTGACGAGATTCTCGATCTGCCTCAGACTGTCAAAACCGTATCTGACCTGCTGAGCCATCTTTCCGGCATTGATGAAAATTATGCGCATGCCTTACGCTTTTCCGATGTGATCCGCGTAGCGATCAATCAGGAACATGTGGAGCATGATACACCGATTGCCGGAGCGCATGAGATTGCTCTGTTCCCGCCGATGACCGGAGGCTGAAGCAATGCAGCCGACTATTCTTGTCTCGCAGGATGACTTTGATGCGGCTGCCCTTACTGCCCATATGACTGAAGGGCGCACAGATATCGGCGCGGTTGTCAGCTTTACCGGCTATTGTCGTGACGAGAATAAAACACTTCAGGCGCTGGAACTTGAACATTATCCGGGCATGGCAGAAGCTCAGCTGGCGCGCATTGCTGCCGATGCCGCGCAACGCTGGCCGCTGCAAGGCATTACCATCGTGCATCGCAGTGGTCTCATCAAAGCCGGTGAGCAGATTGTTTTTGTTGCAACTGCCAGCAAACACAGGCAGGCCGCTTTTGAAGCCGCAGAATTTCTGATGGATTATCTCAAGAGCGATGCGCCTTTCTGGAAGAAAGAACATCTGATTGCCCCTGCTCCCGAGAACGACGATCCGCAATCGGGCTGGGTCAAAGCCAAGGCAAGCGACGAAGACATGAAGAAGCGCTGGCAGAATTAAGACAACTCAGCTTTGCCTGAGCCAAAATCACATTTGAATATTTTACACTCTTGTGAAATTATTTGCACTGACTTGCATTGCCATAAGTAAACCATAAAATCAGGGCAGTAGCTGATACAGCATATTTATATGATTCAACTCGTGTTTTATCCGGATTTGATCCTAAAAATCCGGAGAGCACTTATGACTCATGGATATGCATTGATTCCAGAATTACCGGTTTAAATCACCGGTAAACATTTTTTAGTCGTCCGGCATTTTCAAAATTCAAAACAGATCAAAGAAGATTTCCGGCAGCTAAACGATGAGGAAAACCGCATAGTGACACGTGTTAAGGTTAAAACTTAACGTAAATTATGTGTTTAGTCATTTGGCGTTAATATACCGCCGGTTAAAATGCCCGCTCAGACAACTTCTGGAACACGGAGAGAGTCTAAGCTGGCAGTGCAACAAACAGGACAGAATATGTTGATTGGTAAAGCGCGCATCATTGCTGCATCCCTGATAGGACTTGCCGTCTTAGGCGGCAGCGCAATGATCCTTTCCTCAACCATGCCGACGCAGAGCATCGCATCTGAAAAAACAATACGTGGCACTGTCATGTATCGCGAGCGGATTGCCCTGCCCCCTGAGGCTACGTTGAATGTACAGTTGCTGGATGTTTCACTCGCTGATGCTCCGGCACAGGTAATTGCCGAACAGCAGCTTAGCAATATTCCATCCGCGCCAATTCCGTTTGAACTGAAATTCGATTCTTCCAAGCTCGTTGCAAAGCATACATATGCCTTGCAGGCACGTATCAGTGCCGGTGATACTCTGTGGTTCATCAATGACACACGTCATGAGTTTAATCCGGAAAAATTTGACAGCGCCTATGAAATCCGTGTTGTCAATGTGCGCAAGAATACCAGCCTGCAAACACCGCTGACACTGGAAAATCATGAATGGCTCACAGAGGATATCCGTGGCGCCGGTGTGATTGATTTTGCCCAGACAACGCTGTCAATTTCCCCGAGCGGCGAAGTTTCCGGCTCCGGCGGGTGCAACCGTTATTTCGGCAAGGCAACCATTACCGGTGAAGCGCTGAATTTCGGCACCATCGGCTCGACATTCATGCAATGCCCGCCTGCCCTGATGGATCAGGAAACCAAATTTCTCGATGTACTGAAACAGACCCGTCAGTTCAGCATTAATAACGGCAAACTCTATCTGCTGGGAGATAACGGGCTGGAACTTGCCCGTCTTGCCAATAACAGCTGATTTGTATGATCTTTGAATTAAAACGGGCACACTTTCAAAAAGCGTGCCCGTTTTTTTTACATCTCTGCATATAAAAAAGCGCCGCATTGCTGCAGCGCTTTTTTCATTTTCTTGGACGCATTATCCAACGCAAAACCGGTACCCGCTTTTGGCTAGCAAATGCTATAAAATCAGAGGCTAATCAGATTAGCCAACGATTTCTGTCGAAGAGAACCAGTAGGTGATTTCCTGAGCAGCTGTTTCAGGAGCATCGGAACCGTGTACCGAGTTTTCACCGATCGACAGAGCGAAGGTTTTACGGATTGTACCTTCAGCAGCATCTGCCGGATTGGTTGCGCCCATAACTTCGCGGTTTTTCAGGATGGCGTTTTCGCCTTCCAGAACCTGAACGATTGTCGGGCCGGAAGTCATGGTTTCAACCAGCTCACCGAAGAAAGGACGTGCTGCATGCACTGCGTAGAAGCCTTCAGCTTCGCGCTTGCTCATCCATACGCGCTTGGAAGCAACAACACGCAGACCAGCTTCTTCGAGCTTGGCGGTGATTGCACCGGTCAGGTTGCGCTTGGTTGCATCTGGCTTGATCATGGAAAAGGTACGTTCGATGGCCATTTTTGTCCTGTATATATTTTGAGGAAAGGTGCCGTTCTATACCCTCACAGCCTTTTACAGTCAAATAAGATCATTAAACCTGCTGTAAAATGCTGCTGAAAACGGCGCCTGTCTTGTTCGTATTTACCCGATGAAGGCTCTGCACTTTATGTGCAGATTTTCCTGCAGCTTCCTGCATAATTGCCGGATGCTTCAGAAAAATGACAAGGCACTGATAATAAAGTGATTTAGCCTGCTATAAGTGCAAAGACAGGTTATAGTTAACAAGGCTCATGACAATAACAGCGATTCTGTGTTGCACGGGCTGTCTTTTGCTGTTTTTGGTTTTTGATGAGAGCTTGATGATGAAGCAACATTTTCTGATGCTTGCTGCCTATAACGGCTGGGCCAATAAACAGCTTTTTGACGCGGTTGCGGCTTTGACTGAAAGCGAATACCGGCAGGATGCAGGCCTGTTTTACAAATCCGTCCATGCTACGCTTAATCATCTGCTGGGCAATGACAGGCTATGGATGAAGCGCTTTACCGGTGAAGGTGATCACCCCAAAACTGCAGATGCCATTCTCTATCTGGCTTTGTCCGATCTGCGTGCTGCCCGTCTGCAGGAAGATACGCGCATTCTGGAATGGCTGGAAGGACTTTCACCTGCCGAAGTTTCAGGGCGTTTTGTGTTTCTCAATATGAGCGATATGCGCACCATCAGCCAGCGGCTTGCCCCTGCCCTTGCCCATATGTTCAACCATCAGACCCATTATCGCGGGCAGGTTCATGCTGCCCTCACCATGCTGAAACATACAGCACCGGAACTGGATATGATGATTTTCCAGAAATCGGAATCCGGTCGCCGCTTCGTCTGATATTTTCGCCTCTGCGCAAGCATAACCGGACGTTTTTGCCTCTTGCACAATTGCAATATCCCGTGCAAAACCGCTCTATGTTGATCCTTAATGATATAACCGTCCGCATGGTCGGACGCGTCCTCATCGACCATGGCAGTGCAACACTGCCATCTGGTTCAAAGACCGGTTTTGTCGGCCGCAACGGCACGGGCAAATCAACGCTGTTCAAGGTGATTACCGGTGAATTATCGTCAGATACCGGCGATATCTCTATTCCGAAAAACACCCGCATCGGTCAGGTTGCGCAGGAAGCACCCGGCACAGAAGAGTCTCTGATCGAGATTGTGCTGAAAGCCGATAAAGAGCGACTGGCTCTGTTGCAAGAAGCAGAAACGGCGACTGATCCGGCACGTATTTCTGAAATTCATATCCGCCTTGCCGATATTGAATCTCATTCAGCGGAAGCCCGTGCCAGCGCCATTCTCTCCGGCCTTGGCTTCGATGCGGAAGCGCAACTGCGCCCTGCTTCATCCTTCTCCGGTGGCTGGCGTATGCGTGTGGCTCTGGCGGCTGTGCTGTTTGCCCAGCCTGATCTGCTGCTGCTTGACGAACCAACCAACTATCTCGACCTTGAAGGCGTATTGTGGCTGGTGGATTATATCAAGCGCTATCCTTACACGGTCATCATCATCAGCCATGACCGTGATCTGCTGAACTCGGCGACCAGTTCTATTCTGCATCTGGAAAATAAGAAGCTGACTTTCTGGAAGGGCAATTACGATCAGTTCGAGCGCCAACGCGCTGAAATGCTGGAATTGCAGCAGAAGCAGCGTGTTAAGCAGGAAGCTCACCGCAAACATATGGAATCTTTTGTGGAGCGCTTCCGCGCCAAAGCTTCCAAAGCACGTCAGGCACAATCCCGCCTGAAAGCTCTGCAAAAGCTGAAACCGATTGCTGTGCATTATGACGAGCATGTACAGCCATTCCGCTTTCCTGAAGCGGACAAGGTTGCAGCCTCGCCGATTATTGCGCTGGAAAATGCGGATGTCGGCTATGAAACCGGCAAGCCTATCCTGCGCAATCTTTCATTGCGTATTGATAATGATGACCGCATTGCCCTGCTCGGTTCCAATGGTAACGGTAAGTCCACTCTGGCAAAGCTGATCTCCGGACGACTGAAACCGGAAGGCGGTACGCTCACCCTTTCACCGGCGCTAAAAGTGGCCTTCTTCGCCCAGCATCAGCTTGATGATCTGGTGCCGGAAGACAATGCCATCGAGCATGTGCGTAAGCTGATGCCGAATGCACCGGAAGCTAAAGTGCGGGCCCGTGTCGCCCAGATGGGACTGGCAACGGAAAAAATGCTCACCAAAGCCAAAGAGCTTTCTGGTGGTGAAAAAGCACGTCTGCTGATGGGGCTTGCGACCTTCCACGGCCCTAATCTGCTGATCCTTGATGAGCCGACCAACCATCTGGATATCGACAGCCGCGAAGAACTCGTACACGCACTGAATGATTTCAAAGGTGCTGTTATCCTCATCGCCCATGATCGTCACCTGATCGAAGCGACGATGGATCGTCTCTGGCTGGTTCGTAATGGTACAGTCAAACCTTATGACGGCGATCTTGATGATTATCGCTCACTGGTGCTCAGCGATAAAAGCACACCAAACAGCACGGCTGAGGATGTTCAGGAGGTCGCTGTTGTTGAAGAAGGACCGAAACTCAGCAAAGCTGATCAGCGCAAGCAGGCTGCACAGAAGCGTGAACAGCTTAAGCCGCTACAGAAAAAGATTAATGATTCCGAGTCTTTAATGCAGAAACTGCAGAAAGAGATTCAGGTACTGAAGGGCAAACTGGAAGATCCTGAGCTTTACACCAAGGACGCCCAGAAAGCCGTGCAGTTCAATATTGATCTGAAAGCGACCGAAACCAAACTGGCTGATGCTGAAGAAAAATGGCTGGCCTATTCCGCAGAATATGAAGAGGCCATGGCCGATTAAAAGCACATCTAAGTAAGAGCATGTCGCGGAAAAGCGGGTACAGGTTTTCCGCGATATGCGTAAAAACAAGAAGACAGGGCGGGCACTATGAGTTCGATTAAACGCGACACGCTCCAAAAAATTAAGCCCGCCGGTTCTGTGAAACGGCGGGCTTTTATTATATTCAGTTGTACGGTTTAAACTTTGGAACGTCTTCGCAAACGCATAAATCCGTAGAGGCCGGCAACCATAATTACCACGCCCATAGTGACAATATTCTCATCTACCGGCTGAGCACCGCGACGCAAAACCAGATCAGCACGGGTCAGCGACAAGCCGTCTTCCACCGCCCGCACACTGAATTCATAAGTTCCCGCTTGCAGGGTTTCCATGTCTTTGGCGCTTTGACGGATCACCGCACCGCTTTGCGGCAGGTCACGCTGTTCATTACCACTCTTCGGACTGTAACTGAGACGCTCCCCCAGCACCGGCACACTATCGCGCGACACTGCCAGATTCAGCACTGAAGGTTTTTGCCCGCTGGTTGTGCCCTGCATTGGTTGCGCATCAACAAAAATGCGCAAAGGTGCATCTTCAGGCTTCAATTGCACCTTCGCAGACTGATAACCGCTTTCGCGCTGATAGAGCACCCATGTGCCTATTTCCTCACCACCGAAATGACGCTGCGCCCACGGCCAGATCACCCCGGTTGCCAGACCAGCGAGAAATAACAAGATACAAAAAATACGCATCAGGCTTTTTTCTCCCAACGACGATCAGCATTTTGCTGCCAATAGGTCAGCTGATGTCCTGCAGCTTTCAGGCTCTTCCATTGCTCACGCGCTTTCGTCAGCTGTGCAGCGTCGTGGCCGTCAAACATAACCACCAGACGATCATAATTCTCAGCACCAGTTATCTCCGCGCCCTCAACAACAAAACGCACTGTAGCGCCGTTCAGATTATCCGTGGTGGTTGTCAGCAAAGCAGGCTGATGTTCTGCATGGGGCTGTGTATCTGTGCCATGGGCAAGAAATGAAACATTGCTCCATGTCCACAGCAAACGGTCGAGTTCATCGCGACGCTCTTCTGATATCATCTGGATTGCCACACGCCAGCCCCGCTCTAACGAGCGATCAACCAGCCCGGGCAAAGCTTCATCCAGAACGGATTCAGTCAGATGATAAAACAGGATTTCCGCCATCAGCCAATGCAGGGAACTGCGCCCCTTACCTCTCGCATCTCAAATCTACCGGATAACAGCTTAAACCAGAAACAAAACGGCCTGTCGATCAGACAGGCCGCCTCATACAGAAAAACCGGAGATTATAATCAGGCGGTTGCAGAACGGGGTGCCTGTTGCGGCGCAGTGATGCTGCGCACACCAAGACACAACAGCGTAAAATAGCTCAGGCTTTCCAGCACTTCTTCCAGAAATTCGTTAAAGGCAAGCCCGTGCATTTTCTCAAAAACCTCACCGAGAACGATGAGTGCGGCTGCCAGATAAAAAGGCCATGCTTTACGGCTGAAAACAAAGGTCAGAACAGGGCGCACATAGTCTGAATGGCGAAAAACATAAACAGCAGTAAAGGCGATGACGATAATCGCCTCATGCCAGCGGAATGCATGGGATTTGATGTAATTGCTCACCGGCCCTGTCGGCTCGACTTCAAACTCACGGAAGAAAAAAATCCACATCAGTACGGACATACCGATTGCAAACATTCGCGCAGGCCCTTCAGTGCGCAGGCCGCCGATAAAAAAAGCTATCGCGGCAAGACCGAGATAAACCAGCTGCAAATTTTCGAGCAATCCGGCCTCTCCCATTTCGACGACAAGATTGTCAAAATCGGTCACAAAGAAAAAGAACAGAACATTCAATATAAGCAATACCAGCATTACACTGATGAAGTTGCGTGAGGCATAAGATGGAAACACAATATTATCCGGAATAAACAGCCAGCCTGTCCCTCAGGGGTGCCAAAACCGGCGGACACAGCATCTCAATGAACATATTATGACATCTTAACAAGTTCTTGTTGTTGCGCACAATTAAAATTCATACTCCGGCAGTCAATTTTTATTGAGGTATATATTTCTGCCAGAGCGTATCGCGATTAATCATAGCCACGGCACTCGCTCTGTCTCCTTGCTTTTACGCAAACCATTATCGGAAAACCGGTGTCCACTTTTCCGCGCTATGCTCTAGAATACAAAAAAGCCGGTGCGAACACCGGCTTTTCCAATCATGTGACACGAAGAATACTTATCAGCCTTCGTAATGATCCCGAACGAGACGATCCAGAACGCGGACACCAAAACCCGAACCCCAGGATTCATTATACTCGCTGGCAGGTGAATCCATCGCAGTGCCGGCAATATCCAGATGCGCCCAAGGTGTATCCCCTACGAAACGCTTCAGGAACTGAGCCGCTGTGATCGAACCTGCAGGACGACCGGCCGAGTTACGCATATCTGCAAACTTGGAATCAATGATCTTGTCATATTCCTTGGTGAGCGGCATACGCCACAGTTTCTCACCGCTGCTCTGACCGGCATCAAACAGCTGTTCTGCCAGTTCATCATCATTGGAGAACAGGCCTGCATGTTGTGTGCCCAGTGCAATCACAATCGCACCAGTCAGAGTAGCCAGATTGATCATGAAGCGCGGCTTATGGGTTTTCGCGGTGTAATACAGTGCATCAGCCAGAACCAGACGGCCTTCCGCATCGGTATTAATGACTTCAATCGTCTGACCGGACATGGTGGTGACGATATCACCGGGACGCTGTGCATTACCGTCCGGCATGTTTTCCACGAGACCGATAACGCCGATAACATTCACTTTAGCCTTACGTCCGGCAAGAGCGCGCATCAGACCGGTTACCGCTGCGGCACCGCCCATATCACCCTTCATATCTTCCATGCCGAGTGCAGGCTTAATAGAGATACCACCGGTATCAAACACAACACCCTTACCGACAAAAGCAACCGGCTTGTCTTTGGTTTTGCCACCATTCCATTCCATCACCACAAGACGCGGCGGACGAACAGAACCCTGAGCAACGCCCAGCAGCGAGCCCATACCAAGCTTCTTCATTTCTTTTTCGGTAAGGATAGTGATTTTAACACCGAGTTTCTCAAGCTTTTCTGCTTCCGCAGCGAACTCCACAGGTCCGAGCACATTGGCAGGCTCATTGACCAGATCGCGTGCCAGCAACACACCTTCACCAATTTCAGCCGCAGCTTCGTAAGCTTTTTCCGCACCGGCAGCATCAGCAACCTGAATGGTCAGCTTAACGTCTTTGGCTTCTGCCTTGTCGTCACTTTTCTTGGTTTTGTATTTATCAAAGCGATAAGCACGCAGCTGTGCGCCCAGAGCAAAATCCGCGGCTGCTTCAGCCGAAATTTCCAGACCGTCAATTGCAAGAATTGCATTGGCTTCAGCAGATTTACCGATTTTCGCAAATGCCGCGCCGCCGATTTTCAGCCAGTCATCATTTTTCAGCTTGGCAGGATCACCGATACCAACCAGAACCAGACGCTCTGCGCCTGCACCGTCTGCAAGGTAAGTTTCAAGCGTTGCACCAAGCTTGCCCTTGAAACCGGCTTTGGTAATCAGGCCGGAAACGAAACCTTCGCCGCCAACATGATTTGCCTGCGCGGCAACCGAACCGTCTTTGCTCACGGGAACAATCACGACATCTTTCAGCTTTTCTGAAAAATTCGAGAACTTGATGACTGGATTTTTGGACATAATAACTCCAATAGGTAAAAACAGAGTCGCATAACTCAATGCATTGTGTGGCTCTATCAAGACCAAACCACAAGCCATAAATTACCATCTCTGACGAATAAGTGTTTTGTTAACCTAATTTCTTTGTCTATTTTTAGCCAAGACCCGATTATGATAAACACGGATAATATGACAAGAGTTTGCGTGCCGACTTTTAACGATTATAAGATGCCGGAAAAATCGTATAACTTGCAGCTAATAACAGGTTCAGCCCTTAGGTTCAGGATGTAAATTCAGCGTATGAAACTGATCGAGCGATACATCCTGCGCCGCGTGGGAATAATGTTTCTGGCCGTGTTCTGCGCGGCCATCGGCATTACGTGGACTGTGCAGGTATTGCAGCGTATCAATTTCCTGACCTCCAGCGGTCAGTCTCTGGCAACAGCCGTCCAGTTTTTCTCACTGTTCATTCCGTCGGTCATTCCTCTGGTGATGCCGTTTGCACTGGTGATTGCTATCACGCAGACGCTTTCCACCATGAATCAGGATTCGGAACTGGTTGTTATCAATGCCTCAGGCAGCCCGCGTACGGCCGTTATCCGGCCGGTACTGCTGTTTGCTGCCATGCTTGCAGTTATTTCATTTCTGGTCGCTAATTTCGTCGACCCTTATGCACGCTATAATATGCGTTCCATGCTGGCCAATGCGAGCGCTGATCTGATCAATGTGGTTGTGCAGGAAGGCAGCTTCCGCAGATTGTCCGACAATCTCTATGTGCAGATTGCCGAGCGTAAATCAGACGGCAGCATCGGCGGCATGTTCATCGCCGATTCCCGCGATGCCAATACGGATCTGGTTTATTATGCACTGGACGGTGCTATCGCTAATAATAACGGCAATGACGTTCTGCTGATGAATAATGGTGAGATTCAGCGCCGGGAAGTTAAAACCGGCAACGTCTCCATCATTAAATTCGATCAATATGCATTTGATCTGAGCCAGTTCACCGATTCAAGCGGTGATATGGTTCTTTATGCCAAAGACCGTCACCTGTCCTATCTCATCAATCCGGATAAGAATGATCCGATTTTTCAGACCAAGCCGCTGCAATATCGCGCGGAACTGCATAAACGTCTGACAAACTGGCTCTATCCTTTTGTCTTCGCCATGATTGCTTTGGTTCTGGCAGGCGATGCGCGCTCCCATCGTGAAGCGCGAGTTTCCGCTTCTTTCTCGGCGATCTCGCTTTCGCTGATCGTCTATTGGGCAGGATATTTTGTGTCTGATCGCGCTGAGAAGAATCTGAGCTATGTACCGGTCATGTATCTTATTCCGTTCGGCGTCATTGCTATTTGTCTCTATGCATTGTTCAGCGGCCGCTCGCTCAGTCTGCCGACCTCATGGGCAGATAAAATTCAGGATATCACCGAACAATTAACAGCCCGCCTGCGCCCGCTTTATGAGCGTTTTGCCGGCAGAAAAAATACATCAGGAGGTCAGTCATGATCGGCTGGACGCTCGGACGCTATTTTTTCATGCGCTATGTGCAAACCACACTGTATTTCCTGATGGGCATTTTTGCGCTGTCACTGTTGCTCGACTTCACGGAGAACGCCAGCAAGCTGGCTGCCCTCCCCGATTATTCGGCATGGGCAGCACTCGGGCTTTCTGCCATGCGTATCCCTTTCATTATGCAACAGGTTATTCCGTTTGTGGCGTTGTTCTCGGCTATGGCCACGCTGATTTCGCTGAACCGCCGCTATGAGCTGGTTGTCGCACGATCAGTCGGCGTTTCCGCATGGCAGTTCCTGCTGCCTGCCTGCCTTGGTGCCTTCCTGTTCGGACTCATCACCATTTTCATCATTAATCCGCTTGCGGCTTATGGTTTTGAAAAATCAATGGAAATCAGCACACGCTGGCAAAACGGCAATGTTAATCAGGTTACAGCTCTGCGCGATCCGTGGCTGCGTCAGAAATTTGATGAGCAGGAAACCATTATCGGCGCCAAGGGCATTCTCGCAGAGGGAACGCATCTGACCGATGTCAGCTTTTTCGTCTTCAATGAAGACAAGACAATCAAAGAGCGCTTTGACGCCCGTGATGCTCAGCTGGAAGACGGTTACTGGAACCTGACCAATGTGACGCATATTGTCGAGGGTCAGGAACCTAAAGAACTTTTATCCACAAAGATTCCGACCCAGTTAAAACCGGAATATCTCGAAGAAAAACTTTCTTCACCCGACACGATTCCATTCGTGCAATTGCCCCGTAAAATTGAAGTCGCCCGTTCTTTCGGCTTTTCGGCCACAGCTTTTGACATGCAGTTCCAGTCTTTGCTGGCCTTGCCTGCTCTTTTGATGGCCATGACGCTGATTGCTGCAACAGTCTCGTTGAAATTTGTTCGTTCCGGCCAGTCCGGGGCAATGATTCTGGGTGGTATCATTGCGGGGTTCGTGCTTTATGTCGTAACAGTACTTGCCAAAGCCTTTGGCACGGCAGGATTCGTGCCGCCATTTGTAGCGGCATGGGTACCGGTATTGATTGCAACATTTTTTGGAATCTCCTTTTTGCTCCATAAGGAGGATGGTTAGTGGGATTGAGTAGCTCCCGCACGGTAGTATCTGAGTATTTCGCGCGTCTTGCACGCGGGACAGCTCTGGCGTGCATTTTTTCCACCTCTGTGATCATTTCTATGTCTTCCGCGGCTTACAGTCAGGAAGCAGCGCCTTCTGATGACTTCGGCAGCCAGTATCAGACCAATCCTGATGCTAAGATGCTGTTGCAGGCAGACAATCTGGTTGTCGACCGCGATCAGAATACAGTTACCGCTGCGGGCAATGTTCAGATTGAATATGACGGCAATCGTCTGGTTGCGCGTCAGGTTGTTTACAATCAAAAAACCAAGCGCATGGTTGCTAAAGGCAATGTTGAAATTGTCGAAAAAGACGGCAACCGCATCTATTCGGATGAAATTGATGTAACGGATGATTTCCGCGACGGCTTTGTAAACGGCCTGCGCGTTGAAACCGTGGATGACACACGTTTTGCTGCGGAAAGCGCGGAACGCAGCCTCGGTGAAATCACTACATTTAATAATGGCGTTTACACTGCCTGCCGTGCCTGTGAAAAAGACCCGAGCAAGCCGGTTCTCTGGCAAGTCAAAGCCAAGAAAATCATCTGGAACGGCACCAAGAAAACTGTCCGTTTTGAAGGCGGCCGTTTTGAAATGTTCGGCAAGTCGCTTTTTGCCCTGCCTGCTTTCGAAATTGCGGACCCGACCATCAAACGCAAGAGCGGCTTCCTGTTCCCGAGTTTCCTCTATAAAGACGAACTCGGCTTCGGTGTACGCGCGGGTTATTTCTGGAATCTCGCTCCGAATTACGACATCACCACTTATGGTACAGGTCTGACCAAACAGGGCTTCTTAAGTGAAACCGAATGGCGTCATCGTCTTGAAAACGGCTCTTATAATATCCGCGTAGCCGGTATTTATCAGGCGAAACCGGGTGAGTTCAGCTCTACAACAGTTGACGCGCAGGAACGCTTCCGCGCGATGGCTGCCTCCAAAGGTGATTTCAAAATCAATCCGCGCTGGAGTTTCGGTTGGGATGTCATCGCCCAAACCGACAAAAATTTCAGCCGCACCTATAAAATCGGCGGCTATAGCGGCGAAACACTGACATCCAATGTCTATCTGCGCGGTATATCCGGTCGCAATCATCTTGATATTAACCTGTACAAGTTCAAAGTTCAGGAAGATGTGCTGAACGGCAGCTCGAATGCGGTGGATACGAAACAGCCTTGGGTACTGCCAAGCGTTGACTATCTTTATACTGTTCCGGGTTCCGTCTATGGCGGCGAACTGACCATTACCAGCAATCTGCAGGGCATTTATCGCGAAACATCAGATACAATTTATCAGAACAATGCAGCCCGTTTCCTGAATGGCATGAAAGGCACCAGTGCGCGTCTGACCACAGAAGCAGAATGGAAGCGGACTTTCATTACTGAACAGGGTCTGGTCATTACCCCTCTCCTCGCTCTGCGTGGTGATGCGATCGGTATTGATACCAATGACACTTTCGGAACAGTCAATGAGGTCCGTTCGCAGGCCTTCCGCGGCATGGCGACTGCAGGCCTTGAAGTACGCTGGCCAATTCTGTTCTCCTCAACCAGCATGACACAAGTGCTGGAACCGACAGCGCAAATTTTTGTTCGTAATGACGAGCCTTATGCCGGTCGTCTGCCGAACGAAGATGCACAGAGCTTTGTCTTTGATGCGACCAGTCTTTTCCAGCGTGACAAGTTCTCCGGTTATGACCGGATTGAAGGCGGCACACGTGCCAATCTTGGTCTGCGTTATTCCGGCAATATGAATAATGGCTGGTCCATTCATGGTCTTGCTGGTCAGTCATTCCAGCTGGGTGGTCTGAATTCCTTTGCCGAGAGCGATTTTGTCGGTGCCGGTGCGGATTCCGGTCTTGAGGGCAAGCGCTCCGACTATGTTGCAATGCTTGGCATGTCCAATAATTCCGGTCTCGCTTTTGCGGCACGCGGACGTTTTGACAAAGATAATTTCGAAGTCAAACGCGGTGAAGTGGAAACCAGCTATAGCGGACAGGTTGTTCAGGCTTCGGTTAAATATGCCTATATTGCCAAGCAACCGGATTATGGCTACGCCAATGATCGTCAGGAAGTCAGTTTGAGCGGGTCAACACGCTTCAAGGAAAACTGGCGTGTGTTTGGTTCCGGTACCTATGATATCGTTTCAGAAACTCTGGTACGTGCGCAGTCCGGCTTGGCCTATGATGATGAATGCTTCACCTACTCGATGGCCTATATTCAGACACGTAGCCCGGGTCAGGATAAGATTTCCCATTCGGTCGGCTTCAATATTTCCTTCCGTACACTGGGCGATCTGGGCAGTTCATTCTAAGCCCGCTTGACAATCAGAAATTATATTACGGCCTGCTTTATGCGGGCCGTAATTTTATTTAGAGCGGCTCCGGTTAAGCAGAATTACCAGAACCACTTCAATTTTTATTTTGCCCCATTATCCTGTGTATCGGAACAGGATCCGAGATCAGTCCCGTGAGGTGATTTCCCTGTATAGGTGTTGAGCGCTTTTGCCGGAAATGCTTTAAACCTGCTTTTTTACGTGCAAATTATTCAGTAAACGCATCATAAAATCGTACGATTTACAGCCTATGCCACATTCGGAGCGCATTTGTACTACGAAATACAGATATGCAGACGGGGGATAAGGACAGCAATCTCACAGGCTTTGACTGCGGGGAATAAAGATTGTCTGCGCAGTTTTAGGTAAGAGCGGGTATAAACGGGGTCGAAATTCGCTGTTTTCATGCATTCTTAAACAGATGAGAGATTGTTTCACTGCAACTGCTCATCTATACAAGAATGAAAATCCTGACAGGATGTGACAACAGAGATCATTTTATCTATTATTTCTCCCTATCAGGAGACGATCACGTCCTGAGGCACGGAACGGGAAACCAGGTATGAAATTTGCTACTATGAGCATGAATTTTAATAAACGCATTCTGGCTGCTGTGTTTGCCGGTACTGTTGCAATGACGGCTTTGAGCATGACGGAATTTACCGGCATTGCCAAAGCTGCCGAAATTAAAGTGATCGTCAACAGCAATCCAATTACCAATGTGGACATTGCCAACCGTGCGGCCTTCCTTAAATTGCAGCGCCGCGGCGGCAATCTCAACAAGCTGGCTCAGGATGAACTGGTTGAAGAAATGCTCAAACGCGTGGAAATGAAATCACGCGGCATTGTTGTTTCTGATCAGGAAATTGAAACCGCTTATGCAGGTTTTGCTTCGCGCAACAAAATGAGCGTTGCGCAACTTAACCAGCTGATGAATCAGGCCGGTATCACTCCGAAGCATTTTAAAACCTTTATCATGGTGCAGATGGGATGGAGCCGTGCGATCGGTGCGCGCTTCCGATCCGAAGGCATGATGAGTGAGCAGGATGCTGTGCAGCGCATGCTGAAGGATGGCGGTAAAAAGCCTTCAACCAGTGAATACACATTGCAGCAGGTAATTTTCGTTGTACCTGCCGCCAGCCGCTCGGCAGGCACGATGGCAAAACGCCGTTCAGAAGCCAATGCCCTGCGCAACCGCTTCTCCAGCTGTGAAACAACAAGATCCCAGACCAAGGGCATGCTGGATGTGACCGTGCGCGATCTCGGCAAGCATCTGGAACTGCAATTGCCACCAGAATGGTCAAAACAGTTGAAAGCAACGGCTGTAGGCCGTCCGACAGCAGTTCAGGATACTGATAAAGGTGTTGAATTCCTTGCCGTCTGTGCCAAGCGTACTGTATCGGATGACCGCGTTGCACAGCTGACCTTCTCCATGGAAGGCACCGGCAGCAATGCAGATCAGGAAAAGAAAGCTGAAGAAATCAGCAAGAAATATCTTAAAGAGCTGCGTGAAAAAGCGAAAATCGTTAATCGCTGA
This sequence comes from Hyphomicrobiales bacterium, assembly GCA_900470285.1. Lineage (GTDB taxonomy): Bacteria > Pseudomonadota > Alphaproteobacteria > Rhizobiales > Rhizobiaceae > Pseudochrobactrum. Next base: position 574,005 of record UCAG01000005.1, read on the forward strand.
ACCCAAAAAGCCACGCAGAGATTACTACTGCGTGGCTGATCTGCTTTAAGTATTTCTATTTACGGCCTAATGACACAGCAGAACCGGAGCATAAAATGGTTTTTCCGCAACATGGAGAGGCTTCCATAGCACCGGTTGCTCTGAGCATCGGCGACCCGTCCGGCATCGGGCCGGATATTGCCCTCACCGCATGGGCGCAGCGGGAAAAACACGCGCTGCCACCATTTTTCATCCTTGCCGATCCGTCTTTGCTGACAGCAAGAGCCAGACAGCTCGGTCTTGATATTCCTTTCAGCATCTGCCAGCCGTCTGAAGCAACACAACGCTTTTGCCATTATCTGCCTGTTGTGCCTCTGGTCAACCGCCTGACTGACAAGCCAGGCGTGCCGCAGACCGCCAATGCCGCCGGTATTATCGAGGCGATTGAACGCGCCACACATTATGTGCTCGATGGTCAGGCCAGTGCAGTCACAACCTGCCCTATCGCCAAGAAGCCGCTTTACGAAGCCGGTTTTGGCTTTCCGGGGCATACGGAATTTCTTGCCCATCTGGCTTCGCGCCATCTCGGGGTTGAAGTGCGCCCTGTCATGATGCTCGCAGGCCCGCAATTGCGCGCTGTGCCGGTGACAATTCATATTCCGTTGCATAAAGTGCCGGAAGCACTGACAACAGCTGCGATCATTGAAACCATTCGTATTACCGATCATGATCTGCGCACACGCTTTGGTATCAAAAATCCGCGCATTGCAGTCTCCGGCCTCAACCCGCATGCAGGTGAAGGCGGAGCGCTCGGCCATGAGGATGATGCAGTCATCCGCCCTGCTATTGAGCAGCTCAAAAGCGAAGGCATCAATATTCGGGGCCCGCTTCCTGCAGATACAATGTTCCACAAACAAGCCCTGACAACCTATGATACGGCAATCTGCATGTATCACGATCAGGCACTAATTCCTGCCAAAGCGCTGGCTTTTGATGAAACGGTCAATGTAACACTCGGCCTGCCTTTCATCCGCACCTCTCCCGATCACGGGACTGCGTTTGACATTGCAGGACGCGGCATTGCCCGACCGGACAGCCTGATCGCCGCGCTCAAACTGGCAGCAGAACTGGCACATAATCATAAACGGACACAAGACTGAATGAGCATTGATAATCTGCCGCCACTGCGTGATGTGATTGAACGTCACGAACTGAATGCCAAAAAATCCCTCGGCCAGAACTTCCTGCTCGATCTCAATCTGACATCCAAAATTGCCCGACAGGCCGGCGACTTGCAGGATCAGCCGGTGATTGAAGTCGGCCCCGGCCCTGGCGGCCTGACACGCGCTATTCTTGCACAGGGCGGCATTGTCACGGCAATCGAGCGTGATGAGCGCTGCCTGCCTGCTCTGGAGGAAATCGCCGCGGAATATCCGGGGCGTTTACGTGTCATTTCCGGTGATGCATTACAGCAGGATTTCAAGGCGCTATTTCCTGATCCGGCCAAAAAGCCGAAAATCATCGCCAATCTGCCTTATAATGTCGGCACGCAATTGCTGATCGGCTGGTTGCTGAGTGAGCCATGGCCGCCTTTTTACAGTTCTATGACCCTGATGTTCCAGAAGGAAGTTGCCGAACGCATTGTTGCCCGTGCCGGTGATGATGCCTATGGCCGCCTTGGTGTGCTGGCCGGATGGCGCACACAGTCTAAAATCGCCTTTGATCTGCCGCCGCAGGCTTTCACACCGCCGCCGAAAGTCACATCTGCCGTTGTGCATATGATCCCGCGGGAAGAACCGCTGGCCTGCCCGCCGCAGCTTCTGGAGCGGGTAACGCAAGCGGCATTCGGTCAGCGCCGCAAGATGCTGCGCCAGAGCCTCAAGCCGCTTGGTGGTGAAGCCCTGCTCAATAAAGCAGGTATTGACCCGACACGCCGTGCAGAGACACTGAGCGTCGAAGAATTTGTGCATCTTGCAAACCAGCTCTGAGATATAAAAAAACCGCCTTACGGCGGTTTTTCTTTTCAGACTTATTGGGAACTTAAGAAGGCTGCTCTTCCAGCAAACCATTCACGAATTCAAACAGACCCGGACGGCGGTCGCGGCGCAGACGCTCTGCCATGACAATGGACTTCACAGCGGCATAGGACTGGTTCAGATCTTCATTGATAACAATGTAATCATATTTGCTCCATTTCTGGATTTCAAAACGCGCATTGTTCAGACGTGTTTCAATCACTTCAGGCGTATCTTCCGCACGGCGGTTCAGACGCATCTGAAGTTCTTTCATGGTCGGCGGCAAAATGAAGATCGATACGACATCGGCCGGCATTTTGGCCTGAAGCTGTTCCGCACCCTGCCAGTCAATGTCAAACAACATATCACGACCGTCTGCCAACGCGTTTTCCGCAGTCTCACGCAGCGTTCCGTAATAATTGCCATGCACCTCTGCCCATTCAATCAGGGCATCGCTGTCCCGCAGGCGCTCGAATTCACGCACACTTTTAAAGTGGTAGTGAACGCCCTCAATCTCGCTGGCGCGACGCTGACGGGTTGTCACGCTCACGGACAGGGAAAGATCCATATCGCGATCTTCCAGTAACAAACGTGCAATCGTTGACTTACCCGCGCCTGACGGCGAAGAAATGACCAACATAAGGCCGCGTCGTGCGACAGCATTTTCCACGAAGGAGATGGCCATAATCTATTCTGCTCCAGATTCTCTGCTTACTGCTATGTCTGATATCATTGCGCCGCAATGATGTCTCTTTTGTTCTCTCTTTTCACAGCAATTGCGGCGTTTTTTAGTTATTAAAGCATTACCTGATCTTCACTATACGCGGAGCGGAAACGCTTGCAATCTTTACTATTCAAGGTTCTGAACCTGTTCACGGAACTGATCAACAACCGCTTTCAGCTCAAGGCCGATTGCGGTAATACTGGCTGCATTGGACTTTGAACACAGCGTGTTGGTTTCGCGATTGAATTCCTGCGACAGAAAATCGAGCTTACGTCCCGCAGGGCCGCCGTCGTTGAGCAATTTATGTGCCGCAGCCACATGCATATCCAGCCGGTCAAGCTCCTCCTGAATATCAGCTTTAGTGGCAAGAAATGCTGCTTCCATATGCAGCCGCTGTTCGTCCAGCACGATAGCCGCACTGCGATTGCTATTCATAGCATCCAGCAACAATGCCACCTGCCCGGCAAGGCGCTCACGGATCGCTTCAGCACTGCGGGACGCATCCTGACGCGCCTGCACTGCCAGTTCCGCAATCCGGTCAACATGGCTGCCAAGCAGATCGGACAGGCGCTTGCCCTCCTGCAGACGCATCAGTTTCAGCGCGTCCAGTGTTTCATCAAAGGATGACAGCAATACGGCTTTCAATGCTGCTTTCCCAGCATCGTCGCTCAAAGCCTGCGGCGGCTCCAGAATACCGCGCAAGTTCAGCACAGCATCCACACTGGCGGGTGCCAGACCATATTGGTTCTGCAACTGCTGCGCTGTCTGCATAACCTTGCTCAGCAAATCTTCATTAATAACCAGCGCCGTCTGCGCCTCCGGCTCTTCAATTGTCAGGCTGACCTGAAACGATCCGCGGGCAAAAACGCGTCCCAAAGCTGACCGCAATTGCAGTTCAAGATCATCAAAACCGTTCGGAATACGAAAACGGGCATCAAGCCCTTTACCGTTCACACAACGAATTTCCCAGCTGATCCGCGTCTGCGCATTCTCATCCGCACCCGACATGAATGTCGCTGTATGGCGGGCGAAACCGGTCATGCTCTGTACTGTCATCTTAAAACCCGTTATCTGCGCCGTTTATCTTTGAAACCGGCTTTTGCAAAAATGCCGTCCGGGCGGCCGGACGGCATCATATTTTATCTATGCCTTTAATTACAAGTTTTATGGAGCCGGCGTAGTTGCAGTGCCATTTGTTCCTGCCGCCGGATTTTCCTTGCGCTGACGCTCAACATCACGCCATTTACGCACATTTTCATTATGCTCTTTCAGCGTTGCCGCGAAGACATGACCACCGGTACCGTCCGCCACGAAATACAGATCCTGGGTATCCAGCGGATTAGCGACAGCTTCCAGAGCATCGCGCCCCGGATTGGCAATCGGTGTCGGCGGCAGGCCTTTGATAATATAGGTATTATAGGCCGTTTCTTTTTCGATATCCGACTTATAGATCGGGCGGTCTGCAGGTTTGCCGCGTCCGCCGAAAATACCGTAAATAATTGTCGGATCAGATTGCAGGCGCATACCCGTATTCAGACGGTTCACGAAAACCGAAGCCACATGCGGGCGCTCGGATGCCACACCGGTTTCCTTCTCAACGATGGAAGCCAATGTCACAAATTCATTTTTGTCTTTGACCGGAAGACCGTCACGGCGCTTGGCCCAGACTTCATCCACCAGTTTGGCCTGCGCGGTTTTCAGACGATTGACCACTTCCACACGCGGTGTACCGCGTGTGAAGCTCAGCGTATCTGCTACCAGACTGCCTTCAACCGGCAGTTCTTTCGGCAGGTCGCCGGAAAGCAGTTCGCTATTGGCAATACGGTCGAAAATCTGCTGGACAGTCAGGCCTTCAGGAATGGTCACTGAATGCATCAGCGACTTACCTTCAACAAAGATATTCATAATATCACGCATGGAAGCACGGGCAGGAATGGCATATTCACCGGCCTTCATGCTCTTTTCCAGACCATAAGCGCGTGCGCCATAGCGGAAAATCCGTGCATCGGTAATCAGATCTGCGCGCTCCAGCTGGTCGGATATTTCAATAATACCGCTGCCGCGCTTCACAAAGAAGGTCGAATCCTGTGACAGAGGCCCTTCAGTTGTGAACTGAACCTTGCCAAAATAGAACAAAGCGCCCATGCCGATCACCAGAAAAACCAGCATAGACAGCATGAAATTGGCAAAAACCACAATCTGGCTGCGGGCATGACGCGAACGTTTGCGCTTCTTCGGCGCTGGCGGCGGTGTGCCCGGTTCAGGACGCAGTGCTTCGCTTGCCGATTTCAGGACCAGAGGTCCTGTTGCCGGTTCAGCTGCATCGGGTGTCACGGATTTTTCAGCTTTTACAGCGGCTTCCGGCTGAGCCGGCGTTGCTGCCGGAGCTGAAGCAGGCGCAGCAGGTGCTGCGGCGATTTCCGGAGAAACCGGTGCAACAATTGCATTTTCATCAGAAGTAACATGCTTATGAGCGCTCGCAGGTGCAGCGCTCCCCGTATGAGATGGTGACGCACTATTCTGAGCAGCACTATCAGAAACGACAGGCTGACCAGCAGATTTATTTTCAGATGATTGGTCTGACGTCACACTTACACTCCGGTTCAACCCGACCTGCTGGCAATTACAACCAAAGGCCTGAGCCGATTAATCTGTATTTTTAGTTTCTTCACTTAGTGGGCACAATAATTGCGGCAAAAGCACGAATGCCGCAACCCGTGAACAAAGCTTTCGACAGAAAGAATCCATATTTAAGAGAGTATTTTGATCTGAAATACGGATTGCTTGTGTCTGTCGTTCAAAAACGGCTTTAGCCGTCCCAATATAGCTCTTAATAAAAGGCCGCCTTCACTGAAAGCGGCCTCTTCATTCCCTCAGCTAAAATGCTGTATCAGGCCTGATAACGACGCAGGATCAGCGAAGCATTGGTACCGCCGAAGCCGAACGAATTCGACACAGCAATATCAATCTGACGGGCGCGCGGCTTATGCGGCACCAGATCGATTTTGGTGCTGACCGACGGATTGTCGAGATTAAGCGTTGCAGGCGCAATATTATCGCGGATTGCCAGTGTCGAGAAAATCGCTTCTGCCGCACCCGCTGCACCGAGCAGGTGACCGATCGAGGATTTGGTAGAGGACATGGAAATCTTCGAGGCTGAATCTCCGACAACACGTTCAACAGCAGCCAGTTCGAGCGTATCAGCCATGGTCGAGGTGCCGTGAGCATTGATATAATCAACAGCATCCGGTGTGATTTTGGCACTGCGCAGGGCAGCTTCCATGCAGCGCTGCGCGCCTTCACCGTTCTCACTTGGCGCAGTGATGTGATAAGCATCGCCGGACATGCCGTAACCGATCACTTCTGCATAGATTTTCGCACCGCGTGCCAGCGCATGTTCCAGCTCTTCGAGAACCACAACGCCTGCACCTTCACCCATAACAAAACCGTCACGGTCTTCGTCATAAGGACGCGATGCCGCTGTCGGATCATCATTCCGCTTGGTAGACAGCGCCTTACAGGCAGCAAAACCGGCCAGCGAAATACGGCTGACAGGAGATTCTGTACCACCGGCAACCATCACATCAGCATCACCGAAAGCAATCATACGGGCAGCATCACCGATAGCATGTGTACCGGTAGCGCAGGCAGTGACTACGGAGTGGTTCGGGCCGCGCAGCTTGTGCTTGATCGAAACATGGCCGGAAGCCAGATTGATCAGACGACCCGGAATGAAGAAAGGCGAAATACGGCGCGGACCTTTGTCGCGCATCGTATAACCGGCCTCAACAATACCTTCGATACCGCCGATACCGGAACCGATCAGCACGCCGGTGCGGATCTGGTCTTCATCGCTTTCCGGATGCCAGTTTGCATCATCCAGAGCCTGATCGGCAGCGCCGACCGCATAGACGATGAAAGGATCAACTTTACGCTGTTCCTTTGGTTCCATATAGAGATCAGCGTTGAATGTGCCGTCTGTGCCATCGCCGACAGGAATACGGCAGGCAATCTGACAGGCAAGGTCGTCAACTTCGAATTCGGTCACGCGGCGCGCTGCGCTTTGGCCTGCGAGCAAACGCTTCCAGGTTTCTTCAACACCATTTGCCAAAGGTGACACCAGGCCAAGACCGGTAACGACGACTCTTCTCATATGTATCCTTCCCCGCGCCTGATCCTGTCTCTCACTGATTCAATATCAGTTGCAGGCAGCGCAGATTAATCAACTGCGTAATATCCCGACCGGAATCGATCAAGCGTTAGAATTACGCAGAATTAATAGATTGTTACAGTGCTTTTGTGGAGTAATTAATTACAGATCCGCAAATAGAACTGCATATCAGGCTCACGAACTGTTTAAATAACGCCCAGAGCGGTAACACCCAGTTTGGATCACTACGCTCGCTCTTGCTTTTATTTATCGCATTCTCACTGCAGCCAAATTGAAACAATTTGGCTGTGAAATGCTCCAGCCTTATTGAAATATATATCTTTGCTCAAACGATAAGGGCCGGAAGATATGATCTTCCGGCCCGATATCTGCCTGCCGATTATACGAATAATCAAGCAGAAGCTTTATCGATGAATTTAACAGCGTCGCCGACCGTCAGGATGGTTTCAGCTGCATCATCAGGAATTTCTACGCCGAATTCTTCTTCGAAAGCCATTACCAGCTCAACTGTGTCCAGGCTGTCTGCGCCCAGATCATCAATGAAGCTTGCGCCTTCAGTTACTTTTTCGGCATCTACGCCCAGATGTTCAACAACGATTTTCTTGACGCGTTCTGCGGTGTCGCTCATGTCGGACCTCGACCTGTTAATACCATAGCCTTGGTAGCGGCATGGCTGATTGTAATCAAGTGTTAAGATAACTCACCATTGCAACATTCATCACAATGAAAAGCATCCTGTGGATATTCCTACTGCATAATGCTTGAAACAGAAATGCATTTCAGACGCATTATACAATATATTTCAGTTGCAGCGATTTAACTGCTGCGCCGTTGAAGCGCAATCATATTTTATCACTGCTGCCGCCACGAAACATAAAACATGCAGCGCAGCAATATTCGGGGCATTATCACGGTTCTGCTGTTTGGCAAAGTCCATTTTAACAAGCCACCACAGCGAAACAGAGCAAAAACCGTTAAAACAACAGAAAAAAGCGCTTTATTGCTGTATTATCAGCTTTTTAAAGTTCTTTTATTCATGATTATTCCGGCCGGGACCGTTCAGAAACCGGCCGGATCTTCATCAGATCATGGCCATACCGCCATTTACGTGCAGGGTCTGGCCTGTCACATAAGCGGCTTCATTACTTGCCAGATAGACAACGGCCGATGCAATTTCAGCACCCTGCCCCATGCGCTTCATAGGGATAGCCGACATGATTGTGTCTTTTTGCTTCTCATTGAGCTTTTCGGTCATAGCCGACTCAATAAAGCCTGGAGCAACGCAGTTCACAGTCACATTGCGTGACGCAATTTCCTGAGCCAGCGATTTGGAGAAGCCGATAATACCGGCTTTTGAAGCGCAGTAATTGGCCTGTCCCGGATTACCAGTTACACCGACGATGGATGTAATATTGATAATACGGCCAAAGCGGCGACGCATCATAGGATGGGTCAGCTCGCGGGTCAGACCGAATACGGAAGTCAGGTTCACTTCGATCACCGCATCCCAGTCTGCATCGCTCATACGCACGAACAGACCATCACGGGTGATACCGGCATTATTGACCAGAATATCGACACCTTCGAGCTGCTTCTCCACAGCCTGACCAAGTGCCTTCACTTCTTCACGGTCCGAAAGGTTCGCAGGGAAGATATAAGCGCGTTCGCCCAGCTCTTTGGCCAACGCTTCCAGCTTTTCAACGCGGGTGCCGTGCAGAGCAACAATAGCGCCTTGCGCATGCAGCGCGCGTGCTACTTCTTCACCGATACCGCCGGTTGCACCGGTTACGAGAGCCTTACGGCCAGTCAGATCAAACATGAAATCCTCTTGAATTCTGGTACGCGGACAATCTTAGCCCGCTTTATAACATTATTTTCAGCGCTTAAAAATCTGAGCAATTACGCCAGCAGCGTCTGCATCTTAAGTTATGCAAGCAGAGCTTGCAGGACAGCATCAATCTCTTCAGCAGTACCGACAGTCACACCGGTTACATCTTTGGAGATGCGGCGTGCCAAGCCGGACAGTACTTTGCCTGAGCCGATTTCATAAAGCGTTGTCACGCCGTGACCTGCGAACCATTCAACGGTCTCGCGCCAGCGTACCTGACCTGTAACCTGTTCAACCAGCAGATCAGCAATTTCAATAGGATCCTTAACCGGAGCAACACGCACATTGGCGATTACCGGCACAACAGGTGCCTGCTTATTAACAGTTGCCAGCGCTTCACGCATTGCATTGGCAGCAGGAGCCATCAGGCTGGAATGGAATGGTGCGGAGACCGGCAACATGATTGCGCGCTTTGCACCGCGCTCAGATGCCAACTTGGCAGCCAGTTCAACAGCAGCTTTGGAACCGGAAATAACCAGCTGGCCACCACCGTTATCATTAGCGATCTGGCACGAACCTTCTGCGGAGGCCTGTTCGCAAATTGCAAAAACATCAGCATGTTCAAGACCAATGATTGCAGCCATCGCGCCTTCACCAACCGGCACGGCAGCCTGCATTGCATTGCCGCGGATACGCAGCAAACGGGCAGTATCGGAAATGGAGAATGTACCGGCAGCGCACAGAGCCGAATATTCGCCGAGCGAATGACCGGCAACATAAGCGACTTTATCCTGCAGCTTTAATCCCTGTGATTCCAGCACCCGCATAACAGCCATTGAAACTGCCATCAGCGCAGGCTGGGCATTTGCAGTCAACGTCAGCTGATCTTCCGGCCCTTCAAACATCAGGGTTGAGAGTTTTTCACCGAGCGCATCATCAACTTCTTCGAAAACAGCGCGCGCTTCCGGATAGATTTCAGCCAAAGCCTTGCCCATACCGACAGCCTGACTGCCCTGTCCCGGAAATGTAAATGCTACAGTCATTAAAGCCTCTTTATTTTGTATCTGTGTTTGGCGATCCGCACACATATATATTATATTGCCTCTGCGGATACGATAAAATTATCTATAACTGCAAAGCCCTGTGCCTTTCAGCCGCTTTCAAGTCAAGTCTTCGCACCTGAAAACCCATATGCATCGCTGCGATAACCCGTGTTTTTGCCTGCATAAGCGACACAACGCGCATAGCTTTGCTTTTGCCGGTTGCAAAATTTTCAAAAAGCCACTAATAGGCACTCGTCATTGTCCGGCATCAGCTGGGGGCTGAACGGAGGCCGGATTTAAATATCCGGAGAAATTCTAGCGATTTCAACCTCCCGTGTCTCCGCTCTCGATCGTCTCGACCCGCGTCCTTTCTTCTCCGTTTTACGGATATAGACAAGTCGCAGAGGCTTAGCCGTTGATCCGGATGGTGGTTTTTTGAAGAAAGGCAAAGACAATGGCTCTTTATGAACATGTGATCCTTGCCCGACAGGATATCTCGCAGCAGCAGGTTGACGCACTGGTAGAACAGTACAAGGGCGTTCTTGAAGCTAACGGTGGTAAAGTCGGGAAAATCGAAAGCTGGGGACTGCGTCCTCTGACTTATCGTATCAAAAAGAACCGTAAAGCTTACTACACACTGGTAAACATCGATGCTCCTGCTGCTGCAGTTGCTGAAATGGAACGCCAGATGCGTATTAACGAAGACGTTCTCCGCTTCATGACCATTCGTGTTGAAGAACACGAAGAAGGCCAGTCAGCAATGCTGAGCCGTCGTGATGACCGTCGTGAACGTGAAGACCGTTTCGGCCGTGATGACGATCGTCCACGCCGTCCGCGTCGTCCACGCGACAACGAATCTGCCGGTGAAGGAGAAGAATAATGGTTGATATCAATCAGATCCCGACCCGTCGTCCGTTCCATCGTCGTCGTAAGACCTGCCCATTCACAGGTCCTAACGCACCGAAGATCGATTACAAGGACATCAAACTCCTGCAGCGTTACATTTCTGAACGCGGCAAGATCGTTCCTTCCCGCATTACAGCTGTAAGTCAGAAGAAACAGCGCGAACTCGCAAAAGCGATCAAGCGTGCACGTTTCCTCGGCCTGCTGCCATATGTTGTGAAATAAGATTTTTGATTCGGGGTGTGTCCGCACACCCCGCTTCATACCTTCAGAAATAATGATTTAGTGGCCGCAAGGTCAGGTTGGGAACAGAGCGTTGAAGCGATCGTTCTCTAACTGCAACCGGAAACCTCCGGGCAGGACAGCAGGATTAAGATGAACTACAATAGCAAACATATCGGAACCGGAGTTCTGGCGGGCCTTGCAGCCGCGCTGCTGGCTTCTGGTGTGCTGGTCCAAAGCGGCCTTGCTATGGTTCTCTATGTCCTCACCCCTCTTCCTATTTTTATCGCCGCGCTTGGCTGGGGCACTGCCGCAGGCCTGATTGCCGCTGCTACAGCGAGCATTGCCGTTGCGATTTTCGCCGCACCTATGGTTGCGGTTCTGATTGCCCTCACCAGTTTCATCCCTGCTGCAACCGGCGCTTATCTTGCCGGTCTTGCGCGGCCTGCTCAGGAACTGGGCGGCCCTAAAGATGCATTGGTATGGTATCCGCTGCCGGACATCATGTTCCGCCTCGCTCTGCTTATTTCTGTCAGCTTTGTTATCGTCGGTTCCATTATCGGCTATGGCGAAGAGATGGTGCGTGAACTGACCGGCGCGATGATTGCAAGCCTCCAAGCCTCTGATCCGCAGTTCAATGCAAGTGACGATTTCCGTGAAATGCTGCAGCAGTTTCTGCTGTTCGGTCTGCCTGCTATTCAGGCTGCGACCAGCCTGATGTTCCTGACCGCCAATTTCTATCTCGCGTTGCGCATTACTGAACGCTCCGGTGTGCTGCGTCGCCCGCGCGATAACTGGCCTGCAACATTGCGTATGCCGCGCCCTGCTTTGCTGGTTTTCGCTCTTACCTTTGCCGGCTCCATGTTCCTGTCCGGCCCTGCCAGCATGATCGCCACCACTTTTGCCGGTGCGCTTGCTTCGGGCTTCATCATGGCAGGCCTGGCAATTATACACTGGCGGACACGCGGTGCCACATGGCGTCCGTTTGCGCTGTGGCTTGCCTATTTTCTGCTCATCGTCTTCGCATTCTCTGCACTGATCTTCATGATATTCGGTCTGCTCGATACATCGCGCGGTGCACCGCTCTCCAAAGATCCGTCTCAGAATTCATAACCATAAACACATTCAGAACTTAAACACTCAAGGAATAGTCCAATGAAAGTTATCTTGCTTGAACGCATCAGCCGCCTCGGTCAGATGGGCGATACTGTTACTGTAAAAGACGGCTTTGCCCGTAACTTCCTGCTCCCGCAGGGCAAGGCACTGCGTGCCAACGAAGCCAACATGGCTCGTTTTGAATCCCAGCGCGCTCAGCTCGAAGCCCGTGATCTGGAACGCAAAACCGAAGCACAGGCCGTTGCTGACAAGCTGGACGGCAAAAGCTTCATCGTTGTTCGCTCGGCTGGTGAAACCGGTCAGCTGTACGGTTCGGTTTCGACACGTGACGTTGCTGACGTTGTAACCGCTGAAGGCTTCTCGCTGAACCGCAACCAGGTTGACCTGAACCACGCGATCAAGACAATCGGCATTCACACAATCTCGATCGTTCTGCACCCAGAAGTATCGGCAACAATCACCATCAACATCGCACGTACAGCTGACGAAGCTCTGCGTCAGGAAAAAGGTGAAGATCTGTCGACTGCGGCTGCAATCTACGGCATCGAAGAAGCTCCTCTGGCTGAAGAAGTTTTCGACGAAGACTTCGACGGCGAAGAAAACGCATAATCAGCGTTTTTCTACAGATTTCGCATCTGAAAGGCTGTACCGGACATCCGGTGCAGCTTTTTTATTACCCGTTTATTTATGAAACCATCACGCGAAAATGATTACACTCTCCGTAATTATTTCCGCCCCGCTCTTTCCAGAACAATAAAACCGGTTATTCTTAACGTGCTGTACCGGTCCAGCTCTTTGTATTGACGCATTGTCCAACGAAAAACCGCTTCGCACTTTTTTGCTGGAAATGCTCGAAAACGGATACAGGCGCGGAAACTCGCCGCTTCATCCGTCGCTCAACCGGTTCTGCAAGATCGGAGGAGGATGAAACATGAGTAGCATGCTGCATTCGGTTCTGAACAAGCTGATCTCAAGCGGCGATCTTAAAGTACAATTTGCCGACGGCACGACACACACTTACGGCAACAGCGCTGCACCGCATGTCACGCTTGTCTTTCACAATAAAGCAGCGGAAAGAGCGATCGCTCTTGATCCGGAACTGAAGCTCGGCGAATGCTTCATGGACGGGGATATCAGTTTTCCGGAAGGCGATATTTACAGCTTTCTCCGGCTGGTTTTTGAGAATACCGGCCCCACGGCGGCAAAAGAGCCGTGGATGCGTGTTTTAACCAGATTGCGCAAAGTTTTCAGGCCATTACAGCAAATGAACACGCTGGCACGCTCATCCAGAAATGTGCAACGGCACTATGATCTGAGCGGCGATCTGTATGATCTGTTTCTTGATCCCGATAAGCAATATTCCTGCGCCTATTTTGAAACACCTGAAACCACTCTTGCAGAAGCACAACTGGCCAAGAAGCGGCATATCGCAGCCAAGCTGCAAATCAAGCCGGAGGATAAATTACTGGATATCGGCTGCGGCTGGGGTGGTTTGGGTCTGTATTTTGCTGAATTTCTTGATGCGGATGTTACAGGTGTAACCCTGTCTCAGGAACAATTCCAGATTGCCAATCAACGGGCAAAAACGCGCGGGCTGCATCAACAGGCGCAATTTCTGTTGCAGGATTATCGCGAACTGAACCAGCAATTCGACCGGATCAGCTCTGTCGGCATGTTTGAACATGTGGGTGTTACCCATTATGCCGAGTTTTTTCAGCAGGTTGCGCGGCTGCTAAAACCGGACGGTTCCATGCTGTTACATTCTATCGGCCGCAGTGACGAGCCTTCCGTCACCAATCCGTTTATCCGTAAATATATTTTCCCCGGCGGCTATATCCCCTCTCTCTCGGAAGTCCTGCCGCATATTGAAAATGCGGGGCTGATTATTACGGATATCGAAATTCTCCGCCTGCATTATGCGAAAACGCTCAAAGCATGGCGTGAAGCTTTCATGGCAAACCGCGACAAAGCAAAAGCCATTTATGACGAGCGTTTTTGCCGGATGTGGGAGTTTTATCTGGCAGGCTCGGAATCCGCCTTCCGCTGGCAGAATATGATGGTATTTCAGATACAGCTAGCACACAGACAGGATGCAGTGCCCCTGACCCGCAATTACATTGAGCAGGAAGAAAAACGACTTAAGCGGCTGGAAATGCGTAAGTTTAAAGCCTGTAATGACAGCAGCAGCGAGAAAGCCAGCCCGAAACATCTGGTTTATTAAAACACCGGCCGACGGGCTGCACTTTTGTGACAAATTGACGACACTCTGTCGCCCATCAAGTTTTTATCAAGAGATTGTGAAGTTCTTGCGATTGCACCGCTGGTGCGCTTCAGACATTTATCTGTATGCTTTTACGCGCTCTTTTATCTGAAACCTGCATCGCATCTTTCGGAGCGCTGTTGTTTCAAGGATAAATATCTGATGCCCAGCGTGCAAACCAAGCTGCGCCCGCGCCTGAATAAAACAACCCTGTTTGTCTTATCTGCAGGATTACTGGTTCTTCTCGCTTCCTATCCGCTGGCACTCATTCTCCCTGCATGGACTTCATGGGAAAACGGCCCCGTTGAGAATGCTCAGGCAGCTTTGCTGTTTCTGGGTATGATACAGGCACTGATTTTTCAAAAATCCGGCAGTTCTGACTGGAAATGGTTCTGGCGTGGTGCGGCACTGATCTGGTTTATCTGCGCAGTTCGGGAGCTGAGCTGGGGGGCGGTTTTCCTTGAGCCGATCAGCATTTCCGAGCTTGGCCCTTTCTTCTCATCCGGCCAGCTCTGGTACAAACCGGCCATCATGCCGGCATTGATTGCCTCTGTTTTGCTGTTCGCTGTTCTGATGCTGAAAAACGGCTCCCATAAATTGCTCAAACCATTGCAGCAATCCGGCGGCCTGCCATGGGGGGCATTTTTACTGGCAACGCTGTGCATGATGATTTCAACAGCAGCAGAAGAGCATCTTGGCCTCACAACCGGCCTGACCGGCGCAGCCGCTCAAAACCTTGAAGAACTGAGCGAATTAGCAGCCTATATTTTTCTTCTGACCGGACAGTTCCAGCTCCGCTATCACCAGTCTTTGCTGGCGACTCCGGACTGATCCCCGTTAAAAGACCCCATGCGATGACTATCTGACAGGCAGTTCTTGCAGCTGCAGCCTGTGAATCGCTGTGAATCATGGTATAGCCGCTTCAACTGCACCGGCAGATTGTTTACACTCATATTTCAACAGACTCTGATGTCCGGCTTTTTGCCGGATAATTCCCGCTTGATTGCGGCAAAGGATCCAGAACTTTATGGCTGACGCGACGGTTCACAAACTTGAAGAGACACGGGACACCCAGAATTCGCTTTACCGCGAAGCCCCGAATAATATCGAAGCGGAACAGGCTCTTCTCGGCGCGATCCTGATTAATAATGATGCTTTCTACCGTGTTTCGGACTTTCTGAAGCCGCCGCATTTTTACGATCCGCTGCATCGCCGTATTTATGAACTGTCATCCGAGCTGATCCGCGTCGGTAAAATGGCTAATCCGGTGACCATGAAAACCTTCCTGCCAGCCGATGATAAAGTCGGCGACATGACTGTATTTCAATATGTGGTGCGCCTTGCCGCCGAAGCGGTAACCGTTATCAATGCGGAAGATTATGGCCGCGCGATCTATGACCTTGCCACACGCCGCTCGCTGATTGGCATCGGTGAGGAAATGGTCAATGTCGCCTATGATGCGCCGGTCGATATGGCACCGCGAAGCCAGATTGAAGATGCGGAACGCCGCCTGTTTGAACTGGCGGAAACCGGCCGCTATGACGGCGGCTTCCAGCCTTTCAACGAAGCCGTTAAAACCGCGATTGATCTGGCGGGCGTTGCCTTCCAGCGTGACGGACATCTCTCCGGCGTTTCCACCGGCATCCACATGCTGGATGGTAAAATGGGTGGCCTTCAGTCCTCCGACTTGATCGTGCTGGCGGGACGTCCGGGTATGGGTAAGACCTCCCTTGCCACCAATATCGCCTTCAATATTGCTGCCGCTTATCAAGGTGAACAGCTGGCTGACGGCTCAATGAAAGCCATCAATGGTGGTGTGGTCGGCTTCTTCTCGCTCGAAATGTCCGCCGAACAGCTGGCAACCCGTATTATTTCTGAGCAGACAGAGGTTTCCTCATCCAAAATCCGTCGTGGTGAAATCTCGGAAACCGACTTTGAAAAGCTGATCGCCTGTACACAGACGATGCAGCGTATTCCGCTTTATATTGACCAGACCGGTGGTATCTCCATTGCGCAGTTGTCTGCGCGTGCCCGCCGCCTCAAGCGTCAGCGCGGCCTTGATTGTCTGGTGATTGACTATATTCAGCTGATGACCGGTTCGTCCAAGGCCTCAGCGCAGAACCGCGTGCAGGAAATTACCGAAATCACCACGGGTCTTAAAGCCCTTGGCAAAGAGCTGAATGTGCCGATTATTGCTCTGTCACAGCTCTCCCGTCAGGTAGAAAACCGTGAAGACAAACGCCCGCAGCTCTCCGATCTTCGTGAATCGGGTTCCATCGAGCAGGATGCGGACGTTGTGCTCTTCGTGTATCGTGAAGAATATTACGTCAAAAACCTTGAACCACGTGATGAATTCGATCCGAAATATGACGAATGGAAAATGCACTTTGAGAAGGTCAAAGGCACGGCAGACGTTATCATTGCCAAACAGCGTCACGGTCCTACCGGTACTGTTAAGCTCGCCTTCCAGTCGGAATTCACGCGCTTTACCGATCTGGCCGAAGGCACTTATCTGCCTGAACAATATGACGATCACTGAAAGATAAGAGCTTGGCTAAAAACCGGATTCAGTTCATCTGCCAGAATTGCGGTGCCACGCATTCGCGCTGGGCAGGCAAATGCGACGGCTGCGGTGAGTGGAACACACTTGTCGAAGAAGGCACATCCGGCGGCATCGGCTCGGGTCCGGGCAAAATGGCGATGCGCAAAGGCCGTGCCGTTGCACTCACCACCCTCTCCGGTGAGATTGAAGATGCACCGCGTATCCAGTCCGGTATCGGTGAGCTGGATCGTGTGACAGGTGGCGGCTTTGTCCGCGGTTCCGCACTGCTGGTCGGCGGTGACCCGGGCATTGGCAAATCAACCTTACTTACACAAGCCGCTGCGGCTTTAGCTCGTCGCGGCAACCGCATCATCTATGTATCCGGTGAAGAAGCGGTGGCACAGATTCGTTTGCGCGCTCAGAGATTGCATGCCGCAGACACATCTGTGGAACTGGCAGCAGAAACCAATGTCGAGGATATTCTCGCGACCATTGATACCAAACCGCGCCCTGATCTGGTGATTATTGATTCCATCCAGACCCTGTGGACAGATGCGGCTGACAGCGCACCGGGTTCGGTGACGCAGGTACGTGCCGGTGCGCAGGCGATGATCCGCTATGCCAAATCTACCGGCGCTGCTGTGGTACTGGTCGGCCATGTGACCAAAGAAGGTCAGATTGCAGGCCCGCGCGTGGTCGAACATATGGTTGACGGCGTTTTGTATTTTGAAGGCGAAGGCGGCCATCATTACCGCATCTTGCGCACAGTGAAAAACCGTTTTGGCCCGACCGATGAGATCGGCGTATTTGAAATGTCCGATAAAGGTTTGCGGGAAGTTTCCAACCCGTCGGAACTGTTTCTCGGTGAACGCAATGAAAAGGCTCCGGGGGCTGCGGTTTTTGCCGGTATGGAAGGCACCCGCCCTGTTCTCGTGGAAATTCAGGCACTTGTCGCTCCATCTACACTCGGCACACCGCGCCGCGCCGTTGTTGGCTGGGATAACAGCCGTCTTTCCATGACTCTTGCCGTGCTGGAGGCCCATTGTGGTGTGCGCTTCGGCCAGCATGATGTTTATCTCAATGTAGCCGGTGGTTATCGTATTTCCGAGCCTGCTGCCGATATGGCTGTAGCGGCAGCGCTTGTCTCGTCGCTTGCCGGTATTCCGCTGCCTGCCAATAGCGTTTATTTTGGTGAAGTCAGTCTCTCAGGCGCAGTACGTGCCGTTGCCCATGCGGCTCAGCGTATCAAAGAGGCGGAGAAACTCGGCTTTAAACAAGCTGTACTACCAGTTGGCGGAGGTGAATTGTCAAAACCACGCAATTTCACGCTGACAGAAACCGGCTCCCTGCCCGATCTGGTGGCACGTATTGCAGCTTCAGGCCCCGGAAAGAATGCGCAGAACCGCGATTAGCATAGGTCTATCGCTACAGAAAATTCGGGAATCATAGGTTCTCTGCAACTTAAAATGATGTATGCGAGGCATTAGCAACCCCACATAGCTTGTATTTTTACAGGCTATAACGGCTTTAAATTGCAATCGGCTTCCGAATTAGTGATTTATGAAAGAAATTCAGGTTAATTTTCGACGACAAAAGTGTCACAACTCTATCGGACTGACGCGAGACACTGTAAATCTTTGAGCTGCGGCAATTATGCCCGCACAAAATTATATGTCCCGAGGGACAGACCGACACAGAGGAATTAGGCAGGATGCCGATTACATTGCTAGACGGAATTCTTATCGGGGTAACCCTCGTATCGGCCATTCTGGCCATGGTACGCGGATTTTCGCGCGAAGTGCTTTCGGTGGCATCCTGGGCTGCGGCAGCTCTGGCCGCCTATTTCTTCTATAAGCCTGTCGTGCCTTACCTGCAGCCATATATCAGCAATGAAACCATTCTGAACATTGCGGCAGCCGGCTCAGTCTTTCTGGTAACATTGATTGTTGTTTCAATCATCACCATGAAAATTGCCGATTTCATCATCGACAGCCGTATTGGTGCACTTGACCGCACATTGGGTTTCATTTTCGGTGCGGCACGCGGTGTTCTGCTGGTTGTGGTTGCAATGCTGTTCTTCAACTGGCTTGTGGCTACAGATCAGCCAGGCTGGATCACCAATGCCAAATCCAAGCCGATGTTGGATTCCCTTGGCCAGCAGCTGGTGGATATGCTGCCGGAAGATCCTGAAACCGCAATCATTGAGCGCCTGAAGCCGCAATTAGGCACCCAGCCTTCCGCACAGGATGTGCCTGAGAATGATGTACCGGCTCAACCGGCAAACTAAATCCAATTCACATATTTAACAAAAACGCCGGCAGATAAATCTGCCGGCGTTTTTGTTACACTCCCAGTCTGGCATTCGGCTTTCTGAAATCCGGCCAGCGCCCGATTGTCAAAGCCCTCAGCAGCCATTCCAGCGGCCCGTAATAATAATGGCGCATCCACCACCGGCTCACAAACAGCTGGACTGTAAAAACAGACAAGCCGATCAACACATTGATAATTGCCGTTGTTTTCTCGATCAATCCGAGACCGAAACCGTAGAAAATGAAACTGCATATCAGCGATTGCAGCAAATAATTGGACAGTGCCATGCGTCCTGCCGGAGCCAGCGCATCACGCCAGAACTGACCGTGTTTTGTACCAAAAAACCGGAGCATCAGCGCGATTATACCAAAAGTCAGCAGCGGTGCAGTCACAAGGCTCAGTGCCAGACCAAAGATTTCCCACTGCGTACCACTGCCAAGTAAAGCCGTCAGTGCCGTGATCAGCGATGCCGGAAGCCCGATAAACAGCCCCGCTTTAATTGCCGGCTTCAGATAAGGTTTGTACAGCTCCGGTTGTGCCAGAAACTGATGCCTGCCTGCCAGAAAACCGAGTAAAAACATGGCCAACGCACAGGGAGCCTGTATTAGCAACAGAATAACCCACATCACCTGCAGCTCATTGATATGCTGCATGATAACGGTGCCAAAACTGCCGCTATAAGCCATATAAGCATATTGTGCATTCAGCAGATCCTGCGCAGGATCCTGCACGTCAGATGCCATCCATTGCAGCATACCCAGCAGTGCCCATAGCATTGCTGTTATACCAATCAACCAAACAGCACTTTTCACAAGCGTGCGGTCGGGCTTGTTACGCCAGATCAGCAGGATAACGCCAAGCACAGCATAGGTCGTGAGAATATCGCCGTGGAAAAGCAGAACTGCATGCAGCAGACCGACAATCCACAAACCGGCCTGACGCCGTAAAAAACGCGGGATAAAAGCCTCTCCGGCACGCACTGCCGATTGCATTTGCAGTGTGACGCTATAGCCGAACAGAAAAGAGAACAACAGATAGAACTTCATCTCAAAGATTGTTGAGATAATCAGTTGCACCAGATCATTAAAGCCAATGCTCTGCTCCGGCCCTCCCGTCGGCAATCCGTAGAAAACCGAGGCAAAAGCCATAATATTGACCTGTAAAATGCCAAGCAGCGCAAAACCGCGCAGGGCATCAACATCCGCAATACGGGATGCAGGTTTTGCAGTCTGAGACGGGACATCCGATTTCATTTTTGCGCTTCCCTGTCATTTGCAAGATCAAGCACACCCGTCATCATTGTTTTCAATGCTGCTTTCTGTTCCTGAGGCTTAAATTGCGGATCAACAGAAACACGGCTGAAAATACCGTCCACCATCACCATAAGACAATGTACGACCGAAGCAGCAGAAAATTGCCGGCTGAACTGTCCGCGCTCCATTCCGAGACTGACCAGATATTCCAGTTCTTCACGCATCACCCGTGTGCTCAGCCGGTACAATACACCGACCTCCGCATCCCGCCCGGCTTCTGCGGCAATTTCCAAAGCCAGCGACGCCTGTGCAGGATCGGAAGCAACATCCAGCACCACATCAAAAAAAGCGTCCAATGCGGCCACAAGATTTTCCTGCTCGCGCAATGCCGCGACAAATATCTGGGTCTGCTGCAAATCCTCTTCAACAATCGCAGCGATGATTGCTTTCTTGCTTGAGAAATAATGAAACAGATTTCCGGTGCTGACGCCTGCCGCTGCACAAATTTGTGCCGTGCTGGTCTGGTGAAACCCCTGCTCTGCGAAACAGGCTTTCGCCGCATCTAAAATCATCTGTTTCTTTGCCTGATGTTTTTCAGGATCTGTCACGCGCATAGCGCACCTCTAAAATAGACTGAACGCTCGGTTTATTAATTTGAAATCGCAGCTTACGCAAGTGATAAAATAAACCACACAGCCTGCGACCAAATTGTGCTATTGTTTAAAACCTGAGGAGAACTGTTGTGTCTAAGGACTAACCGCCATATATGAGGCTGAAAATCAGAGACATATGGGGAGTAATGTCTGCGAAGGAGCTATTTTCCTGCTGAGAACAGCAGAAAACATAATAGCCTCCCGAACACCCTCTTCCTGATGTCCCGCTCAGACTTTTCATCAGAGCTGCATTTTGAGCCTCAGCCGTCTGAACTCTGCGCAATGCTCTGAATTGTTCCTTTTGCATGGCACTGCAACCGGAAAGCTTTCGGTTTTGGGACTATGCAGCAAAAGCACTCTTATGATAGAGAGCATTTTTAATTGCTCTGCAATCGAAAGGCCCAGCGGCTATGATAAGTCATTCCGGTGAAACCGCCCATATTTCGTCAGATCATTCTCAGAAGATCTGCGCCTCTCACACAGGAGAGAGCGGCGGCACAGAACCGCTTCAGAACTCTTCCCGTTTCTCCTTTGATGAAGACGCCTTGCATGAAGAATGCGGCGTCTTTGGCATTCTGGGCCATGAGGATGCGGCAACGCTGACAGCTCTCGGCCTGCATGCCCTGCAGCATCGCGGACAGGAAGCGGCCGGTATTGTTTCCTATCATGAAGGACGTTTCTATTCTGAACGTCACATGGGGCTGGTGGGCGATCACTTCACCAATCCGGCAACGCTGAAACAACTGCCGGGCAATCTTTCGATTGGTCATGTGCGCTATTCCACCACCGGTGAAACTGTACTGCGCAATGTGCAGCCTCTGTTTGCCGAACTGGAAGTCGGCGGCATCGCCATTGCCCATAACGGTAATTTCACCAATGGTCTGAGCCTGCGCCGTCATCTGATTGCCTCCGGTGCGATCTGCCAGTCCACTTCCGATTCTGAAGTGGTGCTGCATCTCATCGCCCGTTCGCGCCTCGCATCATCCAGCGACCGTTTTGTCGATGCGATCCGTCAAGTTGAAGGCGGCTATGCGATCCTCGCTATGACCCGCACCAAACTGATTGCAGCACGCGACCCTGTCGGTATCCGTCCGCTGGTTATGGGCGAACTCGACGGCAAGCCGATTTTCTGTTCTGAGACCTGCGCACTCGACATTATCGGCGCAAAATATATCCGCGATGTGGAAAACGGCGAAGTCATTATCTGCGAAACACAGGCAGACGGCTCTATCAGCACCACATCTATCAAAGCGTCGAACCGCAAGCCGGAACGTGTATGCCTGTTTGAATATGTTTATTTTGCCCGTCCTGACTCTGTTGTCGGCGGCCGCAATGTTTATGTTGCGCGTAAAAATGCCGGCATTAATCTGGCAAAAGAAGCCCCCGTTGAAGCGGATGTTGTTGTACCTGTGCCGGATGGAGGCACTCCGGCAGCAATCGGCTATGCACAAGCCAGCGGTATTCCGTTTGAGCTCGGCATTATCCGCAATCACTATGTCGGCCGCACCTTTATTGAACCGACACAGCAGATCCGCGCCCTCGGCGTGAAGCTGAAACATTCAGCAAACCGCGCGATCATTGAAGGCAAACGTGTTGTGCTGGTGGATGACTCCATTGTGCGCGGCACCACTTCGATGAAAATCGTGCGGATGATCCGCGATGCCGGAGCTAAGGAAGTGCATATCCGTGTGGCCTCCCCGATGATCCATCATCCGGATTTCTACGGTATTGATACGCCGGATGCAGACAAGCTGCTGGCCAACCAATATCCCGATCTGCAGGCAATGTGCGATTATATTGGCGCGGATTCGCTGGAATTTCTCTCCATTGACGGTCTTTACGAGGCAGTCGGCGGCGAGAAACGCAATCCGAAAGCCCCGCAATTTACTGACCATTATTTCACGGGCGACTATCCGACCCGTCTGGTTGATCAGGAAGAATTGTCGAATATTCACAATTTCGCATTACTTTCCAGCAACGGCTAAAATCCTAAAAGGCGGCTTTCAGCCGCCTTTACATTATACAGACTGAAACGGGTGGATTTTTATGAGCTTTGATCTGAGCGGACGCACAGCACTGGTGACCGGCGCATCCCGCGGCATCGGTTATTTTCTGGCATTGGAACTGGCGAAACGCGGTGCCCATGTCATTGCAGTTGCGCGGACTGTCGGCGGCCTTGAAGAACTGGATGATGAAATTCAGGCAATGGGGAATACAGCAACCCTTGTCCCGCTTGATCTGAAAGACATGCCTGCACTCGATCTGCTTGGTTCATCTATCAACGACCGCTGGGGCAAGCTGGATATTCTCGTCGCCAATGCCGGTGTGCTTGGCACAATCTCTCCGGTCGGACATGTGGAAGCCAAGGTTTTTGACAATGTTATCAGCACCAACCTCACTTCAATCTGGCGTCTGATCCGCTCGGTTGATCCGCTGTTGCGTCTTTCTGATGCCGGTCGTGCTATTCTGATGTCATCCGGCGTTGCTCATACAGCGCGCGCATTCTGGGCACCCTATGCAGCTTCCAAAGCTGCAGTGGAAGTGATGGGGCGCTCATGGGCTGAAGAGACAAAACAAATGCCGTTGCGGGTTAACTCCGTCAATCCTGGGGCTACGCGCACAGCAATGCGTGCCAAAGCAATGCCGGGTGAAGATCCGGAAACATTGCCGCATCCGGCCGATGTGGCTGCTAAAATTGTGCAGCTCGCCGATCCGGCTTTGACCATTACCGGTCAGCTTTATGATGTACGGCAGGATAAATTCCTGCAATATCACATGCCATCATAAGTATTATGACCTAAAATCATCTGGCCGGATTATTAATTACCGGCCAGAAATGTTTTTCTATCCAGTCTTTTCAATCATATAATTTTCTTCGCGGCCTTTTTATTCGCAGCTCCCTGCTGCCTCCTTTTATCCTGCCGCCTTCCCCTCTGAACTATCCAATTTTTCAATTCTCTGAAACAGAAGGATCTGTCATGGATCATTTTTATATTATTACCGGCGGCCCGGGCTCCGGCAAAACCACCCTGCTCAACATTCTCAAACAGCGGGGTTATCAGCATAGTCAGGAAGCCGGACGACATATCATTCAGGATCAGGTGAAAATCAGCGGCAAGGCTTTGCCATGGCTTGATCCCGCACTCTTCGCAGAAATGATGCTGTCATGGGAAATGCGCTCTCACCTGCTGGCCACACAGGCAATATCTGACAGGCCGTATTTCTTTGACCGCGGCATGGCCGATATTGCCGGTTATCTCAGTCTCACAGGCCTGCCTGTGCCGGATCATGTGCATCAGGCAGTGAAGCACTTTCACTATAATAAAACCGCTTTCATCGCGCCGCACTGGCCAGAGATTTATCAGGGAGATGAAGAGCGCAAGCAATCACCGCAAGAGGCTGAACGCACATTTGAGGCCATGCTGGCAGTCTATCAAAACTATGACTTCACTCTACTGGAACTGCCCAAGACAGATGCTGAGGCACGGGCAGATTTCATACTCACCCACACAGCTTAATGCCTTCAACAAAAAGCCCGCTCAAAAGCGGGCTTTTTAGAGTGTTAGAGCGAGTTTTGTGTACCCAACGGGGCGCCCGGTGCTCTAATAGTCGTAAACTCCGCTTACATACGGGCGATAATCTCTTCATCACCCGATGCATCACCTTTAGCGGCTGCATCAAAAATATAAGGAATAATCTCTTCCACAGTATCGAGTATTTTTGGCTGCACACGATGGCCGGTATGGATAAAGCCTTCTGTGCGCATATGATCGAGCATGGCAATCATCGGCTCCCAAAAATGATTGATATTGGCGAAAACCATCGGCTTTTTATGATGGCCGAGCTGTGCCCAAGTCATCATTTCCACGATTTCCTCAACAGAACCAATACCACCCGGCAGGGTGACAAATGCATCAGAGCGTTCAAACATCAGCTGTTTGCGCTGATGCATATTCTCGGTAATGATCTGCTCATCAAGCATTTCATTCTGTTTGCCGTCAGCTTCTTTATTGAGAAGGAATGTCGGAATAATACCGGTGACTTTGCCGCCGGCTTTGTAAGCGCCTTCCGCAACCGCACCCATAATTCCCTTTGTGCCGCCGCCATAAATCAGGCGAAGACCATTTTCTGCAATCGAGCGGCCAAGAGCCAGCCCTGCTTCCCGGTAAACCGGATTATTGCCGGTTGAAGAACCGCAATAGACACATATTGATCGAATCTTACTCATGCTTTCTTTTTCGCGTGCGGGCTGTTTGCCGTCAAGTTTCTATCGTGAATTCGGTTCTGAATTTGGTTGGTGAAAATCCGCATAAAATATCGGTGTTTTCACCACAGTTTCCGAAGTCTTTTTAAAATCATGGGCTTGCATAGAGAACGATGCAAGCCGGACATCTTATCTTGTAATATGTGACAAGAATTTTGGTGCTGATATGTGATATTCTTGCTGTAACAATAAAAAAGCGCTAGTTGTTGGCAAATATGCAGCTTATACATTTGGATTTATAAGCAGACACAGCATGTTATAATATTTTTTTAAGCTTGGTGTTAAAAGGGTCAGTCCCGTATGCAGAATAGTCGTTATGCGCTTGCCGGTTTTGCTGCTGTAGTTATAGCAGGTGGTCTTCTCGCATATTTCAGCATGGCTCCGCAGAAAACGGACCAGCCTCCGCAGGCGTCTGCTTCAAAAACAGCAACAGATAACAAGTCTGCCACGACTGCTCAGCCTGAAACCCTTGCCCAGACTGACAAGCCTGTTGCGGGCAATGCTGCTGCACCAGAAGATACCAAACCATCGCCTTCCGAAAAAGCAACACCGGAACAAAGTGTTACAGTTCCGGTTTTTGATGTGCTGCGTCTAGAGGGCAACGGCTCACTGGTTATTGCCGGTAAAGCTGCACCGAATTCTGTGGTTGATGTCATATCCAAAACCCGTGTACTCGGCTCGGCCAAAGCAGGCGAGAACGGTGACTTTGCTATTATTCTGGATGAGGCACTGAAAAGCGGCGATTATCAGCTGGTTCTGCGTGCAACCGCGGAAGATAACTCCGTTGCAACATCACAGCAGACCGCGATCCTCTCCGTTCCTGCAACACCGGATGGTCAGGTTCTCGCACTTGTTGAAGAACCGGGTCAGGCCAGCCGCATGATTACCACACCGCAGGCCAGCGGCGGAAATGCTGCGCAGACACCAGAAAATAAAGATGCACCGGCAGCAGCACATGGCAGTGATACTGCAGTTACCCTGCTGCCGTCGCAGGCGGTACAGGGTGGGCTGGCAGAAGGCAACTCGCAGGATGATGTCAGCATTGCCGTGGAAGCTGTGGAGATTGAAGGCCGCTCGGTATTTGTGGCCGGCCATGCACGCGGCGGTCAGACAGTTAATGTTTCAGCGAATGAGACTTTGCTTGGCACAGCAATCATCACTCCGGAGGGGCGCTATCTGGTGCAGACCCAGCAACCTCTTGCTGTTGGTGACTATATTATTCGTGCCGATCTGATGGATAAAGGCGGGAAAATTCTGGCGACAGCGCGTGTTCCGTTCCGCCGTGAAGCCGGTGAGAATATTGCTGCTGTTGCTCCCGCAATTGCAGCGCAAGCTGCACCTGATGCCGCACAGGTCACAACCGGCAACCCGTCCGCCCAGGAGACACAGGCGCAGCCTCTGGAAAAAGCAGAAGGATCAGTGATTATCCGCAAAGGCGATAATCTCTGGACAATCTCCAAGCGCACATATGGCAGTGGCACGCGCTATACCACCATTTATCTGGCGAATACCGATCAGATTAAGAACCCAGATCTGATCTGGCCGGGACAGGTTTTCGTGATGCCGAAAACCCCGCTTAGCGAGCAGGATATACAACAGAAACTGCCGTAAACCCTGCATCTCCGATGAGTGCGTGTCTTCCTCACAATATTGTGCAGGCGTTTTGTTTCTATCATGCCTGCAGCTATGTTATGACCGTAAATAAACTAGAGCGAATTACATCCAGATCGGACCATGGCACTCGCTCTGAATTCTTTAATGATCGCATTATCACGGCCTGTCCAAGTTGCTCTAACCTGACTGTGAAATGCTCCGGCAAGCAATTCCGCGGCGCTCTGACCGCAATACAGCATGAAGGCGGAAGCAATGACCGTCTGTGGCGTTAAATAAAAACGATGAAAAAACAAAAAACAGTCTCGGCAGAATCCGGTCAAACCCTGAAAACACTGGCGAAACTCTGGCCATATATGTGGCCGAGTGAGCGTCATGATCTCAAAATGCGGGTCGTCTGGGCGACATTCTATCTCGTCATCGCCAAATTTGTGCTGATGCTGGTACCTTATTTTTTCAAATGGGCAACAAACGCGCTGGACGGCTCTTTTAAACCGGAAAGCTGGGTGCCGCAGATTTTTGTCGGTGCTTTGATGCTGGTCGTTGCCTATAATCTGGCACGTATCATTCAGGCCGGCCTGAACCAGCTGCGCGATGCATTATTTGCCCGCGTCGGGCAATATGCGGTGCGTCAGCTTGCCTATCGCACTTTTGTGCATATGCATAAATTGTCGCTGCGGTTTCATCTTGAGCGTCGTACCGGCGGCCTGTCCCGTGTGATTGAACGCGGTGTCAAAGGCATCGAAACCATTGTGCGTTTCACTATCCTGAGCTCGGTGCCGACCTTGCTGGAATTTGCACTGACCGCTGCAATTTTCGGATTTGCCTATGGTGTCAGCTATCTCATTGTGGTGGCGGCAACGGTCTGGCTTTATATGTGGTTCACAGTCAAAGCCAGTGACTGGCGCATTAATATCCGCCGGGAGATGAATGATTCCGATACGGACGCCAATACCAAAGCAATTGACTCATTGCTGAATTTTGAGACCGTCAAATATTTCGGCAATGAAGCGATGGAAGCCGAGCGCTATGACCGCTCAATGGCGCGCTATGAAAAAGCGGCAACCCAGACATGGACATCTCTTGGCTGGCTGAACTTTGGTCAGGCCGTGATTTTCGGTGTCGGCATGATGATCCTGATGGTGATGTCTGCCCGCGAAGTACAGGCCGGAACGCATACACTTGGTGATTTTGTCTTCATCAATGCGCTGTTGATGCAGCTGTCACTGCCACTGAATATGATCGGCTTCATTTATCGTGAAATCCGTCAGGGTCTTACCGATATTGAACAGATGTTTGACCTTCTCGAAGTTGAGGAAGAGGTCAAAGACAAACCGGAAGCACAGGCTCTGGCTGTCTCGCAAGGGGCAATCCGTTTCAACAATGTCAGTTTTGCCTATGACCCGTCCCGTCCGATCCTGCGCAATGTCAGCTTTGAAGTGCCGTCCGGCAAGACCATTGCGATTGTAGGGCCGTCCGGTGCGGGTAAGTCAACTATCTCCCGCCTGCTGTACCGCTTCTATGATGTGCAGCAGGGTTCGGTGACAATTGACGGGCAGGATATCCGTGATGTGTCACAGGTCAGCCTGCGCCATGCGATTGGTATGGTGCCGCAGGATACCGTGCTGTTTAACGATACAATTGCCTATAATATCCGCTATGGACGCCCGTCGGCAACAGAGCAGGAAGTGGAACAGGCTGCCAAGCTGGCACAGATCGACCGTTTCATCCAGCTATTGCCGGAAGGCTATCAGTCGATGGTTGGTGAACGCGGTCTGAAACTCTCCGGCGGCGAAAAACAACGCGTAGCAATTGCACGCACAATTCTGAAAGCCCCGCCGATCCTGATCCTTGATGAGGCGACTTCGGCGCTGGATACGGCAACCGAGCAGGATATTCAGCAATCTCTGGATCTGGTCAGCCGTGACCGCACCACTCTGGTGATTGCGCATCGTTTGTCGACTGTTATCAGCGCTGATGAAATCATTGTGCTTAAAGACGGGCAGATTGCCGAGCGCGGCACACATCGTGATTTGCTGGTACAAGGCGGGCTCTATGCATCGATGTGGGATCGTCAGCGTGAAGCTGATGAAGCGGAAGCACGTCTGCGTCAGGTCCGTGAAAGTGACGAACTTGGTGTTGTGACCCGTGGTGCTCCTGCCGGAGAATGACAGGGCACGGATGATCCTCTATGATGGCAGCAGATGTTCGCGCTGGCTGTTCATTGTTATACAAGCAGCAATGGCGACGGTTCCGGTGGTGTTATCATCACCTGAACCGTTTTGATTCCGTCTGTACGCGGAATGTAAAGATCAGAGCGGGTGCTTGCAGTGATGTTCTGTGCGCATTTTGTTATGATAAAACACGAATATCATGAATTTTATTGCGCTGATTGCGCTTAATCATTTTAAACGCTGTTACTTTGCGTTATTGAAGCGGAAAATCTGAGGAAAACCGATGAGCCTGTCCGATACCATTCGCAATACTTTCGTTCCTATCCACCGTGAGGGTTACCCCTTTATTGCAGCATTTTTTGTTGTATCGCTTTTGCTTGGCTGGTTGTGGGAACCTTTGTTCTGGGTAGGGATGGTGCTGACCATCTGGTGCATTTATTTCTACCGTGATCCGCTGCGTATCACGCCGCTGGATGACAAGCTCGTCATCAGCTCTGCGGATGGCAAGATTTCTTCCGTTGGCATGTGTGTCCCTCCGGCAGAACTGGATCTGGGTACAGAGCCGATGCTGCGTATCTGTGTGTTCATGAATGTGTTTTCAGTACACATTAACCGTGCGCCGGTACGCGGCAAAATCACTGCCGTGATGCACCGTCCGGGTAAGTTTCTGAATGCAGAACTGGACAAAGCCAGCACCGAAAATGAGCGCAATTCTGTGCTGATCGACGGTGCCCATGGTACCGTTGCCGTGGTGCAGATCGCCGGTCTGGTGGCCCGTCGTATCGTTTGCTGGTCGAAAACCGGCGATGATCTTTCAACCGGTGAGCGTTTCGGCCTGATCCGTTTTGGTTCACGAAATGATATTTATCTGCCAAAAGGCGCTGTAGCCCGCGTTGCTGTCGGCCAGACGGCTGTGGCAGGCGAAACCGTTCTGGCAGAATTTGATGAAACGCGCACTGCGCCAACCGTGCGGATTGCCTGATGCTTGAAGCACCTTTCCCGCCGCTGGATCCAAATGGCAATACGGAAGGGCGCGGTCCGCGCTTTTCCGAAATCCCGATGCGGATTATTATTCCTAATCTGATTACCGTTCTTGCGATCTGTGCAGGGTTAAGCGGTATCCGTCTGGCGATTGAGCATCGTTTCGAACAGGCCGTAGCCATGGTGCTGTTAGCGGCCTTTCTCGACGGTATTGACGGACGGATTGCGCGGCTCCTGAAAGGGTCTTCCAAATTCGGTGCCCAGATGGATTCTCTGGCCGACATCGTGAATTTCGGCGTGGCTCCGGCACTGGTGCTTTATCTGTTTATGCTGGATCAGGCCGGTTCGTTCGGCTGGATTGCGGCGCTGATCTATACAATTGCCTGCTGCCTGCGCTTAGCGCGCTTTAATGTAATGCTGGAAGATCCGAACCGGCCGGCATGGCAAGGCAATTATTTTATCGGTGTTCCGGCACCGGCCGGTGCTATGCTGGTTTTGCTGCCGGTTTATTCCGGATTTCTCGGCGTACTGCCAAGCAAAGCTTTGGCCTATGGTACCGCAGGCTTCACGATTGTGATTGCCTTTTTGCTCGTTAGTCGTCTGCCGGTTTATAACGGCAAGACCGCAGGCAGCTTTATCCGCCGTGATTTTGTGATGCCGCTGATCCTCGGCGTGGTAATCTATGCCGGTTTTCTGATGAGTTTTACCTGGCAGACACTGACGCTGACGGCCTTGGCCTATCTGGTATTCCTGCCTTTCAGTGCATTGGCATGGAGGCGCCGCTTAATGGCCGAAGAAAAAAAATCCTCTGAAAATCAGGTATGAACCGGTTCAGACAACAGCCATAAAAAAGCCCCTCAAATGAGGGGCTTTTTTATTTAACTCTGTTATTTTGTTGTTATGCTTTGGCAGCGATTTTATCTGCCCGCGCCTCTTTCAGGATTGACCATGTATAGAGGATCAAACCTGCCCAGATCAGTGCAAAGGCATAAAGCTGCGTTGTATTGAATGGTTCTTTGAAAGCGAAAACAGCGATCAGGAACAGCATGGTCGGCGTAATATACTGCATCAGCCCCAGTGTGGTATAGCGCAGCAGTTTCGCACCGGTGGCATACATAATCAGCGGTACGGCAGTCACCACACCGGCTAGCATCAGCAGAGAAATATCCGCTGGCGTACCGGTAACAAAATGATCCTGCCCTTGTGTATACAGCCAGATTGCATAGGCGCTGGCCGGAATGAACAGAATGATCACTTCCAGCATGAAGCCCTGTGACGGACCAATCGGCAAGGATTTACGGAAGAAACCATAAAAGCCGAATGACAGCGGCAGAATGATAGATACCCAAGGCAGACCGCCCTGCTCTACTGTCAGCAGCACCACCGCAGCAGCGGCAAGGAAT
This sequence comes from Hyphomicrobiales bacterium, assembly GCA_900470285.1. Classification (GTDB taxonomy): domain Bacteria; phylum Pseudomonadota; class Alphaproteobacteria; order Rhizobiales; family Rhizobiaceae; genus Pseudochrobactrum. The sequence continues at coordinate 605,457 of UCAG01000005.1, forward strand.
ACAGCAACCAGCTGTACTCTTGTCAGACGCTCTTTAAGGAAAATTGCGCCGAGCAGCACATTGACCAGCGGGTTGATATAATAACCAAGTGCGGCATCCAGCGCATGATCATTGAAAATCGCCCAGACATAAACGCCCCAGTTCAGTGTGATCAGGGAGGCTGTCAGACACGCCATTGCCAGTGTGCGCGGATTACGCAATGCGGCACCGACATCCTTGGTACGTCCCATAAAAACCAAAATGACCGCCGCTACAGGCAATGACCAGATCACGCGGTGCGCCAGCACCTCCACAACCGGAATATGGGCGACGGCCTTCATGTAAAACGGGAAAAGTCCCCAAAACAAATAGGCCAGCATCGCGAAGATAAAACCACGCGTTGCTTCCGGCATCGCCTGTTGAGACCGGTCATTCATAACAAGTTGTCCTCAGATTTCCGGTCTCGGGCTTTATCATACAGCGGGAGCCGTTCATTACATTCATATCAGTAACAATCGGTACTCCCGTTTTACTTTATCCGCAAACGGCAAATTTTATTCTGCTGCAATATGTCCCGCAAGCTCGCGATTTTTCATCAGCTTATAAACGACCGAATCCATCAGTGCCTGAAAGGATGCATCAATAATATTGTCGGACACACCGACTGTGCGCCAACGCTGGCCGCTGGCATCATGCGACTCGATCAGAACGCGGGTGATCGCTTCCGTACCGCCATTGAGGATACGCACTTTAAAATCGACCAGTTCCAGATCGGCCAGTTCCTCCTGATAGCGGCCAAGATCCTTGCGCAATGCAAGGTCAAGCGCGTTAACCGGACCATGACCTTCCGCAACAGACAAATGTTCCTCACCGTCGATGATGATTTTTACAATCGCTTCCGACACGGTTTTCAGGCAGCCATTGCTGTCATAGCGGCGCTCAACCATACAGCGGAAAGCTTCAACACGGAAAAACTGCGGCACCGCACCAAGTTGTTGACGGGCGAGCAGTTCAAAACTCGCATCTGCACTTTCATAAGCATAACCCTGCGCTTCGCGTTCTTTAACCAGCGCAATCAGCGTATCAAGATGACGGTCATCCTTGGCAACCTGAATACCGCGCTTGTTGAGCTCTGCAATAAAATTGGACTTGCCGCCCTGATCGGACACCATAACACGGCGATGATTACCCACCATTTCCGGCGGCACATGTTCATAGGTTTTAGGCTCTTTCAGCAAAGCAGAGGCATGGATGCCTGCTTTTGTGGCAAAGGCTGAACTGCCGGTAAAAGCCGCCTGATCATTCGGTGCGCGATTGAGAATATCGTCAAAAGTACGGGAAAGTTTTGTGATACCCGCCAGAGCATCTATGCTGATACCGACCTCGAAGCGGTCTGCCCAGACAGGTTTAAGCATCAGTGTCGGGATCAGCGTAACCAGATTGGCATTGCCGCAACGCTCACCGATACCATTGAGCGTGCCCTGCACCTGCCGCACACCGGCATCAATTGCAGCCAGTGACACGGCAACGGCCTGTTCCGTGTCATTATGCGCATGAATGCCCAGACACTCACCCGGTACAACACTCTTAACAGCACGGACAATATCACCAACTTCACCCGGTTGCGTACCACCATTGGTATCGCACAGCACCACCCAGCGCGCACCGGCACCATAGGCCGCCCTGGCGCAAGCCAGCGCATAATCAGGATTGGCCTTAAACCCGTCGAAAAAATGCTCGCAATCGACGATACATTCCTTACCGGCCATACGCGCAGCAGTGACTGATGAAGTGATCGATTCCAGATTATCTTCCAGAGAACAACCAAGCGCCAGATGCACATGATAGTCCCAGCTCTTAGCAACATAGGTGATAACATCGCTCGAAGCCTGCAGCAGTACAGACATGCCCGGATCATTGGAGGTGGAAACACCCGGACGTTTGGTCATGCCGAAAGCAGCAAACTTTGCCCGTGAGGTGTGTTTACGCTGAAAAAAGCTCGTATCTGTCGGATTTGCGCCCGGATAACCACCTTCAACATAATCCACACCGAAATCATCCAGCATGGCGGCAATGGCTTTCTTGTCAGATACGGAGAAGTCAATTCCCGGTGTCTGCTGGCCGTCGCGCAAGGTAGTATCATAAATATAGATACGCTCTTTTTTCATTGTTGTTCTTTCCTCCATATCCGTATTTATGCGTGAGATTTATGCATGGCCTTGCGGCCATGTCTCGGTGTCATGGTCAGGATGCTGATAAGATATCATAGTGCGTACGAATTCCGCACTTTCCGGATCACGTTCCGTCGTATAGGCAGGCAAAGCGCTCAGCTTATCCAGATAAGGCAATTTGCCCTCCAGTCCCCATTGCACCACCGGCACAAAAGCCGCGTTCGACGTGGTTGGAAGAGCGGAACAATTTCCGTGTTCCGCGCGTCCATTCCAATGTGCCTTCCTTAACGGAAACCAGCGGCGCGTAATAATTGCCGAATGCTTTCTGGCACATGCGACAATGACAGATGGATGCGCTGCCTAGCTGCCCTTTCACACGAAAACGCACAGCACCGCACTGGCAGCCGCCGCTGGCGACCGGATATTCACTCAGCGTTTCACTTCCCATGTTGTCACCCGTTCTCCCGTAACCGGATCTTTGCCGTCCTTCAGCTGAATATTCTGTGCCAGCAATGAGTCACGAATACGGTCAGCTTCCGCCCAATTTTTTCCGTTGATGAATGCCAGACGCTCGGCGATCTGTCTTTCAACATCTGCACTGTCGACATCTGCCGCATTACTGAACAAATATTGTGCAGCTTCAGCTAGCAATTGCGCATCGTGAAGACCAAGCAGGGTAAGGCCGGCAACCAGTGCTACAACATCCCCCTGTTTATAGGCTTTGCGCAATTCTGTGAGTGCTGACCATGTGTTCAGGTCATCGCCAATAGCACTGACAAAGACTTCAGCTTTTTCCGCTGAAACCCCAACCGGCTGATCGGAAATCGCCTCATACCATTTCGCCAGTTCTTCACCGGATTCATTCAGACGCTGCTGCGTCCAGTTGATCGGCTCACGATAATGGGTCTGCAACATGGAAAGACGCGCAGCCATGCCGGTCCAGCGACGGCGGAAGTCTTCCGGCACATCAAGACCGGCCAATTGCGGCAATTCAGATTTCAGCACATCGTCAATGGTAATGAAATTGCCCAGAGATTTGGACATTTTCTGACCTTCAACTTGCAGAAAACCGTTATGCATCCAGATATTAGCCATGCGCTCTGAACCAAAAGCGCAGCATGACTGAGCCATTTCATTCTCATGATGCGGAAACACCAGATCAATACCACCGGCATGAATGTCGAAGGTATTTTTCAGCGGATCATCGCATTTCAGACCGCCGCCAAACGGTTCCAGCAATTTAGCCATCGACATGGCCGAGCACTCAATATGCCAGCCCGGACGACCATTCACTGCAATACCGGCCGGAGACGGCCAGCCCGGCTCTCCTTGTTTGGATGGTTTCCACAACACGAAATCCATCTCGTCGCGCTTGTAGGAAGCAACATCCACGCGCGCACCGGCAATCATCTCATCCAGTGAACGGCGGGCAAGTGCGCCATAGCGGGGGCCATGTTCACCCGTCATGGTTTTAACCGCAAACAACACATGATCATCGGCCACATAGGCATGACCGCGCTCAATCAGGCGCTCGATCAGCTGACGCATTTCTTCCAGATGTTCCGTTGCACGCGGCTGGCTGGAAGGCTCCAGATTACCAAGCGCCGTTACATCACTCTGGAACTGCGCATTGGTGCTTTCCGTGACTTTGCGAATAGCTTCATTAAGCGGCAGATCAGGATAATCGCGTACGGCACGGGCATTGATCTTATCATCAACATCCGTGAGATTACGCGCATAGGTCACTTGGCTCTCACCATAGACATGGCGCAACAGACGAAACAGCACATCAAACACGATCACCGGACGCGCATTGCCGATATGAGCAAAGTCATAAACTGTCGGGCCGCAGACATACATGCGCACATAGTCAGGATTGATCGGAACAAAGTCCTCTTTCCTGCGGGTCAGCGTATTATACAAACGCAATTCAGTGGCAGACATCTGACTTCCCTTTAACATACGGTTCTAAAGCACAAACAAGATTTGCGCAGCCTGCTGGCCGGTGCATTTGTCTGCTTCAAAAGGAAAAGGAAGACGAAAACATCCGAGCCAGCAATCTGCTAGCGAATAATTACCGCAATAATACAAATGGTGTTTGCGAATGGTGTTTTCATGACAGCACTTATCTCTCTGATCCTGCGTCGCGTCAAGAGAGAGCTCTGAGATTTTTGTTACCGGTGACAATCATGGCAAGTTGCATAACCGCCGTGACAATACCCTGATTTGCGCTCAGATTTGCACATTTCCAGCCATGCTTCAGTCCCATTTTTCACGATAATGAGAGCTCTGAGTAAGGGAAGGAAACATCATGAAAAAGATATTCAGCACATCTAAAAAAGATCAGCTTACAGAACAATACCGCGCAATCGGCCCTGCCTTTTTGGCGGCAGCCCTCAGGTCGGCACCGCGCAGCCACCGCGATGAAAAGCGGCTGCACGTCTCTTATCTGCCGTCGGATAAGACTTTAAGGCCACAACAGGCGACCAAGTAAGCTAAACGCAATCGCCCACATAATGATGCCGATAATGCAGTCGAGAATACGCCATGCGGATGGTTTGGCGAAAAACGGCTGCAGCAACCGCGCACCATAACCGAGCGAGAAAAACCAGACAAATGAGGCTGTTACCGCGCCCAGCCCATAGGCCAAACGCGCCTGCCCTTCAAAACGGGCAGAGAGACTCCCAACCAGCACGACCGTATCGAGATAGACATGCGGGTTGAGGAATGTCAGCGCAAGACAAGTCCCGACGGCAACTTTCAAACTGACAGCGCCGCCATTTCCAGCAAGCAACCCGTCAGGATGCATGGCGCGACGAAAAGCGGACAGACCATACCAGAACAGAAAAGCCGCACCGCCAACCGTCACCACCATAATCAATGAAGGAGACTTTGCGATCAGTGTGCCAAGCCCTGCAACGCCTGCGGCAATCAGCAAGGCATCAGACAAAGCACAGATCAGGCAGAGAATAAACACATGCTGGCGCAGCAATCCCTGTCTCAGAATATAGGCATTTTGCGCGCCGATGGCGACAATCAAGGATAATCCGAGCAGAAAGCCCGAAATTGCTGCAGTTCCCACGACAAACCCGTTCTTTTTAGATTCAACACGCATCCCGAAAACCGGCAACCACTTTTCGGGATACAAACTTTACATCAACGTGCATCTTATCCGATCGAAGCGGGACAAGAAATCAGTCCGGTGGACTGATTTCCCTGTGTAGGCGACAACCACTTTTCGGGATGCACTGTAGGTTATGTTTTTGAAAGAATTAATCAAAACATACTGAACTGATCGTCATTGTCATCTGTTTTCTTTTTTACAGCAGACTTTTTAGGTTTAGCCGGTTTTTTGGCAATTGGTTCCTGAGAAACTGTCAGTTCTTCTACCCGCTCATGTACGTCTGTGCCGAAGTAACGGGCATTATTGATCTTATCCGATACGGGAATCGCTTCAAAAAAATCATCCTGTACAGGCCGGAGCAAATGCTGCACATCTTTGGCGCGGTTGCGCTTGCAATCCAGCTATTCCTGATAATCCTCAGGCTGTATCACCAGCGGCAGGCGGCCATGAATATGCGATAATGCATTATTGGAAGCCGTCGTCAGTATGGCTGCCGTATCCATCTGCGAACCATCGCCACTCACCCATGTTTCCATCAGAGCGCCAAATGCAATGGTTCCGCCATGGCGCGGGCGTATCCAATAGGCTTGTTTTCTGCCGTCACCGAGTTTACGCCATTCATAGAACCCCGTTACCGGCAGCAAACTACGACGATGTTCCATAGCTGTACGAAAAGACGGCTTTTCATACGCTGTCTCAGAGCGGGCATTAATCATCAGCGGAAAGTTCAGCGGGTCTTTTGTCCATGACGGCACAAATCCCCAGCGCACCAGCATTGCGATACGATCCGGCCTGTTGCTGCCGGGCATTGGTGTTTCTCCGGCCATCACAATCATGATCGGTTGTGTCGGTGAAATATTATAGCGCGGCGGAAAGGCTTCATCGACAATCACGCCGAAATGCGCCTCCACCTCATCAATCGCTGCCAGTAATGCAAAACGTCCACACATAATGATTGGTGTTGCGAGTTTTATCACAAAGGTCAAGATGCCCGCCAAACAAAGCTTGCAAATCAGCGGGCAGGTTTTTACCACTCATTCTATGACACAGGACATTTCCCCTCAGCCGCTCATCGCCCATGGTGCTTCCATCATCTGCCGTAAGGAGAGCCGCTTCCTGCTGGTGAAACGTGGCAAGGAACCGCTCAAAGGCTCGCTCGCCTTTCCGGGTGGCGGGGTAGAAGCCGGAGAAAATGCCGAACAGGCCGCACGGCGCGAACTCACGGAAGAAACCGGATTGCATTGCAACCGCCTGCGGCTGGTCGATACGATTGATCTGTCTCAGGAAGGGCTTTACGGCAAGGTCTATAATCTTTGCATTTTTCGCGCTTATGATCTGAGCGGACAGGAACAGGCCGGTGATGATGCCGTTTCGCTGCACTGGCTGACAATTGAGGATATGGTGCAGCATATTGTTACCGTCAGCACTTTGGCTTTTGCGCGCCGTATTCTGCAGGAAGAAGGCTGAACGCCTTGAAACAGCCTGATTGCTGCACAATTTATAGTGAAGTCGCGGAGTATGTGTATGACCAGATTTCTTGTTTTCTCATTATTGGTTACAGGATTTTCTGCATCCGGTATTTCTGCACAGGCACAAACACAGGAAACCAGCGGTCCGCCTTATGAAAGCCAGATGATCCAGCTGGCAGGCACCCTCGGTTCGCTCCACTATTTGAGCAATCTTTGCGGTGACAAAACCAGTCTCTGGCGCGATCAGATGAATGAGTTGCTCACCGCTGAAAAAGCGGATGAAACACGACGTAAAAATCTGGTCTCAGCTTTCAATAACAACTACCGCAGCTACGCTGATAATTACAGCCAGTGCACCGATCAGGCCCTGAAAGCAATCGACCGGTTTAAATTACAGGGCGAAAAGCTCTCTGAAGGGCTGGTTGCCCATTACGGCAATTAACCAAAACTTCATTCATTGCAATAAAGGCGAAATCTGCCATTCACAAACCATCGCAATCTGTTAACAAGAGATTAAATTATTGATGGTGATGCGTCGGCTGATGGTGTAAGAAACGGTCTTCAGATAGTCGTTTCTGCTCTGAATGGCTCTATGACAGCACTTTCTTTAGCTAAGTCCTGTCCGTCTTCTGCGATGCAGTGTCCAACGGCATAAAGCCAAGGTGATATTTTAATGAATCATGCTCCGACAGACCTCGATGAATTGATTGCCCATGAGAAAAAACAGGCGGCGATCGAATATCAGCATGAAGCCTGGGCTGACGGGATTTCAGAAGGCATTGAACCGGAGATTCTCGCAGAGGCTGCTTTTGCCAATGCATTGACCGAACTTCTGCGTAGCACAGGCGAAGATGCGGCGCTTGGCTTACTCGATAAATTGCGCGAGCAGATCATTGCCGGTGAGTTTCTGCCCAACCGTATTTTGCAGTAATTTTGCAGTAATTTCCCGGGCACAGTCGGCATCCGTCATAATTTGTGCTACAGGATGCCGTAAACATTTATTTTGAATATATATTTCTCTTCCGGAGTTTCTGATGTTGCTTTCATCCCGCCACTGGCCGAGCAAGCTCAGTTCAGACAAGTTTCTGAGCACGTCTTTCCTCTCCGGTCTGGCTCTGGCCATGATTGCCGTATCAGTCTCAGTACCGGCTTCCGCCGGAACACTAAGCGGAAAACCGCAGATTTTAGCTTTGAGCGAAACACCTGCCGGTGAAGACGGCGAAGAGGTCAATCCGGCGCAGGTGCCTTTGCCGGGACCATTGCGTCAGGTTCCGACTGAAACCTATAAAGCACCTGAATCCGGCGCAGCCACAGAAAACGGCAATCCGGAACGCGATATTACCCGTCCGCATGTTTCACCGGAAGGCAAGATTCCGGAAGTCTCCTATGACTATTCCAAGCTTCCGCAAGCTGTGCAGGATACCCGCAAGAAAATTCTTGATATTGCCAAAGCCGGAAAGATTGACGCTTTAAAGCCACTGCTCGGTGACGGTGGCGAAACCAGCCCGATGCTTTCGCTCGGTGAATATGACGGCACACCGCTGGAATTTCTCAAAAGCCTTTCCGGTGACAGTAATGGTCAGGAATTGCTGGCCATTCTCGTAGACCTGCTTGAATCCGGCTATGCGCATCTCGATGCCGGTACACCGAATGAAGTTTATGTCTGGCCATATTTCTTCGCCTACCCGCTGGACAAACTGGATGACCGGCAGATGGTTGAGCTGTATCAGATTGTGACTGCCGGTGATTTTGAGGAAATGAAGGGCGTCGGCGCCTATATTTTCTACCGTCTCGGCATTACGCCGGATGGCTCATGGAAGTTTTTTGTAGCCGGCGACTAACAATCGTCTTTCCCTGCCTGTCAAAGCGTTGCTGAAAACGCTCTGTTGCCCATGCACACAGAGCAAAAACAGCCATACCTGCCGGTATATCAACAAGATGGTGTCCGCCATGAACCAAAACAGCCGGCAGCACCGCTAAATTCAAAAGCAGGAAAAACGGAAACAGCCATTTAACTGAACGGGAATACCAGATGCCCGCCAGTGCCATTACCGTATGAAAAGACGGAAATGAAATCAGCCCCCGCGTATCATTCGGCAGAATAATTTCCGTGCCGTTTTGCAAAAGATTAGTCAGCTCATTCCCGTAAGATGTGCCCACAATCTGTCGTGAAACGGATGTAACTGCCTCCGGCAACGGAAATAGCGCGCTGGGGCCGATAGACGGAAATAATATCCAGAACAGAACGGTGAACGCGCCGCTCAGTGTCAGCGTCATAATCATTCCGTGTAAAGCATAGATACGACCGCTGAAGCCTAAAAGCACTATCAGCACAACAATCTGGTAGAGATTGGATGTATATGCATAACGGAGAATATCATTAATCAGCGGATGGCTGACACTCCATGTTACAGCCTCTACCCAATTATAGCCGAGTCTGGCATCCAGAGAGACAAGCCACCAGTCCAGTGACGGACGTAAATTTGGCAAAAACAAGTAATTCAGCAACCCCATAGCTGCTGTAAAAACCACGAACAGACCGGTACACATGGTGACTGCGCCGATCAGCTCGCTGCGGCCATTTCTGCGATATATAAAACTTAATCCGAACATTAATGCAGCAAATACAAGCTGCGCACTGTAAGCGAAATAAAAAACCTTCTGTCCTGAACTCAGGATCAACAGCGCATCTGCCAACAGTGTAATAAGGGTAATCGCCAGCAGAGCCAGTTCTACAGGTCGAAAATAATGATGCAGGACAGATGATTGTGTTTTCATACTGCATCAATAAACACAAACTCATTGATCAGTCGTAAATCTAAAGAAGCGCACTCTAAAATGCGTAAGACCGCATTATCGGATAATGCGGTCTCTTATAATTTTCTGCAAAGCGAGCTTTATTTTTCCTCTCGGCAAAGCCGCTTCTCTTACTGTCTCGGCAAAGCCCCGGGTATTACCCTCTCGGCAAAGCCTCGGCAAATTCAACCGGCTCACCAAGTGCAGGATTAACGATCTCGCCTTCCCACATCACTTTATGGCCGCGTACAATTGTGCCCACCGGCCAACCGGTGACTGTCTTGCCGTGATATGGTGTCCAGCCCGCTTTCGAACCAGCCTGTTCATGCGTGATCGTTACGCTGCGTTTCATATCAACAATTGTCAGATCCGCATCGTAACCGACGGCAATACGACCTTTACGGGACATGCCGAAAATGCGGTTCGGGCCATGTGACGACAGATCAACAAAGCGTTCCAGCGACAGACGACCGGCATTCACATGATCAAGCATGATCGGCACCAGTGTCTGCACACCGGTCATGCCGGATGGTGATGCCGGATAAGGCTTCTGCTTTTCTTCCAGCGTATGTGGTGCATGGTCGGAGCCCAGCACATCAACAACGCCCTGTCCGATCCCGTGCCAGATACCGTCACGGTGGCGTGCATCACGTACCGGCGGGTTCATCTGAATGAGATTGCCGAGTGTTTTATAATCTTCCGAAGACAATGTCAGATGATGCGGTGTCGCCTCACAGGTTGCCACATCTTTGTAGTCTTTCAGGAATTCAATTTCTTCCGCAGTCGAAATATGCAGCACATGGATGCGCGCACCGGTTTCGCGGGCAATGCGCACCAGACGCTGGGTGCAGGTCAGTGCTGCAATCTCATCGCGCCAGACCGGATGGCTGGACGGATCGTTTTCAACACGCAGACCTTCACGCTCACGCAGGCGGAATTCATCTTCCGAATGGAAGGCTGCACGACGGCGCGTATTACGGAGAATAGACGCCACGCCTTCGTCATCTTCCACCAGCAGGTCACCGGTTGAAGAGCCCATAAACACTTTGATACCCGCAGCACCCGGCAGGCGCTCCAGTTCTGCTACATCTTTGGCATTGTCACGTGTACCGCCAACCCAGAAAGCGAAATCGCAATGCATGCGATGTGTGCCACGCTTGACTTTATCAGCCAGCGCTTCAGGTGAAGTTGTCAGCGGCTTGGTATTCGGCATTTCGAAAACAGAGGTCACGCCGCCAAGTACAGCTGCAAGCGAACCGGTCTGCAAATCTTCTTTATGCTCCAGACCCGGCTCGCGGAAATGCACCTGACTATCCACAACACCTGGCAGAATATGCAGGCCGGTGCAGTTGATAACCTCGCCTGCGGCATTCTCTGACAGGGAGCCGATAGCAATAATGCGACCATTTTTAACACCGATATCACGGACGGCACTGCCGTCATGATTGACTACCGTTGCGCCTTTGAAAATCGTATCGAATGTTGTGGTCATTCACGGCTCTCCTGTCTTGCGATAACTCGCTGTTCCTGACTTGCGATTACTCGCAATGCGGCTTACGTAACAAAGCGATGAATATCAAGATAATTGCATCTGCACTGCTTTATAAACCGGAAAGTTGATATGACAACGACAGAACCTTTAACTCTGTTTACCGGATCAACCGGAAATCTCGATGACCGTACACAAATCCTTGTGCGCGGTCCCGATGCGGAAGCTTTTCTGCAATCCATTTTCACAGCTGATCTGAGTTCCCTCGAAAACGGCATCTTGCGTGCATCGGCACTGCTTAGCCCGCAGGGTAAAATCCAGTTCGATTTTTTGATCTCGCGCATTGAAGACGGCTTCCGCATTGATCTTGCGAAAGAAGGATCAGAGGTTTTCGCCAAGCGCCTCGCGCTCTATCGCCTGCGTGCCAAAGCTGAAATTATTGTTTTAAATGAATCAATTATCAGAATTAGCTGGAAAACTGATTCAGGCAGTTCAGAAAGTGATTCAATTACAGGCGGCGATTACCAGTCTGTGCATGATGAGCGTTTCCCGGAAGAAGCACAAGTCCTGCGTCTTTATGCTGAAAGCGGCACCACCTCCCCTGCAACACAGCTTGAGCGCGATGCATGGGCAGCTCTGCGTATTCACTATGGCATTGCCGAAGGCGGTGCGGATTTCATCATGAATGATGTTTTCCCGCATGATATTAATTTCGAACAATTCAGCGGCGTGTCCTTCAAAAAGGGTTGTTTCGTCGGACAGGAAGTTGTGTCGCGCATGCAGCATCGCGGCACTGCACGACGCCGGATTTTGCAGGTGACTGCAAAGGCCGATCTGCCCGCTTCCGACACGCCCATTACTGCTGGCGGCAAAGAAGTCGGAACCTTGCGTAGTGTCAATGGCAGCAACGCGCTCGCTCTGGTTCGCATCGACCGCGTGAAAGACGCAATGGATAAAAATATTCCGTTGCTCGCCGGTGAAACGGAAGTGAGCCTGACAATCCCTGCCTATGCTAAATTCACATTTCCTGAAGGAGCAGCAGACTAATGGCAGTATCCGGCGGTTCCAAAACAAAACCGGTTCGGGCATGGCAGCGTATGTTGTCCGGCCGCAGACTGGATTTGCTTGACCCTTCACCGCTGGATATCGAAATCAGTGATATTGCCCACGGGCTGGCACGCGTTGCCCGCTGGAACGGCCAGACCCGTGGTGATCATGCCTATTCCGTGGCGCAGCATTCGCTGCTGGTGGAACAGATTTTCCGTGAGCAAAATCCGGATGCTCCCTTGCAGCATCAGCTGCTGGCCTTACTGCATGACGCGCCGGAATATGTGATCGGCGATATGATCTCGCCCTTCAAGGCGGTGATGGGCGGTGCCTATAAACAAATTGAAGCACGACTGGAAACTGCCATTCATCTGCGCTTTTCCTTACCAGCAACCGTGCCTGTAGTTTTAAAAAAAGCGATTAAGAAAGCTGACATTGTTTCCGCTTATTTTGAGGCAACAGAACTGGCTGGTTTCAGCACAGCAGAGGCCGCAGAGTTTTTTGGACGTCCGCGCGGTTTTCATGCCGGTCACTTTGATTTATCACCACGACCGACCGCCGAGGTAGAACAGGCTTTTATCAACCGATTCAACACATTGGAGACGCAAATTCATGGCTGATGTTTCCGCTGTCGTTGAGGTGGGGTTGAGTGCTGCAGTTGTTACAATCAGCAATAACTGTCCGGTTATTCTCTGTTCCGATGATCATGAAATGCCCGCAGCCCATGAGGTTTCCGGCGCGCTCTCGCTGCCTTACGGGCGGTTTGATCCGCTGAAACACCGCACATTGGAAATGGGTTTGCGGCTATGGGTGGAAGCGCAGACCGCTTTGCGCCTCGGCTATGTGGAACAGCTCTATACATTCGGCGACCGTGGTCGTGCCAAGTCTTCAACGCCCACAGATGATACGCATGTGATCTCTGTCGGCTATCTGGCGCTGACCCGCCAAAGCGGCGAACAGCCGGAAAATGACTGGCAATATTGGTATGACTTCCTGCCTTGGGAAGACTGGCGCAGCGGCAAGCCTGCACTGATCGACCAGCTCATCATCCCCGCCTTGCGCGAATGGGCGCAAAGCGACAAGCGCAGCCATCCGGCCTATGATCTGCATCAGCTACCACGCCTGACCCGTTTGCGTCTTGCCTTCGGCACCGATGGCATTCAATGGGATGAGGAACGTGTACTCGAGCGTTATGAGCTGCTTTATGAAGCCGGTCTTGTACGTGAAGCAACCATTGACGGCACTGTCAGCCCGAGCGCGCAGCTGGACGAATTGCAACGTCATACCGGCAAAGCCATGGTGTTTGACCATCGTCGCATTCTCGCAACCGCAATTGCCCGCCTGCGTGCCAAGTTGAAGTACCGTCCGGTGATTTTCGAGCTGATGCCCGATTGTTTCACCCTCACCGCCTTGCAGGAAACTGTTGAGGCGATTTCCGGCCGTCATCTGCATAAGCAGAATTTCCGCCGTCTGGTGGAAAATGCCGAGCTGGTAGAGCCGACCGGTGCCAGCCTCAGCCAGCAACGCGGACGTCCGGCTGCGCTCTACCGTTTCCGCCGTGCGGTTCTGGAAGAGCGCCCAGCGCCGGGCTTGAAAGTAACGCTGTCTCAGCGATAGATGATTTAGCGATAAATATGCCGCTCATCAGGAAAGCTGCGGCTTTTCACATCTTCCGCATAGGCTTTCACCGCCTCGTCAATAGCTGCACCAATGGCACCATATTGGCGGACAAATTTGGCAGGCTTGTCGTTGAGGCCGAGCATATCTTCCAGCACCAGAATTTGCCCGTCACACTCTGCTGATGCGCCGATACCGATGGTCGGCACGGCAACCTCTGCGGTGATCTCGCGTGACAACGGCTCGACAATACCTTCCAGTACAATGCCGAATGCACCGGCATCGGCAACGGCTTGCGCATCCTGCTTAATCAGATCCCACAGCGTCTGATCGCGCCCCTGCACTTTATAACCGCCCATCACATGCACGGCCTGTGGGGTCAGACCAATATGCGCCAGCACCGGAATGCCGCGTTTGGTCAAAAAGCTGATCGTCTCCGCCATCTGTACGCCGCCCTCGAGCTTAACCGCACCACAACCGGTCTCCGCCATGATCCGCGCCGCATTGCGAAAAGCGATCTGCGGACTTTCCTCATAGGAGCCGAACGGCATATCCACCACAACCAGCGCACGGGATGAGCCACGCATGACAGCCTGCCCGTGCATAATCATCATTTCCAGAGACACACCGATTGTCGACTCCATGCCGTGCATCACCATGCCGACACTGTCGCCAACCAGCATGAAATCCGCATAGCGGTCAACAATCGCCGCCGTATGGGCATGATAGGCCGTGAGGGATACCAGCGGCACACCGCCTTTGCGGGCACGGATTTCCGGCACCGTAATACGGCGAATTTGTTTCTGGACACTCATGACTCTCTCCCTTGCTCTTCCTGCTCAAGCGTGTCAGACGTCAACAACACATCGCCCAACTCAACCTGATAAATACCTCTGGCTGCGACCACCTTCTGATCACATAATACCGGACGTATATCTGTCAGATCCCACGCCAACCAACCATCCTCATAATAAGAAGCGCAGGCCGCTGGGATATCAGCTTCTTCAAATGGGCGTATAGTCTTCACCCGCACTAAAGCAACGGCATATCCATCCGGATCTTCTTCACCGTCCTGACGAAGATAATGCCGGTTTTCGATAATCATCAAATCCTCATCCGGTGCGATATCCGGATGCCAGCGGCGGACTTCCAGTGTTTTCTCGCCACGCGCAATAAGAGTTCCGGAAGGTGCAACCACAGACAGAGCTTTGATTTTCAAGGCACTCTCGCTCAGTTTTAAAAGCGCAGCACATGCTGGTCGATCAGGCGGGTTTTGCCAAAACGCACAGTCAGCAGCAACACTGCCGGTGCGGTGAGCTGCTCCGCTGTTTCAGCCAGTGTTTCTGCATCACGAATATCCACGGCTTCGATCTCACCGCGCGGTTCCTGCTGCAATTTATCGACAACAGCTTGGCGCAATGCCGCAAGTGAGCGCTCGCCCTGATCCACCAAGACTTGAGCCAGTTGCATCGCCTGCGGCAGGATAACAGCGGCAGCACGGTCTTCCGCACTCAAAAGACTGTTGCGCGATGAGCAGGCCAGCCCATCCGGCTCGCGTACAGTCGGCACGCCGACCACATCCACCGGCTGATTGAGATCAGCCACCATGCGCTTGATAACCGCCAGCTGCTGATAATCTTTCTCGCCGAAAAAGGCCTTATCCGGCTGCAGGATATTAAACAGCTTGCTGACGACCGTAGCCACACCACGGAAATGGTGCGGACGTAATGCTCCCATCAAAATGGTAGAAAGCTCCCCCGCATCGACATAGGTCGATGTTTTGCCGCTGCCATCCGGATACATCTCACTCACATCAGGCGCAAAAACATAATCACAGCCCTGCTCTTCAAGTAATTTCAGATCACGAGGCAGATCACGCGGATATTGCGCCAGATCTTCATTGGGTGCGAATTGTGTGGGATTGACGAAAATCGACACCACAGACACATCGCAATGCTGCTGGCTGTTTTTGACCAATGTGAGATGGCCGATATGCAGATAGCCCATCGTCGGCACAAAGCCGATGCTCTTGCTACGGCTACGTTCGGCTCTCAAAGCCGTGCGTAAATCTGCAATTGTGCGGATCAGTTGCATATCATCATCCCCTGAAAAACCAGTGTGCACTCTATCTCATCAAGTGATGATAATATCCAGCCCGACATCAAGCGTCGGTGCAGACATTGTGATTTTCGAGGTTGAGATATAGTCGACACCTGTCTCGGCAACGGCTTTCACCGTATCGAAATTAATATTACCCGACGCCTCAAGTTTTGCGCGCCCGGCATTAATTTTCACTGCCTTAACAAGGGTTTCCGGCGGCATATTATCAAGAAGAATCACATCGGCCTGCACAGACAGCGCCTCTGCCATCTGTTCCAGCGTATCGACTTCAACTTCGATCTTCACCAGATGTCCGACAAAGCTGCGGGCGGCTTCAATCGCCTGTTTAACCCCGCCTGCAACGGCAATATGGTTGTCTTTAATCAACACCGCATCGTCAAGGCCAAAACGGTGATTGGCACCGCCGCCGCACCGCACCGCATATTTTGCAAATGAGCGCATACCGGGCATGGTTTTGCGGGTGTCACAGATTTTCGCCTGCGTATGCGCAATCTTGTCCGCGAAACGTGCCGTGTAAGTCGCAATGCCGGACAGAACCATCAAATAGTTGAGTGCCACACGTTCAGCCGACAGAATGGAACGGGCATTGCCGCTGATACGGGCAATCTCCTGTCCGGCTTTGATGCGGGTTGCATCAGTGACAGCGATCGAAACATCCAAGGACGGATCAATCTGTGCGAAAGCGGCACGAACAAAATCCAGACCGGCAAGCACACCATCCTCACGGCTGGTCAGTATCGCTGCTGCCTGTTTCTCAGGAGAAATCGTGGCATGACTGGTAATATCTCCGGCACGTCCCAGATCTTCGAGCAGCGCATGGCGCACAGCCTCTTCAACCAGCGGACGCGGCAGAACAGAAGGATAAGCAGTTTTCATCAGGCAGTTTCCGCTAATTTTTGATAGGTTTCCTGAGCATCTTGCAAAGTCATCATTGAGCGATGTTGCCAGATAACCGAGCTTTCAGGATAGTCGCTGCGATAATGACCGCCACGGCTTTCCTTGCGAGCCAAAGCCGATACGGCCAAAACTTCGGCAGTCGCCAAGCAATTGGCAAATAGAGGATCATGATTATCCTGTGCCAGTTGCCGGATTTGTTGCAGCCCCTGCAACATCTGATCCTGCCTGCGGATAACGCCGAAACTACGGCTCATCACCGCCCGCAATTGCTGCATCACCTCAGTACAATCCTGTTTATTTACAGCTGGCAGAACCTGCACGACAGATTGAGATGCACATTCTTCTTGCGGCAATTGCCTGATCGCCTCAGCAACCCGCGCACCAAACACTACCGCTTCAAGCAAAGAATTGGATGCCAAGCGATTGGCACCATGTGCACCGGTGGAAGCCGCCTCACCGCAAGCCCACAGCCCTTTAACCGTTGTGCGGCCATCCATATCCGTGAGAATACCACCCATAAAATAATGGGCGGCAGGCACAACAGGGATGAGATCACGCGCCGGATCAATACCAACTGCCTGACAATAGGCATAAACGGTCGGGAACTCCTGTGCAAAACTCTCACCGATTGCCTTAGTGCAATCGAGATAAGCACCGCGCCCGCTCATCACCTCTTCATAAATACCGCGTGCGACCACATCGCGCGGTGCCATTTCTGCTGACCTGTCGTGGCGCAGCATAAAGCGTTCACCGGCTTTATTCACAAGATGTGCGCCGTGGCCGCGCAGAGCCTCGGTAGCCAAAGGTGACGGATCGGCCTTCACATCCAGCGCTGTCGGGTGAAACTGCACAAATTCCATATCCGCCAAAAGCGCTCCGGCCTGTGCCGCCATACCGATGCCGGAACCGCTGGCCTCTGCCGGATTGGTGGTCACCTGATAGAGATGGCCGATACCACCGCTGGCAACCACCACCTGACGGGCAGGTAAAATCTGGTCTGAGCCATCTGTGTGGCGGATGGTAATGCCACTGATACCATCAGTATCTGAAATCAACTGATAGGCCGAAGCATTTTCGATCAGCGTAATGGATGGTGTTTCCCGCACTTTGGCTACCAGTGCCTGCATGATTGCACGGCCAGCCATATCGCCACGCACGCGCACGATACGGTTATGGCTATGCGCGGCCTCGCGCGAGACCTGCAAATGACCGGCCAGATCACGATCAAACGGCACGCCGAGTTCAAGAAGGTCATGCACACGATCTGAGGCCGAAGAGGCCATCATGCGGATAACATCCTCATCCACAATACCGTCACCGGCGATCAGCGTATCGGTTACATGGCTTTCCACTGTATCATCGGATGACACAGCCGCAGCAATACCAGCCTGCGCCCATGCGGAAGATGCTCCCTGCCCGATAGGAGCAGCCGCTATCACCGTCACCGGCAAAGGACTGAGCTGCAGGGCGCAAAACAGCCCTGCCAGCCCGCCGCCGACAATTATAATCTGACCGGGTATAATCTGATTGGGTTTCGTGCTCATCGTCACGCCGTCAGTTTTTCAGATTGATCATACGCTCAACGGCCTGCCGTGCTTTGACAGCCATTGTTGCGTCAACAAAAACCTCGCCGCTCATATTCACCAGCGTGTCGAGAATTTTCGGCAGGGTAATACGTTTCATATGCGGGCAGAGATTGCACGGTTTAACGAATTCCACTTCCGGCACTTCCGCAGCAATATTGGAGGCCATCGAGCATTCGGTTACCAGCATCACCTTGGCCGGACGATTGTCGCGCACATAGTCAATCATGCCTTTGGTGGAGCCGGCGAAATCAGCCACGGCCACCACTTCAGGCGGGCACTCCGGATGGGCAACAATCTGCACCGACGGATCAGCGGCGCGGTACGCCAGCAACTCATCCGCTGTAAAGCGTTCATGCACCTCGCAACGGCCTTTCCATGTCAGCACTTTCACGGAAGTCTGCGCCGCCACATTCTGCGCCAGAAATTCATCAGGAATGCAGAGCACGCGATCAACACCGAAGCTCTCCACCACCTGCACGGCATTGGCAGAAGTACAGCAAATATCGCTCTCGGCCTTCACATCAGCAGAGGTGTTGACATAGGTGACAATCGGCACGCCCGGATAGGTCTCGCGCAGCAGACGCACATCAGCACCAGTGATGGATTCCGCCAGTGAACAGCCTGCCTTCATATCCGGTATCAGCACGGTCTTTTCAGGGCTGAGCAATTTTGAAGTTTCCGCCATGAAATGCACGCCGCATTGCACGATAATATCGGCATCAACACGGGCAGCCTCACGCGCCAGCTGCAAGCTGTCGCCGACAATATCCGCCACACAATGGAAAATTTCCGGTGTCTGATAATTATGGGCAAGGATAACGGCGTTGCGCTGTTTTTTGATACGGTTGATCGCCGCCACATAAGGCGCATAAGCAGGCCACTCGATGCGCGGAATATGATGCGCCACGCGCTGATAGAGATGCTCGGTTTCTGCAGCGATCTCCGGTGTATAGTCCAGAGACGGCATTTCCAAAACGCCAAAACGTTCTGCTGCGCTGCGGATTTCACCTTTATTCAGGTTCTCTTTTGTGGTGGCTGTGGTCATAATCTGCCTCATAAAGCAGCACTAAAGCTGCCCTCTCCTTTTCCCCTTAACCGTCTTTCTGCTATTTATACTCAATTCGAGCATAATAATCAGAAAGAAAAAGACGGTTAAACCGTGGCGCGAATCTTTATGCCTATTACAGTTTCATGACAAGGAATTATTTTGCTCAAAGTGAGTAAAATTAATCATCACCTTATTCAAACAGCGCAAAACCCAAGCGTCCGAATTTCTGAAAACACTGAAAAATCAATTGATAAGACAGGTGAATGAAGCATTCTCACTCAAGCCTCTTTCAAGCGTAAAAAAAATATTGTAATCGCTATTACACAATAGATTTACCGGCATCCCCGCTGAAAGAACGCACAGCATGTCCACACCACAGCAAGACTATCGAAGCCCTTCCATGCCCTGGCTGATCATTATCGCCGGTTGTCTCATCACCTTTCTGACCTTCGGCCCGCGCTCGGCCATGGGTTTTTTCCAGCTGCCCATCATCGGGGACAAGGGCTGGGATCGCAGCACCTATGGTCTGGCTATGGCATTGCAAAACCTGTTCTGGGGTGCCGGTCAACCGATCTTCGGTATGATTGCCGATAAATACGGTTCATGGCGCGTGCTGCTGATGTCCGGTATTTTCTATGCATCCGGCTTGCTATTGATGGCACATGCGGATGCCCCGATTGCCCTGCATATCGGTGGCGGCGTGCTGGTTGGCCTTGGTGTTGCCGCCGGTTCTTACGGGATTATTCTCTCGGCCTTTGCCCGCCACGTCAGCGCACAGCAGCGCAGTCTGGTCTTTGGTCTGGGCACTGCTGCCGGTTCTGCCGGTATGTTTGCTTTTGCACCGATTTCGCTGGGTCTGATTGAACGCTTCGGCTGGTCAGATGCACTTGTCTGGCTTGGTGTTGCTATGCTGCTGGTGCCATTGCTTGCCATCCCGCTGCGCGGCAATGCCTCTAATGCACGGATGCCGGACACGAGTGCTAAGCAAACTGTTGCCGAGGCGCTCAAAGAAGCATTGAGCCACAAAAGCTATCTGTTTCTAACAGCCGGTTTCTTTGTCTGCGGCTTTCAGGTGGCTTTCATTACCACGCATTTTCCGGCCTATATTTCCGATATCGGCGTGGATAAACATTATGCTGTCTGGGGATTGGCACTGATTGGCTTCTTCAACATTATCGGTTCGCTTGGCGCAGGTTTCCTCGGCCAGACCCATTCCAAGCCGAAAATGCTGGCGCTGATCTATCTGCTGCGCTCGATACTCGTCGCCGGTTTTATTCTGCTGCCGCAGTCCGGCACCAGCGTATTGATTTTCTCAGGCGTCATGGGGCTGCTCTGGCTCTCGACCGTACCGCCGACCAATGGTCTTGTCGCGACGATGTTCGGCACCCGCCATCTTGGTTTGCTCGGCGGCATGGTGTTCTTCTCCCACCAGATCGGCTCATTCATTGGTGTCTGGCTCGGTGGCACGCTCTACCAGCTTTATAACAGCTATGATGCGGTGTGGTGGCTGAGCATTATTCTCGGATTGTTTGCGGCGCTTATCCATCTGCCGATCCGTGAAACAGCAGTACAGCGTCCTATACTCGCGGCAGCCTGATTAAGCTGCCCGATTTAAAGCAGAAATAAAGCCGGAGCGCGACTCCGGCTGCTGCTGACCGCGCGGCTCCCACACATGGCGGGTGAAGAAAAAGCCGGTCAATTTAAACGCCGTGCAAATATCCGGCACAGTCTCGGCTCTGACACGGGAATTACAAACAAATTCCGGCATCGCCAGCAACCGGTCTGCCCAAGGCGCACCGGCATCACGGGAGACGGCTCGACCACTTTTCGGCGAGACATAAATCAGATCAGTGGTGCCGCCGGTTGCGGCACAGCTTTTGAGATCAAGGCCGAAACCTAACTCTTCCAGCAACATCAGTTCAAAACGCAACAGCAACTCACCGGCAGCAACCGGCGTGTCACAATGTTCCAGCAAGAGCTGCAATGTCTCATAGAGATTTTCGTGCGGGTCACGCTCCGGCAGCAAACGCAAATGCGCTGCCGCCAGCTGAATAGCAAACAGCGCCACCGGCAGATCAATCAGCCGTGCTGCGGAAAAGCTCAGAGGCTCGATCTGGTAAGACCCCAGATGCTCATCGAGCCGCGCCCACCAATGTAACGAAACATGATTGCCGACCTGCAACATCGGCTGCATACGCTTGGAGCGGCCGCCGCGCACCACACCCATATGGCGGCCATGGGCACGGGTCATCACCTCCACAATGGCACTGCTCTCGCCATGCCGTCTTGTGCCGAGAATGATGCCCTCGTCGCGCCACTCCATAATCAGCTATCCTCAGGAATTCGGGAATTCCAGACCCATTTCACGGTAACGCTCAGGGTCATTGCCCCAGTTGTCACGCACTTTCACGAACAGGAACAGATGAACCGGTTGCTCGAGAATAGCAGACATTTCCTTGCGGGATGCCTGACCGATTGCCTTGATCGTCTCGCCTTTATGGCCGAGAACAATTTTCTTCTGGCTGTCGCGCTCAACATAAACAACCTGTTCGATACGTACCGAACCGTCTTTGCGCTCTTCCCACTTTTCGGTTTCTACCGTTGAGGAGTAAGGCAGTTCCTCATGCAGGCGCAGATAGAGCTTCTCACGGGTTACTTCCGCAGCAAGCTGACGCATCGGCATATCGGAAATCTGATCTTCCGGATAATACCAAGGGCCGTAAGGCATTTGGGCAACCAGATACTTCAACAGGTCTTTACAGCCCGAACCGTTCAGCGCCGAAATCATGAAAGTGCTTTCAAATTTCACTTTCTCATTGGCAGCCTGTGCCAGTTCCAGCAGCTTTGGCGGGTCAACACGATCAACTTTGTTGAGGATCAGAATTTTCTTCTGATGCGTGTTTTCAAGGCTGGTCAGCAGAGCCTCAGCGGATTCATTCAGACCGCCCTGTGCATCGAGCAGGATCAGCACCAGATCGGCATCACGGGCACCGCCCCATGCGGTTGTAACCATAGCGCGGTCAAGACGGCGCTTCGGCTTGAAGATACCCGGTGTGTCAACCAGCACGATCTGTGTCTGGTCTTCAGTGATAATGCCACGCACCAGAGCACGGGTGGTCTGTACCTTATGGGTCACAATCGACACTTTGGTGCCGACCAAGCGGTTCACCAAAGTGGATTTGCCCGCATTCGGCGCACCAATCAGCGTCACAAAACCCGAACGGGTCTGTGCTTCTGCTGTGGTTGCGCTGTCACCCTGCGGATGGTTGATTTCAGTCATTTTTATCTCTTTTAAGCCAAGCGCTGTATCGGAAATGCTCTGAAGAACCTGCGCAGGTTTAACGAGCTCTATTTAAGTTTAGCGCAAATACGGAAACTTTATAAGATCAGTTATTTCTGCCAGACACCTTGGCGGTGCAGCAGATTTTCAGCGGCATCCTGCTCGGCAATACGTTTGGAACGTCCTGTTCCGGTTGCCGGCTGAAAACCGGAAATTGCTACCTCCACCACAAAGACCGGCTCATGGTCAGGACCAGTGCGGCTGACAATGCGGTAAACAGGTTGCAATTTGCCTTGCTGTTTACCCTGCTGATGTGCCCATTCCTGCAATTCAGTTTTAGCATCACGACGCGCAGCATCGCTCACTCTGGAGCGCGGCTCCCAGTATTTCAGCACAAAACCGCGTGCAGCCTCTATGCCACCATCGAGATAGATAGTCGCAATCAGTGCTTCAATCACATCGGCGCGCACATTGAGCAGACGCTTATCATTAAGGCTTTTGATGTCAGAACCGGTTTCGATCAGGTCACCCAGACCGATTTCATCGGCAACAGATGCACAGCCTTCAGCACTCACCAGCGCATTCAGACGCACGGACAATTCACCTTCCGGCGCATCGGGAAAAGCTGCAAACAGCATTTCCGCAATAATCAGTCCGAGAACGCGGTCGCCGAGAAATTCCAGCCGCTCATAGTTGGAGCCGGATTGCGGCCGCGCACTGGAATGTGTCAATGCGCGCTCAAGGCGCGCATGATCAATAAAAATATGGCCGGTTTTTTCTTGCAGTATTTTTATACGCTGGCGATCAGAAACCATTGTCAGGCTCCTGACCGGCAACATTATTGTTCTTTAATTTAGTCAAAACACACATCAGTTATTTGTCGTTACAACGGATTTTGGATCTTCCGTTGCACCGACCCAGTTCAGCAAGCGGTCAAACCGCAGATTGGTTGGCCAGCGCCACAGTTCCAGCGGGCTGTATTTTCCGGAAATGGAGAAGAAAATCACATTGGCACGGCCAACAAGATTTTCATAAGGCACATAGCCTACAGAATAGCGGCTATCCAGCGAGTTATCGCGATTGTCACCCATCATGAAATAATGACCGGCTGGTACCTCGAATACACGCGTATTGTCGCCCATAGCATTCGGATTCACATCCAGCGTTTCGTAAGAAATGCCATTCGGCAATGTCTCGCGATAAACTTCAATCGGACGATTTTCATCGGTCACATCAGGATTGGCAATCTCGCCAACCTTCTCGCGCTGCACTGCCACATCATTGATATAAACAACGCTGTCGCGTACCTGAATCTTGTCGCCAGGCAAGCCGATTACGCGTTTGATATAGTCAATATTGGTATCGCTTGGCAGCTTGAATACAACAACATCACCGCGCTTCGGCTCAGCACCCCAGATGCGGCCTTCAAACAGATCCGGTGACAGCGGCAGGGAATATTTCGAATAGCCATAGGCATATTTGGAAACGAACAGATAATCACCTTCCAGAAGCGTCGGACGCATCGAGCCTGACGGAATGCTGAATGGCTGAAACAACAAGGTACGGATCACAAGTGCCAGCAGCAAAGCCTGCACAATAATACTGACGAGTTCACCAACACCGCCGGACTTTTTCACTTCATTCTTGTTAGACAAGCTGGGTTTTCTCCGCTTCTGCGCGTTTATTGTGCGACTCTTAACCTCTACAAAGCCATGAAGCAATCATGAACTCGCAACTCAAAGGACTGCGCCCCGCCTGCGTTGCATAAAACCCGCATCCAGAGCATGCCGTTATCAGAAAACCGGCACCCACTTTTCTGCGGCATGNNTGGTTTGGCGCATGCCGTTACCGGAAAACCGGTTTCCACTTTTCCGCGGCATGCTGCAGGCCGGTTTTCCGATATAATTCTCCATACCGGCTCTTGCTTTTACTGACCAAAATTCAAGATTAAAAGACGAACCCTTCTGATCCTGAAAATTGTTCAAATTATTGCACAGGCTGGCATTTCAGCTCTGGTTAGCGCAGATTTCCCGTGATGGTTTCTGTGTCGCAATATCAAAAATCAGCCTCAGCCGGTCTCATTCAAAAATCGTCAGCATTGCATACAAATTCAGGGGAATACAAAAATCATGTCACAATCCGTGGAGATCCGTCTTTTTACGGCGCAGGATAAAGCCGCATGGCTGCCTTTATGGAAAGCCTATCAGGATTTTTATAAGACCAGCATTGCCGACAACATCACCGATTTAAGCTGGCAAAGATTGCTGGATGCGAATGAACCTATGAATGGTGCGCTGGCAATTATTGACGGTAAAATTGCCGGTTTCGTACATTATATCCGCCACTGCTCCACATGGTCGACAGGCGGCTACTGCTATTTGCAGGATCTCTACGTCAATCCGGATGCTCGTGGTAAAGGTCTTGGCCGCGCACTGATTGAGCATGTTTATAAAGCTGCAGCGGAAGCAGACTGCTCACGCGTCTACTGGCTGACCCATGAGACCAATACGGATGCCATGGCGCTCTATGACCGCGTTGCCAATAAATCCGGTTTTATTCAATATCGCAAAATGCTGTAATGTGCGAAAGCGCCCGTATTTATCAAGCGGGCGCTGTTTTTAAGCCGGTACGGCTTCAATAATCACGAAGGCCTGCGCCATCGGATATTCATCCGTAATACTCAGATGCACAACGGGCCTCATGCCTTCCGGCATCATAGATTGCAGGCGCGCCTCTGCGCCATTGGTGAGGTGCATAGTCGGCTTGCCAGAGGGCAAATTAATCACTTCCATGTCCCGCCAGAAAACACCGTGAGACAGGCCGGTGCCCAGAGCTTTGGAACAGGCTTCCTTGGCGGCAAAACGCTTGGCATAAGTATCAGCCTGACGCTTGCGGCTTGCAGCCTTGGCACGTTCGCGCTCCGTGAACACCCGCTCCGTAAAGCGGCTGCCGTGACGCTCAAGTGTTTTTTCAATGCGGCGGATATCAATCAGATCGCTGCCGATACCAATAATCATCGGGAAGCGCCCTGCTCTGCCAGATTTTTCTTTAATGAAATACGCTGCAGGCGCTTATGACGATACCTGATCGTTGCCCAGCGCGTTGCCACATAAACAGCCAGCGCACAGCCAAGCCCAAGCACCAGCGAACCGAACAGCATGGGCTTCAAAATCGGCTGCCACAGTTCAGCAAAGCTCATCTGCTTAAAAATTTCGCTTTCCAGAATTCGGGTCAAAGGCAAAGCCTGTGCCTGACCGTTTTCATCAACGATCATCCGGCCGACTTCATAGGTGCCACCCCAGATAAACGGAATTGTCAGCGGATTTGCCAGCGCAGTGCCAATCGCAGCGGCAGCAATATTACCGGCAATGAGGTAAGCGAGAACAATCGCAAGAATAAGATGGAAGCCGAAAAACGGAGTAAAAGCCGCAAAAACACCAACAGCCAGACCAGCAGCAACCGCATGCGGGCTGGCTGTAATACGGGTGATACGCTTGCCCATATAGCGCATTGAGCGCGAGAAAGAACTACGCGGCCAGATCATTGTGCGAAGGCGCTCCCTGTAACTCAAGGGTTCTCTGCGTCTGAACAACATGACTTTCTGCCACCATCCTTAACTAAATCTGAGTATATCTGCATTGATGTGCACACATAACTGCTTCGTTTCATAGGCGGGAAACTCCCGTGAAGCTATCTCAATTATACGAGAATTAAGACTTTTTTAACAGTTCAAATAGTTATCGCATGAGGAATGCACTGCAGCAATGCGGCAAGAGGTAGTATGCCGCCTGAATAATGCGTCTTGAGACGGGATTATACGTCCCCGCGAAAACTGCATTGTCCAATAATATAAGGCAGTTTTACGCATAATCTGCACTGCCCTTTTGAATACAAAAAAGCATCGCACTGATCCGCCGCGCCCCCGTGGCTGATCAGGCGATGCCTCTTGCAGGCAAAATCCGCGCTGAAGCTTACCCCTTCAGCCTGCAGTCTCTGCCTTCTCCGCATCTGCCCGCGCCCCCGCGGCTAATGCGAAGCTCTTTCCATGGCCAAAATCTGATGGCCATGCTGAAACCCGGCCGGTTTTATATGGCCATACTAAAGCTATGTGCACATTCCTTGCGAAATTCATCAAATACTGCTGCGACCAGCCGCACCAGCGAATGATGTTCCGGTGCCATCACAATCACTGAGCCCTGAACCGTGACAATACCATCGGCAGCCAACGGACGCAGTAATGCGAGTTCATCAGAAAAATTCACACCTGCTGCAACATCATTCAAATCAACGCGGAAATCGCACATCAGCTTTTCAATGATCTGCGCCCGCAACCGGTCAGAATCGTTAAATGCATAACCGCGTGTTACCGGCGCCCGTTCAGACAGCACCGCAGCCTTATACTGGCCGATATCCGCAATATTCTGCGTGTAGCCTTCACGGAACTGCGAGATAGATGATGCGCCGAAACCGAGCAGTGTCGGGCAGTCATCATCCGTATAACCCTGAAAATTGCGTCGCAATTGTCCGGCCTTTGCGGCTACGGCCAGTGCATCAAACGGCAGAGCATAATGATCAATACCGACCGGCTCATACCCCATAGCCATAAATGTCTCACCAACGATCTGCGCCTGTTCAAAACGGGCATCGGCATCGGGCAACAGGCTGGTATCAATCAGCCGCTGATTGGCACGACGCGCCGGCAAATGCGCATAACCGTAACAGGCAATACGGCTCGGCCGAAATGCCGCCACGCGTTCGCAAGTCTCACGTAATGTAGCGACCGTTTGCAAAGGCAGGCCGTAGATCAGATCAAAGTTCAGGCTGGTTATGCCGACTTGCCACAGCGAATTGACCGCGGATTCAACCTGCTCAATCGGCTGCACACGTCCAATGGCCTGCTGCACATCCGCATTAAGGTCCTGCACGCCAAGGCTGGCACGATTGACACCAACCTGCGCCAGATCACGGCACAGTTTCTTGTCAACTTTGCGTGGATCAAGCTCAATCGCATGTTCCATATCATCCGCAAAATCAAACTGTTCACGCAGCACCTGCGTGATACGGGCAATCCCCTCGCCACCTAGAATACTTGGTGTACCACCGCCCCAATGCAGATGAACAGCTTTCGGGCGTTCAGTCAGATATTGCCCCGACTGGCGAATTTCGCGGATCAGTATATCGGCATAGGCCTCAATCACGGTATCACGTCGCGCGATCTTGGCGTGACAACCGCAATAGTGGCAGAGGTCACGACAATAAGGCACATGAAGATAGAGAGAAACCGGTTCCCCCTGCCTCAAACGCCGTAACCACGCCTCATACTGATCTTTACCGACCGCCGGAGAGAAATCTGCGGCAGTCGGATAAGATGTATAGCGGGGTACGGCAAGAGAAGCATAATGTCTTGCCGCAATCTCCGTCATACTGTTTGTCCTTTACCGGCAACAGCTGCCTGTTCGTTCAGTTTCATTTTCGGCGCAAGCGCCGGGGCGCGCACCAGCACGTCGTTGCGCAACTCAAACCACATGGCATTGAAAATTGCGAAGGAAGCGGCAAGTCCCAATCCAAGTATCCAGGAAAAGTACCACATTTCATTGTTCCTTTTTCTTGTCTCTTCAAAGGGTTAATAAGCATTAGGCGTATTATCGACACTGTCTTTCGTAATCGGTCCGCGCATCACGCTATAGACCCAGCTGGTATAGAGAAGGATGAGCGGCAGGAAGATCACCGTCGCGATGAGCATGATGAACAGAGTCAGATGGCTGGAAGATGCATCCCACACAGTCAGACTTGCATTTGGCATTACCGAGCTTGGCAGCAGGAACGGAAACAGTGACACGCCCGCTGTGCTGATAATCCCGAAAATACCGGCACTGCTGCACAAAAAGGCCAGCGTACCTTTGCGGCAATGCAGAGCAACAAAGCTCAGAGCCATACCGGCAAAGCCGAGCACAGGCGCAATCAGCATCCAACTATGTTTGGTGTAGTTTTCCAGCCAGACACCGGAGCCGGTTGTCACAGTCTTGAGCATCGGATTGGACGGCCCGGCCACATCCTGCACGGATGTCACGACATAACCATTGATACCAAAGGCCAGCCAGACACCGGCAAGTGCAAAGAGAACCACGCTGAGCAGCGCTGCAATCTTGCCGAAGCTGCGCGCCCGTTCAGCCACAACACCCGTAACACGGGCAACAATCACTGTTGCGCCATGGGCAACCAGCATGGTCAGGCTGACCAAACCGCACAGCAGTGCAAAAGGTGTCAGCAGACCGAAGAAATTACCGTCGTAATAAATGCGCATGGCACTATCAAAACGGAACGGCACACCAAGCAGAACGTTACCGACAGCAACACCGAAAATCAGAGCCGGTACAAAACCGCCGATGAACAATGCCCAGTCCCAAGTGGAACGCCATGCGGTATTTTCCACCTTGCTGCGGAATTTAAAACCAACAGGACGCAGGATCAGCGCCAGCAGGATAGCAATCATCGCCAGATAAAAGCCGGAGAACGACACCGCATAAAGTGCGGGCCATGCGGCGAAAATCGCGCCGCCGCCGAGGATTAGCCAGACCTGATTGCCTTCCCATGTCGGGCCGATCAGATTGACCAGCATACGGCGCTCTTCATCGGTTTTAGCCGCGAAAGGCAGCAGAGCGCCCACGCCAAGATCGAAGCCGTCCATGATCGCGAAACCGATCAGCAGAACACCGAGCAGCAACCACCAGATCAGGCGCATTGTTTCATAATCTAAAGGAATATTTGTCATTATCTTGCTCCTTTCGCCTGATTAACCGTTGTTCTGCATATTCAGGATGGCCGCATCCTGTGCCATATCGACATCAGGGCGTACCGGTTCTTTTGGTCCGGCTTTGACGGTACGAACCATCAGCCAGATCATGATGCATAACAAAGTGGTGTAGACGGTCAGGAAGAAACCAAGACTGATGACCAGATCAGTCATAGTGAGATTGGAAGCCGCATAGAATGTCGGCAGCACGCCCTCGATTGCCCATGGCTGGCGGCCATATTCAGCAACAATCCAACCTGCTTCAATCGCAATCCACGGCAAAGGCAGTGAGAGCACGGCAATTTTAAGCAGTGCGCGATTAGTATGCTCATTGATGCGATGTCTGCTCGCCAAAACAAAGGCAATTGCAAAGAAGGCGATGAAATAGAAGCCCAGCGCCACCATGACACGGAACGACCAGAACAGTGTACCGACACTCGGGATTGTATCTTCCGCAGCCTTGCGAATTTCCTCTGGTGTGGCGTTCTGAATATCATCACGATAGCGCTTCAGCAGCAGGCCATAGCCGAGATCATGCCAGTTGGCCTTAAAAGCTTCACGGGCTTCAGCATCATTCGGGTTTGCACGGATACGATCCAGCTCAACAGAAGCTTTGATACCGTTTTCGATGCGCTTTTCAGCCATATCCACCAGATCGTGGATGCCCGGCAATTCCGTTGTCAGACTGCGGGTGGTGATGAGGCCGAGAACATAAGGAATATGCACTTCGTAGCTGTTTTTGCCGTCGCCCGGAATGGCGAACAGGTTAAAACCGGCCGGTGCAGGTTCTGTTTCCCACATGGCTTCCATCGCAGCGATTTTCATCTTCTGCTGTTCAGTGGCCACATAACCGCTTTCGTCACCCAGCACGACGACCGACAAAGCAGCAGCCAGACCGAAAGAAGCGGCAACGGTCACAGAACGCTTTGCCAGTTCCACATGCTTACCGCGCAACAGATAGATACTGCTGATTGCGATGATAAACATGGCACCCGTTACATAACCGGCACTCACCGTGTGCACGAATTTTGCCTGTGCAACCGGATTGAACAGCACGGCCATAAAGTCTGTAACTTCCATGCGCATTGTATCGGGATTGAAAACCGCGCCAACCGGATTTTGCATCCAGCCATTGGCAATCAGAATCCACAAGGCGGAGAAGTTGGCGCCAAGTGCCATCAGCCATGTGACTGCCAGATGTGCCACGCGCGACAGACGCGCCCAGCCGAAAAAGAACAGGCCGATAAATGTGGCTTCAAGGAAGAACGCCATCAGGCCTTCAATAGCCAGCGGCGCACCAAAAATATCGCCGACATAATGGCTGTAATAGCTCCAGTTCATACCGAACTGAAACTCCATCACGATGCCTGTGGCGACGCCCATGGCAAAGTTAATGCCAAACAAAACACCCCAGAACATGGTCATGCGACGCCAGATGTCGCGACCGGTCATGACGTAAACGCTCTCCATAATCGCCATCAATAATGAGAGGCCGAGCGTCAGGGGGACAAAAATAAAATGATACATCGCCGTTGCAGCGAACTGCAATCGCGACAGATCAACGACAGTAAAGTCAATCATACTTCCAGCCTTTTATCATTCGGATAACCGCTGCTCCGCAACAGTAAAGCAGCTTGCCGGACCCGTTTTCCGCAAACGGACCGTCCTCCCTTATCGCTGGTGTAACAAAGGTGTGAAAAAGCGCATTGATCTGGATCAATGGCTAAAAAACAAAAAACGGGCGGAGTACTCCCCGCCCGTTCAAAAAACGCCTGTTTATTTCCGGTTCAACGCCGCAACACGAAAGCGTAACCTGATTTAAATATACGCGGCCGCTATTGTTTCAGCGACAACCACTGTGTGGCATGAACATCCTTGATATTATCCTGCCAGCCCTCAACCTGATCCGAGACCAGCGCCCGTGATGCATAAGTCAGCAACGGAATAATGACCTGTTCTCGCAGCAACAGCCGTTCCGCATCCGCAAGAATAACCGCACGTGCCTTCAGATCTGCTGTGACCGAAGCCTGATCCAGCAATGCATCATAAGCTTTATCAGACCATTTCGGATAGTTGAAACTGCTGCCGGTTTTGTAAAGAAACAGATAGCTTTGCGGATCACTATAGTCAGCGATCCAACCGTCCCGTGCCAAATTGAAATCTCCTCCCTCCCGCAGATAATTGAAATAGGTTGTACCCTCCATTTCATTCAGCTTGGCCTTGATGCCAATATTCTTCAACATATCCGCAATGGCAGCCATTACATTCTTGTGATTTTCTGAAGTGTTATAATAGAGCTCTAGCGTCAGGCTGTCCGGGGTCACACCTGCCTCCTGCAGCAGGGTCTTTGCCTTATCCTCACGATCCAGAATATCTTCATTCGCGTAGGTCTGCTTCACTCCTCCGCTGATATAATTATCAATACCGGGCGGTACAAAAGAATAAGAAGGCAGCATTGTTCCCCGCCAGACTTCACGGGCGATAAATTCCCGGTCAATCACCATGGATATAGCGCGGCGCACACGGGCATCTTTCAGCGGGCTGCCGTCTTTTCCCTTAATATCCAGAAAATAACTGCCCAGTTGCGGCGCAATATGTAACTGACTGCCAAAAGTCTTCCGGACATAATCCATCTGTTCAGCCGGCACATCAGAGCATGTCTGGACTTCCTTCGCCTCAAACCGGCGCATACAAGCGGAACGGTCTTCAAAAGGTAGCCAGTTCACCACATCAATTTTAACTTTATCAGCATTATAATAATACGGGTTCTTCTTCATGGTGATTTTGTCGTTAGGCACAAAACTGATCAGCTGATAGGCACCATTGGTTACCAGATTGCCGGGCGTGGTGAATTTTTCGCCGTATTTTTCAACGCTTTTGCGGTGCAAAGGCAGTGCTGTATGATGTGTCATAAGCTGCAGAAAATAAGGTGTCGGTGCCTTTAGTGTAAATTTCACCGTATAATCATCCGGTGTGTCCACACCAAGCTGCTCCTTAGGCATTTTACCTGTTGCAACGGCTTCAGCATTTTTAATCGGAAACAGCACATTGGCATAAGGTGCAGCCGTTGCAGGGTCCATTATCCGCCGGAATGCAAACAGAAAATCCTGCGCAGTTACCGGATCACCGTTTGACCATTTTGCATTCTTGCGCAGATGAAAAATATAGGTGATCCCGTCAGGAGAAACCTCCCATGTTTCCGCTACACCGGGAATGATTGTGCCTTTAGCATCCTCAGTCAGTAATCCCTGATACAAATCTGAGAAAAGGCGCGCCTCCCCGACTGTCACTGTGAGTTGCTGGTTCAGAGACGCCGGATCAGTATCATTACCACGGTTGATAACAGTTTCAGCCTGAGCAAAGCCGGAAAATACAGATAATAAAAGTCCTGAATATAAAAACGGACGGAACATAACCCCTCCTCTGAATTATAAATGATTTAAAAAAATATCCTCTCCGGCACCGATATTACGCATGTGCCCGAACAATAAAATCCCAATAAATACGGCAAAAAGTCTGAGTTTGCGAAACAGTTTCGCATGACGACATGAAGCTGTTCAGCTTGCCGGACAAGTATACCCTGAAATGTCTGAGAACCGGAAAATCAGCTTTTATATTCAGTACCGGCAACCGCCGACAATGAGCGATGCGAGAGAATGCTCACTGTATTGGCATCCGGCAGATGGATCAGCCCTTGGGTGCGCAATTTGGTGAAGCACCGGCTGACCGTTTCAATTGTCAGGCCGAGATAATCCGCAATATCCGTGCGATTCATCGACAAATGCACAGGATTGTCTGGACTGCCGACACGTTTCGCCTGTGCAGACAGAACCAGCAGGAAAGAAGCCAGTTTTTCAACCGGCGCAAGACGCCCCAGCACCAGCTGGTTATCCCGCGACTGGCGCAAAGCTTCCCGCGTCATCACATAGAGCCGGTCTTTCAATGCCGGATGCTGATCCATCAGATCATCCATCTCATTCACGGAAAAACAGCATAATGTGGATGGTACAACAGCTTCTGCTGTCTGGGAGTACGTTCCGTCATCCGCCAGACCGAGATAGTCACCAGGATAGAGAAAGCCGGAAATCTGACGGCGACCATCCGGCAGCAATGTAAATAACCGCAACAGACCGGAAGTCAGGCTGAAAACTTTCAGCTTCGGCGCGCCCTCTTCCACCAGCATCTCGCCGGTTTCAAGCTTGCGTGAAGACATGATTGCCTCCAACGCGTACAGCGCATCATCCTGCAAAGCGGCACAGATAGCCATTTTACGCACTTCACAATCAGCACAGGCACCGCACGGATCCCGGTGACGCTGATTGTGCATTGTCTGAGCAGTAAGAACTGAAACCACGATGATGCCTTGTTAGTGCCCCGACGGGGTTTGTGCGTAGTAAAAATAAAATGCGACGTGCAGGAAAATTTTCATGTATGAAGAATAGGCTCCTCATGCCATGAATACGTAGTAATTTCTATATCCCGATCAAGCCTGCGTCAAAAAACGCGCCAGCTTTTTACTTTACACACATTTTATCCCGAAACCGCTTCACATTTTTCGGAATGCGCTCCGGCAACAAACAGGCAGTGGCTTTGCACCTCATGGCACAAAGCCACATTTGCAATCAGATATTACGGCTTCCCGGCTTGATAGCAGGAAGTGCAGCCAGTTCCGGCGGCAGATTATCCTTATCGTAGGATGGCACTTCATATTCAGCCAGTGCGATCAGCTTGGTGCC
This sequence comes from Hyphomicrobiales bacterium, assembly GCA_900470285.1. Classification (GTDB taxonomy): domain Bacteria; phylum Pseudomonadota; class Alphaproteobacteria; order Rhizobiales; family Rhizobiaceae; genus Pseudochrobactrum. The sequence continues at coordinate 639,610 of UCAG01000005.1, forward strand.
CACATCGGCTTTACCCGCTGAACGGTCAACAATACAGGCGGCAGCCACAACTTCGGCTTTCAGATCGCGCAGCGTATCAATTGTCTCGCGGATCGAAAGGCCGGTGGTCACAATATCTTCCACGATCACAACGCGGGAACCTTCCGGCAGCTCGAAACGGCGCAGTTTGAACACACCATTTTCACGCTCCACCCAGATCGACGGCACGCCGAGATGGCGTGAAGTTTCATAAGACGGGATCAGACCGCCAATTGCAGGGCCGACGACATAATCAATCGGGCCGAGGTCAGCGGCTTTGATCTTTTCAGCCAGTGCTTTGCACAGTTTTTCCGTCTTGTCGGCATGCATGAACACCCGCGCTTTTTGCAGGAAAACAGGGCTGCGGCGACCGGAAGTCAGAATAAAATGCCCTTCAAGAATGGCACCTGCCTCACGAAACACACCCAGCACATCTTCAGTATTCATGAGCTACCTCTTACCTCTTATCCGTTAACGCGCTGTGCATCGCTCACACAGGCGCTTTCTTTTAATTGCGTAATAATGCGGTTGAGATGTTTGAGATCCCAAACCTCAAGATCCATAATCATTTCTGTAAAATCAGGCGCGGTGCGTACCATGGAAAGATTGTGGATATTGGTATCATTGACTGAAATAACCTGCGCAATCTCTGCCAGTGATCCTGGCGAGTTAATAGCGGAGACGGAGATACGCGCAGGAAAACGCTCATGCATTTCGCCGTCAATATCCCAGCGCACATCAATCCAGCGCTCCGGCTGGTCATCATAGGCGGTCAATGCAGAAGACTGGATCGGATAGATAGTGATCCCGACACCCGGCTGCAAAATTCCGACAATACGATCGCCCGGAACTGCGCCTTCCGGCGCGAAACGTACTGGCAGATCCGAATTTGCACCGCGGATCGGCACAGCATGATTTTGCGCTGCCGCCTGCTTTTGCACATCCTCAGTGCTACCACCCTCCGGTACCTTAAAGATCATACCGGCAGCATTTTGCAGGTTAAACCAGCCCTTCTCGCCGGTTTTCGCAGGACTGCCCGTTGTCACGCGCGTATCCTGATAATCCGGATAAACCGCTTTCAGCACATCGCCGGAAGCCAGCTCACCGCGACCAACCGCTGCAAATACATCTTCGATATCTTTGCGTGCCAGTCGTGCCAGTGCAGGCTTGAGCAAATCCTTGCTGAACGGCTTGTTACCGCGCTCGAATGCCCGCTCCAGAATACGCATACCCAGACCGGAATATTGCTTGCGAACAGCAGCGCGGGTTGCACGGCGGATTGCCGAACGCGCCTTACCGGTAACCACAATGGATTCCCATGCTGCAGGCGGCACCTGTGATTTGGAGCGGATAATATCCACCTCATCGCCGTTTTTCAGCTCGGTCATCAGCGGCATCATGCGGCCGTTGATCTTCACACCAACGGTGGAGTCGCCAATATCCGTATGCACCGCATAGGCAAAATCAATTGGTGTTGCACCGCGCGGCAAAGCAATCAGGCGGCCTTTCGGCGTGAAGCAGAAAACCTGATCCTGAAACAATTCCAGCTTGGTATGTTCGAGAAATTCTTCCGGATTATCACCTTCAGACAGGGCTTCAATCGTACGGCGCAGCCATGCATAGGCATTGGATTCTGTTGAAATCGCGGTCGGCACCGTATTGCTGCGGCCGTCTTTATAAATCGAATGGGCTGCCACGCCATATTCCGCCACATCATCCATGGCGCGGGTGCGGATTTGCAGCTCTACACGCTGACGGGACGGCCCGATAATTGTGGTGTGGATCGAACGGTAATCATTCTGTTTCGGCGTTGAAATATAATCTTTGAAACGCCCCGGCACCATTGACCAAGTGCGGTGAATAATCCCCAGCGCCTTGTAACAATCATCAACACTATCAACGATTACGCGGAAGCCGAAAATATCGGACAACTGCTCGAAAGACAGGCCTTTGGTTTCCATTTTACGGAAAACCGACCATGGCTTTTTCTGCCGGCTGGAAACATCAGAATGCAGGCCTTTTTCGGCAAACAATGTCGCCAGATCTGTCTCAATCTTACTGAGCAGACCACGGTTCTTTTCCATCAGTTCCGCAAGACGGTCAGTCACCGCACGCCATGCTTCCGGATTGATATAACGGAATGCCAGTTCTTCCAGCTCTTCGCGCATATCCTGCATACCCATGCGACCGGCCAGCGGCGCATAAATATCCATGGTTTCTTCGGCAATGCGCAGACGTTTGTCTTCGCGCATCACGCCAAGGGTGCGCATATTGTGCAAACGGTCAGCCAGCTTCACGAGCAACACGCGCACATCGTCGGAAATCGCCAGCAGAAGTTTGCGCAGATTTTCCGCCTGTACGGCTTTTTTGGAAACCAGATCGAGTTTTTTAAGCTTGGTCAGACCTTCAACCAGCTTGCCGATTTCAGGGCCAAACAGCTGGTCAATCTCAGCGCGGGTCGCATCAGTATCTTCAATTGTGTCATGCAGCAGCGCAATGGCAATGGTTGCCTCATCAAGACGCATATCTGTGAGAATTGCCGCAACTTCCAGCGGATGGGAAAAATACGGATCGCCGGACGCACGTTTCTGACTGCCATGTTTCTGCATCGCATAAACATAAGCCTTATTCAGCAGCGCCTCATTCACATCAGGCTTATAGTGCTGCACCCGCTCAACCAGCTCATATTGGCGCATCATCAGCCTGCTCTCCTCTTACCCGCGCATTCAACAAATCATACATAACGACACCGGCGCCACGACTCCGGAATTTACCGTAAAACGCAACCGGCACAAAGCACTACAGATTTTAAAGCATCTAATAATCCGGCATGTTCCGGCATTTTTCATGCGGCATTTTAACGGCCAGAGCATAATTTCTTAAACTTGAATCAGTTTAAGTTAAAATGATGCTCTTAATTTAAGTGTTAGATCGAGTTTTGTACGCACAAAATAAAGCGCCGCAGAATGATCTGCAGCGCTTTAATAATCCGATCTTTACTGATACCGGCAACCTGAAAACAAAGCCGGATATCTGTTGAAACAGCTTAAAGCGCCTCAACAAAAATCAGTAATCGTCGCTTTTCTCCGGTGCAACCAAACCTTCGATACCAGCGAGCAGATCTTCTTCGCTCATGCTGTCGAATGTCACGATGTCTTCAGCGCCGACAACAACTTCGCCGCCCAGCTCATCCAGAGCGCCGCTGATCTGCAATGGTGCCGGTGCTTCCGGCTCGTCAATTTCCACATGCTTCTGCAGCGAATGGATCAGGTCTTCTTTCAGATCACCCGGCGACAGGGTCTCGTCAGCGATTTCACGCAACGCAACAACCGGGTTTTTATCGTTGTCACGATCAATGGTAATCTGACCGCCCTGTGAGATCTGACGTGCACGATGGCTGGCAAGCAGAACCAGCTCAAAGCGGTTGTCTACCTTGTCAACGCAATCCTCAACGGTAACGCGGGCCATGGATGCCCCTTTCATATCTCAAAATTAATTCAGGAATTCCCGATTTCCATAACGCCACTTGACACAAAAAACAAGCAAAAGCGCACATAGAGTCGTTTTTGATTTTCTATATCTGTGCGCAAACACAGCTCTGCCCGCCACTAACCTTCATCTTTCCGTCACAAAACCCCACAGAATCGCTCCCGATCTTTTAAAATTCCACTACTCTGAGAGCCTTCAAACGGATGCAATAAAGTCCTCTAAATCGTTTATACTCTTGCTCCCAAATGAATAGATTTCATTTATATGATATTTGTGATATCTTAATCACACATTTTCCCTGACTTTTCCAAATACGACAATAAAAACAACCTGTGATTGCTTGCCTTTCTGTAGATGCGCCTTAGAACGCAAACTAGGAGAGGCTTTTTTCAAAACTAAAAATTGAAAAGTGCGGACAATTAATCAGCAAAATATTATTTGCTGAAGAATGGATAATTATCAAAATGTTTGATTCACGCGAAAAAATCGCGCTTTTTATCGATGGCGCCAATCTTTACGCTGCATCCAAGACACTTGGCTTTGATATTGATTACCGCAAATTGTTGAAAGCTTTTCAGAAGCGCGGTTACTTACTGCGTGCTTATTACTATACTGCACTTGTTGAAGATCAGGAATATTCATCCATTCGTCCCCTGATCGACTGGCTCGACTACAATGGCTACAAAGTCATTACCAAAGCTGCCAAAGAGTTTACTGATGCAACCGGCCGCCGCAAGGTAAAAGGCAATATGGATATCGAACTTGCTGTCGATGCCATGCAACTGACTGAAACTGTCGATCATTTTGTAATCTTTTCCGGTGACGGCGATTTCCGCTGCCTCGTAGAAGCATTGCAGCGTCGCGGCCGCAAAGTGAGTGTTGTTTCAACACTCACAACACAGCCGCCAATGATTTCCGACGAATTGCGCCGTCAGGCAGACCATTTCCTTGATCTGGTAACTCTGAAGTCTGAAATCAGCCGTGAAGTTACCGAGCGTCCTACACGCCGTATGGAAGAGGAAGAAGAGCTTTACTAAGCTCTTCTGATCGCTTTTGCTTTATCCGGAACCATCCCGCGATTGCGCTTTCTGCCCCCGCCTTCACGACTTTATTCAAGTCTGGCGGGGCAATGAGCCTTCATGGCATAATGCTCCGGTTCCTGCTTTTCTGCCGACAGATCCGCAGAACAGTGCAACAGCAGTTTGCACCACGACCCTGCCCGCTTTTGCCGAACGGGCACGCCTGCTGATTATCGGCCTTGCACCGGGTTTACGCGGTGCCAACCGCACCGGCCGCCCTTTTACCGGAGACTATGCCGGTGACCTGCTTTATTCCACATTGAAAGATTATGGTTTCGCTCAGGGTAATTTCGAAGCGCGCCCTGATGATACATTGACGCTCAATGATTGCGCCATCGTCAATGCCGTTCGCTGTGTGCCGCCGGAGAACAAACCGACCGGCGCCGAGATCAATACCTGCCGCCAGTTTTTATCACCGTTTATTACCGGCCTGCCTAACTTGCAGGCGATTGTCACGCTTGGCACCATTGCCCATCAATCGACAATCCGTGCCCTTGGCCAGCCGGTCTCAAAACATAAATTCGGCCATGGCGCGCAAACAGATATCGGAAAGCTGCGCATTTTCTCCAGCTACCACTGCTCGCGCTACAACACCAATACCGGCGTTCTCACAGAGGCCATGTTCCGTAACGTATTCAGCAATGTGCGCGACTATCTGAACGACAATCCCCAGAAATAAGCTCATAAAAAAACCCTGTCTCAGACAGGGTTTTAATCTTTCGGGGATCACCCACGATCACGGAGCAATCGTGATTTTTCACGATTCCAGTCACGGTTCTTTTCTGTCTCGCGCTTGTCATGCAATTTCTTACCGCGTGCCAGAGCGATTTCGAGCTTCGCACGGCCACGCTCGTTGAAATAGAGTTTCAACGGCACAACTGTCATCCCGTCACGGGCGATGGAATTGGCCAGACGCACAATCTCTCTCTCGCTGAGCAGCAGTTTGCGCAACCGCCGCGGATCATGATTGAAACGATTGCCTTGCGTATATTCAGGAATATATGAATTAATCAGCCAGAACGCATCATTCTCAAAGCTGGCATAGCTTTCAGCGATATTTGCCTGATTGGAACGCAAAGATTTAACCTCGGTTCCCGAGAGAACGAGGCCCGCTTCAATCACTTCAAGTATCTCGAAATTATAACGCGCTTTGCGGTTATCTGCGATGACTTTGCGTGCAGGTGCATTTTTTTTCGTATTCATGGCAGCAATATATATCTGATCCGCAACTTTACTAGAGCATTTCACAGTCAAGCTGGATGAACTTGACGACCGTGATAATGCGACCACTATAGAATCCAGAGTTTTTCCGGCTTAAACTGAAGCAAGTTGAATATAAAAAAGCCTGCCGGTTCAATACTCATGTACCGGCAGGCGATAGATGATTTGCAGCAAAATAAACAGCGTAAACTGTTCAGTTATGCCGGATGCGCAGGGTTAGAGCATAATTCCTTAGACTTGAATCAATTGAAGGTAAAATTATGCTCTAATTTTAAAGTGTTAGAGCGGCCTTTGTGTGCCAAGTCTGGCACACGGCGCTCTAGTGATTCAGCAAGCCTGCATGACGCAGCGCCGCATCGATTTTCTCTGCAGTTTCAGCTTCAACAGGCATCAAAGGCAAACGCAGGTGATTGGCAATGCGTCCGGTACGTGCCAGTGCATATTTCACACCAGACGGGTTTGGCTCCATGAACAAGGCCTTGTGCAGCGGCATCAGACGATCCTGAATTGTCAGTGCTGTTGCATAATCACCGGCCAGACAGGCTTCCTGAAACTGTGCGCAAAGACGTGGTGCAATATTGGATGTTACAGAAATACAGCCGCGTCCGCCATGAGCATTGAAACCCAGAGCCGTTGCATCTTCGCCGGACAACTGAATAAAGTCCGTACCACAAGTTGCACGTTGCTCAGAGACACGCTCAATTTTACCGGTTGCATCCTTTACGCCAACAATATTCTTATGATCGCGCACAAGTGCGCCCATAGTTTCCGGTGTCATATCAATGATCGAGCGTCCCGGAATATTATAGATCACCAGCGGAATAGAAATCGCTTTGGCAACAGCGGAAAAATGCGCATACAGCCCGCGCTGATTTGGCTTATTATAATAAGGTGTCACAACCAGAACAGCATCAGCACCAGCGCTTTGTGCGTGCTGGGCAAGCTCAATGGCTTCAACTGTATTATTAGAACCGGCGCCGGCTATAACCTGCGCACGGCCTTTCGCTTCTTCAACGCAAACCTCGATTACCCGTTTATGCTCATCATGGGACAGTGTCGGAGTTTCGCCAGTTGTACCAACCGGTACAAAGCCATGCGTCCCCTCCTCGATCTGCCAGTTTACAAGGCCACGGAACGCTTTTTCGTCAAAACCACCCTGTTCTGTAAAAGGTGTGACGATAGCCGTGATTGAGCCCTTAAGCATCGGGTACTCCCAAAAGTTTGCCTGTGTTTTAATATGAATTACATATCAGCGAAAAATCGACCGATAATGCAGTTTATTACGCCGGACTTTCAATCCGGAATAGTATGCTCTAATTTCAAAGTGTTAGAGCGGGTTTTGTGCGCCCGATCGGGTGCACCGCGCTCTATTATTGAAGATCAGATATGCAGAAGGAAATCCGGCCTGACATAATCAGCCCCGCATCTCCGGACAGTTTTCAATTTTCCAAAATCAAAAAAGCCCTGCTCTGACAGTATGTAATTTCAAACCGCATATATGATGATTTCTAATATACAGCCTATAAGAATGTTATTATATTCACTACAAATGCCATAGAACGACCATCCATACAGGCCTTGCAGCCGCATACAGAATGATGGCACCACCACCTGTTCGTGAAAAGTGCTGCACCATAGTCCTGCAAAACTGCTGCATCAAGCAAATTTACACATATTCATGAGCATTTCATCGCTATGATAAATATAAACGCGTATTTCGTCACTCCGACGAAATGTTTTACGCATATCGACGAAAACCTGTTAGCAAGTGATTTGCATTTTATCCCCAACCTTCTGAGAAACATCAGTCAATACCGGCAAAATTGGGGCGCAAATCACGATGAATTTATTGTTAAAAACCATATCACCCCGTCTTTCAGGTAAGGCTTCATTAACATTGCCTTCACAGGTATGGCTTATACTCCGGTGTCAGAGCGTGCTCCGTATAATCTGATCTACAGTGCTCGCTCCATCTTTTAATTCAACGCATGTCTTGCCTCCAAAACCGACATCCACTTTTGGGAGACATGCTCTGGAAAGACCGGCAGCATTCAAAAGCATATTCAGAGCCTCTGAACACATAAAACAATTTTTCGATAACTCTCAGTTTTCACTCGGATATCTTAAAAATCTGCCTTAAATTTGCTTCAACAGGGTTATAACGGATTTGTAATGCGTAAATTTGCACTTTTCGGACAGCGACCAGATCAGTTTTTTTTAGCCCTTACACTTTTAAGTGCAAGCATGGCGGGAAATGTACTGACAGCCAGCGCTCAGGAAGCTGAGAATGTGCCGACGCCTTTACTGCGCCCTTTTGCACCAACGGCAATGCGCAATATGCCTGCTCCGATGATGCGGCCGGATCCGACGACCACTGCCACCATACCACGCACACAGGCGCCGGCCGCTATGAGCGGCAGCCTGAAAACCGCGCTGGATGCCCTGTCTTCAAAAGATGCACGCCGTGCGCTGGCAATTCGCAATGGCATGTCCGCCAGTGATCTCGACCGCCATATCCTGACATGGGCTCTGGCCTTGTCCGGTGCTGACGGCTTGTCGAGTGCCGACTATGTTGCGGCTGCAGCAGAATTGCGCGACTGGCCTGGCATGACAACAGTTCAGCGCAACACTGAACGGGCACTTTACCGTGAAAACGCCTCTGCGAACACAATTCTTTCCTATCTCGGAAACCGTAAGCCACAAACTACGGAAGGTATGATCCTGCTGGGTCGTGCTTATCTTGCCAGCGGAAACCGTGCTCAGGCACGCCAGTTACTTGCCCCATGGTGGGCGCGTGCCAAGCTTGATACAAAAGATGAAACGCTGATTTTACGCGAATTTTCCGGCGTATTGACCAAAGAGGATCATCAGGCGCGTTTTCTGCGCATGCTTTATGATAACCGCCTGTCATCAGCATCACGCTTAGCCGCATCAGCCAATGCGGAATCGCTTTATGCAGCATATGTCTCAGTCAGCAAGCGTGCACCGGATGCGGCACAAAAGCTTAATGCTGTGCATAGTTCATGGCAGTCAAATCCTGCGTTTTTGTTTGCAAAAATCCAGTATCTGCGCCGTTCTGAACGCTATACGGAAGCCGCCAATCTGATGCTGAAGGCACCGCGAGATGCCAAATCCCTGGTTGATCCGGATGCATGGTGGATTGAGCGCCGCGTTTTATCCCGTGAATTGCTGGATATCGGTAAACCGCAAATCGCTTATCGCTTAGCCGCAGCACACAGTGCGGAAACACCGACAATGTCTGCAGATGCAGAATTCCATGCGGGCTGGTATGCTCTGCGTGCATTGAATGATGCCTCTACCGCGCAGAAACATTTTAGCCGTATTGCCGAAATTTCCTCGCGTCCGATGTCAGCATCCCGCGCCTATTACTGGATGGGTCGTGCCGCAGAAGCCGGTGGTGGCGGCAATGCAAAGCAGATGTATCAGCGCGCATCCTATTACGGTACATCATTTTACGGCCAGCTGGCTGCAGCCAAACTTGGTAATAATGTTCTGCAGCTGCCTTATCCGAAACCAAGCGCTGCAGACCGTGAGCGTTTTGACAGCCGTGAACCGGTTCGCGCAATCCGCCGACTGGAATCCATCGGTTATGGCAATCGGGCACAGAGCCTGTACATAAACATGGCGCAGGAATTGAGCAGCACAGGGGAACTGGCTCTTCTCGCCGTTATGGCCGAGCGAAACAGCAATCATTACCTGTCTCTGCGTGTCGGCAAGATCGCAGCCGGTCGCGGCCTTGATGTCGGTGCATTATCTCATCCGACCGGTGCCATTCCGGCCAATGCGAATATTAAAGGCTCCGGCGCTGCCCTCGCCTATGCGATTGCCCGTCAGGAAAGCGAATTCAATATTTCAGCAGTTTCCAGCGCCGGTGCGCGTGGCCTGCTGCAATTGTTACCGGGAACAGCAAAAGGCGTTGCCCAGCGCGCAGGTCTTGCTTATTCCGATAAGCGCCTGACCACCGATGCCGCTTATAATGCTACTTTAGGTGCGCATTATCTCGGTGAACAGATTGAGCGTTTCAACGGTTCTTATATCCTGACTTTTGCCGGATATAATGCAGGCCCGAGACGCGCCAGTGAATGGATTGCCAAATATGGTGATCCGCGCGGGCAGAATCTCGATCAGGTTGTCGACTGGATTGAGCGTATTCCATACACAGAAACCCGTAACTATGTGCAGCGGGTGATGGAGAATTACGCCGTTTATAAATCCCGTCTCTATGGCAATGCCAATATTCAGCAGGATCTGGTAAGCGGTCGTCGCGGTTAAATTTTCCGGTAATTTTTGGCTATAACTATCAAAAAAGCCGCGCTGTGAACGAACAGCGCGGCTTTTTTGTATGGAATATCCAACTTTTCCAGCCCGAAATATCTTACAATTTAAGATGTTCCGGAGAAAACAACGGAGATAATATTATTTTCTTACAGGGATGAATGCGCACAGAGCCGTCATCAGCCAACCGCCAATCATCAAAGTACCGCCTGTCGGCGCGGCCATAGCGAACAATCTGTTGCCTGTCAGATCACGCAGAATCAAATCACCAGCAAATAAGACAAGACCGAGCAACACGAGAATACCAGCCCAGTAAATGGAGCGACTGCGTACACTTAAAAAAGCAAAACCTAAAAAAGCAGCTGCATGCCCCAGCAAAATCGGCGCTACAACGCCTAAAAACGCATGATCGCCGTGTGCAGATGCTGCATAGCTTGTCATTGCAGCAGCACCGGATAAACCGGAGAAAAACAGAAACAGACGTTCAACGCCAGCAGTCATCTTCATAAATCCTGTAAATTGATTATCTGCCCGTCATCAATGCAGATAAGCGCAACTTTAATCAATGGCTGTCGTCAAAGAGTCCGTATCAAAGCGCATTCTTACTCAGGAAAACAATGCTTCTATAACAGTTTAGAGCAGATCATGCAGTTCGCCCGACTACCGAGAACTGATCTTTCTGAATGGCGACATGTATGTTTTATAAATCCGCAACATCATTCCGGTTTCCTGAGTACAACAACTGCCGTTAGTGTTCCCCCAAATCAGCTAACCACTACAACACGAAACAGCATAAATTACTCTGAATTGCCTAGCGAACTTCCAGCACCTTTACACAGCTGTCTAAATCATTGGTCGCAAGATGGGCATAACGCATTGTCATCTGCAATGTCTGATGACCAAGCCACATCTGAACACGACGAATATCAATACCGCCGCGCACAAGGCGCGATGCGCATGTATGACGGAGAATATGCGGCACAACCTGTGTATCTGTACCAAGCCCGACTTCATATTTGGCATCATTCCACACTGCGCGGAATTCGACCTGCGTCAGCATAGAAAACGGCCCTTTATGACGCTCAACCGGTATTTTACAGGTTTTTCTGGCACGTTTGGTCAAGGGAACAGTACGGCTCCGGTTCGACTTGGTAAGCCAGAAAGTGACACGCGGATCGTGTAAATCATTCCAGGTCAGGCCGATTGCTTCACCAAGACGGCAACCTGTATCGACCAAAAATACGGCCAGACGATAGCTGTTTTCGCAACGCGCTTTAATCGCCGCGAAAAGACGTGCTTCTTCTTCAAGTTCAAGAAAACGAATTCGCCCTGCCCGTTCCTTCTGACGAATGAATTCCGGCAGGCTAAAGATGTCCCCCATCTTATACGCCTTTCGCAACAACTTGCTGAGTGCAGCCATTTTTCTATTAATGGTTGCATTGCTGTTATTGCGTTCACGCAGGGAACCGATAATTCTGTCGAGCATTTCCTGACTAAAGCCGCTGAAACGCTCCCCCTTCAGAATTTCATTAATTTCACCAAGAAACAATCTCACATTATATTTATGCGACCCGTCGTCCCATAAAATATTGAGATAGCGCTCGGACAAATCAGTAACTGAGTACTGATTCACAATGCGATGTGTTTTTGTATTGGATGACGTAAAACTGAGATTATAGCCCATTACAGGCGTAAAATTCTCAGAATTTTCGAAAGAAATGTCCCGATTCAGCTCCATCATAAGGCCCCCCAGCCGTTTGATCGACTTGGAGCTTTAGAACCAATAAGAACATAACACAAGTCTGAGTAACATTTTTGTGAGGTCAGCATGATAAAACCACTCTGGTTGAGTTTCTGAAATGCCCCCTCGAAAAGTCCTAGTCCGCCCCATCAATACAAAAATTTACATCTGGTATTTGTATAAGCGCATCTCGTTAAAGATGGTCCCCGCTTGAACGCCCCGTGTGAGACGAAAATACCAGCGACATAGCCGCTGGTATCTTTTTTTGAACTAAACCAATGGCTTAGAAAGAACGCTGGAAGCGGATTGTACCACCGAAAGCATCTTTATTAGGAACCACGCCTGCTTCACGCAGAGGATGGCCATTTTTCCAAGATGTATATGTAAGTTCTGGAGTGATAGTGAAGCCTGGAACCAGCTGGTAAGCTACGTTTGCAGCAATAGCTGTTTTGCCCCAATCTTCGTAGGCAGCCTGCAGGTTAAAGGTAGCTTTTTCAGTTGCTTTGAACTTCGCGCCGCCCCAGACAGCCCAATCGCCGCCCCATGAACCGTACATACCGATGTTTTCTTCATAAGAAGAATAACCGCCCTGTACCCATACGGAGAACTGGTCTGTTACGTTTACGTCGAGGCGAACTTTACCAGCCCACTCTTCGAGGTTGGAGTCATAACCAACAGCACCGGCGATCGAACCCCAAGCCTGTTCGAACTTCAGACCACCAACAACGTGTGGCATGTAGCTGTCGATACGGTTGCTGTAGTTGAATACTGAAACACCGCCAGTTGGATCAACATATGCAACAGTCTCAGTACCGCCACCCTGCTCAAGCGATACGATCGCCGAGAAGCCGTTACCGCCAGCAAAGGTGTAGCTGATCAGGTTTGTACGGTATTTACCAGCATCAACCACGTCATCGTTGATTACGTCGCCGAGGTAACCTGTAAAGGTGTGGAATGCGGATTCATCGAGACCAATGCGCAGGCCACCGAGCTGCATGTATGCAAAATTCAGAGTATGGCTACCCTGACCACCGTTCGAGAAGTTGAAACGGTTTTCAGTGAAGGTTTTCAGAGTACCGAGTTCAGTTTCAGTCGCTGTGTGCGTACGCAGTGTGAAACGGGAATAGATATCATAGGTATCCTGATGTCTGTTTTCCCAATCACCGGTCTGGTCATTCCACTCTTTAGCGTCATAACCGAATTTTTCACCGGAATAAGCGTCGCGGCCTGCAGCAGCCTGCATACGAACATAACCGGAGATGCGCAGGCAGGTTTCTGTGCCTGGAATGTAGAAGTAGCCAGCGCCGTAAGCGTCGCAAACGCGTACATATTCTACAGCTTCTGGTTCTGGTGCAACGATGGCGTCGGCAGCCTGAGCGCCGGATACTGCAACGAGAGCTGCAGCGGAGCCGAGAAGAAGGCTCTTAATGTTCATTTCTGACCTCCAGTCAGAAACATACATCATCAAATAAAAATCAATATTTTCAATAAGTTATTAAAACGACCAGAATTATTTATTTTTGAACGCCTAAAATCGGCAGTCAAAAAACGCGGGATAAAAAGCGCGTAAAATACAAAAAAACCGGCAAGAATAAATTCTGCCAGCTGTCTGTAAGCCATTCTATCAATGAAACAATGGCGGAGAGGATGGGATTCGAACCCATGATACCCTTCCGGGTATACTCCCTTAGCAGGGGAGCGCCTTCGACCACTCGGCCACCTCTCCGGTAAAGGCGCAATAGCCGGTAATAATCATGAGTTCAAGCACTTTACGCATCAGGAGCAAAAAAATCTTATCCATCAACAGGCGGAATTCAAAAAAGGCATTAAATTCTGATAGTTTTACGCTCTTTCTGCCCTCTAAAAAGAGAAGCCGGCTTCAAAACGCATAGAAACGGAATCAAAATCACAGAATCAAAGCCCTTGGTATCAGGTAACCGATTCACTGACGCGAACAGGGCAAATCACTTGCCAGTTTTATGTCTTAAGGAGGATGAAACCAGGCAGATCAATTCAGGTCCTCCCCGGGACGTGGCGCTGTTTCAGCCTGTGGAAACATCAGAAAACCCCGCAAAAGCAGCAATTTTTCGTTAATTTATTTTAATAAATATAAACAAAACATAAATAAAATCCGGTACCTAGGGTGTGTTTCGTGTCTTTTCTGCAACACGATATGCCGATAGCAACATCTTACCCCCTACTTATGCGTTTTCAGTGTTGCAACGAAACTGAGCACGAGTATCTTGAGGGCAGAAGAAGGAGCGCTTCGGTAGCGACTTTTTCACCCAAGGGGATGGGGACAGGTTGTCCTTCAGCCAAAACAAAATGCCCAGACCCATTTAAAACTTTGACTGGAGGTCAGAAATGAACATTAAGAGCCTTCTTCTCGGCTCCGCTGCAGCTCTCGTTGCAGTATCCGGCGCTCAGGCTGCCGACGCCATCGTTGCACCAGAACCAGAAGCTGTAGAATATGTACGCGTTTGCGACGCTTACGGCGCCGGCTACTTCTACATTCCAGGCACAGAAACCTGCCTGCGTCTTTCCGGTTATGTTCGCGCTGACTTCAAAGGCGGCGACGATGTATATGCAGGCGGAAAACGCGATACTTGGTCAACCAACACCCGTTTCACACTGCGTACACACACAGCGACTGAAACTGAACTCGGTACTCTGAAGACCTTCACCGAAAACCGTTTTGAATTCGGTGACGGCGCAAACAAACAGAACAAGCTGAAATATGCTTACATCGAACTGGGCGGTCTGCGCATCGGTAAAGATGAATCCGCATTCCACACATTCTCCGGCTACCTCGGCGATGTAATCAACGATGACGTTGTTGCTCCAGGTGCATATGACACCAACCTGATCAGCTACACCTTCACTGGTGGTAACGGCTTCTCGGCAATCATTTCCGCCGAGCAGGGTGGCGAAACTTCTTCTTACGAATATGTTGACGGTAACGGCAACCTAGTTGAAGTTGAATGGAACAACCGCATTGACGACTACATGCCACACGTTGTTGGTGGTCTGAAGTTTGAACAGGCTTGGGGTTCGATCGCAGCTGTTGCAGCTTACGATTCTCTGCTTGAAGAGTGGGCTGGTAAAGTTCGCCTCGATGTAAACGTAACTGACGTATTCTCCGTATGGGTACAGGGCGGCTACGCTTCTTATGAAGAAGC
>UCAG01000012.1 GCA_900470285.1 Hyphomicrobiales bacterium
GGCACCGTCGGCTTCAAAGTAAAGTGGTAATTGGTACAAGTCTGCCGACTCCAACAGATAAATAAAAAAGCCGGAGGCCGGCTCCTCAACGGCTATCCGGCTACAGCCCCCTGCGATATAGGCAGGGGGCTGTATTACTTTAGAAATACATTATTACGAGATTTTACCGAATAGATTATTGCTTGAGTGTGACTAGCTGCTTCTGACAGTGTTTCGACCTCATTGTTCAAGCCCTTATGCTGGTGGTGAGCGCAAGTCTTAAGCTCAATCTCATTGTATCAACCGCTTGTTATATTCAGACACTCTTTGAGTTGCTCAATGAGATTGTCCATCACATCATCTTTCATATTTTCCAACGGGATGTTGAAAGAAATAGCGACATTGACGCGAAACGGATTTGGTTTTGGTAATGGTAACCCCAAACCACCGACGCCCGGCAGATAATAACCCATATTAACCGCGTAACCTCGTGCGAGCGTTTCATCAACTTGCTGTTTAACGACATCCACATCCACATGGCGCACGGCAGGATATTGGGTATAACGCTCTGTATTTGCGTGTAAAATTGCGTCGCGCTCACCTTCCGGCAAAGTGGCCATTAAAGCAACACTGCCTGCCGCAATCCCTAAGGGCATTCTTTCACCGATACCGAATTGCTGTTGCGGCAGAATGGAACGACTTATCATCTCGGCACAAACTGCATCAAAGCCCGATTGCGCAATGATATAAGTCGTATATCCGGTTTTTTTGGTGAATTCGGTCATACCGGGCTGCAGTTTTTGAATTTGCGGTGTGAGCCGTTGCTGGCGTTGTGCGAGCAGAAAAATGGCCGAGCCCAGCCGGTAATGACCATAGCGTTCTGCAGGTTCCGCAAAACCCTGTTCTGTCAGCGCCATCAGTGTTCTGTGGGCTGCCGATTTGGCGACATTCAGCGATTTGGCGATTTCCGCCAGTGCAGCGCCGTCTTCACCATAATCGCCGAGCAACAGCAAAATATCCAAAGCCCGCGAGGCATTTGAGGATGAATTATTTGTCGTCATAAAGAATCTCATATTCCGATAATCAGAATAATTATAAATAATAATTCCATTAAAAGAAATGGATTGACACAAACAAATTTTTTAGCTGTCATTACAGTCAGGAGAACACATAAATCGTGACCATGAATTGACAGGCATAACCCACGGCTGAAACAGCCGGATGGGAACAGAAAAATATTTGCCGCTTTCACGGTGACGGGAATCTCGGAGGGGAGATGCTGTCTTTTGTGACGAGGAGACTTGGCTTTGCCGCCATAACTCTTTTCAGCGTATTAACGCTGGTATTTTTGCTTGTACGGATATTGCCCGGAGATCCTGCTCTGGTTTTGCTTGGCGATCAGGCCAGCCCTGCCAGTATTGCTGCGGTGCACCAGAAACTCGGACTGGATAAGCCGGTTCTGGTTCAATATGGCAGCTTCCTCTGGGATGCTTTGCAAGGTGATCTGGGGAACTCCATGATTACCGGTAGACCTGTCTCGGCGGAAATTCTCAATGTTTTACCCTACACGCTGGAGCTGACGATTGCGGCACTGGCACTGGGTCTCATCCTCGGTGTTCCGGCCGGTGTATGGGCGGCTGTGAAGCGCAATAAAATGCCGGATTACATTATCCGCTTTATCTCATTGCTCGGACTGTCCCTGCCTGCTTTTGTTGCCGCCATTCTGTTGCTGATGGTGTTTGCTATTCAGTTGAAATGGTTTCCGGTTATCAGCGCCGGTGGCTCGGGAGATATTCTGGAGCGTTTGCGTCAGATGGCACTGCCGACATTATCTCTTGCCCTGATTATGATGACTTATATCACCCGTGTGACACGCTCTGCCATGCTGGAAGTCCTCAGTCAGGATTATGTACGCACCGCCCGCGCTAAAGGTGCATCGCAATATAGCGTGGTCTGGAAACATGCGCTTGGCAATTGTCTCGTACCGATTGCAACTGTGGTTGGTCTCTATCTCGGCATTCTGATCGGCAATTCAGTTCTGACAGAAATCGTGTTTTCCCGACCGGGGCTTGGCAAGCTGATTTTGTCGGCTCTGACCCAGCGTGACTACACACTGCTGCAGGGCATGATTGTGGTCTACACCTTCATGGTTGTCATCGTGAACCTTGTGACAGACCTGACCTATGGCCTGCTTGATCCGAGGATTCAGTACAAATGAGCACGATTTCCACATCTTACGAAAAGACAGCCTTCAGTTCTGTCATGCCGTTTCTGCGCAGGCTGGGTATCTCCACATGGATCGGCATTCTTGTTGTTGTGCTGCTGATCGGTGCCGCAATATTTGCACCGCTTCTTGCACCTTACGATCCGGCAGAGCAGGATATTTTCAAACAACTGATGCCGCCGAGTTCTGAGAACTGGTTTGGTACGGATAATTTCGGGCGGGATATTCTCTCCCGCTTGCTTTGGGGTGCCCGTTACAGCCTGACCATCGGCTTGCTGGCGATTACTGCGGCAACCATTATCGGCTCCCTGATTGGTATGCTTGCCGGATATCTCGGCGGACGCACAGATATTATCTGCATGCAGATTATGGATGTGGTGCTGGCCTTTCCTTCGCTCATCCTCGGACTGGCACTGGTGGCGCTCATGGGGGCGACGCTGACCAATATTATTATCGCGATTGCGTTTACTGCCACGCCAGCCTTTGCACGTATTGCCCGTGCAGCGGTACTGACACAGCGCGACCGTGAATATGTACAGGCCGGTCGTTCAATGGGGTTTTCAGGACCACGTATTCTGTTCCGGCACATTCTTCCCGCCATTCTGCCCGAAGTGATGGTCATGACATCCCTCTGGATGGCAACAGCCGTGCGCACAGAAGCGTCGCTGGCTTTTATCGGGCTGGGTCTTGCCCCGCCAACTCCGACATGGGGTGGCATGGTGCGTGAAGGTTTCGACAATATTCTTAATGCTTTCCATCTGGCTTTGTTTCCAAGTCTGGCAATTCTGCTGCTGGTGCTTGCGTTTAACCTGATCGGTGACGGGCTGCGTGATGCGATTGATCCCCGCTTGAAGGATGCATCGTGATGAAGAACAATTCCATTCTGTCTATCAGGGATTTGCATATCTCTTTTGGTGCCGTTCCCGTTGTTCATGGCCTTAATCTTGAGATTGAAGCAGGAAAAACACTGGCACTTGTCGGTGAATCCGGCTCCGGTAAGAGTGTGACCTCTCTCGCCGTTATGGGGCTGCTACCGGAAGCAACCGGACATGCAACAGGTTCTGTCCGGCTCGGCGATATAGAATTGCTGGGTCTTTCAGAAGACCGGATGCGCAGTATTCGCGGCAGTCAGATCAGCATGATTTTTCAGGAACCGATGACATCACTCAATCCGGTGCAAAGGATCGGCGATCAGCTGGCAGAGGTTATCCGGTTGCATCGCGGGCTGAAAGGAACAGCCTTGCGTGAGGCTGTGCTGGAGATGCTGCGCAAGGTGCGTATACCTGACCCTGAAACGCGGATGAAACAATATCCGCATACTTTCTCCGGCGGTATGCGCCAGCGTGTGATGATTGCCATGGCACTGGCCTGCAATCCGAAACTGATCATTGCTGATGAGCCTACTACAGCGCTGGACGTGACGGTTCAGGCGCAGATTCTGGATTTGTTGCGTGAATTGCAGCGTGAAACCGGCACAGCCATTTTGTTCATTACCCACGACATGGGTGTGGTGGCCGAAATGGCGGATCATGTGTTGGTGATGCAAAAGGGGTGCGAGATTGAACGGGGAGAAGTTCATGAGATATTCTCGAATCCGAAAGATGACTATACCCGCACGCTGATTGCAGCAGCGCCAAGCCTTGTCGGACGATCGGTGAAACGGGTCGAGCCATTGGAAGCTTTGCAGCAACTACCGCTGACTGAAGGCTCAGGCGACACAAAAGACACTCCGGTAATTACGGTCAATGATCTTTGCGTGCGCTTTCCGGTGCGCTCTGGGTTGCTCAGCAGACTGACCGGCAATGTCCATGCTGTTGAGAATGTCTCTTTCGCAATAAGCAAAGGCGAGACACTGGGACTGGTCGGGGAGTCCGGTTCAGGAAAATCAACGATCGGCAAAGCAATTATTGATCTCGCTCCCGTTCATGCAGGCCGAATTCAACTTTCCGGACGGGAGATTGACTACAAAGATCCTAAGAGCCTTTCAGCTCTGCACCGCGATGTGCAGATGATTTTTCAGGATCCTTTTGGCTCCCTGAATGCCAGACAAACCATCGGCTCCGCAATCATGGAACCGATGACTGTGCATGGTCTGGCGAAGGGCAAAGAGGCACGGGAGAAAATGCACTGGCTGCTGGAAAGAGTGGGGCTTGATCCGCGCCGCGCTGCCAGTCTACCGCATGAATTTTCCGGCGGGCAAAGGCAGCGTATCTGTATTGCCCGTGCACTCGCGATGTCACCAAAACTGATTATCGCGGATGAGGCCGTTTCCGCTCTCGATGTAGCAATCAAAGGACAGATCATTGATCTGATGATTGATCTGCAGCAGGAGTTTGGCGTTTCTTATCTTTTTATCAGCCATGACATGGCAGCGGTCGAGAAAATCTGTGACCGCGTTGCAGTCATGTATTTTGGCGAGATTGTAGAGATCGGCGCTAAGAAAGATGTCATTGCCAATCCCGTTCATCCTTATACGCAGCGTTTGCTGTCTGCGATTCCGGTCACGCATCCGGCACAAAGAAAAGAGCGCCTTATAACCGCCGCCGATAAGGAAAAACCACGCAGCCCTCTGAAACCGCTGGATTACAGCCCGCCGGACAGCCGGTGGGCGAGGGCATCTGACGGGCATTATATCCGGCAATCCGCATAACGAAATGCAATAAGAACGGGGCATGTATTCAATGCATATCATCGATAAACTTGCGGTTTTTGCTGCGGAACATCCGCAAGGGCAATTGCCTGCAGATGTGAAAGAACGCATCCGGTTGCTGGTTCTGGATCTGGTTGCAGCAACCGGCGCAGGCTTTACATCTGATCTGGCAAAGGCGGCTCGCTATACGGCAGTTCATGCTTATGGAGGGAGTGCAGCAACCCTCTGGCTCTCCGGAGAAAAGTCCTCCGTTGCCGGTGCCGCTCAGGCGAATAGTGCTGCGGCCAGTGCGCTGGATATTGATGACGGCCATCGCGGCGCTGCAGGTCATGCCGGTGCCGGTGTTATCCCGGCAGCTTTAGCTGTGGCTGAAGCTTTGGGCAGTGCCGATGAGGATATTTATGATGCGATTGCGCTTGGCTACGATATTGCACTGCGCATTGCCACTTCCAGACCAGCCGCTGCGATTGACAGTTATAATAGCGGGCGCTGGGTCGGCTATGGTGCTGCCGCTGCCGCAGGACGGCTTTTAAAACTGAGTGCTCCGGCCATGGCTCATGCATTGGCGATTGCCGGTGCGGAAGGGCCGATCGGTTATCCGTCCGGTACGTCGCGCTATCAGGGCACGACGGTGAAAGAAATGATCCCGCCTGCGGTTGTGGCAGGTATTACCGCTGCTTATCGCGCTGCCGCCGGTGCTACCGGCCCCCGCGATTTGCTGGATAATGCCGAAAAATATGACCCTGCAATATTGCTGTCTGACCATGGTCAGCAATGGTGGCTGACGCAATGCTATCTGAAGCCCTATGCCTGCTGCCGGTATATGCATGCAGCGGTCGATGCTATTCTGGCACTGCGCAAGCCGGAATTGCCGGTGCTCTCATTGAAAATCGAAACATTTCCGCAGGGATTGCGCCTGTCCAATGAACGTGCACCGCAAACACTCGAAGACGGACAATATAGCTTTTACTTCAGCTGTGCCCTGGCAGCCTTGAAAGGGGAGGCCGCATTACAGCCGGTTAATCCGGATATGCTGGCCGACCATGACATATTGGCGCTGACAGAACGAATGACACTCGAGGCCACCTCTGATTTTGCATTGGCTTTTCCGAAATCAACGCCGGCGCGTGTCTCTCTGGATCAGGGGCAGGGCATTGAGATTATGGAAGTGCTGCATCCGCGCGGAGATGTGGCCAATCCGCTTGGCTATGCGGATATCGTCACGAAATTCCGGCGGATTACCGCAACCTGTATCACCCCCGATGACCAGCAGTCTTTGCTTCAGGCTTTTGCGGATTTCCCGCAGGCAGGATTTACCCCCGTGCATGCTGCTTTGAGCAGACAAATTATAAAATAAAAGAGGAGGAGCATAATATGTACAGAACAGTTTTAAAAACCGGCGCACTGGCAGCCTTTATGGCCTGTTCGGCACTGGTATCTATGCCGGCTTTTGCGGCTAAAACAGAACTCGTTTTAGGGGCTGCGGCAGCAGATGTCGGTAAGCTTGATCCGCATTTTGCCAATTCGACATCGGATCGCACACTGGTTGCATGGATTTTTGGCGGACTGGTACGCTTTGCACCTGGCAGTACCGATCCTTCAACGATTGAGCCTGATCTTGCTGAAAAATGGGAACATTCAGCAGATAAAATGGAATGGACATTCCATTTGCGTAAAGGCGTACAGTTTCAGCAGGGTTATGGCGAAGTAACGGCCGATGATGTCGTGTTCTCCCTCAATAAAGCTGGGAAACCGGAAACATCAGCTTTCGCAACTGATTATGCTGCTCTGAAATCTGTCGAAGCGGTTGATCCCTATACGGTGAAGATCACGCTTGCGAAAGCGGTGCCTAGTCTGCTCGGACTGGTGTCGAATTATTCCGGCGGCTTTATCCTGAGTAAAAAAGCCTATGAGGAGCGCGGCGACGAGTTTCAGCGTCGTCCGGTTGGTTTCGGGCCTTTCTCACTGGAAAAAATTGAGCCTAGTGTTTCCATCGAGTTCAAAGCCCATGATGGCTATTTCCGTGGCAAGCCGAAGCTTGAGAAAATCATCTATCGCTTTCTGAATGCCGCTTCCGCACGCGATCTGGCCTTTATCTCCGGTGAGATTGATGTCTCCGCCGGCACCACAGATCAGAAATGGCTGGCGCGGACACGGGAAGTACCGGAATCCGTGGTTGATATTTTCGATCCGGCCGAACTGACCCTGCTTCATGTAAACCGCACCAAAAAACCGTTTGACGATATCCGCGTCAGACAGGCGCTGGCCTATGCGGTCAATGCCGGACAGATGGCGCAGTTCCGCGGCAAGGAATTCACCCGTGAGGTGAAATCGGTCATTCCGAGCAATAATCTCGGTTATACGAATGAGGCGGGCGTTGTCTCCAATGATACGGAAAAAGCCAAAGCCCTGCTGGCCGAGGCAGGCTATCCGGATGGCGTAACGATTAAAATGCTATCCAGCCAGCTGCCAAGTCTGGAGCAGTCGGCACAGATGCTGCAGGCACAGGTTGCCAAAGCAGGTATTAAGCTGGAACTGGAACCGGTGGAACATGCAACGTGGCACCAGATGATCCGGAAAGATCTGAGTTCTATCGTGATGTATGGCGCCGCACGTTTTCCTGTCGCGGATTATTACCTCACACAATTCTATCATTCAGACAGTATTGTCGGCAAACCGACTGCGGTGACCAATTTCAGCCATTGTGCGGTTGCTGATGAGCAGATTGTTGCGGCACGGTCAGAAGTGGATCCGGATAAGCAGCTCCAGCTCTGGCATGAAGCCCAGAAACTGATTGTTGCGGATGTCTGCGCAATTCCGCTGAATGAAACCGCGCAGGTCTGGGTTCGCAAGAAGAGCCTTGATTGGGGCTTCGAGCTGAAGGGCTCTTTGTCGCTCGGACCGCTTGTAACTGAACAGACGCATTTCACTGATTGAAACCGTACGTGGCTGGCTCTGCGCCAGCCACATTTCCCGTGGTTTGAACATGTCAAAACTGACTTATCCTGATTATTCCAATATTTGCGGGTGGAATGCGATGCTTCCGCCGCGCGCACCGCGACCTGCACTTGATGGCGATATTAACGTGGACTTTGCCGTTATCGGCGCAGGCTATACCGGACTTGCCGTTGCGCGCCGTCTGCGTGAACTCCGTCCCGATGCCCGTATTGCGGTTGTTGAAGCAACGACCGTGGGCGAAGGTTCCTCCGCACGCAATTCCGGCTTTACCGGCACCGATGTTCTGCCACGGAATATTACCGTGGAAATGTCCGAGAAAGCACGGCTGCAATCAAAATTGTTTTCGGAAGCTTTCCAATGGCTGACGGATATCATCCGTGAGAATAATATCCAATGCGATATGCAGCAGGTCGGTGCCATTCGCGGCGCTGCCACAGAACGTGGTGAGGCCTCTGTTCGCTCTGTTCTTGAGGTGGCCAAAAAACTCGGAGTGGCACATCAGGAATTATCGCGCAGTGACATAGCAGAGAGGATAGGCACCGATTATTACCGCTTCGGTCTGTATCTTTCAGATACATGGCTGTTACAGCCTGCAGCCTTGATCCGTGGTCTGGCCGATGCTCTGCCTGCCGATGTTGAGCTCTATGAGAACACACCGGTTGAACGGATTCAGCATCAGGGTGACTGGATATTATCCACACGGTCGGGGCAGATCAGGGCAAAGAATATTGCTTTGGCGAATAATGGTTTTATCCGCCGTTTTGGTTATCTGAATACCAAAATGACAACCATTTATACCTATGCGGCAGTGACAGAATCCGTACCCGAGGCGGATCGAGCGCTGCTGGGACAAGACCAGTCATGGGGCTTGCTACCGTCTCACCGGCTTGGCACAACATTGCGGCGCATCGGTTCTGACCGGTTGATGGTGCGCAGTCTTTATGCCCATGAGAAAGAACTGTCACAGGCTTACGTGGAAGCAGAATTACGGAACCGTTTTGAACGCCGTTGGCCCGGTTTGCGTCATGCGCAGTTTGAATATGTCTGGGGCGGCACCACAGCCCTGACTATGAACGGCGCACCATGGTGGGGCAAACTGGAAGACGGGCTTTATGCTTCCGGCGGCTGCAACGGCAGCGGCATTGCCAAGGGCACGATGCTGGGGCGGCATCTGGCTGAACTGATGTGCGGCTTTGGCAATCATTCCGTTCTCGAGCAGGTCATGGGACAGGCCAGCTTTATTGCGCCGGAACCCTTCCGCAGCATCGGTTTCCGTGTGATTTCCGCCCTTGAAAGCCGCAAAGCCGGACTTGAAATCTGAGTATTGTGAGGATGAAATGAAGCTTGAACGCAGTGATATTAATGCCCGCCGCAGCCGTTTGGTGAAATATAACGGTGTCTGTTATCTGTCCGGACAGTTCTCTGATAAAGGCGGCACGATTGAAGAACAGACGAAAGAAACGCTTGGCAAGATTGATGATCTGCTGCAACGCGCAGGCAGTGATAAATCCCGCCTTTTGACTGCGGAAATCTGGATCACATCTATGGCTGATTTTGAGGGTATGGATCAGGTCTGGAAAGACTGGATTGCCCCTTATGCGCCGCCGGTCAGATGTTGCTGCGCAGTCGAGTTGGGCGATCCGTCCATGCGCGTTGAAATCATGGTGAGTGCAGCAACAGGCGATGTAGAACTCGTTGAGTTTTAATACGGATTCCGGCCTAAAACCTGACAAGGAAAAAGCGCCGGAAAGATACATTGAGGCTCGGGCTTGATTGCTGCATCTCTTCGGAACTGAACAAGTCATAGGTAAAAACAGACGGCCAGATCATGCCTGAGGAACTGACACTCACCGGCATTGCTCTGGCTGATCTGTTATCTTCCGTATGATGACCGGTGTAGGTGAAAGCCAGTTGCAGCGCCAGTGCCATGAAAGCAAAGGCAAAGCCATAACGAACCCGTTTTTGCACTGACGGATCGGAAATCAGATAGTGCCGGACTGAGGCGGCAAAAGCCCCATAGGCGATGAAAACTGCAAATGTGATTATCATGAAAATCACACTCAGTTCCAGCATGCGCAAGATCGGCGATGCTTCTTGCGGGCTGATAAATTGCGGTAAAAAGGCAAGGAAGAACAAGGACAGTTTAGGGTTCAGCAGATTAATGAAAATCGCTGAGCTGATTATTTGTTGCGCGCTTTTATCTTTGGTCTTTTCATTCAGTTGCAGCATCGTGTGGTCGCTCACCATCTTCCATGCCATGTAGAACAGATAGGCAATGCCAAGCCATTTAATGATGATGAAGATCGTAATATTGGTGTGCAGCAAAACAGCGAGACCACTGATGGCCGCCGCAATATGGGGCAGCGTGCCGAGCGTGCAACCGAGTGCTGCAATGATATAGCTGCGTCTGCCGCCTGCAAGACCGGCTGCAACGGTATAAACGACGCCTGCGCCGGGGATTGCGGTGACGATAAAGGCCGTCAGTAAATATTCGAAAGTCATGCCGGATTAACCCGAGTGATTTTCACTGCTGGCCATAGCAGGTTCAATGTTGAAATCAGCGAGCCAATAAGATCATCTGCGTCTCGCTGTGCAGTTGCATGCAGTGCTTCAGTCACAATCAGGGCTGTTTTTGTTTCACTATGTATCGCAGACCAGCCGCTCTGCCGGTTTGTCCAGCGGCGGGCATGTGCTCGCCTGCTGTCATCGACATATATGACTTCGCCTTGCTCAGGGGCTTCTATCGTCCCGCTGAATGTCTCATAAAATTCATCACCGTCAGCATACCGGATGCTGAGAATACCGCTGATTTTTTCAATATCAAAAACGGCAACGGGAATTGCAAAAGCAAGCGATGTTGCATTGCAGAGATCAACCAGAGGGTGCAGTTTTGGAAGTGAGCCTTCCAGGCGGAAACGACGCAACAATGCTTCCGAGGCACATCTGTATTGGGTCGGTTTATATCCCATGGCGGAAAAGGCACGGCGCCATGCTTTGATTTCAGGAAATTCGCCTTCATTGGCATGAGCGAGGCGATTTTCGGCAATGGCAGTCAGCTGAGATATTGCAGCATTTGGGCTGGCATTGCGGTCGATGCCGTCAATCAGCAAACTACGGGATTGCAGTTGCGGGAAAGAAGTCAGTACAGACGGGGAATAGCGATAGTGGATGGACATTGCTCTGGCTCGTTTTTGAGCCATTTGCGTTGTTATTGACGGCAAAGTCTTGAATAAAATTGCAGCTCAGACCCTGACACCGGCATATTGCATAGGCGATATGCCATAGGTGCTTACAAACAAACGGGTCATATGGCTCTGATCTGCAAAACCGGACGCATAGGCTGCATCGCTCAGTGTTGAGCCATTTATGATCATTTTTCGCGCATATTGCAGCCTGCGCTGAATGAGATAGGCGTGAGGTGTCAGTCCGGTGAGTTTTGAAAAGCCTCGTATCAACTGAAACTGGCTGACATTGCCAAGCGCTGACAATTCACCAAGAGAAAGCGGCGAGCAAGGGTCATCATCTATGCGCTCGCGGGCCAGTTTGATTGCTGCGGGTGCATTATTTTTGTCAGCAAAATTGTGGCTTGCAACAAGTCGGGCCAGCAACAGATGCAAATTTTCTTGTATTTCAAGTTCGCTGTGCATGTCTGCCGGATTGGTTATGCTTTTGAACAGAGACCGGAAATGCTTTGTTGCAGCCGTGTCGTGCAATACCGGCTTCTTAAGCTCTGATATTCCTGTGTTGCCGCCCCGAATTGCCTTCATCGGTTTGGTCAAAATACCTGCATCAAAATACAGCATATACCACGCACGTCCATGGTCACCGATCGGGGTGCCGTCATGAACTTCATTCGGGTTAACAGTGATGATATCACCGGCTGCCGCCTCAACAATACCCCGTCCGCTCAGTGATTTTTGTGCACCGCGGATTATGACGCCAATGCCGAACTGGTCATGCGTATGGCGGCCGAATGTATGGGACGAGTCAGCCGCAATCGCAGTGATCCCGTCGATTTTGCAAGGCGCTATTTTGAACGAGCCTTTTACCACGTAGTCACACCTGTTTTTGTATCGTTCAAATCCGATAATACAAGCATCAGTGCTGAGAGAACAGGCGTTAGTGTGTAATCACCAACGCCCGCAGTCTGATTGAGAATTTCAACCCGACTTCCGGTCTATCATCTGGCTTGTGGAGTTTACATATCCGCTGAATGTTCCGGTGCGCTGTGTACCAATTGCGTTTCCGGCGTATGTACCAAAGCCAGATATCTTTCAAACTGCACAAGAATATCTACAATCAGCTGCTCTTTTGTGAAACCCATCACATCATAGCCTCTGCCGCCGCTTGAGAAATATGTTCGTGCCTCATGACGGAGATTTGGTTTTCCGACCCCCAGCGTCGAGAAAGCGGGGATGTGCTGGGCAACAGGCATAATGCCGTAGATAAAATCGCGCGTGCCTTCTGCCGTTGAGCGCAATGCAATTGCACCACTCTCCTCTGTGACCACTACAGTTTCCCGTCCGCGGTTGTTCAGCTCGGTGGTAACTGCATTCAAAGCATCTTTGGCGGGGCCGGCGATAAATGTTACGACTTCTCGCCGGGTTGGAGCATGCAAAATCAGCGACAATCTGCGCTGCCATGTGAGACCCGAGGCTGGTTGTGCACTCGGCGCAAGCGGAATTGCGGCATGGGCAGCTTGTTGCGCAAGATCGGCTTTCATCCCTTTAAATAGCGACCAGACCAGTGCAAGCATAACAATGCTGAACGGCAGGGCGCTTGCAATCGTTACAGCCTGCAAGGCTCCCAGACCACCCGCGGCTAAAAGGCTTGCAGCGACCACACCTTCAAGTGTGCACCAGAAAACCCGCTGTCCGGTTGTTGTTTCAGTTTCTCCGCCTGCTGCGATTGAATCAATAACAAGGGAGCCGGAATCCGAAGAGGTGACAAAGAAAATGGCAACCAGCATGACAGCCAGAGTTGAAGTCAGCGTCGTCCATGGAAGATACTCGAAAAAGTAGAACAGACCGACAGAAACATCTGCGGCAATCTCTGCCCCTAATTTACCTCCGGCGACTGTCGTATCAATGAGAATTGCCGAATTGCCGAACACTGTCATCCAGAAAAATGTAAAACCGGCAGGGATAAACAGCACGGCAGTTACAAATTCCCTGACTGTACGCCCCCGCGAAATACGGGCAATAAACATGCCGACAAAAGGCGACCACGATATCCACCATGCCCAATAGAACAAGGTCCAGGCATCAACCCACGGCGTTGGTTCATAGGCATAGATGTTGAACGTGCGCAGAACGATTGTATCGAGATACAAGCCGATATTTTGCACGAAATCGCGGAAAAGCTCTGCCGTCGGCCCTACAATCAGCACAAATAACATAAGGAGAATAGCAAGCAACAAGTTGGTTTCAGAGAGAATGCGCACACCTTTGTCCAGCCCGGTTACAACGGAAATCGTTGCCATTGCTGTGATCACAATAATCAAAGGCAGCTGAACCTGCAGCCCGACCGGCAAGCCGGTCAGATAATGAAGTCCGGCATTAATCTGTGAAACGCCGAGCCCCAGCGAAGTTGCAATACCAAACATGGTGCCGACGATTGCGAAAATATCAACCGCATGGCCTATCGGGCCGTTAATCCGCTCTTTGAGCAGGGGGTAAAGGCCGGAGCGGATGGTGAGCGGCAGATTGTAACGATATCCGAAATAAGCGAGGGACAAGCCGACAACAGCATAAATAGCCCAGGCGTGAATTCCCCAATGGAAGAATGTGACGGCCATGGCTTCGCGTGTTGCTGCAACAGAACGCGGCTCTGCGGTTGGCGGTGCCATAAAATGTGTCATCGGCTCACCGACGGCATAATACATCAGTCCGATACCCATGCCCGCGGCGAAAAGCATCGCAATCCACGAGAGAAAGCTGAAATCAGGTGTCGCATCATCGGGGCCAAGCTTGAGACGCCCGTAACGCCCAAGGCACAAAAGCAGCACACTGACCAGAAAAATTCCGACAGATAGCAGGTAGAACCATCCGAAATTTGCGAGAATAACGGTCTGAAGCTGCGTAAAAATACTTGCAGCCTGATCGGGAACAACGATCCCGATTGCCAAGAATACACCGATTACGATGATCGATCCGAAAAATACCGGTGCGTTTATAATGAACTTTGCTGGCATGAAAACTCTCGCAGATTAGCGTTTCATGTTTTTAAGAAAACAAAAAATAACTCTGTAAATATCAAGTCAGTCTGACATTTTATGAATAAGGCGAATTTAATAAATATGACAGGAAGACTATTATAAGGGAAGAGACAGACCGGCTTTCACTCTGTCCAGTACAATGCTTGCTCAGTAAGACCTAACCAGATGATTTTCTCCTGATAATTCAGCTGCCTTGTTTTCAAATTCTTCCTTCATCAGAGCTGTCATTATCAATATCAGGTCTGCACTGCCGCAACTGGATAACATCGTTGAATTTC
Organism: Hyphomicrobiales bacterium; assembly: GCA_900470285.1. Taxonomy (GTDB): domain Bacteria; phylum Pseudomonadota; class Alphaproteobacteria; order Rhizobiales; family Rhizobiaceae; genus Pseudochrobactrum. The sequence continues at coordinate 14,307 of UCAG01000012.1, forward strand.
CTCTGTGTTACTGAAGATTTTTTAGCTGCAGAGGATAGGTAATAAGCCGTGCTAGTTCTTTTGTGATCTTGCAACAATCCATGATGCAACATATCCGCTCCGGCCTGACGGAAAGAGTGGTGCTGGCATGCGCGAAAATAGCAAAGCCAACAGAGCCGCATCACTGGTCTGTGCCAACGTCAATTACAGCAGCTTTCGAATACGGTTTTGCACAACACCGCACAAACAGCTGCGGGTATCGGCGGAATATTGAGCGTAGGTATTCTCAGAATATGTGGATATTTCACAAAGAATTGATATGCAGCCGCACAACGCGGACTCATAAACTTGACTCATAAAATCATATTTAATATCGCAAATAATATTACTGTTTTTAAAACGGCTAAATTCGAGGCACTCGTTATGCCATCCGTTAAGTGGATACACGATTTGTCGTGGGATGCCGGTTTTGCTGACAAGCAATGATGACCATTGAATTTTACATTTTTTGAAAACCTGGGGATTAGAATGAGGGGCAGATATCAATTGGTGACCTATGAGCGCGGCTGCGCCGCTTTTGCGGGTGTATCACTGTTTGCTATAAGTGCAGTGGCGGCTTTTGCTCAGGAGACAGGCAAGGCTGACCGCGTGCCGCGTCAAAAGCAAGCTCAGCAAGTTGCCAATGCCAGTGGTGCAACAGTGCTGGATACTATTGTGGTGGCGGGACAGGGACATCCTTCAACCGGCACAATCGGGCAGCCACCGGCTGAATATGCGGGCGGACAGGTTGCCACCGGTGCGCAACTCGGAACACTCGGAAATCGCCCTGTTCGCGATACACCATTCAGCCTGACCGGATATACGGACAAGCTGATCCGCAACCAGCAGGCCAAATCGATTGCTGATATTACACTCAATGATCCGTCTGTTCGTCAGGATGCACCAACTTTCAGTGAGCGTGACTCTTTCTTCATTCGCGGTTTTTCGGTTACTAATCTGGATACCGCCTATGACGGGCTTTTCTATCTTGCCAATCCGCGCCGCAGTTATCTTGAAGGCATTGAACGCGTTGAGGTGCTCAAAGGGCCAAGCGCTCTGGTCAATGGCGGTGTCGGTCGTGTCGGCGGTACAATCAATCTGGTGCCAAAACGTGCTGCGGATGAACCGCTGACACGCCTGACAACGACCTATCTGTCGGATGCGCAATTATGGTCGCATGTTGATGTTGGTCGTCGTTTCGGACCGGACGGGGAATGGGGCATTCGCTTCAACGGTTCTTATCGCGGCGGCGAGACTGCGATGAAGCATAATGACATTCAGGTTGGAGTCTTGTCGCTGGGGCTTGATTATCGCGGTGAACGAGTACGTGCCTCGCTTGATCTCAATCATTCCCGACAGAATATTGATGCGCCGACTTCGCTGTTTAATGCGGTAAAAGAAGGTGTTGTAATTCCGGATGCACCGAATGGCCGGATTAACACAGCCAATCCGTTCGAATATCATGACAGCAAGCACAATATGGCCGCCGCCCGTGTCGAGGTTGATGTTCTGGATAATACGACGGTCTATGCCGCCGGTGGCATCAGCCGTTATCGTGAGGATTTCCTGACCACATCATACACAATTCTCAACTCCAACGGCGATGCAGAAGCTGAATTTGGTTACAATCCGCAGCAGATTCAGGGGCTGTCGGGTGAGGTTGGTGTTCGCTCCGAATTTGATACCGGTCCTGTCGGTCACAAATTCAATATTTCGGTGAGCGGGGCGAAAAACGAGAACCATCGCGGTCGTTTCCATCCCGGAAAACTGGGCTTCAGAAAATACCCAATCAATATCTACAATCCGGCCTATGTGCCTGATAATTGGGTGGATATAAGCGGGCTGCCACGCTCGGATAATCTCTATCCGTTTTCTGAGCTGGTCGCTAACAGTATTGCGATTTCCGACACGCTCTCCTTCGCGGATGACCGGTTCCAGCTGACACTTGGCGGACGTTATCAGCATATGAGCACACGCAGTTTCAACACACGTCCAAATCCGGATGTGCCGTTTGGGGCGCAGATTTATCATTATTCGGAATCTAAATTCAGCCCTGCCGTCGCTGCTGTTGCCCATGTGACTGACAGCTTGTCGGTCTATGCAAATTATGCAGAAGCACTGACGGAAGGGCCACAGGCACCATCCCGCGCTGCAAATTATAATGATGTCTTTCCTCCTGTTGTAAACAAGCAGAAGGAAGTCGGGGTCAAATATGACCTTGGTAATATGATGCTGAGTGCGGCTTTATTTGAGATCAGGCAGCCGAATGGTTTCACTGATGTAAAAAACAATTTTGCGGTGAATGGTCTTCAGGTCAATCGCGGGCTGGAACTCTCTGTTTTCGGCGAGCCGGTTGACGGTATTCGTTTGCTGGGTGGTATTACATTTATGGATGCCGAGCTGGATAAAACAGGGAATCCCGAAACGAACGGTAACAGAGTTCCGGGTGTTCCGAAAACAGCTATCAGCCTCTATGGTGAATATGACACGCCATGGGTTGAGGGGCTGACGCTGACCGGTCGTGTTGTCCATACGGGCAGCACTTATTATGACCAGAAAAACCTGCAGAAAGTGCCGGACTGGACACGCGTTGATCTGGGCGCGCGTTACACAATGCTCCGTGAGAATGGCAAACCGGTAGAGTTCAGAGCAACCGTTGAGAATGTTCTCAACGAAAATTACTGGGCATCGTCAGCCCGTGGTTTTATCTCGGCCGGAGCGCCGCGTACATTCATGCTTTCCGCTTCGTTTGATTTCTAAAGCATCGCAGTGTGATATTAACGAGGAAGGTCGGAGCGGTGTTATCATACACGGCTCCGGCTTTTTTATTGAAAATATCTGAACTAGATCGCCGTGTGCCAGACTTGGCACACAAAGGTCACTCTAACACTTTAAAATGAGAGCATAATTTTACTTCAAACTGATCCAAGTTTAAGGAATTATGCTCTAACATCGCGGCTGAAAAACAGCCCTGTGAAAAACATCTTCTATAAGGCCAATTTGGGTAAATTCCCCACCATATCTTCGCAGTTTTATTCCAGATTTGAACACTAGTGACTGGAGATAAATATGAAGCGCGTTCTGTCTTCATTTATGGCAACAGCTCTGATGCTGGTGCCGGTCTTTGCTGAAGAAGTGACACTGCCTTCTGATGATGACGTTAAGAAAATTCTGACTGACCGTATTGATGGAAGTCAGACCGGCATTGTTGTTGCCTTGATCGAAAATGGCAGATCCCGCTTTGTATCACATGGTCAGTTTGGCCGTAATGATCCGCGACCGGTGGATGAGAATACTCTGTTTGAAGCCGGTTCAATTACCAAGGTTTTCACCAATCTGCTGTTGGCGCAACTGGTACTGGACGGGCGGATTGATCTCAACGCCCCGATTGCCAATTATCTGCCGGCAAATACTGTTCTGCCGACCTATAAGGGCAAGGCAATCACAGCATTTGATCTTGCCACGCACACATCCGGTTTGCCGAGCTTGCCGGATGATCTGATGACTGCGGATATTAATAATCCCTATACCGGATATGGCAGTCAGGGTCTTTTCGATTGGCTGGCGACATATCGTCTGAACCGGCCGATCGGTACGGAGTTCTCTTATTCCAATGCCGGTACCGCTTTGCTGGGGCTGGCAATTACCCATATTGATGGCCGCTCTTATGCCCAGATGGTGCAGCAGGAAATTCTTGATCCGCTGGGCATGAAACAAAGCGTGCTAGCTTTGACCGGTAATACGCAACCGGATATGGCAACAGGCCATGGACGGGGCGGGGAACCGGTGAGCCATTGGGATTTTGATGCATTTGCACCGGCAGGCGCGCTCATCACTTCGGCTGGTGATCTTGCCAAATTTATAGCTGCAGCTTCAGGACAAACGGAAACCCCGCTTAAACCTGCCTTTGCTTTGCTCACGGAACATAGCCGACCGGCTGGCGGGAAAACACGTAATATTGGTCTTGGTCCGGTCATTTCCAAACTCGCCCGCCGTACGATTGTCTGGCACAATGGCCGGACAGGCGGCTTTGAAAGTTTCGCCGGTTTCGACCGTGAGAATGGCAATGGCGTTATTGTCTTGTCCAATCGCCTGAGCATTACGGGTATTGATGATATTGGCGTCCATCTGCTGGACACCAAACAAAAGCTTCTGCCTCAGCCTGCAATACGAACTGCTGTTGCGATTGATACCGCAAAATTGCCCGCTTATGTCGGGCAATATCTGCTCGCCCCTGGCGCAATTATGAGCATAACCGAAGAGAAGGGGCAGTTATTTCTGCAGCTAACCGGCCAGCAGCGTTTTGCAGCCTTTCCTGAAAGCGAGACGAAATTTTTTCTGCGTGAAGTTGATGCACAAATCAGTTTCACTGTGGAAGACGGAAAAGCCACAAAGCTGACCCTGCATCAGAACGGGCGCAACATGCCGGCTTTGCGTGTTCTGGATTAAAGCCAGAATAAAAGCCGGAGCATTTTGCTATCAGGCGCATGTAAGTTGATAATCAATCACAGAATGAAGACAAGTTCAGTGTAAGTATGATCAATCGCATTATGCAATTTTATCTGCGTTGACTGAACAGGGGCAGATCGTTTGCGTAATGAACAGCCCCACAGATCAGGTTTTCTGAGAACATCCATCTCAAGGAAAAAATAACCACGCAACATCAGATATCGGGCAAGCGCACCAAAACCATCGTAAATCAAAGATCTGTCCTTCACCAGAATAACTCTGGCACTGCGAAGGCTGCCCCTTTTCTTAGGTTTCAATATAACAGGATGACGTTCACCGTTCATTTCGACCATAAGCACCATGCAACCCAGACCGATATGGTCTCTGAGTATTTGCGCTGTCTCTTCAGAAAAATCTTCTGAAACCACCGGATCATAAGCTTGTATTGCTACTCCGTGAGCAGGGCGTAAAGCTGCGATTATCAGTGGCATGACCAGTGTGCCAATTGCAGATGTCGAAAATCCCAAATGCGTATTAATTTTTCGCATTGCGGCTGTTGCTGTGACATCGACATAATCAACATCAGCGGCAGATATGATACGCCGCAGAAATACTGCCGCCATCCACTGATAGTCTTGCCTGAGATAGAATGCTGCCAGATTGGCCGTTTCCACGGGCGTTTGTTCATACACCGAGCGAACCGACGGAATTGTAAGACAGATACCAATGTCGCCGTCTTTATTGAAAGCAATATAGCCGATTGTCGGGTATCCGACTTTTTCTGCATGATTGAATATATCAAGCAGATTTGCTCTCCATGTTGCTGCCGAACGCTTATGAAAACCTTCATTCAGCAATCCGGCGGCATAATCCAGCTGATCAATGGCTATAGGGCGCAGTTTCATCGTTCAATCTTAAAAGCAAAGTGGAATTGTGGTGCCAAAACCAATGAAAAGTGCTCAACTTTTGCGTGTAATCAGATAGCTTTCAAGCGACTGAAGACTATCTATATGATTGATATCGAAGTCTTCATCGGCCAGATCAATATTAAAATCTGTTTCTAGCTGCGTCAGAATCTGAACCGCAGCAAGAGAATCCAGCAAGCCGGAAGAAAATAGCGGCTGATCTTCTTCAATATGATGAATATTGTAACCCGAAAGTATGCCTGTAATATGCTCTTTAATATTTTGAATATCTAAGGAAGACATTTTAATTTCCGTGTATTTTGAGATAAAATTACATTTGTTCAATGAGTTGTTTTCGATCTACTTTGCCATTTATATTCACGGGTAGCTCATCCCTGATGTGAATGTTTTCCGGAACCATATAACGTGGCAGATTTTTCAGCAGCGCAGATTTTATTTCATCTTCCTTCAGCGGACTTGTGCAGAATGCAACCAGTCCCTGAACGGAATTCTCGATAACCGGCCAGGCTATAACGGCAACCATTTCGCTTTGTGCCGCATGTCTGAGATGCGCTTCAACTTCTTCAAGCTCAATGCGGTTGCCTTTGAGCTTAATCTGGTTATCCGTACGGCCAAGATGGTGATAAAGACCATTATCATCACGCATCCCTAAATCTCCGGTCAGATACCACCGCCGCCCTTCAATCTCGCGAAACCGGTCTGTTTGACCGGTATTGGCATAATCGAAATAACCCTCGGCGAGTTGCGGGCCGCACAGGGCAATTTCCCCAACCTGTCCGTTTGGCAGAGGGCGCTGGCAGCTATCAAAAACAGCAATTTGCATGGACGAATAAGGGGTGCCGATCGCAATAATATCACGACCGGGAGTTATAACCGGTTCAGACCCCACCCGATGACGCAGGCAGATGACAGTTCCTTCAGTCGGTCCGTAAATATTATCGATTGTGCTGTCAGGCGCTGCTTTTGACCATGCCTCAACAGTCGCGGCCGGCAATGGCTCCCCGCAGAAAACAGACGAGCGGAGTGTCGGCAAACTATCCGGCTTAAGAGCCCCGCTTTTACGCATCATCGCTGCCAGAGTGGGAACAGACATCCAGACTGTAATGGAGCGCTCACGGATAAAGCGGCTTGGGGCCAGCATCTCCAGTGATGAAAGAATATGCAATGACGCCCCCGCATCAGCGCATAAAAAGAGATTATGGACGCTCAAATCAAATGTTACATCGCATGTTTCGGCAAGTCTGTCCTGCGGGGTAAATTGCGTCCACAGTCTGGTCTGTTCTATATAACTTTCAAGAGCGCCTGCTGAAATCATCACGCCTTTCGGCAGCCCCGTCGTGCCGGAAGTGAAGATAATATAGGCCAAATCTTGTTTGCTGACGAATGCCGGTTCCGGAAGCTGATCTGTTTTTATACTTAAAAATTCAGTGATTGTTTGCGCAGGGCGGGCAGGGAGAATATCCTTGTCACTTGGCACAATGATAATGTCCGGTGCGGCACTTAAAACCGCCGGAGTGAGCAGGGTAAGTCCTTGCTTGTCAACAATGAGAGCGTCCAGCTGCAATGCTTCGAGCAATTGCACAATTCTGAGCTCTGTCCATTTCAGATTAAGCGGTACATAAGTAGCGCCTACATAACCGGCCGCGAGAATACCTGCATAGGCTTCCGGACTTTTGGTACCGAGGATGCCTACTTTTTTGAGACTTTTTCCCTGAGAAATGAAGCCGGCGAGTTTTGCAACTATCGTGTGCATTTCACCATAGGTCAGGCTTACCGACCTGTCAGAATAGAACAGGTTTTCACTGTATTTAACGCAGGTTTCTATAAATTTGAGAGATATGTTGTAGTTCCCGGACATCCTCATATCTCTCTTTAACCAAGCTGAATACACATTTGAACATGATGCCAACCACTGTATCCTTAACTCCGGAGAGCGCGGCGGTTGTGCAACATTTATGCGGATACAAATTATCTGTGTGTATTGTGCCTGCTCTGTTTCCGGTTTCAAAGAAGGCCGGATTGCCTCTTAAATAGACTTTGCAGAGATACGGTTTATAAAAATGGAAATAATATAACAAAGCATCGGACGGCAATCGTGTAAGAACACCATAGCCTGACCGGAATATAGGATTTTATCAGGTAAAACTGCACAATATACAGAGTTCAGTGTCTGGGCCGGATTGTGCTGTATCTGACCTATCGTTTTCAATGCCTGCCTGTGTAACGCACAGGCAGGCATCGGATCTCATACGGGCAGGAATTTAAAACAAACCCTGAATTTCATTATTGTGGTTAAGCCCGATATGTTCTGCCGCCGGTGTCCTCGGCAAACCGGGCATGGTCATAATATTCCCGCAAATGGCGACGATGAAACCGGCTCCGGCAGAGAGTTTTACTTCACGAACAGGCACAACATGGCCTGAAGGCGCGCCTAAGGCTGTCGGATCAACGGAAAAACTATACTGCGTTTTTGCCATGCAGACAGGCAGATGCCCGAATCCGTCGCGTTCCCATTGCTCAAGCTGCTTCAGAACTGCCGGTTCCGCTCTGGCCTGTTCCGCCCCATAGATTTCGCGTGCTACTGTCTGGATTTTCTCCCACAGGGGAAGGCTGTCCTCATAAAGCAGCTGCAGTTCGGCATCATTATGATCGGCGAGTTTTGCCACTTCATAGGCAAGGTCTTCTGCGCCGGCACCGCCTTCTGACCAATGACGGCAGAGAATTGCTTTAACACCAACCTCATTGCACACATCATTGAGCACGACAATTTCTTCATCAGTGTCTGTGATGAAGTGGTTGATCGCGACCACGACCGGCAAACCGAATTTCTGGACATTGCGGATATGCCGGATCAGATTGCTCGATCCTTTTTTCAGAGCCTCTGCATTGCCGGTGCCAAGCTCACTTTTTGGCACACCGCCATTCATTTTCAATGCACGGATTGTTGCAACAACAACCACTGCATCGGGGCTGAGTCCGGCTTTACGGCATTTGATATTGAAAAACTTTTCCGCACCCAAGTCGGCACCAAATCCGGCCTCAGTCACCACATAATCACCAAGTGCCAGCGCTGTTTTCGTCGCTATAACACTGTTGCAGCCATGCGCAATATTGGCAAATGGCCCGCCGTGAATAAGCACGGGATTATTTTCAATCGTCTGAACCAAATTCGGTTGCAATGCATCTTTCAGCAGTGCCGTCATTGCCCCGTCGGCCTTCAGATCTGCAGCCGTAATCGGTTGTTTATCAAGGTTATAACCAACAATGATACGCGCCAGACGTGCTTTCAGATCGGTCAGATCTTCCGCAAGACAGAGGATCGCCATAACCTCGGAAGCAACCGAAATATCAAATCCGGCTTCACGCGGATAACCGTTGGAAGGGCCGCCGAGTGCAACTGTTATATCCCGCAATGCGCGGTCATTCATATCAACCACGCGCCGCCAGCTGATACGACGTGTATCAAATCTTAAGCTGTTTCCCCAATGGATATGGTTGTCGATCATTGCAGCGAGCAAATTATTAGCACTGCTGATTGCGTGAAAATCACCGGTAAAATGAAGATTAATATCTTCCATCGGAATAACTTGTGATTTTCCGCCGCCTGCCGCACCGCCTTTCATGCCAAAATTTGGCCCGAGGCTCGGTTCACGCAAACAAATAACCGTTTTTTTGCCGATTTTATTCAGTGCATCGCCCAGCCCCACGGAGGTTGTGGTTTTGCCTTCTCCGGCAGGGGTGGGATTGATCGAAGTGACCAGAATAAGCTTACCCTTGCGACCGGATTTAAGCCTGTTCACCACATTATGGGTCAGTTTTGCTTTATCATGGCCATAAGGCAGCAGATCATCTGATCCGAGGTTCAGCTTCGCGGCAATCTCAATGATCGGGCGTTTTTGAGCAGCACGGGCAATTTCAATATCAGAATACATTGAACACTCCGGTGGCAAAATAGCTTTTATTATCCATAACTGATCCCCGTCCAATTTGAAAACCGCGCTCTTCCGCGTTCTTATCGCATCACAGATTTCATGGATAGTCCCGGTTTTTCTGTAAACGTTCCCCGTTGCCACTCCAACAACAGGGAAACACTGTGTGTCGGGTATAAAAAAGAAGAGCAGGCGAAGCGTAGCATGTTTTAAGCTACGTCCATAATCAACTGCTCATGAGCGCTTTCTGCGGCGGGAAATCTCCCAAACGATTGCACCACCAATTGTCAGTATCATCATCGTTAATCCCAGCGCATTAACAGCTGGCGTAAGGCCTGCACGGACTTTGGCTGCAATAAAAATTGTTAGCGGCGTTTCAGTACCGCGCACAAACAAAGTCGTGTTGTAGTTCTCAAAAGATTGCAGAAATGCGATACATGATGCTGCGAGCAAGGACGGACGCAGATAGGGCAGCAAAATACGGCGGAACACATAGGCGCGGGAAGCACCGAGACTGAGCGCGGCATCTTCCATCGTGCGATCAAAACGCTGCAACCGTGCGGCAATCATCAACATCACAAAAGAAATAATGAAGCTGGATTGTGCCAGTATGGTCAGAAAAAGACCGCCGCTGATCCCTGTTTTACGCCAGAACAACAATGTGGCAATACCAATCACGACACCGGGTGTGAGCAGGGGCGACACCATCAAAGCATAGAGAAAATTACGCGAACGCCCGTGCAGGCTGGTCAGAATAAGGGCGGCGGCGGTACCAACCGGCAGGGAAATCGCTATTACACCTGCCGCAATCAGCAGGGATTTGCCCAATGCAGTCCACATCTGCGTATCTTTGAACATGGCGTCCACCCATTGAAGGGTAGTGCCAAGCCATGGCGTAATCGTGGGAAAGCTGCTGCTGTTAAATGTAGCCGCCGCAAGAATACCAAGCGGCAACATCAGATAGGTGAAAAACAGCAGCATATAAAGCGCAAAACCAATGCGCGGTAGCCTGTCGCTGAGGCGTTGCAACCATGTCGGCTGATAAAAGCGCTGATTGTGATTTGCCGGTTGATTGGCAAAGGACTGAACATGGCTCATTTGACAGCACTCGCAAGATTAACGCGGAACAGGCGTAATGTGCCCAGCACCACAAACATACACAGAACCAGCAGGGTGACTGCATAGGCTGCACCGCGGTTCCAGTTACCGCTTTCAAAGAACCAGTCATAAATTAGTTGGGTAAACCAACGACTGCCGGGTGCTCCGAGAAGCGCAGGAGCCATATAGCTGCCTGCGGACAGCATGAAGGTGAAGACACAGCCTGTTGCAATGCCGACCTTTGCATGGGGCAGCACAATGCGGCGATGAATACGCCATGCACTGGCACCCATATCATGCGCGGCATCAATCTGGGCATGGTCAAGCGTGCTGATCAAATTATACATCGGGAACAGCATGAACAGCAGATAGGCATAGGCCATACCGGCCAGCACACCGCCGTCACCATACCAACGCACCGGCTCATCCAGCAGACCGAGGCTAAGCAGGATCGCGTTCAGTGGGCCTTCAAAAGCCAGAATGATAAACCATGCCAGCCCGCGCAGCACTTCGTTCATCATGTAAGGGATCATGAGAACAACGAGCACAAAAGCGGTTTTGCGCATGCTGGCAATCTGCGCCAGCCAATAGGCCAGCGGATAGCAGAGCACAAAAGTGGTCAGCGTCACAAAAGCGCTCGACCAGATTGTCTTCAGAAAAATAGCGCTATGGCTGCGGTGGTTCCACAAATAGAGAAAATTATCAGCGGAATAGACGTCTTTTTCTCCGCCAAGTTGTGAAGGCGGCAGGTTCGGACGCAGGGCAAAATCCAGCATGGTCAGATTGGGGATCAGTACCAGACATAGCAGCCAGAATGTAACAATGGCGATGAAAACTGTACCGAGTATTTTGCCGAAGCGTTGATAGATCTCAGTCATGTGCCAGCACCACCGCATCCTGCTTGGAGAAGCCGGTTGTAAAGCTGCTACCAATTTCCGGCACCTGATGCAGTTTCTTATGCGGTATGGTGACCTGCATATTTAACGGGGATTGTTCATGATGCAAAACCGTATGCGCAGTGGCAAAAGAACCTTCAAAATCAAAGCGTTTTGAGACAACAGTGAGCTTGTTGTCTTCGCCTTCTGCATCCAGTGTCAGCGCTTCAGGGCGCACATAGAGACGCGCCTTCTGGTTACGCTGCAAGACTGCGCCACGACGACCGATAAAACGACCATGGATACCTTCCAGCACAACAAAATCGTCAAAAGTATCGACGACTGTACCGGAAACAATATTATTTTCGCCCACAAATTCAGCAACGAATGAGGTCGCAGGCTTGGTGTAAAGATCAATTGGTGCGCCGACTTGTTGCAGGCGACCGGCATTCATCACCGCAATGCGGTCTGACATCGCAAGGGCTTCAGACTGATCATGGGTGATGTAAATGAAAGTCACGCCGGTGCGCTTTTGCAATTCACGAAGCTCGGCACGCATATGCTGGCGCAGTTTCAGATCAAGCGCGGACAATGGTTCATCCAGCAACAAAACCTGAGGTTCAATTGCTAAGGCACGGGCAATGGCGACACGCTGGCGCTGTCCGCCCGATAATTCATGGGGCATACGATCGCCGTAGCCCGGCAGGGCAATAAGTTCGAGTAACCGGTCTGCTTCACGACGGCGCTGTGCTTTGCTGACGCCGCGCACTTCAAGACCAAAGGCGATATTTTCCCAGACCGGCATCAGCGGAAACAGTGCAAGAGACTGAAAGATCATCGCAGTCGGGCGACGATTGGCCGGAACATGGGTCATATCCTGTCCGTTAATCAGGATTTTGCCGGAACTTGGCTGCAAAAAGCCCGAAACCATACGCAGCAGGGTCGTTTTTCCGCAGCCGGAAGGCCCCAGAATGGAAAAAAACTCACCGGAACGAACATCCAGAGACATTGATTTTACGGCTGTTGTGGCGCCAAATCGTATCTCGACATTCTGAAGGCTGACTGCGTTTGTCATAGGGAATTCTCATTTTTAAATGACGCCGGTTTGCAGTTTTAAGTGCAAACCGACGTTTGGCAGAAAGGCGGGGAGGTTTTCACAGATACAGGCAAAACCGTATCTGTTATCCGGTTTATGCGCCGAGGAACTGATCCTGATATTCAGAGCGCAGTTCGACAAACCAGCTTTCCTGAATTGGCCACCACCACAGCGTGTCCAGTGCATCTTTAGGATAGGCAGCGGCAAAGAAGGCTTTGTCAGCTTCCGGCAACAGCGCTTCAGCACCCTTAGCGGTGGTATTGACCTTGGCATGGCTTGCATACATCGCACCGGCTTCCGGTGTAAGCATCCAGTTCATGAAAGCATAAGCCTGATCAATATTCTCGGCACCGACTGGCAGCGACACACCTTCCATCCATGCCAGTGCGCCTTCTTTCGGCGAGATATAGCTGATCGGCTGGCCCTGTTCTTTCAAACCGGCAGCCGTTGAATCCCATGTCTGGCCGATAATGCAACCATTGGTGAGGAAAGCGCCTTGCGCTTCATTCTGGTTTGCCCAGAACTGAGCAATATTACCTTTGCGGGCAATCGCTTCTTTAAGGATCACATCATAATTGGCGCGCATTGCTTCTTCGCTGGCAAAACTTTCCAGCAGCGGGCGAGGCAATTTGCCTTCTGCTTCCAGCCACAAGCCGAGACCAACAAGTGCCGAATGACCGCGAACAGTGGCTTTGCCCGCCATTTCCGGCTTCCACAGATCGCTATAAGATGCTTCGCCATAAACAAGCGGCGATTTTTCTGTATTGAAAGCAATCGCTTCCGTACCCCAGTCTGTCGGCACCTGATAGCGTTTGCCATCAACAACCGCCCCGAGTGTCTCAGAACTCTTCAAAGCGCTGTCGATGCAACGATCCCATTCGACCTTGCTCTCATCAATCGGTGCGATGAGTGAGGCTTCAACATAATTCGGTACACGGTCGAGTGCCGGCCAGATGACATCGAAACCCTGACCCTGATTAACTTTCATCAGGTTGAGAATTTCATCATTGGTGCCGTAAGCGGTGTAAGTGGCTTTGATGCCGGTTGCTTTTTCAAAAGCAGCGAGCATTTCCGGCGAGACATAACCGGCCCAGGCAGCAATACGCAGTGTGCCCGAAGAGGACAAAGCATCGCTGGCACGCAGAACAAACGGCATGCTCAAGGCTGTGGCAGCTGTGCCACGCAGAAATGTACGGCGGCTGAGCGGGAGTGCAGTATGGGTGGATGTCTTACGGTTAAAGGCCATCAGGCGCTCTCCTGTTGAAGATGAAATTCATCTCATCGGGTTATTTGAGCAGGCACCTAACAGTGGCAGATAACAGTTCAGTGACGGTTTCTTGTGATTTTTTTAAAACTATTTGAACATTTTATGATGCTTATTAGCGGTAATATCATGTTTGACAGTCTGCTTCGCATCAATAAGTTCCATAATAAACCTTATGAAACCAGACCATATAACAGACTTCATCAAATATGCGGTCCAAGACACGTATCGCGGTCAGATACGCAAATTCTAATCGAAGATGTTATGCTGGTTCCTTATCAATGATCCAAATAGGCTAGAACAAAATTGACCAACAATTTGTCATTTCATTCCCTCGCAGATGCTTCGCTCATTCAAGCATGTGATGTGCTCAATATGGCGTATAAAGGCTATATCGTGCCGGTTTCTTTCGATCCTGTATCGCTTGCCCGTCGCATCCAGGCGGAGAACATCGACCTCGTTTCGAGCCAGCTGTTGACACGGGGACAGGAGACCGTAGGCATTCTGTTGATTGCTCGGCGCGGCAATGTCAGCCGTATCGCGGCGCTCGGAGTAGTCAAGCATTTGAGAGGAGCTGGCATTGGCAAGCACGCCGTTGCCCATGCAATTGCGGGCGCCCGTGCTCGTGGCGATGACCGAGTAGTCCTCGAAGTGATCGAAACCAACGAAAAGGCGATATCAACTTATGAGAAGGCCGGCTTTAAACGTCGGCGGACCCTCGTGGGCTATATGCACGATCCGGCCGAGCCGAAGAACGGGGCAATTCCGTCCTCTACGGATGTGACCCTGCCTTTGCTCATCGGCTCCTATCCGCGCGATATGAGCTGGCAGACCGCTCCGATTTGCTTTGCAGGCGCCAGCGCCCCGATCAAAGCGTTCCAGACGCCCGACGAAACCGCTGCTGCGCTTGTGGACACATCTGGACAAGTCGCACGGCTTCTGGCATTCGCTGTTCATCCCGCAAAGCGGCTAAATGGGGTTGGCCGGCTTTTTATGGCAAGCCTGCTTGGCCATTTCCCAAATAAGTCCTGGACCATTCCCGCCATTTTGCCGGCTTCACAAGCCGCCAAATTCCTGATCTCCAGCGGCTGGCTGCAATCAGGCCTCACTCAACTGGAGATGGAATTGCATCTCGACTACTGAGTAGCACAAAGCATGATGTCTATGATGATATGGAACTTCACTTGCTGACCGGCTCCGCCTCTACATTGTGGCCTTTATCCTATTGAGGTTGATCCACATGGCGGCGCGGTTTGGGTCGTTTGCTGAAGTGTCAGCCGGCAATTGCCCTCCCTCGCCTGTTCCCACTGCCATAACAGCTCCGATCGGATCGGAGGCCCGGTCTTCAACCGTGCCCTTCTGGGCGCTCGGGGCCTGCTTCCACACGGCCACATCGCCGGGATCTGCGGCATAGAAAACCTTCTCGCTCTCGTAATAACCGCGGGCATAGGAAAGCATGGCATCTTCAAATACTTCGGGGCGTGGGTTGCCGTAAAATTTCGTAGCTATCCGATAGATCTTGCTGAACATCGCCATACCCATGCGAATATTTTCGCATGAATCGAATAGGTTTTGCCGTCATCGATGCGGCGCAGGCAAATGAGATGTTTTGCAAACTCGGCCTTCCCTTCTATCCGTGTGCGTGGCTCCGACAGGCACAAAGCTCTATTTTGTCAATCGCGTAGGAGTTCAATTGTCGGGATCAGCTTAAAACGATCAGAGCAACCTTCATGTGCCGTTACGGCGAGGATCGACAGCGCAACTTTCAACATTTCGTCTTCGGTCATGGCACAGGCGTCGAAACGGGTGGTGTCTGTATAAATGGTCATAAAATTTTCTCCGGTTTTCCCTTTTCCGCGCAGCCGACATAAAACACTTTATCCCTGCCCTCTCCAATATCATGTTGTTCACACCACCATGGTGTGTTCCTCAATACTGACAGATTGAGCGCATCCTTTCACACGGTGTCCAAAAGGTCATCAAGACGTCATAGCGCGGAAGAGGTGAAAATTTGCGACGCAGGCCTAAAATTTAGCCGTCATATTCATACGGAAGGTACGGCCGGGTGCCGGCATCAGCGAGGCATTCAGAGCATCCATATAATATTGGTCAGTCAGGTTATCGATTGCAAAATCAAGTCTTGTCGCCTCATTGAATGCATAGCTGCCATAGACATCTACCAGCGTATACGGGCGCCACTTGCCCGGCTGGATTTCCGATGTTGTTTCGGCTTTGCTTTCGGCAAAACGATGGGAGTAATAGGAAATACGGGTGCCCAAAGTCAGGCGGTCTTCCAGCATTTTATAAGCGAACTCTGCCGAGATCGTATCTTTAGGCGGCACATGCTGAAGAGCGTAGCTATTGGTAAAACCACCCTCGCTGCAAAGATCATCCTGTTTCCACAGTGAGCCCGGATTAGCGCAGAACAGCGATGTGATAGCATGGTTCCAGCCCAGTTTGGCGGTGAGGTTTCCGACCTGATAATCAGCACTCAGCTCAAAACCGGTCATCTTGGCATAATCCAGATTGGTCATTCCCAGACCCCAAATATTACCGAAAACCGGATTTTTATAAATGATGTTAGAGCGGGTCAGATAATCATCAATGTGGTTGTTGTAATAGGCTGCGTGCAATCTCAGACGATCATCATTGCCGGTGATGTCTTCGAATGTTTTATTGGCACCAAGCTCGAAAGTGTGTGCCTGTTCCGGTTTGATATCTAATGGCAGATAGGCCGTTGAGAACCCCTTCAGTGTTTCAAAAATACTCGGCATACGCATCGTATCGGAATAACGGCCGTAAAGTTGCAGATCTGTGATCGGCTCCCAGCTCAAGGAAGCATTTTTTGACCAGCCATTACCCGTCACATGGCTCTCTTGCCCCGGTATCAGATCATAGGAGAAATTCGGCCAGTTGCCTGTCGCGCGCAGGCTGTAATTATCATCCGAGGTGCGGAAATCCGAATAGCGCAAGCCAGCTGTTGCAGTCCATTCCGGTGTAATTTCCCATGTTCCGTTGACGAACAGATTTTTCTCCGTCCGTTTACCGGAACGTGGCGGAAACTCTAAATGATCAATCACCCACTTCGGATCGTCCAGATCCTTGGGCAGTCCCACAGTTTCACGCTGCCAGCCGCCACCATATTCTAGGCGGAACTCGCCAGGAATAAAGTCAAGCTTGCTTTCATTCGATATGGTAACACCATCACGAATTGTCTGCGCATAATGCACGGATGTCGTGGTTGTACCAAACAGCGTCAGCAGATTTGTAGCACGGTGATCCATATCCGTACGAAATGCATTAATTTTCAGGTTGATGAGATCGTTATCCGGTGTCCATTTATAACGGGCATTGTAGGTTTTAAGATCAAGCGTATCCGGCTCTGACTGAAAACCGCCAATAGCACTGGTATGTGTGCCCAACCGGGTTGGCATAATTTCACCGAACTCGCTGCTATAGCTCATATAGCTAAGCTCAAGCGCGTGATCATCGCCAAAGCGGATATTGCTTTTCAGAAGAACGGACTCATTTTCCATCGACGTATTGAGAACCTCTTCTCCGCCCTTCCAGGGCGAAAGTCCTTCATAGCCGATGTTCGGGAAATCCGGATCTGTGGTGCGGTCAACGAAATAGGGTTGTCCGTCACCTTTTTTACCTGCAAAATAATTGCCGTTTTTACGCTTCGCATAGGCACCCACAACATCAATATAGTCTGTCGTGAAAGCCGCAGCGATACTGCCATTGCCGCCTGTCGGATCAAGAAAACCTGGGCGATCCATATTGCCGCCGTCACGGGTGGTCGGTTGTTTTCCGGCCTGATAAGAACCACCAGCCATACCGCCTGGCGTCAGCACATCCGGTGGCGTGGTGCTGTTTGTATTGAAACCACCACGTATGCGGACACCGAACTGGCGATCCGGCAGCAGAATATCGCCGGCGTTCAGAGTGCGCATACGCACAACACCACCAATTGCACCGGAGCCATCCGCGCCGGCACTTGGGCCTTTTTCTACGGAAACCTCACCAATGAAGTCCGGATCGACATAGCTGCCGGAGCGTGCACCATTATAACCGCGATAGACTGTCTGCTCTTGTGTGGCACCATCTATAACCACCGGAACGCGGCCTTGCCCCTGCAAGCCGCGAATATTCACGTCAATCGCACCGGAGTTACGGGTATCGCCGTTCATAACGCCTGGTATGCCTGCAATAAAGTCGCCTGCCGATGTGCCGCGTCGTTGCTCTATTTCTTGCGCTGAAACGTAACTGACCGAACCCGCTGTGGTATAAGTATCATCATGGCTGCCAATAACACCACCGCTGCTGATGGTGATTGTGTTGAGCACCAGTGAGCCATCTGCGGCAGCTGCGCCATTGCTGACTTCATTAGGCTGAGTGATTGCAACGGTGGTCGCATTCGGGAAAGAATAGGTCAGGCCGGAGCCTTGCAAAATACTGGATAAAGCCTGCTCGCGGCTGACATTTCCGGAAACGCCTTTGGATGTTTTACCCGCAGCGACCGAAGCCAGATACGTGATCTGCAAACCGGACTGCCTGCCGAAAACGGTCAAAGCTTGTGTCAGTGAACCGGCAGGCACAGAGAAACTGGTTTGTGCCTGTGTTTGTGCAAATGCGCTTGGGTTGATGCCTGCTAAACTGACACCCGCAGTCAGTATGAATGTCGTAGACAGCATTCTGCGTGTGCAGTCTTTAAAAGTATTTTTGTAAGTTCCGGACCCCATCAGCGCACTCTCCGTCAATGCAAACTTCTTGGCAAATTTCCTGAAGGATCGTGCTTTCTGTCGATGAAGAAATGTGACCCTGACTGTAATACAATCGGGGTTGCAATATTTTTACTTTTTTACTCATATTTTTTAAAGCGGTGTAATGATAGTGGCCAAAGACGATAACTGGCGCACCTGCGCACCGGTCGGATGCACCACAGCTTCTAATGCGCGAAGAGGATCAGTCAGATCATATACACCGCTGACCCGTTGCGCGCCGGTATTCGGGCTGGCCATGATAATGCGTCCGGGCATCCAGCGGCCGATGCGGGCAACAAGCGCCGCAACCGTTTCTCTTTCCGCTATGATCAGCTTATCCCGCCATGCCGCGATTTGTTCAGCCTCGCGCACGCCCTGATCGAGAGTTTGCATCGTCTGATCAAAATTAATCCATTCGCCTTGTTCAAGGCGCTTGCCTGCTCCCAGCGCAGCATCGGGTGATTGCATTTCAACAACACCATGATCAACCGAAACAGCGATAACGCCCGCATCATTGGAAACATCAAAAGCGGTGCCGAGTGCCGTCACACGCACAGTGTCGGATAAAACTGAAAATGGCTTGTTTTTATCCGGTGCAACTTCAAAAAAGCCCATGCCGCGTAATAATTTAATGTCGCGGCGATCAGAGCTATAGGCAAGCTGAAGAGCGCTGTCCGGCCCTAATGTCACAAGACTGCCGTCAGGCAGTGTGACCTGCGCCATTTCACCTTTCGCAGTGATATAATCGGCCTGTGCGCGCAACAACAGCTCTTTACCAAAGGAATAAGACAGCCCGCCTGCCGCCAGCAAAGCCGGACCGCCTATCATGAACTGACGGCGTGACAAACCGATATTTTTCCGGCGTTCTTCGCGGCGCTGATGAGACAAAATTGCACCCGATGCGCCATGAGCCTTATCAATACGGAGCCAGATTTTCTCATGGAGCGGGCTTCTTGCCCGCCATGCGCGGATCATGTCTCCGGATACTGCATTATCCGGATCATTCTGAAGCCGGATAACCAAATCAATCGCCTCATCAAGCAACTGGTTTTGATCTGTATGCGGCTCGCTCATTCCGGTCCATTTCGTATCAGTTTTTAAAGGCAGCGCACGATTTTTCAGTGCATCCTGTTTATGCCGTGTTTCAGAATGCGTCTACACGGGACAGGATATGTTTATAGGCATCACGAATGAGTGCCCATGCTCTCGAGGTGGATATACCAAGCTCTTCACCGATTTCAGCAATTGTTCTTTCGCCCAAACGGTGCATTTCAAACGCCTGCCGTGTACGCTCCGGCAATTCTGCGAGTGCATTATAGGTTTGCAGCAAGCATTGCCGTGAATGCACAATATCTTCAGGCGATGGCTTTTGATCCGCGATCTCCGGCACGCTTGCATCATCGATAGCAACCGTCGTTATCCGCGCTTCACGCTTTTGATAATTGGTGCCGAGATTACGCGAGATTTTATACAGATAGGCTTTCGGATTGAAGTTTCCGGTGGCAGCGGGCGGTGGTGTTGTCAGAACACGCACAAATGTGTCCTGTGTAATATCTGCAGCAGTTTCATTATTCAAACCACGGCGGCGCAGAGAACTGGCAATACCCCTTGCGTGACTCCGAAACAGGTTTTGAATATCCCAGCCCAATGGAGCCTAGCTTTCTGTTTATAGGCCGACAGACCAATAAAATTCTGCAAATTTACAGGCACTATACCTGTTCAATTCCGTTACACTTATAACATGATAAAATCAATCATATTTATATGGCAACCAGCTTTCACAATTTTTAGAGTTAACAAAAAATTTGCGCCCCTATAAATGGGGCGCAGATTTGAAGCCTTAAAATTTAACTGAGAAACCGGCGCGATAGGTTCGCCCTGGTGCCGGCATAAAACTTTGTGCCAGCGGATCCAGATAATAGCGGTTCCCGATATTCTGAACCGACGCATTCAACACGGCATCTTCGCGCAATTTATAGCTGACAAAAGCATCAAACAGCGTAACCGGCTTATAGATAATCTGCGGCGTGGTTGCACCGGTTTGCCACGGTTTGTCGATTGTTTCGGTCGGCCCTGATGTATAGGTCATGCGGCCACCCACGGTCAGTTTTTCTTCAAAGAAACGGCTGCCAAGCGTCAGATTTGCTGCATATTTCGGCGGATTCTGGGTATTGGTGAAAGACCCCATATAGCTGCCGGGTGTGCAATCCGGTGTGTTTTCAGTCGGCTGATATCTATTAGCGCTTGCCCGCAAACGTGCCGCGAAATTCGCATCACAGGTTTCTGTTTTGAAATAATAAGTCGCGGAAAGATCAGCAAAAATCCGGCCGTTATCATAGCTCGACTGGAACTCAAGACCATTCGCTTTATAGCTGTCTGCATTGCTGAACGTCATCAGGCCATTCGACGTCGGGTCATAATAACGGCTGATGTAGTTTTTGATATTATTATCAAAATAAGCGAGCTTGAAAGATGCCGTATCGCCCTGCACGAACAGGTCATCCCGTGTCGTGCTGGCACCAAACTCAATGGCACGGGAGCGTTCAGGCTTCAGACCAGTCGCAGGGTCGACCTGTAAGGTGCCAAGCGTGGTTTCAAACAGCGACGGCAGACGGTAGCCTTGCGTGTAACTGGCATAGAGGAAAGTCTGCGGAATAATCTCGTAATTCACACCAAAAGCCGGTGTAAAACCACTGCCTTTATTCGACATTTTCTCGCCACGGTCAAAGCCGGTAACGATATCGCTGTAACCCGCTTTGCCCACTGCCATATAAGTCGGCGTGCCATATTCATCAAAAGGCGTACCATCAAACGGATTATTGGTATTAGAAGCGGCAATACCATTGTTCAGACGCGGATCGGTGGCATCGGTAAACTGGCCGTTTTCATCCGCACGCCAGAACATGCTGTCCCATGTGCCCGGACCTCTGGAGAGAGAAATCCATTTGCCATAGAGCTTTTCACGTCGTGCCACAGACGGTGCATTGCGGTCGTGAGAACTGTAACGGCCATAACGCCCGCCTGCCCAGAACTGCAAATTTTCACGCGGCTCATATTCGAGTTTACCGGTCAGGCTGATTTCTGAACGATACCCGTCACGCAAATTACGGTTCTGGTTTATATCGTGTTCGGTGATCACTACATCTTTTTGCGGGCGGATATTTTCATACTGGAACGAACCGCCGAGGTCGAATGCAAAAGCACCGGCTTCCGTGGTAAATTCAGAACGGTTGGAAAGATCACCACCTACGCGCACGTCATCCATACGCACCCATGTGCGGTCAGTGCTGCCATAAACCTGTTGGGACTTAGGCCCGTTGGTCGCGTTGATCTGATCGCTTTTAGCGTCTGTAATCCAGAGATTGGCTTTGAAATCAATCAGATCATTATCGGCTGGCTTATACTGATAACGTGCCGAACCAGAATTGATAATCATGCTGCCGGTCGGATACTGATAAAGTCCGGCGGTACCAAAACGGAAAATATCCGACGGCATGACCTCACCAAAACGCCCGTCATAATAACGGTAGCTCAGCTCAAGTTGCTGTTCATCCGTTGGTTTGATTGTCGCCTTCAGCAACACGGATTCCGTTTGTGAAGAGGAGTTTAAAACCTCTTCTCCGGCCTTGTAGGACTTAGCGACCGTGTTTTCTTCATAGCCGGATTTGGAGAATTGGCGATATTTATCGCGACCATGTTTACCGGCAAAATAATTGCCCTGATTGCGCCGTGCATAGGCGGCAACCACATCCACAAAATCACTGGTATAAGCCGCAGCAATACTGCCGGATTTCGCTGCCGAGCCAAAAATATCCGGACGACCGCTGCGTACATCTGCGTTTAACTCGGATACAGAACTGACCTGATCCGGACGATACGGCTGTTTCACACCGTTGTCCCATAATTCGCCTTTCAGGCGAACACCGAAAGTCTGACCGGGTTTAAGAATATCCTGAATGCGCAGCGTCGTCATTCTGACGGCACCGCCGATGGCACCGGCTGCGGCGGGTGTAAGATCAGGCCCCTTACTAATCACCACATCGCTGATCAGATCGGGATCAATATAGCTACGCTGCTGCGTACCGGCATAACCACGATAAACATTGAGCGACTGTTGTGAACCATCCACGGTCACCGCCACACGGCTTTGCCCCTGAACACCGCGAATATTCACATCAAGACCACCACCGTTACGGCTGTCTGCAACCTGCACACCCGGTAAGCCCTTGAGCATATCTGCAGACGATACCGAGCCATAACGATTGATCTGTTCTTCCGAGAGATAAACCGTGGATTTAGGTGCTGAATAAACGGCTGATGCCCCGTCTACAGCACGGGCGGCCGTCGTAATCGTGATCATATTCAGCTGGGTTGCGCCATCAGCATTC
The DNA here is from genome assembly GCA_900470285.1 of Hyphomicrobiales bacterium. Classification (GTDB taxonomy): domain Bacteria; phylum Pseudomonadota; class Alphaproteobacteria; order Rhizobiales; family Rhizobiaceae; genus Pseudochrobactrum. Next base: position 37,113 of record UCAG01000012.1, read on the forward strand.
ACACCGCCGGCATTTGCCGCTGCTTCATCAGGTGTATAGAGGCTGACTGTGCGGCTATCGACAAAACGATAATGCAGTTTAGAAGGACCAAGAACGCGTTTGAGTGCTGTTTCCGGTGACTGACGTCCGATCACGGCTGCTGATTGTCCGGAAATTGCGCCGCCATTCTGGCGCACAACCTGTATGCCGGTGGTTGCCGTAAAATCAGCCAATGCTGTGAGCAGCGGTTTCGCAGGAATATTGAAATTATAGCTGTTGCGATCCTGTGCCGTTGTGGCGGATTGCGCCAAAGCACCAGCCGGATAAGCGGACATAAGCGCGATGAGCGAAACACCGCTGGCGGTGAACGCAGTTCTGATGGTCTTCATTCTGGACGTTTCCTGTTCAAATTCAAGGACGTCAGGCCCTTAATCAAAGAACGGTTTGCCCGAATGAAACCCGTAAAAATAATTTTACCGGTAGATAATTGTCATCAAGCCCGGCACACGTACCACAGTCAGATTGAGCGTGCTGCGCAGAGCATCAAAAACCGCATCAGGATCTTGCGCCTGAAACACGCCGGATACCGGCAGGTTCTCCAGCTCTTTATCGCTGAGAATAATACGTCCCGCAGTATATTTGCCGAGCTCATGCAGTACCGATTTAAGCGGTGTCTGGTTCATCATGATCAAACCGCGCCGCCATGCAAGACGGGCTTCTGCATTGCCGTCACGGATTTGTTCAATCCTGTCCGGTGTTACTGCTGCGCTGTCTCCGGCTTCCAGCCGGACCGTATCCGTCTTGCCTGTGGAATGCACCGCAACCAGCCCGCGCTCAACGGTGACTTTGGTCACCTCAGGTTCCAGCTCAACAGCAAAGGCTGTGCCAAGCACATGCACAGAGGCGGTGCCACCCGTTACATGAAACGGCCGGTTTTCATTCCGTGTCACATCAAACCATGCACGGCCGCGAACCAGCTCGACATTGCGTTCCACATCACTGAAATTCGTATTGATGGCACTGTCGCCATCCAGATAGACTCGGGATCCGTCACTCAGCGTTAATTCGCTATAGGTGCCGGGTGCTACAGCATATTCAGCAAAAGCACGCTGTATCAGCCCTGCATCGCGCCAGAGCGCCGTTGATGTCATAACAACAACAGCCGCTGCTGCAACACTGCCCCATTTGGCAAAATATCTGGGAGAAAAAGACTGTCGCTCCCGTTTACGATGCCAGCCGCTTCCGGCCGCTTCACGGGCGGGCGCTTTCAGATCCGTCCAGAGCTGCGCAGTTCGCTGATAGGCTTGTTCATGCATCGGGCTTTGCTCAAGCCATGCCTGAAAAGCCCGCTGTATATCTGTGCTGACCGGCTGACTGCTCATCCGCACGAACCATTGCGCGGCCTCCTCAATGGCAGCATCTGTCAGTTTTTCAGAACCGTCGGTTTTCAGCATGAGATGAAGCATTTTCCATGAAGCACGCAGTTGCCCGCAAATTGATGACAGACAAACATAATCATTTCCGGTCACGCATCTGCTGCCACTTATGGCAGTAAGCAATTGCTGCCGCCATTTCTTTTTCAACCGTACTCAATGAAAGCTGTAAATGATGCGCAATCTGCTGATAGGTCATACCGTCAACTCTGGCCAGCAGGAAAATCTGCGCGCGGCGTTCCGGTAAGGCATGGATTGCATCCAGCAAAGCAAACAGGTCATGACGCGCTTCGATGATCCGTTCAGGCTGAATGAAGTCGGACATCTCACAGCTTTGCTTGTCATATGCAGCTTTATCCGGCTGCACTTTACGGCTGCGCAACTGATCCAGCGCCAGTGTCGTGACTGTGCGCACGACCAGCCCGCCGTCATTTTCCGTTAAAGACCGTTTGGATAACTTGACATAAGTATCATGCAAAATATCTTCCGCATCCTGTGCATTGCCGAGAATACGGGCTGCAAGCCGTTTCAGGCGCAAACGCTCCCTGACATAAATCCGTTCAAAAACAGCGTTCATGGGGGGCATAAAAAACCTGCAAAAATAATGCGTGCAATCGCAATGCAAAAATAACTGGAGTTATTTACTCATCTTTAAAATGAATAGCAAGATATCTGACTAGCAATATTGCAAGCCGCGAGGGACGTTCCCCTGGCCTTATCTGATCAAAAAACAGCATGTATTAAAGTATTTAAATAATATTCCAGACCACAGATAGTTGACGACGTTAATAACATAATGTCCCTTCTGTAAGAGTGTCGATTACCGCGATCTGAACGGCTTTGACTTCGCAAGTAGGCGTCGGGACCAGAGCAGTCAAAAATCATATGTTAAGTCCGAACAAACGATGAATCTGCGGTCAGTTCCGGTTCGGGCCGAAACGACGCCGGAAGGCTACTTCCGCTACCCGAATTGACCCTAGCCGATGAGTAGTGCCACGTTGAACCAAGTTCTCACGCTGATGTGCCGGCTTTCGCAGAAAGAAGATAAGCCGCTGGACAAGTTCGGGCCGCACGGCATCGACACTGCTGCACAAAACTGGTTACAACATCAACTGGATCGAGAATGCCTTACTCATAAACAGCAGGCGTGCGGCGGACATGATAGACGAGTGGACGCTTAGAACGTGTTGACGTTTTAAGCGTCAACGCCAGCCACATTCATCTTGAAGCACCGCTGTCCGATCCCGGCAGCGATTTTCTGTTTCAGTCCAGGCCGTAATCGGGCGGGTCCATCCAGACCAGGTCGCTCCCCCGCCAGTACTGCATCATGATCGCGCGTGCGTTGAAGCAGTTGTCGAATCGCCAATCCGCCATGCGCAACGGCGGCGCCTCATAGATGGGAGCCGGCACGTCTTCCAGCACCGTCCGGGGTTCGAGCGCCTTGAATTGCACCGTATAGCCTGCGGGGCAGTCTTCTTTCCCGAAGCGATGGGGGCGGGCCAGTTCCAGAAGCAGCCAGTCTCCATTCAGTCCCAGGGCGTTGACAAACAGATCACCCAGCGGCTGGGCCTGCGCGAAGCGCACGCCTGTCATGGTGCGCAGATCCGACGCATCCCCCTTCAGTTGCTCTTCGCCGCCCAACCGCTCACGCTCCGCGTGGCTGCCTGCCGGCAGCACCATGTCACCCCAAACAATGGCCTGTGGCAAGCTGAAATACCGTTGCTGCTGTAACTGCACCTCATGGCGCTCCCGCTGGTAGTCAGCCCACATAAATTGCACCCACATCAGCGCCGTCGATATGGGCAGCACCGACAACAGCATGGCCCCTGTCCATTGCCATGCACGTAATGGCGGGCGCGCCGTACCACGGCGCTCATGCCAAAGCCTCCACCCCCACCACGACAGCAGCAGAACTCCGATGAGGATCGCCAGCAGAATCAGCAGATAGCCAACAGCGGCTGCACCTTCAGCCCCAGGAATCATGAAACACCTCTCCGAGATGCATTCACACCACCACGCTGTGTAACCCTCATAGCCAAACTGCCACCCATCGGCTGGTTGCAGGTATCATTAATTTTTGAAGCGCGGCGCTATCTGCCATCTTTTTGTTTATCATCAAGTATGGATGGACGACCCAAAGATTTCCCTTCAGACTTGGCGCGCTTGAGGCCTAATTGCGTCCGTTCGAGATGCTCGGTTGCATCATCCTCATATTCGCGCAGTGTTTCGTCTTTGGTGAATAAAACACAAGGGCCGTAAGAACCACGCGGGTCATAGGCATAACCCTTTTCCGCCAGCGCCTGTGTTATGTCGCGAATTCCGGCCAACCCGTAAAGATGGTCATGAAGCTCAAGGAAAATACGCTCAATGCCACTCAGTTCCGCTTTTTGCAGCAGATCGCGTTCGGCACCCTCAATATCCATCACCAGCATATTGATATCATTTGCAGCTATAAAGCTGTCTATATTGGCTGAAGCCAATGATATTTCATGTTCATATGGCCCCTGTTCCTTGTCCATTGAGGACATCCAGAGATCTTTACGCACATAAAAACGATGGTCCGCAGGTTCACCTGCGGCGAGAATACCCTGAGTTAAAAATACATTGCCCGCAGTATTTATATCCAGAACACGCTGGGCGAGCGCAGCAGTTGAAGGATTGGCTTCAAAAGCCCAAATCTGCACATCAGGGATAGTGGCCATTAAAGAGGTTATCACACCGATACCGGAGCCAAGCTCCAACACACGGTCACTGCGCTTGACAGCTTTAAAAACCCATTTGGCTTCTTTCGCCTCATAACGACCACTGATAATTGCCTGCCAGATAACAGGAGAAACTTCATCAGGGGCAAATGGAATCTTAATACCGTGTAATGTGACAGTCTCCACGCCTATGCTCCTTTGGCGCTTGAAATTGGCGGCATTTCAGGAGCACAAACAGGATGCCTTGCACTCTCTGAAAGAATAAGCAGGGCATAACATATATATGAAATTTAGTATATTTTTTAACGAATTATATTAGTTTTATTAAGTGCGAAGATGCGCCAGTTCAGAAGCTGAAACCGGACGCCCGAACAAATAACCCTGAACCTGATCGCAACCGACCCGCTTCAGACACTCCAGTTCTTCTTCGGTTTCAATTCCTTCCGCAATCGTAATCATACCAAGACTCTGGCCGATCCCTGTGACCAGTTCCACGATAGCCAATGCGTCAGGATTGGTCGTCACATCCCTGATGAAAGAACGATCAATTTTGATTTTATCAAACGGGAAGCTGCTCAGGCTGCCCAGAGAAGAATAACCTGTACCAAAGTCGTCCATCGCAATCTGAATGCCAACGGCCTTCAATCGCCGCAGCGTAAGCAAAGTCTGCTCATTCTTGTCGAGTAGAACAGATTCTGTAATTTCCAACTCCAGCCGTTCAGGATTAAGTCCGCTCTCACGCAAAATAGTCGTAACCCGCTGGATCAGATTCTTTGTGCTGAATTGCACCGGCGACAGATTGACCGCAACTTTAAATGGTCTTTTCCAGAGAACAGCCTCCTGACAGGCCTGTTGCAGAACCCAGTCCCCCAAATCGTGGATCAGACCGGTTTTCTCCGCAACCGGAATAAATTCCGATGGTGGAACAGCACCGCGTACCGGATGTGTCCAGCGCAGCAATGCCTCATAACCACAAATCTCACGCGTATAAGTATCGGCCTGAGGCTGATAAAAAACTTCCATTTCGCCATTTTTCAACGCATCACGAAGATCGGCCTCAAAAGCTTTTTTCTCAAGCAGCCGCGTTTGCATATGCGGCTGAAAAATGCAGGCGTGGCCGGCACCCAGTGCCTTGGCTTCATAAAGTGCAAGATCCGCATGCTTGAACAGCTCCTCCACATCAGGTTCGGTCGAAGAAATAGCGACACCGATACAGGTGCCGATCTTTATCTCCCTGTCATTGATATTATAGGGAGAGCTGATGACACGCATCAGATGATGAGCAAATTCAAGTGCTCTTTCCGAAGTCAGGCCGGTTGATAAAACCGCGAATTCATCACCGCCCAAGCGGCAAATGAGGTCATCTTTATGACTGAACTCAACCAACCGGTTGGCAACAGCCTGCAAAAGCACATCACCCACATCATGACCCAGCGTGTCATTGACATCTTTGAAACCGTCAAGATCAAACAACAATACCACGGCAGGCGAACCGTCATTCCTCGCACCCTGCATACGTGCGTTGAGATCCTGCCGAAACAAAATACGGTTCGGTAAGCCGGTCAGTGCATCATGATGGGCTGAATGTTCGAGCCGGTCATTCTGCGACTGCAATTCGCCAGAGGTTTCACGCAGATCTTCCGTCAGACGCTGCATTCTGCCGTGTGCGCGGTTCAGCATACTGTTCTGGCGCAACAACAGGATAATCATTGTTATCCCGCAAAGAATAAGTCCCGCTGCAAGAGCTGTGTAAATATAATGAAGGTTGCGCACTTCCAGCTGTGCGGCATCAATCACGCTCACATCATATTCAACAGAAGAGGCTGCCAGATTTGTCAGCGGCCCGACCAGCTGGCTCATCTGCGGTAAAAGCTCTTTCGCCCTCTCCGGTGTGAGTTCCGCCAGCTGATGATCGAGTTTATTCAGTATAGCCCGGAGATTTTGAATGACGAGATAGCGGGATGCGTCTTTATTGACGAATTCCTGCAATGTACCCTGCTGCACAAATTCCAGCCGGCTTATCATAATATCAAGACGGAGCGAAAGCTCGTCAGTATCCGCATCTTTCAGCCCGAGTGCATAAGCGGCAAGTTGCTGTTCAAGACGCAAATATTCTGACACCATCTGGCTGACAGCCCAGGAGTCATTATAGCGGGCAAATTTCTGCAGTGCCGTTTGCCGCTCAGCAATGACATAGGCTATGTAGCCTGTTGCCAATACAAAACAACAAATAACAATCCCGAGTATGCGTCTCACACAAGCCTCTATTCGACTATGAGTTTTGCCACCTGCCACGCGGAGCGTGTATAATAAGTCTGGCTTTGCAATTGCGGATCACTGTCATACGGGTAGACAATAAAAAGCGGTCCTTTTTCGCGAACCGTTATAAAACTTCCGTCACGCTTCATAGCCAGTATGACCTTAAATTTCTTAAAGTCATCTAACGGAATTTTCGTCACATAATCATTCAACGCAACGGCTGTAACAGTTGTACCTTTGGCACCGACCAGCTCCATCAGCTTATCGAGGGGCACACCTTCAAAGCGGGTGCGGCCGTTATACCACGGATTAGCTGTTTCTGTGACCTGCATACCTATTGCGGCCAGCATATCGCGGTCGAATTCTGCAGTATCGCCGTTATTTTTATTTTCAATCGCGCCGGATATAACCAGTATAGGCTTACCCTCCGGCTTTGCGAGTGAACCGGCAACTGCACCGGAAACCATCATACAGGTCAGAATCAGATAGATCACGAAGCGCTTTAAGATCATTATATTTCTCCCTGATAATTTAGAATAATATATTGAAATCCACCAATCAGTACATAGGAAAATATGCACATCCCAATCTATTTGTTTTAAGGTAAATTCGCCGTTTATCTTAACTAAACCATTGCGAATCACATAAGTGTATGCTTATCTGTTGAGCATGACAGAAAATGATATTTTCAAGGCTCTGGCCGACCCGACACGACGTGCTGTTTTTGAAAAACTGGCAACCGGCAGCATGAATGCCAGTTCCTTGCGCGAGGGTATGGAAATCAGCCAGCCGGCAATGTCCCAGCATCTTGCGGTTCTGCGCAGTGCAAAACTCATCAGGGAAGAACGGCAGGGACGCTTTGTGAATTACGAAGTCGACCCCGAGGGACTAGCCCTCATTGCCCAATGGTTTGCAAAATACCGCACCTACTGGCCTGCACGTATTGATAGCCTCAAAACCCTGCTGAAGGATATGGATCAATGACAGAGGAAAATCACACAGAAAATGCAGTCCGTCTTGTCTTTGAATATGATCTGGATGCCAGCCCGCAAAAAATCTGGCGCGCAATCAGTATTCCTGAACTGCGCGCAAACTGGTTGCCGGAACAAGATTTATCGCAATCCGAGCCACTGACAATGATACAGGGAGAACAAGCTTCTTACAGGATGCGGGAAACGGAACCGCCATTTCTTGAGAGCGTTGTCACCTTCCAGATTGCCGCGAATGATAATGGCGGCACTAGCCTCACAATTATCCATGAGCTTGATGCTTCGCGGCTGCGCCTCAAACCACGGGCGGCCAATACTAATATGCAATCCGTCATGCGGGCCGCGTAAAACAGCATAATTTTAAATCAGTGAAAAACGGAGCTTGCCGATGCGCGAGATGATGCAACTCGTCCCTATGGTGGTTGAACAGTCAGCAAAAGGGGAACGCTCTTTCGACATTTACTCCCGTCTGCTGCGGGAGCGGATCATTTTTCTCAATGGTGAGGTCAATGACACTGTGGCCGCTCTGGTCTGTGCACAATTGCTGTTTCTTGAAGCCGAAAACCCTAAGAAACCGATCAGTCTCTATATCAACTCCCCTGGCGGCTCGATCACCAGCGGCTTGGCCATCTATGACACCATGCATTACATTCACGCACCGGTGCATACCTTATGCATGGGAACAGCACGCTCTATGGGGTCGTTTCTGCTGATGGCAGGCGAACCGGGGCACCGCGCAGCATTGCCCAATGCCAGCCTGCATGTGCATCAGCCGCTTGGCGGCTTTCAGGGGCAGGCATCGGATATTTTCATTCAGGCGGAAGAGATGCGCAAAACCAAACATCGCGTCATCGAATTTTACGCCAGACATTGCGGCCGCAGCTATGAAGAGGTCGAGCAAACACTTGACCGTGACCGGTTTATGAGCGCGGAAGAAGCACTGCAATGGGGACTGATTGATAAAATCCTCAATAACCGTTCGCTCTAACGATCAAAATTATAAGACATGGCAAAACCTCATGGCTTTGCCATGTCTTATAGTCTGACTATTTGGCTGGAGTGCAAGAGACAACCGGCTTGCCATTTGCAAGTTGTTGTTTGAGCCAGAAACCTGCCTGCGCAAGCACATCAGCCATACGGCTGACACCCTGTGCGTCCTGCATCCCGTGGCTATAACCGGCAAATTCCCAATATGTCAGGTTACAGCGTTTGGCTTTATCAAACGCATCCATTGTCATGCGTGCATTGCTTACCGGCGTTGACATGTCAGCACTGCCCTGAATAAGCAATAAAGCAGCGTCGGACTGCAACATTGCATCAACCGGCCGGTGATCAATTGCATCCGCCCAGAAACGATAGCTGGAACCAGCCCATTTCTCGCTGCTTTGCGGATTGGTTCTGGCATGAGCAAATTCCTTATCAACTTGTGGCCAATGTTCCTTTGGCACCTTGTTGAGCAGCATCTCGCCTTCCATTGACTGTTTGACCATCTCACCGAAGCTCGTACTACCACCGGTCGATAACAGGATCACCGCATCCGCCTTGGTTTTAGCGGCCAGTCGTGCTGCAATATCCCCGCCCTCAGAGCCGCCGAACAATACCAGCTGGCCATTCCACCACGGCGCTTGTTTAAGGCTCTCCAGCACTTGCAGATAATCTTCAACACGCTGCGTCATCGTGTGATGAGCACGGAAAGAGGCTGAGCAATCCTTATCAAACGGGTCCGGTGGATTATCGCCGGTTTCAACGCCGTATTTATCCACTGTCAGCGCGGTCAGATCAGGGAAAGCTGAACGCGCCATCTTCATATTCTCACTTGTGGTCACGGACTGACAGCCGGAGCCTTGCGCCAGAATGATCAAGCCGGTTTTCTCTGTTGTCTGCGGCTTTTCCAGATACCAGCTGATCACACTGCCATCAGCCCGCTTAAGCATGTTTTGCTCCTCTGCAGATGCAGAAAATGACACAACAGAAAGCAGCAGCCCTATAATGCCTGCAGTGGAATACCGGAACATTCATTTATCCTTTATTGGCGGGTGTGTTTATCGCGCACCCGCCAAATCATTTCATCATTATCAGCGTCACATTAGACGATCATCTATGGCTTATCTGTGAGCGGTAAAGACAAATGCCCGTGCAATGTATCCGTCTGATAGTCTGAACGGAACAATCCACGCTTTTGCAGAACCGGCACCACTTGTTCGACGAAATCTTCAATTGAAGACGGCAAAGACGGCGGCATCAGATTGAAACCGTCTGCCCCCTCATTACGCCACCATAATTCCATCTGGTCCGCAATCGTGTCCGGTGTGCCAACAATTGTGCAATGTCCGCCACCTGCCGCTAAGCGGCCGAGCAATTGCCGTAATGTCGGCTGTTCCGTTTCCATGATCCGCAGAATGGTCGCATAGCGCCCCTTCGGACCCGTGAAATCTTCGAGTGGCGGCAAAGCTGGCACCGGCGCATCCAGCTCCCAGCCGGAGCAATCCTGCCCGATAAACATACCAAGTTGGCGAAGGGAATCCGCTGTCGGCAACAATTCGTCGAGTTCCCGTTGCTTGGCTTTCGCCTCTGTCTGCGTGGAAGCCACATAGGTCACCAAGCCCGGCATCACCGGTATACCTGCCTCCCGCCCTGCCAGTTTTGCACGACGCTGAATATCACGATAGTAATCTTGTGCGGCTGGCAGATCATAAGCCACCGCATAAATCGCCTCGGCTTTTTCTGCGGCCAAGGCTCTGCCCTGATCTGATGCTCCCGCCTGAAACAATACCGGCTGCCCCTGCGGCGGGCGCGGGATCGTCAACGGCCCCTGTGTAGTGAAATGCTCGCCTTTGTGGTGGATCGCTCGTAAGCCATCTTTACGTGCATAGTCACCGGAACGATCGCAAATAATCGTATCCGCATCCCATGAATCCCACAATTTCTGCACGGCTTCGATAAATTCTGCCGCGCGGCCATAGCGCCATTCATGTGGTGGCATACTCTCATAACCATGATTGCGTGCCTCACTGTCAAACATTGAAGTCACGACATTCCAGCCGATACGCCCCTTCGACAAATGATCCAGCGAAGCCAGTGTCCGCGCCGCATGAAAAGGCGTTGTGAATGTGCTGGAAACCGTGCTGATCAGCCCAATTTTCTCGGTTACACCCGCTAATGCAGCCAGCAAAGTCAGCGGGTCGAAATAGCTGCGTGGTCCGTCCGCAATATTATCAATCGCATGCCAGTCGGCGAAGAAAATCGCATCAAATTTGCCGCGCTCGGCAGTCTGCGCCAGATTTGTGTAATAGCTGATATCACTGAGCTGCTCGACGGCTGATTGCGGATGCCGCCATGCCGCGCGATGATGCCCGCAACCGAAAATAAACAGGTTAAGGTGCATTTCCCGCATCAGTTTTTCACCAATCCGCCGTCAACAACCAGATTTTGACCGGTCACAGAACGCGCCCATGGCGATGCAAAGAACAGCGCGGTATCGGCGAATTCCGCAGGTGTCGTCACACGGCGCAGCGGTGTGGCAGAGGCGATATAATCGAACACAGCTTCCGGCGTTGCAGCAGACGCATCCGTGGTACGCAGCAACCCGCCGGACAACATATTCACGGTGATGTTCTTTTCACCCAGATCCTGCGCCAAAGTACGGGTCAGCGAGAGCAGCGCCGCTTTAGCCGCAGTATAGTCATGGTACGGCACAACCGGATTTTGAAACAGGTTGGTGCCGATATTGATGATACGGCCAAAACCGGCCTGTTCCATACCGGCCAGTGCGGCCTGCGTCGTGTTGAGTGCGCCGCGCACAATGCCTTCCATCTGCTGATTGATCTGCTCCCAGCTGATAACATCCGCATGGGCACGGGCATCGCCGTTAAAGCTGAATGCCGGCAAAGCATTATTGACCACAGTTGTGACCGGCATGCCAAAATGCTGCTGCGCCTTGGCAAACATGGCCTGCACAGCCTGCGCATCCGTCACATCGGCCTGCAATGCCAGTGCCTTTTCCGGTGCCAGTGCTGCCAGTTCTGCAGCAGCATCTCCACTTGTGTGATAATTGATTACAACGCGTGCAACTTCGCCCAAAAAGGCTTTCACAAGGTCGCGTCCAAGACCACGCGCGCCACCGGTGACGAGAACAAGCTGCTGGTGGAGCGGAAGAAGGACTGGTTCAGACATGATAATTCCCTTGCCTTAAGAAATGGCCGGCCAAGGGAATAAGGGCTTGCACCGCAGTGAATGCGGCTGGGCACACAGACATCCCTTCGCCAGTATGAGCTGGATCAGGTTCAACGGGTTTAAAATCTCAGCCCTGTAAAACAGGACACCCCGTGTCATTCCTCCAAGCTCTAGCAAGTTTATTTGCAAGGGACAAGCCTTGGCGGTTGTCCTGCCCGCCCAAGCTGGTTTAAGAACCCCTATGTCTGAAAATCATCAAGAACCTTCATCCGACCGTTTCTGGCTCAGTGTTTTCGCAACAACGCTCTATGCGGTGGTGCTTTACATCCTGATATGGCTGATACGGGAAGGCAGCGGGATGGCCTTTATCACCGGCCTGATCCTTATGCCGATGGCCATTACCAGTCTTCTGATCATTCAGATTGACCCGCAAGGCACTGGCAGTATCCGCAAACATATGAAAACCGCCATGCTTTGCATGCTCGGCTTTATCCTCATCTCGATGATTATCTTTGGCGAGGCAGGTATTTGCGTGGCCATGGCTGCGCCGTTTCTTTTTGCGGGCACAGCGCTTGGTGTTTATGTCACTATGCGGCTTTTACGCAATTATCAGGCAAAACGCAGCGTCACATTTGTGATTGCCCTGCCCTTTCTCGCCTTACCGCTGGAAAACCAGGTAGCGTATCAGGATCATTTCAGTTCCGTCACTACAGTGATTGAAATTAACGCACCTGCCCATGTGATCTGGAACAATACACTGGCCATTCCTGATATTCGTCCTGACGAATTGGGTATGACTTTCAGCCATAGTATTGTCGGCGTGCCGAAGCCCGAAGATGCCCGTATTACCGGTTCCGGTGTTGGTGCCGTGCGCCATCTGAAATGGGGCAAAGGCGTCAATTTTGAAGAAGTCATCACCGGCTGGCAGGAAAACCGTTATCTGCGCTGGGATTTCCGTTTCAGCGACACCTCAATCCCCAAAGCGGTGGAAGCGCATATCAGCGTTAACAGCGACTATCTGGGACTGGACTATGGGGAATATTCGCTGGAACCGATTGATGAAAACCGCACGCGCCTGACCCTCAAAACGCAATATCGCATTGCAACGCCGATCAATATTTATTGCGACTGGTGGGGGCAGATCTTCCTCAATGATTTCCATTCTATTGTGCTGAATGTCATTAAGGAACGCTCGGAAAAAGCTACTCAAGTGTGAGAGTTGTGGCAGGGCTTAACCCTGCCACAACTATTTTAAATCATCGCTTCAATCAGGAACGGGCCTTTGCGCTTGCTTGCTGCGGCAAACAAATCAGCAAATTGTTCTGCTGTTGTCGCACGGGCACCTTCAACACCGACACCTTTGGCAAGGCTCACCCAGTCAATCGTCGGCTCGACCAGATCGAACATGCGCTGTGCATTGCGTCCCGGTGCACCCGCACCGACATTCTGCAATTCACCATGCAGGATCGCATAGCGTTGATTGGCGAAAATGACGGTGATAATATTCAGGTTCTCACGGGCATGGGTCCACAGCGCCTGCATCGTATACATACCGCTGCCATCGGCCTGCAAAGCCACCACCTGACGGTCAGGACAGGCCACAGCCGCACCGGTCGCCAGCGGCAGGCCGATACCGATCGCACCGCCTGTCAGCTGCAGAAAGTCATGCGGCGCTGACTGATGTGTCAGGCCAAACATTTCACGGCCGGATGTAATGGATTCATCAACAATAATCGCATTTTCCGGCAGCAGCGATGCAACAATCGCGCTGATTTTATCATCATCCAGCGTACCGGCCGGCATGACCTTCTCACCACGCTGATTGAACAGTGGCGTGACAGATGCCGGAATATTCATTTCATCGGCCAGTGCCTGCAATGCATAGAGCTGATCATCTGCTTCACCGGCATACTCAACCACGGCGCAACCTTCCGGCAGGAAAGTGCTTGGCTTGCCCGGATAGGCGAAGAAGGCGACCGGAATTTTCGCTCCGAGCAATACAACCTGTTCAATATCCGCCAGATCAGCCAGTGCATCATCCACGCGGTAAAGCACGCGATTAACAGCAACACGACCTGCACCGCGCTCAATACGGCCATTGGATTGTTGCGCCAGCAAACGCGCACCGGATGTTTGTGCAATACGGCTGGCGATTTCCAGCGCATTGGCACGCAGGGCAAGATTGCCAAGCAGGATGAGCGTGCGCTTACCGTTGCGCAGCGCTTTAGCCGCTTCACGCACGGCATCAGCATCAACCTTACGACGTTCCGGACGGGTCAGAGGTTGGACTATCTGCTGCGGCGCCTCTGTCCATGCGGTGTTGGCAGGCAGGATCAGCGTTGCCACCTGCCCCGGTGCATTGCACGCTGCGGCAAAAGCTTCAGCCGTATCTGCGGAAATATCATCGGCGGATTTAGATGTCTTCACCCAGCCTGAAACCGGACGTGCCAGCGATTCAATATCACTGGTCAGCGGGGCATCATATTTCAGATGATAGGTGGCGTGATCACCGACAATATTGACGATCGGTGTTTTTGCACGCTTGGCATTGTGTAAATTCGCAACGCCATTGCCAAGGCCGGAACCCAGATGCAGCAGAGTTGCTGCCGGTTTGTCTGCCATACGACCATAGCCGTCAGCAGCACCCGTTACCACGCCTTCAAACAGACCCAATACACAGCGCATTTGCGGCTTACGATCCAGCGCTGCCACAAAATGCATTTCCGATGTGCCCGGATTGGCAAAACAGACATCGATCCCGTGCGCCAGCAAGGTGTCGCAAAGGCTATCAGCACCGTTCATTTCTCACTCCCATTATGCTTCGTCCACAATGTCAGAACAGTGCATTTCCTCCTCGCACCATTCTTGTGAACATGTAACAGCTATATCCGGCTTTAAGGCGCTACGGCAAGCTTTACGCAAAACTATTCCAGTTGCCTGATTATGTTTTAGAATAATTTTATACACAAGCATCATGATTCAATATTTTCAATAAAATCAGTTATTTAAAATTGATTGTGACATATTTTTAAATGCAGGCAGACCGTATATAAATTTTTGGTTGCACAATATGACAACTTCATAAAAAATCATCTGCGAAACAGAGCCTTTATTTTGCATTATATCTGTCTGTTTAATACTTTAGGATGATTACGGCTCTTTTTGTACATTAAATGTCTTTGCGATGTTAATCGGAGATTGTTCTGAACCACCGGCTTACAGCAAGATATTATACGGGCGGTTACAGTCACATCAGGGAGAGCTGAGGGCTGAGGGAGAGCCGCCCATGAGTGAAATGTGGAGGATTTCATGGTTTATTTGGGTAAAAAGACACTTTTATCGGCCTTTGCAGCGGTCACCCTGACATTTGCCGCAGCTGAAGCAAAAGCGCAAAACTTCATCAATATTCTGACCGGTGGCACGAGCGGCGTTTATTATCCGATGGGTGTTGCCCTGGAGAAAATCTATTCCGGCATTCCTGACGCCCGCCCTTCTGTGCAGGCAACCAAAGCCTCGATTGAGAATATTAATCTGATTAACAGTGGTCGTGGCGAAATCGCTTTCACACTCGGCGATTCCCTGCGCGATGCGTGGGAAGGCAATGAAGAAGCCGGTTTCAAAAAGAAACTGGAAAATATCAGCACTCTTGCCGCAATCTATCCGAATTATGTGCAGATCGTTGCCTCCAAAGAGTCCGGCATTAAAACTCTGGCCGATCTGAAAGGAAAACGTCTGTCCGTCGGCGCGCCAAAGTCCGGCACTGAACTGAATGCGAAAACCATTCTTCACGCAGCCGGTCTGTCCTATGCCGATCTCGGCAAAGTGGAATATCTGCCATTTGCGGAATCCGTGGAACTGATGAAAAACCGTCAGCTTGATGCCACCCTGCAGTCCTCCGGTCTTGGTGTTGCATCGCTGCGCGATCTGGCCAATGCGGTTGAGATCAATGTGGTGGAAGTACCTGCTGATATTATTGAAAAAATCGGTGCACCTTATCAGGTCAACACTATTCCGGCCGATACCTATACCGGTCAGGATAAAGATGTGACGACCGCATCGGTCATCAATTATCTGATCGTGCGTCCGGATATGGATGAAGAACTGGTCTATCAGATGACCAAAGGTCTGTTTGAAAATCTGGACCAGCTGACAGCGGCCCATTCCGCAGCCAAAATGATTAAATTGGACAAGAGTACCATCGTATCACCAACCCCGATCCATCCGGGTGCGATGCGTTATTACAAAGAAAAAGGCATCGAGTAATCACGCCCGAAGCGGATTTTAAGGCTGCATATTCTGTGTTTTGCAGAAATGCAGCCTTTTCTGACCGCCTGTCCCTGTCATTTTTTATGGTTTTAAATTTATGTCATCATCAGAAACCAATGCGGTTGAATCAGCCGAGCATATTCCGGGCTGGGGCGTCAGTTCCGGTGCCCGAATATTGTTTGGCATTGCTGTTGCTTTTTCCGTTTTCCAGCTCTGGACTGCGGCCTATTCGCCACTGCCAAGTCAGGTTGTCCGCTCAGTTCATGTCGGCTTCTTGCTGCTGCTGCTGTTTGGCCTTTATGCCAATGCAGCGCCCAGCGGCTCTTTCAAGAAACTGCTGATGTGGTCAACCGCCATTCTGGCTTTTGCCGTCAGCTTCTATCACTGGGTTTTCTATAATGATCTGATCCTGCGTGCCGGTGAGCCGGAAATGCAGGATATTGTGATCGGCGTGCTTGCCGTTGCTCTGGTCTTCTGGGCAGGGCAACGCATGATGGGCTGGACATTGCCGCTGATCTGTCTGATCTTTCTGGCCTATGGTCTGTTCGGCCAATATCTGCCCTCACCGCTCAACCATCGCGGCTATGATTTTGAACAGGTTGTCGAAGTGCTGTTTCTGGGAACTGAGGGCATTTACGGCACACCGATTTATGTCTCATCCAGCTATATTTTCCTGTTTATTCTGTTCGGTGCATTTCTTGAACGCGCAGGCATGATCCAGCTTTTCAATGATGTGGCGATGGGTTCTGTCGGCTCATCACGCGGCGGCCCTGCCAAAGTCTCGGTCATCTCCTCCGCTCTGATGGGCACCATCAACGGCTCCGGTGTGGCCAATGTGGTGACCACCGGCGCTTTCACCATTCCGCTGATGAAACGCTCCGGCTTCAAACCTGCTTTTGCCGGTGGTGTGGAAGCCGTTGCCTCGATGGGCGGGCAGATTATGCCGCCGGTGATGGGCGCTGTTGCCTTCATCATGGCGGAAACACTCGGTCTGCCTTATCTTGAAATTGTGAAAGCGGCGATTGTTCCGGCAATTCTCTATTTCATCACCGTATTTATCATGGTGCATCTTGAGGCCGGTCGTCTTGGTCTGAAAGGCCTCTCAAAAGCTGAATTGCCAAGTGCGCTCGGTGCCTTGCGCAAACACTGGTATCTGATCCTGCCGCTAGTGGCACTGGTCTGGCTGCTGTTTTCGGGCTATACGCCGCTGTTTGCCGGAACCGTAGGCATGGGGCTGACCGCGCTGATCATTCTCGGTGTGCCGGTCTCCGCCAATATGCCAATGGCCGTGCGCGTATTATTCTGGGTCGCACTCGGCCTGATGTCCGCTGCGGCTTTCGGCACCAGCTTCAATATTCTAGGCTTTGAAATCCGCGGCATTACCCTGATCCTGCTGCTGATCACGGCACTGGTTCTGGTCAATTTCGCGCTGCGTGGCGGTCGTGAGACCCTGCGCCTTTGCCTTGAAAGCCTTGCGGAAGGCGCCAAGAATGCCTTGCCGGTTGGTGTGGCCTGTGCGCTTGTCGGTGTCATCATCGGCGTGCTGGCACTCACCGGCGCCGGATCGAGTTTTGCGCGTGTAATTGTGAGCGTGGGTGAAAACTCCCTGTTCCTCTCGCTCGTGCTGACCATGATCACCTGCCTGATCCTTGGCATGGGTATTCCGACAATCCCGAACTATATCATCACCTCATCGATTGCAGGCCCTGCCCTGTTGATGCTGGATGTGCCGCTTCTGGTGTCACATATGTTCGTGTTCTATTTCGGGATTATGGCTGACCTGACGCCACCGGTCGCACTAGCGGCATTTGCTGCCGCCCCGATTGCCAAAGAGTCCGGTATGAAAATCGGGATGCAGGCTGTGCGTATTGCCGTTGCCGGTTTTGCGGTGCCGTTTATGGCGGTTTATGCCCCTGTCATCATGTTGCAGGATGGTGGCCCGTTGGCAGAAAGCATGGGTTTCTGGCCTGCTGTCGCCTATATGATCGGTAAAGCTCTGCTCAGTATTGTGATGTGGGGTGCTGCAGCCATCGGCTTCCTGCGCGGGCATCTCAAAATCTGGGAGCGTATCTGGGCCTTTGCAGCAGCCGCAATGATGCTGGCAACTTACCCGCTCAGCGATGAGATCGGTTTTGCTGCCTGTATGGCGTTCCTGCTGTGGCACTGGTGGAATACCAGAGAGCCGCAACTGAAAGCCGCCTGATGGCACTGTGCGCACTATCCGCAGCCGGTATGCTGCGGATAGCAACCACTTCTTTCATGCTGCAATGGACGCATAGTGTCGAGAAAATACCGTGGCAGGAAGACTGGCAGATCACACCGACAGGTTTTGTGCTGACCGAAGCCCGCATACAAGGTTCCGGTGCTGGTATGGAGCCACCGGAAGATGCAATTTTGCGTGACGGCTGGTATCACTATGTACCGAAAATTCCGCCCCGCAGAGAGATTGTGCTGGCAGCATCCGGCGAGACAGTCAGCGGCTGGAAACTCTGTGCCAATGGGCAATGTCATGAATTGGGTATAACCGCAGAACAGTCGATCAAAATCAGTCAGTGCAAATAAAAACGCCGGATACTCTGTAAAGTATCCGGCGTTTTCTTTAAATAATTATCAGATCAGTTCAGGCCGAGTTTACCACGCAGTGTGGAAAGATCTTCCGCCAGCGTATTCACGGCAATGGAGAGCACTTTGCGGTCAGCTTCAGTCAGCTTGTCATAGCTCTGATAGCCATCGCCTTCCTTGTATTTATCAAGAGTCTGGGAAACCGTGTTGAAGTTCTCATCCACTTTTTTGGTGAATTCCGCTTCTTTTGCTTCAATCAGCGGACGTACCAGATCAAAAATCTTGCGGGAGCCGTCAAAGTTACCTTTGAAATCCCAAAGATCAGTGTGGCTGTAACGATCTTCCTCACCGGAGATTTTGGTCGCTGCCACTTCTTCCATCAGTACTGCCGCACCACCGACAACTTTTTCCGGCGGGAAAGTCAGATCAGCAATACGCTTGTTCAATTCGCTCACATCAGCCATCAGCTTGTCAGCAACCGGTGTCAGCTCTTCAGTCGAGTTCTTTTCCCACAGACCATATTCAATACGGTGGAAGCCTGTGAAACCCGGATCCTGCTCCGCTTTTTCCCAATCGTCAGCACGACTGTCAATCGCCACGTCCAGATCGCTGAACAATTCTGCAATCGGTTCAATGGCTTCGTAGCTCAGACGGGTTGAAGCAAACAGCGATTTTGCCTTTTCCACATCACCGGCTTTCACAGCATCGGTAAAGACCTTGGTGTCTTCTTCCAGCTTCTGCACTTTTTCGCTGACATAGATTTTATATTCTGCCAGCGGCTCAACGAGGTCATAGGTGGTATCTTGCGCAAAAGCCTGAAAGGACAGGCAGGAGGCAAGTACCGAGGCGGCAAGTAAAGATCCAAACTTCATTACAGACGTCCTTCTGATACACTTCATGTTTTTAGAGTTTCAGCCGTTTGTACAAACGGTTGTGGTTAAACCTTGTTATCCGGATGGTTGCGGATTGCCTCTACCAATGTGCTGCCGAGATAATCCTTCTCATCCACAGCACCCGGAAGAATGAAAAAATAACCGCCACCGACCGGCTTGATATATTCTTCCAGCGGTTCGCCATCGAGCTTGCGCTGCACAGTGATAAAGCCCTGCTCCAGATCAGCCTGATAGCAAATGAAAAGCAGTCCCTGATCAAGCTGACCGGACTTGGTAACACCATTGGAATAGTTGAACGGGCGGCGCAGAATGAGATTTTTCTGCGTGGCATGAGTGCGGTCATTGGCCAGACGAATATGCGCATCCATCGGCGTGACTTTACCTTCAGGATCTTTGGAATAATCCGGAACCTGACTTTCTTTGGTGCCGTCCATCGGCGCACCGGAATTTTTCTTCCGGCCGAAAATCAGTTCCTGTTCCTGCAAAGGCGTGCGATCCCAACGCTCCACAAAATTACGGATGATACGCACCGCCTGATAGGAGCCATTGGTTGCCCAATCCGGCTCCTGATGGGTTTGTCCCACCCAGACCAGCTGGTTCATCAGGCTCTTGTCAGCGGCATCAGGATTGGCTGAGCCGTCACGGAAGCCTAAGAAATTACGTGCGCTTTCCACTTCACCAGAAGGCGAAGGCGGGATTACCGGCACATTGCCTTCCTGTTTCCAGCGCAGGAAAACCAGATCAGACATGGTTTTCAGAATGTCACGCAAAGCGTGAATATTGGTATCCGGCGTATTCGCGCAAAATTGCAGCGACAGATCGCCGTGGCAAAGATCAGCCACCAGTGCATCATTCGGAAATTTGGTCATACGTTGCAGCAGCTTCGGCTTATGCGGCTGCAACCACGGATGATGCTCAAACAGGCTGTCGCCAAGACCTACTGTCATCGTCAGATTATCCGGCCGTATTTCAGGGCCTATAATACCGGAATCCGCAGGCGGCAGTTTCGGATCCAGCTCCGGCGCTGTACCGCCCTGTGTAAGAAAGGCGATACGCTGCGTAAGTGTGCGGAACAGGCGCTCCAGATCATCCGGTGTTTTCACCAGCACATCGAAAGACGCAACCAGACCATGCGCAGGACGGGCATTGGTAATGCCGGATTGATGAATGCCATAAAAAGGCTGGCGCTGATGAAAACCATTGCTGCCAACCGGCGCATCAGTCACATGATGCTCAACCGGAGCCGATGAGGCCTGCGCATAGCCTGCAGTCCCCGCAGTTATTGTACTGCCAAGTGCCAGCCCCAATCCTTTGAGGACATTCCGGCGGTTTGCTGTAAGCTTGTTCTCTTCCTTTTTCATCACTTACTCCAGTCCGATTGCTGCCATCAGTGCGGTGATTTTCTGGTTGAGTGCTTTCACTTTTTCCGCCAATGCGCGACGGGCAGCTTCATCAATTTCCGCATAGGAGCGTTCAGGGTTTCCGGCCGACAAAGCCGTCAGTTCCTGCCGTATATCCTGTAAAGCTGACAGCGCATTTTGTGTCTCACCCGCAGCCGGTTTTTCACTGAGCGGTTTCAGCAAAGTGAGAATTTTTTCTGCGCCATCGAATTTTGCCGTCAGATCAGCCAGATCAAGATGCGAATAGGCATTATCACCGGCAATAACGGCACCTTCAGCCTGCTGGTTCAGATAGGTAGCGAGACTGCGCAGCAGCATATCCGGCGTCAGCTTCGTGGTTTTCAGACGTTCTTTCAGTTCTGTCAGATCAGTTGCTAACTGACTGGCAAAAATGTCCAGTCCTGCGGTACTGTTCTGTGTCCACAAACCATATTCAATACGATGGAAACCGGTAAATGCGGAGTCTTCCTCGCGTTTTTCCAGATAATTAGCGAGAGGATCAATCTTTGAGGCCAGATCGGAGAAACGACCGGAAAGCACATCTGTACGCTCATAGGCCTCACGCGCCTGCGAGAAAGCTGCGCGCGCTGCCTGCACATCGCCTGCAGCAATTGCTGCTTGCAGGGCCTGCGTATTTTTAAGCGCCGCATTACTCTGCATGACCAGAAACACTTTATATTCCGAGAGCATACCGATGAAAGCGCGGGTATCCGGCTTGGCCGCCACAGCCGCCGCAGAATGTTCGGACGGTGTTACTGTCAATTTGCCACGCGGATTGGAAAGCAGACCACAGGTAATCTCATAATCTCCGGGAAGCAATTGCGCACGCAACACGGATTTCATACCCGGAATAATATTCTCACGCTCTTCTACGACCATCACACCATCAAGAATTTCCCATTCAACAGGGCGGTCAGAGCGGTTGTGAATTTCAAAACTGTGAAAGCCGGATGGCAAGGTTAGGTTCATCGGCTCACAGGCTTTAGCGCCAACCTCAATCGGGATCAGTTTTTCACTACCCGCTGTGTTTTTTGTGATGGTTGCATAATAGAACAACCCGCCTGCAGCCACTGCCAAAACAGCGGAACCGGCAACAGCCAGCTTCATAAGGCCTGATGAAGGTGCGGATGGATTCTTACTCATCATAGCCTCTTACGCAGCAGCGGTTTTTTGTGCAGGTACCGGCCGCAGATAAATGGCCAGCGCCGCAAACAGGAAAACAAAATAGACAATCACTTCACCGATTGCCGGTGTATCGTGATAGCCGAACAGGCCGGACAGCAATGTGCCAAGCGGCGTAGACAACGGCAGTACATGGCTCAGATCCCATGCCGGTGCCTGTAAATAATTCCAGATGCCAGCCTCATGCAAACTACGCAATGCACCGGACAGCAAACCGGCAGCAACGAAAATAATCAGAATACCTGTCCAGCGGAAAAACAGTCGTAAATTCAGACGCAACCCGCCCTGATAAATCAACATGCCGAGCACGACAGATACGGCTACGCCCAAAAACGCGCCGAGCGGTGCCGCATAGCCTTCGCTCTGCTGAAAAATCGCCAGCAGGAAGAAAACGGATTCCAACCCCTCACGCGCCACGGCAAAGAACACCATGCCAATCAATGCCCATGTCGCTGATTTAGCCGCAAGCGCATGTTCAACAGAATGCTGCAATTCATCTTTGAGGGAACGGGCGGCTTTTTTCATCCACAAAACCATGGACATCAGTACAATCACCGCAACAAAGCCGACAACGGCTTCAAACAATTCCTGCATTTTTTGCGGAAACTCAGCACTGATGATCTGCAATGCCGCTCCGGCCAGAAAGGACAAAGCAATGGCCAGAAAGATGCCGACCCAAACAGCAGGCATATAGGACGAGCGTCCGGTCTTGTTCAGATAAGAAGCAATAATACTGGTGAGGAGAGCAGCTTCCAGCCCCTCACGCAACATAATCAGAAACGGTGCCAACATCGGCTTGCTCTCAGTGTCGTTTAAACAAATGCAAGCCGGAAAAGCCTGCGCAACAATGAAAATGCCCGGCCGGAACGATCACTAATTCAGTAAAAGCAGAGGTCTAAGCAAAGACAGTTAAACATGTGAATTAAAGTCACCTTTTACATCAAACTGCTATTACCGACAATGCAAAAACATCAAAGCGAGCAAATTCTTCTACGAAACGAAAGACCGGCAGAAAATATCTATCCTGTTTTAAAAACTCATAAAAATACAGTAATTGTGCAAGATGCCGTCTGTTTGTCTGTCATCAGGTGACCGGTTTTTCTCGACAACATGACCTTAAAAACTAAAAAGCCTGCACCGGTGATTCCGGTGCAGGCTCCTGCTTGTAATAGCTTGCCAGATCAGAAATCGAACAACTCACCCAGCAGCGATTTCTTTTTACGATATGGCTTACCATGGCCGTAATCATCATGATCACGGCGGTCACGATCATAATCGCGATCGCGGTCGCGGTCATGACCGCGGCTGTCGGAACGCTGATCATCCTTGCTGGCTGTGCGCACAGGTTCTGCAGGAACTGAGCGCTCAATAATCTTGTCCAACTCACCACGATCCAGCCATACACCACGGCATTTCGGGCAATAGTCGATTTCAATTCCCTGCCGGTCAGACATGACAAGCTCGGTATTATCGATAGGGCAAAGCATTATTAAGGGCCTCCTGATTGGTCAGGATTTGCACTTGGGTTGCGAATTGTGGTTTTTCAAGTGCAAAACCACAGTTTTATCTCTGCCCGCTCATATTTCAGCTCATCCGGAAGATTCCGCTTAATCCATTGACGGAACAATGCTTTTGATGATGGTACGGTCAAGTTCTTCATACTGGTTCAGCCCGATTGCATCATAAAGCTCCGCACGGGTCTGCATTTCATCAACCATGGCTTTCGTCGCGCCGTCACGTTTGATCGTCGCATAAAGCTTTTCCTGCGCTTTATTGGCAACGCGAAGAGAAGATACCGGCCAGATAACCATTTTATAGCCCATTTCCTCAAATTCCTGCGCGGTGAAGAAAGGGGTGCGGCCAAATTCGGTCATATTGGCTAAAAGCGGCACACCTGGCATACGCTTTGCAAACTCGCGGAACATTTCTGCCGTATTCAGAGCTTCCGGGAAAATCGCATCGGCACCGGCTTCCATATACATTTTGGCGCGCGCAACCGCACCATCCATACCTTCACTGGCAGCGGCATCAGTGCGGGCAATCAAATAGAGATGACGGCGCGCTTTGGCGGCAGCAGCTACTTTAGCAGCCATATCATCAGCGGTTGCCAGCTTCTTATCATTCAGATGGCCGCATTTTTTCGGCAGCAACTGATCTTCAATATGCACAGCGGCAGCACCGGCATCTTCAAATGTGCGCACCATATGCATCACATTGAGCGCCTCACCATAACCGGTATCTCCATCGACCACGAGCGGCAGACCACTGGAGCGGGCAATCTGACGAATGAAGAAAGCCACCTCATCAACCGTAATAATGCCAAGATCCGGCAAGCCCATCGAAGCTGTCATCGCGGCACCGGAGAGGTAAAGCCCTTCAAAACCGGCATTGCGCGCCTGAATGGCAGCCATACCGTTATGCGCACCCGGCAATTGCACAATACCGGGTCTGTTCATCAATTCACGGAACCGCTCACCGGCGGGTTTGGTTGGCAGATCGGAAGCAGATAAATAAGGCATGATACTCACTCAGACTGTCTCAATTAAATAGGCTTGGGAGCGGATGCGGATCGTTCATCAATCGGCACAAAAATCAGATTATCGGGGCCGATATAATTGGCGGACGGACGGATAATCTTGTTATCAATACGCTGCTCGATAATATGTGCTGCCCAGCCGGAAGTACGGGCAATTACAAAAAGCGGCGTAAACATTGCGGTCGGCACACCGAGGATGTGGTAGGAAACAGCGCTGAACCAATCGAGGTTCGGGAACATTTTCTTGTTGTCCATCATCACCGTTTCAATACGCTCGGCAATGTCGAACATTTTGGTTGTTCCGGCTTCCTCCGACAGTTCCAGCGCGACTTTCTTGATGATCTCATTACGCGGATCGGCAATCGTATAGACCGGATGACCGAAACCGATCACTACCTGCTTCTGCTCCAGCTGGCGCAGAATATCGGCCTCCGCTTCATCAGGATCAGCATAACGCTGCTGAATTTCCAGCGCTACTTCATTGGCACCGCCATGTTTCGGGCCGCGCAGCGCACCAATGGCACCGGCAATGCAGGAATAAACGTCTGAGCCGGTTCCCGCGATCGTACGGGCTGTAAAAGTAGACGCATTAAACTCGTGTTCCGCATAGAGGATCAGCGAAATATTCATCGCCCGCACGGCAGCCGGTGTTGGCTCTTTGCCATGGAGAACACGCAGGAAGTGACCGCCAATTGTGTCATCATCAGTTTCCAGCTCCACCCTGCGGCCATGATGGGCAAAATGATACCAATAGAGCAACATCGAGCCGAGCGAAGCCATCAACCGGTCGGCAATATCTTTAGCTCCTGCTTGGCTGTGACCGCTGACTTCCGGCAGCACACAGCCGAGAACAGAGACGCCGGTACGCATCACATCCATCGGATGACTTGCAGCGGGCAGTAATTCCAGCGCGGCTTTCACATTGGTCGGCAGACCACGCATGGCCTTGAGCTTTTGCTGATAGGCAATCAGTTCGCGTTTGGTCGGCAGCGTACCATGCACCAGCAAGTGTGCGACTTCTTCAAATTCGCATTGCAAGGCGAGATCATGAATATCAAAACCGCGATAATGCAGATCATTACCACTGCGCCCGACAGTACAAAGGGCAGTATTACCGGCAACCACGCCGGACAGTGCCACGGATTTCTTTTTTGGCGGCGTTACCGTTGTTTCACTTTCTGCAATGCTCATCATTCTCTCCCTTGGCTGCAAAGCACCATTTCCGATCCCTCCCGGACCATTACGGAAAACATGCCTGCAGCTCAGATTTTGCGTTGCGGATGACGGGTGCCATCAAATCTGGCACTCGCAGAGACCGGCTCAACCTTGCCAGTCGAAAATACCGTGCGCCTTGCCCGGCTCGCATTTGCCCGGCAGCGCAGTAATATTGAGACCAGCCAGTTCATCGGCAGTCAGCTCAGTCAGGCGTTCAACAGTTTTGATGAAACGATCCTGCTCTTCCTGCCCGATAATGCCTTCAGCCAGAGTGCGGAATTTACGGATATAATCCGGACGTTTAAACGGACGGGCACCCAACGGATGTGCATCGGCCAGCGCCAGTTCATCTTCGATCACCGAGCCGTCCTGCATGGTAATAACCACACGGGCACCAAAGGCTTTTTCATTCGGATCATGGCTGTGATAGCGCTTTGTCCATGCCGGATCTTCCACCGTGCTGACCTTGTGCCAGAGCGCAACGGTCTCCGGACGCTTGGCACGCGCCGGTGCATAAGAATGCTCATGGTGCCATGTGCCGTCTTCCAGCGCGACTGCAAAAATATACATGATCGAATGGTCAAGTGTTTCACGGCTGGCATTCGGATCCATTTTCTGCGGATCATTGGCGCCGGTGCCAATCACATAATGCGTATGATGGCTGGTATGCAGCACAATGCTGGCAATCTTGGAGAAATCCTTGACACCTGAACGCATACGCCGTGCCAGATCGATCAGTGCCTGACTCTGATATTCAGCCGAATGTTCTTTCGTATAAGTATCCATGATCGCACGTTTGCGCTCACCGATTTCCGGCACCGGCACGAAATATTCGGCCTTCGGGCCACCAAGCAGCCACGCGATGAAACCGTCTTCACCTTCCCATGCAGGGGAAGGTGCGCCCTCGCCGCGCATAATGCGGTCAACAGCTTCCACCGCCATTTTACCGGCAAAGGCTGGCGCATAGGCTTTCCAGCTGGAAATCTCGCCTTTACGGGACTGGCGCGTCGTTGTTGTAGTGTGTAGTCCCTGCTGAATAGCCTGATAAATCTGCTCGGTGCTTAAACCCAGCATGGTGCCGATACCGGCTGCAGCCGATGGCCCCAAATGGGCAATGTGGTCAATTTTAAACTCATGCAGACAAATGCCTTTCACAAGATTGACCTGAATTTCATAGCCGGTGGCAATACCATGTGCCAGCGCGGAACCGTTGAGGCCGCAATGCTGCGCCACTGCCAGCATCGACGGTATATTATCAGCCGGATGGGAATAATCCGCTGCGAGGAAAGTATCGTGGAAATCCAGTTCGCGTACTGCAACACCATTCGCCCATGCCGCCCATTCCGGCGATACACGCTGATTAGCAGGCAACCCAAAAACAGTGGCACCGCGCTTATAAGGATGGGCAAGCGCCTGCATACGGGCACTCACAACCGGCCGGCGCATCAGCGAAGCAGCAGCAACGGATGCATTGTCAATGATCCGGTTACCGATCATCTCAACCACATCATCATCCAGCGGCACATCATCGGCGGCCATGGCGGCAAATTTCCATGCCAGCTGATCCTCACGCGCCAGATGTTCAGCCGATTTATAGGTACGCACTTTATGGAGTTTCACAGAAAAATCCCTCTCTGTCTTAGCCAAAGACGATAACAACCCGTTTCTGCCGTCCTCCGACAACAGTGAATTGTGTAACTTGCGAAGCCGAATGCACTCTGTAAACCAACTATACAGCGGCAAATCTTTGCGCCTATGGCTGAAAAAGCAAAGTGACGGCGATGATTTTTTGTGAAATTGTGAAGTTTGCGAAGTCGATACCGCCTGATCAACAACAGGCATGCATAAGGAACAACAATTCTCAGCGTTAATCTGAAAGGTCGGGAGGGCCTGAAGAATGCGTAAAACTTTTGTAGGTATTAAACTTAAAAAATTGCGGGAAGAGCGCCAGCTCACTCAGATGTCACTGGCCAAAAGCCTTGGTATTTCCTTGAGTTATCTCAACCAGATTGAGAATAATCAGCGCCCGTTGACAGTGCAGGTTTTGCTAAGGCTCAACGAAGTATTTGGCATAGATGTTCAGCTTTTTTCTGAGGCCGATGAGGCACGCCTGTTCAGCGATTTGCGTGAAGTCTTTGCCGATCCGCGGCTCAACGAGCAGCTTGGGAAAACTGAAATCCGTGAATTAGCCGCCAATATGCCAGCTGTCGGACGGTTGCTTGTGGAAATGCATAAACAACTGGGCGAAGCACAGGAACAATCTGCATATCTTGCAAACCAGCTTGGCAATGACCGTTCTGCGGATCTACCGGTAATGCTCTCCACCCCTTATGAAGAAGTGCGGGAATATTTCTATGCGCACCGTAATTATATACCGGAACTCGACCATGAAGGCGAAGCCCTGAGCCACAAACTCGCTCTGCCGGTAGGTAAGATGAAACATGCACTGGCTGAGCGTCTGCTGCAAATGCATGGCGTGCGGCTGGTTGAACAATCCGGCCCCGACAGTTCAGACAAGGTACGCCATTTCGACAGCAGCACCCGCCTGCTCTCCCTTTCCCCGCGCCTTGATGAAGGCCAGCAGGCCTTTCAGCTGGCAACGCAAATCGCCTTTATGGAACAAAAACATCTGCTGGATCAGTTACTGGAAAAGACAGCTTTTTCCAGCCCTGAGGCACGGGTACTGGCGCGGATTGGTCTTGCCAATTATTTCGCCGGCGCTGTACTGATGCCCTATATGCATTTTCTGCAAAGCGCAGAACAATTGCGTTATGATATTGAATTACTTGGGCAAAAATATGCAGTGAGCTTTGAAACCATCTGTCATCGTCTCAGCACTTTACAGCGGCCTGAAGCACGGGGTGTCCCTTTCTTCTTCATCCGTGTCGATCGTGCCGGTAATATCTCCAAGCGCCAGTCGGCGACCGATTTTCACTTTTCACGCTTTGGCGGCACCTGCCCGTTGTGGAAT
Source organism: Hyphomicrobiales bacterium (assembly GCA_900470285.1). Lineage (GTDB taxonomy): Bacteria > Pseudomonadota > Alphaproteobacteria > Rhizobiales > Rhizobiaceae > Pseudochrobactrum. Next base: position 65,673 of record UCAG01000012.1, read on the forward strand.
ATTTATGCGGCCTTTTCATCGCCCGACCGGATTTTAACCCAGCAGGCGGAAATGCCGGACGGCCGCACCTATTTCTGGATTGCAAAAATGATCCGGCACCGGCAAGGCGGTTATAAAGCGCCGTCGAAAAGCTTTGCGATTGCACTGGGCTGCGACCTGCACCATGCTGACCGGCTGGTCTATTCCAAGGGCATGATCCTTGATGATCCTGCTGCACGCACACCAATCGGCGCAGGCTGCAAAATTTGCGAACGGCAAAGATGCCCGCAACGTGCTTTCCCGCCGCTTTATTCGACGATTCAAGTCGATGAGGCACAAACAAATTTCGCACCTTATATGACTGCATAAGATTAAATTGCACCCTTTCATGTATTTGAAAAGCAATATAAAAATTTATTATTATACTAAAGTATAATGTGGTTTTCACCTATAGCTGCAAGGTTGACAAGTCACGCTCATCTTTTCATGTTCAGCACAGAGAAAATTCTTTTGGGAGAGAGAAGATGAATTTTGGCAAAACTTTCCGCCGCTTTATGACCGCTGCCGTTTTAGGCAGTGCTGCAATTGGCGTGACCATTGCAGCAGCACAAACACCGGCCTTTTTCCGTATCGGTACCGGCGGCACTGCAGGTACTTATTATCCGATCGGCGGATTGATCGCCAATGCAATCTCCGGCAATGGCGATCAGGGCGTTCCGGGTCTTGTCGCAACTGCCGTCTCTTCCAACGGGTCTGTCGCCAATATTAATGCGGTGAAAAGCGGTGGCCTTGAAGCCGGTTTCACCCAGTCGGACGTTGCTTACTGGGCCTATACCGGCACCGGCCTCTATGAAGGCAAAGGCAAGGTGGAAGATCTGCGTCTGATCGCAACTCTCTATCCGGAAACTGTGCATCTGGTTGCACGTAAAGATGCAGGCATCAAATCTGTTGCTGACCTCAAAGGCAAACGCGTCTCACTTGATGAGCCGGGTTCAGGAACCATTGTCGATGCACGTATTGTTCTCGGCGCCTATGGCCTGACTGAAAAAGATGTGAAGGCTGAATATCTGAAACCGGGTCCGGCCGGCGACCGCCTGAAAGACGGCGCGCTGGATGCCTATTTCTTTGTTGGCGGCTATCCGACCGGTGCAATTTCCGAACTCGCCAGCACCAATGGTATTTCTCTGGTTCCGATTGAAGGACCGGAAATGGAGAAAATCCTCAAAGAATACAGCTTCTTCGCCAAGGATACTGTACCGGCAGATACCTATAAAGATGTCGGTGCGACCGATACAATTTCCGTTGCCGCCCAGATGGTGACAAGCGCGAAACAGTCTGATGAGCTGGTCTATAACATCACCAAAACCATGTGGAATGACGCAACCCGTAAAGCACTGGATGCCGGTCATGCGAAGGGTAAAATGATTACCCTGCAGAATGCAGTAACCAGCCTTGGTATTCCGCTGCATCCGGGTGCAGAGCGTTTTTACAAAGAAGCCGGCCTGCTGAAATAATCACAATCTTGCCCTGCACCGGAACCTTACATTTCCGGTGCAGGATTTCTCACAGGCCTACAATGCGCATTTTGATGAGCTACGGCGTCCGGCTGGTACACACCGCCAGCGAAAGCCAGTGCCTTTAGCCATATTTCAGGAAATTTCCCATGACCACAGAGCAACAATCGTTGAAACCGATGGAGCTGGATGAAGAAAAAGCGCGTGAGCTCGAGGAGAAATTCGACTCCGAAATCCGTTTTCGCCCGTTGTTGCCTGTCACTGCCCGCATAGTCGGCACATTACTGATTATTCTTTCACTGTTTCACTATTATACAGCCGGTTTTGGTATTTTATCCGAAACCATGCATCGCGGCATCCATCTGGCCTTTGTGCTTGGTCTGGTTTTTCTGGTTTTCCCGTTCTCTCCCAAAGGCTATTCTGAACCGGCTAAATCGACGCTTCTGCGGCCACTTGGCATTTCAATTATCGACTGGGCACTGGCGATCGGTGCCGTTATTGCAGTTATGCATGTGCCGCTTATTCCGCTGGATGATCTGGCCTTCCGCGTTGGCAATCCGACACAAACAGATGTGATCCTTGGTGGTTTGCTGATTATCGTGCTTCTGGAAGCCACCCGCCGCTCGGTCGGCTGGCCGCTGCCGATTATCGCTATTTGCTTTATGCTCTATGCCTATTTCGGCCCTTCCATGCCGGGCATTCTGGTGCATCCGGGCTCGTCTGTTTCACAGATTGTCGATCACCTCTATCTGACAACACAGGGCGTTTACGGTATCGCGCTCGGCGTGGTCGCCACTTATGTGTTCCACTTCGTGCTGTTCGGTGTTTTTGCCACTCGTATCGGACTCGGGCAATTGTTTCTTGACTGTGCCGCATGGGTTGCCGGTCGCTATGCGGGCGGACCTGCCAAAGTTTCGATCTTCGGCTCGGCACTGTTCGGCATGATTTCCGGCTCATCGGTCGCGAATACCGTAACTGTCGGTTCGCTGACCATTCCGGCAATGATCCGCCTTGGCTATAAGCGCAATTTTGCGGCCGCAGTGGAAGCCGCATCCTCAACGGGCGGGCAGATTACCCCTCCGATTATGGGTGCTGCTGCCTTCCTGATGATTGAGTTCCTCAATCTGCCTTATACAACCATTATTATCGCCGCCATTGTTCCGGCTTTCATGCATTTCTTCGGCGTGTTGATGCAGGTGCATTTTGAAGCCAAACGCACCGGCCTGCGTGGTATGACGCCGGAAGAAATGCCGGACCTGAAAGAAGCATTCAAACGTGACTGGCCAACCGTTATTCCACTTATTGTGCTGATCGCTATTTTGCTGTCTGGTTATACACCTTATATGGCGGCATTCTGGGGTATTACGCTTTGTATTGCGGTTGGTTTGCTCAATCCGCGCAAACGCATGTCCGTCAAAGAAGTTTTTGATGGTCTGCGCGACGGTGCAAAATATGCACTGGCAGTCGGTGCCGCCGCCGCAACCGTTGGCATTGTGGTCGGTGTCGTCACACTGACTGGCGTCGGCTTCAAAATTTCCTATATTGTCACCACAACCGCCGCAGATATTGCCACATGGTTTGGTACATTCCTGCCAGCCTCACTGGTTGGCGGCGCAACTCTGACATTGCTGTTCACGCTGATTATGACCGGTATTGTGTGTATTTTGATGGGTTGCGGTATTCCGACAACTGCGAACTACATCATTATGGCAACCATTGCCGCACCAACTCTGGCAATGCTGGGCGTGGAGCCACTGGTCGCCCATTTCTTCGTGTTCTACTACGGCATTCTCGCGGATATTACGCCGCCAGTGGCGCTGGCCGCTTATGCGGCAGCGGGTATGGCAGGGGCTGATCCGTTTAAAACAGGGAACACGGCTTTCCGTCTCGGGCTGGGTAAAGTGCTGGTGCCGTTTGTCTTTGTGTTCTCGCCATCACTGTTGCTGGTCAATGCCAATTTCTCGTGGAGCGAATTTGTAATTGCCTTCCTCGGTTGCGTGATTGGTATTACCGCGCTTGGCGCTGCGCTCTCCGGCTTCATGCTGGTTCGCACTAAAGTCTGGGAACAGGTTCTGCTTGTGATTGCCGCCATCCTGCTGGTCGTGCCGGAAATCTATTCCTCACTCCTCGGACTGGTCTTGCTTATGCCGGTACTGATGCGTCAGTTCACCGTTATGAGGCAGCCACAACTGGCATGATAAAAAGGGCGCTATAGCGCCCTTTTATTTTACAAACTCTGATCCGGATTTTGTCGCAGATCAGTCAGTCTGTTCCAGAATTTTTCAATCACGCCACGCTGATTATTTCTGGAACGATACAAACGGATTTCCAGCGAAATATTCCATGACGGGTCAGCCCCTGCCACCAGCTGACCACTTGCCAGTTCTTCGGCAATCAGGCTGTGCGGCACCCATGCCACGCCCCATCCGGCCATTGACATGCCTTTGAGACCGATCGACATACTGCCCTCATGTACCAAACGATGCTCCGGCATTTTCAAGACAAACAGCTCACTCAGCAAATGGCCAAAGAACGATGATTTTTCATAGCCGATATAATCAAACGGCTGCTCATCACGGCCGACCATATGCAGCGGATGACCTTCGGCATCCGGTGCGCTGATCGGAATGATCTGCTCAAAGCCGACAACTTTGTAATCAAAGTCTGCAGCATCGAGCAGCAGCGGTACAGACGGGTGCACATAAGTCAGCAGAAAATCACAATCCCCGTCAACAAGCGCATTCACATTACCTTCAACACTGCCCGTATCCGGCCGCAACCGCGTGAAAACCGGCGCTGTATTATCACTGGTTTCCTTCACCCATTGCGGGAAGAATGTGAAGGACAATGTATGCAATGCGATGAAAGAAATCGTTTGTGCTTCCAGTGTCTGGTTTGCCTGAAAGCCCTGACGCACCTGATACAGCGATTTCAGTGTTTCCTGCGCCACCGGAATAAATTTCTCACCGGCCTCGGTGAGCCGCGAAGGATAAGTCGCACGGTCAATCAGAGTCGTGCCGAGCCATGTTTCCAGCTGCTTGATACGGCGGCTGAAAGCAGACTGGGTAACATGGCGTTCATCTGCGGCCTTGGAGAAATTTAAAGTATGAGCAAGCGCCAGAAAGTCTTCAACCCACTTAATTTCCACAATACGGATCCTTCGTCATGATTGCCTGTTTTGCATACAGGCATGCAGGTTCAGAATAGGCCTTATACGATATGTCAGCATATTTGAACAGAAACATAAAAAACGGCCGCTCTCTTAAATATCCGCAGATATCAGAGAACGGCAGTCACTTCAGTTACTGAAGATCAGCGGGTATATTCCAGCATACGGCTGCGGCTCAGCACCAGTTCAACGCGATTATCGCTCAGGCGGTTGATGCAAACCCGTTTAACCCACGGACCATCATGCAGCGTAAACAGATAACGGCCATTACCAAGATCGGTAACCGGCATGGTCTGCTGAACAGGGCCTACACCCATAATTGCAGTGCCGTTGGCGATCTCAAAGGTAGCACCGTAAACCGACTTCCAGCTGCCATCGAGTTCATTACCGGCAGGCTTTGGTGTCGCCGGATAAAGACGGCGCGGCGCATGACCAAGTTCCCCTTCCAGCACTTCACCTGTCCAGCGCAGCAGGATTGGTGAGGTAGCCGAGCGGGATGAGAACCAGCCATTGCCTTCATCATAAAGCGCATCTTCATTGTCGATATAGGTAACGTTACCGCCCTTCATCTCAACCCAGTGATGACCGGTTTCCGTGATATAAAAACCGTCCGGAATTGTGCTGCCGGCCTGTGGTAACGAGCGACCTGCAAGCGCAGCCATTGCAGCCTGCGCCATCTTGCTGCCATTGGCGTCATCACGGTTGGCAACAACCACAAAACCACACTGATGCTCAGGGCAGATCAACACATAACTCTTATAACCCGGATGCGAACCGCCATGGCCAACCAGCTTCAGACCATCAAGCTCAGAGCCGACAAAACCAAGACCATAGGCGGACAAACGACCATCCGCCATTTTGCGTGGCTCGCTGATTTTTTCAATCACACCGGAAAGCTGGCCCTTGCCGCACATCAAAGCCCGTGCCCAGGTCGCCAGCGCTGTACCGCTACCGGTCAGACTACCCGCTGCGGAAATATAAAGACCGGCTGAACTGAGCTGCCACTTCTTACCATCATGCCAGTAACCCGGCACCAGACCATCCACCGGATCATTCCAGACATCCGGTGCTTTCAGCTGCACGCCGAGCAATGGTACGATTTCATTTTGCAAATAATCATCAAAGCGCAGGCCAAGACGTTCCAGTGCAATTTCCACCAGACGATAACCGGTATTGGAATAAGAGACCTGCGTTCCGGAATCAAAATTAAGGCGTTCCATCGTTGCATGGAAATCCATCAGCCGGTCATTATGGGTTTCCGTATAGATCGACAGGCCGAGCAAAGTCAGACATTCACGTGTGTCAGGCAGGCCGCCGCTCATATCCAGCGCCTGTCCGACTGTCACTTCGCTCAAAGGCTTTTTCAGTTCCGGCAGATGTTTACCCAACGGATCATCAAGGCTGATTTTATCTGCATGTTTCAAAACCATAGAAACAAAGACATGCTTGGTCACAGAAGCATAACGCACAACGCTGTCAGCGGAAAACGGCTTATGGGTTGCCAGACTTTCCACGCCGTTTGCAGCGTTGAAACGGATACCATCCGCATCAAAACCGATAATCACGCCTCCCGGCTCATTCGCAGGCCATTGTGAGGCCAGTTTTTGTGCGGTTGATAAAGCGGCGTCCCAGTTCATAGCCATGATCGCTTCTTCCCATGCCCCTGTTCATACAGGTTTAATTCAATATTGCATAAAGAACAGGCCGGAAAATCCGGCCTGTTTCATAGTCTTACTTTGGTTCTTCAACCGTTACGCTCAACTCGCGTAGCTCTGTAGTATGCGGATGGGTCGTGCGGCCTAAACGCAGATCTTCTGCTGTCAGCTGTTCCACCATCACGCCGTTCTGCATCACACCCACTTCCGGGCAGAGATGGGCGATAACCGCGAGGTTATGGCTCACCAGCACATAGGTCAGATTGCGTTCTTCACGCAGATCCGACAGCAGATTGAGAATTTCCGCCTGAACGGAAACGTCCAATGCCGAGGTCGGCTCATCGAGCAGCAATACCTGCGGATCTGCAATCAGAGCACGGGCAATCGCCACGCGCTGACGCTGACCACCGGACAATTGATGCGGATAGCGGAAACGTGCCGTCTGCGGCAGAGCCACATCAGACAGCGCCTGCTTGATGCGTCCTTCAACATTGTCGATCTTATGAACCAGCAACAGCTCGCTCAGAATACGGTCAATGGTCTGGCGCGGATGCAGCGAGCCGAACGGATCCTGAAACACCATCTGAACAGAACGGAAAAATTCCGGCGTCCGCTTCAACGGCGCATCTTTGCCGTCAAAAGCAATACGTCCGCTCCAGCTTTCGTTCAGACCGGCCATCGCACGCAGGATTGTCGACTTACCCGAGCCGCTCTCACCCACGATACCAAAGCTGCCGCCTTTTTCGACGTTAAACGAAACGCCTTTAACGACCTGCTTGTCACCGAACTGAATTTTCAGATTATCAACTTCAATCATTATTTCAGCCACTCCGGATCACGGGTCATTACCGGCAGACGATCACGTGGATGCGTCAGCGACGGAATACAGTTCAGGAGACCCTTGGTATAAGGATGCTGAGCATTATTGAGTTCCGATGCTTTCAGCTCTTCCATCACCTGCCCCATATACATAACCATAACGCGGTCACAGAAATGGGAAACAAGCGGAAGATCGTGGCTGATCAGGATCAGCCCCATGCCGCGACTGTCCACGAGATCATCGATCAGACGCAGAATTTCAGCCTGTACGGTTGCATCAAGCGCCGAAGTCGGCTCATCGGCAATCAGCAGTTCCGGATCCGGTGCCAGCATCATAGCGATCATGACACGCTGCCCCATACCGCCCGATACCTCGTGCGGATAGGTATGTGCCACTTCACGCGGATTGCGGATTTTCACCTGATCGAGCAGATCAATCGCCGCTTCCAGAGCTTGTTTTTTACTGCCGCCTTTGTGTGTGCGCCAGGCTTCCGCCACCTGCACACCAATGGTCTTTACCGGATTCAGCGAGTATTTCGGATCCTGCAGAATGAAACCAACGCGCTTACCGCGGATCTGACGCATCTGTTTTTCAGATGCGGTCAGCAGATCCTGTCCGTCAAAACTTAAGCGATCAGCTTTGACTTCCGCAATATTCGGCAGGAGTTTCATCAAAGCGCGCGCAGTCAGAGACTTGCCCGAGCCGCTTTCACCCACAATACCCAGCTTTTCACGGCCAAGCTGCAGAGAGAGACCGCGCACCGCCTCAAAACGGGTGGTGCGGGTTTCAAATGCGATTCTCAGATTTTGAATATCTACCAGCATTTTATCCCTCAATTCTGCTTCGGATCGAGGACGTCACGCAGACCGTCGCCGAGGAAGTTGAACGCGAGTGAAACGAGGAAGATCGCAATACCCGGAATTGTAGCAACCCACCACTGCTCAAAAATGAAGCGTTTGGCAGTTGCAATCATCGCACCCCATTCCGGTGACGGCGGCTGAGCACCCATACCGAGGAAGCCAAGGCTTGCAGCGGTCAGAATGATCGAGCTCATATCCAGCGTAATACGTACAATCAGGCTCGGCACGCACAGAGGTGCGATATGACGGGCGATAATACGTGCAGGGCTGGCGCCGGTCAGGCGATAGGCTGCGATATAGTCAGTGTTACGGATGGTCATGGTTTCCGCACGGGCCAGACGCGCATAAGGCGGCCAGGCTGTGAGTGCAATCGCCAGAATCGCGCTTTCAACACCCGGTTTCAGCGCGGCTACGAAAGCCAGAGCCAGAATAAGACGCGGGAAAGCGAGGAACACGTCGGTTACGCGCATCAGGATTGTATCGACAACACCGCCGAAATAACCTGCCACGCAACCGATGATCAGACCAAGCGGTGCAACCAGAATAACAACGGCAATAACCATGCCGAGTGTTACGCGGCCGCCATAAAGGATACGCGAGAAAATATCGCGTCCCAGCTCGTCCGTACCGAACCAATGCTGAGCAGAAGGTGCCGCAAGACGATTGCCGAGATTTTGAATGCTCGGATCATGCGGTGCCAGCCACGGGGCAAAAATGGCGATGAAAACAAAGACCGCAATGATGAACAGGCCGATCATCGCCAGCGGATTTGACTTCAGATTGAGCCAGATACGGTAGCGCCGGCCCCAGAGAGCCTGCGACGGCGAGGACGGAGTTTCGTCCAGCGCCCAGTTATGAAAATTAGAGAAAATCATCTGACGCGTGGATCCAGTACCTTGTAGAGAATGTCAGCGAGCAGGTTAAGCCCGACATAGATGACACCAATCAGAAGAGTGGCGCCGACGACAGGGTTCATGTCTGCATTCATCAGCGAAACAGTCAGATACTGACCAAGACCAGGCCAGCTGAACACAGTTTCGGTTACAACGGCACCTTCAAGCAGACCGGCATAGGTCAGTGCAAGAACGGTCACCAGCTGCACGGCCACAGTCGGGAAAGCGTGTTTCCAGATAACTGCAGTGCCGGACAGGCCCTTGGCGCGGGCTGTAACAACAAACTCACCTTTGAGTGCATCCAGCATGAATGCACGGGTCATACGGGTGATATAGGCCATGCTGAAATAAGCGAGAATGATAACCGGCTGGGCCATATGCGCGAGCGCATCCCAGAAAGCATCCATATCGCCGTCGAGCAGCGTATCAATCGTCAGAATACCCGTGACATGCGGGATCATGTCCTGAAAAATAATATCCTGACGGCCGGGTCCCGGTGCAATACCGAGCGCAGCGTAGAAAACCAGAAGCGAAATCAGCGCCAGCACAAATGTCGGCACAGAGTGACCGGCCAGACAAATAACGCGGATCGTCTGATCCGTCAGTGTGCCCTGACGCACCGCTGCCCAGACACCCAGAGGAATACCGATCAGGGCAGCGAGGAGGAGCGCTGCGGTGGCCAGTTCAAGGGTTGCCGGAAAATAGCGGGCAATATCCGTGGTAACAGGGTTGCGGGTCAGAATGGAATTGCCGAGATCACCCTGCAAAACCTGACCGATATAATGGAAGAACTGCACGACGAGCGGCTGATCCAGCCCCATCTCCGCGCGCACACGCTGAATAACAGCCTCCGGCGCATTATCGCCGACGGCTGCAATCACAGGATCAACCGGCATAACGCGGCCGATCATGAAAGTGACAATAGCAAGTCCGAACAGCGTGATTAACACGCTGCTCAGAGTACCAGTCAGAGTTTTCAGTCTCTTATTCAAGCTTTCGCAATCCCTGCGTAAGAGTGGGTATCGGACAGAACGCCGAGACGCATGCCGGTAACATCTTTACGGCAGGCAGCAGTCATTACAGTCTGCAGCATGACAACAAACGGGCTGTTGTTCATGAATTCGCGCTGCAGGTCTTCGTAAAGTTTAACGCGGGTTGCCGGATCTTTTTCATCACGGGCTGCCAGCGATTTCTTGGCGAAATCTGCGTTCTGATAGTTCGAGCGCCATGCAAAAGGCTTGCTCTTCGCATCGTCGGACAGGTCGGTCACGTTGCAGAATACGTCCGCATTGGTATTCGGATCGAAATAGTCCGAACCCCATGAAGTCAGAGCGATTTCATGTTCACGGGCACGCATTTTGGTGAGAACCTGACGGTTTTCAGCAGCACGCAGTTCCAGCTTGATGCCGATTTCTGCGAGGTTAGCCTGAATCGCCTGAGCGATATCCGGCCAAGGCTGTGCGGAATAATGATCCATGCTGATGGAGAAACCATCGGCCAGACCAGCTTCAGCCATCAGAGCTTTTGCCTTAGCAGTGTCTTTCTGGAACGGCAGTTCATTAACCGCACCCGGGAAACCTTCAGGAATAATAGTCTGGTGCTGCTGATGGGTCAGCGGCACGATATTTTCCTGAATGCCCTTATAGTCAATCGCCCATTTGATCGCTTCCCAAAGCTTAGGATTGGTCAGCTTTTCAACTTTCTGGTTGAGCGACATCAGGCCGATACCGGCAATACCCTTACGCACGAGCGTGAAGTTTTCGTCGTTCTGGATCACGCGCAGCTGCTCGGAAGTCAGGTTACGGGCGATATCCACGTCACCTTTCTGGAGCATCAGCAGCTGGGAAGAAGGATCAGCAACGTGACGCAGAACAATACGCTTCACATTGCCTTTGTAGGCGCCGTGCGGGTTCAGGTTCAGCATTACGCTTTCGCTTGGCTTCCATGCAGCCAAAGTCCATTCAGCGGAACCGGCGCTGTTTTTGCGCAGCCATTCGTTGCCGAGATCGTCGCCGGCTGCATTTTCCATCACCAGTTTCTTCTCAACAACGCTACCGACGCTGGAAGACAGGCAATAAAGCAGGAAGGACAGGGAAGTCGGGGTGTCGAGAGAAATGGTCAGCGTACCTGCATCGGTCGCGACAACAGCTTTCTCAACATTTTCAGGGGTCAGACCGAACTGGCCAATGATGAAAGCAGGGCCTTTGTTCATCTTGATGGCGCGGTGCAGCGAGAATGCAGCATCTTCAGCAGTGATCGGATTGCCGGTGGCAAATTTAGCTTCAGGGTTGATTTTGAAAGTATAGACCTTACCTTCAGCATCAGCTTCCCATGAAGTCGCTACGCCGCCTTCAATCTTTTCAGGATTTTCATAGCTCGGATGCACAAGACGCTGATACATGTTGTTGCAGATTTCACTGCCGACAGCTTCAAAGCTCTCATGCGGATCAAGCGATGTCATGTTGTCCAGCTGCATGGCCACAACCAGAATATCCTGACGACCGGCAGCGATCGCAGGCAGCATACCGGCATATGACAGAAACGGAACAGCAGCAGCGCCCGCCAAAAAATTACGTCTTGAAATCACGGTGATTTCCTCTTCCCTATCCGTAAACGCAAGAAACCGGCCGGGTGCCCCCTGCCAGTGGTTAAGTTTTCTAACAGCTTTGCAAATGAGTTATCTTCGCGGGAGATCGTCCACCGGACCGATTTTTGCCCGCTCCGATCCACCCGAAACTGCATCAAAACAATGTGTATAAGAAAACCGTCTAATGTCCGGTTCAGTTATCATGAAGCCCAATAACGCGGCCAATGCAGATTTTGCCAGTGGCTATGCATGGTTTGCATGCAAAATCCTGTTCAAAACTTTGTTATTTTCTAATTTAATTAATATGCAGAAGTGGACTATCCCCTGCAAGAAAAGGCATTTGCAATTTGGCTGCAAAATGGTCAGTCTCGCAAATCACGCAACGACTTGTATTTCAGCGATGAAAAAGCAGAATCGCAGGCACCTCCCCGAAATCTCCGAGGAATAGCGTTGCTAACGAGATGCAGCAACAGGATTTTATCCGCTAAATGTTTCTGTTTGCGACATATTTTATGTCGTCATCCAGAAAAGTAAGGTTCTCTTTCCCATGTCCAGTTCTTCACCGGCAGACAATTTCACCCCTGTCTTTGATGGCCATAATGACGTTTTGTTGCGTCTGTGGACGTCAAGCGAAGCCAATCCGGTCGACCGCTTTATTGATGGCGAAAAGACAGGTCACATTGATCTTCCGCGCGCTAAAAAGGGCGGCCTCGCAGGCGGCCTGTGCGCAATTTATGTACCGTCGCCTTCGATGGAAAAAGATGCAAACGGCGATTATCCGACGCCGGAACACGGTAGCGCCTTAAGAATCACCCTTGGCATGGCTGCGCTTCTGGCGAAGATTGAAGCGAAGTCCGCAGGCGGTTTGAAAATCTGCCGTTCTGCCGATGATATCCGCACGGCAATGGCCAATGGCGCATTTGCGTCAGTGCTGCATATTGAAGGCGCTGAAGCCATCAGTGCTGATCTGGATGAACTTTATGTTCTGCATCAGGCAGGCCTGCGCACACTGGGTCCGGTCTGGAGCCGTCCAAACATTTTCGCTCACGGCGTGCCGTTCCGTTTCCCAAGCACACCGGATATCGGTCCCGGCCTCAGTGATGCGGGTAAAGCCCTGATCCGCGCCTGTAATGAGCTGAAAATCATGGTTGACCTGTCGCATATGAACGACAAGGGTTTCTGGGATATTGCAGCGATCTCCGATGCACCGCTCGTTGCCAGCCATTCCAACGTGCACACACTTTGCACCCATAGCCGCAATGTGACTGAAAAACAGATGGACGCCATCAAGGAAACCGGCGGGTTGATGGGTATCAATTTCGGCGTTTCCTTCCTGCGTGCGGACGGCCAGAAAATCACTGCCACGCCGCTCAGCGAAATGGTGCGCCACATTGATTATATCATCAACCGTATCGGCGTTGACCATGTGGCTCTCGGTTCCGACTTTGACGGCACGACCATTCCGGATGCTCTGGGCAGCGCTGCTGACCTGCAGCTTCTGATCGCAGAATTGCGCAAAGCCGGTTACGATCAGGAAACCATCGACAAGATCGCCTATAAAAACTGGATCCGCGTCCTCGAAAAAACCTGGGCCTGATTATTCTGCAAAGCTTTTCAAACCGCCTCCGGTATCCACCGGGGGCGGTTTTTTAGTTTATGCGCAGATCTGCGGGCGGTATGTAATTAATGAAGGTTTTTCATCATCCCGGGCAGTTTATGCAGTTGTAATCACAGGTTTTAGGTCTAAACTGCCCGCAAAATTTCTAAAAACCGCATGAACAGCATGACAGGATGGGAACTATGGATCACGCACTCAAATTTTATATCAACGGTGAATGGGTTGATCCGGCAATAAGCCCAATTACAACACTGGATGTCATCAACCCCGCAACGGAACAGCCTTTTACCAAAATCGCAATGGGCACCGCTGCAGATGTTGACAAGGCTGTAGCCGCCGCCAAAGCCGCTTTTGAAAGCTTCTCCGTCACCAGTAAAGAAGAGCGCCTCGCCCTGCTCAAGCGCATTCTCGAAATCTTCATCCGCCGCTCGGATGAAATCGGCGCCGCAATCTCGCAGGAAATGGGCGCACCGCTGGCCATGGCTAAGGCTGCACAGGCCGGTTCAGGTACCGCGCATCTGATGGAAGCAATTAAGGCCGCTGAAGTCTTCGAATATGCCTATATGCAGGGCACAACCCGCGTTGTGCATGAGCCAATCGGCGTTGTGGCGATGATTACGCCATGGAACTGGCCGATCAATCAGATCGCCGCCAAAGTTGCACCGGCCATTGCAACCGGCTGCACAATGGTGCTGAAACCATCAGAAATTGCACCGGTCAGTGCCATTCTGTTCGCAGAAATTATGGATGAAGCCGGTGTGCCTAAAGGTGTGTTCAACCTTGTTCATGGTGACGGACCAACTGTCGGCGTCGCGCTTTCCGGCCATAAAGATGTGGATATGGTGTCCTTTACCGGCTCTACCCGCGCCGGTGTCAGTGTTGCGCAGACCGCAGCCCCGACTGTAAAACGTGTTCATCAGGAACTTGGCGGCAAATCCCCGAATATTGTCCTGCGTAGTGCCGATCTGGATAAGGCCGTGCGTACCGGTGTCACCCGTTGCTTTGGCAATAGCGGCCAATCCTGCAATGCGCCGACCCGTATGCTGGTACCGCAGGAAGCCATGGATGATGCAATTGCAATCGCGCGCGATGCGGCAGAAAAATTCCGCACCGGCGATCCGAATTCCGCAAATACCGATCTCGGTCCGGTCGTCAGCCAACTGCAATTCGACAAGATTCAGGATCTGATTCAAGCCGGTATTGATGAAGGCGCGGAACTGGTAACCGGCGGCACCGGCCGCCCTGCGGAACTCAATGCCGGTTATTATGTGCGCCCGACCATCTTTGCCCGTGTCGGCCATGATATGCGCATTTCCCGCGAGGAAATCTTCGGCCCTGTTCTGTCGATGATTGGCTATGATGATCTGGATGAAGCGGTCGAAATGGCTAATGATACGGTCTATGGCCTTGCTTCCTATATTCAGGGCGATCTGAAAGAAGCGCAGGCTTTGTCCAAACGTCTGCGTACCGGCAATGTCTACATTAATGATGCACCATGGGACGGCGCAGCACCTTTCGGCGGCTACAAACAGTCAGGTAACGGCCGTGAATATGGCGTTTTCGGTCTGCGTGAATTTGTAGAAATCAAAGGCATTGTCGGCTTTGAAGAATAACTACAAACCATAGAGAGTTAAGAAATAGCGCGTCCGTCAAAAGACGCGCTGTTTTATATAATTGTTTTGATATATATCACATAAAGACTGACTATCTGCCGAAGCGCGCAACTGAGAAATACTCTCTCCGATGACAAAGCATGTCGCAGGCAGCGGATCACTCACAATACGGCCAGCATATCTTGTCAGCAGATGCCTGCACCTATGCTGCATTTCTCATATATAAGGCTGCTTCATAAGGGGTGGCAGGTTAAACATGAACAAGTCACCATCCGAAGCCGCGCCAATAAACGCAACCGGCCTGCTGCAAAGCACGCCTGAAACACAGAGAAAAGCAATTATCGCGCTTTTGCTCGGCGGCTTGCTCATCAGCTGCTCGCCTATTCTGGTGCGCTTCGCAGAAACCGGCCCGATTGTCACGGCTTTCTGGCGGTTAGCGCTGGCGATTATCCCGATGCTGATCCTGAACAACCGCATGAAGCATGGTGTAGATCAGGTCAAACCGGCTTCTCTTGGTGATCTGGCAATTCTTGCCGTTCCTGGTATTCTGATCGGGCTGGAACTGGTGGTCTGGCATATTTCCCTGACCATGACATCCGTTGCCAATTCGACGCTGATTGTGAACCTGTCGCCGATTTTTGTCGCGCTCGGCGGCTGGTTATTTTTGAAGCAGAAAATCAGCCGGATTTTCATCAGCGGTCTTGTCATCGCTATTATTGGCGTACTGATCCTCAAAGGCGGCCCTGATCTTTCCGGCCATAGCAGCCTCAAAGGTGATGCCGTGGCTCTGGGTGCTGCCATTCTTTATGCCGCCTATATTCTGATGCTCGGCTTCACGCGCCGCCGTTTTTCCACTTCCACAATCATGCTCTGCACAACAATCAGTGCAACCCTGACTATTCTGCCGCTTGCATTGATTTTTGAGACGCAATATTTCCCGCTGACATTGTTTGGCTGGTTCATTGTCTGTGCGCTGGCATGGATGACGCAAGCCGCCGGACAAAGCCTGATTACATTTGCTATTGCATGGCTGCCGGTGGCGTTTTCTTCTCTGACTCTTTTAATCCAGCCGGTTGTAGCCGCAATTCTGGCATGGGTGCTCCTGTCAGAACCGCTGAGCATCTGGCAGATTTGCGGAGGCCTCATTGTCATTGCAGGCATTATGCAGGCAAGGCGCGGCTGAACCACTTGTCACGGGCTTGTTATGTCTATGCATATTAAGGTGCTGCGCAAAAACTGTGGCTGAAATACACAGGCACAATTATTTTACGTTTTGGTCAAAAAAAGTGCGAATATGGCCTTGAACTTATTTAAAGCTTGCTCCATATGAAGATCACTTGCTGGCGCGCTTCCTCCCATTTCGCGCTGCAAGTGTTCCCCTCGAAGGCATCTAAATGTCTTCTTAAATTCAGCCGGGCTTTTTAGTCCGGCTTTTTTTCTGTCTGAATTGTGGATTTTCCGCCCGTGAGCGGCAAAGAATCACCCTGCCCGCAGCATTTTCCTGAAATCACGAACTTTATGGCACGCAATTTTATTATCGCTTGTTTTGTGACAAACTCTTCGCCAAAATGTGTCTGCGCATAGAATTATGCGTGAATAGCTTTCGTAATTGTGCTTTTCTCTTTCGTATTAAATGTTATATGCGCTAAAACGAAAGAGCTTAATGGCAACCGCGGAACTCTTGGCTGAACGGCGTACACGCAACACCGGCGCAGCGATATTCCGCTTCATTGATCTTCAGGGACCTTCAGGGAGAAGTCATGTCCAAACGTCTGATGACTGTTTCAGTAGCGGCATTAACAATGTCCGTTGCATTCGCATCCAACGCATTTGCGGTTACCGAACTGCAATGGTGGCACGGTATGGCCGGCTCCAACAACGAAGTTGTTGAACAGCTCTCCAAAGAATTCAATGAAAGCCAGAGCGAATTCAAAATCGTTCCTGTTTATAAAGGCACCTATCCTGAAACTCTGAATGCGGGTATCGCTGCATTCCGCGCCAAGCAGGCACCGGCAATTCTGCAGGTTTTTGATGCAGGCAGCGGCGTGATGATGGGTGCTGAAGGCGCGGTTATGCCGGTTGCCGAAGTACTGGAAAAAGGCGGCTTCACATTTGATAAAGCCAAATACCTTGCCGGCATCACCGCATATTATTCAAAAGCAGACGGCACGATGCTGTCCTTCCCGTATAATTCATCTTCGCCGATCCTCTATTACAACAAAGACGCTTTCAAAAAGGCCGGTCTTGATCCTGAAGTTGCGCCAAAAACATGGCCTGAAGTGTTTGAAGCAGCACGCAAGATCAAATCCAGCGGCGCAGCAGCCTGCGGTTATACCTCTACATGGCTGACATGGATTCAGACAGAAAACTTCGCCGCATGGAACAATGTTCCTTACGGCACCAATGAAAACGGTCTTGCCGGTCTGGATGTAAAACTGGAAATCAATGCACCTCTGTTCGAGCAGCATTTTCAGGGTCTGGCTGATCTCGCTAAAGACGGCGCATTCCGTTACGGCGGCCGTACATCAGAAGCCAAACAGCTCTTCACCTCCGGTGAATGCGCGATGCTGACAGAATCCTCCGGTGGTCTGGGCGATGTCGTTAAATCCGGCATGAATTACGGTATCGGCCAGCTGCCTTATTATGAAGGTGAAGGTCGTCCGCAGAACACTATTCCGGGCGGCGCCAGCCTCTGGGTATTCGGCGGCAAGAGCGATGAAGAATATAAGGGCATTGCCCAGTTCTTCAACTTCCTGTCCCAGACCAAGATTCAGGCTCGTCTGCATCAGGTGTCCGGCTATCTGCCTGTGACACTGGAAGCCTATGAAGAAACCAAAAAATCCGGTTTCTACGAAAAGAATCCAGGTCGCGAAACACCGATCCTGCAGATGATGGGCAAAGAGCCGACCGCTAATTCCAAGGGCGTACGTCTCGTAAACCTGCCGCAGGTACGTGATATTCTCAATGAAGAATATGAAGCGATGCTGGCCGGAAAACAGGATGCAAAAACTGCACTGAAAAACGCCGTTGAGCGTGGCAATGCAGCCATTGCCGAAGCTGTAAACCGTTAATAGTCACACCGCGCATCCTGCAAAGGGTGCGCGGTTTTCTTCACTCTGCATATAAACCCATCTTCAGGATTGCGTTGAGGATTGGCTTATATGTCAGAGCACCTGCCGGAAAAATAAATAACCCCGGAAGCGTGTAAAAACGATCAGGCAGAGTGTTTCATGATTTCCGTACAGAACGGAAATGCTCTGAACTGACAAACACTGTCTCTGATTGCTGATCGCATCAGAAATTGTGTAACATTTCAAAAATCTTGCTGTGCCCCTTCAGCACCTTTTCGGTGTGTGGCGCTGCAGTTTGAAGGAGATCTTTGTGCAGCGTGTTGTTTTTCCCAACAAGGTGCTACCCTATTTATTAGTTGCACCGCAGCTCATACTCACATTCGTGTTCTTTTTCTGGCCGGCCAGTCAGGCTATTTATCAGTCGATGATGCGTGAAGATCCGTTTGGTCTGCGCAGCACGTTTGTCGGTTTGAAGAATTTTCAGGCATTATTCGCCGATCCGAATTATCTGCATTCTTTCCAGATTACGATCTTCTTCAGTATTGCGACTGCTTTGCTGTCGATGGCTGTTGCCCTGTTTCTGGCAACTGCTGCGGAAAAAGTCGTGCGCAGTAAAAATCTGTATCGTACCTTGCTGATCTGGCCTTATGCCGTGGCACCAGCCATTGCCGGTATTTTGTGGCTGTTCATGTTCTCCCCTGCGATGGGAACTCTCGCTTATCTGCTGCGCAATGCCGGTTTTGACTGGGATCCCCTGCTGAAAGGCGATCAGGCGATGGCACTGGTTATCTTTGCCGCCTCATGGAAACAGATCAGCTATAATTTCCTGTTCTTTGTGGCCGGCCTTCAGGCGATCCCTAAATCCCTGCTGGAAGCAGCAGCCATTGACGGCGCACGCGGTATCAAGCGGTTCTGGTCAATTACTTTCCCGCTTCTGGCTCCGACCACGTTCTTCCTGCTGGTTGTGAATACTGTTTATGCGTTCTTCGACACATTCGGTATCATCCATGCGGTTACGGGCGGCGGTCCTGCCAAGTCCACCGAAACTCTGGTCTACAAAGTGTATAATGACGGTTTCGTCAATCTGAACCTCGGTTCCTCTGCAGCACAGTCCGTGGTGTTGATGGTGATCGTTATTGCCCTTACGGCGTTCCAGTTCCGCTTTGTTGAAAAGCGCGTGCATTATTCCTGAGGTCAGCCCATGATTGAACGTAATCCCGTTACCATTGCAATCAGCCATCTGGCGCTGATTATCGGCATCATCATTGTTGCCTTCCCGATTTATTATACATTTGTGGCTTCAACCATGACGTCGGCGGAAATCCTCCGCCCTCCGATCCCGCTCTGGCCGGGTGACCACTTTATCGAAAACTACCGTGATGCAATGACCGGTGGTGTTGAACGCACCGTGGGTGTGAGCCTTGAACGTCTGCTGTTCAACTCGACTGTCGTGGCACTGGCAATTGCCATCGGCAAGATCATCATTTCTTTCACCTCTGCTTTTGCGATTGTGTTCTTCAACTTCCGCTTCCGCATGGTGTTTTTCTGGATGATCTTCATCACTCTGATGCTGCCGGTGGAAGTGCGTATTCTGCCGACCTATAAAGTGATTGTGGATCTCGGACTGATCGATACCTATGCCGGTCTGACATTGCCGCTGATGGCTTCAGCAACGGCGACATTCCTGTTCCGTCAGTTTTTCCTGACTATTCCGGGAGAGCTTGTGGAAGCAGCCCGTATTGATAATGCCGGGCCGTGGCGCTTTATGAAAGACATTCTGCTGCCGCTGTCCAAAACCAATATTGCAGCACTTTTTGTCATCCTGTTCATTTTCGGATGGACACAATATCTCTGGCCTCTGCTGGTCACCAATGATGCAAAGATGAACACAATCATCATCGCTTTGCGTAAAATGGTGGATTTCGCCGACGCCGCAACACCATGGCATTTTGTGATGGTGACAACGATCCTTGCGATCATCCCTCCGATCATCGTCGTGGTTCTGATGCAGCGATGGTTCGTCAAAGGTCTTGTTGAAACGGAAAAATAATGGCTCGTATTTCTCTTGAAAATGTAAAAAAAACCTATGGCGGCAATATCGAGACCATTAAAGGCATCTCGCTGGAAATCGCTGACGGTGAACTGGTTGTTCTGGTCGGGCCTTCCGGCTGCGGTAAATCTACTTTGCTGCGCATGATTGCGGGTCTGGAAAGTATTACTTCCGGTAAAGTTTCAATTGCAGACCGCATTGTAAACGAACTGGAACCGGCAGAGCGCGATATTGCTATGGTATTCCAGAATTATGCGCTCTATCCGCATATGACTGTGCGCCAAAATCTGGCATACGGCCTGAAGAACCGCAATACACCAAAAGCCGAGATCGAACAGCGTATCGCCAAGGCTGCAAAAGCGCTGGAAATTGAACAGTTTCTGGAACGCAAACCACGTCAGCTTTCCGGTGGTCAGCGCCAGCGCGTTGCCATGGGCCGTGCGATTGTACGTGAACCTGCTGCGTTCCTGTTTGATGAGCCGCTCTCCAACCTTGATGCCAAGCTGCGCGTGCATATGCGCGTAGAAATCAAGCGTCTGCAGCGTTCCCTCGGCGTAACAAGCGTTTACGTAACTCATGACCAGATGGAAGCCATGACACTGGCTGATCGTCTGGTGGTTCTGAATGCCGGTCATATTGAACAGGTCGGCACACCGATTGAGCTATATGAAAAGCCTGCGACAACTTTCGTTGCAACCTTTATCGGTTCGCCATCGATGAACCTGCTGCCTCTCAAAGATGCTTCCGGCAAAGATGCACCATGGATGCAGGAACTCAGCTCTGTTGTACCGGCCGGCACTACAACTGTCGGCGTACGTCCGGAAGGCTTTATGCTTGGCACTGAAAATGCAGCCTTCACCACGGATGTGACTGTTGATGCGGTCGAGCTTGTCGGTGCGGAAAGCTATGTCCATGCACGCCTTGCAAATGACACAGCCATCATTTTCAGCGTTGCCGGACGCAGCACGATTGCAACCGGTGAAGTGCTGAAAGTCAGCGCAGCAAAATCTGCCCTCCATTGCTTTGACAAGGATGGCAACCGCATTGAACTGACCGTTTGATGTTATGAAATTGGTGATCCCGAAAGTAATTTCGGGATTATTGTCGCCGATGCCTGCGCTTTGCCGGCAATCGGCGACACCATGATAATCATGCCCCCGTATGAACTCTCATGGCTACCCTGTTCGGGAATCCCAAGAAGTTTGCAATCAGATTGCTGCTTCCTTGCAGAAAGCTTAACTTTTTAATGTCACATAATTAAATTTATAATTTTGATAGAGCGCATCATAAATATTCATAATGCGGCTATCTCTAAATTATCATGTATTTATAAAGGGAATACCGGAGATAAGTGCCCTCACATAACGTTTTTTCTGAAAATATCCGTTTAATGATACACGCGGAAACGATTGCGGATGCTGTAAACAAGCAGCATTCAGCATTGCAGGTTGTGTTGTTACCGCGAGGGGAAAACCCGACTCACGTGCCGCTGTAAAGGTATTTTCACTCACGGCAGTCTTCCATCCGTAAGGATAGGAAAACGATTGCGGCGCCACCCCCAACTTATCCTTCAGCCATAATGCAGATGTTTCAATCTCGTATTTCATGCGCATACTATCAACGCGACTGAGATTGATATGGCTCACTGTATGTGCACCAAAATGCACCAGTCCGTTGTCACACTGCTGCAAGAGCCGCAATTCCGACACGTCCATCGTCAGATCACGCGTGATGCGCAGCGGATCAATGCCGTTCTGCACAGCAAGATCCGCAATGTTACTCACCGCCTCATCTTCATCATAACTGTCGACGTAACCGGCGAAGAGGGTAAAAGCCATTGTCTTCTCCCGCCGGGTTTTCAGCGACAGGGTTTTAGCCCCTGCACCAAAATCAAATGTCAGACTGTCTTTGTCACGCAGGATCTGCTCAATAACTTCCCACCACAAAATAGTCTTGCGCTCGGCAAAGCCGGACGTGATGTAAATCGTATAGGGAATATTATAGCGTCTGAATATCGGAGCTGCATAATCAGCGTTATTCCGGTAGCCGTCATCCAGCGTAAAACAGACATAGCGCTTATTTTCAGGATTATTCGCCAGCAGCTCCGGCAAATCATGCACATGGACAGGGATCATACCTGCCTGCAAAACCTCCTGAATCGCCTGTTCCAGAAATTGCGGCGTGACCGAGAGAATTGCATTGGGAGAGAAATGCTGTGCAGGGTTTTCCGGTCGCACATGGTGCAGCGTAAAAATCAGACCATTTTGTGCAGCAAACGGCAGAATCTTACCCAGACGCAACAGCGCAATTACTTCCAGCCCGGTACCGATGACTGAATATTTCAGCAGGCGCTTTGCTTCATGCAAGCCATTCATATAGTCATCCGCCACAGATTTCGGAAAATTTAAAGCTGTGACAGCTAATGCATATCGCAGTCTAGAATTCACTATAGGACAGAACTTGTAAGGACAATATTAACGGCCAGTACTGGCATGGTAACATCGAATTTAGTAAAAATCTCAGAGATCGCCCTGATCATTTGCTCTCAATGAGAGAGCTATCCGATTTGAAATGATAGTTGCAGTTATTCTCTGCCGGCGATAGTGCCTGTGCCCCCGCCCACCATGGGCAGTCTATTAGACCGCACCATGTTTGGCACTACCGCCGACCACGAAGGATTGTCGTTGCAAGATTGATGGTTATCAGTCGCAAACCTGAATCGGAAAGATGGTCATTCCGATCGCCCCCTTCGTTACACTCAGATCGAATAAACCGACCCGAAGAATATTTGATTACCGAACAAAAATAACAAATCATCTGGCGTAACATTATTGCCGTAAAAACCCATAATGTTCCCGCGGACAATCAATTTACCATAACACTTTGGCTGTCTCTATTATGCCGTGTCTCATTTCTTGACATATTTTGAAGTACAAAGCGGTCATCGTCAGCGGAAAACAAATAAAATGTCTCTTTTATAATAAGGTGGCCGGATATAATCTGATTGCGTCTCGGTTATGCGCAAGGGGCGGGATAGCATGCAAAACATTCTTCAGGTTTCAACGGATCTGGTCGATCCTTACCTCCGCACTGACTATTGGCGGGATGTAACCCGTCCGCTATTTGATAGTCTGCCATGCCAAAGTAGCCTTTATCCTGACATGGAGGGTACATTCGGAGTTAAAATGGCCGGTTCGATTATGTTTTGCAATGCCACCTTCTCCCCTCAGCGCTATTCTCGTAACTTAAAAATCATTAGCAGAAGCGGCCTCGAAGACTTTTATTTGCTACAATTATTTACGGGAAATGCTTCCGCGGCGGATTGCGAAGGCACAATATTATCAATTGGTAATTCTGATATTTATTTGCTGGATCTCGGTCGTACTTTTTCATCCCAAACTAGCGCCGGCTCAACACTTTCTCTGATTCTTCATCGTGAGAAGCTGGAAAAATTAATTCCGGGAAAAAAACTGCACGGAATTTTATTTAAAGCCGGGCAACCAGAAACACATTTATTAGCTAATGTTATTACCGGCATAATAAATCTGGCACCTTCAACAACAGAAACAATGGCACAGACTGCAGAAAATGTTGCTTTGTCGTCACTGGCTTTAGCTTTACACCATAACAAAACACTTGCAGCGCTGGATGATCAGGTATTTATACCGATTTTACGCAGTCGTATACTTAGTTTTATTGACCTGAATCTGGCAGAACCGTCGCTTGATATTAAAATGATAATGACCCGTTTCAAGGTCTCGCGGGCTCATCTATATCGCATGTTCGAGGCAGAAGGCGGCGTCATGCGCGCGATACGTGAGCGCAGACTGGACACAGCTTGCCGCTTTCTTATTAGCAAACCGGACACCACAATTCCTCTGCTAGGACAACTTTTTGGTTTTTCCAGCCCTGAGCATTTCCAAAAATCGTTTCGTGACCGGTTTAATATGACACCGAATGAGATCAAACAGGAACGCAGCAAACTGATCGTGAAATGCGGGCGCCTGTCGGATATGCAAGATTACTTATCTGCTTATACAACACATAATGGCACTGTAATAAGACAAGCTCCAGCATCCAAAAGCTCTGCAAATAATGGCTAAAAGATATTTTTTATAATAAAAAGCTCAGAGGCTTACGCCCCTGAGCTTAATTCCGAAACAGATCAAAATCAGAAAATCTGACGTTCGCCCTGCTCGTCACGGATCCAAGTGTTCAGACCGATTTTGCTCATCGTTGTCAGGAACGGACGCGGATCAAGTTCTTCAACATTGACCATTGTCTTGGCATCCCACTCACCGGTTGCAACCAGCATAGCGGCAGCTACCGGCGGAACACCGGCAGTATAGGAAATGCCCTGTGAGCCGACTTCATTATAGGCATCCTTATGGTCTGCCACATTGTAAATGAAGACTTCGCGGTCTTTTCCGTCTTTACTGCCTTTAACCAGATCACCGATACAGGTCTTGCCGGTATAATCCGGTGCCAGCGATGACGGATCAGGCAGCACGGCCTTGACCACTTTCAGAGGAATAACTTCCAGACCTTCAGCGGTTTTAACAGGCTGTTCCGACAACAGGCCAAGATTGTTCAGCACGTTGAAGACATTGATGTAATGATCGCCGAAACCCATCCAGAAGCGCACATCCGCGCCCTCGATGTTACGTGCCAGCGAATGCACTTCATCATGGCCGGTCATATAGGCCTTCTGCTTGCCGACAACCGGCAAATCATATTCCTTGCCGACTTCGAACATCTTGTTGACCTGCCATTCACCCTTCTGCCACGAATAAACACGACCGGTGAATTCGCGGAAATTGATTTCCGGATCGAAATTGGTGGAGAACCAACGGCCATGGGAACCGGCATTGATATCAATGATGTCAATATCGGTGATCTTGTCGAAATATTCGTCTTTGGCCAGACGCGCATAGGCATTCACCACACCCGGATCGAAACCGATACCGAGAATAGCAGTGATGCCTTTTTCAGCGCAGAGCTCGCGGCGCTTCCACTCATAATTTGCATACCACGGCGGAGTTTCACAGATTTTGTTTGGTTCTTCATGGATAGCAGTATCCATGTAAGCCACGCCGGTTTCGATACAGGCCTGCAGTACCGACATATTGATGAAAGGCGAACCGACATTAATCACGATCTGTGAATTTGTCTTGGTAATCAGTGCCTTCGTAGCTTCAATATCCAAAGCATCCAGTGCATGGGCTTCCAATACGCCCTCAACCTTCATACTTTTCTTTTCACGAACGCTTGCGACCATATCATCGCATTTTGATTTCGTTCGCGAAGCAATGTGAATATCACCCAGTACATCGTTGTTCTGCGCACATTTATGCGCCACAACCTGCGCCACGCCTCCGGCACCAATAATCAGGACATTTTTTTTCATTTCACGCGGTACGCTCCATAGTAGCCTTTTCGGCATAATCACGAATTTTTCTGATGATGATTATGCACCAATCAATGACATGTATGAGCGGTTGCCCGCCCATAACACATCGGTTGCGGTTAGATCGTTTTTAACAAAACGATCTATTTTCTTTAACGCAGTTTCGGACGGAAAACCGGCCTCCACTTTTCCTGAAACTGCTTATACTACTCAGGAGAGAGCAGCAGCAAAATCGTCAAAGGTAAACTCTTTGACAAGCTCTTCAGTTCCGTCGAGCTGACGGACAACGATGGATGGCATTTTAACGCCGTTGAACCAGTTCTTCTTGACCATTGTATAACCGGCTGCATCCTGAATGGAGAGACGGTCACCGATCTGCAACGGTTTTTCAAAACGGAATTCACCGAAAATATCACCGGCAAGGCAGGACTTGCCGCAGATCATGATTTCATGATCGCCTTTATTCGGCTCCAGTTTGGCGGTCTGACGATAGATCAGCAGATCGAGCATATGAGCTTCAATCGAGCTGTCGACAATCGCAAGATTTTTGCCGTTGAACAGCGTGTCGAGCACAGTCACTTCCAGCGTGGCGGATTTGGTAATCGCAGCTTCACCCGGCTCCAGATAGACCTGTACACCATATTTTTCGGAAAAAGCTTTCAGGCGTGCGCAGAACTGATCCAGCGGATAGTTTTCGCCGGTAAAGTGAATACCGCCGCCGAGGCTGACCCATTTCACGCGGGAAATCAGATGGCCGAAACGCTCTTCAATAACACCGAGCATTTCATCAAAACGCTCAAATTTATCGTTCTCACAATTGTTGTGGAACATGAAACCCGAGACTTTATCCATCACGGTTTCAATCTTTGCGGCATCCCATTCGCCAAGACGGCTGAACGGGCGCGCCGGATCGGCCAGCGAGAAATCGGACGTGGAGACCTGCGGGTTCACACGCAGACCACGAATGTGGTTTCGGGATACTTCTTCAAAACGGGTCAGCTGACCAATGGAATTGAAGATGATCTTGTCGCTGTTCGCGAGTACATCCTCAATTTCATCATCAGCATAGGCAACACTGTAAGCATGTGTTTCGCCGGCAAATTTCTCTTTGCCAAGGCGCACTTCATAGAGCGAAGACGATGTTGTACCGTCCATATATTCACTCATCAGATCAAACACGGACCATGTGGCAAAACATTTCAGTGCCAGCAGCGATTTCGCGCCGGACTGCTCACGCACATATTTAATCTTTTCCAGATTTGGCAGAAGTTTGGTCTTATCAATGAGGTAATACGGGGTCTTGATCGTCAATTCGTTTGTCCGGTCCGTTACTGTTACGTGTTTTGGCGGGGAAATTTATCCTGTTAACAGGAGACCGCGCGGCAAGACTGCCGGACTGCGGTAGCTTTCTTTACTGCATAATCTTCAAAATCGAAACTGATTTTATAAATTTATACAGATCGCAATATAAAAAACCTCCGTCCGCCTGTGCTTTGGGTGTCAGATTATATCTGTCTTTATATAGGGGCTTAATATGACGGTTTAAATAAGGGCTGATAAAGCTTTGCCCTAATCACTTTTTGCGCCGGTCAATATGCAACCATTATCGGAAAATAATAAAAAATCTGCCTGTGCGGTTGGCAGCCCCGCAATCCTGACGGATAATGCAGCATTCTTTCGGCCCGATCAAACCCAATGATATGAGGTAATCGAATGTCCCTTACCCGTAGAAATATCTTCAGCCTGGCCACGGCTGCAACACTCACCGGCCTTGCTGCGCCGCAGATTTTAACCCGTGCGGCCTTTGCTGATGTGCCGCTTTCCGGTGTCACATCACCCGGTTTTCACCGTTTCATGCTCGGTGATTTTCAGATTACAGTCTTACTGGATGGTCTGCGCCCCGGCGAAGCGCCGCAAAAAACCTATGCCATCAATCAGCCGGAAGAAGCGGTTGCGGACTTATTACAGGCCAATCTTCTGCCTGCTGATCGTTTCGTCAACGGATTTACACCGACACTGATCAATACCGGCTCAGAACTGATCCTGTTTGATACCGGCATGGGTGCCGCTGCCCGCGAAAACGGACAGGGAAAATTACCGGCAATGATCGAAGCTGCCGGTTACAAACCGGAACAGGTTACTATTGTAGTACTCACCCATTTCCACCCTGACCATATTGGCGGATTAATGGAAAACAGTGCTCCCGCCTTTGCCAATGCGCGCTATGTTACAGGGCAGGCAGAATATGATTTCTGGACCAGTCCTGACCGCGCAGGCACACCGGCCGAAGGCGTACAGAAAATTGTTCTCGCCAATGTTAAACCGCTGGCAGACAAAACCAGTTTTCTTAAAGACGGAGATGCTGTTGTTTCCGGTATTACGGCACTTGCTGCTTTCGGCCATACACCCGGTCATATGGCTTTCCGCGTTGAATCCGGCGGCAAGCAGCTCATCCTGATTGCTGACACAGCCAATCATTTCGTCATCACATTGCAAAGACCGGAATGGCATGTGGTTTTTGATGCCGACAAAGAAATGGCGGCTGCAACCCGCAAGCGCATCTTTGATATGATTGCTTCGGAACGCCTGCCATTTATCGGTTATCATATGCCGTTTCCGGCTATCGGCTATTTGCAGGCGATGGATCAGGGATACAGGTATATTCCTGAGAGCTATCAGCTCGATTTATAGGGGCCTGCAGCAAAATAAATCACGCTGTTTCGCATCAACAGCGTGATTTTACATGAAATAGGTAGCGATGCGCTTGCCTTCCACATCCTGCACTTTGAACACCGTGCCATAGATGGATTCCAGCACCACAGGACAAACGATTTCTTCCGGCGTACCCTGACAGAAGAGCTTGCCGTGCTGCATTGCAACAATATGGTCGGAATAGCAGGATGCGAAATTGATATCATGCAGCACAACGACAACCGTCTTGCCCAGATCGTCCGCCGCTTTGCGCAAGAGTTTCATCATCTCGACAGAATGTTTCATGTCGAGGTTGTTCAGCGGCTCGTCAAACAGCGTATAATCCGTATCCTGACACAGCACCATTGCCACATAGGCACGCTGACGCTGACCGCCGGATAATTCGTCAAGGAAACGATCAGCCAGATCATTCAGGTTCAGATATTGAATAGAACGCGCCACGAATTGCGCATCTTCTGCTGTTGGCCTGCCTTTGCTGTAAGGATAACGGCCGAATGTTACCAGATCGCGCACAGTCAGGCGCGCCGTCATATGGTTTTCCTGACGCAGGATCGACAAACGCTTGGCCAGCACATCACCGGCAGTGCGCGCCACATCCATATTGTCGACCAGAACCTGCCCCTGATCAGCCGGAATAAGGCGGCTTATCATCGATAACAACGTAGATTTTCCCGCGCCATTGGGGCCGATAATTGATGTGATACCGCCGGATGGCAATGTCAGGGAGACATCATTCACAACCAGAGTTTCGCCATAGGTTTTACTGACGGCTTTGACCTCGATCATCGGGCAACTCCTCGTACCAGCATCAGAATAAAGAACAGACCACCAACAAATTCAATCACAATACCTAATGCGGTATTGAAAGCGAAAACGCGCTCAAGAATGAGCTGTCCGCCGACAAGGGCAATCACAGCCAGCAGCACGGCAGCAGGTATTGTGTAACGGTGACGGGTAACCGGCATCATCATATAAGCCAGATTGGCTACCAGCAGCCCGAAGAAAGTGACAGGCCCCACTAAAGCAGTGGACACAGAAACCAGCACAGCCACCATCATCAGAATAAGCATCGTCGTGCGCTTGTAATTAATACCCAGCCCGATGGCGGTCTCGCGCCCCAGTGACAGAATGTCGAACCGGTGACCAATGCGCCATGCCACGACAGAGACCAACCCGACAACAAAAGTTGAGAGGCTGAGCAGCTGACTGTCAATCGTGTTGAATGATGCAAACAGCCTGTCCTGCAACACCACAAAATCATTCGGATCGATAATCCGCTGCATAAAGCCGGTGCCGGAGCGGAAGAATACGCCGAAAATAATCCCTACCAGCATCAAAAGATGCAGCGAGCGCCCCTCACCGGCAAACAGCCAGCGATAGAGCAGACCGGAAAAACCCATCATCAAAGCGATTTCAACCAGAAACATCAGCTTCGGATTGGCCGTTGAGACCGCATGAGCACCCAGCGAGAACACCAGCACCGTTTGCAACAATGCATAAAGCGCGTCAAAGCCCATGATGGAAGGTGTGAGAATCCGGTTATTGGTAATGGTCTGAAACAAAACCGTCGACAAAGCGATGGAATAGGCCACTAAAATCATGGCCGCGAGCTTGGTGCCGCGAAACGGCAATACAAAGCTCCAGCTGCCTTTTGCGCCAATGGTCATGAAAGCTGCCATCGCAATCAGCGCCAATGCACCAAGCAAGATCAGCCGTTTCACAGCACTTCTGCGATTGGCCGGATTTTCAACCGGCAATATGCCTTCACTGTGCACCGGATAAATTGTTTCATGCACCACGGGCGGACTTCCTTAAAACGAGATACAGGAAGAAAGCACTGCCCAGCACGCCAAGAATTGTACCGACAGGAATTTCATAAGGCGCGTTAATCGTGCGGCCGATCATATCGCAGATCAGCACCAGCCCTGCACCAAGCAGCGCAATCCACGGCAGCGAACGGCGCATACTGTCGCCCATCACCATGCTCACCACATTCGGCACAATCAGACCGAGAAACGGCACAATACCAACAGTCGTCACCACGCAGGCCGTGACCATGGAGACAATGGTCAGTCCCAAAGTCATCACGCGGCGGTAATTCAGACCGAGATTGGTGGTAAATGCCTCGCCCATACCCGCAACAGTGAAACGGTCAGCGGCAATATAAGCGGCAATGGTCAGGCCGAAAGACAGCCATAACAGCTCATAGCGCCCGCGCAGCACGGCAGAAAAATCACCCGTCGTCCACGCACCCATGGATTGCAGCAGATCAAAACGATAGGCAAAAAATGTGGTGATTGCCGAGATCACACCGCCGAGCATAATACCGACAAGCGGTACAATCACCGGCGAGCGCAGCGGGATCTGGCGCAAAATCAGCATGAACAGCGCAGTGCCTGCGAGTGCAAAACTGGTTGCCACCAGCATTTTGCCAAAGACCGGCAGACCGGGTGCAAGGATCATCACGGTGAGAATACCGAGTGAGGCAGAATCCACCGTACCGGCCGTTGACGGCTCTACAAAGCGGTTGCGTGCCAGAATTTGCATGATTGTGCCGGAAACAGCCATGCCCGCACCGGCAAGGATCAGCGCAAGCGTGCGCGGAATGCGGGTCTCCACCAGTACAAATTGCGCACGCCGTGCGGTTTCATCGCCAAACAGGCTTTGTAAAGACACGTCGCTCACACCGATAAACAGACTTATCAGAGCAAGAAGAACCAGCAGACATGTTGCAGCGATCAGTTTCACAAGGCGGCAACCGTTCTAGGCGCATCCAAAAAATGGAACAGGACGCACAGACACACAACAAGCTATTCCGCAGCCAGAAAGGATCTGACAATTGCGATTAGCGGCGGGCATAATACAGGACAAACAAAAGGCAGCAGTGACAATGCATTGCCGCCTTTATTGATATCCTTGCAGACAATCCGGATGCTTTAACCTGAAAGAACCGGCGGGGTAAAGTCAAAACACGACATATTTACTCCGCTTATCCGTAAAGCCGTCCGGAATCTTATTTCCGCAGGCTTATTTCTTTAAACCGGCAATCAGTTCATCAACAATTTTGCCCATCGATGTCAGACCACTGGCATTGAGATACCATGCAGAACCGTCCAGATAGATAACCTGCTTGTTCTTCCAGGCATTGGTCTGGGCAACCACTGCATTGTCGAGAAATTTCTCGGCAGCCACGCCTTCACGGCCAATCGCTGCATCACGGTCAATCACATAGAGCCAGTCTGGATTCTTTTCGAGAATATATTCGAAGGAGATCGGCTGGCCATGACCGCCCGGCTTGATATCATCGGCAGCAGGTTTCACACCGAGATCGTCATAAAGCACACCAAAGCGCGAACCCGGACCATAGGCGCTGATCTTGCCGCCGGTTGTCAGAACCAGCAGACCGGTGCCTGCTTTTGCTGTCAGCGCTTTCAGCTCGTCTTTTTTGGCATTCAGCTTGGTCAGCGCATCTTCAGCTTCTTTGTCTTTGCCGAAAATATTCGCCAGAGTGCGGACATTGTCTTCCGAGCTTTTCACGAAATTTGCAGCATTGGCTGTCAGATCGATCGTCGGCGCGATTTTTGCCAGTTCAGCATATTTGGCAGCAGAGCGGCCGCCGACAATAATCAGATCCGGCTGTGCAGCATTAACAGCCTCATAATCCGGCTCAAACAATGTACCGATCTTGATATATTCATCGGCATCATATTTGGTCAGGTAATCCTGCTTTTTGATGGTCGGAACACCCAGAACCTTAACGCCCAGTGCATCCAGCGTATCAAGGGATGAAAGGTCAAAAGTGATAACTTTCTGCGGAACATCCGGCAGTTTGGTTTCACCCTGTGCGTGTTTCACGGTGACTTCACCGGCAAGAGCCGCGCCTGCAAACATTAGGGCACCGGCAGCGATGCTTGCGAAAAGTCCTGTCATCCGTTTCATTGCTTTTCCTCTTCAATAGCCTGATTTATCCGGCAGATTTTCGAAATTTCACCTATCAGTCTTCAACATGGTCATGGCCGCCGATACGACCCGGACGCCAGTAACCTTCAGAAGCGATCTGCTCGCGGGTCAGTCCGCGCGAGATCAGATTCTGGCGCTGCTTGCGCACATTGCTGGTTTCACCAATCAGAATGGCATGGCCACGGCCATGCGGCAGCATAAAGCCGGCAACAGCCTCTGCCATCAGATCGCTCGGACCGGCTTTCTGATCACCGCGATGCAGCCATGTGATCTGTGTCGCTGACAATCCTTCGCGGACATCATTCAACGCGATCTGCGAGGCTACATTGTCCACCTCGATCAGGACATGCATCTGCGCTTTTGCAGGCATGGTTTCAAGAATATGGAAAATCGCCGGAATGCAGCATTCATCACCGGTAATCAGATGCCAGTCAGCATCCTCGCGGAAAGACGCGCCACCGCGCGGACCACGCACACTGATCTTGTCGCCGATTTTAGCATCACGGGCAAAAGCCGGTCCGGGTGTCAGATGTGTGCCGTCGCCATGCATGAAAAAATCCACATCCAGCAGACCTTTTTCTTTATCAAGGCTACGGATTGTATAGTCACGGCGACCAAATTCACCATCACCGGCCGGCAGCATCATCACAATGGCCTGTCCTGCACGATAGGTGAATTCTGCAATATCCGGTGCGGTAAAAGTGACACGGCGCATATTGGCCGGAGCATCCGCCACAGCGGTTACAGTCAGCTCCCACTGACGCAGTTGCGGACGGCCTGCCGGCGGGGTCTGTACTGGTGTCGTCTGATCCGGTGTCATTGCATATTCACTCCCTATAGGCATTCAGAGCGCCGTGCGCCCCATTGGGCACACAAAACTCGCTACACGGCAGGCAAGAAGCATCATTTCTGACGATGCCTTATCGCTTTGCCTTATGCTATAGGTAAGTGGATTAAAAAAATCAACTTTGTATTATCTCATCCGGAGCTTTTCACCGGCATATCCGGTTGCACCAGTCGCGCGAGGGCTGCAAGCAGGTCGGTTTGCGAGATCAGCCCCTGCACATGGTGATCCTTATCAACAATGATTACCGCATGAGAACGGCCATTGGTAAGCACCGGCAAAAGACTCAGAGCCGTGTCCTGCGGCTGGGCCACAGGCGGGCTGGTCATCAGCGCTGCAACAGCCCCTTTGCCTTTCAGTAATTCACGCAAGCCCACCGTGCCGAGCAACATATTGCGATCATCAACCACCGGCAGCGAGCGGATATTATGCCGGAGCAATAATGAACGGGCATAATCATCCGTATCATCCGCTTTGACGGACACAACGTGGCGCGACATGATTGAAGCGCAATCAGGCCCCGCTTTACCCGCCGCATTGTTACGCATGACAGACTGCATCTCGATCTGCCGCAGAAGAACTTCCAGATCTTCACGGCTGATATCGAAACTCTCCTGCATTTCAGACAAAGCAGCATCAATATCAGCGGAAGTCGGGCCGCCGCGCATTTGTGTCGGCGTATCCTGCGTCTGGTGCGGATTAATGACCGGTATTGTGTGCGGATAAGGGCGTCTCAGCAGCCTGTGAAAGACAATGCCGAACAGCACCACAATCGCAGAATCCAAAGCCACCGGCGTAAACGGAAACAAGAAGCCCGCCTCGGTCACTGTGTGACCGCCGATCACAGCAGTAAGAGCAATCGCGCCGCCGGGCGGATGCATGGCACGTGCCAATGACATGGCAAGCACAGATAAAGAAACCGCCAGACCGGCTGCCAGAAACGGCTCTTTCACCAGTTGATAAACAATAACACCGACAAGTGCAGAAATCGTATTCCCGCCGATAATTGCCCATGGCTGCGCCATCGGACTGGTCGGAACAATGAAAAGCAGAACAGCCGAGGCGCCGACCGGTGCGATCAGAAACACATAATGCGTAGTGTGGTCATAGAACCAGGCGCTGACCATACCGGTCACAACAACACAAAGCAGAATACCAAGACTGGCAATCAGGCGGGAACGAAAAGTTGCACCGGCCAGCAAGGGCGCAAAAAGACGGTCTGCCGTGCGTTTCAGACGGCTGCCGTTTTTTTCAGGCGAAGACATTTGAGAAAACCACAATCACATTCTGGATAGGATGTGATTAACAGCTCAAAAGCCCGATGAACAGAGCGGATACAGGATTAATAGTTTAAAATACACTTAAACAGCGGAACGCATGACTGAACCGGAAAATGCTTTCATTAAAATTGCCAAAGACATTCCCCAGAAAAAACCATCGGCCAAGCCTGATGTCACACTGTAAATTACCGTAAAATTTAGCT
This sequence comes from Hyphomicrobiales bacterium, assembly GCA_900470285.1. Lineage (GTDB taxonomy): Bacteria > Pseudomonadota > Alphaproteobacteria > Rhizobiales > Rhizobiaceae > Pseudochrobactrum. Next base: position 99,908 of record UCAG01000012.1, read on the forward strand.
CTCTTATACTATCCGGATGATATCCGGCATAAACATTCATGCCATAGAGACAGCTGAAATTCAGCAAAATAGCGATTATTGGCACCACAGAGCCGGGACGTTGCACCATACCGGTTATTCTATCAAAAATGGCAGGCTGTTGCATTACCATAATAGTTTTTCCAAGTAACAGGCCAGCAATCAATGCAAATACAAAAATAAAAAGCGCCGTCCAAGGCATATAAAGCTTGTTGAACATACCATAGATGCCCCAGAGCAAAAAAATAGACGGCATCAACAACATTCGTTTAGAGGAGATATTTGTTGGCGACAGAAGGCATATGCCACGGTAGACAAGATATACCAACAAAACCCACACCCACCAAGGTGTATGCGTTAAGATCTCTGTGAGTTGCATGGGGCACCTTTTTAAAACGCTCCGAACCATAGATGTTTTTAAAAAAGTGACCAGCCCGCTCTGTTGCCCGCTAATTTTAAAATTACGCGCTGAAAATCCTGCGGAATTGCGTAATTTGCGCAAATGGTGCCGAGCGCACTTTACCGAATTTGCTGCTATCCACCACCAGATAAGAGTCCATCGCGCGGGCAATCGCCATCTGTTTGACCGGAATTTCATGGAAATGCGAACAGGTCACGCCATGCTCGTCATGCACGCCGCCTGCCGAGATAAAGGCCTTATTGATGATGATTTTCTTCAATGTCTCAATCCCCTCCTCGCCGGAGAAAGAGGCTGCGGAACGGTGAAACAGGCCACCCAGCACAATCAGGCGTACATCCTCACGCGCTGACAGGATCTCCGCAACATTGAGCGAATAACAAACAACCGTAACAGACTTATTCTCAGGCACCAGACGCGCCAGATGCGGCGTGGTCGTGCCGCAATCAATGAAAATTGTGTCATGTTCTTCGATCATCGCTGCTGCTTCCGCGCAAGCCTGTGCCTTGGCGCCCGCATGGCAGTCACTTTCGTGGTCAAGACTGTAATCGCTGTGACCGTTATTATCCTGCGCAGAGAAAATATAACCGCCAAGGCAGTTCAATCCCTTGAGCACATCACTATCCGAGCGCGTAAGATCCCCGCCGTTGAGATCCCGCTGCGCCATATCACGGCGGATAGTCATTTCAGAAACACCGAGTTGCGCTGCCGCATCCCGCAGACGCATCACACCTTGTTTTTCCATCAATACTGCGAGTTCTGTGAGACGTTCGTCCCTGCGGCTGGTTCTGCTCAAGATTCTCCCCCTTTTTGAATCATTTTACTCTCCCACCTACAAAAAATAGTGCGTTGCGCGAAGCAGCAGTCTTTGCAGACTTGACACATTAAATTATTTAGTGAAACGATCCAAACATAATGATCGGATACTAACAATATAATATCCGTCTTATTGTCAGATAATTCTCATGATCCGGGGGTGACGGGAATTATCGGATAACAGGATGTTTAACAGGTAGGGTTTCTCAGGGAGGATCGCGTGAAAAAACTTCTCGCTTCTGTTGCAGTTGCAATGTCCATCGCTATGCCATCCGCTTTCGCGGAAGGTGTGATCGACACATCCAAGGTCAATAAAGACCTCATCACCACAGCTAATGACAAGAAATACACTATTGCGACCGTTGTTAAGGTTGATGGTATTGCCTGGTTTGACCGTATGCGTGACGGTGTGGCCCAGTTTAAAGATGAAACCGGCCATGACGTATGGATGGTTGGCCCAAGTCAGGCTGATGCGGCCGCTCAGGTGCAGATCGTTGAAAATCTGATCGCACAGGGCGTTGACGCTATTACCATTGTCCCGTTCTCGGTTGAAGCGGTTGAGCCGGTTCTGAAGAAAGCCCGCGAGCGCGGCATCGTGGTTATCTCCCACGAAGCATCCAACATCAAAAACGTCGATTATGACATCGAAGCATTTGACAACAAAGCTTACGGTGCCAATCTGATGAAACAGCTCGGCGAATATATGGGCGGCAAAGGCAAATATGTTGCCACTGTCGGCAGCCTCACCTCGAAGTCCCAGATGGACTGGGTTGACGGTGCTGTAGAATATCAGAAAGCCAATTTCCCTGAAATGTCACAGGCAACTGAGCGTCTGGAAACCTATGACGATGCCAATACCGACTACACCAAGCTGAAAGAAGCGATGACCACCTATCCGGATATTACCGGTATTCTGGGTGCGCCGATGCCGACTTCTGCCGGTGCCGGCCGCCTGATCGCTGAAGGCGGTCTGAAGGGTAAAGTCTTCTTCGCAGGTACAGGTCTGCCATCGGTTGCCGGTGAATATCTGAAGAATGACGATATCCAGTATATCCAGTTCTGGGATCCTGCTGTTGCCGGTTATGCCATGAACATGCTGGCCGTTGCTGCTCTGGAAAAGAAAAACGACCAGATCAAAGCCGGTCTTGACCTCGGCCTTGCCGGTTACAATTCTCTGCTCGCTCCGGATGCTGCACAGCCGCATCTGCTCTATGGTGCAGGCTGGGTTGGCGTAACCAAAGACAACATGGCTGAATACGACTTCTAATCTGTAAAGAGCCGGAGGCGGTAACAGGCTTGTTGCCGCCTCTGTTTTTACCGGAGCGGGTTACATCCAAATTCAATCATGGATATCGCTCTGGTTTCTTTAATGGCCGCATTATCACAGATGTCCGAATTGATCCGGGTTGACTGTGAAATGCTCCAGCTCTGCGGGAACACATCCGTTCTGTCACAGGCAGGAATAATATGACTGAAAATCTGATAGAACTGCGCAATATCGGCATGCGCTTCGGGGGTGTTAAAGCCCTTGATGATGTGTCGCTGACCATCCGCCGCGGTGAAATCCATTGCCTTGCCGGTGAAAACGGCTCCGGAAAATCCACAATCATCAAAGTGATGTCCGGTGTTTACACACCGCAGGACGGCGAAATCCTGTTTGACGGCAAACCAGCCGGCAAGCTCAATCCTGTCAAATCCGTACATCACGGCGTTCAGGTGATTTATCAGGACTTTTCCCTGTTCGGAAATTTGACTGTTGCCGAAAATCTGGCGCTGAACACTTTCCTGATTGAAGGCCGTAAAACCATCAACTGGAAACAGGTTCGCGAACTGGCACAGAAGGCGCTCGACCGCCTTGATGTTAAAATTAATCTCGATGCGAAAGTCGACAGTCTGCCAACCTCGGGCAAACAGATTGTTGCCATTGCCCGTGCGGTCATGGCCGATGCGCGCCTCATCATCATGGATGAGCCGACGACAGCGCTGACCCGCCATGAGGTAGATGCACTCTTCAAGATCGTGCGCGATATTCAGGCACAGGGCATTGCCGTGCTGTTTGTAAGCCACAAAATGCGCGAAATGCTGGAAATCAGCGAGCGCCTCACCGTATTCCGTAATGGTAAGAAGGTCGCGGAAGGCCCGATCAGTGAGTTCGACGAACCGGCAATTACCCGTGCGATGACCGGTCTGGACCTTAAACCGGACAACTATGTCTGGCAGACACAAGATCAGAGCACACAGCCGGTGCTTCAGGTTGAAGACCTGAAAGCCAAAGATTCAGCGACCGGCAATGTGCTGCTCGACGGGGTAAACCTGTCGCTCCATGCCGGTGAGATTATCGGCATTTCCGGCCTGATCGGCTCCGGCCGTACAGAGCTCGCTTTGTCGCTGTTTGGTATGCTGCCGCAATGCACCGGAAAAATGCAGCTGAACGGCAAAACCATTCATCCGAAATCGGTGCGTCAAGCCATTGATCTCGGCATCGCCTATGTACCGGAAGACCGTCTCACGGAAGGCCTGTTCCTCACCCAGTCGATTGAGCGCAATATTATTGTGACCTCGCTGGATAAGATGGTGAGCGGCCTCTTCATCAACCGTAAAAAAGTCGATCAGGTCACGAAAGAAATGTTCGACGCCATGCAGATTGCGGCACCGGGTCCGCATACACCGGTCAATCATCTGTCCGGCGGTAACGCGCAGCGCGTGGTGCTTGCCCGTTGGCTTCTGACCGGCGCGAAAGTGCTGATCCTCAACGGCCCGACGGTTGGTGTGGATGTGGGCTCCAAGGCGCAGATTCATGCGATTATCCGCAAGCTCGCCAAGGATAACGGCCTTGCTGTTCTGATGATCTCCGATGATGTGCCGGAGCTGGTGCAGAATTGTAATCGTGTTGTCGTGATGCATCGGGGCAAGCTGGTGGATGAATTATCCGGCAGCACCATGACTGAAGATGCCGTCAATGACCGGCTGAAGACACTGAACTGAGGAACCGGTCATGAAGTTCTATCAAACAACAGAATTTATCATCGCCTGCGTTCTGCTGCTGGCCATGATTACTATCGGCTTTATCAATCCGGCCTTCTGGTCGCTGGATAATATGTTCGGCCTGCTGCGCTCCAATGTCGTGATCGGCATTATGGCGCTCGGCGTATTGCTGGTGATGATCTCCGGCGGGATTGACGTGTCTTTCACCGCTTTCGCGATTGCGGCAATGTATCTGACGGTTAAAGCCATGGTCGCCATCGACTATGACGGCGTGGTTATTCCGTTTATCGCGGCCACGCTGATCGGTCTGGCACTCGGCGCTTTCAACGCGGCGATTATTTACAAGTTCCGCATGATCCCGCTGATCGTGACGCTTGGCACCGGCTCTATTGTACGCGGTCTGGTACTCGGTCTGGTTGGCACCAGTATCGTCAACATCAACAAGATGCCGAAAGAGCTGATCGAATTCGGCAAGACCGATGTTGTCTCCATGACCTCGGCCACCGGTACGAATTTCGGCCTCACAGCGATGGTACTGGTCTATCTCGGCATCGCGCTGCTCATTCATCTGATGCTGAAATATACAATGATCGGCCGCTCGATCTATGCCTATGGCGGTTCGCCTGAGGCGGCGAAACGCGTTGGTTTCAGCACCGCCAAAACCATTTTCGTGGTCTATTGTGTGGCCGGTGCGCTGGCCGGTTTTGCAGGTCTGCTGCATTCCTCGATGATCTGGCTTGCCAATCCGCGTGACTTTACCGGCCTTGAGCTGGAAGTGATTGCAGCGGTTGTGCTTGGCGGCGCGTCGATCTTCGGTGGTCGCGGCTCGGTGCTTGGCACTTTGCTCGGCGTTTTCATGCTGGTGATGGTCAAGAACTCGCTGATCATCATGAAAGTCGACACCACATGGCAGAAAGTTGTCGTTGGTCTCATCATCATCATCGCCACGGCAATTACCGCATGGCGTGACCGGAAAAATCTGGTGTGAACGGCGGGGATAAAGATATGAAAAAAGATATTGATACGCGCCGTTTCCTGAGCCCTGCAAATATGGATCGCAATATCCTGCAGCTGGTGATTATCACCGTGCTGGTGTTTGCTGCCATGAGCTGGCTCAATCCGGATAAATTCCTGCGCTATTATAACTTTGAATCGATCAGCTACATCATGCCGGAACTCGGCATTCTGTCGATTGCCATGATGATTGCCATGCTGACCGGCGGCATTGATCTGTCAGTTGTCGGGATTGCCAATCTCTCCGGCATTCTTGCCGGTGTGTATTTCCACTCCACCATGGTGCAGGCCGCGCAAAATTCCGACAGCAATATGCTGTTCTATACGGTGATCGGTGTGCTGCTTGCCTTGCTGGTGGGACTGGTGGCAGGGCTGGTCAACGGGATATTGATCGCCAAATTGCGCATCACGCCAATTCTCGCCACACTTGGCACCGGTCAGGTGTTTATGGGGCTGGCACTGGTCCTCACCGGCGGCCCTGCGATTGTCGGCTTTCCTGATGCATGGAACATGATCGGCAATGGCAAAATCTTCGGTATTGCCACACCTTTCATCATCTTTGTTGCCGTGTCCGGTCTGATTGCGCTGCTGCTCAGCCGCACCACCCTCGGCCTCAATCTGATGCTGATCGGCACCAATCCGAAAGCTGCCGTATTTGCAGGTCTGAAAAAAGACCGCATGATCCTCTATTCCTACATGCTTACAGGTATGCTCGCCTCGCTGGCCGGTATCATCCTGTCTGGTCGTACCAATGCTGCAAAATCCGATTACGGCGCATCCTATCTGCTGCAGGCCGTGCTGATTGCCGTACTCGGCGGCACCAATCCGGCTGGCGGTAAAGGACGTGTATTGGGTGTGGGTATTGCGCTTGTTGCACTGATGCTGCTGTCATCGGGCTTCCAGATGCTACGTTTCTCCAATCATCTGATTGATTTCATCTGGGGGGCATTCCTCATTCTGGTGATTGCAATCAATGCATTCCGCAATTCAGACAGGTAAAGCCATGCAGGATATTTCCGTTCATCTTCGCCGTCAGGATTTCACCGACAAGCCGCATGAAATTGCTTCATCGGATGGTCTGACCGTTACTGCATTCCGCTACGCCACCGGCATTGAAGCGCTGATGATTGAAAATCAGCGCGGCCATCTGATCGTGCTGCCCTATATGGGGCAGATGGTCTGGGGTGCGGAATTTGACGGCGTTGATCTGACCATGGGCAACAGCTTTGCCATGCCGCGCCCTGCCAAAACCATTGCCGAGACCTATGGCTGCTTTGCCTTCCATTCCGGTCTGCTGCGCAATGGTGTGCCATCGGCACAGGATACCCATGCTGCACATGGCGAAATGCCATGTGCCAATATGGATGTTGCAGGGCTTATCTTCGGTGAGGATGAACAGGGCGCCTATGTCGAAGTGACAGGCGAATATGAATATGTGATGGGCTTTGGTGCGCATTATCTGGCACGACCATCCGTGCGCCTTTATGCGGATGACACATTATTCGACATCGAAATGGACGTAGAGAACCTCTCTTATGCCCCGATGGAACTGATGTATATGTGCCATGTCAACTTCGCCTATGACGAAGATGCCCGTATCATTCAGCCGACATCCTTCTCGCCGGAAGATACTAAAGTGCGCACTGCCGTACCGGCCCATGTAACACCAAATCCTGACTATCTGGCGCTGATTGACGAGCTGGCAAAAGACCCGTCCGTCATGGAAGTGCTGGACGATCCTGATCGTTACGATCCTGAACAGGTTTTCTATCTGCGCAATCTGAAACAGGATGAAAACGGCACCATTCATCAGATGATGAAACTGGAACAGGGTGAGGCTTTTGCCATCTCCTATCCGGCGGCAGATTTCCCGAAATGCGTGCGTTGGGTTCTGGTCAATGGCGATGCGCAGGTTGCAGCTTTTGCCCTGCCTTCCACCTGCGAACCGGAAGGCTATCTGGCAGAAAAAGCCAAAGGCAATGTGCGCCTGCTGGCTCCGGGCGAACGCGCGACTTTCCCTGTACGCCTCGGCTATCTGGCACCTGCGGAAGCTGATGAATTTGAGCAGATGATCACTGCGCTTTAAGGCACTGATCCGGAACAGCTGATGGTGTTCCGAATAAGATTAAGTGCGGAAACAAAGAGATAGAGTAGTTCTGATGTCGAAAAAAATCGCTGTTGTCGGTTCCAATATGGTCGATCTGGTTACCTATATGGACCGTATGCCGGTTCTCGGCGAAACGCTGGAAGCACCTTTGTTTGAAATGGGCTGCGGCGGCAAAGGTGCCAATCAGGCATTTGCTGCGGCACGTCTTGGTGCCGATGTGATGATGGTAACCAAAGTCGGCGATGATATTTTCGGCGACAACACTATTTTCAACCTGAAAAAGGCTGGTATTGACACCAAACATGTCGGCGTTATCAAAGGTAAATCCAGTGGCGTTGCCCCGATTTTTGTCGATAAAAGCGGTGAAAATTCCATTCTCATCGTTAAGGGTGCCAATGCCGATCTGCTGCCACAGGATGTGGATGACGCTGCCGAAGATCTGAAACAATGCGGCCTGATCCTGATGCAGATGGAAGTACCCGTCGAGACCGTCTATCACACCATCGCCTTTGCAGCGGCCAATGGGATTGAAACCATTCTCAATCCGGCACCGGCTGCAGCTGATCTTGATCCTGAACGTATCCGCCAAGTGTCCTTCCTTGTGCCAAATGAAACCGAGCTGGCGTTGCTTTCCGGCATGCCAACCTCGACAGACGAAGAGACTATTGCTGCTGCCCGCTCGCTGATTGCCAAAGGTATCCGCACTGTCATCGTAACCCTCGGTGGTCGCGGTGCGCGTCTGGTAACCGCTGATGAGGTGGTCAATATCGCACCGGTCAAAGTCACCCCGAAAGATACAACCGGCGCAGGCGATGCCTTTATCGGCTCTTTCGCACGGTTCTATGCCGAACACGGCAATGTGGCGGAGGCTCTGAAAAGCGCTAGTCTCTATGCCGCCGACAGCATTACAAAGACAGGCACGCAGAAATCCTATGCATCTCTCGAAGAGTTTGCAGAGTTCTGCAAAAGCCATAGCTGAAACTAAATATGCTGCGCCAAACGCCTGATAACAGGCAGAACGGCGCGTTGATTTAACCGGTGCAATCACCGGAACTGACAGCTTTCCGGTTCTACCCCCGTAGCCGGAAACCCGTCAGGGCAGCTTGCTTCCGCCCAGAACAGGCCTCTGATTGCACCCCAATTTTACGGATATACGATGAGCACTTCTCATGCACGTAACACCGGAACCCCGCTGAAAACCGAATGGTTTGACGATATCAACGTCAACCGCTCGGCACTTGAGCGCCGTGCCGCGACCATTCCCGCCCGCCGTTCGGTGAAAAAGGAATATCAGGCTGCCTGGCTGGTACGCGCCATCCAGTGCATTGACCTGACAACACTGGCCGGTGATGACACTGCCGGTCGTGTGCGCCGCCTTTGCGCCAAAGCCAAAAACCCGATCCGTGCGGATATTCTGGAAGGTCTTGGCCTCACTGATGCCAATATCACCACCGGTGCGGTCTGCGTTTATCCGACAATGGTTCCCCATGCGGTTAAAGCGCTGGAAGGAACAAATATCCCCGTTGCATCCGTTGCCACCGGCTTCCCTGCCGGTCTTATTCCGCTGCCGCTGCGTCTGGCTGAAATCCGCTATGCGGTTGAAGAAGGCGCGAAGGAAATTGATATCGTCATCACCCGCGAGCATGTTCTGACCCAGAACTGGCAGGCGCTTTATGATGAAATGGCTGCGATGCGTGAAGCCTGCGGCGAAGCCCATATGAAAGCCATTCTGGCTACCGGCGATCTGCAGACCCTGACCAATGTCTATAAGGCATCGATGGTTGCAATGCAGGCCGGTTCCGACTTCATCAAAACCTCAACAGGCAAAGAAGAAGTCAACGCAACTCTTCCGGTTAGCCTGACCATGGTGCGTGCGCTGCGCGATTACGGCGAACTCACAGGCCAGATTATCGGCTTCAAGCCTGCCGGTGGCCTGCGTACTGCAAAAGAAGCCCTCGTCTGGCTGTCGATGATGAAGGAAGAGCTGGGTCATGACTGGCTGCAGCCGGATCTGTTCCGCATCGGCGCTTCCTCATTGCTCGGCGATATTGAACGCCAGCTCGAACATTATGTGACCGGCCGTTATGCCGACCTCTCCCGTCACGCTGCGGCATAAGGAATTACGACTATGGCACAGATCAAGGATATTCTGAACACAATGGAATATGGTCCGTCTCCCGAAGCCAATGGCGATGTTGTTGCATGGCTGAAAAATCATTCCGCGCCGTTTGGTCATTTCATCAATGGCCGCTTTACCGATGCAGGCAATGCGCAGATTATTGATGTCATCAATCCGGCAACGGAGCAGCGTTTGGCAGGCATTGCCAAAGGCACTGCGGAAGATGTTGATACGGCTGTCAAAGCCGCACGCGCTGCGTTCGGCAAATGGTCAAAGCTTTCCGGTCATGAGCGCGCCAAATATCTCTACGCTATTGCCCGTCATCTGCAGAAGCGTGAGCGTTTCTTCTCCGTGCTGGAAAGCATGGATAACGGCAAACCGATCCGCGAAAGCCGCGATATTGATGTGCCGCTGGCTGTCCGTCATTTCTATCATCACGCCGGTTGGGCTGAGATGGTGGAAGATGAGTTCCGTGGTTTCTCCCCTGTCGGTGTTTGCGGTCAGGTGATCCCGTGGAACTTCCCGCTCTTGATGCTGGCATGGAAAATCGCCCCTGCACTCGCTGCCGGTAATACGGTTGTGCTGAAGCCTGCCGATCTGACACCGCTGACAGCGATCGCCTTCGCAGAAATCTGCCATGAAGTCGGTCTGCCTGCCGGTGTGGTCAATATCGTACAGGGCGACGGTGAAACCGGTGCGCTGATCTGCGGCCATGAGGATGTCAACAAGGTTGCCTTTACCGGCTCGACCAATGTCGGCCGTGTCATCCGCGAACAGATTGCCGGTTCCGGTAAAAAACTGTCGCTGGAACTCGGCGGCAAGTCACCATTCATCGTTTTTGAAGATGCCGATCTCGACAGCGCTGTTGAAGGTGTTGTTGATGCGATCTGGTTCAACCAGGGTGAAGTGTGCTGTGCAGGATCGCGCCTGCTGGTTCAGGAAGGCATTGCCGAGCGCTTCTATGCCAAGCTGCGCAAGCGCCTTGAAACAATCCGCGTTGGTGATCCGCTGGATAAATCCACTGATGTCGGCGCAATCGTCTCCCCGTTGCAGGTTAAGCGTATTTCCGCACTGATCGCCAAAGGCGTGGAAGAAGGCGGTGCACTCTGGCAGACCGCAAATGCACTGCCGGCAAAAGGCAACTTCATCGCTCCGGGCTTCTTCACGGAAGTAGATCAGGCTTCCACCGTTTGTCAGGTTGAAATCTTCGGCCCGGTTGCGGCAGCAACAACCTTCCGCACTCCGGCAGAAGCGATTGCATTGGCCAATAACACTTCTTACGGACTGGCCGCTTCCATCTGGTCGGAAAATATCAATACCGCTCTGGATATTGCAGCTTCCGTTAAAGCCGGTGTTGTCTGGATCAACTGCACCAATATGCTTGATGCCGGTGCCGGTTTCGGCGGTTATCGTGAAAGCGGCTTCGGTCGCGAAGGCGCACGCGAAGGGCTTTATGAATATCTGGTCAGCGACTGGGAAAAAGCCCTGCCGCTCGTTAAAGAAACCGATGCACCATCTTTCTCCGCTCTGCCTGTGGCCAGTGAAAAAGTGGCTGCCGGTTCCATCGACCGCACGATGAAAAACTATGTCGGCGGCAAACAGGCACGCCCTGACGGTGGTGCAAGCTATGCGGTTTACGGCAAAGGCAATGTTGTCATCGGTGAAGCACCGCTCAGCAACCGCAAAGATATCCGCAATGCCGTGGAAGCAGCAGCAAAAGCCGGATCATGGGGCGGTGCAACCACCCATAACCGTGCGCAGGTACTGTATTACTTAGGCGAAAATCTCGAACAGCGCCGTGCTGAATTCATTGAATTGCTCACCACCAGCACCGGTGTTTCCGAGAAAAAGGCAGAAGAAGAATTCGACGCTTCAATCCGTCGTATTTTCTATTACGCTGCACAGGCAGACAAGTTTGACGGAGCCGTTCACTCCACCAAATCGCGTCATGTCACTCTGGCCATGAATGAGCCATGGGGCGTGACCGGTATTGTCTGTCCGGATGAACTGCCATTGCTCTCGATGGTTTCGCTAATCCTGCCCGCAATCGCTATGGGCAACCGCGCTGTTGTTGTGCCATCAGGCCGTCATCCGCTGATCGCCGGTGCTTTCTATCAGGTGCTGGATACATCAGATGTACCGGCCGGTGTGGTCAATCTCATCACCGGTGAGCGCGATGTTCTGGCTAAAACGCTGGCTGAGCATGATGCCGTGTCCGCGCTCTGGTATGTCGGGTCACAAGCAGGCAGTGCCATGGTTGAAAAAGCCTCGACAGGCAATCTCAAAGCCACATGGGTAAGCAATGGCCGTCAGCGCAACTGGCTGGATACAGCGCAGGGTCAGGGACGCGATTATCTGCGCCGTGCGGTGCAGGTGAAAAATATCTGGGTGCCATACGGCGCATAATTCAGAAATAATTGATAAAGCCGCCGCCTGTTTCAGGCGGCGGCTTTTTTTATGAGCCTTGTTGCGCATCTTACTTGTGTGCTTTGGCAGCACTCAATCGTTTGCGGCGTAATTCTCCCGGGGTCACCATCCGGCATTTTTTCAATGCTGTTGTCATATGGCTCTGGCTGGAAAAACCTGCCCTGTCAGCGATTTCCGCCAGACAAATATCCGTATCGACCAGCATCTCCTCTGCCGCATTCAACCGCAGCATCAGCAAGAATTGATGCGGCGTCTGCCCGAAACTCTCGCGGAATGATGTCAGGAAATGCCCGCCGGACACGCCCAATATATCCGCCATTTTAGAGATGGATAATTTGCGCATATAGTTTTCGCGCAAATAAGCTTCGATACGCCTCGATGCCTGATAAGACAGCCCGCCGCTTTCCTGCCGGCTGCTCCCTGCCCTCAGGAAGGAATGGTTCTGTACCAGCTGCACCATCAAGACCGACAGCAATGCTTTAATATATCCTGCGCTGACGGGTGCATTTTTCAATAGTTCTGCGCGCAGCAGATTGGCAATCAACAATGCTTTCGGATTCGGCAGCCTTGTAGGATGCGGGAACAATTCTTTAAGGGATAAGCCGCCGGTAATATCCTGCAAGTCGCTCAGCAAAGAGTCATCCAGTGCAATCTGAATATAATCCGTTTCAATCGGCCAGCTCATTACATATTCGGCACCTTGCGGAATAATCAGCACCGAACCGGCAGGCGCATCAAAACTCTCCCCGAATTTACCCTGCAAAGACCAATGCAGATCTTTGATTGCTGCAAGCGTGATGATGACCACATAATGATCATGCTGATAGCCGAACTTTCCGCTGTGGCTTAGAATATAGGCAATTTGATTATTGTAATGTACCAGATTCTTAAATGTATCAGAGAAACTGCTATTCAGTTTTGTATCCGCCTCACGGAATAAGACCCCTTGTGAAACTGTAGCATGATCTTCCCCGGTCGGCGTAAATAGATTGTTCATTTCTCACCCCAATGAATTAAACATTATTTACTCTTTATATTAAGCACCCTGCATATGCTGCCGTCGCCCTTAACACCCGCCCTGCTAAGGTTTCCGCGTGTCTGAGGGTCGTGTACGCATTGCGCACAACACCATTTCATTCAATTGCAATTCTCACAAAATATCTACCATAGGTTGTATTAATCGCGCAATTAAAAATTCAATCAAATCGAAATTTTTTTAACTTTACGAGAATAATTTTAATTATCATATTGATTAAACTATAAATTTTAAAATAATAAGCAAATTTCAAATTAAAGAGATGGCAAGAGTACAAAATAATCTCTTTGTTGATTTCAAGACTTAAAACAATCTAGAGTTGTAATCAATATTAAGATTCATCATTTTTCATTTTCCGTCACGTGCAGTTCTGTAAAGCAGGAAGAAAGCTAAAAAATCGCTTTACGGTTCAGATTATCTGAAAAGCAACGCCGCAGGACCATGGATATTGGCAGTTTTCCGGGAAGGAATAGCGTGCACTACCCCATTCGCGGCCAATTATAGAGCCAACATCACTCTAAGGACTTGCCGGAGATCGTTGCGTCATAATGCAGGCAGCGGGCATCGGAACTGCCGCCAGCTAAACTCTGCAGGCCATGCTGCTTTCTTCCAGAAAAACAGCATGGCCTGCAAAATATGCTTTCTGAGTTCTAATATCTTATCCGGCTTCCGGCTCCTTGAGAAGGCGCGTCCCAAGCTCACGGTCATGCTCGGTAACCGAAGTCAGTTTCTTCAGCCTTCTGCCCAGCCAGATGTTCAGATCATCCATTGCGGCAAACATAACCGGTACAAAAACCAGACTGAGTGCCGTTGACGTTATCAGCCCGCCGATGACAGCAATGGCCATCGGTGCGCGGAAACCCGCATCCCCGCCGATACCGATGGCGGCAGGCACCATCCCCGCCACCATGGCAATTGTGGTCATAACAATCGGCCGGACACGCGTAATACCGGCTTTCAGCAAAGCTGCATCACGATCAAGACCTTCCTTGCGGCACTCAATGGCATAATCCACCAGCAGAATAGAGTTTTTGCAGACAATCCCCATCAGCATCAGAATGCCGATAACAGAGGACAGATCCAAAGCTGCACCATAGAGAAGCAGTGCAATCGCGGCACCACCGATGGAAAGCGGCAAAGCAATCAGAATAGTGAAAGGTTGCAGGAAATTCTTGAACAACAGAATGAGCACCGCCGCCACCATCAGAATACCGATCAGCAGCGCCAGCCCAAAATTGCTGAACATTTCTGCCATATATTCCGCATTGCCATATTCCGCTTCGCGAACACCTTCGGGCAGGTTTTTATAGGCGGGAAGCGCAGTAATCGCTGCGAGTGCAGTACCCAGCGTCGCATTATTGCTCAGATTAGCCTCCACCTCAATCATCCGCATCCGGTTCAAACGCTCTACACGGCTTTCCGCAGAACCGAACGAAATATCTGCAACAGCAGCAAGCGGAACCGGATTGCCGGTTGCAGTTCCCACTTTCAGGTTCTTCAGCATATCCAGATCGCTGCGGGCAGAGTTTTCAAGCAAAACACGGATCGGTATTTGCCGGTCACCCAGATTGAATTGCGCGGAATTAGCATCCGTCTCGCCCACTGTTCCGATGCGGGCAACCATGCCGATCGAGGCCGGTGACACACCAAGGCGTGCGGCCTCGTCCAGACGCGGTTTTACATGCAGCTCCGGTGCAGGCAGAGGTTCAGATGAAACCACATTGGCGAGTTCCGGCAAATCGCGCATCTGCGCTTCCAGCTCACGGGCAGCACGGATGAGATTTTCTCCGCTGTTTCCGACGAGAATAATAGCAACTTCTTTGCCGCCGCTGTCTTTTGTAAAGGTAAACTGAATATCCGGTATTGCAGCAATCAGAGGGCGGGCAGCTGCTTCAAATTCCTTCTGGCTCGTCTCCCGTTCCGCACGCGGCTTGAGATTAATCAGCAGTGAGAACTCATTCACACCATCCGATGATGAAGCCAGAATATCTTTAACTTCAGGTCGTTTCAGCAACTGATTGACAATATTATCTGAAACGCGGGCAGCTTCATCAAGGCGCGTACCTGGCGCCAGTGTTACGCTGACCTGCGAAACATTGGAGTCGCTTTGCGGCATGAAACCGGCAGGCAGCAGTGACATGAGATAGACCGAACCGGCAAAGATGACCGCCACCATGGCAAAGGTTGCTTTGCGGTGCTGCAGAGTCCAGCTCAGAAGTCCGAGATACCAACGGCCAAACACGGAAGAGCCCGGCGCTTTATCGCTCACCGGATGCGGCTGCAACATATAGGCAGCCATCAGCGGCGTGAGCAACCGCGCAACAGCGAGGGAAACCAGCACCGCAATCGCAACAGTAAGACCGAACTGTTTGAAATATTGCCCGACTGCCCCGCCGATAAAACTGACCGGCGCAAAAATAGCGACGATCGTCAGCGTTGTCGCTACAACGGCCAGTCCGATCGCATCCGATGCTTCAAGCGCTGCAATATAGGGGCGCTTGCCCATATGAATATGGCGCTCAATATTCTCTATCTCCACAATCGCGTCATCCACAAGAATGCCGATGACCAGTGTCAGAGCCAGCAGACTGATGTTGTTCAGTGTAAAATCGAGAAGATACATCGCCGCAAAAGTCGGCAAAACCGACAGCGGCATAGCCACCGCAGCAATCACGGTCGCGCGCCAGTTGCGAAGGAAAAGAAACACCACCGCAACCGTCAGCGCAGCACCCTCCAGCAGTGTGGTGATCGCATTATTATAGTTCTGCACCGTATATTCGACCGTGGAGCTGACCTCCCTGATCTCTGTGCCCGAATTGAGCTGCCTTATGTCCTCAAGCCGGTTTTTGACACCATCGGCAACAACTGTGTCGCTGTACCCTTTTGAACGGAACACAGAAAAGCCAACCACGGCTTTGCCATCCAGACGGGAAAAGCCGCGCGGTTCACCTACCCCGTCCTTTATTGTGGCAATCTCGCGCAATGGTATCCATCGGTTGCCCGGCAATAAGATCGTTAAAGCGGAAAGCTCTTCCACCGTTCCGGCGCTTGCAATCGTGCGCAGCGACTGTTCCCTGTCACCGATATTACCCCGCCCGCTCGGCACATTCACATTCAGCTCGCGCAAAGCAGAATTGACCTGATCCGCCGATACACCAAGTGCCAGCAACCGCTCCGGTTTCAGCACAATACGCACCTCACGATTGACACCGCCCAATCGCTGCACTTTCTGCACACCGGGCACGGCCAGCAATTCGCGGGTAATCGTATCATCCACGAACCATGACATATCAACCGCAGAAATATCCGGCGCGGAAATCGTGTAATAAAGGATTGCCCCACCTTCAACATCAACACGGCTGACCACCGGCTCCTGAATGGTCTGCGGCAGATCTGAGCGGATCTGCGCCACGGCCTCACGCACATCATTGGTGGCACGGTCGGGATCGATTCCGATGCGGAACTCGACTGTCGTTGTAGACACGCCATCCGCAATGGAGGAGCGCAGATGTTTTACCCCTGTAATGCCGGATACCACACCTTCAATACGGCGGGTAATCTGCGCCTCCATCTCGGAAGGAGCAGCACTGGCCTGCGTTACCGCAACAGTCACCACCGGAAAGGATATGTTAGGATAGGCATTCACCGGCAGCTTACTGAATGCAGCCCAGCCGGCAAGGGTCAGAACAATGAAAAGAACAAGCGTCGGCACCGGCTTGCGGATGGCCCAGGCGGAAATATTACTGGTCATAAACAATACTTTCAGGGAATCCGGATTTTCAAGGCGCCCGTGCAGGAACAGGTGTTACTGTCTCGCCGTCACGGAGCAACGGCCCTGCTTTTTCAATGATGTAATCACCTGCATTTAAGCCGGAGCGGATTTCAACAGCTCCGTTCTTGCGCAATCCGAGTTTGACTTTTTTCTTGATGGCCTTGCCACCGACAACAACAAAAACCGAGGCATCGGATGCCTCGCGGCCATGCAAAAGCGCAGAGTCATTGACCAGAATTGCCTTGCTTTGCGAGAACACCACATCTGCCCTGCCGAAAGCACCGGAGAAGAGCGATATCTGTTTGCCCTCAATCGCAATATAGGCTCTGCCCAGCCGCGTTTGACGGTCGATTTTCGGCGACAATAACCGGATATGTCCGGCTGTGATTTTACCATCCGGCAGCGTGACATGCGCCGCCTGACCTGCTTTCATCAGCAGGATTTCACTTTCCGGCACTTCAGCCGCAAATTCTATTTCGCCGTCACGGATAAGGCTGAAAAGCGTGCCGTTACCAGCCAGCGCACCGACACGGGCATTGCGCTCCGAAATGATACCACTGACCGGCGCATGAATAATCGCCCGTGCTCTCTCGCTTTTAGCCTCTGCCAGCTGCGCCTCTGCCTGCGTGAACTCGGCCCTTGCCACCGCCACACTCTGCTCGGCTATATTCAGCGCCGACAACTTGTCATCATAGGACTGTTCGCTGACAGCACCATTGCTGCGCAGGCGCTGTGTGCGGTTCAGATTGGACTGTGCCTGTATCTGTGCAGCCTCCTGCTGAGCCAGCCACGCACGGGCGCGGGCAACACGCGCGTCTGTTTCTCTGAGCTTGATATCCAGTTTCACTGTATCCAGCCGCACCAGCACCTGTCCGGCGGTTACATAATCACCGGCCTCCGCCTCAACCGCTGCAATATGCTGATCCTGTAATGTTGTGCCTACGGCCACTTCTTCTCGCGGCACAAACAATCCGTTAAAACCCAGTTTCCATTCCATTGGCACCGGCTTGGCCACCGAAGTGGTGACAGTGCGCTCCGTCACGGTGATCTGAGCCCCCGCAATCGCCGCATCTGCACGGGCAGCCTCAGCCGGAAAAGCCGTTGAAACGGCCAGAGAATATGCGGACAGGGAGAGGCATAACAGAAACCTCATATGTAATTACCTTTCAGGTTGGCGGAATTGCATCCGGAACGGCAACACAAACAATATTTTTGTTAAGCTTCGGCGCAGAAACTACAGGAAACTGCTGAACCCGCCCAAACGCGGCGATTTTGATCTTTCAGCAGCATTTTCACCACTACACACAGGATATTCCTGCGCCGAAATTTTTCAGCTTTTAAATATGAGTATTTTTGTATAGTATTATAAATCCATTCATTCGCCCCCCTTGCACGCAGTCACACGGCATGAGCATTCAATCAACCGATCATTCTGCAGACCTGTTGTCTGTCTATTTACGGCAGTTGAAATGGCTGCGTGAAAAGCTCAAAAAACGCACCAGCTCCCATGAGCTGGCCGATGATGCTTTGCAGGAAACATGGCTGCGCCTGTCCAAAATACAGGAACGCTCTTCTGAGGTTCGCGATCATCGCGCATTCATCATGCGGATTGCCAATAATATTGCGATTGATCTGCTGCGCAAAGAACAACGCCATCACAAAGCCTGCCTCAGCGACGAAGAAACATTACAGGCGATTGCCGATACTGCTCCGTCACCGGAAGCTTTTGCGATTGACCGGGATCAATTGCGACAGCTTATTTACGCTCTGCTGCAATTACCGGAAAAACCGCGCAAAGCCTTGTTGCTGGCACGCTGTGACCTGCTGACCCATTATGAGATTGCTCACCGTCTGGGTGTATCGGAAAGCATGGTCGCACGTTATCTCGCGCAGGCATTGCGCCATTGCCGCGATCATTTTCGTACACTCGCCTGAGCCGCCATGACCGGAAAAATCAAATATAAAACGGATATCAGCTTAAGCGATGAGGCTATCGACCGGATTGTGCAGCTCAGCTCCGGACGGGCAACCGCACAGGATCATGCAGGATTTGCGAACTGGCGCCGTCAAAGCACCGAGCATGAAATGGCTGCACGCGAGGCCGAGGCACTGTGGCACGGTATTGGTAGTGCCGGTAAAAGCCTGCGCAAATCCGCAAAGCAAAAACAATTCACCAGACGCACAGTTCTCGGGCTAGCCGGACTGATAACCGGCGGTGCCGCGCTGCATCAGACGGGGCTCATCGGGCCGCGTCTCTATGCCGATTATACAACCGGTACAGGTGAGCAGCGCAGCATTACGCTGAATGATGGTTCAACCGTGTTTCTCAATGCCGATTCTGCACTCTCCGTTGATATGTCAGCAAATGAGAGACGCCTGACCCTCTATGAAGGACAAGCCTTGTTTACTGTCGCAAAAGACACAACACGCCCGTTTATTGTTGAGGCGCTTGACGGGCAGACCCGTGCTCTGGGCACGGTTTTTGATATTGATATCAAACCTCAGCAGGTTGCTGTCACGGTGATCGAGGGCACTGTCGGCGTCAGCAGCCGGATACAACCCGCAAACCGGACAAGCAATATGGTTGTCGCCGGTGCCAATACCCGTATCCGCTATGAAGACACAGGGACTATATCCGCGCCGGAAGAGGTGGATTCCGACATTGAAACCGCATGGCGCCGAGGCAAACTGATTTTCAACGCCAAACCGCTCGGCGATGTGGTTACAGAAATTGAGCGTTATCGCGGCGGAACAATTGTTCTTGCCAGCAGACACCTGCAAACACTGCAGATCACCGGCGTTTTTGATCTCAACCAGCCGGAAGAGATTTTACAGGCTATTGAAACCACCCTGCCTGTCTCCGTTATCCGCCTGCCTTTTGTGACAATTTTGCGCTAAAAAACTATCCGTTTCAAATTTATGATAAAAATAATCATATTTTTATATTTTACCGGTGCAAGATCAGCCATGCCGTTTCGTCTTTGAATTATGAGGCCGAAATTTCCGTCATGAGCGGAGGCCGGAATGTGTCATATTGGTAAGGCGGAATATTTCCATGCAAGCTATCATCAAGGCGAAAAAGCGCTCTTTGTCCCAACATGCGCAAAAGGCCGGACTTCTGGCTTCGGTTGCATTCATTGCAGTGCTTGGCACGGGCTTGCCGATGATTGCCAATGCGCAGACCACTGTATCGCAGACGATCAGTTTCAATATCCGCGCACAAAATCTGGGTTCAGCACTTGCCGGTTTTGCCGATCGTGCCGGTCTCAAACTGCTGATGCGATCCGATATGGTATCCGGCAAGACAAGCCCTGCTGTGCAAGGCACGATGACACGGGAACAGGCACTGGGCAGATTGCTGTCCGGCTCCGGTCTGAATTACTCTATTCAGGGCACAACGCTTACAATTCATGATCCTGCAGGCAACGCCCGAGCCGCAGCTGCGCCTGACGGTACCGTGACGCTAAACACAATCACAGTGACCAATGGCGGTTCAATCGCCGCGGCTGAAGCGCCATATCACACGGCAGCGCCGACCTCTTATATTTCAGAGCAGACGATTGAGCGTTTTCGCGGCGCAAGCCCTGCTGATATTTTCCGCGGTACACCGGGCGTGATGTCCGGTGAAGCCCGCAACGGTGCCGGTGCGATTGATGTGAATATCCGTGGTATGCAGGGCATGGGACGCGTCGCGACCACTATCGACGGCGCAGAAAATGCTATTAATGTCTATCAGGGCTATCAGGGTATCTCGAACCGCACCTTTGTTGATCCGGATTTTCTCGGCGGCATTGATATCCAAAAAGGCTCTGATGCTGCTTCCAGCGGCATTGCCGGTACGGTCGCCATGCGTACAATTGAGGCGGGCGATATTGTCAAGGAAGGCAACCGCTTCGGCCTGCGTGTCAAAGGCGGTTTCGGTACCAATTCCAGCAAACCGGTAACAGACACAAAAGCGGGTTATGAAATTATCAATAGCGGTTATCCCGGCGATCTGCAGCCGGAATTCGATCACCTCTATGTACCAAGTGTTAAGAGTTCGGATGACACCATGAACCGTCCGGCTTTTCTGAAGCCGACCAATGGTTCAGGCAGTATCGTTGCAGCTATGCAGGACGAGAATATTGAACTGCTGGCAGGCTATGCCTATCGCGAGCGCGGCAATTATCATGCCGGTAAAAACGGCCCTGCCGCCGATATCGCCAATCTCGGCGGGATGAGCGTATGCAGTTTTCTTTGTAACTTACCCAATCCTGAATACAGATGGTATCCGCAATATATTGAGAACACAGGTCTGGCCAATTACCGCCCTGGTGAACAGGTTCTCAACACCCAGCTGAAAACGGAGTCCCTGCTGCTGAAAGGCAAGGTTATGTTCGGCGACGGGCATAGTATTCAGCTTGGCTATACAGGTTTTGAAAGCAAGGCCGGTACTTTTAAGGCCAATGCTTTGAGTACGCTCGGACAACAAGCCAGACAACAGCGCCTGACGACAGATATTGAAGCGCATACAGGAACATTTAAATATCGCTGGGATCCTGAAGAGAATGATCTGATTAATCTCAAGGCCAATCTCTGGGGTACGAAACTGAAGCAACGCAATCCGGTCGACTGGCTGCCGGCAAATGCGCCGGTCGACTTTAAATCCGGACCGGATCTGTGGACATGGGGCGGCGATATCAGCAACCGTTCACAGTTCACGACTGCCTATGGTGATTTTGATATGACCTATGGCGCGTCTTACAAAGAAGAAGATACCAAGCCGACCGAAGGAACAAGGAAATGGGACACATTTCTTGATTTGCGTGACGGCACCCGCAAAGAAGCCGCAGCCTATATCAAGACAGCGTATAAACCGGTTGACTGGCTGACGGTCAATGGCGGCCTGCGCTATTCCCATATGTGGTCGCGCGATCGCAGCCGCACAAAATATGTTCATCCTGACATGGTTTACGGCAAAGCGCGGTTCAAACAGGGCGGCTTCAGCCCGTCATTGGGTGTCACGGTCGAGCCATTTGAAGGCGCACAATTCTACACCAATTATTCCAGCACCTTACGCGCGCCGAGCATTATGGAAGCAGTATCCGCTTTCAATATGACTGTGAATGAGGATGCCAAGGCAGAGCGCTCCAACAACTGGGAAATCGGTGCAAACTTCATTCAGGATGACCTGATTGCCGGTACAGATCGTGCAATGCTCAAACTGGGTTACTTCAACTGGGATGTAAAAGATTACATCGCGCGCGAATTCCACAAATATGCGAACTCTGCGAATGTACGCATTTTCAATATAGACCGTGCCCGTTTCTCCGGCCTTGAAATGTCGGCGAATTATACGCTCGGCGGTTTCGAAGCCACACTGGCTGCCAATTATTATCTGAATGTGGAGTTCTGCCGTACCGCCGAAACCTGTGAAAACAAGTCTCTCTATGCCGACTATGCCACCAATCAGGTGCCGCCTAAATATGGTGTAGACCTGACCCTGACCCAGAAATTGCTGGATGATGCACTCACAGTCGGCGGCCGCATTTCCTATACCGCATCGCGTGCGAGCGGACACGGTGATGTCACAGGTCAGGGCATGTCCCAGTTTATTACTATGATCAACTGGCAGCCTTACACATTGGTGGATGTGTTTGCAGAATATAAAATCAACGACACTTATACCGCCAGTGTGCGCGTGGAAAATCTGACTGACCGGTTCTATGTCGATCCGCTCAGCCTTGCACAGCAACCGGGACCGGGCCGGACATTCTATGCATCTCTGACGGCCAATTTTTAAGGTTCGCAGGGACAACCAGACCGCTATGCCGTTGGGTCACACTCACCGGCATAGCCCCTACCCGTATCTGAAGCGAGATTTATGCCTTGCAAAATAAACTTGATTATTATAGTCAAGATTTATTATATCGTCATTGCCTGACGAGCCGGACAGATATGTGCATAATTTTCTGCGCAGCCGGCAGGCAAATGCTTTCAGAAAACGGTTGCACAGATGTGGGATCTCCATCATCTTTTTAAAAAACATGCGCGTGATATTATACAATCATTACGCCGCAGAGGGCTTCCTGAAGAAACTGCTGCCGATCTGACGCAGGATACTTTTTTACGCGTTTTGGTCTCTCCGCCTGCGGAAAGCAAAACCACTTATAATCCCGCAGCCTATTTGTTCAGAATTGCGCGCAACCTCGGTACAGATCATCAGCGGCGTGAAGGTTTGCTGCGCAGAGCCGATCTCACACCCGAAGATTTTTCTGCCATTGCTGACCCCTCTCCCTCACCGGAAAAACAGGTCTATGACCGGCAAAAACTGATGCTGGCACAACAGGCTTTGCAGGAACTGCCCGCCCGAACGCGCAAAGCATTTGAAATGCACCGTATGGATGAGATGACCATTGCGGCGATTGCAGCGGAACTTAATCTCTCCGTGGGCAGAACATGGACCCTCATCAGAGATGCCTATGAATTTATTGACAGGCGCCTTACCGGACTGTGACAAATTTTCCCATACACTGAAAATTAACCACGCTCATTCGTAAACAGAAATGAGACAGTAATCTATCCGGACAGGCTTGGAACATATGACCAATTCCGCTGATGAGACAGAAGAAGCACAGCGGCTGTTTCGTGAAGCAGCCGATCTGGCTATCCGTCTGCAAAATGACCCCGTTAATCCCGTTTCTGCCGACATGATTAAAACATGGGTCACCCGCAGCCCTGCCCATGCCGCAGCCTGGGCGCGTGTGGCTGCCATTCATGGCATGACCGGCACTTTGTTCACAGAGAACCGGAAAATACCGGAGAAAAGCAAACTATCCCGCCGCAATTTTATAGCCGGAACCACACTCGGCCTTGGAGCCCTGACCACCGGCGCGCTGACAGTGCCGCATCTGTGGCTGCTGTCGCAGGCCGATCACATCACCTCCACGGCAGAGATCCGGGACATTCCCCTGCCTGACGGCAGCCTCGCCACGCTGGGGCCTGACAGTGCAATTGCCATTGATTTTTCTGAGCAAGATCGCCGTATCGGATTGCTGTCCGGCATGGCGTATTTTCAGGTTCAGCCGGACAGCACAAGGCCTTTTACCGTCTCAACCGGCCCTATGCTGGTCACTGCATTGGGTACGGCTTTTGATGTTTCTGCTGAAAAAGGCTTTCTCTCTGTGGCCGTTGCGCATGGCAGTGTTGAAGCCAGAACCGGCACAGTCGCCGGAGAAAGATTGGAAGCCGGTACGTGGCTGACTTTTGACAGTGCAACCAGCCGGATTACCCGCGGCGAACAAGAGCCATCACAAATTGCAGCATGGCGCTCCAATATGCTGTTTGCGGAAAATGAAACTGTTGCCGCCCTTTGTGCAAAAATTTCCCGTTGGCAAAACGGGCGCGTATTGATCGCTGATCCTTCACTCGGTTCGCGCACGGTCAGCGGTGTGTTTGATCTTAACGACCCTGATGCAGCCATTGCAGCAGTTGTCCGGCCTTTTGGCGCTAAAACACGAAAAATTGCGTCTTTGCTGACAATTGTCTCTTCCGTATAAAATATGAGTAAAAACTGAATATTTTTATCCGCCACTCGTAAAGAAGAATATGAGGGCGTTTTCTCATGCAGAAAAAACGCCTGTAATGATTGACCGACGGAGTGAGCAGGCATGACAGGCGCCACCAAACAAGCGGCACGACACACCAAATGCAGCAAAGCCATGATAGCCGCTTTGCTGGCAACCACCGCAATGATAACCGGCGTGGTTCTGACAGCAACCAGCTTCAATGCACAGGCACAGCAACAGACAGGCTTCAATATTCCGTCCGGTCCGCTCAACCGTGCACTCGCAGCCTTTGGCAGCCAATCCGGCACCCAGCTATCCTATGAACCTGCTGTTGTGCGCGGGAAATCTTCTCCGGGAATTTCAGGTGCAGCCACCAAGGAGCAGGCACTGGCGCGGATTTTGCAGGGTTCCGGCCTGACCTATAATTTCACCGGCACAAAATCCGTGCTGATTACCGAGCGTCTTGCCGCCAATACCGGCGGCGCTGCGCCGGACGGCTCACTCATTCTGAACCAGATAACTGTTTCCAGCGGCGGAGCAATCGCCGCCGCAACAGCGCCTTATGAAACGGCAGCACCAACCACCTATATTTCCGGCGAAACAATTGAGCGTTATCGCGGTTCCAGCCCTGCGGATATGTTTCGCGGTACACCCGGTGTCAAATCCGGTGAAGCCCGCAATGGTGCAGGATCAATTGATGTCAATATTCGCGGTATGCAAGGCATGGGGCGCGTATCCACGACCATTGACGGAGCGGAAAACTCTGTCACCGTCTATCAGGGCTATCAGGGTGTTTCCAACCGCACCTTTGTTGATCCTGATTTTATTGCCGGTGTGGAAATCAACAAGGGGGCGGACACCGCTTCATGGGGCAATGCCGGCTCAGTCAGTATGCGCACTGTCGGCGTGAACGATATTGTTAAAGACGGTAATCACTGGGGTATCCGCGTTAAAGGTGGCATTGGCGGCAACACATCCAAACCGCTGGCCGGCGCTCTCAGCGGTTATCAGTGGCCCTATGCGCCGTGGGATGCAATGAAAGCTCCTGTCGGTTCAAAAGACGGTTTGGACAGACCGTCATTCCTGTCTCCGACATCCGCTTCCGGCAGTATTGTCGGCGCCTATAAAGGCGATGCCATAGATGTTCTGGCCGGTTATGCACGACGTAAACAGGGTAATTACCATGCAGGAACGCGTGGCTCTGCAGCGGCCGATCCGGTCAATCTGGGCAAACAGCCTTATTGCAATTCAATGGTTGCCATTAATTGCACACCCAGAAGCCCGAGCAATTACTGGAACGAATATTATGCCAATCAGGGGCTGACCAATTACCGTCCGGGTGAGGAAATACTCAACACCCAGCTGGAAACCGAGTCATGGCTGGCAAAACTCAATGCCCGTTTTGCGGACGATCATGAATTGCAGCTCGGCTATATGGGCTATCGCAGCGAGGCCGGTGACAGGCTGGCCTCACGCTTGAGCGGCATTAAAGACCAGTCCATACAGCAAAAGCAAACCGCGGGAACCAGCCTCGACACGGTGACTGCGCGTTATAACTGGAAGCCGGAAGACAACGAGTTGATTGATCTGCGCGCCAATCTCTACTGGACGCATCTGCAATTGCGTAATCCGGTACGCGGCGGTCGTGGTGTTACACCGGGAGGGATCGGCCTGCCTGCCGATTTCCGTGTCGGATCTGACAGTGATATGTGGGGCGGTGATATCCAGAACAAATCCGCTTTCACTTTTGATGCAGGCGATCTGGATCTGACTTACGGCACGTCTTTCCGTGTGGAAGATACGCGCGGCAGTGAACATTCCGCAGCTCTGGAAGGCTGGATGACACCGCGCGATGCGATCCGCCATGAAGTCGCGGCTTATACGAAGGCTGCTTATAAGCCTGTTGACTGGCTTACTGTGAATGGCGGCTTGCGCTATTCGCATTTCTGGTCGAAAGACCGTTTCGACCCCTATGAGCGCAATCAGATCAATAATGCAAAGGAACAGGGTTCCAAAACCAATGACGGCGGTTTCAGCCCGTCTGTCGGTCTGACTTTTGAACCGTGGGAACAGACCCAGTTCTATGTCAATTATTCCAATACGCTGCGCGCGCCGAGCATTATTGAATCCGTTTCCGCATTTAACAGCGTTACCGCAAATACGGATGTAAAGCCTGAGCGTTCCAGCAACTGGGAAATCGGCACCAATGTCGTCCGTAACGGCCTGCTTGCCGATGAAGATACGGGTATGCTGAAACTCGGTTACTTCAACTGGGATGTTAAAAACTACATCTCGCGCAATATTGTATATGACACTAAAAATCCGAGCAATTTTGCTCTGAATATCGGCAATATCCACCGTGCAAAGTTTTCCGGTCTGGAATTTTCCGGTCGCTATGAGCTGGACGGTTTCACAGCTGATCTGGCAGCCAATTATTATCTGAATGTTGAATATTGCCGGACATCCGACAGTTGCGACGGTAAGAGCCTTTATGGTGATTATGCCACCAACCATGTACAGCCCAAATATTCGGTTGACCTGACCCTGTCGCAGAAACTGCTGGAAGAACGGCTGATGCTCGGCGGCCGTGTCTCCTATACGGGGCCGCGTGCTATCGGTCATGGCGATGTGACTGCACAAGGCGCATCGGAATTCATCACACCGGTGCTCTGGAAACCCTATGCGCTTGTTGACCTGTTTGCAGAATATAAAATCACTGACAATCTGACAGCGGCATTCCGCGTCGAGAATGTGTTTGATAAATTCTACATTGATCCTCTGGGGCTTGTGACGCAGCCGGGCCCGGGCCGTACTTTCTATGCCAGCCTCACGGCGGATATCGGCGGTGAACAGCAATTGCCGTCCCTGCCGTCCTTCCTGACACGGCGCCCGACAGCTGAAGGCGCTCCGATTGACTGGACAGGCCTTTATGCCGGTGCCCATGCCGGTGGTGTTTTTGGCCGTACATGGGGCAACACAACCGCCCTCGACGGCACATTCAATGCGGTTGCGGCAACGGAATCCGCTGATTTCGGCATGGATAGCGGTTTGTTTGGTGTGCAGGCCGGTTATAACTGGCAATTGCCAAACCGTGTGGTACTGGGCATCGGTGCAGACTGGAGCAAAACCTATCTGAATGCTGCACATAAAGCCCGCACAACAGAAGGCGATTTTGCCGGCACCGGCAATGTGCAGGCACAGACCATCTATGACATTGACTGGACTGCCGCTGTGCGCGGTAAACTCGGCTATGCTTTTGACAATAAATGGATGCTTTACGGCAGCGGCGGTGTGGCCTTTGCCCGCGAGAGCCAGTCGCGCGAGCAATATCGTGTCAGTGCAGACAGTTCTGACAAAGTCACAGAAATTGCGCTGACTGAAAAGGAGAAAGCAACACGCTTCGGCTGGACAGCCGGCGGCGGGATTGAATATGCCATTAATGACCGGTGGTCGGTGATGGCGGATTATTCCTACACACGTTTCGGCAAAACCAATTTCAACTTTAACAATGCCCGTGCCGGTATCATGCGTGACTGGGAAACACAGGAAAAGGTTGGCGTTGAGATTGTTGACCCGTCAAAACAGCCGGGAATGGGCGACTTCTGCACTCAGTTCCCGCGTTTCTGTAAACCTTATGAGAAAACAATCTATGAGACCGTCAAGCATGAAGGATCGTCGAGTGTTAAAAACGGACGCAAAGCATCCAATTCGCTTGATTTTCATACATTCAAAATCGGTGTGAATTACCGGTTCTGACACGACTAAAAAGCCGGTCTGAGTTTTCTCAGACCGGCTTTTTTTATTTAATGTTCAGAGCCTGTATGGCTATGTTCTTTGCGCTTGGCAGCATCATCCACCAGCTCATACCACATGGCGTTGAGCACCGCGAAAGCCGCTGCGAGGGGTAACCCCAAAATCCAGGCGAAATACCACATTTAAAACCTCATATTATACAAGAGACAGAAATGATGATGAAACGGGCATCAGTAATGCCCTTCTTCCAGATCACTTTCCGTCACTTTTCCGCGCAGCACATAATAGACCCAGCTGGTATAGAGCATGATGATCGGCAGCATAATGCCGGTACTGATCAGCATGATGAACAGGGTCAGATGGCTGGATGAGCTGTCCCAAACCGTCAGGCTGGCACTCGGATTCAGCGAGGATGGCAGAATGAACGGGAACATTGCCACACCGACTGATGTAATCACACCGAAGATGGACAATTTACCGAACAGCAATGCCACGAGCGGACGCCGTGCCCACAAAAAGAGGATCACCGCGAAAGGCGACAGCAGGCCGAGTGCAGGCACAGCCCACAGAGCCGGATAGCGCAG
Source organism: Hyphomicrobiales bacterium (assembly GCA_900470285.1). Classification (GTDB taxonomy): domain Bacteria; phylum Pseudomonadota; class Alphaproteobacteria; order Rhizobiales; family Rhizobiaceae; genus Pseudochrobactrum. Next base: position 128,504 of record UCAG01000012.1, read on the forward strand.
ATAATTGGCAAGCCATGCGCCTTGCTCAACCACTGCGGTTTTAAACAGCGGGTTAGACGGACCGTTCGGATCAATCTCACTGGTAATGCGGTAACCCAGACCGGATTTCCAGAGATACAGCCCTGCGGCGACATAAAAAACCACTGTCAGCAATGCGAGAAGCGTGCCGTATTTTTTAGCACGCTCAGCCACAATGCCTGTGGTTTTGACACAGAGCCACACACAACCATGCATGGCCAGCATGATGACCGACATCAGACCTGCCAGCAGTGCAAACGGGTTGAGCAAGGCAAAGAATGAACCTTCATAGAAGATCATCATATCGTCATTGATACGGAACGGTACGCCGAGCAACACATTGCCGACAGCCACACCAAAAATCAGTGACGGCACAAAACCACCGATGAACAATGCCCGGTCCCAATTGTTGCGCCACAACGAGCTTTCACGCTTGTTGCGGTATTTGAAACCGACCGGTCGCAGGATCAGCGCGAACAAAATGATGAACATCGCCAGATAGAAGCCGGAGAAAGACACCGCATAAAGCTGCGGCCATGCGGCAAAAATCGCACCGCCGGCCAGAATGAGCCAGACCTGATTGCCTTCCCAGACCGGTTCAATGGTTTCCAGCACCAGCCTGCGTTCCAGATCAGTACGGGCAACAAAAGGCAGCATGGTTTCAATACCAAGGTCAAAACCATCCATCGCCGCAAAGCCGATGAGCAGCACACCCAGCAATACCCACCAGATCAGACGTAAGGTTGAATAATCAAGAAGTTCGGACAAAACCATTATTTTGCCTCCCCGATTTGTACCGGTTTACTGGGAACAGGCTTCTCAAAGGGTGCAGAAACCGGAGCATGATCCGGCTGCGGCCCGTTGCGGATCGCACGGATCATCACGCCCATCTCAATAATGAAGAGCACTGTATAGATCAGGATAAATCCGCTCAGTGAGATCAGCACGGTTACGGGGCTGAGATTGGATACCGCCACGACTGTCGGCAGAACCCCTTCAATACTCCATGGCTGACGGCCGAATTCTGCAACCAGCCACCCCATTTCTGCAGCCAGCCAAGGCAGCGGAATAGAGAAAACTGCAACCCAGAGCAGCCAGCGATGTTTGTCCAGTTTTCTGCGTGCAGACAGGAAAAAGAAAGTGCCGGTCAACAACAGGAAATACATACTGAGCGCAACCATCACACGGAAGGCGATGAACAGCGGCAGCACACCGGGAACAGTATCATTGGCGGCAGCTACGATCTGCTCATCCGTAGCGGTGCGCGGATCATCAACATATTTCTTCAGCAGCAGACCATAACCCAGACGCTCACCATATTGTTCAAAAGCCTGTTTGGCTTCTGCCGGTGCCTGCTCGCCCCGTGGTGTTGCTTTGATTGTCTGCAAAGCATCATAGGCCTTGATGCCATCACGGATGCGATCCTGAGCCTGCAAAACCAGCTGATTAATACCCGGAATCTCAATGGTCAGCGAGCGCGTACCGATCAGCCCCATCACATAAGGAATGTGAATGGCATAATGTGTCACGCGGTTTTCCTGATCAGGCAAACCAATGACCGTAAATGATGCAGGAGCCGGTTCTGTATCCCACATGGCCTCAATTGCAGCCATTTTCATGCTCTGATGGTCGGATGTCAGATAGCCGCTTTCATCCCCCAGCACCACAACCGACAAAGCACCGGCCAGACCAAAAGACGCCGCAACAGTCATCGAGCGTTTGGCCAGTTCCAGATGACGGCCTTTGAGCATATACCATGCCGAAACACCGAGAATGAAAATAGACGCCGTGACATAACCGGCAGAAACCGTGTGCACGACCTTGGCCTGCGCAACAGGGTTGAAAACAACGGCAAAGAAATCCGTGATTTCCATACGCATGGTTTCAGGATTAAAGCGCGATCCGACCGGATTTTGCATCCAGCCATTGGCCACCAGAATCCACAATGCGGAAATATTGGAGCCGATCGCCATCAGATAGGTCACGGTCAAATGCCCGATTTTGGACAGGCGGTCCCAGCCGAAGAAAAACAGGCCGATAAAGGTCGCTTCCAGAAAGAAAGCCATCAGCCCTTCGAGCGCCAGCGGCGCACCGAAAATATCCCCGACATAGTGACTGTAATAACTCCAGTTCATACCGAACTGGAATTCCATCACAACGCCGGTGGCGACACCGGTTACAAAGTTAATACCAAACAATGTACCCCAGAATTTTGTCATTTGCCGCCAGATCAGGCGGCCGGTCATCACATAGACCGTTTCCATGATCGCCAGCAGAATAGACAGGCCGAGCGTCAAAGGAACAAACAAAAAGTGGTACATGGCGGTGACTGCAAATTGCAGACGGGATAGTGAAACAATATCCAGTTCCATCATCATCCGCCGCGGGGGCGCGGCGCTCCTGTTGTAGCTTAGCGCCGGAAACTATTCGGTATCCGGCAAACTATGCTTGAAAACAAAGCTTTTACGCGTCTCTCCGGAAAATAGGGGCATTCCGGTCAAAATGCGCGTATATCAAACAGTCCGTATGACCGGCATTGTTGCCGGAAATGTCTGTGAGAAACCTGCAGGGCGGATATGCTCTATCTATTTGCTTTTATTCGTATCTTGTCCGAAAACCGCTTCGCACTTTTCGGGACACGCTTAAAATAGACCAATTCTAGACTATACTAATTTATAGCATCAGGAAATGCATATCCGTTCCGGCTGGTAATACCGGCCGGTTACAGGGTTCTCACAGTGTGGGGATGAAAGCGGCGCTTGGGAGAAAACCGCTTTCAAAATCAGATAATGTGATCCGTTTTTGTCAGATCATCCCTCTGATTATGTATAAAAGATCATGCTTCATAAAGCGGGGCTTCCTTTTCAAAGACATGGCTGTTAACGCGTCCGGCTCCGGACAGGTATTCGTGTTAAACCTGACGCAGTGTCTTCAGAATATCTGAAAATGCCTGCGTTCCTTTCAGTGCTTCTGCCGTCATGCGACCATTGCTCATCACGACAATACGGTCAGCAATCTCAGCTTCACGGCGCAGATGCGTCGCAATAATCATGGTTCTGCCGTGGCCACCATTCTGACTTGTGGCCTGTGCCAGCCGCTGCAGAATGTCCTGCGCAGTGGCTCTGTCCAGCCCTTCTGTCGGTTCATCCAGCAGCCAGAGCGGGGTATTGTGCAGAAACAGACGCGCCAATGCGAGACGGCGAGCCTGCCCGCCGGACAAGCCAAGGCCACCCTCGCCGAGTATTGTTTCCAACTGCTGCGGCATGTCACCTACCGTTTCTGACAGGCCGGCCATTTCCAGTGCCTGCATCAGATCATCGTCCGTTGCCTTCGGCTGAGCAAGACGCAGATTTTCCGCGAGACTATCCTGAAACAACTGGGTTTTCTGCGTCAGCAGCGTTGCTGCCTCATGACGGATAATACCGGAATCCGCGGTCACCTCACCGGCCAGCAAAGCCATGAGTGTCGATTTACCTGTGCCGCTCGTGCCGACAATCGCCAGTTTTTCACCTTTGCGCACGCTCAGGCTGATATCCTGCAGCACCAGAGGCATCTTGTCCTCATAGCGCATATTGATCTGTTCCAGATAAACAGCCTCATGAGGATCGGCCGGTTGTACCGGCACATAGAAATGCGGCTGTGTTTCATAACGGTCGCCAACGCGGTGCGCAGCCATCAGCGTGCGGCCAAGTTCCATGGCACCGCGGCGCAATGCTGCAAACGGTTCCATCGCACCCAGTGCCATCAGCAGCGCAAAGGCAGCAACAGCAGGTGAAATTGTGCCAGCCTCTGCAAGCCAGACACCGCCGAGCAAAGCAACACAGAGCAGCAAAGCCGTAGCGATACCAAAACCGGCACCGACTGAAATTTCAATCCGGTTGAGCTGATCATCAGCATCAGACAATCTTTTGTCAGCCGCACATATGCTTGCGCTTTGCGCCTGCAATCGTCCCGCCATCAGCAGATCGGTCTGGCCGGAGACCAGATCAATGCTGCGCGCGCGTACGGCTTCAACAGCTTTGGCACGGCGGCGCATTGGTTTCATCGCCCAGAGTGCTGCAATCAGCGGCAGGCCAAAACCGGCAAGTACCAAAACCGCCACCATTGCCAGCGAGAAAGTGCTATCCATCAGCCAGAAAGCAAAACCAACCACCAGCATGGTGACAAAAGCCGCACCGGCAGGCACCAGCACGCGAAGATAAAGCGCATCCAGCGCATCAATATCCGCCGTCAGGCGGAACAGCAGACGGCTCGGACGGCGCAAAAGTTCTTTTGCGGCCTGCGGTGCGGCCCAGCTGCGGAACAATTTCTCGCGCAATGCCGCCAGCACAGCCAGCGTTGCATCATGCGTAACCAGACGCTCCGCATAGCGCGACGCAGTGCGCAAAATAGCCAGCAAACGAATACCCGCAGCCGGTGCAAATACGTCGAAAGCCAAAGCTGTGGCCGTTGCCAGACCGGCAATTGCTGTTGCGGTGATAAACCAGCCGGACAGACCAAGCAGCAGAATACCGCACAAAACAGTCACAGCAGCCAGCAACATACCGGCCCATAATTTGCCGCGCTTTTCCGAGAAAAACAGTTTGAGAACAGGTTTCAAAACCGCAAGTTTCTTCATTCCGCCGCCCTCCGTGCTGAGCATACAGGTGCAGCAGCATTGCCGCTGTCTTCCTGCACATGCAGATTTTCCGCACCGCTCAGCCTGTCAACGCGAATGATGCGTCCCATTTTGCGCGCCAGTTCTTCATCATGGGTGGCAATAATCAATGTCTTGCCTTGCGCCATAGCCAGAAGACCTTCTGTTGCCTTGAGCGCGGTTTCACTGTCGAGATGGGCAGTCGGCTCGTCGGCAAAGATTATATCCGCACCGGATTTCAGAGCTGCCCTTGCCAATGCCAGACGCAGGCCTTCACCACCGGAAAGACCGGTGCCGTTTTCACCAAGATCACTGGCTGCAGCGGCAGAAGCCACATTATCCAGCGCTGCTGTCTTCAGTGCAGTCTGCACATCGCTCAGGGCAAAACCTTCACGGCCGAGTGTAATATTTGAACGCACAGAACCGGAGAAAATATGCGGCTTCTGGCCAATCCATGAGAATTGCTGGCGCAGCGTGTCAGCACTGCTCTGATCCAGCACTGTATCATGTATCAGAACATCACCACTGCGCGGTGCAATCAGACCGGCCATCATCGCCAGCAGTGTTGATTTACCGCTGCCGCTTGGTCCTAAGAGCGCAACATGCTCGCCTTGCGCAATCTGTAAGCTAAAACCGGAGAGCAGATCAGTCTCATCATCTGCATCATAGCTGAAATCCACATCGCGCAGCGTGACAGCATGGTTTTTCTCTGTTTCAGCCGGTATAGTAGTCGCAGCAACCGCGGTGAGTTTCATACCGCCTGCACTGATATTTTCCAGCGCATCAATCGCGGCTTCACCGGCAGCGCGGTCATGCCAGACGGCTGAGAGTTCACGCAGCGGTTCAAAAAATGTCGGCGCCAGCAACAGGATAAACAGCCCCTGCCCCAATGTCAGCGTTGCGCCCCACGCGCCGAAATTCAACTCACCCAGAAGATGGAAGCCGATATAAACCGCAACCATCGCCACGCCGAGCGCAGAAAACAGCTCCAGTACCGCAGAAGACAGAAAAGCAATGCGCAACACGATCATGGTTTTGTGGCGCAGCGTTTCCGCATTATGGCGCAAGCGCTGTGCGGTCAGGTCAACAGCGTGGAATGTACGGATCGTTGCCAGCCCGCGCAGACGGTCGAGCAGGAAACCATTCATCTGCCCCATTTCCACCAGCTGTTCTTCACTGGCGGCTTTGGCGCGATAACCGATCAGCGCCATGAAAACCGGAATAAGAGGTGCCGCAACCAGCAAGACCAGTGCCGCAGCCCATGAATACCACAGCACAGCAATCAGAAAGACAATGGGAACGATCATAACTTTCATCTGCACCGGCTGGTAACGCGACCAATAAGTCACTACCATTTCGGCCTGTTCGGCGAGAATGCTAGCCGCCTCACCCGATGCCGCACGGTTGCGATCCAGCGGGGAGCGGTCAGCCAGAGCCTGCACCGATTTAGCACGCAGATCAGACAAAGCCGCGCGCGATATTTTAAAGGCAATCCGCTCGCCCGCGCCCTGCAAAATGGTACGCAGCAGGCCAAGCAGAAAAATACAGGCAACAATCATCAGAAGATTGCTGACTGTACCGCTGACGGTCAGCTCATTGATCGCATAGGCCATCAGGCCCGCCTGCGGCAGCCAGATCAGCGCCGCCAGAACCTGTAACCAGCCACCTTTGCGTAAATTGGCCGGTTGTGCACGTTTTTTACGGCGTCGTGCAGACGCCTTTACAGTTCCGGCAGCCTTGTCGCTGCCGGTAACTGTTGCTGTATCAGACACGGATCGTTCCGGTGTTGCCGCCGGAATTTCCGAAGGGACAGACGAACCGGATAAGACTTCACTCACTCCGTCCCTCCTTCACTCTGATTGTCCTTCTTTTTTCTGCGCGCGGCTGCGGCCGAGCGAGACAATTTTATCTTTGGCTTCAAGGAAACGCGTGACCTTCGACCCCATGCTCAGAAGCATCGTCAGTCGTTCGGTTTCAAGCGACTTCACATCATCATACCAGTTGGTCAGACGTTCAATCAGACTATGCATATCGCCCATACGCGCTTGCGCAAATGCATCACTCTCCGTTGTCGGCTTTTCCATGAGAATTTCACGCAACACACTCAAAGTCGGGTCGACTTCACGTTTTTTACGTTCTTCCGCCAATGTGCGCAGAATCTGCCAGACATCGCCCGGCGTGGAGTAAAAATCACGCCGGTCACCCGGAATGTGCTTCAGCAAAACAAGGTTCCAGCCTTGCAGCTCTCTGATACCCATAGAAACATTCGACCGTGAGACACCAAGGGCGTCCACGATCTGATCGGCACAGAGCGGATCTTTAGAAAGATAGAGCAAGGCATAAATCTGCCCGACCGTGCGGTTGATACCCCAGCGGCTGCCCATTTCACCGAAGTGCAGTACAAATGATTGTACGATTGGCGACAATTCCAAATCAGTTGCTCCCGTATTTTCTGAACTTTCAGAAATTACTGAAAATTCAGATATTATTATTGTTGCTCCTCCGCAACCCGCAAAGCAGGTCTGGACAATAAGTCGCAACACAAATCAGAGAAGAGGCACGTCCAGAAATCGCTAATAAAGGTCGTTTGAGGTCGGCAATTGCCGGCTGTCATCCGTTTTATCGCGATGCATGGTTGCCCGCGTCAATAGCATCAGTGTTACCGGCGTTGTCACAAACACAAAAGCGGTAATTAACAGTTCATGCAAAACCGGTCGCGATTGCAAGACTGTAAAGAAAATAATTGATGCAATGAGAATGCCGCCGACGCCAAAAGTCGTGCCGAGTGTCGGAGCATGAATCCGTTCATAGAACTTTTTAAAGCGCAAAAGACCAATCGCGCCGATCAGCGTAATCACTGATCCGCCCAGCAAAAAGACCGAAACCAGAATTGCTGCCCAGAGCGGCAGTTGCGTTGCATGGTTCATTCGATCACCTCGCCGCGCATCAGGAATTTTGCCAGTGCCACGCTGGACACAAAGCCCAGCAGCGCAATAACAAGGGCTGCTTCAAAATAAATCGATGTACCGGTGCGGATACCGAAAGTGATAAATAACATCATCATCGTGGCATAAAGCGTATCCAGACCCAATATACGGTCCTGCGCACGCGGCCCCGCAATCAGACGCCATGTTGCACAAAGCAAAGCGGCTCCCAGACAAAGCTGGGACACAAGCAGCGCCCAGGATAAAATCACTGTACTCATGTGAAAATCTCCATCAGCAGGCGTTCATAATGCTGTTTTATCATAGTGCGGAATTCATCTTCTCCGTCCTTATCGAGAATATGAATCAGCAAAACACCCGTTACGGGATTAAAATTTGCCCATGCGGTACCGGGTGTTGAGGTCACGATACAGGCCAGAATGCCAAGCGGCAAACGCCCGCGCAATTGCAGGCTGATAGTCACAAATCCTGCCTGACGCTCTTTCGGGTTCGTCAGAATGATTTTGATAACCGCAATATTTGACCAGAAAATATCAGCAACAACACGAAAAAACAGCTCGATAATTGCCCGAACCGAGCGAATCCGTATCGGCTCGGGATCAAGTGATGTAAAAGCCAGACCTGCACCAACTGCAACGAAGAAGCCCAAAATCATATGTCCGGGTGTAAAGCCGTTGAGCAGCAGCCACATAATCCAGAAGCTCAGAGACAAAACGGGATGCGGAAACAATGCTCTCATTGTGCATCTCCCTTCGCGGCAGGCGTGCTGATAACAGCCGGTTCAAATCCCGCCGAGCGTTTTGCATCCAGAACATGGTCGATATAATTATGCGGACGATGCAGTGCCTGTGCGGTTGCATCGAGATAGCGCATCACCGGTGCCGCCTGAATGGTCAGCGCAAGACACAGAAACAACAACCCAACCACCGGCACCAGTTCAATAATCAGCACACGCGGCACATTGCCTTCCATCGACGCCCAGAAAGTACGGATACCGGAACGTGACATCGCAATCAGAGCAGAGACGCCGGACAGAATAATCAGCGTAACATAGGCCCAGCTTGCCGCGGAAATTGGAGCATCAATGCCCATGCCAGCCGGATTGAACAATGCCGACAACAGCGAGATTTTCGCCACAAAGCCGGAAAACGGTGGCAGACCGATTAGCAAAATAGCGCTGACTGCAAAACAGGCACCAAGAATAGCAAGCGTTGCGGGCAAAACTGTGCCCACCTCCTCTTCCTCTTCTTCTTCCTCGTCACCATAGGCTTCAATCGTCACCGCCAACACGTTGGCCGCCGCATCCTGACCACGCTCCACCAGCTCAATCAGCAGAAAGAAAGCCGCAATCGTCAGTGTTGAACTGATCATATAAAACAGCGCGCTGCCGGTAACGGCCACATTGCCCGTACCGATTGCCGCCAGCAATGTTCCGGAAGAGACCAGCACACTGTAACCGGCAATGCGCCCGAGCGCCTGCGATGCCAGCACCCCGATCAGACCAAAAGCGATGGTCGCCAGACCGATGTAAAACAGTCCTGCATCACCGAAACCTGTTGTCCGTGGTGTCAGTTCACCAAAAAACAACAGCGACAGACGCAGCAACACATAAATGCCGACCTTAGACATGATCGCAAACAGTGCAGCCACCGGTGCGGCCGCAGCCGTATAGGTTGTCGGCAACCAGAAATTCAGCGGCCATGCACCGGCTTTCACCAGAAATGCCGTACCGAGAATAGCGCCGCCAGCCTGCAGGAACATCAGATCATCAGCCGGCACATTGGGAATACGCTGTGCCAGATCGGCCATATTCAGCGTGCCGGTCACGCCATAGATCATGCTGACGCCGATCAGAAACAGCGATGATGCCGCGAGATTGACGGCAATATAATGCAAGCCCGCTTTAACGCGGGTGGCACCGGAGCCATGCAGCACCAGCCCGTAAGATGCGGCCAGCAGCACCTCAAAAAATACAAACAGGTTGAACAGATCACCGGTCAGGAATGCGCCGTTTAACCCCATCAGCAAAAGCTGAAACAGCGTATGAAAATGCGAACCCGCTTTGTGCCAGCGCGCCAGTGCAAAACACAGTGCCGCCAGTCCGAGGATACTGGTCAGCAATACCATCATTGCCGAGAAACGATCCAGCACCAGCACAATCGCATAGGGTGCCGGCCAGTTACCCAGCAGATAAGGAATCACACGGTCGTCCGGCGTATTGGCCATATTGACCAACATAATTGCCACAACGAACAGCGCAAAAGTTGCTGCAATACTGATCGCGGCTTTCAGCACACGGCGACGCTCATCATAGAGCAGCAACAAAGCTGCAGTGACAAGCGGCAGCAGAATCGGCGCAATAATCAGATGTTCCTGCCAATCCTGCATTACTGGTTCTCCCTGCCGTCAACATGGTCAGTACCGGTCAGACCACGGGAAGCCAGCATGACCACCAGAAACAGGGCTGTCATAGCAAAGCCGATCACAATCGCTGTCAGTACCAGTGCCTGCGGCAGCGGGTCGGTATAAAGAGCGGGATCAGGCTGATCGCCCAGAATAGGCGCTGAATCTGTGCGCAGACTGGCCATGCTGAAAATAAACAGATTAACCGCATAGGAAATCAGCGACAGACCGATAATCACTTGAAAAGTACGCGGACGCTGTAAAAGCCACAGGCCGGAAGCTGTCAGAATACCGATACCGAGAGCAAGAATAAGTTCCATTAGCGTCCCTCTCCCTGCTTAACAAGTTCAGCCTGTTCCGATTGTGTTTTTTCCGAGCGTCGGTGACGGATCGACTGGTGTGCCAAGGCAATCAGCATCAGAACGGTAGCACCGACCACAAGTGTAAAGACGCCGATGTCAAACAGCAGTGCGGATGCCACCGGCATTTTGCCGATCAGCGGTACTTCCGCATAATCAAAATAGGTGGTGAGAAACGGATAACCGGCAAAAAATGAACCGGCACCGGTTGCCGCTGCAGTCAGCAAACCGAAACCCATCCATTTGACCGGCAGAATGCGCAAATGGCTTTCCACCCAGCGGGTACCAAAGGCCAGATATTGCAGAATAAAGCCGATTGCCATCGTAATACCGGCCGCAAAACCGCCACCCGGCAGATCATGACCGCGCAGCAACAGATGCATGGCGAAAACGATAATCACGCCGAACAAATATTGCATAATCACAGAAGGCACAGCGAGATATTCGGACAGGGTTGCACCGGCATGACGCTCCGGATCAGCCTCGTCAAAAGCGTTCTGGATTTTCTGCTGTTGCGGGGATTCCATTGTGTCCGATGCCGGACGGAAACGACGCAGCAGCGCATAAACCGTCAAACCGACAATACCAAGCACCGTGATTTCTCCCAGCGTATCAAAGCCGCGGAAATCCACCAGCAACACATTGACCACATTCTTGCCGCCCGCTTCCGTATAGGCATTGCCAAGGAAATAATCAGCAAGCGTCGCAGGGCTGAAACGGGTCATCATCGCATAGGAAACAAGCGCCATACCGCCGCCGCCAGCCAGCGCGATAATCAGATCGCGGTAACGGCGCAAGCGCGGCACCAGAGGAATGCTTGCATTTTCATCTTCCTGCCAGCGTTTCGGCAGCCAGCGCAGACCAAGCAGCAGTAGAACTGTAGTGACAATTTCCACCAGCAACTGCGTGACCGCGAGATCCGGTGCGGAGAGCCACACAAAAGTAAAACAGGTCACAAGTCCTGCACCACCAAGCAGCATCAACGAGGCCAGCCGGTGATATTTGGCCTGATAGGCCGCACCGACCGCACAAAGTGCTCCGATCAGCCAAACAATGGCAAAGACCGGATCCACCGGCAGCGGCACCAATGGCCCCATAAATAGCCCCGCCTGATAAACAGGCCAGGCACCGGCAAAAATCGCAATCAGCATCAGCACCCGCATTTGCGGTTGCAAACGACGTGTGCCGAACCGGCTTTCAATACTACGTGCCCATTTCCATGAAACAGTCACCAGCACCAGTTCAAAAATACGCTGACCATTGAGATGGCGCAGTAATGGCGGCCCTTCATCGCATTTTGCCAGATAGTTTTTCATCACCATGAAAATCACGGTTCCGCCGATCAGCGCAATCACACTCATCAGCAGCGGCACATTAAAGCCGTGCCAGATTGCAAGGCTGTATTCCGGTGTGGCACTGCCAAGAACCGACACGACAGCCGTATGCAGGAACGGTCCGACAATCAATGTCGGCACAATACCGATCAGCAGGCAAAGCAGCACCAGCAACTCAATCGGGAAACGTACCCATTGTGGCGGCTCTTTCGGTGTATGCGGCAGATCAACCGGTGCGGGACCAAAGAAGGTCGAATAGATAAAGCGGATCGAATAAGCGACACTGAAAGCACTCGCCAGCGTTGCCACATAAGGTGTGACCGTATCGAGCCATGAAGACAAATGCGTCTCCACGGTTTCCGCAAAGAACATTTCTTTGGAAATGAAGCCGTTCAGCAGCGGCACACCGGCCATCGCCGCACTGGCAACCATCGCCAAAGTTGCCGTAATCGGCATGAAGCGGAACAAGCCGCTTAGTTTTCGCAGGTCGCGCGTGCCGGTTTCATGATCGATAATCCCCGCCGCCATAAACAGTGAAGCTTTGAAAATCGCATGATTGACCATGTGGAAAATCGCGGCAACGGCTGACAGCGGGCTGCCGAGGCTGAGCAAAGCGGTAATCAGTCCCAGATGGCTGATGGTTGAATAGGCCAGCAGGCCTTTCAGATCCTGCTGGAACAGCGCAAACCAGGCGCCCAGCAACAAAGTTGTAAGACCGGCAAGCCCCAGCAACCAGAACCACTCTTCTGTACCCGCCAGTGCAGGCCACAGACGCACCATCAGAAACACGCCGAGCTTAACCATCGTTGCAGAATGCAGATAGGCTGAAACCGGTGTCGGCGCGGCCATCGCATTGGGCAGCCAGAAATGAAACGGAAATTGTGCGCTCTTGGTGAAAGTACCAAGAAGGATCAGCACCAGAGCCACTGTATAGAGCGGATGATTTTTAATCAGATTGCCCGATGCCAGAATAACATCCAGCTCATAGCTGCCAACAATATGCCCAAGCAGCAAAACACCGAGCAACAGGCCAAAACCGCCAAGACCGGTAACGGTTAGTGCCATACGCGCACCGTCACGGGCACTGACATTCTGATACCAGTAACCGATCAGCAGGAAAGAGAAAATACTGGTGAGTTCCCAGAACACCACCATCAGGATCAGGTTGCCCGACAGCACCACGCCGAGCATTGCCCCCATAAAGGCAAGAAAGAACGAGAAAAAGCGCGGCACCGGATCTTCCGATGACATATAATAACGCGCATAAATCACCACGAGCAGGCCGATACCCGTAACCAGCATGGCAAACAGCCAGGCAAGGCCATCCATCCGCAAAGTGACATTGAGACCATAGGCAGGCAGCCATGCCATCTGCGTGTGCAGAACTTTGCCGCCGGTCACATAGGGATAAAGAGCAATGGTCAGCAGCAGTGCGGCAACCGCAGTCAGCCCCGCGAACCAGACAGCAACCTGCCGGTCATTCGATCTGAGAAGGCCTGTAAGGGCGCAGCCAATAAATGGCAGTATGATGAGCAAAAAAAGGACTTTTCCGTCCGTCACCATCCGCGCCTGCCCTCCTCAAATTCCTCAAGAGCGGTTTTCACTCTCATAAAACTATATAATAAACGAAATTATCTCGTTAAATCCGGTTGTTATTATGTGGTTTTGGCCTGCATAATAGCAAGTGCTTGATTGCAACTTATGTCCGCAATTTCCCGATCTCAGGCACAAAATTTCCGATTTTGACGGCTTTTACACAAGGTGTGGAAAAACTCGCCCGCAAATTATCTATTAAATTGGTTTGATGACAAAACTGAGTGCGGATTATGACATGTTTTTTTCATAATCCAGCCGGTTGCGCCATTGTTTCTGCAATTGTCGAATCAACCGGAATAGCCGAAGCTGCAAAATAAAATTGATACAGGCATACAGGAATATCTTATGGGTCCGCAGACAGACAGCGTCCAGTCCTCTCCGTCATTACCGGCAAAAACGCAGATCGCTATTCTCGGCGGCGGGATTATCGGTGTGTCCGCAGCACTTTATCTGGCGCAGCGCGGTATTCCTGTAACCCTGCTGGAAAAAGGCGTGATTGCCGGTGAGCAATCAAGCCGCAACTGGGGTTGGTGCCGTCATACCGGCCGCGACAGCCGTGAAATGCCGCTGATTGTTGAGAGTATGAAACAATGGGCGCAGATGAATGCGCTGACCGGCAGGGAAACCGGATTCCGCACCACCGGTATCGCCTTTGCGGCGGAAAAAGAAGAAAATCTGGAAAAATGGCGCGAGTGGGTGAACATTGCCAGAGAGCACGGCATTGACAGTCAGGTTGTTGGCAAGCAACAGGCTGAAGCACTCGCCCCCGGTCTGCAACGTTCACTCTATGGTGCACTCTATACCGCCGCGGACGGCCGTGCAGAGCCGCAAAAAGCAGCACCTGCCATTGCAGAAAAAGCGCGCGAGCTGGGTGCTGTCATCATGCAGAATTGTGCTGTGCGCCGGATTGAAACCACCAATGGCCGCGTCAGCACTGTGATTACCGAACAAGGCGCGATTGAGTGTGAAGCTGTGGTGATTGCCGGCGGCAGCTGGTCACGTCTGATTTGTTCTGATCTGGGTATCACCCTGCCGCAACTGAAAATGCGCTCATCCGTATTACGCACCACACCGGTTGAGGCCGGCGTTGAAACTGCCATTGCTTTCTCCGATTTTGCACTGCGCAAACGTATGGATGGCGGCTATACAGTTGCCAGCCTCTCAGGCAGTATTGCCGATATCGTACCCGACAGTTTCCGCTTTCTGCCCAAATTCATTCCTGCATTGCGCACTGAATGGAAAACCGTGCGCCTGCGGTTCGGACAGCGCTTTATTGAAGAAGCTTTTGAGTGGAAATTACGCCCCGCAGATCAGACCTCCATCTTCGAGAAAATCCGTATTCTTGATCCGGAACCGCATAAAGCTGGCAATCAGGCCGTTTTCAAAGCGCTGCAACAGGCTTTACCTGCTTTCAAAAATGTACAAATCGCCCAGCAATGGGCAGGGCTGATTGATACGACGCCGGATATTGTACCGGTTATCTCGCCTCTGGATCATCTGCCGAATTGCATTGTCGCCACCGGCTTTTCCGGCCATGGCTTTGGTATCGGCCCCGGCGCAGGAAAACTGATCGCCGATATTGTGACCGGTGAAAAGCCCGTTGTTGACCCTTCACCGTTTCATATCAACCGCTTCAGCGATGGCTCAAAAATCCATATTGAAATGTGGTGATATGCCAGAGCGGTTCCGGTTAATTTTTGAATCGGCAGAACCGCTCTGACTCTTTGTTTTAAAGCGCATCTCACCCGATCGAAGCGGGATAAGAAAACAGTCCGGCGGACTGTTTTCCCCGCGAAGACGCTTCGCACTTTTCGGGATACGCTCTAAATTAAGCGCATCAAATACAACCCTGCCATCAGGGCTGCTGCCCCAAAAATCACAGAGGACAGGATATAAGCCAGTGCCGTGCCAATATATCCGCTTTCCATGAGCAGCACTGTTTCCAGTGAAAAGGCAGAGAATGTCGTGAAACCACCCATAATACCGGTGGTGAGAAACAATTTCCAGTTCTCCGCGAGGCCGCTACGCGCTGAAAAATAGCCGATAATCAGTCCCATCAGCAGAGAGCCGGTAATATTGACCGCAAATGTACTGAGCGGAAACATTGTCAGTGCAGAGAAACGTGACAATAGCAAACCGGTGCCGTAACGGGCTGCCCCGCCGATCCCTGCTCCGAGAAAAACAATCAGAAAATTCATATTGCTCCCCTGACCGCTTCTGTTTTTGTCAGCTGTTTTCCTGATCGCTGTCGTCAACCGGCTTGCCGGGAATGACATAAGCATCTGACAGCCAGCGGTTTAAGTCGACACTGCGGCAGCGCGGCGAACAAAACGGATAAGAGTCGCGTACTGAGGGTTTTCCGCATTCAGGGCAAGGCCGTGCCGGACGCAGCGGTGTCACATTTTCATAAGAAGCGGCAGGGTTTTCTTTATCTGCCATCACACTTTGCCTTCATGCCACTGGTCGTAAACCGGAAAATTTTCACCTTCCAGCAATGCCTGCGTTTCATGTAACGGCAGACCGACAATATTGCTGTAGGAACCGACCATTTTGACTATAAAACTGCCTGCCAGCCCCTGAATAGCATAGCCACCTGCTTTGCCGCGCCATTCACCGGAACTGATATAGGCATCCATCTGGCGGCGGCTCAGCCGGTCAAAGCGCACACGGCTTTCAACCAGTACCTGACGCAGACTGCCTTTCGGCGTGACCAGACAAACACCGGTAAAAACTTTATGGGCACGGCCGGAAAGCAGGCGCAGACAATCAAGCGCCACATCCTCACTCTCCGCCTTAGGCAGGATCTGCCGTCCCACGCCCACCACAGTATCGGCTGCGAGAATGAAAGCGGATTTATAATCCGCATCATTCTTCAGCTTGTCCTTAGCTCTTTCTGCCTTCTGCTTTGACAAACGTTTTGCCAGCGAACGGGGATGTTCCGAACGCTGTGGTGTTTCATCAATATCAGCAGGCTGCAGAAATGCAGGTTCAATACCTATTTGCGCCAGAAGCTCAATGCGCCGCGGCGATGCCGAGGCCAGTACCAGAATATGGGACATTGTTGTCTTCATGGTCAGATATGAGTCCGGCAGCAGGAATTTTATTTAAAGCGGTAGGTAATACGACCTTTGGAAAGGTCATATGGGGTCATTTCCACCAGTACTTTGTCACCGGCCAGAACGCGAATGCGGTTTTTACGCATACGGCCAGCCGTATGAGCGATGATTTCATGTTCATTTTCGAGTTTTACCCGAAACATAGCATTCGGCAAAAGTTCCGTTACAATACCCGGGAACTCAAGGACTTCTTCTTTAGCCATACGTAACCTGTCTTTTGGTTTAATAAATCTGCATCATGCAGAAGGTCTGAATTTGCGCGGAACCTATATGATTAGAGTCCGTTTGTGAACAACTGAAATGTAGAACTGTTAAAAGCTCTGCTGAATCACAGAAAACGTTCAGTAATTTTCTGTTTTAAACGGTCGCGAACATCGCGGTAAGCCGATAAACGCTGTTCCCGCGAGCCGGTGACCAGTGTCGGATCAGGCATCGGCCAATATTCCACATTGGCTGCAAAACTACGCATCCGTTCCAGCACCACATGATGCGCCTGCGGTGTCAGCGTAATAATCAGGTCAAAATACCCGTCATTCAGCTCTTCCAGTCCGACAGGCTGTCTTTCATTCAGCGACAACCCCTCTTCCTCAAGCACCGCATCCACAAACATGTCGCGCTCGCCGCGTGTTACACCGGCTGATGCCACATAGGTTTTGCCCTGTAACATAGAACGGGTGAGAATCTCCGCCATCGGCGAGCGTATGGCATTCATTCCGCAGACAAACAGAACGGAAGCCGGTTTTTTGACAGTGGCAGCATCTGCAAGAATATCCGGCACCGGATCAGGAATTATGCTCATCCGTCACCCGCGCCAGTGCAGCACACAAACAAGCGTAAACAAACGCCGTGCCGTATCGAAATCAAGGTCGATCTTACCCTCAAGCCGGTTCATCAACGTCTGGGAACCTTCATTATGCAAGCCGCGCCGCCCCATATCAATCGCCTCAATACGGCTCGGTGTTGCCGAACGGATGGCTGCATAATAGCTCTCGCAGATCAGAAAATAGTCTTTGACCGTTTTACGCAGCGGAGACAGCGAGAGAATATGTGTTGCAACCAGCTCCCCTGCCTCACGCGTAATATTGAAGATCAGGCGTTTTTCAACCAGTGACAAGCGCAGACGATAAGGCCCGCCATCGCTGTCACCGACCGGAGAAAAACTGTTCTCCTCGATCAGATCGAAAATAGCGACGGCCCGTTCATGCTCAATATCCGGCGTAGACTGGCCGATTGTCTCGTCCAGTTCCACATCGATCAGCCGGGCATTGTCACTTTTTCCGGTCATCACTCTTTACGCAGGCGGTATACAGAAAACCTGCCCGCTGTCCCTCATTTATCGTTACATATTCAATCGTCGTGAAATCGACAGGCCGTGTGCTTGCAATCCCTCAGTTTCAGCCAGTGTAATCGCGGATGGTCCGAGAAGACGCAATTGCTCCGCACCCAGTTTTAAAAGCGAGGTGCGCTTTACAAAATCCATCACCGACAGACCGGAAGAGAACCGCGCAGAACGGGCTGTCGGCAGAACATGGTTCGGGCCGCCAACGTAATCACCGATCGCTTCCGGTGTATATTTACCAATGAAAATCGCACCGGCATTGCGGATTTTCGGCAGCAGACCATCCGTATCAGCCACTGCAATTTCCAGATGCTCAGCAGCAATACGGTTAATCAGCGGCACCGCAGTGTCAAAATCATCCACCAGAATGACCGCGCCAAAATCCTGCCAGCTTGCACGGGCGATTGCCTCACGCGGCAAGGTCTGCAACTGACGTTCAACCGCATCTTCTACCGATTTGGCGAAATCCGTACTGTCAGTCAGCAGAATTGACTGGGCAAAAGCATCATGCTCGGCCTGCGCCAGCAAATCTGCGGCAATCCAATCCGGATTATTGTCACTGTCGGCCACAACCAGCACTTCTGACGGGCCTGCGATCATATCAATGCCGACCGTGCCGAAAACCAGACGTTTTGCAGCCGCAACATAGGCATTGCCAGGACCAACAATTTTGGAAACCGGTTTGATGGTTTCCGTACCATAGGCCAGAGCTGCAACAGCCTGCGCACCGCCCACGCGGTAAATCTCTGAAACACCGGCAAGATACGCAGCCACCAGCACCAGAGGATTCAACGCGCCATCCGGTGACGGAACCACAATAACGATACGCTCAACGCCCGCAACTTTAGCCGGAACTGCGTTCATCAGCACCGAACTCGGATAGCTGGCTGTGCCACCCGGCACATAAAGTCCGACCGATTCAACAGCTGTCCAGCGTGAACCAAGCTCAACACCGATAGCATCAGTATAATAGTCATCTTTCGGCAGCTGACGTTTATGGTAGGATTCAATCCGGTCACGCGCCACAATCAGCGCATCAATCACAGACTGATCGGCATTTTTAACGGCTTCCCGCACTTCCTCAGCCGTCACAGCAATGCCGGTCTTTTCCAGATCAATCCGGTCAAAACGTCTGGAATAATCGATCAGCGCCTGATCGCCGCGCTCGCGTACCTGCTGCACAATTTCACGCACGGCACGGTCAACATCTTCTGAAACTTCGCGTTTACCTGCCAGAAACGCCGCAAAACGGTTCTCAAAATCTGCGGCACTTTGTATGAGCGTCTGAACCACGCTAACCCCTCATTTCGTCATATTATCGGCAGCTATGTGATCCGGCTTGCTGCCGGTTTCCCAGGCAGGTCCCAGATCAGCAAGGCGCATTTCAATCACTTCAACAGTAAGACGAATGGTCTTATCTGCTGCAAAAACCAATTCAATCACGCCGGAAGGCGCATCAGCCGGTTCAAAATTAATCGCCAGCAAAGACAACACATCCTGTGGTGCGGTGCGGTCGATATTCTGTGCACGCACCTGCGTAACACGGTCAAAATGCAACACGCTGCGGCGGCGCTCATAGCTCTCTTTGCCGCGCGCGCGCGCAGGTTGCTGTTCGCGAGCAAAACGGTTGCAGGCAAGAATAAAACGTTGCTCCGCAGGGCGGTAATCCAGATCGCCGACTTTCAGAACCGCATCCTGCATATGAGCAGAAATAATCTGTAAGTCTTCCTCATCCATTGCCACAAGCTTGAGCATTCGCAATCATTCTCCTTGAGCATTTCAATTCGCTGTTTCAGCGTTACCGGCTGTGAACAGTCTGTGCCATTGATATAAGCACTTAACAGTAAAAAGCACTACTGATTAATAACAAACCCCGACCTGCGACAACAGATCGGGGTCTGAAACAGAAAAACCTGAAAACAGATTAACCGCTGATGC
This sequence comes from Hyphomicrobiales bacterium, assembly GCA_900470285.1. Lineage (GTDB taxonomy): Bacteria > Pseudomonadota > Alphaproteobacteria > Rhizobiales > Rhizobiaceae > Pseudochrobactrum. The sequence goes on from UCAG01000012.1 coordinate 148,188, forward strand.
GGGAAACTTCGGCCCCGCAATTGGAGAGTTTCTCTTCCAGACGCTCAAAACCGCGATCCAGATGATAAACGCGGTTCACAGTGGTTTCACCTTCTGCCGCCAGACCTGCAATCACCAGTGTTGCAGAGGCACGAAGATCAGTCGCCATCACCGGCGCACCTTTCAGGCGCTCAACACCTTCAACCGTTGCGGTCTGACCGGAAAGAGAGATTTTTGCGCCCAGACGCGCCAGTTCCTGCACATGCATGAAACGGTTTTCAAAAATCGTTTCCGTAATATGCGATGTGCCTTTGGCTTTGGTCATCAGACCCATGAACTGCGCCTGCAAATCAGTCGGGAAGCCCGGAAACGGATCAGTTGTAATATTCACCGGTTCAATACCGTGACCATTGCGCACCACGCGTATGCCATTTTCAACATCGGTGATCTCTGTGCCGGTCTGGCGCACGACATCCAATGCAGACTGCAGCAGATCCGAACGGGTATTTTGCAGGACCACATCACCGCCGGTCATGGCAACAGCCATGGCATAAGTGCCTGTTTCAATACGATCAGGAATCACGCGAACGCGCGCACCATTCAGGCTGGTCACCCCCTGAATGTGAATAGTTGGCGTACCCGCACCTTCAATTTTCGCACCCATAGCATTCAGGCACTCTGCGAGGTTCACCACTTCCGGTTCACAGGCCGCATTATGAATGATTGTATCGCCCTTGGCGAGACAGGCAGCCATCAGTGCTACATGGGTCGCACCGACAGAGACTTTCGGGAATGTGAATTCAGCCCCGACAAGCCCCGAACTGGTTGTTGCGCGGGCATAACCGTTTTCAATCTCGATCTTTGCGCCAAGTGCGGTCAGACTGTCGAGCATCAGATCAACCGGACGTGTACCAATCGAGCAGCCGCCTGGCAGCGACACAATCGCCTCACCGGCACGCGCCAGAAGCGGCCCGATAACCCAGAAGCTGGCGCGCATTTTAGCAACCAGCTCATAAGGTGCGGTGGTGTCGACGATATTCTTCGTGGTGAAATGCACAGTGCGTTCATAAGAACCGTTCTGATGTTCACGACGACCGTTGACCGAATAATCCGCACCGTGGTTGCCGAGGATGCGTGTCAGCAGTTCCACATCGGCCAGATGCGGCATATTTTCAAGCGTCAGCGTTTCATCAGTCAGAAGCGATGCAATCATCAGTGGCAGAGCTGCATTTTTCGCGCCGGAAATCGGGATAATGCCGTTCAGTTTATTGCCGCCGGTGATTTTAATACGATCCATAATTTTTCACTTTCACGGCAATGTCTTCCTGCACAAAACGCATTCCCTGCGCTTGTCGAGACAGCCTGTTTTCAGACAGTCACAGCACACGCTGCCTCTGTCCTGTTCCGGTTTTCCTGTTACAGATATCTTTGCCGTGCAAAGTCTGCGCTGATATTAATGCTGCCATAAAGCAGTTTGGTGCTGACACAACAGCCTGATTCAATCAGAAATGTGTCTTTTATTCTAAAATCACACTTTTCATTAAAGTCGTGATCCGTCCGGCAGCTTTGCATTATGCGGGAGGCACATAATGCAGCCCCGAACTGTAAATATTCAGGTGTTAGAGCAGCCTTGTGTAGCGCCCAATAGGGCGTACGGCGCTCTAGAGCATGTCGTGTGTTTACGCGTTTAATTGTATCCACTGCGCTTACGCTATCTTCTTGTTTTTACGCATGTCGCTATCGGAAAACCGGCGCCCACTTTTCCGCGACATGTTTTAGTCTTTCGAACATGATCCTAAATTGAAAAAGTTTAGAAATAATCATCCAAACGGGATATTCAGTCAGTCTCAGTCTTACCGGCAGCAGGCAATCCTTCGCCGCGCTCATCTTCCGCACCGGAACGTCTTGAACGAATCTGCGCTTTACGGCGCATGAGATTCGCGCGCAATTGTTCAGAACGGCGCTTAGCACGCTGATCTGCTTCTGCTTTTTGGGATGGGGTATCAGGCTTATCAGTCATTATGCGGTTCTTTTACACCAGCAATCCTGTTTGGAAAAGCATACATATGCACAGGATTGTACGGTTTTTGTATTTTAAGCAAAAGAAATGCATTTGATGGCTTGCGGTTTCACGAATCTTATGCCAGAAGTCCGCCGCAACGGACAGTATGCTGCGGTAGCTCAGTGGTAGAGCACTCCATTGGTAATGGAGAGGTCGAGAGTTCAATCCTCTCTCGCAGCACCAGTTTTCCTAGCTTTTCCCAAATATTTAGATTTTGAATATGCATGGCTGCGCATAGCTAAACGCCTGCGAGTGGTAAGATTCTGGCAAGATTTGTTCTACAACCGTTCTTCATCCAAATCATCCTCCTAAAGCGAACCACTGTTTTTCTTGACAGGTATCTGGACAGAATGGATTGGTGTTAGGAAGCCGTCAGAGGGGAAACTAAATCACACCTTATTTGCATTCCTGACTAGTGAGCCGAATTCAGTTGTCGTCCCTATCCATCCAAAGGCTATGCCGGTCATTCTGACCGAACCGGAAGAGCTGCAGCGGTCAAATGAAAAAATAATCGAGATTAAAGTTTGAAAATATCAATTTTAAAATATAGAAGACACCATTTAAGCATGCGACTAAAAGCATCACATGGTTGACGTAATGATGATAATAAATGATATGTGTCATAATCATTGAGTGGGGACAATGAATGGCAACGCCAAAAAGATCATCAATTCAGACTGAAAAATTGTATGAAATTGATCAAACTTACACAACTATTCGTTATGCTATAAAATACTTCAGTATTGCGATTTCCATATATTTTATCGGTCAGGCACTTCAGCCATTTGCTGGACAAGAAACATTTATAAATATTTTTATTTCATTTTTAGCTGACGTAAAATTTGCAGTTGCTATAACATTATCAGGTGCTGCATGTGCCTGGGCGATTGTTGAAAGATCATTACGCCGACGTAAAACTGACAAATTGCAAGGTAGAATAATCGAACTAGAGAGCTTAATAGACCCGGATAGATCTTCATCTGGGCTAATGACAAACGGAACAACCAACCCAAAGGATAAGAGGCCATGACAAATTATGATGCTATGTTCACTATCCTGTGTGTGATTGCCTTGTTTGCAATTATTTACGGCCCATGGCAATCCCTGTGTACAGACTATGCGCGACAAAAATTATTTGAAAAGCGTGACGAACTCTTCAATCTCGCAGCATCTGGCAAACTATCTTTTGATTCTAAAGTCTATAAAGAAACACGGCTGCAAATTGAGAGAAATATCCGATTTGCACATGAATTAACCTTACCACGCTTTCTATTGCTTTCTTGGCTTTTAAACAAGAATAAGAGAGAGAGTTCGGTGAGTACGCTTATGCACTCAATTCATAACATACCAGATCATGAGACAAGAACATTAGTTTTAAAACTCATGAAGAGTACATCGAGTACGATGCTATACATGATGTTCGCAAAATCACCGATTGCAATGTTCTTGTCTCTTTTTATTGCAATGCCACTATTTTACATATTCGGTGAAAAGCAGGCAATTAATGTAAAAAGGAAAAAGGCAGAGCAGTTCATACAGATTGAAGCAAACGCTCTGCCAATCAAAGTTTAAAACCAAACGATACTGAATGCGCGAGTAGAAATAGATAATATTTCTACTCGCTAGCTATTTTGAATGATTAATCCAGCTCAATACTTTTAGAATATTTTCGTAAAGCATAACTGTGCCAATAAATGTTCCAATGAGAGCTACAATCATCCATTTCATAAACCCGCCAACTGTTCTTATAGCGATGACCAGTCGCAGGCCGTCTTTAAGGGTTTCAATATCGTCCTCACGGAGCTGAGATAGAAACTCCTGCGTTTCCTCCGGCAGTTCATTGAAACGATGTGCCGGATTTGCATTTTGATCCATAGCCATCACCAGCACCCCGCTTTCGTCCCATATGCATTGTGACCGGCAACGCCCTTACCTGCGCTCTGGTCATTGCCAGCCAGATAGACAGCCGTTTCAGGCTTAACGCTAATCTTCTGCCAGCCCGCGCAATTGTTCGCACTGGTCGCGCAACCCGCCAAGCTCAACACACAGAGCAACGCTATCCAAATTGTCGATTGTTTCATTAATCCCTGCCCTGTTCTGGATTGCCTGTGCCACGGCTTGAGCGGCTTTCAAGGCCGCATCTTGCTTGCCGTCATGAACCCCAAGCGCATAAAAAAAGAGGCCTGAAACTGCCCCTCCGATGACCACGCCGATGATGTGTTGAAGACCAATTTTCATGCGGCCTGATCCTGCATTCGTCTGATGAGGAAATACGCACCGGTGGCAAATGCCCCAACCATGATGATTGCAAGCGCCCACTGGATCGGTCCGGTTCCTGTCAAGATACTGCCAAGACCAGATGCAGCGCCGCCTAATGATGTCCAAGCCTCTGGCTTCTTCAAAGTTTCCATGATTGAGAGGTCAGCGGGGTTGGCTTTAGCGGATGTTTCAGCGCCGTCAGCCATGACATGGTCCCCCCTCATCATCTGACGCGCCTGGACCTCCACAGAAGACACCCGTTTTTGCCAACCCCGCCCGAATGTCGGCCATGTTTTCAGCGTTTTCATGAACCGGAGGCGCTCAGCAGCATAAGCGCCGATCAGATCACCTTTATAGGCATTCACTGCCGCAACTGTCTGTCCGCCGACAATACCGTCAGTGTTCACACCAACCACACGCTGCAGCGATTTAACCGCCTGTGCGGGTCCGCTATTCACGCCATAATCAAAGGCCATGAAGTCAATGCCAACCGGAAGCAGATCACCGCCGGATTGCACCCAATAAGAGCGCCGGTAAATCTCGGCGGCTTCTTCTTTGGTCAATGCTTTTACTTCCGCAGGTGTGACGCTGGACACGCCGCGATGCGCCGCTAATGTCCTGTGTGTGATGCCATATTTTGTAGCACCGCCGGGGTCTTTCGGATTATTCACATACCCGCCCTCATGACCAAACATTAGGTCAAGCGCGGTCGTTAAAGTCTCACGCATAGCGTTCCTTTCGGCAATAAAAAACCGCCTCAAGGGCGGTGCATGCAGTCAATGATTAGACGATGATCAGGCAGTTAAGGCTTGCTGCCACATTGCGTCGACCTGCTCCTGAGTAAGAGACAGATGAGTGGCCACTTGATTGAGCAGCGGATGTAAGCGCCGGTATTCGGAAGCATCCTGCCATTCAATGACAGCTTCATCGCCCATAGCCAGAATAGCTGCATCAAGGTCGGTCAAACTGATGCCGTTGCGCACCAATGTCAGGCGAAGCTGACGCTTGCTGATTGATGGCATCTGGGCGCGCAGTTCTTCCGTTGTTGGTGCAGGCGGCGGCACATATGGGGAGATTTCACCATGCAGACCATGCATTGCCTCATCCCAAAGCTCACGTCCGATCTGCGTGTCGTAATTAGCGTTGATACACATAGGGTCTACACCTGCCCGGTGCGAGAACTTAACGTCTGCGCCAAGCACTGTATGCTCCGCATTGAGCCAACGTAGGGCTACAATAGTAACAATATTAGGCTCCATTATTGTACCCTCTTAAACATAGTTGCACTTCCGCGTGAACAGTTACCTAATGCTTCCCATGTACCGATGTCAGGCGATGTCATAGTGGAGAAGGTTAACGCTTCAGCACCGTTAGGAAGTAAGTTAGCTACCTGAATTTGGTTGCCACCGACCCACGTGCCAGCGTTTACGTTACCGCTGTTTACACGAGCCAGAATGCAGCAACCGATAGGATACCGTTCCGCAATCATGTATACAGCGGTCTGGTTCTTGCCTTCCTGGACCGCCCAAGCTTGAGCGCGGCGTTCAATCTGGGCGCTGATAGCCTCAAAGGCGTAGTGACTTCCCCATAGCTCCCACTTAGCGCCCCCCGGGTTTCCATCTTCGTAAAACGCACCACGGGGGGTCTTCAATGCTGCTGGGATTTCTAAATCACCGCTAATAGGGTTGAAAAACAAAGCCCTTCCTAAAGCCCCATCAGCATTGACATGAGTAAGGCAGAATGTGTTGGCGTTCCCATCCTGACCGTTCAACACCCCCACAGACCAATGACCTACATACGCGTTGGCGCTGTTGTACGAAATCTTCACTACCGGAGCATACGAGCTTCCTGAGTGGTTAACCCATGAAGTGAATGGTGCTCCGCGTGTACGCATGTCGACAAACGAGCCGCCGTGCGTGTTTGCGAAGAACGAACTGCCACCAGAGGCAGTTGCTGCGGCTCCGTTTATCGTTCCGGTCGCTTGCCCGCCGGAGAGATTAAGCTTACCGCCTATTGCATCAGCAATCGCACCAGTAGCCGCCATTTGCGATTCTGTTTTGTTGGCCACATTGCCGAGGCCAACATCACTGCTAACCAAGGCAACTGCGCCAGTTTTGCCTGCAACGCTCGTAACCGTATTGACCTGTGCCCCCGCCTCAATACCGGCCAGCTTATTCGCCTCTGCTGTGGTATAGCCCTGATAGCCTGAGGCATGGGTGATTGTCAGTGTACCTGAGCCAGTAACAGGCGAACCAGATACAGCAAAACCCGTGGGAGCTGATAAGCCAACGGAGGTAACAGTCCCTGCTCCGGCAACAGTACCCCATGCACCATCACCGCGGAGGAAGGTTGCTGCTGACGGGGTGCCTGTTGCTGAGATATCGGCAACTACAATGTTGTTCTTTGCGGCCAAACTGCCAAGTGTTGGCTTGCCGTTCAGATCGGCATAATTTCCAGAAGTTGCCACCGCTGCCAGAGCGGGCGTTTTATCAGCATCAGCTGGTATCCCCGCCAATTTATTGGCTTCCGCCGTTGTATAGCCACGGTATCCGGCAGCATATGAGATAGCAAATGTGCCTGCTGTGGTAATTGGTGCGCCTGCAACAGCCAGCCCCGCCGGAACAGTAACGGCAACCGAAGTAACCGTGCCGGTATTGGCAGTCGCACCGGCAGCAATGCCGTTTAGCTTGGTCTTATCACCGGATGACATCAGCCCGTCACTCATCACCGTCGCAATACCAGGCGTTTTATCAGCATCTGCGGGAATACCAGCAAGTTTTGAACTCATCGCCGTGGTAAAGGCCGCAGTCGTAGCGTCCAGAACCGCTTTATTACTGTGCGTGTGTCTCGCAGCCGTATTCGCAATAATCTCGGTTTCTCTCGCTATCGGAACCGCGCTGACATCATCAGAACTCAGCGTAATAGCCCGACCAGATTTTCCATTGATTGTTTGCACCGCCGTATCCGCCAGCGCCAGACTTGAAAGCGATGTGGAGCTGAGAGCAAAAATGCGATTTGCAGCCAGCGTACCGCCACCGGTTAAACCATCTCCCGCCACCAGGTTAAGAGTTGGCTGAACCGCAGTATCTGCTAATGCTCCCTGAGCAGCAGTTGCAAAATAAGAAACATCTTTAGACGCTGCTGAGCCAAGAGAAGCAGGCGTAGCCGCTACATCAGTGCGTACACCAGCCTCAACTTCTGCTTTGGTCGCAGATGGTATTTCAAACGAATGTGTATGATAAGGAACAGCCATCGTTAGCCCTCCGTAGGTGGATTTGCAGCCGCAAGCAGTTCTGCCAGTGAGACATGCACCAGCTTGCCATTGGCATAAATCACGACCCTGATTTTAGATTTGTCTTTGATGCTACCGATTGCGGACGGGAGAACTGTTTGAGCCATCAGTATTTCACCATCACAAACACAGTGTTGTTGATTGGGCGGGTTTCACTGCCGCCATCCTCACCTGTCGTACCGCTGACCGCATGAGTGTGACTGCCGGCGGGATCGGTCGTGCTTGACCAGCTCAGATTGAGGTTCGCACCGCCGAGCGTTGGACGGCTGCCACCTTGGTCGGAATACTGGTGACCTCGGATTGTAAACCCATGAGAATGCTCTCCGGCCTGACTTGTTGTTGCGGAGAAAGAATGGGTATGTTTCTTATTCTGACTGTCCTGTTGCGTACCAAAGACACGCCCGCTGTCTACTCCGCGCCCGTCATCCCAGCCACGCATGAAAGTCCCGCGCCAGTCAGGAATTTGAAATGTTGTCGACCCGTCACCAGCCCCGAAACGGGTGCCAATGATATTAAACAACGCGGCATAATCTGTGCGTGAGATTGTCCGCCCGTTACAATACAAGTATCCGGGCAGATCGACAGGCGCAGCCATGATTTCATACGAGCCAACCGGTTTGAAAGACACTGTCGGGTTCAGCAACAGCCATCCGCCAGCATTGCCATCCAGCGCAGATGAGTAAATCGCCTCATAGATACCGTTAGCGGTGATATTGCCCGTTGAAAGCTGCACAACACCGGCATTCACCGACATGCGGAATACCGGTTTCGCCCCGACTGAATTAACATTGAGCGTAGCAGTACCGGTATTTGTATTGGTTGCTCTGAAGGCAATTCGAATGCCATCCACATAGGAGCTGAACGGGCTTTTCGCAGCAAAGGTAAGCACATTGGATGTTCCAGCTGTTACTGTCACAGCGCCAAGGTCAGACACCAGCTCCCGCACACGCTGCATCATAGACCGCGCCGAGTTGTTCACCGTCGAGGGCGGTTGCCCTTCCTGCCAGTTGATATTGTCGTCCGAGTTAGCATTTGTCGCTGCAAGGAGCGACCAATCATAGATACTGCTCAACGCACACCTCCCTTGCCATTATTCAGAAGACTTGCGACATAGTTCGCCAATGCATCACCGGAGTTACTGCCAAACTGTGGCTGAGCAGGCTGCCCGCCAGCATTTTGCCCTGCACCGCTGTCACCTGTTCCGAACATCTTCCCGATACTCTGAATTCCTTGCAGCGCATTCCCAAGACCTGTGAGACCGTTAATAGAACCATTGGCCAAACCACCGGTCAGGCCGCTGGCAAGCCCGCCAGATGCTGCACCGGTTGCAGCGCCACCTAATAGTCCTGCACCAAGACTAGCCATTCGCTACCTTCCTTCCTAAAAGAGACCGTACATAATTTGATAAAGCTGTTGCCTGTTGGGATGTTGGCCCTTGAATAGGTGCCATCTGCATTGGCGGAGGCGGCGCTGGCTGCTCCCCTGCGCCAACCGACATAGAACCGAACATCTGCCCAACTCCGTCGAGATAATTCCCTTTTGCAATCTGTGAGACACCGCCCATGAAACTTGGCTGCGCGGCAGATTGAGCTGTTGTATTGGGGGCGAATGCACTCATGATGCCGGTCTGTTGCTTGTCGCCAACAGTAATAGGCTCTCCCATAGGTGGCGCAGGAGTTCCACTTTGCTGAGGCGGTGACGGTGACTGCGAGGCAATTTGCGAGCCTATTCCGCCATATGCATTAGTGAGCCAACTTGGCGCGTTCTTGCCAGCCCCACCGGCTCCCCACACTCCCGGAGTGCCAAACCCCACATGCATTGACCCGGGCTGCATATAGCCTTGCCCTGCACCAAATCCGGTAATGCCTGCCTGCTTCCCCTGCCGGACAATATCCTGAAATATCGGCAGGTCATTCGGGTTAGCCCAATCAAGCTTTCGCCCGTCTTTGTAGAAAAAAACATCCGCCGCGTTGCCGTGGTCGTGACGGACGGAGCCTACACGAGCACCGCCTGTCCCCTCCGCAGGCTGCCCGCCTGAAAATACCTCCATAGACACACCCATCTGAGGCAAGATCCCACCAAAAGCAGATTGCAGTTGCGGGCTTAAAGGGAGATTGCGCGTTGCGCCTTGGTTTGCGTAGCGTAACCACGCAGGGCTTTGGGTCATTGTTTCTCCAATAAAAAAGCCCCGCATAAGCGAGGCTGTGAAACTGAGATAACGGTAACAATCATCTATATATGTATCATGAAATGATACGACACTCTTGACTTCCTCTTATGTATCACGTATTGATACATCCATAGGGAGTTAAGTTGTGATCCGATCTTATAAAGACAACCTGACGAAGACCGTAGCAAGCGGCAAAGCGCCAAAAGGCTTTCCGGCAGATTTATTAAGACCGGTAATTCGCAAACTCACTATGCTCGAAAATGCAGTTCAACTCGATGATCTGCGATCTCCTCCGGGCAATCGGCTCGAGGCGTTAAAAGGGGATCGTCAAGGCCAGCATTCCATTCGTATTAACGACCAATGGCGCATCTGCTTTATCTGGACTGACGCAGGCGCTGAAGAAGTCGAAATTGTTGATTACCACTGAAAGGGATAACCATGACCAGCATATTGCCTCCGGTACATCCCGGCGAAATCCTTCGGGAAGAATACCTTATTCCGCTCGGCATGAGCGCCGGCGCGCTCGCTAAGAACCTGCATGTTCCGCGCACTCGTATTGAGAGGCTGGCAACCGAGCAGACTGCCGTAACACCAGACACAGCACTCCGCCTTGCTAAGTTCTTCAAAACAACACCTGAGTTCTGGATGAATATGCAGGCGAGTTATGACCTTAAAACACAGGCACCGGCACTAGCCGCCGAGCTGGCGGCAATTTCGGAGTTGCAAGCAGCCTGACACTTATAAGAAAAGGCGGCTTGAGCCGCCTTCATGAGACCTAAATTGCAGTTAGTATTTCCGTGGCATGGGTCCATAAAATGGCGCTGCCGTGGCCTTCAATCTGCATCAGTTTTGCGCCGGTAATACGCGAAGCGAGAATAGCGCCATGATCCGGGGAATGAACGGGGCTCATATCCTCAAGACCATACCACAGATACACGGGGCAATTGATATCTTCCACGCGAAACGGCCATGCAGCGGATGCGAGGACAGTATCGCGAGCATATCCGGCTGCCCCTTGACGAAACCCTTGAGCTAAAGCTTCACGATATGCTGGTGCGAAATCATCACGAGCATAAATCTCACGGTCTTTATTTCCACTCATAGTCTCGATCATTTGCCAAAGCCATTCAGCCGATGCGCTTCCCGCAATCTCCCGCTCTAAACCTGCAGGATCATTTTCTGCATACTGAACAAATCCGCTAATCTGTTCTGAGAGCAATGCTTTTACTTCAGGGTAGGCTAGTTCATCAGTACCCGAGACAGCGGTTACGCTACTTGCAATACCATGAGCACCAAGTGCCAGAGCAAAAACAGCTCCTTGTGAAAATCCAATGACAGGAGCAGTATCGCAGCCAAAGCTCTTTAAAAGCTCCGCAATATCTTTAGCCCAACTTTCAAAATTCTTTTCGCGATGCTCGTCAGATCCCCCAAGACCAGGACGATCAACTGATATAATGCGAAGGGACAGCCGCTCAGCTGCGTCACTCCCAAAAGGAAGAGCTCCTGCCATTCCGGCTCCCGGACAAAAGACGACAACTCGCCCGTCTCTTGCTCCCCACTCACTCCATGCTAATTTACGACCTGTTGTCGTTTTGAACTCAAACATAAAACACCTGCAATTATTATTTTGTAATAATAACAGTTAGTTATATTTTGACAATCAATTCTCAGCTGTCTCAATTTAGAGAATATTATACCCGCTTATGAAGATTTATTTACCCGACCTTTCCGCCCGTGCCGGTAAAGTGCGACTGTCAAAAAGCTCCCCTCTCAACTGATGTTACTTTTTTTGCTGCGCTTTGACTTGCAGAACAATATTACCGCGATCCAACTCAGAAACGACTATCTCAGCAGGAGCCTGTGGCTTCAAACGGAAAATTTTAGCACCAACTCTCTGATAGATCTGATCAGGAGTTTCAGGCTTGCCAATACATTTCGAAACGAAAGCCGCAACCGCTTTCACCGTCGTATCTTCCAGCACGCACGACCAGCTGACCGAAGAGACGTTCGTGCGCAGAACCACACGGCAAGAATGACTACCGGTTAATGTGAGCTTTGACGGGTAAACATCCACGTCCTGTGGTGGCACATCGGTTGCAATATTCTTGAAGTTTATCTTCGATTCATTGATGACCTGCTTCAATTTGGAGCAATCTTTCCGGGCATCCAAAGCATAGGCCGAGCTGGATGCAAGAACCAAAACCGATACAAATGCGGATGTAAATAAAGATTTCATGAGAGCCTCCGAATAACTGAGGCATAAACGATTGGAACCGGTCAAACAATCATGTTATTGCCGGCCACCTGATCGGCAACAATAAGGTTGCCCCTCTCGACTTTTCCGCCCGTGCCAGTAAAGTGCTCTTATGCAAATAGATCACGACCCTAAAACCATCGAACACATTCCCAACGAAAAACGCCCTCCGAAATGGATTTGGAAGGCGGCTTGGGCTGTTGTTGCTTTGTTTTGGGTCTTGCAATGGCGCGATGGCTTCGATTGGGAAAACATCGCGCTTGGTGGTTTAACAGTCGGCATATTGGTTGCATGGGCTATGGAAAGAACTGGCGGCGAAATTCCCGCCTCATGGCGTAGCAAGCCGCCCCGACAATAATCCACCTTGTGCATTTATCAGAGCAGTAAGCAGGCTACGGCTTTGCGGAGTTAATGGCTGACTTACAATTTGCCGCGCCAAATAATTCTGCATTGGTTTTGACATAAGCATTTTACCGGCGAGATATGGCCCTGCCAGTCCTGCAAGCGCTCCCATCTGTCCACCAATTACGCCACCACCACCGCCTAAAACTGCTGCCATCACGCCCTGAGAAGCAAGTCTTTGTGCCGCTTCTGCAATTGGCAACGGCGGCATTGCAGCCTGTCCGGCTTTTGCCAGATCAGTGAAGTCGTTCTTACCGGTAGCAAATGGAAGCCCGTTTTTGCCTTTACTTGCAGCATCCGCGAGTTTTGCCGGCGTGATAAAGCCCTGACCGCCAGCCTCACCGGCACCACGAAAAGCGTCCGCAACAACACGGAAATTGTCCCATTTCCTACGCAAATCTTTCCATTCTCCGAGATCTGCTGGGTTCAACTTCTGGATAGAACGTTCCATCCCCTCATCAAGGGCATTGCGCAATCCGCGATAGGCGTCTGAGAGTTCGTTGCTATCTCCTCTGGCTGCCCGTGCTTTTTCAGATAGGGTAGAGCGGGTACGTTGATACCATTCGCCTGACACCCTCCCCTTATTCTTCATAAATTCATTCATTATCTTTTTGCGATAATTCTCAAATACGGGCTTCTTAAGCACATCCAGCCCATCCCCGATATCATCCATCACCCTGATAACATCATCAACCATTCCCTTATCTAGTATAAGAGTATTTCTTGCCGATATATCATCAAATCCCTTTGATAGGGTTTGCTGCAGGTCACCTAATACATCCGGCGTCGCCAAACCGGAGCCGCCAGCTCTGCGCATTACTGCATCGGTGAAAGCTCTGGCCTGCTCATCCATAAGATCGGCAGCCTTTGCCCCGCCCAACTCACTCTCCCTATATTGCAGCCATTTACTGCCTGTCTTCTGACCGGCAGAAAGAGGAATACCCTCGTTGCTAAGAGTTTGAACAGCGGCGGTACGTTCCGGGGATGCGATAAACGGAGCGCGGGTTTTTTGAACCGTTTTCGACGCGCCGCCAAGGGCAAAGGGGACTGCAAAACCGGCAAGCCCACCGACTGCGCCACCTGTTTTCGCCCCCTGTAGCCTTCCCTCAACCCCTTCCCCCGCACCAAAGCCATAGCCAGCACCAAGGGCTACACCTTCTGCGCCAGATGCAAGGGCTACTGTCGGAAGTTTAGCGCCGGAATTGATCGCTGCATTGGCTGCGGACAACCCACCCTTTGCCAATCCGATACCGGTGCCAAGCGCACCGCCGATCTGACCGCCATAATAGGCCATAGGATGATCTTCGGACGCTCTACGTTCCGCTTCACGCATTCGCGCAAGGTTATAATCGTAGTCACCGCCGAACGGCACCGATAGTGCTGCACTGACTTCGTCCAGCATGTTGAAGCCTACACCCTGCCCGATACCAAGCGCGAGAGCATTGGCTCCGCCTTGCGGAATGTTCGGATTTGCAGGACTTCGCAAATCTTCCATCTGGCCGGTCTGAGGATTGAGAACTATGCCTTCAGGAGGTTGACCAAAAGTACCATCAGGATTGGCTTGCGGCTGTGCCACCTGTTGCGCATATTTTTGCCACGGCGCTCCAGGCATGGTTTCTGGTGCTTTATATTTTTCCCATGGACCTGACATTGTTTGTGCCTCCGCCTGATCTGCTCCACCCATAGCTAAAGCGCCAGCACCACCGGCAGCGGCGAGGCTGTTGAACTGAATAATATCTTTGAGTTTGGGGTGCGTGTTTACGTATTCACGGATACGCGCCGCAGTTTTCGGGGCAACCGTTTTGATATAATTCGGGTCAGTCATATACGCGCGGATGGCATCGGCCATTTGTTCGCGAGGTATTTCATCGCCGCTGTAGCCAAGATGTTGGGGTTTGGTGAAATTCTTGGTACGCTCACGTCCTGTATTGAGAGCGTCATACATAGGGTCAAGCTCGCGACTTAAGCCTTTGGTAGGGATTTCCCCCGCTATCTGGTCAATTACATGACCAACTTCATGGCCAAGTACGCTATCAGCCTGAGTGGGCGAAAGTTTATTGGAAAGAAATATTTGCTCCGGCTGCCTCGTTATGGGCGTCAGTCGTAGATAACCAGCCCCTCGGCCTGCGCCTTGCGGAGCTGCCTCAATGCTTCTGCCCGTTGCTTTCTCGCCAATGGATCGGATTTCGGCGGATTGGAGCGGTACATCATCTGCTCCCACCAGTCGTCGCCCTGCGATGTATTCTGCTGCGAGCATTCTTCCGCCGATGTCATGGGTAAGTTTTCCGGCTGCATCAGCACGCGCTCCATTCGGATAGTCAGCCTCAAATGGCCGTTGAGATTTTACAGGTGGACTATATGATGGAACCACCCGACTTGCAATGTTTTCTGCCTGTTTTGCACCCTTTGCGAGCTTAATTGCACCTGCTGTAACCGCCCCTGCCGGTACCGCACCAAGCGCATTTAAAGCCGCCTCTCCGTAGTTTCCGTTTTGAGCGGAGCGCACAGCATCATTACCGGAAAACACCATTCCAAGCGGCGTTGCATCGACAAGCGATACACCATCATTCCCAAGGCCGGTGGAACCCAAGGTACCTTGCACCGCACGGCGCTTCATCTCGGACGGTTTCTCATCACCAAGGATAAGTCTCGCAAGTTTGTCCCGCCATGATGGATCATCGGCACGAAGTTCTGCCATTATTGCACCCTCTCCCAGCTATTCGGGTCGGAAGGGTTGCCGCCCTTGAAGCGAAAACCGTCTTCAATCATGCCGGATTGTGGAACTCCATTAGATGGATATGCTGCATTGGTGTTTTTCAGTGTCGTTTCAGCCTGCAAAATAGCCTGTGGCGGCATACCGGCTTTGAGAGCTTCTAACGCACGCTGACGAGAAACTGCTTTCTGTTGAAGCACGGCAGCACTATCGCCTGGGCGGGGAAGATATACAGAGCCATACTCTGAGATTTCCTCCTTAGTGATTGCAGTTTCGGTATCTTTGCGAAGAATGACCTGCAAGAACTCTTTCCCGGCTTGTTCAGCTTTCTGATATCCATCAGATTTAAAATAGTTTCCGACCACCGGAACACCCCCAAGCGCGTTATCCACGAGGCCGGATAAAGCATTGCCATGCTTGTTTAGAATACCGAGTGCGCCTTCTGCACGGGTAGCAAATACCGCATCTTTAGACTGGTCTTCGGTGAGCGGTTTTAACCCGCTACCCTGCCGGAATGTGGCTTCACCATTCGGTTCCACTAATAACTGAGTGGCGCTTGGGGCTTTCCCACCGCCAATCCGTTCAAATGTGTGGGTGGCTGGGTTCCACGCGGCTTTATATGGCTGACCAATTGTTTCATCATAGAGTTCTACAATTTTCGGGGCTTCTGGTGTCGCGTTATTTGGTGCAGAAATCCACTGCCCTGACTGCGGATTATAAATCTGGTCGCCACCGGCGTTAACTAGTGATTGCTGCGGATTTTCCAGCTTCTGAATTTCCAGCTCCATCTTGCGTTGCTGTAGCGTCTGCATCGGATCAACATCTTTGCGGATATTCTGCATCACCTGAACAACAGCTTGCGGATTACGCGAAATCACCTGCGCTTCAGCATCAGAAATACCCTGCGATGTGAGATATTTTATTGTCTGGTTTTCCTGTTTGCGCTCCTCAACCGCACCCAAGCCGCCCCCAATAGCTGAAAGCAGGCCATTTCCTCGGCCCAGCCCTTGAAGGAAAGCAGCAGCTGTCCCCATATCCAATCCACCAGAGCGACCAGATTGAGCAGGCGCCGGGGATGGTGCACCTTGTGGCTGCAAGTGGCTGAGTGATGCCTGATAGTCCTGCTGTGTGATTGGTGCTCTGTTGGCATCCGGTGCAGGCGGAAAGTAATTCATGTCACTCTGCGGCGCCTGCATAGGCTGCTGTGCCGGTTGCACACTGTCGGCAACCATTGGATCAATTGGTTGCGTCTGTTCCGGCATAGGAGCCAGCATGTTTTGCGGCATAAACGGCATTGAGGCCGTGAGCATATTGGGAAGGCCGTTGAAGCGATAATCAAACATTACACAGCCTCCATATCAAAGCCGAGTTTTGCGTAATCAACACGGTAAAAACCATCATCACCAAGACTGACAGCATCCGGTTTTGTATCAAGCAAATCCTGAGCCATCACACCACGATAGCGCTGCGGATGACCGATATAATTCCATTCATAAAGCTTGAAACCGTCTCGCTCACCAACCGGAACGATGCTCTCTTTGGTGCGGATATCAGACAGGAGGTTAAAGCCCTTTGTTTTGCTTTTCTGGCTACCCGTTGTGGTACCATAATTGCCAGCAGCACCAGCCATGGCGCTTTGAAGCAATCCAAGACGCGTCCAGCCCCTATTGTCAGTTTCCGCAAACTTATCGCGTTCAGCGTCAAGTTTTGCCTGAGCATTCTGGTCGAGCACCTGCCCGCCTGCGAGCTGGTTTCCAGCCGCGTTTGAATAACCTTGATAGAGCGAATTAAGCCCCGACAGCTTGCCAAGATTTGCACTGTCAATCTGGCTATTGGCCGTCATCATATTTTGAACGTCTTGATTGTACTGGTTTGCCATAGCATTCGTGGCAACCTGACCAAGCTGATTTGACATCACGCCTGTATGTGCGCCCGAACCATAACGGCCAGCGCCGGACATATTGGAGTTAATAGTGGAAGCGGTGTTGTTCAGAGTGTTCTGCAGAGCTTCATTGAATGCGGCGTTATTACCGATCATTGAGCCATTGGCCATGTTGGAAAGGTTCGTTGCGCTCGATGTATCACCTGTGGCGAGCTTATTCATCGCATCCGAATTATACATGTCAGCCGCGCCGGTGAGCCTATTTACAGCTCCTGTCGTTGTGCCGCTCAAATCGCCAACGCGTTGCCCCTGATAGACATTCCCGCCCTGCCCAGACTTGTAGAGATCAATGCCTTCCTTGCCCGATAGTTCGAATCCTGGCTTAGCCCATGATGGAGGTGCGCTCGTCTGAGTGCTGCTCTGTTTACTGCTACCAAAGCTCATTGTGTCAATTCCTTGCTATAACGGTAAACAATTGGTCTGTAACCGTGCTTTGCCAATTGCTTTTGCCACCCGAAACGTCCCATTGCCTGTATTTCTGCAATACCTTTTTTCTTGGCGAACTTTTCCAGCTCGGTCACAAGATCGGCAAGGAATACACCGCCCTCACCACCCAAATCGCAGAGGTGCAGGCGCTGTTTTCCGGTTATCTCGGAGATAAAGATTTCTGTTGTGACAAAGGCTTTGAAACTGCCCTCTTCATCAAGGATCAACCAAAGCTGGTTTTGCCCTTTGACAATGCCTTCCATCAGCAATCCGACTGTGAGATCATCAGGATACTTGTCGCAGAGCCGGCGCATTGCAGCGGTTAAATCACGACTATATGGCTGGATTTCATCCAGTGTCCAATCTTGCGTATTGATGATTTTTAGCGCCATCCTGCATCCTCGAAAGCCACGTCGAAACCCGTCAGATGTGCCCACTCCTCACCCGCAGGGATACGTATTCTAAAGCGATGAAATCTTGCTCTTGAACGCTTATGTGCCAAACCGGTGTTATAAGACGGGCTGGTTTCTGAGAGCCATTTCACAGGCTCAAATTGATTGCGGCGCATGCGAACACCGACTGAGAGAAAAAGCTGATCCGTATCAACGATCGGATAAACTCGGCGTGTACGTTGTACCTGCCCATCCGTCGCGGCAAATTCCTGTGAGACAAGCGTTGCCTCCATATTACCTGATGTGAACGAACCAAGGCGCTTATCTTTGAAAGCGCCAAGAATAGGTGCGCCACCCTGCCAAGCCTTACTATCAAGAGAAAATGGCAATGCCTCAATATTTGTTGAGATCGCGTCCAGACCCTCAAGCGTATAGCCGGCCGTATAAAAAGGCACGATATTGGTCGCTGAAATTTCCACCAGTGACCACTGCTGCACACCCCAATCATAAACCAGCATCTCATTGTAAATTCCGACACCGTTGTAATCCATTGCCCAATAAACGCGGGTGTAAAACGGATCGATCACAGCGGACATTTCTGACAAGTTGGATGCTGCCATTTTGGTGAAAGTCGTGCGGTCAACCTTCTCAAAGCCGATAGGTAAAAGCTCCGATCCATCAGAGCCGATCTGAAAGAAACCACCTTCATCAGCAAAGAAAGCATATGCCCCGCGACACGCAATGCCCCAAGGGGATTTTGCACCGCGTTTGTCCTGCGCTTTGTGGAAACTGAATATGATATCAGAGCCAGGAACAAAGGTGCCGGTGTAAATAGCGGATTGCAGGAAGATGAGCGGGTTTGTCGCCTCGGTTGATCCCTGCACTCTCCCGCCGTCAGGAAAATCCTGAAAATCTGAATTGCTGGTTCCGGGCGTCCAGAACTCGCAATTATTCAAGCCTGACCACTGCACACGGTTCGGATTGTCCGGAAGCATCATCAGGCAGACAAAATCACCCCAAACCTTTACCAGACCGGCGCGTGGCGGGGTGCCTCCAAGGTCGCGGAATTTTGTATCAACACCGATCTGATAAACCTGAGGAGCGTCATTCTGGTTCACTGCAATGACAAACTCGCCAAATAACGCAAATGACCATGGTGCATCAACTGAGGCATGATAACCGCCCGCTGCTTTGCTGATCTCGAACCATTGCAGCGTTGTATTATCCAAAAGGTACAGACCGGTGGTCGTTCCCCCGAAAACATAAACAGACTGGTCAAGCGAACGGACGGCAAAAACACCCAACGGATCTTCCGGGAAAGCGGACGTCAGTGCGCTCCATCCTTTCATCGGGATAAAGCCATTCGCTGACGGTAAAACGTTCAACAGAAGATCGGTATAGGCAGCATTAATGTCGGACACATCCGGACGGTATTCTGCGGCAGGAACAGCAACCATCAGAAGCACGTCCCGATAATCTTGCCGCGCCCGTTCCGGCGCGATGTTTCTGCAGAAAGCGCTGCCTGTTCTTCATTGAAGTCGTTGAGCGCGGCCATCGCTAACGGCGCGTCTTTCAAATAATCCTTATAAAGCTGATATTTTGCCCGGGCTTTCACCATATCAAACGCCTCAGCAAACCAGGCATTGCTGTCCGTTGAGGTCTGAATATCAGTCAGTCGATATGGTCCGAGCTGCAGGCGAATTGTATATTCTGTATCGCTGGGAACAGGGTAAAGCCGAATGCGCTGCCCGAAATACGTGAACATATATGGCTCACCACGGGAGGCGGCATTATCTGAAACCGTTTCGATATCTTCCGGCATAACGCGTCGCAATGTTGTGCGCTGTCCGCCTGCATCCTCGCAATATGCTGCAACCACGCGCACGAGAGACGGAATATTAGGATTATCTGTCTTATCGTACCACTCACGACCGGCAACCGTTGAGAATGTAACGTCGCGCGTTTCGTTAAAATAATAAACATCGCGCTCACAGAACCGTATCGCAGCGAAAATACAGTTCTGGATTTGCGGGGTATATTCTCCGGTCGTATCGTCAATCTCGTCAGCAATCACCGTCATCATATCGTAGAATGTGCGGTCTTGTGCATCGAGTAACGCGGGGATGGTGTTGTTCGGACCGGATGTTGTGACAACAATTGACATGAAACACCTCGCTATATTCAAAGAGGAAAAGGAGGGCCGAAGCCCTCCCGTCAGTTATCAACCGCGTATTCAACGACGATAAAGGCTTCACCGGCTGTTGCAGCAGCACTGCGGGCAAAGGTCAGCACCGTTTCCAGCGGGCGGTAAGCATTGGTGATTGCCAGCTTATCCAGAGGAGCAATCGCCGCGGTGTTCAGTGCCTGAGCTGCCAGAAACTCATTTGCTGTTCCGCCCTGCACACCGATATTCAGTGTGCCGGCACTAAACGGCGTGGCCACATACACATTGCCGCGCAGAATGATAGCTTTGTCAGGCAGAATACCGACTGTGCCATCAATATTACCGTCATCAAAACTGATGCGCTTGCGAAGAACATGCGTTACCTGCAGCGCGAGCTGACGCCCGAGCTTCGGCTGGTTTGTATCATTGGTAGCCATGAGCATCCCTCCTTATGCAGGCTGAGCGAAAGTCGGGATCGTGATGACGCCGAAATCGGAGCCTTCGAATACCGTCTTTTTGAAGCCGAGGATTGTTTGAGCGGAAACACCAAGCTCGCGCTGATAGTCGAACAGCTCTTCCACCTGTTTGTATTTTTCCGGTGTGCTCTTCATACCGAAAGCAGTCACGGCAGACTGAGCACCAAGAAGAACAGCGCGACGAACATTCGGCACAAGTTTGCCGGTAGAGGAGTGAACACCCTGCACCACATGCTCGGCTTCACGAAGTACCACGCCGTTATACATACCAAGAGACCCGTCAAAGATCGGGTTCTTGGCGCGAGACCCCATATAGGCAGCCTTTTGGATATCCAGCCACTGACCTGTAGAGGTGTTGGTGCGAAGCGATGTGACCTGTGTCGGATGCAAATACATCACATAGACACTTTCACCATCGACGCGTACCGGCCGGATCTTTGGATTTGACAGCTTTGCACGTTCAACGGCTTTATCGATCACAGTCAGATCAAAGCCATCTGCAGCAACGAGGTCTTCATCCTTGGTTTTTCCACCGGCACGGATGACGCGGTTGGCAGACGGTGCAATTGGTGCGTTGAAGCCATAATGTACCGGTTTGAGATTGACTGTACGTCCTTCAAACTCCATCGTTGGAGCGGTAAAGCCACCCCAATGAATGAAAGCCATCATGGAGATACGATCAGCATACCAGTCTGTGAGGCCGTCCAAAGCTTCCTGGCGAAGGCTGAACGGCACACGCTGCGCATCAATTGTACCTTCATTTTTCACACGAACAGCATGCGCCAGTTCGTTGATAAAGATTGCATCCGAATAGGTGGAAAGCGCTTCTTCATTGCCTTCAAGAATGGAGTTTTCAGAAACACCATCACCGACAAGCTGACGGCGAAGGCCGAAAGTTACTTTATCGCCCTTGCCTTTTTGAGTTTCGTCTTTCAGCTGGATAATGCTGTTCGAAGATGTGCCGATCAATGGTGCGATGGCCGTAGCCTTAGACACCTCAACCGCCAGTTTCTTCGACCACAGCTTGACAGCCAAGGCATCGTTGACGCCATAAGTCGTAATAGCCATATCAAATTTTCCTGAGATTTGTTGCGGGTTTGGTACTGCACATCACGCCGTGAGCGGGCGAAGACGGATGACTGCCGTCGCAGTGCCGGTTACGCACCGGCAGGCGCAGGGCTGTTTTGAGCCATGCCAAGGGCTGCATTCTCGTATCATCCACCCATAAGGGTGTTGAAACGTCTTTCGTTCGCCGGGTCTTTCAACCAAGCCTCGAATTCCTTCACAGGCATGGCAGCAAGTGCATCAGCTGAAAGCGGATCACCTGTATTCGTACCATTGGATGCTGTGAGCGTTTTCGAACCACGCTGAGCTTCATCGATCTTGTTGATCTTATCAATTGTCTGCTGCTGCGGGTTAAGAGTATTGGCCGCTGTATAACCGTAACCCTGCGCGATCTGATAAACTGCCGTCGCGGGGTCTTGGCCTGCCTGTTTTGCCTGAATTATGATCTGGCGAAGTTCCGCATTGATCTGCGCAACCCGCGCCTGAGGGTTTGAGAAAGTGGGGTCGATATTCGTGAAGGCCTGCAACTGGTTATCTCTCAATTGCGAGAGAAATACCGCGGCCTGATCAAAGTCAGGAATGGATGCCTTTGCCTGAGAAACGCTGTTATCCCACGCAGACCAAATAACCTGCTCTTGCTGCTGGTACTGCGCGGTTTCCTGACGCTGGCGCTCTTCGCTCGCCATTTTCTCATTGATCTGATTAGTTTGCTTCGCCTGCCACTGCATGTAAGCGATGATGTCTACACTGGGATCAGGCGGTGTTTCATCCTTCACCTCTTCCTGCTGTGGTTTACCAGTGGCAAGCAAGGTATTCCATCTGTCATTCAGAATGGCCTGATTGCGCTGCACTTCTTCCAGAACAGCTTTGGTCTTTTTATGTTCCTCACGCTCTGCATGAAGTGCGCCATGAGGCACAAACCGCCCTTTGTCATCGCGCTCCTGCGAGCTCAACTCAGGTTGTTCAATTTGTTCTGTCACCACCCGTTCAGTGGTCGCCTGCTCGCCAGTTTCAGCCGCTTCTACAACCTCAGTTGTGCCGCCGCTTTCAAAATACGCCTGTTCAGACGCAGTTAGACCATCTGTCGTTTCATCAGCCATGTTATCACCTATTGACCCGTTTCGTGGGCATACGAGGCGTGATGCGCTCACGCAGGCGAAGCCATCCGTTACGGACAGGATTACTTGTCAACCCGGACACGTTTGGTATTCGCGTTCTGTTGACGGATTGCATTAAAAACCGCATTGGATGCGTTCTTCTGCATATCAATCTCTGCTTTTTGCGAAGCCACAGCCAATTCGATTTCCGCCTTGCGCTGCTGCACCATCAAACCAATCGCATCAGACTGTTGCTTCATTTGAGCCGTCTGCTGTTTGCTCTGCATATCCAGCTGCTTTTCAGCCATACGCATTTGCGCTTCCTGCTCTTCAGGGTTTGGTGGCGGCGGGTTTTTTCCCGCTTCCTCCTGTGCCTGCTTGGCTTTTTTAATCCATTGATCGACAAGGGTTGCCGGCAGAGGAGAATATTTCAGGATTTCCATGCCGATTTCAGGCGTAATGTAATCCTTCAGAAGTGGCAGCATCTGCTGAAGAATGCCAAATGTACGCTCTTTTTCGTTCGGGCTGGTCGGCGCATCATCAACAATGATGTCATATTCAACATCCGTTATGCCCTCACGGGTGAGCGCGACATATTCCTGTTTCTCTCCCCCTACAATGCGCACCAAACGGCCATCTGACAGATAATTCTGGATCAGATAGAGCATGACCCGTCCTTGCCGCTTACGATAACGGCGCAGACTGTTGAAAAGAGAAGCCAGAAGATTGAGCGATGACTGACGGCGTTGTGCTTCCAGAACGCCAGCCTGATTCACTTCCCGCGTACCAATGAACTCTGGAGACAGCCCTGTTACCTGACTGATTGCTTCTTTACTCTCATTGAACAGGGCAAAGAAGCCGGTCGGAAATTGCGCAGTGGGCTTTGGTTGAATTTTATCCGCTGTGAGGGAGTTTTTCTTCGCCCATGTAATACTGTCAGCCCTTGCCCAGCTTTCTTCAGCTTGCCGGTCGTCCTCAAATGCGTCGCGTTCAGCAATAATACCGCCCTTAGACTGGCTGTTGAGCAAATGCATGACCTGAGAGAAAAACTTATTTGCCCAGCGTTGCGGGTCTTTGGTCGGACGGACAACACCATAAAACTGCTTTTTCAGTTTATCGCGGTAACCTGTCACACATTCCCAGCCAAACATGCCGGCAGGAACAAGAGGGCGATCCGGCTCCCCCAAAATGTCGCGGCCAATAAATGCACGCCGAACAATCCTGCGGGACTGTTTCGCATAACGAAAGTCCGGCACATTTTTCTCAAGCAGTTTGATCTGCTCTTTTGTGTATTCCCGCATCTCACCGGTTTGAAGGTCGGGGCCACGATAATAGGTTTCACGTTCAAGCCAACGGCATTCAACGATTGTGCAAAGCTTATTGCTGTACTGTTCCGCTATATCATTCTGTTCGCCAGTGTAGAAATTGGCCTGTGTCTGGTCATGCGGCGTTACAGGATCGCTAGCCAGCGATTTAGCCCAACCTGCATGCAATAGCTCAGGAGCGATATCAGGGAACATTTCTTTGACTTCAGAGAATGGCTTTTCATCCACGAACCAAAGACGGCTGGCATCCTCTAAATTCGGCTTAACAGCATTGCAGTCCCACGCCATTTTCAGCGGATCCATGCGTTGCACGAGAGGTGCACCGTCCGGATTCGTATCAAAATCTAAACGAGTATCCGTCCAGCCCATGCCACAGATAACGCTATCCTCAAAGGCGTCACTGTCCTCATCTTCTGCGGCGGACTGATCGCGAAACCATTCTGCGGCACTGGTCAGCAGCTCATTGGCTTCTGCATCGCCGATTTCACGGGGGATATAACGGGCTTCGCGGCGATTGTTTATTTCAGAGCCAACGACAGCATTCACCAAGGGCGCGACGCGATTGAAGGTCATGACCGGACGCTTCTGTTCACGAAGGAAGTTTATATCCTCTTCTGACCACTGTTTACCGGAATAGAAATCATAATCTTCACGAGCTTCTTTACGCCATTCGAGCACATGCTGAATGTCCTGCTTATACCAGCTCTTTAGCTTTTGGCATAAAGCGTCCGTATCAAGGCGCGACGGTGCGCGACCTTCAGTTTCCTCAACTGAAGGTTTGTATTCTTCATCTGTTGCCATTGATTATCCTGCCATCCAGCTTGTGGAAGATGATGGGCGGCCGCCGTAGCGGCTCTGTCTGCTCGGAATACGCGGTTGCTCGTAATGAATTGCCATTAAGCCGAATGCATCCGAGCTATGCGACGCCCAGTCATGTTCGGGGCCAAGTCCAATCCCGCGCTGCTCATCTTTCTTTTCATGATACCAGCCCAAAGCATCGCGACCGCCCTGTGTGGTTTCCTCATTGAACCACATGGACGGGAATAATCTGCGGGCAGCTTCAATGCGCATCTTTGCAGCGCCGGCGCCCTGATTGGGGACAACCTCGACATCGAAACCAGCATCTGAAAGTGCAGTTTCCCAACTCGCATCAGCAACCGGATTAACAGGCGCTCCGTCATGAGGAAGAACGCAAAGCGCCATGCCATATCCATATTCACGAAGCCAGGCAACATGCGCGGCAAGCGGCTGTCCCTGAGCCTCATAATGATCGAGAATACGAATTTCTCTGCCGACAAACTGCACAATCCATATTGCTGTTGCATCTGAGCGGGCACCGCGCCCACCCAAATCCCAATAAGCTCGAATTGTCATCAAGGGGTCTTTTGCGACCCTACCAATGCGGCCTTCATTTTTTGCATCAGTTAAATGCCTGGCGAAATACGCGCCATCAATTACCGTGGCATAGTCACCATCCCACACATGCGGATATTGTTCAGGACGCTCGGCCAGATCTGCGAGCCGGTCACGTTCCAACTTGGCGGGGAACCTAGGGTTATCGCGCCAGTTAATTTCTGCACCTTTTACGCGAGAATTATCAGTAAAACGAAACCGCTTCTCTACTGCTGCGTCTTTGCGCAGCGGGTTCCATGTCACCCAAAGCTCAGCGTTCCATCCCTCACCTTCTTCACGGAGTGTCGGGATCAGGGTGCGCCATGCTTCATCCGTAACCGGTTCAGCTTCATCCACCCAGCAGAGCAACAACCGCCCTTTTGATTTGATGCTGGCGATATTCCGATCCAGACCGGCAAATGCAAAGGATACCCGCCCGTCAGATGAACGGATATATTTTTCACCGATCTCATAATAACCTTTGAGAAAAGGTTCATCCTCAATCGCCCGTTTGATTTCCTCCAGAGAACTATCTGCAAGCGAATTCATAAACTGACGGGCACAGAGAATTATTCCCGATATGCCTTGCTTACCGTAGATATAGCCTCTCACAGCAGCCATTTTAGCAAATGAACGTGTTTTACCTGATCCTCGACCACCCCATGCAGCTCTAACATCCGCATCCCCTGAGAAAACAGGGATCAGCTTTGGGGGCAGTTCAATTCTGGCTGTTGTCATCGCTAATCAGTGGGACAATCTCAATGCGGGTTACAGCTTGCAATGGCTGGTCGGGATCACCCACAACTTGCATCGGCAGTACTTTACCGAGCAGGCTTAAAAATGGTGTCGGTTTATCAGTCGCCTGCTGTTCCAAGTAAGATATCAGCCCATCTTTCCCGACTTTGTTACCGGCTCTTTCTGCCGCTTGCAGTATGGCATCTTTCAGCAGGGCAGTTGTTTTATTCACAGCGCCTTTAGGACGACCTTTGCCAGCAGCGGACGGAAGCTTCTTTTTACTATCTTCCACTATTTTACTGGGCATTCTTCATTCCTTATGTCGCGGCAGAGGCCTCTTGCGTGAGTTAGAGAGTCACACTCTAATCGTCCTAATAAACGGAAGGATACCGACATGCAGAGAATAAGCGCGAGTGATCTAGCACGGTGAAATAGCCGAGCGTCTTGTTGTGATTGTGGCTGTGAAGCCGCCCAAAGCGGGAGCCAAACTTGGACTATCCAAGGTGGCAACTACCGATACGCCCCATGCTCACACAATGAAGGCTTATATTAAACACCAATGCGTACCGCCCTCACATCAATCCCCTCTTCTGAGAAGATAGAAATGAGCACCCGCGCCGAACCGTGAGGAACGGCGGAGTGAAACATCCATAATAATATCAATACTCATGGCCATAAGTGAGCGATATTATGTACGGGTACATTTTTATAAGTGTTGGTGTCCTCTTGTTCACAATTGGTGGTTTTATCCGAATGTGCAAGTATCCGAAATTAACCAATATCGAGAATAGAATACACTTAGACCCTAAGCGCCCATTAATATCAGAGTACCCCACCGAAGAAGAAGTAATCTATAGCTGGTACCAAGACCCAAAACTCATGTGGTGGAGCTGGTCTGGCTTTGCTTTATTTGCATCAGGGGCTTTCTTAACTCTCATTGGAGTGTGAACACATATATGATGCACAGATTATTGTGTAGCTACCCACCCTTCAGCGGTTTTCTTTAGTGTAGCGATCATAACTTTCGGCTGAGCTCCGGCAATAGTTATCTCGACGGAGCATCCATAGCCACCATCGTTTGAACTGCCGCATATTCCTGTCGGGGTAATCTGTGCAGTTTTCGCCAATGCTGCCGCTTCCGGAGTTGGCGCGGTTGATACCATCACGGATCGCGCCACATCTATGATCGTATTCTTGGAAGGCCCGCCAAAAAATACATTTGGCCCGAACATAAAGTAGATCGCACCTACTGCAGCCAAAATTAAAAATGCAATAGTATTTAAGATTTTGCGCATGATCGCATTCCATTTTCCATAAAGAGAATCAATTTAGTATAATCTTAATAAGTATACTACGTGATCATCTTTAATCGAGACTTGAGCGACCAATATCACCAGGCAAGCCGAAGTCGTGCTTCAGCGCGCAATAACATCCAATTTATTCAATAATGGCCAAAACCAAAACAAATAGCAGCATCAAGAAAAACAATCCTATCCATCCTGCCATTGACGAACTGAAAACTACCTTAGCGCCATCAATCTTATACCCGAACCAATTAAAGTCAGTATCAAACGATGACAGCGTTTCCACGGATATAAATCCAAACGAAATTATTGGTAATAAGAAGCGGGCAATCGTGTACCCAATGATGTCCAGCAGAATACTTAAAATTAACACCTGCTCCCCCACATCAAAAAGGCAGCCTTTAAGCTGCCTCTCAAATCGGATTGCGCGCTAAACGCAAATCGCCACAATACAAAATTTAATATATTCCGCTTAAGCGGGCAACAACCTATTGTGTTTTATATCCCCAATGCACAGCCAGTACATCTAAGCCGTCTTTGAGATAACCGCCTAGCGTGGTGCGCGCTCTTTGATTGGTCGCCATATCCTTTATCTCCATCCTCTGCCCGACGACCTTGATCATCAGGTCGAAGGCTTTGCGGCCAAGCACAGGCTTGCATTCATTCAACCGTTGTACTGCATCAATCATACTGTCCGGCAGCGGATCGATGCCCTTGCAGCCGTCCACCTGCTCGCGGCCATAGTCTATAGCAAATGTGCCTTTCGCGCCTGACCGCTCCCAATATTGTGGAATAGCGCCCTTATACAAGTTTTTGATATTTATGTTTTTTTTAAACTGATTGAGAATATGACATGTATCGCAGTTTTTTGATGTTTATTTTGACAACCGCCGTTTTTGCTTTTGCAGGGAGCAGTCGGGCATCGGAACCATCCCAATTTGATAGCCTTCGGGATCGTCTTTTGTCTGGTGCTCCGACTGTTTCCATCCTTCATCTGGATAAATGTGACCGCCCGGACAATAAAACTGCCTCCAAAGGATCATCTATAGGAGGGTTGAGAATTAACAGTTTCAGAGTGTCACCAGAGCCTGACCCTCAAATCGCTTACTCTCACAACCATTTCAGCGTGCGATCTGACGGAACGCCTATACTGGAACTCATTCAATACAGGGTCAAATCAAGCGATGTAGCCACGATAACAGTTCGCATGTTATCACCAAAAACATATGAACAAGTGGCAGAACCATCTGTCTATAATTGCAGACTTGGCACTGGCATTGAGTTCAAACCGTAATTTAATTAAAGAGCTTTCCGCTTGAATGGGTGCTTCTACAAGCAAAAGGCAGCCTTTAAGAACCTCTCTTATTGAAAAATAATATCTGGTTCCGCCTCACGGCATCAAACCACGACCGACGCATTCACCCTCTCCATATTTGGACAATAAAAAACCCCACACCTAGTGGGGCTAAAATTAGCGTACATATGCAAACGATTGGGGCGGCGTATCCCGTCCTATAAAATCACTAACTAAGCGCGGTACATCAAAAATTCGCTTCTCACCGACCTCGATTGCATAGGCTTTGCTTCGGCCTTTAAAATAGTCAGAGAAGAACCCTAGGGTAATTCCGGATGTTTCCTGAGTTTTATCCCATATGTCATCCGGTGTTCCAGAATGAATGTCCGCTATTTTAAACTCACCGATCACCTTACCAACCGGCATGGTAACATAGACAACCACGGTATCGACTTCCGGATCCGAGAATATAGCTTTCCTGAATTCAAAAGTTTTTTCACCGCTGAATATCTTTTCAGCATATTCTGGTTTAATTGATAATAAGACTTTCATCGACATTCCCTAGCTGGGCTATTCTTTTGAGTTTAGCCGCATCAAGTTTCATAAACCCTGGGTAGGCATCCCTGTCAATTCCGACATCATCAATCAGGAGCTTCCTGATGGGACGCTTGTTCAAGCTGACATTATATGTAAACCTGATGATTATAGGGTACCTTTTCGTCGCCCATAGCCCTTTTAATTCGGCTGCAGAGAAAACGCTGTATGGCAAAGCATATTCAAGGAATTCTTGTTCATTTCTGAATTCTTGAATTCGGCGCACCTCCTCTACAACGCAAAGTGACGTTGCGACTGAGGTATACTCGGCAGACCCACCCTCTCCCGTGCGATAGATAACAATGATGTCGTTTGGTTTTAAATTTTCAACATTACACATATTACAGAGGTAAATCTTATGAATGCTGTTACTGGATGAAACATCCTGCACAATATCCGGCGATTCTGTTGATAATCTTGAATCCGGGAACAGCTTTGTATGAAATTTAGGATAAATAGACAGCAGGTAGACATTTCTTGAGGCATCAACAACAGGATAGCCTTTTAGAATATCACCACCATTATGGCCTATCGTCTTGATAAGAACTAGCTCATCGCCATTCCGGGATTTTTTAATCCCATATTTGGCAAACCCGTATCGTTCCAACAAAGCAATGAGCGGAGCATGCTTTTCAAAAACAGTAACATACAACTCTTTGGTGTTATTATTAACTGCCCAGTCCAGCATCTTTTTTATAAAGCGCTGACCTAAACGCGTTCCGTGTGCATTGATCTTTAAAGTTCCGACTTTAACTCTTTTAGCCTTACTAAGGTTCGGCGTAATGTCCGTATGGGCCTCATCTTCAAGCTTCAAATACAAGAAGCCCTCGACGCCACCTTTATCATTTCGGATCACATACGCCTCGGCGTCCTCCGCAGATTTTGAATTAAACCAATTATCAAAACCATCGTAATCAGCTCGCAAACTATCAAAAAAGTTATCGTTCAGATTAACAGATGAGAATTTTTCGTATCGTAAATCCATATAGACTGCCCCACAAGAAATCGAATCTAATTCGAGCGTATGCAATTTATAATAAAACTCAACCGCGCTTCTGCATTCAGCGTCGCTGCTCAGAATGATAATCTGTCAAACATTCGTTGGCGTTCAATCTCTCAATGTTTAAACTAAAACACGCTTGGTGGAACTGATGTAGTTGTGATTAACTACGTTATAAAAAACATGTTGCATTCCTTCTCGCCACAACATTTAAGACTAAATTAATATTTTACGCGGGGGCATATATGCGGATATTTGCAAGCTGGTCTGGTGAAGAGAGCAAACAAATTGCAGAGTTACTTAAAACCTGGATACCTTGCGTCCTGCAAGAAGCAGATGTTTATGTTTCCTCTCAAGATATAGGCAAAGGCGAACGTTGGTTATCGTCAGTGACCTCTAATCTTTCTGAGATAGATTTTGGCATCATTGTTGTAACTAAAAGCAACATGAATGCTCCATGGATTCTCTTTGAAGCTGGAGCACTTTCAAAAAGCGTCAAAGGTTTTGTTGTACCTCTATTATGTGGAATTGATACGTTTGAGGCAGCGACTAGCCCGCTAACACAGTTCCAATATGTACGAGCTGTGCGTCAAGAAATGAAAGATTTAATCGATCAAACAAATTCTGTGTGCCCAAAACCATTAGACTCAAAGCGTATTGATGCAGCTTTCGATAAATGGTGGCCAGATTTTGAAAGCGCTTATTCGGCTATCAAGCTGCCTGATACTAAGCCAGCGAAAAAAGAGAATGACGCATCAAGATTAAGCAACATCGAAGAAGCTCTTGGCGAGGTAATGCTAGAATTACGGCGTGTACGAAGATCTCAAGATCGGGCTAGCTTTACTACTATACCAAATGCGGCGATTTCTCCCGCACCACTCTCAGAAGTGAATTACAAAATATCTGAGATGGATACGCAAGAATACTACGAATTGCGTCGTCAACGATTGATGAGAGAAAGGGAAGCAGAGCGTCGTAGACGGAAAATAGAAGCGGTATCTGAAGAAAAATAAAGGCAGCCTTTAAGCTGCCTCTCAAATCGGATTGCGCGTTAAACGCAAATCGCCATAATACAAAATTTAATATATTCCGCTTAAGCGGGCAACAACCTATTGTGTTTTATATCCCCAATGCACAGCCAACGCGTCTAAGCCGTCCTTGATATAATCGCTATAGGTGGTCTTTTCGCGTTGTGTGGTTGCGATGTCTGTAATCTCCATCCCCTGCCCGACGACCTTGATCATCAGGTCAAAGGCTTTGCGGCCAAGCACAGGCTTACATTCATTCAACCGCTGCACCGCATCAATCATGCTGTCCGGCAACGGGTCAATGCCCTTGCCGCCGTCCACCTGCTCGCGGCCATAATCTATGGCAATTGTGCCTTTCGCGCCTGACCGCTCCCAATATTGGCGGAACCGGCCGGCCGCCGCCCATTGTGCATCATTGATATGGCCACGCGAATAGAGCGTGCCAACCGCGCTCTCCTTGATATTCACATAGGCTTTGATCTTCGGCGGGTTCCAGCTCTCGCCCGAATGATCCGGTGAATAAAACGGGTTCGGAACACGATGCACCCGAATATCGGATTTGAGTGTTCCCACCTCGCCGCGGGAGATTGCTTTGCGCTGTTCTTTAGACGGTGCCGCCATATGCTTCCCTCTCCTCTGTCTTCTTACGCAAAGAGATCTCACGCTGCACATACCAAGCCGCCTTTTCCAGATCCTGCAGGGAGTTGCCCTTGAGATCCGCACGCCAGATGTATTTCAGGGCATTGCCAAGGTTGAAGCCCATATGCTCGGTAATAGTAATGCACTCAACGCCTGACGGGTGGCTGGTATAATGCTGCGGATGATTGACAGGATCGCTCATGATTTTATCCTTAAGCTGCGGCCTGGTTGTTTGCCGTATCGATGCCATGCTGCTTGAGCGCATACATAACGGTCGTATGATCAATGTCGAAGAACTTGGCGATGAATGGCAGCGAGGCCTCCGGCCAGCGCAGTTTGACGGCGCATATGGCAGCATGGCGCGCCTTGAAAATTCTGTGCTGGCGTGTTTTGGCGTTCAACTGATCAACAGGAATGCCATAAAGACCGGCCACAATTTCACGGGCTTGTTTGACAGTCTCAAAGCCGATATTCACTGCATTCTCTGCAGTTTCATACACATCCGGCACAACAATCTGTATTTCTTGTTCTTTTGCATCCGGCTTCGCGGATTTAACTATTTTCAGCATATGCGGCTTCGCTGCGGCACGTCTGCGCTTTGCCCATACACGCTGCACAAAGGCCGGGTTCATACCACGATACATTGTAACACTTTCAGAACCGCGCACGGCACATCCAAAATCTACGTCTGTTTTCATTATGCGGCTCCTGCCTGCTTGAATATGTCTCTGACCGGCCCGTAAACCGTGCCTGTTTTGGCTTCCCAAAGTGAACCATCAGGGAATGTCCGCTTGCCTGTAGTTATCCATGTACTGTGGTCGATATTCACCGCGAGGATTTCACGGCTCTTGGTTGCATCAACTGAGCTGGTATTACGCTTGAGCCGCTTTGCCGCTTCCCTCGCCCTCTCGACCTCACGCACATACAGCGCATTATCGTTGATGGGCTTCATCACTCGCTCGCACTCACGGCGAAGCTCTGGCGGTGACGGCATAAAACCATGCTCAAGATTGGAATGGCCTTTGATGATGTTATCGGTCGCAACTTCCAGACTGTGACGGGTCACGCCCTCCAGCGCCTTGAGATAAACACCGCGGGTCAAATTCGCATCAGTAGCGCCTCGCGCCGGCAATACGGAGAGGATGTACATTGCTTTCTTGATGTCGGTTTCTGTAACCTGCATCGAGTAAGTCTGTGCTGTGGCTATCTGGTTCATTCGGGAGAATCCCTTCTTCGCGTAGGGCATCAGCCCAGATATCGGTATGAGTTAGCTTGCGGCTGGCCGGATTGGCGCGCTGTTGCGCTACCTGTTGCCGGTTTTGCAGCCATTGCGGGTCGAAACCCTGCCAGCCATGGGCAATCATCGCATCGGCGGCGGCATTCGGGTCCGGGCATTTGGAAAACTGACCGGCCAGCAATTGCGCGGCGCGAACCGTCAACGGCTTTTTGAGCGCCTTGCGGTGATCGATCACAGCCGCAGTGTGATCTTGGTCTAAGACCTTCATCAATTCGCTTTGGACAGATGTTTTTTCAGGCGCTCGCGCCTTAACTTCTGAACGAAGTGAAGAAGTATTAATTGGTATATTGGTGTCTTTAGTGCGTTTCTCTTGCGTTTTCTCTGCGTGGTCTATGCGTTCAACTTCCTGATAATGTGCATAATTACAGATAGTTACGTGCGTTTTTCCTGCGTTGGATTTTGACGCGATCATTTCGTGCTTTTCGAGCACTTTCAGGAACGACCGGACACGGTAATCTGACTTCCAGCGCCATGCATTTTGGAGCTGACGAAGGGTCACAAATAAGCTTCCGGTCTGCACATCATGCATATCCATGCCGACACGGTGCCGGGTTTCTTTCCATGCCGCATGAGCAATCAGCCACAGCCAAGCCTCGCGCTCAGTAAGAGGTTCAGCCTGGAACAGTTCATGATCAAAAATGGCTGTCTGCACTCTGATCCAGCGGCTCATGCTGCCAGCGCCTCCTCAGCGCGTTGAACTATGACGACGCAATCGCTCTTAATGTCCGCATCCCATGTCATGGTGATACGCTCACAAAGATTGTCGTTCTTGATCACTTGGTAATGTTGGAGAACATCGAGAATGGGCTTGAGACGGTTGTCCAAGTCCATCCGGTTATGCGGGCGCTTGAGAGCAACACAGAGCGAAAACGGCGTATCAATCCGGTCATTACGGCCACGGATAAACCAGCCGCAATCCTGCACCCAATTGGCATATTCGGGCGACTTGCGGCGGGTCTTGCCCCAACCGACATAAATGTCCCAAACAGTGGGAGGGAATGGTAATTCAAATCTCATCATTCTCTCAACTCCGGGCAAATCCATTCGGCTGCACCTGCAGCCCAAGTTCTAAAGCTGACCGCAATCTTGTGCCGCCGGCTGAATGACAGCCAACGAAGCAAGACGGGTGGTTTCGGCGCATCCGCACACCGCGCTGGCGAATGATTTCGTCCGGCAGAGAAGCGGCCATACCGGCATTATTCATTGTTGGATCCTTGGCTAAGTTTGACCTTGCGAGGGGCCAACGAAACAGGAGCAACCAATGCATGAGCCAGCGAGAAAGATTGCGTTGCGCATACCGAACAACAGCAAACATACGCAGATACACCACCAAAGGACGAGAATTGATGGCCGAGACGATCAAGCGGGGGCAAAGAGCCGCCTCGGCCTCACCGGCGGGAGAAATGACCGGTGATATGAAACTGAATGATGGGGTCGCGTGGCTCATGCTGCGCGATCCTTTTTCTTCGATTGACGCGATTTTGCTCTTTCAATTCGCATAAACATACGGATTTCAATTTCCGTTTCAGGCCAAACCCTGCCACCTGCGCGCAGTCTTTCAACCAGGCGCCCGTTCTTGGACGCTTTAATTCCAAACCGAAAAGCGCCGGTGCCGGTTTCAGTTAGAAAGGCTTCGATTTCACCGAGAAGTTTCTTGCTCATAATTACGATATACACGCAATCGCGTGCATATGCAATACACGCAACTACGTGCACACGCTTTTTCGTGCATATGATAAAAATGAACCATGGAAGAAAACTGGAAAACTCGCCTTTTAAAGGCTGTAGATGAAGATCCGCGTTCCGACCGGGCGATCAGCCTGGCGGTTGGCCTTGGCGTGAATACAGTTAACGAACTGCGTAATACCGATAAATCGCCCAGTATTGAAAAAGTTCTCAAACTCGCAGCAGAGCTTGGTCTGAACCTTGGCTATGTATTGTGGGGCGGCGATCAGGATAAATCGCCTATCCGCGGGGATAAAGAGATCCTTCAAACACTGCACCGGATTGAAGGGCTGGATCAGCGCGGCGTGGAAGTTGTGTTCTCCGTCATCGACACAGTCATCAATCGTCAATCTTCCAGACAAGAACAGTCATCCTCTGGTGATCAACTTGAGCTCGCCACTCCCCGCCGTGAGCCAAAGCCATAGATTCAGCTAACTCCTTAGCTTGGAAATCGACTTTCCTCATAGCCGCCAGCAGGCCACCATTGAGCGTAGCCACACGTAGCAATTCCAGCTTGTCAGCTTCCTTCCCGGCTTCAATGCGAGCAAACTTAATCATTCACCAACTCCGTGGACAACCTCTCACAATACGCTAACTGCACTTGCAAGAATCTCGTTTCCCGCAAGCGCTTATCATTTCACAAAATGAGAACATAGCAAGAACAATATTGAGATCAGGAACAGGTTTTTGGGCACATACCAGATGTGGTGGGTCGAACCAAAACAGAGCAATAGAGACGCGCAAACGGCGTTATGTAATCAACACCGGCACAATCACGGACAGGATGCTCTAGGCTGATTTAAAGCGCCGGTAGCCAAACACAGCAATTAAAATACCGGTCAGCGCTATGACAGCGCCGCCGATTCCAATGAACATCGCATCACTGCACTGAATGCCCGGACAGCGATAAGATGCATCGGAAAGCGCAACCAGTGCTATTAACAAGGCAGCACCAGTCAAAAACAAGCCGGTCGCGATTACAGCGATATAAAGCTTTTTCATGCATATCTCCATCGGATACTATATCTAATACAGGACTTCCGAATATAAATGCACTTAAAGCTACAGCGATTTAGCCGTCTAGAACATATTCAGCTTGCCTTAGAATGATAGCTCGTCT
Organism: Hyphomicrobiales bacterium; assembly: GCA_900470285.1. Taxonomy (GTDB): domain Bacteria; phylum Pseudomonadota; class Alphaproteobacteria; order Rhizobiales; family Rhizobiaceae; genus Pseudochrobactrum. Next base: position 184,334 of record UCAG01000012.1, read on the forward strand.
TTCATATAGTATTCTAATGCCTAATTAACTCTCGCTTTTATCGTTATCGCTGACGATAATTTCAGGTTCTATACAAAAGACTAATTCCGTCAAAACAATAAGTATCAAAACATGCCAGAGCAATATTACCAAGGATATAGAGTTAAAAATGGCTACAGAAACATCACTCGAAGTTGCCACAGGCTTAATAATTACAACAATACCACCAATAATAAATAACGCTATCAACCAATAAGTAGCCTTTTTCAAATTACCTCTAGATTTAACCAAAGATCCTTTTTTTCTATACTTCTCTTCTATACGATTGAATGCCAAATGAATATTTGCAACAGAAGCAAGCGTAATAGCAAGTATAACCCCTAATATGTTTAAAAATTCATGATTCACAAAATTCTTTAAAAACTCATTTTTGTCAGATAGGTACTTAGGCTCCACAATAGAAATGATTATTAATGAAACCATTGTGACAAATAAAATTGTATAGCCTGTACATCTATTCATTAGAATATCCTATCTAAAGCGCCTTTAATTCGCTCCCAGTACGTCTTCGATTTCGGTTCCACACCATCTACATCAACATCCTCACTGACAGCATTCTGTGCCGAGTTATATTTTTGGCCATCCCTAGTACGAGCCGTAATTTTACCACCACCACGCTCAACATGCGATGCAATTTCATCAAGCTGTGATGTGTCCGTATTGATAACTCCATCACTATGCAAACGTGTTGTGACCCTAGAAACGTTAGCTTCGTCCCGCAAAACACCAAGCTCTTTAGAAAAATCATCTGGACTACCAAACATATTTGGCACTGCCACGTCATAGGTAATCTGATTAATCTTCCCATGATGAGTTTCAGCGAAGACGCTAAATGATCGCTCTTGAATAATAGGGTAAGCATTTATTGAAAATGGCCCGTCAGCTTCCATTCCCCAATCAGACTTAAATAAAGATGCGATAACTGAATCAGGCTTTCCAATATAGTTATTGGCTTCAAAAGCTACCTTTTGACCGTCTTCGTGGTGGCGCGGATCAATCATCAAAAGTGAGGCTTGCCACGATTGTCTCTCCGTCAATGCCAGCCCGTCCCATGGAGCTGTACGCTCAACAACCGACCGGTCACGAGCAACCCAGCCAACAATCACTTCCTCATCTATACTCGTTGCAACAAGAAGCTCAGGAACAAAGAAAAAACTATTTCCCTGATGTTGAAAAGTAAAAGTTTTAGAAAAAATGAATCTCAGCCATTCCTCGCGATTATATCTTTCGCCGTTTAGTTTCCTAGGTTCGAAAACATTAAGTTGCTGAGATGTTTTTAATGATAATCGATAAAGATACAGCTTCATTGCGCCCCCACCCAACTGCTAACTCCATACAAGGAATCGATTTAAACGGCTCGGCGCAAGTAGTCGAGAGATATTTATCTCCGCCTGCCTCAAGCGGGATTTTTACTGCCAGCAATATCATAATGCTAAAGGTGTGGTACATTTTTTATCTCAGATCATATCATCTCGTAAAAACTATACTTTTCCCGAGACATAATGCACAAAGCGCCGGTCACTCCGGCGCTTTTTTTGCACCCTGCTAGTACCATTATAAACCAAATAAATTCAGTATCTCACCCACTGCGTCTATCAATGCCTGACCAGCTATCAGTAAGTAGATAAGCCCCGCAGCCAATACAAATAGTAATATCCGCCCGCCGGTGCGCAATGGGCACAAGGCTCCCGCGCCTATAAGGGCGATTATAACAATGATCGTAATCTCTGGATAAAACGCCGGTAGCAGTAAAACAAATTCCATACAGCGTTTTTATCTAAGCTCTTTAGCCGAAACAAGCCCGCCTCGTGCTGGCTTTTTGCTGCCCTGAGTGGACTCGACTTAGCCCGATGAATCAGGACTAATAAATATATCTACTGTCGAAGGTGATTTTTGTGCCTGCCTCATACGCAGGAAATCGGAAACGTATCTTCGACAGTAGTAGGCCTATGGCAAGGCCGCTGTCTCTCATGCCAAGAGGGGCTAGGGAGAATGTCTGACTTTTCGTACGCCAACGTTACTGGTGACTTCTCCCGAATTGACCTAACCGCTGCTAGCGCGGCACGGTCTAGCGCCAGCAAGGGCGCGATATAAATACTTCACCCCTCCTAATTGGTCGGGTGCGCACCCGACCGAAAGGTTTAAGCGATGAAACGCACTCTTTCGGTCTCCGTCGATGTGAAAGTCGATGTCGCAGCAATCCTGCGGGTTCTGCTGCTTTTTATCTTCCTACTCATCAACTGACGGCTTGGAAGCCTCCCTTAATCAGGGGGCTTCCTTGCGCTCTGATTCTAGCATGGCTGGTGTGCAAAGCAATTTAAAATACACGCTATTGAGTTTATTTTATTGCAATGCACGCAACAGCGTGTATATTCAAACCATCAAAAGCGCGAAGAAGCAACCGCCGATCCGCTAAACGATGGAGAGAAACATGCGATACCCGTTTTGCACCGATCTGAGCGATAAAGCTCTCGGCATTACACTGTTTCAGGAGTTTGAATGTGAAGTCGATGTATCCCTGATCTGGGATAACGGCGAGCCGGTTCTTGAAGTGAACGCGGTCTATATTGACGGTGCAAACCTGTCAAAGGGTGAAGGCATATCACAGTTTTTCGCTAACAAAGCTGCTGCCAATGCAGAGCTTGATGATGCCCTACTGCTCCGCGTTATCGAAGACTGCGAAACACCTCTGCGGAGGGCTGCGTGATGGACGAGGAGCTTATGACACTTGTCTGGAACGCCTATTGGGATGAAGGCAATACCAAGACTGCTTTGGAACGCGTCGTTCAGGTTGTGCGGGATTACGACAAAGCCGCTCCGCTTACCTTCTCTAAATCCAAAGTTACCAAAATCACTCCGCGCCGGAGGGCTGCATAATGGCTTACATTTCAGTCGATGTGGATATTGATATCGAGGATCATCTTGAGGATGTTTCTACGGAAGCCCTTATTGAAGAGTTAGAAAGCCGCAAAGCCGGACATGCAGATTTTGGTAGGCGGGATTGGTATATCCTAGCTGAACTCATTGCAGGTGGCAGTTGTCGCGAGGCGCTTCAACTCCTGAAGGAAATTGCTCCGGTAGAAATAAATCCAAACGTCATATTTCTACTCTCCGATGCGCGGAGGGCCGCATGATGTCCGATCACCTCACGCCCGATCAAGCCAATTTATACCTGACGGCGATCAGCACCGATGCACCCGCAGATGATCGCATCAAGGCAGCCGGTGACCTCTTGGCGCGCCCTCTCCCTCACGATGCCCGTAAAGAAATCCGCACAATCTATCTCGATCTCACAGACAATAAGGAACTGGCAGCATGAGCGCCGCACCCGCAATTATCGAACAGACAACAGAACTCCAGCCCGTTCAGCAGAGTGAAGTCGCGGCTATCATTCAGGTGATTGAACGCGCCGCAATGAATCCAAACGTCGATATCGACAAGATGGAGCGCCTTTTGCAGATGCAGGAGCGCGTTATCGAGCGCAATGCAAAAGCGGCCTTCAATGCTGCCTTCGCCCGTATGCAGCCTGAACTGCCGGCCATTGAGAAGAACGGCAAAAGCAACAACGGCGCATATGGTCTTTGGGAAGATATTCAGGGCGGCATTCAGCCGGTACTGGCCAAATATGGCTTTGCGCTGTCGTTCAAAACCAAGGTCGAGCAGGACGCGATTACCGTTACTGCCATTCTTCACCATGAGGATGGCCATGACGACAACACCGACCTGAAACTGCCGACCGATAAAAGCGGCAGCAAAAACGCTGTGCAGGCGGTTGGCTCCTCAGTCAGCTATGGCAAGCGCTATGCAGCCTGCGCCCTGCTCAATATCCGTGTCGGTGGTGAAGATGATGATGGATCAGCAACCGGCGAGATCGTCAATCACGATCAGCGTTCCTCCGCCCCGAGCAAATCCAGTGCCGCGCTGAAACGTGCAGATGAAAACGGCGACGATGCATGGAGCCGCCTGATCAAAGACGTGCGCGCAGACATGGCTGATTGCCAGTCACTCGTCCGACTGGAAGCCATCAAACAGCATTATCGCAGCAGAGCCACGGACGAACGCTGGCCGCGCGCATGGATGGATGCGCTTGCCAATGAATTTGAAACCTACGCTCAGGCATTCGGAGAACAAGCATAATGCAGATCATTACGATTGCCGGCAATGTCGGCAAAGACCCTGTCCTTCGCAGAACACAAGGTGGCGATCCTATCCTTGGCTTTAGCGTAGCGGTGAGCAATGGGCGCGATACAAAGCCTACATGGTACGATGTCTCAGTATTCGGCAAGCAGGCCATGTCACTCGACCCGCTCATAGGTAAAGGCACCAGCCTGACAGTCAACGGGCGGTTTTCCACCCGCGAGCATGATGGCAAGACATATCTGCAAGTGTCTGCATCAGAGGTTAAGCTGCAAGGCGGCAGAAACGAAGGCCAGCAGTCCGGCCAAAAGGAAAACCAAACACAACAATCCGGCCAGTCCTACGCTCAACAGTCCGGCGGCTACGGCGGCCTGGATGACGACATTCCGTTTTGAGGTGTCCCATGAGCAAGAAAGACAAACCAGTCTATGGCTTTGTACGTAAAGGCAACTCCCTTGTACCGGCCATGAATTACGATCTGGCCGCTCTTGCAAGTATCGCTCAGGGCGAACTGGTCAAAGTCGAAATCAAGCAGTTTCGTAATGTCGGCCGTCACCGTGCCTATTGGGCAATGCTTCAAGATGTAATTGATGCTTGCGGTCTGGATTACAACACCGAGAAACTGCACGATCTAATCAAATTACAGAATGGTGTGGTTGATCTGCTCAACCTGCCAAGCGGCATGACTGTCGCTATCCCCGCATCCATTTCCTTCGACAAAATGAGCGAAGCCGACTTTCAGACCTTCTTTCATAAGGCTGAAACATGGCTCGCTAAAACATACGGATATTCCAGTCAGGAGGCAGCATAATGCAGTCTGTTCCCCTCACAGCTCCTTACGCGTTTCGCCACAGTAAGAAACTGGCACAAGCTCATATCCGCTCAACAGCTGATTTGTTGAACGCACCGGAAGTGCTGGCCAATCGTCAGAAACGCCTGAATGACCGGATCTCCGATATTCTGGCTGATGAACTGGCTGCAGCATTGTCCGCCCTCAACTTCAATGAGGTTCAGCCATGAGCAAACGTATGGAGTTCACCCGTAAGGACAAGGCAAAGATCATCGCCCGTGCAAACGGCAAATGTGAAAAATGCTCTGCCATGCTCAAAACCGGCGAAGGCGAAGTGGATCACATTCTGCCTTGTGCTCTCGGTGGCGAGGCAACAGTGGTCAATGGCCGCCTGCTCTGCCGTGTCTGTCATGTTGAAAAGACGGCCGGTGACATCAAGGCAATTCGCAAGTCTGACCGGCAGCGTGACAAGGCTACCGGCGCATTGCGCCCTAAGTCTGCACTGGCAGGTCGGAAGCAATCAAAGCCAGCACTAACCAAAGCACTGCCACCACGCGCAATGTTCATTCCCATAGGTGACACTGTCTTTGCGCAAGGAGGCGGGGAGTGAGTGAATTACCAAGCTGGACGGCAAACCTCACGCCTGTGGATATGGCCGGAGCGGCGACATTGCTTGGCGTGTCACGCAGATATCTTGTCGATGCGATCAAGAAACATGGCCACTATGAGAGACGCGGGGCAAAGAAGGTGTTTTACCCCGAACATATTGCACTATTACGGGATGCTTTAACGTGTCAGGACTCAAACTCGAACATAAAAACGGAATTTGGCACGTTACCGGCACCGTCGCAGGACAGCGCGTTCGAAAAAGCCTTGGCACTCGCGACAAAGCAACCGCAGAAGAACTCAAAGCCCAATATGAAGCGAAGCTCTGGAAACGCCACACCTATGGCGAAGAAGCAGTAAGAACGTTCGAAGAAGCAGCGCTAAGCTACCTTGAACAAGGGGGCGAAGGCCGCTTTCTTCCAAAGGTGCTCAAATTCTTTAAAGGTCGTGCTGTTGGCTCAATTAAGCCAGCGGAAATTCGCCAAATGGCAATATCGATCTATCCGACTGGTGCCCCCCGCACGCGCAACCGGCAAGCTGTTGCCCCTGCCCGTGCTGTCATCAACCATGCTCACGATCTTGGCTGGTGTGGCCACATCAAGGTCAAGCAATTTGAAGTGCAAAAATCACTGAAGCACAAACCGGTTGATCGTATGTGGCTCGATGCATTCCTGGCAGAAGCAGACAAAAGTAACCTGCATCATCTGTCTGCCCTTGTTCTTTTCATGAACCACACGGGCACTCGCATTTCCGAGGCAATACGGCTTACTGGCAAATATGTTGACCTTGAAAACCGCATGGCTATTTTGGAAAAAACCAAAACGGACGAATGGGAAACACGCCACCTCACCGAAGAGCTGGCAGCACGTATTTCAAGCCTTGGCGCGGGGCTGAATGATCGTGTATTTTCCTATACAGACCCGAAGGCCGTTAACCGGCGAATGAAAGCAGTTTGCGAACGTGCCGGCATCGAACCGCGCAGCACACATTCCGCAGGCAGGCACTCTTTCGGAACGAATGTTATGGCAGCCGGAGCACGCGTTAAAGATGCCATGGAGGCAGGCGGCTGGAAATCCGCCAAGCTATTCATGGAAACCTATGTGCACAGCCATGAAGGCGGCAAACGTGTTGCAGCATTGTTGAATGATGAAAATTCACCAACTGACACGATTTTGACAAGCACGCCCAAACCGTCACGGCGAAGGTTCGGAAAACAAAAAGAAAAATGACTGTCGGCTGCGTCTCTTGGTAATGGAGAGGTCGAGAGTTCAATCCTCTCTCGCAGCACCAGTTTTCCTAAAGAATTCAAATAGATGTAAAGCGCCTCATTCGGGCGCTTTTTTCATTTCTGCGTGAACTCACGGAACATAGCGCGAATAAACGCGTGCATCCGAGCACAATCTATGGAGGCAGAATCGCGTTACATGAAGCAACAAAGCCTTCTGATGAAAATATAGAATTTGAATTGAACAATAAAAGCAATGGAAAGGCTAAATAAATGGCACCAGTCCGTCTTGTCGTGGTTATGGCCTTCAACAGAAATGGTGATGGTGAGCGGAGTGAAGCATTCACCCCTATGGCCTTTGCGCGCCATACGCGCTGCGCAGGCGCTTGAAGGTAAACATGATGGTGTTGTCGCGTGGAGCAGTGAGGCTCACTGCCTGGCATTGATAAATATGCGATTCAGTAATGATTTTCAGTCTGGAGAAATACCAGACATAGAGTGAATTTATCGCTCCATATATATATCCCACGATTCATTGGAATATGCTTAATTATTAAAGTCGGCAACAGTCTCATCATCAAACTTAATGGTGAAACTCATGAAATATAATATTCGATTATTACTCTTCTTATTTACTGTCGCCACAACGACACCACTTTCAAATCCGGCTTGATCAGCTGGAAGCCAACCAGTTTGGTGCGACACTTGCGGAGGGCCTTTTGGTGGTGTTTATGTAGACCCATTCTCTGGAAACCCAATATGCCCCTCCTGTTTTAATAAGGGCTATGGTCCACCAATATGGAATGGTTCAGACTGGGTGCCTGCACCGGCACCTTCATTACCAGTTCCGTTACCTCCAGCCCCACCGCCCCCTAAATTACCAACAGGCCATGGTGGCGGTGGAGGTGCACCGTCTTGCCAAGCTTGTCATGAATAAACCTAGGAAAAATTGATGGATATGAACCATTTGATTGGCCCACATAACGGCAAAGAATTGGAACTAATGCTATCAGGGCAAAAGCCAATGGCCTACTTTGTTGTGATGGATGCCCCCTATGAAGGGGAAGTTGGGAATGAAGGCTTTGAAGACTATGTTCAGAATGGGACATTCGTGAAAATCATCGCAAAGAATGAACATATGCCATACTCCATATATTACTACTGCCTTCCATGTGAAGTTTGGCGCGCCAAGCTATCCAGTTTAATGATGAATCTTAGAAGTAACAACCAAGCGAATGATTTTACTGCGGAAGACCTGCACCGAATTGATGGTTACCTTTTAGGATACGATAAAGAGGCCATCGATTATTTTGTAGCAAGATGGAAGCATCGCCTCAAGTCGAGTAAGGCTTCGTAAAAACATACCCACGACAATCTTTCAAAATCAGTATGGGATATCAAAGATGTGAAAACTCTTCCCAAAAAATTCTCAATTTATTATTGCTAGCTTTGAAGAGTTGTTTTCCAAATCAATATAAATGTCATAATTAAAATCCATCAAAGTGGAGGATTTCCTAATGAAGCGGTTTTGAGCTTCCTAACCGGCATACTTGCATTCGGCGTTATTATTCTGACAACAGCCACAGGCGCTATAGCCGCAGGAATTAGCGGCATTGCTGGGGTCACTAGTTCTCAAGGACAATCACGAAGCAGTCAAAGCGAAAAAGCAAGTGTCGAAATCGGGCAAGATTGGGTTAAAGGGGATATTTCATTTAAAAAATTAAAGGTTCTACTCAGCCCAAACGGTTACACAGCTGAGCTCGTTAATCTTAGATAGCATCGCTATGGTGTCGTGGTATTATACATCATGGCACCATTTTATGGAGACGCTCTCATTGATTTTTTTATAATCTTAACAATCCATTCTACAGCAAAAAATTCGATGTTATAAATGTAAAACGAAACTCAGATTTGCCCGAGTTCCCTACGATTATTACAAACCGTCTTCACCTTCCTTCTTGGTTATGCAAATCAGCATTAAGAAATCAAAGATCAAGCACTAGAACAACCACAAGAAACAGGCATTCGTACATTTTCAAAAAAATAATGAAAAGCTAATTTTAACGCCAATTGATACGAGAAAAATGAATAAACCCGTTGCAGATATAGAAAATGCTATAAGCTTTTCCATTCAAAAAAAGCACAGAAAAGCCATAAGCTTATTCAAAGAAATTATGAATAAATCTGATATTATTACTCCTTCAATGTATATGGAGGCTGGTTTTGCTTATGATCGCGCAGGAAAAGAACGAGAGGCAATACCTTTATATAAGAAGGCTCTTGAAGGAAATTTATCGGATAACGACAGAATGAATGTCTGCTTTTGTCTTGCTTCTTCATACAGAACCATAGGCAACACAACGACAGCAAAGAAGGTTATAAACAAAGCCATAAAAAATCATCCGGAGGAACCAATATTAAAAATAATGGCATCGCTGATTGATTTGGATAACGGCTATCATAATTTGTCAGTTTCACGATTAATAACGGTCTGCAGTGAGAACATCAAAACAGAAAATATAGGAAAATATGCCTCTTTTCTAAAACGCGAGGCGAGCAAAACCATTCAGAAAAACAGTACTCTTACTCAGGAAAACCGCACAAAGCCCTTTTAAAAAACAAAGGCAAGACGATCAGTAAGCTGTCTTACCTGAATTATTTCACCGGATTAAACTAACTCGGAACAGCCTATTTCCCATTTTCCACTTTGTCGTAGATCTGCACACCCAGCCCAATAAGCCAAGACTTGAAAGGCTGATAGATAGAGCTTTTCAAGATGTGGCACCCACCAAGGATTTGCCGCAGCAATAGTTGTTACAGTTGCCGTCACCCGATTTGCAACCTGATCCCTCATCACCAGCAGCCGCTTTTTTCCCATATGCATTGTGATCGGCAACGCCCTTGTCTGTATTCACATCATTACCAGCCAGATAGATGTAGCGGCGCGCAATCATAAATAGTCAAACGCACAATCTTTGAGACAGACAGACAGACAATCGTGAGACGCTGGCGCAGATTACATGCAACAGATCATAAAACCTGTAGGGTCGTGCAGTAGCGCGCATTTGTAATATGGCAAAGTTGTTATTCAGTTTTTCCGAAAACACCGGCGGCGATAGCAGCTACAAGTTAATGGCTCATAGTCTGCGACCGCCGCCGTCTCTTATTTAAAATATTATAATGTACAGTCTGGCATTACCACTTCACACTCAGACCGATATTGCCGGAAAGCGTGTAATTATCACCAAATTTCTTAGTGCTGCTTGCCGCATTCACATTGGCAAACAGGCTGTATTTATTGTCATGCCAGCTATAGGTGCCGCCCGCACTAATACCGAGCCATGTTTTACCAAGCGACCCTGTATCAGCAATGGCACTCGTCAAATCAGGACGACCGGAGACTGAAATCCGTACATTGCTTTCATCCTGTACAAGAGCCTGATAAAGATTGGCACCTGCGTAGAAGCTTGTGCGACGTGTAAATCCGTCATCACCCTGCCAGCTGTCTGCATAATCTGCAGTCAGACCCAGACGAGCTATCAGATCGTTTTGGCGTCCGAAGCTTGATGTTGCATTAAAAGTATCGGTGAAATCATCCATCTTGAGAGATGACCAGGACAATTGCGCCTGAGGTGTCAAAGACCAGTATTGATTAACCTCAAAACGTTTTCCGGTTTCAAGACTAAGGGCATAGCCAAAGCCTTTGGCACCATCTGCAACACTGCGCTGTATGGTTTCTGAATCAATATCATTTTTGTACCAGGCCAGTTTACCCTGACCGTCAATATAAAGACCATTATCGCCATACCAGGTGAGTGAGGCACCACCGCCATAGCCATTGGCTTTGATCTCACCGTCCCCGTAATAAGAAGAAACGCGGGTATTGATGCGGCCATATTCAAACCACATACCGCCGATGAAGTGGCCGGCTTCATTTTCATAAAGCTGATTGTCTACCCCTGCGGTAAAAGTCCAGGTATCAACCGTTGATTTGTTACCAGTTGTGCTGTTTGCGGGTGTAAAGCGTCCGTAGCTGCCCGATATTTTGCTCCAGAAAAGGCCATAATCTGTCAGAGTGGTATTGGTATCCGGCTGCGGGATAACTTCTCCCAGACCCGGCCCATCTCCCTGTGCAATTTGTCGTGCACTTGCGCCGCTCCAATAGCGGTTGCCGACACGCTCTTGCAAGGTGGATGGTGCATTCGCTGTCCGCAACGCCTGAGTATAGGCGCTGTAAAGCGGGACGGTTGCTGCGTAAGCGTGCTGTTCAGGTTCTGGTTCTGGTTTTGGTCCTGGTTTCGGCTCTGGGCCTGGAGGCGGTGGTGTGGGGCCATCTTTCAACTGACTTGTCAGGTAAAAATCACTTGGCTCTCCACCTTCACCACCCTTTTTTAGCCGATACGCATAGGCACCGCCGATCACAACATCCTGTCCGTCAAGTTTGTAATCCCCGAGCAGGTCAAACTGACCGTCAGATTGACCACCAACAGTTATGACGGGAATACCGGTCACTGTTTGCGCTCCGAGTCCGTCGCGATTATTGACTTTAACATTGCTCTGACCGGATGTGTTGCCCCTAATATCGAGACGGTCCGTCAGGGAATTATCATCGCCAAGCTGTGTATTGAGAACAACAGTTCCGCCCTGACCAATATAATTGCCGTCAATAGTTTTTGTTTCAAAACCTTTGTCGTTGCCGACGACAAGTGTCCCGCTATTGATCAGATTTTCTAAGGATCCGTTACCGCTTAAAACACCATCTTTTTTAATTTCAGTGGTGCCACCCAAACCTTTGTCAATTGTCAGCTCACCGCCGCCATTGATGGTCGTATTACCCTTAAATCCGGAATTATCTCCGGTTAAGGTTTCGTGGCCTTTATCAATAGTGAATTTACTATTTTCATTGCCATCAAGCTTGCCGGCATAGGTGCCACTGCCATTGGTGATAATCAACTCTTTGCCACCAAGGCTGACGACGGCGTCTTCTTTATCGCCGCTCAGGCTTTTGATTTTTGTGCTGTCACCATCAATCGTGCTGATATCGAACTTGCTGTTATTTTTAACGCCGCTGGAACTTTCTAAATTACCATCTTTTGAAAGCTTTAACTCTCCTTCATTGATCGTTGTCTCACCTGTAAAAGTCCCAATGCCGGTGACCGTGGCTGTTGAACTGCCATTCTTTTCAAGTCGGTCAAATCCGCCGTATTCAGTGCCAATTTTCGAAAGATCAAAAGTCTGATCTTCAGTACCGCCAAGGCCTATACCATTATTATTACCTTTAGCTTCGACGCTGCCTTTTGTTTGAGAACCTTTCCATATTTCAAATAGATTATCATTGCCTTCAATGCGTACTGCTTTTCCTTTTTCCGGCGCTGCACCACCTGCTGAAATAATGCCATTTGTTTCATTGATGATTTTGTTGGCGTCGCCTTTTGCATAAACACCAATTCCAGCCTCACCATTATTACCGCCAGGTATCACAACGCCGTTACTCGAGCGGGCTTCTCCACCGTTTCCACCCGTAATCGTCCCACGGTTTGTAAGGGTACTATTATCCCCTAACTCAACACCGTTACCGCCATCACCACCATCCCCGCCATTGTGATGAAGTGTAAGCGTTCCTCCTTTCCCTCCTTTTCCTCCGGCAATCATGTTTTCATTGATCAGTTGACCACTATTTTTCACAACCGCTCCGGCTCCCCCAGTGCCGCCCTTACCTCCAAAACAGTCTAGAGTCCCGCAAACTTCGGCACCACCGACACCATTTGTCGGGTTTGCCATACCGCCATTGCCGCCTGCTCCCCCTGTTAATTTAGATTTGTTAGTATATATACCACCTGCTTGATCAAGGCCTGCCCCACCGGAGCCGCCGCCGCCGCTACCGCCTAGATGGCCCCAAGTGTTTGCCCCCTGTCCGCCGGTACCTCCGGTTATATCTGCCTGGCTTTCATTCTTCGGATTGCGCACAACAAGCCCTGCTCCACCGCCACCGCCGCCACCACCACCGGCAGCAACGCAGGGGCCACTGACACATCCTGCCCCCGGTTCACCTGGCTGACCATTTTCTCCTTTTATTGGCACTGTTCCCTGAGGAGATGGAGCGCCCGGCTTACCGCCGTCACCACCTTTTTGCCCGCCACCGCTCTGTCCGCCTTTACCGCCTGCTCCATTGAGCCCGAAGGTGCCGGAATTGCCATCTTTGCCGTCTTTTTGCGAGCGTCCGCCATCTCCTCCCTTGCCGCTTTGCCCCCATTCAGCGGCATTGGCTATATTACTAGATTCAACCGCTAGCACTGAAGCTGAGGCGACAGAAAGAGCGATGATAAATGTATAGGAAAGCAATGACGTGCCGGATAAAAATTTAGTTTTTGCTGTATGATATTGTTTTACAATTTGTTTTTGACTATCTGTGTCATTTTTTTCAACAACGTACATAAAATAACCCTCTTGTTTAAAATTATTTCACAAAAGAGAAAAAATATTAATTTTCTTATTTTTATAATCCTAAATATAAGATCGCTATTTATTGGTAAATCATCTTGCTGGAAGTACTATATTGTATTAAATTCAATTGCTAAGCTTTGTCATTTAGATTCAGGCAATGTTTCATGCGGACATTTTCAGACTTTATTTTTCATTTTAAAGACATATAAACATAATCGTAGTGTGTTTTTTGCAACATATTTTCAAAACAGAAATAGGCAAATCGTAATAACCGTCGTCCCGAAACACGAGTTTTGCAGCTAAAGAATTGCCGATTTATCACCAGAAAAACGGCCGGTTTTCTGGTGATAAAGAACAGACCTATATTTCGCATCTCAAACCGCAAGAAAACCCACTGCGAAAATCAGCATAAGGGTGCACCCTGCTTCCAGTCTTTTCTTGCGAGGAGAAGTGGTGCTACAGCCTTCCTCTACAGTAGTGAAACTCGACATTGCGAGAACTGGATTCTTGCCGCCGATTTCCAGGTTATCTCGACATCAGCCCGTCAGCCTATGAAGATGTGCTGGATATGCCGAGGCAGGAAAGCACAGCAACCGTGGTTACTTGCATCTTGCAGCGAGCACAGCACCCTCAATCGACAGGAGGTTATTTGCGGGCACTAACTGAAAAAGCGCGGACAGGGGGAGTTCAGCGTCGGGCCGACACCCATGATCTGGAACTTCCTAACCTCTGGTTTATCATTCAGCGAGACGATGAAGCGCCCTTTGATATGTGACAGCCTCTTTGCCATTCCCGCAAACTGATCACGGCTGAACACATCGGCACCGTAGTCCTTTTCACAACCGTAATAGGGCTGAGCCGGTCGTATCAACGCCGAAGAAGCGGCCAGAAACTTTACCGCCACAGGCCAGACGTTGCAGATAAAGAAAACGCGCTGCCCGTTCCAGATCGGTTAAGGTTGACGGGTTGCAATTGGAAAGGCGTTCAAATTCTTTGCGTGATGAGACCTGCAACTTGAGTGTTTCCATAAATTGCGGATAACAGCGCTGTAAAATGCGAAGCAGCGTGGTCACATCGCCGGAAATATCATTAATCCCCTCACTGCGGGGCACCAGCTGCCAGTGAAAGAACACACCACTCATGCCGACAAAGGGTTCTGCATAAAGCGTGTGCGGGATCTGTTCGATGATGGAAGCGAGACGGAGCGCACGCAGAGAATTGAAACAATATATTCATGTGTTATTAAACTGAGCTTGCCATAAGCACTCCGCCCGTAAAGGTAAGGAGCACGGCAATTAATCCTGTCGCTTACAACTTCTTCTCAATTGTAGTCGTTCCTGAAAGTGAAGTGATATTAATGGATTAGCGTTGTGGCGACCATGTTGAAATGTCCGATTTTGTGCAAAGTTAAAATGTCATTGTGATGCCGCACACAGCGTCCAGCCTGGCGGATTTATGCCTGGCTGAAACAGCCTTTCAGCAGCTGTGTAAATGAAGATATCCGTTTAGGAATGGTATGCTGTCACCAGCACACTTTAAGCAGAACCACAAACTGAAGACGAAGGGTGTCTAATAAGCCAGGGCCTATTCAAACTAATACCGGATATTTCATTTACGCGGCATAGGCATTCGTTGTTTGCAACTGTCCCGCCTTCATCGTCCTTTCCAGCTCCTCTGCTTTGGGAACAGACAACCACAGTGCGATAACGAAGCCGAATGCACCGCCTCCGATCTTGCCCAACAGCAGCGGCAGAATAATGTTTGGCTGGAAATTAGCAGTAAACGCCAGATGATCACCGAACATAAAGGCTGCGCATACTGCAAAAGCAATAACCAGCACTTTGTCCTTCGGACGCATATCCCGCACCAGACGAAACATCGCCAGAATATTCGCGGAAGCCGCCAGTAATCCCGCTGCGCCAACCGGCGTCAGCCCGATTTTACTGCCCAGTTTTTCCATCGGTACGGCCAGGAATTTGGTGATCAGATAAACCATCGGAAAAGCCCCGCTGAGCATGATGCCAATATAACCGGCAATCTCCAGAGCGCGGAACTGATCTGCCTCATCGGCAATAATCGGTGCGAAAGACCACTTGCCGAAAAGCGTGGTGAAGACGGATGTAAAATATTCAACAATCGAGAATACCAGCACCAATGTGATTGCCGCATACATGATACGTCCGAACCACAGAAAACCGGTAATCATCTGATTAGGAAAGAATTTAAGCCCGCCCGCGATTGCCAGACAAAAGATCACCAACGGCGACATATTTTGTACAATCAGAGGTAATGACAATGTTGTTTGCTGGACTGCATCACCGGTCGTTGAGACATCAGGGCGAATACCGACATTGAAGATCATAATACTGACAGAGGCAATGAATACGCCGGCCGGTATGCTTAACACACCGGACATGATGCCCAGCGCCATATATTTGTGGTCTTTCTTTTCCAGCATTGCTAGGCCGACCGGAATGGAGAAGATAATGGTTGCACCGGCCATAAAACCGGTGACGGTTGCCATCACCCAGCCATCTGGGGACTGCGCCAGCGCCTTAGCCAGCTGATAGCCGCCCATATCCGCTGCAATAATCGTTGTCGCTGCCAATGCCGGATCTGCACCCAGCGCATGAAATAACGGCCCTACCATTGTACTGATAAAAGACGACAAGAAAGGAATGGAAGCCATAATGCCCGCAACGGGAATAAAGATCGGCCCGATGCTGTGCAACCCTTCAATGAATTCTTTTCCCAGGCCTGTTTCACTGTTGCGAATTGAAGCGATGGCTCCGGCAATTGCACAAGCCATAATGATGTAAATAACGATTGTACCAATATGTGCCATTTTCGTTCCCGCTTATGGTTATCATTCATTGGTCTGCTATGTGTCTCAGGGAAAGCAAACTCCCGCCTGCCCTGAATTTGCTGTGCGTTACCTGAACAACTGCGTCAGGTGATCATTGAGGAAATAGCCCTCCGGATCGAGTTTCCGGCGCAAGGCGCGAAATTCTCCGGCTTTCGGATAAATGTCGGTCACATCATCACCGGTAAGAAAATGCAGTTTCCCCCAATGCGGGCGTGCTTTGTAACCGCGCAGGATCGCATCCACATCACGCAGATATTGCCAATAATCTTTGCCTGGCTCGCCGGAAACCGAGATAGTCACGCTGTCCTGTTCGAAAAACGGGCTGATCCATGCACCGTCACCGGCTGTAAAACGATATTCGATCGGATAGATCGCATCAGGATGCTTTTCCAGCATCAGACGACGCACCTCCCTGACCGCCTCTTTCGCATGAGCAACCGGCACCGCATATTCCAGCTCATGGAAATTCGGAATATATTCAATCGGATAGATTTCCGAACTATATGCGATTTTCTCAAACTCGCTTTCCATTGGCGCCGCTTCCGTAATGTCCATGATTTTCATTTCACAAACATCGGTGGTGCGTCCTGATTTAGAGGTCGCAGCTGTATCCGGCAGGCAATAGCAATGACGGCTGCGCTCTGTCGGGCACCAGAAAAAACTGAAATGGCGGTGCTTTGCGGCCAGATCGTCGTGCATTTCCATGCAGGCTTCAAAATCTTCACGCCACAGTTTTTCATGCAGATTATAGCTATCCATCAGCTGCAAGGTTATTTCTGAAATAACGCCGAGTGTGCCGACAGAAACACGCGATGCCTGTAACAGGTCAGGCGTTGTTTCATCCACATGCAGCACACTGCCGTCCGGCTGCACCATTTTCATACCGACAATCGAAGAGGCAAGATTGCCAAGCTTTGCGCCTGTGCCGTGGGTACCGGTGGTAAGAGCCCCCGCCAATGCCTGACTGTCAATATCGCCCTGATTGACCATAGAGAGGCCGTTTTGTTTCAGCACCCTCCCCAGTTCATTAATTGTCGTGCCTGCGGCAGCTGTTACCCGCTTCTTTTCACGATCAATATTTTTGATGCCCTTCATCTGCGCAAGAGAGAGCAAAAGACCGCTGGTACCGACCACGGGGGTAAAGGAATGGCCGGAACCGGCGCAGCGCACATTCAGCCCTTCAGAAGTCGCAGAACGTACCATGTCGGAGAGCTGATCATCACTTGTGGGGGCACCGGTATAACGCGTGATACAGGACTGGTTGCCAACCCAGTTTCTCCAGTGTCCGCCTTCGGAAAATTGTGCAGACGGATTGAGGGCGTGTTTTGTGCTTGTCATGTCTCTGTTCCCATTTTGGGCTTCCCGCCGTTGTTTTTATGTCGGTACAAAGAAGCTGTATCTTCGTTTATCACTCGTATCGTTATATGGCTGTATAGGCATTATCCGCGAAGAGATGTGCACCATTGACGAAACCGGCATCATCGCTTGCCAGAAACAGCGCCGCTGACGCGACTTCCTCCGGCGAGCAAAGCCGCCCCTGTGCGGCTTTGATGGCATCTTCCGAGACATCAACGCCGAATTTACTCAAATCCCTGATTTCCCGTTGCCCGTGTGCCGTTGCAATAAAACCGGGGCAGATCGCATTGGAACGGATATTGCGGTCACGAAACTCCACAGCAATAGCGCGGGCAAACATATGGCATGCACCTTTGCTGGTGCAGTAAAGCACTTCCATCGGCGTACCGACCACGGCGGAGATCGAAGAGGTCGAGACGATACTGCCATGCCCCGCTGCAATCATACCGGGCAAAACAGCCTTGGTGACCAGAAACATGCTCTTCACATTCACAGCCATGATGCGATCCCATTCCGTTTCGGTTGTTTCAAGAAACGGTCCAACGGAAAGAATGCCCGCATGGTTCATTAATACAGTGATAGTGCCGAGTTCCCGCGTCACAGCCTGCACAGCATTTTGTACCTGTTCAGCATCGGAAACATCACAAGCTGTAAAATAAGCGGAGCCACCGTTGCGGTTAATATCTTCGGCAACTTTAGCACCATCGCTGGAGGGCAGATCGAGGATGCCGACCTTTGCACCTTCCCGTGCAAACAACTGCGAGGCAGCCAGTCCGCACCCACCTGCTCCGCCCGTAATCAATGCAGTTTTTCCGGCTAAACGCTGCGCCATGGATATGCCTCCCCGTCAGGCAAAATCAGGTGATCTGCCTTTGTCTTCCATATGAAAATTAAAGCTGCTGCCCCTGTTTTTTTGACGTTCCCGCTATTTTTCACGGGGGCTATGCATTGAGGAAACAGGCTAAATGCAATAGCTTTTTCCGTCGATATACTAAAAGTTATACGAACGCCCGGAACGGGGACAAAAGCCGGCAGACGGGGGGGATGTGATGCATGATCATGATTTTGCGAAAGTTGCAGCTATCATCAATGCTTTTGGCGAGCAGACCTTCGGCAGGCAGCTGGATACGCTGATTGCGGATATTGCCGCTTTTGATATGAGCTGCATTTTTGCTTTCCGGTTTAATGCAGAGCCTCATCTGATCCATGACGGCTACAGTCAGACGGTCTCCCGCAAAGCGCTCAGTTCTTATATGCGCGGCGGCTATTTGCTTGATCCCTTTTATGTGGCTTGTATCAGCGAGCACGAAGCCGGTTTGTGGCGTATGGATGAGCTTGCACCGGACAGCTTCTTTCATTCTGATTTTGTGATTTCCCATGATATTCACCCCTGCGTGTCTTCCGAGGCAGGCGTATTAATCGAAGAAATCGGCTTCGTCATACCTTTGAGTGAGGGTGTCAGCGCCACATATTCGCTGATGCGCAATCAGGGACAATCCCCTTTTACCAACACAGATATTGTAAGACTGAAAGCAACAGAGCCTCTCATCAACGCGGCACTGCAGGCGCATTGGAAAATGATTCAGCCTGCCGGTTTTGTTCCCTCACTTGCCGGCGATGATGATGTTGAAACCATGTTCCTCAATGTCTTTCAAAACCAGCTGACCGGTACACAGAGAAATGTTGCCCGTATGATTTTGCGCGGACACAGCAATATCTCTATTGCTAATATTTTGAATATTACGGAGGGAACAACCAAGCTGCATCGTTCGAATATTTATAAACGCCTTTCTATTTCCAGTCAGACGGAACTCTTCCAGCTCTTTATCAATTATCTCTCACACCATTGAGACTACATATTTAACAGTCATCCGGATCGAACGACCTGACTGAGTGCAATATCGCCCAATGATGTAATGAACAATCATTTGCAAATTGCTTCACTAAAACGAACATTAGAGCGCCGTGTGCCAGNNCGCTCTAACACTTTAAAATTAGAGCATAATTTTACCTTAAACTGATCCAAGTTTAAGGAATTATGCTCTAGCCTCCCTGTCCGGTTCATGCATCCGGCAGAACCGTTGCGACAAGTCCCGTATTGTTCTCTGCCAGTTCACATGACCGGTTTTCTGAATGTGCGGCCGACCGTCTGGCGCGAAAGTGTCAGCGAACAGGTCAAAAAAATACGGAGCAAAAAATGAGCAAAGCAGCTTAACGCATTTTACAGGGAGAGATGCATAATACGCGTAAAGGGTTGGCACAAACCATCCGACGAGAAAGACCTGATGCCTTTCCGTCGGATACGTCAAATGTGTTTATCTCTTACCAACGTATTCTGAACCCTGCTGTTCCCTTGATGGTATAGCTGTCGGCGAAGTTATTGAGGCTGGTGTTGAGTGAGCCCTCACCGTAGAGCGCATATGTGTCATCATTCCATGAATATGTGCCCCCCGCTCCGATACCGCCCCATGTGCGGTCATTGCCCGTGCCAAAATTCACTTCCGCTACCTTAATGCTCATATCACCCATCAGTTCCTGATAGAGATTGGCAATGCCATAGATGCTCGAGCGGACAAGCTGACCATCGGCGTCACGCCAGACATTGCGATAGTCTGCAGATATGCCGATCCGACCCGTGAGACTGTCGCCGTCTCGCAGTGCAACCGCTGTCCCCCACACATCGTTGAAACTGTCAAAATCCACCGATGACCACATCAGCTGCGCTTGCGGGGTTAGCGACCATCTGTCGTTAAGATCGATGCGTTGGCCGGCTTCCGCGCTCAGAGCATAGCCAAAGCCCTTGCGGCCATTGGTTGGATTCCGCTTGGCAGTGGTGGAGTTATAATCATTGTCATACCAATTGGTCTGTACCTGTCCGTCGGCGTAAAAGCCGTTGTCGCCATACCAGGTCAGCGTTGCCCCCAGGCCCCAGCTTTGCGTATCGATCTTGCCATCACTTTGCTTTGACGCGATATCGGAATGCGCCTTGCCATATTGACCGGTAATACCACCGATCAGCAAGCCCGCCTCTCCTTCATAGAACTGACCGTCAACACCGGTCTGCAGGATGAAACTATTGATATCCTGTTTCATGCCGGAGGTTGAGCGATTGGCTTCAAAGCGATTATGCGCGCCTTCAATCCGCCCCCAGACAGCGCGTCCGCCCACAACGGCACCAGCTTCTCCGGAGGAAACAAGCGGCGTGGCGATGGTACCCGCATCCTGTTCAATGACCGGATTGGTGGCACCACCCCAGAAACGGTTACCGACGCGTTGCCGCAATGTCGGCAGCTTGTTGAGCACCTGCATAGACTGTACAGCGCCCTGATAAAGCGGGATGCCGGGATTAATGACCGGACCTTTGCCGTCCTTGAGTGCACTGCGCAGGTACCAGTCACCATCTGCCGGCGTGTTTACCCCACCTTCATGAAGCGTATAGGCATAAGCACCGGCCACCACGGCACTTTCACCGGATTTGGTAGTGTAATCACCTGCAAGATTGAACATGCCATTCGATTGACCCACAACTTCGATGAGGCGGATGCCCTCATTGGTTTGCGCACCAATACCACCGCGATTGATCACCTTTACAATGCTCGTACCCGAGCTATCTCCCCCAACCTTCATAAAATCGGTCTTTGAACTGTCATCGCCCAGCACTGTGTTCAGCACAAGCGTACCGCTATTGCCTGCGTAGTTACCGGCAACATCAAGGACTGTCCCACCTGCACCGCCGAAATTGATTGTGCCGGCGTTGGAAAGCGAAGCCATACCGGTGGTATAGCCCCCAAGCTCGATCTGACCTTCCTGCGCCACCGCATATGTGGAAGCTGAGGAGAAGCTGCCTGCTGCTGCCTGAATGAGTGCGCCGCCATTGACCTGTGTTGGCCCTGAATAGGTGCTGGTGCCGGACAAAGTAAGTTTACCACTGCCATTCTTAGTGAGGCTACCCGTGCCGTCCATTGTGCCGGAGAAGCTCGTGTCAATGTTCTGATCGAGCGTCAGAATGCCCGAACCAAGCGCCACATGACCGCTGCCGGCAAGTCCGGCAACCGCTTCATTGAAACTATCGAGATCGACGGTTCCGGTTTTTCCGACTGTTAACAAGCCAGAGCCAAAGGCATGCTCGGCAATGCCAGCCTTGGCAGTGCCATTCTCAACTGTCAGACCACCAGTGAACGTGTTATCGCCGGCAAAAACGGTTGTGCCCGTGCCGCGCTGCACAACATCACCGCCGCCACTGATCTTTCCGGCAAAAGTGTTAGTGTCGACACGATCGAAGGCCAGCGTACCATGGCCGTATTGATCCCTGTTCAAAACCACATCGCCAGCAATGCTGCCGCTATTGCCGCCGTCGCCAAGCTGCAGGATTCCCTGATTTACCGTCGTACCACCGGTATAGCTGTTGCTACCCGTCAGAACCAGGGTACCGTAATCGATTTTGGTCAGGCCCTGATTGCCGCGCAACTCGCTCGCAATCGTGGCTGTCATACCCGCTCCGGCAGCGCTGCCGTCACCCACACGGATCGTCGGGTTCTTACTACCTTCAAGCGTGAAATAATCACCCTTGAGCATATAACCGTCCGTTGAGAAGACCAGCCCCTGTACGATCAAACCGCCAGCACTGTCATCTACTGTGACCTGATGTCCAACTGTTCCAAACTGGGCATAGTCACCCTGGTTCCAGATACCCGTTTGGCTGCCGTTAATATCCGTCCAGTTCGTGTTAGTCGTATTCCAGATGCCGTCACCGCCAGCCCATATATTATTGGCGACCGCGCCTGCCACATAGAGATTATACTGGTTGGCCGGATTCTGAAACTGCATGGCGCTTGTGTCCGCGCCCTGCGGGACAGTTCCCAAAGTCAGACCATTGCCCGATAATGTACCGCCATAATCGAACAAGCGATAAAGGCCGGGGCCAAAATCTCCCTGATCGGTGATGTTGAGCACGCCATTCAGTGTCAGATTGCCCTGCACATTGAATAGCCCGGCAGCATTCGGAGCCTGGCCGAGAGAAGCGTCGACGATGCTTGTGCCGGAAAGGATCAGACTATCCCGGAAGGTCAATACAGAGCCTTGATTGCCGATCAGCGCAGCGCCATTGGCAATTGTGGTGATGCCGCCGATTGTGCCTGTACCAGCCAGACTGCTGCCAGCAGCTACAGTTACAGCGCCGGAATTAGCATTGCCGAGTGTACCGCTCACGAACAAGCTGCCGCCTTCAACACCGGTGGTACCAGCGAAGGTGCTGCTGTCACCGCTCATGGTAAGCATGCCGGCACCAAGTTTGCGCAGGTCACCGGCACCACCGAGAGAACCTGTATATTCGAGAGCATCGGAGCGGTTAAAGATCACATGCGTATCATTGATGATGCTGCCATTCAGCGAGCCGGTTGTGCCGCCATCGCCGATCTGTAACGTACCAGCTTTGACGTTGGTCATGCCGGTGAACGCGGAGCCGTCTCCGGTAAGAGTAGTTATACCCGTCATCTGGTTGATCGTACCGGAGCCGGAAAGAGCAGATGTCAGCGTATAGTCAGCTTCAAGATAGTTGAGATTAAGTGTGCCTGTCCCTGCGGCAAAGCTAATCTTCATAGCTGTCAATTCGCCGGAAGCTGCAGCTGTAGCACCCTCTGGCGCACCAATATTTAAGACACCTGTTGCACCCGCGTTCCTTCCAATGATGATATTATTTGCAACATGCAGAAAAGCTTTGTCCGAAAGTGTCAGAGTTCCGTTGCCAGCCCAGCCTACCACCAGATTACCGTTTAAAGCCCAGCCGGGAACAACAGTGCTCGGATTGATGCTCCACCCCGATTTATTACCTGATATTATAACGGTGCCGTTGGCCCCGGCAGCATTGCCAATATACACATCTGTACCATTGATAACGCCGCCGTTGGTTACAGCCACTTGTCCGTCACCGTCGCGCCCTACATAGAATCGATGATTTATTTCCCATGTGGAATCGGCACCATCCACGATGGCGGTTCCATGACGGGCAGCGGAGTCTGCAATTGAAACGACGAGGCTTTTTGTCGCCGCACCGGCTGTAATGCTGAAGTTTGCATCCGCAGCGCCATCGATTGGCGCTGACAAGACTAGCCAGCCGGCAGTACTGTCCAAAAGAGAGTTTTTCCCGTTCACTGTAGCAGAGCCGTTATAAACGGAAAGATTAGTCAGAATGATAGAACCGCCATTGTTTATATTGATAATCCCATGGCCGTAAGGATCAGTACCTGATCGTAACGAACTACCTACATTTATCTCTGCAGAATCTTGGCCTATTGCTCGTGAGAATTCAGACCCTAAACCATCGACAATTAAAGTGCCTTGCCCGTTTGTTCCGATATCCACTTTGCCAACATTAAGAATTTTACCGCCGTTAGTTGCTGACACTGTTGCGGTGCCATAATTACCGATAGTAAAATGAGCGTTTCCCGTTCCGGCGATTGTGTTTGAAAGATCGAGGTTAGAATCTTCGCCATCAACCGTCATAGTAGTGATAGCTGTCTTAGCATCCGCCAAAATTGTACCGACACTGGGTGCGGTTTTGCTTATTATCAGTTTTCCTCCATCCGTTACATTAACGGCTGCATTTCCATCTCCAAAGGTTAGGGAGTTAATTGTTAGGCTGGTGTCTTTACCGTCAATCTCTAGAGTGCCATTGGAATTTTTCATCGCTGCGACAGTGAGACTGCGAATGGGATTAATTGGTGCCGCGCCTTTCGAAAGACTAAGAGTTCCGGCACCTGAGTTTCCTATTACAGCATAAAGAGAATTAAACTCAGTCCCTACATCTTCAATATTTATCGTGCCGATTGAGCCAGCGCTATCTCCAAGAACGAAACCACCTGTCAGGTTTCCACCACTCTTAATGTTGAGAGTGCCATTGCCAGCTTTGCCGACATATAGATACGCAGCACGTGCGTCCTGTGTTATTGTCAGTCCAGATCCGTTGCCATCAATTGTTACAACGCCATTAGATCCAGCGTCATTGCCAATATACATGTTGGCACCACTTACGTCCAAAGTGCCCCCGTTATTTATATTCAGCTCCCCATATTCGGCCTGTGCTCCTATCTGAATTTCCACCGTTGACCGAGGAGCTATTGGCATCTTTAATGCCGTGGAGACAAGAGGCGTATTCTGCATATTACCTTGAACCCAGTGGAATAGCAGTTTGTCGCCGTCTACGAGATTACCTGTACCACCAAAGGGCCAGTACGGGCTGTAGTTCTTGCCATTCAGATTCTGGTCTGTCGCACCAGTCCACGTATAATCTGCTGCATGAGCGAATGACGCACTTTGCACAATCAATCCCAGCAATAAAACAGATCTTGCCGTTTTCCTGATCGCCAGAGGCGAGGTTGAATGCGTCAAAATATAGGTTCGGTTGTTGCGGGAAGCGCGAAGAGAAGAAAAACCATTGGAAACTTTGAACAATTCGAGTTCCTTTAAATAATATTTTAAATAAATTCTTTAATTTTAAGGAAAATAAATAAATGGTATTCGTCATTCGAAATTATTAATTATACAATAGTATTGATATTTTAAAATTATAATAAAGATAAACAATTGATATTTTTATTTATTGATGCATATTTGATACAATTTATTATACTTAAATTAATAATTATACAATGACAATATAGTTCTTTATAAATCACGAAGAATATATTCTATATATGACGATCTATTATTTAACTGATAGGGATTTTTTAAGAAAAATCATCATTCACGCTTTTCAGCTTCTCTATCTGAGGTACGTGCAGGATATGTGCAAAAAACTGTCACAAGGATATTACAAAGGGCAGATTTTTTGGGACGAGCGGTTCGGGCAGATCATCCATATTGAGTTCGCATTTTCCGAAACGCCTAATATGCTTGCGGGTGTATGGGCTTAATGTTGCAGCATGTTGCCATAAGAAAATTTGGCCATTTAATTTTATAAAAAATAAAACTAAATATATCTTGTAAAAATAATCAAAAACTATGGATTTCATCAATGATACGTACGTATGAAGTCATTAAATATGAAATAATAACTGTGATTTATTAATAGATATATTTTGATTAATACAAGGCCAGCCCGGTTGAGCAGGTTCATGGAACTCAGGCGCAATGTAGCGCCTGAATTCCTGCAGCGGCCTGCAATTATTTTTCGTTTTTGAATTTGAAAATTTGCACCAGCATCCAAGCGACTGAATATCTAATAGATGAATTCGAGATATTGATGATTGTAGTAACTCTCACAGGAATGCAATTTTCGACTTGCTTTTTTTAGAAGAGTCACAGCGTTTATTTTGTATTAGACATTCATTTATTACTGAGGTGAGTTATGACAACATCCGGCTCAAGCAAAGTCATTGATGTAGCTGAACGTTTCAAAGGTGCCGCACTGATATTGGTCGGCGGCGTATTGCTGTTCTTTGCAATTGATAACTATATAAAAGTGACAAATGCTGTCATTGGTACAAATATACGCGTACCCCGCATACTGGAATGGAGCTATGACAATCTCGGCCTCGTTCCGTCCGTCATACTTCATGCTCTTATCGCTGCAGCACTTATCCTTTTTGGATTACGGATGCTTATCAAGGGAAAAAAACTGCCGTCCTAAGAAAAGCCCGACCCTGCAATATCGAGCCTTGGATTTACTATCGCTCTTAGGTGTACCCCTGGTACCGCCTGAGAGCGATAGCGAAATCAAAAAGGCAGCCTTTAGCTGCCTCTTAAATCGGATTGCGCGTTAAACGCAGATCACCACAATACAAAATACAATATAGTCCGCTGAAACGGGCAGCAATCTATAGTGTTTTTATGCACAATCGGCGTGTCTAAGCCGTCTTTGAGATAAGCGCCCAGCGTGATGCGCTCTCTGTGATTGGCGCAATATCCTTAATCTCCATGCCCTGCCCGACAACATTAATCATCAATTCAGAGGCTTTTCGACCAAGCACCGGTTACATTCATCCAGCCGCCATACCGCATCAATCAGGCTGTCCGGTACCGCTCCATATGATCGTGACCAGATACGGCTTGCAGAAAATTGAACAGATGCGAGGCAGTTATATCACGTTTGTCATAGCAGGCTGCAATGCTTCAAAAATTTATCAATTTATTGATAACTGCTTGTCCGCATTACACTATTTATAAAAAACAGCCACTCAGATAATTCAAAAATTTATATGTGATGATCTGCTGAACTACGGCAGATAGCGTATTGCGTAAACTCTGTCCCGTATGACAATGGCGATCATAACATAAGAGACGCTTATTCACGCTGCGATTACGCCGAAACCGATACTCCGTAAGAGAAACGGCGCATTGTGCAGATATAGCGAATTGGGGGATGGGGTGATCAGAACCAGCTTGTTACACCTGCGGGGAATCGTAATATTGTGGCTCGCTGTGTTCATATATGCATCAGGGGCAACAGCAGCGACCATTGATATCGGCCCGAATAATCCTTTTTTGGGTAGCGGCAAAGCAAACCAGCCATATGCACAAACATTCACCGCAAGTGGCGGAAGTGGAAACTATTCATTTGTGGTGAGCAGCGGCAACCTTCCGGGCAATCTAAGTTTATCGCGAACCGGCGTCATGAGCGGTACGCCTACCACATATAACGTGTACAGTTTTACAATTCGTGTGAACGACGATCAGGGTAACAGCGGTGAGCGCAGCTATATACTTATGGTCGACCCGAATATCACCGTATCACCGGGCATCCTGATCCCTGCGACTGCAGGTACATTCTATTCGCAGCAGATCACTGTCAGCGGGGCCCAGCAACCCTACGGTTTCTCACTGACTTCCGGATCGCTGCCTAATGGCATAACACTGTCGAGGTCAGGCTTGTTGTCGGGGACCACGCATCAACGTGGTACACATCACTTCCGGATTGCCGTCGATCTCGATGTCACAAATTCTACTTTTTTCGAGTATCATAGCTATACACTTAACGTTGCTGACCCTGTACCGGTCGCTCACAATACTGCAATGAGCCTTGCTTATAATAGTGGTACTGTTTCAGTACCATTGAATATAACGGACGGTACACCGGCATCAGTGGCTATTCACAACCATCCAGCGACCGGTACCGCAGCAGTAAGTGGTCTTACGATCAACTATACGCCACAGCCGGGTTTCGTTGGTACTGTTACATTCACCTATACCGCATCAAACGCGTCCGGCACCTCAGCTCCTGCACTTGTAACAGTAAAGGTTAACCCACCGTCCCCACCCGTTGCCCGCGACCTGACATTCGAGATACAGCCCGATGATCTGCAGCTGAGTTTTAATACAGAAGCAACCGGTGCGGGTCCGTTCCTCTTCAGTCTCGTCACTTACCCGTCACACTATTCAGGCTTTACCTTTAATTCAAACGGAACCGTATCCTATAGCCCCAAGAGAAACAGTGACGGGTCACCGACAGTTGCAACGGATAGCTTTATGTATCAGGCCATTGGTCCCGGCGGAGCATCAAATGTCGCGTGGGTGACAATCAATATTCTCAATAAGCCTGCACCTGTTGCAGCAGGCGACTCTGCATCGACACTGGCGAACCAATCAGTCATTATTCCGGTTACCGCTAATGACAGCGGTTCAATCAATACAGTAACGGTTGCGAAAGTGCCGTCCCATGGCACGGCAACTGTAAATGGACTGGTTGTTACATACGAACCGGCGACAAATTTCTTCGGCACAGATAGTTTTACCTATTCGGCTACGGGTCCGGGCGGAACCTCCGCGCCGGCAACAGTCACAATTATTGTATCGCCTCTGCAGGTCCCAACAGTCACGGCGCATAGTGCAACATCACTGCCGGGTATTCCGATCACAATTGATGTGACTGTTGGTGCAACAGGCGGCCCGTTCACTACGGCAGGTATTGCGGATGCTCCCGCGACCGGCACAGTATCAGTATCTGGAACCAGCATTACTTATACACCTGCAGAAAACAGCCCGAATGACGTAAATTTCAGTTATACACTCAGCAATCCGTTCGGCACGTCCGAGCCGGCCACAATCTCCGTTAAGGTCAATCCCAAACCCGTGGCAACAGGACATTCCGTAACCACAATTGCGGGAACACCAGTTTCTGTGCTCCTTACCAAAGGCGCGACAGGTGGCCCTTTTGTAAGTGCAGCTATTGTATCACTGAACCCGTCCGGTGCAGGCACGGTCAGTATTGAAGATAATGCAGACCACGGCTTCCGGCTGATCTTTGCGCCAACTCCGGCATTCACGGGGGTCGCTGCGGTGCGGTACACGCTACGTAATGCATTCACCACTTCTGCGCCTGCTGACGTAACGATTACTGTCATGGCCCGTGACGACCCGTCCATGGATCCGGAGGTCATCGGTCTTGTTAATGCGCAAGCCGAAGGAGCACGCCGTTTTGCTGACGCTCAGCTTTCCAACTATAGTGACCGACTGCGCCGGTTGCGGCGCGGCGATAGCAATGAGAGCCATCAGGGTATAAGTCTGAACACGAAGCAGCCGGAAGAGGAAACACATGACCGGAGGGGACAGGATGTGTCGGGCTTTTTCTCCGAACCACGCAGACGGCACGCCCCTGATCAGACTGACGGGATCATTCAAGACAGACCTGTACCACCATCACGCTTCGGTGTCTGGACAGCAGGACAGATTGAAATCGGAGGCACATCCGAACGATCAAGCAACTCCGCGCTGAGTTTTACAACTTCCGGCGTTAGTGCCGGACTGGATTATCGCTTCAGTGAGCGATTTATCGCCGGTATTGGTATTGGTTATGGCAAAGACCGGACTGAAATCGGAAACAACGGAACTCGCAGTGACGGTGAGAGCTGGAGCATCGGCACTTATGGCAGCTTGCGTCCGGCCGAAAATACATATCTTGAAGCTGTCCTCGGTTACGGCGCACTGTCTTTTAACAGCAAGCGATATCTGACAGGTGCTGATGGATTTGCCTACGGCTCACGAGATGGTCAGCAAGTGTTCGGAAGTCTGAAGGCCGGTTACGAAGTCAAACGGGATGCTCTGTACTTCTCACCCTATGCCGGACTCGATGCGTCCTGGACAAAACTTGGTTCCTTTGACGAAAATAACGGCGGCACCCGCAATTTGCATTACGGCGAGCAGACAGTGAATTCGCTCGTCACAGTCATCGGCTTCGAGGCGGACTATACTTATCTGTTCCGCGGCTACCGGCTAACCCCTAATCTCAAAGCGGAATGGCGCTATGATCTCTCGGGCGAAAGCGATGTAAGCCTGAATTATCTTGACTGGGCAGGAGGCCCTTCATTTCTCCTCGCCAATGATCCGGTGATCGGCAATGCCGTTCGTCTCGGCGCAGGACTCGATATGGTATTTGATCAGGGATTGAATCTCGGTTTTGGATATACAACCAGCCTCGGTGAAGGCGGCGCGGTGCGTCACGGGTTTAATGCAAAAATAGCAATGCGGTTTTAAACGGATCACTGGCCTATGGGCAGACTATCCCGCAGGATAACCGAGACGAACCGCGTAAGCAGTCAGTTCCGCAGCGCTGTGGAGATTAAGTTTAGTCATCAGATTTTCCCGGTGCTTGCGAACGGTGGAAGGACTGATCCCCAGACGTGCGGCTGTATCGCGTGCCGTACTACCCTGTGCAACCAATGCCAGAACCTGCTTTTCCCGTCGGGTAAGCGGAATTGGCGAGACAATTTCCTGCGTATAGGCCGGCTGTCCGTCATGATCCTGACCACCCATTGCAAAACGGATGCTGCGCGCAAGATACGTCTTTCTGTTTCGTATAGCGTTGATTGCTTCTTCAATTTCCTCGGGATCGCCGTCTTTGGTCAGATACCCGCTTGCTCCCGCATTCATGACATTTCTGACGGTTCTCGGCTCCATATTGGCTGTCAGAACCAGAATACTCATTTCGGGCCTTTGCGCTTTCAGATCAGTGATGGTCTGAAAGCCCGCAATACCCGGCATACCGAGATCAAGAATAAGCAAGTTTGCTTTGGTATCCCGGGCCAGACGGGCAATCTCCTCACCGGATGCCGCTTCAGCACAAACAGACACATCTTCCATGATCGATAAAAGGGATTTGAGCCCTTTCCGGACAACAGCGTGGTCGTCTGCCAGAATAATGTTGAACATGTCACTCTCTCTGTATGTATCTGATGGATACACTGATTCTTTGTTGTGAGGAGTATGATGCAAGAGGAAAAAATACGCCGGGCACTTGTCTCACTTCTTTACCGTAATGCTTACGGTGTGATGATTTCAAACGTCGCGACATCCAGTGCTGCTTTTTACATTCTGCAACGTGCAGTGCCGCTTAATTTTCTTCTGATCTGGCTCGGAACAATATTTGCACTCACGTTTCTGAGGGGAGTTATTGCAGTCCGTTTCCTGAGCCGCAATCGGGAATCCGAATCCATTGCGAAATGGGAATGGCTGGCAGCAGCATTCTCCTGGGCATCCGGCTTGCTGTGGGGTGCGCTTGGCTGGATGGGATTCATGCCTGACGAACCGCTGGTATTTTCTTTCACCATGGTTGTTCTGACGGGCCTCGTCTGCGGTACAGTCCCTGCATTATCGGCCTTCCCGCCCGCTCTTATCGGGTCGGTCCTTGCTACAACTATTCCGCTGGCCATCCGCAGTATGATGTTTGGCGGAGAGATCTCAGGGCCGTTCTTGTTTTTAGTCATAACGCTTGTTGCCATCAATTTCTATTATTGCCACAGCACCTACCGCATGTTGCGCGAAACAATTGCACTCCGGCTTGAAAACGAAAATCTCGCAGAAAACCTGGCAAAAGAACGCGACAGAATGCACAGTGCCAATCAATCAAAGACCCGTTTTCTCGCAGCCGCAAGCCACGACCTCCGGCAGCCCATCCATGCCTTGAGTCTTTTGGTGACGACGCTGTCCATGCTTGGAAAGCGCGGTCATGTTTCGTCGGGAGAGGCACTGAATTTGGCTGACCGCGCCAAATCGCTCGTCGGCAATCTGAGCGGATTACTTGATGCTCTGCTTGATATTTCAAAACTTGATGCCGGCGTTGTCGCACCTGACCGGGAACCTGTCTCTTTGCAAAAGCTGTTTCAGGATTTTCAAAGTGAATTTGCTATGCATGCTCAGGAGCGAAACCTTGACTGGCGTGTCATTGACCGGGATATTCTCGTCGACAGTGATCCGATGATGCTCAAGAGAATACTCAGCAATCTGCTGTCCAATGCGTTCCGGTATACTGAAAGCGGCGGCATATTGCTGGGATGCCGTAAGAGGGGCGAATTCGTTGAAATTCAGGTCTGGGATACCGGAATTGGCATTCCCCACAGCAAGCAAAACCTGATTTTTGAAGAATTTGTACAATTGCACAATCCGGAGCGTGACCGTTCGCAGGGACTTGGCCTTGGCCTTGCGATCGTGCAGCGGACAGCGGAATTGCTCGGACATTCTGTGAGAGTGGTATCAGAAGCCGGAAAAGGCTCCCTTTTTTCCGTTACCGTTCCGGCAATCTTAAAACCCTTAGGGCAAAATGACGCTAAACTGATCCCGCTTGCCGCCTCGCCATCGCTCGGAATTATTGTCGTCGATGATGAATCTGAAGTTCTCAACGAAATTACACATCTGCTGACAATAGCCGGACACCGGGTATATGCAGGTATTTCCGTTGAGGATGCCATCAGTGCTCATCAGGTATCCCGCTCAGAAACAACAGCCGGAGTCGACCTGATCATTGCTGATTACCGGCTGAGAGGGCAAATGACAGGCATTATGGCCATTGCGGATTTAACACATTACCTGGAGCAGGAAGTTCCGGCGATTATTGTGACCGGAGACACCTCGCCGGCACGGCTTAAAGAAGTCGCTGCAAGCGGGATTCATATCGTACACAAACCAGTTGACGGTGAATTGCTTCTGAAAGAAATTGACTTAATAGTACAAGTACAGACCAGCCCCACCCGATCTGTTCTGTAACAGATCCAGTATAATTTGAGCGTCAAGTCAGATTACGCAGTGCAGATGTAAAATCATGAGAGCGGCCTTGTTGATCAAAGCTGCATCACCCGGATCTCCGCTTCTCAGGCGTGAGAACAGGGAGAAACAGAGGAGTATCCCAATGCCCGAAATAAACAGCCTGCTCGCTTTTGCGTTCATCGCGCTTGGGATGGTTCTCACACCCGGACCAAACATGGTTTATCTTATCTCACGGTCAATCTGCCAAGGCCGCGCAGCGGGGTTGATTTCGCTCGGAGGTGTTGCCCTCGGCTTTGTGTTCTACATGCTATGCGCTGCGTTCGGTATTACAGCAATTGTCATGGCTGTACCCTATGCCTATGACGCGCTGCGCTTCGGAGGTGCACTCTATTTGCTCTATCTGGCGTGGCAAGCAATCAAACCGGGTGGCAGATCTCCGTTTCAGGTAAAGGATTTACCGAAGGATAGTCCCCGCAAGCTTTTCATGATGGGATTTCTAACTAATCTGCTCAATCCCAAAATCGCGGTCATGTATCTGTCGCTCCTGCCGCAATTCATAAGCCCCGATCATGGCAGTGTGCTTGTTCAATCTTTAGCCCTCGGCTTCACGCAAATCGTCATTAGCGTAACTGTTAATGCGATGATTGCTATCGCTGCCGGATCGATCGCAGCCTTCCTTGCCAGTCGCCCGACATGGCTTGTGGTACAAAGATGGTTGATGGGTATGGTGCTCACCGGTCTTGCCATGCGTATGGCAATGGAAGCACGTCGCTAATTGAAGCGCACTATAAAATTTGCCCCGAATATCAGCCATTCGGCTGAACCGGAGGAACCTATATACTCACTTCAGGCAATGATTTTGCGGATGTCTCAGGCTTCCGTGCACCTGAGCTAAGAGCGGATAGGAACGGTGAATTTTCAATTGCAGATGATCACCTGCTTATTGTTTGCAAAGGCTGAGCAGATCATTATAAGTATTTATTATCAAATACTTATAGTGATCTCCGCTATGAGATGAGTTGTTTTTTTTCCTGCGTCAGCACTGCCGGCACCTGATCACCTGCTTATTGGTCTCTCCGGTATTCTCTCTTTTCACCCTTCAGTTCCTTCTTTCCTTTCCACAACGGCGGACATGTCCATCAGGATCAGCGGCGCAAATATTCATCGCGCGCTTTACTGGATTCCAATATATCCCTCACCGTTAAAAACATCGAATTTCAGGCGTTTTATTTTCTGATTGACAATATTCTTCCGTAATGTGATTTTTACTAAAATTTAATGTAGCAGATGATTTGGGGGCAACCCTTGTAAAGTATAAATTCTGCTTAAACTACAGAATGTACATGAATTAATTATAGTCCATCAGAATAAATTGCGTATTTCGAGTAGCGTTCCGTCTGAGTATTTATAGCTTTCGATATTCGGAGGGAATATGGCGTCAAATAATGCGTCAGTTTTTTGCCACGCACAAAAGACAAAAATCGACAATAAAAAGCAAAAATTATCTAAATCAGCTTTGTATGCTTTAGGCATATCATCACTGGTATTAATGAGTGCGGATATAGCATTTGCTGAAATAACCAATCACCCAAGTGCATTCTGTACCCGCGCCGGATTTGGTCCGAACCAGGGAACATGGACCTGTACAGTCCCCACTGCAAATGGCGGGCAAGCACTCATCAGCGGCGTTCCGGCCAGTGCTGACGGAAGCTCTATCGACGGGGCGGTTCTCAATGCATGGATCACTTCAAAACTCGGCACCAATGCTATTGTTGTCGGCGATATGACCAGCAGTGCGACCGGTACGAATTCTGTTGCCATTGGCTCAGGCGCAACAGCCGGAACCAATAATAGTGTAGCTCTGGGCGCAGGATCAGTTACTTCCGCTGTCGTAGCCACGACAGGCGCGACAATAGCCGGAAACCAGTACACTTTCGCAGGCAGCGCTCCGACCGGCACAATATCCGTCGGATCCGTCAATAATGAAAGAACAGTAACTAATGTTGCTGCCGGCAGACTGTCGGACACATCAACTGATGCGGTCAACGGCTCACAACTACA
Organism: Hyphomicrobiales bacterium; assembly: GCA_900470285.1. GTDB lineage: Bacteria > Pseudomonadota > Alphaproteobacteria > Rhizobiales > Rhizobiaceae > Pseudochrobactrum. The sequence continues at coordinate 218,828 of UCAG01000012.1, forward strand.
CGCAACCAATAAGGCATTGGACAAGCTGGATAATATTGCTGTCAAATACGACACCAACCCAGACGGAACAAAAGCCAACTCCATTACCCTGCTCGGCGGCGACCCGAATAAACCGGTTGTCATCTCAAATGTCGCAGCCGGAGTAAAAGATACTGATGCTGTCAATGTAAGCCAGCTAAAAGGTATTGTAGACACAACTATTACGCAGAATTACGCCTATATTGATAACAGCGTTAAAAATGCGGTTAACGTCTCCAAAAATTATACTGATCAGAAATTTTATGAACTCAACACGAGCATTGAAAGCGTGAGAGACGATGCAAATCGTGCAGCAGCCATAGGTCTTGCAGCCGCATCTCTGCGATATGATGACAATCCGGGCAAGTGGAGTGTGGCAGCCGGCGGCGGTCTTTGGCGCAGCCAGAGCGCTTTTGCCTTTGGTGCGGGCTATACCAATGAAGACAGCAATATACGTGCAAATGTCTCGGCAACAACATCAGGCGGACATTGGGGTGTCGGAGCGGGCCTGAGCTTTACGCTAAACTAATGCCGGAGAAGTTCATTAAAAAAGCAGCACCATTATTGGCCGCTGCAGGGTTAATTCTATTAAGTTTTAATCCTGCAGCGGCACAAAATGCCACTTCAAAATATTACATCAAAAATTCTGAGGTTCAGTTACCGGAAGGTGTCGGATGGGGGCAGTATAAAAGAACCATCCAGCCTTATGAAAACTGGACCCTTATCTGCGATGAGAATTTAAAGAAAAAAGAGAGAGTATGTAATCTCAGTCAGATTATTGTTGATGCCTCGGGCAATCAGATTTTCAGCTGGTCTTTGGCAGCAACAACCGATGGCGCTCCCTTCATGATATTAAGAGTGCCTGGCAATACTGATCAGAAAACACCTCTCAAAGTAGGATTCGCCGGACGGGATACTCCTGTTAATGTCCCCTACAAAGGGTGCAATGAAACAGTCTGCGTCGCCATGATGCCAGTCGGGCCAATAACCCGCGAGCATATAGACAAAGGATCTGATGTAACAATCAATTTTACTGAGACAGGCGGCAGGCCGGTTGAAGTCATTGTCCCGCTCAAAGGGCTGAAACTCGGATTAACCGGAATAAAGTAATAAGTCCCGTTATCCCAATAAGGAACCTGCATTACTCAAAGAATGCAGGTTCGTGTTTCTTCTGCTATTTGGCTCTTATTTTGTTTGGTTTATCCGGTCATCGCCTTAAGAAGGTTCTCATATAACAGACTATACCGATAAAAGAGCCAACAACTTCACAAACGGCTGCCCCTAACCGATAAAGCGATTAGGCCTGTTCAGCAGACTCTGGCTGGCAGTCTGTTGGCTTTCTGATTTTCGGCGCTTTATCTGTCATAAATTACCCTTTCGCCGGTGCATTTAAGCCATTGTCGCCTCGGCATATAAATGCACATATGCACTCATGAAAAACATTCAGATAATTGACGGTGCATCCAACGCTACTTACAGCATCTTCCAAGCGACTGAAGAGGAATACGCCTTACTCTTTCCTAATGGTCAAGACATGGAGCTGATTGAGGATTTTTATGCCCGTCTTGGTGATGATGCCGCCGACACAATACTAGAGTGCCTTTGGAAGCGACCAATACTTAAACGGGATGCAATGGGTATTCATGGAACTCTATTTTACGACAACGCGCTAAGAAAAGAATACATCCCTCAATCAAAAAGAGAAGTCGACTGGGATGAAGCAATGATCAGCCAGGCGCAAAGAAATCTCTTTTCCAGTTACAAATGACCAGCTTCGCGGTCGTCACTGCCGCTGCTTACAGGATCAGGCATTCACTCCCTGTCGGGTAATAAAAAAGCCGCCCCGAAAGGCGGCTAATTTTAAGGCGAATGGAATTAAACTTAGAACTTATAGTTCAAACCGACACGAACAGTGTGGAAATTTGCCTTTGTTTCCGCACTAAATTTGGTTGTGCCGCGCTGCGCGTTCAAAGTATCGATCTTGCCTAAATCTGTGAACAAATACTCGGTTTTCACCGACCAGTGATTATCAAATGCATATTCTGCACCACCACCAACGGTATAGCCTGCTTTAGTCTTTGAAACAGACGATTCATATCCGGCATAGTTCATGTATGATTTTACGTGAGCATATGCCAAACCACCGGTTGCATAAATCAACAAGCGTTCAGATGGCGTATAACCAACCCGGACACGGGCTGTACCAAACCAATCAATCTTAGTGTCAGCATTGAAAGTGTAAGGTGCAACACCTCCGGAAACGCTACCTTTCAGGCTGCTACCTTGAAAATCTGTTTCAACACCCAAAACAAGCTGATTAATCTGCCAGTTATAGCCAAGTTGCACACCGCCAATGAACCCATTTGGCGAAGTGCTGTAGCTAGCTTCATCTAAAATTTCATAGTCAATTTCAGATTCAGGAGTACCGGGAAGCGGTGTTTTACCTTCTGGTCGTTTTGTCTGAACGTTATGCTTAAACTTACCCCATGCATAACCAGCATTCAGGCCGACATAGCCGCCATTCCACGAGAATGTGTCAGCAACAACAGGCGCCGGCTCAGGAACATAAGGAACAATCGCATCAGCTGCATAAGCCGATGACGACGCCAAAACTACACTCGCAGCTAAAGCTATTCTTTTCATTTATATCTCCCCCGTTATACGAATGGAGAAATTTTTACACCTAAATATATCAGGCTTATATGATATTGTTGCAACAGTATAGATTTTTGATTTTTTAGATAAAACTAAAATAAATACTACAAATTAACTCGAAACGCTCAAAGTGCGTTGCAAACCTTCAGGCAAAAGAAAATACCCGATCCGGCAAGTTGCCGCCCGCACAAGAAAAGGCTCAATGCACTAACATCGAGCCTTGGATTGCCTGCATCTTCAGATGCCTGTCTTGTGTCCGCCTGATAGCTATAAGTCTCTGCATTACGCCGTTATGAGTTTCAGATGCAGAATTGGATATGGTTTTCCCTGATCGTCCTGTTCTGATCGTCCTGTTTGCTGAAAACCCATATGCAAATAGAAACCCACACCCTGACTGTTCTGTTCATTGACATCCACTGTGAGCTTATCACCAAAGAGCGATTTAGCATGGGCAAGCATATGCTTCCCAACGCCTTTGCCACGCAAATTCGGGGCAATAAACAGGCTATCAATATGACTGTCAGTCATGCCCATAAAGCCTACAGGTTTACCAGCATCCTCAGCAACCCAGACTTCTGCATTCGGAAGGTATTGCTCGCGAACCATGGCTTCAATTTCCTTGAAATCATTCTGACTCAAAAAGTCATGGGTTGCTAAAGCACTATCCCGCCAAATGTCCGAAAGAACTGGTGCGTCGCTACTTGTAGATTTTCTGATTGTAATCATTTGTCGTTCCTGATCTGAATTGGAACGTACCAAATAATACTTCATACTAAAAAACACCTAACGGACTTTTTGTCGCAATATGCATTTTTCAGAGGCAGGTTCGCCCTTTGAATTCAACGTGACATGCTTATGATTTCTACGCATAAGCACATGCAATCACAGATATTGGATCGGCAACGCAATAATGTCACTGTCTCCTTCGCTTTTATCCGGAAACCGAAGGTAACAAATTTTGTGCCCTTTTAATATTTCAGGCCACGCGAATGGTGTTAATCCGGGACAGCCGCTCCAATTTGGCCTTTTTTGTTACGCTGGCCGATTAACATCAGTGCCCCACCTAATAGTAACAAAACTGCGGCGGAAAAGATGTATATCCCATACACGTCCAAGGATATATTGAAGTAATTGGTCAAATCCTGTGAAATATTGAGCGTCTGGGAACATACTAATGTCCCTATCAGCGATGATATGGCCAATACTGGCGTGATGGTTGCCGATACACGCCCCATATAGCCCATCGGCACGTCCTCTTGTAGCATCGGCCCCTGAATGATGGCAAATGCCGAGAAGAATAATCCGCAACAGAACATCAGCACTAATGCCAGCGAAAACGGTGGATGCAGCGAGTAACTCAGGTAACTCCCCCCTAAGCATAACAGAGAAACCGTAAATGCCTGGCGAATATTCAGCAATTTTAAAAACGGTTTTATCAATAAGGTTGCAATCAACCCGCCGACCGGGAAGGCGGCGAGAATTAAACCGTATTCATAGGAGCTTAAGCCCAAGGTTTTGAAGGCATACAAAGATAGTGCAACATTGTTGACGCCAAGTGAAAAACCATACAACGCGACCCCGATCAGCAGGGTACGAATTGAAGTGCGCCTCCAGGAAAACCGGAGGCCGGAGAGAAACCCTCTCCAGAACGAGGGCAACTCCTGCTCCCCCAATAGATTCATACGAAGATTTCTGGTGGAAGCTATACACAGCGCTGAACAGGTAAAGGCCAGTACATTGATCCACAGTGCCCAGACGGGTCCTATCGACGTAAATAATGCTGGCCCCAGAGATGCCGAGAATATTGAAATGCCTGTCAGAGAAAACATTGCTTTACTGGATGCTTCAACTCGGCGTTCTGATGGGATGACGATTTGCATAATGGCTTGGCGAGACGGGTTGAAAAACTGTGCCGCTACACTGTTTATCAATAGCAAGAGCACAATTCCCGTGAGCACCTGTATTTGATTGAGGTTGAACAGCGAATAAATCATTATAAAAAATAGGAAATTGCACACCCTGATGACGTCAGCGCCAATCATCACGTAAAAGGGGATCATGCGATCAACAAAAACCCCTGCCAGAGGTGTTACGATTACGCGAGGAATAGCCGAAGCAGCCACCGTCAAACCTATCGCCGTCGGCAAAAAGACGCTGGCACGAAATAAGTCGGTTACCACCCAAACGATGACCGTAGCCTCGAAAACAAACTCGCCAAAAGATGAGAACGCTTGCCCAAACCATAAAAGTGAGAAATTTCGACTAATAAAAAAACTTTCAAACCGGCTCTTCACGCTCAAAGCACCTAATTGATCTCAGATATGTGCAAATTTTCCATGCAGCGGCCGAGCACAGAATATTATGGCCTCGTTCATCTTGAAATACGCAGAGATTTAGCTCTCCACTATCTCGTGCTGCTACTCTTAACAATTAATCCGGGAAAACTAGCCGAATTACATATAAAACATCTCGTTCTTCACTCAGCTGCAACATTTTTGAAGCCGTTTCTTCATGTACCGCCGGGGTCATTCTAGCAGCCAAATTTTGATGCTGTCCCTCTAGCAACAATGCATGTCCCACGCGACCAACATCCAACAATGTTCTGGCGTAAGCTACCTCAGGATCGCTGAAAGATTCGCGAGCAAACTCCCAATTGATTCCCAGAAGTACAGTAATGCCTTTGCCTCTCGCCCACCCCTGTCCCTGCAGTATCTTCAAGACCATTTCAGTGTCATCCGTACTGCTCAAGCGTTTGAGCGCTCTGGGCGTGTGATCCAGCAACCACGGTGCATCAGCCCAACCTTGTACGCCGTTGGTAACAATTCCAGCGAATAAATGCGTTTCCTGAGTCAATGCCTGATATAAACATCTAAGCACAGCTTCAAGCACCGAGGACGGCAACTCTCGTTCACCAACAGAAGTAAAACAACGCCGTGAAATAGCGCGCTTTAAGTCATAACCAGATACTAATTTATCCAGTAAATAGCGATAACTCTGAAAAGCGTGGCTATTCTGAGAGCCACCAGCTTCCAGTTGCTTGAGAAAAACATAAGGGCGCTCCCAATTATGAATCTCCCAGGTTTCAGGTATCGAAAGATCATTGTCTTGCAGATTTGCATAAATCATTAATTCCATCCTTCCAGCAATCCAATTGAAAATGCAGGTAGGCCGTCATCTGATGACTCATCTGAAAAGTTTTTCGCGTACTCAAAATCAACTATAAACCGTGATGTGTAGTGCCAGTTACAATAACTTGACAATGCTGAAAGCTGAGCATCCGCATGCCCTACATCAACTAACAAGGCGCGAAAGCTGCGTGGATCCCTGTATCGAAACATTGACCGCCTCACTGCTGTACAAAGTACCAATCTTGCTACCCAATTGGCATCTGATTTGGTTATACGATCATCATCGGATGACACCGGCAACTCTCTGCTGATCAGTTGCAATTCGCTCTTTGTTGGAGAGAAATAGTAGACACCTGCATCCAGCATGGGTGAACGATGAATCTCGACAAAACACTCCGTGGGGTGTCTGGCGCCACCTGAAGGTATTGACTTTCTTAGAAGTTCAACTTGATGATAATTAGTCTCTTCGTCGTAAAATGCTGGTTGGTGCAGGCGTACACCGAAGGTTCCTGACAGGATCAAGCTGAACTGATAAAAAACAGAATTTCTTAACTCATGTATGCTGAGATTAACTGCATCAACGACAGCAACATTCTTGAGCGATTCAACGCTTAACTCAATGGCTGGATAATCATATTCCTTGACGTAACTACTCATAATCAGAGCATCCGCCACCGACGCCGAGCGACCTTGAGACATATCAAGAAACGGATGATTTTGTGTTGCAATGTGGTAGCCCGATTTAGGTTCGCCAAGTGCTTGCACACATACATTCGTCAGCAAGACACTGGCGTCAGCCTCGCTGAGTGTTTTGTCCATCGCGACCTTATTTTTTAATAGATCCAATCTAATTGCTTGTCCGCAATTATCCGTTATGAATTTTGCAAGGTTTTTTGAAGTATTTATCGCATTGCATCCAGTGGAGTATTCTATCCAATACTCTTCTTCATCGTTATTAAATACTAACGCTGCTGGACTTATATAACGCATAGGACGTCTCCCAAAAATGCTTGGAGGAAATTCCTCCAAGCACTATATTATTTATTTAGCCACTTTTACTGCTTTAGTCTTGGATGGCCTGTTTCTAGGGTCCAAGTTGCAGGTTGCGGATTGAAGCAGGGCTACTTGTACTTTTTTCATGTAAAATCCCTCTTATTAGCAAATAAAAATACAAAATTTTAATAAAATGCTCATCAGTTTAAAGATACTGACTTTATTAAAGTAAACATTAATATATTATGGTCAATCCATATTTATTGTTATTAATTTATTACTCAATAAAATGGCGAATGAACGCTTGATGTGGCCGTTATTTAAGTGAGTTGCTTGACATATCCCGCTACGTCAGCCTGTGCTTTTAAAACTTATAGGGATTCCGTGGGCACTTTTACCTAATACCCGCTAAAAGGATTTGAAGTCGTTTGGACTGAAACGGTTAGCGCGGATCGCGCCTGAAGCGTTCGAGAGGGACGGTCAATTTCATTCTAGAGATAGTCGCCGGTAAGCGTGATGTGCGCCCGGAGCAGCGCCGTGACCTAGAAGAGCGGTTCATCTGGAATTTCAACGTTCTGACCACGGATATATTCGACGGCGCAGGCCAGAACATGGCGGCTCTCGCCTTTATTCAGGATGGCATACGATCTGCGCCGCAATTTGGTGCCGAGCATGCTTCTCCACGATTTAAGTATAAACATTCTGATGATTTAGACGGTGGTTTAAAACCCTAAATTTGAAACGAATGGATCATTCAAAAAAAACAAGTGCAACCGTGCTTAGATTAGCGGGTTCCAAACTTCTGATTTGTATTTAGCTTTTTTCGATCGCTACAGTGCCGCCGCTCCGGTTTATGAAAACTATACGACAGCGCTGCAGGCTCTCAACTCATTGCCGACGCTGCAACAACGTACCGCAGGCACAGCTTATGTGGTCTTCTGTCGGATTTAATACTTTTACGGATACTTATGGTGCCCGCATTCAAAACCGTGACGGGGATAGCCTGATTACGCGTATCGGACTTTCCGCCAATTATGCCGGCAACAGAAAAAGTGCCGACGGACTGACAATCAGCAGCACCTTTTATGGCATTGCCAATCTTTATCAGGAATTCATAGGCGGGCAGAAAATTACTTACAGTGGTACAAATCTGGAAACAGAGAATGACCGGACATGGGGCGGCATAGGTGCCGGCGGCACCTATGCCTGGGCTGATGAAAAATATACGCTCTACGGCGAAGGATCCGTCAATACCAGTCTCACAAACTTCGCTGACAGTTATACACTCAAAGGTACAATAGGCTTTAAAATGAAATGGTAAAAAAGAGAAAATTTCACAATTGTAATGTCGTCTTATAAATTAGATTGTTGTATAATTTTTGTGTAAGACAATATTAAAAGAAAAATATTTTAATTTTTATATTTTTTTATTCGCCTCCTGAACGGATCTATTTCATTTTTATTAATTATAAGCTCAAGCTCATAGCGCGCCATATTGAGCAAATAAAATAAAATTGAATGTTGATTTTTATTAATATGCTTCAATATGCCATTCAAATGCATAAGCAATATTTTTTTATCTATATATAAATGATCTTCACCGGTATTCACGACAACTCTCCTCTCTCAATAAAAATAAATATAATATATAATTATTAATATTTTATAAAATGTATTTATTTTTTCTATTAAAATTGAAAAAACTATTATAAAAATATTTTCATTATTTATAATAAAATTAATAATACTTAGTTATATTGATTTATAATTAAAAATATAATTTTTGTATCTAAATTTACTCAACTTTACCACTTCAATCTGAGGTCTATTCTATCTTCATGCCTGTAATTTTCAGCGATATTTGTGATACAGCATTAACCAAGATTTCTCTGGGCTTATGACATTGTTATTAGTCTCTGCTGAAAACCAGCGTTAAAACGAGATATAAAATCCCGCATTACGGCTCTTCTGTCTTGCCAAGAATTTCCAGTCCGGCAATCAGGGTCTCAAGCAAAAATTCGAAACCGTGATCCAGCGGCGCAACATCACCACTCTGCCACCGCATAACAAAAGCGCGGTTATACATCAGCGGGAGATGCTGAACGACAAGGGGAAAACGTTGCGGATCAAGCTCGGCAAGCCCGCTGTCGAAGTTCCGCACCCATTCTGACTCACCATCTGCACTATCTGTGGCCAGCTCAATAGTAATATACCCTTCCAATGCCCCGACGACGGCGTTAAACGCGTTAATCAGGCCGGCATCCTGAAAACCGGCCCGTGTAAGTGCCTGTAAAATCAGCTCAACCCATGGCGCATTCGGCGCACCGTTTGAACGGATATGAGGCCCGAGTAACGGAGCTGCCCTGGGATGCGCTCTTACCCTTTCACGGAATCTCCGGAACAATTTTCTGATCGTATTCCGCCAGTCATCATGCTCCTCTTCAACCGGCATGAGATCGGCTAGAAGTGTCCCTGAAATCTCAGCAAAAAGATCTGCTTTCGCCCCACCGATATGCCAGTAAAGTGCCGCCGGATAAACATTGATACGACGTGCAAGTGCCCGCACTGAAAAGCCGGCTAATCCCTCATCATCAATCAGCGCAATAGCCGCCTCAACCACATGCTCCCGTGTCAGACCGATAGCGGCAGCACGTCCGACATTGCGTTTTTTCGGAGGAGCAGGTTCATCGCTCAAGACTGCCCTCCACCACAATCATCACTCAGAATTTGCGTCAGTGCCTGTATAAATTTTTCATTATCCGAAGCTTTGCCAACGCTGACACGAAGGAAATTTTTATACCCCTCTTCCATCCACGCTTTAACAATAACGCCTTTTTTAAGCAGTGCTTTCGCCACAGGAGCAGCTTCCCTGCCTGCATCAAAAAACAGGAAATTTGTCTGCGAAGGAATAATATGCAGCCCCGTTGCGGCCAGCTGTTCCGAGAGGATTGCACGATCGTGCCTGATCTTTGCAACGGCGTTCAGCATCCACCCCTCATCACGGAATGCGGCAACAGCCGCTGCCTGCGCCGCAGCATTCACATTAAACGGAGTCAGGACTGAACGCATGGCTTGTGCAATAACCTCATCAGAAGCAATACCGTAGCCCACACGTAAACCGGCAAGCCCGTAAGCTTTTGAAAATGTCCGTAACACAACCCAGGACAGATTGCTCCGCTCTTTCAGAACTTCAAGCCCGTTCGGACAGTCCGTATCGATCAGCTCAAAATACGCTTCATCCAGCACAAATAAAGTGCCCGGCTGCACTGCATTCAGCAGGCGTTCAAGTTCAGGCCGCGAAAGCGCCGTACCCACCGGATTGGACGGAGAGGATATGAAAACAATCTTCGGTACTTTGCCAAGTTCACGTATCAAAGCATCAACATCGTAGCCGAAACTGGTGGTCATCGGAATTTTGATAACATTTGCGCCGGCCGCCATAGGCTCGATCTCATGCAAGCCAAAACATGGCGCAATCGTGAGAACACTATCCCCTTTTTCAAGATAAGCACGTGACAGAGCCGCAATCAGCTCTTCAGAACCGTTACCACAGACAATTCTTTCCGGAGAGGCGCCAAGCTTGTCGGCAAGAGCTTTGCGCAATGTCAGCGATGACGAATCACTGTAGCGGGACAGCTCAAGAGAGGCCAGCGCTGCCGGCACCACAGGCGATGTGCCATAAGGATTTTCGTTACTCGCAAGTGCCGCAACCACATCAAGACCGCTGATTTTTTGTGCCACGGCAGGTGAAATTCCTGCATTATATGGCGGCAGGGCCACCACTTCCGGACGCGGGTGAAGGGATGCTTTCTGAACTGTCTGCATGTTCCAACCTATTGATAAGAGTAACGTCCTGAGGCGCCGTTGACGCTTTCAGACGACAGGGTGCCTCTGACAGCCGCAGCGAACAGCCTTATTACTTTTATGCTGCCGAAAGCTCCCGAATCCGCTGTTTGCAATCACAGTTCTCAAAGAGGGCATTGACACAGGAACAAGTATATACACTAAATCAATTGTCCACTGAACAAAAATCTTTTTGGTTCTGTGGCCGGACAAAAATGTGGAGGCTCGCTGGACGCTCGGGGCGCGTACAGCCGAGAATTTGTTCGCCCTGCCAATAAGGAGTGCAGTATGTCACTTTCATATTTTCTGAAGATTGCAGGCTTCTGCCTGGCCAGCTCCGCGCTGACTTTTTCTGCGGCTCAGGCCGATCAGCTTGCGGATATCAAGGCAAAGGGAACGATTCATTTTGCAACCGAGATGCTTTATCCGCCTTTCGACATGCTGGTGAACGGGGAATATCAGGGTTTTTGCCGCGATCTCGCTGATCTTGTCGCCGCAGAACTGGGGGTTAAGGCTGAGTATCAGGATCTGCCATGGACTTCGGTTCTTCCCGGCCTCGAAGTTGGTAAATTCGACATGACCAATGCACCTGTTACGGTCAACAAGGAGCGGATGGAGCGTTACAGTTTCACATTACCTATCTCCGATGCCACAAAAGGATTGCTCAAGCGCGCCGCTGATGACAGCATTCAAAAACCGGAAGATATTGCAGGTAAAGTTGTTGCTGCCCAGAAAGGCTCAGCCGAGCTTGATGAACTCAAGGCTTATGCAGCTAACCTGCAGGGTGTCGTCTTTAAAGAATATGCATCAACTGAAGAAGCAAATGCTGATCTGGCCGCAGGCCGGATTGATGCGGTGGCAAACGGAGCAGCGCTGAATGCATATGCAGCAGCACAACGTCCGGAAATTTTTGCAAACGTCAATCCGCCATTCGGACATAAGTCCTATTATGCATGGGTTGCGCGTAAAGGCGAGGACAGCGCCTCTCTTGTAGTGGCCGTCAATGAAGCACTGCGCAAAATACAGGATGACGGCCGTCTGGCTGAAATTCAGAAAAAGTGGTTCGGCGAAACCTCTGAACTTCCGAAGGAAATGCCGGTGATCGAATAACCGCAGTTTGAAGCTACGGGCAGCTGAAGGCTGCCCGTTTACTCCGGGAGCGGACAATGTTTTCATTTCAGGTTATTCAGGATGCTCTGCCGCAGCTCATCTGGGCTGCACGGCTTACGCTGATCGTTTCGGTTCTGGGTATCGGGATCGGGCTTATTCTCGGTACACTCATTTGTGCCGCGCGTATTTCCCCGCTGAAACCGGTGCGCATCGTAAGTGCGGTTTACATAAGTTTTTTCCGCGGTGTGCCACTGCTGGTACAGTTACTGCTGTTATATTATCTTTTGCCGGTGATCGGAATAAATGTTCCGCCGATTGTTGCCGCGGTCGGCTCCGTGGGGCTGTGTTCAGCAGCCTATATGGCCGAATATCTGCGCGGGGCACTCAATGCGATCCCCCGCGGCCAAACTGAAGCAGCCAATACGCTGGGCTTTCCGCCCTTGCGCATCTGGACACGCATTTTACTGCCGCAGGCTTTCCGTATTTCACTACCTTCATTCATCAATGAGCTCATCCTTCTCGTGAAAGCCTCCTCTCTTGTTTCTCTTGTCGGCATTACTGAACTGACCAGAACAAGTCAGGCTCTTGCAGCGGCAACCTACCGTCCGCTGGAAATTTTCAGCGCAGCGGCAGTTGTGTATCTGGCTATCAATTTATGTCTGGCGCTGCTTGGCCGTTACCTTGAAACACGGAGTGCTGTCTGATGGAGCTTGGTCTTTTTGTTAAATACGGCCCCGCATTGCTCTCAGGTTTCGGCGTCACCGTTCTCTGCTGGGCTGTCGGTACGATCGGCGGTCTCGGTCTGGGTTTTCTGATTGCATTGCTCCAGCGTTATTCAACACGGCCGGTGCGGATTGTTTTACAGACCTATATCGAGATTATCCGCGGCACCCCCTATCTTGTGCAGCTTTTCCTGCTCTATTACGGCGGACCTCATCTGGGGCTGCGTCTGGGGAGTATGGAAGCGGGATTCATCAGCCTGATCATATATGGCAGCCCGTATTTTGCTGAAATTTTTCGTGGCGGACTACAATCCGTACCTGCGGGGCAGATTGAGGCTGCACGGAGTATGGGGTTTGCAGAAACAACCATCATACGTCGTATTATGGTTCCTGCCCTGCTCGTTTCAACTCTGCCCGCACTGATCAATTTTGCAATTATTCTGACCAAAGAAACCGTTATTCTCTCCGTCGTCACTGTTCCTGAGCTGTTATATGAAGTGCAGACAATGTCGGCAGAAACCTTCGCTTTTGTAGAAGCAACTTTTGCACTCGCTATGTTTTTCTGGTTGTTTGTCGAGACAATCTCGTTTCTCGGACGACGGCTTGAAGCACGCGTAACCCGTTTTCTAACGAAATGAGACAGCCCATGACCATGTCTTCAGCCGAGTTAATCAGTGTTTCGCGGAATTTCGGCAAATTCAAAGCTCTGGAAGATGTTTCGCTCAGCGTTCCGCCAGGAAAAGTAACATGTCTTATCGGGCCTTCAGGCTCAGGAAAGTCGACACTGCTGCGCTGTATTAATTTTCTGGAGCCTTATGATTCAGGTGAGGTGCGGATTGACGGTGAGTTAATCGGCTATCAAAGCCCGGGCGGACCACTTATGCCTCAGGTGAAATTACGAAACATGCGGCGTAAAATCGGAATGGTATTCCAGCAGTTCAATCTCTGGCCCCATATGACAGCTCTCGGCAATGTTGCGGAAGCTCTTGTACAGGTCCGAGGTCTTTCGCAAAAAGACGCAAAGGCTCAGGCTATGGCAGCACTGGCTAAAGTCGGGCTTGCTGACAAAACTGAAAACTATCCCGGGCGGCTTTCCGGCGGTCAGCAACAACGTGTCGCCATCGCCCGCTCTCTTGCAATGCAGCCAAAGCTGATGCTCTTTGATGAGCCGACTTCCGCTCTTGATCCTGAACTTGTGGGAGAGGTTCTTCAGGTCATGAAAACGCTTGCTTCCGAAGGCATGACCATGGTCGTCGTCACGCATGAAATGGGCTTTGCATCACGCGTCGCGGATCAGGTTGCCTTTATGGTATCCGGCAAGATTGCAGCCGTGGGAGCACCGGATAAAATACTTAAAAACCCTGCCGAGCCACGCCTGAAACAATTCCTCAGCAGCTATCATGAACGCAATGATATCTAGGATGAGTTTTATAAATCGTTGAAGCACATCTTTTGCGGCGTTGCTGCATGAATACGCATTCCGGTCTTTGATGAATGTGCTATGGAGTTGTCTTTGTCACGCTGATCGGAGGGCCCTGAGAGGCCCTCCATTCTGCTCTGGCCTTGTATTTTACCTACCACTTTACTTTGAAGCCCACGGTGCCCTTGAGCGTATA
>UCAG01000010.1 GCA_900470285.1 Hyphomicrobiales bacterium
TCGCTTCGATCATCGAATAATAGATTTGTGCAGGGCGTTTGGTTTGGTGGTTTAAAATCATCTTCAAAGCCAAACGTCCCGCGTAATAAGGAACAAATCAAATGAACGGTCAAAATATCCGCATTCGCCTTAAGGCGTTTGACCATCGGATCCTTGACGCTTCGACCCGCGAAATCGTGTCGACTGCCAAGCGTACCGGTGCCAATGTGCGCGGACCGATCCCTCTGCCAACACGGATCGAAAAGTTCACAGTTAACCGGTCGCCGCACATCGATAAGAAGAGCCGCGAGCAGTTCGAGATGCGCACTCATAAGCGCCTTCTCGATATCGTTGACCCAACCCCACAGACTGTAGATGCGCTGATGAAGCTGGATCTGTCGGCTGGTGTTGATGTCGAGATCAAGCTGTAAGGCTTGAGGACGGAAGGAACGAACCGATGCGTTCAGGTGTTATTGCACAAAAGCTGGGCATGACCCGCGTTTATACAGACGCTGGCGAGCATGTACCGGTGACAGTACTTCGCATGGAGAACTGCCACGTTGTAGCTCAGCGCACAGTAGAAAAAAACGGCTACACAGCCGTACAGCTTGGCGTAGGATTGGCCAAGGTGAAGAACACGACCAAGGCTCTGCGCGGTCACTTCGCGAAGGCTGAAGTTGAACCAAAAGCGAAAGTAGCTGAATTCCGCGTTTCAGAAGACAATCTTCTGGATGTAGGCGCAGAAATCACTGCTGAGCATTTTGTAGCCGGTCAGAAAGTTGACGTTACAGGTACAACAATCGGTAAAGGTTTTGCCGGTGTTATGAAGCGTCACAACTTCGGCGGCGGCCGCGCAACTCATGGTAACTCGGTATCTCACCGTGCCCATGGTTCGACCGGTCAGCGTCAGGATCCAGGTAAAGTATTTAAAGGCAAGAAAATGGCCGGTCACATGGGTCAGACCCGTGTAACCACGCAGAATATCGAAGTCGTTTCTACCGACCTCGATCGCGGCCTGATCCTTGTTCGCGGTGCTGTTCCTGGTTCCAAGGGGGCATGGATCTATGTTCGTGATGCTGTAAAAGTATCGCTGCCAGAAAATGCTCCTAAGCCAGCTGGCCTGCGCCAAGCTAAAGGTGAAGCTGCTGCGGTTGCAGAACCTGCAGCGACTGAGGGAGCCGAATAATGGATCTCACAATTACAACACTTGAAGGCAAGGATGCCGGTAAAGTGCAGCTGTCCGAAGAAATCTTCGGTCTTGAGCCGCGCGATGACATCCTTCAGCGCGTTGTCCTTTGGCAGCTCGCTCGCCGTCAGCAGGGTACCCACCAGACTCTGACCCGTGGTGAAGTTGCACGTACCGGTGCAAAAATGTACAAGCAGAAGGGTACCGGCCGCGCCCGTCACCATTCCGCTCGTGCACCACAGTTCCGTGGCGGTGGTAAGGCTCATGGCCCTGTAGTCCGCAGCCATGCACATGATCTTCCTAAGAAGGTTCGTGCTCTGGCTCTGCGTCACGCCCTTTCGGCTAAGGTTAAAGCCTCTGATCTGATCATCATTGATGATCTGGCAGCTGCAGAAGCCAAGACCAAGCTGCTGGTAAGCCAGTTTGCTAATCTCGGTCTGGAAAACGCACTGCTGATCGGTGGCTCGGAAATCGACGCCAACTTCAAGCTGGCTGCATCCAATATCCCGAATATTGATGTGCTGCCTGTACAGGGCATCAACGTTTACGACATTCTTCGCCGTGGCAAGCTCGTCCTTTCCAAGGCAGCTGTCGAAGCCCTCGAGGAGCGTTTCAAATGACAGATCTTCGTCACTATGATGTGATCGTTAGCCCGGTCATTACCGAAAAGTCGACCATGGTTTCCGAATTTAACCAGATCGTCTTTAACGTAGCCCGCAAGGCCACGAAACCAGAGATCAAAGCTGCAGTAGAAGCGCTTTTCGGCGTGAAAGTTACAGCTGTGAACACCACTGTGCGTAAAGGCAAAGTGAAGCGTTTCCGCGGTATTGTTGGGCGCCAGAGCGATGTCAAGAAAGCGATCGTAACTTTGGCTGAAGGCCAGAGCATCGACGTTTCGACTGGTCTCTGAGAGGCCGTGGAGTAAAGACAATGGCACTCAAGCACTTTAACCCGATCACTCCTGGCCAGCGTCAGCTGGTCATAGTGGATCGTTCGGAGCTCTTCAAAGGCAAACCGGTCAAAGCTTTGACCGAAGGTTTGACTAAAAAGGGCGGTCGTAACAACACCGGTCGTATCACTGTTCGCTATCAGGGCGGTGGTCACAAGCGTACGTATCGCTTTATTGATTTCAAGCGTACGAAACACGATGTGTCCGCTACTGTTGAGCGTCTGGAATACGATCCAAACCGTACCGCATTCATCGCGCTGATCCGCTACGAAGACGGTGAGCTGAGCTACATCCTGGCACCACAGCGTCTTGCTGTCGGCGACAAGGTTATCTCCGGCGCACAGGTTGACGTTAAGCCAGGTAATGCGATGCCACTCGGTGCGATGCCGGTTGGTACCATCATCCACAACGTGGAAATGAAGCCAGGCAAGGGCGGTCAGATCGCTCGCTCGGCCGGTACCTATGCACAGCTCGTTGGCCGTGACCAGGGCATGGCGATCCTTCGCCTGAACTCCGGTGAACAGCGTCTGGTACATTCCGGTTGTCTCGCAACTGTTGGCGCTGTATCCAATCCGGATCACGGCAACACCAACGACGGTAAAGCCGGTCGTTCCGTATGGCGCGGTAAGCGTCCACACGTACGCGGCGTTGCCATGAACCCGGTTGATCACCCACACGGTGGTGGTGAAGGTCGTACCTCGGGTGGTCGTCATCCAGTTACTCCGTGGGGCAAACCTACGAAGGGCAAGAAGACACGCTCGAACAAGGCGACGGACAAATTCATCATGCGTTCGCGTCATCAGCGTAAGAAATAAGAGAGGTAGTCTAAAGTGGCTCGTTCAGTTTGGAAAGGACCGTTTATTGACGGCTATCTTCTCAAGAAGGCTGAGAAGGTACGCTCCGGCGGTCGTAATGAGGTCATCAAGATCTGGAGCCGTCGCTCCACGATCCTGCCGCAGTTTGTTGGCCTGACCTTTGGTGTATACAACGGTAATAAACACATTCCTGTGTCCATCTCCGAAGAAATGGTCGGACACAAGTTCGGTGAATTCGCTCCAACCCGTACCTATTACGGTCACGGTGCGGACAAGAAAGCGAAGAGGAAGTAAGTATGGGCAAGGCCAAGGCTCCGCGCCAGCTTAAGGATAACGAGGCGAAAGCCGTCGCCCGCACGATTCGCGTTAGCCCGCAGAAACTTAACCTTGTCGCGGCTCTGATCCGCGGCAAGAAAGTCAACGCGGCACTTGCTGATCTGTCATTCTCGCGTAAGCGCATTGCAGAGACAGTTAAGAAGACGCTTGAATCGGCAATCGCCAACGCAGAAAACAATCACGACCTCGATGTTGATGCTTTGATCGTCGCGGAAGCTTCTGTTGGCAAGTCGATCGTCATGAAGCGCTTTCATGTGCGTGGCCGTGGTAAGGCGAGCCGGATTGAACGTCCGTTCTCTCACCTGACCATCGTTGTCCGCGAAGTCGCCGAAAAAGGGGAGGCCGCATAATGGGCCAGAAGATTAATCCGATCGGTCTTCGTCTGGGCATCAACCGTACCTGGGATTCGCGTTGGTACGCGAATACCGGCGAATACGGTAAGCTGCTTCATGAAGATCTGAAGATCCGCAAATACCTGACTGAAGAACTCAAGCAGGCTGCGATCTCCAAAATCGTGATTGAACGTCCGCACAAGAAGTGCCGTGTGACCATTCACTCGGCTCGTCCGGGCATCATTATCGGTAAGAAGGGTGCAGATATCGAAAAGCTTCGCAAGAAGCTCTCCGATATGACCAACTCTGATGCAGTTCTCAACATTGTTGAAGTTCGCAAGCCAGAAGTTGATGCTACTCTGATTGCTCAGTCGATCACTCAGCAGCTGGAACGCCGTGTGGCATTCCGTCGCGCTATGAAGCGTGCTGTTCAGTCCGCAATGCGTCTCGGCGCAGAAGGCATCCGTATTAATTGTTCGGGTCGTCTTGGCGGTGCAGAAATTGCTCGTATGGAATGGTACCGTGAAGGTCGCGTTCCTCTTCACACTCTGCGCGCTGATATTGACTACGGTACAGCTGAAGCACAGACCGCTTACGGTATCTGCGGCGTGAAAGTTTGGGTATTCAAAGGCGAAATCCTTGAGCATGACCCAATGGCTTCCGAACGTCGTGCGATTGAAGCTGACGCTCAGGGTCCGCAGTCGAACCGCCGCCGCGAAAACGCTTAATTTTAAGCGTTTTCGGTTAGAATATTGGAGTAGAGAACAATGTTGCAGCCTAAGCGCACAAAGTTCCGTAAGCAGTTCAAGGGCCGTATTCACGGTGAATCCAAGGGCGGTACGGATCTGAACTTCGGTGCTTTCGGTCTGAAGGCAGTCGAGCCTGAACGCGTTACCGCACGTCAGATCGAAGCCGCTCGCCGCGCTATTACCCGTCACATGAAACGTGCCGGTCGTGTATGGATCCGGATCTTCCCGGATCTGCCAGTAACTTCCAAGCCTACCGAAGTCCGTATGGGTAAAGGTAAGGGTTCAGTTGATTACTGGGCATGCCGCGTAGCACCAGGTCGTGTTATGTTTGAGCTTGACGGCGTACCTGAAGATGTGGCACGTGAAGCTCTCCGACTCGGAGCTGCGAAGCTGCCGATCAAGACGCGTTTTATTCAACGCATCGCTGAATAAGAGAGACAGCTATGAAAGCCGCAGACATCCGGGCGAAAAGCCTCGACCAGCTGACTGAACAGTTGGGTGGATTGAAGAAAGAGCAGTTTAACCTGCGCTTTCAGAAAGCCACTGGTCAGTTAGAAAAAACCGCACGTGTGAAACAGGTTCGCCGCGATATCGCACGTATTAAGACTATTGCCCGCCAGAAGGCGGCCGAAAGCAAGGCATAAGGAATTTAAATAATGCCTAAACGCATTCTGCAGGGCGTTGTCGTCAGCGACAAGAACGACAAAACTGTCGTTGTTAAAGTGGAGCGTCGTTTCGCGCATCCACTGCTTCAGAAGATTATTCGTCAATCGAAGAAGTACAAAGCGCATGACGAAAACAACCAGTTCAAGGTTGGTGATCAGGTTTCCATTCAGGAATCTGCTCCAATTTCGAAAGACAAACGTTGGGTAGTTCTCGCGAACTAAGCAACGGGCTAACATTAAACACGCAGCTTAGGTAGGGCAGGAGCCCTTAACCAGCTGAGAGATAAGAAGGCGGCCAGTCATGATTCAGATGCAAACAAACCTCGACGTGGCGGATAACTCCGGCGCACGTCGTGTCATGTGCATCAAGGTGCTGGGCGGCTCGAAACGGAAATACGCTTCCGTTGGTGACATCATTGTGGTGTCCATCAAGGAAGCGATTCCTCGTGGCCGCGTTAAAAAAGGTGACGTAATGAAGGCGGTTGTGGTTCGCACAGCCAAAGACATTCGTCGCCCAGATGGCAGCGTTATCCGTTTTGATAACAATGCTGCTGTTTTGATTGACAACAAGAAAGAGCCTATCGGCACACGTATCTTCGGACCGGTTCCGCGTGAACTTCGCGCTAAGAGCCACATGAAGATCATCTCGCTGGCTCCAGAAGTTCTGTAAGGGAAGTTCGACGATGCAAAAGATTCGCAAAGGCGACCGCGTTGTTGTGCTTGCCGGTAAGGACAAGGGCCGTACCGGTGAAGTGATCAAGGTCTTGCCGAAAGAAGATCAGGCTTTCGTAAGCGGTATCAATATTGTTAAGCGCCATCAGCGTCAGACACAGACTCAGGAAGCCGGCATTATTTCGAAAGAAGCCGCAATCCATCTGTCAAACCTGGCGATTGCTGATCCTAAAGACGGTAAGCCAACACGCGTTGGTTTCGTCGAAAAAGACGGCAAGAAGGTACGCGTAGCAAAACGTTCCGGAGAGTCGATCGATGGCTGAAGCAAAGAGTGAACCACGCTTCAAGACGCTTTATAAGGATACAATCCGTAAAGCTATGCTTGAAGAGTTCAAATACAGCAACGAAATGCAGATTCCACGCGTTTCGAAAGTTGTAATCAATATGGGTGTTGGCGAAGCCACAGCAGACTCCAAAAAGCCTGCGCGTGCTGCCGAAGATCTGGGTCAGATCGCCGGTCAGAAAGCCGTTGTCACCCGTGCACGCAACTCGATCGCTACCTTCAAACTCCGTGAAGATATGCCGATCGGTACGAAAGTCACCCTGCGCGGTGAGCGTATGTACGAATTTTTGGATCGTTTGATCACGATCGCGCTTCCACGCGTTCGCGACTTCCGCGGTCTGAATCCTAAAAGCTTTGACGGTCGTGGCAACTTCGCCATGGGTATCAAGGAACACATCGTGTTTCCAGAAATCAACTACGATAAAGTTGATCAGATCTGGGGCATGGACATCATCGTTTGCACGACTGCACCAACGGATGATGAAGCACGCGCTCTTCTGCGCGCCTTCAACTTCCCGTTCCGCCAGTAACGGCAAGCGTAGCGAGGTAATCAAAAATGGCCAAGACTAGCGCAGTCGAAAAAAACAAGCGCCGCGAAAAGTTGGTTAAGCGTCATGCTGAAAAGCGTGCACGTTTGAAGGCAATTGTTATGGATCAGTCCCTGCCTCTGGATGAGCGCTTCCGCGCTACCATTCAGCTGGCTGAGATGCCACGTAACTCCTCCAAGGTTCGCATTCGCAACCGTTGCGAAGTGTCCGGACGTCCACGCGGTTTCTACCGCAAGCTTAAGATGTCGCGTATCGCGTTGCGCCAGCTGGGTTCGCTCGGCCAGGTGCCAGGCGTCGTGAAGTCGAGCTGGTAAGGAGAGTTATAATATGACTATGTCAGATCCTATCGGCGATATGCTGACCCGCATCCGTAATGCTATCGGTCGTAAAAAGACCAAGCTTACAACCCCGGCTTCCAAGCTGCGTGCACGCGTATTGGACGTGTTGCAGGCTGAAGGCTACATTCGCGGATATACACAGACTGATTTTGACAACGGTAAATCCGAAATCGAAATCGAACTGAAATATTACGAAGGTATGCCAGTAATCCGTGAACTGACCCGCGTTTCCAAGCCGGGCCGTCGCGTTTACGTTTCAGTAAAGTCGATTCCTCAGGTCGCTAACGGCCTTGGTATCAGCATTCTTTCCACTCCTAAGGGTGTAATGGCTGATCATCAGGCTCGTGAGCAAAACGTTGGTGGTGAGCTGCTCTGCCGCATCTTCTGATGTGGCTGAGTGGTGAACATAGAAACGGACAGGGTTAACAATGTCTCGTATCGGTAAAAAACCCGTGCCGGTTCCGGCAGGCGTGACCGCCAGCGTTGATGGTCAGACTGTTACTGCCAAAGGCACGAAAGGCGAACTGAAGTTCGTCGTAAGTGATGAAGTAAGCGTGAAGATGGAAGAGGGCGCTGTAAGCGTTACTCCTCTGTCCCAGTCGAAAGACGCCCGCGCTAAGTGGGGCATGGCCCGTACCATGATCAGCAACATCTTCGTCGGTGTTAAAGACGGTTTCGAAAAGAAACTTGAAATCTCCGGCGTTGGTTATCGTGCTGCTATGCAGGGCAAAAACCTTCAGCTTTCGCTGGGTTTCAGCCATGAAGTTGTATACGATGTTCCAGCTGGCATCACTGTTGCAACACCTAAGCCAACGGAAATCGTTGTCTCCGGTATTGACAAGCAGGTTGTCGGGCAGGTTGCTGCCGAGATCCGCGAATACCGTTCGCCAGAACCTTATAAAGGTAAAGGCGTTAAGTATGCCGGTGAAGTTATCGTCCGCAAGGCCGGTAAGAAGAAATAAGGAACACGTGTTATGGCATCGCCTAAACAAACTATTCAGCGCCGTGCTGCACGCGTTCGTCGTCAGCTCAAAGCTGTTTCGAATGGCCGCCTGCGCTTGAGCGTACACCGTACATCTAAGAATATCTATGCACAGATTATCGATGATGTACGTGGTCACACTGTTGCTGCTGCTTCCACCCTTGACGGTGACCTGAAAAAGTCCCTGAAGACTGGTGCAGACAGTGCAGCAGCCGCTGCAGTTGGTAAGCTGGTTGCAGAACGCGCCGCTAAAGCCGGCGTAGCAGAAGTTGTCTTCGATCGTGGTGCATATATTTTCCACGGCCGTGTGAAAGCTCTTGCTGA
Organism: Hyphomicrobiales bacterium; assembly: GCA_900470285.1. Lineage (GTDB taxonomy): Bacteria > Pseudomonadota > Alphaproteobacteria > Rhizobiales > Rhizobiaceae > Pseudochrobactrum. Next base: position 8,219 of record UCAG01000010.1, read on the forward strand.
CGCAGCACGCGAAGCTGGTCTCAGCTTCTAATAAAATTAAAAAATGTCGTCAGGTGCTTGCATTTGACGACATTTTTTCTGTATTACAGCGCCGTGAGGCTTAAGTGACTCACTTTTTATTGCTGTAAGCTGACTACGCATCATATTTTCATAACCGTTTACGGTTCTGGTCTGATGTAATGACACTTCCGGTTTGGTTTCTGATTTATCAGAGAGCTGAACTGCGGGTGTCAATTTGTGCATTTTCGGGTTTAATAGCTTGTTAATGTTTCACTTGTGCTTCCGGAAAAGAAAAAGGAATTAGGAAATGGCACAGAAAGAACGTAATCGCGAAGATCGCGCCCGCGAAGAGCGTGACAGCGAATTCGTCGATAAGCTGGTACACATCAACCGCGTTGCCAAAGTTGTTAAAGGCGGCCGTCGTTTCGGTTTTGCTGCTCTGGTCGTTGTTGGTGATCAGAAGGGCCGTGTAGGCTTTGGTCATGGTAAGGCTCGCGAAGTGCCTGAAGCAATCCGCAAGGCAACTGAAGCTGCCAAGCGCGATATGATTTTTGTTCCGCTGCGCTCAGGCCGTACACTGCATCACGATGTGCAGGGTCGTCATGGCGCCGGTAAGGTTCTTCTTCGTTCGGCACCTGCCGGTAAAGGTATCATCGCTGGTGGTCCAATGCGTGCGGTTTTCGAAACCCTCGGCGTTCAGGACGTTGTAGCCAAGTCGCTTGGCTCATCCAATCCATACAACATGGTGCGTGCAACTTTTGATGCGCTGAAGCATCAGATGCACCCGAAAGATATCGCTGCACAGCGCGGTATTAAGTATTCCACACTGCAGGCTCGTCGTCACGACGTAGTTGCTGGTGAAGAATAACCATTGGGTGAGGGGCGTTAGCCCCGCAAGGACTTAAGGAACAAAGTTATGTCTTCGACTAAAGGCAAAACGGTTACCGTTGAACAGATTGGTAGCCCAATTCGTCGTCCGAAAGAACAGCGCGCTACGCTCGTTGGTCTCGGTCTTAACAAAATGCGCCGCCGCAGCACACTGGAAGATACACCTTCCGTTCGTGGTATGATTGCCAAGGTTGCGCACCTCGTCCGCGTTGTGGACGAAGCTTAATCAAGCGCAGGAGAATTATCATGAAACTTAATGATCTGCGTGAAAACCCAGGTGCAACCAAGGCCCGCAAACGCGTTGGCCGTGGTATCGGTTCCGGCTCCGGCAAGACCGGTGGTCGCGGTGTGAAGGGTCAGAAGTCCCGTTCAGGCGTGTCCATCAATGGTTTTGAAGGCGGCCAGATGCCAATCTACCGTCGCTTGCCAAAGCGCGGCTTCACCAACATCTTCGCTAAGAAGTTTAATGTTGTGTCGGTTGGTCGCATTCAGGAAGCTGTGGATGCCGGTAAGCTGGATGCAAAAGCATCTGTTACCTCTGAAGCCCTGATCGCTGCCGGTATCATTCGTCGCGCTCTGGATGGTTTCCGCGTTGTTTCCGACGGCGAAATCACAGCTAAGCTGGTGATTGAAGCTGCCGGTGCTTCTAAGGTTGCGATCGAGAAGATCGAAAAAGCAGGCGGTTCGGTAAAATTACCTGAAGCTGCTTCTGCCGAATAAGACCTCAGAAATACCTTCAAGACGGCGGCCTTAGTGCCGCCGTTTTCAACTTTATGCCTATTGATTGCATGTGCCTACTTGCGCCTTGTTGTCTATGGGCATATCTGGGGAGGGGCGTCAGATTCTGACGTACGACAGACCGGAGTAATCTCATGGCATCGGCTGCTGAACAGCTTGCATCCAATTTGAATTTTTCAGCCTTCTCGAAGGCGACTGAGCTCAAGAAGCGTATCTGGTTTACGCTCGGGGCTCTGCTTGTGTATCGTTTCGGTACCTATATTCCTTTGCCGGGCATTAATCCTGACGCGCTGGCCCAGTCGTTCCAGCAGCACAGCCAGGGTGTGCTGGGGCTGTTCAATATGTTCGCCGGCGGTGCTGTTGCCCGTATGGCGATTTTTGCGCTCGGGATTATGCCGTATATTTCGGCATCGATTATCGTACAGCTTATGACCTCTGTGGTGCCTTCTCTTGAAGCACTGAAGAAAGAGGGCGAAGCCGGACGTAAAGTTATCAATCAGTATACACGTTACGGTACAGTGCTTCTGGCGCTTGTGCAGGCCTATGCAATCTCTGTGGGGCTTGAATCCGGCAGCGGTATTGTGTCCGAGCCGGGACTATTCTTCCGCATCACTTCGGTGATTACGCTTGTCGGCGGTACAATGTTCCTGATGTGGCTCGGCGAGCAGATTACTGCGCGCGGTATCGGTAACGGTATTTCGCTGATCATCTTTGCCGGTATTGTTGCGAACCTTCCGCAGGCTATTTCCGGTACTCTGGAACTCGGCCGCACAGGTGCATTGTCAACAGCGCTGATCCTTGCTGTGATCCTGCTGGCAATTGCTCTGATTGCGATCATCGTGTTTGTTGAGCGCGCTCAGCGTCGTCTTCTGATCCAGTATCCGAAGCGTCAGGTGGGTAACCGTATGGCGCAGGGCGAAACCTCGCATCTGCCGCTGAAGCTTAACACTGCCGGTGTTATTCCTCCGATCTTCGCATCTTCGCTGCTCTTGCTGCCTGCAACTGTTGCCGGTTTCGCAAATACAGAAAGCATGCCTGCCTGGGGAAGCACACTGCTGGCCGCTCTCGGTCATGGTCAGCCGATCTATATGTTCCTTTATGCAGCGCTGATGGCATTCTTCTGCTTCTTCTATACAGCTATCGTCTTTAATCCTAAGGACACTGCTGACCAGCTGAAGAAACATTCAGGCTTTATTCCGGGTATCCGTCCGGGTGAACGTACTGCTGAATATATTGATTATGTCCTGACCCGTATTACAGTGGTTGGCGCTATCTATATCGTGATTGTCTGTCTTGTACCTGAGTTCCTGATTTCAGCGGCCGGTGTACCTTTCTATCTCGGTGGTACGTCCCTGCTTATTGTTGTCAACGTAACACTTGATACAGTTGCTCAGATTCAGGGTCATCTCATTGCTCATCAATATGAGGGGCTGATTAAAAAATCCAAACTTCGTGGGGGAAGACGGGCGAGATGAGACTTATACTTTTAGGACCTCCGGGTGCAGGCAAGGGAACTCAGGCAAAAATTCTGACAGAAAAATATGCCATTCCCCAGCTCTCAACCGGTGACATGCTCCGTGCGGCCGTTGCCGCACAGACTGAAGTCGGTAAACGTGCCAAAGCAGTTATGGATGCAGGTCAGTTGGTTTCGGACGAGATCGTCAATGCGATTGTTTCGGATCGCATCGATCAGCCGGACTGTGCAGGCGGATTTATCCTTGACGGTTATCCGCGTACAGTGCCTCAGGCGCAGGCGCTGACAGGTATGCTGAAAGAAAAGCATGCTGAACTGGATGCGGTGATTGAGCTGAAGGTAGATGAGACTGCTCTGATCAAGCGTATGGAAAACCGCGTTGCGGAAACCATTGCTGCAGGTGGCACCGTCCGTTCAGATGACAATCCCGAGTCTTTCCGCAAGCGTCTGGTTGAGTATCGTGAGAAAACCGCACCTCTGTCTGACTATTATGCAGGTACAGGTGAACTGAAGCTGGTAGACGGCATGGCCGCTATGGCTGATGTTACGTCAGAGATTGAAAAACTTCTGCTTCCTGCCTGATCGTCCGATCCGGTCTTTTTGAGAATTCAAAGCGCTGATCTGATAATATCGGATCGGCGCTTTGGCTTTGAGGAACAGGTATTTTCAATTTGCTATTAAAGCATTTCCAGCAAAAGCGGGAACCGGTTTTGCGTCAGGAAATGCGTAAAACAAATAGATAAGATCATTTCCTCTGATTTAATCAAAACTGGAAATGCTCTAACGAAATGATAAGCATTTACGCCTGTTCTCTCTTAGAGGTTGACTTTTCCTCACGATTCCGTCAAAGACAGCGACAATTCGCTTAATTCAGATGGGCGCAACCGGTTTTCCGGTTTCGTTCATTTTTATGCTGTCTGTATCCGGTGGTTCGGTGCAGGCATAGAGAACAGATCCGGTTTTGTTGAAAATCCGGTGGATCTCTTGGATTTCGGACGTGTTATTAGCCGTTAACTTGCAAATTTTTGTGAGAACAGCTTGCGGATAGCGTTCGGTAGAGCTCATTACAGCGTGAACCGGTTTGCCGGTGCTGTAATATTTAAAACTACCGCATGATTATAAAACATGCCGATGCGGCTGTTATCGTGCGGTTCATACAGGAGAAAGCGCATGGCACGTATTGCTGGCGTAAACATTCCAACTAATAAGCGTGCGATCATTGCACTTCAGTATATTCACGGTATTGGCCCTAAATTTGCTGCTGAAATCATGGAAAAGGTCGGCATCGCGCTTGATCGCCGTGTAAACCAGCTGACAGATGCTGAAGTTCTGCAGATCCGTGAAACCATTGACCGCGATTACCAGGTTGAAGGTGATCTGCGTCGTGAAGTTTCGATGAATATCAAGCGTCTGATGGATCTGGGCTGCTACCGCGGTCTGCGTCATCGTCGCTCCCTGCCGGTTCGCGGTCAGCGTACCCACACCAATGCTCGTACCCGTAAGGGTCCTGCAAAGGCAATCGCCGGTAAGAAGAAGTAATTTGCTGGTACCGGAGCTGTTTTATAAAACGGCTCCGGTATTTGCTCGTCTCTGCCTCACCTTTATGGAACCGATCAGAGATAAGCGCAGATTATGCTCCGTTTACGGAGTGTCTTAAAAGTTTGGCTCCGAGAGGTGCCGATAAACAGATCCAGACATGTCTTGCCTGATGGTCAGATATGTCGGTGGAGCCGCTGGTATTACGGCGGTGTCGAGATCAATTGGAAGGACTAGTTATGGCTAAAGATGCCGGTCGCGTTCGTCGTCGCGAACGTAAAAATATTTCCTCGGGTGTTGCTCACGTTAATTCGTCATTCAACAACACACTGATCACTATCACTGACGCACAGGGCAATGCGATTGCCTGGTCTTCAGCTGGTGCGCAGGGCTTCAAGGGTTCGCGTAAGTCGACTCCTTTTGCTGCTCAGATCGCTGCTGAAGATTGCGCCAAGAAGGCTCAGGAACACGGCATGCGTTCGCTGGAAGTTGAAGTTTGCGGTCCGGGTTCCGGCCGTGAATCCGCACTTCGCGCTCTGCAGGCTGCCGGTTTCACAATCACTTCGATCCGTGATGTGACCCCGATCCCGCACAATGGTTGCCGTCCACGCAAGAAGCGTCGCGTCTAATCAGTCCATCGCCGCAAGGGCCCGAACTTATGTTCAGGTCTTTCGTGGTTTCCGCTCTCTGTTGCCACGATTGGATAGTGGCAAAGCTAGATTAAAGGAAAGCACATGATTCAGAAAAACTGGCAGGAACTGATCAAGCCAAACAAGGTCGACTTTCTGACCCAGGGCTCGAAGAATAAGGTCACTGTTGTGGCTGAACCGCTTGAACGCGGTTACGGTCTGACATTGGGTAACGCGCTGCGTCGCGTTCTTCTTTCTTCGCTGCGCGGTGCTGCGGTGACTGCTGTTCAGATTGACGGCGTTCTGCATGAATTCTCGTCGATCAACGGCGTGCGTGAAGACGTAACCGATATCGTACTGAATGTTAAAGAAATCGCTATCCGTATGGAAGGCGATGGACCTAAGCGCATGGTTGTCCGCAAGGAAGGACCAGGCGTCGTAACGGCTGGTGATATCCAGACGGTTGGTGATGTTGAAGTCCTTAATCCGGATCACGTCATCTGCACCCTCGATGAGGGCGCTGAAATCCGCATGGAATTCACTGTCAATACGGGCAAGGGCTATGTGCCTGCTGACCGTAACCGCGCTGAAGATGCTCCGATCGGTCTTATTCCGGTTGACAGCCTCTATTCACCGGTACGTAAGGTTTCCTACAAAATCGAAAACACCCGTGAGGGACAGGTTCTCGATTATGACAAGCTGATTCTCAATGTTGAGACCAACGGCTCTGTCACTGGTGAAGATGCAGTTGCTTATGCAGCCCGTATTCTTCAGGACCAGCTTGCGATCTTCGTCAACTTTGACGAGCCGCAGAAGGAAGCTCCGCAGGAACAGGTTGCTGAACTCGCATTCAATCCGGCTCTGCTTAAGAAAGTGGATGAACTGGAACTGTCTGTCCGTTCTGCAAACTGCCTGAAGAACGATAACATCGTTTATATCGGTGATCTGATCCAGAAGACAGAAGCCGAAATGCTGCGGACTCCGAATTTCGGCCGCAAGTCGCTGAACGAAATCAAAGAAGTTCTGGCGTCGATGGGTCTCCATCTCGGTATGGAAATCCCGACCTGGCCGCCGGAAAATATCGAAGATCTCGCTAAGCGCTACGAAGATCAATATTGAGACCGGTTGCGACCGGAAGATAGATTTTAAAGGAGAAGGCTCATGCGCCACGGAAAGACACTCCGTAAGCTGAACCGGACTGCAAGCCACCGTAAGGCAATGTTCGCCAATATGGCTGCTTCGCTGATTGAACACGAACAGATCGTAACCACTTTGCCTAAGGCAAAGGAAATCCGTCCGATCGTTGAGAAGCTTATCACTCTCGGCAAGCGCGGTGATCTGCATGCACGTCGTCAGGCCATTTCGGCTATCCGCGACGTACAGCTGGTTCAGAAACTGTTCGACGTTCTGGCAACCCGTTATGCTGACCGTCACGGCGGCTATATCCGCATCATGAAAGCCGGTTTCCGTACCGGTGACAATGCCCCTCTGGCAGTTGTCGAGTTCGTAGAACGCGATATCACTGCTAAAGGCGCTGCTGATCGCGCACGCGTTGAAGCTGAAGCTGCTGAAGCAGAAGCTGCATAATCTGCATAGAGCGGTTCCGGTTAATAAAGAATCGTAGAACCGCTCTATCTTTTTGTTTCATGCATTATCCTACGCAAAACCGCTTCGCACTTTTGCTGGAAATGCTTTGGAACAGATATATAAATTAAGGGGCCTTATGGCCCCTTTTTTATTTCTATAAACTTTGTCTAAGAGATTGTTCTATTACAATAATTTAATTTTATGTTTGTTGCCCGGCCTCTTTTCCGTCTGGTTTTGAAGCCTATATTCATCCTAATCAGTCGGTTTCCGAAAAGTGGGATACAAGTATGGCTTCACATCTGCAGAATGATCCGGTCAATAAATCTGGACGCTTAGGTAAAATTTACAAGGCCGGTTTGGCTGTTTTGCTGACTGGTGTTATTGCGGCAGGTACTATTTCTGTTTTTGCTCCGGCTGTCAGCACGCCTGCGGTCGCTGAGAAGCAAGTGCCGCAGTCCCATAGTGATATTCAGCTATCCTATGCGCCTTTGGTGAAATCAACTTCCGGTGCGGTTGTGAATGTCTATGCCGGCCGTAAAGTTCAGCAGCGCTCGCCATTTGCCGGTGATCCGTTTTTTGAACAGTTCTTCGGCGGCCAGATGCGCCCGAACAAGCCACGCTTTGAGCAATCGCTCGGTTCCGGCGTGATCGTGGATGGTTCCGGCCTGATCGTGACCAATAATCACGTGATTGATGGGGCTGACGATATTAAAGTTGCGCTGGCGGACGGCCGTGAGTTTTCCTCTAAGCTGCTGCTCAATGATGTGACGACTGATCTGGCCATTCTCAAGATTGACGCCAAAGAGCAGCTTCCGACTGTAAAACTGGCCGATTCCGATAAGGTTGAAGTTGGTGATCTGGTGTTGGCTATTGGTAATCCGTTCGGTGTCGGACAGACAGTGACCAGTGGTATTGTTTCTGCGCAATCGCGTACGCAGGTCGGTGTTTCGGACTTCGACTTCTTTATCCAGACGGATGCGGCGATCAATCCCGGCAACTCCGGCGGTGCGCTGATTGATATGCAGGGGAATCTGATCGGTATCAATACAGCGATCTATTCGCGCAGCGGCGGCTCTGTCGGTATTGGTTTTGCTATTCCGTCCAATATGGTTGCCGCAGTGGTCAAATCTGCGGAAAGCGGCAGTGACAAGTTTGAGCGCCCTTATGTCGGTGCAACATTTCAGGCGATTACACCGGATATTGCTGCCGGTCTTGGTTTAAGACAGCCTTCCGGTGCGTTGATTACGGAGATTGTTGAAAAAGGTCCTGTCGCAGAGGCCGGTATCAAGGTTGGTGAGGTGATTACTGCGATTGATGGCGTCAAAGTTGATAATCCGGATGCATTGGCCTACCGTGTGTCGACTGCCGGTATTGGTAATACTGTGCAGATGACTGTTCTGAATGACGGCAAATCCCGTGATGTTGCTGTTAAGCTTGCTCAGCCGCCAAAAGAAGTGCCGGCACGTGAGATTACAGGCCGTAACCCGTTAGCTGGTGCACAGGTGCAGGACATTACGCCGGAACTCGCCCGTAAAGCCCGTGTAGCTCCGACAACGCGCGGTGTTATGATCAGCGGCGTTAAAGACAATACACCGGCGCAGGCAATGAATTTGCGTGCAGGTGACATTGTGCGCGGCGTAAACGGTACAGCGATTGGCAATGTGGATGATCTGCAGACTGTTCTTTCTGCTGGACGCAATGCATTATGGCGTTTGGATATTGAGCGGGATGGTGTAATTTACCGTCAGTTTGTTCGCTGATTTTTATCACACGGTTCCTCTGTAGCCGTTGGTGTATAACAGAAACGGGGAGGCCGGTTTGCGAAAGCAATCCGGCCTGTTGCTATGAGTGATTTATTTTCTTCTGCGCCGGATCCATTGGCTGACCGTAACCGCCCGCTGGCAGATCGTTTGCGCCCGCGATCTTTAAGCGAGGTTACAGGGCAGGAGCATCTGACCGGTGAGCAGGGGATTCTCTCCCGTATGATTGCTGCAGGCAGCCTCGGCTCTATGATCTTCTGGGGCCCGCCCGGAACCGGCAAGACCACCATCGCACGCTTGCTGGCTGGTCATACGGATTTGGCTTTTGAGCAAATCTCGGCAATTTTTTCCGGTGTTGCCGATCTCAAGAAGGTTTTTGAAACAGCAAGGGCGCGGCGCATGTCCGGCCGCCAGACATTGCTTTTTGTTGATGAGATACATCGCTTCAACCGTGCGCAGCAGGATAGCTTTCTGCCGGTGATGGAGGACGGCACAGTCGTGTTGATCGGCGCGACGACCGAAAACCCGTCTTTTGAGCTCAATGCCGCTCTGTTGTCGCGTGCGCGGGTTTTGACCTTCAAACCACATGATGAGAACAGCATCACGACTTTGCTTGCCAGAGCCGAAGAGGTGGAGCAGAAGCCATTGCCGCTTGATGCGGATGCCCGTGCCAGTCTGGTGCGTATGGCAGATGGTGATGGCCGTGCGGCGCTTACGCTTGCTGAGGAAGTCTGGCGTGCGGCAAGGCCGGAAGAAGTGTTTACCGCCGAACAATTGCAGGACATCGTTCAGCGCCGTGCACCGGTCTATGACAAAGGGCAGGACGGGCACTATAACCTGATTTCGGCACTGCATAAGTCTGTACGCGGATCAGACCCTGATGCGGCGCTGTATTACTTAAGCCGAATGTTTGATGCGGGTGAAGACCCGCTTTATCTCGGACGCCGTCTGGTGCGTATGGCGGTTGAGGATATCGGCCTTGCCGATCCGCAGGCGCTTGTTATCTGTAATGCTGCCAAAGATGCCTATGATTATCTCGGATCACCGGAAGGAGAACTGGCACTGGCGCAGGCTTGCGTCTATCTGGCGACCGCACCGAAATCCAACGGTGTTTATGTGGCCTATAAAGCTGCCAGACGCGCTGCCAAAGAAAACGGCTCTCTGCTGCCGCCGAAGCACATTCTTAATGCACCAACCAAGCTGATGCGTGATGAAGGCTATAATGAAGGCTATCGCTACGACCATGATGAACCGGATGCGTTTTCAGGACAGAATTATTTCCCTGAGAAAATGGGACGGCAGCAATATTACGATCCGCCGGAGCGTGGTTTTGAACGGGATATTCGTAAGCGCCTCGATTACTGGGCGAAATTACGGATTGAGCGTAATCAGAAATAATCTCTCATAAATACAATAAAACCCAGTGGTTAGCCGGGTTTTATCATTTTTAGATTCAGGGCGCTTATGCTGTCGCCTTGGAAGGGAACCGTGTAACGTTGCTGTTTTCTTCAATGTCATCAGTCAGCTCTGCCTGTTCAGCCATCAGGCCGCCTGCACGCAGCAGCGAGGCAAAACGACCGCCTTTGGCTGCCAGCTCATTGAAGCTGCCGCTTTCAATGATATGGCCTTTATCAAGGAATAGCACCAGATCAGCATTGCGCACGGTGGAAAGACGGTGAGCAATGATGAAAGTTGTGCGGTCAGAGCTCAGATCATCAATCGCCTGTTTGACCATGCCTTCGGTTTCCACGTCGAGCGCAGATGTTGCTTCATCAAGCACCAGAATAGGCGCATCTTTAAGGATAGCGCGGGCAATTGCCAGACGCTGACGTTCACCGCCGGACAGCTGTGAGCCACGCTCACCGGCAACCGTGTCATAGCCTTCGCTTTTCGCGAGAATGAATTCATGGGCAGCGGCAGCTTTGGCGGCAGCATGCACTTCTTCATTGGTCGCGCCTTCCGCACCGATACGGATATTATCCTCAATCGAGCGGTTGAACATACCGGCATCCTGAAACACCGTTGCCATGGCTTTTCGCAGCGATGAACGGCTGACATTGCGGGTGTCTGTGCCGTCAATGGTGATGTGACCGGCCACAGGATCATAAACACGCTGCAGCAGATTGATCAGTGTGGTTTTACCGGCACCTGTCGGGCCGACAATTGCCACGGTCTGACCGGCTTTGGCAGTGAAGGAAATATCATAGACGCCCTGACCGGAATTGCGGAATTCATAGGTCACTTTGTCAAAGACAACTTCACCCTGCACATTTTTCAGATCATTGGCAGATTGTGGTTCTTCATGCATGGCCACAGCATCTTCCATTGCGAAGAATTCTTCGAGTTTCGCGCGGGAAGAGGCAGTCTGGTTGATGAAATTGCTGATCTGGTCGAGACGGCCGATCATCAGCTGGGCAAAACCGATAAAGGTAATCACTTCACCAACGCGTAACTGGCCTTTGGAAACCAGATAAGCACCGACCAGCAGCACGATAACCATGGAAATGGTGGAGGCCATACGGTTCAGGCCGCTGGCCAGCGCCCACCAGTTCAGCACCGGACGCTGGGTTTTCTCCAGAGTTGCCGCGTAATCACGTAGGGCAGAAGCTTCCGCATTGATACGGTTATAGCTCTGCAGAACGGAAATATTGCTGATTGTATCGCTGATATGCTCAAACACTTTGTGATGGTGACGCTCAACTGCAGCCTGACCATCTTTGGTTTTCTGAATTACCAGCTGACCGATCATTACATAAATTGCACCAAGCACCATCAAAACCAGTGTCAGACGAGCATCCATGCTCAGCGCAGTCGGGATCAGCACAGCCAGTGCCACAACTGTGGTCAGGTGATTGCGCATGAATTCCAGCCACAGCGTAAACAGCGTGTCTGTCGCGCGGATCAGTGTGTGCAATGCGTTGGATGTGCCGCGCTGCTGATGCCATGCCAGCGGCATAGTGATGATGCCTTCGTAAGATTTGGTCAGGACGCCGAGGCGGCGCTTGTGCGCCAGCCGGTCAGCGCCACGGGCGACAAGGACCACAGCGATAATGTTGAAAACACCGAGAGCCGCCCAGAGAGCGAGAGTCGGTATAATTACAGTCTTTTGCGAAATTGCATCAATGACCCGACCAAACAGTACAGGTTCAAAAATGGTGATCACACCAAGCGCAATATTCGCCAGCACGATAAGTGCTGTCGCTGTTCTCTCGGCTGAGAGATATTGCAGGGATCTCCAGTAAACGCGCACAATAGACACGGGCCACTCCGGTATAATGTCTGACCGAATTATATCCGCCAGTCAGATTGCGGTCAGAAAAACAAATGTTTAGCGGCAGCGGGACCATGATCCTGATTGCCTGAAACTGCAATGGAAATTGGTGTCCATAAGTGGCAATTTAAGTGCGAAACTGACCATAAATTACAACGGATTGTAACCTGCTGTGATAGTTTTATGTAACGTACTGAAAATGAATGATTTTATAGAATGTTCAGAAAGTTTAATGGATTTAAATATTCGGTGAGAATCCGGTGCCAGAGAGCTTATTCTTAAGTGTTTTTGCGCTTTACGGTTACAGGCGGAAGCAGGTCGCCTTTAAGCATGAGTCCATGCAGAAAACATGCTCTGAACAGTTCCTGTGTCATCTAATGTTTCCATTTGGCTGCGAAATGCTCTAGGAGCATATTTCAGAGTATATTGGCTGCACGAAAGACATTGTATTTGTCGCCGTGATTGTGCCCCGAATTTTAGCGGAATAAACAGAATATGGCTGGCGTAGAACTTAAAACTGTAGATGCAGACGAAACAGGCATGCGCCTTGATCGCTGGTTCAAAGTGCATTTTCCGGGCTTGGGCTTCGGGCATTTGCAAAAGCTGCTGCGCTCCGGCCAGATCCGTGTGGATGGCGGGCGAGTGAAAGCTGACAGCCGTTTGCAGGCAGGACAGTCCGTGCGTGTTCCGCCGCTGGGTCTCGATGAAAAAGAAGATAACACTCCGCTGACCGGCAAGACCATCCGCAATCAGGGCGATGGTGATGTTCTCAAGAAAATGCTGATTTTTGAGAATGAGAAGGTTTATGTGTTCAATAAACCATCCGGTCTGGCCGTGCAGGGTGGTTCAGGTGTCGTGCGCAGCGTCGATTCGATGCTGGAAGCATGGCGCAATAAAAAAGGCGAGAAGCCGCGTCTGGTGCATCGTCTTGACCGTGACACATCCGGTGTTCTGGTTGTGGCGAAAACCCGTGGTGCTGCGCAGGCGCTGACCAAGGCTTTCCGTGAGCGTGACACCAAGAAAACCTATTGGGCTTTGGTGAAGGGCGTGCCGCGCAAGCGCGAGAACAAAATCTCCACATGGCTGGTAAAAGACAGCACACCGGATGGTGACCGTATGCGCGTTTGCCAGCATGGTGAGCCGGATTCCGATCACTCCGTCTCTTTCTACCGTGTGCTGGAAACAGCCGGTCAGAACCTGTCATGGCTGGAAATGGAGCCCTATACCGGCCGTACCCACCAGTTGCGTGTGCATGCGCTGTATCTTGGTCATCCGATTATCGGTGATCCGAAATATTTTGAAGCTGATATCAACTGGGATTTCCCGGGTGGTGTGCAGAACCGTTTGCATCTTCATGCGCGCCGTATCCGCATTCCTAATCCGGGCGGTGGTATGATTGATGTTTCAGCGCCATTGCCGCCGCATATGGTGCAGTCATGGAACCTGCTTGGTTTTGATGCGGATGCGGAACAGGACTGATAGTTGATTGTATGTTCCGCCGCATAACAGGCCGGAATGTGTTTGAAGCGGGGATGAAATGGGCAGGGCAGCAGGGAGAGCGGCGTCGGCAACAGGACGGCTGGTGACAGGTTATGAGCGCCGCGCGACGATTGATACAATGGGTGTGGCGCTGATGCTGTTTATCTGCGTCAGCTGGGGGATGAATCAGGTTGCCATTAAAATCGGCAATCAGGGTTTCAACCCGATGTATATGGCGGCTGCGCGTTCTTTTGTCGGCGGTTTTCTTGTTTTTCTCTGGTGCCGTTTTCGCGGTATTGCCCTGTTTGAAAAAGACAAAACGCTTATTCCCGGTCTGGTGATCGGGCTGTTGTTCGGTCTGGAATTTGTTCTGATTTTTGCGGGGCTGGATTTTACCAGTGCCGGACGCTCCACGCTGATGATGAATACTATGCCGTTCTGGGTGGCAATCGGCGCGCATTTCCTGTTGGGGGAGCGGATGCGGGTACTCACCGTTGTCGGTATGATTGTTGCATTCGGTGGTGTGGTGCTGGTTCTCTCGGACGAATTGTCGATGCCCGGCGAGAATGCCATTTACGGCGATATTCTCTGTCTGATCTCCAGCGTGTTCTGGGCGGCGACGACACTGGTTATCAAGAAGACGCCGCTGAGTGACGCTGCACCGGAAAAAACCTTGCTCTATCAGTTGTTGATTGCGGCAATTGTACCTTTGCCTTTTGCACCGATGCTGGGGGATGCTGTTCGTGATCCGACCATGCTGACCTATGCGGCTTTTGTGTTTCAGTCGGCCTTTATTGTCGCCTTTACCTATCCGTTGTGGTTCTGGATGATCCGCCGTTATCCTGCTTCGGCACTGTCGAATTTTGCACTGCTGATCCCTGCTTTCGGGGTAATGCTGAGCGGATTTGTGCTGGGCGAGCCTATGAGCTGGAAATTATTCGCAGCGCTTGGCCTGATCGCAGGCGGATTATTTATCGCTAATTATGCGCAGCGTATTGCTGTGCGTAAAGCAGCACAGCAATTTGATGCTGATTTGGCAAAAACTATGCAGGAAAAAGCCTCACTATGAAACTGGTGCTGTTTGATTGTGACGGAACGCTGGTCAATAGCGGCGGTGTTATTCATCGTTGTATGGCCGAGACCTTTGCGAGTGCAGGTCTGCGCGTTCCGGAACTAAGCGAGACACAGGAAATTATCGGTCTGACGCTCAATCTGGCGATTTCGCAGATTTCCGGTATTCCTATGGGGGCTGAGGTTGAGCATCTGACCGAGCAATATAAGCAGCAATTTCGTAAAATCCGGCTCGAACATGATTTTGACGAGCCGCTTTATGACGGCATTTCCGAATTGATTGATGCTCTGGCTGTGCAGAATGATATTCTGTTGGGCATGGTGACAGGAAAATCCCGCCGTGGCGTGATCTCGGTGATGGAGCGCCATGGTTTCGACCGGAATTTTCTTGTATCCCGCTGCGCAGATGATTGTCCGTCCAAGCCGCATCCGGCAATGGTGCTGGAATGTTGCCATGAGACGGGTTGCGATGTGTCGCAGACCTTTGTAATCGGTGATACGACTTACGATATGATGATGGCAGGCAGTGCCGGTGCCACAGCAATTGGTGTAAACTGGGGCTATCATAAGCCGGACAGATTAAGCGAAGCGGGTGCAGCAACTATATTGCATCATCCGTCGGATTTGTTGGGTCAGCTTGCCCGTTGATGGCGTGGTGAGATTTTGAACCGAAATATTTAGGAAATAAAATGCGCAATATTCTTGAAGATATCGAACAGGCACGGCTCGATCATGAGGCGATGCTGTCTGATCCTGATCCGGTTATCCGCGCACAAAAGCAGATGCTGACGCCATTGCCGAAGCGTTTCTACAAGGACGTGACTGTCGGTGCCTATGAAGCTGGCGGTTTTGCCATATTGCTGGATGGCAAGCTGGTCAATACGCCGCTGCGTAACAAGCTGGTTCTGCCAACGGAAGCAGCTGCGCAGATCGTGGCAGAAGAATTTGCCCGTCAGGATACGCATATTAATCCGGCCGATATGCCTGCAACCCGTCTGGTCAATACGGCGATTGATGGTGTTACTGCGGAAACGCAGGCGGTGCTGGAAGAAATTCTGCGCTTCGCCGGTACTGATCTGCTGTGCTACCGCGCAGATAGCCCGAAAGAACTGGTTGACCGCCAGCGTGAGCATTGGGATCCGCTGCTTGATTGGGCGGCTACACTCGGTGCGAATTTCGAGGTTACAGAAGGCCTGATGCATGTAGCACAGCCACGCGAAGCACTGGCTGCTTTCGGTGCGCATCTGCGAATGGTTTCAGATCCTGTCGCGCTGGCGGCTCTGCATGTGATGACCACACTTTGCGGCTCGGCAATCACCGGTCTGGCATTGTTCAAAGGCGCAATTGACGTGGATACGGCATGGAAAGCCGCTCATGTTGATGAAGACTGGACGATTGAACAGTGGGGTGAGGATGAAGAGGCGCAGGCACGTCGTGCATGGCGGGAGAAGGAAATCCGTGCTGCTGATGCGCTGGTGCGTGTACTGTAATTAACAGCAAAGTTGCTGCAAATTTAAGCCGCGCCGGTTTGTCCGGTGTGGCTTTTTTATATCGATAAATATAAAACAATCAGTATCTTACGCTGATTGCCTGTCAATTAGATTCATTATTTGCCAAGTAAATAAAAAACCCCGCCATTGGCGGGGTTTCTTGTTTCGGGAGGATGTATCAGCAGGAGTAATACATATCGAATTCAACCGGATGCGGAGCCATTTCAAAGCGCATGACTTCCTGCATTTTCAGTTCAATGAAGCTGTCGATCTGATCATCGCTGAATACGTCGCCTGCTTTAAGGAAGGCGCGATCTTTGTCGAGGCTCTGGAGCGCTTCACGAAGCGAGCCGCAAACGGTAGGGATCTTTTTCAGTTCTTTTGGCGGCAGATCATAGAGATCTTTATCCATTGCCTGACCAGGATGAATCTTGTTCTTGATGCCGTCCAGACCAGCCATCAGAATGGCAGCAAAGCAATAGTATGGGTTTGCTGTCGGATCAGGGAAGCGGACTTCCAGACGCTTTGATTTTGGCGAGTTGCCAAATGGAATACGGCAGGAAGCAGAACGGTTGCGGGCGGAATAAGCCAGCAGAACAGGCGCTTCATAGCCCGGAACCAGACGCTTATAAGAGTTGGTCGACGGGTTGGTGAAGGCATTCAGTGCTTTGGCATGTTTGATCACGCCGCCGATGAAGAACAGGCAGCTTTCTGACAGACCGGCATATTCATTGCCTGCGAAAGTCGGTTTGCCGTCTTTCCAGATGGATACGTGAACATGCATGCCCGAGCCATTGTCACCGAAGATCGGCTTCGGCATGAAGGTTGCGGTCTTGCCATAGGCATTTGCAGTCTGGTGAACCACATATTTGAAGAGCTGCATCTTGTCGGCATTAGCGACGAGGGTGTCGAATTTCACGCCGAGTTCGTGCTGAGCGGCTGCAACTTCGTGGTGATGCTTCTCAACGGTTACGCCCATTTCGGACAGAACTGTGAGCATTTCCGAGCGCATATCCTGACAGCTGTCGATTGGCGGAACAGGGAAATAGCCGCCTTTAACGCGCGGGCGGTGACCCATATTGCCGGTTTCGTAATCGGTGTCATCATTCGATGGCAGTTCGCTGGAATCCAGCTTGAAACCTGTGTTGTAAGGATCGTTCTTATATTTTACATCGTCGAAGATGAAGAATTCAGCTTCCGGGCCGATGAAAACAGTGTCGCCGATGCCAAGCGATTTCACATAGGCTTCTGCTTTCTTGGCAGTGCCGCGCGGATCGCGGTTGTAGTTTTCACCGGTAACCGGATCCAGAATATCGCAAAGCAGAACCAGTGTGGATGCTGCAAAGAACGGATCCATGTGCGCGGAAGCCGGATCCGGCATCAGAACCATGTCGGATTCATTGATGGCTTTCCAGCCGCCGATGGAGGAGGCGTCGAACATAACGCCGTCAGAAAACATTTCTTCATCAACCATACCCACATCCATAGTGACGTGATGCAGCTTGCCCTTAGGGTCAGTAAAACGCAGGTCAACGAATTTTACGTCGTTGTCAGAGATCAGTTTCAGAATGTCATGGGCGGTCGTCATATGCATTTTCCTATTGAACGACGTTAAACTGAGAAAATTTTGTCCGGAAAAACCGGTGACTTACATATCAGATAGCATCAGGGCCGGTTTCGCCGGTACGGATGCGGATCACTTCTTCAACGCTGGAGATAAAGATTTTACCATCGCCGATACGGCCGGTTTGCGCGGCTTTACGGATGGCTTCTACCGCTGCATCGACTGCATCATCGGCAAGCACGACTTCGATTTTTACCTTTGGCAGAAAATCAACAACATATTCCGCGCCGCGATACAGTTCAGTATGGCCTTTTTGACGGCCGAAACCCTTGGCTTCCAGAACGGTGATACCTTGCAGGCCTACGTCCTGAAGTGCTTCTTTGACTTCATCAAGTTTGAAAGGCTTAATGATAGCTTCGATTTTTTTCATCAGAATGCTGCCTCCGTTTATTTCTGAGCCTTACATGGCCTTGAAATATCATAAGCATAAATCATGCCAAAATCTGCGAATTTATAATCTGACGGGTAAAATTTTATAATTTTTTATGGGCAGGCAGAATTTTAATTGGCAGTTTTTGATGCAGCCTGTTGAAATGTTTGATTTATTTTCAAATGATGCCGAAAGGTGAAATTCACACACGGCAAAGAATGTGCAGAAATTTCAGGCAAGGCTGCATCTGGGTTGCCTTTGCATGAAGAAACGGCAGTGATAAATATGAATGCCTGATTTGAGTTGCCTAAAATTTAGGCATTATGCGTACCAAATAAGCATAGTTAAGCAGTGAGTATTCTCGCAGGAGCCTGATATGGAGTTGTTGACGCCGGAAGAGATGGGGCAAGTTGACCGGATTACCATTGCGGGCGGTGTTGCAGGCTATCGTCTGATGCAGCGCGCCGGTCAGGCGGTGCTTGAAGAGATTGTCAGATTTTGGCCTGATGTCCGTTCTGTCGCTGTGCTCTGTGGCTCCGGCAATAATGGCGGCGATGGCTATGTCGTTGCAAAGCTATTGAAGGCGGCGGGCATATCTGTGGCTTGTTTTTATATGGAACAACCCAAAACGAACAGTGATGCTGCTCTTGCCTATGCTGACTATGTGTCTTCGGGCGGGCAGGTTCTGCCACTTCACCATTTTATACCTGAAGACTATTCGTTGGTTGTGGATGCTTTGCTCGGAGCGGGGCTTGTGCGAGATGTAAGCGGAGCGCTGGCAACTTGTATCACAAGGCTGAACATGTCCGGTGTATCTGTCTGTGCCATTGATCTGCCAAGCGGTATATCCGGGCTGGACGGGCAGCTTAAGGGTGAGGCAGTGCATGCGCAGCATACGGTTACGTTTTTCCGCAAGAAGCCCGGACATTTATTACAGCCGGGACGTCAATTATGCGGAGACATCAGTGTTTGCGACATTGGCATTGAAAATACGGTATTCGAAACAATACCGATCAGGCTTTATGAAAATCTGCCGGAGTTCTGGCGTGATGTTCTGCCTGTTGCTCAGATCAATGCCCATAAATTCACACGTGGCCATGTCGGGGTGTTTTCCGGCGGGATGATGTCCACCGGTGCTGCACGTCTGAGTGCGGCGGCTTCCGCGCGTGCAGGGGCGGGGCTGGTGACAATGATTGCACCGCCGGACGCATTGCCTGTTCATGCCGCACATCTGACGGGCACGATGCTGTATCCGTTAGGTAAAACTGTTGATGTTCTGAATTTTATCAGAACAAGAAAAATCAAAGCTGCGGTTCTGGGACCTGCCTTTGGTGATCTGCCAAGGGCGCGGGAGCTGGTCTGTGCATTACTTGCGGATAGTGCAGATGAAGCCGGTTTGGAAGCACTGGTTCTGGATGCTGATGGAATCACGGCATTTAAAGATCAGCCGCAAATACTGTTTGCTGCCGCAGAACGATCAGGCTGTTCGCTGGTGCTGACACCGCATGAGGGAGAGTTTCAGCGGTTATTCGGCGGATTGGTTACAGATAGTCAGAGTAAGGTTGAGAAAGCGCGGCAAGCTGCTCTGCTCAGCCATAGTGTGGTGATTTATAAAGGTGCGGATACGGTAATTGCCGCACCGGATGGCCGTGCTGCAATTAACAGTAATGGCAATGTATTACTGGCTACTGCCGGTTCCGGCGATGTACTGACCGGTATTATTGCGGGGCTTTGTGCGCAGGGTATGCCGGTTTTTGAGGCTGCCTGTGCGGCGGTGTGGATACATGCGGAAACTGCAAATTGTTTTGCTGAGGAAGCACCGACCGGCCTAATCGCCGAAGATATGCCTGACCTGATTGTAAAAGTATGGGCAAGGCTTGAGAAATACGGCTTGCTCTCAAATGACAGTATATCCCTGAAAAACGGGAAGCACTGAGATAAGAAAATCAGGCCACAGAGCTGATTTTTCGTTCTCGTATTATTCAATAAAAACGCCGCCTGTTTTATGAGACGGCGTTTTTATTTATTCAGCTGCGAGGGTTTTGCCGTCAGGACGGCGTTCCAGCAGTTCCTTCAGGAAGTGGCCGGTATAGGAGCGTGGTTCGGCGACGATGTCTTCCGGACGACCGGCTGCAACGATTTCACCGCCGCCGTCGCCGCCCTCAGGGCCGAGATCCAATACCCAATCAGCGGTTTTGATGACTTCAAGATTATGCTCGATAACAGCAACCGTATTACCTTGATCAACCAGTTCATGCAGCACTTCCAGCAGTTTGGCAACGTCGTGGAAATGCAAACCTGTGGTTGGCTCATCAAGAATATACAGCGTCTTGCCGGTTGCACGACGGGATAGTTCTTTAGCGAGTTTAACGCGCTGGGCTTCACCGCCGGAGAGGGTGGTCGCCTGCTGGCCGATTTTGATATAGCCGAGGCCGACACGATGCAGGGTTTCCATCTTGTCACGGATACTTGGTACAGCAGAGAAGAACTCCACGCCTTCTTCAACCGTCATATCAAGAACATCGGCGATGCTTTTGCCTTTGAACAGAACTTCCAATGTTTCGCGATTATAGCGTTTACCGTTACAGACATCGCAAGTCACATAAACATCCGGCAGGAAGTGCATTTCAATCTTGATAACACCGTCACCCTGACAGGCTTCACAGCGTCCGCCTTTGACGTTGAAGGAGAAGCGTCCAGGCTGGTAACCGCGTACCTTCGCTTCCGGCAGACCGGCAAACCAGTCGCGGATTGGTGTGAATGCACCGGTATAAGTGGCCGGATTGGAACGCGGGGTGCGGCCAATCGGTGACTGATCAATATCAATCACTTTATCCAGCAGTTCCAGACCTTCAATCCGGTCATGTTCTGCCGGATGTTCGCGCGAACCCATAATCTTGCGCGATGCAGCTTTGAACAGGGTTTCGATCAGGAATGTGGACTTACCACCGCCGGACACGCCGGTTACAGCGGTAAAGGTGCCGAGCGGAATTTCACCGGTTACGTTTTTAAGATTGTTGGCACGGGCACCGACAACTTTAATACGCTTGGATTTTGTGATCTTACGGCGTTCTGCAGGAACCATCACCTGCATTGCGCCGGAGAGATATTTGCCGGTGAGCGAGTTCGGGTTACTCATGATCTCCGCTGGTTTGCCTTCAGCAATAACCTGACCACCATGAATACCTGCCGCAGGGCCGATATCGACCACATAGTCTGCAGTGAGGATAGCATCTTCATCATGCTCAACCACGATCACGGTATTGCCGAGATCGCGCAGATGGCGCAGCGTGTCGAGCAGGCGGGCATTGTCGCGCTGGTGCAAGCCAATGGATGGTTCGTCAAGCACATAGAGTACGCCGGTGAGGCCGGAGCCGATCTGCGAGGCTAGACGAATACGCTGGCTTTCACCACCGGACAGTGTGCCGGAGTTACGCGACAGCGAGAGATAATCCAGACCGACATCATTAAGGAAGCGCAGGCGCTCACGGATTTCTTTCAGAATACGCGCAGCAATTTCGTTCTGTTTGTCATTGAACTGCTGGTCAATCGTGCTGAACCACTGATCTGCATTACGGATCGACATTTCTGTTAGCTGACCGATATGCATCTTGCCGACTTTTACCGCCAGTGCTTCCGGTTTCAGACGATAGCCTGCGCAAGCCGGGCAAGGGGTGGCCGACATATAGCGTTCGATCTCTTCACGCGACCAGTTGGAATCAGTTTCCTTCCAGCGGCGCTGCAGATTAGGAATAACACCTTCAAATGTCTTGGTTGTTTCGTAAGAGCGCGAGCCATCCTTATAAACAAAGGTAATTTCTTTACCTTTGGTACCATGAAGCACAGCCTTTTGGGCATCTTCGCTCAAATCCTGCCACTTATCTGTCAGCTTGAAACCATAGGCTTTGCCCAGTGCTTCCAAAGTCTGATTGTAATAAGGCGAAGAGGATTTTGCCCAAGGCGCGATTGCCCCGTCTTTCATGCGCAGGGTTTCATCCGGCACAATCAGGTTCGGATCAATGGCCTGCTGTGAGCCAAGGCCGTCACAGGTCGGGCAGGCACCAAACGGATTATTGAAGGAGAACAGGCGCGGTTCAATTTCAGCAATCGTGAAGCCGGAGACAGGGCAGGCGAATTTTTCCGAGAACAACACGCGCTCATGGGTGTCATTTTTGGATTTATTGACGCTGTCTGCTGCGGTTTCTTCCGGTGGTAACGGCTTGTCAGCAAATTCTGCAATTGCCAGACCTTCAGCCAGTTGCAGGCAGGTTTCCAGACTGTCGGCCAGACGGGAAACCAGATCAGGGCGCACCACAACGCGGTCAACAACCACATCAATATCGTGCTTGTATTTCTTATCCAGCGCCGGTGCGTCAGCTATTTCATAGAAAACACCGTCAATTTTGACGCGCTGAAAGCCTTTTTTCTGCAACTCAGCGAGCTCTTTGCGGTATTCACCCTTACGGCCGCGTACAATCGGCGCCATGATATAGAGGCGTGTGCCTTCTTCAAAAGCCATCACACGATCAACCATCTGGCTGACAGTCTGGCTTTCAATCGGCAGGCCGGTAGCCGGAGAATAAGGAACACCAACGCGCGCATAGAGCAAGCGCAGATAGTCGTAAATCTCGGTGACAGTACCGACTGTCGAGCGCGGATTACGGCTGGTGGTTTTCTGTTCAATGGAAATAGCCGGTGACAGACCGTCAATCTGGTCGACATCCGGCTTTTGCATCATTTCCAGAAACTGGCGCGCATAGGCTGAAAGACTTTCGACATAACGGCGCTGACCTTCCGCATAAATCGTGTCGAAGGCGAGCGATGATTTACCGGAACCGGACAGACCGGTCATGACAATCAGCTTGTCGCGCGGCAGATCAATATCAATATTTTTCAGATTATGTTCGCGGGCGCCGCGAATGGAAATAAATTTTTGATCGCTCATCAGCATTGTGCCTGCGGTTGGTGCGTAACAATTTGGCCGGAAACAGGAGAATGGCAGGATTTACAATGCCTCAGCCGAAACTCAGACATTTATATAGGTGTGCTCTGCTCAAACTCAATATTGACCGGATTTGTACTCTGTTCTGCGAAACTGCGCTGCACTAGTGACAGTCCAGCTGCTCTCCCGCAATTTTGCAAAAGGTTATAGAACAAAATATGAACTTAAGTCCAGTCAGATTTTGGTTGTAATCGCTGCAAAGCAGGATTTCTTGTCTAAGTTCATCAAATGACGATGTAATATAATGTGAAAACCTATCAGTTGACGATGCGCTGTCCTGAGAGCACACTGAAATTGTCTTCAGCATCAGCGGAGGAAAGGGATGTAAGTCCCGAACAGCTGAAGACGGGCGAAAGCCCAGACAGGAACTTATACTGTTCCGCGCGAAACAGGAGGAATATAAGGATGAGTCCACCTGACCATGCATGACGATATTATATCGTCGAAAAATAATGTTTTTTCTGAAACTACCGGATTTCTGTGAAAGCTATCTGAAAAATAGTTTGAATAGAATGGTCAATAACGCAATTTACCTGTCTGAATGCTTCGGCAACAGATGATGCAGTTACGGATTTGCTGAAAGTGGTACGGTTCTGAAAATATGGCTGAATGCTATATCTGCGGTTTGGAACCAGACTGTCACAAATGAAAGTTGAAGTGTGGTTTTACTGAAAGAGCAACAATTTATCTCTACTGCAAATAAACTGCCATCATGGCAGATATTTGAAATCTTGTCGGCGAATGACTACCGGCAAAATGGGATGAACCCCAATCAAAAGCCCTGCGCGCCAAAATAAGTGAGCGGCAGGGCATTTTTGTATGTTGTATAAACTTGTTGCCGAGGCAGATGTGCCTCTTCCCTTATTTATCTTCTCTCCAAAATTCTGATGATGACATAAACCTGCCGGTAACGACGGATGAAAGCAATTGCGCGGATAAATTTGCGGTGCTTATATGCCCGCGACGGTATCGGGGAGCATGACGACATACCGCCACGGAGGGTTCTCAAAAATCAGGACAAAACGCTGTTTTGTCTGAAACAGTTTCGTGCGGAGGTAGCTCCTGCTTTTTGCGAAGTTGTTTGATTGCAGAATATGGAAATAATTTTAATGACAAGCACATCGCATAAACCGCGCGCACGCGATCTCGGTATTCCGTTTACAGGAACAACGGGCCCGAATAATGCCATTACGGATGTTGAAGGCGTGACCGTTGGTTATTCGACGATTATTGAGGGCGAGGGCAGGCTTGAAACCGGCAAAGGTCCTGCGCGCACCGGTGTCACTGCTATCCTGCCACGGGGAAAGACATTTAATCCGGTTTTTGCCGGCTGGACATCGTTCAACGGTAATGGCGAGATGACCGGCACGACATGGATTGAGGAGAGCGGTTTCCTTGAAGGGCCGATTGCGATCACCAATACACACAGCGTGGGTGTGGTGCGGGATTCCGTGGTGTCTTGGCTGATTGATAATGATCTGACAGGGCCGCATTTCAAAGACCTTTACTGGCTTCTGCCGGTGGTTGCTGAAACATGGGATGGTATTCTGAACGATATTAACGGCATGCATGTGAAGAAAGAGCATGTCTATGCCGCGCTGGATAATGCTGCGGGCGGCAAAATTGCCGAGGGGAATGTCGGCGGCGGCACCGGTATGAACCTGTTTCACTTTAAAGGTGGTACGGGTACTTCATCGCGTAAATTGAGCGAAGATGAAGGCGGCTATACTGTTGGTGTACTGGTGCAGGGCAATTTCGGCAGAAGACAGGATCTGATGATTGCCGGTGTGCCGGTTGGTGAGGAAATCACCGAGCTAATGCAGAATACGTCCTGGACACGTGAAGAGAGCGGCTCGATTATCGTTGTCGTGGCAACGGATGCGCCGCTTTTGCCGCATCAGCTCAAGCGACTGACACGCCGTGTCTCTGTCGGGCTTGGCCGTGTCGGTGGTTTTGGTGCTAATGGTAGCGGTGATATTTTCATTGCCTTCTCAACGGCCAATCCTGATGCCTATAGCCGTGAAGAAAATAGCCAATTGGAGATGGTCTCCAATCATAAAATGGATCCGCTTATTCATGCCACAGCCTTGGCTACGGAAGAGGCCATTATCAATGCGATGATTGCCGCTGAAACTATGAAGGGGCGGGACGATAATATCTCTTACGCTCTTCCGCATGGCCGGCTTGTGGAAGTGATGAAAAAATATAACAGGCTCAGGAAATAACGATTTCTGATTGAAGAGGCGGCTGAAAAGCCGCTTCTTTGTTGCGAACAGGGACAGTTCGCTTTATTCGATGCTATCGAGCGCCGTGTGCCAGACTTGGCACACAAAGGTCGCTCTAACAGCAGTTTTTGCAGCAGAGATATCTATGAATATTCACGACACAGCCCTGAACGGCGATACAGGTTCAGATTTGCAGGACAAATTGGCTAAGCCTGCGCCGGTTTCCGATATCAGTCAGGAGCTGGATGATTATGCATCCATGAGTGATGAGGATATGGGCGGAGACGGGTGTCATCCGCTGTTTCGCAATGTGCCGTCCTCGGTGGGCTTCAACAAGCTGCGCAAGCGTTTGCTGCGCCAGACCCGTCAGGCGATGGATGATTTTGCCATGGTGCGTCCGGGTGACCGCTGGCTGGTTGCGCTTTCCGGCGGTAAGGATTCCTATGGCTTGCTGGCTTTGCTGCTTGATTTGAAATGGCGCGGTGTGTTGCCGGTCGATCTGATTGCCTGCAATCTTGATCAGGGACAGCCGAATTTTCCGAAACATATTCTGCCGGATTACCTGACCAAAAATCAGATTACCCATCGCATTGAATATCAGGATACCTATTCGATCGTGACGGATAAGGTGCCGGAAAATCAGACCTATTGTGCGCTTTGCTCGCGTTTGCGCCGTGGTAATCTCTACCGTGTTGCGCGTGAAGAGGGCTGCTCGGCGCTGGTGCTTGGCCATCACCGCGAAGATATTCTCGAAACCTTTTTCATGAATCTGTTCCATGGTGGTCGTCTGGCGTCGATGCCACCGAAACTGCTGAATGATGAAGGCGATTTGCTGGTCTTGCGCCCATTAGCCTATGCGGCGGAAGATGATCTGGCAAAATTTGCCACAGCGATGGAATTCCCGATCATTCCTTGTGATCTGTGCGGCAGTCAGGATGGCCTACAGCGCAATATGATGAAGGCCATGCTGACCGATATTGAAAAGCGCATGCCAGGTCGTAAAGATACGATGATCCGCGCGCTGGCCAATGTGCGTCCGAGCCATTTGCTGGATCGTAAGATTTTTGATTTTGCGTCGCTGATGGCGCCGGAACTATCCTCCCCCTCAGAAGAATAACGGAAGCAGAACATGTTTGATCATCACGAGATTAACTGGCTGGCTGATTTGCTCAGCTCGACCGCTGATACTGAAATTCTGCCGCGCTTTCGCCGGCTGGACAGTGGTGATATCCGCCAGAAGACCTCGGCTGCTGATCTGGTGACTGAGGCCGATGTCAATTCGGAAAAGGTGATCACCGCTGCTCTGCGTGAGCGCTTTGCCGGTGCTATGATCGTAGGCGAAGAAGCCTGCAGTGAAAATCCGGCACTGTTGAATGGTCTTAACTCTGCGGATCTGGCTTTCACCATTGATCCGGTAGATGGCACATTCAATTTCGCATCCGGTGTGCCGCTGTTTGGTGTCATGCTCTCGGTCAATATCAAAGGCGAAACTGTTGCCGGTATCATCTATGACCCGATGGGGCGTGACTGGCTGATCGGTGTTAAGGGAGCAGGCAGTTATGTCCGCCGTGCCGATGGCAGTGAACATAAAGTGCGTGTTGCTGATGCTCCGGCGCTCAAGGAAATGACCGGTTGTGTATCTTGGCAATATCTGCCGGAGCCTGACCGTACGCTGGTTGCCGGTAATCAGGCGAAGTTTCTCTCGCATCTCGGCTATCGCTGTGCAGCGCATGAATATCGCGTGATTGCCACTGGTTCTGCGCATTTCGCGGTTTATAACAAGCTGATGCCTTGGGATCATCTGCCGGGCAATCTGATCCATCAGGAAGCCGGAGGTTATACGGCGCGGCTTGACGGTAGTGCCTATAAGCCGGGTCATGTGGATGGTGGTTTGATTATCGCTCCGGATGCAGACAGCTGGCAGGCGATCAAGCAAGCGCTGTGGCAGAAATAACGGTTCGCATTTATGAAAAAAAAGGCCGCTTAATGCGGCCTTTTTATTGGTTATTTCTCAATCACATGCTGCGGTGAAGGAGAAACCGCACGGAACAGTTTGCCTTGTTCCGCAATCAGCACAAACACCATCGCAATGGCGCCGACGATGAAATAGCCAAGCGCCATCGGTACAGTTGTGCCGTTGAAAGACTGGCCGATCAGCATACCGATGGCTGCACCGGTCAGCGACTGTACAAAGCCGAGAACGGAAGAAGCCGTACCGGCAACTTGACCAAGCGGCTCCATTGCCAAAGCATTGAAGTTACCACCAATAGAGCCGAAGCAGAACATGATCAGTGCAAAGATCACGATATAAATCGGGAATGGCACTGGCCCTTCAAAAAATACCGACAGCAGGAACAACAGCAGGCTGAGGCTGATAAATGTAATCAGCAATACCTGCGAAATCCGCCGCATGCCGAAACGCCCGACCATCCGTGAGTTCAGGAAGGCAGACAGTGCCATGAAGGCGGCAACGGCAGCAAATGCCACCGGAAAGCCACGCCCCAGATCATAAATGCCGACATAAATCTGCTGGGCAGAGTTGATGAAGCCGAATAGTGAGCCGAGCATAAAAGATGCGGCCAACGTGTAGCAGAATGCCACGCGGTTACCGATAACAATGCCGAAGCCGCTGATAATGGATTTGGCTGTGAAAGGACGGCGGTTTTCCGGTGCCAGAGTTTCCGGCATACGGGAATAGGCCCAGAAACCGATCACACAGGCAAATAAAGCCATAAAGCCGAAGATCATGTGCCATTCGGAGAAGATCAGAATGACTTCACCGGTCGCCGGTGCAATCACCGGAACAATCATGAAGACCATCATAGCCAGCGACATGATTTCAGCCATAGCACGGCCGGAATAGCGGTCACGAACAATCGAAACAGTCATGACGCGGGTAGCCGCGGCACCGATCCCCTGCAGGAATCGCAAGACCAGCAGTGTGTTGAATTCTGGCACCCAGACACAGGCCAGCGAGGTGACCACATAAATGCCGATGCCGATCAGAAGTGGCTTCTTACGGCCAAAACGATCACTGATCGGGCCATAAAACAGCTGTGAGACTGCAAAGCCGAACAGGTATACTGTAACGACATATTGGTGATGGTTCGGTGTCAGAACACCGAGAGAATTGCCGATTTCAGCCAAAGCGGGCAGCATGACATCAATAGCCAGCGCATTGATTGCCATCAGTGCCGCGATAAGGGCAATAAACTCGACCTTGGATAATTTAAATCCGTCAGAGGTTTGCTTGCCGGATGCAGATACCGCATCTGCAGGAAGTTCACTTTTCATCTTTTACATGCCTTGTCCGGCCGGAAATGCGGTCGGATAAATTTATTGCGGATCAGCAACCGGCAGACTGATAATGACACTATCTGCTGTTGACGTGTCTGTGGCCGGATACTGAAGCGATGTTCCGCAAACCGGCTGAAAAGCGGATTGCTTATGGAACAGAGGTGTTTTGACTAGCACACTGGCAGAAACAGTCCGGTATCTGCCGAGCTATAAAGGGCGAAAGCCGTGCAGCCTCAAAACGGTTACAGGGGCGTCCGCAATCTTGTACCTGAAATATCAGGGAGGCATTTATCGCAGCAATTCAACGCAGCCTTATGCAGGCGGCACCGCAGATAAATACTGTTTGAAAACATTGATACCGGAAAAACTTTCCGCCGCATTCGTGAGATATTGCGCTCAAATTTCTGGCGAAGCAGTTTTACAGGCCGGTATATTCCAACATATAGGGATTTGCGCAGAGCGCAATCTGGCCGGAATGATAATTTTTATTTAATAGTTTAAATGAAAAAAACGGCAGAAGATCTGCCGTTTTTTAGTAATCACATATTCGTGAGGTCTTTGATGTGAATCAGGCTGCCTTTGTGGCAATGCCTTTTTCTGTCAGGAGAGCCTGCAATTCACCGGCCTGGAACATTTCACGCACGATATCGCAACCGCCGATAAACTCACCTTTTACGTAAAGCTGAGGAATTGTCGGCCAGTTGGAATATTCCTTGATGCCCTGACGGATTTCGTCGGAAGCCAGAACATTGATGCCTTTATAGTCGACGCCGATATAATCCAGCACCTGAACAACCTGACCGGAGAAACCGCATTGCGGGAAATCCGGTGTGCCTTTCATGAAAAGCACGACATCGTTGTTTTTGACTTCATTATCGATAAGCGCAGTGATGCCGCTCATGAGGGTGTCCTTTCATTGCCGGCGGGACAAATTCCGCCAGAGTTAGGCTTTAGAGCATTTCCGGTTTTGATTGTATCAGAGGAAATGCTCTATTTCTTTGTTTTAACGCATTTCCTGACGCAAAACCGGTTCCCGCTTTTGCTGGAAATGCTTTAAAT
This sequence comes from Hyphomicrobiales bacterium, assembly GCA_900470285.1. Lineage (GTDB taxonomy): Bacteria > Pseudomonadota > Alphaproteobacteria > Rhizobiales > Rhizobiaceae > Pseudochrobactrum. The sequence continues at coordinate 37,719 of UCAG01000010.1, forward strand.
ATCGGCTGCTTTTTAAGCGATGCGGGAACCATCTTCCAGAACGCCTGTTGCCGCAGGGTGTTTTGTGAGCCTGATTGCATGTTTTTGCACGCAGGCTCAGTGAATTATTATTCCGGTGCGCGGGTCTGCAATGCCAATGCGTGCAACACGCCGCCCATATTGCCGCCGAGGGCGTCATAAACCATCTGATGCTGCTGAACGCGGGTTTTACCGCGAAAGGCTTCCGCTACGACTTCGGCAGCGTAATGATCACCGTCTCCGGCAAGGTCGCGGATGCTGACAACAGCGCCGGGAATGCCTGCCTTGATCATGTCTTCAATATCACCAGGTGCCATAGCCATATTAAAATCCTCCGAGAGCATTTTTTCTGATCAGAGTGTGCCGCGACCGATCTGTTCCGTCGCACCAGCTCTGTTTTTTTGTTTTAGCATCTTGTCCAAAACCTGTTTTAAGCTTTTGGGGATACTCTTCTTAAATTGGAGCCTGCGTCTCGGTGTTTCAAGACGCAGGCTCCGTTATTAACGGGTATTAAAATCTGGAGCGTGTCGCGTTTAATGGAACTGATAGCGATCGCTCCAGATTCTTTTCATTGTCGCATGTTCGCGAACGCTAAATGAAACCATTTAGCTGCGCCATGCTTTAGTATCAGATTTCGCCGTTCATATAGTCAGGGAACCATGATTCATAGGCCTGATGCAACTGTTCAACAGATACAGGCTTTGCGGAACCGAGGATAACAGACTTACCACCGGTGCGACCGATGAATGGTGCTGCAATACCGACTTTTTCTGCGCGGCTCTGTACCTGTGCCAGATTGGCTTCGGTCACGGTCAGCACATAACGTCCTTGATCTTCACCGAAGAAGGTGAGAACCGGATTATGTGCCGCTGGTTCATTGATGGTTGCGCCGATTTCGCCTTTGATAGCCATTTCAGCGACAGCCTGCGCCAGACCGCCTGATGAGCAGTCGTGAACAGCGGTAACCAGACCATCTTCGATCAGGCCGCGAACGAAGTCACCGGTCGCTTTTTCATGTGCCAGATCAACATGCGGAGCAGGGCCGTCGATACGGTTGTGAACGTCACGCATATAGGCAGACTGGGCAATATGTGTGCCCCAGCCTTCCGGTGCGCCTGCGAGCAGAATGGCTTCGCCTTCGCCTGCAAAACGGATGCGTGCCATTTTCGACCAGTCTTTGATCAGACCAACGCCGCCGATGGTCGGTGTTGGCAGAATGCCCTGACCATTGGTTTCGTTGTAAAGTGAGACGTTACCGGAAACAATCGGGAATTCCAGCACACGGCAGGCTTCGCCGATACCCTTGATCGCATGAACCAGCTGGCTCATGATCTCAGGACGTTCAGGATTACCGAAATTGAGGTTGTCGGTTGAAGCAAGCGGTGTTGCGCCGGTTGCGGTCAGGTTGCGCCAGCACTCGGCAACAGCCTGCTTGCCGCCTTCAAACGGATCAGCTTCCACATAGCGTGGCGTTACGTCAGAGGAGAAAGCCAGCGCTTTGGTTTCGTGACCGTCAACGCGGATCACACCGGCATCGCCACCAGGCAATTGCAGGGAGTTGCCCTGAATCAGCGTGTCATATTGCTCATAGACCCAGCGGCGGGATGAACCATTGGCAGAGTTGAGCAGCTTGATCAGGCTGTCAGCGATATCGGCCGCCGGTACATCATCGGCAGCAAGCGCTTTGGGCGCAACAGCCGGTGTCCACGGACGATCATATTCCGGAGCCTCATCGCCGAGTTCCTTGATCGGCAGATCGGCAACCTGTTCACCCTGATGGAAGACGCGGAAACGCAGATCATCGGTGGTTTTACCGACGATAGCAAAATCCAGACCCCATTTTTTGAAGATCGCCTGTGCTTCTGCTTCCTGTTCCGGACGCAGCACCATCAGCATGCGTTCCTGACTTTCCGAGAGCATCATTTCATAGGCAGACATTTGCTCTTCGCGCACCGGTACGGTATCGAGGTTCAGCTCAATGCCGAGATCGCCTTTAGCGCCCATTTCAACAGCGGAGCAGGTGAGACCGGCAGCGCCCATATCCTGAATGGCAATAACCGCACCGGAAGCCATCAGCTCAAGGCAAGCTTCGAGCAGGCATTTTTCGGTGAACGGATCGCCAACCTGAACAGTCGGGCGTTTTTCATCAATCGATTCATCAAATTCAGCCGATGCCATTGTCGCACCGCCAACGCCGTCACGGCCGGTTTTCGCACCGAGATAAACAACCGGCAGGCCAACGCCTTCAGCCTTGGAGTAGAAAATCGCATCGGATTTTGCGAGACCGGCTGCAAAAGCGTTGACGAGAATGTTGCCGTTGTAACGGGCATCAAATTCAACTTCACCACCAACTGTTGGTACGCCGAAAGCATTGCCGTAACCGCCAACGCCGGAAACAACGCCGGAAACGAGGTGGCGGGTCTTCGGATGGTCTGGCTCACCGAAGCGCAGAGCATTCATGGCTGCAACCGGACGTGCACCCATGGTGAACACGTCACGCAAAATACCGCCAACGCCGGTAGCAGCGCCCTGATATGGCTCGATATAAGACGGGTGGTTGTGGCTTTCCATTTTGAAAACAACGCAATCGCCGTCATCAATATCGACAACACCGGCATTTTCACCTGGGCCCTGAATAACGCGCGGGCCTGAGGTCGGCAGGGTGCGTAGCCATTTCTTGGAAGATTTATACGAGCAATGTTCGTTCCACATTGCCGAGAAAATACCCAGCTCCGTAAAGCTTGGCTCACGACCGATCAGGTCAAGAATGCGCTGGTATTCGTCGGGCTTGAGGCCGTGTGAGGCAATCAGTTCCGGTGTGATCGGGTAATCATTACGGATTGACTTTTTGCTGTCCATATCGGTGTCGCTGTCTTCTTTGATCTAGGAGCCGAAGCTCGGATATGTGATAGGTTTGATGCTTATGAAATTTTTAGCAGCTTTTTTGTCCGGAAGCCCAGCGCGCTGTATCGCGCTCGATGCGTTCGGAAAGCGGGCTTTGCATTAACGGGCCGAAACGCTCCATCCGTCCCGGATTGCCTTCAGCCTGCACTACCAACAAAGGCCGGTCATTCGGGTTCTTTGCAGGGACTACGAGAATTCTGGGGCGTCCGGTGTAGGAAACCAGTTCCGGCGCCAACGTATATTGGCGAAACTGAGGGTCGCCGGATTTAAACCAGCACTGCCTTGCGCCGAGCGCCACGCGCTCCATGGTTGCCAAGGCTGTATGACTGACATTGCCCGATGCGGGAGGCGGAGATTTTTTGGACGCGAGACATCCGCTTAAAGCAACTGCGGACAAAGCCATTACAATTATATGCGCCAATTTCATAAAAGACTGAGCTCCGCAAGGGGAATGATGGGTATGGAATTTCAGCATTTGCAAAGCCCGACTATTTCTTGTCAGGCTTTGCGTTTTCAGGGTTTAGAGCGGATTGCACCCGGATTGGATCATGGTGCTCGCTCTAAATTTTTTAATGGTCGCATTATCACGGACGTCCAAGTTGTTTCAACTTGACTGTGAAATACTTTAGCTAGCTTTCGCCAGAGCTTTGCGGGCATCCTGCATCTCGCCTAAAACGGCAGCGATTTCAGGAATACCTTCCGCATTGGTTTTGTAGCCTTCGATATTCGGGCAATCTTCCAGAATGGCTTCAAAGCCCGGAAAACGACGCAGGCTTTCCAGAAGATAACGTGTCGGTGCAAGCCATGCATCTGCCAGTGTCACATGTTCACCCAATGCATATGGGCCGGAAGAAATACGGTCTTCAACAGTTTTCAGCGCATGACGCACATGATTGAAGACTTTTGCTGCTTTATCCGCAGGAAGCGGATTGGCAGGACCTGCCAGCAAAACAGGGATGATGGACGGCAGCACATCCAGATCGAGCAGACGCATGATGATGCGAATCTGCGCACGGTCTTTCGGATCGGCCGGCAGCATCGGTTTTTCAGGGAAACGCTCTTCCAGATATTCTGCGATCACAGAGGCTTCGAACAGAGTTTCACCGGAACCGGTGACGAGCACAGGAATGCGGCGCATCGGGGAGATTTCACGGAAACTCTCCGGCAGCGGTGGTCCGGCAGGTGCATCAATCAGTTTCAGCGGCAGGTCTTTGACCTCAGCAATAATGCGGATAAAGGCGCAGTAGGGTGATAAAGGCTTATTATAGAGCTTCATAGTACTTCCTCCCGTTTTGCTGTTTGCAGGCCATGCTGCTGTAAAAGGAAATGCCCGCGCCGCGTTATTGCGCAAAGCGGGCATAACCTGATTTAGGAAGCCAGACGATCCAGCGCCGATGCAAACAGCGCACGGCCGTCGGTGCCGCCATGTGCCTGTTCGATCAGATTTTCCGGATGCGGCATCATGCCGAGCACGTTGCCTTGTGCATTGATAATACCGGCAATGTCATTGACTGAACCGTTCGGGTTGGTGCCTTCCGCATAACGGAACACAACCTGACCATTATCTTCGATCGATTTCAGAACATCGCTTTCAGCAAAATAATTGCCGTCATGATGGGCAACAGGGCTGCGAATGATCTGACCCTGTTCATAGCCACGTGTGAAAGCTGTCTGGTTGTTGGCAATTTCGAGCTTTACTTCGCGGCAAACGAATTTCAGCGAAGTATTGCGCATCAGTGCGCCCGGCAGAAGGCCTGCTTCGAGCAGGATCTGGAAGCCGTTGCAGACACCGATGACGCGCACACCGGCTTCTGCCTTTTTGCGCAATGCCTGCATAACAGGCATACGTGCAGCAATCGCACCGCAGCGCAGATAGTCGCCGTAGGAAAAGCCGCCCGGAATAACGATCAGGTCAACATCAGGAATTTCTGTGTCGGTCTGCCACACGGTCTGCGGAGCTTTGCCACCGATTTTCGTCAGTGCGGCAATCATATCGCGGTCGCGGTTCAGGCCGGGAAGAAGGATAACTGCTGATTTCATGGTGCAGATTACTTTCTTTTAATCCAACGCAGTAGCGGACGGATCGGAGCAGAAAACTATCAGCCGGCGAACTGCCGGTAATCTGATTGCCCGTAAAGGCGGTTTCCGCTTTTCCTGCAACTGCTTTAACTACTCTTCATAATATGATGTCAGATGACACTAAAAGAAAGAGATCAGGCGATGTCGAAGCTGTAATCTTCAATAACGGTATTGGCGAGAAGCTTTTCGCACATGGCTTTCAGCTCGGCTTCAGCCTTTGTTTTGTCCGCAGTTTCAAGAACAACATCAAAAACCTTGCCCTGACGTACAGAATTGACGCCATCAAAGCCGAGGCTGCCGAGAGCGCCGACAATGGCTTTACCCTGAGGGTCGAGAACGCCGTTTTTCAGTGTGACGGTGACGCGTGCCTTAATCACTTTGTTATCCTGTATTTTAGAAGAGGGAATGTACAGTCTCCGCAACGCGGAAATACTGCCTGAAAGACACAGCCCGGAAAGCGGCAGACTTCCCGGGCTGAAATGACGTTATTTAACCAGTGTCGGGCCGGTCGGGCGCGGCGGCTCGTTCTCGTTGATAATGCCGAGACGGCGTGCCACTTCCTGATAGGCCTCAACCAGACCACCCATATCACGGCGGAAACGGTCTTTGTCCATTTTCTCGTTGGTGGCAACATCCCAGAGGCGGGCTGAGTCCGGCGAAATTTCATCAGCCAGAACCACGCGCATCATGTCGCCTTCGAACAGACGGCCGCATTCGATTTTGAAATCGACCAGCTGAATGCCGACGCCAAGGAACAGGCCGGTGAGGAAGTCATTGATACGGATGGCAAGAGCCATAATATCATCGAGTTCCGCAGGGCTTGCCCAGCCAAATGCAGTGATATGCTCTTCGGAGACCATCGGGTCATCGAGCGCATCGGCTTTGTAGTAGAATTCGATGATTGAGCGTGGCAGAACGGTGCCTTCTTCAATCCCCAGACGCTTGGCCAGTGAGCCGGCGGCAACATTGCGCACCACGACTTCAAGCGGAATGATTTCGACTTCTTTAATCAGCTGCTCGCGCATGTTGACGCGGCGGATGAAGTGGGTCGGAATGCCGATCTTGTTCAACTGCGTAAAGATGTATTCGGAAATGCGGTTGTTCAGCACTCCCTTGCCATCAATCACTTCATGCTTTTTGGCATTGAAGGCGGTGGCATCATCTTTGAAAAACTGAATGAGAGTGCCTGGCTCCGGTCCTTCGTAAAGGATCTTGGCCTTGCCCTCGTAAATACGGCGGCGTCGATTCATGGGGTTTAGGAACCTCTGGGGTTTACTGAGACCGTTTTGAGACGTCTCGTCTCATCCCGATGTTTCAGGAAGCGGCCACTGCAGCCGCAATGTCTGCGTTCCCTAGCGCAAATGATAACTTTTAACAATCATCCTTTATGCCGCTATGCTGTTTTTCAGCGATTGTTTTATGCTTTTTCTGTGCGCAGCCTCTGGTTGTGCCATTATGCGAACCCTATATGCCTAAAGCAGCCACGCATTATACTGTGACTTTGTTGCGGGCGGCGTATAATAAAGATCAAGAATAAACCGACTAACTGATATGTGAGGGACCTATGAGCGGAATGGACGAACGTCGCAATACATTCGAAAACAAATTTGCCCATGACGAAGATTTGCGGTTCCGCGCGATTGCCCGTCGCAATAAAATGCTTGGTCTCTGGGCTGCTGAAAAACTCGGCAAAACCGGAGAAGACGCACAGGCCTATGCCGGTGAAGTGGTGCGTGCAGATTTTGAAGAAGCCGGTGACGAGGATGTTATCCGCAAAATTACTGCTGATTTCAGTGCTGCATCCGTAAATGTCAGCGATGCTGAATTGCGTGCGCAACTGCTTGATTTTCTTGAAGAAGCTGTCAAGCAGATCAGCGCTGAATAATCAGCCTCTATAGAATCTCTGAAAAGCCGCACGGAATGCTCCGTGCGGCTTTTTTATTTGGCATTGAACAGGAAGGCATGACGTTATTTTTCAAGCGCCTTAGAGCGCCGTGTGCCAGACTTGGCACACGGCGCTCTAACACTTTAAAATCAGAGCATAATTTTACCTTAAGCTGATCCAAATTTAAGGAATTATGCTCCAGAGCGGTTCGAATTGATATTGAATGGTTGGAGCCGCTCTCAATATTTTTTTGTCGCATATCTTGCCCGAAAAGCGTTTCACACTTTTCGGGATACGCTTTAAGGTCGGGTTTCGGGAACATTCTGAAATATAAGACACATACAGGTGCATTCATGACAATATCACACTCTTTGGCCACCCGTTTGCGCTCCGGTGAAACGGTTCGTTCTGCATGGAGTACTATCTCTGATCCGCTTTTGCTGGAAAATATCAGCACTCTGGGCTTTGATGCGGTGACGATGGATATGCAGCATGGTTCGCATACGGAGGTCAGCATCTGTCAGGGCATCGGTACGATAAAAGCTGCCGGCAAGCCTGCTATCGTGCGTATTCCTGTCGGTCGCTTTGATACGGCCAGCCGCGCTCTGGATTTCGGAGCCAATGCGGTGATTGCCCCGATGATCAATTCCGTTGAGGATGCGCAAGCCTTTGCCGCTGCCATGAAATATCCGCCGGTAGGAGAGCGCTCATGGGGGCCATTGCGCAGTGATATCAGCTACGGGCAGGCCGGTTCCAATGAATATTTGCTCACGGTCAATCAGGAAACATTGAGTTTTGCGATGATTGAGACCCGTGCAGCCTATGAGGCGCTGGATGATATTCTGGCCGTGCGCGGAATTGATGGTGTGTTTGTCGGGCCTGCGGATTTCTCAATTGCATGGAGCAATGGTCGTGAAGCTAACCCGCTTTCCGAGGATATTGTTGAGCCGCTGACACGGATTGCGCAAAAGGCTGCTGCAAGCAACAAGCTGGCTGGTATTTATGCTCCCAACAGCGCATTTGCCAAACGGTATAATGCTCTGGGCTTCCGTTTCATAACGCTGGCCTCGGATCGGGGCTATCTGGCTGCCGGTGCATCGGCGATGCTGAAAGCATGGGATGAATAATAAAAAAAAGCCGCTTTTAAGCGGCTTTTTCTTTCAGAGCTTGGACAGAAACTGGGTGAAGACCATGGTACCTTCAGGCCATGGGCCATGTCCGGATTCTGTGTTGATGTGACCGGCTTCACCGGCATCAATCAGCAGCGAGCCCCATGCATTCGCAATATCTTCAGCCGACTCAAATTTTGAGAACGGATCATTGCGGCTGGCAATGGTGATGGCCGGAAATGGCAGACGTTCGCGCGGATAGGGGCCGAAAGTCATCAGATGTTTAGGACGAATCGTTTCATCCAGCACATCCGGCGGCGCAACGAAAAAGCCGCCGGCAACCTTGTCTTTGATATGCGGAATAGCATGAACCGCAGTCGGAACACCAAGCGAGTGGGCGACAAGTACGACCGGTTTGGTAGCTTCCTCAACATGTTTGATGAGCGAGGCAACCCAGTCTTCGCGAACAGGTTTTGACCATTCGGCTTGCTGCACACGTCGGGCGGTGGAGAGCTTATTCTCCCAGCGTGTCTGCCAGTGGTCGGGACCGGAATTGGTGTAGCCGGGGATAATGAGGATATCTGCGTCTTTAACTTTCATGCCGCTCAACTGATTTTAAATTTGGTACAGTTTTACCTATACCCGCATTTTCTATAACGGGTATAGTCCGTTTTTTATACAGATGCGGCAGCAGGCGACAGTTCAGTTGCAATCATTTTGAACGGGCTGCGAACACCGACAGAGTATTTTTCTGCGGCTTTCAGTGCCTCCTGAATCCGTGTTTCTGGTTCTTTAGCCAAAGACTGACGGGTGGCATATAAAGCACCGAGTGCAGCCAGATCACCTGATCCGCAGGCATCAAAGCCGTCAACTGACTCCGCAACCTGATAATCGTCAATAATTTTGAACAATCGTCCTTCATAGCCGACAAGAAAGGTACCGCATTGTTCGACTTCTTCCTGTCGCTTGGCTACACCGCCATTTTTAAAGCACTCACGTACACTGTTGATGAAATCTGTGACCATGAATGCGTAAATATCCCTATCTTCATGGCGTTTCGGTGGTTCAAACGCATAGGCAAGTAACTGCCCCATGCGAAAAGAACTGGTAAAGCCCATAATGAAATCACCATTACGAAATATTTTGCTGTCAGCCCTGATTTGCAAATCCCAGCGTTCGGATGCCGCAGCACTGTCAGCGCCGATATAAACACGGCTATTATGGGTAATGCCCACGATACAAGTCATAAAAAAACACCTTAAAATTATTAAAAAATATCTGCCGCTCTCTTTCGGAATTGTCTCCTCTGAGTAGACAGTTTTGTAGATGTGATGCGTATTGTTGTCTAAAATATGAACAGCGTGTTTGCAGCTCTGTGTATTGCAACTTATCTGGCAACGAGCGATCTATAGGTTATCTGAAAGTAACCGCTACCCTGTTATTGCTGGCAATTATTTCCAGGCGGCTACAGGAATAGGAATAAGAATTATGAGCAAATTACCGTTTGCAGTTACACGTCCTGCCTATGTTGAACGCGTCGGTCTGAAATCACGCGATGCTGAAACGCTGGCGCAATACTATGAGGAAATTGTCGGTTTGCGTGAAATGGCACGCCGCGGCTCTTCGATTGTTCTTGGCGCAGGCGGACGGGAATTGCTGGAAATCGAACAGTCTTCGGCTTTAAAACCGGAAGATCCGCGCAGTGCCGGTTTGTTTCACACCGCCTTTCTGTTGCCTGAACGCGCTGATCTGGCGCGCTGGATCAGACGCGCGATTGATAAACAGCTGCCGGTTGCCGGTGCATCCGACCATGCGGTGAGTGAAGCGGTATATCTGACCGACCCCGATGGGAATGGTATTGAGATTTACACCGATCGCGCACCGGATACATGGCAGTGGAACGGCGATCAGGTGCATATGGTGACCGATGCAATGGACGTGAATGGTCTTTTGCAGGAGTTGAACAATGCACCGTCTGAATGGACGAAAGCGCCGGAAGGCACTGTTGTCGGCCATGTGCATTTGCGTGTCGGGCAAATTCAGCCTGCGGATGACTGGTGGCATGATGAACTGGCATTCGATACAGTCGCAAAATACGGCTCAAAGGCGGTATTTTTGTCTTCCGGCGGTTATCATCACCACATTGCCAATAATATCTGGCAGAGTGCTGGCGCCGGTAAACGTGATCTTGACCGCAGCGGTCTGTCTTTTGTGCAGATCAATGATACGCGTGATGTAAAAACGCGCGTGATTGATGATCCGTGGGGGAATGAGATCCGCGTCAATAAAATCTGAATGCAAAAAAGCCCCGCCTGAAATTTCAGACGGGGCTTTTTATTGACTTAAAACGCGTAATCTTACTTAAACACGTAGTTTTATTTTTGCGTGTGAAACACGGTATTATTTTGCTTGCGTGTTAAACACACGGTTGAAAATCGTATCAACGTGTTTGGTATGATAGCCGAGATCGAACTTCTCGCGGATCTGCTCTTCGGAGAGTGCTGCGCGGACTTCCGTATCAGCCAGCAGTTCTTCGAGGAAGTCTTTGCCCTGTTCCCAGACCTTCATTGCATTGCGCTGAACGAGACGGTAGGAATCTTCACGGGATACGCCGGCTTGAGTGAGAGCCAGCAGCACGCGCTGCGAATGCACCAGACCGCGGAACTTGTTCAGGTTGTTCATCATGTTTTCAGGATAAACAAGCAGCTTTTCAATCACGCTGGTCAGACGGGCGAGGGCGAAGTCCAGAGTTACAGTCGCATCCGGGCCGATCATACGCTCAACGGAGGAGTGCGAAATATCGCGCTCATGCCACAGAGCCACGTTTTCCATTGCAGGCAGCGCCATGGAGCGAACCATGCGGGCAAGACCGGTCAGGTTTTCTGTCAGCACAGGGTTGCGTTTATGCGGCATTGCCGACGAACCCTTCTGACCCGGTGAGAAATATTCTTCAGCTTCCAGCACTTCTGTGCGCTGCAGATGACGGATTTCAACAGCCAGACGCTCAACAGAAGACGCGATAACTGCCAGAACCGAGAAATACATCGCATGACGGTCACGCGGGATAACCTGCGTTGAAACCGGCTCGGCTTTCATGCCGAGTGACTTGGCAACATGTTCTTCAACGCGCGGGTCGATATTGGCGAATGTGCCGACCGCACCGGAGATAGCGCAGGTCGCGATTTCTTCGCGTGCAGCAACCAGACGGGCACGGCAGCGTTCAAATTCCGCATAGGCCAGTGCCATTTTAACGCCGAAAGTGATCGGTTCAGCGTGGATACCATGACTGCGGCCGATGGTGATGGTGTCTTTGTGCTCGTAAGCGCGGGTTTTCAGCGCTGCCAGCAGCTTGTCGAGATCAGCGAGCAGTAGGTCGCTTGCGCGCATCAGCTGTACATTGAAGCAGGTGTCGAGAACGTCAGACGAAGTCATGCCCTGATGGATGAAGCGGCTGTCAGGACCAACAAATTCAGCCAGATGGGTAAGGAACGCGATCACGTCATGTTTGGTGACAGTTTCGATCTCATCAATACGGGCAACGTCAAATTTCGCCGCGCCGCCTTTTTCCCAGATGGTTTTTGCGGCTTCTTTCGGGATAACGCCGATTTCAGCCAGAGCATCACAAGCGTGAGCTTCAATCTCAAACCAGATGCGGAACTTGGTTTCCGGCGACCAGATGGCAACCATTTCAGGGCGGGAATAGCGCGGGATCATGTGCGTTTCCTAAAGTGTATTAGACGGGAGAGCCGGTTATCCGGCTGTTTAAAAAACATCAGGCGGATACTGCTATCCGCCTGTTAATGGCAATCTCATGCGCGGCCTTGTTCCGCAGCCTTGCGGATAGCCTCGACATTGGTGCGGTAACCTTCAAGATTACCGGCCTTATAAATGGAGGAACCAGCCACCAGAGAATTGGCACCGGCTTCAGTTGCAGCACCAGCATTCTCTGCCGTGACACCACCGTCAATCTGCAAATCAATCGGGCGGTTGCCGATCAGCGCATTGAGCTGCGCAATCTTCGGCAGCATGGAGGTGATGAATTTCTGACCACCAAAGCCCGGATTAACTGTCATTGCCAGAATGAGATCAACATCATCAATCACATTTTCCAGCACCGAAGCAGGGGTACCCGGATTGATGGCAACACCGGCTTTTTTGCCGAGGTTGCGGATTGCCTGCAGCGAGCGGTGCAGGTGAGGGCCAGCTTCTGCGTGAATGGTGATGATATCCGAACCGGCCTTGGCAAAAGCTTCGAGATAAGGATCACAAGGTGCAATCATCAGATGGGTGTCAAACACTGCGTCTGTATGCGGGCGGATTGCCTTTACCACATCCGGACCAAAAGTGATGTTCGGCACGAAATGGCCGTCCATCACGTCGATATGAATCCAGTCTGCACCGGCAGTCACAACATCTTTGATTTCCTGACCAAGCTTGGAAAAGTCAGAAGCGAGAATGGAAGGTGCAATGATAATCGGGCGGGACATGAGGAGATCCTTATTTCTAAGCCTTGAGCGAGGCTCTGTTCCGTTTGCAGGCGGTTAGCATGTCCGGCGTCAGCATACAAGTTTACGTGAAGCCGCGCCTGTTAAAACAGTACAGATTAGCCCCAGCGTTTGTGGAACCACATCCATTGTCCTGGATATTCACGCACCCAGCCTTCAACCGTGTCGTTGAGCAATTGGGCTGTGGCAGCAATATCCACCTGACCATTTGCATCACGCGGCAATTCCATGCGTTCTGACAATTCCAGACGATAGCGGCCGTTGGCTAAGCGGATGCAGCGTGCCGGATAAACATCGCAATCATACTGACGGGCAAGTTTAGCCAAAAGCGGATTGGTTTTAACCGGCTGATTGAAGAATGTGCTTGGCACGCCTCGGGCGAATTTCTGGTCAACAAGCATGCCCACATTGTCATCCTGACCGAGCACCGCAGCCAGTGACCATGCGGCACCGGCTTTGGATGGTACCAGATGCCCCATATTGGTACGGCGTGCTTTCAGAACTTTGCGGGCGATGAACGGATTGTTCGGCGGGCGAAAGAGTGCGGTGACATTGAGACCGAAAGTTGCAGCGCAAATTGGCAGCAGTTCAAAATTACCGGTATGCGCGGTGAAGAAAATATGTGGCTTCTTCTCATCGAGCAGGCGACGGAAAATTTCTTCGCCCTCGACTTCAATCAGGCCTTTTTCTTTGGCGTCCGGATCAAAATCGAAGATCGCATCGAGAAACACATATTCGGCCAGCAGACGCGCCATGCTGTCCCACATTTCCAGCGCGATTTCTTCAATCTCCTGAGGAGATTTTTCCGGATAGGCATTGGCGAGATTGCGCGTTGCCACTTTATGACGCGACGATAGCGGGCCGATTTTGCGTGCAACCCAAGCGGAAAACCGGATGGCGGCTTTGGCAGGCAGCAAACGAAGCAGAGCCAGCAAAATGAAGACTGCCTGCGCCCACAGCCAGTAATTGGCAACTTTCAGCTTTTGCCAATATTTGAACGCAAGAAGTTTCAGTTTAAACATCAAGAGAGCTTTCGCTTTAAAAAGTTACAGCGTCCTGTGCATCAAAACACAGGGCGCTGCAAGATAATCCGCATTGATAAATTGAGGATCAGTCAATTGTCAGAATGATTTTGCCGAAGACGTCACGGCTTTCCATGCGCTTCAAAACAGTGTCGATCTGATCAAAACCAACCACAGTATCAATCACCGGAGAGACCTGACCCTGTGCCATTTTCTGCATGGCATCGGCCATGTTTTCCATGCGGCAACCGAAGGAGCCGAGCAGTTTGAGCTGCTGCTGGAACAGCATCATCAGGTTCATGCTTGTTGAAACACCGGAGGTGGAACCGCAGGTTACCAGACGGCCGCCGCGTTTCAGCGACAGCATGGAGCCAGCCCATGTATCCGCGCCAACATGCTCGAATACCACGTCGACGCCTTTTTTCTTGGTGAGTTTACGCATCACCCCTTCAAAGCGGTCTTCACGGTAGTTGATTACGTGATCTGCACCAAGTGCTTTGGCTTTTTCGATTTTATCATTGGAACCGACCGTGGTGTAAACGGTGCAACCCATTCTCTTGGCCAGCTGAATCGCAGCGGTACCAATACCGGAACCACCGGCCTGAATGAGGATGCTTTCACCCGGCTGCAGCTTGGCATTGTCGAACAGCATGTGTTCAACAGTACCGAAAGTCACCGGAGCAACAGCGGCACCGATTGCATCAACACCCGGAGGTGCTGCGACCAGCAGACGCGCAGGCAGATTAACAGCTTCACAGGCGAAACCGTCAAGGTGGAAACCGTGAACGCCGGAAACATGTTCGCAAAGATTGTCGCGGCCTTCGCGACAGGCTTTACACAGGCCACAGGTGCGGGCGCCGTAGATCGACACCAGCTGACCCGGCAGCACATTGGATACACCTTCACCGATTGCGGTGACGACGCCCGATGCTTCTGCACCGATGACCAGCGGCATTTTGCGCTTGGCAAAAGCCATGCCCCGCCAGCCCCATACGTCGATATGGTTGAGGGCAACCGCTTTGATATTGACGGTAACTTCACCAAAGCCCGGCTTTTCAGGAGCCGGAATGTCGGTGATTTCCAAGCGGCGGTCATCGAGGAGCTGTAATGCGCGCATGTTTGAGTTCTATCCTTATTAAATTTTGAGTGCCTGATCGGGGAGCGCAAAGCCGCTTAAAGCGGCGCTGCAACCACGAGACTGGCATTCTGACCGCCAAAGCCGAATGAGTTCGACAGAATGGCAGTGACATTGGCATCCCGTTTTACATTCGGCACCACGTCAAGCGCGATAGCCGGATCAGGATTGTCGTAATTGATGGTCGGCGGCAGTGTGCCTGTCTGAATGGTCAGCAATGAGAACACGGCTTCAATTGCACCGGCAGCCGTCAGTGTATGACCGATCATCGACTTGTTGGACGAGACCGGAATTGAGCTGATGCGTTCGCCGAAGACGGAGGAGAGAGTGTGATACTCCATCTTGTCGTTTTCCGGTGTCGATGTGCCGTGCGCGTTGACATAGCTGATATCGTCAATGGTCAGACCTGCATCATCCAAGGCTGCACGCACAGTGGCGATAGCCGGTGAAGCGTCAGGGCTTGAACGGGTGCGGTGGAAATCATCCGCCTTTTCGCCGCAGCCTTTGAGAATGCCGAGAATTTTTGCACCACGGGCAATGGCGCTTTCCAGCGATTCCATCACCAGAGCGCCGGAACCTTCAGCCATAGCAAAACCGTCACGGTCTTTGCTGAATGGCTTGGAAGCCTTGTGCGGCTGGTCATTCTGCGTGGACAGAGCGGAAAGCAGCGAGAAGCGGATGAGTGCTTCAGCGGAAACGGAACCGTCTGTACCAATGGCCAGAACGCGGTCGCTTTCACCACGGCGAATAGCTTCAACGCCGGACTGAATAGCGGTAGCGCCGGATGCGCAAGCGGTGGACATCGTCACCGGCAGGCCGCGCGTACCGAAAATATCTGCCAGACGCTCGGCAATATAGCCGAACTGTGTGGTGTTGAATTCATCCATACGCGGATTGTTGCGGCAGGCTTCGAGCAGCAACTGATAGCTTGGCTCACCCTGATTTTTCACCAGTGCGTCCAGAGCAAAGCGGCTTTTCCAATCGAGTTCAACCGGTGGCGCTGCCAGAAACAGCGGGCCGCCGAAATCTGTAACCGACAGACCGGACTGGGCGATGGCTTCCTCACCGGCAAGACGTGCCAGTTTTTCAGACAGAGCAGATGCGCCGATTGTGCTTTCAGGCAGGAAATCTACAGTGCCGGCGATGCGGGTCTTAAGATTTTCGGTCGGGAAGCGGTTGATTTCGTGAATACCGGACTGACCGCCGGTCAGGGCATTCCAGTTATCTTCCTTGCCGGTTCCCAGCGGGGAAACAACACCGGCACCGGTAATGGCAACCAACGGACGGCCGAGATGATCGGTAAATTTTGACATGGTGACCTCCGATCAAGCTTTGGTAATAGTGGCTGCACCTTCGGAGCGGGTAGCTCCGACGGTCAGTGCTGTGGCGCGGTCAAGCGTACCGCTGCGTGCTGTTTCATCACCGGAAAGCGGAGCAAAAGCTTCGCCTTTCCAGACGCTGAGTGCGGCGAGTGCGAGTGCCAGCGGGAATTGTGCTTCACGCATATGGCCGAACAGGCCGGATACGCCGCGATAGCTGGCACCCTTGGCGCTCAAGGCTGCTTTTTCTGCGGCTGTCGGCTGATGAGCACCTGATGCACCAGACACAACAAAGCTGTTGTCTTCAATCAGTGCTGAAACAGCTGCGGTAAGATCTTCCTTGCCGCGACGAATTTGACCGCTGGAAATGGATGCAATCTCACCATAGGCGCGAGCACCACGGGCTTTGGCGTGTTCTGCTTCTTCAAGAACGAGGAAGATGCCGCCGGAACCGGTGATCATACCGCCGCCCTGTGAGCCTTCACGTGCCCAGACCGAAGCCCAGCCGTCGGACTTCAGGAAGCCGCCAAGCTCATGGCCGAGCAGCATGTCGAAATGTTCCGCATTGTAAGAACCGCCAACGAGCGCGTGTGTGCTCTGGCCGGTACGGATGCGGGCTGCTGCGGTTTCCACAGCGGAAATGCCGGAGCCTTCTTCGCCCATGAATGTGCGCGATGATCCGGTAACTTTATGAACAATCGAAATATTACCGGCAAGAAGGTTGGAAAGCTGCGCCAGAAACAGCGTCGGGCGCAGTTCTGTCGAGAGCTTTTCGTTGAGCATCAAACCCGGTTGATTGTTGCCGCGGCCTGCATCGAGAATTTGTGTGTCGACGCTGATATCGCGTTCGCCGCCACCGGCGCTCACAATCATATCCATTGTGGAGCAAAGCGCCTCATTCTCTTTGATGCCGGCATCCTGCAGGGCAAGACCTGCCGCATAGGTGCCGAGACGCTGCCATGTTTCCATCTGGCGCTGGTCGGAGCGCTTCGGAATTTGCTGAGACCAGTCAACTTCGCCCAACGGGTGAACTGTGTAAGGAGCGAAATTCTCTGTATCGAGCTTCGGCTGCGTCCCTGCTGATGTGAGGGCAGACCAATGGGCTTCCACGCCTTCACCCAGAGAGGTGATGAGGCCGATGCCGGTGATGAGAACTTTTTTGCTGTGCATGAACTGCTCGCTTGATTTCCGGTCGTAACTTACCCGAAGGCAGGATTTGACAGTGGTATAATTATGACAGGGACAGATTTATCTCTGAAACATACTTATCAATGACAAAAGCCGCATCAAGCGGCGATCAATGTTTTGTGATTGTAATCACAATTATATAAGCCACTGCCTGTAAAAAGACGCGCGGTATGGTTTGTTTTCCACACTGCGCGTCAATTTAACTTAAATTAGGCCTGTTTGGCAGCGACGAGTTCGTCGATTTTTGCACAGAGATTCTTCAGAACGAAATATTCTTCAGTATCTGCTTTGCCTTCGTTCACTTCCTGAGTCCACTGTTCCAGAGGAATCTTGATGCCGAAAGCTTTATCAATTGCGAAAACGATGTCGAGGAAATCGAGGCTGTCGATGCCCAGATCGTCGATTGTATGGCTTTCAGGCGTAATGGAAGCGCGGTCAATTTCGCTGGTTTCAGCAATAATATCAGCTACTTTGTCAAATGTTGAGGACAATTTGAAAATCCTTGTATCAGGCCCGAACCAGCAGGCATCGTTGTTTAATCAGGGCGTGTCTAGCGTTTTTCGCTCAAAAGGGAAAGATATATTCCCCCTTCGGGTAAGACCCTGAGAATATGAAGATCTTCCGCTTGTGCCATTTTGCAACAGCTTGTCTGATAAGCGGGGATCAATTTACACATATTATATTCTGAAAACCGCTGTGCAATTTCCAGAATATGCCCTGACTGATCTTTCATATTGCGCAAATTTATGAAGAAATCAGCAAGAGTTTGGCGATTTACAATAAATTTGTAAATCTGCGCAGGAATCAAGAATGCTTTAAAGCATAATTTCTTCGCGGCATTGCAGATAAGTATGGTGAAATATGGGTCTCGCGGCCACAATTACAATTATCTTCAGCATTATTATGCTTGGCTACATATTTGCGAGGCTGAAGATATTGAGCGATACGACCGGAGACGGTCTCGCTGATTTCGTATTTGTGGTCTCTACGCCGCTGTTGCTTTTCCGTACAATGATGACCGCCGATTTTCAGTCGAGTAATCCTTGGGAATTGTGGCTGGTCTATTTCACCGGCGTCGTTGTTGCATGGACTGCTGCGCATTGCGGAATCCGATTCATGTTCGGCCGTGACCGGCGGGCAGGTGTGGTCGCCGGTGTGACCGGTGCTTTTTCCAATCTGGTTTTTCTCGGTATGCCGTTGATGCTCGGCGTTTACGGTGAGGCGGGACTGGTGATTATTTCATTGATTATCAGCATTCATATGCCTCTGATGATGGCCGCATCGCTGATGCTGAATGAATGGGCTTTGCGCAAAGACGGGATCATCAGCGGTGAAACCAGCCGTTATGACACGGCGGTTAAATTTATCACGTCTCTGCTGCGTAATCCGCTGGTTATCGGCATTCTCGCCGGATGGCTGATGCGTCTTTCCGGCCTGTCA
This sequence comes from Hyphomicrobiales bacterium, assembly GCA_900470285.1. Lineage (GTDB taxonomy): Bacteria > Pseudomonadota > Alphaproteobacteria > Rhizobiales > Rhizobiaceae > Pseudochrobactrum. The sequence goes on from UCAG01000010.1 coordinate 56,323, forward strand.
GTTCCGCAATTGCCAATGCAGCTGATTTCGATGCTGGCTGATGTATCGGGACCTTTGGCGCTGTTTGCCATGGGGATGGGACTGAAGAAATTCGGTATTTCCGGCAATGTGATTGCCGCCGGTGTGAATGCGTCTTTCAAACTGATGCTGATGCCTGCTGTGGTTTTCGCTATGGCATGGCTGGTCGGGCTGCCGCCTTTGACTGCCAAGGTGGCAATTACAGCTGCGGCGCTGCCGTCGGGCGTTAATTCTTATCTGATTGCCACGCGATTCGGCGTCGGACAGGGGCTGTCTTCGACCTCGATGGTGCTGGCGACAGCTGCATCTGCTGTCACGCTGGCAATGTGGATTGGTCTGGCGCAGGCGGTTTGGGGCTGAGGTGCTTTTTCGTGCACATCCCTTGACATTATCCCTGTCAAAGCCCTTGATCTGATCGGGAAACAAGCATGCAATTTTGAGGGTAATTGCATGTATTGTCGTGAGGAGAGAAGTTATGAATGCGAATATCAGCCGGTTTATCAAACAGGCTAATCTGATTGGCGGTCAGTGGGTGGCTGCAGATAGCGGTGCAACGATCGATGTTATGAATCCGGCGACCGGTAAGGCGATCGGTACCATACCAAAATCCGGTAAGGCAGAGACTGCGCGCGCGATTGAAGCTGCAGCGCAAGCTTTTAAAACCTGGCGCAAAACCACAGCCAATGAGCGCTCGCAGAAAATGCGCAAATTGCATGATCTGATTTTGGCCAATCAGGATGCGCTGGCTGAAATTCTGACTATGGAGCAGGGCAAGTCGTTCACGGAAGCCAAAGGTGAGGTAGCAAGCTCTGCCGCTTATATTCTGTGGTATGCGGAAGAGGCGCGGCGCGTTTATGGTGATGTGGTGCCGTCCCCTTGGGCAGACCGCCGTATTATGGTGACCAAAGAGCCGGTGGGCGTTGTCGCGGCGATTACACCGTGGAATTTTCCGTCTTCCATGTTGGCACGCAAGATCGGTCCTGCTTTGGCAACGGGCTGTACAGTCGTGGTGAAACCGGCAACGCAAACACCTTATTCCGGTCTGGCATGGGGCGTGCTGTGTGAAGAGGCAGGTATTCCGGCAGGTGTGGTTAATATTCTCACCGGTTCAGCCAGCGAAATCGGCGGCGAACTGACCCGCAATCCGCAGGTTGCCAAACTGACCTTCACCGGCTCGACTGAAATTGGCAAGCTCCTGATGAAGCAGACAGCAGGCACTGTCAAAAAAGTCTCGATGGAACTGGGCGGCAATGCGCCGTTTATCGTTTTCGATGATGCTGATCTGGATCGCGCTGTTGCCGGTGCGATTGCGGCCAAGTTCCGCAATTCCGGCCAAACCTGTGTTTGTACCAACCGGTTCTTCGTACAGTCCAAAATCTACAGCCGCTTTGTTGAAAAATTCACAGAAGCTGTGGAGCAGCTTAAAGTCGGCAATGGTATGGATTCCGGTACCCAGCAGGGGCCGTTGATTGATATGAATGCAGTCGAAAAAGTTGAAGAATTTATTGCTGATGCGACCAAAAAAGGCGGCCGCATTGTCACCGGCGGTAAGCGCCACGCACTGGGCGGCAGCTATTTCGAGCCGACTGTGATTGCCGATGCCAAGCCGCGTATGCGCTTCACCAAAGAAGAAATTTTTGGCCCTGTTGCACCGGTCTATAAATTCAAATCCGAAGAAGATGTAATCGAACAGGCCAATAATACCGAATACGGCCTTGCCTGCTATTTCTATACGCAGGATCTCGGCCGCGCTTTCCGTGTGATGGAAGGGCTGAAATATGGTCTCGTCGGCGTCAATGAAGGGCTGATCTCAACCGTTGAGGCACCGTTCGGTGGTCTGAAAGAGTCCGGTCTTGGCAAAGAAGGCGGACATCAGGGAATCGAAGACTATCTCGATACCAAATATGTCTGCATCGGCGGATTAGGTCTGTAAGCCTGAGCATATTTTAAATCGTCGGATGGCATATGGATATCAATGCCATCCGTTTCAGGCTGAGATTTTTGGCAGTTATCGGAAATCTTTTCTGACCTATTTTACCAAGGTGATTGCCGGACTGGCCAAAAGACGTTTAACTCTGTTGATTCAAAACGTCTTTTTGTAAAAACCTGTTCGGTGTTTTTCAGTTTTTTGGGTATTGAGGCGTTTTTTCAGCATCTTGTCATAATAGGTGCGGACTGTGAGGGTATAGAGCCCGCATCATCAGGCCACTTATGGCAAAGCATGGTATGACACCGTCTGACATGCCGGTTCGTAAACCTGTGAAAAAGGGATTTTTATGCGATACGGAATATATTTCACACCCTCTGCTCATGATCCGTTGCTGCGGGTGGCTGCAAACTGGCTCGGCCGCAATGCTTTTAACGGTATGGTTGTGCGCACGCCGGTGATTGGTTCCGTCAGCCCTGATGAGGTCAGTGCTCTGACTGAAGAGCCTCGCCGCTACGGTTTTCATGCGACGCTGAAAGCACCGTTTCGCTTGCATGATGATTATGAAGAACACCAGCTTCTCTCTGCGATGATGCATTTTGCCTCCAGCTATCAGGCTGTGCAGCTGCCTAAGCTCAAAGTTTCGCAGATCGGACCTTTCTTTGCGCTGGTCGTATCCGAGCCTTGTGCGGAACTTCAGCAGCTGGCCAATGATGTGGTGGTGCATTTTGAGCGCTTTCGTGCACCGCTGAATGCGCAGGAACTGGCTAAGCGCAAGCCCGAGAAGATGGATGCTATACACCGTGCCAATCTCGACCAGTGGGGCTATCCTTATGTGTTCGAGCAGTTCCGCTTTCATATGACACTGACCGGCGCAGTGCCTGAGGAGAAGCAGGCGCATGTGCGTAATGTGCTGGAAGAGTTTTTTGCGCCGGTGCTGAATGAACCGGTCAAAATCACCAATCTGGCTCTGTTTACCGAGGCAGAATCAGGTGTACCATTTGAAGTGCACTCGCTTCACCCGCTGACAGGTAAGCCGGTTGCTGCGCAGAATACGGTCTCAGCGGAATTACAGCTGGAAAAAGCCGCGGCTGAATAGTCGTATAAAACTTTAAGAGAAGATATGTCCGCTCCAAACCAAAATAAATCTGCCGAAACAATTCTGACCAATGCACGGATTGTGCTGCCTGATGAAATCATCAGCGGCACCGTTGTCATGCGCGACGGAAAGATTGCTGCGATTGATCATACAATCTCGGCATCGGGTAAGGATATGCACGGGGATTATCTGATCCCCGGTCTGGTTGAGTTGCATACGGACCATCTAGAAGGCCATTATGCACCGCGTCCGAAAGTGCGCTGGAACCCGCTGGCGGCTATTCAGGCGCATGATGCGCAGATCGCTGCCTCCGGTATCACCACAGTTTTTGATGCACTGCGCGTCGGCCATGACGGCGAATGCGAAGTTGTGATTGATGACATGCTATTGCTGGCAGATGCCTTGCAGGCAGCCCAAAGCAAAGGCCGTTTGCGTGCAGAGCATTATCTGCATCTGCGCTGCGAAGTTTCGTCCAATGATTGTATCAGTGCATTTGAGCAACTGCGGGGCGCATCGGGAGTGCGTCTTGCTTCCCTGATGGATCACGCACCGGGGCAGCGGCAGTTTCCGGACATGGAATCTTACCGCATCTATTTCATGCGCAAGAACAAAGTCAGCGAGGACGATTATCAGGTCTATTGTGACCGCCGTGTCGGTGAATCACAGCGCAACTCCGCGAAAAACCGTGCGCTGATTGCTGATTATTGCCATGCCAACGGCATTATGCTGGCAAGTCATGATGATGCGACCCAAGCCCATGTTGATGAGTCCGTGGCTCATGGTGTGGCCGTTGCCGAGTTCCCGACAACGGTTGAAGCCGCTGCAGCATCGCACTCCAACGGCATCGGCGTGATGATGGGCGGGCCGAATGTCGTGCGTGGCGGTTCGCATTCCGGCAATGTCTCAGCTCTGGAGCTGGCCGAAAAAGGCTATCTGGATATTATCTCGTCGGATTATATCCCTTTCAGCATGTTGCAGGGGGCTTTCAACCTTGCCCATGTTGTGGAGCATATTGACCTGCCGCAGGCTATCCGCATGGTCAGCACCAATCCGGCAAAAGCTGTCGGTATGACAGACCGCGGTTCAATCGCAGAAGGCCTGCGTGCCGATCTCGTGCGCGTTCACGCCATTGACGATGTGCCGGTGGTGCGATCGGTTTGGCGCTCCGGCACCAGAGTCAGCTAAATCGGCCCTCTGGTGGCCTGCAAATTGCACCTTTTTCCGCTTCCGGTGCTCACGTACTATAAGTACGCTGCGCTCCGGTTCTCAAAAGGCACAATTTTCGTCTCACCATAAGGCAAATTAGGTCTGCGCTTTATATTTGCAGAATAGTTGCAATTATTCCGCCGCCTGTTCCGCACGGGCGGCGTTGTTTTCTTCCACCTCGGCAGCGGTTTCGCACATCACCTGATAGGCTTTGCGGATGATCTTGCTGTCCGCATCATTGCGTGTGGCATCTGTCGACAGAATTTGTCGCCAGCGGCGTGAACCTGCCTGACCCTGAAACAGCCCGACCATATGGCGGCTGATATGAGCAAGGCGGCCGCCATCCGCAATATGCCGGTCAGCATAATCGCACATCACATCCAGCACATCTTCCATCGAAAGAGGTGTGGTTTCATCGCCATAAACAAGGCGATCCACATCACGCAGCACCATTGGTGTGTGATAAGCTGTTCGACCCATCATCACGCCGTCTGTATGCTGCAAATGGGTGGCTGTTTCATCAAGGCTGGTAATTCCGCCGTTAATGCCGACAAAATGCTGCGGATAATCCTGTTTCAGCCGGTAAACGCGGTCATAATCCAGCGGCGGGATATCGCGGTTTTCTTTCGGCGATAGTCCCTGCAGCCATGCTTTACGCGCATGTACCCACAGTGCATCTGCGCCTTCCGCAATCACCATACGGCTGAGCTCTGAGAGTGCGGCTTCCTGATCCTGATCATCCACGCCGATACGGCATTTCACCGTTACCGGAATTTTCACTGCCTGTTTCATGGCGGCAACGCAGTCTGCCACCAGTTGCGGTGTCAGCATCAGGCAGGCACCGAAAGCGCCCGATTGCACGCGGTCTGACGGACAGCCGACATTGAGATTGATCTCGTCATAGCCGAAGGATTCGCCGATTTTAGCGGCCTCGGCAAGTTTCAGCGGATCAGAGCCGCCAAGTTGCAGAGCGACAGGATGTTCCTGTTCTGAAAAGCCGAGCAGGCGGTCACGCTTGCCATGGATGGCAGCATCGGCCACCACCATTTCCGTATAGAGCAAAGTATGGCGGGTGAGCAGACGATGCATAAAACGGCAATGCCTGTCCGTCCAGTCGAGCATAGGCGCGATGGAAAAGGTTTTGGCGGCATAGAGTTTTTCTGGTCTGGTCACAATTATCTTCTTTACGGCGGCTTCTCTGCGGATGTTTCTGCGCGGACATAATGGTTAAAGACCGGCCTGTCCAGCTTGACGGCTTTTTCAGTCCGTGAGGATCAGCTGATCGCGCTGCACAGTATAGGCACTCAGGCTGTTCATGAAGTTCATACCCAGCAGGCTGCCGCTGAGCTGGCCTTCCTGTGAAACCAGTGCGCGCAGGTTCTGACGGGTGATATTACCGATGCGGACTTCCTGCAGCCGTACTGATGCAGCCATGGTGCGGCCATTGGCTGTGCTGACAGGATTCGTATAGCTGAGGCTGCTGACATCAATACCGGCTTTTTCAGCATCTGCCTGTGTCAGCACGATTGTGGAAGCACCGGTATCGACCATGAAGCGCACGCGCTGGTCGTTCACCAGTGCATTGACTTCAAAATGCCCGTTGGACGACTGACCGATACTGACAGTTTCAGCACCATCAACACTATTCCCGCTGATTGCATTGCCTGGTATCAGTCCTGCGGTTACGCGATTGGCGATATTGGTCAGCTCATACTGATATTGATAGCCGGTGACGAGGCCGAGAATAATCACTGCCCAGATTGCAATATTGCGCATCATATGATTGAGCGGGATACCGGAGCCAAGTAAACCGGCAGCCACGACAACGCCAAAAATGCTCATATAGGCCGCATCGGCAAAATCATCATTGGCAAGGCCGAGTGTTGTGCCGCTCTCGTCATTGACGATCAGAACGAGCAGAAGAATGGCAATTGCTGCGATAACCAGCCAGAATAAACGGTTCATGAAGTCATTGTTCCTGAGACTGTCGGATGATCCTGCCGAAGCAGGCATGTCTTTATATGGAGGCTTTAGCCTGCGGGCACAATAATTTCATTTTTCTGCACTTTGAAAAACTGTGAGCAGGGCGTATAGCAGGCGCAGATGAATTTCCCCCTCTACGGCTAAAAGACGGATTTGATAACGTGAGTACCAGCGGACTGCCATTTGATGATTTTCGTGAACTTATCAGCCAGCTTCCGGAAGCGAGTGAATTCGCTAGCGAAGCGGTGCGTGAACGTGAAGCGCATTTGAGCAAACCTGTCGGTTCACTCGGGCGTCTGGAAGAGATCGCGGAATGGCTGGCTGCATGGAGCGGTAAAGCTAAGCCGCAGATCATGCGCCCTTTGGTGGCAATTTTTGCCGGTAATCATGGTGTGCTGGCGCAGGGTGTAAGCTCGCAGCCGCAATCTCTGACTATGGATATGGTCAATAATTTTGCTGCGGGCGGCGCTGCCATCAACCAGATTTGCATTGCCAATGATCTGGGGTTGAAGGTCTTTGATCTGGCGCTGGAGCATCCGACCGAAGATATTACCGTGACTGCGGCGATGGATGAGCGCACTTGTGCGGCAACCATGGCTTTTGGCATGGAAGCGATTGCCGGTGGTACGGATTTGCTGTGCATCGGTGAAATGGGCGTTGGCAATACAACCATTGCGGCTGCGATTTCTATGGCGCTGTTTGGCGGTCAGGCTGAGGACTGGGTAAGTCTTGGTGCCGGTGAAGATGCAAGTATATTGCCTGCAAAAATCGCTGCGGTGAAAAAAGCCGTTGCGCTGAATGAGGGAAATTTACGCGATCCGCTGGAAGTGTTGCGTCGTCTGGGTGGCCGTGAACTTGCGGCAATTACCGGTGCAATTCTGGCTGCGCGTGCCGAGAAAATTCCGGTGCTGATTGACGGTTATGTTGCCAGTGCCGCCGCAGCCATTTTGCTGGCGATGAATGGCGATGCGCTGGATCATTGCCTGTTCTCTCATGTGTCTTCCGAGCCGGGACATCGCCTGTTGCTGGAGAAAATGGGCAAGGCACCGTTACTCGACCTGAATATCAGCCTTGGTTCCGGCACAGGTGCTGCTCTTGCTGCCGGTCTGGTGAAAACTGCTGCTCAATGTCATGTCTCCATGGCAACTGCTGAAGATGCCGGTATGGACGGTCGCAGCATTTCTTAATTTGAACTGCAGGTTTGAAAATAAAAAATCCGGCCGCGAGAGCGTGCCGGATTTTTTTGTATCTGCATAATAATTATAAGCTGCAAGGGAAAAAGTTGCCAATACTGCAACTAATTGCGGTTGTGCGCAGCCTGTCGCTTTTTTAAGCATATACATATTAGAGCATGAGCGTTTTTAAGGACGGGCGGCAATTTTACTCAAAGTAATATTTGCTGAGAAGTCAGCCGAAGGATGTATTTACGCTGGTATATCCGCTGCGTTTTTTACAATTTATATTGGCCGGTGTTTCATGTCGCCTGTAGCATAAGTGGCACTATCCTTGCCGTGGGATAGTGCCATTTTATTTTTGAGATCGGGCATTTCCGGTTTGAATTGGAATAGGGGAATGCTCTGTCTGTTTATATTTTGCTTCACCGTTTGGGGATGGGTTTAGTTGCCGTCTTTATCAAGCACCATATAATCCAACGGCAGTTCTGTTGTGTATTTGATCTGCTCCATCGCAAAAGATGAAGAAACATTGCGGATCTCGATTTTGCTGATCAGGCGCTTATAGAAAGCGTCATAGGCAGCAATATCCGGCACCACAACGCGCAGCAGATAATCGACATCACCGCTCATGCGATAGAATTCCACCACTTCTGGAAATTCCTGCACCACTTCGGCAAAGCGCTTAAGCCATTCATGACTGTGAGAGCTGGTTCGTACTGAAACGAAGACTGTGACACGGGCATTAATTTTTACCGGATCAAGCACAGCAACGCGGCGTTTGATAATGCCGTCTTCTTCCAGTTTCTGAATACGGCGCCAGCACGGGGTGGTGGACAGGCCAACTTTTTTAGCAATATCTGCTACTGCCAGCGTTGCATCTTCCTGCAACAGACGGAGGATTTTTCTGTCAAGTCTGTCCATTTTGCCTCACATTAAGCGCCAAATTGTATAATTTTGAAACTATATACCTTATGAATGAGCGCGCGATTAAACGCGAAGAATATAATACTATCAAATTGCATTAAGTTAGAAATTATTTTTATCTCGACAATAAGGGCCGGATTTTTTGACGAAGCACCGGCAAAAGTTCGTTCTCAAACCACGGATTACGCTTCAGCCAACCGCTGTTACGCCATGACGGATGCGGCAGCGGCAGAACAGCAGGGCCGTCATTCTGATTGCTCTCAATATAGCGTCGCCAGTTTTTCACGGTCTCGGTCATATTGAGCGGCTTTTGCTGTGCTTGCAGATATTCGCGATAGGTCGGATTGCGTCCCAGATGATATGTCTGTGCATGACTGCCGATGGCAATAATCAGTTCAACTTGCGGCATGAGATCAAACAGCCGGTCATGCCATGTCAGGCGGCATTCGCGGCGCGGGGGCAGGTCACCGCCATGCTTATCATAACCTGGAAAGCAGAAACCCATGGGGATGATTGCAAAGCGCTCTGCGTCATAAAACTCTTCCGGTGTCACATCGAGCCATTGGCGTAGCCGCACACCGGAGGGGTCGTTAAACGGAATACCGGTATTATGCACACGGATACCCGGTGCCTGACCGCAAATGGCAATTCTGGCTGTCGGAGAGGAGATACATACCGGCCTTGGCTCATGATCCAGCGGGCGTGAACCAAGCGGTTGATCACGACAAATTCTGCAGTCATTGATCTGATGTTGCAGTGTCTGCAATGCCGTTGCCATATTACTGATTGCTCCGGTTGCGCTCATTGGAGCGCGACTGATTTTCCCGCCGCCATTTGCCGGGGCGTTCAAACTCTCCCGCCCACAATCCGCGTTTATTCTTGCGTGCCTGTGCTTCCTCACGCTGATAGAGGCCATAGGAGACTGCCCAGCCTTGCTCGACCATGGTGCGATTGAGATCAGTCTCTCCGGCCATGCAGGAGGCGAGAATGCGGTCATACTGATCGCGTCCGTCCGCTGTGCAGCTAACAGTCTGATTGCCGATCAGGCGACGTAACTCCGCAGTCGCATTGCGGCCGCAGCTATAGTCTTTACCGTCAATTTTACAATTCTGTTGAGTTTCCGGCGTATCCATGCCTTTCAGACGTATGCGCTGCCCTTGTAGGGCAATTGTATCACCATCGTAAATATGCAGGCTGCTGCCGCGACCACTCAATTGGGCAGGTAAGGTTTTATTCTTGTCTGCACGAACAGGCTGGCGTGGCTGATTGCTGCCGGAGACAGTTTCTGCCCATTGCGGCATAAAGGTCTGCATCAACGCATATATACCGAGTAACAGCAGTGCAGTCACAATCCCAGACCGGCGAAGGAAGGAATAGGGTTTGCGATAGTGCCTGCGATTACTGCGGCGCTGCGGCTGTCGTCTGTAAGGTTGAGGTCTGCGCCCCGAAGCAGATGGTTTCATGAGGCGGACTATAAGGCGCTCTTGCCTGAAGAAAAGAGGATTATCGCAAGGATGGCTGAAATCACACCTGCATCATCCTGAATTGCTGCTAGAGCATAATTTCTTAAACTTGAAACAGTTTAAGTTAAAATTATGCTCTCATTTTAAAGTGTTAGAGCGGCCTTTGTGCGCCCAATGAGGCGCACGGCGCTCTGGCACACAGGGAATCGATTCTGAACAGCGATTCTCCTGAAAATCCCGCTTCTCTATAAAACCAAGATTTATAATCACTTGCTTAACTATATTTCGCAACCGGATGACAACTATGACGCCCTGAAACCGGATTGTTTCATGATTTTGAGGGGGCAATTTTATATATCAGTGTAAATTTGTGTTGTTTTGGTAACAGTATTTACCTTTCAGCCGCGCTAAGGTTCACAGAGACGAACTTGGCCTATTTCCCGCCATAAATACGGAGCACCGATAGGAGGCGGGCTAAGTTTAGTCCTGACAAAATGTGAAACAATCTTTGCTCTTCATTGAGGTCGGTAATTGCAGAATTATAGTTTTTTTCAAAAAAATCCGCAGGTTAGCGTGCAGTCTTGCATGGTGACTTCAGCTGCGGGCTCTGCTGAAGGAAATCTGTTTGGCCGACTTTATTCACAGGTCGCAATCTTGCCTGAAAAAATGGCTAGTTTTTCTCATCTTGTTAACTTGTCCTTTACCAAATTTATTTTGGCAAACGATAATGAAAGAATGCTGTCGTGATCGGGTCGTTTAAGAAAATCGCGTATTCTGTTTGTGGAGCCGGTGTTGCACTCTATCTGGTGTGCAGCAGTGCGTTTGCTTTTGATATTCCGGACAATGCGGAAAAGAAGAGCAATCCGTTCGAGGTTTTCAAATTCGGGGTATCCGCTTTTAAGAACGGCCATAAGGACGAAGCGCTGAAAGCTCTGCGCTATGCCGCAGATCAGGGACATCCGGGTGCTAACTGGAAACTGGCCAGCATGTATGCTCAGGGCGACGGTGTTCCGGAAAATGATTACGAAGCATATAAAATTTTCGAAAAAATCGTCCATGAAGGCGCAGAGCCGGGTTCGCAGAACGAATCTTATGTGGCCGGTGCACTGGTGCAGATGGCACGCTATCTCAAGCGCGGTATTCCCGGCACCCCTGTAAATTCCAATCCTGATATGGCCCGTGATCTCTATGTGCAGGCCGCATCCAATTTTGGCGACTCGACAGCACAATATGAGCTTGGCGCTATGCTGCTCAAAGGTGACGGGGTAGAGAAGAACAAAACGCAGGCTGCACGATGGTTCCAGCTGGCTGCCAGAAAAGGCAATGCCAATGCGCAGGCTATGCTTGGTAATATGCTGTTTCAGGCCGGTAAGACTGTTCGCGGCCTTGCGATGCTGACGGCAGCTTTTGAGCGTTGTTCGGATCAGGATTGCGAATGGATCCGTGCTATGCAGGAACAGGCGTTTTCGGTTGCCGGTGAGGCTGACCGCCGTAATGCGATTGCACTTGTCGGCCAGCACTAACGCTGGGTAAAAACAGTTATGCAGGCGCTGCAACTTAGCAAACTGATTCAGTTTGCGGCGCTATAATCTTAAAATCATTGAATAATTCTTCAGCAGCTAAGCTGAATAACAACCGGCACATGGTCAGATGGTTTGTCCCATGCGCGTGTGTGTTTCTCGATTTCCGCGCCATCCAGCAGATTGGCTGCTTCCGGCGACAGCATCAGATGGTCAATGCGGATGCCGTTATTCTTCTGCCATGCGCCGGCCTGATAATCCCAGAATGAGAACATCTGCTCATCGCTGACATTGCGGACAGCATCATAAAAACCGAGATTTTCCAGACGACGGAATGCCTGTTTGCTCTGTGGCAGGAACAGCGCGTCATTTATCCAGTTTTCCGGATGTTTGGCATCAATCGGCTGCGGGATGATATTATAGTCACCGGCGAGCACCAGCGGTTCTTCCAGTTCCAGCCGCTCTTTCGCCCAGTTTTCCAGACGCTGCATCCAGCCGAGTTTATACGGGTATTTTTCTGTATCCACCGGATTGCCGTTTGGCAGATAGAGCGAGACGATACGGATCACGCCTTTATCGGTGGTGAATACCGCTTCGATAAAACGGGACTGCTCATCGCTGTCGTCACCCGGCAGCCCGCGATTGACCTCAACCGGTGAGACTTTGGAGAGAATGGCAACGCCGTTGAAGCCTTTCTGACCGTGGGTTTCCACATGGTAGCCGAGTGCTTCAATTTCCAGTCGCGGGAACAGGTCGTCTACGGATTTGATTTCCTGAAGGCAGGCGACATCAGGCTGACATTCCTGCAACCAATGTAGCAGGTTTTCGATACGTGCTTTGACACCGTTAATATTCCACGTAGCAATTTTCAAAGCCGTATCCCCGTATTGATTTGGTATAAAAAAGCTGCCGCAGTGCAGATTATGCGGCAGCTATTCATGGCAGAAACCGGTCAGATCGCGAAACTGACACCGCAGCCGCAGGATGACGTGACATTCGGATTGTTGATCTGGAAGGACTGTCCCATCAGATCATCAATAAAATCAATAACCGAACCGTCAATATAAGGTACGGAAATGCTATCGATCAGCACTTTGGCACCGTCTTTTTCAATGATCAGATCATCATCATTGGTATCGCTGACGAGATCGAATTTATAGGAAAAGCCTGAACAGCCGCCGCCCTCAACGGAAATACGCAGAGCTGATTTGTCGGCTTGTTTTTGCAGAATTTTGACGATGCGTTTGGCCGCCGCATCCGATACGGAAATGTCCGTCATAATAGTCACCTTAAAATCATGGGCGGTTCAAGTTCCGCACAGGATATATGTTGATAGGACTATAATATAGGTCAGCAGGGCAGAGGGTGCAATCTCCTGTCACAAGTCATTTGCCCTAAAGTTTTATACTGCACTGCATATCAAACCTGTTATTTTGCACTGCAATCATGATAATGCAGTAGAGTGCAATTGTTGCGAAGGGCCTGATGTGCTTTGCGCAATGTTACAGATTTTTGGTTGATGAAACACAAATCATAACAGGAAGAATGATGGACAGTATTGGTTTCGGCTATCGTGAACGTGCTCCTTATGCATGCGATCCTGCGCAAACGCGCGGACGCTTGGTGCATGAGACCGAGAGCCGAACACGCACGCCTTATCAGCGTGACCGCGACCGTATTATCCATTCGACGGCTTTCCGACGATTAAAGCACAAGACACAGGTGTTTATCGCCCATGAAGGCGACCATTACCGCACAAGGCTGACCCATACGATTGAAGTGGCGCAGATCGCCCGTGCTTTGGCGCGCGCATTGCGGCTGGATGAAGATCTGGCAGAAGCCGTGGCGCTCGTACATGATTTCGGCCATACGCCGTTTGGTCATACGGGTGAAGATGCCCTGAATGAGAAAATGGCGGATTATGGCGGCTTCGATCATAATGCGCAGTCGCTGCGCATCGTGACATTGCTGGAAAAGCGCTATGCGGAATTCGACGGTCTCAACCTGTCATGGGAAACGCTGGAAGGACTGGTCAAGCATAACGGCCCGCTGACCGGTCCTTATTCGGATGGTGAGCCGGTTCCGGGGTCGATCCTCAAATATAATGAGCGTTTTGATCTGGAGCTTTCCGGTTTTGCAAGTCTTGAAGCGCAATGCGCGGCAATTGCCGATGACATTGCCTATAATGCCCATGATATTGATGATGGTCTGCGCTCCGGCCTGCTTACGCTGGAACAGCTGGAAGAAGTGCCGCTGACACGGGATATTTTGCAGGAAGTGCAACGCCTTTATCCGAAGCTTGATCCGGTGCGTCGTGGCCATGAACTGATGCGCAGGCAGATCACGCGCATGGTTGAGGATGTGATTGCGCATGCCCAAGAGCAGATCAAAAAATTCAATCCGCAGAGTGTGGATGATGTGCGTGCGGCCAGTGAGATGATGGTCGGTTTTTCGCCGGATATGGCGATTGCCGAGAAAACCTTGAAGAAGTTTCTCTACCAGAATCTCTATTTCAATGCGCACGTCGTGCCTATCCGCAAAAATGCCGATCAGGTCGTGAAAGACCTTTTCGATGCTTATATGACAGCACCGGATGCGATGCCTGCCGACTGGCGGGCAGGGATTGCCGGTAACGAGACTTCGGCCTTTGCGCGTCAAATTGCGGATTTCCTAGCAGGTATGACTGATAATTATGCCGTGCGTGAACACCGACGATTGTTTGACCATACGCCCGACTTGGCTTAAACGGGCTGCAAAACTGCCATTTCTGACTGTGTGATTTGCGAGGCGCTGAGCTTCCCCATTGCATGACGTTCAATTGATTGAATGTGAATTGCGGCCTTGCTCCGCATTTATGTTCCGACAGGACAGATTATGAATATCTTTGCTGATTTCGACGTTAAAATTAAAAAGACACTGCAAGATCTTGGTTTGAAAGACAAAGACGGTGGTGAACTGGATGTTTCCCGTGTTGGTGTTGAGCCGCCGCGTGATGCCACACATGGTGATATTTCCACCAATGCGGCCATGGTGCTTTCCAAGGCGGTTGGCAGCAATCCGCGTGAACTGGCAGCCAAAATTGCTGACGCGCTGAAAGGCGATGCGGATGTTGCATCCGTTGATGTGGCAGGTCCGGGCTTTATCAATCTGCGTCTGAATGATGATTACTGGCAGCGTCAGCTTGGCGTTATGCTGGCAGAAGGTACTGATTACGGCCGTTCAAAAATGGGCGGTATGCGTAAGGTCAATGTGGAATATGTTTCTGCTAACCCGACCGGTCCTATGCATGTCGGCCATTGCCGTGGCGCGGTTGTCGGCGATGTGCTGGCCAACCTGCTGAAATTTGCCGGTTATGACGTAACCAAAGAATATTACATCAATGATGCCGGTGCGCAGATTGATGTTGTCGCCAAATCCGTGATGCTGCGTTACCGTGAAGCACTGGGCGAAGATATCGGTGAAATTCCTGCCGGTCTCTATCCGGGCGATTATCTGGTGCCGCTTGGTCAGGCATTGGCCAAAGAATTTGGCTCGTCGCTGCTGGAAAAGCCGGAAGAAGAAGTTCTGCCGCTGATTAAAGACCGTTCGATTGATGCCATGATGGCGCTGATCCGTGATGATCTGGCCTCCCTCAATGTGCATCATGACCTGTTCTTCTCCGAGCGCAGCCTGCATGCTGACCATGCCAAGCTGATCCGCACCGCGATCAACGATCTGACGCTCAAAGGTCATGTCTATAAAGGCAAGCTGCCGCCGCCAAAAGGCCAGCTGCCGGACGATTGGGAAGATCGTGAGCAGACATTGCTGCGCTCGACCGAAGTCGGCGATGATATGGATCGTGCGCTGGTTAAATCCGATGGCAGCTTCACTTATTTCGCTGCGGACGTTGCTTACTTCAAAAACAAGTTCGATCGCGGCTTTGAGGAAATGATCTATGTCCTCGGCGCGGATCATGGCGGCTATATCAAGCGTCTGGAAGCAGTGGCAAAGGCTGTTGCTGAAGGCAAGGCTGAGCTGACAGTGCTGATCTGCCAGATGGTCAAGCTGTTCCGTGATGGCGAGCCGGTGCGTATGTCCAAGCGTTCAGGTCAGTTTATTACGCTGCGCGATGTGGTGGATGAAGTTGGTTCCGATGCTGTGCGTTTCATGATGCTTTACCGCAAAAATGATGCGTCGCTTGATTTCGATTTTGCCAAGGTGACGGAACAGTCCAAAGACAATCCGGTATTCTACGTGCAATATGCGTCTGCACGTGCGAACTCGGTTTTCCGTCAGGCGAAAGAGCAGCTTGGTTTGGAAAAAATCGAGCGTGAAGAGGCTGCAAAACACCTGTCTCTGCTCACGGATGAGAGCGAAGTGGCGCTGGTGCGTAAGCTCGCGGAATATCCGCGTTTGATCGAAACCGCGGCTATCCATCAGGAGCCGCACAGGCTCGCATTTTACCTCTATGACCTTGCAAGTGCGTTCCATTCTCAGTGGAATCGTGGCTCGGACAACGCGGACTTACGTTTTATTAAGGTTAACGATACAAACTTGTCACTTGCCAGGTTAGGGCTGGTGCAGGTTGTTTCTGATGTCTTGGTATCCGGATTGTCGATTATCGGTGCGGATGCTCCGACAGAAATGCGCTGAATAGAATGAGGGCGGTTTAAGTTATCGCCCCTGATATTCAGGTAAAGACCGGCACGAATGGCGCATTTGCTGCGTTTTCGTGCCGTTTTTGCAGGAAACTACTGTCAAGTTTTGCCCACATTGCCTTGCTATATTAGCAATGATTAGGGAGACGTCGGCGGGCGCTCCAGTTGAAATTAGGAAAACGCCATGACTGACAGTAGCGTGACGGGCCGCAATCAGAATCACAGTGATATTCGCGACGAATCGGCGCGGGATAATGATCCGCTGTTTGAATTGTCGCGCATTTTTGGCTTTGATGAACCGGCAGAACAAAAAAATATGCAGAATTCGCAGGCTGAACCGGAAATGTCTTCCGAGATGAGCCTTGAGCGGGAACTGATGGCAGATTTCGATGCTGAATTCGCGGCGGACTTCGCTGCAGAACCGGCTCAGCCAGTCAGCAATTTCCAGACAGCACAGGATGAAGTTTTCAGCCCTGTTCAGCAGACCGCTGCCGAGAGCCGCTCTTACCAGCAGGCTGTTGAGCCGCGCTTTACCGGCTATGCGCCGTTACAGCGTGCTTATGCAGAAGAAAAAGCACCGGAACAGCCCCAGCCGACCTTCCAGCAGGACATTCCGCAATATTATGCAGAAGAGCAGGATTATACAGCTGCTGCACCGCAGAATGCTTATTATGAGGCCTATTCCGATCTGCCTCAGGATGCAGCATTTTCAGAGCCTGTGCAGGCTGTAAATGAAGATTATTTCTCTTCGCTGGAAAGTGAGCTAAGCCAGAATTTTGAACCGGAAGCCGCTTCTCATGCGGCTGCCGAGCCATATTATGAAGCGCCGGAGAACCAGTATGCTCAGCCTTATCAGGCGGGTTATGGTTCTCATGCGCCTGAATATTCGGAAGTTGCCGCCAATGTTTCACAAGAGCAGGCCGCACAGGATTTTGATCTGCCTGAACTGAATACAGAGGATTTCGATCTTTCTGATATCGGCCGTGAACCGCAACAGGAATTTGTTGCTCAGAGCTATGATAATGTATTTGCGGAAAACGAGGTGTATCGCTCCGTGAATGCAGCACAGCAGCCTGATGCCAGCTTTGAAGATGAGCTTGCATTTCTGCTGCAGGATGAAGCACCTGTCGCGGCGTCTGCTCAGACGGATAATTACGCTTATGAAGCGCCGTTTGAAGCAACACCTGAAGCAGTGTCCTATGCTGATCCGGTTGCGGCTTATGATGATGAAGTCGTTCCGCAAACCGATATCGAACCATTGTTTGATGCACCATCCCTTGAGGTTGCGCCTGCTGTAGCCGATTTTGACGGTCAGGAGCCGGTTGCGGATCATCATGCCCATGCAGATTTGCAGGCTGAGGATGATTATACACAGGTTGCGCCTGTACAGAATTACGACCAGATTGATGATGAGTTCTTTGCTGCTCCTGATCTGAGTCGTTTGCCTAACCGCACAGTCAACGCCCAGACCAATTGGGAAGAAGACAACGCTGCTGATGCAGCTGAAGCTCCGGCAGCCAGTTCCTTTGCGGATCTGTTCGGCGCCAGATCACAGTCTGATTACGCGGAAGAAACAACAGAAACCTATGAGCCGGAACAGGCTGTTGCTTTTGAAGAAGAGCAGCAAACTGAAAATTTCAATTTCGGAGATGATTTCTACGAAGCGGAAGAAAATGCGCCAGTTGCAGAACCGGCCATAGAGCAGCCTTATGTACCGGAGCCGGAGGCTCCATTGACTTATAATGAGCCGGAAGCTCCGTTGGCATATAATGAGCCGGTAGCTCCGTTGGCCCATAATGCAGTGCGCGGTTATTCTTCCTACACATTTGGTGCGGCGACTCCGGCTGCAGCAAGTGCAACCGCAGCTGCTGCAGGTACAACAGAACGCACTGTCAGCAGCTTTGCGGATACGATTGCAGCTGTTCCGTCTTCCTATGCTTCGCAGCCTGTGCGTGACACTGCTCCTGCTGCAGCTTCCTACGAAGAACCGGCTTATGAAGAACCGGCTGCGGCGGATAATTTCTTCAGCAATGATGATTTCGATTTTTCATTCGATGAAGACCTGCAGCCTGCCGATGATTTCGCCGTTGCAGAAGCATCGGAAGAACTGCCGCTTGATCTTGATCTGAATGATGAACCGGAGATTTCGGCCTATCAGCCTGCTCAGAGTGCAGCCTCCAAGCCGTTTGTACCGGCACCGGAAATTGAATCCGTTGTTGTGTCGGAAAACAAGGTTGAGCAGACACAGGCGCTTGATCTGCCTGAGGTCAGCTATGGTGATGATGTTAAAGAAACGGGGCTGAACAGCCTCGAATCAGAATTCGCAGAAATTTTCAGCACGATTAGTGTGAATGAAGCTGCCGCACCGGATACAACCAGTGAAGCGGACAAGGCTTTCGAAAATATTCTGCAGGATAATTTTGCAGACTATCATACGAGCGTCAAAGCCGAGCCGGAAGAAACCGGTTCAAATGGTGCAGGTTTCGGCACTATTGCCGGCGCTGCTGCTGGTCTTGCCGGTGCAGCCGTTGCGGGTGCAGCATTGCGTGGTTCTGCCGCGCAGAGCGGTGCAGGCCAGACAGGTAATGCCACGCAGGATGATTATTACAATCACTGGGCGGCACAGGGTGCACAGAATAATGATTTCGACACCTATAATCTGTCCGAGAATTTTGCCCGCGATGAGGATGACTATACGGAAGCCCGTCCGCGTGAAGAGAACCCGTTGCGTAAACCTATCCTCTGGGCATCCGTCGCTGCTGCAACTCTGATCGTTCTGGGCGGCGGTTACTATATGCTCAAATCCGGTGGTGTTGTCGGCGGTGAACCTGCAGTTCTGCGGGCTGACAGCCAGCCGGTCAAAGTCCAGCCGGAAAATCCGGGCGGTATGGTTGTTCCAAATCAGGACAAGGCTGTTTACGATCAGGTTTCCGGTACTAAGCCTGCTGCGCCTGAACAGAAAACCCTTATCAATACGGAAGAAGAACCGGTTGATGTTGGTCTGTTGCAGGGGGCGGATGCGGAAGAAGACCGTTTGTTGTCGAATGAACCGGAAAGCACTAATCCTGCAACGCCTCCTGCTGCCAATAATCAGGCACAAGAGGCTGAGCGTGAGCTGGTAACACCACGTACGGTGAAAACCATGGTCGTGCGTGCTGACGGTACAATCGTACCGAGTGAAGCACCGGCGGCCACTGCGCCTGCAAATAATAATGCAGCAGCAACCGATAATGGTCTTGATGAGGCATCCCGTCTGATCAGCCAGAGCGCTGTTCCTGAACGTCTGGGTACTGATGCACCGGCACCTTCTGCACAGAGTGCAGCAGCACCGCGTGTTGTACAGACGCAGACTTTCACCGCTTCCGGTGAACAGGTCAAACCGCGTGAAGTGACAACAGCTCCGGTTGTGCCGTCACGTCCGGCCGAACAGCCGGTTAATGTTGTGGGTAATGTGGAGCGTCCTGCGCAAAATACCGCGCCGCAGCAGGTTGCCAGCGCCACTGCGCCTGCAGCCAATGTTCCGGCTGGTACATGGTTCATTCAGATTGCCTCGCAGCCGAGTGCAGAACTGGCACAGAAGAGCTATGCCAATATGAGCTCGCGTTACGGTAATGTTATCGGTGGTCGTGGTGTTGATATCAAAAGGGCGGATATTGCCGGTAAGGGTACTTATTACCGTGTCCGTATTCCGGGTGGTACCAAGGCTGAAGCCGCAGCGCTCTGCGAGCGCCTGAAATCTGCCGGTGGCAGCTGCTTCCCGACACTCTGATCCGAAAATATGTAAAACAAACATGAAATGCGCTGTGTATCTTTAAAATACGCAGCGCATTTTCTCTTTATGGGTTATGCAGAGAGCATTATCTGATTTGTCGCATTATCGCGGACGTTAAATGAAGCCATTTATCTGCGAAATGCTTGTCTGATTTGTCATATTCCAATAGGCGAGGAGCATTGCCGCAATGACATTTAAAGCCATGATTACCGGTTTCGAAGGTACAATGCTGACCGAAGCTGAGCAGGAATTATTCCGTCGTGTGCGTCCGTGGGGCTTTATTCTGTTTGCCCGCAATGTGGAAAGTCTGGAGCAGTTGCGCGCATTGACCGCGCAAATCCGCGATGTGACCGGACGGGATGAGACACTGATCTTTATCGATCAGGAAGGCGGACGTGTGCAGCGTCTGCGCCCGCCGCTGGTGCCTAATTATCCGTCGGCTTCGCAGATCGGTGCGCTTTATGAACAGGATGAAGAACAGGGTATGCGCGCCGCCTGGCTGCTCGGCCGTCTTCATGCTTTTGATCTGATGGGCGTTGGCATCAATGCCAATTGTCTGCCGGTGCTGGATGTGCCGGTTGAGGGCTCTCATGAGGTGATCGGTTCGCGCGCGTATTCCTATGATCCGGAAACTGTTGCGGTACTGGGCAATGCGGTTGCTGAAGGGCTGATGGCCGGTGGTGTGCTGCCGGTGATGAAACATATGCCGGGGCATGGCCGTGCATTTGCCGACAGCCATAAGGAACTGCCGAGCGTTGATGCGCCTTTGAGCGAACTATGCGCCCGTGATTTTGTACCATTCTGCCAGTTGGATGATCTGCCGGCCGCTATGACTGCGCATATTGTTTACAAGGCGCTTGATCCGGAACGTCCTGCAACGCTGTCACCGGTGGTTATCAATTGCGTGATCCGTGATATGCTGGATTATGACGGCTTGCTGATGAGCGACGATATTTCCATGAAGGCGCTGTCCGGTAATCTGGATGATATTGCCCGTGAGATTATCGCTGCCGGTTGTGATGTGGTGTTGCATTGCAGCGGTGTGCTGGAAGAAACCATTGCCGTTGCCGCTGCTATTCCTGATCTGAAAGATGAGAGCCTGCGCCGTGCGGAACTGGCTGAAGTCTTTGCAGGTGAAGCGGATCTGAGCAATGAGGCCGCGATCCGTGCGGAATTTAACGCTTTATTCCCAGAGGTCGCTGTTGCCTGATAGTCGGGCAGAACTTCAATAAATAACAGGCCGGATGATGAGTACCGAAACCGCAAAGACGGATAATCTCCAGACACCAAAGGCCGATGTGCCGATGGATGATCTGTGGCAGTCGGAGACGGCGCTTATCATTCCGCCGGACAGTGCCGAGGATTTGACCCTGCATGTGGATGTGCAGGGTTTTGAAGGGCCGATGGATTTGCTGCTGCATCTGGCACGCAATCAGAAGGTTGATCTGACACAGATTTCTGTGCTGGCGCTTGCCGAGCAATATCTGAAATTCATTGAGCTGGCACGCGACCGTAAGCTGGAACTGGCTGCTGATTATCTGGTGATGGCGGCATGGCTTGCCTATCTCAAATCGCGTTTGCTGATCCCCAAGGTCAAAGATGAGGACGGTGAGACCGGTGAACAGCTGGCTTCTGTTTTGCAATTCCGGTTGAAACGGCTTGAAGCTATGCGTGATGCGGCAGGCAAGCTGGTCAATCGTGACCGGCTGGGGCGCGATGTATTTGCCCGTGGTATGCCGGAAACGGTGCTGGTGGAAAAGACCAGCCTTTACAGCGCTTCGCTTTATGATCTGCTCACGGCTTATGCTTCACAGCGCCAGAGGCAGGCGGTTTCCCATGTGCAGATTGCCAAGCGCACAGTCTGGTCGCTGAAAGAGGCGCGGGTGCTGCTGGTGCGCATGGTAGGTGAATTGCAGGACTGGGTGGCGCTGGATGCGTTTCTGCTGGATTATATTGCACGGCCGGAAGACCGTGCGAGTGCGATTGCCAGTTCTTTTGCCGCCAGTCTTGAGCTGGTGCGTGAAGGGCGGATGGAGTTGCGCCAGAATGCAGCTTTCGAACCGATTTTTGTACGCGCTGCCGAACGCAAACCGGTAAGCAGTGTGCCAGATGATCTGAAGACGGATCGCGAAGATAAGGATGAAGCGTGAGCGAGACTGAAATTTTGACAGCTGCTGAGGCTGAAATGCCGATCATATCTTCAGATGATGTAAATCCGTCCGTGCCGTCACGCGAGGCGCTGGGTGATGTGGTGCGTATGGTTGAGGCGATTATTTTTGCGTCTTCCGAGCCGGTGACGGAGAAAATGCTGTCGGAGCGACTGCCGCTGGATGTGGATCTGTTGACGGTGCTGAAAGTGCTGCAAAGTGAATATCGTCTGCGTGGTGTCAATCTGGTCAAAGCCGGTGACGGCTGGGCATTCCGCACAGCATCGGACTTAAGCTTTCTGATGAGCCGCGATCTGGTCAAGCAGAAGAAGCTGTCGCGTGCGGCGCTCGAAGTGCTGGCGATTATTGCTTATCATCAGCCGGTAACCCGTGCGGAGATGGAAGATATTCGTGGCGTGGAAACCTCAAAAGGTACATTGGATGTGCTGATGGAGACCGGCTGGGTGAAGCTGCGTGGTCGCAGACGCACGCCAGGGCGTCCGGTGACCTATGGCACGACAGACAGTTTTCTGGATCATTTCGGTCTGGCAGAGATTCGCGATCTGCCGGGTATGGATGAGTTGCGCGGGGCAGGGTTGCTCTCCGCACGACTGCCGTCGAATTTCTCTGTGCCGGTGCCAAGTGTGCGGCCGGATGAGTTGCTGGCGGATGAGGATCCGCTAACCGCCGGTGATATTGAGGAACTTGGCCTCTTCATGCCGAAGGTCGAGGACGATCAAGATAAATAGCGTGTCCCGAAAAGTGTGAAACGCCTACGCGGGGAAATCAGTTCACTGGATTGATTTCTGATCCCGCTTCGATCGGATACGCTACGCATAAAAACAAAAGATAGAGCATTTCATGTGATTCATGGCGGAATAGAAATGCTCTATCTCTTTTTCGCTGCGTTTACAGTGAAAATTGTCATAATTCTGTGCTTGTTAACTTTTAAGCAGCGGCGGGGTTGCAGCCATTTCAAACAGCGGCACGTTACCGGATAAGAGCTTCATCAGAGTTCTGCCGGATAAATGTTTTTTATTTTTGTAACTATGCTGTAGAACAAAGAGAAATTTCACCGGTTCTGTTTGAACAATGCTGTGATTGCGCTTAAATAGAGACTGAGTTTGGATAATCCTGCTCCGGTATGAATATGCCGCGAGAGCATTTAGGGGATATGAGATGGGTAGTTTTTCGATCTGGCACTGGCTTATCGTTCTGGCGGTTGTGCTGCTGTTGTTTGGCCGCGGCAAAATTCCTGAACTGATGGGCGATGTTGCCAAGGGCATCAAAAACTTCAAGCAGGGCATGAACGAGCCTGAAGAAACCGATGTTGCTTCTTCCAAGACCATCGACAATGAGACCGGTGAACAGGTCAAGCCGACGAAGAAAACGACAAAATAAGTCATTACTGATCATGCTGCGCGTGTAATACGAATGTGTTGCCAATTATCTTTGGCCGGTTGCCGGCCAAAGACGCAGATGATGAAATGGAACGCCGATGTTAGATATAGGCTGGTCGGAGCTTCTGGTAATTGCGGTTGTTATGATCGTTGTTGTCGGCCCGAAGGATCTTCCGAAAATGTTGCGCGCCTTTGGCAAGGCAACAGGAAAGCTGCGCGCCACGGCGAACGAGTTCCGGACGCATTTTGATGAAGCTATGCGCGAGGCAGAGCTGGACGAAGTCAAGAAAACGATTGACGGCGTGAAGCAATATGACCCGCGTAAAACGGTGACGGATATTTTTGAACCGGTGCGCAGCGCCGGTGATGATTTGCGTGCCAGCCTGAATAATGCATCGCCGAAGCCGGAGGAAACACCGGCTGTGCCTATGGACTCGCCGTTGGATCTCTCTGAAATCAAAGAGGAAGAGGCGAAAGCGACAACGCCTGCTGCACAGCCCGTTGCTGCAAAGCCTTCGGTTGCCAAAACTTCAGCTGTTGGTGCGGAACCTGTTGCCGCAGAGCCGGTGAAAAAAATCACGAAGCCAAGAGCTTCAAAAGCTGCGGCTGACACGGCGGCTAAGCCTGTTGCAAAGAAAGCACCAGCAAAAAGCAATTCTGCTGTGAAAACTGCACCGGTAAAACAAGCCGCAGCGAAAAAAGCTGCCGCACCCCGTGCAAAAGCCGCAGCGAAAACAACGAAAAAGACAGGAACTGAGCAGTGAGCAGTGATCAGGATGAAATAGACCAGAGCTCTGCGCCATTGCTTGAGCATCTCATCGAGCTGCGCCGCCGCCTGATCTGGTCGATTGTAGCTTTTTTTCTGGCCTTTATACTCTGTTTTGCTTTTGCCAAGCATCTCTTCAATATGCTGGTTCTGCCTTATCAATGGGCGCTGGACTGGGCAGGGATGGATCGCAGCAAAGCCGCATTGATCTATACCGCACCGCAGGAGTTCTTTTTCACGCAGGTGAAAGTAGCGATGTTCGGCGGTCTGGTTCTTGCCTTTCCGATGATTGCTTCGCAGATTTACAAGTTTGTTGCGCCCGGCCTTTACAAGCATGAGCGCATGGCATTTCTGCCGTTTCTGGTTGCCTCGCCTTTGCTGTTCTTGCTGGGCGGTGCACTGGTTTATTTCTTCTTCACACCGATGGTGATGTGGTTTTTCCTTGCTATGCAGCAATCTGGTGTGGGCGGTGAAGTGCAGATTTCGCTGCTGCCGAAAGTGTCGGAATATCTCAGCCTGATTATGACACTGATTTTTGCCTTTGGTCTGGTATTCCAGCTGCCGGTTATCACATCGCTGATGGCCAAGGTCGGACTGGTGACTGCACAAGGGCTGCGGGATAAGCGCAAATATGCGATTGTGATTGCTTTTGTGGTGGCTGCCGTGTTGACACCGCCGGATCCGGCAAGTCAGATCGGTCTTGCTATACCGGCAATCCTGCTCTACGAAATCTCGATCTGGCTGGCACAGATGATTGAGAAAAAGCGTACTCAGGCCGAGATTCTCAATAATCTTACGCCTGCAGATGATAATGAGCAAAAATCGTCCTGATTTTCGTATCATGTGATAAAAATTGAAGGCAGCATTTATGCTGCCTTTTCATGCATTGCAGCGGATCAGTTGTGATCGTGTTGCGATATAAGAGCCTGCCGTAACCGCTTGTTGTGATTACGGTGAACCTGAACCTAAAAATAACGGTACTTCCAATGCTGGACATTAAATGGATACGCGAAAACCCTGAAGCTCTTGATGCTGCCCTTAGTAAGCGCGGAGCCTCTGCTGTATCCTCCGATGTGTTGGCGCTGGATGAAGCCCGCCGTCAGCATATCGCCAAGGTGCAGGAAGCGCAGGAGCGCCGCAATGCCGCCTCGAAAGAGATCGGCAAAGCGATGGGCGAAAAAGATATGGCGACCGCTGACCGCCTGAAGGCGGAAGTTGCCGAGCTGAAAACCTTCCTCACCGAAGCGGAAGAAGAAGAGCGCCGTCTCGATAAAGCGCTGAATGATGTTCTTTCGAGCCTGCCGAATGTGCCTTATGACAGTGTTCCTGTCGGTAAAGACGAGAATGATAATGTCGAGACACGTCGTGTCGGCAATATCCGTAATTACGGTTTTGAGCCGAAAGAGCATTTTGAACTGGGCGAAGCCCTCGGTCTGATGGATTTCGAGCGTGCAACACGTATGTCCGGCTCACGTTTTACCGTGCTGAAAGGCGCACTTGCGCGTCTGGAACGTGCGCTTGGTCAGTTTATGCTTGATCTGCACACCACGGAACATGGTTATTCTGAAACCATGGTGCCGCTGATGGTGCGTGATGATGCGGTTTACGGCACAGGCCAGCTGCCGAAATTCTCGGAAGACCTGTTCCGCACCACTGACGGCCGCTGGCTGATCCCGACTGCTGAAGTGCCGCTGACCAATCTGGTCAATGGCGAGATTGTGGATGGCGCTGAATTGCCGATGCGTGTGACTGCGCTGACACCTTGCTTCCGCTCGGAAGCCGGTTCTGCCGGTCGAGATACACGCGGTATGCTGCGCCAGCACCAGTTCTGGAAAGTGGAAATGGTATCGGTCACTGATGCGGAAAGCTCGGAAGCCGAACTGGAACGTATGACCGGTTGCGCTGAAGAAGTTTTGAAGCGTCTTGGTCTGCCATTCCGTACCGTTACACTTTGCACCGGTGATATGGGCTTCGGTGCTCAGAAAACCTACGATATCGAAGTATGGTTGCCGGGTCAGAACACATTCCGCGAAATCTCAAGCTGTTCTGTTTGCGGCGATTTTCAGGGACGCCGCATGAATGCGCGCTACCGTGCCGCCGGTGAAAAAGCGACCCGCTTTGTGCATACGCTGAACGGTTCCGGTGTTGCTGTTGGCCGTGCGCTGATCGCTGTGATGGAAAATTATCAGGAAGAAGATGGCAGCATCACCATTCCTGAGGCTCTGGTGCCTTATATGGGCGGCATGACCCGTATCGCAAAAGCCTGATATTCAGGTGTGTATTTAAGAAATGCCGGAGGCGGAAATGTCTCCGGCATTTTTATTTTTCTGCATTATCTCTGAATTTACAATTTTGAAGGATGATGCTGCCTGATTAGCTATAAATCTGACTTCGGGCAGGGTTCATGAATATTCATATGCAGGCAAATACGGGTAAATATCGCATGAGCGGCAAAGAAGGTTTTGCCTCTTTTGTATTGCGTATGCGCAGTCGGGGTTTGCATGATCCGCGTTTGTTTGCAGCTATTGAAGCGACGCCGCGTCAGCATTTCATTAATTCTGCCTATCAGGATTTTGCCTATAGCAATCGTGTTTTGCCACTGGCTTGCGGCGAATCAATTGAAGGGCTGGACGATCAGGCGCGTTTTCTCTCGGCTTTGTCGCTTGAATCCGGACATCGCGTGCTGGAAATCGGCACAGGGTCGGGCTTCACTGCCGCTGTTATGGCGCGTCTTGCCGCGCGTGTGACGACGATTGAGCGTTATAAAACTTTGGCAGAAGCAGCGCGTAATCAGTTTCAGGCGCATCAGATCGAAAATGTTGTTTGCAAACATGCAGATGGCCGCCATGGCGTAGCCGGCGGTCCTTATGATCGTATTATTGTCTGGCTGGCATCGGATGCAATACCAAGGCAATATCTGGATTTACTGGCAACGCATGGCGTGATGATTGCGCCGGTCGGGCAGGGTGACGGACAGCAGGTCATGTGCCGCATGGCTAAAGTCGGCAGCCGCTTTGAGCGCGAAGACCTGATGATGGTGCGTTATCAGCCGTTTATCGAAGGCTCTGCTGCGTTTCTCTGAAACTGCGACTGATTTATTTCCCTGTTTTATGGTTGTTATAGTGGTCTGACAGGCTTCGGAGTAGCTTGTCGTGTATCAAATTTGCCTGATTTAGCGATTATGGTATCCGTTTGATGAATCTTTTAATTTTTTTGCAGCAATTTTAACCAGCAGGTAACATTAACGCGCTTTAATAAGTCTACTTAGAGTTTCGGGTATGGACGGGTTGAATATGCGTAGAAATGTTTTGCATCATGCGTCCGAGCGTCTTTTGCGTCATAGCGCGGTCATCCTGCTTGCAGGTGTGGTTGCTGGCTGTAGCGGGGATATGACACGCTTTACGGATGGCCTTACGACTGGATCGACGAATAATCAGCGCGCGATTATGCAGTCACAGAATCAGTCCTCACAGCAGAATAGCGGCGCGGATAATTATCCGTCTATGCCGGCTGCGCAGCGTGTAGCTTCCGGTAATGTGCAGCGTAATGAGTTGCCGCCGGTAGGGACTGCCGCACCGATGGGGGCTGCGCAGGTTGTGCAGAATAATGTTCAGTCAGTACGCGATCAGGCGACACAGCAGGTTGCAATGGCTGGCAGCAATATGACCAATGCTGCGGCAGCTTCGGTTAACAGTGCAATGGTACAGCCGGGTGAAACACTTTACGGCGTTGCGCGCCGGTTTAATGTGTCGCCGGGTGATCTGATGGCTGCGAATAATATGACTGACCCGAATATGTTGCGGGCAGGGCAGACACTGACAATTCCGGGCGTTAAAGCCGCTGCGGGCGGCGCACTGGTTGCTGCTGCCAATGGCGGTACGCAGACCCTTGGCCAGCTGAAGTCAAACGGCACACAGGCTGTTGCCAATGCCCAGCAGGCCGCTACGAATAAAGTGAATAATGCTGTTGCCAATGCGGGTGCAAAAGTGGCTGCTGCGACCGGTGGTTACACTGTGCAGAGCGGCGATACACTGCATGCGATTGCTCAGCGCAATGGTGTGACAGCTGCAGCTCTCAAGCAGGCTAACGGTATGAGCGACGGTACAATCCGCGTCGGTCAGTCTCTCGTGATCCCGGTTGCCGCAACTGCTGCTGCTACGCAGGTTGCGGCTGTTGCCAAGCCGGTTCAGGCTGCGGTAGATACGACAGTTAAAACAGCTTCAACCCCGCCTGCTGCTGCAAAACAGGTGCCGGATGGCAGCGTGAAACCTTATACACCGCCGCAGGCGAGCAATAAGGTGATTGAAGAGGCCGAGCAGGATGTCGCCATGGCGCCTTCTGCAACCGGTATCTCGCAGATGCGCTGGCCGGTGCGTGGCAAGGTGCTGACCAGTTTTGGTCAGCGTGACGGCGGCACTGTGAATGACGGTATCGATATTATGGTGCCGGAAGGTACGCCGGTTAAAGCGGCTGAAAACGGTGTGGTCATCTATGCCGGTGACGGGCTGAAGGAATTTGGTCAGACTGTTCTGGTGCGCCATGAAAATGGTCTTGTGACTGTCTATGGTCATAACAGCAAGATCAATGTACAGCGTGGTCAGAAAGTGCGTCGCGGTGAGGAAATTGCCCGCTCCGGTATGAGCGGCAATGCGAAATCACCAAAACTGCATTTTGAAGTGCGTAAGAATTCAACGCCGGTTAATCCGTCGAAATATCTGGAAACTTAAAATTTTCCAATGAGATAGAAAAACCGCTTCGGTCACAGGCCGGAGCGGTTTTTTGCTTTAGAGCGACCTTTGTTTACCAAGTCTGGCACGCGGCGCTCTAATATTGGCTTTTACAAAGTTTGTCCGGCAGAACAGAGCAATGATGTCATCTGAAATGATAAAAATTCCTGCAGAGGCGGAGAAGGCATTTGCTGTTGTGCGTGATTGCCTCGGTAGTGCTTTGCTTGGTTTTTATTTGCATGGTTCGGCTGTTGCCGGTGGTTTGCGTCCGAATAGTGATGTGGATGTGCTGGCTGTAATTAATCGCCCGTTAAGGGAAGTGGAGCGGCAGGTTTTAACATCTGGATTGCTCGAGGTTTCAGGGCATTATCCTGCACCGGAAGGAGCGCCACGCCCGCTTGAACTGGTTGTAATGCAACAGGCTGATCTCTCCCTGCTATCTTATCCTGCAAAGTGCGAGTTGGTTTATGGTGAGTGGTTGCGCGATGAGTTTGAGGCCGGTGGCGTAGCGCAAACAGTGAGCGATCCTGAATATACGCTGCTACTGGCACAGGCACATCAGCAAGCTGTGGTGCTTTATGGTGCGCCGCTTGCGGATTTTATGACAGATGTTTCTCTGGACGATATTCGTCAGGCGATTGCTGACGCATTAGCAGTGCTTATTCTTGATGTGCAAGGCGATGAGCGCAATGTGTTGCTGACATTGGCACGGATGTGGCGCACTGTCGTTGACGGTGATTTTTTGCCGAAAAATAGCGCTGCTGACTGGGCAATCCCGCGTTTGCCGGAAGAAGCCGCTTCTTTGCTGGAGCACGCGAGACAGGATTACTTGTCAAATAGCGGGTTTGACTGGCAACAGCAGCAACAGGCAGTTCAGAGAACAATTGTGCTGTTAAAAAAACATATTGAGGATAATCTGCCGCAAAACTTGTGAGGTTTTGCGGCAGATAGAGCGAAAATCACCTAATCAGGCGCTTAAAGCGATACCAAGCCTTCCGGCCAGATCTTGTACATATTGCCAGGCAACGCGGCCTGAACGGTTGCCGCGTGTGGTTGACCATTCGAGAGCTTCCGCATGCAGTTTTTCAACAGGGTAGTTGAAATTGTAATGCGCGGCATAGCCATCAACCATCGCCAGATAATCATCCTGATTGCATTTATGGAAGCCAAGCCACAGACCGAAACGATCTGAGAGAGAGACTTTTTCTTCTGTCGCTTCAGACGGATTGATAGCGCTGGAACGCTCATTATCAATCATTTCACGCGGCATCAGATGGCGGCGGTTGGATGTGGCATAGAAAATCACATTATCAGGACGGCCTTCGACACCACCTTCAAGTGCCGCTTTCAATGATTTGTAGGATGTATCGTCATGGTCGAAGGACAGGTCGTCACAAAACAGAATGAAACGGTAGTCACTCTCCTTGATGAGATTCATCAATACCGGCAGGCTGTTGATATCTTCGCGGTGAATTTCAATGAGCTTCAGCGGTTTTTCAGCAGTTTGATTGACTGAAGCCTGCGCGGCTTTGACCAAAGAGGATTTACCCATGCCGCGTGCGCCCCAGAGCAGCACATTATTTGCAGACAAACCACGGGCAAAACGCTCGGTATTGCTCACCAGCTGATCGCGCACATGGTCAACACCATGAATGAGGCCGAGATCAACGCGGTTGACCTTTTTAACCGGTGCCAGTTCAAGGCGGGAAGGCTCCCAGACAAAAGTATCAGCACTCTCTGCCTGTAACGGTTTGGGGGCAGGTGGCGCCATACGTTCAAGAACAGCCAGCAGCTGATCCAGTTTTGCACTTAATAATTGCTCAGTCGTGTTCATTTTAAAGCCTGTATTCTATCCGCGGCACTCTTGTATCCGGCCCTTAGACTTATGACGGGATGCAAGAATGCCCGGATTTTAAGTAAAGCACTTGAGCTGTAGCTACCGGCTTTACCGGACTGTTTCTGTTTGCTTCTTAAAGACTGTCTTCAAGAACAGGCTGACTTTAGCAAGATTATTGTCTTTGAATAGTACCCATGGGTACGGTTGTGTGAAAATATTGTATTTATGCCGGTAACCAAGGCCGGAGTGAAAAAAATGATGGCCGTACTGGTAAAGTGGATTAAGAATTTGCATCTATGGTTGCATAACGGCGTATAACCGTTGTAATGCGCAGTGAATGAATTTGATGCATGCCGGTGAAATATGACGGCTTTGGTTACATAATTCCCTAACCCGCAATTGGTTTAAGGAATTCTGCAGCCGAGAAGCATCGGACAGTTTTCAGTTTGACGAGGAGTCACTTTCATGTTTGTTACCCCTGCTTACGCTCAGGCCGCCGGTGGTGCCGGTGGCGCGGATATGCTGATGAGCATTCTGCCGTTTATTCTTATTTTCGTTGTTATGTATTTCCTGATTATCCGCCCTCAGCGTAATCAGATGAAAAAACGCGGTGAAATGCTTACTAATATCCGCCGCAATGACACGATCATTACCGGTGGCGGTATCATCGCTAAAGTTACCAAAGTGATCGACGACAATGAACTGGAAGCTGAAATTGCTGACGGTATCAAAATCCGCGTTCTGCGCTCCACCATCGGTGATGTGCGCACCCGCGGTGAACCGGTTGCTGACAACAAGAACAAGTAAGCTTATTGCTTATTGTTATTAAAGCCCGCTTTGAGCGGGCTTTTTTATTGGTCTGAATATATAATTTGATGTGCTGCAATAGCGCATCATAAGCTTAAAATCTGCGCCATCCGCCTGTGTGCCTGCTGAGATTTGTACGAATCACGTATAAGATCAGAAAATGAGGTGGTGTAAGCAGAGTTTGCCGTGTTTTATTCGGCGGTTATTCTCAAAAACATCACTGTTACGTCTGATCCTGTCTGTTTTGCGGGTTTGCTGCAAAGCGGCATCAATTTTACGGATGGATTGCCGATGCTCTATTTCCCGCGCTGGAAATCGGTACTGATCTGGCTGGTCGTTCTGGCCGGTTTTATCTTCGCGTTACCTAATTTCTTTTCCGCACAGCAATTGTCGGGTCTGCCTGGTGGTTTCCCGAAAGGGCAGATTATTACCGGTCTTGATCTGACAGGCGGTACGCGTGTTGTTCTGTCATCGCCTAAGATTACTGCGGAAGATCTGGATAAAACTGCAGCCGTTATGGCCGACCGTCTGTCTGAACTGGGCTATGATAATGCCCGTATCAATGTGCAGAACAAAAACCAGATACGGGCTGAAGTGCCGGATGTTTATGATGCACAGCTCATCAAAGATCTCCTGAGTCTTAAAGGGGACATCAGCTTCCGTCAGGCAAAAACGGTGACTACGCCGGATCCGCTGGCAGAGGGGCTGGTTCCGCAGGATTCGGAAGTCATCTATTCGTTCGATGATCCGCCGGTTGGTTATATTGTTAAAAAAGCACCGGTTCTTACCGGTAAAGACATTGCAGATGCAGAAGTTGGCGTGAATACCGCGCAGGATTCGGTCATTACCATCTCCCTGACAGAAGAGGGTAAAAAAGGACTGGCCGACTTTACAACCAAAAATACCGGCTCTGTTCTTGCTGTTGTGATTGATAATCAGATTGTGTCGGCTCCGCGTATTCAGGAAGCGATTACGACCGGCAATCTGCAGATCACCGGTGATTTCGATCTGGAAACACTGAGCAATCTTGGTGTTGTTCTGCGTTCGGGACCACTTGCTGCTCCGGTTCAGGTTCTGGAAGAGCGCAGCATCGCATCGGCACTTGGTCAGAATTATACAAGCTACGGACTGATTACTGCGCTGAGTGCGCTTGTGGTTGTCGCCCTGTTTATGGTGCTGTCCTATGGTTTGCTTGGCCTGATCTCTGTGATTGCGCTTGGCGTCAATGTTATGCTGATGATTGCCGTCGTGTCATTCTTCGGCGTTGCAGTCGGGCTGGCAACCATTGCCGGTCTGGTGCTGACAATCGGTATGGCGGTGGACAGCAATATTCTGCTGTTTGAGAAAATGCGTGAAGATCGCCGTAACGGCTATTCTGTTGTACAGGCGATTGAATCCGGTTTTTCCCGTGCGCGTGCCTGTGTTGTGGATGCCAATCTGACAACGCTGATCGCCGCATTGGTTCTGCTGATGTTCGGCAGCGGGCCGTTGCATGAGTTTGCGATCATCGTGACCATCGGTGTTGCGACGTCACTTTTCACGACCTATACCTTCTCCCGTCTCCTGATTTCTCTCTGGGTTCGTCAGTCGAAACCAACGGTGATTCCGGCACGTTTCCTCAAGCTGGTGCCAACCAATACCAAAATTGGCTTTATGAAACTGAGCGGCATTACGGCGATTATCTCTGCCGCAGTCTGTGTGACTGCCCTCGTGTTTTATTTCACTCTGGGTTTGAATTACGGCATCGATTTCGACGGCGGTTCTTCAGTCGAGCTGCAGTCGCGTGAAGGGCCTGCAGACCTGGATGATATTCGTTTGCGTCTGTCTGAGCTGAATATTGACGGTGCGCGGGTGGTGCAGGGTAAGAATGAAAACCTTGCCGAACTGCTGATCGGCTCACAGGATGCCGGTGATGATGCCGAGCAGACCGTAGTCGTGAAATTGCGTGACGAGTTTGAGCAGGATTATGATTTCCAGCGTGTTGAAGTGGTGGGACCTACAGTTTCCGATCATTTGTCGCGTATTGGTAATGCAGCACTCGGACTGGCACTGATCGGCGTTTTTGCCTATTTGTGGCTGCGTTTCCGCTGGCAGTTTGCTGTCGGTGCGGTACTGGCAACGACGCATGATATTATCATCATGATTGGTGTTTTTGCGCTGTTCCGCTTCGAATATAATTTGTGGAGCCTTGCGGCGCTGCTGACGGTTATCGGTTATTCGCTTAACGATACGGTGGTCGTGTATGACCGCGTGCGTGATAATTTGCGCCGCTATCCGCAAACACGGGTCAGTATGCTGGTGGATGCTGCGATCAATCAGACGTTGTCCCGCACAATTCTGACCTCACTGGTCACGCTGCTGGCGCTGATCCCGCTCTACATCTTTGGCGGCGCGGATATTGGTTCCTTTGCAGTGATGATGTCACTGGGGATTATTATCGCGACCTATTCGTCGATTTATATTGCGGGGCCGTTGCTTTGGCTGCTCGGCATCAGACCGTCAGATGTCAGCGAAAACGCGGAACCACAAACCGCAAGCTGACCAATCAGCAAAATATAAGAATAAGTATTGCCCGCAGAAGCTCCTGCGGGCAATGCTGTTTTATCAGACTGAAATGCACTGTAATAAACTGGTAAAACTCCCATATTGTTGTAGAAGGGGCGCATATCAGTGCTTGCCATCCATGCGGGGCTGAGCAGATTATAGTGCTCAAGATAAAGAGAGACAAAATGAATACTGGCATTGAAATCCGTGAGGCGCATTTTCCGGGACGGGCACCGATTGATGCCTATGGAAATGGCGGGTTTCGTTTTGCGGAAATGTCGCATCGCGGTTCATTAATGTGTCTGCCATCCGGCATTCATGGCTGGGAGCCAAAACAGTCACCAATTCTGACCGTGGCTGATCTGAATATGATCCTGCAACAGGCAAGCGATATTGAAATTCTGCTGGTTGGTACGGGTATGGATCTGCGCCGGATACCGGAAGATGTTAAGGCGGTGCTCCGTGAGCACCGCATTTCATCCGATCCGATGAGCACCGGCGCTGCTGTGCGCACTTATAATGTGCTGCTTGCGGAAGACCGTGCCGTTGCCGCCGCTCTGATTGCCGTGGAGTGAGAGTGTGGCTGAAACTGACAATAAAGCCGTGACACTTTCAGCGGCCGAGACCGGACATTATCAGCATTGCCTGCAATTTCTGCGCCAGAGTGATTTTGACCGCTATCTGGCTGTGCTTTATGCGCCGGAAGATAAGCGGCCTGCGCTTGCTGCACTCTATGCATTCAATGCAGAAATCGCCCGTATCCGTGATGTGGTACATGATGCATTGCCGGGGGAAGTGCGTCTGCAATGGTGGCGTGATCTTATCAATGGCACCGAACATGGTGCAGTGACCGGCAATCCGGTGGCGGCTTTGCTGCTCAAGGCGATTGGTGAATATCAGCTGCCGCGTTCCGTATTTGATGCCTATTGTGAGGCGCGGATTTTTGATCTCTATAATGATCCGATGCCGAGCCGCAATGATCTGGAAGGCTATTGCGGCGAAACCGCCTGCGCCACTTTGCAGATGGCGGCAATGATATTGGATGCCGATGCGGCGAAATCCTCGGCTGAACTCTCCGGCCATGCGGGTGTTGCGCAGGCAGTCAGCGGTTTGCTGCGACTTATGCCTTTGCATCGCCGCCGCGGGCAGGTCTATGTGCCGGAAGATATGTTGCAGGCTGTGGGTGTTTCGACAGAGCAATTTATCAAGGGGGATGACAAAGCGGCGATGCAACGTGTCGTGGCTGTGGTGACAGCTCTGGCGAAGGAACATTATGCGGCATTCGAAAAACAGCCTATGCCGGCAAGTCTGAAAGCGGCCTATCTGCCGGTGCGTTTGGTTCCGTTGGTGCTGAAGCGCGCGGAGCGCAAGGCTGATCTGGTGGCCGGGCAGGGCATTGACCTGTCACAATTACAGCGCCAGTGGATATATCTGAAATCCTCACTCAAATCATAGAGCGGTTTCCGTTCATATTGAAACAATAGAACCGCTCTGTCCTTTTGTTTTACGCATTATCCTTACGCAAAACCGGTTTCCACTTTTGCTGGAAATGCTCAAAAAAAAGCCGCCCTTTGAGGCGGCTTTTTAAATGTTACTGCTGTTCTTGCAACCAGACTTTGAAGTCATTGAGAGCCCGTGCGCTGAGAGCACGTTTTTTGGCCTGTGTCTTTTCTTTGCCGCGCAGGCGTACGCCTTCCTGTTTCGGAACTGTAACTTCAGGAAACAGTCCGAAATTCACATTCATTGGCTGGAAAGAACGTTTGCCCGGTTCATCATCACTGACCAGGTGACCGCCGGTAATGTGATTGAGCAAAGCGCCAAAAGCTGTTGTGACGGGCGGTGGCGGCAAAGTCTCACCGCGCTGCTGTGCAGCTGCAAAACGACCGGCGAGCAAACCCATTGCTGAAGATTCCACATAGCCTTCACAACCGGTAATCTGGCCTGCAAAACGGATCTGCGGGCGGGATTTTAGGCGCAGACTGGTATCAAGCAGGATCGGCGAATTGAGATAGGTATTGCGGTGTAAACCGCCGAGACGGGCAAATTCCGCATTCTCCAGACCTGGAATCATGCGCAAAATCCGGGTCTGTTCGCCATATTTCAGTTTGGTCTGGAAACCGACCATATTATAGAGCGTGCCGAGTGCATTATCCTGACGAAGCTGCACAACTGCATAGGGCTTCACATCGCGATTATGGGCATTAGTCAGTCCCATCGGTTTCATCGGGCCGTGACGCAATGTTTCAGGGCCGCGCTCTGCCATCACTTCAATCGGCAGACAGCCGTCGAAATAAGGTGTGCCTTCCCATTCTTTGAACTCGGTCTTTTCACCATCAATCAAAGCCTGAATGAAAGCCTGATATTGCTCTTTATCCATCGGGCAGTTGATATAGTCTTTGCCTGTGCCGCCCGGACCAACTTTGTCATAGCGCGACTGGAACCAGCAGACATCCATATTGATGCTGTCAAAATGGATGATCGGCGCAATCGCATCAAAGAAGGCGAGGGAATCGGCTTCGGTTTCCTGTGCGATTGCCTCCGCCAGTTCTGCGGCGGTCAGCGGACCGGTGGCGATGATGGTATTGCCCCAGTCTTCCGGTGGCAGGCCTTCAACCACTTCACGCTGAATAGTGATGAGCGGATGCGCTTCAAGCTTTGCAGTGACTGCATCAGAGAAGCCGTCACGGTCAACCGCCAGCGCACCACCGGCCGGAACCTGATTGGCATCGGCGCAGGCCATAATCAGCGAATTGGCCAGACGCATTTCAGCATGTAGCACGCCGACGGCATTGGTTTCAGCATCATCCGAGCGGAAGGAATTGGAGCAGACAAGCTCCGCCAATCCGTGGGTCTTATGCGCATCTGTACCGCGCACGGGACGCATTTCATGAATGATGACGGGAATGCCTGCTTCAGCAATCTGCCATGCCGCTTCGCTGCCTGCGAGGCCGCCGCCGATAATGTGAACAGGTGAATAGGATGATAAATTGGACATGCTTTGTCCAATACCGCTTTTACAACGCAGCATCAATCACCTCTGTGCCAGATCACAAGCTTTTGCGGATAGGAATAATGGATAAAAAAATAGCCCTGTCGCAGGAGGGAGGGCGACAGGGCTATCTTAAGGAGGACTGATATGGGGGGGATATCAGTCAGCGCAGAATGGAGGACATAGTCCTGACAGCGCTATGCCTGCTGAAAAACGGGAGGGACAACAGCAGGCAATAAAACATGACCGGTACGGGAGGAGGAATACCGGTCATGTAAGGGGAGGATGTTTATCCGTCTGTGCCGGTGGTTAAAAAACTCCGGCACAGATATTTCGTGGCATACATACTATCAGTTCAGGCGAATTCCCGATCCTGACAGTTTTAGCAATGACTTGCTTAAATTACATACCGGCAGTGTTGGACTTGCGGGCGATGTAAGGAATGTCGGAGCGGGAGATACCGAGATCACCGAGTTCACGATTGGACAAACGGTTCAGTTCGGAAACTGTGTCACGGTAACGGCGCCAGTTGTTGAAAGAGCGAATGATGTTCATTTTTAAAACCCTCGATTGTGTTCAGTTGTGTTGTGTAATCTGTTGTCCTGTATATAGCCCGGGTGATCAGAAATGAGGAGAGACAAGATTGCATAGCTCCTCTGCGAGCCTTGCAGACCTCATTTAAACGATTTAAATCGCTATTTAGTCGCTATTTGGACAAAATTGGTGCCGGTCGCAATTTTCGTTCGTTAAACTGTGATTGCGGGCAATTTAAATGCGGTATGACGCATTAAGCCTCACAAAAATATCGCCTGTGGGTTGTGTAGGAATTGTGACATTTCAAGAGCTATGCAAGGCGACACGGCATTAAGGTTAGTGACTGGTAAAATTGCGGGCTGGTTGTTGAGTGGCTGTGCGATTTTTGGATACTTGAATGCGGGGAATTTTCGTGGGAACCTTGCTTTCATGAAGGGGAACGGCTTGTTTACAGGGGGAGATCAGGTCGCGTGCTGAGTTTGCCTGTACTGATTGGCATGATCGTTGCCGGTATTATCGCCGGCGCAGTGGCTGTCCATCTGCTTGGCGGTAACCGGCAGGCGTTTTTAAACAGTGATAAGGATGTGCTGGAGCGTTTCCGGCAGGATTATCCGGAAAGCCTGATCACCCGCATTTATTATACTCAAGACCGGCGCACTGCTTTTTTCGACCTGCCGCAGCAGGGAACCGGTATTGTTCATGCGGTGGGTGCTAAATTTCTGACACGCATTTTAAAAGCGCAAGATATTGCGGAAATCCGTAAGCAGGACGAAACAAGACTGTTTCTGCAGATGCATGATTTTACATGGCCTGTGGCTGTTTTTTCTTTCGATGACAAAAAGACACGCGATCAGGTCTGTGAATGGCTAGAGCATTTCACAGTCAAGTTGGATCAACTTGGCGCCCGTGATAGTGCGACCAAATAAAGAATCTAGAGCGAGCGCTATGATCCAATCTGGACGTAAACCGCTCTGGCGCGGCCTCAACAATAAAAAGGGGAGTTGTCTTTATGAATGATCCGGCATTCTTCGACGTAACACTGCTGGCAGTGCCTTTATATCTCCTTGCGATTATGATTGAGCTGGTTGCTGTGCGCTATTGGCACCGCAAGGGCGAATTTGAAACCCGTGATGCGCTGACCAGTCTGCTAATGGGCACCGGTAATGTTGTGGCAGGGCTGTTGCTCGGTTTTGTGTCTGTCACAGCTTTGCTGTGGGTATGGCAGTTCCGTTTCTTTGATCTCGGACTGCATTGGTGGGTCTTTATCGCTGCCTTTATTTTCGATGATTTGCGCTATTACTGGTATCACCGTATTGCCCATCGGGTGCGCTGGGTCTGGGCGGAGCATGTCAATCATCATTCCAGCCAGCATTATAATCTGACCACAGCGCTGCGTCAGTCATGGACAGGGCAGATCACCGGCATGTTTATATTGCAGGTGCCGCTGGTATTACTGGGCTTTCATCCGGCAGTTATTGCTTTCGTCTATGGATTTAATCTGATCTACCAGTTCTGGATTCATACCGAGGCAATAGGCAAAATGTGGAAGCCTATTGAGTTCATATTCAATACGCCGTCGCATCACCGAGTGCATCACGCGACCAATCCGCGATATCTGGATGCGAATTTTGCTGGCACCTTGATTATCTGGGACAGATTATTCGGCACATTTGTGGAAGAACTGCCGGAGGATATGCCGCGCTACGGGATCGTGCGCAATATCGGTACTTTCAATCCGGTGCGGGTGGCATTTCATGAATGGGCGGGGATGATGAAAGATGTGTTTGCGCCGGGGCTGAGCCTGCGGCAAAGGCTGATGTATATGGCAGCGCCGCCCGGCTGGAGCCATGACGGCAGCCGTAAAACATCGGAAGATCTGAAAGCGGATTATGTGCGCCTGAACCCTGATGAAGCCGGTAAGCCGGGATTGCCTGAGCGTTCGTCTTAATTTAACACGATAGTAAAGCTATGCGCTCGTCTATTGCATCGGGCAGGTTTGTTCTCATGCAAGCCGGAGCAACCATTATAACAGGATCGCCATTTGTCCATTTTTGTTTCCCTTGCAAGTCAGATCGACCATTGGCAGTCACAAGGGCTGCTGGATCAGGAAACCGCAGACAGGCTGCGTCTTGATGTTAAAACCCGCAAGAACGGCTTTGGTATTGGCGGTGTTCTCGCCGTACTTGGTGCATTATTGCTTGGCGCAGCGCTGATCCTGTTTGTTGCAGCCAATTGGGAAGTTATACCGCGTGTCTGGCGCGTGGCGCTGATCCTGTTTGTCATGTGGAGCGGTTATCTTGGCGGCGCATGGCTGCAAAGGCGCGGTGAAAGCGGGCAAAGCACATTGGCAGCGATTTTTGCACCGGCGCTCTATCTGCTCTCGGCAATTACCTATGGTGCCGGTATCGCGCTGATCGGACAGATGTATCATATGTCCGGTGATATGACGACGGCGGCGCTGGCATGGGGCGTTGGTGTGTTGATTGCTGCGGTGCTGCTGCGCGCGCCGATTTTGACCGCTGCGGCATTGGGTATCGGTGGCTTTTATCTGTCAACCGTGCTGAATGAGCTTGGCGGGCAGGTCAATCTGGTTGCATCTTATCGCTGGGTTATGCCGCTTTATATTCTCGCCTGTGTCGGAGCCATTATCTACACAAAAGCGGATAAGGCCATGCATTTGCTGGCCGCGCTGACACTGGCTTATTTCCTCACTTTGTATTTTGATATTGAAAATCAGGCGATCCTGATCCTGATGATTGCTCTCGGTGCTATGCTGGTGATTTGTCAGGGGCGTTGGCCGGCCTTTGAACGTTACAGCTACGGATTTGGCTCGCAACTGGCCGGTTATGGTCTGGCCTCGTTGCTGATCGCGCTGTTTATCTTTCAGGTTGAGCATAAAGACCTGTTCAATAGTTATGAGGCCGGTGCCGATGCGGTCTATTCGCTGGCAGCGATTGCCATCTGTGTTTTTGCGCTGATTATTGCCGGTGAAAAAAGCGGACAATTACGCTGGTTTGCCTATGCCGGTTTCTCGCTGCATGTGTTGTATCTGGCCACAGTGACAGTGGGGACAATGATCGGCACATCGGGTGTATTCCTTATCGGCGGTTTGTTGGTGATGGGCTTGGCCTATCTGGTTACCCGTATGGAAAAATATCTGCATGGCTCAACTGTTAAAGCGGTGTCCGTTCATGATGGGGAGCAGCAGCCATGAGTTTTCTTAAAAAGCGCTGGCTTTATGTCGCTGCCATTATCGCGGCATTGTTGCAGTCAGGTGTGATGCTGGCAGGTGTTCAGCAGCGTATCAGTATTTTGCGCAGCGGTTCGGAAGTGGTGCTTCGGACTTTGCCGGTTGATCCGCGTGATCTGATGCGCGGCGATTATGTTATTCTGAGCTATGAAATTTCCCACCTGCCTGCTCGTATGATTAACGGTCAGCCGCAACGCAAAAGCGGCCTGAACTATATTTATGTGGTGCTGAAGAAACAGGCCGATGGTTTGTGGGAGGCGCAGCGGGCGCAATTTGATGTTCCGGATGCATTAAAGGACGGCGAAATCTTTTTGCGCGGAGAAGTCGAAGCGCCGTTCCAGTTCTATGATGATAGTTCAACCCTTCCTGTTGTTTATGGAATTGAGCGCTATTATGTGCCGGAGGGCGAGGGGCTGGCAGTTGAAAATGCCCAGCGCGACAGCAGCGTTGATATTGTTCTGTCAGTGAATGAAAAAGGTGTCGCGGCGATCCGCGCGCTCAGAATTGACGGCAAACAGGTTTTTGATGAACCGTTGTTCTGAGTAAGATTACAAAGGGAAATGATAAGATCTGTGTATGACAGTCTCTTATCAAAAATAATCTGTTTTTCCCCTTTGAAGCCGGAAAATTGAATGCTATAGAGCGGCGCACATCAAAGCATACGTGCTTCGGTTGCGGATATGGCGAAATTGGTAGACGCACCAGATTTAGGTTCTGGCGGGAGACCGTGGGGGTTCGAGTCCCTCTATCCGCACCACTTTTATTCTCTTTGTTTTTTGTAAGTATTTGTAATTGCAGCATGTTTGAAGCTGTAATTTGGATCAAACTGCGTTTTTGGCCGGTTTTGTGATACAGAGCGTGTTACAAATTGGGTTACAATGCAGTTTGAGATGTCCTCTTTTCTCATTGCCTGCTGATTATAGTCTCCGCAGCAAATATATCCTGCCGGATCGTGCTGAATTTCATCAATTCTAAAACTTTATGGCCGAAGTTTCCGCATAATATATTTATGCTGATGCAGTCTTATCAAAGCTTTAGAAAGGTTTGAGACTATGGGAAACTATGGTGCGCGTTACGGGCAATATGCTCATGGGTTTGGATGCTTGTGCCATAGTCCGGCAATCACACAGCTGAATGAACGCATTGGTCGCGGATTAAGCCGCCGTTCTGTCCTGAGCGGCCTTGCGGCTGTGATGGCGGGCGCCGTGGTTGCTGATCCGGTTCAGGCACTGGCTCAGACACCCGTTTCTGTCGCAGGCCAACCTGTTTTGCTGAAAAATCTGCGCATTTTCGACGGAAAATCCTCAAAGCTGCTTGAAGGGCATAATGTTCTGGTGAGCGGCGGAAAGATTACGGATATTCTCAAGGCTTCAGAGAATGTTGCTGATGCGCAGGTGATTGATTGTGGCAACCGCGTGCTGATGCCGGGTCTGATTGATGCCCATTGGCATAGTATTCTGGCGGCTATTCCGCAAATGGTGGCGATGACATCTGATATTGCCTATGTGCATCTTGTTGCGGCGCAGGAAGCACAGCGCACGCTGATGCGTGGATTTACGACAGTGCGTGATCTTGGCGGGCCTTCATTTGCGCTGAAACGTGCGATTGATGAAAAGCGCATTCCGGGGCCTCGTATTTATCCGTCCGGCGCGATGGTGTCACAAACCTCCGGTCATGGCGATTTTCGCCAGCGCAGTGATATTCCCCGCCATAGTGCGAATGATCTGAGCCTTGCGGAATCGGCAGGTATTGCTGCGATTGCGGATGGTGAGGCCGAAGTGCTGCGTCGTGTGCGTGAACAGCTGATGCTGGGTGCCAGTCAGATCAAGATTATGGTCGGCGGTGGTGTGGCTTCAGCCTATGATCCGCTGGATTCACTGCAATTTACTGAAACTGAAATCCGTGCGGCTGTCATGGCTGCCAAAGACTGGGGCACTTATGTCTGTGCACATGTCTATACCTCCGCCGGTATTCAGCGGGCGCTGGCTTGCGGTGTGCAGTCAATTGAGCATGGTCAGCTGGCCGATGAGGAAACCGTCAAGCAAATGGCTGATGCCGGTGCATGGTGGAGCATTCAGCCGTTTCTGGCGGATGAAGACGCCAATGTTTATGCCTCGCAGATACAGAGTGATCAGCAGAAACTGATTGCGGAAGGCACGATCCGTGCATTTGAACTGGGGCCTAAATATAATGTCAAAATGGCATGGGGGACGGATATCCTGTTTAATCCGAAAGGTACGGCCTCGCAGGGGCGTCAATTGACGAAACTGGCGCGCTGGTTTGACAATGGCGATGTGCTGAAAATGGCGACTGGCACCAATGCAGAACTGCTGGCAATGTCCGGAAATCGCAATCCGTATGCTGGCGCTATCGGCGTGATTGAAAAGGGCGCAATGGCAGATATGCTGCTGATTGACGGTAATCCGCTGGAAGATATTTCTCTGATAGCTGATCCGGATAAAAATATGAAGCTGATCATCAAAGATGGTGTAATTCATAAGAACACACTAGCTGCATGAGCTTTTGATGTGATGAAATATTTCTGCGGCCGGATATTCCGGCCGTATTTGTATGAAGTTGAGGGAACTGGAATGCGTACCGGTAAAATGAAACTGATCGCATCGGCTGTCACGATGATTGCGTTGTTTTCAGGCTCAGCTGCTCATGCCTTTACAGCAGG
The DNA here is from genome assembly GCA_900470285.1 of Hyphomicrobiales bacterium. Lineage (GTDB taxonomy): Bacteria > Pseudomonadota > Alphaproteobacteria > Rhizobiales > Rhizobiaceae > Pseudochrobactrum. The sequence continues at coordinate 99,728 of UCAG01000010.1, forward strand.
GGATTATTACCTGCCGGTTAGCGCAGAGGCTAAGGCCATTACCGGCGATATTCAGATTGATGATTTCAGTATTCGTTTTGAAGCCGGAGCGACGATGAAATTCGCTGAGCTGGTTGCAGAGACATTTGAAGTTGACGGGAAGGAGCTGCCTGCTTCCGTGTATCGTGTTGCTCAGCCTGCTGATCCGGCCTTGAAGGACGGACAGCACTTATGCGGTAATGGTGACGTCTCTTACATTGTCTATTGGATGGCGGTGCCGGAGCAGGTCACGATCGGCGTTTTTACCGGCGATAAAGCACCCCGCAATGATACGGAAAGTTGCAAGGCATATATCTACAAGAACCGTTGAGGTTGCATGATCACGTATCAAAGCCGCTCCGACTATCGGAGCGGCTTTGATGTTGGCAACAATCAGCTGTCTTACAGCTTGCTTTCCAGCAGTGTGGTTAGCGCTTTTGTACGCGGCTCGATATCACCGGTATTGGAGAAAGGCTTCCAGTTGATTGTCAGCTTGCCGTCTTCAAAAGTCAGGCCGTCAGCATAGTTTGATGCCGGAGCGGTTTTCTCGTCATAGAGAATGACAACGGATTTGAGCTTCTCTTTCAGGGCTGTTTTGCCCATATCATCCGCTGCAATGGCTTTGAATGAGCGGATAACCGGCTCAATCACCGTATTTTGCAAATAATCCGGATTGGCATAGGAATCCGCATAGCCCGGCAAAGCGAGGCTGTTGAGGTTCAGTTCAATCGCAACCGGAAAGCCTGCTACATCCTGAATGGATTTTTCATATTGCGGCCAGACATCTTTGGCATAGGCTGCAATGGCGCGGCGTTCCGCAAGACCTGCTTCCTGTGCATGGGAAACGACAGGTGCAAGCGGCAAAAGCAGTGATAACAAAGCAATCAAACGAAATTTCATTCTGTAATCCTTGAAACAGAGCATAAAGCAGGGCCTGTATCAGAAGTGTCTTTCCCGTAAAAGGGCCGGTTTTTAGCAGCCGGATCAGCTATTTATTATTACAGATCGGGGAATGGCCGCTGTGATGTGCCCGCAGGAGCGTGTCATATTTGATTGTATCCATTGCGGCCGCTCTGTCTCTTTGTTTTACGTATGTCGTTATCGGAAAACCGGTGCCCGCTTTTCTGCGGCATGGTTTTGCCGGTTTTATCCTGAAACGGCAGCAATGAAGGAGATCAGGCTGATAAAATCCGATGGATTGCAGGGTGAACATTCAATCGCATCTTGTATTTTGCGGGCGCTGATTGTAATGGGTTTGCGATAAATGGGATTCTGGCGCAATGCTGTCACACGGGCTCTGTTACGAAATGTGACTTTATGCCGGTGAATGAGCAGATATTGTGCAGGAAATTCAATAGCAGAAATCAGGTATGGCTGCTTAAAATCCGTACCATTTATATGTAGAGTCACTGTCATAATCCGACAGGCTTTATATCCGTTCCGGGATGTCTCATAGCCTTTGCGCATATTTGTGCGCGGTATGTGACAAACAGAAAAACAAGAAATTTCGCTAGCCACGGCGGCTACGGTCATGTGGCCGGTCATGCGAAACGAAGACAAAGTGAAGGTTTTGACATGCAGGTTACCGAAACGCTCAATGAAGGGCTGAAGCGCGAGATCAAAGTCGTGGTTCCGGCACAGGATCTTGAAGCAAAGCTTGCTGAGCGCCTCGAAACCGCTCGCGGTCGCGCTAAGATCGATGGTTTCCGTCCTGGTAAAGTCCCTGCAGCACATCTGCGTAAGATGTACGGCAAGTCTTTCATGGCTGAAATCGTGAATGAAATTCTGAACGATTCAACCCGTTCGATCCTTGCTGACCGCAACGAAAAAGCTGCAACCCAGCCTGAAGTTGCAATGAGCGAAGACGAAGCAGAAGCTGAAAAGGTTCTGGCCGGTAAAGCTGATTTCGAATTCACCATGAATTACGAAGTTCTGCCGGCAATCGAAATCAAAGACGTTTCCGGTCTCAAAGTGACCCGTGAAGTTGTTGATATTTCGGACGAAGAAGTTGAAGAGCAGGTTAAGAAGATTGCTTCTTCCGCTCGTACTTTCGAAGCGAAAAAAGGCAAAGCTGAAGACGGCGACCGCGTTACTATGGATTACCTTGGTAAGCTCGGTGATGAACCGTTTGAAGGTGGCGCAGATCAGGATGCACAGCTGGTTCTCGGTTCCGGTCAGTTCATTCCGGGCTTTGAAGATCAGCTGATCGGTGTAAAAGCTGGTGATGAAAAGCAGATCAAAGTTACTTTCCCTGAAAATTACGGCGCTGCTCATCTGGCCGGTAAAGAAGCAACCTTCGACATTACTGTGAAGGAAGTTGCTAAAGCTGCTGAGCTGGAACTGAACGACGAAGTTGCTAAGAAGCTGGGCATTGAAAGCCTTGATCGTCTGCGCACTGTTGTTCGTGAACAGATCGAAGGTCAGTACGGCCAGATCACCCGCCAGAAAGTTAAGCGTCAGATCCTCGACGGTCTGGATGCAGAATATCAGTTCGAAACACCAGAGCGTCTGGTCAATGCTGAGTTCAACAACATCTGGCAGCAGATCAATTTCGACCTGCAGCAGGCTGGCAAGACTTTTGAAGACGAAGAAACCACTGAAGAAGCTGCACGCGAAGAATATCGCAAGCTGGCTGAACGCCGTGTGCGCCTTGGTCTGGTTCTCTCCGAAATCGGCGAAAAAGCCGGTGTAGAAGTAACCGAAGAAGAACTGCAGCGCGCTGTTTACGATCAGGTTCGCCGCTACCCGGGTCAGGAACAGCAGGTTTATGAATTCCTGCGTAAAACTCCTGATGCAGTTGCTAACCTGCGCGCACCAATCTTTGAAGAAAAGGTTGTTGATCACCTGCTCGGCACAATCTCCGTCACCGATAAAAAAGTGACTAAAGAAGAGCTGACAGCTGACGAAGAAGGCGCAGAAGAAGCAAAGCCAGCTAAAAAAGCTGCTCCAAAGAAAAAAGCAGCTAAAAAAGCTGACGATGCAGCTGAATAATCAGACCGCATAAAGTTGCGAGAAAGCCGCGTTGCAAAACGCGGCTTTTTTGTTGGGCTGTCAGTGATGGCTTTACTGCTGGTCGTGTTTCGCTATTGTGATGCGATGCAACCAAGACCTTATTATCATTTATGTAAATCACTGAGCGACGAGCTGCCGCAACCTGTCTGGTCAAAGAATGTGATTTTATCCGCCTTTCGGCCGGATATGATTGCAGAACTCCATGCTTTGCTGACAGCCTCCTATGAAGCTGTTGGTAATACAGTGCCGCCATTACGTGACTGGTGGCAGGCATTGTCTGCGGATGAGGAATATGATGCTGGTCTGATTTTTCCGGTGACAGATACCCAAGGACAACTCATTGCTTTTGCGCAATGCTGGAGTAGCGGCTTTATCAAGGATATTGTCGTGCATCCCGACTGGCGCAGACAGGGCATCGGTGAAGCTTTATTGCTACATTGTTTTCAGGTTTTCCAATTGCGCGGTGCGGAGAATGTTTGTCTCAAAGTAGAGAGTAATAACCCCTTTGGAGCAGAGCGGCTCTACCGCCGGCTTGGTATGGCGGATGTATGACCGTGCTGTGAGGTCATTTATCTTTACAAGCCCATGCTTTGTTACGGGAATTTGTACTTTTTCCGTCAATGCAGGGTGCACTGTTGCACCATAATGTTTATAGTCCGCGCCATGATCGTTTATTGATGCTGAAACAGTGCTGTTGTGATGCACAGAGCACTTGCCAGTCAGGCCGGTTTGTTTTAGCCAGAAGCATGAGAAAACGGCGGAGTTTAGCTCGCGCCGCAAAACAGAGATTTAAGAGCCCATGTCCCTTATCGATACACGCACGCCAGACCCGAAACGCCTGATCTCCGGTGCCACCGGTGACTGGGAAATCGTGATCGGGATGGAAGTTCATGCGCAGGTGACTTCCAATTCCAAATTGTTTTCCGGTGCTTCCACCGAGTTCGGTGCCGAGCCAAATGCCAATGTTTCGCTGGTGGATGCTGCGATGCCGGGTATGCTGCCGGTTATCAATGCGGAATGTGTGGCGCAGGCCATTCGTACCGGTCTCGGGCTGAAAGCGCAGATTAATCTGAAGTCGGTTTTTGACCGCAAAAACTATTTCTATCCGGATCTGCCGCAGGGTTATCAGATTTCTCAGTTCAAGCAGCCGATCGTGGGTGAGGGCACTGTGACTGTGTCTGTCGGCCCTGATTCCAAAGGCCAGTTTGAAGATGTTGAAGTTGGTATTGAGCGTGTGCATCTGGAACAGGATGCCGGTAAATCCCTGCACGATCAGCATCCGAGCATGTCCTATGTCGATCTGAACCGTTCCGGTGTGGCGCTGATGGAAATCGTTTCCAAGCCGGATATCCGCTCATCGGATGAAGCACGCGCTTATATGACTAAGCTACGCAGCATTTTGCGTTATCTTGGTACCTGTGACGGTAATATGGATCAGGGCTCAATGCGCGCAGATGTGAACGTTTCTGTGCGTCGTCCTGGCGGTGAATTCGGCACCCGTTGCGAAATCAAGAACATGAACTCGATCCGCTTCATTGGCCAGGCGATTGAATATGAAGCGCGCCGCCAGATCGGTATTCTCGAAGATGGTGGTTCGATTGATCAGGAAACCCGTCTTTATGATCCGGTAAAAGGTGAAACCCGCTCGATGCGCTCCAAAGAAGAAGCGCATGATTATCGCTATTTCCCTGATCCTGATCTGCTGCCGCTGGAATTCACACAGGCTTATGTGGATGAATTGGCATCAGTTCTGCCGGAACTGCCGGATGACAAGAAAACCCGTCTGGTTGAAACCATGGGTCTGTCTGTCTATGACGCATCCATTCTGATCACTGAAAAAGCCATTGCTGACTATTTCGAATCGGTTGCAGAAGGCCGTGACGGTAAAGTTGCTGCAAACTGGGTCATCAATGATCTGCTCGGCGCTTTGAACAAGGCCGGTAAAGATATTGAAGATGCTCCGGTTTCTCCGGAACAGCTGGGCGCTATTCTTGATCTGATCAAGGAAGGCACAATCTCCGGTAAAATCGCAAAAGACCTGTTTGAAATCGTCTGGAACGAGGGCGGTGATCCGAAAGAGATCGTCGAATCCCGCGGCATGAAGCAGGTGACTGATACCGGCGCGATTGAAAAGGCCGTTGATGAAATCATCGCTGCTAACCCTGAAAAAGTGGCTCAGGCAAAAGAAAAGCCGACACTGGCGGGTTGGTTTGTTGGTCAGGTGATGAAGTCAACCGGCGGTAAAGCTAATCCGCAGGCTGTGAATGATCTGGTTAAAGCGAAACTGGGCATCGAATAATGTGGCTGCGCTCTGCAAATAAGGATGATCTGAAGGCCGTGCATCAGTTGCTGGTCAAAACCTGGCACGCCACATTTGATGATGTGCTGGGTATTGAGACCGTCAATAAGGTGACAGGTGAATATCATTCTGTTGCTGCGCTGACACGCAATCTGGCCAAGCCTTATTCGGAGTTTGTTGTGGCGGATGACGGCGAGGGCAACCTCGTCGGCATGGCTTATGCCAGCCAGAGCAAAGACGGTATTGCGGAGCTGCACCAGCTTTATGTCGACCCTGAGCAGCAGGTTCAGGGTATCGGCACCATGTTGCTAGCGGAGATTGAAATGGCTTTTCCTGATGTGGAGAAGCTTGCTCTCGAAGTGATTGCTAAGAATCAAAAAGCTCTGGACTTCTACACCCGCAAAGGTTTTGAAAAGACCGGCGAGACAAATGACTGGGGTACGCTCAATCTGGATATTCCGGTTATTAAAATGGAAAAGTCTCTGACAGGCTGGTCTATGTAACCGGAGCATCCCGCATTTTAATTGTGCCTGTTGCGCCCGTACAAAGTTTTATGAGTTAAGTGTTCTCTGGTGTTAAATGGCGCCACTTAACTGCGAAATGCTGAAAACAGCGGCAACTTGACCCTTGCGACACGCCTCAGATAAGGGCATAAGCAGGGAATAATCTGCATGATCCTGCGCCTTTATGGTCAGGATAGTTCAGGATCCGGAAGTGCTATGAAAAAATTTATTATTCAGGTCTTTACCTGGTGGAACAGCCAGACTATCGGCACCCGTCTTCATACATGGCGCAAAGGTAAGCGCGTCGGCGAAGATGAGTTCGGTAATGTTTATTATACCGGTGGTAAGGATTCTGAAGGCCGCACCCGTCGTTGGGTTATCTTCAACGGCTATAGCGAAGCCAGTGCAATTCCTGCCGGCTGGCATGGCTGGATGCATCACCGCACCGATACGCCACCGACTGAAGAAAACTATCAGCCGCGTGAATGGCAGAAGCCGCACCAGCAGAACCTGACCGGTACGCCTTATGCTTATCGCCCGCAGGGTGCGATCTCCGCATCCGGTCAGCGTCCTAAAGTGGGCGGCGACTATGATGCATGGACACCGAATTAAGATTCAGTCCTGATAGATTTGACAGGCGGCATGGTTTTTCAGCTGTGCCGCCTTTATCTTTCCCCTAAATTTACGTCCGGTGCAGTGGTCTGCCGCTCTGGATTGGGGAAAACCCTGTCCGGCGAGTTTTTTTCTCACAAATGCCGCAAAGAACAGGCTAATTTTCCGGCGGGTGTTTTCTCCGCATCCGTTTATGCAACCAGTACCAAAGGCAGAATGTGTATGAATGTTTCTTCCGGACGATCTTTTGGAACAACATTTCTGCTGGTTGCAGGGCTGGCACTTGCCGGTCTGGGCGTAGCATCTGAGGCACGTGCCGAGCGTATTTCCAATAAAGTTGCGGAATTTTCCGGTCTGGACAAGATCACCGGCCGGATCACAACTTTTGACGTTTATATTAATGAGACAGTGCAATTCGGTGCGTTACAGGTAACGCCGAAGGTTTGCTACAGCCGCTCGGATAATGAAGCGCCGCGTACCGACAGTTTTGTGCAGGTGGATGAAATCACACTGGATCGTAAAATCCGCCGCATTTTCTCCGGCTGGATGTTTGCCGATAGTCCGGGTCTGAATGCGGTAGATCATCCGGTTTATGATATCTGGCTGAAAGACTGCAAACAGACGTCCGATATTCCTGCGCCGCAATAAGGTTTGGCAGTTTCAGAATTGCGCCGGCGTTAAAATCGCCGGCAGCAACATATCTTCATAATCCTTCGCAGGAATTTCAACCGCGCCAAAACGCTGTAAATGCTCCGTGGTAAACTGCGTATCCAGCAGTTTGAAACCATGTGCACGCAACCGCTCTACCAGATGCACGAGGCAGACCTTGGAAGCATCGGTGACATGGCTGAACATGCTTTCACCAAAGAATGCGCCACCCAGCGACACACCATAAAGACCACCGACAAGTTGCCCGTCCTGCCATGCCTCAACAGAATGGCAGTGTCCGGCTTTGTGTAGGGCAATATAGCCGTCACGGATCGTCTGATTGATCCATGTACCGGCATTGGGATCCCGCCTGATAGCACAACCTTCCAGCACCTGTTCAAAAGCGGTGTCATAGCTGATCTCGAATGGCGAGCGCTTCAGTGTTTTTTGCAGACTGCGGGAAATGTGGAACTTATCGAGCGGGATAATGCCGCGTTGTTCCGGTCGTACCCAGAATATTTCCGGATCATCAGCACTTTCTGACATAGGAAAAATGCCGGAGGCGTAAGCCCGGAGCAGAAGCTCCGGACTTAAATTTTGAGGCGGAGGGGATTTGCGTCCCGCCACCGGAGTTACTGACCCGATGCGTTTTTCTTTTCCAAATATTTTTCAAGCCAGTGGATATCATAATCGCCATTGGCGATATCCGGATTGGCAATCAAATCCTGGAAAAGCGGCAGGGTTGTATCAACGCCGTCAACGACGAATTCATCCAGCGCACGACGCAGACGCATCAGGCATTCCACGCGGTTACGGCCATGCACAATCAGCTTGCCGATCATGCTGTCGTAATATGGCGGGATTTTATAGCCGCTATAGACGCCGGAATCGACACGAATGCCCAGACCACCCGGTGTGTGATAATGCTTAATCGTGCCCGGTGACGGTGTGAATGTGCGTGCGTTTTCCGCATTGATACGGCATTCAATCGCATGACCGGAGAAGCGTACATCGTCCTGCTTGATCGACAGACCAAGACCGGCGGCAATACGGATCTGTTCATGAACCAGATCAATACCGGTGATCGCTTCGGTAATCGTATGTTCCACCTGAAGACGTGTGTTCATTTCGATGAAATAGAATTCGCCGTTTTCATAGAGGAATTCGATTGTACCGGCACCGCGATAGCCCAGTTCTGCAACCGCATTGGCGCAGATCATGCCGATCTTGTCACGGGCTTCGGAATTCAGGGCAGGGGAATTGGCTTCTTCCCAGACCTTCTGGTGGCGGCGCTGCAGTGAGCAGTCACGTTCGCCCAGATGCACAGCTTTGCCTGCACCGTCGCCAACAATCTGAACTTCAATGTGGCGCGGCTTTTCGAGATATTTCTCGATGTAAACAGCATCATCACCGAATGCAGCAGCTGCTTCCGATCGTGCTGTATTATAGGCAACAGAGATATCTTCTGCCGATTTGGCAACCTTCATCCCGCGGCCGCCGCCACCGGAAGAAGCCTTGATGATGACCGGATAGCCGATTTCGGAAGCAATACGAATTGCATCCTGTTCACTGGCAACCCCGCCGTCAGACCCCGGAACAACCGGAATGCCGAGGCGTTTTGCAGTCTTCTTCGCTTCGATCTTATCGCCCATGATGCGGATATGCGCAGCGGTAGGGCCGATGAAGGTAATATCGTGTGCTTCAAGAATTTCAGCGAATTTGGCATTCTCGGAGAGGAAGCCGTAACCCGGATGGATTGCATCAGCACCGGTGATTTCGCAGGCAGCAACGATCTGGTGAATATTCAGATAGCTGTCGCGCGATGATGGTGGTCCGATACATACGCTTTCATCTGCGAGGCGCACATGCATGGCATCGGCATCGGCAGTGGAGTGAACGGCAACAGTCTTGATGCCAAGCTCCTTACAGGCGCGCAGCACCCGCAGGGCAATTTCGCCGCGATTGGCTATGAGGATTTTTTGAAACATCGGAGCTCCTGCCTCAGGCATAATCTGAGACAGACTATGCATTAATTCAAATTGGTCAGCGATGGCTGTATGTTTGAAAATACAGCCGTGATCTGTGAAAGATCTTATTCGATGACGATAAGAGGTTCGCCGAATTCAACTGGCTGGCTGTCGCTGACCAGAATAGCAGTCACTGTACCTGCACGCGGAGCAGCAATCTGGTTCATGGTTTTCATCGCTTCGATGATGAGAACTGTCTGGCCTTCTTTAACGCTCTGGCCGACTTCCACGAACTGCTTGGCACCTGGTGCCGGTGCGAGATAGGCGGTACCAACCATTGGCGAAGGCACGGCGTTTTTGGATTTGTCAGCAGCTTTCGGTGCTTCTGCAGCCGGAGCAGGCGCAGCGGCGGCAACCGGTGCGGCGGCAGCAGGTGCAAAATATTGCTGAGGTGCTGCAGCCTGAACAGTGATATTGCGCGATACGCGAATGCGCAGATCGTCCTGTTCAACTTCAATTTCTGTCAGATCGGTATCTTTGAGGATGTTCGCGAGATCGCGAATGATCGTCTGATCGATACCGGAGCTTTTGTTCGTCATGGGTCTGGCCCCTTTACCGCTGATATATATTGTTGTTTCTGCAGAGCCTATTCCGATCCGGTTAAGGCAGATCGGAATAGGCTCCCATTTTTATTTTCGCAGTTTTGAACGGAAAACCGGTTCCCGTTTTTGCCTTAACTGCTTTTAGCATATGCCTGACGGTCAGGGTACATTATGCTGGTTAGGTATGCGTGGCATAATCCACTCTGAAAATCCGGTCAACTTTCAGGATTATGCTGATAGCCGGCGAGAGCCCGCAGACCCATCAAATAACCTTCCGCACCGAAGCCGCACAGTACAGCTTTGGCAACCGGAGAAACGAAGGATTTGTGGCGGAACTCTTCACGGGCGTGAATATTTGAGAGGTGAACCTCTACGACAGTCACCTGAGCTGCGCGAATGGCATCAAGCAGCGCAATAGATGTGTGTGTATATGCTGCAGGGTTAATCAGAACCTGCGCGCCTTTCTCACCGGCTTCCTGAATCCATGTGACCAGATCGCCTTCGTGATTAGACTGACGGAAGTCAATTTCCACACCCAGTTTTTCAGCTTCTTTGCGGCAGTTTATGTGAATATCATCAAGGGTCGTCGAACCGTAAATTGCCGGTTCTCTTTTACCCAGCATATTCAGGTTCGGGCCGTTCAGAATGAAAATCACTTGTGCCATCGGGTGTGGTGTCGCTTTACGATTCCGTTATTCGTATGAATTCAGCTTGTCTGAAGTCTTTAACTCTTCCCATATAATGGGGAATGCTTTGCTGTTAAAGCCTGTAAATTGTATCCGTACAGGCTTTAACTGCATTTTCCGGCACTAAATTCAAATTTTATAGATAAAATTATGAATTTTATTTGTTGCCGGTGTTTGATTGACGCTGTTCAGCAATTTTTTCAGACAATGTTTCCAGACCGACAGCACCCGGAACCAGCTCATTGCCGATAATATAAGACGGTGTGCCGGAAATATTCAGCGCCTGAGCAACATTATAAGCGCTCTGGAAGGAGGTCACGACCTCTTTGCTTTTCATCAGTTCACGCAGCTTTGCTTCATCTGCGCCCAAAGAGGTGGCAATCTTCATTGCGCTCTCTTCGGTAGAGCTTTTCGGCTCTTTCATCAGCGCTTCGTGCAATTCCATGTATTTTTCAGGCATCAGGCGCTTGAATGCCTGTGCAACCAGATGGGTACGCATGGAATCCGGCCCGAGAATCGGGAATTCTTTCAAAACAAAGCGGATATTCGGGTCGGCTTTGAGCAGCGCTTGCATATCCGGCATTGCACGTTTGCAATAGCCGCAATTGTAATCATAGAATTCAACGATGGTCACATCGCCTTTCGGATTACCGTAAACGGCATCATTGGCGTCGTTGAAAATCGAATCATGATTTTCTGTAATGATTTTGGATTGGCTGTCACGGGCTGATGCGGCCTGTTTCACTTCCAGAGCGTCTTGCACTTCAAGCATAACTTCAGGATTGGCGATCAGATATTCGCGGACGATTTTTTCAACGGCAGCTTTATCGAGCGGCTTTGCTTCTTGTGCATGGGAAGCTGCAACGGCAGAAACCAGAGCAGCTGCGCCGAAAACAGTGGTAGCTAAACGGCGCTTGAAATGAATGGTCATAGGATCACTCCGGATAAACCGGCCTTGTCGTTCGGGTTAAAGGTGGTAGTCCGCCACGCTGGCGAAATGTGAAGTTCTGTTACGGCAAACCGGTATCGGTTTGCCGTGGTTTATTTCTTTTTGGTCTTGGTATTGATGATGTCCTGTGCCCGCAGCCAGTCCGGCGAGCCGGATTTCAGGCGTGTCTGCGCACGGGTTGCGAAAATCCTCGCCTCATTGATACGGCCTGCATAATAATGCTGATCCGCCGTTGCGAGGTCTGAAAGCCCCATCTGGCCGGACTGGCCGTAGGCTTGTGCCAGATAGCCATAACCTTCCGAAAACTCCGGATCACGAACCATACCTGCTTTCAGCTCGCGGATAGCCGCTTCCATATTAGCTTTATTGCCGGTCAGCATCAAAGCGCGGCCATAGCTCATACGGATCAGGCTGGATTTGCGCGGATCAAGCGCGGCAGCCTGTTTGAACTCGGCGGCAGCACCAGTCGGATTATTGGCTTTCAGCAGCATTTCCCCCTTTATTTCACGGAAATAAGGGTTTTTCGGCTGTTCTTTGATTAATGCATCGATTTTTGGAATGGCATTGCGGGGATTGCCATTGAGAAAAGTATAAATCGCATCGCCGTAACGGGCGCCTACGCCGCGCGGATTGTTGCGGAACATGCGTTGCAGAGAGCCGAGGCCGCCGGAATAGGCTGCGATTTTTGCCCGCGCCATATCATGACGAAGCTGCAGGGCTTCCGGGTCTTTTTTCTCAAAATACGGGCTTTGATGCGCCAATGTTGTCAGATTGGCAATACGGTCACGCGGCAGCGGGTGGCTGATACGATAGGCATCAACCTGCGTGCCGCTGATCGATAAGGCACTGGCAAAGCGCTCGAATGTTGTCAGCATGCCTTTGGCGGACTGGCCGGTTTTATTCAGATAATTGATTGCCGAGCGGTCGGCTGCGGCTTCTTCCGAGCGCTGATAGGACAGCAGGCTGCGCATGGCAATTTCACCGCCACCGGCAGCAATACCGCCACCGGCACCGGCAATGGCACTGTTGCGGGTCGCCGCACCGGCAATCCCCGCACCAAGGCCGAGCAATGTGCCGATAACAGCCATGGTTTTGGCCTGTTTCAGCTGTTCACGCAGGCGATCCTGATGGCCGCCGGCAAGGTGGCCGGTCTCGTGGGCGATAACACCGATAATCTCATTCGGGGTTTCAGACTGGAGCAGGGCACCGGTATTGATAAAGATGCGTCGTCCGTCAACAAAAGCGTTGAAGCTCGGGCTGTTGACCAGAATTGTACCGATGCGCTTTTTGCCAAGACCTGCGGCATTGAGAATTGGGGTCGTGTAATCGGTGACGAGGGCTTCAATTTCTGCATCACGCACAACCGGTACTGAGCGCGACTGCGCCGAGGCAGTGACTGCGGAGCCGGCCAGAATAGCGGCGGAAATCATCAGGGAAAGCGGGCGGCGCAGCCTGTGGCGGGCGGGAACCGGTGCCGGTGCTGCCAGTTGCGGCGCAGGGGCTGTATAAAGAAGAGCGGTTTCGGCCATCAATAAAATCCTGTTTTAAAAACGATCAAGAGCGGTAGTACGGTATCGCACTCGCTCCGGACACTTTCATTTACCGCATGATGTATCCAAACAGGTCAGTTTGAACAGGGACATGCATCAGGTGTGAATCAGCTGCAATAATTATAATGCTGTTTTAGCTTACAGAATGCGAAAAACAGAATGATATATTCCGCCAGGAATCCGCAGTTGTGAACCACAGTTTATTTCATGATCTTTCAGGCCTTTTTTATGACCTGAACTGAAGTCAGGCTTAAGAAGTTTAAAGTTTCGGTTCGTTTTGCTGTTTTATAGCTAATATTTTGTGATTGTTATGCGGTTGTTGCACTGTGCAGTTCGGGCTATGGAACAGCCGGTGTTTAAAGCTTAACCGGTTCTGCAGACTGCTGTTTCATACAGGCGACAGGGCAGGTGTTTTTTGAGGGCAGAGAAGTGAGAGTTTTTTCCTACCGGAGTGAAGTTGATCCGTTTCATGCTATGGATGTGCTCGCTGAAGCGAACCGGCGCCGTGCAGAAGGCGCGCCGATGATTTCCATGGCGGTTGGTCAACCTGCTGATCCGGCACCGCTCCGCGTGCGTGAAGCTGCGCAAAAAGCCTTGATTGATGGTAAAATCGGTTATACGGATGCGCTGGGCCTGATTGGTCTGCGTGAAGCGATTGCGGCCCATTATGCCGAGCAATATGGCGTTGAAGTCAGCCCGCAGCGCATTGCCGTGACGACCGGCTCATCGGCTGCTTTCAATCTGGCCTTTCTGACTTATTTTGATGCCGGTGACCGTGTGGCGATTACCCGTCCGGGTTATCCGGCCTATCGCAATATTCTGAAAGCCCTTGGCGTTGAAGTTGTTGAGATCGGCACCGGTGACGGTGCAAGCGCCAATCTGACAGCTGAAAGCCTGATTGCTGCCCATGCGGAAAAACCGCTCAAAGGTGTGCTTTTCGCCAGTCCTGCCAATCCGACCGGCGCAATCATTGAAGATGATGAGCTGAAAGCCATTCTGGAGGCGGCGCGCGAACGCAATATCCGTGTGATCTCCGATGAGATTTATCATCGCCTGACCTATGATCGTCCTGACCAGACTGCACTGGCCTTTGATGATACTGTGACGGTTATCAATTCCTTTTCCAAATATTATTGCATGACCGGCTGGCGTATCGGCTGGATGGTGCTGCCGGAAGAGGCGGTGCGCCCGAACGAGCGGATTGCGCAAAGCCTGTATATTTCCGCACCGGAACTGTCACAGATTGCGGCGATTGAAGCCTTTAAGGCAACGGATGAGCTGGATATCATCAAGCAGCGTTATGCGCTGAACCGCTCAATCCTTGGCGAGCATTTGCCGAAAATGGGGCTGACACTGGCTGCACCGATGGATGGTGCATTCTATGCCTATTGCGATGTGTCCCGCTTTACCAATGACAGCATGGCCTTTGCCCGCAAGATGATTGCCGAGATTAATGTGGCGGCTACACCGGGGCTGGATTTTGACCCGCTGGAAGGCCATCGCACAATGCGCTTCTCCTATGCGGGTACAGCCGATGAAATGCGTGAAGCAATGCGCCGGCTGGAAGGCTGGCTCTGAGTTTTTGAAACACAATTATAAACAAAAAAGCCGCCGGAAATTCCGGCGGCTTTTTTTATTCTGGAGCGGTTCCGGTTAATATTGAACCGGCAGAACTGCTCTAACTCTTTATTATAACGCGCATCTTATCCGATCGAAACGGGATACGCTCTACGGACTTTATTGGCAGGGCTTAAAAGAAGCCCTTTTTCTGCCACCAGCCACCACGTTTAGGCTGATCAGACTTAGGCTGATCTGCAAGTTCTTCCTGCTTGTCAGCCTGACTGATCTGCGAGGTCACAACCGGTTTGGATGCTTCCTGTGTGCTGCTGCGTTTACGTGCAGGCTTTTCTGGTTGCTGTTCCGCAGCAGGTTCTGCCACCTCTGTCACAACTGCTGCTTCAGCAACTTCAGCCTGTGTTTCTGCGACCGGTTCGGCTGCTTTTTTAGCGCGCGGCTTGCGGGCAGGCTTGGCTGGTTTTTCCGCAGTTTTTTTGCGTGTGGTTTTGGCCGGAGCCTCATCACTCACAATTTCAGCTTCCGTAACCACTGCTTCTGCAACAACCGGTTCAGCCACTTCAACCACAGTTTCCGCAGCGGTTTCGGCCGTTGCTTTTGCACCGCGTGGTTTTGCAGGTCGTTTACGGGCAGGTTTTGCAGTTTTCTTTTCAGATTTTGCCTCAGCCTGCGGGGCTGCTTCAGTCTTGAACGGAGCATCCTGTGTCAGGGCAGCAGCGGGAGATACTGATTTCACCTGCGGGTTAAAGCCCACAAATTCCGGTGAAGGCAGAGGTGCCGATGCTTTTTTCGCAGCCTGTTTATAGGCAGTCAGGCGGGTGACAGCTTCATCACGGCTGAAGCCGACAAATTCCACCGCAGGCATACGGTTGTCATTGTCATATTCACCGCGACGGTTCTTGCGTCCGCCACGACGGCCGCGACGACGCTTCTTACGACGGTCTTCTTCCGACTGGGAAGGTGCGTCATCTGCGTCTGTATCATCGCCTTCATCTTCATCAGCGGCGGCTTCACCCTGTGTTTCCGAATTATCGCGATCACGGGCACCGCGACGACGACGACGACGACGGCTGCGTTTGCGGTCGTCATTATTATCGTCGCGTGCGTTATCTTCATCGCCTGATGTTGCTTCGGTTTCCGCATCATCTTCCACATCGATGATTTCCGGATCATTTTCCTCGTCATAAGGCATGAACTGGATTGTCTGCGGAACCGGATTAACAGGACCGGCAGCCGGTGTGCCCTTATCAATCGCCAGATGCTGATGACCAACGGTTTCATCGATCTGCAATTCAATCGTCAGGCCGAAACGGCTTTCCATTTCTGCAAGCAGATGGCGCTTATGATTCAATACGTACAGCGCTGTGGCCTGTGGTGCGCGAACAGTAATATTGTTCTGCGAATTGCGCTGCAGGAATTCTTCAATCGAGCGGATGACAAAAAGCGCCGTCGAGGAATCCGAGCGGATCAGACCAGTACCTGCGCAATGCGGGCAAGGCTGCATGGTGCTTTCGAGAACCGATGCACGGATACGCTGACGCGACATTTCGAGAAGACCGAAATGCGAAATACGGCCAACCTGAATACGGGCACGGTCATCTTTCAGGCAATCTTTCATGCGTTTTTCAACGGCACGATTGTTGCGCTTTTCTTCCATATCAATGAAGTCAACTACAACCAGACCGGCAAGGTCGCGCAGACGCAGCTGGCGTGCAACTTCTTCCGCGGCTTCCAGATTGGTCTGCAATGCAGTTTCTTCAATCGAATTTTCACGGGTTGAACGGCCGGAGTTGACGTCAACCGCTACCAGAGCTTCGGTCTGGTTGATGATGATATAACCGCCGGATTTCAGCGTGACCTGCGGATGCAGCATCCGGTCGAGCTGGGCTTCAATGCCGTTGCGGGCAAAGATCGGCGTGATTTCACGGTAAGGCTGGACGACGCGCGCATGGGTCGGCATCAGCATCCGCATGAAATCTTTGGCTTCGCGGTAACCGGCTTCACCGGCAACCAGAATATCCGTGATGTCTTTGTTATAAAGGTCGCGGATCGAACGCTTGATGAGATTTCCTTCTTCATAGACGAGTGCAGGCGCCTGTGACTGCATGGTCAGCTGGCGGACATTATCCCACATACGCATCAGATATTCATAGTCACGACGCACTTCTGCCTTGGTGCGGTTGGCACCGGCAGTACGCAGGATCACACCCATGCCCTGCGGCACTTCGAGTTCCTTGACGATATCTTTCAGGCGTTTGCGATCCTGAATATTGGTGATCTTGCGAGAAATACCGCCACCGCGTGCGGTGTTTGGCATCAGTACGGAATAACGACCTGCCAGCGACAGATAGGTTGTGAGAGCTGCGCCTTTATTGCCGCGCTCTTCTTTAACCACCTGCACCAGAATAATCTGGCGGCGCTTGATGACTTCCTGAATCTTGTAGTGCTTGCGGTGCGCACGGTTGCTGCCCGGCAGCTCTTCCATGGCATCTTCAGCGCCGACCGATTCAACCTGATCGTCTTCATCATCGTGATCGTCATCGTCGTCACTGTCTGATGCGTGCTGTTTGCGCGGTGCTTTTTCGCGGATCACCGGCTGATCAGAAGAGGCAGCCATGACGGATGTATCATCCGCATCGTCATTTGCCTGTTCCTGAGCAGCATTGAGCAATGCCTGTGCATAGGCTTCCTGCGCTTCAACGGCGAAGTCACCGACAAATTCAGGTGCCGGCAGAGCAGGTGCCGCAGCATGATCTTTGCTGTTGTTGTGATGACGGTGACGGCCCGAGCTGCGACGGTCGTTGTGACCGCGGCGATTGCGGCGTGGTGCATCTTCACGCTCTTCATCATCTTCATCACGTGCTGCACGGGCTTCTGCTTCCAGCAGCGCTTTACGGTCAGCTTCCGGAATCTGGTAATAGTCCGGATGAATTTCGGAAAAGGCGAGGAAGCCATGGCGGTTGCCGCCATATTCCACAAAAGCAGCCTGCAATGACGGCTCAACGCGGGTTACGCGTGCCAGATATACATTGCCTTTTAACTGCTTCTTATGCTCAGATTCAAAATCGAATTCTTCGATCTTGTTACCGCGCACCACTACGACGCGCGTTTCCTCCGGGTGGGAGGCATCGATAAGCATTTTGTTCGACATAAGTGTTTTTCCTTCCGGCGGAAAAACGCAAATCAAGAGGAACCGGAGACGCTTCGGGAGCGCCGGTTCGTATATATTCGCGGTTGCCGGATAAATTAAGGTTCGCCGGAACGCAGAGTACAGTCTTCACGCGCTGATGCCTTGCGGCAATCGCGATTTTCAGGCTGGCAATGGTCAAGTCTGCGTGACCCATAGCGGTTCCGATCGAAACGACCTCGAAAGACCTGATAAACAGGCCGATTATAGTGCCGCACAAATCCAAAAGGATAAAATATGCAGCAATTCAAAAGTGTTACGGCATTTTAAACTGCGTTTCTTACAACGCGTGATGCCGCAGATAACAGATTGCCGATTATGATTTCTCACATAGTCCGCAGTCTTTATGAGCAGTGGCCGGGGGAACCGTGCCAGTGCTGAATCCTTGTTCAGTTACGCTGAGCCGCGGGATAATCTTTCAAACCAAAATTATCACAAACGGCTGTTCTGCAGTTTTCTGACGGTTGTAACGTCAGGTTCTGAGCTGATCTGCCACGATAAGAGCCTGTCCGCGGGTGTTAACCGGACGCTGGACAGAGAATGATTCCGATGGCGGATCTGTAACCTGATAATGCTTTTAGGACCTGATCGCCCCTCTGACAAGCAGAATATAATAATGCGTCACACTCCGTTCAAACTATTCAGGCATGAATTTTATAATTTCGGCATTTATCTCAAAGTTTTAGAATGATTTTTTGATGTCGTTGACGCGGGATTTAAGTGAAGATACGGCGGGCGGAATCTAAGCCGGCTTTATTTCATGCGCGATTTGTACGCGCAGCTTTGTCAGTTGCCGGTTGCGACGGGAAATGGCATTGAAATCTTGTGATCATAAAAGCCGGATACAGAGACAGATTTGATGAAACTTGCAAAGGCTTCATTAACGATAAAGCTCTAGCATATCTGTGTTACGGGCGGTTGCAGCATCCGGCAGGAGCGGGTGAGGCAGTGTGGTTTTTCTGAAACAGGAGAAATGAAACTGCTCAGACGTCACCGAACTGCCGCAAAGGCAATCATAATGCCCGATCACGGGCGGGTGTTCGTAAATGCTGATTTGCGGGCAGGGGATTGCAAACGATGTGCAGGATCTGAACGAATCTCAGCTTTGTAATAATTTGATCGAGACGATGTTTTTACGAATTCTGACAGCCAATCTTTTTTCTTTAAAACCGGCTTTTCGCAAATTTTTGCGGCAGCAGGCATTGCTTTCGGCTTTTTTGACAATAATGCCGCTGTATTCTGCATTTGCAGCACAGGGCGGTAAGTCTGAACTCTCTGCGCTGACCTTTAAAATGGCCGGCGATGATCTGCGCAGCCGTATCGTTGTTATGTTTGACAATGAGCCGAATGTAGAGACGCATCTTCTGGAGCGTCCGCATCGTCTTGTGATCGACCTGCCGGAAACCAGTTTCGGTTTTGATAAAGAATCACTAACACCGCGCGGCCTGATTTCCGAGGTGCGCTACGGACTGATTGCGCAGACGCGGTCGCGGTTGATTCTCAATGCCAAAGGGCCTTTCAAAGTTGAAAAGCTGGAAGTTGTAAAAAACGAATCTTCGTCCGGTTATCGTATGGTTGCGGATATTGTTGCCAGTTCTGACCGCGAGTTTGCACAGGCTCTTGCCGATCAGAAAGTGACCACGGCCTCATTAAATGCTGATACAGGCGGGGCGTCTCCTGCCATTAGTGATACGCTCGGCTCAAGCCACCAGTTTACGGTGATGATCGATCCGGGACACGGCGGCATCGACAGTGGCGCAGAAAGTGTGAGCGGTACACTGGAAAAAAATGTGACGCTTGCTTTCGGGCGCGAACTTCGTGATGAACTCATGAAGAACAAGAATATCAATGTTCTCCTGACCCGCGAGGATGATACTTTTCTGCGGCTCGGGGAGCGGGTGCGTCTGGCGCGCCAGCATGAAGCGGATCTGTTTATCTCGCTTCATGCCGATACGATCCGCCATAAGGATATCCGTGGTGCCACGGTTTATACCTTGTCTGACAAGGCGTCGGATGATGTGGCCAGAGCTATGGCGGAGCGTGAGAATAATTCTGATGCCAGCGCGGGTATTTACAGCGAAGAAGCGCCGGTTGTTCATGATATCCTCATGGAGCTGACTCAGCGTGAAACCCATTCTTTTTCGCTGAATTTTGCCGACGGGCTGGTCAAATCTCTGCAGGGGCAGGTTAATCTGATTAATAATCCTCATCGTTTTGCCGGATTTCAGGTGTTGCGTGCACCGGATGTTCCTTCGGTTCTCGTCGAAATCGGATATTTGTCGAATAAAGATGATGAAAAACTGCTGAAAGATGCTTCATGGCGCAAGCGTGCGGTGGAGCGGATTTCCCATGCAGTGGATAAATATTATACGTTGCGCAACAATGTTCAGGCGCAGCCGTAAACTCTGTGAGAGCTGCGTCAAAAGCGTCACAGAAATGAATAAAGAGTTAAAAACAGTAAATTCATCTTGTCTTTGACGTATTTGCTGTTCACTACCACGCTGTTGGTCTGGTTAAACACCGGATCAGGGTTCAGGTCAGGGCTCAGAGATGAATGGCTTGGAACGATTCATCAGGTTGAAAATAATTTTACGCTGCAAAGCCTGCTAAAATTGCCTGTGAATTTTTACTAAGTTAATGATATGTAATGCAGATAATCTGAAACGGACACCGGATAAAATATGGTACGGCTCATCGGATATTTTTTCGGCATCGGAACGGTGCTGATGCTGATCGTTGCGGGAGGCGTTGCCTTCTATGTCGGCAGCATAAGCAAAGACTTGCCGGATTATGAAGTGCTGGCCAAATATGAGCCGCCGGTGACAACGCGCGTGCATGCCGCAGACGGTAGTCTGATGGCAGAATACTATAAAGAACGCCGCATGTTCCTACCGATTCAGGCTGTTCCGGATCGCGTGAAAGCAGCGTTTGTTTCAGCAGAAGACAAGAGCTTTTATCAGCATCACGGGCTGGATTATCTCGGTCTTACCCGTGCGATGTCCACCAATATTGTCAATAAGCTGACCGGTAATGACCGCCGCCCTGTGGGTGCGTCGACCATTACGCAGCAGGTTGCCAAAAACATGCTGCTCTCTTCCGAGCAGACCTATGACCGTAAAATCAAAGAAGCGATTGTTGCGCTGCGTATGGAGCGTACTTTCACCAAAGATCAGATTCTTGAGCTGTATCTCAATGAAATGTTCTTCGGTTTGGGCGCTTATGGTATTGCCGGTGCCGCGCTGACCTATTTTGACAAGTCCGTCAATGAACTGACCATCAGCGAATCTGCTTATCTTGCAGCACTTCTCAAAGGCCCTGCGAATTATCATCCTTATCGCTATACCCAGCGCGCGCTCGAGCGCCGCAACTGGGTAATCGACCGTATGCAGGAAAACGGCTATATTTCAGTTGAAGATGCAAAAGAAGCCAAAGAAACACCGCTTGGTGTGAAACCGCATAATGCGGATGGCCGCCTGTTCGCCAGCGAATATTTTGCCGAAGAAGTCCGCCGCCAGATTGTAGCCCGTTACGGCAATGCCTCTCTGCTTGAAGGCGGGCTTTCTGTGCGTACAACGCTTGATCCGCAATTGCAGATTAAAGCGCGTAAGACACTGCATAACGGGTTTATCCGTTATGATGAGGCGCAAGGCTATCGCGGCCCTGTCAAGCATCTCAATCTGAGTACAGACTGGGGTCAGGAACTGGGTGAAGTTGCCGGTCTGACCGATGTGCCTGAATGGCATCTGGCCGTTGTGCTTGATGCTACTCCGGATGCATTGGAAATCGGATTGCAGCCAGCCCGTGATCCGTCCGGTAAAATCAGTGAAGAACGTGCGACCGGCCGTGTTGCCGCAGCAGATATGAAATGGGCGATGCGCATGAATATCGGCGGTAAGCGCTCGACAGCGAAATCACCGGCAGGTGTGCTTGAGGTCGGTGATGTGATTTACGTTGAGAAAAAAGGCGAAGGCAGCGATGCTTATCGCCTGCGTCAGGTGCCTAAAATCTCCGGCGCGCTGGTTGCCATGGATCCGCATACCGGACGTGTGCTGTCAATGGTTGGTGGTTTCTCCTATGCGCAGTCGGAATTTAACCGCGCAACACAGGCTTATCGCCAACCGGGCTCGGCTTTCAAACCATTTGTTTATGCGGCAGCGCTGGATAATGGCTATACACCGGCATCCGTGGTGCTCGACGGCCCGATCTCTGTCAATCAGGGTGGTTCGCTTGGTGTCTGGAGCCCGAAAAACTATTCCGGTAAATTCTCGGGTCCTTCTACCCTGCGTTATGGTATTGAACAGTCGCGCAACCTGATGACTGTGCGTCTGGCACAGGATATGGGCATGAAAACCGTTGCGGAATATGCAGAGCGCTTCGGCATTTATGACAAGATGATGCCGGTGCTTTCCATGTCACTTGGTGCCGGTGAAACCACCGTATTGCGCATGGTCACCGGTTATTCGATTATGGCGAATGGTGGGCGCTCGATCACACCTTCGATGATTGACCGCGTGCAGGATCGTTACGGCAAGACTATTTTCAAACATGACATGCGTCAGTGCCAGAATTGTAATGCTGAAGAATGGAGCAATCAGGAAGAGCCGGAGCTGGTTGATGATCGTGATCAGGTGCTTGATCCGATGACTGCTTATCAGATTACTTCTATGATGGAAGGCGTTGTTCAGCGTGGTACTGCGCGTATGCTGCTCAGCCTGAACCGTCCGCTTGCCGGTAAAACCGGTACGACAAATGACGAAAAAGATGCGTGGTTTGTCGGATTTACACCGGATATGGTTGTTGGTCTTTACCTTGGTATGGATCAGCCGGCACCGCTTGGTCGCGGTGGTACAGGTTCCGGTCTTGCAGTGCCGGTGTTCAAAGACTTCATGACTGTGGCAATGCAGGGGGCGCCGAAAGTTGATTTCCGTGTGCCTGAAGGCATGACCATGATTGCGATCAACCGTCGTACCGGTATGCGTGCAACGCCGGGTGGCCCGGATGTGATTATGGAAGCCTTTAAACCGGGAACAGGTCCTGCTGACAGCTATTCTGTTATTGGTGCCGACAGCTTCCAGGAAGGTTCACCGGTGCAGCCGCAATCGCCGCAGGCGAATAAGGCAATTAATTCAGGATCAGGCGGTCTTTATTAAGCCTGCTCAGAGCCTGAAATATTGACAGGCTTAAACACAATCAGCATACAGGCTTTCTAAACATGCCTGTATGCTTTTTTATTAGAGCGCCGTGCTGACACGAATTTTGTAAGACTGACAAAGGAGCCGCAGCTATGCGTGCCGAGATTGAGAACTTGGTTGATGAAATCAAGCAGGCCATAAGCCTGCTGAGGAGGCATCTTTGACTGGGATCAGTCACTGAAAAAACTCGAATATCTGAACAGCCGCGCTGAAGACCCTACACTGTGGAATGATCCGCAGGAAGCACAGAAGCTGATGCGTGAACGCCAGCAGCTGGATGACAGCATTAACAGTATTCTGGCGCTGACCCGTTCGCTCGATGACAATATTGAGCTGATCGCTATGGGTGAAGAAGAGGGCGATAAGTCCATCATCACCGATGCGGAAAACGGTATTCGCGAGATCAAGGCGGAACTCGACAAGCGTCAGATTGAAATGCTGCTCAGCGGTGAAGCTGACGGCAATGATGCTTATCTGGAAGTTCATGCCGGTGCCGGTGGTACGGAAAGTCAGGACTGGGCGTCCATTCTGCTGCGCATGTATTCGCGCTGGGGTGAACGCGACGGCCGTAAGGTGGAAGTTCTGGAAGTTCAGGCAGGGGAAGAAGCGGGTATTAAATCCGCAACCATCCTCGTGAAAGGCCATAACAGCTACGGTATGCTGAAAACGGAATCAGGTGTGCATCGTCTGGTGCGTATTTCGCCGTTTGACTCCAATGCCCGCCGCCACACATCCTTTGCCAGTATCTGGGTCTATCCGGTGATCGACGACAATATTGAAGTCGAAGTGTCGGAAGCCGATGTACGTATTGATACTTACCGCGCCTCCGGTGCCGGTGGTCAGCACGTTAACACCACAGATTCGGCGGTTCGTATTACGCATATTGCTACCGGTATTGTGGTGCAGTGTCAGACCCAGCGTTCGCAGCATAAAAACCGTGAACAGGCTTGGTCGATGCTCCGTGCGCGTCTTTATGAAGAAGAGCTGAAGAAGCGTGAAGAAGCCGCCAATGAGGTGAATTCTTCCAAGACTGATATTGGCTGGGGGCACCAGATCCGCTCTTATGTCATGCAGCCTTATCAGCTGGTCAAAGACCTGCGCACCGGTGTTGAAAGCACAAGCCCGGACGATGTTCTGGATGGTGATCTGGATGAGTTTATGGAAGCTGCTCTGGCGCAGCGCGTACACGGCAAGGATGCTGATGTACAGGATATTGACTGATCTGAGTTGATTAAATGAAAAAAAGCCGCCGGTGAGATGATCTTACCGGCGGCTTTTTTATGATCTGTTATTTAGGCACAGGGCCGGTGATGAAAGGATCAATTCCGGCAAAACTGGCAGCGGTGTTCAGATCAACAGCGCCTTCGTGGAATCTGGCATCATAGATCTGATCCGGCAGTGGCGGCATCGGCTGGGTCGCGACACTCTTTTCAGATTTCAGCATGGTCAGGGATGTGTCAGGCAGCGGAGCCTGAGCCGGCAGAACAGAGGCAGCCAAAGCACCGGCAATCAGCACACCTGCACTCACACTATAACCGAGCAGGCTGGCGAGCAGAAAACGCCCCGCGCGGCGTGGTAAGCGCAGCAGTGTAACAGAGGCGGATATATATGAACCGTATCGGGCCATGATCTTACCTGTAACTGACATCGTCTTATCCCGTAATGCCTGCTGTTCGTTCTGCTTTTCATTAAAGAAAAACAGCTTTGTGATATTATCTCAGACAGATTTGCGGGTTTTATATGGCAGTGAGAGTGAACTTTACTGCCCCGCAATTACCGTCTGAGCGGATCACTTCTTAACTATAACAAACTGTGCG
Source organism: Hyphomicrobiales bacterium (assembly GCA_900470285.1). Taxonomy (GTDB): domain Bacteria; phylum Pseudomonadota; class Alphaproteobacteria; order Rhizobiales; family Rhizobiaceae; genus Pseudochrobactrum. The sequence goes on from UCAG01000010.1 coordinate 124,345, forward strand.
GACGGGTAAAACTGTTCTGGACTGTTGCGCAGATCATACACCGTAACAGGGTTAATAAAGGGTTTCCGTGCCGGATATTTTCGATATTCAGCCGAGTTTGCGTGCGGCTTCAAGCACAGCCTCTGCGTGACCGGCAACTTTTACTTTGCGCCACACCTGCGCGATTTTTCCGTCTTTACCGATGAGAAAGGTAGAGCGCTCAATGCCCATATATTTGCGGCCATACATGCTCTTTTCTACCCAGACACCATAGGCATTGCTCAGGGCTTTTTCTTCATCAGCAAGAAGATCGATGGTGAGATCATGTTTATCGATGAACTTGTCATGCTTGCGCACGCTGTCAGGGGATACGCCGATAATGCTGACATTGATGGCATTAAATTCCGGTTTCAATGCGCTGAAGTCAATTGCCTCGCGGGTGCAGCCGCTGGTATCGTCCTTCGGATAAAAATACAGCACATAGGCTTTGCCCTGAAGAGCGGCAGATGAAAGCGTATCGTCACTGTTTTTAGGCAGAGAAAATGCCGGAGCCGGATCACCTGCCTGAAAAGCAATTGCAGCAACATTATCTGTCGAGTTGGTCATAAGTGCGCCTTTCTTCATCCTTATGGGAGCAGAGACAGAGCGTGTTGCGTTTCATCTGATCCGCTGCATTCGCTCTATCTGTTTTCAAAAGCATGTTTATATGCCCAAACCGCATGTGTTTGGGGAGGGACATGCTTCAAACTGTTTCAGCATGTGAATAGCTCAGAATGTGTTCTACAATGATTCTGCATGAGGATTAATGTTGTGCCGGATAATAGAAAATCTCAAAGCAGCCGGGGTATTTCCCCGGGGGCAGATGATTTGATTTATTTCCGCGACTTGTAATCATGTGTTGTTTCTGAAATTTTGTCAGTTAATCAGAGTTTTGAAATAACGATTCATCAGTGGCAACAGTCTGACCTGTTTTATATTGATGAGAAATGACAGAGTTTCTTTTGAAAATTATGCAGTTCAGGTGCAGCCAATCCGGATAGTGATTTAAGTTTTTGAAAGAAAAGCCCAAAAAAATCCGCTTTAACAAGCGTGACATACAGCATCTTGATCAGTATCCGTCATCCGGTGCGGGGCCTGAGAATAAGGCTGTGCTGAAAGACTGCCCTGATTATAAGACCGGGTTACACAGCAAAACTGCGCGCAGAAAGCGCAAAAGCTTTGTTGCGAAATGCTGGCGTGCTTTTATTTCTGTCAGTTTTGCATTGATTGTGCTGGCCGGTATCGGTTTTCTTGTACTGCGCTCCGGTATCAGCAGCGATATGCTGCGTGATGAGGCGCAGCAGCGGCTACAGGAAATTTTAGGGCCTGATGCCGGTGTGTCGATCAGTAAAGCGCAGGTTTCTCTGGACGGAAACAGGCATCTGGCGATTGAAGCACGTGATGTTGCCCTGAATAGCCGTATTCAGGATGTTTCGGTGGAAAAACTGGGTGTTGTCAGGTTGGGGCTGGCACCTTTGCCACTGCTGACCGGCTCTGTTCAGGTTGCCCAGATTGAAATCGGCGATGCTTTGATCCGTCTGCAAGAGGGAGAAGCCAAGCCGAAACCTTTTATCCGTTTACCGTTTAATAACAGAGGACTGGTCGATTTTGATCAGTTGTCGCGTGAAGTTTTTGCCGGTATCGATCAGACACTGGCGCTGCTGGATATGCGCGGTACAAAAGCAATTGCATTGCATGATGTGACATTTGCTTTTCGCGCGATGGAGAAAGATCAGGAGATCCTGATCCGTAATGCGCAGGTCAGGCAGAACGGGCAGAAAGTAACGCTGGATGCCGAATTTGTCTGGCAAGGCAAAAGTACCTCATTGCAGGCGGAAATGATCCGTTCCGATGATCCCGCACATGCCTCTAACTTCTCTCTGACGCTGGATAATATTCCGGTCAGCCTTGGTTCACCGGAAGAGGTCATGCCGCAAATGGGTAATGACCGGCCCAATCCGGCTTATTTCCATGTGAACAGCACAGCATCACTGGCTTTAACCGGACAGGCCTCTACCGAGGTGCAAAAGGAAGTCCTCTCCGGCAAGCTGACCCTTGATAATGCTGTTGTGGATATGGGGCGTGAGCGCGGCATCAAAGGCAATATGGCACTCTCCTTTGAGCATATTGCTGGTGGTGAAAAGCTTGAAATCAAGGCGCTTGACCTCAATCTTGGCGGCTTGTCCACGGTACTTGAGGGGGCATTTGGCGTAGAACCGGTTTCTGAGACGGAAAGTGCAGCGCAGAAAATCCGCGAGCAGGCAGAGCGCATTACGAATGGTGAAACTCCTGCCGCAGGGCAGCAGACAGATACTCTGCCTGTTTTGAAAAGCACAGGATCTGCTACCGCACAAACGGAAGCAGATATTGCGGAAAAACCGGCTTACCGTTTTGAGCTGGTATCCCGAGAAGCCATCAGCGCACCGGAAAATTCTGCTGAAGCGCCTTTGCCATTTGGTGTGAAGATTGCCGGCCGGTTGATGCAGAATGCCAGTCGCGTTGATTTCAATGATCTGAATGTCAAAACAGATTCCGGCGAGTTGTATGGACAGGGACGGATGATCTTTGGTCATGGCTCTCCGGCAATGATTTTTATGCTGCGCATACCGGGTATGCCGGTCGCACAGGCCAAGCAGCTCTGGCCGCTCAATGTGGCTGACGGTGCGCGCGACTGGGTGCTGAAAAACCTGTTTGGCGGTCAGATGACCGAAGGCCGGATTGATATTGCACTGCCTGCGGGGCACTTCAACGGGCCGGGTTTACCGCCGGATTTAACGGAATCCGATATCAAGGCTGATTTCAGAGTTGAAGGCACCCGGTTTGACGTGATCGGTGAGATACCGCCGGTACGCGATGCCACAGGCGCGATTGCGGTGCGCGGAGCGCATACAACCATTAAGCTTGAAAAAGGCACGGCCTTTACACCGGTTAACCGCCAGATCAACGTGGATGGCGGAACATTGTTTGTGCCTTGGGGGCGGCAGCGTCCGGTGATTGCAGATCTTGATCTGGATCTCAGCGGTGAGGCGCAGGCGATAACAGAGCTTGTTGGCTATAAGCCGATCAATGCCTTGCGCAAATTGCCTTTCAGCGCTGAGGATCTCAGCGGCAATGTGAATGCGAAAGTAAAAGTGGCGTTTTCGGTTACCAAAGATGCGCCAAAGGATAGTCTGAAATGGCAGGCTGATCTGGCTTTCAGCGATGTGACTTTGAAAAAGCCGTTTAACGGTCAGAATGTGACGCAAGCCAAAGGTAATCTGAGCGTTAATGATGATGTGGCCAAAATCGATGCGACTGCACGGCTGAATAATATTCCGGCCAGACTGGCACTGGTTGAGCCTTTGGCGGATACGAGTATCAAGCGCCAGCAAAATATCCGGCTGGAACTGGATGATAAAACGCGTGAAACCTATTATCCGGGGCTGAATGATATTTTTAAAGGCCCGCTGACGCTGGATCTGGGCGAGGAACAGGGCGAGATGCGCAAAATCTCCGCTGATCTCGGAAAAACACAGGTCAATTTGCCATGGCTTGGATGGAAAAAAGGCACAGGCATTCCTGCAAAACTGACAATGGATATGAAACTGCCGAAGGAAGGCAAAGGACCGGTACTGGTTCGTAACTTCGTCTTTGACGGTACCGGTTTCTATGTCAGCGGTGATCTGACACTTGAGAATAATGAATTACAGAGTGCAAATATTCGCAAACTCAATCTGACGCGCAATGATAATCTCAGCCTTGAAGTGCGCAAATCAGGCAATGGTTTCCGCGCAGATGTCCGTGGCACTGCTTTTGATGCACGGGCACTGATCCAGCAGGCCGTTTCAAGCAATACGGACGACAAGAAAGCCGGCCAAAGCAAAAGCGGGGTAATGCCGCGCATTGTTGTTAATGCACAGATTGACGATGTGAAGGGTTTTTATGATGAGAGCCTGCGTAATGTCACCGTGTCTTATGAAACCGCAGGGGCAAAAGTCTCCGGCGTGTCGCTGAATGCGGTGACGGGCAATGGTGCACAGGTCAGCGCAACGTCCAGCAACCAGAAAGGCGCCAGTTCTGTGGCGCTGAGCTCGGCCAATGCCGGAGCGGTGCTGCGCTTCTTTGATTTTTACGACAAGATGCGCGGCGGCAGAATTACCGTTAATCTGACCTCGCAGGGCACGGGGCCGCTTTATGGCGCAATTGATGCCCGTGATTTCTCGGTTATTAATGAGCCGCGTCTGGATAAGCTGGTCTCCAGCAGTTCCAATGGCGGCAAGAGCCTCAATCAGGCAGTGCGCGGTAATATTGATGTGACGCGGGTCGATTTCGAACGCGGCTATTCGCAGATTGAAAAGGGCTCCGGTTATCTGACGCTGAAGAACGGCGTCCTTCGCGGCCCGCTGATCGGTGCTACTTTTCAGGGCATTCTCTACGACCGCAACGGCAATATGTCCGTTACCGGTACATTCATGCCTGCTTATGGTCTGAATCGTTTGTTTGGTGAAGTGCCGGTGCTGGGTGCTATTCTCGGTAATGGCCGCGACCGCGGTCTGATCGGGATTACCTATAAGCTGGCAGGCAATGCCAAACAGCCGAATATTATCGTCAATCCGATTTCTGCGATTGCACCCGGGATTTTCCGCTCGATATTTGAATTTTAAACGGCGAAGCTTTTATAATAAAAAAGCGCGGATTACTCCGCGCTTTTGCGTATTTGTATTATCGCTGGTTTTATTCCGGACGTACCAGAATGTGCTTTTTCTTACCCAGCGACAGTTTGATGATACCGTCTTCGGTTACGTCACCGGCAGAGATACCGGCGCGTTCATCCTGAACAGCCACATCATTGATGCGCACAGCACCGCCCTGAATATGACGGCGTGCTTCACCGTTAGACGATGCAAGACCCGCTTTAACCAGCAGAGCCTGAATGCCGAGACCGGCGGTCAGTTCATCCTTGGCAATGCTCAGGCTTGGCAGATTGTCAGAAATTGCACCTTCTTCAAAAGTTTTACGTGCAGTTTCCGCAGCCTGTTCCGCAGCTTCACGACCATGCAGCATGGCAGTGATTTCGGTGGCCAGAATCTTCTTGGTCTCGTTGATTTCCGAACCGCCAAGTGCTGCCAGACGCGCAATCTCACCCATAGGCATGGTGGTGTAGAGCTTGAGGAAGCGTTCTACGTCAGCATCTTCGGTATTACGCCAGTACTGCCAGAAGTCGTAAGCGCTTAGCATGTCAGCATTGAGCCAGACTGCACCATTGAGCGATTTGCCCATTTTGGCACCGGAAGAGGTGGTCAGCAGCGGTGAGGTCAGTGCGTAGAGCTGTGGTGTACCCATGCGATGGCCGAGATCAATACCATTGATGATATTGCCCCATTGATCGGAGCCGCCCATCTGCAGGCGCATATCGTAGCGCTTGCTGAGCTCAACAAAGTCATAAGCCTGAAGGATCATGTAGTTGAATTCGAGGAACGACAGCGACTGTTCGCGATCAAGGCGGGTTTTAACCGAGTCAAAGGACAGCATGCGGTTGACGGAGAAATGACGGCCGACATCACGCAGGAACTCAAGGTAGTTGAGACCTGCCAGCCAGTCGGCATTATTGACCATCAGCGCGTCGGTTTTGCCTTCGCCGAAAGTGAGGTAATTGGTGAAAACCTTTTTGATGCCGGCAATATTGTCGGCAATGGTTTCAACCGTCATCAGCTTGCGGGCTTCTTCTTTAAATGACGGATCACCGACCATACCGGTGCCGCCGCCCATCAGCGCAACCGGACGATGGCCGGTTTTCTGCATCCAGTGCAGCATCATGATCTGAATGAGGCCGCCCGCATGCAGACTGGATGCTGTCGGGTCGAAGCCAATATACGCAGTCACAGTTTCCTTGGTGAAAAGCTCATCCAGACCCGATTCATCGGAGACCTGATGAATAAAGCCACGTTCGGAAAGTGTGCGTAGAAAATCGGACTTAAAGCCGGACATTGATTTTTCCTGTCTGACAAAGGATTGTGATAGGGGAAGACCCCAGAGAGCAGGCCGTGAATATTATTCCGGTGACTGACACAATCCAGCGTTTAACATTATTGCAGGGCAAATCACAATAAAGGTGTGACACCGTAAAAGGCGATTTTATCGCAAATTACTGTCGTTTTGTGCCGTTTGTGTGGTTTATGTAACCTGCGGGTACCTGCCAGCCGTACAAAACCGGAAATATTGAAAACGGAAAGACAAAGATGACTGCATTCTATCGCGCACTCGGATTAATGAGCGGCACCTCCATGGACGGTATTGATCTGGCGCTGATCCGGACAGACGGCGAGCAGGTGGTTGAGCGCATTGCTTCCGGCAGCATGAATTATTCCGATGCTTTCCGAGCCCGTTTGAAACAGGGGCTTGTCGATGCCCGAAGCATGACGCAGCGTGATGAGCGTATTGGTATTCTCGAAAAACTTGAGCATGATCTGACATTGCTGCATGCGGTGGCGGTGCAGGATTTTCTGTTTGCCAATGGTCTGAATGCGGATGATGTTGATGTAATCGGCTTTCACGGGCAGACGGTGCTGCATCGCCCTGATGATGCGCTGACCGTGCAGATTGGTGACGGCGCATTGCTGGCACAGGAAACCGGCATTGATGTGGTATATGATATGCGCGCTGAGGATATGCGCCATAGTGGGCAGGGCGCGCCGCTGATCCCCGCCTATCATGCTGCCTTAGCACATAATCTGGAGCAGCAGCCGGATATGCCTGTTGTTTTCGTCAATATTGGCGGGATTTCCAATCTGACCTATGTCGATGAGACAGGGCGGCTGGCAGCTTTTGATAGCGGACCCGGCAATATGCTGATCGACCAGTGGATGGAACTGCACGGGCAGGGTAGCTTTGATGCCGGTGGTGCACTGGCTCTGAGTGGTAAGACAGATGCGGCACTGGCTGCGCATTATTTGGGCAATGCATTCTTCACCGGTAATCAGCGCCGCTCACTGGATCGCGGAGATTTTGCCGTGCCTTCGATAGGTGTTGTATCACTGGAGGATGGTGCCCGTACATTGGCCTATGTCGCGGCGGCGTCAATTTTGCAATCGGCATCCCATCTGCCGCAAAAGCCCCGCAGCTATGTTGTGAGTGGTGGCGGGCGCAAGAATGCCGCGATAATGTCTGAACTTTCTGCCTTGGCGAAAGCTGAAGGTGCAGTGGTGATTGATGCGGATACAGCAGGGCTGGATGGTGATTCCATGGAAGCTGAAGCGTGGGGCTATCTGGCAGTGCGTAGTCTGAAAGGCCTGCCGCTGACTTATCCTTCAACAACCGGCTGCGATACGCCTGTGAGCGGCGGCGTGTTGGTAAAGGCATAACAAAAAAGACCGGCTAATCGCCGGTCTCTTGTTTTTATCGTAGCTATCAACGCAAGCGCTTTTGGCGGACCTCTGTCAGCTCACCCATCAGGCGGCGATCCAGATATTCCGAACATTCTGCAATCAGCTCATCACCCATACCGGAGAAGAAGTGATTGGCACCGGCCATAGTGTTCTGCGTGATGGTGATACCCTTTTGGGTTTTCAGCTTATCAACCAGAACCTGCACATCTTTAGGTGGTGCAACCTTGTCCTGATCGCCATGAATGATCAGGCCCGATGAAGGGCAGGGTGCAAGGAACGAGAAATCATAGGTGTTCGGCTGCGGTGCAATCGACATGAAACCTTCAATCTCAGGGCGACGCATCAGCAACTGCATGCCGATCCACGCACCGAAGGAATAACCGGCAACCCAGCAGGTTTTGGAATCAGGATGCAGCGACTGCACCCAGTCCAGTGCGCTTGCCGCATCGGACAATTCACCGGCGCCGTGATCAAACTCACCCTGACTGCGTCCGATTCCGCGAAAGTTAAACCGCAGAGTCGTGAAATTGCGGCTCTGGAACATGTAAAACAGATCATAAACGATCTTGTTATTCATGGTGCCGCCGAATTGCGGATGCGGGTGCAGGATGATGGCGATTGGTGCATTCTTCTCGCTTGAAGGCTGATAACGTCCTTCAAGGCGACCCGCAGGACCATTAAAGATTACTTCTGGCATATGTACTCCGCTATAACCGCCGAGTTGCGTGACCATTTGGCCGGTTCGCAACACAAGTGTCGTATTTGTTATTTATAAGCCTGATTGTTACCAATCACGACTTTACGGCTTAAATTCTGAGCAAATCCTTGACTGTTTCGCTCATAAATCTTACAACCGACTTTAGAATCTTTCAAAACTGGAGGGTGTAAAAAAACACTCATGCAGCTTAATAGTCTGCTCTGGTTTGAAATTTCAAGATAATTGCGCGTTTAACGCAAATATGGTGCTTCGCGAAAGAGTCTGCAATGCCAAAGCCGCGTATCTATTTCGATTATAATGCCAGTGCGCCGCTGAGTGAAGCTGCGCGTGAGGCTGTGGTCGCGGCTTTGAATGTAGCAGGTAATCCTTCCTCTGTGCATCAGGAAGGCCGTGCGGCGCGCGCGCTGGTTGAATCCGCGCGACGTGACGTGGCAGCCCTTTGCAATGCCAAGCCGGATCATGTGTTTTTCACCTCCGGTGCAACCGAAGCAGCAAACACATTGCTGACGCCGCTTTATAAGATGGGGCGCTCTGAATTGCGCCTGTCACATCTGTATGTTTCGGCAACTGAACATCCTTGCATGCTGTCCGGCGGGCGCTTTGCTGCGGAAAATATGACTGTGCTGCCGGTTGATCATCAGGGTATTATTGATCTTGATGTGCTGGAGCAGGCTTTAAAAGCGCATGACAAAGCCAAAGGTCTGCCGCTGGTCGCAGTACAGTGGGCGAATAATGAGACCGGCGTCATACAGCCGGTGGAAAAAATCGGTGCGCTGGTAAAAGCTGCGGGCGGTTTCTTCATTGTCGATGCCGTGCAGGCTGCAGGGCGTATCGCGCTCGATATTGCTGCTGCTTCTGCCGACTATCTTATCCTCTCTTCTCACAAAATCGGTGGCCCAAAGGGCGTTGGTGCTGTGGTAGCTATCTCTGATCTGGTTATGCCGTCTGCGCTGGTGCGCGGTGGCGGGCAGGAGAAGGGACATCGTGCCGGCACTGAAGCTCTGCCGCTGATCGCAGGTTTTGGCGCTGCAGCGCGCGAGGCTCTGGCGGCACAGCAAGAAGGCAGCAATCTGCCGCGCTGGTCGGATACAATTCGCACAACAATTGAGAATGGTGTGCGCAAACTGGCAGATGATGTGCTGGTGCATGGAGATGCCGTGCCGCGCCTGCCGAATACGAGTTTTATTTCTTTGCCCGGCATGAAGGCCGAGACCATGCAGATCGCCTTTGATCTGGGCGGTATTGCACTTTCTGCCGGTTCGGCCTGTTCTTCCGGCAAGGTTGGCGCAAGCCATGTGCTGGCGGCGATGGGCTATGAGGATGAATGTGGTGCATTGCGCGTCTCGACAGAAAAGTCGGCGACAATGCAGGACGCGGAAGCATTTCTGACGATTTTCGAAAGACTGGTAGCCAGACGGGATCAGACTCGCAGTCAGGCTCAGGCACCGCTTTTGAGCGAATCGGAAAACAATGCCGCCTGAAAGGGCCGGTATTTCTGAATGGCCATTGTGGTTTTACGCACAGTAATGTGATGCAAAACCGGCCGGAGTTCGAAGTCTGGAGTAGTGCCTGTTTTTAACATGGCCAGCAATCAGACTTTTATAGCGCCCCAATGCGCACTATATGTTTATGACAGCAACATGATTGCTGCCATAACGTTTTTAACTGTCGGGCCTTGACCCTGACAAGGATGGAGAACGGCGATGCCTGCAGTGCAGGAAACGATCGATCAGGTCGCCACGCTTGACGTGGATCAGTATAAATATGGTTTTGAAACAACCATCGAAATGGATAAGGCTCCGAAGGGGCTGAACGAAGATATTATCCGTTTCATTTCTGCTAAAAAAGAAGAGCCGGAATGGATGCTGGAATGGCGTCTGGATGCTTACCGCCGCTGGCTCACTATGGAAGAGCCGAAATGGGCGCGCGTCAATTATCCGGAAATTGATTTTCAGGATATCCGCTATTATGCGGCTCCAAAAAATCAAACAGGTCCTAAGTCTCTGGATGAAGTTGATCCGGAACTGCTGCGTACCTATGAAAAGCTCGGAATTCCGCTGCGTGAGCAGGAAATTCTGGCCGGTGTGCGCAAACAGGGTGAACCAAGCGAGATTGACGGCAATCCGGCAGACAATGTCTATGCATCAGGCCGTGTGGCTGTTGATGCGGTGTTCGACAGTGTTTCCGTTGTCACCACCTTTAAGGCTGAGCTTGCTAAAGCCGGTGTGATTTTCTGCTCGATTTCGGAAGCAATCCGCGAATATCCGGATCTGGTGAAGAAATATCTGGCTTCTGTTGTGCCGGTTTCGGACAATTATTACGCCACACTCAACTCCGCTGTCTTTACGGACGGATCATTCGTCTATGTACCAAAAGGCGTTCGCTGCCCGATGGAACTGTCGACCTATTTCCGTATCAACGAGAAAGATACCGGCCAGTTCGAGCGTACGCTGATTATTGCCGAAGAGGGCGCTTATGTGTCCTATCTTGAAGGCTGTACAGCACCGCAGCGCGATGAGAACCAGCTCCATGCAGCTGTTGTTGAGCTGATCGCGCTTGATGATGCCGAAATCAAATATTCCACCGTCCAGAACTGGTATCCGGGCGATAAGGAAGGCAAGGGCGGTATCTATAACTTCGTGACCAAGCGCGGCGATTGCCGTGGCGACCGCTCGAAAATTTCATGGACACAGGTCGAAACCGGCTCTGCGGTCACATGGAAATACCCGTCCTGCATTCTGCGTGGCGACGATTCCCGCGGTGAGTTTTACTCGATTGCGGTATCCAACGGTTATCAGCAGATCGACAGCGGTACCAAGATGATCCATCTCGGCAAGAACACGTCAAGCCGCATCATCTCCAAAGGTATTTCAGCGGGTAATTCCAACAATACCTATCGCGGTCAGGTTTCTGCTCATCGTAAAGCAACCAATGCCCGTAACTTCACCCAGTGTGACTCACTGCTGATCGGCAATGATTGCGGTGCGCATACGGTACCTTACATCGAAGCGAAAAACTCGACTGCGCAGTTCGAGCATGAAGCAACAACCTCGAAAATCTCTGAAGATCAGTTGTTCTATGTGATGCAGCGCGGTATTCCGGAAGAAGAGGCGATTGCTTTGATCGTCAACGGCTTCGTCAAGGAAGTTATTCAGGAGCTGCCAATGGAATTTGCCGTGGAAGCTCAGAAGCTTATCGGCATCTCGCTTGAGGGCAGTGTCGGCTGATGTCGCAAAAACTAAGACGCATACTGCGTAAACGCAGTATTGAGTTTGAATTTTCCACTGCTGGCATTGCAGTGGGTGCACTATTTATAGCGCCGATGTGGATGGACTTTCTGCACAATAATTTTGCAGAGAAAAGTTTCATTTGGCAGGTTCTGATAGGCGGAATTTGCACTATCGCTGCATTTATTGTGCTCGGTCGATTAATCTGGATTTATTGGGAATAATAGTATGCTTGAGATCATTAATCTGCACGCCAAAATCGCTGACACGGATACAGAGATCATCCGTGGTCTGAACCTCACCGTTAAAGCCGGTGAAGTGGCTGCAATCATGGGCCCGAACGGTTCGGGTAAATCCACCCTGTCTTACATTCTGGCCGGTCGTTCTGACTACGAAGTTACCTCCGGTGACATTCTGTATAACGGCGAAAGCATTCTGGAACTGGATCCTGCAGAACGTGCTGCCAAGGGTATCTTCCTTGCATTCCAGTATCCGCTGGAAATTCCGGGCGTTGCCACAATGGAATTCCTCAAAGTTGCGATGAATGCGCAGCGTAAGGCACGCGGTGAAGAAGAGCTGAAAATTCCTGAACTGCTGCGTCGCGTTAAGGAAGCTGCCGGCGGCCTGAACATGGATATGGCCATGCTAAAGCGTCCGCTCAATGTCGGTTTCTCCGGCGGTGAAAAGAAGCGGGCAGAGATTCTGCAGATGCAGCTTCTGGAACCATCACTCTGCGTCCTCGACGAAACCGACTCCGGTCTGGACATCGATGCGCTGAAGATCGTTTCCGATGGTGTGAATGCGCTGCGTTCGCCTGATCGTGCAGTGATCGTGATTACGCACTATCAGCGTCTGCTGGAATATATCGTACCGGACAGCGTGCATGTTCTCTACAAAGGACAGGTGATCAAATCCGGCGATAAGAGCCTCGCACTGCATCTGGAAGAAAACGGTTACGCTGAAATCATCGGCGCAGCTGCTTAAAGAGAGGGATGAATATGAACGTCCATCTTCAGAAGGTCAGAACGCCGGCTGAGAGTGCATTGCTTGATGCATTCGCCGCCCGCGTCGGTGATCTGCCGGGCGACACAGAAGTTCTGAGCGCCCGTGATAACGCACTGGAAACTTTGAAAATCAACGGCCTGCCTGGCCGTCGTATTGAAAGCTGGCACTATACAGATCTGCGCACTCTGCTGCGCTCGGTTGCACCGTTTGATGCGAATGTGAGTCATAAGACTGTTGCGCCGCTGCTCGACGGTTCTGCCGTGCTGACCGTTGCCAATGGTGTTGCGCAGAAGCCTGTGCAGATCGAAGGCGTACGTGTTGAAGCGCTTCGCGATATTCTGGGACAGGGCATTGCTGCCCATACCCTGAAGACCCGTGGTGACGATGATGCAATCGGCCAGATCAACGCAGCCTATGCCAGCGATGGCTGGGGTCTGTCCGTTGCTGACGGTACAGAACTGGAGAAGGCTGTTGAGCTGCAGAATTTGCAGCCATGCGGTCAGTCCCATGTGCGTTTTCCGGTTAAGATCGGCTCCAATGTCAAAGCGACATTTATCGAGCGCCAGATCGGCGGTGAAGCAGAAACTTTCGCAACCAGTATCGGCCATGTGACGATTGCTGATAATTCAGAAATCGTCTGGGTTATCGTGCGTGAGCATACGGATCTTTCCACGCAACTGTCGCAGATCAATGTGACAATTGGTGAGAATTCCAAGCTGATCCTGTTCGTGATGAATGCCGGCGGCAAGCTGGTACGTCAGGAAATCAATGTGGATGTGCAGGGCGAAGGCTCTGACTTCCAGCTTCGCACGCTCAACCTGCTTGGCGGCGAAACAGTGACTGACGTGACCATGAATGTTGGTCATCTCGTTGAAAGCACCACCTCAACCGAGGTTGTGCGCAACGTGGTGACAGACAAGGCACGCGGTATTTTTCAGGGTATGATCCGCGTTGCGCAGATCGCTCAGAAAACTGACGCGAAAATGGCTTGCAACACATTGCTGTTGTCAGATGATGCGGAATTTGCGGCTAAACCTGAGCTGGAAATTTTTGCTGATGACGTAGCCTGCGGTCACGGTGCAACTGTGCGTGAGATTGAAAAGGATCACCTTTTCTATCTGATGGCGCGCGGTGTGCCTGAAAATGCAGCCCGCGGTCTGTTGGTCAAAGCCTTTATCGCAGAAGTTATCGAAGAGCTGGAAAACGAAACCCTCGTTGAAAAGCTTGAAGATATTTTGCAGGCATGGCTCGAAAAGCACGCATGATGATGCAAAAAGAGCGGGAAATATCCCGCTCTTCTTTCCTGATATAGAGCACATGTTGCCTTATTGATTTTTGTGAGCACCCAGTGCTCTTGCCTGCTTTTTTGAGCACAAAGTGCTCAGGAGTACGATTATGAATCAATTATCGTCTGTACTGCAAAATTATGATGTTGAAGCAATCCGTCGTGATTTCCCGATTCTGTCGCGTGAAGTCTATGGCAAGCCGCTGATCTATCTCGATAATGGGGCTTCGGCACAGAAACCGCAGGCGGTTATTGATGCGATAACGCATGCTTATTCCAACGAATATGCCAATGTGCATCGCGGTCTGCATTTTCTCTCCAATGCCGCAACCGATGCCTATGAGCGCTCGCGTGAAAAAGTACGCAGCTTTCTCAATGCCGGTTCTGTAGACGAGATCATCTTTACCAAATCGGCGACTGAGGCGATCAATACGGTTGCCTATGGCTATGGTATGCCGAAGATCGGTGAGGGCGATGAAATCCTGCTCACCATTCTTGAGCATCATTCCAATATTGTGCCGTGGCATTTCATTCGTGAGCGTCAGGGTGCCAAACTGGTTTTCGCACCGGTGGATGATGAAGGTGTGTTCCACCTTGATGAATTCGAGAAATGCATCACTCCGAAAACCAAACTGATTGCCCTAACCCACATGTCCAATGTGACGGGTACGGTTCTGCCGATTAAAAAGATCGTCGAACTGGCCCATGCGCGCGGCATTCCGGTGCTGGTGGATGGCTCGCAGGCTGCTGTGCATATGCCGGTAGATGTGCGTGATCTCGGCTGTGATTGGTATATTATGACCGGCCACAAGCTCTATGGCCCGTCCGGCATTGGCGTGCTGTATGGACGAATGGAAATGCTGGAGCAGATGCGCCCGTTTATGGGTGGTGGTGAAATGATTGAAGAGGTGACAGTTGATAATGTTACCTATAATCATCCGCCGCATCGTTTTGAGGCCGGAACCCCGCCAATTGTGCAGGCTATTGGATTGGGCGCAGCCCTTGACTATATAGAGAGCGTAGGTCGTGAGGCGATTTCTGCCCATGAAGCTGATTTGCGTCTCTATGCGCATGAAGCTCTGGCGAAAATTAACTCGCTGCGTATTGTCGGCAATGCACCGGATAAAGGCGCGATCATCGCATTTGAAATGCAGGGCATTCATGCCCATGATGTTTCAACACTGATTGACCGTGCCGGTATTGCAGTGCGGGCAGGCACGCATTGCGCTCAGCCGCTGTTGCAGCGCTTTGGTGTGACATCGACCTGCCGTGCTTCCTTCGGTATGTATAATACCCGTGCGGAAGTGGATGCTCTGGTTGCAGCGCTTGAAAAAGCAAGACAGTTTTTTGGATGACGAATATGGATACGAAACCGGAAGTACCGGCTGCAGAGGCCGTAGCCTCAGAAACTGAAAGCGGCGCCTCAAAGGTGTTTTCCGCTTCCGCAATTCCGGAAGCTGAATTGCTGCGCCTGACTGATGATATTATCAGCGCGCTGAAGACTGTCTATGATCCGGAAATTCCGGCGGATATTTATGAGCTTGGCCTGATCTATAAAGTGGATATTGAGGATGACCGTACAGTCAAAATCGATATGACGCTGACTGCGCCTGGTTGTCCCGTTGCCGGCGAAATGCCGGGATGGGTGGAAAATGCTGTTGGTACGGTGGAAGGCGTTTCCCATGTGGAAGTGTCGATGACTTTTGATCCGCCATGGTCACCGGATCGTATGTCCGAAGAAGCTCAGGTTGCTGTGGGCTGGTATTAATTTAAAAAAAAACGCTGCGGAAACGCAGCGTTTTTTATTTAAAGCATTTCCAGCAAAAGTGGGAACCGCCTTCGCGGGGAAAGCAATTCACTGGATTGCTTTCTTTCCCGCTTCGATGCGTAGGATAATGCGTCAAAAAAAACAGAGCATTTCCAATCCATCGATTAATCATAATTTGGAAATGCTCTAGCGGGCATGTAAGCTAAGATAATCGGATATGAGCAATTTGCTTGAAGGGCTGATTTGTTGTTCACCGTCCTGCATGAGATCGGCAACAGTCTGGCTGCGCAAGGCATCGCGCCAGAGCTGTTCAGCGGCCAGCATCCGTGATTTGATGAAACAATCTCTCTTATAGTTGCAGGGATCTTGTGATTTTCCGGGTGCGCGGCGGCGGATTTCTCGACAGATGAAAGCGGGTTCTTTGCCGTCGATTGCCTCCACAATATCGAGCAAGGTAATTTGCTGCGGGGCATGTGCCAGCCGGTAGCCACCGCGCGGCCCCGGCACTGCAATAATCACATCAGCAGCGGTGAGAGCACGCAGGTGCTTCAGCAGATAGCTCTCGGATACGCCGTGCAGCTCTGCGAGATGTTTGCCCGCCAGAACCTTATCTTCCGGTAGTCCTGATAATACGAGTGCGCAATGCAATGCTGCCTCAACTCCGTCGCTCATTCTGCGCATATTACAACCTTGTGATTTCTTGTTTTGTAATCATGGATATATTATATCTATGATTTTGAGGCAAACTCTTATTGCAAGGCATATGTGATGAAAAACAGAATGAATGTCGCGAAAGTCGCTCCGGCTCTCTATCAGTCCATACAAGCATTGGACGCAGCTGTTGATGCAGCGGGGCTGGATAAGCGTCTGCTGCATCTGGTGAAAATCCGCGCTTCACAGATTAACGGCTGCTCCTATTGTACGGATATTCATATCCGCGATGCCCATAAAGACGGTATGGATATGCAGACTTTATATATGACAAGCGCATGGCGTGAATCGCCGTGTTTTGATGCGCGTGACCGTGCTGTGCTGGAATGGACCGAACATCTCACGCGGGTTGCAGAACTCGGCGTACCGGATACTCTTTATGAAAGTGTCAAAGCGCTGTTCTCCGAAGAAGAGATTGCCAAGCTGATTGTGGCTATTGGCATGATTAATTTGTGGAACCGGATTGGTGTCAGCACGCAGCTCATTCATCCGCGTAAGCCATAAAACAAAAAAAGCCTGTCAGTGATGACAGGCTTTTATATAAACGCTGAATAAGGGGATTACGGTGCGCCGCATTCTTCCGGCACACTTTTCTCAAGAGGCAATGGTGACTTCGATAATGTGCCTGCCATAATTGCCATTGGTTTGAATGGCGGCACTGCCTGCATGGCAGGATTGCTCATGCTGATCGTGTAGCAGCCGGTATAAACCTGCGACTTACCTTCCGCGAGTTTGGATTCGATAGCAATCGGCACAGACCAATAGATTTGTCCGGCACCCGGATCAGGCTCGCTGCTGCCGAGTTTAATGCTTACAGATTCAGTGCCGGCATAGCCCTTGGCATATTTCTCAAAATCATCGCCTTGCTGGCCTTCAGCATAATAGCTGTAGGCACGCACATATTCTTTGCGGTTAATGGCGTTGTAATAGGATTCCAGCAACTTCTGCGGTGTGCTGCGGTCATCCACATAATCGGGCAGAACCAAACCCTCAGCCACTTCTTTTGTGGCTTCAGGTGCCGGAGCTTCGGGCTTGTCTGTGGCTTCTGTGGATTTTTTAGCATCCGGCTTATCTGCAGGCACAGCATCTTCTTTTGGTTTTTCAGCCTCAGTTTTATCCGCTTTCGCTTTCTCGACCTTGGCTTTTTCCTCCTCAGAATCTTTAGCTGCTGCTTCACCGGCCTTTTTCAGAGCATCGGGCTTTACCTTTTGCTGTGCTGCAGGCTTGTCTTTGGTTTCAGCTGTCCCTGCCGCCTTGGCATAAATCGCACTGCCGGTCAGCAAAGCTGCACCGATAATCGTGGTTCCAAGCAGCCGCATAATTGTAAGGCGCTGTTGCTGAGCACGACCCTGTGTGATGGCCAATGCAACGGGACGATGCGATGCGGGGTTATGACGGCTCTGCTGAATACCCATTAAAATCTCCGCTTAGCTGAGGCAAAGAACCTGAGATGCTCTTTTATTCGCAGAAGACTGCAAACAGATCATGGCAATTTTACGCGTTTTGCGAATTATTCATTTTATTCTTATGCGCTGTAAAGAACAGAAAATCTTGCTTTAAATGCAGGATCAGAGCGTTGCTTTACTTGCAGTAAGGACTGTGTGAGACTAGATAGAGTATCAGAGGTAAACCGGACAATCGGGGCTTAGTGCAGGATTTCAGGTTGGCCTCGCAAGTTGAAACTACATGGCCTTGAACCATGTAACAGATACAAGTGAGAAAGTTTATGGGACGTTTTTCCATCATGACCCTGACCGACGCAGCAGCGGAACGCGTGCGCGAAATTCAGGCCTCTCATGAGGATGCTCTGGGTATCCGCGTGGGAGTGAAAAAGGGCGGCTGCGCCGGTATGGAATATACGATTGCGTTGGCTGAAGAAGCCAAAGCCGGTGATGACCTCATCGAGCATGAAGGTGCAAAAGTCTATGTGGCGCCGGAAGCTGCGTTGTTCCTGCTCGGCACACAGATGGATTTTGAAGTGACAACTCTGCGCACAGGCTTCGTCTTTAATAACCCGAACCAGACATCTGCCTGTGGCTGCGGTGAATCCGTTGAGCTGGCACCGGTTACTCAGGAAGCACTGGATGCTGCGCACCGCGCTGCCTGATTATCCCGTTAAATACAGATAATAAAAAACCCGCCATTCGGCGGGTTTTTTATTTT
The DNA here is from genome assembly GCA_900470285.1 of Hyphomicrobiales bacterium. Taxonomy (GTDB): domain Bacteria; phylum Pseudomonadota; class Alphaproteobacteria; order Rhizobiales; family Rhizobiaceae; genus Pseudochrobactrum. The sequence goes on from UCAG01000010.1 coordinate 142,604, forward strand.
TAGATATTAATCGGTATCAGCATGAAAGCCGGAATATCATCGCCGAAGCCCAGCGGTGACGGTTCATCGTCAAAATCACGACGATGACGTTTATTTTGCTGGCCATTCTGGTTGTGGTTCTGGCGGCGATCTTCATGGCCGTTTTTGTGCGGAGCAGGGCGAACCGGTTCCGCTGTGACGGCAGTGCCGATGGAAACATTATCCGGCAGAACAGGCTGCGGCGCATTGAGCGCAGAAATGTCAGCCACAACCTGAGGTGCTTCAGCAGTCTTTTCTTCTGCAATACGTGGCTGTGTCTGTTTTTCCTTGTGATCTTTATCACGGGATTTCTTGCCGTTCTTACCACGGTTGTTGCGGCCGCGGCGACCGGTCTCTTCGGTCTCTTCCTGTGCAGGCAGAGTGGAGAGATCACCGTCCAGCCATTCAATCTTTTCGCCGATCATTTTTTCGATGGCATCAAGATATTTGGTGTCTGCACCGGTGATGATCGAGAATGCCTTGCCCGAGCGGCCTGCACGACCGGTACGGCCGATGCGGTGGACATAATCTTCCGCGTGGATCGGAATGTCATAGTTGAACACATGGCTGACATCCGGAATATCCAGGCCGCGGGCAGCCACATCAGAGGCCACCAGAAGCTGAAGATTGCCGTCTTTAAAATTGCTCAGCATGGTCATGCGCGCGCGCTGATCCATATCGCCATGGAGCGCACCGGCATTAAAGCCGTGCTTTACCAGCGAGCGGAACAGTTCTGACACATCCATTTTGCGATTGCAGAATATGATCGCATTTTTCAGATCATCGCCTTCAGCCTGAATAAGATCACGCAATACTGCGCGTTTATCCCATGGCTTCTTAGCCGATTTAACCAGACGCTGGGTCACAGTCTTGGCGGTCGTCGATGCTTTGGCAACCTCAACACGGGCTGGCGAATGCAGGAACTGCTCGGTCAGCTTGGTGATTTCCGCAGGCATGGTTGCCGAGAAAAACAAAGTCTGACGCGTGAAAGGGATCAGCTTGCAGATACGTTCGATATCAGGGATGAAGCCCATATCCAGCATACGGTCTGCTTCATCGATAACCAGAATTTCAACGCCGGTCAGCAGCAGTTTACCGCGCTCAAAATGGTCGAGCAGGCGGCCTGGTGTCGCGATCAGCACATCGGCACCGCGTTCCAGCTTGCGTTCCTGTTCGTCAAAGGAAACGCCGCCGATCAGCAGAGCTACATTGATGCGGTGATTAACGCCGTATTTTACAAAATTCTCTTCAACCTGTGCTGCGAGCTCACGGGTTGGTTCAAGAATAAGTGTGCGGGGCATACGTGCGCGGGCGCGGCCTTTTTCAAGCAGGTGCAGCATTGGCAGCACGAAAGATGCTGTTTTACCGGTGCCTGTCTGGGCAATACCGAGAACGTCTTTACGTTCCAAGGCCTGAGGAATGGCGCCAGCCTGAATAGGAGTAGGGGTGGTGTAACCGGCGGCTTCTACCGCTGCCAGTATTTTCGGTGACAGACCGAGTTCTGCAAATGTCGTCAATGGAGGCGTAGCTCTCTTTTTGGAAGAAGCGCACTGGACCCGACCGGTAATGTCCGCATGACAACAGGACAGGAAAAGCGCTTATGTTTGCGCATTGCGTTAAAATTAATAAAGCCGTTACGGGGAACAGGCCAAAAAGTCAACAAAAATGCCGCTTTTGCTTCGATTTAGGTTGATTTAATTAATGTTCCGACAGTCCACAACTATATGATCTGCCAATAGAAGCATTGCATTGTTATAGTGCAATGCTGTTTATCTCTGTTTTATCAGCATTTTGCAGAACCGTGTATAATTATGCATATGGTTTTGACCTGATTTTTCTTGCTTGCGTAATCAGTAACGGAACTGCTCATTGAGGATGCGCTCATCCCATGTATGCTCTTCATCAAAAAGCAGGGTGACACGGTTTTGCGTATCTTCACGTACAGTTACAGAGGTGACGGATTTCACTTCTGTGTGATCAGCCACAGCATTGACCGGCCGTTTATCGACTTCGAGAATGTCCATGCGCACGGTTACTGATTTTGGCAGCAGCGCACCGCGCCAGCGGCGCGGCCGGAAAGGGCTGACGGGGGTCAGAGCCAGCAGCGGCGAGTCGAGTGGCAGGATCGGTCCCTGAGCGGAAAGATTATAAGCGGTGGATCCGGCAGGGGTAGCCACCATCAGTCCGTCGCAGATCAGTTCTTCCAGCCGTACCTTATCATCAATGCTGATACGGATTTTGGCAGCCTGATAGGATTGGCGCAAAACGGACACTTCATTGATAGCCAGCGCTTTGACGGTGCCGGACTCGAGAGATTCTGCAATCATCTCCAAAGGGCGGATGGTTTCGGCATGAGCGGCAGCAACGCGCCTAGGTAAGTCTTCCTCGTGATACTCATTCATAAGGAAGCCGACTGAACCACGATTCATGCCGTAAATAGGGCGCTCGTGATTCATATGATCGTGCAAAGCCTGCAGCATGACACCGTCACCACCCAGTACAATGAGGGCATCTGCTTCGTCCGCAGGTGATTCACCATAGCGTTTACGTAATGATTCCGCGGCAGAGACCGATTCCGGAGTGCCTGAGGTGATATAAAAGAAATTTTTATACGGGTATTTCATCAGTTTCTGCCGAAAAGCTGCATGATTGGATGAGGATTTGTAGCCTAAATGTGGATAAGAGGCAAAACATTGTTATTTTTTCTGCGTCTAAGCGATTTTCCGTTTTACAAACAAAAAGAATATGCTATCTAGCCGTCAGTTGCCCTTATAGCTCAGTTGGTAGAGCACCTGATTTGTAATCAGGGGGTCGGGAGTTCGAGTCTCTCTGGGGGCACCACTTACAATCTTCTCATTGTAATTGTTGTGCTTTTTCAACTAATCTCTCATTCTGGGATTGGGCGTGGAAAAACGTTTCATAATTCCTTCTCTTACGCGATTAGACAATTTGATACCACGGCTCTTTCTGTTGGCTCGCTTGGTATATGTCTCTGCTTGCGCGATATTGTTCTATCCATATTGTGCTATTCGCACGTGAGCAGGTGCCTGACCTTCGCTGTCAGTGCTGCAGATAGTTTTCTGATTCCATGTGTGCTTTATCAATATGCTGCCGTGCATCTGGTTTTGAACCAATTGCCGAAGCTTTCTCTGGTAAATGACCGGCCACTCTCATTTGCAGGGGGACTCATTTGTAATGAAGGTTTATGACCGGTTGGCTGGCAGAAATTATAAGGGATCAGGCTTTGGGTTGTCTTCACTCTGCTAATGGATTTGGCGCATAAGCGTAAGAATTGATGTTAAATGCAATTTGTATGGTAGCCAGACAGGCATACACTTGGCAGACATGTGGCGGTCTCATGAGGTTGATCGGGCGCAGAAACCCTGAAGTTAAGTCACAAATGTCTGTAGCAGGTCGCGGTTAGCGCGATAACGGAGTATTTATTTCAATGCAGCGGATTGTCGTCCTAGGCAATGCAGGTAGCGGAAAGTCAACATTCTCACGAATATTGGGGGAATATCTGTCTATACCTGTTGTCTACCTTGATAAACTTTATTGGGGTACGAACTGGTCAAAACCTGTGCCAGAAGATTTCAGGCAGCGCGTTGAGGGCGCAATTTCCGGAACAAGCTGGATTTGTGAAGGAAATTATCACCGACATAGCTTTGATTTGCGCTTGCCGAGAGCCGACCTTGTAATCTGGATGGATACAGCGCGTGCCGTATGTATGAAGCGTGTGGCTATCAGAAGCTTTTTGAATAAGCCGCGAGCGGATATGCCTGTGGGGTGTAGAGAGCGTATTGATGCGGAATTTTTTGCTTTCCTTCGATATGTCTGGACTTTTGATCGGGATGTTCGTCCGAAAATCGAGCGTGAACGGTTATTGCAGGCTCCTCATGTGCCGGTTATCCGGCTGAGTAACAAAGGCTCCATAGCTGATTTCATGACCCGGATTGAGAAGTCCGTCGCATAGTATTTTGTTAGAGGCTGGCCGGAGACCGTTAACAAGGCAGAATAAAACCTGCGTGAATATGATGATCTGATAAGGACCGGCCTTTCATATGAAGGCAAATATCTTGATTGCCAGAAGAGTATCCAAGGCAGCTAAGGTGAAGAAATTTATTAAAGTGCGATCAAGTAAAAATGAGCTGTTTAATCAGAACTATTCTGCTAGTGCTCTCCGCGATGGATAACAGCATGGAAATATTCAAAAGATGGATTGGGTTCCTATAGTTTTCGGTACGTTCAAGCTTCTCGTATTAGGCATTTGTATGTTCTTCGCCATTAAGTGGCATTACGATAAAGATAAGGAAGAGGCGCAGAGAAAAAGAGAGGAAGCGCAGTTGAATAGCGAGGCAAGCGGGCTGTAAATGCCCGCCTCATCGCATCAACTATGCAGAAACAGACAGTAAAAAGCCCTCATTTAGCGGGCTGTAACGGTTGGTGGTGCGCTATTCAGGTATCTGTTTAAATGTCTTGCGTTTCCAGATTGTCGGTATCCCTGCAGTCTCATGGCATTTTGCCAGCATCCCAAGCCATGCCGCCAGAGTTGGTGGAATAACTTCCCGACTTGTAGCCCATGCCTTCTCCACATATTGAAAGAGTGAGCGTATCACGGCGCGGATGAGTGCAAAAGCAAATGCGCTGGTATGGCCTGTGTTTTGCAATTCTGTCGTGGGAGGAGCGCAGCGATATGGTGTAAGCCGTTTTTCTGCCCCACAGGCTGAGATGGCAGGTGCTGAACCACTAAAAATAATGTACCGCACATAGTCTTTTTGATTGGCACTCACAGCTATTTGCACGGCAACTGTGATCAGCTAATCATTGCAGTGATGTCCGCTCATGTTGCAAGCTTGGGGGGACAACGAAGGCATATTGCCCCTTTTTAATAAAGCTATGCTGCAGTGGTAATTAAATGTGCAGCTCTTACTGAAAGATGGCAGCCCATATTTTGCAGATAGATGAGAGCTTTGCGGGTAACGTCGCGATCACCTGTGTTCCCGATAAACGTACTAAAACTATCGTTAAATTCTATTACGATGTTTTCAGTGCGCCATGCTGAGCGGTAATCAATACGTGAAATAGCTGAATATGGTTTCTGACGGAGACGAAATAACCGATACTCTATCATATCAGGGTGGAGTGTCAGCACGGGTTTAATACTGTTGCTGCCCCATGCGAACCATGGAAGTGCTTTCCAGCCTCCGAATGATGCTTTGAGAGGGATTTTTAGGGAAGTCGGCATATTGCTTTCGGTCTTGATGATGAGGATTATTTGGCTGCTGAGGCCATATGATAGGCGACCAAAGCATTTGCATGGCCATGCCCAAGTCCGTGATCGGATTTGAGTATTGCTACCATCTCCATGTGCTTTTTACCGTTCATTTCACTGATAATTCCCAGCCAATGATTGATTGGCTTTCCGTATTTTTTCTCAATTGAAGGGAAGTAAGAAGCAGGGCCTTTTACATTCTTATCTGTAATCATAGTGTTCCCTTAATATGATTAGATTTTATTTATTTGAGATTGCGATAAAATAAAAACTGCCAGACGGGTTCTTTGTTATTTGGTTCAAGAAAACCATTCATTATCTTCTTTAGATTTAATATGTGTAATATTGGTGTGTTGCAAAGCGCAATTTTAGTAGGTTTTAGATGGATCAGCCCATAATAAATCATATTCCCCAAGCCGAGGCATTCACGCATGTGAGAATTATTATTGGTATAATTCTCGGACTGTGTATTTCCCGGGTATTAACCGGCGTTGCCCGTCTTATTCAGCATCCGGCTAAGCAAAAAATCTATTTGGTACAATTGGCCTGGGTCGGATTTATTCTGTTATCAGTCGTTCATTTTTGGTGGCTGGAATTTGAGTTGCGCTCAATACAAGTCTGGACATTTGAAAAGTACTTATTTGTATTATTCTATGCCGGATTATATTTCTTGCTGTGCACATTGCTCTTTCCCGACAGTATAGAGGAATATAGTGGTTATAGAGATTATTTTATCTCACGCAGGAAATGGTTCTTTGGCTTGTTAATCGTTCTCTATGCTGCGGATATTGTTGACACGCTGTTAAAGGGGCGGGGGCATTACGAGCTATACGGGCCTGAATATCCTATACAGGCTGCATTCTTCATGGTGTTTGGTTTGATCGGGGCTATAACCAGCAATCTCAGGTTTCATACCTTTTTTGCCATGATCGCCTTGGTTTATCAGATAACATTTGCCTTGAGGTATTTTGCTACTCTCAATTGATAATACTGATCTGAAGAGGCTGAAAATGCCCTAATCACCTTTTTAGTGTTACTTACAGCCTCGCTTTTGCGGGGCTTTTTATTGGAGAAAGCAATGACGGTAAAGAAAGGCGCTTTGAACGGAAGAGCAGCGTGCTTGTACAACCATTAACTTATGCGCATAATAGATATTTACTTACATAAAAATACGTACAGAGCCTAAAAACATTCAATATATGAGCGTTAATAAAAATTGAAAAATTATGTTGATGACGCCTGAGTATTTAAGAACCAGCTATAGTATAAATAACGCCGGTTATATTCACGGAATAGGCATCCGCATCTGCTGTTTCTGAATAACGCATCAAGCAGGGGGATATTCGTTGTTTTACGGGAAGAAAGTGATCCGCCGTCACTTAATTATGGCGGTGTGAACGAAGTGCTACGCCATCAAAAAACGCAAAGTCAGAGCGCGTTATCTGCTTTCAGTAAGATAACGTTAGTATCAGCTGCGATTTGGCTACTCTTAGTAACGGGTATCGGTTGGTGGATATCGCAGACCATTTTAAAAGCACAATTGAATAATCTGGCGGCGAGTGCTGACTATGAGTCAACAACCACAGCACATGTAATGGATCGCGTATTTACCGAAATGTCCAGCATTGCCAATATGGTATCCGGACATGCTGATGTTATCCGCGTTGCAGTCCGATATCGTACAGATCCGCCGGGCTTTGCCAACCTGACCCGTCAGGAACGGGCAGTTCAGATTACGCGTGATCCTTTAGTGCGCAAGGTCGGTGATTTAATGAACGGATTGGCGGGGGATCTTCGCTATGCCCGTATCTATATGAATAATTTATCTGATGATACTGTGACAGCCAGTAACTGGGCCGAGAGTGACAGCATTGTAGGCATGATTTATACGGGCAGACCCTATCTGATTGATGCATTGCGAACAGGTAAGGGTTCTTCATTCGGCATAGCCCGCCTGAACAAAACTCCGTCTTATTTTGTGACCAGCCGTATAGATGATGCGAATAATGAGCCGCATGGATCAGTTACTGTCAAATTTGATGCTCCTGATGTCGCCACCTATTTGACGGGGCGTCACATAGCACTCATCGTGAACCGTCAAGGACGCGTTATTACTTCATCGTCACCGGAGTTTATGCTGCGAAATGTCGCTCAGCTCATGCCCGCGGGCACTGTTTTGCCGCCTGACGGTGAAGAAGAGTTGGGGGAGACAATGGATGTGCGCGCCATTTCCCACCAAATGCATGAAAATCTGTGGGCTATTGACGGTAAGCCATATTTGGTAAAAGGCCGGCCACTGAGCGGCACACATTATCAGCTGTTCACATTAGCTTCGCTTGAGCAAATCGCACCTATGCAAAGACAGCATTTTTGGACGGCGGGTTTCGTTGGTCTGCTTGGCCTTGTATTTATTCTGCTGGCTGCTCAGGTTGTCAGGCAGTCGGCGTTGCGTCGTCAGGACGAACTTTATGCTGCAAATTATGACGTGCTGACGGATCTCCCAAACAGACGCGCTGTTTTAGTTGAGCTGGACCGGTTGTTTACTCTGGCAAAACGTACACGTCAGTGGCTGCTGGTTGTTTTTATTGATCTGGATAGTTTCAAAGCCATAAATGATACCTACGGACACGATATCGGCGACAAGTTTTTGATTGAAGCAGGCCGGCGTTTATCTGAGGGGCTCCGTGCGAGTGATATGTTGGGGCGCTTTGGCGGGGATGAGTTTATTGTAATCGGGCAAGTTTCTCCTCCAAATTCTGATGATCCTGAGGAAAATATTGATGCAATCCGTAACCGGTTAGCGCCATTATTGATTGGCATTTATCGCTTTGAAAACTGTAGTTTTGAATATTCAGGCGCAAGTTTTGGCATTGCCTGTGTTGACCCGTCCGTCAGCTCATTGAAATCTGCACTCAGAGAGGCTGACCAGCTTATGTATGCCGACAAAAAATTGCGCCAAAAAACATCGCGTACCAAATACAGAGAATAGCCGATCCTGAAAACAGGAGGATAATGGCTGCTTTCATTTGTGAATTAAAACATCAAAAGCCTCGCTGATGCGGGGCTTTTTCTTTTTAGAAGGAAATTACATAACATTGCGCATTGATGCGGCTGAGCTTTCGTAAAACTCAGAGGTTTTTATCTCGGCTATATGAGAGGTATTGAAACACTTAAAGATGGTTTGCGATCAGGCCGTGCCATGTATATGGCCGGTCAGGAACCCTGACCGGCAAATCTGTCCTGTATTATCGTGCCATTATCATTGCAGCGATTAAGCCCGTTGCCGCCGTAATCAGCAGAAACTGATTGTCGACTTTCACCCAATGCTGGCCACGACCCGGCTTGCGCAGACCATAACGTTTGTAGTCACGAATTTCCTGCTGACGACGCCAGTCGCCATATCGCTGACCTTTAGACCATCGTTTATTGTAGCGATAATCATTTGGCTTCTTATACTGTTTTCCATAGCCCGGACGGCCCGGTTCATAGCGATGCTGTTCAGCTTTTGGAAGCGGTTGGTAATCACGAGCTTGGGCTAATGGTGCACCAACAAAAGTAAGTGCTACAGCTACTAGAATAGATTTCTTAAACATGCGGCTCTCCTGTGTTGTTGCTCACAGGTTATGGGGTGCCGGATGAACCATAGATGAATGAAACCAATGTATTAGATTACATATTTTTAATGTTGTAACTTCTGTCGCTACATAACTATTTTGAGCGGAAGTCCATGAAATCTGTGCGCAATTCCGGTTGCTTGAGCTAGGAATTATATAACTCGGTATTATCTTGATTGCACATTTGATCCTGCGCTTTTTAGCTGCGCAGGGCATGCCGGTGGATGGCGGCGATCCGAAGACACCGCCATCCAGCATGTTACTTTGTGGTGTAACCGCCGTTTACGAGAATTGTCTGGCCAGTCATCCACCAGCCTTCAGTCACCAGAAAACGGATATAGGGTACAATATCTTCAATATCGGTCAGTCCGGTTTTAGAGAACTTCGACAGGGCTGCTGCAGTCTTATGATAGGCCTGCGCATCTTCGGATTCCTGACCATAGAAAAATGGAGTATCCATCGGGCCGGGGCCTATCGCTGTCACGGAAATGCCCCGATCGCCGAACTCTTTTGAAGCTGCGCGGGTAAAATGCTCGACGGGCGCTTTGGTTCCTGCATAGCTGGAGTAGAAAGGCGTAAATGCGCCGAGCAGCGAGGTTACGAGCGTAACAATTGCACCATTATCATTCAGGTGCTTACCGGCTTCTTTCAGAAAGAAGAAGGCGGATTTTGCATTTACCGCACTCATCTCATCGTATTCAGTTTCAGAAATATCGAGGATCGGTTTTTTAAGTACTTTGCCAACGGTATTAATGGCAAAGTCCGGCTTGCCAAGGGTGGCAACGACTTTATCAAACAGACCTTCTACTGCTCCGGCCGTGGTAAGATCGGCTTGAAAGGCGACGGCTTCGGCACCGGCGGCCTTGATGGCAGCGACAGTCGCATCCGCGTCGGCCTTTGAAGCGCTGCTGTTATAGTGGACAGCAATAGCCTTTGCACCCTGGTTTGCGAAATCGCGGGCGATCAGTCCACCCAGGTTTTTTGCTCCGCCGGCGATGAGCACTGTTTTGCCGGTGATTGTACGATTTGTCATAGATCGGCTCTCCTTTGAAAGCTGCAGCGGCATCACACCACTGTTGCTTTCAAGCAATCTACCGTCTGGAATGCTCTTATAAAGAGTGATATTCTGCCATCATATGTCAGAAATAACGAACAATTGGTTGAATTAAGCTTGGACCGTATTGATCTGTTCCGAATTTTCACCCGCATAGTCGATGCGGCAAGTTTCACTCGTGCTGCAGATTTGCTGGGTTTGCCCCGCTCTTCGGTGTCAGCAGCAATAGCCGAGTTGGAGGGCAGGGTCGGCGCTCGCCTTCTGCACCGTACGACCAGAAGAGTTTCGCCAACGCATGATGGTCTTGCTTTCTACGAACGCTGCCTCAGGGTTATTGCCGATGTTGAGGAAATAGAGGGGCTGTTTCGGCAGGGGATCAAACCTGCGGGAACCTTGCGCATAGATGTACCGGGCAGGATCGGACGACTGATTGTTGCACCGGCACTGCCAGCTTTCCTTAATGAATATCCGGAGATTAATGTAACTCTCGGCGCAACGGACCGTGCAGTAGATCTCATCGGAGAGGGGGTGGATTGTGTGCTGCGTGTTGGTTCTCTTGCCGATTCCGGTCTGATAGCGCGCAATATCGGTAAGTTACCCCTTATCAATGTTGCAAGTCCTGATTATCTTACCCGCCATGGTACACCACATACTGTCGAAGAGCTGAAAATACACTGGGCTGTAAATTACGCTTCACCCTCTACCGGACGGGTTGAACCTTGGGAGTGGGCAGATTGTGATGCTTTGCAAACTTTGCCAATGCGCAGCCGCGTTACTGTCAACAGTGCCGAGACTTATATTGCTTGTTGCCTCGCAGGGCTCGGCCTTATTCAAATTCCCGCTTATGACGTGCGCAATCATCTCAATGCAGGCGAGCTGGTTGAAGTTTTGCCTGACTATCGCGCCGAACCGTTACCTATAACGTTGCTCTACTCTCACCGTCAGCATCTTACACGACGTATTCAGGTGTTTGCGGACTGGTTGTCAGCACTTCTGGAACAAAAGGTACTATAAAGCGGTGTTTTTAAGCTTTGCAAATGCTGCATGTTGTATTTTTGTACGCAACCGGCGAGGGAGAGCCAGTCTGGATTCAATCAAGGGAAATTAAAGGCAAAGCTATTTAACAGGGCGTATTTTTGATGAATGGTCTGAGATTGAATATTTCAGTGATGCATAAGCCTTGTTCTTTTCCTTTGGCGGCCATGTCAAAATAGTCTTTTGATCGATTCCGTTCGGAGGGGCGCATGGGCGAGCGTGAAAGGCATATGCAGTCTGCGGCAGTATTTGTAATCCTGCGCAAAGAGGCGCAGGTTTTGTTGATACAACGCAAGGCTACAGGCTGGATGGATGGACAATTTAGTGTTCCTGCCGGTGCGCTTGTTGCTGATGAGACTGTTAAATCTGCGGCACTGCGTGAGGTTCATGAGGAGATTGGCGTTTTCATTCAGCCGGATGATGCTGTTTATGCCCATGTGATGCACTGCAAGACCGGATCTGCCGCATGGATGGGGCATTTTTTTGTGGCTGATTGCTGGCAAGGAGAGCCGCGCATTTGTGAGCCTGATAAACACTCTCTGCTGTTGTGGTGCGAAGCAACGGCCTTGCCGGATAATCTCATTCCATATGTCAGACAGGCGTTGGACATGATTGAGCAGGCAGTCGCTTACTCTGAGTATGGCTGGAGTAATTAGCGTATTTACCGGGTAGAGAAGCGGCCTGACAGCTGATTTTCCCGACATTAAGCGGCTTGCCGGCCTGTTCAAACCATCACATATTTAGTTTGTATTTGATGGCGTTGTTGCCAGTTCGGGCGAGCCTGAGCACGGCTGTTCCCCTTTAATGTTTTTGGACATGCAGGCGTAACGGTCAAAGCTTTTTCCTGCGTCCATTGCAGCTTTACCCGCGCCGCAGGCTGTTAATGTGAAGGTTGCGATCAGCAAAACAATAAGTCTTTTCATGTCGCAGCAGTTGCTCATCGCAGGCCTCATTCCGGTGGGAAGATATCAATATTCATACATATGGGATTTTAAGAACTGCGCACCAGCCTGTTAGCCACGCGGGCAGGTACTATAATTAGTCATATATAGGAGCAGCTTGATCTTATATGGCAGCGAGTGTCAAACGTGAAGTTTGATCATGAAGGCGTATATAAATGAAAATTTATTACACCTTTTTCTTTCGCATAGTGAATGCGAGGCCGGCCAAAATAAGTGATACACCTATCAGGAATTGCAAGCCAATATTGTCGCCGAATAAGATGGCTGAAGCAATAATCCCAAATACCGGCTGAAGATATTGAATGCTGGCTGCAACCGGAGCCGGTACATTTTTTAAAATACTGATCCATAAGAATAGCCCGGCTACACTAACGATTAATCCGAGATATGCAGCCGCACCGAGTGAGACAGCCGTGAGTGTGAAGGGGGCATGATAAGTTTCCCATGCTGCAAGCGGGATCATTGCCAGCAGCCCAAAGAACGTGCTCCATGTTACGACCACGACGGTTCCATATTTAAGTGTCAGTTCAACACTCCAGACATAATAGAATGCAACTGCAATGGCTGAGACTTGTATCCAGACAGGGCCTGAAAACGTGGTGGCTATGTCAGAGGATGTGTTCTCAAATGCTACAACGACAATGCCAAAAAAGGCTGTAGCCACGCCGCATATCTGAATAATCGTGACCGGCTGCTTTAACCGGTATGTTGCAAAGATTACGATAAATAAGGGAATGGTTGCGGAGAGAATGGTTCCGACTGAAGCCGAGGTGCCATTTACGCCTATTGTTTGTGCAACCTGACCCAAACCGATGCCAATAATACCAAGCATAGCCACGGTTGGTACGGCTTTCCAGGGTAAAGGCTTTTTCCCGATTAAAAGCACGAACATAAATGGCACGGCTACAGCATAGCGCATTGCGGTGAGTGTTAAAGGCGGTGTTGAGTTCAAACCCAGCTTGGTTGCAGGTATAGAAAGCCCCCACATGAGCGCCAGAAGCAACATCGCACCAAAGCTCATAAGCGTAACCGGCTTGTGAGAAATTCCCATATATGCAGTTTTGTTACTTAAGGTCTGACTCATTAGGGATGCCTCAGAATAGCGCGGGCTTTTCTTATAATTATCGCTCGCATCCTCTTGCAGACAAATCATTTATAATCACACTATGCGTGAGATTTTGTCATGTATGGATATGGGAATGGCTGATCATCTTCCTCCGTTACAAACGCTTCGTGCCTTTGAGGCTGCGGGCAGGCGATTAAGCATGACACTGGCGGCAGAAGAGCTGTGTGTAACGCACGGAGCCGTTAGCAGGCAGATCAAGGCATTGGAGGATGATCTTGGCCGTAAGCTCTTTAAGCGTTTGACGCGTAAAATCGAATTTACGGATGACGGGGCCAATTACTTTACCGTAGTCACTCATTTGCTGTCAGAGCTGGCGCGGGAGACTGAAAGTATCCGTATGAGAAATACTGACGCTAAAATGGTCATAAATTGCAGTATTTCATTTGCGAGCAAATGGTTGGCGCAGCGTTTGCACCGCTTGATGAATTGTTACCCTGATTACGACATTCATCTTGAAGTGACTGACAATACTGTTGATTTTAATGTTTCTTCTGCGCATGTCGTTTTAAGATACGGGGATGGCATATATCCATACGCAGATAGCGAGCGAATAATGAATGAGACCGTAAGTCCGGTTTGTTCTCCCGCCTATCGTGAAAGAATGGGGGGAATAGCAAATGTCTCAGATTTGCTGTCCTGTAAATTGATACATGAAAATGGAATGAAAACAGGCTGGTATCGCTGGCTCCAGCTTTTCGGGGTAATCGGCAGTAACATCCGTGGTGCCGGTTACAGCCATGGCAGTATGTCCATAGAGGCAGCGATCAGAGGTGAAGGCGTGGCACTGGGGCGCAGTGTGCTTGTTTCGGAAGATCTGGTCTCTGGCCGGCTGATAGAATTGTTTCCGGAATTTCGTCTGAATGTTGAGCATGGCTATGATCTTGTTTACGCAAAAGGTAATCACGATCATCCGAAGGTTTGTGCATTCAGAGACTGGATTAATCAGGAAATCCGTCAGTTTAATCTATCTGAAGAGTGCTCTTAACCGCGGTAAGCTGCTTTAGTCTGTCATTTGCTTCAAAAATGAAGAATACGATTGAGGGTACGGTTTCTGAAAAAAAAGGAGCTGGTATGTCTAGTTATATTTATAAAATAAAAAACACGGCGAGATTTTTGTTTCCCCGCCGTGCCCTGTGAGCGTAGCTGAATGGATAGTATTTTGATGACTGGAGGTCATAACCACGTCTAGACTACGCTCTTAGGGAGATGCGTTATACCCATCCCCCTAATCAATTTTATTAGAAAGAACGCTGGAAGCGGATCATACCACCGAATGCGCCTTCGCCACGAACGTCTGCATTTTTGTTGCCTGCAGTCGCGTAAGCGGAGTTGTTGCTCCACTTGGTGTAGGAGATTTCAGGAGTAATGGTGAAGCCTGGAACCAGCTG
>UCAG01000004.1 GCA_900470285.1 Hyphomicrobiales bacterium
AATCTCCCATGAAAAATACCAAATGCCCCGGCAGAAATGCGCGGGGCTTTTTTTGTATATTCAAACAAACAAATGACAAAAGCGGGGAGAGGGGAAGCGGCTTAGAAATTTACTTTTACTAATTATGAGCATTACTGTGTTTGTGGGCATTCTGGTCGATTTTTAGTAATAAAATGATATTTGTGATGGTTCTATAAGAATGCGGAGTACGAGAATGATTAAACTATTGTGTGCCGGTGTTCTTGTAAGCCTGATGTTGCCGTTGGAAATGGCATCAGCTCAAACTTTTCGTGTCTGTCACGGTTATGATTGCTATTACCGAACTAAAGTGACGCTAAGTTCAAAGGATGAGAGCCGCATCCGTAATCTTTTACAAAAGACTGGCCGAAGCGCAACTGATGAGAGAAAAGCGTTACGTACAGCTGTTGCAATATTCGAAGAGCGCGGCGCAGCAGTTATCAGTGTTCGCGACAAACCAAAAATGCAATTCGGCAAAGCGCGTATTAAAGGGCAGATGGATTGCGTTGATGAATCGATCAATACAGATAGTTTTCTTCGTTATTTAGAAACACGTGGTTGGTTAAAGCATCATACCGTTTCGAAACGAACGACGCGTGGTTCGTTTATTGATGGCCGTTATCCGCACTGGACTGCGGTTATTCAGGATATATCGGGACAGAGTTGGGCTGTCGATTCCTGGTATGAGGCGGGTGGCGGAATGCCTGATATTATGCCGCTTCAGGAATGGAAACGTGGCGGCTATGGGGACGAACGTTAAAACTCCAATCCCCATTATAATAAAGCATAAGATGTAACCTTAAATACTAGGGTGAAAGTCATAAAATATTACATCTATCGTTATCCCGTTGGCAAAAAGCCTTTTGATCAGATGCAGATGGCTAATGTACCGTGATCATGCAAATTTCTTCAATTCATTCCTTGCCATTGATAAAGACACTTATATTCTATGTGTGAATGAGTGACATATGGGGAATGAAATGACTCCGGAAGAAATTTTTGTATCGCCGCAATGGGTGAAAGATCGTCAGAAATCAGGCGGTCTGAAAATCGTTGACGGTTCCTGGTATATGCCGGCGACAAAACGCAATTGCGCTGAGGAATTTGAACATGTTCATATTCCGGGGGCTGTATTTTTTGATCAGGATAAGATCGTCGATCCGAGCTCTGCTTTTCCGCATACTGTCCCATCACCGGAAGTTTTCGCGGACGCCGTCGGTAAACTGGGCATCAGTGTTGATGATGAAATTGTTATCTATGAAACCGGCGATTTGTTTGCCGCGCCTCGTGTCTGGTGGTTGTTTCATATTATGGGCGTTCAAAAACTGCATATTCTGCGCGGTGGTATTGCTGCATGGCAGGCTGAGCGTTTTGAAACGGAGAGTGGTAAAGCCACATCTGAGCCTGTTGTATTTAAACCGGACTATGCCGGTGAAAAAGTTGTCTTCATTGAAGAAATGGTGCTGATTGCCAAACATGCAAAAGCACATATTGCAGATGCCCGTTCAGCTGAACGATTTACTGGTGCCGTACCTGAGCCACGTGCAAATGTCCGTTCCGGCTCTATTCCCGGTTCAGTTAATGTGCCTTACGGTTCGCTCGTAGAAGACGGCGCTTTCAAAGCGCTTGATACAATGAAGGTAATTTTTGAAGCACAGGGTGTTAAGAAGGATAAGCCTGTTGTAACAACCTGCGGCTCAGGCGTGACAGCCGCCGTACTGTTTCTTGCGCTCAATCTGCTGGGTTATGACAATGTTCGTCTGTATGACGGCTCATGGACAGAATGGGGCACAGTGACCTGAGTGGTGTTTCTGCGTAAATGCCAATTAATGGTATAATTTTCTTTAATTTTGCACGATAGAAAACTGTTGTTCTTGTAATTGGCTATGTTTTGGAACGTAAATATCGCGAATGCATGAAGTCATTGATCTGAATCAATGAGAAACATTCCTGACAGTCTCAGATGGAGGTGAAGAGACGACTCAGGAGTTCAACATGAAGCTTGTTAAAACACTGGTCCTATGTGGTCTGGGCTTGTTTGGCGCAAGCTATGCTATCGCAGTCACATCGCACCATTGGTACGCACCAAAACAGGAAGCTGACGTCAATATTCAGGATCCGGCACTGATTAAGCAAGGTGAATATCTTGCCCGTGCCGGTGACTGTATTGCTTGTCACACTGCACCCGGCGGCAAGGAATTTGCCGGCGGTCTGGGTATGCAGACACCACTCGGCACGATTTATTCCACCAATATTACGCCGGATAAGAAAACCGGTATCGGCAATTACAGTTATGGCGATTTTGAGCGCGCTGTTCGCCGTGGTGTGCGCCCAGATGGCGTGGCGCTCTATCCGGCCATGCCTTACGTTTCCTATGTCGTTGTAAAAGACGACGATATTAAAGCGCTCTATGCTTATTTCATGTCGCGCGTGGAAAGTGTCGAGCAGGAAAATCAGGCTTCCACTTTGCCTTGGCCGATGAATATGCGCTGGCCGCTGGCCTATTGGCAGCTGGCTTTTGCGCAGCCGCGTGAATTTACATCGGCAACCGGCATGGATGCGATGGTTGATCGCGGAGCCTATCTGGTTGAAGGTCTGGCGCATTGCGGTGCCTGCCATACACCACGTGGTATCGGCTATCAGGAAACAGCACTCAGTGATGACAAGAAGGGCAATTACCTGTCCGGCTCTGTTCTTGAAGGCTGGTATGCTAAGAACCTGCGTGATGAAGGCACCGGTCTTTCCACATGGACTGAAGCGGAAATTACCGACTTCCTGAAAACCGGCCGTAATGATCGCACCGCCGCCTTTGGTGGTATGGCCGATGTGGTTGCCCATAGTACGCAATATCTGACGGATGACGATCTGACATCGATTGCCCGCTATCTGAAGAGCCTGCCTGCGCGTGACAGTCACCCGCAGCAATGGACTCCGAAGGAAGATGTAACAACTGCGGCACTGCGTGCCGGTGACTTTTCCGCTCCGGGTGCCGTTGGTTACGTGGATAATTGTGCTGCCTGTCACCGTCTGGATGGTCGTGGTGCGGAACGTATTTTCCCGGCTCTTGCCGGTAATTCGATCGTCTTTGCTGAAGATCCGAGCTCTCTGATCCAGTTGACACTGGATGGTGCTGCAATGGCAGATACGCCGCATGATCCGATGGTGTTCAAGATGCCGGGCTTTGCCCATCTCACCAACAAGGAAATCGCGGATATTCTGAACTTTATCCGTAACGGCTGGGGAAATCACGGCTCACATATCAAGGACAGCGATATTGCTCGTATGCGGCATCTGATTGAGCACAAGCCTGTGCATTATGTTCCGGAGGCAAAATAATGAGTAAGCAATTCTGGATCGGTACAGCTGCAGCACTTGTCGTAACAATCGCAGCAGCAGGCGCAGGCTGGACATTTCTGGTGAAACCGTCGCGTGTCGATGCGCCGCCGCTGCCGACTTATGATGTGGTGGATGCAGAAGGCAAAGTCGTCGGTCAATATACAATCCCGAGTGATGATCTGATTGCCAAGGAACCGGATGCCGATGCCATTATGTATGGCAAGCGTCTGCTCAATGAAACAGCCCGTCTGTTGCCGGAGAATGTTGGTGCGGGGCTGAATTGTAACTCCTGTCATCTGGTGCAGGGGAAACTGGATAAAGGCGCTCCTTATATTAACTCCTATAATTTCTATCCGCGAGTGATGCCGCGTGCGGGTAAGGAAGTTAATCTGGTGATGCGTATCAATGGCTGCTTTCAGCGCTCAATGAATGGTAAGCCGCTTGATCCGAAGTCTGAGGAAATGGGCGCAATGATCGCCTATATGAAATGGCTCGGACAGGGATTGCCGAAAGAACATATGGTGAAAGTGGCCGGTGCCGGTAAAATTGATGAGTCACTGGTGCCGGATCCTGTCAAAGGCAAGGCGATTTATGCAACCCAATGCGCCGTTTGTCATGGCAATGACGGCGAAGGTAAAAAAGACCAGTTCGGTGATTATGTCTTCCCGCCGCTTTGGGGTGATGACAGCTTTAACATCGGTGCGGGTATGGCGCGTACCTATAAGGCTGCGGCATTCGTAAAATATAATATGCCGGTCAGCATCCATCAGGACGGTATGCTGGGGCAGGGTGGCTTGTTGACTGATCAGGAAGCGGTTGATGTGTCTGAATATTTCACACATATGCCGCGTCCGGATTTTGCCGGTAAGATCAATGACTGGCCGAATGGCAAAAAGCCGAAAGATGCCCGCTATTAATCGCGTGTGGTGCGTGATCGGAAAAACCGGCAGCAAGAAATTGCTGCCGGTTTTTTGTTCTTGCTTGGTGGATATTTAGGTGACAAACAGTTTTCTCATTCTCATCCGCTGCTATGTTGTGCGGAAAATGTAAAAGGTTGAGGTTTCGTGAAAAAGCTGCTGCGGATTATTTTGATTGTTGTGATTGCTGCGATCGCTGTTGCTGGTCAACGTTGGTATAGTTATGTGACGAATACTACAGATCCGTTTGATGAGGTCGGAATCAATCTGCAATCCTATATGCCTGCACCGATCCGTCATTGGGGTTGCATGCAACTGAAAAAGAATTTCGGCACTAAAACTTTGCCGCCTTATGGTTGCCAGTCACCGGATAACAGCGCAAGCTGGATTGAGGGATAAGTCCTTCAGCAAGATACAAAAAAGGCGCGGACAGGTTATATTGTCCGCGCCTTTTTTGTTGTTGTGCCGGATCAGCGCCAGCTGAGGAAATAATGTTCAACCCTGCCGATGAGCCAGCTGGTAATCAGCCCCATGACGGAGAGGATAGTAACACCGGCAAACAGACGCTCCAGATCATAGAGCGAACCGGCTTCCAGAATATAGGCGCCGACACCATATTGCGCGCCGAGCATTTCGGCAGCAACCAGCAGAATAATGGCAATGGCGATAGAAACGCGCAGGCCCGACAGAATGCCGGGTAAGGCACCAGGTAATACGATCTTGCGGATGATCGACCACCAGCGCAGATTAAAACTTTGTCCCATGCGGATCAGACTGCGATCCACATTATCAACCGCGCCATAGGTTGCGACCACAGTTGGTGTGAAAGTACCGAAAGCGATCAGCGCATATTTCGACATTTCATCAATGCCGAACCAAATCACAAACAGCGGCAGCAGGGCGATCTTCGGGATCGGAAAGATGGCAGCAACCAATGGCACCAGACCGGCACGGACATAGGAGAACAGTCCGATCATCGTGCCGAGCAGCACACCGGCGAAAATCCCCATCGAAGCGCCGACAAGCAGCCGCTGCAATGACGGCAACAGATGTTGCCATAACAGACCGGTATCATAGAGCTGATAGAATGTGCCCAGCACTGCAGAAGGGCGCGGCAAAGTGAGATTGGAAATAAAACCTGTACGGGTGCCGATCTCAGCCAGTGCAATCAGGACCATAAATAGCAAAGGCGCTATGAAGCGCACTTTTACCGGTGCAAAACCGCCGCCTCGAAAAGGTACAGGACGGGTGATGATTGTCTGGTTATCTGATGGTTTTGTCATTTCAGCAGCTCCTGATCCGCAGCCATCGCTTCATCACGCATGAGCGCCCATAATTCCTGCTGCTTGGCATCCAGTACAGGGTCTGCGAGATGGCGCTGATCGAGAGGCGTGTCGATTGTCACAACCTGATTGATCCGCCCCGGACGGCGGGACAGCACCACAATCTTATGGCCGAGGCGGACGGCTTCAGCCAGATTATGGGTGACATAGACGGCGGTGAAAGGCTGGCGCGTCCAGAGTGATACCAGATCATCCATCAGCAATTCGCGGGTCTGACTATCGAGCGCGGAGAGCGGCTCATCCATCAGCATGACATCAGGGCGCACAGCCAGTGCACGGGCAATGGCAACGCGCTGCTTCATCCCGCCGGAGAGCTGTTTGGGATAGGCATCTGCAAAATCCGAGAGACGGGTGCGGGCCAGCACATCGGTAATGATGCTATCCATCTCTTTGGCGGATAATTTGTGATCTTCCAGTACCAGCCGGATATTACCGGCAACCGTGCGCCAAGGCAGCAGGGCAAAATGCTGGAAAACATAGGTCAACGGATTGAGCGATGAGGGCGAAGGTTCTCCGACCTGCAAAACCTGACCGGATGACGGCTGTTCAAGACCACCGATAAAACGGAGCAACGTGGATTTACCGCAACCGGAAGGGCCGATCAGACAGACGATCTGCCCCTGATTGATCTCTAGCGTGATATCACGCAAAACTTCGACCTTGCCGTAATGGTGGCCGACATTTTTTAACAGCAAATCCATGCAGTTTTTACTTCTTCTTGTCAGGGCGGCAGGGTTAATGTGTATCCCGAAAAATGAGAGCGGTTTTCGGATAAGATACACGTAATAACAAAAAGATAGAGCATTTCTTATGAATTAAAAAACTGGAAATACTCGATCGCTACGGGCCCTGATCATTCGCGGGAAACAGCCGGTAGGGCAAACCGTACCGGCTGAAAAGACTTCAGATCAGATGGTTTTGACGTAACTGGTGTCAAACAGCATTTCAGGGGTGATGGTGTCTTTTACCATCTTCTCGTCTTTAAACCAATTCAGCTGTTCGGTCACAGAACCGAGCGACAGTGCAAGACCTTTGTTGATGCGCATTGCGCCATTGACCAGATTGGTTTTGGCCTGTTCGAACGGCAAATCCATTTCCACATATTTATGGGTGATCTTGGCAATCGCATCGACCTCTTCAGCAGAAGCGGTTTTGTCGACCAGAGCCGCATTGTAATCATCAATAGCTTTGGAATAAGCGCGGATGAAAGCTTCTGTTTTGGCACGTTCTTCCGCAGCATTTTTGGTGGAAGTGAAAACAGTTGTCACCTGATAATCCGGCGCAACATCAGACACCAGACCGATCTGCTTGGCTGCACCTTCTGCAATCATCTTCTTGGCAATGCTTGGCTGAATAGCCCATGCATCAATCTGGCCGGAAGTCAGGGCACCAACAACAGCGCCGACCTTCTGCAACGGGCGCAGAGTGATGTCGGAGAGCGGAATATTGTTGGCCTTGGCAATCTTATAAGCCATGAAATGGAAGGACGAACCGGCAGTGGTAATGCCGAAGCTCTTGCCTGCCAGATGTTTAGGTTCGGTCAAGCCTGCTTCATAGGCTTTATTCGAGGCAAGAATGATCTGACCTGCAAGGCCTTTTTCTTCCTGCAAAGAGCCGCCGATAACTTTCACTGCATTTTTCTCAGCCAGATTGATCAGGCCGCCGCTCATGGCTGTTACACCATAGTCGACATCGCCACCGGCAATAGCAACGGCCATTGGCTGTGCGGCTTCAAAATATTTGAATTCCATGTCGAGGTTTTCAGCTTTGAAATAGCCGCGCTCCATCGCAATGAAGCTTGGTGCCTGACTGGCGAGACGGATAATGCCGAGCACGGCCTTGATCTGTGCAGCTTCAGCTCTGGCACTTAACGAAAACGGGGCGCCCAGAACAGTCATGGCACTGGCGGCACTGAGCCCTGCGAGAGTCTGACGGCGGGAGAGCTGGAATTTCTGCATCTGTTTATCCTTACCAAAAGCGGGGCGGCCTGAAACATAAAGCGACAGATGCCGGTTTACCTGCTGTCCGTGCCCGACGCTTTATTGCGAAAAGGCATGGAATTTTTTGCAATGATTTCGTGTGCCCTTTTAGAGCAAACTTGTCAGGATTTGAAGCCAAAAGCCGCAAGATTGCACTTTGTCCCGCTTAATTGTGATAAGAAACTGAGGTTTATCTGTTTGTACGGCCTTTAAATTATTCCTGAACCTTGCGGCGCAGTGTAAGGCAAAGCACGCCGGAGATAATCAGAAGGATTGCTGCCAGCTCAGTTATACCGGGTGTTTCATTGAGAAAGACTACGCCAAGTATAACAGTCACCACTGGTATTAATGAAGAAAGAGCTGATCCTGCCGCAGCACCAAGACCTGCGACAGCGCGGTTAAAAGCGACCAGTCCGATAATGGTGGTGAATATGCCCTGATAAATTGCCTGTGTGAGAATATCCTCCCATGGAGCTGAGGTGATGTTTTTCTCAAAAAAGCAAAGATAGAGCGGCAGGTAGACGAGTGCGGAGATCACCGCTGCAATTGCCGTGGCATGGAGCGCGCTGATACCGCTGCCACGCAAGGCAATAACGTAGGCAGCCCAGAGCATTGCAGCTGCCAGAAAGGCCAGATGGCCGTAAGATTGTCCGGCTTCAAAAGACTGGCTGACGATGAATAATGCACCGCCAAGAATGAGAAGGATACCAGCCCAGCCGCGGGGTGAAAGTTTTTCTCGTAACAGAAAAGTCCCCAGCAGCGCCACCAGCACAGTCATCAGACCCGGAATAAGTGCTGCGGCCTGCGCGGCAGGCGCAAAACGCAGGCCGGTTGCAGTGAGCAGCGCGTAAGGGGCTCCTGCACCGCATATCAACAGAACCCAGCCGCTGCGACCAAGGCGGTTAAGGCCTGAGCCTGTTTTCCATAAGACAGGGAATAGCAACAGGCCGCCGGTGCCGAAACGCAGAGCAATAATATCATAGGCAGTGAGGCTGGATTTGACACCGAAGCGGGTGAGGACAAATGAACCGGACCAAATGGCCAGCCCGAGCAGCCCCCACAGGAAAGCACTCAGGCGGGAGGGGGAGGCAGCGATCTGCACTTGAGATGTGGCGGGGCTGGTGATGCTTGCTGACATGACGGTCTCCTGATGTGAAGACCAGCCTGTGACATATAATGAAACTTATGCGGTCATTAAATCAAATCAGATTACCCATTAGTCCGGCTTATGGTTTGTGTCATAAGCTGTGATAATGCCGCGAAAATATCTGTCTGGGTGTTATCCTGACGATGGATAAGTTGCAGGGTTCTGCAGAGTGCGGGACTGAAAGAGCGCAAACGCAATTCATGATAATCAGCCTGCGGGAAAGTGTTTGCCGCCAGAATAGTGATGCCCAGTCCTTGCCGTACCATATTCAGCGCGGTGGTAATGTCCTGTGTCATGATTGTTTCCGGCGCGGATATATTTGCCGCCTGAAACAGCGGCAGCATAATATGTTCCGAACCTGCGGCCATGATCACAGTGCGCTGCGTTGCATCCTGTAAGGTCAGATGCGGCAGACGCAGCAGGGGATCATCGCGGCGGATAACTGCCAGCAACTCTTCCTGCCTGAGCGGCTGACTGATCAGCTCAGCCGGCAGGCCTGTTGGTAAAGCCGTGATACCGGCATCGGTGATGCCTTGTCTGACCCAGTTGCTGACTTCGAGATGCGTACCCTGATAAAGCGAGATTTCCAATTCTGGAAAGAGCCGCTGTAATTGTCTGCGCCATTGCGGCAGCAGGGTTTCTGCAATACTGGGAATGGCTGCAAAGCTGAACCGTTGCGGGTGCTGATTTTGCCGGTTTTCAGCGCTTTCAGCAATATTCAATATGCGCAGTGCCGCATCAATTGCGTGGTGTGCTTCGGGTAAAATGCTTTGCGCAAAGGCTGTGGGCGTCACACCGGATGCAGTTCTGGTAAAAAGCGGCAATCCCAAAGTTTTTTCCAGTGAGGCAAGCGACTGGCTGGCGGCTGATTGTGTGAGATGCAGCTGCCGTGCTGCCTTGCCGATAGTACCGCATGCAGCAATAGCGATGATCAGCTCAAGCTGGGACAAGGTTAGTTTTCGCTGCATCACAACCTGTCTTTACGTGATTTGCAGCGTCTATATTTCTGTCCGTTAACAATAGACAGACATTTCTTGTTGTGCTGCACTGTTTCTGAAAATCTTGTTTGGCGATTAGCGGGACTCTGCGATACAAGATTATGTCAGGCGGGCTTTTGAAGGCAAGTCCGGATTTTCTTTCCGGTTATTGTTGCCGCCTATGTCAGCGGGGGCGTTATCGTGTGCGGATTAGCAGGCTATGTCGGGCAGATAAAAACGGATCAGGTGCCGGAGATTTTACTGCGCCGGATGGCCGATGCTATTGCTCATCGCGGCCCTGACGAGCAGGGCGCCGTTGTTCTGAATGGTGCAGGTCTGGCGCATAAGCGTTTGTCTATTGTCGGCATCAGCGATGGTCAGCAACCGATGACAGTCGCCGATAAGCGCTATGTGCTGGTTTTCAACGGCCAGATTTTCAATCATGCAGAGTTGCGTCGTGATCTGGAAGCACAGGGTGCACAGTTCCGCACTCACAGCGATACAGAAGTGATCCTGCATCTCTATGCCCGCTATGGCACGGATTGCCTGCGTTTTATGAACGGTGATTTTGCATTCGCTTTATGGGATGTGCAGTTAAAGCGCATGTTTATTGCCCGTGATCGTCTGGGGGTGCGGCCGCTTTTCTACACTTATGCGGACGGGGTGTTATATTTCGCTTCAGAGATTAAGGCATTGCTGCGTGTGTCTTCGGTACAGGCGGAGCTTGATCCGGTTGCACTGGATCAGATTTTTACGCTCTGGGCGCCGGTTGCGCCGCGCACGGCCTTCCGTAATATCTATGAGCTTGAACCGGCGCATATGATGATCTGCGATGAAAACGGCATGAAAATGCACCGTTACTGGACGCTGGATTATCCGGACAGGGACGATGCTGCCGTCATTCATGATGCCGATACTGCCGCAGAAGAACTGGAAGCTTTACTGCAGGATGCCACTAATCTGCGCATTCAGGCTGATGTGCCTGTCGGAACTTATCTTTCCGGCGGGTTGGATTCATCACTGATTGCTGCTTTTGCACAGCCGCTGACAAAAGGCGAGCTGCATAGTTTTTCCGTAGGCTTCGAGCAGGCGGATTATGATGAAAGCCGTTATCAGCAAATGGTGGCGCAGGCGCTGCATACGCATCATCATTCCATCTCCATTGCGGAAGATGATATTGCCGCTATTTTCCCTGATGTTATTCAGGCTGCCGAAGTGCCGCTGGTCCGCACGGCACCGGCACCGCTTTATCGCCTTGCACAATTGGTGCGGGAAAGTGGCATGAAAGCAGTGCTGACCGGAGAAGGGGCGGATGAGGTCTTTGCCGGCTATGATATTTTTCGCGAAGCAAAAGTCCGCCGTTTTTGTGCGCGGCAACCGCAATCGCAAATCAGGCCGCAATTATTTCGCAAACTCTATCCTTATTTGCCTGGCTTAAAAGCACAGACACCGGAAACACTGGCTGCTTTTTTCGGTATTCACGGTACGGATCTGGCAGACCCGCTTTATTCGCACCGCCCGCGTTTTAAGGCGACAAGTGCTGCTAAATTGTTTTTCTCCGGCGATCTGAAACGGGAGCTTGCTGATTATGATGCGGGTGAGGAACTGGCTTCCAAACTGCCGGAGCGGTTCGGGCGCTGGCATGAACTACATCAGGCGCAATATCTGGAGTGTCGTTTTCTGTTGCCGTCCTATATTCTCTCCAGTCAGGGTGATCGTATGGCAATGGCGCATGGTGTGGAAACACGCTTTCCGTTTCTGGATTACCGCCTGTCTGAATTTGCAACAAGGTTGCATCCGTCGCTGAAGCTGCACGGACTGACCGAGAAATATCTGTTGCGCCGTGTCGCAGAAGAACGGGTTCCGGCTGAGGTTTTGCAAAGACAGAAACAGCCTTATCGTGCGCCGGACAGCCATTCCTTTACCGGAAAGGGTGAAAAAGACTATGTACGCGATCTGATGAGTGACGGCCGCATTGAAGAGAGCGGCTATTTTAACTCTAAAGCCGTTTCTAAATTATATAATAAGAATAAAGAACAAGGTCTGACTGGTTTTCGTGACAATACAGCCTATGTCGGGGTGCTTTCTACACAGATATGGCTGAGAAAATTTACAAGTTTACTGAACTAGTTTGGAAAATTTAAAAATCTTATAGACTTTACTGTCAAAATTATGCGTTAAGACAGTGAATAAAACAGAGTATTTACAGGCTTCATTAGAGTATTCTCAAATTATTGCTATGGCAGTTCTGAGAATGCCGGAAATGACCGAAACAGGATAAGAGCATGAGTGATACAATCAAAGACCGCTTGCGTGCGTTCATTATTGAGAATTTTCTTTTTGGCGATACGGATTATGCGCTGGAAGATGATGCCTCGCTAATCGACAATGATGTGATGGATTCCACAGGCGTGTTGGAACTGATTGCTTTTATTGACGAGGCTTTCGGTATTAAAATGGCAGATGCGGATATTGTTCCGGCTAATCTCGACAGCCTGTCAAAAATCACCACCTATGTCGCCGCCCGTCAAGCTGCCTGATAGCAGGCCATCTGTCCGATGATGCGTATTGAGAACCATCTTAAATTCCATGCACAAAATACCGGCCATAAGACTGTGCTGGTAACCGGACAGATGCGTCTTTCCTATGCGGAATTTAATGCCAAAGCTGAGGCTTTGGCGCGCAGTTTGCAGGTACAGAATGTACAGCGCGGGGATCGCGTTGTTATTTTTATGGATAATTGCTGGCAGGCAGCGGTATCAGTTTTTGCTATTTTGAAGGCTGGCGCAGTTTTCACACTGGTGAACCCTTCCACTAAAGCAGATAAACTTGGTTATATTCTGAACGACTGTACCCCTTCCGCTTTGCTGACACAGGCTAAATTATTGCAGGTGGTTGATGAGGCTGAGGCGTTTGCTGAAATACCTGCTCTGATTGCCGTTAAAGGTCCAGGCCGCTCCAAGCGCCAGCACTTGTCATTTGAGACGGCTGTTGAACCGCAGGAAGACCAGACAGAGATTATCAGCGGCGGCATCGATATTGATCTGGCCATGCTGATCTATACATCCGGTTCAACCGGTCGCCCCAAAGGTGTGATGATGACACATCGCAATATTGAGGCGGCGGCGACCTCTCTGACGGGGCTGCTGAAAAACACTGCAGATGATATTATTCTTTCTGTATTACCACTGTCTTTCAATTACGGGCTGTATCAGCTGCTGATGACTGTGAAACTCGGTGCAACGCTGGTGCTGGAAAAGTCCTTTGCCTTTCCGCAGGCAGTGTTTGAAGTGATGCGTGCAGAGAAGGTAACAGGTTTTCCTATTGTGCCTACAATGTCTGCTATTATGATGCAGATGCGTGATCTGACATCCGGTTTTTTGCCCGATCTGCGCTATGTTACCAACACTGCTGCCCAATTGCCGGTGCCGCATATCGAGTTTTTGCAACGTGTTGTTCCGGATGCGGAAATCTACTCCATGTATGGTATGACAGAATGCAAACGCTGCACATGGTTGCCGCCGCATATGATCAGCGAGAAGCCGGAATCGGTGGGTATTGCACTGCCGAATAGTGAAGTTTATCTGCTCGATGAGCAGGGCGGGCCTGTACCTGCCGGTGAAGCCGGTGAAATGGTGATACGCGGGCCGAATGTGATGCAGGGTTACTGGAACAATCCCGAGGCAAGTGCTGCTGTGCTGAAAAGCGGGCGCAATCCGTGGGAAAAGGTTCTGCATACCGGTGATCTGCTGCGCATGGATGCAGACGGATATTATTACTTTGTCGGGCGCAAGGATGACATCATCAAATCGCGCGGAGAAAAAGTGCCGCCGAAAGAAGTCGAGACTGTGCTTTACACGCATCCCGCCATTCGGGAAGCTGTTGTAGCCGGTGTGCCTGATGCAATGCTGGGGCAGGCGATCACCGCAATGGTGACCACCACAGATACAGAGCTGAGCGATAAGGATATTATCCGGTTCTGCCGTCAGCATCTGGAAGATTATATGGTTCCGGTTTTCGTGCTGGTTACGGATGAATTGCCGCGAACCGATACAGGTAAAGTCAGTCGTCGTCTTGCGGCGGAAATATTGGCCAAACAATACAGGCAGTTTCAGGATGAATAAGATTCAAGAGTTTTCTGCACAGACGATGGTGATTGATGCGGAAGCTGAGGTGGAGAAAATCACCGCTGCCTTGCGTCGTCAGCTGCGCGGTCTGCGGCGCCGTGGTCTGGTTGTCGGTATCTCCGGCGGTATTGATTCCAGCGTGAGTACGGCACTGGCTGTACGCGCTGTCGGTGCGGATAAAGTCTTCGGTATTTTTATGCCGGAAAATGATTCCGACCCGTTGTCGCTGGCGCTGGGGCAGAAACTTGCAGGCACCTTTGGTGTGCAGACAGTGATTGAGGATATCGGCCCTGCCTTGGCTGCTATGGGTTGCTACCGCCGCCGCGATGATTTTATCCGCTCGGTTGTACCTGCTTACGGAGAGGGCTGGGCGTCGAAGCTGGTGATCAACAATGCTTCTGAAAATGGCGGCTATAATATTTCCTCGCTGGTGGTGCAGTCGCCGGACGGTCAGCAGGAAAAAATCCGCCTGACACCGGAGGCTTATTTAGGCATCGTTGCTGCTACCAATATGAAGCAGCGTACCCGTAAACAGTTTGAATATTACCACGCGGATCGCCTGAATTTTGCGGTTGTCGGTACACCAAACCGGCTGGAATATGATCAGGGCTTCTTCGTGAAGAACGGGGATGGTGCCGCGGATGTGAAGCCGATTGCCCATCTTTATAAGACACAGGTCTATCAGCTTGCTGATTATCTTGGAGTGCCCGCAGAAATCCGTCAACGTCCGCCGACAACAGATACTTTCTCGCTCGCGCAGACGCAGGAAGAGTTCTATTTCTCTCTGCCATATAATCTGATGGATCTTTGCCTTTACGCGCTTAATCACAAGATCAGTGCGGCGGATACGGTTAAAGCGACCAATCTGGGTGAAGATCAGGTGCAGCATGTCTGGGCGGATATTGCAGCCAAGCGTAAAACAACCAAAGCTCTGCATGAGCCGCCGCTCCTGGTCGAGCCGGTTCAGGATTTTCTGTCCTAGAGCATAATTCCTTAAACTTAGAGCAGTTTAAGGAGAAATTATACTCTAATTCTCAAGTGTTAGAGCGGGTTTTGTGTGCCAAGTCCGGCACATGGCGCTGTAATGAGAAAAGCCGCCTTTTCAGGCGGCTTTTTTATCGGCGCTTAAAGCGTGTTGGCGTAGAGTCTGTTCCAGAACTCTCCGGCAAGGCCGTTCAGCAGGGCTTTACCCTCGACAAAAGGCGGCAATGAAGCCGGATCCTGTGCCCACACCATCGTTGAGCATAAATGGGTGAAAGCAATGCGCTTTCCGAGCATGTTTTCCATGAGTTCCGGTTGTGTACGTCCGCGAATGGCGACAGCGCCGTTGGAGGCCGCATGATGGATCAGCGTATCAATCATCTGACTTCCGGCTTTCGGATCGCTAAAGAGTTCCAGTACACGCGCTGTTTTGCCAGACTCTAAGTGATAGAGGAAAAGACCGAGATTTTTGCCAGATTTCGTGCCTGCTTTGACCATATAGGCCTTGCCATATTCAGGCTTTTGCAATGCATCTTCCAGACGGTTCAGCAATTGCTCTGTATTCCATTGCGGACGACAGGAAAAGCTTTGCGCATAATGCTGATAGAGTTCAGCAAATTCTGTTGCATCAATATCTGTACAGGTCAGTTGCTGGGCGGTTGGCCAATCCGATGGTGTGGCTGACCAGCGCAGGCTTTTGCCATGCATGGTATTGCGTTTGCGATCATCAAACTTGCGCGCCAAAGGTTGCAGCACGGAGAGAGGTTTCAGCTTGCTGCCTGCGATTTCTGTCATGAAGCTAAGCGGGCGAATAATCCGCAACCAGTCAAGGCTGTAATTGGTGAGTTGAACCGCATCCAGTTTTTTCCAGATCGCTGCGGCAATCTCACTGGCCGTTTCGGTTATCATCAGGTCATAACCGTCTTTTTGCAGATTGCGCATCAGTTTGACGCCGCCCAGAGGGTTGTGCTGATGATCCTCTACCATCAATGTGCTGACAATGGCGGTGCGCAGTGTTTTATGTGACGTCTCACAAAAATAATCAAAATAATTCACGCCGAGAAAACCGCAAATATTGCCGTTTTTGTCGAGCAAAACTTTAGAAGCAGGCGCGGTCTCTCCGGCAAAACGAATATAAAGCCGGTGAAGATAGGTGATCAGTTCAGCCGACGGTTCCTTGTTGCTTTTCCGGAAGATTTTTTGAAAAAGCTTTGCGACTACCGGTATATCCGTTTCTGTTAAGGATCGGATTTCAGTCATGGCCAGTTTATCCCGTCTTTAGAGTCTGACATTTTACACATTATTCTGTGCATTATACCTGTTTTGCTTCCTGCTTCGGCTGCTAACAGCTGTCGCTCTGCTCTTGGTTGATAATCATACTATGCGGGAGAAACCCTTTAAAATCTTTTACTTAAATGTTGGGATAGCTCCGCAGAAAATTGTGACCAAGATAAACTTGACTCTTTTTATCAAGTTTATTATTCCCTAGGCATAAGAGCGAAATCTACTCTTTCAATTGCTGCTTTTCAAAACTTGTCATGATTATGCATGGCAGGACAGACGATGTCTGCCTGCCAAAGGGGGTATTATGTCTGTTGTCAGACACTGTCTGCGCGCATCTTTTGCCGGTACCATTTTGAGCCTATCGGGTTTGAGCATTGCCGGTCTCGGGATTTTTACTGGTATGGCTGCGGCGCAGCAGCGTGAAGTCGCCGCACAGGATGCGGCAAAAGATAAGGCTGCGGGCAGTACCACGCAGTTGCAAACAATTACAGTGACCGGTGGTTTGAACGGACCTTTTGTTCAGGGTGACGGAATATACCGCGCACCCGCAGCAGTCAGCTCTGTGAGCCGTAATACGCTGCAGGAGCGATTTGGCGGCGATCCGCAGGCTGCGTTGCGCTCGACACCCGGTGTATTCACCCGCCAGCAGTCCAGTCAGCCCGGCATTGAGGTGAATATTCGCGGGATGAGCGGTTTTGGCCGTGTGAATGCGATGATTGACGGTGTGCCGCAGACATTCCGTAATGTGGCAGGCCATGCCTCATCCGGCGGTACCTTGCTCTATGTGCAGCCGGAACTGCTTGGCGGCATTGATGTGAGCAAAGGTGCCGTGGGAGGCGCCGCCGGTATGGGGACTCTGAGCGGCGCCGCAAATTTCCGCACACTTGATTTTGACGATATTGTCTTACCGGGCCGTGATGTCGGCGTGCTGACACGCTGGAAAGCCGGAACCAACGGGTTCCGCGGTTCCGGTATGCTGGCAGGCGCTGCACGTGCCAACCTGAACAATGATAAATCCAGCAATGTCAGTATTCTCGGTGCTTTTGCACGCACATCCTTCGGTACATTTAAAAACGGTGACGGCGTTTATGTGGATAGCGGGCGCGATGCCACCAACCGTCCGGGTGGCGGCCTGATCAAATTTGAAATTGCACCATCCTCCGAGCACAATCTCAAACTTGGTGCGCGCTGGTATGAGAACCGGTTTACCTATGCCAATTACGAGCAGGATCTGAAGAATGCATCTTATACTGCAAATTATGCCTATACGCCGGATGATAATGACTGGATCGACCTGAAGGTGAATGCCTATTATAACCGCACCAATATGGACTATGCAGCGACCGGCGGCAGCTATCGGGGACGCAAAACCGATGATCGCGGCTATGGTTTTGACATTTCCAATACCAGCAAAACAATGCTGAGTGATGATGTACAGCTCAAGCTGTTCTATGGCGGGTCTTTCGGCAGTGATGAATATCTCATCAACAGCTATCGCGGTGCCAACCCTCCCGGTACTTTAAAGAAATCCAGCGGTTTTACCGATGCAACTTTGTCGTGGAATATTTTCACGCTGACCGGCGGTCTGCGTTACGATCACTGGAATGTTGAAGGCTATCAGCCGGCTTATGCGGCAGGCACAGGGGACTGTCCTGCAGGAGGACCTGCCTGCGGCAACAAGGATATTGAGCGCAGCAGCGGCAAATGGTTGCCGAAAGTCTCTCTGACCGCGCAACCTTATGACGGATTGGAGCTTTATGCGACTTATGCCCATACTTTCCGCCCGCCGACGGTACAGGAAATGTTCTTCTCGCTGATACCGATTGGCGCGGGACTCGGCAGTGGTATTGCCAATAATCTCAATCTTGAACCGGAATATAGCAAAGGCTGGGATATCGGGGTTAATTTCACAGAAGACGGCTTGTTACGCAGCGATGACAAGTTCCGTCTGAAAACCGGCTTCTTTCACAATTCTATTGAGAATTTCGTCGTCAATGATTTTGTCGATGTACCCAATCGCGGGCCGACAGCGATGTGGATCAACCGCCCCGGCATTACCAAAATGTATGGCTGGGAGATTGAAGGCAGCTATGATCTCGGCTTTTTCTATACCAATGTTTCTTATACCAAAGCCACAACAGATCAGCCGATTGGTGAGGGGGCCGGTGCGGGGAATGGTGATGCCTTCATGATACCGGATCAGTATGGCACGCTTGATGCCGGTTTCCGTCTGTTTGATGAGAAGCTGACACTGGGGGCACAGGCGCGTTATTTCGGCAAAAGCAGCTATGCCGGATTTGGTACGGATTTTGGCCAGAAATTCGCACTGCCAAGCTATATTCTCTATGATCTCTACGGTTCTTATAAGCTGAAGGAAAATGCGGAATTGTTCTTCTCGGTCGAGAATGTGGCCAATAAGAATTATCGCGTGGCTGTGTCGGGGCCATTGGGTGAGAATGAATATTCAGGAAAAGGCCGCAGCTTTATATTCGGAGCGAGTGCCAAATTCTGATCCCTGTGACTTTATTGACTTCAAAGAACCGCCGGACAATTTCCGGCGGTTTTTTTATTGCATGAAGAAAAAATTCACAGTTGCGTCAAAATAGCCAGTTCGTCTTTTTTCAATGTTGCCTATGGTACGGGCATAAGGTTCGCTGACAGCTTGCACATTGATTTTACAGGCTGTTTGAATTTTTCAGTGTGATTATTACACCGAACCATGCATGATGGAGCATCTGCTTCGGATAGGAAATTCTGCGGTGTCGCAAAGTGTATCCCCTTTAGCTCCGTTTAAACATAAAGCTTTTCGCTCTTTATGGACTGCAACGCTTGCTTCCAATCTTGGCGGGCTGATCCAGACTGTTGGTGCAGGCTGGATGATGACGACCATCGCGCAATCCTCCAATATGGTGGCGCTGGTACAGGCTTCCACCACTTTGCCGGTGATGTTTTTCTCGCTGTTTGCCGGTGCTCTGGCGGATAATTTTGACCGCCGCCGTATCATGCTGATTGCACAGTTTATGATGTTGCTGGTGTCGCTGATGCTGGCGATTTTTGGCTATATGGGCTGGCTTACGCCATGGCTTTTGCTGAGTTTTACATTCCTGATCGGCTGTGGCGGAGCCTTGCACAATCCGTCATGGCAGGCATCAATGGGGGACATTGTACCCCGCTCTGATCTGCCGGGGGCGGTGGCACTCAACAGCATGAGCTTTAATGCTATGCGCAGTATCGGCCCTGCGATCGGTGGTTTTATCGTGGCCGTTGCCGGTGCTGCTTTTGCCTTTATCATCAATGCTGTCAGTTATATTCCGCTGATTATTGCACTGCTGCGCTGGAAGCCGCAGGTTGCAAAATCCACACTACCGCGTGAGACCTTTGGGCGTGCCGTTTCCGCTGGTCTGCGCTATGTTTCCATGTCTCCGAACCTGATCAAGGTGATGTTTCGTGGTTTCCTGTTCGGTCTTTCAGCCATTGTTGTGCTGGCTCTGTTGCCGCTGGTCGCCCGCGATCTGGTGCAGGGCACGGCGCTGACCTATGGTATTATGCTCGGCGCTTTCGGACTTGGTGCGATTGCCGGTGCTTTCACTTCCGGTGAGTTACGCGAGAAATTCGCTAATGAAACCATTGTGCGCGGTGCATTCATCGCCTTTGGTATCAGTGTTTATCTGTTGTCCTACAGTCATTCGGTTATTTTAACCTGCTTGTTGTTGCTGCCTGCCGGTGCGTCATGGGTTCTGGCTTTGTCGCTGTTCAATGTAACAGTGCAATTGTCTACGCCGCGCTGGGTGGTGGGACGTGCTCTGGCGCTTTATCAAACTGCTACTTTCGGCGGTATGGCCGCTGGCAGCTGGCTCTGGGGTTCTGTGGCTGACGGCTATGGGCCTGAGGCGGCGCTGAGTGTTGCTGCCTTCACGCTGGTTGGCGGAGCGCTGGTCGGACTGGTGTTCAAACTGCCGGAATTCGACAAGCTCAATCTTGATCCGCTCAATTCGTTTTCTGAGCCGCAATTGCGTCTGGACATCCGCCCGCGCAGCGGTCCTATTATGGTGATGGTGGATTATCATATTGAGCATCATAATGTTCATGCATTTCTGGAGGCGATGGCTGCGCGTCGCCGTATCCGTATTCGTGACGGTGCACAGCAATGGGCTCTGCTACGCGATCTGGAAAATCCGGATATCTGGACGGAAACCTATCATGTGCCGACATGGGTGGAATATGTCCGCCATAATCAGCGCCGTACCTATGCGGATGCTGCGGTATCCGAGAAATTACTGTCGTTGCATAAAGGGCCGGAAAAACCGCGTGTCCATCGTATGATCGAACGCCAGACTGTGCCTTTGCATGATGATATGCCTTTGAAACCGCATATTGAAATCACCTGACTGGTGCGCAAGTCGGAAAATTAAAAACGCCGGTCTGTTTGCAACGGACCGGCGTTTTGTGTTTTCGGGCACTTTCTTGGCCGAAATGAAATATTTTATGGCACCATGACAGAATGACGCCAGCATGATAAAACTATACTAATTATCTCATATTTTAACGCCTATTACAGGTGTATAGTTTATGAGGCAGACTATGCAGATTGATATTCAGGACTTTCCGCTGGTACGGATGGATTATTCCGGTGCTGGTCATCAGACGATTGAAGAGACATTACAGATTTTTGAGCAATGCCTGCAACGCAAGCAAGCTTTTGTTTTTCTTGGCTGGGGTGCTGATTTTGACAAGGATCCGGGCGAAAGTGTTGCTGACCGCCGTGCTGTCTCGCTGTGGATGAAACAGAACAAAGCTGATTTACGTGATTACGTGAAGGCGATGTATTATGTGGAACAGAGCTCAGTTAAACGGCTGGCCGCAAAAGCCTTTTCTGTCATTTATGGTAAGTTCTGGGGACATCCGATGATCGTCACGGAGAACCGCGATGATGCGGTGCGTCAGGCTTATGAGCTTTTAGGATTATCATCAGAGTAACGGTGATTTCATGTTTTTTACAACGAGTTTCCCTGATTATGCTTTGCCGGATCAGATCGATCGCCCCGTGGTTGTGATGGGCTTATCGATGGTTGTTGATGGCTGGGAGTTTCCGCGCCATTCGCATCGTAAAGCGCAGCTTTTATTCAGTGCCAGCGGTGTGGTGACCGTTGAGACGGATAGTGGTGTCTGGGTTGTGCCGCCGCAATGTGCGGTCTGGATACCGGGCGGGCTATTTCATAAAGCCAGAAGCTCCGGCGAGGCACGCGGTTTCGGTCTGTTTGTTGCGCCGGACGTGGTTGACGGTTTGCCGGAGACGTGTTGCAGCGTTTCCGTCTCACCTTTGCTGCAAAGCCTGCTGGAAAAAGCTGCGGGTTTTGATCCCTGTTATGATGAAGATGGTGCAGAGGGCAGGCTCATCGGTGTGTTGCTGGATGAATTGGTGGCTGCACCGCTTGAACAGTTGCATCTGCCGATACCGGCGGACAGCCGTTTGCGTAAACTGACCGATATTTTGCTGGATGATCCGGCAAGCCATGCGACACTGGAAGAATGGGCACATCGTATCGGCATGAGCGAACGTAGTCTGAGCCGGTTATTCAGCCATGAAACGGGCATGAGTGTCGGGCGCTGGCGGCGGCAATTGCATGTGATAACCGGTGTGCAATTATTGACACAGGGGCGATCTATCCAGTCGGTGGCTTTTGATCTGGGCTATGAGAGTGCCGGTGCTTTTGTCACTATGTTCCGCAAAGCGGTCGGCACGCCACCAGGGCGATTTCTGGCCGAGCGACGCTCGTCATGGAACCTCTTTCGCGGGGCTGTCTTACAGTAACCGTTAGAGCATTTTCAGTTTAGACAAATATTAAAAATGCTCTGACTAGTTATGATTTACGCGCATCTTATCCGAAAACCGCTTCACACTTTTCGGGATGCGCTCAAGTCCAGAAATAGCGGATCAGGTGGAAGAACACAGGGGCTGCAAAAACTAGACTATCGGCACGGTCCATCATACCGCCATGCCCCTCAATCATATGCCCCCAGTCTTTGACACCGCGGTCACGTTTGATCGCTGAAGCGACAAGGCCTCCGAAAAAACCCATAATACAGGCAATGGCTGCAAGACCACCTGCCTGTAGCGGAGAAAAAGGTGTGAGCCATGAAAGCGCTGCCCCCAGCAAAGATGCGCTGGCCACGCCGCCGATCAGCCCTTCCCAAGTTTTGGACGGGGAAACTTTTGGCGAAATACGGTGTTTACCGAATAATTTGCCGAAGATGAATTGCAGTACATCACAGCCCTGCACCACGGCAATCAGAAAGGCAATCAGCAGCATTTGCCGGCCTTCAAAGCCTTCAATATGCAATGTCGCCAGCGCAGGCACATGACTGATGCAATAGACCGAGAGCATAATGCCCCATTGCTGCTCGGAAATACGCTCAAGAAACCGGCTGGTATTACCCCAAAGTGCTGTGAGCACCGACATAGCCAGAAATACATAAACGGGAATGAAGATGGAATAGAGCCCGTACCATTCCACCCAGACCAGATAATATTGCACTGGAATAACAATCAGGAAGGCACCGAGCAACAGCCAGTGATCGCTGCGATGCGTATGGGTGAGAGTTACATATTCCCGAAGCGCTGCGAAAGAGACCAGTCCGAACAGAATAACCACACCGGTTTTGCCAAACAGAAAAGCGATGCTGATCGCGGCAATCATAATCCACCACGCACGGATGCGTGCATTGATATTGCTGAGTGTGGAAGGCAATGGTTTGGCACTGCGCCAGCTGATTAATGCGGCAGCAAGGCTTGCGACTGATAACAGCACAACCAGTCCGATCAGCAGAAGATTGGTTTCTTCAGTCACGATGTTCTCCGTCGGAATGGGGGCTGAGTGTCAGCAAGGCATGTTGTGCACGGTGCAGAAAGTTTTTTCGCTCTTCATCCGGTTGCAATTGCAGCGGCGCACCGAAAATCACACGGCATAACAGCGGTACCGGCAGAAATGTGCCTTTAGGCAAAACGCGGGACATATTCTCAATCCAGCAGGGCACCAGTTCCACATCCGGCCGCGCTTTGGCCAGATGATAAAGACCGGCGCGAAAACGCAGCAGCGGATCGTCTGTCATATTGCGGGTGCCTTCAGGGAAAAAGATCAGCGACTGGCCGCTGTCAATTGCACGCAGCATCACCAGCAACGGGTCTTCATTGCGCTCGATCCAGTTCCGCTCCACCAGCACTGTACCAAGCAGGCGGGTGGCAATGAACTGTCGCAGGCGGTTGCTGTTCCAGTAATCAGCACCGGCAACGGCACGGGTTCTTGCGCGTTCGCCTAAAGGTAACGAGGAGGACAGCAGAATGAAGTCGCCATGGCTGGTGTGGTTGGCGAAATAAATCCGCTGTTTGCGGGACGGGACTGTACCACTCCAGATCGGACGCACGCCGGTAATGGCGCGGGAAAAAAAGGCCAGAACCATGCCGGAGAAAATCTGTAATACTGAATGCGAGTCCGGATCGGCCATAAAGAACAGTCGTTTTTATTTTGCTTCACATTAAATTCAGCAAGTAACAGAATAAAAGCACTTTCCGCAATCATTTCTTATTTTCGTGAATTACGTTGTTTTATTGATGATCCGGATAAAGACGCACCGGCCTGCCGGTTTTGCGGATCAGTTCCTCGGCTTGCTGACTGTTCGCCACATGACCGCTTTCAACCAGCCAGCGGGCAATGAGATTGGCACTGCGCTGATAGCCCAAAGCACAGCAGATCAGTGTCGGGCGCGGTGCATTATGAATTGCCCTGACTGCGGCCTGCATGGTGAGAGGCTCCGGCTTTGCGAGATCCATCAGAGGAAAAGCCTGCCAGCGGGGTTTGATATTGCGTGGTGCGATACACTCCGCGGTCATATCAATGATGCAGGTATAGTTTTGTGTTTCTGAGTGTTTCGGGAAACGGCCGAGATAGAGGCCTTCAGTAATTTTAACCGCTGACGGTTCACGCCATGTCCATGCGATACGGTTAAGTCTGAAGAAAATACGCAAAGGCAAAAATAGCCAGAGGGATGCAAGGCTGACGGAGCCGTCGCTGCGTTTCTGGAAGATTTTTGTACCGCTACCGCTATAGCCAAAGCTCAGCATCAGCAAGGCCAGTGCAGGCCAGAGCAGCAACAGAATTGCCGGATGCCCGCCGGTGAATGTGAGTGCCAATAATACAAGGCCGGCAGCGCCATAAATACGCATGAATTTACGGGACTTGGGATCACGGGTGAAGCGGTAATTCTGCCAGGGTGCATCGCCTTCACGGGGAAACAGCCACAGAGCAAAAAGGCCGAGCAAAGCACCAGCCGGAACATCAATGAAATGATGCTGCCAGGTGGTGAGAACAGACAGAGCAATCAGCAGGTACCAGCCATGCCAGATCATGCGCCAAAATACTGGTAATCTGCCGCGCAGATGATCCCAGATGATGATTGCCAAGGCGATATGCAGCGAAGGTGCCTGATTGAACGGCTGATCGAAATTGCCGAGCATGGCAAATAACCAGCCGGAAAGGCCGGTTGTTACAGGTTTTTCCCATGTGATGGTCAGCGGAAAAGCAATGAAACAGACAAAGGCAATGAATTGCGCCGTGAGATAGCGGCCGATCAGCCGGTTTTGTGCTTTTCTGCTGGTGCTGGCCAAAACTGCGACAGCGTAGAACAGATTGAGCGACCAATAGGGGATGATCGTCCAGCCCCAGAACGGGATTTGCTTTTCCCAGTCAAAGACAATCTCCGGCACTGCGCCACGCTGTGATGCCAGCCAGTTTGCCATACCGTATGTTGCATAGAACAGCGGGGCAAGCAGCAGCAGCCATAATATGCCTCGCCGGATTAATACCGGATTTGTTTTATGCACTTCGGGATCAAGCTGCATTATTGCTCAATACGTTGTGCCAGTGACACGGTGAAAATACCCCACTGATCGATACGCTGTTCAATTTTGCGGAAGCCTGCGGCCTCAACCAGCTGATCCATCTCGTTCTGCGTGCGGCGGCGCATCACCCATGCTTGTCCGCCACGATGGGATGTCAGGGCGCGGGCAATCATTTCCAGCTGCGGATGCCAAGGCTGGTTTGTATAGATCAGATAACCGCCACTCTGAACCGCCTGTGCCAGCCCTTCCAATGATTGTGCGATCTGGTCATTATCGGCAAACAGCTCATAAAGGCCGGAAACAATTGCGAGGTTGGGTGCCGTTTCTGTGTCTGTGCCAAGTGCGGCGAGCGCTTTGGTGTCGAAAGCATCACCCTCATGGAATTCGGCTTTGCCTGAGAGATTGCGCTCCGCAATCAGCTGACGACCGGCCAGTACGTTGATCGGTGAGTAATCCTGTAAACGTACGGAAGCAATTTCATCATCTTTGGTGGTGAGTGCATCCAGCACATAGCGTCCGTGACCGGCCGCAATGTCGAGAATACGTGCCGGTTTGCCGTCGTCCTGCAAACGGGTAACAGCCTGCCGGATCAGTTCTTCCAGATGAATTTTACGCTGGCGGATACCGCGCCAGCCAATGGCGTTGAGGAAAGTCTTGTCTGTATAACGGCCGCCGGGGCCTAAGCCCTTCACCTCATTGCGATAAACGTAATCGAGCATGGAACCGGAATCGAAACCGGTGCGGATACCGGTTTTCAGCCCTTCCGAGAACAATGCGCCAATACGGATAGAAGCACGGGTCATACCCCAATAAGCACCGCGTGGACTGGTAATGGACAGAGGGGTAGCCAGACGGTCAGCTTCATCACGGGTAAAGCCCTGAATATGAGCTTCAAGCAGCGCATTTTGTTGCGGTTTTTTGGCGAATTGCTGCTCAATGAAAGGCCGGATTTTGGCAAAAGCCAGTGCGCGGTCACGCTCGCCCAATGTGTCGTGATAGAAACCTTTAAGCACATGGCGCTCTTTAACCGGGCCCGCGAGATTTTCATAGAAACGATGTTGCGGTGTATCACGCACTACCCAGTCACGACCGGAAATCAGTACCTGTGTCGGCGTGGTAATTGCACGGGCATCGCGCACAATACGGTCTGCATTTTCGTAGAGTTCCAGCAGAATATTGGAGGCAATCGGGCGGGTAATCAGCGGGTCATTTTCAAAGGATTCAATCCGCTCTTTATCATGAGTGAGAAAACGGGCTTTGACATAGGAATTGACGAAGAATGTGCCTTTGAGCTTCTGCCAGAGCCAGATGCCTTCTTTGGCCAGCGGTACATAAAGTTTAACGTCAAAGGCCGGTGCAGCCAGCACCATGGCGCGGATCGGCGGCGCATAATCATGCACCCATGTGGCACCGATAACTGCGCCGACACTTTGCGCAATCAGCGCCATGTCTTGTAATGCAAAGCCGTCTGTCTCGGTGATATGGCGGGCAAAGCAATCAAGGTCGCGCACCGTGGTTGCAAAGGAAGGCGAATAGCCGCGCTGTCCTTGTGTAAGGCCGTGACCACGAGCGTCCCATGCATAGAAGCTGTAATTGTCCAGCCCGAGTTCTTCGACAATATGCGCGACACGGCCGCTATGTTCATGCCCGCGATGCAACAGAATGATGGCGCCTTCCGGCTTTTCGCTCAAAGCTGGCCAGTAGCGGAAAAAGATTTCCTGCCGGTCATGGCTGATAAAATGCCGCTCAGTGCAATCGCGTTTTACCGAAGTCATAGGCCTGTCTTTCATATGGCGATACAAGAATATAGATGTTGTTTTGCTATTTATTGTAAGTCTTTTAGACTAAACGATGTTTAAGAAAAATGATTTTGCAAAGAGTTATACCGTGTCTGTTTATCAGCTTAAGAGCCGTTTTCAGGATTTATTACGTCCGCTGGTCAGCCGATTGGCACAGTGGGGTGTGACCGCCAATCAGATGACTATTGCGACTATGCTGATCTCTGTAGCGATCGGCTCATGGCTGGTGATTGTTGAAACCAAGGTATGGTTCTGGCTTATTCCCGTATGGCTGTTCATCCGAATGGCGATGAATGCCATCGACGGGATGCTGGCGCGCGAATTTAACCAGCAAAGCGCTCTGGGTGCCTACCTCAACGAGCTTGGTGATCTTGTCTCTGATATTGCACTGTTTGCACCGTTTCTGTGGGTTGCGCCATTTCAGCCGCATTGGATGGGGCTGATTATTGTGCTGGCTTTGCTCACCGAATTTGCCGGATTGATGGGTCTGAGTGTCGGGGCATCGCGGCGCTATGACGGGCCGATGGGCAAAAGCGACCGCGCCTTGTTGTTCAGTATCCTCGGCGGATGGCTGGCCGTTGACGGCTTTCTGCCGCAATGGATGGTCTGGTTGCAGCCGCTGCTGATCGCCCTGTTAGTGTGGACGATTTTCAACCGTATTCGCAGAGGTTTAGCAGAGGCAGCAAAGGGCTGAGATTGCTCAGCCCTGTTTCTCACGCCAGTCACGCAGTCGGCTAATGGCAGTCTCCAGCGTATCAAGCTTTTTGGCGAAGCAAAAACGCACATGGCTGGTGATATTGCGCTCTGAATAGAAAGACGACACCGGTACCGGCGTTACACCGGCCTCGCGGGTGAGGCGCTGGCTAAAAGCGAGATCATCACCATCTTTGTCGAGATCACTAATATCGGCAACCGCGAAATAAGTGGCAGGCGCAGAGGCAATGTTAAAACCGGCTTCACGCAGACCGGCATCGAGATAATTACGACGTTTAGCCAGTTCTTCCCGCAGGCCGGTGAAATAGCTGTCCGGCAAGTTGAGACCGACCGCTACCGCTGTCTGTAAGGCCGGTGGTGTGGTGAAGGTCATATATTGATGGACGCGGGAGATCACTTTCAGCAATTGTGCATCGGCGGTGATATAGCCAACCTTCCAGCCGGTGAGCGAAAAGCTTTTACCAGCAGAGCCGATCCGCACCACACGGCCGCGGATTTCCGGCAGTGAAAACAGCGAGATATGTTTATTGTCATCAAAGGTCAGATGTTCATAAACTTCATCGGCGATAATGAAGAGGTTATGCTTCACCGCCAGTTCCGCAATGAAATTCAGCTCCTCGCGGGTAAAGACCTTGCCGATCGGGTTCATCGGATTATTCACAACGATCATGCGCGTGCGCGGGGTAATCGCATCGCTCAGTGCTTGTAACGGCAATTCCCAATGGGGCGGTGCAAGACGCACCGGCACAACCACGCCACCGGCACGGCGGATCATCGGACTATAGGAATCATAGGCTGGTTCCAGCACAATCACTTCATCGCCGGAATTAATCAGCGCGAAGAAACTATCGGCCAGCGCTTCCGTCGCACCGGAAGTTACCAAAATTTCTGTTTCCCAATCGGGATCAATATTGAAAAACCGGCGGGCATTGTCAGCCACAGCTTTGCGCAGGGCAGGAAGACCGAGCATTGGCGGATATTGATGGGAACCGTTGTGCAGAGCATCTGTTGCAGCGGCAATCAGTTCCTGCGGCTCAAGCCCTTCCGGAAAACCCTGTCCGAGATTGATGGCGCCGGTTTCTGTGGCCAGTCTCGACATGATTTCAAAAACAGATATGCCGGATGCTGCGAAAACCGGATTGACCATGATAATCCTCTTTGGTTCGAATTTGCCGTACTATAGAGTTCTGTTTTTAAACAGGAAAGCAGGCAAGTGCAGGAAAAACGACGCTGTTTGGTATTGCTTGCTCGGCGATGTCGTTTCTTGAGAATATTATCCTGATACTGCAATGTTCATGTGCATAGATTACGCTGTCGCAG
The DNA here is from genome assembly GCA_900470285.1 of Hyphomicrobiales bacterium. GTDB lineage: Bacteria > Pseudomonadota > Alphaproteobacteria > Rhizobiales > Rhizobiaceae > Pseudochrobactrum. The sequence continues at coordinate 28,839 of UCAG01000004.1, forward strand.
TGTTGCAACGCGTTCTTCAACGGCACTGACGATTGCTTGCACAAATTCTGCGCCAAGTGCACCGCGGCGGATATCTTCCGGCTGCCAGACATTCACATAATAAGGGATAGAATGGCGGATCGGGCGGATCAGCAGATTTTGCCCTTCAAAGGCTAATGCGCTTAGCGGGTTGATAACGGATATGCCAATACCTGCTGTTACCAGAGAACCGATGGAGGACGCGGTGGTTGCCTCAATCATAAGTTTACGGCTGATACCGGCATTGCTGAACCACTGATCGACCTGACGGCGATAGTAATCCTCATCGGAATAATAAATAAAGTTATGACCGGAGAATTGCTCAATATCGAGTATATCATAATCCGCCAGCGGATGACCGGCAGGCATGATGCACAGAAGATCACCGGTATAAAGCTCGCGTGTTGCGGAGGCGCTGAGGGTAATATTGCCTTCTACCATGCCGACATCAAAGAATTTGCTCAACAGGTCGCGGGTGAGGGCGCTTTCTTCCAGAGAATGAATTTTCACAGACGCTTGCGGATGTTCGTTGAGAAACAGTTTGGTGGCCTGCGGAATAATCGCATGGGCATAGGCGGGCAGGCAGGCGACAGATACGCGTTGCAAATTATCGCCGCGAATAGCGCGTGCCGTACGGGCAATTTCTTCAATGCTGACAAAGGAGCGCTGCACAATCACGTTGAGCGCGGCAGCTTGTTGTGTCGGCTTCAGACGGCGGTTATCACGGTGAAATAGCGTAAAGCCGAGTGTTGCTTCCAGATCTTTCAGTTCGCGACTGATGGTTGGCTGCGAGGAGCCGAGATGGTCTGCCGTTTCAGTAACATTGAGGGTGTGCATCAGCGACTGAAAAATTTCCAGCTGGCGGTGTGTCAGGCGCATAAAATCTCCCCTTTCGCAGCAAACCTTCCCAGTATTAAGCATATCGAAAATGAATAATAAAGAGATTATTATGAATTTGACCGCAGATGGATGTCTGATAGCTTGATGTGAGTAATGATGAAGCGGTGTGTCCTGTGCGACCCTCCGCTTCGAGTGTTTGAGGGTAGAATGACCACTGAGTTCTCACGTCCGCATGTTGCGCATTTCGGCTATAAAAACGGGGCTTTAAGCGTTGAAAACGTTGCTGTCTCTGCAATTGCAGAAAAATACGGCACGCCGTTTTATGTCTATTCGGCGGCTGCTGTGCGTGAACGTGTTGCCAGATTGCGTGCTGCGCTGAACGGACTCAATGTGCAGATCTGCTATGCGGTGAAAGCCAATAACAACCTGTCGCTGTTGTCACTGCTGGTTGGTGAGGGCTGCGGCATGGATATTGTTTCCGGCGGTGAGATGCACCGCGCATTGGCGGCCGGTTCGCCTGCGGATAAAATCGTATTCTCCGGCGTTGGTAAAACCGATGAGGAAATTGCAGCGGCACTCAATGCCGGTGTGCATCAGTTGAATATTGAATCCATCGAAGAGCTGGATGCGATTTCCCGTGTTGCCCGCCAGCTTGGCAAAGTGGCGACCGTTGTGCTGCGCATCAATCCTGATGTGGATGCGCTGACCCATCCGAAAATTACCACCGGCACCAGCAAGAACAAATTCGGCATTGCCTATGCTGATGCGCTGAATACTTATGCAGCCGCTTCTGCCCGTGAAGAAATCAATGTGGTTGGTATTGCCGTTCATATCGGTTCGCAGATTACGGATGTGACGCCATATCGTCAGACTTTTGAGCGTCTGGCACAGCTGACGCGGGCTATCCGTGCTAAAGGCCTGAGTATTTCCCGTCTTGATCTCGGTGGTGGCCTCGGCGTTTCCTATGATGGTTCTGCCGGTATTGATGTCGATGCCTATGCACAGACAATCCGCGATACACTTGGTGATATTGATTGCGAACTGACTATGGAGCCGGGTCGCTTCATCATTGCCGAAGCCGGTGCGCTGGTGACCAAAGTTCTCTATGGCAAAAATCAGGGGAATGCTAAGTTCTCTATTGTTGATGCGGCGATGAATGATCTGATGCGTCCTGCACTTTACGATGCCGTGCATCCGGTCTGGCCGGTGGGTGAACCGGCAGCAGATGCGGAAACTCTGCCGGTTAATCTGGTTGGCCCTGTTTGCGAAAGCTCGGATACATTCGGCGAATTCGACCGTTTGCCAGCACTGGAGCGTGGTGATCTGGTGATGCTTGGTGTTGCCGGCGCCTATGGTGCAACAATGTCTTCAACCTATAATGCGCGTCCGCTCATTCAGGAAGTGCTGGTTGAGGGCGATACATTCAGACTGGTTCGCCGTCAGTGGACGGTAGAAGATGCACTTATGCTGGAACGGGATCTCTAAGATCCGGCCAGCATAAAGGGAACGGTTGGGAGGCCGTTTCCTGAGGTTGTCACTATTTGTTTTAAGCATTTTCCACCGCAAAACCGCTACATATTTTTGCTGGAAATGCTTGAAGGGACAGCCCGAAGGGGAGGGGAAATATGAGGCCATATTCCGAAGCGGCACAAACAGGCGCAGCAGGAACTTTCTTCGTCAAGACCCACGGGCTGGGGAATGACTTTGTGCTTGTTGATGGTCGGGAAAATGTTTTCCGGCCGCAGGCAGCTCTGATTGCGCAGATTTGTGATCGTCATTGCGGCATTGGCGGCGATCAGTTACTGGTGTTGGAAATGCCGCAAAATGCCCGTGCTGATGTGCGGATGCGTATCTATAATGTGGATGGTATGGAGGCTCCGGCCTGTTTTAATGCCAGCCGTTGTGCCGCTTTTCTCTGGATGCAGGAAGCCGGCAAAAATTCCGTCATTTTAGAAACGCTCGGCGGGTTGATCGAAGCCCGTATGGCCGCGGCTGAAAACGGACAGCCGCGTATCAGCCTGTATCTGGCGCCAGCTGTTACAGACTGGCAGGCTATTCCGCTGGCAGGGCCGCTTGCGAACCATGACGGGCACCTGAACCACGGCCTGTTGTCCGAGCCTTTTGCCGTCAGTATGGGAAATCCGCATCTGGTTTACTTCGTGCCAGATTTTGATGCTGTCGATGTGCCGCTTGAAGCCTCTGTGGTGCAAAACAGTACCTATTTGCCGGAACAAGCGAATATTGGTGTGGCTGAGTTGCTGCCGTCTGAAGGTGACGAGGCGCTGCTGAAACTGGTGGTTTATGAACGTCCCGGTATTCTCACTGAAGCCTGTGGCAGTGGCGCCTGTGCGGCGGCAGTTGCAGCGGTACGCAGCGGACGCACAAATCAGAAAAAATTCCGTGTTTTAATGCCGGGCGGGGCTTTACAGGTCGAGTTATGTGCTGATGATACAATTATCCTGACAGGGGATGTTGCTGTCGCATTTTACGGATTTCTGCCTGAGGAAGCATCAACAGAATTCAATAAGGATAACGCATAATCGCCCGTTAGAGGCAACGTTAGTTCTGATTATTACGCAGTTTCGGACGGATCGAAGCGGGATCAGAAATCAATTCGGTGAATTGATTTTCCCGCGAAGGCGGTATCCACTTTTCCTGAAACTGCTTGAGAGGGGAGATAATGACTTTTATATCAGTTGAGCATGTCAGCAAGACCTATCCTGCGACCAGCAACGGCAAGGCTCACCGTGCACTGGGCGATGTTTCTTTTTCCGTAGAGAAGGGGGAGGTTCTGGTAATTATCGGCCCTTCCGGCTCTGGTAAAAGCACCTTGCTGCGTACGCTCAATGCGCTGGAAGCCATCGACAGCGGCACGATCACCGTCAATAATCTTGCAATTTCTGATCCTAAAACCGACCTCAATCATGCGCGATCTGAAATCGGCATGGTGTTTCAGCATTTCAATTTGTTTCAGCATAAAACAGCGCTGGAAAATGTGGTTCTGCCGCAGACTGTGGTGCTGAAGCGCTCCAAGGCAGAGGCGCTGAAAATCGCACAGGATATGTTGACGCGTGTGGGTATTGCGGAACGTGCAGGACATTATCCGAGTCAGCTTTCCGGCGGGCAGCAGCAACGCGTGGCGATTGCCCGCGCTTTGGCGATGAACCCGAAAGTGATGCTGTTTGACGAGGCAACCTCGGCGCTTGATCCTGAAATGGTTGGCGGCATTCTAGATCTGATGAAAGAGCTGGCAAAATCCGGCATGACCATGGTGGTTGTCACCCACGAAATGGGCTTTGCCCGTGAGGTGGCTGATCGTGTGATTTTCATGGATGAAGGGCAAATTGTTGAAACCGGTACGCCGGATGTGCTGTTTTCAAAGCCGGCTCATCAGCGCACACAGCATTTTCTCGAACAGGTACTTTAGAGCATTTCCAGCAAAAGTGTGAAGCGGTTTTGCGTTGGATAATGCATAAAAACAAAGAGATAGAGTGGTTCCAACAATTCAGTCTTAACTGGAACCACTCTTAAGGAGCATGTGCAGACGTGGGAGGCGTCTGTTGAAAATTACGGAAATGAATGCCCGTAAATAAGGGTAAATCCATATAATAGTGAGGAGAACATTAATGAAATTTCTGAAAAAAATCGCTCTGTCTATCGGAATGCTGGCGGGTGTGGCCGCTATGTCTGTGGGTGCGGCAAGCACCGCCAAAGCAGACATTATGGAAGAAATTCTGAAGCGTGGTGAGCTGCGTGTTGCCGTGCAAACGCAGGGTGCGCCGGTCAGCTTCATCAACAAAGACGGCAAGCAAACCGGTCTGGCTGTAGAACTTGCCCGTATGATGGGTGAGGATCTTGGTGTTAAAGTCGTGTTTCAGGATTATGACTGGAAAGGCCTTATTCCCGCATTGCTGGCAGGCAAAGTGGATATGATTGCCGCCGACATGACGCCGACGCCGCAGCGTGCGGCGCAGCTGCTTTTCTCCCGCCCGATGTTCTATGAGGAAACTGTCGCGGTAGTGAAGAATGATTCACCGCTGGCCAAATGGGAAGATCTCAATCAGGAAGGTCTGAATATCGGCTCCACACAGGCCAGTTCTTATAGTGAAGCCATCAAGAAGTTCATGCCAAAAGCAACGCTTAAAGAGTTCACCGGCGGTACTGCTGCTGTGGCACAGGCGCTGTCGGCCGGTCGTATTGATGCAACGGTTTCCGATCTCGGTAATGTCACCAACTTTGTCAATGAATTCGGTAATCTGAAAATTCTTGACGGCATTATTGTCAAAAACCCGCTGGCCTTTGCCGTGCGTCCTGATGAAGTGCATCTGAAGTTCTGGCTCGACAATTATGTTGAACTGATTAGCTCGGACAAGCGTCTGGATCAGATGGTCAATTACTGGTGGAATACCACCGAATGGGAAAAAGACCACAAGTAACAGAAGCCATCTCCTGCCTGTCATTCAGGCGGGCAGGAGCCCTGCTGTTTTAAGTATTTTACGCCGGTACAGATTACTTGCCTCGTAAAATATCCGGGACCGGATAATGTCATCATTCATTCTTGATTATTTCAATTACCGCATCGTCGCGCAGTATCTCGACCGCTTTGCAGAAGGTCTGGGCAATACTCTGATTGCAACCGGTGTGAGTTTTGTGCTGTCTTTTGTGCTCGGCACGATCATGGCTGTTATCATGTTTACGCAGTGGAAAGTGCTTCGTAATCTGATACAGGCTTATGTCACATTCATCCGCTCGACCCCGCTGCTGGTGCAGATTTATCTGGTCTATTTCGGTCTGCCGGTTCTGCTGCCGTTTACTGCCAAATGGCCTGAAATGTGGCTTGGTATTGCCGCGCTGGTTATTAACTGCACGCCTTATATGTCCGAAATTATCCGTACCGGTATCGGCTCTGTGCCGCGCGGACAGGTTGAAGCCGCTAAGGCTGTTGGCATGAATTACGGGCAGCGGCTGATCCATATTGTGTTGCCTCAGGCTTTTGCCAATGTGATCCCGCCTGTGCTCGGCCAGACGGCTGTTCTGATTAAAGATACATCGCTGCTGTCGCTGATTACGGTGTTTGAATTCACCAGTGCCGGTTTGTTGCTGAACAGTGAGCGTGTACGTCCGAATGAGAGCTTCCTGACAATCGCTGCCGGATATCTCGCTATCTATTGTGTGATGCTGTTCCTTTCGCATCATGTGAAAAAGAAGCTGGCAGGTCCTGCCTGGGCTGCGAAAGGTTGAGGCTATGTTTGAATATTATTGGAAACTTACAGTCTCAGTCATGCCGTTTCTCTGGCAGGGGTTCAAAGAGACTTTTACCGTTTCTCTGGTCGCAATTCTTGCGGGATCGCTGATTGGGACTGTGATCGGGATTATACGCAGCTATCGTATCCCAGTTTTGACACAGCTCTTCGGCGGCTATGTGCATATTTTGCGCGGCACCCCCTTTCTGGTGCAGCTCTATGTGTTCTATTTCGTGTTGCCGAATACAGGGATTGAATGGCTGAGCTGGGATTCCAGCACAGCGGCCTTTGTGGCGTTGTCGCTCTATACCTCCTGCTATGTGGCTGAAATTGTGTGCAGTGCTATTGATGCGGTACCGCGGGGTCAATGGGAGGCTGCAACTGCAGTAGGCATGAGCCAGTTGCAAAAATTGTGGCATGTGATCTTGCCTCAGGCGCTGAAGCTGACCATCGCACCGATGAGCAGTGTCTATGTGATTATCATCAAAAGCACGGCCATTCTGTCGGTAATCGGGATTGCCGAACTGACCCGTCAGGGCGAAGTGTCAATGCTGCGTTTCCCGCGTGATGTGTTATTTATTTATGGTCTGATTGCGCTGGTCTATTTTGTCTATTGTTATCCGATCCTGAAATTCTCCAAATGGGCGGAGAACAAGATCAGCGGATCGCAGCGCCTGTCATTGGATTGAGACTTATTGCATGAAGAGTAAAAGCGCAGCATCGGAGGATGCTGCGCTTTTTACCTATGCATTACGGGCGATTTGCAGGCTCGCAATGCCGTGTTTGGAGATGCGGTAGGCGCTGCCGTTAAAAGAGGCAATCAGTTTTTTGGCGCGCAGTTTTTTGAAGGTCTGCAGGTCTGTACCGTCGAGAAACCAGCCCTCGCGGGAGATGAAATCGACATCAATAATTTTGCCATTGTCGTCTTTTTCCGGTTCGATACGGCCGCCTTTGGCCAGCATATCGAGAATACGGCGTTCAAAACGTGAAATGTTCATGGCTGTCTCCGTTGTTTGAAACGGATGAACAGTGCACAGAAGCCGCCAACGCGTGGCAGCACGATCTGAAGCATCATGGGAATTGTCCTGATAAGGAGAGAAATCTGGCGCAAGCCGTTGTAAGCCCGTGTTTTACAGGCGGCTCTGCATAAGCAGAGGATCAACGATGAAGGATGCTGCGCATAAATCTCCTTAAGACGACTGCCCGAAATATAATGCGAAAATGTAATAAAAACAAGTATGACTATGATGTGCAGGCAAGGTGATTGTTGATCGCAAAAATGCATGAAGCCAGATGATAATAGCGCTTGTTTTCGCTTCGCAGGACGTATTCATTCAGGTGCAGAAATTTCATTATAAAAGCACGGCACAATGACACAGAAAACAGTATTCCGTCCAATCATCGGCGTCACACTCGACAGTGAGGAGGGCGGTGGTTTTTCGGATTCTCCCTGGTATGCAATCCGCCAGAATTATTTGTCCTGCCTTGAAGAGGCGGGTGCTGCGCCGGTTGCCTTGCCGCATCTCGCAGAACTGGCTGAAACCTATCTGAATATGATTGACGGGCTGGTTGTAACCGGTGGTGCTTTTGATGTGCCGCCTGCGATGTTCGGCGAAGAAGCGCGTACGGACACAATCCGTCTGAAACCGGCACGTACCAAGTTTGAAGCGGCGGTTCTTCGTGGTGCACTGGAGCGCGATATGCCGGTGCTGGGGATTTGCGGCGGCCATCAACTGCTGGCTGTTATTGCCGGCGGTACGCTCGTGCAGCATATTCCGGATGAAGTATCAGGCGCGCTTGAACATTCTGTTTCGAAAGATACTGAAAATGCCGGTGGTAAGGAACGTGCAGGGCACAGTATCGCAATTGAAGAAGACAGCCTGCTGGCGAGACTGGTTGGCACAACCGGTCAGCATGTCAACAGTTCGCATCATCAGTCTGTACGTACTGTAAAAGCGCCGATGCGTGTGACGGCTACGGCTGAAGACGGTATTATTGAAGCGATTGAGCACACGGAAAAGAGTTTTGCCATTGGTGTGCAATGGCATCCGGAATATAAACAGATGGAAGGTGATGTGCATCTGCTCGCAGCATTTTGTGCTGCCGCTGAAGCCTATCATAATCGCTGAGCGGTTTTCGTTTACTTGTCTTTCATACCAAGATCGCGGGCGGCAAGATCCAGCATTTTATTGGAACTGTTGCGCGCCCGTTCTTTATCGCGCAACCGGATGGCTTCAATCAGTTCCAGATGTTCGGAAATGGCCTCATCGCGGCTCGCAACCGCATCATTGGATGTGTAAAGCGTATAGCGCAATGCGGCTTCAATAATGCCGCAAAGCTGGCGAAAGACCTGATTATGGCTTGCCCGCAACAGAGCGATGTGGAAGTCAACATCGCCTTGCGTGAAGGCTTCAATATCGCTGCCGGCTTCATTCATCCGGTTCCATGCTATTTCCAGCGCTGCAATATCCATGGCGGATGCGCGTTGTGTTGCCAGTTCGGCAGCGACCGGTTCAATCGCGCGGCGGGCTTCCAGCACACAGAGCAATAAATCCAGATCGACGATGCGCGGCCCCAGCCAGTCCAGCACCTGCTGATCCAGCAGATTCCATTCATCCTGCTCACAAACGACTGTGCCGATACGTGGCTTGCCACGCACCAGTCCTTTGGACTCCAGCGTTTTGATCGTTTCGCGGATGACTGTGCGGCTGACGCCATATTCCTCGCACAGATCATTTTCGCGGGGCAGCATTGAGCCCGGCTTGAAGCGACTGTTGAGAATGTCAGCGGCGAGCGTCGCAGTGATGCTTTTTTGTACCCTTGGGCGCGTCGGGCGGGAAGAGGCATGCAGGCTCTGCTCAGACATTTCAGTCACGGCTTTTCTTTCGTTGTAATCCGGCCATGCGGTTGTTCAGTTTCCGGCTTTAATGCAGACTCTGATCATAGTCATAGGGTTTGACAGACGGGAACCGCAAGGCACTCAGTTGTTTAATTATGTATAATGAACAATTTTAAATCATCATACAAGAATTATTGACTGGTATGATGATTTGTTTTAGCGTGATCGGCGATGGAGGACATCTGCGTCATGGCAAGACTGTGGGAGCTTGAGATGACGTGCAATCTTTGGGAGGAAAGATATGCGCTTTTTTAAAACGGCTGCTTTAGCCGGAATGATGGCCGGTGTGGTTTTCACGGCTGTTGCAGGATCATCTGCGGCCTATGCGGCGGATGTGAAAATCGGCTTTGTTGTAAAGCAGCCGGAAGAACCATGGTTTCAGGATGAGTGGAAATTTGCCGATGTAGCGGCAAAGGAAAAAGGTTTCACTCTGGTCAAAATCGGTGCGGAAGACGGTGAGAAGGTGCAGTCTGCGCTGGATAATCTGGCTGCGCAGGGCGCTACCGGTGTGATTATCTGTACGCCGGATGTGAAACTCGGACCGGGTATTGTTGCCAAGGCCGAGGCGAATGGCCTTAAGCTGATGACTGTCGATGACCGTCTTGTCGGTGCGGATGGTAAACCGCTGGAAGATGTGGTGCATATGGGGATTTCCGCCACCAAAATCGGTGAGGAAGTTGGTCGTGCCATCAGCGAAGAAGTTAAAAAGCGTGGCTGGGACTGGAAGAATGTCGGTGCAATCCGTGTTTCCTATGATCAGTTGCCGACTGCCGTTGACCGTGTCGAAGGCGCGCTTTCGGTCCTGAAAGAAAACGGATTGCCGGAAGCCAATATTTTTGCGGCGCCACAGGCAAAAACCGATACTGAAGCTGCTCTGAATGCATCCACTGTTGTTCTCAACAAGAATGCGGATATCAAATATTGGGTTGCCGTTGGCCTCAATGATGAGTCCGTGCTTGGTGCGGTACGCGCAACGGAAAGCGTTGGTATTCCTTCGACAAATGTTGTGGCGGTTGGTATTGGCGGCGCAGATTCTGCAATCAATGAGTTCAAAAAACCAAGCCCGACCGGTTTCTACGGCACAGTCATCATTTCGCCGAAGCGTCATGGTTACGAGACAGCGATGAATATGTATGCATGGCTGGCTGATGGAAAAGAGCCTGAAAAGCTCATTCTGACATCCGGTCAGCTAGCCTTGCGCGATAATTACGCGGAAGTCCGCAAGGAACTCGGCATCGAGTAATCCTGCACGGAGCCGGAGCATTTAGTATTCCGGCTCCCATTTCTCAGAAATTATTCTTCAAGTGGTGCAACCACTGCTGAGAGACAGGTGCGGCATGGCTGACTTTCTGACGTTTAAAAATATTTCAAAGTTCTATCCCGGTGTTAAGGCGCTGACAGATGTGTCTTTCGGTGTTGCTCAAGGGGCTGTTCACGGGCTGATGGGAGAAAACGGTGCGGGTAAATCCACGCTCATCCGTGTTCTTTCCGGCGATCAGCAGGCGAATAGCGGTGAGATCATTATTGACGGTGTGGTGCAGAAATATGCATCCGTGCGCGATGCTTTTCATGCCGGTGTGATCGTTATCCATCAGGAACTGCAACTGGTGCCGGAACTGAGTGTTGCGGAAAATCTGTGGCTCGGGCGCTTTCCTGCCAAAGCCGGCATTATCAGTTTTAAAGCGCTGGTAAGTGCTGTCGGCGAAAAATTGCAGATGATCGGCATTGATATCGACCCTGCCACCAAGGTTGCACAGCTTTCAATCGGTGAGCGGCAGATGGTTGAAATCGCCAAAGCCGTGATGCTCGATGCGCGTATTATTGCGCTTGATGAACCGACGTCATCCCTGTCATCACGGGAGAGCGAAATCCTGTTTCGCCTGATCGGCCGTCTGAAGGCTGAGGGCAAGATCATTCTTTATATCTCGCATCGTCTGGATGAGATATTCCAGCTTTGCGATAGTCTGACTGTGCTGCGTGACGGCAAACTGGCCGCCCATCATCCGAGTCTTGAGAATGTCACCCGCGACCAGATTATCTCTGAAATGGTGGGGCGGGAGATCAATAATATCTGGGGCTGGCGCGGTCGCGATATTCGCCAGAATATATTGCTGAAAGTTGAAAATCTCAGCGGCAGTAAATTACCGGAGCCTGTGAATTTTGAGGTACGTGCCGGTGAAATCTTAGGATTTTTCGGTTTGATCGGTGCCGGACGTTCCGAGATGAGCCGCCTGATTTATGGTGCCGATCACCGGCGTACCGGCAGGGTGGACGTTGAAGGTGTTACCGTTACTGCGGATGATCCGCGCAGTTCCATTCGTGCAGGTATCGTCCTTTGCCCCGAAGACCGTAAATTTGACGGTATTGTTCAGGGGCGTTCGATTGAAGAAAATATCGCTATTTCTGCCCGCAGACATTTTTCCCCGTTTGGCTTGATCCGCCCGAAAAAAGAGGCGGAACTGGCTGAAACCTATATCGGAAAATTACGGGTGCGTACGCCGTCGCGCAAACAGAATATCGTCAATCTCTCCGGCGGCAACCAGCAGAAGGTTATTCTCGGCCGTTGGCTGGCCGAGCAGAATATCAAGGTGCTGATTATTGACGAGCCTACGCGCGGTATTGATGTGGGCGCCAAGGCAGAGATTTATGAAATTCTCTATCAGCTTGCTGAAAGCGGCATGGCGATTGTGGTGATCTCCAGCGAATTGCCCGAAGTCATGGGCATCTCAGACCGGATTATGGTGATGTGCGAAGGGCGGATTGCCGTCGGATTTGATCGTGCTGATTTTAATGACCGCGCCATTCTCACGGCGGCACTACCGGATAAGACCGTCGCTGAAACGGCAGCCGGATCATTACAAAAGGTATCCTGAACGATGGTTTCAATTAAAAAAATTCTGCTTGGTGAACAAGGGCTTGTGGTGATTTTTCTGCTGGCCTTTGCAGTGGTGGCGCTGACAGTCCCGAATTTTCTGACTGAACGGAATATGCTCGGGCTTCTGCAATCGGTGGTAACCATCGGCATTGTTGCCTGCACGATGATGTTCTGTCTTGCATCGCGTGATTTCGATCTTTCCGTCGGTTCCACTGTCGCCTTTACCGGCATGATTGCGGTGATGGCGTCCAATGCTACCGGTTCCATTTTTCTGGGATTGCTGGCCGCTTTGGCAGGCGGTTTTATCGTTGGGCTGTTCAATGGTGTTGTGATTGCGAAATTTCGTATCAATGCCCTGATTACCACGCTGGCAACAATGCAGATTGTGCGCGGATTGGCGCTGATCTCCAGTGATGGCCGCGCGGTTGGTATTAATGATCCGTCTTTCTATCAGTTGGCACTGTCAAAGTTCTTGAGCATTCCGACGCCGATCTGGGTGATGGGACTGCTGTTTGTCATTTTCGGATTTGTGCTCAACCGTACGGTGTTTGGTAAGAACACGCTGGCAATCGGCGGTAATCCTGAAGCATCGCGCCTAGCCGGTGTGAATGTGGATTCCATGCGTATCTGGATTTTTGCCTTGCAGGGGCTGGTCTGCGGTATTGCCGGTATTTTGCTGGCATCGCGTATCACATCCGGTCAGCCGAATGCGGCAACAGGACTTGAATTATCTGTCATCTCGGCTTGTGTTCTTGGTGGTGTTTCTCTGGCTGGCGGTCGTGCTGCAATGCTGGGCGTGATTGTTGGCGTGCTGATTATGGGGATTGCCGAAAATGTCATGAACCTGCTGAATATTCAGGCATTTTACCAATATGTTGTGCGCGGCTGCATTCTTCTCATTGCTGTGCTTTTGGATAATCTGCGCTCAAACATGATCGGGTTCAGAGGGTAAACACTGATGAATGACGCTGTTTACGCATTAGTTGATTGGGGAACGAGCAGTTTTCGCCTCTGGACTACAGATGCACAGGGGCATGTACTGGGTGAAAGCCGCAGTGATGAAGGTATGATGCATTGTGCCTCAACGGGTTTTGCACCGGTGCTGGAAAAGCATTTGCACAAGCTGGAAGCAGGACCGGGTTTGCCGGTTATAATCTGCGGTATGGCCGGTGCACGGCAAGGCTGGGCGGAGGCACCTTATATCAGCCTGCCTGCTACGCTTGATGGTTTGGCAGATTATGCGCTCAAGTTAGAAAATCAGACACGGGATATCCGCATTTTGCCCGGACTTGCGCAGCGTGATGCATCCGCAGCCAATGTGATGCGCGGCGAGGAAACCCAGCTTGCGGGTATTGCCACATCGATGCCTGATGGTCTGATCTGTATGCCTGGCACGCATAGTAAGTGGACGAGACTGGAAAACGGTGTTGTGACGCAGTTCGCGACTTTCATGACCGGTGAGCTCTTTGCGGTACTGTCTCAACATTCCATTCTCAGACATGCGATGGATACGGATGCGGCTTTTGATGAAAACACACCTGCTTTTCTCCGTGCTGTTGAAAAGACATGCGCGGAACCGGCACGGATGGCCGAGGATGTTTTTGGTATCCGTGCAGCACAATTGCTTGGTTTTGAAGAGCAGTCTGAGGGAGCCGCTCATCTTTCCGGTCTGCTGATCGGCGCAGAGGCCGGCAGGGCAAAACAGCTTTATGGCGCGGGTACAATCGGGCTGGTGGCTTCGGGAAAACTCGGCCGGTTGTATCAGGTCGCTCTGGAGAAAAACGGTTTCAGCATCACTCTGCTGGATGGCGAAACTGCAGTCCGGCAGGGATTATTTGTGGCGGCAGCCAGAGTGTGGCCGGTAACACATCATGCGTGATGGAGAGGGAAGCACAATGTCATCTGTCATCTGGCCGAATTTGAAACGCTCACTGGTGGCGATCATTCGCGGTATCCGCAATGATGAGGTTGAGCCGATGCTTGAAGCTCTTATTACAGAAGGGTTCGAGATTATTGAGATTCCGCTGAACTCACCGGAGCCGTGGGTTTCGATTGACCGCGCGGTGAAACTATTCGGTGACAAAGTGCTGATCGGTGCCGGAACCGTGCTGACAACAGAAGATGCACAGCGGCTGGCAGATATTGGCGGGCGGATTATGGTGAGCCCGAATACGGATGCCGATGTTATCCGCCATGCAACTTCCTGCGGGCTGATTACCATGCCTGGTTGTTATACGGCGAGTGAGGCTCTGCTGGCGATCCGCAGTGGCGCTTCCGCATTGAAATTCTTTCCTGCCGGTTCTCTTGGCCCTTCAGGTATCGCGGCGATTAAAACCATTCTGCCGAAGGATGCTGTTGTCGGGGCTGTCGGTGGTGTTTCCGATCAGAATTTCGGAGATTATGCCCGCGTGGGTGTGCGCACATTCGGCATAGGTTCCAGCCTTTATAGATCAGGGGACAGTGCGGAAACTGTGCAGGCAAAAGCCCGTCTGACAATCACGGCCTATGACGAGGTTTTTGGTGGTGAGCATGGCTGAGATATTTGTACCCGCTGCGTTGAATGTCCCTTTGTGTAAACTGGGTGAGGGGCCGGTCTATGACCAGCATACAGATACAGCATGGTGGTTTGATATTCTGCAATCCAAACTCTGCGAATATCAGTTTCAAAGTGGTGTAAGCAGGCAATATGATTTGCCTTTTGCCGCCAGCGCGCTTGCACGGGTAGATGACCATTGCCAGCTCCTTTTCACGGAACTGGGCCTGTATCTGCGCGATGTGGCAACGGGCGACTTGTCTCTGCATTGTGAAGTCGAAGCGGATAATCGTCTGACCCGCTCCAATGATGCGCGGGTGCACCCATCAGGGGCGTTCTGGCTTGGCACAATGGGCTGGCAGGCTGAGCAGGGTGCAGGTGCAATCTACTGGTATTTCAAAGGTGAATTGCGCAAGCTTTACGGCAATATCACGATCAGCAATGCGATTTGTTTTTCACCGGATGGCACGGTCGGATATTTTGCCGATACAGCTTTACGTCAAGTGATGTGTGTGCCGCTTGACCCTGAGAATGGTTTGCCGGTCGGGGAGCCGGAACTGTTCCTCAATGATTTTCCCGCAGGCAATCCCGATGGTGCGGTTGTGGATGCGGACGGTAATTTTTGGGTTGCATTGTGGGGTGGCTCGCAGATTGCCGGATATGCACCGGATGGCAGTTTTCTGCGTTCAATTGCTTTGCCGGTTTCTCAGCCGAGTTGTCCTGCTTTTATCGGGAAAACTGCCAGCCAGATGCTGGTGACATCCGCATGGGTCGGGCTGGATGACGCAGCGCGACAGCAAGAGCCGTCGGGGGTGATATTTATCATGGATCTGCCATTTCAGGGCAGGTTTGAACCCGATGTCAAAATCATCTGACCGGAGGCTGCCATGAGCATCATCACGTTGAAAAACCAACAATTTGAAGCGCATATTGCTAGCCAGGGCGGCACGGTACATGGCTTGTGGTGGTACGATCAGGGGCGGATTATTCCCTTGCTGCGTGAAGCCAAACATGCCGATGCAGCACCGGTTGAAACCGGTGGTTTTCCGCTCATCCCGTTCGGCAACCGTATTCCGCAAAATCACTTCAGTTTTGAGGGGCGGGACTATCATTTTCAGGCCAATACAGATGATGATCCGCTCTATATTCATGGCGAAAGCTGGCAAGGTCTCTGGCAGATTACAGAGCAGTCAGAAAACCGGCTTGTACTGCGCTTTACCCATAATAAAGCCGATGCTGCTTTTATCTATGAAGCGGAACAGAATTTTACACTGGATGAAACCGGTTTCACTCTCTCCATGCGTGTGACAAATAAAGGGGAAAAAGCCATGCCGTTCGGCCTTGGCTGGCATCCTTATTTTCATCTGACCGAGCAAACACAGCTACAACTCAACGCTCAGAAAATGTGGACGCAAGGGGCCGGTTATTTACCGGAAAACCGCGTCAATATTCCCGATGATCTGAATTTCAGCAGAATGAAAAAAATTCCCGATCATTGGGTGAATAACGGGTTTGAGGGATGGGACGGCACTGCGCGACTTGTCTGGCCGGAACAGAATACAGCGCTGACCATGAATGCCGACCCGTTGTTTGACCGGTTCTTTCTCTATGCGCCGCATGGTGTGCCGGAGTCGCAATCCCGCTCGGATTATTTTTGTCTGGAGCCGATGTCTCATATGGCGGGCGATCATTGCCGTGACGGTTATGGTGGTTTGAAAATATTGCAGCCTGCTGAAAGCCTGTCAGGAACAATTCGTTTGCAGCCTGAGCAAGCTAAAGCATTTCCAGCAAAAGTGGGAACCGGTTTTGCGTAGGATAATGCGTAAAACAAAGATTTAGAGCGGTTTAGACAATTCAGTTCTAACTGGAACCGCTCGAAAAATCAGGTCTATAAAAGGGTAACAGAATGAAAATCACCAAGCTCACGACCTATATTGTGCCGCCGCGCTGGCTGTTTGTGAAAGTGGAAACCGATGAGGGTATTTCCGGCTGGGGAGAGCCGATTGTTGAAGGGCGTGCGCTGACAGTTGAAGCGGCGGTGCATGAGCTGTCTGATTATCTGATCGGCAAAGATCCGTTTCTGATCGAAGACCATTGGAATGTCATGTATCGCGGCGGGTTTTATCGTGGTGGTGCTGTGCATATGAGTGCCATTGCCGGTATTGATCAGGCGCTATGGGATATTAAAGGCAAAGCACTGAATGTGCCGGTGCATCAGTTGCTGGGCGGACAATGCCGCGACCGGATTAAAGTCTATTCATGGATCGGTGGTGATCGTCCGTCTGACGTGGCACGCAATGCGAAAGAAATGGTGGAGCGCGGTTTTACAGCATTGAAGCTCAATGGAGCGGAAGAGTTGCAGATCGTTGACAGCTATGCCAAGATTGATGCGATTGTCGAGACGATTGGTACAGTGCGTGATGCGGTCGGCCCGCATGTCGGGATTGGGGCGGATTTCCATGGCCGCGTGCATCGCCCGATGGCGAAAGTGCTGGCCAAAGCGCTCGATCCGTTCCGGCTGATGTTTATTGAAGAGCCGGTCTTATCCGAAAATTATGAAGCGCTGAAAGAGATCGCCAATCATACGTCCACGCCGATTGCATTGGGAGAGCGTCTTTATTCCCGCTGGGATTTCAAGAATATTCTCTCCGACGGTTATGTGGATATTATTCAGCCGGATTTGTCCCATGCGGGCGGGATCACCGAATGCCGCAAGATTGCTTCGATGGCTGAAGCTTATGATATTGCACTGGCGCCGCATTGCCCGCTGGGGCCGATTGCTCTGGCTGCCTGCCTGCAGATTGATGCGGTGAGTTATAATGCCTTCATTCAGGAGCAGAGCCTGAATATCCATTATAATCAGGATAATGACATTCTGGATTATATCACCAATCGTGAGGTCTTCGATTACAAGGACGGCTTTGTGGCTATTCCGCAGGGGCCGGGTCTGGGTGTCGATGTTGATGAAGCCTATGTGATTGAACGGGCAAAAACCGGCCATCGCTGGCGCAATCCGGTGTGGCGTCACGAAGATGGCAGTTTTGCTGAATGGTAATGCGGGCGTTCAAAAAGGATAAATATCATGGCTGATCGTCTGATCGGAAAACGCATTGTTGTCACCGGCGCGGCGCAGGGGATCGGCCTTGCGATTGCGCAATGTTTTGGCCGCGAGGGAGCGGCGCTGTTCCTGATTGATACGGACGGGGCATTGCTGGAAAAAGAGGTGCTGGCCTTACGGGAAAGCGGCGTTAAGGTGGGCTTTGCTCAGGCGGATATCTCCGATGCCAAAGCGATTGCAAATGCTTTTATTCAGGCTGATGCGGAAATCGGGCAGATTAATGCACTGGTCAATAATGCGGGGATCAATGTCTTCAGTAAACCGCTGGAAATGGATGATGAAGCATGGAACCGTTGCTTCGATGTTAATCTGAAAGGCGCGTGGAATTGTTGTAAGGCTGTGTTGCCGCGTCTGATTGAGCAGGGTGGCGGTACTATTCTCAATATTGCTTCCACCCATTCTTTCACGATTATCCCGCACACATTTCCTTATCCGCTGGCGAAACATGCCTTGCTCGGCATGACCAAATCGCTGGGGCTGGAATATGCGCCACAGCAGATACGCGTGAATGCTATTGCACCGGGCTATGTGCTGACGCAGAAGAATGTGGATTATTGGAACAGTTTTCCTGATCCGGAGGCAGCAAAGGCTGAAACGATGCGGTTGCATCCGGGCGGGCGCATTGCCAGCACACAGGAAATCGCGATGGCGGCCGTGTTTATGATTTCAGACGAGTGCCCGTTTATGACCGCAACCTGCCTGACAATCGACGGCGGTTTAAGTGTTTTGCAACACGCGGTTTAAGCATCGCGTAAATGAGGGAGATCAGTCCGCCGGACTGATCTCCTGTTTTTGTAAGAAGGCTGTGCCGCCGGCTGCCTGCACGGCCAGACTGCCGGACTGAATACCGGCATTGAGTGCCGTTTGCGCGTCTGCCCCTGAAAGCCATGCATTGATGAAACCGGCATTGAAGGCATCACCTGCACCGGTGGTGTCAATAACCGGTACATTTTCAGCATGTGCATGAAGATTATGCTCATTTGAGCGCAACCATGCACCTTCCGCACCGCCTTTCAGCACAGTGACGGGAAAGGTTTCCGCGAGTTTATCGAGAGCGTCTTGCGGGTCTTCAAAACCGGTAATTGCCAGCGCTTCTTCTTTATTCGGCAGGAAGATATCAATACCTGCGCAAGCCTTGAGCAGAGCCGGATCATAGATCAGGGTCTCGTCCCAGCTTGGATCGAGCGAGACTGTGAGGCCGTGTGCCTTGGCACGGTGCACAAGATCAGGAATCTCATGCAGCGTTGCATATTCCGCAATATGCAAATGGCCTGCCTGAGACCAAGTGAGCGCGGCATCCAATGTTACAGGCAGTGCAGTGCCTGCGCGACGCGACAGGAAGGCACGGTCGTTGCCGATGACGCTGGCAACAGTCACCTGAGGGCCGGCATCTTTCGAACGCTCCAGAAATTGCAGATCAATGCCTGCGGCCTCCAGTTCCGGTGACAGACCGGCGGACAGAGCATCCAGACCGAGCCGTGCCACAAGGGCGGTTGTGCGGCCGGTATGTGCCAGATGCGCGGCGGTGATATAGGCACCGCCACCGGCTGCCATTTTCAGATTATCGGCAAAGACTTCACGTCCCGGTTCCGGCAAAGCTGCCAGACCGGTAAAAATCAGATCGCAGTAAATCCGCCCGATGCTGAGAACGGCCGGATGCTGATTGTCTTTCAAACTCATAGACGGCCCAGACTTTTCTCTGTCGCCTTGTCAAACAGATAGAGACTGCCGGTGGCTGCGTGTGCAGTCAGCGTGCTGCCGGTGGCCGGAATGAATTTGCCCGATGCAGTAGCGATAACTGCGGTGCCCTGTACATCAATATGCACCAGTGTTTCAGGCCCCAGCGGTTCAGCGGCGGTGACTGTGCCGGTCAGTTCAATACCAGTCGCCATTTTGCTTTCATCGCCGGTGACAACCATCAGATCATGCGGGCGGATGCCGATGAGAATATCGCCGTCCGGTTTGAATTCGATGTTGTTACCGTTTTTGCGGCCTGCAATGAGGTTCATCGACGGGCTGCCGATAAAGCGGGCGGTAAAGACATCAACCGGATTTTCATAAAGCTCGGTTGGTGTGCCGGTCTGCAGAATATTACCGTCGCGCATCACCACAATCCGGTCTGCCATAGTCATGGCCTCCACCTGATCGTGGGTCACATAAACGGTTGTGGTCTTGAGGCGCTGATGCAGACGTTTGATCTCAATACGCATCTGGGCGCGTAATTGCGCGTCAAGATTGGAAAGAGGTTCATCAAACAGGAAAGCAGACGGATTGCGCACCATCGCACGGCCAATGGCAACGCGCTGACGCTGGCCACCGGAGAGCGCAGCAGGGCGGCGATCCAGATATGGCTCGAGGCCGAGAATTTTTGCAGTTTCTTCAATACGGGCATTTTTATCCGCATTGGAGATTTTGGAGGTATAGAGACCGAAGCCGATATTCTGACGTACAGTCATATGCGGATAGATCGCATAATTCTGGAACACCATCGCAATATTGCGCTGTTTCGGGTCACGCTCATTGACGACTTCATCGCCGATTTTCAGTGCGCCGCCGGAAATGTCTTCCAGACCGGCAATCATGCGTAGCGTCGTGGATTTGCCGCAGCCGGAAGGGCCGACGAAAACGACAAATTCGCCGTCGGCAATTTGCAGGTCAATGCCGCGCACGGCCTCAACCTTGCCATAGCGTTTAACCAGCTTGTTCAGTTCGATCGTTGCCATTAGCGTTTCTCCACCAAGGCCTGAAATTTATCATTGAGCTCGCGCGCGGCTTTGGCCTCGTCTGCGGCTTGTGTGTCTGCAAGGCTTGCAAAGGCATTGGCCTGATCGCGGTAGGCTGCAAGTGCCTCAGCCATTGGCTCCGGTGCAGGGCCGCCGAAACGATCACGCACGGCGATGAAATGCTCCGGCGAAACCAGCTCTTCAAACTTTGTGCGGTCAAAAGACGGGTCTCGGCCTGCCGCATGTTTGAAGGCTTCCAGAAACGGCTCATAGCCGTCTTGTGCCAGCCCACCACCTTTGACAACAACGGCTTTGGCTACGGTTGCTGCAATCTCATGCGCCTGACGGAAGGACAGACCTTCAATACGCACCAGTGAATCTGCCAGCTCGGTAATAGTGATGCAGGAGCGGCGGATATTGTCGGCAACACGTGCCGGATCAATACGGATGGCCTGCACAAAGGTTGCCAGCAGATCGAGAACGCGACCAGCAGAAGCAAAGGCTTCATAGCCCATTTGCTGAGTTTCGCCTTCACTGTCATTCATATCGGTGAAAGGCGTATTATGGATCACATCCAGCACAGTGCGGGCGCGACCCATAGTCTGGCTTGCCAGATGACGCATATGCTCAATCGGTACCGGATTGCGCTTCTGCGGCATGATTGAAGAGATTTGCACAAAAGCATTCGGCACATAGATCTGGCCAACCTCGAAGCTCGTCCAGAACTGGAAGTCCTGAATGAGACGGCCGAGATGGATAAACATCAGCTCAATCGCGGAATAGGTTGAGGTGATGTAATCCGAAGCGGCAATACAGCTGTAAGAATTGCGTAAAGGCGCGGCAAAGCCCAACAGGTCAGCCACGCGTGCGCGGTCGATGGGAAAACCTGAGGTGGTGATGGCTGCCGCGCCCATAGGTGACAGGTTGACGATTTCACGCGCTGTTGCAAAACGCTGCATATCGCGGATCAGCACTTCAATTGCTGCGGACAGATAATGGCCGAAGGTTGAAGGCTGTGCAGGTTGACCATGCGTATAGGCCACAATCAGCGTTGCCTGTTCGCGGTTTGCAGTTTCAATCATCGCATTAAGCAGATGACGGGACTTGGCCAGCAGAACATCAATATGTTCTTTGAGGCCGAGTTTGAACAGCGTGTGGTCGATATCATTACGTGAACGTGCAGTGTGCAGGCGACCGGCAATATCCGCACCGAGACGGGACTTCAGTTCTTTTTCAATCAGGAAGAAGAAGTCCTCAACTTCACCGGTATAGGTGAGGGATGCCGGATCAATATCACGGTCGATCTGTTCCAGCGCACCGGCGATTGCCGATGCCTGTTTTTCGTCGAGAATGCCGGTTTCCGTCAGCATCACCAGATGGGCGCGGTCAATACGGCGGAAGCTTTCGACATGATGGGTTTTAGCGCCATCAAAAAGCGGTTTCAGCACGGTCTCCTTGTAGACCGGATCAGGGAAAACGCTTTTATCGGCAAGGCGCGGATCGTTTACAGACATTATAGTATCCTTATCCCTTGAGGCCGGCCAGCATGACGCCGCGCACGATATAGCGCTGCAGCAACAGGAACACGAGCAGGGTTGGCAGGGTGGCGATAGCGGCGCCGGTCATAATCATTTCCCACTGGATCGATTGCTCGACCGCGAAACTCGAAAGCCCGACAGGCAATGTGTAGAGTTCCTTGCTGGTGGTGACGATCAGCGGCCAGAAGAAGGCCGTCCAATTACCGAGGAAGGTGAAGATTGCCAGAGCCGACAGTGCCGGTGTGACCAGTGGCATGGCCACTTTCCACCAGATCTGGAATTCGTTCAGACCATCCACACGGGCAGCTTCGAGAAAGTCATTCGGCACGCCTTCAAAGAACTGCTTCATAAGGAAGGTACCAAAAGCCGTCATCATACCCGGGAACATGATGCCCCAATAGCTGTCGAGCCAGCCGAGTTTGCTCGACATCAGATACCACGGGATCACCAGCATTTCGGTCGGGATCATCAGGGTCGACAGAATGGCGAGGAAGATGAAGTGGCGGCCACGGAACTGGAATTTTGCCAATGTGTAGCCGACAAGACTGTCGAAAAACACGTTGGATAATGTGACGACAACCGCGACGAACATCGAGTTGAAGAACCAGCGCAGGAAGCGCCCGTCCGCCAGAATGGTGACATAGTTCTGTACTGTCGGTTCAGCCGGTATCAGACGCAGATCATAGACCTGACTGGCGGTTTTGAACGAGGTGGAGAACATATAGGCCAGCGGCGTGACCATGATGATACCGCCGATAAACAGCAGTGTCCATGTGAGGACGCGGCCTGGCCGGATATTTGCAAACGGGAGTGCCGGTGTTTTGGTTTCAGCGGTCATTTCTTTTCCCTCAAAACCCACAGCTGCAACAGTGAGACAACCAGCAGAATGGAGAACAGCACGACTGTCTGTGCAGCGGCATAGCCCATGGCATAAGACGAGAAGGCAGTTTGATAGATCATCATCACCAATGGCTTGGTGGAACCAAGCGGGCCACCCGGATCATAGGTAGTCATATTATAGACCTGATCGAAAATGCGCAGGAAGCCGATGGACGAGAAGACGACCAGAAACACGGTTGTCGGTTTTAGCAATGGTATGGTGATTTTGCGCAGGATCGCCCAGTCACCCAAGCCGTCAATGCGGGCGGCTTCGTAATAGGTGTTAGGAATAGCACGCAGACCAGCCATGAAAATAATGATCTGGAAGCCGAGACCAGCCCAGATGGATGTCGCCATAATAGAATAAAGCGCCTGATCCACTGACCGCAGAAATGTCTGCTGTGGCAGGCCGAGGCTGCTGAGCATATTATTGATCACGCCGATTGGTGCCGGCTGATAGAACCAGCGCCAGACCCAGCCCATTGCCGCCGCAGTGGTGAGAAACGGCAGGAAATACAGCCCACGGATCAGCCCGTGCATGAAACGAACACGATCCAGATAATAGGCGATGATAAACGCCAAAAACAGGCTGACGGGTGTGCCGATAAGCAGGTAAGTGAACGTGTTTTTGAACACTTTCCAGAATTGCGGATCCGCGAACAGCTTTTCATAATTCGCAAGGCCGATAAATTTCGGCGGTTTCATCAGATCCCAGTTGGTCAGCGATAACCAGAATGCTTCAACGGTAGGATAAAACCGGATGACCGTATAAAACAGGATAGGGATACTCAGAAAGCTCCATACCCAGATCAGCCGCCTCGTGCGCATAGGCAGGCGGTTCCAGAAAGTATCACCGGAGCGGGCAGCCGTCACAGTCATGGTTCAAAATACCTTATGGTACGGGAGCATATCCGACAAAACGGCATTGCAGCCTTGTCCGGAAATATGCCTCAACAAATATCAAAGGCCATAGCCGGTTCCGGCTTTATGCAGTGGCATCCGCAGTTTCATAGCTTGGCGATGAAACAAAAGCTGCCGTGTCGCTCTTAGCGGCGACACGGCAGATAATCAGATTTTACTGAGCGTCGTCGATAATGGTCTGCTCAGCCTTGGCAGCTTGTGCAAGGGACTCTTTCACAGGCTGTTTTTCAAGAATGACACGGTTCACCATATCCATTGCTGTCTGGCGCTGGGCAGCTTCATCCACAAACATAGTGGTGTGAGCATAATCCAGACCTTTCAGGAACGGACCGTAGATCGGGTCTGCCAGATTGGCTTCGGTCTGGGCAACCGCGCGGCGGGCAGGCAGCTCGCCAACTTCCTTGAGCCAGATTTCCATCGCTTCCGGCGAGGAAATATAGTTCAGGAACTTCTTGGCGGCTTCGAGCTTTTCGCCCTTGGCGTTAGCGCCGATACCGTTAGCAAAGTAGCTGGCATAGTTGGAACGTACGCCGTCGGCATTGGCCGGCAGTTCGGTTACACCCCATTCAAAATCCTTAATGGTGCGGAATGCGCCGAGGCGGAATGTGCCGTCCACAGTCATGGCAGCCATGCCTGCGCGGAATGCAGCCTGACCTTCGTCCATGAATTTCGGCTCGCCGACTTTCTTTTCAGTCTGCAGATCAGTGTAGAATTTCAGCGCTTTTTCACCGGCTTCGGAATCATAGGCGACTTTGCGGTCATTATCAGTGTAAGGCACGCCGCCATATTGACGGATCAGAACTTCACGCCACCAATGGTGATCCTGACCAGCCATATCCATGGTGATACCGGCAGTGGTCAGATTGCCGTTTGCATCGCGTTTTGCGGTTTTTTCCGCAGCGGCAACCAGTTCATCCAGTGTTTTTGGCGGGTTTTTAGGGTCAAGATCGGCTTCTTCAAAGAGCTTCTTATTGTAGAACAGTGCCAGCGAACGTACCGCAGTCGGCAGACCATAATAGTCTTCGCCGCGCTTCATCGCACTGGTGATCGGGAAGAAATCGCTCTCGATCTTATCATGCGGGAATGTATCGGTTGGCAGCGGCTGCAAAATGCCGCCTGCTACGAATTTATCGAGCCAGCCATAGAAAAGCTGCATGACATCAGGGCTGTTGCCAGCCATTTTGGCTGCAATTACGCGGGTCTGATAATCATCATAAGGGAAGGTGGTGTGCTTGACCTTGATGTCTGGATTAGCTTTTTCGAAATTCTCGATCAGCTTGTCCATCGCTTTAACGCGCGATTCAAAGACATATTGCCAATATTCAATTTCAACAGCCTGCGCTGCATTGAGCGCCATTGTGCTGAAGCCTGCGAGCAATCCCGCAAATAATAATTTACGCATGTGAACCTCCCCTTATGACCTCCGGCTGCTGCCGGTATCAGGCAAAAATACAGTTTTATGCATGTTGTTTCCGAAACGGCAGCCCGTTTTGGGGTGACATGCGTCAGCAATCAGTGTTCGGAAATTGCATCTTCGTCAAAGACCGGTTGGCAGCTTTGCCCCTTCAGATGTGTTTTCCTCCGCAGAGCTGCCCTCTACGGTCACTATTTTACAGGCTTTTGTCAATAAGATAATTTACTTGAGTTAATCTATTGCGGTTATGAAGGCTCTCGCTTATCATTTTTTGAGACGGGCAGGACGGAACAGCATGGGCGCACAGCCGGCAGGTACACAATCGGGCACAGAATCAGGCACACAGCTGATTACTTTGGGTAAAAACCCTGAGCGAATCCGCGATCACAATCGTCGGGTGGTGCTGGATATTGTGCGCCAGCACGGTTCCCTGGGGCGGATGCATATTGCCCGCCTGACCCATCTGACGGCTCAGGCGATTGCTAATATTGTCGATGAACTGGTCTGTGAAAATCTGTTGATGGAGACCGGAAGGCTCAAATCCGGACGCGGCCAGCCGCCCAAACAATTCGCAGTCAATCCTGACGGCGCTGTAACGATGGGTGTTGAAATGGCATCCGATCACATGGTGACGACGGTGCTTGATCTGACAGGGCAACCTCGTTCCCGCCATATTACACCGGTGCATGATACCAGCCCTGACGCGCTTTCCGGCTTGTTGCGTATACAGGTTGATACTGTGAAAGCGGAGTTTTCCGCACCGTTGCTGGGTGTCGGTGTGGTGATGCCGGGGCCGTTCGATATTGAAGGCATGACCTCTGTCGGGCCGACCACTTTGCCGGGCTGGTCAGATGTGGATGCAGCTGCCATTTTAGGCGAGGCTTGCGGTGAGCCGGTTACCATCGAGAATGACGCGAATGCGGCAGCGGTGGGAGAGCGCCTGTTTGGTGCGGGACATGCCATTTCCTCTTTTGCGATGATCTATTTCGGTGCCGGTGTCGGCCTTGGCATGATTCAGGACGGAGTGCCGTTTCGCGGCGCTTTCGGCAATGCCGGTGAAATCGGACATATTGTGGTAGCGCCAAAAGGCCGGGCCTGCCCCTGCGGTCAGGCCGGTTGTCTGGAACGCTATGCATCGCTGTATGTCCTGCGGGAAAAACTGGCTTTGACGGGCGTAACGGAAACAGATTTTGACGATCTGCAGAAATTGCATGACAGCGCTCATCCGGTGCTGATGGAATGGATGGATGAGGCCGCACTCTATTTGGCACCGATGATTGCCATGATCGAAAATATTCTCGATCCGGAAACGGTAGTATTGGGCGGTATGTTACCCGATACGATTATCGACGGATTGATTGCACGGATGGGGCAGTTGCCGATTTCCGTTGCGAGCCGTCGTAGCCGTGCTTTACCGCGTGTGCTGCGCGGTCATACCGGACAATTTACGGCGGCTTTGGGTGCCGCTGCTCTGCCTTTGTTTGAAGCGATGACCCCGAAACTGGATACGCTCGCTGACTTGTAATTCATTCTTGTGAGGAGGCATCCGGTGCTGACTGACCGCCAACATATTGAACGACAAAAATCGGCACCGGCACTTGTGCGCCTGCATCATGCATTAAGCCGGTTACGCTCGGTTGTGACAGTCATGAATACCGGCGCGCATCCCGATGACGAGCAGAGCGGCTTACTGGCTAATTTTCGTTTTGGCGTTGGTATGCGGGTGATTATCGCTTGTTCCACCCGCGGTGAGGGCGGGCAGAATGCACTGGGACCGGAACGCAGCGGTGCATTGGGACTGATGCGTTCCCGTGAAATGGAAGAAGCCGCGCGGATACTGGATTGCGATATTGCATGGCTTGGTCACGGGCCGGATGATGCGGTGCATGATTTCGGCTTTTCCAAAGATGGCGACCGGACTTTCGATCGCTGGGGCGAGGAGCGTATTGTCGAGCGCCTTGTGCGTGCTTATCGCAGTGAGCGGCCGGATATTGTAATTCCGACATTTCTTGATGTGCCGGGGCAGCATGGTCATCACCGTGCGATGACCCGCGCAGCGGAACGAGCCATTGCGCTGGCTGCTGACAATCAGGCTTTTCCTGAGCATTTTGCGCAAGGTCTGAAGCCTTGGCAGGTTGCGAAATATTATCTGCCTGCATGGTCTGGCGGGGGCGATACTTATGATGATGAAGTGCCGCCGCCGGAAGCAACATTGACAGTGCGGGCTGAGGGACGTGAACCGGCAACGGGTGCGGATTATGACCACATCGGGGAATGGTCGCGTTATTATCATGCGTCGCAGGGTATGGGACATTGGCCGGAGCAGCCAAAAATACAGTGGCCTTTGCATCTGCTGCTGGCAGAGAAGACTGGCGCAGAGGCTTCCGTACTGGATAATCTGCCAGCTGATCTGGCAGCCTTGGCGGCTTATGCGAGCATGCCCGAAGCTGTCGCTAAAGCATTACAAGATGTGCAAAAAGCGATTGATAGCGCCATTGCCGCGTTCCCTGACCGTGATGCAATCATCGCTTCTCTGGTATCGGCTGCGCACAATATTGATACTGTCCGAGCCAATGCACCGGCAGATTTTCTGCTCGCGCATGAGCATCGTCTTTTACGCAAGAAGACCGAGATTGATGCTGCACTGATTGAAGCTGTAGCGATTTTTGATAGTGCAGAGCTGAACCCGCCGGTGATGTCACCTGCCGGTGAAGCTTTGTTGCAGGTGCGGTTTGGTGCTGGTCATGCGCAATATCAGGCGCAGGTTGAACCGATTTTGCCGGAGTATTGTGCGGCTTATGTGCATGAGACAACCGCGACCACTCAGTCCTTTGATATAAATGCCGGAGTAGAGACGGCTTTCAGTCCGCTTTATCGGCCGGTCTGGTCTTCGCTTGGTGGTAATGGCGAATTCTATGTGTGTGTGACGGCACAATTCTCGGACTATCAGGCCAAAGCGAGTTTCGATCTTGCTGAACAGTTTGCGCTGGTACCTGCCCAGTCTGTGCGGATTGAGCCTGAGGCGGTGATTGTTCCGCTTGATCAGGCTACGCAAATACAATGGCCGGTGAATGTAACTGTCAGTGGTGATCCGCAGCCTGTGCGTTTTATCAGCAATGGTGGCTGGACGGTTGTGCAGAATGAAGGGGATGCAACACTTTGCGCACCGGAAAAACCGAAAGCCGGACTGTTCCGCTTACAAGCACAAATTGCCGGCCGTGATGCGGTGCGGCAGACGCCAGTTTCCTATCCGCATATCGGGCGGGTGATGTATCGCGAGCCGGAATTATTGAATGTGCTGGCGCTGGATCTGAAACTGCCGCAAGGGGCAAAGATCGGTTATATCGGCGGTGGCGCTGATCGTGTTGGTCTGTGGCTGAGCCGTATGGGGCTTGATGTAACGGAACTGGAGCCGAAACATCTGGCCGGTGATCTGCAGCAATTCACGAGTATTGTTGTCGGTATTTTTGCTTTTGGCCTAAGGAGCGATCTGGCGGAGGCAACAGCACGCTTGCATACCTATGTTGAAAATGGCGGTCATTTGCTGACGCTTTATCATCGCCCTACCGATGGCTGGAACCCGCAGACAACACCGGTGCGCCCGTTGAAAATCGGTTCACCCTCGCTGCGCTGGCGGGTGACTGATCCCGCAGCAGCTGTCACCGTTCTGGCACCGGAGCACAGATTGCTCAACTGGCCGAATTGCATAACAGATGAGGACTGGCGGGGCTGGAACAAAGAACGCGGGCTGTATTTCGCCTCCCATTGGGATGCGGTCTATCAGCCGCTGCTATCCATGCATGATGCCAATGAGCAGCCGTTGACCGGTGCACTTTTGTCTGCACGGATTGGCAAAGGGCGGCACACGCACACCAGTCTTGTGTTGCATCACCAGATGGACAGGCTGGTGGCGGGGGCATTCCGTCTGATGGCCAATCTGGTGAGCGGGGAAGCTGAATAGAGCATTGGTCTGATATTTAGGACAGTCTAGTGCAATTCCGCTGACTACAATAAAACCATTCCATGATTATGTTTCTGTCATTGAGCTCTGTTGCTGAGAATCTCGCAGCAGACAACGAACGGACAGGTGTACTCATGCAATTTGGAATTTTTACCGTCGGTGACGTAACAACTGATCCGACAACCGGCAAAACCCCGAGCGAACATCAGCGGCTGATGTCGATGATGAAATATGCACTGAAGGCAGAAGAAGTCGGTCTCGACGTTTTCGCTACCGGAGAACATCATAATCCGCCATTTGTGCCGTCTTCACCGACAACCATGCTGGGCTGGATTGCGGCTAAAACCAGCAAGATTCAGCTGACGACCTCGACCACGCTGATTACCACCAATGATCCGGTGAAGATTGCCGAGGATTTTTCGATCCTGCAACATCTGGCAGATGGTCGTGTCGATCTGATGATGGGGCGCGGTAATACAGGGCCGGTTTATCCGTGGTTTGGTAAGGATATCCGCGAGGGTATTCCGCTGGCGATTGAGAATTATCATCTGCTGCGCCGCTTGTGGCGTGAAAAGACCGTGGACTGGCAGGGTCAGTTCCGCACGCCTCTGCGCGGTTTTACACTGGCACCGGCACCGCTGGATGATACGCCGCCATTTGTCTGGCACGGCTCGATCCGCAGTACGGAAATTGCTGAACAGGCTGCGTTCTACGGGGATGGTTTCTTTGCAAATCACATCTTCTGGAACAAAGAGCACACGCAGCAGATGATCAATCTGTATCGCTCACGCTTTGAACATTATGGTCATGGCAGTGCGGATCAGGCGATTGTCGGTCTTGGCGGGCATATTTTCATGCGCAGGAACAGTCAGGATGCCATTCGTGATTTCCGGCCTTATTTCAATAATGCGCCGGTTTATGGTCACGGGCCATCCATGGAAGACTTTATGGAAATGACCCCGCTGACTGTCGGTTCGCCGGAGCAGGTGATCGAGAAAACACTGAGCTTTGCTGATTATGCCGGTCATTATCAGCGTCAGTTGTTCCTCGTCGATCATGCAGGTCTGCCGGAAGAGATGGTGCTGGAACAGATTGAGCTGTTGGGCACGGAAGTGGTGCCGGTGTTGCGCAAAGAGTTTGAAGCGCGCCGCCCGTCCCATATTCCGAGCGATCCGCCAAGCCACGCAAGCCTGCGTGCACAGGGGCCGGATGGTAAACACCGTAAGGTGATGCCAGCTGAAACAATAGATCAGCCAGCCTGAGACAGGTTTGATTAAGGGGCAGGGATATCTCTGTTCCTTCCCTGCCAATGAACGGAGATAATTATGACACGTCGTATTCTTGTTTTGACTGCTGGTCTGTCGCAGCCATCATCAACCCGTATGCTGGCAGATCAGATCGCACAGGCAACAGCTGCACAAATCGGTGCGCGCGGTGAAGAGGCGCAAATTGAGGTCATCGAGCTGCGCGAGCTGGCTATGGACTTGGCCACCACTATGGCGACCGGCGGCATTCCGACCCCGCATCTCTCTGAGGTTAAAGAGAAAATCTCTGCGGCTGACGGACTGATTGCGGTCACACCAGTTTTCACCGCCAGCTATAGCGGGCTGTTTAAAATGCTGTTCGATGCTCTGGATACTAATGCATTGAACAATATGCCGGTGATTATTGCGGCAACAGCGGGAACAGCCAGACATTCTCTGGTGCTGGAACATGCCCTGCGGCCGTTGTTCTCTTATCTGCGTGCAACCGTGGTTCCGACCGGCGTTTTCGCTGCGACTGAAGATTTTGGCAGCGGTGAAGCCGGACATGATCTGTCTTCCCGCGTGCAACGTGCGGCCAGTGAATTTGCAGCGCTGGTGGTGGCTGAGAAAAGCGGTGTCGGTGGTTTTGTTCCGAATATCGGCGATCAGCGCAAGCGGGATTCCGGTGTGCAGCTTAGCCAGACGGTTACACCATTTGCGCAATTGCTGAAAGGGCGCACCGGCACAGCCGGTTGATAAACAGACAGCGACACATATTTAGAAAATTCAAAGTGCGGGCATTGAGATGCCGCACTGAAAGGAGCCAGTATTATGGAACTTGGCGTTTATAGTTTCGGCGACGTACAGAAAAATGCACAGACCGGTGAGCTGGGCTCAACGGCAGATGCAACACGCAACCTGCTGGAAGCCATTCAACTGGCCGATGAAACGGGACTGGATTATTTCGGTATTGGTGAACACCATACACGGGAAATGCCGGCCTCTGCTGCAACCGTTATTCTCGGTGCCGCGGCAGCCACAACCAAAAACATTAAGCTGGGCAGTGCGGTAACTGTGCTGAGCACCGATGATCCGGTACGCGTTTATCAGCAATTTGCAACGCTGGATGCGGTATCAAACGGTCGTGCAGAAATCACAGCCGGTCGCGGTTCTTCAACAGAATCTTTTCCGCTCTTTGGTCATAGCCTGAATGATTATGACGAGCTTTATGCGGAAAAACTTGATCTGCTGTTGAAGATCAATGAGAGCGAAAGCGTGACATGGCAGGGCAAATTCCGTCCGGCTTTGAACGAGGCGCTGGTTGTGCCGCGCCCTGAAAGCGGTTCTTTGCCGATCTGGCTGGCAACCGGCGGTAACCCACATTCATCGGTACGCGCCGGTATTCTCGGACTGCCGGTTTCCTATGCAATTATCGGCGGACAGGCTGCGCGTTTTGCACCTTTGGCCGAGCTATACCGCCGTGCGGGTGCGCAGGCTGAAATTGCACCGGAACAGCTGAAAATCTCGGTCGCAACACCGGGTTTTGTTGGCGAGAATGCCAAACAAGCCAAAGATTTCTTCTGGACGCATTGGCATGCGGTGATGGAGCAGCTGGGCAAAATCCGTGGTTTCGCGCCACCACCACGCTCGCATTATGACAGTGAAGCCAGCGGCGGCGGCGCAATTTTTGCCGGTGAGCCGGAGGAAATTGCAGAACGGATTATCACGCTGCAAAAACAGCTTGGTCATATGCGCCAGTTTTTCCAGATGGATGTGGGGCAGATGCCGCATAAGGATTTTCTGCGTTCGATTGAGTTGCTGGGAACCAAAGTGAAGCCTCTGGTTGATGCGGAGCTCGGCGTGGATTGAGTATTTTCGGTTTGAACCGAATTGTTGAAAATACTCTATCCATTTGTTTCTTCGCGTATCTTATCCGAAAACCGGTTCCCACTTTTCGGGATACGCTTTCAAGTAGCAGGAGATTGCTGATATGCAAATCACCGAAGTGAAAACAATTGGTATTCTGGGTGCCGGCCGTGTCGGCACCGCTATAGCCCGTCGCGCGACTGCGGCGGGTTATGCGGTGAAGATTGCGACATCCAAATCACCGGCAGAGATTGCGCTGTTGCTCGAAATCATGGTGCCGGGTGCTGTTGCTACAATCGCGCAGGACGCGATTGCAGAAAGCGATATCGTCATCCTCGCACTACCTTTGTCCAAATATCGTCAGCTGCAGCCGGAACTGCTCGCGGGCAAAATCGTTATTGATGCGATGAATTACTGGGCACCGACAGACGGAACACTTGCTGAGTTTGAAACAGGAACTTCCAGTAGCGAAGTGATCCAGAAATTCCTGTCGCAGTCGCGGCTGGTACGCAGTTTCAACCATATGGGCTATCATGAGATTGATGAGGAAGCCCGACCAAGCGATGATCCGCAACGCCGTGCTCTGGCCATTGCCGGTAATGATGCCGAGGCTCGTAAGCAGGTTGCCGGATTTGTCGACCGGATTGGCTTTGATCCGGTGGATGCGGGACCATTGATTGCCAGTCGCATGTTTGACGCCGGCACACCGGTATTTGGTGCGCCATTGACGCGTGAGACAATGACGGATGCCCTGACACTGCGGCAGGCGGTTTGACAGACGAATTGCTTATAAAAGGCATATTTAAAAGGAGAGGCCCGATGACTGATCTTAAAATCACTATTGAAGATATTGATATACGCCACGGACGCTATGCGGCACGTGCGGATGGTGTTGAAGGCACGGCGGAAATCACTTTTACGCGTCGTGCCAACGGAGTGATCAGTGCGGATCACACCGGTGTGCCGGATAGTATGCGCAGTACCGGTGCCGGCCTGGCTCTCGTGATCTATATGGTTGAAGACGCACGTAAAAACGGTTTTCGTATTCTGCCGCTTTGTCCTTATGTGCGGGCGCAGTATCGCCGTCATCCGGATTGGGCAGATGTTATGACACTGGCGCCTGGTGAAGAACCGTCGCTTTAAAATAATACTGGATAGTTTTACTCAAGTATAATTACTTCAGTGTTTAAAATACCTGATTTTTTGTAATTTTTAGATTCGATTGTCAAAAACAGCTTTATATTCCTAGGAATATAAAGCTGTTTTATATGGAAATATATTTTAAAATCAAAGAGTTGTATGTTCTCATTTTCGTGATCTTGAAACTGTTCTAAAATGTGTTAGCCCTATTATATTAGCTGAATATTGGTCGGGTTTGCGCAGATTTCACTCATTCTCGTCGATGGTATTTTTCGTATGATGAATGATGATTGAGTAAGGCAGAAATACACCAAATCTATATCCGGACGGATACATATGCAGGCATTGATTTAATCTGTCTGTGATATAATTCCGGATATTTTATACTACATAATGTTGAGTAGTTTCAGTCAAATTCAGATCTGAAGCCACCGTTTCTTTGTTGGAAGAAACGGTTTGGATAAAGATCGTTCGTAATATTGTAAGTAACGCTGGGAGTAATTCATATGACACCGACACGCAGGGACTTTCTCAAGTTTACAGCGTCCGGAATTGCGGTCACTATTCTTCCGATCCGTGCAGCCCGCGCTGCATTGTTTGAAAAGCAGATTCTGGACTTACCGCTCCCGCAAGGTACAACCCAGCTCAAGCGCCGTGTTGACGGCGTGGCAAAGGTGACAGGTTCCAAAGTTTTTGCCCGTGATATCCGCGCGAAGGATATGACAGGCTGGCCGAAAGAACAGGCACATGCTTTCGTGGTCTGGTCGACCCGTGCCGATGCGCCGTTCCTAGATCTTGATCTGTCTTTGCTGGGTGACGATCTGCAGCCGGATTATCTGGTAACCGCAGAGGATACAGTTAAAGCCGGTCTGGATTTTTATGATCCTTATACTTACGGCCAGAAAATGCTGTCGCCAAAAGGCGAAGTGCCGCTGTTTCTCGGCCATCCGCTGGCAATCCTGATCTATCGTGATTTTGCCCGCTTCTCCGTTGCCAAGCGTATTTATCAAACCAAGCGTGATGAGATCATCCGCTATGGTGATACAACTGCGCCTGTAGAGCAGGGTCCGTTAGCCAATTTCCGCTTTGTCCGTGTTGAGGGTGAGGGCGGCGCGAAGGCCGAGAAAGACCTGTTTAATCCGGTTGATGACGGCTATGTTTTCGCAAGTTATGACAAGAATGATGTCAACTGGCCAAAGGCTGATGCATCCGGCGATGCAATGGCACGCGGCATGGCCTATGCCGAGGGTATTCGTGCAGAGCTGAATACACCGCCGGAAGACTGGCATGTGATCGAGCGTGAATATTATTCGCCGTTCATTGATGCGGCTGCACTTGAGCCTGACAATTGCAATTGCTGGTATGATGCAAAATCCGGCAAACTTGAAATTGTTATGGCCAGCCAGAGCCCGCATGAGGTGATGACCGGCACTGCGGCGATGCTTAAGAAAAGCACTTTTGATGTACGTGAGCTGAAAGGCCATCCGGCCTATACAGTTGGTTATGGTACAAAGGAACACAGTCCATTTCCTTATTACGGTATTGTTGCTGCGCTCTTTGCTGAAGGACATCCTGTACGTCTGGCGCTGGATCGTGAAGAGCACTTCCAGACTGCCATCAAACGCCATCCGATCCGTATGAAATATCGTCTGGGTATCAACCGCAAGACGCTGAAAATGCAGGCCCTTGCTGCTGATCTGGAACTGGATGGCGGCGGTCGTCAGAACTATACCACGCCGGTGACACAGGTTGCCGCCGGTGCGGCACAGGGGATCTATTATTTCCCTAAGAACGATATTGCGGCGATTGCACATTCGTCCCGTGCGCCAATGTCCGGTTCTGTGCGTGGTTTTGGCTCATTGGAAGCACAGATCGGCACGGAAATGCTGGTGGAAGAACTGGCTGAAGAACTGGGCGTTGATGTGATGGAGCTGCGTCTGATCAATGCGTTGCAGGATGGTGAACGCAGCTCTGCCGGTGCATTTCCGCTGAGCCTGTGCCGTATGCGCGAAATGATCGAAGCTGATCGTGCGCATCCGGTCTGGGCAAACCGCACGAAGCGTAAAGCCGAGTTCGAAGCAGAAAATCCTGCACTGAAATATGGTGTTGGCTATGCGATTGCCAAAAAAGGTTTTGGTAACTCGAACGAAGCTGTGGCAGCCTCGATTGTTCTGACACCGGAAGGCAAAATCCGTCTGCATCATATTGCCGTGGAAATCGGTACCGGTGCAGTCAGTACACAGGCACTGATGTGCTCACGCTGGTTGGGTAAACCTGCCGATGAGATTGAAAGCGCTGCCCTTGACTGGTCGCCGCTGGAAATGTTCGCTACGCTCAATCCGTTTGTAATGGACAAAGCGCATCAGGATGAGATGTCGCCGGATCCGCGCTGGACACCGGCAATGGCTTCGGCATCGAGTGCCACTAACAGTGCATTCTACTTCACCCATGGTACCCATGAAGCAGGTCGTCTCATTTATGAGCGCGGTATTCTGCCTGCGGCAGCGGCATTGTGGAATATCACGCCGGAAGAGGCAGCCGCTGCCTCGTGGAAAGATGAGAAATTTACGCTTGCCGATGGTCGCTCCCTGACACTGGCAGAACTTGCCGCCAAAGCCTATGAGCTGAAAGGCATAACCGGTGCGATGGTGCACGCCTTTGACCGCTGGGGTTGGGGCGAAGCCGATTATGACATTCTCGGTGAAACAAGCCGCCGTCCGATTGATGGTCTGGCTATTCAGACGGGTTCCGATCAGTGGCAACGCATTGAGCGCCGCAATGTGCATTATATGGATCCTCAGGTGGATAATGCCAGCTGGTCACGTTTTGCACCGGCATCCGCATTGATTGAAGTCAGTGTTAACCGTGGTACCGGTGAGGTGAAAATCCTGTCGCATCATTCATCGCTGGATTGCGGCCGTGTGCTGGTACCGGAATTTGTATCCGGTCAGCTGCAGGGCGGTATCGGGATGTCGGTCGGTCATGCGCTTTATGAAGGCATGCCGCTCTATGAAGACGGTCCCGGCAGCGGCGACTGGAACTTCAACCGCTATCGCCTGCCACGCGGTAAAGACGTGGCAGTCTGGAACCAGACGGCAAATATTCTGCCGGTTACAGAACAGGAAGATCATCCGAAAGGCATTGCAGAAGTGGTGCAGATTCCAACCATTCCTGCGGTTGCCAATGCGGTTGCGCATGCCGTTGGCAAATATCTGCGCGAACTCCCGCTGACGGAAGAAAAGATTAAAGAGGCATTGTCATGAGTATCCCGACACGCGAAATTAAGCTGAACATCAACGGTCAGCAGGTGGGGCCGATGACGGTTCCTGAAGAATTGTCGATGGTGGATTTCCTGCATGAATATGCAGACCTGACCGGCAGCCGTTTTGGCTGCGGGCAGGGACTTTGCCGCGCCTGCACCGTGATTGTGGACGAGCCGGATGGTACCAGCCGCGAAATGCGCACCTGCATTACCGGTGCCCATTATTTCAACGGCCGTTCTATTCGCACGGTTGAAGGTCACGCGACCAAGGGTGAAGACGGTCAGCTGAAGCTCTCTGCCATTCAGGAAGCTTTCCTCGATCATTTCTCCTTCCAGTGCTCCTATTGCGCACCGGGCTTTGTGAATGCTGCTACTGTTCTGGTGGAGCGTTTGCAGAAGGAACCTGTGGCGAAAGAAGACGTGAAGCAGGTCATCGAAGATTCCCTCAATGATCATATCTGCCGCTGCACCGGCTATGTCCGTTATTACAGTGCGGTGCATGATGTTGTCATGAACACGCCGGGGCTTGTTAAATGAAACCAGTAATCAAATGGATTCTCGGGCTTGGTGTTGTCGGCGGTGTGGTAGCGGCCTCTGTGCCGTTCTGGCCGGCAAAATCTGCCTATGATGATAAGGCTGCCGAGCAGCGTCTGGCCGTGTCCGGTGAAGATAAAGCCAAGCTGATCAAGCGCGGTAAATATCTCGCCGCTGTAGCAGACTGCGCGGCCTGTCACCAGTCGCCGGACGGTGCACCTTATGCCGGTGGTCATCCGATTGAAACGCCTTTCGGCGTGATCTACGGCACGAATATCACGCCGGATAAAGAAACCGGTATCGGCAATTATACATCGGCTGATTTTTATCATGCCGTGGCAGATGGTGTGCGTGCGGATGGCAAACGGGTTTATCCGGCGATGCCTTATGTGTCCTATCATACAATCCGTCCGGAAGATTCCGATGCGATTTATGCCTATCTGATGGACCAGCAGCCTGTAAAACGTGCCAATCCGGAATTGGGTTTGTCTTTTCCGTTCAATCAGCGCTGGGCACTGTCTTACTGGAATTTGGTCAATCCGAAGCTGCAAATGCCGGCCAATGCCACACCGGAACAGGCCAAAGGTGCTTATCTGACCGATGTTCTGGGTCATTGTCAGGAATGTCATACGCCGCGTAATGCGATTGGCGGTCTGAAACTGGCGTCAGCCTATGAAGGCAGTGTACTGGGCAAAATTACAGGCCCGAGTCTGAAGCCTGAAGCGCTTGCTGCACGTGGCTGGACGGCTGAGGATATGCGTAAATTCCTCAAGACCGGTATGTCGCCACAGGGCACAATGACACTGGAAATGTATCCGGTATTGCTGCACTCATCCCAATATATGACAGATGAGGATATTGCGGCCATTCAGACCTATCTGACAGGTGACAAACTGCCGGAAGCTCCGCAACAAACGCCGGTGGCGATTGATGCAGCGGTACGTCAGAGCGGCCGGGATGCCTATATGGCTGTTTGCGCCGGTTGCCATGGTGTGGATGGTGAAGGTAAGCCGCACATTGCGCCGGCCATGATTACCAATACCAGTGCGATGCTGGCGGATCCTAGTAATCTGATCCATGTGATTGTGGATGGTATTGCTGAACAACGCCTTGGCAATGGTGAAGTGATGCAGGCGATGCCGGGCTTCAAGAATACACTGACACAGCAGCAAATAGCTGACCTCGTCAATTATATGCGTGCCGAATGGGGTGGTCAGCCTGCCAATATCACCGTGCAGGATATTGAAAAAGCAAGCCGCTAAACCAGCTTGCTTAAACCGGCGGATGTAAATCCGCCGGTCTGTTTTTGAGACATAATTTTTATAAGGCATCATTGCTATGGACGATGGTATCGTACCCGATAAAGTCGATGTGCATCGCTTATTTCATACAGATCAGACGATTGATGTGCTGCGTTTTGCGCATGAGATTGTGCGGCAGGGCAAGCCTTGCGCGCTGGTTATGCTGACGGAAATTATCGGCGGATCTTCCCGCGCTGCCGGTGCGATGATGGCCGTAAGTGCTGCGGGCGGTTATTGCGGTATGGTCTCCGGTGGCTGTGTTGAAGGTGTTGTTGCGCGTGAGGCTGTGCAGGCTCTGGCAGAACGACAAGACCGGACATTGCGGCTCGGCAAAGGGTCTTCTTATTTTGATGTTGTACTGCCCTGCGGCGGCGGGATTGTGCTGGCTATTCATGTGCTGCGGGATGCGCAGGCACTGGATGCGGTGCTGGAACTTTACGTGCGCCGACAGAGCGCAGCATTGCTTTATCATCCTCAGCACCAGTCTTTGATCTGTTCCGCAATATCCTCCAATACCGGCTGGCATGAAGACCGGTTTGCCGTTGCTCTGCCGCCTGCATTGCGCCTTGTGCTGCTGGGGCAGGGGCTGGAAAGTGAAGTGCTTTACCAAGCTGCAACAGCGCTGAATATTGAAGCCGTTCGTGATGTTCTGCCTGCGGATATTGATGAGGCAACGGCCGTGGTGTTTCTCCAGCATGATCTTGATAAAGAACTGCCGCTGCTGAAGCAGACGTTGAACAGCCGTGCCTTTTATATCGGCTGTCTCGGCAGCAGGCGCACCCATGCGGTACGGCGTGAGCAATTGCTGAAAGACGGCTTTTCGGAAGAGCAGATTGCGCGGTTGTCCGCGCCGGTTGGTCTGTTCGGCCCTGTGCGTGATGCACGTTCTTTAGCTGTGTCGGTTCTGGCTGAGATCATGGCGCGCAAGACAGAGCAAGCCAAGGATGCGCGTCATGGTTGATGTGTCTTCGGTTGCTGTTCTGGTGCTGGGTGCAGGGGCAGGTTCGCGCTATACGGATGGCGACAAGCTGAATGCCATGCTCGGCGGCAAGCCTGTGGCGCATCATATATTGCAGGTACTGGACGGGTTTTCATGGGGCAAACGGATTGTGACGTGCCGCAGCTTTGCACCGTGGACGAACGCCTATACGGATGCAGGCTTTACGCTGGCGCTGACAGAAGATGTTGAGACAGGCATGCTTGGCTCTCTGCATCGCGGTCTGACGGAAATTCAGAAACAGACACGGGTGCTGATTTGTCTTGCGGATATGCCACTGGTGCCGCATTCCCATATCGAGCGTTTATTACATTTGGCTACGCGCAGCACAGTACCGGTGATTGCATCTTCATCCGGTGATTATAGCGGTCCGCCAGCTTTGTGCCTGACAGAGCATTTGAGAAGTTTGCCGCACGCAGGTGAGGGCGGAGCCCGCAGTCTTTTACCGCAGGCGGATTTTGTGGAGCAGGCTGCTCCTGCCTTTGCTGATATTGATACTGTGAATGATTTTGAGACTATCCGGCAGCTTTTTAACGCTTTCTCTGCCTGATTTTGGTGCGTGTAGCAGGCTTCAGCTTTTTTCTTTATTTTTCCTCTCTTAATTGTCCTGTTTTTGGGACAGAGCTTATTAAAATTCACTCTACCCGATAGTGATAACCTGTCTTATTTTCCGGTCATAACAGGAGCACAGATTCCTCCAATCTGCTGTGTTTCTTATTGTAAAACCACAAGATAATTCTGTTGCAATGCAGAAATATATTGATGCTTTCAATCATGACCAAAATAGGAATTCTTCAATGAAGAAAATTATATTGCCTTTGCTCGCTTCATTTCTTTCAATAACTGCATCTCAAGCGGCTGATTACAAGCTTGATCATGATCATACAAAGGCTGTGTTCTATATTGATCATTTTAACACTTCCACAAATAGCGGTGGTTTCTACGGTATTTCGGGCGATATCAGCTATTCACCGGAAACGCAGACCGGCTCGGTAAAAGTCTCTATTCCTGTTGATACTTTGAACACCGGTATCAAAGGTTTTGATGCGCATTTGAAAAGCGCTGATCTTCTTGATGCAGCAAAGCATCCGACAATCGATTTCACATCAACCAAATGGAATATCGCTGATAACAAACTTGTTTCCGTTGACGGCAATCTGACAATCAAAGGTCAGACCCATCCGGTACAACTCAAGGCGACCAAGTTCAATTGCTATCAGAACCCGATGCTGAGTGCTGAAGTTTGTGGCGGTGATTTCGAAGTTACGATCGATCGCACCCAATGGGGCGTGGATTTCCTTGTCAAAGAAGGCATGGAAAAAATGGTCACTCTGAAAATTCAGGCAGAAGCTGTCAAACAGTAAGCTGACAGTTAATCGGCGCGTAGCCGGGAGTTTATATTATGACTAAATTTATTAGCAAAAAATATGCAGTATCATTGAGTGCGGTTGCCCTTGCTCTGTCCCTCGGTGTCGCAAATGCGGCTGATTATAAAGCCAGCACTGCAGAAGGCCCTGTTGAGATCACCAATCTGAATGAGCTGGAAGGTCAGGTTAAGGCCAATATGGATAAAGGTGCCTTCGGCTATATCCGTGGCGGCGCTGAAAACGAGCAGAACCTGCGCTCCAACACATCGGTGTTTGACAAGAAATATATTATGCCGCGCGTTATGCAGGGCATTGAATTGTCAGACATTGATCTGAAGACCAATTATCTTGGTATTGATCTGAAAACGCCGATCATTCAGGCGCCGATGGCGGCACAGGGGCTGGCACATCAGGATGGCGAGATTGCAACCGCCAAAGGCATGGCAAAAGCGGGCTCGATTTTCTCGCTGAGCACCTATGGTAATAAAA
Organism: Hyphomicrobiales bacterium; assembly: GCA_900470285.1. Taxonomy (GTDB): domain Bacteria; phylum Pseudomonadota; class Alphaproteobacteria; order Rhizobiales; family Rhizobiaceae; genus Pseudochrobactrum. Next base: position 70,001 of record UCAG01000004.1, read on the forward strand.
CCATTGAAGAGGTGGCCGCAGTTTCTGACGGTAATCCGTTCTTCTTCCAGCTCTATATGAGCAAGAATGAAGCGTTCAATGAGTTTACCCTGAAGCGTGCCAAGGACAGCGGTGCCAAGGCGATTATTCTGACGGTTGACTCACCGGTCGGTGGTTATCGTGAAGATGACATCAAGAATGATTTTCAGTTTCCGTTAGGCTTTGCCAATCTGGAACTGTTTGCCAAGCAGAATGATGACGGTTCGAAAACCGGTAAAGGCGCGGGCATCAGTGAAATTTATGCTCAGGCTAAACAGGCTTTCACACCGGCTGATATCAAATATGTAAAAGACATGACCGGTCTGCCGGTGATTGTGAAGGGTATTCAGTCACCGGAAGATGCTGATGTGGTGATTAAAGCCGGTGCGGACAGTATCTGGGTTTCCAACCACGGTGGCCGTCAGCTTGATAGTGGTCCTGCTTCATTTGATGTTCTGCCTTCGATTGCCAAGGTTGTGAATAAGCGCGTTCCGATTGTCTTCGACAGTGGTGTACGTCGCGGTTCGCATGTGTTTAAGGCGCTGGCCAGCGGTGCCGATGTGGTCGCTGTCGGCCGTCCGATCCTCTATGGTCTTAATCTTGGTGGTGCGGAAGGTGTGAACTCCGTGATCCAGCAGCTGAATAAAGAACTGACCATCAATATGATGCTTGGTGGCGCGAAGAACATCGAAGCTGTCAAGAAAACAAAGCTCTATAGCGATAAAGATTTCGAATAATTATTATCGATATGCAGCGCGTGGGGCGGCCGGTTTTCCGGCCGCTTTTTATGTTGGTAATGTCAAAAGCCTGTGCCCCGAAATGTAATACAGATTTTACCTGCCACTGCTTGGGTGAAGACGGTCAGCTGTGAAAACAGCGGTTATGCAGTGTAATGCTCAGTCTAAAAAATAATTTGAAATTACTGAATACTATCTTTTGCAGACAGAATTCTCTGGATTATTAAGTACAGACTGCCTCCCGCTATCGATATGGCGATGATTATCGCTAAGGTGATGTACGCACTTGTATTCTTCAGTGCGAAGGCCATTGCAAAGGGTGCTGCGGCAGATAGCACCAATCTCGCAGACATCAGTTTTCCCTGCATCGCACCATATCCGGCGCTTCCAAATAAATATAACGGGAGGGAGCCGCTTATAATGCTGAACAAACCATTGCCGAAACCAAATAAGCAGGCGAATAATATTGCTGCAGGGATATAAGGTGCGCCGATCATCAATATCATAACGGATAAGGCAATGAACGAGGCTGCGATGACGGCTAAGTTCACGGGGGATAGGGTTTTTCCCGCCATCATATTGATCAGGCGGCTGGCGACTTGCGATGGCCCGAACACTGCGCCAATAAAGGCTGCTGATTTTGCCAAGCCCAATATGGCCAGTAGCGGGATCATATGGACAAGGATTGCAGAGGATATCAGTGCCTGTAGGGAAAATGCTGTTAGCAGTACCACGAAGCCTTTACGTCTTGATGCCAAAGGCAGTGCGCCAGCTACAGAAGATATTTCTTTGCCGTCATTCTTGCGTTGGTCATGAGTTGTTTTGCTGGTGCGTGTCAGGGAATAATGCAGCGGCAGGCATATCACCAGATGGAGACCGGCAAAGACCAGATAGATTTGCTGCCATGTCAGCCATTGCAGTAGTAATGATGTGAGTGGCCAGAAGATGGTGGATGCAAAACCGGCTATCAATGTCAGATAGACAATGCTGCGCTGGGCAACCACTGGTTTGATCTGCACAAGCAGTGCAAAGGCGGCGCCGTATTGTACAAGATTGGCTGCAATCTCCACGATTGTAAGCGTTACAATGAAGGCCAGCGAATTGGGGGAGACTGCGCAAAGGATGAGAGAAAGCGCTGCAAAAGCAGAGCCGGCTGTCATAATTTGCGCGGCACCTAAGCGATCAATGAGTTTGCCCAGCCAAGGTGCCAGCACACCGCCTGCTAGCAGGGCTATGGACAATATCCCATAAACCCATTCCGTTGTTGCCTGATAGCCATCCGCAATGGACGGAGCCAGCACACTGAATGAATAGTAGAGTGTGCCGTAGCCGATGATTTGTGTGAGGCCAAGGCTCAGGATTGCATAAACAGGAAGGCGCTGATCGGTCATATGGATTTCAACGAGATACGGGTTTCCAGTTTCTCTGCGGCTTCTTTTCGTTCACTGTAACGGTCGGTCAGGTGGTCAGAAATGCCCCGTGTCAGGATGGTGAACTTGATGAGTTCTTCCATGACGTCGACAACTCTTTCATAAAATGAAGAGGGTTTCATGCGTCCGGCTTCATCAAACTCCTGCCATGCTTTGGCGACTGATGATTGGTTGGGGATTGTAATCATGCGCATCCATCGACCTAGCACACGCATTTGGTTCAAAGCATTGAAAGACTGCGAGCCGCCAGAAACCTGCATCAGCGCCAGTGTGCGACCTTGCGTCGGGCGTACAGAGCCGCCCGCTAAAGGTATCCAGTCAATTTGTGATTTCATGACCGCACTCATAGCGCCGTGGCGTTCAGGACTGGTCCAGACTTGCCCTTCTGACCACACCATCGCTTCGCGTAACTCCTGAACCTTGCTGTGATCAGCAGTGCTGTCATCTGGCAATGGCAGGCCATCGGCATGATATATTCGTGTTTCTGCCCCCATAAATTCCAGCAGGCGCTGTGCTTCCAGTGTTAAAAAGCGGCTGTAAGAACGTTCTCTAAGCGACCCGTATAGAAGCAGGATACGAGGCTTATGTGTCAGTAAAGGTGCTTGGAGCTTATCGTAATCGGGCGCACGATACGCCTGCAGGTCAAGATTGGGCAGTGTCACGATTATCTGTCCTTATGCTCATAGGTGATCTGCTCCCCGTCTTCTTTGGTAAAGTTGACAGCGGGATTTTCCAGAAGATCAAGAACACGTTCTGACGGGCGACAAAGGGCTGTGCCACGAGGTGTGGCCACAACCGGTCTGTTCATCAGAATCGGATGTTGCCCAATGAAATCCAGCAACTGATCGTCTGACCATTTCGTATTGGCTAAATCCAGTTCGGCAAAAGGCGTGCCTTTTTCCCGCAGCAAATCCCGCACGGAAATTTTCATGGCAGCAACAAGTTCTGATAATTGTTCTTTGGATAGCGGTGTTTGCAGATATTCAATGATGACAGGCTCTTCACCACTGGCGCGGATCATGGCGAGTGTGTTGCGTGAAGTTCCGCATTTAGGGTTGTGATAGATTGTAACGGACATCAGATATCGCCTGTTTTGGTTTGATTATTGCCTTGTTCGTACCAGCTTTTTGACCGGTTCACGATCCAGACAACGGAGAGCATAACGGGGACTTCCACCAAGACGCCGACAACTGTTGCAAGGGCGGCACCGGAACTGAAACCGAAAAGACTGATGGCTGCGGCTACAGCTAATTCGAAGAAGTTTGAAGCGCCGATCATTGCAGACGGGCCTGCAATACAATGCTGTTCGCCTGACATCCGGTTCAGGATATAGGCCAGACCGGAGTTGAAATAGACTTGGATCAGGATCGGTACAGCAAGCATGGCGATGATCAGTGGCTGGGCGATGATCTGTTCTCCCTGAAAACCAAAGAGCAAAACAAGTGTGGCAAGAAGTGCGACCAGCGATAATGGCTGTAATGCTTTCAGCAGTTTGTTTAACGACTGTCCATCATTCTCGGAGAGCAGGCTGCGCCGTATCAGTTGTGCGATGATGACGGGAAAAATGATGTATAAAACCACTGAGAAAATCAGTGTATTCCACGGCACTGTGATCGCAGATAATCCTAAAAGCAGGCCGACAATCGGGGCAAAAGCAATGACCATGATTGCATCATTCAGTGCCACCTGAGACAGGGTGAAATGGGGTTCGCCCTTAATCAGGTTTGACCAGACAAAGACCATTGCTGTGCATGGTGCTGCAGCCAGAATAATCAGGCCTGCTATGTAAGAGTCGATTTGCTCTTGCGGGAGATATGGCCGGAACAGCCAGCCGATAAAAAGCCAGCCCAGCAAGGCCATAGAGAAGGGTTTAACCGCCCAGTTGACGAAGAGTGTCACGCTGATGCCGCGCCAATGCTGGCCGACCTGACGCATCGCTGAGAAGTCGATTTTAAGCAGCATGGGAATGATCATCAGCCAGATCAGGATGGCAACAGGTATATTGACCTTAGCAACCTCTGCTGCCCCGACCATATGAAAAGCAGCAGGGAACAGATGTCCCAGGGCAATTCCTATGATGATACATAGGGCAACCCAGAGTGTCAGATATCGTTCAAAGACAGACATGACTTTTCCTTGACTGGTTTCATGTCATGGAGCGAAACCAGCCTTATTCAGATGTGATAATCAGAGAATTTCAGATTGTTATGCAGGAGGATTCAGACTGGATGATCCGGCTGCTCCTTTGACGTACAGCAGGGCGTAAGGCTCCGGATAAGGGGAGTGCAAAGTTCTTCACTGCCGCCACAACAATCCTTGATCATGAAAAGCGTCAGTTCCCGAAATGTATCAAGATCAGCACGGTAGATGATTGACCGGCTCTGGCGTTCTCCTTTGATCAACCCCGCCCGTGACAGGGTCGACAGATGGGCTGACATTGTATTCTGGGGCACATCCAATACACGTGCCAGTTCACCTGCCGGTAAACCGTTCGGTTCGTGTTTGACCAATAGCCGGAAAGTTTCCAGTCGTGTGGTCTGTGCTAAGGCTGCGAGTGCCGTGATTGCTGTTTCGTTTTCCATATATCCAGAATAATAGATATATAAATGATGTCAATTGTTTTAATCAGTTAATTTGGTGAGGAAATGATGTGAAGGCTTGGATTGCTGATGCTTGCTGCGGCTCATTCTGGCGGGATTAACCGCTCGCCCATTCAGATCGTTGCAGAACTTGCAAAACAATCCTCCGCTTAAAGCTTTACCACTGCTGTATAAAGCCATTGTCTTTATACAGCAGTGGTAAAAGCATTTTTGTAGCGCTTGTATAAGAGAAGCAAGTACCAACATTGAGTTTGACGAGGTGCCTGACAATTCGGCCAAATATTCTGGCAGCATCAAGGGTGCGTTTATGTGTCGGGCCCGATAATATGATCGTATAGCGGCAGAGTTGGTGTTCCCGTTTCATTGCAATCGGCGATCCACAGCGCCACGCCTCGGCCGGATAGAGAGATCTTCATCTTCCGGATCTGTCTCGAGGCGTTTCAGGATCGGGCAGTGAGGCCGGTGGTCGCCCTGACAAGCATTGACCAGCATTGTCAGTGTGTTGGACATATCTTGCAGAGCTTTGATTTTAACTGCCAGCTCGTCAATATGGCCTTGTGCCATTTGTTTGACTTCTGCACTCTTGCGAGAATCATCCCGCCACAGACTGAGAAGGTCGCTGATTTCGGCAACGGAAAATCCCAGATCGCGTGCCCGCCGGATGAAGCGGAGCATATGGATATCGGTGTTGGAATAATCACGATAGCCGGCGGATGTGCGGTCAGCGACCGGCACAAGCCCGATTTGCTCATAATAGCGGATCATTTTAGCTGATACGCCGGAAGCTTTTGCTGCCTGACCAATATTCATTTCGTTTTCCTTTAAACATTTTGCAGCCGGTCAGAGGGAGAGACCGGCTGCAAGGTTTTGTTAGTTGGCGATTTTGAATGAACGCAAGCGCAGGGCGTTACCCAGCACAAACACACTGGATAGTGCCATCGCACCGGCGGCAAAAACCGGAGACAGCAGAATGCCATAGGCCGGATAAAGCAAACCGGCTGCAACCGGAACCAGAGCGGCATTATAGATAAATGCCCAGAACAGGTTTTGCCGGATATTGCCGATGGTTGCTTTTGACAGGGCAATTGCATTCGGCACGCCCTGTAAGCTACCGGACATCAGAACAACGTCTGCTGCTTCAATGGCGATATCTGTTCCTGTGCCGATGGCCAGACCCACATCCGCCTCGGCCAGTGCCGGCGCATCATTAATGCCATCGCCAACGAATGCAGTCTGACCATATTGAGCCTTCAGGCGGCGGATAGCTTCAACTTTGCCGTCCGGCAGTACTTCAGCCACCACTTCATCAATGCCCAAACGCGCTGCAATGGCTTTGGCGGTGCGGGCATTGTCACCGGTAATCATTGCCACTTTGAGGCCGAGATTATGCATGGCTTTAATGGCCGCAGGTGTGGTTTCCTTGATCGGATCGGCAACAGCAATGATGGCTGCCAGCTTGCCGTCGATTGCCGCATAAAGCGGGGATTTACCTTCATTACCAAGACGTTCAGCAACTTTGGCAAAAGCAGATACATCATGGCCGAGTTCGGTCATATAACGGTCTGCACCAATCTCAATGCGTTTGCCATCCACTACCGCTTTGACACCGAAACCTGTTACCGATTCAAAATCGGATACGGGTGACAATGAAAGCCCTTCATCTGCTGCCGCATCAACAATGGCACGGGCAATCGGATGTTCTGACTTGGCTTCGACTGCTGCAACAAGTGCCAGCACATTGGCACGATCAAAGCCATTTGCCAGTTCCAGATCTGTCAGAGCAGGTTTACCTTCAGTCAGCGTGCCTGTTTTATCGAGAGCGACAACCTTGGCATCTTTGAGCAATTGCAGCGCTTCACCTTTGCGGAAAAGGACACCGAGTTCCGCACCGCGACCGGTGCCGACCATGATTGAGGTTGGTGTTGCCAGACCCATGGCACACGGGCAGGCGATAATCAGCACGGCAACAGCATTCACCAATGCGAAAGTCAGAGCCGGTGACGGACCAAGGATGAGCCATGCGGCAAATGTCAGAGCGGCCACTGCAAAGACAGCTGGTACAAACCACATGGTCACTTTGTCGACCAGTGCCTGAATTGGCAGTTTTGAACCTTGTGCTTCTTCAACCATACGGATGATCTGGGACAGGACAGTGTTGCCGCCGACGGCGGTTGCACGATAGGCAAAGGCCCCTTTCTGATTGACCGTGCCGCCGACGATCTCACTGCCAACGGATTTTGCCACAGGGATCGGCTCGCCGGTGATCATGGATTCGTCGACATAGCTGGTACCTTCGATGACTTCGCCATCGACCGGCAGACGCTCACCCGGGCGGACTTCAACAATATCACCGGACACAACATCATCAATCGGCAGGTCGACGACCTGACCATTTCTGCGCACCCGTGCGGTTTTTGCCTGAAGACCGGCCAGACGCTTGATCGCCTCGGAAGTACGTCCTTTAGCGCGGGCTTCCAACAACCGGCCGAGCAGGATCAGCGTGACAATAACGGCTGCCGCTTCATAATAGACATTGATGGTACCGGCAGGCAGAAGGCCAGGCGCAAAGGTCGCAACCAGCGAATAGCCGTAAGCTGCAAGCGTGCCGACAGCCACCAGCGAGTTCATATCCGGTGCAAAACGCATAAGCGCCGGAAGTCCTTTTTCATAAAACCGGATACCCGGAATGAAGAGCACCAAAGTCGTCAGAGCAAACTGGATATACCAGTTCCACTGCATGCCGATGGTTGATTCAATCAGCCCGTGCACACCCGGAATAATATGCGATCCCATTTCCATCAGGAAAACAGGAAGCGTCAGAACCGCAGCTATGGTGAAATCGCGGGTCAGCTCACGCCGTTCGGTTTCTTTTCTCTCTGCCCGTGCGTCATCCTCATTGCTGCTCTGGCTACCTGAGCCTGCAATCAGCTTGGCCTCATAACCGGCATCAGCAATTGCGGCGATCAGGTCTGCGGTACTCGCCGTTCCGTGAATAGTTGCGCGTTCTGTTGCCAGATTGACCACAGCATTTGTAACGCCCGAAATAGCTTTCAATGCGCGTTCAACACGGCCGACACAGGATGCGCAGGTCATGCCTTCAACGGAGAGCTCTACAGGGCCGGTCGCCGCAGGCATTTGCGCAGGTACAGAGTAGCCGGCCTTTTCGATGGCTTCGATTAATCTCACGCGAGGGACAGTTGAGTCGGTTGTGATATTTGCGCGCTCTGTTGCCAGATTGACCGATACAGTTTCAACACCCGGCACTGCTTTGAGTGCGCGTTCAATACTGCCGACGCAGGATGCGCAGGTCATTCCTTCAACAGGTAAGGACACAGTTTCAGATAAGTCTTTTGCTCGAACGGGGGCATTCATAGCCGCCTCCTTTTCTTTCCGAAAATTTAAATTCGTTATGAGCATGAGGCTTCCAACAATTGGAAGGTCAAGAGCAAAAATTTATTTGTTTTCACTCTTGACCTTTCCATGGTTGGAAACCCCATCTTGATGTCATGAGAGCCAAATAAAGGAGAAGTCTCATGGAACTGAAAATCGAAAATATGACCTGCGGCGGTTGCGCTAAATCCGTGACCAAAGCCATTCAATCGGTGGATGCCAATGCGAAGATTGAAACCGATCCGGCAACACGGCTGGTAAGAATTGAAACTGCTGTCAGTTCTGATGCACTGCAGAAAGTTCTCGAAGAGGCAGGTTATCCCGCAGCTGTAAACTAAACAGGGGAATGATTATGAACAAGCTGAGCCTCATTCTTATTGCAGGCGCACTTGCTGTGAGTGTCGGGCTGGTATTTGTGCAAAACCGGCTGGAAATGAAAGGCGGAATGCAAGGGCATTCCATGCAGGGCATGACAATGCCGGATCATGCAATGCGGACAGAAGAGGCGTCTTCTGAGTCGACACCGGTGCCGTGACAATTAGCTGGCAATGTGTTGAGGATTCGCTATATCCGCATCATGAAGAACCCGCTGCGATCATTTCGCAGCGGGTTTTACTGTATTTTATTCGGCTACAGCCGCGATTGGTAATGTTTCCGGCGTGAAGAATATATCAGCATGCATATCTTCTTTTTGTAATCCGCGGGCAAAAGTAACAGCCATTGCTGCATCCACCATTAATGGTGGCCCCGCGACATAAGCTTTCCAGCCGCTGAAATCAGAAATGTCCTCTGCAACCGCGCGGGTCACAAAACCGCTTCGGTAAAGTTCAGAGCGTGCCTCTGATAAGACCGGTGTGAAAGACAGGTTCGGATGCTTTTCTGTCAGACCACGAAAATGCTCCGTGAGATAAAGATCACGTTCGGAGCGTGCGCCGAAATAGACATGAATCCTTTGTTTCATACCATGGACAAGAGCGGTTTCTACAATGGATTTGATCGGGGCAAGCCCCGAGCCACCGGCAATACACAGGATCGGGCCACTATGATACTGCCGCAGAAAGGAAGCCCCTAAAGCGACCTCCATCTTTATGGGATCACCGGTTTTCAATGTCTGATGCACATAGCCGGATGTAGTGCCTGCGGGAACATGGCGGATGTGAAATTCTAAGTGTCTCTCACCGGAGCGGTTTGCCATGGAGTAACTGCGGGAAGGTACGCTGTTAAAGCTGAGTTCAGCATATTGACCTGCTTCAAAATTCAGTGGCAAACCATTTTCAGGTGTGACCTGCACCAGCTTGATATCATGGGTGAGATCTTCAATACGGGTAACAATGCCTTTTACCCGCTGCGCAGGTTGCAGTTCTTCATGCTCTGTGCCCAGCCACGCCACAGCTGCATCTGTCAGCGGTACAGAACGGCATGCAAGGATCAGGCCATCTGCTTTTTCCTCATCAGACAGGGCAAAACGGGAATGCTGAAGCATTTCCACTTCCCCTTCAATAAGGCGGGATTTGCAGGAGCCGCAACGGCCGGATTTGCAACCGTGAGGATAGGAAATACCTGATGTCAAAGCCGCTTCCAGCAGAGTTTGCCCGTCAGCACAGGTAATACTGCTGCGGGCCTGACGGATATCAATGCGTTTTGAGGTCATGGTTGTGCCTCTGATGTTTTCAGCTGCGCATCTGACAAACCTAGTGCCTTCATCAAACCGGGTTTCTGGCTCAAAAATGTGCCGTAAAAAACCTGATCGCCGACAATGCTGATCGGTGCAATACGCACACCTGTACGTGTTTTGGCTTCTTCTGCGATCAGCGGATCGGTGAGATCGCGTTCCTCATAGGCAATCTTTTGCTGGGCGAGCCAACGCTTGAGTGCATGGCAATCGGGGCAGGTCGGAGTTGTATAGATGAGGAGTTGCGGTGTACCGGCATTCATCTTTTTGCCTTTCTCTGAATGGGACAAGGTTCCTCTGAAAACAGCGACTGAATTGTGCTGACAGAACAACATTGCAGGCACGATGCGGCTTCCAGCGCTTGTAAGGTCAAGAGCTGTTTCCGGCCGAAAAACGAAACGTTACAAAGCGGGGAGGGATGCTTATTGGAGCAAGACAGAAATTTTTTGTTTTGCTTTTAAGGCTCTTGACCTTTCCATCGTTGGAAACACCACCTTCATCAAAATTGAGCGCGGTATCTCCTGAAGATGCCTTTATGAAGGTAAACTGAAATGAAAAAGAAAATCACGGCACTGTACTTGACCGGTGTCGTTATTATCGGCGGGGCATTATTTTATCCCGATAAAGCAGAGCTGTATGTCAGCCGTTTCCTCACATTTCTCTCGTCGGCCGCTATTCCTTATGCTGCCGCGCAATCGGGAGAAATGCCCGCACCGCAGGTGCCTGTAGCAGAAGTCGTAACGCGTAAGGTTGCTCTGTCTACAGAATTTACCGGCCATCTGGAGGCAAGCAAGCTGGTGGAGCTGCGTCCGCGTGTTGGCGGTGCAATTGAGACAGTGAGTGTCCCGGAGGGAGAGCTGGTTCAATCGGGGCAAGCTCTGTTTGAGATTGATGCCAGACCGTTTCAGGTCGTTCTTGATGCTGCCAAGGCGGAGTTGCAGCAGGCGGAAGTTTTGCTGGAGCATGCTGAAACCAATTTCAAGCGCACGGCCAGTCTTGCGCCAAACGGCACAGTCTCCCGAAAGACTTTTGACGATGCTCAGGCGGCACGCAGTCAGCGTCAGGCTCAGCTTGCTATCGCTAAAGCGGCGGTTGCCGCTGCCGAGCTTGATTTGTCCTTTACCCGCGTGACTGCTCCTGTTGACGGGCGCGTTGACCGCGTTTTGGTGCATGAAGGCAATCTGGTAACAGGGGGAAATGCTGGCAATGCGACATTGCTTACGACTATCGTCAGCACCGATCCGCTCTATGTATATTTCGACATTGATGAGGCGACTTATCTCAGCTTTGTCGCGCGTGCCTGGGCTCAAGAACATGGCAAAGCTAACGCCGCATTGCCGGTGCAGATCGCACTGATGACGGATAAGGAGTTCACCTATAACGGGGTTCTGGATTTTATCAGTAATCGTATCGACAGAAGTACCGGCACCATTCGTGCCCGTGCTGTCGTTGAAAATCCTGAAGGCATATTGGCCCCCGGACTTTTTGCACGCATAAAACTGGCGACCTCAGAGCCGCTGCAAACAGTTCTGATTGATGATCAGGCCATCGGTACAGATCAGGGGCGTCGTTATGTGCTGGTTTTAGGTGAGGGCAATAAAGCCGAATTTCGTCCGGTGGAAATCGGGACGATAGTCGATGGTTTGCGCGTTATTTCTTCCGGTCTGCAAGTGGGTGAAAAGATCATTGTGAAGGGGCTTGTTGGCCCCGGCATGCAGGTCACGCCACAGATGATTTCAATGGTACCGGAGCGGGTTTCTGACAGCGCTCAGGCAGAGGCTTCTCAACAGGAGGCGCGTCGATGAATATCCCGCGCTTTTTTGTCGACCGCCCGATTTTTGCGGTTGTGCTTTCTGTCCTGATGCTGATTGCAGGCGGACTGACCCTGCTGAAACTGCCGCTGAGTGAATATCCTCAGGTCACACCACCGACTGTACAGGTCACAGCCAGCTATCCGGGAGCCAATCCGGAAGTGATTGCTGAAACCGTCGCTGCGCCATTGGAACAGGCGATTAACGGCGTCGAGAATATGCTCTATATGGGTTCGCAGGCTGCAACCGACGGGCGTATGACGCTGACAATTGCGTTCCAGCAGGGCACTGATCCTGATATGGCGCAAATTCAGGTGCAAAACCGCGTTGCCCGTGTGCTGCCACGCCTGCCGCAGGAAGTGCAGCGTATCGGTGTTGTGACGCAAAAAACCTCGCCGGATATTCTGATGGTGGTGCATCTGGTGTCACCGGATGGGCGTTATGACCCGCTCTACTTATCCAATTATGCGCTTTTGCAGGTGCGTGATCAGCTGGCGCGCGTGCCGGGGGTTGGTGATGTGCTGGTCTGGGGCGCCGGCGAATATTCGATGCGGGTCTGGCTTGACCCGAATAAAGTTGCGGCACGCGGTCTGACCGCGTCCGATGTGATTGCATCAATTCAGGAACAGAATGTGCAGGTTGCTGCCGGTTCGGTTGGTCAGCAACCGGATGCTTCCTCAGCATTTCAGGTGACAGTCAACACGCTGGGCAGATTGTCTAATGAGGAGCAGTTCGGCGATATTGTTGTTAAAACCGGTTCTGAGGGACAGGTAACCCGCCTGCGGGATGTTGCCCGTATCGAACTTGGTGCGGATGCTTATGCGCTGCGCAGTCTGTTGGACGGTAAACCTGCGCTGGCAATTCAGATCATCCAAAGTCCGGGTGCTAACGCGCTGGATGTGTCCGCAGCTGTTCGCGATACGATGAGCGAACTGGAAAAGGATTTTCCGGAGGGTATAGAATCCCGCATCGCCTATGATCCGACTGTTTTCGTTAAAGCCTCGCTGGAAGCTGTGGTCGTGACATTGCTTGAAGCCATCGTACTGGTGGTTCTTGTGGTCGTGCTGTTTCTGCAGACATGGCGCGCTTCGATTATTCCGCTTGTTGCCGTGCCGGTGTCACTGGTCGGTACATTCGCCCTGATGTATCTGTTCGGCTTCTCGCTAAATACATTGTCGCTGTTCGGGCTGGTGCTTTCTATCGGTATTGTGGTCGATGACGCGATCGTGGTGGTGGAAAATGCAGAGCGCCATATCGCCTTGGGAGAAACGCCCAAAGAAGCGGCGCGCAAAGCTATGGACGAAGTGACAGGGCCGATTATCGCCATTACCTCGGTGCTGTCGGCAGTGTTTATTCCTTCTGCCTTCCTCACCGGATTACAGGGGGAATTCTACCGGCAATTCGCCCTGACAATTGCCATTTCAACCATTCTGTCCGCAATCAATTCTTTGACATTGTCTCCGGCACTTGCAGGTGTTTTGCTGAAACCGCATCACGGCGAAGTAAAACGCGACAGGCTTACCATTATCATTGACCGGCTGTTTGGCTGGTTTTTCCGGCGCTTCAATCTGTTCTTTGATCGTGCTTCCAATGCCTATGTCTGGTCAGTACGCCGTGCCATTCGCCTGAGCGGTTTTGTCCTGCTGATTTATGCTGCTTTGGTCGGTACGACATGGCTTGGTTTTCAGACCGTACCGAACGGATTTGTACCGGCACAAGACAAATATTATCTGGTCGGCATTGCGCAACTGCCTACAGGCGCTTCGCTTGATCGCACGGAGGCTATGGTCAAAACTATGTCCGAAATCGCTCTGGCCGAACCGGGCGTAGAAAGTGTTGTTGCCTTTCCGGGGCTTTCGGTAAATGGCATGGTCAATATTCCGAATGCTGCCGTGATGTTTACGATGCTCAAACCTTTTGACGAACGGAAAGATCCGTCATTATCTGCTTTTGCGATTGCAGGCCGTTTGATGGGTAAATTCAGTCAGATACCCGATGGTTTCGCGGGTATTTTCCCGCCGCCGCCTGTGCCGGGACTCGGTTCTACCGGTGGTTTTAAAATTCAGCTTGAAGATCGTGCCGGACTTGGTTTTGAGGCATTAGCAAAAACGCAGAGTGAGATCATGGCCAAGGCGATGCAAACACCGGAACTGGCAGGTATGCTGGCCAGTTTCCAGGTGAATGCGCCGCAAGTGCAGGTGGATATCGACCGCGTCAAAGCTAAAACACAAGGCGTGCCGCTCAATACAATATTTGAAACATTGCAGGTCTATCTCGGCTCACTCTATGCCAATGATTTCAACCGTTTTGGCCGTACCTATCGTGTGATGGTGCAGGCCGATGCTCCATTCCGTATGCAGCCGCAGGATATCGGACGCCTGAAGGTGCGTAATGCCGCCGGAGATATGATCCCGCTATCAGCTCTGCTGACAGTGAAGGATAGTTCGGGACCGGATCGCATCATGCATTATAACGGTTTCCCTTCGGCGGATATCAGCGGCAGTCCTGCACCCGGCTATTCTTTCGGGCAAGCAACCGCCGCGATAGAGCGCATAGCTCTGGAAACAATGCCGGCCGGTATGGCTTTTGAATGGACGGAACTTGCCTATCAGGAAAAACAGGCAGGCAATGCAGCCATGTATGTTTTCCCGCTGTCTGTATTGCTCGCTTTTCTCATTCTTGCGGCACAATATAACAGCTGGTCGTTGCCTTTTTCGGTTCTGCTGATTGCGCCAATGGCATTGTTGTCAGCAATTGCCGGTGTCTGGCTCACAGGCGGCGACAATAATATTTTCACACAGATCGGCTTCGTGGTTCTGGTGGGGCTTGCCGCTAAAAACGCTATTCTGATTGTGGAATTTGCCAGAGCCAAAGAGGATGAAGGTGTTGATCCGCTCAATGCGGTTCTGGAAGCTGCAAGACTGCGTCTGCGGCCGATCCTGATGACTTCTCTGGCTTTCATTGCCGGTGTTGTTCCTCTGATGCTGGCGACAGGAGCGGGAGCAGAGATGCGTCATGTGATGGGGATTGCTGTTTTTGCCGGTATGCTCGGCGTTACATTATTCGGTCTTGTACTGACGCCGGTATTTTACGTGCTGGTGAGACGTATGGCGATTGCCCGTGAAAAACCGAAAGCCGGAGTAACCGATGCCTTCACAAATAAAACGGGCGTGCATGCTAATGAGAAAAACGGTATTTTCTGATTACAGGCAAATCTGCATTTCAGTGTAAATTTAAGCGGTGATAATAGAAGATGTGTTGAAAGCACTGCCTATGCGCCGACCAGCCCCCGTTCCGAGTGGCTGGTCGGGGGCGAGGCACGAGGGAGGGAAACTATAGTCTCTTCTACTTTAGCTACCTCACTTACATGGGACTTTGAGGCGCTTCCGGTTTACACCCTGACTATGAATGAAATCGAGAACATGGGTATGAAGTTCGTATGATGTGCTGTGCCGGTAGCGTATCAAGTGTGATTAAACACATATCTCGGATGCACCGGATTTGTTACATGTCTTCAATCATTTGATCGAAATGGTTTATATGGCTGTCTCTGACTTACAGAGTACAGTTCAGGCGAAGCACTTTAGCAAGTTTGTGAGTAGCATAGTATCAGCTATCAGAAGCCGGCGGTTTGTTTATGATTTGCGGCACCATAAAAAGCATTTCAAAACCAGTTTTGCCGGGAAGGGGAGTATATATGCTATGACCTTGAAATATGTAGTAAGTCAATGTCTTGAAAATGATAACTGGCGGAGAGAGCGGGATTCGAACCCGCGATACGGTTCCCCGTATACACACTTTCCAGGCGTGCGCCTTCAACCACTCGGCCACCTCTCCACTCAAGACTGATATTTAATAAGCAATATCAATCACAACGGCGTATCTTCAAACAGTGGTCAGCTGTTAAACGACCGTTGCGGCGCGGAATATAGCTATAAAAGCCGGATGTTCAACCATTATTTCGCGTTTCATTGAATTCATTTGATTTTACAGATGGAAAACAATGAAATCATGCGTGAAATCAGATGGAGAATTTATTTAAGATATTGAATTTATTGATTTTTATATTTTTGAGGTTCTGTGGAAAATATCACTGAATTTCCTGCTGTCAGAGCATGGTTTTATCCGTTTTGGGCTGACCTGTCTGAAGTTTGTGACGAAACAGGTCGAATCTTATGTCAAAAAGGGGAGATATTTTTTGCCAAATGAAGGAGAGGCCTACGGTCTTTTTAGTGAATTATCATTTTATATTAGAAAAATTTAATAGCCTGTCTGTCAGGAATGCTCCTTGTGGTAGAATGATAGTCAGAGTTGTTTTTTGAGTTCTGGATTGCAGAAAACGGATATGGGTTATTATGCGTGTGCTTTTTAATTTTCTGGCGCTTTGGTCGTTAGGTGCCAGCTTGTTATTTGCTGTTTTTGATATTGCGCGATCAATTGCGCAGCTTCGTTTGGTTGTGACGCCTTTTTTGCAAAGCTTGCAGGATTATCTGCCTGAATATTTGGCTGCTTTTGCCGGTTTTATACGGCAGGTTTTCTGGGTCGGCTTTTGGGACCGGTGGATGGTTCCGGTGTTGAATATGCCCGGATGGTTCTTATTTTTAGTGCTGAGTATAGTGTGTTTTGCTGTCGGAACGATCGGGCGCAAATCTTATGCGCGTTAACGCGCAGAGAATTGTAAGCGCGTTCTGCCCGTATGTCGTTACGACTAAATAGATAATACAGCATTTCCGTTGTTGTGGTTTAAACCGGAAATGCATCAGACAGGGACGATGATGATGTTCAGACAATATCCCGAACATAAGTTGCGTATGCCAACAAAGGGTGAAGCTCTTGCCGGCCGTGAGCAGGCGATAGCGACTTCCGAAGCCCACTTTGTTTCCGGACTTCCTCTGCACGGGCCATGGCCGCATAATATGAAGAAAATTCTGTTCGGTATGGGCTGTTTTTGGGGCGTGGAGCGTTTGTTCTGGCAGGTGCCCGGTGTTCATGTCACTGCCGCCGGTTATAGTGGCGGCTTAACACCAAACCCGACTTATGAAGAAACCTGTACGGGGCTCACCGGCCATAATGAAGTGGTGCAGGTGATCTATGATCCGGCAAAGGTAACGCTGGCGCAGCTTCTGCAGATTTTTTGGGAGGAGCACGACCCGACACAGGGCATGCGACAGGGTAATGATATCGGCACGACATATCGCTCCGGCATTTATGTCTATTCTGATGAAGATCAAAAGGCCGCTGAAGCGAGCAGGGATGCTTATCAGCAGGCGCTGACTGCCCGTGGTCTTGGCGCGATTACGACGGAAATTTTACCCGCGGCTGATTTTTATTATGCCGAAGGCTATCATCAGCAATATCTGGCAAAAAATCCTCAGGGTTATTGCGGCTTGCGCGGTACTGGCGTTTCCTGTGTCATTTAAGGGCGGAGCGGTGCGTTCAGGCAATGAAATATGTGTAAGCGCATAAATTTAAGATGAAAAAAAATCCGGACCGTGCCAGATTGCCGATTATTAAAATCTGAGCGGGCGGTAAAAAACAGAATAATTTACCGAACACGGGATGAGTATTTTCTCGCGCAGAATTACTGCGCTATCGGAGGTGAGTGGTAATGAAGCGTATCGTTATGGGCCTGTTGGCCGCGACCCTGAGTGTTTCAGCAGCTTATTCGGCAGAACTGAAGCCGGCTGTTGTTTATGACTTTGGCGGAAAATTTGACAAGTCTTTCAATGAGGCCGCTTATAATGGCGCTGCCAAATATAAAGCGGATCACGGTACTAATTATCGTGAGTTTGAAATTCAGAACGATGCCCAGCGTGAACAGGCTCTGCGTAAATTTGCGCAGGATGGCAACTCACCGGTTGTGATTGCTGGCTTTTCCGCTGTTTCCGCAATTGAGAAAGTTGCCAAGGAATTTCCGGACACAAAATTCGTAATTATTGATGCTGTTGTGGAAGCGCCGAATGTGCGTTCCGTCGTCTTTAAAGAAGAAGAAGGCGGCTATCTGGTTGGTATGCTGGCAGCAATGGCTTCTAAGACCGGCACTGTAAGCTTTGTCGGTGGTATGGATGTGCCGCTGATCCGTCGTTTCTATTGCGGTTATGCAGGTGGAGCAAAAGCCGGTAAAGAAGGCACAAAAGTTCTGAATAACTGGACGGGTGATACACCGGCCGCCTGGAATGATCCGGCTAAAGGCAGCGAAATCACCAAGGCTCAGATCGATCAGGGTTCTGATGTGATTTATCATGCTGCCGGTGGTACCGGTATCGGCGTGTTGCAGGCTGCTGCTGATGCAGGCAAGCTTGGTATCGGTGTTGACTCCAACCAGAACGGTCTGCATCCGGGTCATGTTCTGACCTCGATGGTTAAGGGCGTTGATACTGCCGTTTATAAGGCTTTTGAAGATGTTGCCGCTGATAAATTCACAGCCGGTATCGTTCAGATGGGTCTGAAAGATGATGGTGTGAGCTATGCGATGGATGAAAACAACGCCAAGCTGATTACACCTGAAATGAAGGCTGCAGTTGAAGCCGCAAAAGCCGACATTATCTCCGGTAAAATCAAGGTGCATGACTACACCACAGACAATAAGTGCCCTTACTAATTACAGGGTGTTAATACAGAAAAGGGCAGTGGTGACACTGCCCTTTTTACATTTCACTCTTGGCCGGGATTGGTCAGGTTAGGTTTTGTGACTTACCAGTGGGGTGGTTTGGTCACGGAGACTTCCGGCGCTGTTTGTTCTTCCAGCTCAAGAAAGCGATCGGTCAGTGCGTTGAGTTTTTTGTTCAGCGCGGTAATCAGTTTCCATTGCTCGGCAATCTCACCGGACAGGTCTTCAATTGTCTTTTCCTGTTCCGCATTGCGAATTTCCAGTTCTGTGAGCCGGTCAGACAGATTTTCAGACATGAATGGTTTCCTGCAGATCAGAGGTGTTTCGTACGCATATAATGCACGGAAGTGATATTTCACGCTATTATGAGGGGTGAAATGCGGCTTTGTGGTGGTTTACACACAGCTTTATGCAATAGCATATATTGTTAACTGCGTAGCGGAATCAGTTAAAGCAGAACATGTCAGATGTTTTCATTTGATGTTCGCGATATGTTATTTGATAAAAATGCTCCGGCAATGCGATGTCGATGATTAACGGATGGGATAATGGCGCAGCCTGCACTTGAACTGACAGGAATTGATAAGCGTTTCGGCGCTGTGCACGCAAACCGTGCTATTGATCTGCGGATCGAAAAGGGAACCATCCACGGGATTATCGGCGAAAACGGTGCCGGAAAATCGACTTTGATGTCGATTATCTACGGCTTTTATCAGCCGGATAAAGGCACGATCAAAGTCAATGACCGGCAGGTGCATATATCCAATCCGGATGCGGCAATCGCTGCGGGCATCGGCATGGTGCATCAGCATTTTATGTTGGTTGATAATTTTACAGTGCTTGAAAATGTGATGCTCGGTGCGGAAGGTGCGCCTTTGTTATCCGCCGGCATTGTAAAAGCACGCGAGCAGCTGAAAGCGCTCGAAAAAGAATATGCGCTGGATGTTGATCCTGATGCGGTTGTCGAAGATCTGCCGGTTGGCTTGCAGCAGCGTGTGGAAATTCTGAAGGCTCTGTATCGCGGCGCGGAAATTCTGATCCTTGATGAGCCGACCGGTGTGCTCACACCGTCCGAAGCTGACCATCTGTTCCGGATTTTACGGCAGCTGAAAGATCAAGGCAAAACTATTGTTCTGATTACTCATAAGCTGCGTGAGATCATGGCGGTGACGGATAATGTCTCGGTAATGCGGCAGGGCACAATGGTTGCCACGCGCAAAACTGCTGAAGCAAGCGTGGAAGAACTGGCTGAACTGATGGTTGGTCGTCGCGTTTTACTGCGCGTGAACAAGCAGGCCGCGACACCCGGAGAACCTGTTTTACAGGTGAAGAACCTTGTTGTTCGTAATGCGCAGAAAACCACAGTCGTGGACACGGTGTCTTTTGATGTGCGTGCCGGTGAGATTGTTGGCATTGCCGGTGTTGCCGGTAACGGCCAGTCAGAACTGATTGAAGTTATCGCCGGTATTCGTCGCGCCGAGAGCGGTGTGGTGATGCTGAACAGCCTGCCGGTGAATGTGACCGGCAATGCGCATCCGGCAGAATTGCGCCGTCGTGGTCTCGCCCATGTACCGGAAGACCGCCACCATATGGGGCTGGTACTGGCCTATGAGGAATATGAGAATTCCATTCTCGGTTATCATGATGATCCGCGTTATCTCAAAGGGCCGTTTCTGAATATTGAAGCGATTATGCAGGATGCTAAGGGCAAGATTGCGCAATATGATATCCGTCCTGCCGATCCGCGTTTGAAAACCGCGAATTTCTCCGGTGGTAACCAGCAGAAAATCGTGCTGGCGCGCGAGATGGAACGTAATCCGGATGTGCTGATCGTGGCGCAGCCGACGCGCGGCGTGGATGTTGGTGCGATCGAATTTATTCATAAACGTATTATTGAAATGCGCGATGCCGGTAAGGCCGTGCTGTTGATTTCTGTTGAGCTGGACGAAATCCGCTCGCTGTCCGACCGTATTCTGGTGATGTTTGCCGGACGTGTTGTCGGTGAGTGCGGACCGGAAGCCGGTGAGGGGGAAATCGGCCTGCTGATGGCGGGTATTCAGAATGAAGATAATAAGAAAACCGAAAAGGGCCTGCATTGATGATTAGCTCAACACCGGCATTGCTCATCATTGATATGCAAAAGGCTATTGATGATCCGAAATGGGGCCGCCGCGGACAGCCGCAAACAGAAGCGAATTTACAGCGCCTGCTGGAAGCATGGCGCGAGCGTCGTCTGCCGGTGGTGCATGTGCGCCATGATTCAACCGATCCGCAGTCGCCTTATCGCTCTGGTACGGCAGGCAATGAATTCAAGGCAGAAGTCGAGCCCCAGATTGGTGAACCGGTCGTGGACAAGCGCACCAACAGCGCTTTTATTGGCACAGATCTGATGGATGTGCTGGATGAGTTGCAAATCCGCACGCTGGTCGTCGGCGGTGTGCTGCTGGAAAATTCTGTTGATGCAACAGTGCGTATGGCTGCTAATCTCGGTTTCGAAGTGATTGTGCCGGAAGATGCTGTTGCGAGTACAGATCGCACAGACCTGCAGGGCCGTCTCTGGAGTGCGGAAGATGTGCATGCGCTGACACTTGCCGTGTTGCAGGGCGAATATGCGCAGATAAAAACCACTGAAGCCGTGATCGGAATGTTGCCATGAGCCAGCCTTTTGCAAAACTGCCGCGCTGGGTGGATTACGGCCTGATCCCGACACTGAACCTGCTGGTTGCGTTTCTGGTCGCAGGACTTGTGGTGTTGCTGGTCGGAGAAAATCCGCTGGATGCGGCACTGCTGATGGTTAAAGGTGCTTTCGGCTCCGGTGAAGGCATTGGCTATACGCTGTTTTATGCCACGAACTTTATCTTTGCCGGTCTGGCTGTGGCTGTCGCGTTTCATTGCGGCTTGTTCAATATTGGCGGTGAGGGGCAGGCTTATATCGGCGGTCTTGGCGTGGCGCTGTTCTGCCTCTGGCTGGATGCATCCATGCCGTGGTGGATTACCATGATTGCGGCGCTGCTTGGCGGTGCCGTTTTCGGTGCGCTGTGGGCGCTGATACCGGCATGGCTTTTGGCAAAACGCGGTTCGCATATCGTGATTACCACGATTATGTTTAACTTCATCGCCGCCAGCCTGATGGTTTATCTGATTATCAATTTCATCAAGCCGATTGGCGTGATGGCACCGGAAAGCCGCGGTTTTGCGGAAGGTGGCCAGTTGCCGAAACTCGACTGGCTGATGAGCCTGTTGGGCATGGAGATTCGCTCGGCACCGCTGAATATCAGCTTTTTGCTGGCGCTGCTGGCTTGCTATCTGGTGTGGCTGCTGATTTGGCGGACAAAAATCGGCTATGAAATCCGCACTATGGGGCACAGCCCGCGCGCGGCTGAATATGCCGGTATTAACCCGTCGAGAACGATTATTATCACGATGCTGATTTCCGGTGCGCTGGCCGGTATGATGGCGCTTAATCCGGTGATGGGCGCGCAATATCGCCTGCAGCTGGACTTTGTTGCCGGTGCCGGTTTTGTAGGGATTGCGGTCGCGCTGATGGGGCGCTCCCATCCGGTGGGGATCATTCCGGCGGCGATCCTGTTTGGTATGCTCTATCAGGGCGGTGCGGAAATCGCTTTTGATATGCCGAATATTTCCCGCGATATGATTGTGATTATTCAGGGTCTGGTGATCCTGTTTGCCGGTGCGATGGAGCATATGTTCCGCCCTGCTTTCCAGCGCCTGTTTATGCGTCTGGCTTCACGTAATACAACAACCGCCCTGAAAGCAGGGGAGTAAGCGTCATGGATAGCTATGTAACTCTTATTCAACTGCTTGATTCAACTTTGCGCCTGTCTGCGCCGTTGCTGTTTGCCTGTCTTGCGGGGCTTTATTCAGAGCGTGCAGGGATTGTCGATATCGGCCTTGAAGGTAAAATGCTAGCCGGTGCCTTCGCTGCCGGTACAGTTGCTGCCATCAGCGGTTCTGCCCTTGCCGGTCTTGGTGCGGCTTTGCTGGTTTCGATGCTGTTGTCGCTGGTGCACGGTTTTGCCTCGATCACCCATCGCGGCAATCAGATTGTTTCCGGTCTGGCGATCAACTTTATTGCGGCCGGTACAACAATCATTCTCGGTCAGGCATGGTTTGGTCAGGGTGGCCGTACACCATCTTTGCCAAATAGCGCACGTTTTACATCTATTGATTTTCCGGGTGCGGAAGCCGTTAAAGATGTGCCGGTTGTCGGCTATCTTTATGCAGAGCTGATTTCCGGCCACTCCATTCTGGTCTATCTGGCGTTTCTGATGGTGCCGCTGACATGGTGGGTTCTGTATCGCACCCGCTTTGGTCTGCGTCTGCGTGCGGTGGGTGAAAATCCTGCGGCGGTTGATACAGCCGGTATTTCAGTGACCTGGCTACGCTATCGCGCAGTCATTATCTGCGGCCTGCTCTGCGGTATGGCCGGTGCCTATCTGGCGACAGCACAGGGCGCAGGCTTCGTGAAGGATATGACTGCCGGTAAAGGTTATATTGCACTGGCTGCGCTGATTTTTGCCAAATGGCGTCCGGTGCAGGCGATGTATGCTTGTTTGTTGTTCGGCTTTCTCGATGCGCTGGGCATTCGCCTGCAAGGCCAGTCACTGCCGCTGATCGGTGATGTACCGGTGCAGTTCATGCAGGCACTGCCATATATTCTGACTGTTATTCTGCTGGCAGGTTTTATCGGCAAGGCCATTCCGCCGAAAGCGGGTGGGATACCGTATGTGAAAGAGCGCTAAATGCCTGTTTCAAAAGACATCAGACCGGTCTGCAAATAGCAATTTCCTGTGTTCCGGTGCTCACGTACCATTAAGTACGCTGCGCTCCGGTACTCGGAAATCACCATTTTCGTCGCGGCCTGTTGCTTTTTAATTCAGGCATTGAAACCAAATGTGAAAATTGAGGAGGGGCTGATATGGCTCAGGATCTATTTGATGCAGCCTATGCTGCAATGCAGAAATGCCATGCCCCTTACTCGAAATTTCCGGTTGGTGCTGCATTGCGCACCAAAGACGGGCGGATTTATTCCGGCTGCAATATTGAGGTCATTTCCTTCCCTGAAGGCTGGTGTGCCGAGACCACTATGCTGTCGCATTATGTGATGGATGGCGGCGGTGAGATTGCTGAAATTCTGGTGATGGCTGAGAAACTGGAAAAATGTTCACCTTGCGGCGGATGTCGTCAGCGCCTGGCAGAATTTGCCGGTGCCGATGTGCCGCTGCATTTGTGCGACAGTTCTGGTGTTGTGCAGACCGTGACGATGCGCGAATTGCTGCCATTCAGCTTTCAGACTGATGTGATTGGGTAAAGTCATGACCGAAGCAGCTTTGATTTTACGCGCGCGTCTCAATGAAGCTTTTGCCGGTGAAACGCTGAAAGTTGCTATTGTGCTGGGTTCCGGCCTTGGCGGTCTGGTCAGTGAGCTCGATGATCCGGTGCATATCCGTTATTCCGATCTGCCACGCTTTCCGAAAAGCGGCGTCAGCGGCCATGCGGGTGAAGTGGTTGTCGGTCGCTTAATGGGTAAGTTGGTGATGGTGCTGGCGGGACGTGCGCATTATTACGAGCAGGGCGATGCGGCGGCGATGCGTCCTGTGCTGGAGACACTGAAAGCGCTTGGCATTGAAACGCTGATCCTGACCAATGCAGCTGGTTCTGTGGTGCAGGATATGGCACCCGGCAGTGTGATGCTGATCGACGATCACATTAATTATTCCGGCATGAACCCGCTGATCGGCGAACACACGGATGCGCGTTTTACCGGCATGACAGCGGCCTATGATGCAGAGCTGAAGCAGGCTTTCCGCGATGCAGCACGCGCAGTTGATGAGAAGCTGTATGAAGGTGTCTATATGTGGTTCTCCGGCCCGTCTTTTGAGACACCGGCAGAAATCCGTATGGCGCGGGTGCTGGGTGCCGATGCTGTAGGCATGTCCACTGTGCCGGAAGTGATTTTGGCGCGTTTTCTGGGGCTGCGAGCTGCCGCCTGTTCGGTCATCACCAATTATGGTGCAGGCATGAGCGGCGATGAACTTTCCCATCATGAGACCAAGACGATGGCGCCTTTGGGCGGGCAGAAGCTGCAAAAAATTATCAAAATACTGGTCGGTGAAATCGGCTAATCACTGAAGAGGAGCCGTCATGCTGCCACAGGAAATTATTCGGGCAAAGCGCGATCGCCAAGTTTTGAGTGCGGAGCAAATCAAGGCATTTGTGCGCGGTATTACCGATGGCAGTGTGAGCGAAGGGCAGATTGCCGCTTTTGGCATGGCAACATACTTCAATGGTATGACCCGTGATGAAGCTGTAGCATTGACTACGGCCATGCAATATTCCGGCGATGTGCTGGAATGGCGTGATCTTGACGGGCCTGTGGTGGATAAACATTCGACAGGCGGTGTGGGCGATAATGTTTCGCTGATGTTGGCACCGATTGTTGCTGCCTGCGGTGCTTTTGTGCCAATGATTTCCGGTCGTGGCCTTGGTCATACCGGCGGTACGCTGGACAAAATGGATGCCATTCCCGGTTATCAAAGCTATCCTGATAAGGCTTTGTTCGACAAAGTTGTGCGCGATTGCGGTTGTGCCATTATCGGCCCGACCGGCGATCTCGCTCCGGCGGATAAGCGCTTTTATGCGGTACGTGATGTGACGGCGACGGTGGAATCCATTCCGCTGATTACGGCTTCTATTCTCTCGAAAAAACTGGCTTCCGGTATTGGCGGGCTTGTGCTGGATGTGAAAACTGGTAGCGGTGCTTTCATGTCGACATTTGAAGCTTCGCAGGCTTTGGCGCAAAGTCTGGTGCAGGTGGCTAATGGCGCGGGTCTGCCGACCAGTGCGCTGATTACCGATATGAATGAGCCATTAGCCGATTGCGCCGGTAATGCTGTTGAAGTGCAAAATGCGGTTGATTTTCTGACCGGTGCCAAGCGTCAGGCACGTCTCGCGGAAGTTGTGCTGAATTTTGCCGCCCATATGCTGGTCACAGCAGGGCTGGCTAAAACTGTTGCTGATGGTCTGGCAAAAGCGCAAACGGCTCTGGATAATGGCAGTGCCGCAGAAAAATTCGGCCGTATGGTTTCTGGCCTTGGCGGACCTGCGGATTTCGTTGAAAGAGCAGCACATTATCTGCCGGTTGCGCCTATTCAGGTGCAGGTGCGTGCTGAGCGTGATGGCTTTATCAGCACCATTGATACACGCGCAGTCGGTATGAGCGTTGTAGCGCTTGGCGGCGGGCGTATGCGCCCGCAGGATCAGATTGACGCTTCTGTCGGTGTGACCAATATTCTGCCGCTGGGTAGTGCAGTCAAAGCCGGTGATGTGCTGGCGCTGGTTCATGCGCAGACGCAAGACAAAGCCGAGCAAGCTGTGCGGATGGTGCAGCAGGCCATGATGCTGAGTGATAGTAAGCCGGCACTCAATCCGGTGATTTATGAAACCGTAACTGCATAAAAAACGGCGCTCTGAGCGCCGTTTTTATTTTGTCTTTGATGCCGACCATACGGCCGCTTCTTAGTTATTTGGTGCCGTACATACGGTCGCAATCTTATTATTTGGTGCCGTACATACGGTCACCGGCATCACCAAGACCCGGAACAATATAGCCGTCTTCATTCAGCTTCTCATCAATGGCCGCTGTATAGATCGGCACATCCGGATGCACTTCCGCAAAATGTTTGATGCCTTCCGGTGCTGCCAGCAGGCAGAGAAAGCGGATATTGCTTGCGCCGCGCTCTTTCAACTTGGTGATCGCTTCAACGGCGGAATTGCCGGTCGCCAGCATCGGATCAACCACAATAATCAGACGGTTGACGATATCTTCCGGCGCTTTGAAGTAATATTCCACCGGCTGCAAAGTCTTGTGGTCGCGGTAGAGGCCGATATGGGCAACGCGTGCTGCGGGCACCAGATCGAGCATACCTTCCAGCAGGCCATTACCTGCGCGCAGGATGGATGCGAACACCAGTTTCTTACCGTCGAGGATCGGAGATTCCATCGGCTGCATCGGTGTTTCGATCATGGTGGTTGTCAGATCGAGATCGCGGGTCACTTCATAGCAGAGCAGAAGGGAAATCTCTTTCAGCAAACGCCGGAAGCTGGCGGTTGAAGTTTCTTTCATGCGCATAATGGTGAGCTTGTGCTGAACAAGCGGATGACTAACTACCGTAACGCTCATAATATCCCGCTGCTTTCAAAATTTATTTTTTGCATTATTAGCCGAAGCCGATGAATTTTCCAGACCGCAATAAGCGAAAATGCAGGTATGGAAAAGCAGCAGGGCTTAAATTTATCCCGTTTTATACAATTCTCTCAAAGAGAATGCAGGCTTTATGGATGAATGTGCAGAGCTACACGAAACTGTGACGGGTTTTATACGACAAAAGAATCATTATTGCCGGCGCTTTGCGGCGCAAATTTTGTTAAGTCATATCAAACTTTGCCGTATTTGCTTGTAACATCGCGCCCAGCCTTTATATGCTACTAGGCAGATGTTTCATCAGGCATAGCTTGAAATTTGCAGTTTCGGGTCTCTATGCAGTGCTTTGGTTCCGGCGGGTAAGTTGGGCGGGCAGGACAGGATAAATAAATGAACCAGCAACACGAAAATTCTACCGTGGATCAGGGTGCAGATGAGAGCCGTGTCGGTGCCCATGGTGGTATGGAGAATTCTTTCGGCTTTCAGAAAGTCGATGAAGAGTCCAAGCAGGGGTTGGTGAATGAGGTTTTTCACAGTGTGGCCAAGCGCTACGATGTGATGAATGATCTGATGTCCGCCGGTCTGCACCGCGCGTGGAAAGATGCAATGGTTGCCTGGCTGGCGCCGCCGAAAATCCCGTCGCATATTCAGAACTGGCGCTCGCTCGATGTGGCCGGTGGTACAGGTGATATTGCTTTCCGTATTGTTGAGGCTTCGGATCGTCAGGCGCATACAACCGTGCTTGATATTAACGGTTCCATGCTGGCTGTCGGGCAGGAACGTGCGGCCAAAAAAGGCCTGCTGAATAATGTGGATTTTGTCGAGGCGAATGCCGAGAAACTGCCTTTCGACGATAATTCCTTTGATGCCTATACGATTGCTTTTGGTATCCGCAATGTGCCGCATATTGACTGGGCTTTGGAAGAGGCTTTCCGTGTGCTGAAACCGGGCGGTCGTTTCCTCTGCCTTGAGTTCTCCGAAGTGGAAATGCCGCTGCTGGATAAAATTTATGACCAGTGGTCGTTCCATGCGATTCCGGCTATCGGCAAGATGATCACCGGTGATGGGGATTCCTATAAATATCTGGTTGAATCGATCCGCAAATTCCCGAAACAGCAGGACTTTGCCAATATGATCACCGCAGCTGGTTTCTCGCGTGTGACATGGCGCAATTTCACCGGCGGTATTGCCAGCCTGCATTCTGGTTGGAAGATTTAACTGGCCGGCTGGAAAATCTGATTATTATTCCCCGCGCATTTTAATTTCGGAAATTGAACAGGATTTCCGGAATGCGCTCTGTAAAGTGAGTGAGTTATGGGCCGCATTGCTGCAAGTTTCCGACTGATCCATGCCGGTTGGGTGATGACCCGTGAAGGTGTAATCAGCGCATTGCCGGCAGAAGGCCTGAGCGGTTTACCTGCTTTTGCTCATCGTGTTGCAGGGGCTCTGGCGCGTAAACGCTCGCGCGATACGGCGCGTTCGGAACGCATGTCGCGGGCGATGAACCGGCTGGGGCCGTCTTATGTCAAGCTCGGTCAGTTTCTGGCGACGCGACCTGATTTTGTCGGCAAGGAAGTTGCGGATGATCTGCAGCTTTTACAGGACCGGATGGATTTCTTTCCGGAAGAGGCCGCAAGGCGCACGGTTGAAGGTTCTCTTGGCCGTACAATTGATGATCTCTATACGGAATTTGATGCACCGATTGCTGCGGCATCCATGGCGCAGGTTCATCCGGCATTCGTGGGTGGCACTCGTAAGGTTGCTGTTAAGGTCATCCGTCCGGGGGTGCGTCAGCGTTTCGCGCAGGATCTTGAAGGTTTCTTCATGGTTGCGCGCTTGCAGGAACGTTTTGTGCCGGTAACGCGTCGCTTGCGTCCTGTGATGGTTGCAGAAACGCTTGCACAAACCACGCGCATCGAGATGGATTTGCGGCTGGAAGCAGCGGCATTGTCTGAAATTGCCGAGAATATCAAGGAAGACGAAGGTTTCCGTGTGCCTGCCGTGGATTGGGAGCGCACCGGTCGCGATGTGCTGACCATGGAATGGATCGACGGCATTAAAATGTCGGATGTCGAGGGCTTACGTGCTGCCGGTTTTGATCTGCAGAAACTGGCGCGCACATTGATCCAGTCTTTCTTGCGCCATACGCTGCGCGACGGTTTCTTCCATGCGGATATGCATCCGGGTAATCTGTTCGTTGATCCTAAGGGTACAATTGTTGCAGTGGATTTCGGTATTACCGGCCGTCTCAACAAGCAGCAGCGCCGTTTTCTGGCAGAAATTCTCTATGGTTTCATCACGCGCGATTATCGCCGTGTGGCTGAGGTGCATTTTGAGGCGGGCTATGTGCCGCATCATCATGATGTGGCGAGCTTTGCGCAGGCAATCCGCGCAATCGGCGAGCCGATCCATGGTCAGCCTGCTGAAACCATTTCAATGGCAAAACTGCTGACCTTGTTGTTTGAGGTGACTGAGCTTTTCGACATGGAAACCCGTGCCGAACTGATCATGCTGCAAAAGACCATGGTTGTGGTTGAGGGTGTGTCGCGCACGCTCGATCCGAATTTCAATATGTGGAAGTCGGCTGAGCCGGTTGTTGGTGGCTGGATCCGTAAAAATCTGGGACCTGTCGGCATTGCAGCTGACGTCAAAGAAAGCGGCATGGCGCTGTTGCATTTCATGCGCCAGACACCGGAGCTGACCAAGCGTCTGGAGCGGCTTTCCGGAGAGCTGGATAATATGGCTGCCAATGGTTTGCGTTTTGATGATGCGACGGCTGCGGCAATCGGCAAAGCAGAGGCACGGCATACGCGCTCAGGTCGGATTGCCCAAATTGTGATAGCGATCTGTGTGGTGATTCTGACGGTAAAATTGCTCTTTTGATTGCATTGATTGCATAAATGATTGCAAATTTGAGCGAAAAAGCGGTATTCTGAAAAGAATATCGCTTTTTTGTTGGAGGCTTCTATGGCGAGCATCACGATCCGCAACCTTGCTGAAGATGTAAAAGAAGCTCTGCGCCGTCAGGCGGCAGCCAATGGCCGTTCAATGGAAGAAGAGGTGCGGGTCTTGCTGTCGGGCGAAACGCAGATGCCTGCACCTTTATCACCTGCTTCTGATCCCGTTGTGCAGAGCCTTAAAGACAAACGGATATTGCTGATTATCGGCGGCGGTATTGCTGCCTATAAGGTGCTCGATCTGATCCGCCGTTTGAAAGAACGTGGCGCACAGGTGCGGCCTGTAATGACACAAGCTGCGCAAGCTTTTATCACGCCGCTGTCTGTCGGAGCTTTGGCTGCCGACCATGTTTATACAGATTTATTCTCCCGTGAGGATGAACAGGATGTCGGTCATATCAGGCTGGCGCGTGATGCTGACCTGATTGTGGTGGCTCCTGCGACTGCTGATCGTATGGCGCAGATGGTGGCAGGGCTGGCCGGTGATCTGGCGGCGGCTATTCTGCTGGCGCGTAAAGTGCCGGTATTGATTGCGCCTGCAATGAATCCGGCGATGTGGAGCAATCCGGCAACGCAACGCAATGTGAAGGTTCTGCATCAGGATGGTGTGCATTTTATCGGCCCTGAACGCGGTGAAATGGCTGAGAAGGGCGAGGCCGGTACAGGGCGTATGAGCGAGCCTTTGCAGATCGTGGCGAAGATCGAACAATTGCTGCTATCTCCTCAGCATCTGCCGTTGGCAGGTAAGAAAATCATCATCACATCGGGCCCGACCCATGAGCCGATTGATCCGGTGCGCTATATTGCCAATCGCTCGTCCGGCAAGCAGGGACATGCGATTGCTGCGGCTCTGGCACGGCTTGGGGCGGATGTGCGGCTGGTAGCGGGGCCGGTGACCATTCCTGATCCGCAGGGTGTTGCAACCATTCATGTGGAGACAGCACGGCAAATGCGTGATGCAGTCGAGGCGCAATTGCCTGCGGATGCGGCCGTGATGGTTGCTGCCGTTGCCGACTGGCGCACAGCCAGTGCGGCAGATCAGAAGATCAAGAAGCAGGCAGGTGAGGCGGCGCCGTCTTTGCAGATGGTGGAAAACCCTGACATTCTGGCAATGATCGGCCATCACGCGCAGCGCCCGCATCTGGTGGTTGGTTTTGCGGCTGAGACGCAGAATGTGGTCGAGAATGCCCGTAAAAAGCTCGATAAAAAAGGCGCTGACTGGATTGTTGCCAACAATGTGAGCTTTGCCGAGGATGGTTCCAGTGTGATGGGCGGCGACCATAATCAGGTGTTGGTAGTCAGCCGTGACGGTGTGGATGAATGGCCGCGGCTGGGCAAAGATGAAGTTGCGCAAAGGCTGGCGGAAAAAATTGCTGTGCGGTTGGCTGAGACATAAGCTGTAAATTTGCTGCTCTGTAATTGGGATTTTTCACATTAGCATCTGCTGCTTAACTGTACCCGAGGAAAGGCTCGTTTGAGTCTTTTAATCGGGAGAAGCCGCAATGAGAAAAATGCAATATTCCGTCTTGCTATGGGGATGCGCGGCATTGAGTTTTGTAACCGGATATGCGCAGGCACAGGATATAAGAGGCACGCCACAGGCTTTGTACGGTGCATTATTTGTCGCCGTGCAAGAGCAGAAACTGTTTCCGGATTCAAAGACTTTTGCGGATGCCATTGCCGTTGAACCGGCTGAGAAAATCATGCAGGCCTATGAGCGGGAGGTGAAGCTGAGTGGCTTTGATCTAAAGAGTTTTGTAAGCCATTATTTCCGTTTTGAGGCGGATCCCGCCAGTGGCTATAAGTCCGGCAAGGAGGATATTTGCACACATATCCGCAATCTCTGGCCGGTGCTGACAAGGCAGCCTGCTGATACACCTGCCGGTTCGTCACTGCTGCCCCTTAAATATCCTTATGTTGTACCGGGCGGGCGCTTCCGTGAGATTTACTATTGGGATAGTTATTTTACCATGCTGGGGCTGCGTTACAGCGGTGAGAAAAAACTGATGCGCTCCATGGTGCAGAATTTTGCCGATTTGATCATGCGCTATGGCCATGTTCCCAATGGTAATCGCAGCTATTATCTGAGCCGCTCGCAGCCGCCGTTTTTTGCGCTGATGGTTGATCTGCTTGCTGAAGAGGAAGGTAATCAGGTCTATCCAGAGTTCTTGCCTGCCTTGAAAAAAGAATATGATTTCTGGATGGAGGGGGCGGAGCAGCTGGCAGGCGGGCAGAATTACCGGCGTGTTGTACGGATGAATGACGGCTCGCTGCTGAACCGGTATTATTCGGACTCCGCCATGCCGCGTGATGAATCATGGCGGGAAGATGTGGCGACAGCTGCCCGTTCGGGCCGTGATGCCGGTGATATTTACCGCGATTTGCGGGCGGCGGCGGAAAGCGGTTGGGATTTTTCGTCTCGCTGGTTGGAAAATCCGCGGGATTTGGCGACAATCCGCACGCTCGATATTGTGCCTGTGGACCTCAACAGTCTGCTTTATCGCCTGGAGCAGGTGCTGATGCAGGCCTATGCGCTTGAGGGGGATAATCCGTCTGCGGAGGCTTTCAGGGCGCGCAGCGAGGCGCGCAAACAAGCGATTAATGATTATCTCTGGAATGATAATACGGGCAGTTTTGCAGATTATGTGATTTCAAAACACCAGCTTTCGCAAGCAATCACGGCGGCAGGAATTTTCCCGCTGTTTTTCTCACTGGCTGATGACATTCAGGCTGAGCGCGTTGCCGCTACGACTGCAGCACATTTGCTACAAGAGGGCGGCTTGCTCACCACCACTGTAAGAACCGGCCAGCAATGGGATGCGCCGAATGTCTGGGCACCATTGCAATGGATTGCGGTCAAAGGTCTTGAAAATTACAATCAGGATATGCTGGCCACACAGATTGCCCGTAACTGGACAGACACGGTTTTGTATAATTACCGGAATAATGGTGCTTTGAAGGAAAAATATACCGCCTATCAGAATTCTGCAGATGCGAGTGGCGGAGAATACCCTAATCAGGATGGTTTCGGCTGGACCAATGGTGTGTTTTTGGCTCTGGTCAATGTACTGCCGCAATTGCCTGCCGGTGGTGCGTGCAAGATACAATAGGGCGGAGCCTAAAAATAAGGCATGTAAAAATCGTACGCCTTATTTTTAGGCATTATTGTTTTGGGGTATTATACTCAGCATTGAAAAGGTGATCGGGGTATTGAACGCTAAACTCAGATTAATGTTGATAATTCAAAATAATTTTTCGTGTAAAAACATTCGCTTGATTTAGACAGGCCACTATCCGCAAATTGTCAGATCAATTTTGGCATGAAAATTGCTTTGCTTCTGTTGAGCCATAGAAATCTGCCTTTTGCAGGTTTTCCGGCAGATACGGGAGATTTTGATGCGGATTTTCAGAAAGCCCAGTTCTTTATTCCACTATAGCCTGTCCGTTCCGTTGGCGGTTGCATCGGTCTTGTCTGTGACCTCAGCCCATGCGCAGGATGCAGCAGCTGTGGCTGACACCGGTGACACCGCATGGATGCTGACATCCACACTGCTGGTTTTACTGATGACCATCCCAGGGGTGGCACTGTTTTATGGCGGTATGGTGCGCGGTAAAAATGTGCTGGCAACCACAATGCAGAGTTTTGCAATTGCCTGTGTGGCCTCTGTGTTGTGGATGGTAGCCGGTTATTCGCTGGCTTTCAGTGATGGCGGCAGTGCCAATGCTTTTATCGGTGGATTGTCGAAAGCATTTTTTGCCGGAGTTACTCCGGTATCCCTGACCGGTACAATCCCTGAATATGTGTTTATCACCTTTCAGATGACATTTGCGATCATCACGCCTGCGCTGATTGCCGGTGCATTTGCCGAGCGGATGAAATTCTCTGCCCTGCTGTTTTTCACTATTTTATGGTTGTTCATTGTCTATGTGCCGGTGGCGCATTGGGTCTGGGGTGGCGGCTTTCTCGGTGGCGACGGCGTGCTGGATTTTGCCGGTGGTACGGTGGTGCATATCAATTCCGGTATTGCCGGTCTGGTCGTAGCGCTGATGCTGGGTAAGCGTGACGGTTACGGACAGGTGAATATGGCGCCGCATAATCTGGTTTATTCGCTGATTGGTGCATCGCTGCTCTGGGTTGGCTGGTTCGGCTTCAATGCAGGTTCTGCCGGTGGTGCGAATGGTATTGCTGCTGTGGCCATGGTGAATACGCAGGTAGCTGCCGCAGCCGCAGCGCTGAGCTGGATGGTGGTGGAATGGCTGATCAACAAGCGTCCGAGTGTGCTGGGGATTATCTCCGGTGCTGTGGCAGGGCTGGTAGGTATTACACCCGCAGCAGGCTTCGTTAATCCGTCAGGTGCGCTGATGATCGGCGTGGCATCCGGTGCAGGTTGTTATTTTGCCGCCGTGAAACTCAAGCACTGGTTTGGCTATGACGACAGTCTGGATGCTTTTGGCGTGCATGGTGTCGGCGGTATTATCGGCGCGCTACTCACCGGCCTGTTTGCAGATGCGGCGATCAATCCGCTCTCGGAAGGTGCGACGGTTCTCAAGCAGCTTTATGGCGTGGTGGTGACCATGCTTTACACGGCGCTGATGACGGCTCTGATTGTTGTTGCCATCAGAATATTCATGGGGCTGCGCGTATCTAAAGCCACAGAAATTGAAGGGCTTGATATCAATCTGCACGGCGAGACTGTGCACTCATAAAAACAAGTTCAGCCGCAGAGGGGCTGCCGCGTAACCGGTTCTGTCAGACCATCCGCAGAAGATGACAGCAGAAACCGGTTACGCGGAACTACTTTGACTATTTTTTGATGTCGCGAACCTGATAATCTTTGATCGCGGCAAATTTGATGGCTTTCCAGCGTTCTGCTTCATAATTCAGCGAGAATGCATTCGGCGTCAGATAGACCGGATCATTATCCAGATCATGGGCAATATCTGCACGATGGGTAGCGATGAAGCGGTTCAGCTCTGCAGGATCATCGGAAGAAATCCAGCGGCACAGGCTGAAACGTGACATTTCAAAACCAACCGGCAGCGAGTATTCGATTTTGAGACGCTCGGTCAGAACGTCGATCTGCAGCGCACCAACCACACCGACAATCGCCGGAGAGCCGTCATCCGGCAGGAACAACTGCACCACGCCTTCTTCAGCCATCTGCTGGAGAGCTTCGCGCAGCTTCTTAGCCTTCATCGCATCATCAAGACGGACGCGGCGCAGAATTTCCGGCGCGAAGTTTGGTACGCCACGGAACAGCAGGTCTTCACCCTCGGTCAGCGTGTCGCCGATGCGCAGTGTTCCATGGTTCGGAATGCCAACCACATCGCCGGCAAAAGCCTCATCGGCGATCTGGCGGGAACGGGCAAAGAAGAATTGCGGAGCGGAAAGGCTCATTGGCTTGCCGGTGCGCACCAGCTTGGCTTTCATGCCACGGGACAGTTTACCGGAGCAAACGCGCAGGAAGGCGATGCGGTCGCGGTGGTTCGGATCCATATTCGCCTGAATTTTGAATACGAAGCCGGTCATTTTTTCTTCATCGGCTTCAACGCGGCGGGTATCGGCGTCCTGAGCACGCGGGCTCGGGCCGTAATCGCAGAAAGCTTCAATCAGATCGCGTACACCGAATTTCTTCAGCGCAGAGCCGAAGTAAACCGGTGTCAGGTGACCTTCACGGAAAGACTGCAGATCAAACTCACGGCAGACGCCGCGCGCCATTTCCACGCTTTCAATGAAGTTTTCACGTTCATTTTCCGGCAGCAGACCGGCGGCCAGCGCATCATCAGCACCGCTGACGGGTGTCGGCTGCTCTTCGGTATCCTGACGGCGGATGGTGTTGTTGTGCAGATCATAGGTACCGGCAAAGCTTTTACCGGAGCCGATCGGCCATGTGATCGGTGCGGTATCCAGCGCCAGCTTTTCTTCGATCTCGTCGAGAATTTCAAACGGGTCGCGGGCTTCACGATCCATCTTGTTGATGAAGGTGACAATCGGAATGTCACGCATACGGCAGACTTCAAACAGTTTCAACGTACGCGGTTCGATACCTTTGGCGGCGTCGATCACCATAACAGCACTGTCAACGGCTGTCAGCGTGCGATAGGTGTCATCCGCAAAGTCTTCGTGGCCCGGTGTATCCAGCAGGTTGAAGATACAGTCTTTATATTCAAAGGTCATTACCGAGGTGACAACGGAAATACCGCGGTCACGTTCGATATTCATCCAGTCGGAACGGGTCTGGATACGATCTTTTTTAGCCTTAACTTCACCGGCAAGCTGAATAGCACCACCGAAAAGCAGCAGCTTTTCAGTCAGTGTGGTTTTACCGGCGTCCGGATGCGCAATAATCGCGAATGTACGACGATGCGAGGCAGGAGTAGTTTGTTCAGGCATAAAGGGCTCGGATAATATAAAATTGGACAGGTGGTGCCTTCTAGCAGCATCGCGGCAGTTCGTCGACCTGAAATGCAAAAGGGCGTTTTCTGCCGTTTAAAGCAGAAAACGCCCTTATTGCTTATGGATGGCGTTAGCCACGCATGGTTTTAAGACCAAAGCCCAGTGCGATCATTGCCCAGCCCTGAAAGACCAGATCGATGGCAAGGAACATACCGAGGATCCACAGACTGTTAACCGGCCAGCCGATGGCAATAACAATACCGGCCAGAGCGGTGATGAGACCGCCGGCGAACATCCAGCCCCAGCCTTTAACGCTGCGGCTCTGGAAGGCGACCCACATACGAAACACGCCCGAACCCAGCAGTGCTGCGGCGATGAAGAGTGTGATAATGCTGGAAGCAAGGAACGGGTTGAGGAAGGTCAGAACACCGGCCGCAGCATAGAGCAGGCCGCTGATCATCCAGAAGAAGAAACTCTTCCATGTCTGGACGCTGAATGCATGGATGATTTCAACAATACCCGCAATCAGAATAGTGATACCTACGTAATAGACTGATGCCACCGTCGCAAAAACGAGATTACCGAAAGCAATACCACCGAGCATCAGCATGACAATGCCCAGAACGATAAACCAGCCCCATTTATGAGTCAGAGAGCCGATGGCCTGTGCCGGAGTTTTAATACCTGATGATAAAGACATGAGTGTCATCCTGTTGATGAAGTAACGCAACTCTTATTAAAAGATAATCATATTGAAAATATTGCAAAATTCAAATGATTATAATGTGACCCTGCTTAACTATATTAAAATCAGGGCCTTTGATGTAGCTGAAAAACGAGCGGGAGACTGCAGGTTTTGCTCTGTGTTTTTAAAGCGCATCTGAATTTTTATCCGGCAATTTGTGTATTATAAATCAGGTACGAAATTCTTTTGCCAAAGCTTGGTGATTGCTGATAATTTGCCTGCATGTTTGATGCGTTGATTTCATATTGGCCGGTTTACTGGCCGCATATTGTACTTGGTTTTTCGCTGATTATCGGTGCAATTGCTGCTGTTCATGCGACTATGACCAAAGAGGAAGTCCGCTCCGCTCTCGGGTGGGTCGGCGTTATTATGCTGTCGCCGATTATCGGTGCCGTGGTCTATGCCATTGCCGGTGTGAACCGTATCAGACGAACTTCGCTGAGTATGCAGCGTGCTGGCATGACTGATATCGAACTCTACCACTTGTCGCATTATGATGCCTCACCTGATGAAGTGCGCGATGCCAGCGGTAGTAATTTTATTGCGATGAAACGGCTGGGTGATGTTGTCAGCCGCTGTAATCTGACATCAGGCAATAATATTGAAGTTTTGCAGAGTGGTGATATCGCCTATGCGGCCATGCTTGAGGCAATAGGCAGGGCAAAGCGCAGTATTCTG
Source organism: Hyphomicrobiales bacterium (assembly GCA_900470285.1). Lineage (GTDB taxonomy): Bacteria > Pseudomonadota > Alphaproteobacteria > Rhizobiales > Rhizobiaceae > Pseudochrobactrum. The sequence goes on from UCAG01000004.1 coordinate 107,270, forward strand.
CTGGAAACCTATATTTTTGATAATGATGAAATCGGCAAGCAATTTGCCGAGGCGCTTGGTAAGGCTGTTGTTCGTGGCGTTGAAGTTCGTGTGCTGGTGGACGCTGTCGGCGCCCGCTATTCCACGCCGAGTATAGTTGGTTTGCTGCGCTCCAAGACCGTGCAGGCAGAGGTATTTAACGGCAAGCTGATTATGGGGCTGCGTCTGCCTTACGCCAATCTGCGCACGCACCGTAAAATCCTGATTATTGACGGGGGAATTGCTTTTACCGGCGGTATGAATATCCGCGCAGGCTTCACTACGGAGTTTGCCCGTGATCATGCGGCGCAGGATACGCATTTTCGCCTGACAGGGCCGGTTGTGACAGATTTGTTCAACACTGCATCCGAGGACTGGCGTTTTACCACAGATGAGCATCTGAGCGGTGCGGCATGGTCTGTGACACCGCCGGCCTTTTCGCCCGGTGAGGGGCTGCTGGTGCGTGCTGTGCCTTCAGGGCCGGATAAGAGTCTTGAAACCAATCATAAAATTATGATGGGCGCTTTTTCCGTTGCCGAAAAACACATTCGTATCATGACGCCTTATCTGCTGCCGGATCGTGAGCTGGTCAGTGCGCTAGTAACGGCTGCGCGGCGCGGTGTTACGGTTGATATTGTTGTGCCTGCGCAGAATAATCTGGTGCTGGTGGATATGGCGATGACGGCGCAGTTCGATCAGCTGTTGAAAGACGGTTGCCGGATCTGGCGCGCCAAGGGTGCATTTAATCACTCGAAACTGATGAGCGTCGATGATGTCTGGGCTTATGTCGGCTCCAGCAATCTTGATCCGCGTTCTCTGCGTCTGAACTTTGAGATTGATCTTGAAATCTATGATGCCGGAACGGCGAAATCCATTTCCAGACGCATTGATCAGCATGTGGCGCTGGGTACAGGTGTCAAGCTGGCCGATCTGAAGGCGCGGCCGTTCTCCCGCCGTTTGCTGGAGCGGATTGTCTGGCTGGGGTCGCCATATCTTTAAGCAGAAAAACGCGCCTGTATAGGATTAGGTAAATCCAGTGCTCTGAGGTCGAGATGGGCTTTGATCGGCAGATGATCTGAAGCGATACGGGCAAGCGGCGTGTTATGCACTTCGACCGAGGTAACAAGCTTCTGCGGACTGCTGAGGATACGATCCAGTGCCAGTACCGGAAATCTTGAAGGAAAGCTCGGAACGGCGCCTGCTGTCAGATTAAACACCGGTTGCAAAGTTGCCAGCGAGGAGCCTTTGCCGACGCGCCATTCATTGAGATCGCCGATCAGAATGGTCGGACGCTCATTATCCTCACGGATCATCGAGAGCAGGGTTTCTGCCTGACGGGAACGGGAATGTTTCAGCAGGCCGAAATGCGCAGCAATAATCCGCAGTGGGCCTTCTTCCAGATCAATATCTGCAACCACAGCACCGCGCGGCTCCACACCCGGTAATTTCAGCTGGTGAATATCTCTGATAAGTCCCTGCCGGAATAAAAGCAGATTGCCATGCCAGCCATGACCGTTGGGCGACATAGTCTGGATCGGCACCGGCACTAAGCCGCTGTCTCTCTCCAGATGTTGCAGATTGAGCAGGCCGTGGCGCTCACCAAAACGCTTGTCCGCTTCCTGAATGGCGATGATATCGGCGTTCAGTTCGGAGATAACCTGAGCCGTGCGTTCGGGGTCGAATTTTTTGTCAATGCCGATACATTTATGGACATTGTAGGAGGCAACAATTGTATCTCCGCTCGGATTATTATCTGCCAATGGCCGGTAGCCGCGCCGGTTGCGTATTGCTCTCAGAACCGTCTGGGGTAATTTCCTGTCATGCAATTTCTTACGCAAGCGCAGTTTCCTCATTGCAGATCACTAGAGCATCTCCGGAGGGTGTTTGGTGCCGGAATAGCGCAGTCAGAGATTGTGTATATAGGGTGCTGAGCGACCCCGAGCAATATCATGCGTGATTTTTGCCAAACCCGCAGATGATACTTTCGTATATTTATAGCCCAAGAATGCGGTTTAAACTGGTCTAAAGCATCGATTTGTCAAAACGGACTGCACAATTACGGCCACGGGCTTTGGCTGTGTAAAGTGCTTTATCCGCGTGGCAGGACATTTGCTCACTGGTACGGCCGTCCTCGGGTACCAGCAATGTTCCGATACTGACAGCTGAATGAATCTCCTGTCCGTTGATTTTGAACGGGATGCGGAAGGCTTCAACCAGATCGTCGGCAATCGTTTTTAATGTATTATCACTTTGCGTTTCCGGCAGAATAATACAAAACTCATCGCCGCCGATACGTACGGGAATATCATCAGAACTCAAAACAGAACGGATTCTTTCTGCCGCCTGCTTTAACAATCTGTCCCCGGTCGGATGTCCGTGCGTGTCATTGATGGTTTTAAAATTGTCCATATCCAGCAACAAAACGCCGGCAGAGCGTTTTTCATCAAAATGCTGACGCAGAAACGGCGAAACATATTCCTTCAAAGCGCGACGGTTGTAGAGCTGTGTCAGCGGATCGGTCAGAGAGCTTTTCCATAGGTTGGTTTTGTCATTTTGCAAAACAACATTCTTGCGTTGCAGCCGCAGCAGGGCACTTGCGAGCAGAGCAAAGCGGCGCATCTCTTCGCAATCGTCATCGCTCAGTGTGCGTGGCTTTGTGTCAATGATACACAAAGCACCCAACGTCATCCCTGCATCAATCTCCAGCGGGAAGCCTGCATAGAAGCGGAAGGACGGATCGCCGGTAACATAGTTTTTGCTGCTGAAGGCAGGATCGCGCGTCATATCCTGCACAATAAACTGGCGGCCTGATCTGACAACATAGGTGCATGCGGATTGTTCACGCGGACAATCTTCTGCTTTGATGCCCGCTGTTGAAGCGATGCGCTGCCAGTCTTCATCAATAATCGTCACTGCGCAGGATGCTGCGTGGAAAACATTTTTGACAAGCGTTGTGAGAATGTTCAGCTCATCTGTAATTGTGAACTGGGAAGGAAGCAGGCTGCGAACAGATACAAGACGTTCAGCTTCATTCACAGGGATTTCAAACGGCCGGGCAGCATTCTGACTGATCAAGATATGTTCCAGATTTCTGTTTTATAAGAAAGGTGGCATGCAAAGACGGGTAGTATAAACGACAGTGCTGCTGGTCGTGTTTGGTGTTTTTTGTTTCGCCAGCAGATGTTACAACAATATTAGTGTGCTCTTACAAAAAAGGAAACGGGATAATCTGATAAAAAATATCTGATTTATTCGGGAACCATTAATCCGTCAAAAACATCGAGTAAAGCGTCGGAAATTGCTGAGCCGAGATCGGCGGCAGTTCTGGCCAGTTCTTCTTCATTCATATCGCGTGCCGCCATCGCCAGTGCCGCACCTTGCTGCGTAACGATTTCCTGAGCGCGTTGAATAGCCCAGAGTGCAAACTCACTGCGATTATCAATTGCGACAGTTTCCATAAGTGTTTCCTGCTGAGAAGAAGAGGGTGTGATACAGTGTGGATGAAATACAGATACAAAAAAACCCGCTTGCGCGGGTGTTTTTGTTAAAGACCTTGGTAGTAGTCTTTATATGGTGCCCAGAAGAGGACTCGAACCTCCACGCCCTTGCGAGCGCCAGCACCTGAAGCTGGTGCGTCTACCAATTCCGCCATCTGGGCGTTGAGTGACCGTTTAAAGGGCAGAGTGATTCATGTCAACGGCATTTCATTGAAAATTGCAGAAAATTTGTATTTTTTTGAAGTTTTTTTGTTTTTTCGTCTCAGGATGGAAAATAAAATCATTTCAACATCTTAGACGTGTGTTGTTTCCCGTATTATCTAAAGAAAAAAGCCGGACACATGAATGTATCCGGCTTTGAATCGCTCTGAACGAATGGCTCTGATTATGCGCTCAGCACTTTCTTGGAAGCGATTGTGCTGTCTGCATTCAGTTCATAAATGATAGGCACACCGGTATTCAGTTCCTGCGCAATGATTTCATCGCTGGTCAGACCTTCCAGAGCCATAATCAGGGCGCGCAGGGAATTGCCGTGAGCGGCAACCAGCACTTTTTCACCACGCAATACATGCGGCTGGATTGTGTGCAGATAATAAGGCCAGACGCGTGCGCCGGTATCGCGCAGGCTTTCACCGCCCGGAGGCGGCACATCATAGGAGCGGCGCCAGACGTGAACCTGTTCTTCACCCCATTTTGCGCGGGCATCATCCTTGTTGAGGCCGGAAAGATCACCATAGTCGCGCTCATTCAGCGCAACATTGCGGATGGTCTGCAAATCAGACTGACCAAGCTGGTCAAGAATATGCTGACAGGTGATCTGTGCACGGGACAGATCAGATGTGTAAGCAATATCAAATTTCAGACCGGCATCTTTCAGGCGCTGGCCTGCGGCTTTGGCCTCTGCATGGCCCTGTTCGGTCAGGGACGGATCGCGCCAGCCGGTAAACAGGTTTTTCAGATTCCATTCGCTTTGGCCGTGGCGGACAAGAACAAGGGTGCGGGACATAAGTTTATCTCCGATTGAATAGACGAATAAAAACGGGGTCAGAGGCCGAGAACGTCACGCATTGAATAAAGACCCGGTTTTTTGCCGTGTCCCCATAATGCCGCTGCTACCGCGCCTTGTGCGAAGACGGAGCGGTCCTGTGCCTGATGGGATAAAGTGATGCGTTCTGAAAGACCGGCAAAAATCACAGAATGATCCCCGACAACAGAACCGCCGCGCAAAGAAGCGAAACCGATTGTGCCGTCCTCGCGTGCGCCGGTATGGCCGTCGCGCACCCTGACACTGTGATCTTTCAGTGTAATGCCACGGCCATCTGCTGCCGCTTCACCAAGGAGCAGGGCAGTGCCGGAAGGGGCATCAACTTTATGCTTATGATGCATTTCGAAGATTTCAATATCGAAGGCGGAAGGGCTGAGCGCGCGTGCTGCCTGTTCTACCAATGCAGACAGGAGATTAACGCCGAGGCTCATATTACCGGATTTGATGATTGTCGCATGACGGGCGGCGGCGCGGATCTTTTCCTCATCATCCTCCGAACAGCCTGTAGTGCCGATCACATGGACAATGCGTGCCTGCGCGGCAAGCGCTGCATAGGTCAGCGTCGAAGCGGGCGTGGTGAAATCCAGCACACCTTGCGCCTCGGCAAAAACCGGCAGCGGATCGGCAGAGATGAGGATGCCGTTTTTACCGCAGCCTGCTATTTCACCGGCATCCTGTCCGATCAGTGGGGAGCCTTCACGCACAATCGCGCCTGAAAGAACAGTCTCCGGATTTTCCGCAATGGCACGAATGAGTGCTTTTCCCATACGCCCGCCTGCGCCGGTGACAACAAGGCGCATCGGGGACGAAGAAGTCTGCATGGCTGAAACAGTTGAGGTCATGACTTATCCGATCAGGGTTTCATTCTCAGGTGCGGATTGCAGCTGGTAGAAGCGGGCGTAAATCCCGTTCTCAATGGAGATGAGATCGGCATGGCGGCCTTCTTCAACAATATTACCCGCTTCCATAACGATGATTTTATCCGCACTGACCACAGTGGAAAGCCGATGGGCAATCACAATCGTGGTGCGGTCCTTCATGATGGTTTCCAGAGCCTGCTGCACCCGTTTTTCAGAATCATTATCGAGGGCGGATGTGGCTTCATCGAGCAGCAGGATCGGCGCATTGCGCACGATTGCACGGGCAATGGAAAGGCGCTGGCGCTGTCCGCCGGAAAGCGTCACACCGTTTTCGCCGACAGGACTGTCATAGCCCTGCGGCTGACGGATGATGAATTCATGGGCATTGGCGAGTTTCGCGGCCTCAATGATTTCTTCTTCTGTCGCATCGGGACGGCCATAGCGGATATTATCGGCAATGGTGCCTTCAAACAGGTATGGCTGTTGCGAAACATAGGCGATGGAATGGCGCAGTGAATTGACAGTCACACCGGCAATATCCTGATCGTCAATGAGAATACGCCCGTCATTGACATCATAGAAACGCTGGATCAGCGCAATCAATGTGGATTTACCTGCACCGGACGCACCGACAATGGCCGTTGTCTCACCGGCTTTTGCGATAAAACTGACGCCTTTGAGAACCTGCTGATGCTCAGGTGTGCCCTGCGCATGATAGGCAAACTGGACATCTTCAAAACGGACAGTTCCGTTCTGCACTTTTAGTTCAACAGCATCGGGACGATCACTCTGTGCCGGTTGCAGATCGAGAATTTCATAGATCATGCGGGCATTGACGAGTGCACGTTCCAGACTGACCTGCAGACGCGCAAGGCGGCGTGCAGGGTCATAGGCCAGCATCATCGAAGTGATAAAGGCGAACATTGTGCCGGGCGGCTGCTGTTCGGCGATAGCACGGTAACCGGCATAAGCAATGACGGAAGCGATAGCGATACCGGCGAGAATTTCGGAAATCGGAGTTACACGCTCAGAAACACTGGCGATTTTATTGGAACGTGTTTCAGCCAGTTCGATCAGGCCGTTGATTTTGCCACGCAACTGATCTTCCATCGTGAAGGCTTTCACAATGGCGATACCCTGCGTGGTTTCCTGCATTGCACCGAGCAGATGGGAATTCAGATGCACAACCTCGCGCGTGACCGTGCGGATACGGCGTGAAACATAGGTCACGGTCAGAATCAGCGGCGGCGCGATCAGCAGTGAATAAAGCGATAAATATGGTTCCTGATAGACCATGATGCAGATCAGGCCGACCAGCATCACCGCATCACGCGCCAGCGATGTGATCGTCATATTCATCAGATCGCGCATACCGCTGATATTCTGATTGATCTGCGCTGCCAGATGACCGGAGCGATGATCATTATAGAAATTCAGTCCCAATTTCATCAGATGCGCGAAGACACGTTTCTGGTAGATCGCGGCCAGATTGTTACCAATCTTGGCCAGTTGTACCGCCTGAATATAACTGCCCAGCCCGCGCAGAATAAAAGCGAGCAGAATAGAACCGGCAATATAGACGATCAGATCAGCGCGCTGCTTGTAGAAAATGTCATTAATGACATCGCGCATAATATAGCCGACAAAGACGGTGGCGCCGGAAATCATCAGGGAGCCGGCAATGGCCTTGGCATAAGATAATTTGTGATCGGAAAAATTTTCAGAAAGCACACGACGGATCATCTGTGTGGTTTCTGCGGGATCAATCTTTTTTTTCTTTTTAAATAAAGTCACGGTCAGGGAAAATCCTGCTGCTGGTTATCTGTAAGCATCGGCAGGGTTTGCTGCGCCTGTCGTCTTTCCTTTTCTATAAAGCTGTAAAAAGCATTTGACCATGCTCTTTGCGCGAAAGCATGGTCAATAAGGTTTATGACTTATTATTGTTCAGAGCATTTCACCGCCAAATTGGATCACTTTGACGGCTGAGATAATGCGACCACTAAAGAATCCAGAGCGAGCACCGTGATTCAATCTGAATGCAAACCGCTCTGGCAATCAGCGCCAGCGGCGGCCGTCTGTGTGAATGTCAAAACGGGCAGGGGTGCGTGCATAGGCCGAAAGACCTGCAATGGCTGCCAGCGGATGAGTGATGACATAGACAGGGATGGATTTGAGGATCAGCTGATGCGGTGCTTTATCCTCAAAAGCTGCGCGGAAACTGCCCGTACGCAAGGCGGAAATAATGCGCTGCGGAATACCGCCTGACAGATAAACGCCGCCATGTGCCATGAAAATCAGGGCAAGATCACCGGCGAGACGACCGAGATAGATTGCGAAAAGCTCTAAAGTCTCAGCGGCCTGTGCATTGCTTTTGTCCAGTGCCGCATCGGTGATCTCTGCCGGTGTAACGAGGGTCGGCTTCACACCATCGGCCTGACAGATTGCCTTGTAAATATGCTGCAAACCACGTCCGCAAAGCAGCTGCTCTGCAGAAACACGGCCGTCAATCTTTTCAATAAACGGAAAAATCTGCAGATCGCGCTCAGAGCGCGGGCCAAAATCCACATGACCACCTTCACCAGGTACCGGAACCCATGTCTGACGCGAGCGGATCAGACCTGCAACACCAAGTCCTGTTCCCGGCCCCAGAACCACACGTTTGCCGTTCGGATGGGCGGCTGCACCGCCGATATTTTCCAGATGGTGATCGTCCAGCGAGACAACGGCCAGTGCCTGTGCTTCAAAATCATTGAGGACAGTGATGTCCTGCAGGTTGAAGCGTTCCATCATCTGGCGCGGCTTAACTACCCACTGGCAATTGGTGAGCGGAATTTCATCGCCCTCGACAGGACCGGCTATAGCAATCACTGCCGAGCGCGGCTGGATGGATGTGTGATCCAGAACGACAGTCTGGATTGCATCTTCCAACGTTGCAAAATCTTTGGTCAGCAGAACCGGAAATTCTTTCGGCTCCGCGTAGGAATCAACCAGAATAGCAAAGCGGGCATTGGTGCCGCCGATATCACCGATAAGGACAGGAAAAACAAAGTTCGGATCGATATTAGGCATTGTTAATACTGCTTCTCACTCTGAATGTTTGTTTTATTGTTGCAGAGAAAGAGCCAAGCGATGATTGCTGTCTGCTCCGGCTCTAAATCGTTTTAATTCTATATCGGATGCGCTGGTTGATGAAAAGCGCAATAGTGTGACAGATTGAGCGATTACGGTTTCTGGGCGGGCAGCGGTACAGAGGCCGGTGCCTGTTCCGGTGCAAAGGCGCTGGCATTGCCGCCTTTCTTCAGACCAAAAGTCACGTCTTGCACAGAAGTCGGAGCCGGTGCATTCAACAGGGATGCGCAGGCTTGCGGCAGTTGAGACACCATCATGATCTTTGGCGGTTTTGGTTTTTCACCGGGTTTCGCAGGTTTTGCCGGTTTCCACGGCTCGTCAGTAAACCACCAGTCGAGTGGTTTGCCGCAACCGTCATCTTTGCCGGTCGGTTCCTGCGGTTTGCAATCCGGTGATCCGGCCTGACAGCGCAGACGCACATGGAAATGATAATGGTGCCCCCAGTAAGGGCGTACTTTAGCCAGCCAGCTGCGATCACCGGTTACGGTTTCGCAGAGTTGTTTTTTAATGCCGGGATGCACAAAAAGCCGTTCTACTTCCGGATAGCCGGCGGCATGTTTGAGCAGTGCCGTGCGTGACGGCGTCCATTTGTTCTGGTCCACATAGAGCGAATTTGCTTTGAGCATGGAAACCGCGCTCACATCCTCACGTTCCTGATTGGTGAAGCGGCGGTTTGGCATCGGTGTCAGCCAGATATCAGCATCTAGCCCGACCTGATGAGAAGCATGACCGGTGAGCATAGGGCCGCCGCGTGGCTGGGAAATGTCCCCGACCAGCAAGCCGTTCCAGCCGGTTTTAGCACTATCGCGGGAGAGTTTCTCCAGGAGTGCAATCAGGTTCGGATGACCCCAGTTGCGGTTGCGGGACAGGCGCATAACCTGCCAGTTTGGCCCGTCAACCGGCAACGCAACTGCACCGCTGATGCAGCCTTTGGAATAGAAACCGTAGGATTCCGGTGCCGTGACTGAAGGCAGTTTGACCGAGCCAAAAGCCTGCTTGGCCGGTGCATCAGCCTGTGCGGAAAATAATGCACTGCCTGAAAGGACAACAGCCAGTCCAAATCTTAAAAACAATGCGGATAGTTTGCGGGGGCGAAAGGTCATCAGAACAGGTTCCGGTCATTTATAAATTTGCGAACAGCATCAACTGAGTTGCCTTGGCTGACAAGCGTAAAAATATCACAGTTGAAGCGGGTTCAGATCCCTTCACCGCTTTGCAGAAGTTTTTTCAGCCCTGTCCGATAATCCGGATAATGCAATTGATAGCCGGTTGCTTTCAATGCGGCATTGGAAGCCCGCTTGCACTCCTGATAAAACGAACGCGCCATCGGAGAAAGCTCAGCCGTTTCATAATCAATGACCGGCGGCGGAGTAACGCCCAGCAATTCTGCGGCATAGGAGATTATTTCATGTGCCGGTGCCGGTTCATCATCGGCGAGATTATAAATGCCGCCCTGATTGTTGAGTGCCAGATGTGCCAATGCACCGCCAATATCTTCCACATGAATACGGTTGAAAACATGGTCCTTTTTAATCAGGCGATGTGCACGGCCTTGTTTGATATTAGCCAGAGCATTGCGTGCCTGCCCCTGAAAAGACGGGCCGTAAATTCCGGAAATACGTAAAATGGTACAGGCAATATCTGTGCCTTCCACCTGCGCCAGCCATTCTTTCTCAGCGGTTACACGGGCGGCAGAGCGGGCAGAAAGTGGTTTCAGCTCCGATGTTTCATCCACCCATGCCCCTTGATAATCACCGTACACACCGATGGTAGACAGATAGCTGATGAAGCGCGCATTCGGTGCGTGATAGGACAGGCCCTCCGGCATCAGCCGCAGGACCGGATCTGTTTCATCTGCGCTGCCGGTTAATGGAGCAACAGAAGAAATGATATGGGTTGCCTGTTGCAGTTCATCGCGCAATGCTGCGCTGAGGCCCTGTTCTGCATCAAAGAAAACAGGTGTGATACCGTTTTTGCGTAAAATCTCTGCCTGCTCCGGACGGCGGACAGTGCCGGTAATTGAGCTGATTTTGGCTGCCGGATTTTGTTTGAGTGCTTCAATAAAATAATGAGCGGAATAGCCGGAGCCAAACAGAAAAATATGCATTATTGGTTTCTCTCAATTTGCGCTGCGGCAGTCAGCCATTCTTCGATCACTTCCGCGTCTTGTTCAAGGGGAAGATGCAGGTTTTTCTGATGCAGAAATTGCTGCACATCAGCCAATTGAGACAGTGCCCAGACAGCAGCCCCGCGTGTTACCGGTGCGGGATCATTCAGCAATTGTTCAATCATTGGGAGATAGGCCGGATTATCTGAGTTTCCGACTGCAATCAGCACATTACGGATAAAGCGGTCACGCCCGATCCGTTTGACCGGTGAGCCGCTGAAGAGGGTGCGGAAGGCGGGATCATCGAGTTGCAGCAGAGTATCAAGAGCCGGTTCTTTCAGCTCCTCCCGTGCCTGTAATTTGGCCTCTCTGGAGACCTGCGCAAATTTGTTCCACGGGCAGGCCGACAGGCAGTCATCACAACCATAGATACGGTTGCCCATCATGGTGCGGAGTTCGTGCGGGATGGGGCCTTTATTCTCGATAGTGAGATAGGAAATGCAGCGTCGCGCATCAATCTGATAGGGGGCAGGAAATGCATCCGTCGGGCAGGCATCAAGACAGGCGCGACATCTGCCGCAACTGTCTTTGCCTGCGGTATCGGGTTCCAGATCCGCCGTGGTGAAAATAGAGCCGAGAAACAGCCATGATCCGTATTCGCGGCTCACCATATTGGTATGCTTGCCCTGCCAACCCATTCCGGCGGACACCGCCAGCGGCTTTTCCATCACCGGAGCCGTATCAACAAAAACTTTTACCTCATGACCGGTACGTGCCGCAAAGCGGCTGGCCATATGTTTGAGTTTACCTTTGATAATATCGTGATAATCGCGGTTCTGCGCATAGACCGAGATCGCCCCGCAATCTTTTTTGCTTTGCAGAGTGCGCGGGTCGTGGTCAGGGCCGTAATTCATCGCCAGCATGACGATGGAGCGCACTTCATGCCAAAGTTCAGACGGGTTCGAGCGCCGGTCAGCCGTTTCTTCCAGCCATTCCATGGAGCCATGGCGACCATGATCGAGAAAATAGCGCAACCGCTGCGGTGCCTGCGGAATGGCGTCCGGCACTGTAATGGCCACAACGTCAAAACCGGCCGCTGCGGCTTCTTCCATTAAGAATCGCTTCAGACGGACGGCAGGTGGCTCATCGCTTTTCGGCAGAGGTTTCTTTGGCGCGCGGTCAGAAGTCGAGGTCGCCATAATGGGATGCCGGAAAAATGCCGCGTACTCGATCAGCGAGAAGCGGACGGAAAGAAGGACGGGATTTCATGCGCGCATACCATTCGCGGGTAGCGCGGTGTTCTGCCCACTCAATCTCCCCCAGATAATCGAGAATGGAAATACCGGCAGCTGCTGCCATATCGGCATAACTTGGCGTATCACCGGCCAGCCAGTTGCGGGTTGCGGCCAGCCAGTCTGTATAACGCAGATGCTGGCGAATATTGGAACGGGCGGCACGGATTGCTGTGGAATCCGGTGCTGATGAGCCCATTTCCTGCGACATCTGCAACTTGAACACGCGTTCACGGGCAAGATGACGTGTAACTTCATTTTCAAATTTAATCAGAAACCAGTCGACGAGACGGCGCACTTCAGCGCGCTCCATCGGCGTTTCCGGCAGTAGACGGCGATTGCGCTTCAGCGCGCCACGGGTCTCATCCATATATTCCGCAATAACTGTGGCACCGACAACCGGCCAGTCATTTTCGGCCAGCAAAACCGGCAGAGTTCCGGCCGGATTGAGTGCCAGAAATTCTTTTCTGCGTGACCACGGACGTTCCTCAATCATTTCCGATTCCACGCCATATTCATTGAGAATCAGACGGACATAACGGGAGGTTGTAGACATCGGATGGTGAAACAGCGTGAGCATATGGTTCGATAGTACTTTCAGGTGTGGCTTTGAAGCGGCATGGTCTGAAACTTTGCCACCGGTAAGCCGGTAATCGGACTGAATAATCTGCCAGCTTGTAGCCGACCTGCAAAAGAGTCAGACCTTAAAGAAGGTTCCGGTCCGGCAGAGCGTTAAGCCTGAGCGGCAGACGAGGAGTTGGATTTAAAACAGCAGACGCAATAAAAATGCGGTTGTAGAGCATTTTGCGTAATTATACATGCTTCCTATAAATAATTGGTTAGGACGGGTGAGTTACATAAAGATGCATTGCATTGTGAGTAAAAACATTTCAACAGGCTGAATTTATGGCGGTGAGATTGTTTTTCAGCATATTTCCGGTTCACAGACATAATGTCCGTTTAATTCCGACATTTAAAATCTATCCGGACCGGCGGCAATATTTATATAACGCAGACAAAGGTATTCAGCATTATGGACGCATGGGCAATATTTGAAGCTGCGATTCTCGGTCTTCTGGAAGGTTTGACAGAGTTTCTGCCGGTGTCGTCTACAGGCCATCTTTTGCTGGCAGGACACTTTCTTGGCTTTGAATCAACCGGCCGTACTTTTGAGGTGCTGATTCAGCTTGGTGCTATTCTCGCAATCCTGAGTGTTTATTTCGGCCGTTTGTGGAAGCTGCTGACTGATCTGCCGCGGGATGCGGGTGCAAGGCGTTTTGCAACCGGAATCATACTGGCCTTTTTACCGGCTGCCGTGATCGGTGCGCTGGCACATAGTTATATCAAACAGGTTTTGTTTGAAACGCCGGTGCTGGTCTGCTCGATGCTGATTCTCGGCGGGTTTGTTCTTCTGTGGGTAGATCGGCTGCCGCTGCGACCGCGTTATAATGATGTGACGCAATATCCGCTGAAAATGTGCTTTATGATCGGCCTTGTGCAGTGCTTGGCAATGATACCGGGTGTGTCCCGTTCCGGTTCGACCATTGTCGGGGCACTGCTGATGGGCTCGGATAAGCGTTCCGCTGCAGAATTTTCGTTCTTTCTGGCCATGCCGACAATGGCCGGTGCTTTTGCCTATGATCTCTATAAAAATCATGCGCTGCTCTCAACGAATGATCTGACACAGATTGGTATCGGCTTTGTTGCGGCTTTCATCTCCGGTGTGATTGTTGTGCGTTATTTGCTGGATTATGTATCCCGCCACGGTTTTGCATTGTTTGCCTGGTGGCGTCTGATCGTCGGTTCCGCCGGTCTGGCCGCATTAATGGTCTGGGGCTAAGCTTCAAATATCTGAAACAGAAAAGGCCCCGTGAGGGGCCTTTATTGTATTCAGTTTATGACCGTTTTAGCGGGCAAGGCTTGCCTTGTCATACTGACCCAGTACACGGTAGCGCCAGAGGTAAGACGGCAGGATTGCATCAATTGCCTGTGGTTTGATGCCCAGACCTTCCAGTGTCAGGTCAGCATCCGCAGCTTCCTGCGAAACCACATTATTGCTCTTCAGCAGTTTAACATGGTCGCTGGTCAGCGGCGGGTTCGGTAGCAGGCCGAGAATTTTGCCCTGTAGGCTGGCCACCCACCAAGGCAGATTGATGAAGGCGCGCTTGCGGCCGATCACTTCCAGCGAAATTTCCATGCAGCGACGCAGGGTCAGCACTTCCGCACCACCCAGCTCATAGGCCTTACCTGCCTGCAATTTACCCTCAACCGCACGGGCAATCACTTCAGCCACATCGCCGACATAAACCGGCTGGAACTGGGTCTTGCCGCCGCCGATCAGAGGCATGAACGGGGAGAAACGGGACATGCTGGCGAATTTGTTGAAGAACTGGTCTTCAGGGCCGAAAATCACGCTCGGGCGCAGAATGACCGCATCCGGCTTTACGCTCAGTACCTGACGTTCTGCTTCTGCTTTGGTGCGGGCATATTCGGATGCGCTTTTCAGATCTGCTCCGAGTGCCGACATATGCAGTAGCGGCAGACCGGCAGCGGCAGCAACTTCAGCCACATGTTTCGCACCGATGGCATGAACAGTGTTGAAACGCTGTTTGCCGCCTTCGGCAAGAATACCAACCAGATTAACGACATAATCCGCGCCTTTGACTGCACGTTCAACCGACCAGCGATGACGGATATTGGCCTGTACCAGCTGGATCTGACCGATATTGCCAAGCGGCTGCATGTAATAGGCAATTTCCGGCTTGCGCACAGCAACACGCACACGGTAACCGCGCCGTGCCAGTGCATCAACCACATGACGCCCTACAAAACCTGAACCACCGAAAACTGTAACCAGTTTGGGTGTTGTGCGGTGATTAAGCGTTTGCGTGTCCATGACCTGTCTCCTGCGCCGGTCTTATTGCGGCATGATAGCTGCATAGCGGATATTGCCATCTCTATGCAGTAAACTTTCCAGTGCTGCCCCGCGATGTCTTGCGCGTTCTGCCAGCTTTGGGGTCACGCTTTACTGGTTTTTTGCCGTTTCGCAAAGGGGACATAATGCACCATACCCTGAAAGATTACACTTTAAGCTTTGTTTTGCCCCGATTTGCATGAATCCCCTTTGCCTTTGCGCAAATCTGCTGCTAAATCGCGCGCATGAGCACACCACTTGACCATATCCGGAATTTTTCCATCGTCGCCCATATTGATCATGGGAAGTCGACACTTGCCGACCGTTTGATTCAAGCAACCGGCGGCCTTGATAATCGTGAAATGAAAGAGCAGGTGCTCGACTCGATGGATATCGAGCGCGAGCGCGGCATCACGATCAAGGCGCAGACCGTTCGTCTGAATTATCGTGCGAAAAATGGTGAGGACTATGTTCTCAACCTGATCGACACCCCGGGGCACGTTGACTTTGCCTATGAGGTTTCCCGCTCATTGGCGGCCTGTGAAGGTTCGCTGCTGGTGGTAGACGCGTCTCAGGGCGTGGAAGCGCAGACGCTGGCCAATGTTTACCAAGCAATCGACAATAATCATGATCTGGTTGTTGTGCTGAACAAGATTGATCTGCCTGCGGCTGATCCTGAGCGTGTGAAAGAACAGGTTGAAGATGTGATCGGTATCGACGCATCGGATGCCGTGGAAATTTCTGCGAAAAGCGGTCTGGGTATTCCGGATGTGCTGGAAGCGATTGTTGAGCGCCTGCCGCCGCCAAAAGAAGGCGACCGTGATGCACCGCTCAAAGCCATGCTGGTGGATAGCTGGTATGACACCTATCTCGGTGTAATCGTTCTTGTACGTATCATCGACGGTGTTTTGAAAAAAGGCCAGACCATCCGCATGATGGGCACAGGCGCCAAATATCCGGTGGAGCGCGTCGGCGTATTCACACCGAAAATGGTGGCTGTTGAAGATCTGGGGCCGGGTGAGCTTGGCTTTATCACTGCCTCGATCAAGGAAGTAGCGGATACCCGCGTCGGTGATACGATCACCGAGGATAAACGTCCGACAACAACCATGCTGCCGGGCTTCAAGCCTGCACAGCCGGTGGTTTTCTGCGGTCTGTTCCCTGTGGATGCGGCTGATTTTGAAGATTTGCGTGCTGCCATGGGCAAGCTGCGTCTTAATGATGCGAGCTTCTCCTTTGAAATGGAAACATCGGCCGCTCTGGGCTTTGGTTTCCGTTGCGGTTTCCTCGGGCTGTTGCATCTTGAAATCATTCAGGAACGTCTTTCCCGCGAATTTGATCTTGATCTGATCGCTACCGCACCTTCCGTTGTCTATCGCATGAATATGCTCGATGGTTCGGTGAAGGAACTGCACAATCCGGCAGATATGCCGGATGTGGTGAAAATCACTTCTATTGAAGAGCCGTGGATTAAAGCGACGATTCTGACGCCGGATGATTATCTCGGTTCGATCCTGAAACTCTGTCAGGAGCGTCGTGGTATTCAGGTCGATCTGTCTTATGTCGGCCCGCGTGCGATGGTGACCTATGAACTGCCGCTCAACGAAGTGGTGTTCGATTTCTACGATCGCCTGAAGTCGATTTCCAAAGGTTATGCATCTTTCGATTATAATCTGTCGGAATATAAAGAAGGTGATCTGGTGAAGATGTCGATCCTCGTCAATGACGAACCGGTTGATGCGCTCTCCATGCTGGTACACCGTTCTGCTGCTGAAAAACGTGGCCGCGTGCTGTGTGAAAAGCTGAAAGACCTGATACCGCAGCATATGTTCAAAATTCCGATTCAGGCGGCAATCGGCGGACGTATTGTTGCGCGTGAGACGATCTCGGCTCTGCGTAAGGATGTGACGGCGAAATGCTACGGTGGTGACGTTTCGCGTAAGCGCAAACTTCTGGAAAAGCAGAAGGAAGGTAAGAAGCGCATGCGTCAGTTCGGTAAGGTGGAAATTCCGCAGGAAGCCTTCATTCAGGCGCTTAAAATGGGTGATGAATAATCACTTCAGAGACTTCGAGCAGACCCGCCTTCCGGCGGGTTTGTTTTAATTAAATATAGGATATTTCGATATGACTGCTAAGCCACGTATTACCATTGAATATTGTATCCAGTGTAACTGGATGCTCCGTGCTGCATGGGCGGCACAGGAATTGTTGCAGGCATTCGGTGATGAAGTGGGGGAGATCGCGCTTATTCCGGGCGGCGACGGCAATTACATCATTCGTCTGAATGAGCAGGTGGTATGGGATCGTAAAGCTGAAAACGGCTTTCCGGAAACCGATGCGCTGGTTGCCCGTATTCGTGAGACAATGAAGGGCTGATCAGGCTCTGGTCTTTATATGATATATAAAGACGTAACTAGCTGATTTTTATTGTAAAATAAAAGCCGGATGCAATGTGCGTCCGGCTTTTTTATTTATCGGGCAAAGTGTTGCGGGCATCATTTAAGACAGAGATTCCGCTGCGGCTTTCCGGTTTCTGTGCGGATATATATGAGCTGCATAGACGCGGATTGCTGGTTTCGTCTTTATTTATTGCGGCGCAGATAGCTGAAATGGTTAATTTTACTGCCTAAAATAAGGCTCTGTTGTGCCTTGAGCGGGATTTTTGCCTCATTCTGTAAAGGCTTATAATCCCGTTCTCAGAGATAGATTCCGTCAAATTGTTTCCTATAAAAAGCGCGGTGCCGGAGCACTGCCATTCTGTGGCAAGGATTGTTGCTGCGGCGCTTTTTTCTGTTCGTGATTATCCGGATTATCGCCCAGTTCCAATGCCTCAATCTTTGCGCTGCGACGGGTGACTTTGGAGGATGAGATCAGAATATCGTCAATGTCGCGGCTGGCCTGTGAGAAATGGGTTTGTAATTTTCGCACACGCTCATCAAGGCGCGATACATCATCCATCAGTCGCACAACCTCCCCCTGAATGAGATGGGCCTGTTCCCGCATCCGCGCATCTTTGAGTACCGACTGGATCACCTGAATGGAGAGCATTAGCAGGGAAGGGGAGACAATAACCACCCGTGAGCGATGTGCCCGCTGGATAATGACTTCAAAATTTTCGTGAATTTCCGCAAAGATCGATTCTGACGGCACAAACAGAAAGGCCGTATCCTGTGTTTCTCCGCTGATGAAATATTTAGCGGCGATGTCACGAATGTGTACTTCCATATCACGGCGAAAAAGCTGCTCATAATGACGCTTGGCTTCCGGTGTTTCCGAGGCTTTGAGCGCATTCCAGCTTTCCAGCGGGAATTTGGCATCGACCACCAGTGAGGCTGTGCCATTAGGCATCCGCACAAGACAATCAGGCCGCAGGCCATTGGAGAGTGTAGCCTGAAACTCATAGGCATCCATTGGCAGACCGTCGGCAATAATTGCTTCCATCCGCGACTGGCCGAAAGCGCCCCGCGTTTGCTTATTGGCTAGGATGGCCTGCAATTGCACAACCTGACCGGCGAGAGACTGGATATTGTTCTGGGCAGTATCAATCACCGCCAGCCGCTCCTGCAACTTGCTCAGATTTTCATGAGTTGAACGGGTTTGTTCATTGATGCTGCGGCCAAGATGACTGGTCATGCCGTCCAGCCGGTCGCGGATAGATTTATTGAGCTCTGCCTGTCTGGCGCCGAAAAGTTCTGCCATCGTCTGCATCCGGCCCTGCATTTCTGCCTGGCTTTTCAGGATGGACTGCATTTGCATTTCTGCCTCGCGTGCCCGCTCTTCTGACTGGAATTGTGCATGCAGCATGGCTCTGCTGCTGCGGCCGAAGAGCCAGAACAGCAGGAGAAGGATGAGCAGTACAAAACCGCCTGCCGCCAGCAAAAACTGGGCGGGGCTGAGGCCGAGTACACCCGCAAAGGATGCCGGTATTTCTGAAGCAGATAATGTTTCCATAGATAAAGATTACACGATTCGCGGTAAATATAGGAATAAAACGTGAACAAATTTTTGTTCATCTCATGTAATTTATTGACGGCGGAGTGCTGAGAGATTAGATCGGACATCATTCCGATTGTGCCTGCCTGCGCGGGTGTCAGATATTTTCAATCATTTGCAACACCGGATCAATATGATGACCATTAAGCCGATTATTTTTATTCCTGATCCGGTATTGCGTCAGGTTTCCAAACCCGTTGAGCGTTTCGATGCGGATTTGCGTAAATTTTCTGATGATATGTTTGCCACGATGTATGATGCGCCGGGTATTGGTCTGGCTGCAATTCAGGTGGCTGAACCGATCCGTATGGTGGTGATCGATCTGGCGAAAGAGGGAGATGCCCCTGCGCCGCATGTTTTTATCAATCCGGTGATTGTTGAGCGCTCGGATGAGCCGAGCAGCTATGAAGAGGGTTGCCTCTCGATCCCTGATTATTATGCGGAAGTGGAGCGCCCTGCGACTGTGCGCGTGACCTATCAGGATCTGGACGGCAAACCGCAGGAAATCAAAGCTGAAGGCCTGATGGCTACCTGTCTGCAGCATGAGATTGACCATCTGGATGGCGTACTTTTTATCGACCATATTTCCAAGCTCAAGCGGGATATGGTGATCAAGAAATTCAAAAAACTGGCCAAGACCCATGTGCCGGCTTCGAGTAAAAAAATCTGAAATACAGGCTGAATTACGGTCAGGTCAGAGAGTGTAGGTAGGATAGTCTATGTCATTACGTATTGTGTTTATGGGCACGCCGGAATTTTCTGTTCCGGTGATGACAGCGCTGATCGGACAGGGCTATGAGATTGTTGCTGTTTACAGCCAGCCGCCGCGTCCGGCCGGTCGCCGTGGACTGGAACTGACCAAGTCTCCGGTGCATGAAAAGGCCGAAGAATTCGGTATTCCTGTTTTCACGCCGAAAAGCCTGAAAGGCGAAGAAGAACAGCAGATTTTCCGTGATCTCAATGCGGATGTTGCGGTTGTTGTGGCCTATGGCATGTTGCTGCCAAAGGCCATTCTCGAAGCACCTGTACTTGGTTGCTATAATGGTCATGCGTCTCTGTTGCCGCGCTGGCGTGGTGCGGCGCCAATTCAGCGTGCGATTATGGCTGGTGATGCCGAGACCGGTATGATGATTATGAAAATGGATGAGGGGCTGGATACCGGCCCTGTCGCCATGGTTGAGAAAATTACCATCACTCCGAATATGACCTGCGGTGAATTGCATGATCGTCTGAGCATTACCGGTGCCGATCTGATGGTGCGTGCCATGGCTGCATTGGAGCGTGACAGTCTGAAGCTCAACCCGCAATCGGAAGACGGCGTGACTTATGCCTCCAAGATTGAGAAGTCTGAAGCGCGGATCGACTGGTCGCAGCCGGCGCAGGCCGTGCATAACCGTATCCGTGGCCTAAGCCCGTTTCCGGGTGCCTGGTGCGAGATGGAAATCAATGGCCAGCTCGAGCGCGTAAAAGTGCTGCGTTCGGTGATTGTTGATGGTGCTGGCAAAGCCGGTGAAGTGCTGGACGGTCAGCTAGTGATTGCCTGTGGTGACGGTGCGGTTGCACTGACGCTGGTACAGAAAGCCGGTGGTAAGCCGGTAAGCGCTGCAGAATTCTGCAATGGCGTTAAACTGAGCCGCGGTACGATTTTGCCATGAGCCATTCTCCTGTCAAACAGTTGAATATCCGCCCTGTCAGCGAGCTGGATCGCTCAAAGATTGACGACGTGATTGCCGCTGCTTTTGACGGGACTGATGAAGTTGCATTGGTACGCAAGCTGGTTTCAGACGAGGATATTGTACTGGAACTGGTTGCGGAAGCAGAAGGTGAAATCATCGGGCATATTCTGTTTTCCCGTTTATGGATTGAGCAAGATCACGATCGTCTTGCCGCTGTGGCATTGGCACCGCTGGCGGTACTACCTGCGCATCAGCGGGCAGGAATTGGCCATGCGCTGATCGAAGAGGCACATCGCTTGCTGGTGCAGCAGGGCGAGAGGCTGAGTATTGTTTTGGGCGAGCCTGCATATTATGGCCGCTTTGGCTATGATGTTGCGGATGCTGCGCAGCTTGAAAGTCTTTATCCTGCACAATATCTGCAATTGAAATATCTCACAGAGAGCAAGCCTTGTACGACCATACAGGGCAAATTGATTTATGCTTCTGCATTCGGAGAGAGTTGAGTGCCGCGTTATCGCCTGACAGTTGAATATGATGGTTCATCCTATGCCGGATGGCAGCGGCAGGATAATGCGCCGAGTGTGCAAGGCGCTATCGAGGCCGCTATTTTCAAGTTTTGCGGCGACAGCAATTCTCTCGGCGCGGCAGGGCGCACCGATGCCGGTGTTCATGCCTTTCAGCAGACCGCGCATGTCGATCTGACAAAAGACTGGGCAGCCTCCAAAGTCCGTGATGCGGTTAATGCTTATCTGGCGCTGGCTAAAGACGGTGTCTTCCTGCTGAATGTTGAAAAAGTGCCGGATCGTTTTGATGCGCGCTTCAGCGCGCTGGGACGGCATTATATTTACCGTATTATCAACCGTCGCACACCTTTGGCGCTGGAAGCCAGCCGAGCCTGGTGGGTGGCGAAAAAGCTCGATACGGATGCCATGCAGGAAGCCGCACAATTGCTTGTCGGTCTGCATGATTTTACGACATTCCGCTCAACACAATGCCAGTCCAAAAGCCCTGTTAAAACGCTTGATCTGCTGGATGTTCAGCGCCATGGCGAGTTGATTGAGGTGCGGGCATCTGCACGGTCTTTCTTGCATAATCAGGTGCGGTCTCTGGTTGGTAGTATTTCTGAAGTGGGGACAGGCCGCTGGACCAATGACGATCTGGTGGCGGCACTGGAAGCACGTGACCGCAAAGCCTGCGGTGTCGTGGCACCTGCCCATGGCCTTTATATGATTGGTGCGGATTATCCGTTGATTTTATAGTGCAGGTATAAAACCTGCCAGATTTTGCAGTATGATTGTCAGCATAATACTGCCCAGCACCACAGAAATGAAAAATGGTGCGGCGAAACTATGTGGTCTTTGCAATGCTGCGCGGGTGAGCCTGTAGCTCAGCACCAATGTCGCCAGAAACAGCCCGAAACCGATACCTGCGAAGACCGGAGACAAATCCGGCAGCAGCAGATTGAGGAATGAGAGCGGGGCATAAATCCAGGCAAATAACGCGGTTGTCCAGTTTGTGGCGACTACATAAGTAGAAAAACGGCGCTCAAGGCCAAGGCTGCGGCTGAGAAAGCCGATGATGAGCAGCGGCAACAACCAGACAATCATGTCAATAGCGCCGAGCTTGACCGTATTGATAAGGCGCAATGCTGTTGCGTCGCCGTTTTCTGTTCTTTCGGTAAGACGGGCAGCGATTTCAACCCAGCCGATCAGCATTGGCGGCAGAGAAATCAGAATTGCATAAAAAGACCGCCAGAAACCGTCTGCATCCGTATTCAGATCATTCAATGCTTCCGGATGGCCGGTCATGGTGCGCCAGACTGCGGAGAAATAATACTGAATCTCTTCAAAACTGGGCATGGGCAACCTGTATAAGTGACGACGAAAGAGGTGCCTGTGTTTTCAAGACAGGCACCCAAAGTAAAATGACTCAGGCGAAAAAACCCTCAAGGAATTTTTCGTAAATTGCGGTGAGATTTTCAAGGTCTTGTAGTGATGTCCGCTCATTGGCCATATGCATGGTCTGGCCGACAAGGCCAAATTCCACCACAGGGCAATAATCCTTGATGAAGCGGGCATCGGATGTGCCGCCGGATGTGGAAAGTGTAGCCTGTTTACCTGTTACCGCTTTGATCGCACCGTTAAGAGAGTCAATCAGCTTGTCATTGCGGGTCAGAAATACATGGCTCGGGCGTTCACTCCACTGTAACTCATAGTGCAGCGGTACGGATTTATCCTGCCGGAACGGATTGTCCTGTGCCGCATCGCTCAGGCGACGTGTAACTTCTTCTTGCAGAGTAACGGCTGTCCATGTGTCATTGAAGCGGATATTGAACGAGGCGACCGCTTTTGCCGGAATAACATTGGTTGCCGGATTGCCGACATCAATCGAGGTGATTTCCAGATTTGTGGCCTGAAAATTCTCTGTACCCTTATCATAGGCCGGTATCAGCAGGCTGTTCAGTAACGCCATAATACCGCGCACCGGATTATCCGCATTATGCGGATAGGCCACGTGCCCTTGTGTGCCGTGGACAGTGACGGTTCCGGTAACAGAGCCACGGCGGCCGATTTTGATTGTTTCGCCCAGACGGTCAGGGTTGGTTGGCTCCCCAACCAGTGAGGCATCCCAGTTTTCACCTTTGGATTTTGCCCAATGCAGCAATTTGTCGGTGCCGTTGATTGCGGGGCCTTCTTCGTCGCCGGTAATCAGGAAGGAAATATTCGGTTTGCTATCCGGGAATTTTTTTAGATAGCGTGCGGTTGCGGCAACAAAACAGGCTATTCCACCCTTCATGTCGACTGCACCGCGGCCATAGAGTTCGCCATTATCAATAACGGCGGCAAAAGGCGGATGTTTCCAGAGGGAAAGATCGCCGGTCGGCACGACATCGGTATGACCGGCAAACATCAGATGCGGGCCTGTCCCTTTGAGGCGGGCATAGAGATTTTCTATATCCGGCGTGCCGTCTTCGGTGAAAACAGGACGCTCAATTTTAAAGCCAAGCGGCTCTAGCATTGCCTGAAGCGTTGTGAGAGCTCCGCCTTCTGCCGGTGTAACTGACGGGCAGCGGATAAGAGCGGCGAGATTTTCAGCGGGATCAAATGTGGTCATCATGCACAAGGCTTAGCAGATGCCGCAAGCCGGTGCATCTGGAATCTATCTTTGATGAGTCACGCTGTGATTTGCCGGTATATAATTCCAAAAACAGCACTGTAACAGGCAGTAATAATATTGTGATAAAACTGTTATTGTTCATTAATTAGGAACGATACAACGAACGGAATGTCTCTGTTTAGAGAACGATGCAGCTAATATTGAAAGAGCATCCCAATTTAAAACTAAATAAGATGTTGATTTTATTGAGCTGATGCGTGTTCATTGTTTTTTCAAGGAAAGATTGTGTCAGAATTTTTATTTGCTCGTAAAATTTATGTGAGTTGAAATCTTAAACAATGGCTCCTATCTCAGTGTCATCGGAACGGCGCATCTCCCAAGCACGTTCACATAAATTGAACAAGGAATATGAAAATGAAAAAGATTGCTTTGACTGTTGCTGCACTTGCTCTTTCTGCCGGAGCAGCTTTTGCTGAAAACCCTAATGCGGGTATTCCTGATGATCTGTACAG
>UCAG01000021.1 GCA_900470285.1 Hyphomicrobiales bacterium
CTCACAAATCCAGAATCAAAATGCCTGAAGGATGAGAATCGGGGGAACAAACCTGCAAAAAACAAACGCCGCCAAGATTTATTGGCGGCGTTTTTGTCATTTATGATTCCCGTGAAACATTTTACGCGATCAGCAAAGCTTCCACAGCAGCGCCAATAGCCAGAATTTTACGATCCGAACCATTCCGGCCAACCAGCATCAGCCCTGCCGGACGCTCCGGCATTGGCATCGGAATGGAAAGCGCCGTCATCGCGAACTGATTCACAATCTGCGTATTGCGCAGATACAGAGTTTCAAACCGGTCATATTCCGGCTCATCATTCTCGACCTGAGCAATCGGGACTGCTTTGACAGGCGTTGTCGGCAATACCACAACATCAAATGCAGACATCATCTCATCCGCCTGTTTGACCAGTTCACCGCGGAATGCCAGCAATGACTCATATTCCGGAGCCGGAATTTTTAAACGCTCACGCAACGGGACGCTGACACGCTCATCAACCGGCATTGATAAATCATTCAGCCACTCTTTATGTATATGTGCTGCTTCAATGCCGGTAAGCGATCCTTTATTCGGACCTGTGCGCAATGTATTAATAAGAGTGTCAAAGCTGCACTCTGTAAATACCGCACCGGCAGCCTCCAGTTTTTTCAACACTGACTGATAGGCCGCAGCTACGTCCTCTTCCATATCCTGCAGCACAATGCCCTGCGGAATACCGACTCTGAGACCTGCAAGTTCGATCTTCTCTAATGGCAGCGGCGCTTCACCGGCCATAATCGCATCGGCATCCGCACAGGCAGTAACAGTCCGGGCCAGAGGTCCGACGGAATCGAGAGTTGGCGACAGCGGGAACGCGCCTTCCAGCGAAACGCGCCCATGGGTCGGTTTAAAGCCAACAACGCCGTTCAATGCCGCCGGAATACGAACCGATCCGCCGGTATCTGAACCGATTGCGATATCACACGTCCCCTCACCAGCACTCACAGCGGCACCGGACGAAGAACCACCAGTCACCAGACTTGCATCATAAGCATTACCCGGCACCCGATAATGCGGATTAAGCCCCGTTGCGGTAAACGCAAATTCCGTCATATGTGTTTTGCCGATGATAATCGCACCGGCTTTACGCAAACGCTCAACGATCACCGCATCTTTGCCCGCAGGTTCAGCCGCTTTGCGAATGACTGAGCCTGCAAGAGTTGGCTCCCCCGCCACATCAAACAAATCTTTGATAGAAACAATCTTGCCATCCAAAGGCCCGAGGCTTTCGCCTCTTGCTGCACGCTGATCGGCTGCATCAGCCTCAGCGCGTGCTGTATCCGGATAAAGTTTCACATAAACCGCTTCCGTGGCCTTGCGCTCTTCAAGACGTGTTAAAATTGCATCCAGTCTTTGACGTGCCGACAATTCAGTGCCCTCAGTTTTCATTTCAGTCACGATATCACTCTTATTATATTAAAAGGCCACGAGCCGTATGCCGGTTCATGGCCTTTTCACTCTTTATATTATGTATCTGTCTCAGATTTTATCACTGCGCGATAAACCGGACTTTATGGCTGTCCGCTACCGGCAGAAGTTCCGTGGCCGGCGGCACGGTATAAACATCATGCTTACCGAATTCCCGCGGATAATAATCATATCCGGCCGGCGGTGGCGGTGCATCATCCATACCCGTACGTTCTTCACCGCGAACAATCGCAAACGGATCGGGAATAGCCCCCATCAGCCGTCGCGTATAAGGATGTGTCGGATTGGCAAAAACATCTTGCCACGGTCCTTGTTCCACAACCTGACCGAAATACATCACCGCAACGCGGTCACTCATATGCTCAACCACGCTCAGATCGTGACTGATCATAATGTAAGACAGTTGCAGTTCATCCTTCAGTTCCAGCAACAGATTGATGATCTGTGCGCGGATTGACACGTCCAGCGCCGAAACCGGCTCATCCAGAACCACAACTTTCGGATTGAGAACCAGCGCGCGGGCAATACCGATGCGCTGCCGCTGACCGCCGGAAAACTCATGCGGCAAACGTTTGGCGTGCTCCGGTTTCAGACCGACAAGCTTCATCGTGTTCTCAACACGGTCATTGAGTTCCGATTTTGTCGTTACACCCTGCAAGCGCAAAGGGGCGGCAAGCGAGGTGTAAATTGTCTGGCGAGGATTGAGCGACGCATAAGGATCCTGAAAAACCATCTGCGCCATCTGCGCTCGCTCAAGACGGCTTGGCCCTTTTTCTCCGGTAATCGGCTTGCCTTCAAAATAGATCTCGCCTGAAGTCGGTTTTTGCAGACCGAGAATTGACAGCGCCAATGTGGATTTACCGCAACCGGATTCCCCCACAACAGACAAGCACTCTCCTTTATTCAGATCAAGACTGAAATTATTGACTGCCCGCACGGCTTGTTTTGATTTACGAAACAAACCGGCAGCCACCGGAAAATGAACATTGAGATTTTCAATACGCAACAACGGCGTGTTCTTCTCACTCATGATGATAACACCTCACGAAACCGCGCTTGGCTTCCGTATCCCCGTTCTGAATGCTTGCATTCTGTTCCAGTTCAGTTTGCGGCGGTACTTTTGTCAGGCAAATATCGGTCCCCCGTGTACAACGCGGCTGAAACCGGCAGCCTTTCGGAAAAGCCGAGATAGAAGGTACAACACCTTCAATTTCCTGCAGGCGTTTACGCTCTTCAGGCTTGCGCTGTCCCAGAACCGGCAGGGAACTCAACAGACCGTGCGTATAAGGATGTGCCGGATGACCAAACAGATCCGCTACATTCTGCTCTTCAACCAAATGACCGGCATACATAACCCCGACGCGCTTGCACATTTTGGCAATCACACCAAGATCATGACTAATCATCAGCACAGAGGTTCCGCGTGAAGAGCACAATTCCTGCATCAGTTTCAGAATTTCCGCCTGAACTGTCACATCAAGTGCCGTTGTCGGCTCATCCGCAATCAGCAGATCTGGATTACAGGCCAGTGCAATAGCAATCATCACACGCTGGCGCATACCGCCGGACATCTGATGCGGATAGTTTTTTACACGACTTTCCGGCGCAGGCACATGCACCTGCCCCAAGGCTGCGATAGCTTTCTTTTCTGCTTCATGCCATGTCGCACCCTGATGGAGCACAAACATTTCCGCAATCTGCCGTCCCACTGTTGCCAGCGGATTAAGCGCTGTCATCGGCTCCTGAAAAATCATCGCAATACGGCTGCCGCGTAATTTACGCATGTCACGACTGCTGAGCTTCCGTAAATCCTGACCTTTAAACAGGATTTCACCGGAACTGACCTCCAGCGGGCGGTTCAGCAAGCCCATAATCGAAAGCGAGGTGATGGATTTTCCGCAACCGGACTCCCCTACCAGACCGAAAGTTTCACCCGCGCCAATCGAGAATGAAACATTCTCAACCACGTTAAAGCGGGTTTCACCGGAGACCATATCAATATGAAGGTTTTTAACTTCTAAGAGTGGTGCATCGCTCATGATTTGCGGCTCCTCATATGCGGATCCAGCACATCGCGCAGGCCGTCACCAAACAGATTAAGCCCAAGAACTGTCAGGAAGATTGCAAGCCCCGGGAAAATAGCTGCCCATGGTGCAATCGCAATCAACTCCCGTGCATCAGTGAGCATACTGCCCCAGCTCGGGAATGGCGGACGAATACCAAGACCGAGATAGGAAAGCGCTGCTTCTGCCAGAATAGCATCGCCCATGCCGAGCGTGCCGATAACCAGAATAGGCCCGATCATATTTGGCAAAATCTGGGTAATCATAATACGGATATCACTATAGCCCAGTGTTTTTGCCGCCTGCACATAGCCTTGTTTTTTAAGGGACAGCGCAGAGGAGCGGGCAATACGACAAGTCCACGACCAGTTGGTCAGACCGAGTGCGATCAACAGGCTGCCAAGACCAGGGCCGAGGATCGCCATAATTGCCAGTGCGAAGATCAGCGACGGGATCGACAGCATGACATTGGTCAGACCACAGACGAAATCATCCCAGCGTCCGCCGAAATAACCGGCCGAAATACCCATTGTCAGGCCGATCAGCGTATTGATGATCTGTGAAACAATACCAACAGTCAGCGAAATCCGCGCACCATAGAGCACACGGCTGAACACATCGCGTCCCTGTGCATCAGTACCAAACCAGAAATCACCATCCGGCGGCAGTTCCGCATTAATCAGATCAGCATCCAGCACCGGATCATAATGTGCCAATAAAGGAGCGAAAATACCGGCGGCCAGAATAACCACACAGAGCACTCCGCCGAATAACAGATTGAAACGTAATCTCATGACGCTACTCGTGGCTGATGCGCGGATCAATGACCGCATAAAGAATATCGACAATCGTATTGATGATCAGGAACCATAATACGATCATGAGGATAGCGCCCTGCACCACCGGAATATCACGCATCGACACGCTGTCCACCAGCAGAGAACCAAGTCCCGGCCATGAAAACAGTTTTTCGATCACCACGGCTGCGCCCATCAGCGAGCCGAATTGGAGACCGACAGTGGTGATAATCAGAACCAGCGCATTACGCACCAGATGCCATGTAACAAGACGATAAGCATTCATGCCTTTGGAACGCGCGGTACGGATAAAATCCGCGCCCATCACTTCCAGCACTGCAGCACGGGTTGTACGTGCCAGCAAAGCCAGCGGTGCAACACTTAAGGTTACTGCAGGAAGAATAAGATTGCGGATACCACCGTCACCATAGCCAAAGCTCGGCAACCAACCCAAAGTCAGCGCGAAGAAATACATCAGCAGCAGACCGAGCCAGAACTGCGGCAATGACAGGCCGGAAACGGCGCCAATCATCGTAATTGTATCTAATATGCTGCCGGGTCGCAGCGCCGCGATAAAGCCAAGCGGCACACCGATCAGAACCGCGAGCGTCATTGCTGCAATCGCCAGCTTCATGGTCGGCCACATGCGCTCCGTCAGCACCTGCGTTACCGGCTGACGGGTACGAAATGATTTGCCTAAATCAAACTGCACCAGATTGACAATATAAGAGCCGAACCGTTCATAAACCGGCCTGTCGAGACCGAATTCCTTGTTCATCTGCTCAACAACTTTAGGATCGTTACGCCCTTTGCCGTCAGCAATCTGACTGGACGTAAAGCTGCCCGGAATAACACTGAAAATAACGAAGATAATCAGAGACACCGCCAGAATGGTCGGGATCATCTGCAAAACCCGTCTGATAATAAATCGAAGCAACCTGTGTGCTCCTTCCTCCGGTATATCGGGGAAACGGAACCATCTCTGCGAGCCGTAAATCACACAGATTGATTGTGCTCCGCTTCAGGATGATACCGATATGCGACAAAACTAAACTTCAGATCATGTGCGGGAAGCTGAAACAGCGCTCCGGTCTCATGCTCTGAAGACTGCAACGGAGCCGGAGAACAGATAAACCGCTCTCCGGCACGCCTGATAATCAAACCTGATTGCGCTTAGCGGCCGCCTGGCACGCTGTCGTCAACCCAGAGTTCCTCATAAGACTGAATTGCAAGTTCGGCAGAGTTTGGCTGTAAGCCGTGCAGCCATGGCTGATAAGCAATGACGGCTTTGTTGTAGTTGAAGAACCAATATGGTGCTTCATCCTGCAGGATATTATTGGCTTTGCGCAGCAATTCGTTGCGCTCATCCTCAGACTTGGTCTGCTGAGCAGCCTCGTACAACTTGTCAAATTCAGCATTGTTGAATTTGGTGTAGTTACAAGACGACTGCGGTGTCTTGGAATAGAAGCACTGCAGCGCAGTCAGAGGATCCGGACCGCTTTCCAGCGACCACAGGAAGGACTGGAAGTCGCCACCCGGCACAACTTCAGACAGAACAGCTGCTTCAACAGGCTTTGTCTTCAACTTAATGCCGACTTTAGCCAGCATCGGAATGATTGCTTCAGCAATGGTCAGGCCATAGCTTTCATTCTGTGTTGCAGTGACTTCAAACTCAAAACCGTCCGGATAACCGGCTTCAGCGAGCAGAGCCTTCGCTTTTTCCGGATCATAAGGATATGGCTGTGCAGCTTTGTCGAAAGCCGGTGAAGACAGCGGCAGCCAGCTTACTGCACGGTAAGCTTTGTCTTTAGCCAGACGCTTGATGATCAGATCCGAGTCAATCGCGTAATTGATCGCCTGACGAACACGCTTGTCCTGCAGCGGCTTAACATCCGCGTTGAAACCCATGGCGCGGGTGTAAACTTCCGCAACTTCCAGAATGTTTTTTGAGAGTTCCGGATCAGCCTTATAGGTTACATATTGTGCAGGTCCGAGAACCGAAACATCCACTTCCTTATTACGGAAAGCAACATCACGGGCTGCAGCTTCGCCCATCAGCATAATGTTGATCTTGTCAGCATAAGGCTTGTCTTTGAGATAGAATTTATCCCATTTCACAACGGTCAGACGTGAACCCGGCACATATTCCGAGAATTTATAAGGTCCGAGCCCCACCGGATTGCTCTTGAAGCTGTCTTTGTCCGCTTCGCCGTCCGGATAAATCACAGTGCTCGGCTGCATGAAAATAAAGCCCGGATTCAGTGCTTCATTCAGTGTGACTTCGAGCGTGAAGTCATCAACCTTTTTCAGGCCTTCGATTTCCTGAGACTTGCCTTCGGAATAAGCATCCGCGCCTTTAATATTGCTGATATAACGAGCGGCCGGATAGGCTTTTCCCGGTGTCATCGCACGCTTATAGCTGTAGATGATATCATCTGCAGTCATCTGCTTGTCGTTATGGAAAAATGCATCCTGACGCAGTTTGAAAGTATGGGTCAGGCCGTCTGCCGAAGCGCTGACTTCAGTTGCCAGATCAAGCTGCGGCTTGTTGGCTGTACCATCCCATGCATAAAGACGACGATGCAGCGCCTTGGTCGGAAATTCGTCCTGCGTTGCAGTGGTTGCCTGATTGTCCAGCGTACCGAAGCTCGAACCGTAAGGCGCAACGAAATTAATCGTACCGCCTTTGCGTGGCTCTTCAGCTGACGCATTCATGGCAACACCGGCCAGCAAAGATGCCGCCATTGTCGAGATTAAAGCTATGCGTTTAATCATTGAGAATATCCCCTCCTCAGAATTTATCCCTGTTACTGACCATGTTCTCCGTTCCATGGTCAGAACCTTTCTTGGTTTCCCGCTTTAACGGGTGTAGACAACCTCACCGCCGCGCAATGTCATGATGCATTGCGTATCGCTGAGAATTTCCTCCGGTGTTGCTTCCAGCATATTGCGCGAGAACACGGCAATATCCGCAACCTGACCTGCAACCAGCTTACCTTTCGCAGTCTCCATTTTCTGCGAGAAAGCGCCGTATTCCGTATAGACCTGCAAAGCTTCCTCAATGGAAACGCGCTGATTTTCATCCATTACAGTGCCTTTCCATGTCTTGCGGGTCAGCATTGTATAGATATTCGGGAACGGGTTCGGATGGCAGACAGGGCTGTCACTGCCGGTCGCCGGTTTGAAACCAAGATCACGCCATGTTTTCAGCGGATAGCTCGGGCGGGCGCGTTCATCACCCAGCACAGAGATATAAGCATCGCCGAAATCATAGATGAAAACCTGCTGCGGGCACGGATAAATACCGGCTTTGAGCATGCGCTGATGCTGGGCATCACTGGAAAAACCACAATGTTCAATGCGGTGACGACGATCCGGATCAGGATAAGCAACCAGCGCTTTTTCATAGGCTGTAATCAGTTGTTCAATCGCCATATCACCGATCGCATGGCAGGCAAGCTGATAGCCTTTGGCATGGGCATCCATCACCATCGCCTGCAAATCTTCATCACTGAGAATCTGCACACCGATATTATTCACGTCATCGCCATGATACGGCACTGACATCCATGCGGTTTTGCCCCCTGCAGAACCATCAAGGAATAATTTGACCGCGCCAATAGTCAGCATATCATCGCCGACACCGGAAACCAGACCGCTTTCATAGCATTGCGGCACTACCGATTTGCCCGGATCACCAAGCAGAACCAGCCATGTGCGTACCGGCAGGCGATTATCGCGCTTGGCAATATTATAAGCGCGGATTTCCTTATAACCGGCGATCTGACCGACCGCCGCATCCATACAGGACGTGATACCATAGGACAGCAGCATATTACCGCCATCTTCAATCGCTTCGATAATCTGTTCTTCACTTGGCTCAGGAATAACAGCGCGCACCAGATCCTGCGCATTTTCAGCCAGCATACCAGTCAGAGCACCGTTTTTCTGTTCAATCAACCCGCCGTCCGGCACAGGTGTCGTCTCGTCTACACCGGCAAGTTTCAGTGCAAAGGAATTGGCAATTGCCACATGGCCGCAAGCGCGGGTCAGCAGAACCGGATGCTCAGGCGCCGCCTGATCCAGCTCGGATTTATGCGGATGACGGCCAATATCCAGCTTGGTCTGGTCATAGCCGCGCGCCAGAATCCATTCACCTTTTGGCAATGTTGCTGCTTTTGCGCGGATCGCTTCTTGTAAATCAGCCAGTGTCGGCAATGCGGCAGGCGTTGCATCAATCCGCTTCAGAGACAGGCCGGTGGAAATCAGATGCAAATGCGCGTCATTCAGGCCGGGAGTGGCAAATGCACCTTTGAGGTCAACAAGCTCTGTTGTCTCACCTTTAAACTGCAAAATATCTGCGGCTTTACCGGCGGCCAGCACTTTGCCTTGCCAGATGGCCAGTGCTTCAACAGTGCCCTCTTCATAACCGCACCAGATGGTACCGTTGTGTAAAATTTTGTCGGCAATAATCATCCCGCTTGCGGCCATGATGTGCCCTCCCCTTTCATGCTGCTGCAGGCAATCGTCGCTTTGTTCCCGCGCATTGTGCTCTGCAGTATTATCACTATTTCCCGTCATACCGGTTCGCTTTACCCATCCTTGCAAGGTATAAAGCTCCGGCATTTTTTCATCTTTGACAGAAGCCTTTCATTATACGAAATGAAAAGCAAGCTGCGCATTTGTTAAAACTAGACGTTATTTTTACGTCATTTTGCGCAATAAAACTTCGTTTCGACGATTTTTAGAATTTGCGGGCGATCATATGCACAGCCCTCATGGGGCTATGCATAAATTCGATAGATATATCACCTTGGTGATCTGCAAAATTGCAGGCAGATTCGCCCGCTTTATGTCTATACGAGACTGGATTTTGCCATCTGATGGAAGAATGAAGCCCCGCGCTCCAATATTTCATCATTAAAATTATAGCGGCTGGTATGCAACCCGCTGCTGTCACCATTACCAAGGAAAACATAGGCTCCCGGCACAGCTTCCAGCAGGAAGGAGAAATCCTCACTGCCCATCATCGGCACATCCAGCTCTTCGAAAGCATCTTCACCAAAGCTGGCAACCGCCACATCCCGTGCCAGTTCATAGGCCTGCTTGTTGTTGATAGTTGCCGGATAGCCCACAGCCCAGTCAAGCTGCACTTCAGCCTGATAGCTTTTCGCCTGAAAGCGGGCAATTTCATCCACGCGATCACGCAATGCTACCCGTACAGACGGATCCATTGCCCGCATGGACAGTTCAAGCACAGCCGTATCTGGAATAATATTGCAGGCAGAGCCGGACTGGAAAGACCCGACTGTTAGCACTGCAGGCTGGTGCGGAGAAATATTACGGGAAACCAGCGTCTGTAAGGCCATCACAATACTGGATGCAACCACAACCGGATCAACGGTCAGTTCCGGCATAGCACCATGACCGCCACTGCCTTTTACAGTCAGCGTCAGTACATCAATCGATGCAGCCATCGCACCGGCTTTTGCCGAAAATACCCCTGTCGCCAGTCCCGGCATATTATGAATGGCGAAAACTTGCTCACAAGGAAAACGCTCGAACAATCCGTCTTCAATCATCATTTTTCCGCCGCCGAAATTCTCTTCCGCCGGCTGGAAAATCATGTGAACCGCACCGTTAAAATCCTGATCCTGCGACAGAGCATAGGCTGCTCCCAGCAGCATAGCCGTGTGACCGTCATGACCGCAGGCATGCATCACACCTTCATGCTGGCTTGCATAAGGCAGACCGGTTTCCTCCAAAATCGGCAAAGCGTCAAAATCTGCGCGAAAACCAATTGAACGATTGCTGTCGCCGCGCTTCAGCGATCCGACAACGCCTGTCTGTCCCAGACCACGCGTCACTTCAAAGCCCCATTTTGTCAGATGCTGCGCAATGAATTCCGATGTTTTAAATTCAGATAATCCGATTTCCGGCATCGCATGCAACTGATGCCTTATCTTAATCAGCTCCGGCAAAAAGCTGCTGAAATCAAATTTTCCCATAGCCCACTCCCATTATGCCCCAATGCAAATCACCTGCAAACCAGCGCGTCCATACCGGTTACGAATTCCGCATCCCCTGATCAACGCACAACCATATTTGCAGGATCAGTATTTCTTATACTATTCGATGGGCGATATGCACGAACATAAGCACCACCTGTAATTGTTTTTCTTTGTTTTATCTTTCCGCCATTTGAATTTCACTTGCCGGAAACAAACCGCTCTCTTAAAAGTGCTGGATATGCAATAAAACTGACATCTTGCAGGCTGCGGTTGCTGTCTGTTTCAGCCCATGGCCAATAAAACGGAGCAGAATGTGCGTTTATCAATCAGTCTGATTTCTGCTGCGCTTTTTGCTCTGTCTGCCTGCGCGTCCAAAGATGTCGGCCCGATCAACAATCACGAAACCGATATTCAAAGCAAAAGAACCGACTATATCGCCGATCACGGCAATGACGGATCAACCGTTGTAGCGCTGGCCTTTTCAGGCGGCGGAACACGCTCCGCCGCTTTTGCCTATGGTGTGTTGCAGGCGCTGGATGAAACGGTCATTGATGAATATCCCTATAAGCGGCGGCTGATTGATAATGTCAGGCTGGTTTCCGGTACTTCCGGCGGTGCGGTTGCTGCCGCCTATTATGGTATGACGGGCCCTGATCATTATCGCGACTTTCGTGAGAAATTTTTGTACCGCAATGCAGAAGCAGGTCTGCGCACCTCTTTGCTGCATCCAGAAAATGTTATGCGCACCATCGGCGGCGGCCTGAATGACCGCAATGGCTTTGCCCAATGGCTGAACGACAATCTGTTTCATGGTAAAACTTTTGCAGCACTCAGACGCAGTGACGCGCCGACCGTGTGGATCACCGCATCAGATATTTATAACCGCACACCGTTCCACTTTACCGATGATACATTTGAAGCTTTGTGCAGCGATCTCGATAAAGTGCATCTTGCCGATGCTGTAAGTGCCTCGGCTGCAGTCCCTGTGGTGTTCTCTCCTGTCGTTATCTCTGCCATGCACAAAAAGTGCAATTATCACCCCCCGCAATGGCTGCAAGAGACACTGACCAATCCGGATGTTTCATTAAGGCTCAATGCCTATGCACGCAGCCTCTATGCTTATCGCAATGATCCCAAACAACGCTACATCAAGCTGCTGGATGGCGCATTGACAGATAATATCGGCGTTACTCCTTTTGCTTTAGCACGGGCTGGCGCAAAAAATCCTCACGGTCCTTTGTCTCCGGCCGAGGCGGTCAAATTGCGCAAACTGATTTTCATTGTTGCTGATGCCGGAACCGAAGGGGAAGAACCATGGGCCACAAACGTACAGGGCCCCGTATTGACCGAGATCGCCGCAGCCACAGTTTATACAGCAATCTCAGCCTCTGTGCGTGAGGGTTTTGATGCTCTGAAACTGGCCACCAATCAATGGCAACAAGATCTCATTCAGTATCGCTGCTCGCTGTCTGCAGCCAAGGTCAAAGAATATCGCGGTACTTTACAAGGCTGGAATTGCAGGGATTTATCCCTGATTGTTGAAGCTGTCAGTTTTCGTGATCTGGATAGTACCACGCAAGCCCGTCTCAACAAGATTCCGACCCGTTTCAGCCTGCCGAAACAACAGGTTGATCTGGCCATCGCCTCCGGTCGTCAGGCAATTTTACAGCACGAGAAAATTCAGAATGCGGTTCTGGATATTCAGAAATTTGCTCAGGTAAAGCGATCAGAACAGGTTAAGCCGGTTAAACGTGCCCCTGCCGCGCTTCCTGTTTTCCATTAGAGCACTGTGTGCCAGATCTGGCAGACAAAACTCGCTCTAACACTTTTAAAATAGATCATAATTTTACTCTCAACTGACCCAAGTTTTTAAAAATTATGCTCTAAGGCTGCTGTCGTTTATACTCATATTTCGTGCCCTTCTCTCATCCGGTTATAACAATGCAAGATCTTTTTTCAGGACTGACCTCCAAGCAACCAGAGCAGGAAAACTTTGCTGAAGGCGCTGTATTGTTACGCGGATTTGCGCTGCCAGCAGAACAAGACCTGCTCTCAAGTCTGTCTGTCATCACCGAACTGGCTCCGTTCCGGCACATGGTTACGCCCGGCGGCTTTACCATGTCTGTTGCTATGAGCAATTGCGGATCACTCGGCTGGGTCAGTGATCGCAGCGGTTACCGCTACAGCCCTGTTGATCCGCAGACCGGCCGGAACTGGCCGCAGATGCCGGAGAGTTTTCTGCAACTTGCCCAAAAAGCAGCGGTCAAAGCCGGTTATCCGGATTTTATACCCGATGCCTGCCTCATCAACCGCTATGAGCCAAAGACCAAACTCTCTTTGCATCAGGATAAAGATGAAAAAAGTCCGGATCATCCGATTGTCTCAGTATCGCTGGGTCTGCCTGCCACCTTTCAGTTCGGCGGCTTGAAACGGACAGATCCGGTACTCAAATATGCATTGCAGCACGGCGATGTCGTGGTATGGGGCGGCATATCACGCCTTTATTATCATGGTATCACATCTCTGAAGGACGGAGACCATCCGCTGCTTGGCCGTTACCGCATCAATCTGACCTTCAGAAAAGCGGCTTAGGGCGTGTTGCATATAATCTGATGCTCTATACTCGCCCTTTCGCTTTATTCTAACGCATGTCTTTATCCAAAAACCGGTACCCGCTTTTGGGAGACATGCTCAAATTTAAAAAGAAGATTTGCAGTGCAGGAACAAAATTCACGCGATAACCTGTGATCTATTCAAAGAAAGGTAAGATCGTGAACAAGCACGCCCGCATAGACGAACTCCTTGATGATCCGCGCTGGCAGGCCGTGCTGGATCGAAAAACGGATGCCGACGGCACATTTGTTTATGCCATCAGCACAACAGGTATTTATTGCAGGCCGACCTGCCCTTCCCGCAGGCCAAAACCTGAACATACACAAATTTTCGACCATCCCCGTCAGGCTGAAACAGCAGGCTACCGGCCATGTCTGCGCTGTCTGCCGCAGCGTCAGGAAACATTGCAACAACAGCAGAACCGGATTGTTGAAGAGGCTTGCCGCCTGATCCGCGACAATGAAACCGCGCCGGATCTCAGCAGTCTCGCCGCCCATGCCGGCTTCAGCGCATCGCATTTTCATAAGCTGTTTAAACAGATTACCGGTATCACTCCGAAAAATTATGCACAGTCGCTGCGGATGCAAAGGCTTGAACAGGAACTCAAGAACAATAAGACCTCTGTGACAGAGGCGATTTACAATTCCGGTTATAATGAAAGCAGCAATTTCTATGCCTCAAAAAACAGGCTTTCCGGTATGACCGCATCTGCCTATAAAAAAGGAGGCGCAGACATCATGCTTCAATATGCAATTGCACCCTGTTCCCTTGGTAAAATACTGGTTGCGGCA
Source organism: Hyphomicrobiales bacterium (assembly GCA_900470285.1). Classification (GTDB taxonomy): domain Bacteria; phylum Pseudomonadota; class Alphaproteobacteria; order Rhizobiales; family Rhizobiaceae; genus Pseudochrobactrum. The sequence goes on from UCAG01000021.1 coordinate 13,747, forward strand.
ACATCAAAAGGCATCAGCTCGATTTTACTGGGTGATAATGCTGATGAACTGCTGGACGATCTGAGAAAACGCTTCCCGAAAGCTGAAATTTCTCAGGGTGGTAGTGATTTTGAAGCGACACTGAAGACCTGTCTGGAATTTATAGATCAGCCGCTGCCGCAATTCTCCCTACCACTGGATATTCACGGCACGGTCTTTCAGCAAAAAATCTGGCAGATTTTGCGTCAGATTCCGCCAGGACAAACTGTCAGCTATGCGGAACTCGCCGGTCTTGCCGGCATGCCGAAAGCGGCGCGTGCAGTTGCCGGTGCCTGTGCGGCCAATCCGGTTGCTGTTGTGGTACCCTGCCACCGCGTTGTGCGCAATGACGGCGGTCTTTCCGGCTATCGCTGGGGTGTGGAGCGCAAACGCACATTGCTCAGCAAAGAGAAAAGTAAGGCACAAGGCTAATCCGGCCTGAGAAGAAAGACTGCAACAGCTCTGCGGCTGTTGCAGTCTTTGAACTATTAATGCTGCGCAAAAACAGAACGTTCCGTCTTTGAAAAACGGATAACCTGATAAGGCTCACTCATACCGCCCTGTTCCATTCCCGGAGATCCGACAGGCATTCCCGGTGCGGCAAGGCCGGCTTTTTCACCGCCCTCAGCAAGAAGTTTTTCAATATCCTGCGCAGGCACATGACCTTCAATAACATGTCCGTCAATAATGGCCGTGTGGCAGGACTGAAGATCATCCGTAACGCCGTATTTGGCTTTGATCGGGTTCAGATCTTCAATATTGTGTTCTTTAATCTCAAAGCCTGCCGCTTTCATGTGGTCGCCCCATGCACCGCAGCAACCGCAATAAGGTGATTTATACAATTCAACCACTTTATTGCTCTGGGCAGATGCTCCGGAAACAAACCCGCTCAGCATCAGGGCAAACATACCGGCACCGGCCACTTGCATAAGTTTCATTTTACAAAATCCTTCTTTGAGCGAATTACGCCATACTTTACGAACTGAACAGCAACACGCTGAAGACAGCAAACAGTGCCAGATGTAAAATCCCCTGAACCGGTGAGGTTTTCTGCCCGATAAAGCTGAAAGCCGTGAGCGCAATTGTCAGCAGAAACAGAATTGTTTCAACGCCGGAAATACCCATTGTCACGGTTTTATTCATCACCAGACCGATAATCAGTACCGCCGGTACAGTCAGCCCCACTGTCGAGACAAAAGCACCGAGACATAAATTGATCGCGCGCTGCATTTCATTATTCAGCGCCGCTTTCACAGCTGTAATCGACTCCGGTGTAAACACAATGATTGCAATCAATACGCCGCCAAGGGCTACCGGTGCATTGGCGATTTTAATGCCGTAATCAATCAGAATGGCCAGATCATGAGCCAGCAAAACAATCGGCAGGATCATCGCAATCAAAATAACCGAGCGGACAAGGATTGCCCGTTTATCCAATGCAGTTGACGCAGCATTGTCTTGGGTAAGTATATGCGCTTCATTCGCCGGCACGGTCATTTCGCCCGATTTCGGCTGAATGAACAACCGGCTGTAACCACCGATCTGCATCCACAGGAACAGACCATAGACTGCCATTGTAATTGCGGAAAATGCTATCGCCTGCACAAAGTTGAACTCACCGGTGCCGGAAACATAATTCGGTAGCACCAGAGCAAGTCCGGTCAAAACGGTAATCAGCGACAAGTAAGTGACAGCGCCCTGCGCATTATATTCCTGCTCACGATAGCGCAAACCACCTGCAAGCAAACAAAGACCGGCCACAAGATTAAGAATAATCATCATGACGGAAAAAATAGCATCACGGCCGATCGTCGGGAATTCACCCGGCCCGAGCAGAACCGATGCAATCAGAATAACCTCAATAGAGACAATCGACAGCGTGAGAATAAGCGTGCCGTAAGGTTCACCCAGCTGATGCGCGAGATGATCCGCCTCTCCCACAACTCCAAAGGCTGCCATGATGATTGTTGCAAACAGCGCAAGAAAACACAGGACTGCAATTGTATTGTCAAACGGCTCGCTCAACCACTGTTTGCCCCAAATGGCAAAAACAGCAACCACAAGCCATGCGATCAGAAGACGAATAATTGTCAGGGGCGGAAAAAGTGACCGCAGCGAGGCAACCTTAGTTACGGCTGGCATGGCGGCTGGTTCAGATTGTTGTTTCATAAGGGCCTGCTCTCCATCTGTTAGAGCGCATCTGAAAAACAATTTCAGAATAATGCGCGTCATTCAAAAGGGCAGAATGCGGGTCGGAACACTCGGTTCTGATACGCTCTGCACCGGATAGAGGGGCCGTCCCCGTATGATGCAATGGCAGGTCGTCCTGCACTGTGGCTATATAATGATAACAGTCGGCTTTCGCAACCTTTACATCGCCTGAGACTTGTCAGCCGGAACCGTCTTCAGCCATTTGCGCAAGCGCCCATAAGCATTTTTATAAGGGGATGAGGTGTTGAACTGAATCATACGTCCCATCGTCCATTGCTCGTACCAGCCGGCACCATAGAGCACTTCATCTGTCCGTTCTGAAATCTGCTGAATAATTGTTTCTTTGGCGGCCTGTAAACGCAACAACAGAGCTTCATAAGTCAGCACATCATAATCACTGTAAAACTTCTGAGCCAGTCTGCCCAGTTCGTTCCATTTAAACCCCGTCTCCGGAAAATCGATCTGCTCACCGGCGCGGTCTTTCTCCAGCCATTTAATCACGAGCTCATTCCAGCCGGTGAGATAGGCCAGCAGATCCTTCACGCTCATCTGTGTATCTTTGACATGACCGGCGAGACTTTTCTCTGTAGTCCTGCCGGCCGGAACCTTTCGGATGATCCGGATCAGCTTGTCAAAATTTATGCTTACAGCTTCGATCAACTCGTCCTTTGTCTGCGGAATCGCCATAGAATCTCACCTGAACTCTGTTGATCTGCTCATGCAACAGCAAATTTAAGCCACCCGCTGATACGCAACTTTGCGTAAATCTTACGTTTTAACAAAACAGAAAAACAGCTCCGGTTTAGAGAAATCATAGACAATAGGGATAATAAATTTACAGGCAAGTAAAGAAAGCCAATCAATATTATTACTCTGATTAATCAATTTTCCAGCATTTCAAAGTCCGAAACATACCTACAATCAGTTTCAGCAAAGCAAATCCGCTTTGTCAGCATATGTCATCAATCAATCAAGCCACACAAAGCCGGGCGTTCTCGCGCCCCGGAAAGGAGTTAGCTATGGCTAAACTGGGTATCCTATTGTGCGCTGGTATTATCAGTATTACTGGCGGTAACGCATTGGCGCAGTCCTTTACAATGGACAATAATGCCAATTCAAACTCTCAGTCAGGGGCAACGGCGATTGCCATTGGCAGTTCCAATACCTCCCCGAACAGGATCAGAACGACTGTTCCTGCGATTTCTCCGGGGCTGGTAGCTGCAGGTGTTCATTCCTGCGCGGGTTCAGCCAGTGCTGGCATCGGTGCAACAGGCTGGGGTTTTGGTATCGGTTCGACCTATGAAATGAAGGAGTGTAACCGCCGCGCCTATGCGTCAGCTCTGGCAGGTCTCGGGCACAGAAGCGCTGCCCTTGATCTGGTCTGTCTCAACAAAGAGGTTCGCGCCTCATTGAATGCGACAGGTATTGTCTGCCCTTCTCAGGGGGTGGCTGCACGGCAGGTTTCATACCGCACCACGCCGACAGCCGTAGCATCCGCTTCAGTTGCCCCCGCTCCACGCGTACAGAGAGCCTCTGCCCCCGCCCCCGTCGGCAACAAACGGACTTACTCTGCGAAAGCCCTTGGTCTTTCCAGCAGTGATCTGGAGGCCAAAGGCTGCACTTTGCGTAATGACGCGCAAAGAGGCCGTGCCTGGTTCTGCCCGCGTCCTGTCATGTGAGCAGACAGGCAGAGCATGAAAATCAACCACATGACAAAGATTTTGCCATTCGTGGATATAGCCTTTTGCCCATGGCCAGGCCTTCTGAACGGCCATGGGCAGCGGGATATATCGTCGGATATATCTGGCAAACGGGAGATTTGCCATAACAGTTGGAGGATATAAAAATGAAAAGACTTCTTGCTTTTGCAGCAGTCTCAGCACTGGCTCTTGCCGGAGCACTGCCTGCATCCGCACAAACAGTTGAATGGGGCGGCGGCTTTGTCGGCCAGTCCATGGGTAATTCAGCTGTCAGTGGTGGCGGTTTCTTAGGAGCCGGTTCCACCGCTCAGGGCTATGGCACAACCAATGGCTGGGCAACCACAACCGGTATCGGTGGTGGTGTCGTGGTACCGGGCTTTGGTATCGGTGCTTCCGGATCACTCTACAGTTCCGGTATTTCCGGTCAGTCAGGCGCCGTTGCAAACTCGGGTACCGGGTTTCTCGGAGGCTCGTCTTCAGCCAGTGCAGCCGGTGGTGCAATGGGCTCATCCTCAGGCTTTGTCAGTATCAAACCCTGACTATCGCTGGATAATGTATTTTCTTGATGTCAGCGGTAATAACAATCGCAGACAACCTGAAACTTACTCTTCGCCCCCAAAGAGTAAAATAACGGGAAGTTTCTACTTCTTCCGTTTCGAAAAGAATGAGAGTCCGAATCAATAGGATACCCGCTCTCATTCTGTAGGAGTGGACAACATCCACTCCTACACAATTTCAATGTTTCAACCGGCACAAGCGGGTCAGCCGGTTAGAGCGCATCCTGATAAGGATGAAACGCCTTCGCGTGAAAATCAGGTCACTGGACTGATTTTTTGCCCCGCTCCGATCGGGATATTTAAAACTCCGAATTTAAAAATTATTTGAGCGCAAAGAAATCCTCACACCTTGCAATGCGCTCAAATAATTTTCTCAATGTCGGAGAATATATTAAAATACATTTTGATATAAATTATTCAGTTTATAGGCGACTTCAGTTCGGTTTGTAGCACCGAATTTCTTCATAATATTATGCATATGAACTTTGACTGTCGCTTCACTCATATTCAGCTCATAAGCAATCAATTTATTTGCTTTTCCCTGCCGCAACAGCTGAATGACCTGAATCTCACGGGCGGTAAACAACCCGCTTAACTCATGACCGTCTGTCTTTTTGGTCTGTGCTCTTCCCGCAATGCTGGTTGCCGGTATAAATGTTCCACCTGCCATCGCCAGATGAACAGCCTCAACACAAACGCGAATACCAACAGAGGTCGGAATATAACCGCGGGCTCCAAGCTCTATGGCACAGACGACCTGATCCCAGTCCTCACATTCAGACAGCAAGATAAGTGGTACAGGATCCCATTCAGCTTTGATGGTTTTAATTTCACCGGAAAGCTCCGGATCCGTTACTTTCCTTGTGCCTATATGCAGTAATAAAACTGCTGCACTCAAACCGGCAGATTCAGCGTCGCTATGCTCCAATGTTTCGTAACAAACAATCGGCAGCCTCAAACCTGTATTAAGTAAACCATTATATAGACATTCACGATCAAGATTATTTTTGCAAATGAGAACAAGACGTTTCTCCAGATTTTTCTCTGCGATCATCATCTTATACTCCCCTGCACCTTCGGAAGCTGCCCTGTATTGCATTCCCCCGATCCTCCCTACTCTACTTTACAATCATTCATCTTATACTTGATGATTTTATTCATAATAAGCACGCAAGCAGCTTCACACCATCTGCGTTGCTTGAACAAAACTAATGCTGATAGTTTGAATTATTGCTTTTATAGGATAAGCTTGTCCTTAACCTAAGTTAGCAAAAATAAATTTTATAAATATGTGTGCCGAAATTTAATTACACAAATAGGGGTAACAACTACATCTTTTGATCTAGTGAGTTTCCGGCAAAAACGAAACGGGTTCTGTGCTGGATCGTGTATAAAAACAAATAAATAGAACATTTCCAAAGTTTAAGTTTAATTCCGGAAATGTTCAGACACGCATTCCGAATGCCTGAAAAACGGTTTTCGGCAGAAAATCCATAAAATAACGCCATCAATTCGGCGTTTCAGTTTTAGTAAGAGCGGGGGGAGGAGGATGCACAATAAATCGCAAAATACCAATGGCGTTACCAACGCTCTGTCAGAGCTTCTCACATCGCCGCCTATTTCAGCCGACTTCGGCACAACAGAACTTCAGGCCATCTCCGGTTTGCAAGTTGAGGAACGTCATTTTCAAACAGATCAGTCGATCATTAATCAGGGTGAACGCATCCGTAGTATCCATCTCGTGCAAAGCGGATGGGGCTGTGTCTATCGTGACCTGTCAAACGGGGAAAGACAGGTATTGGATTTTCCGATGCGTAGTGATTTTGTCGGCTTAAGAACAGCTGCAGGACGCAGTTATAATACTGTTGCCGCTATTACACCTATGACCGTCTTTGAGATCCCGTTGAACTCTCTTGCCCATGCCATCAACAATGCTCCAAAACTCAGTTTTGTTCTCATCGAACTTTTTGCCCGGCAACGATCTATGCTGATTGAACATATCACGAATATCGGTTGCCGAAGTGCTTTGGTGAGAACCGCACATTTGTTGCTGGAGCTGGGAGACAGAGCCAAAGCGTGTGGCATGGGCGAAGATACGGGGTTCTTCTGTCCTATCACGCAATATCAGCTTGCAGACGCACTGGGACTAAGCCCGATCCATATGAACCGCATGTTACGCGAATTAAGAGAAGAAGGACTTCTGATTTTCAAAAATAGCAGAGTCGAATATTTAAACCGCAAGGGTCTGATTTATCTCGCTGAATATGACGGCGAGTTTATGAATATGTCCGTTTTCGATCGGGCGACAATGCATTAAAAGTCAGGATATTGTCTATTATAAATACTAAATAAAACACTGGCCGGAACGTCTCCGGCCAGTGTTTTGCTATGTAATTAAGCTGTCTCGCGACGGCCAATACCAAGAAGCTGATATAAAACCAGTGCAGCAAGAGTGGAGGTACCGATACCCCCCAGCGCAAAATCACCGATCGTTACAGTAAAATCACCGGCACCGAAAATCAGTGCCACACCAACGGTGAAGAGATTACGCGGATCAGCAAAATCAACCTTATTCACAACCCAGATACGGGCCATTGCAGAAGCAATCAAACCAAAAACAGATACCGCCAGACCAGCCAGAACCGGAGCCGGAATAGTCTGAAGAATTGCACCGAATTTTGGTGAAAGGCTCAAAGCCAGAGCAACAATTGCTGCAATAACAAAGACAAGTGTCGAATAAACTTTGGTCATTGCCATAACGCCGATGTTTTCTGCATAGGTTGTTACACCTGTGCCACCGCCGGAGCCGGAAACCATTGTCGCCAGACCATCAGCAAAAAAACCTCTGCCAATATAGCGATCCATATTCTGACCGGTAATGGAGCCGAGTGCTTTAATATGGCCAAGATTTTCAGCAACCAGAACAATAGCAACCGGCGCAATCAATGTAATTGCCGACCAGCTGAATTCCGGCTTCACAAAATGCGGCAGACCAAACCATGCAGCTGCACCAACGGCATCAAAATTAATACCTGGCACCAGACCCAATCCGTTACCGAAGATCAGAACAAGCAGATAACCAAAGACCAGTGCCAGAAGAACTGCAACGCGACGCGTTGCTCTCGGACCATAGGCGGAAATAATCGCCATACACAGAACCGTCATCAGAGCGATCGTAATATGCGCATGCGTTCCTTTAAGCTGGCTGACAGCAACAGGAGCAAGGTTCAAACCGATAGCCACACCGATTGCACCGGTTACAGCCGGCGGCATTAGTCTTTCCACCCAACCTGTGCCAACGCCCATGACAATAAGGCCAATCAAAGCATAAAGTGCACCACAGGCAATAATCCCGCCTAATGCAACGCCAATATTGGCATTAGCACCGCTGCCGCCATAGCCTGTTGCAGCAATAACAACGGCAATGAAAGCGAAAGAGGAACCAAGATAGCTTGGTACGCGACCACCGGTGATCAGAAAGAACAATAAAGTTCCGATACCGGAAAAGAAAACCGCGACATTAGGATCAAACCCCATAATCAGCGGCGCAACAATTGTGGAACCGGACATTGCAAGCAAATGTTGAATCCCCATCGGGATTGCAGCAGATGTTGGCAAGCGTTCATCGGGTAAAACGGTGACGTTGTTGGTCAAACGCCAGGTTGGAAAATAAGCCATATTGTCCCCTTACATAATATGCGTTTTTTTCTTTAGCTATTTATGTCAAAGATATCCACGAAGTTCAGTGTAAAGACCGGTGCAAATAGCCAAATTACACTGAAAACATGGATTGCATACAAAGATACAGTACTGCTGAGCGGCGCATCATTTTCTTAAAGGTAAACTGTTTTTTAGATTAAGCATCTGTCATTTAACTTGAACACCCGCTCAAAGTTAACAAGTATATTTTGTCATCAACATATAATTGCAAACATAGAAGCATGAACATTATTATCTTAGATTACAGTAATTACTGTAAATACAGGCGATTAATCAAATAGCCAACTCTTTAGTAGAGAACACGATGATAATGCAGTGTCACATAT
>UCAG01000003.1 GCA_900470285.1 Hyphomicrobiales bacterium
ACCACGGCAGCAAAGCCTGCCGGCAAAACAAAAACTGCTACTGTAAAGTCTGCAGATAAAGCAGCTGAAACCAAATCCGCTCCGAAAACCGGCAGCGTGAAGCCTGTCGCTAAAGCCGCAGCCAAAGTTGCAAAATCCGAACCTGAAGTAAAAACTGCTGACAAGTCACCAAAACCGGCCGCGGCACCTGTTGCCAAGCCTGTAAAAACAGCCAGTCCCTATGATGCCAAACCATGGCTCAGCAATTATCCGCAAGGAGTGGCGCACGCGCTTGACCCGTCCCCTTATCAGTCGATCACCGATCTGATCCTCACATCCTGCAAAAAATATGCTGACCGCCCTGCTTTCACCTGCATGGACAAATCTCTGTCCTATAAAGAGCTGGATGAAAAATCGGCTGCACTGGCAGCATGGCTACAATCACGCGGGCTGGTCAAAGGCGACCGCGTAGCTGTAATGATGCCGAATGTGTTGCAATATCCGGTTGCGATTACCGCAATTTTACGCGCAGGGCTGGTGGTTGTGAATGTCAATCCGCTCTACACACCGCGCGAGCTGGAACATCAGCTCAATGATGCCGGTGCCAAAGCGATTATTATTCTTGAAAACTTTGCCCATACTCTGGAAAAAGTCCTGCCGAATTCATCGGTCAAGCATGTGGTTGTCGCCTCTATGGGCGATATGCACGGGCTCAAAGGTGCAATCATCAATTTCGTCGTGCGCCGTGTTAAGAAAATGGTACCCGCATGGAATATTCCTGCACATAACAGCTTTAAATCTGTTTTGGCCAGCGGTGCAAAACTGACATTCAAACCGGTGACGATTGCACCGGATGATCTGGCCTTTCTGCAATATACAGGTGGCACGACCGGCATTTCCAAAGGTGCCATGCTCATGCACAGCAATATTCTTGCCAATGTTGAGCAGATGCGTCTGTGGCTGGATGTGGCTTTCCAGCATAAAGGCCGGCCGGAACATATCAATTATATCTGCGCATTGCCGCTCTATCATATTTTTGCTCTGACCGTGAATGCAATGATGGGTATTCAGCAAGGTGCCCGTAATCTGCTTATCCCAAATCCGCGGGATATTCCGGCTTTTGTGAAAGAGCTGCAAAAAGCACCGTTTCATATTTTCCCGGGGCTCAACACTTTGTTCAATGCCCTGATGGAAAATGCAGACTTCCGCAAACTGGATTTCAAACCGCTGATCCTGACCCTCGGCGGCGGCATGGCGGTTCAGCGCCCTGTCGCCGAACGCTGGGAAAAAATGACAGGCTGCCTGATTACCGAAGGTTACGGCCTTTCGGAAACCTCACCGGTTGCCACCGCCAATGTGCTCAATGCAACGGAGTTTTCGGGCACTATCGGTCTGCCGGTACCAGGTTCTGATGTAGCGATCCGCGACGATGACGGCAATGATGTGCCGCTTGGTGAAGTGGGCGAAGTTTGTGTACGCGGTCCGCAGGTCATGAAAGGCTATTGGAACCGGCCTGAGGAAACTACCAAGGCTATTTTCCCTGACGGTTTCTTCCGCACCGGCGATATGGGCTTCATGAATGAAGGCGGTTTCACCAAAATTGTGGATCGCAAAAAGGATATGATCCTTGTCTCCGGCTTCAATGTCTATCCGAATGAGATTGAAGAAGTCGCGGCGGAACATCCCGGCGTTGTCGAGGCTGCCGCTATCGGTATTGCCAATGAACATTCCGGCGAAGTGGTAAAGCTGTTTGTGGTACGCCGCGATCCCGAGCTGACCGAAGAGGTGCTGAAAGCTTTCTGTGCCGAGCGGCTGACCAATTATAAGCGTCCGCGTATGATTGAATTCCGCGACAGTCTGCCGAAAAGCAATGTCGGTAAAATTCTGCGCCGCGAATTGCGCTGATGCCAATTCACCGAAACGATTTGTCTTAACAACAAAAAACCGGATCAAAGCATCCGGTTTTTATCTGTCCCGCCAGAGAGCAACGTCAACAACAAGAAAACAAAATACGGCAGGTGGATTTTTCCGGTGATAAATTAATAGCTATCCCAATATTGCTATATTTCTATATAACGAAAATAATTTCAGAAATCGGGAAGTGTTCTGAAATCTGATAAACGGGAAAATAGAAATGGTGTTACGCGGCGCTGCTGTCTTTGTCTCTCTGGTGCTTTTCGGCGCTCAGGCACAGGCCGCATATGAAAAAGAACTTGGCCCTCTCGCAAATACAGTCAGCAGTCAGCTGCTCAAAGGCTGGAATGTAAAGCAACAGGACGGCTGGGTCTTACTGCAAAATTTCACGGCCAGCGAAAGCGAACAATCGCTTTCGGTTCACGCCGGACAACCACCGGAAACCGGCCGTATCATCAGTGCAGCTATTGGGGTTTATTCGGAAAAACCCAATGCCTCCGTTGGTGTTACACTCGGCAATCGCGCCCGGAAAAGTGTCTGCCTTCTGGAAATTTCAGCCAATAAAACAGTGAATCTGTTTTGCACTGAGGGTGAGAAGCGACATAATATTGCATCCGTTCCGAACCTCGCCAAACTTGACGGTTCTGATATTGTAAAAATTATCGAAGTGCCGGGGGCTGCCCGCTTCCTTGTCAACGATCAGAAAATCGGTGAGATCAGCGACATGCCTGCTCTCGGTGCTGAGGTTGGTATCATGGCTTATGATATCGGCACTTTTGCTGTTACCGGTTTCAACATTGATTCCAACCTGAATACACAATTACCGCCCCGCCCTGAGGCAGGCGGCACGGCACCGGCTTCCGGTTCCGGCGTGGATGCATCCACGCCGGGCACAGGCCCGCTGCCTGAATTCGGCAATGATACGGTGCGCCTGATTTCCGTTTATATGGGCTTGGTGCAAAGTATTCTGATGCATGAATTCGGTCATGCGCTGATCGGTGAATTACAATTGCCGTCTACCGGACCTGAAGAAGATGCGGTTGATGTTTATGCAGCCTTACAGGTTGTGCAGCCGACAATGTATCCAGATCCGAATAAAGAAGTGAATGAGATCGCCAATGGCGCAGCAACCTATGCCGCGCTGCAATGGTATTACAGCGGTAAATTGTCGGAAATGAAGGGCGCGGATACTTCGCCATGGCAGGATGAACATACCGCTGACCTTAAGCGCTTCCGCAATATGTTCTGTATCATGTATGGCGGTAATCCGGGGGTATTTGAGCCTGTCGCGCAAAGTGTGGGATTGGAAGAACGCACCAAAGCCCGATGCGGTGATGAATTCAACAAACAAAACCGCGCATGGCGTCGTATTCTCGCACCACATACCCGTGTCGGCACATGGAATCCTGATGGTGAAGTACCGGCTGATGCACCGGGGGCACCGATTTCGGCTGTTTTTGAGCCATCCCAGCGACGTGTCGGCAATCTGCTTGCCAACCATCTTTCCGGCGGATTGAAAGGCTATATTCAACGCCTCGGTGAGACCTATGTCATGCCACGTCCGGTGCAGATCACCTTCAAGGATTGTGGCCAACTGAATGCGTGGTACAGCCCGCGTGAAGGCACTGTAACCATGTGCTATGACCTGATTGAGCATCTGGCCGTGATGATATCGGATATCGAGATGAAAACTGTCGGCGGCCACGTCTCAGCACCGGAAAGCGGTACAACACCTGTTTCCACCACAGGCGGCGGCAGCGGAAGCTCTGGCAGAGACACCACATCTGCTCCAAAAACCACCGCAACGACCCAACGTTTTGATGAACTGGAAGATCTGGGCGTTCCGCAGACATACATGCTGTTTCCGGCACCTTATAAAGGACCGACACCGAACTATATCAAAAAAGCCAAAATTATTAAAACCGTTGATCTTGTTGATCTGCTGAAAACTGAGAAAAACATCCTGCTGATTGATACCGGCGGCTTACGGGAAACATTGCCCGATGCCTATTCTCTGGCTGATGCCGGTACTGACGGTAGTACCACGGATCGTTTTCAGTCCGCCCTGAATGAATGGCTGATGGATAAAACCAAAGGGCAACGGGACGTAAAACTGGTCTTTTTCGGACAGAATATGCGGGAGCGCACTTCATTTAATGCTGCATTACGGGCAGGCACATTGGGTTGGCCGACCTATTGGTATCGCGGCGGACTGGAAGCGTGGGTCTCCAACGGCCTGCCAACAGTGATGCTGAAATAACCAATCACTACAGGTCAGAACCGGATGATGCGGATATTCAGGAACAGCACAATATGAACAGAAACAAACCAAGTATCTCGGGCAAACTGGCATTTACGGCCGCTGCCCTCAGTACAATTCTGATCAGCAATACCGGTTTTGCGCAGGAAAAACCCATTGATTCATATTATGCACGGCTGAGCAAAAAAGATCATTACAACTCATCAGGCAATCTCCTGACCAAAGTTGAAGGCATCATCCAGCAAGATCGCGCCAATGTTTACGCACTGGGATATCGTGACCCCGAAGACAATCTGGATTTCTTTTTTGATATAAAGGAAAACCGTGCCTTAATCGGCAAGCTTATTGCCAACAGCCAGATCAGCGATGAAACAAGTGCCGCGATTATTAACGGCACACCGTTGGTTTTTGTGCAAATCTATAATGGCTATGTCAAAATCAAAGTCATGCCTGAATAAAAAAGGCCGGTGAAATCACCGGCCTTTTTTATTCCCGAAATTACTTTCCGGCCAGATAATCCGGCAGATCTGCGATAGACGGCAGAACAATATCGGCCAGAGGCTCCAGTACTTCACGCGGGCTGTTGCCGGTCAGTACACCAACCGCCAGACCGGCTTTAGCGGCTCTGGCACATTCCATATCATGCGGATTATCGCCAACCATTGCCACCTGCTCCGGTGCCACGCCGACTTCTGCCGCAAAATGCAGCAGCGGATCAGCATAAGGTTTGGCACGCGCTGCCGTATCATAGCCGATAAAACCGGAAAACAGATCACTGATACCAAGTGCAGCAGCTGTTGCCCGTGCACCGGCCTCAGAATCATTGGTCGCAATGCCCAAGATAAAACCGGCAGCTTTCAAGGTTTGCAGGGTCTGGCTCAATGCTTCAACAGCCACAGCCTGTTTGGCACCTTCCTCAACCCCGTAAACATCATATTCAGCGACGCGTGCACGGCGCTGCTCATCCGTATCCTGCGGATGCCAGAGCGCAACAATATCCTCAACTGTACCAGCGGCGATTGCAGAATTGGCACGGAATTTTTCCGTCTGCCAGTCATAGCCACCGGCATCCAGCAGTGATTTCGCCAAAACATCATCACCGGCAGCAGAGCGTCTGGCCAGTTCGCAGGAAATGGAAAACCATGTCCTGTTAAAATCAACCAGCGTACCATCCTTATCGAAAAGAATGGCACGGATCGTTTTTTCAGAGCCGGAAGGCACTGCTACTGTTGCTGACATTATGCCTCCAGTGAACCGGCAGGTTTGCTTTGTGCTGATGGTTCATCGCCGATCAGCTTCATTACATCATCGCCGCGGCGCAGATAGCGCAGGCTGCGATAGGTTAAAACGCGACCGGCCTGCGGTGCACAGAGCTTAATATCGTGCTCAGGTTCACCCGGCACGGTTACAATCGTTGCCAGCAGATCGCCTTTTTTGACGATATCACCCAGCGCCACATGATACAGCACCATACCGCCCTGCGGCGCACGGATCATTTCCACACGAGAGAAAGGTGCAATCGGGCCGCTAAATGCCTCGCCGAGCTGGCTGGATGCATCTTCCACCACGCCGCGATGCACGAGGAAGCGATAGAGCCCTTCCGCATCGGCCAGACCGGTTGCCGGATCAACATCATTGAGGCCACGGAATTCAACGGTTGTTACCGCACGGCGGCGCATATCGCGCTCGCTCTGTTTCATATGTAAAAGCGGATTAACGCAAGCCTCTTCAAAAGCCGCACTCACCGTTGAATCACCGGCGAGAATTGCGGTCGAGCGCAATGCCGTTGCCAGATCACGCAGATCTTCCGCATAATTTTCATGTACATAGAGATAGTTTTCGCTCTCATCATCACAATGCAGATCGAGCACAATCTCATGTTTCAAAGCCATACGAACCAGCATCGCTTTAATGCGCTTATCTAAAGATACCGGCGCATCAATCTGCGGCAGCGCAGAGGTATCAAAATTTTCCAGTAACGGAAAATTGCGATTGAAATTCACACCGGAAAAGAAATCAAACCGACCAAGATGCTGATGGCTCTGCCACTGATTGGAAGCCACAGGATTGGCCTGCGGCACAATGGTGATATCGCCTTTAATCCGGCCTTCCTCTTCCGCTTTACGCAACATCGGAATCAGAAAATGCAACGCAGCCTGCCCCGGCAATTCAGCACCATGCAATGAGGACTGCAAATAAGCCGTCGGCGCGTTTGTATCTGCGCCTTCAAAACGCAGCACACGCATTTCCACCTGAATGCCCGGTACATCTCCGGCAAACTGTATATGATCCGTTTTCATAAATGTCTTCCACCCATTGACCGCCGGACAGGAATTTCAATCACCTCATTCCGGCAGTTACTCCATAAACCATTATCAACAAACACGAAAAACGGATGATTGTCACGTATCGACAAGCAGTTTTCGGTGTATGAGGATCAGGTTTTTTACGCCTGAGATGCCTGATGCAGATGTGCAATCAGACCCTGTGTTGAGGCATCGCGGCCACCGGCATTTTGTTTTCCGGTAACGACATCCAGCAATTCTGTTGCCAGTTCTTTGCCAAGCTCCACGCCCCACTGGTCAAACGCATTGATCCCGAAGAGCTGCGCCTCCACAAAAACACGGTGTTCATAAAGCGCGATCAGTCGTCCGAGGGCAAAAGGCGTCAGCTTGTCATAGAGAATAGTGACCGACGGGCGGTTGCCGGAGAAAACACGATGCGGAGCAATGCGCTCCACTTCCGCTTCCGGCAATTTACGCGCACGCAACTGTGCCTGCGCCTCTTCAAGCGTACGGCCTTTCATCAAAGCCTCGCTCTGGGCAAAACAATTGGCCAGCAACATCTGATGTTGCTCCAGCAGTTCCGGCTCATGCGTATGCACTGCGATCATAAATTCCAGCGGAATTGTATCGGTTCCCTGATGCAAAAGCTGGAAGAAAGCATGCTGCCCGTTGGTGCCGGGTTCGCCCCAGACCACGGGGCCGGTGACGCCGGAAACCGGCGTGCCGTCACGCTTCACGCTCTTGCCGTTGGATTCCATATCAAGCTGCTGCAAATAGGCAGGTAAACGCGCCAGATGCTGATCATAAGGAATAATCGCGCGGCTGCCGAAGCCGCAGATTTCACGATGCCAGTAACCGATCACACCTAATATCATCGGCAGGTTCTGCTCGAATGGCGCGGTACGGAAATGCTCGTCCATAACATAGGCACCGGCGAGAAATTCGCGAAACCGTTCCGGACCAATGGCCAGCATGACCGGCAGACCGATAGACGACCACACGGAATAGCGACCGCCAACCCAATCCCAGAAACCGAAGACCCGTTCCGGCTGGATACCGAAGGTTGCTACTTTATCGAGTGCGGTAGAAACAGCCACAAAATGCGCACCGACAGCCTCTTCCCCCAGAGCATCGGCCACCCATTTGCGGGCGGTTTTTGCATTGGTCATAGTTTCAATCGTGGTGAAAGTTTTAGACGCGATAATGATCAGCGTGGTTTCCGGATCAAGATCGCGCAACGTATCGGCAATATGCGCCGGATCAATATTGGAAACGAAATGCGTATTCGGCCCGTCATGATACGGTGTCAGCGCGAGTGTTGCCATCACCGGCCCGAGGTCTGAACCGCCTATACCGATATTCACCACATCAGTGATAGTGCGGCCTGTGGCACCCGCCAGATCACCGGCGCGGATTGCCTCACTGAACAGGCTCATACGGTGCAGCACATCCTGCACCTGCGGCACGACATCCTCACCATCTGTTACAATAACATCATCCGGCTTTGCCCGCAGTGCCACATGGAGAACGGCACGGTTCTCGGTGGTGTTGATCGGCTCACCGGCAAACATAGCATTGCGCTGCCCTTCCACATTGCAGGCCATGGCCAGATCTTTGAGCAATGCCATTGTCTCATCATTGACACGGCATTTTGACCAGTCGAGCAGCAAGTCATTCAGTTTGAGGGAGTAGCGCTCAAAACGCTGCGGATCTGCGGCAAAGGCTTCACGCATATTCTGCTTTTGCGCAACTGTCTGCCAATGTGCTTTCAAGGCTGTCACACCTGCCGCAATTGCCGCTTCATTCAATGCCATGCCAACCACTCCCGGGTAAAGAATAACTGCTTCTCAATACAACCTATAACACTTTAGATATGAACCGATTGAAGTGTTTTAAGGGCATGATAAATAAAAACAAAATTCAGACGTTGTTTTCTTGTGATTGAAACCGATATCATAGACGAAATATCAGGTGGAGCATGTCACAGTTCAATGATCAGGTTTAACACCCGTGACACAGCACATGCTCCAAAAACAGAATTTAAAAATATTCTGCACTTAAACCTGAGTGAACCGCAAGACATAAGTTTTAAGGGATAAATATGGATCTGACCGGCGAAGAGCGTATTCATGCCCCAAGACAGGCTGTTTGGGATGCAATGAATGATGTGGACGTTCTCAAGCCCTGTATTCCGGGTTGCGAGACCCTGGAACGACTATCGGAAACCGACATTCAGGCAGCCATACTGGTTAATCTCAGCCTCATTAAAATCCGCTTTCACGGCTTGCTGATCCTCTCCAATCTCAATCCGCCATTTTCCTATACGATCAGTGGCGAGGGCCAGGGTTCAATCGCCGGTTTTGCGGCAGGCAGTGCTGATGTGGAACTTATCGAAGAAAGCCCTGATGTCACCATTCTGCGCTATACGATCAATGGGGATGCAGGCGGCAAAATTGCCCAGCTTGGCACCAAGCTGCTTGGCAATACGGCACGCAAAATTGCTGACCGGTTTTTCGCCAATATCGGCGAAGCCGCAACACAGAATGTACGCCAAGGCAGTGTTTAAATCAGCACTATTTTATGAGTATAATTATCATATTTTGACCATCTGATAAAAAATTTGACCTTCCGCAAAAATCTGTCATGCTGAGACTACAGAAGCAAAAAGCACACAAAGCAGTGCATCCCGAAAAGTGTGTAGCGGTTTTCGGATAAGATGCGCGCAAAGAATGCTCAGTTCTGACAGATTGCGGAACCGGCGTATAATAAGGGAACCACGCCGTTTCCCCACCATGCAGCAATGAATCAATGCGGGACGCGCATCAACATGCGTTCTGAGACAGCATTTGCATAACCGGATTTTGCTTGGCGCACTTGCGCGAACAGCCGTCCGGCACCTCTGACATTGATTTTAAGCACCAGATCGCTTGTCTTAACTGCGACTGTGCCGGGAGGAGTGACAGGAGCATGAGTGACCAGCATTCGCATGACAAACAGAATAATGCAGCGGATATCCGGCCGAACCGTCTCGATAATTATCAGGATGTGTTTGCCGATCTGCATCCGCCGCTCGACAAACATGAAGCACTGGTAGAAGCAGATCGCTGCTATTTCTGCTATGACGCACCATGTATGACGGCCTGCCCGACCCATATTGATATTCCGCAATTCATCCGCCAGATCGCAGGCGGCAATCCGCAGGGCGCAGCGCGTACCATTCTGAGCGAGAATATTCTCGGCGGCATGTGCGCCCGTGTCTGCCCGACTGAAACCCTGTGTGAAGAAGCCTGCGTACGTGAAGCGGCTGAAGGCAAACCGGTGCGCATCGGACTGTTGCAGCGCCATGCCACCGATCATCTGATGGAAAGCGGTGTTCACCCTTTCACCCGTGCGCCGGTTACCGGCAAAAGCGTGGCGGTTGTTGGTGCAGGACCTGCCGGTCTTGCCTGCGCCCATGCACTGGCACGCGAAGGCCATACGGTGACAATTTTTGAAGCCCGCCCGAAAGGCGGCGGCCTCAATGAATATGGTATCGCCTCCTATAAAAGTGTTGATAATTTTGCTGCCCGCGAGTTGGAATTCATTCTGAAAATCGGCGGCATTACTATTGAAACCGGCAAAGCGCTGGGCAAAGACATTCAGCTCGATGCGTTACGCTCCGGTTATGATGCAGTGTTTCTGGGGCTCGGCCTTGGCGGCACAAACCGACTGCATATTGCCGGTGAAGATGCCGAGAATGTGCTGGATGCCGTGCGCACCATTGCAGAGTTACGTCAAAGCTCTGACCTTTCCCGCCTGAATATCGGTAAGAATATCGTCGTCATCGGCGGGGGAATGACTGCCATTGATATTGCTATCCAGATCAAACGGCTGGGTGCGGAGAATGTAACGCTCGCCTATCGCCGTGACCGCGAACATATGAATGCCAGCCTCTATGAACAACAACTGGCGCAGATGGAAGGTGTGGTGATCCGTGATTGCCTGCAACCGGAAGAAATTCTGCTCAATGATCAGGGGCAGGCTGTTGCCATCTGTTTTGCGCAGACCGAGCAGCGCGAAGGCAAACTGGTTGCTACCGGTTCCACACTCACCTTAGCCGCCGATCAGATTTACAAAGCCATCGGCCAAAAGCTTGACGGCCAAGGTCTTGGTGCCAGCGGCATGGAAATGTCCGGCGGACGCATCAAAATCGACACAGAAAACCGCACCAGTGTGAAAGGCATCTGGGCTGGCGGAGACTGTGTTGCAGGCGGTCAGGATCTGACTGTTGCCTCCGTGCAGGATGGCAAAATCGCAGCGCAATCCATCCATCAGCATCTCATGCAATTGCCGGAAGCCGTGAGCGGTTTTGCCGAGGCTGTACTGGCAGCCAATCGCAAGGATTTGCCAAGCCTCTGGCCGCAAACTCCGTCCGTTCACACCCACGCGACCTCCCCGGCAAAGGATCACTGACATGGCTGATCTGACCACGAATTTTCTCGGTATCCGTTCCCCTAATCCGTTCTGGCTGGCCTCTGCCCCTCCAACTGACAAAGCCTACAATGTGGAGCGTGCTTTCAAGGCCGGTTGGGGTGGTGTTGTCTGGAAAACACTGGGGGCTGAAGGCCCGCCGGTCGTCAATGTCAACGGCCCGCGCTATGGTGCCATCTGGGGCGCTGATCGCAGATTGCTCGGTTTCAACAATATTGAGCTGATCACTGACCGCTCTCTGGAAATAAACCTGCGTGAGATGAAAGAGGTAAAAAGCCGCTGGCCTGACCGCGCGCTGATTGCTTCCATCATGGTACCTTGTGAAGAAGAGGCCTGGAAAGCTATTCTGCCACGGGTGGAAGAAACCGGTGCCGATGGTATTGAACTGAATTTCGGTTGTCCGCATGGTATGAGCGAGCGCGGCATGGGTGCCGCTGTCGGTCAGGTGCCGGAATATGTGGCGATGGTGGTGAAATGGTGCAAGCAATATAGCCGTATGCCGGTGATCACCAAGCTCACCCCGAATATCAGCGATATCCGTATGCCTGCGCGGGCTGCTAAAAATGCCGGAACCGATGCGGTATCGCTCATTAATACCATCAACTCCATTGTTTCCATTGACCTCGACAATTTTGCTCCGCAACCAAGCATTGACGGGCGCGGTTCCCATGGCGGCTATTGCGGCCCTGCGGTCAAACCGATTGCGCTCAATATGGTGGCGGAAATTGCCCGTGATCCGGAAACACGCGGATTGCCGATTTCCGGCATTGGCGGCATCACCACATGGCGCGATGCAGCGGAATATATTTCGCTTGGCTGCGGCACGGTTCAGGTCTGCACGGCGGCCATGACCTATGGTTTCAAAGTTGTGCAGGAAATGATCGACGGCCTCTCCGACTGGATGGACAGCAAAGGCTACCACTCACTGGATGACTTCCGTGGCCGTGCTGCCCCGCAGGTCACCGACTGGCAATATCTCAACCTCAATTACACTACCAAAGCGCGGATTGATCAGGATGCCTGCATCAAATGCGGCCGCTGTCACATTGCCTGCGAGGATACCTCCCATCAGGCAATTACTTCGATGGTGGATGGCGTGCGCCATTTCGAGGTGATTGATGAAGAATGTGTCGGCTGCAATCTCTGCGTGAGCGTCTGTCCTGTGCAGGATTGTATCACCATGGAGCAGGTTTCAGGCATTGATCCGCGCACTAAAGAACCGATCAGCCCTGATTATGCCAACTGGACGACCCATCCGAACAATCCGATGGCCAAACACAAACAAGCGGCAGAATAGGAGCGGTAAACGGTGACAGGACAGGCAGTCATCACAACCCGTAAAACAGAGAGCGGCAGAAATTATCCTGCCGCTGTCTTTCCCTGCTCAACCCCTCCCTGCTTAGCGGGGCCGGATACCGTTAAGCAGAATGGCACTGACCACCTGCACCGTGTTCTCACAGCAATCCGGCGCATCAAATTTTTCACCAAGCACTGCGCGCAACTGCGTTTCAAAATCAGAATAATGCTGGGTTGTTGCCCAGATCGTAAAAATCAGATGATGCGGATCAGTCTTTGCCAACCTGCCCTCTTCCATCCATTGCCCGATCATCGCCGCTTTCTCGTCCACCAGTTCGCGCATATCCTCTTTCAGGAACGCACCGATTGCCGGTGCGCCATGCATAATCTCATTCGCGAACAGGCGCGAAGCCGCAGGATTGCGAAACGCCATCTCGATCTTGTTACGGATATAAGCGCCAAGCTCTTCCAGCGGTTCGCCCTGCGGATCAATAGACTGCAGCGAGGCCAGCCATTCTTCCATCGTCTGCTGCAAAACGGTGTTGTAAATATCTTCCTTGCGGCGGAAATAATACAGAAGATTAGGCTTCGACATGCCGGATTTCAGCGCGATCTGGTCGATGGTGGAACCGCGAAAACCATAGGTCGAGAACACATCCAACGCGGCTTCGAGAATGAGCTTGCGGTTCATTTCCTGAATACGCGACAGACTTTCAGGTTGTTCCTGCTGCATCACGGAAATGTCTTTAGCCGGTTTAGATTTCCGTACCATGCTGCTCTTCCCCGCATTTTCATACTGCCTGCAAATATAATGCGTTACAGGCAAATTCGGCCACCGATATTCTCTTGTCCTGAACGGATTTTAGTGGATGATACAGCAGCCGGTTTCCGGCAACGGAAGCAAGCCGGTTTCATAAAATACTCCGCAACAGAACGGAGCAGTAATCAACGTGTTTTTGGGGAAACAATCAAGGCTCTTTTTGTGCGGCCTCTGACAAGGCTGCGCTTATTACGCCAAAACGCATCATCTTTCACGATGCGCTGAATGAGGAGGAAATCCACATGCCGTCTCCCCGCGCCTTTATGAACTTATCATGATTAATACAGACCGCATACGGAAACAGACATGAACACGCATCTGAACAGCAATCTCAAAACCAATGCTGACCGCCTCTGGGACAGCCTGATGGATATGGCCAAAATCGGCCCCGGCATCTCAACAGGCAATAATCGCCAGACACTGACCGATGAAGACCGTGAAGGCAGGCTGCTTTTTCAGAAGTGGTGTGAAGATGCCGGCATGACCATGAGCATCGACACGATGGGCAATATGTTTGCTCGCCGCGAGGGCAGTGATCCGTCGCTGCCGCCGGTGATGCTCGGCAGCCATCTCGATACACAGCCGACCGGCGGGAAATTCGACGGCGTGCTTGGCGTGCTCGGCGGGCTGGAAGTGGTGCGCACCCTCAATGATCTCGGCATTAAAACCCGCCATCCGATTGAAGTGGTGAACTGGACCAATGAAGAAGGTGCACGTTTTGCCCCTGCCATGCTTGCCTCCGGTGTTTTTGCCGGTCTTTTTGATGAAGCGTGGGCAAAATCCCGCACCGATGCGGAAGGTAAAACGGTTGGCGAAGAACTGAAGCGCATCGGCTTTGAAGGTTCTGTGCCAACGGCCAAGCGCCCGATCAAAGCCTATTATGAGCTGCATATTGAACAAGGCCCTATCCTTGAAGACGAAGGGCTGGATATCGGTATTGTCACCCATGGTCAGGGGCTGAAATGGCTGCAGATTACACTGACCGGTAAGGAAGCCCATACCGGCTCAACGCCAATGCGCAAACGTGTGAATGCAGGACTTGGCATGGCACGCATTACCGAACGCGTGGATGAAATCGCATGGGAACACGCGCCAAACGGCGTGGGTGCTGTCGGCTATGCCCATATCAGCCCGAATTCACGTAATATCATTCCGGGCACCGCTGTATTCGTCGCGGATTTCCGTAATCCGGACAAAGAGGAACTCGCCATTATGGTGCAAAAGCTGGAGAAATCCGTTGCAGAAATCTGCGAGAAAATCGGCCTGACCTATCAGATTGAAGAAGTCGGTGCGTTTGATCCCGTTTCCTTTGATGAGGCCTGCCTCTCGACCATTCGTCAGGCAACCGAGCGTCTCGGACTGACACATCGCAATATTATTTCCGGTGCCGGTCATGATGCCTGCTGGATTAATCAGGTTGCACCATCGGCCATGATTATGTGCCCTTGTGTTGATGGTCTGAGTCATAATGAGGCGGAAGATATCAGCAAAGAATGGGCTGGCAACGGCGCGGATGTGTTGTTGCATGCGGCATTGGAGACCGCTGAAATCGTATAAATATCTGCTCCGGTATGAGCCATTCATGCCGGAGCCTCACCCTTTCCTGTCAATTCGCATCTGTTCGCAAAAAACCATAAGGGGAAACGAACAATGTCACATTCCGGATCGCATACCAAGTCACAGGCAGATAACAAAACCACACTGATTAAAGGCGGTAAAATCGTTACCGCAGACCGCTCTTACGATGCCGATATCCTGATCGCAGACGGCAAAATCGCCGCTATCGGCCATGATTTGCAAGGCGACACCACGATTGATGTGCATGGCTGTCTGATTATGCCGGGGGGCATTGATCCCCATACCCATCTGGAAATGCCGTTTATGGGCACCCATAGTTCCGATGATTTTGACAGCGGCACCGCAGCTGCACTGGCTGGCGGCACCACAATGGTGGTGGATTTTGTGCTACCCTCACCGGAGGGTAATTTGCTGGAAGCTTTGCAGGACTGGTTTCAGAAAGCAGGCAAAGCACGCATTGACTATTCCTTCCACATGGCTGTCACCGGCTGGAGCGAGCGCTGCTACAATGAAATGCCTGAAGTGGTGGCACGCGGCGTCAATACATTCAAACATTTCATGGCCTATAAAGGCGCATTGATGGTCAATGATGACGAGATGTTTGCCTCTTTCCGCCGCTGTGCGGAAATCGGTGCCATGCCGCTCGTGCATGCAGAGAATGGCGATATTGTCGCCCAATTACAGCAAAATCTGCTGGCAGCAGGCAATACAGGACCTGAAGCGCATAGCTATTCCCGTCCGCCGGAAGTGGAAGGCGAAGCCACCAATCGCGCTATCATGATTGCCGATCAGGCAGGCGTACCACTTTATGTGGTGCATGTTTCCTGCGAACAGGCGCATGAAGCCATACGCCGTGCGCGCCAGAAAGGTATGCGTGTTTATGGCGAACCGCTGATACAACATCTGACACTGGATGAGAGCGAATATCAGAATAAAAACTGGGACTATGCGGCACGGCGCGTGATGTCACCACCGTTTCGCGACAAGATCAATCAGGACAGTCTCTGGGCGGGTTTAAGTGCCGGTAGCCTGCAATGTGTGGCCACCGACCATTGTGCCTTCACCACCGAACAAAAGCGACACGGTGTTGGCAATTTCACCAAAATCCCCAACGGTACCGCAGGACTGGAAGAACGTCTGCCGGTACTCTGGACAACAGGTGTGCGCACCGGTCGTCTGACCGAGAATGAATTTGTCGCTGTCACCTCCACCAATGCGGCGAAAATTCTCAACATTTATCCGCGCAAAGGGGCAGTGCTGGAGGGTTCGGATGCCGACCTCATCATCTGGGATCCGAATGCAACCAAGACAATCTCGGCGAAGCATCAGCATTCGGCGATTGATTACAATGTGTTTGAAGGTATGAAAGTGACCGGCCTGCCACGTATGACCATCAGCGGCGGGCGCGTTGCCTATGCGCAGGGAAAAATTCTGGCAGAGCCTGGTGACGGGCGCTTCATTGAGCGCGCACCGAACACACCACAGCAGCAGGCTTTGTCGGTCTGGAAAGAGGTAGTAGCACCACGCAAAGTGGAACGCGATCCGGCGCTGATGCCGATTGGTGTGTGACCACTTATAAAACTTATGAAAATGGCGGGATTCTTCAATAAGAATCCCGCCATTTTTATTTATTCTGGTTTCATTTCCAACGTGGCCGCATGAGTCAGCTCACGATCCAGACGTTTTTCTTCATCGCTTTTCGGCTTGGTGAAACGACCAAGCAGCAGATAGGCAACCGGTGTCACATAAAGTGTGGCAATGGTTGCCAGACCGAGACCGCCAACAATAATCCAGCCCAGCGCGATACGGGCTTCCGCACCGGCGCCGGAAGCAATGACCAGCGGAATACCGCCAAGTACCGCACAGATCATCGTCATACAGACCGGACGCAGGCGGATATTCGACGCCTCTTCCACGGCCTCCCGCAAAGACAGACCACGATCACGCAGCTGATCGGCAAACTCCACGATAAGAATACCGTTTTTCGCCATGATACCGACCAGCAGTACCAACCCGATCTGGCTGTAAACATTAAGACTGGTGCCGGTGAGGATCAGCGCCACAATGGCACAGCCCAATCCCAGCGGTACAGTCGCCATTACGATCAGCGCGCTGATAAAACTTTCAAACTGCGCGGCCAGTACCAGCAGAATGATCACCACCGCAAAACCGAACACCAGAAACAGACCGGTCGAGGTTTCGCCCAGCGTTGCGGCTTCAGCCAGCGGCACCATCTGCACACCGGCAGGCAGCAATGGCGCTGCCAGTTCCTGCACGGTTTTATAGGCATCGCCCAGAGCAAAATCACTGCTCAGACCTGAGGTAATCGCAATGGAACGCAGGCGCTGTTCACGCGCCAGCTGCGGCGGCACTGCAATTTCCCTTACCGATGCAATCGTTGCCATCGAGACATAACGGCCGTCACCGGTACGCATAAAGACATTTTCCAGATCCGTCGGATCATTGATCGGATTGGACGTCGCCATCATCTTCACATCATAGGAACGGTCACCGATATAGACCGCGCCGATCCTGCGGCCATCGAGCACCGACTGCACCGCATTGGCGAGACCGGTAATATCAATACCGAGATCCGATGCCCGCTCGCGGTCAATCTGTACCGAAAGCTGCGGCTGCGTTGCGTCCACCGACAGGCGCGGCTGCTGAAAGCGCGGATCTTTCTCCATCTCCGCCAGCAAAGCGCGGGTTACCGGCTGGATCGTTGCATAATCATTGCCGACCAGCGTGAACTGCAAACCATTACCGGCACCGCGAATACCCAGACTGTTTGGTTGCAGAGTAAACGCACGCACGCCGGTGATCGGACGCAGACGCTGATTAATATCGGCAACAATCTCCTGTTGTTTACGGTCGCGCTCCGACCAGTCTGCCAGCGTCAGCACCATAAAGCCGTTATTGGATGCCCCGCCGGAACCGGCAATAGCATAGGAATTTACGATTTCGCCATTATCGCGCAACGGTTTGAGCACCGTGTCAATCTGTTCAAGTTGCGAGCGCAGAAAATCAATACTGATGCCCTGCGGACCTGAAATACGCAGCATAACAGCAGAACGATCCTCATTCGGGGTCAGTTCCTGACGCAAAGTCGTATAGGCACTTAACGAGAAGAAGGCGAAGACCAGAGCAGCCGCAACCACAATCCACGGTGCATTAAGACACCAATGCAGACTACGGCGATAAAATTGTGCCAGACCGGTACTGACACGGTAGACAAGTCCGCGCGGTTTATCTGTTCCGGTTTCATGAGCGATACTTTCCGCCGTCAGAAACCGCGAGGCCAGCATCGGACAAAGCGTTAGCGCCACAACCGATGACAGCAGCACGGCAATAGCCAGCACAAAACCGAACTCACGGAACAAGCCGCCAGCCTGTCCGGGCAAGAAGGAGATCGGCACGAACACCGCAACCAGTGTCAGTGTTGTGGCAATAACCGCAAAGAACACTTCTTGTGTGCCGAGCACCGCAGCCGCACGCGGCCCCAGCCCCATTGAGCGACGGCGAACAATATTCTCCAGCACCACAATCGCATCATCCACCACCAGACCGGTTGCCAAAACCAGCGCCAGTAGGGTCAGAATATTGATCGAAAAACCTGCCAGATAAATCGCCGCAACAGTACCGACCAGCGCCACAGGAATGGAAACCGTAGGGATCAATGTCGCACGGATATCGCGCAGGAACATATAGATGACAGCGATAACAATGAGGATCGCCGCTATCAGCGCGATTTCCACCTCATGCATAGCACCACGGATGAAGTTCGCATCATCACTGGTCACCCGCATTGTCATGCCTTCGGGCAATGTCTTATTCAGGCGCTCAACTTCCGCACGAATACCGTCCGAAATATCCAAGGTGTTGGACTGTGCCTGACGGATAATGCCAAGACCGATACTGTTACGGCCATTATTGAGCACTGCCGAACTTTCAATATCCGGCCCCAATGTGACATTGGCGACATCACGAATGCGGGTCTGCCCTTTGATGATAATATTCTCAAAATCCTGTGGCGAGGAAACCGACGCTGTGGCGCGTACCACAATCGCCTGAGAAGCGCTGCGCAATGATCCGGCGGGCTGATCCAGCGCCATAGAAGCAAGTGCTGAGCTGACATCGGCAAAGGTCAGGCCATAGCTGGCCAGACGTTTATGATCGATATCAATACGGAAAATCTTGTCACGATCGCCATAGGTTTCCACATCGGCAACACCGGGCACTGCGGAAAGCACATCGACAATCTGATCTTCCACAATCACCGTCATATCATCAACGCTGAGTGTTTCAGACGCAATCGCCAGACGCATTACCGCATCGGCATTGGAATCCGCCTTGATAATACGCGACGCATCAGCCTCTTCCGGCATCTGGTTGGCCACGCGCGAGATCGAGTCACGCATATCGGCGGCGGCAACATTGATGTCCACACCATCATTGAACTCAACCGTCACGCGGCTGCGGCCAAATGATGAAGTTGATGAAATATTCTTCACACCGGAAACACGGGCAACTTCATTTTCCAGAACCTGCGTGACCTCACGGTCAACAGTTTCTGCAGATGCACCGTCAAAAGTAGTACTGATCGAAATAACCGGGCGGTCAACATCCGGCAATTCGCGAATATCCACACCGCTCAGAGCGGCAAGACCTGCCACAACGATCAGCACATTGAGCACGAAAGCAAAAACCGGACGACGGATAAACAGTGCTGTAAAGCCGCCGGTCTGCGGATTATGCCCGCTGCCTTTTTGTTCAGCTGTGGTCACATCCTCAGCACTGGTTACATCTTCAGTAATTGTGTTTGTTTCAGCGGATGATTTGTCAGAATTCATCATCATCCTGCCTGTTTACTGTTTGCCTGAGCTGTAGCCGGTTCTTTCGGGCTGGCGGTGTTGCCCGCGCCCTTAATCGTCACGCCGCCGCCTTCGCGCACACTCTGCACACCTTCGGTGACGATCGTATCACCTTCAGCCAGTGCACCATCAACCAGCACGGCATTGGCATTGCGCTGGATAATCCGTGCAGCCACACGTTCGGCCTTGCCGTCCCTGGCAATGCGCCAGACATAGGAGCCGTCGCCATCCCACTGCACAGAAAGCGGATCAACCGCCAGATACTGGTCGCCGGGGAAAAGAATAGTCACGGTAAAAGACATACCGGCACGCAGCACATCGCTCGGATTGGTAATTTCCACACGAACCCGCAAAGTACGGCTGGCTGCGTCAATCATATTATCCATAGCGCTGACCTGCCCCTGAAAGCTTTTGCCAGGCAGAGCCGTCGGCATTGCTGTCACGGCCTGCCCCAATCGCAATTGCGGTGCAAACCGCTCCGGCACCCAGATATCAATCAGCAGTTTTGAACGATCATCAATCGTAGCAATCGTGGTGGAGGATGTTACATAATTCCCCGCATCCACCGGCAGAATACCGACAATACCGGCAATCGGTGCTGTAACCGAACGACGGTTCAGCGCCAGCTCCGCATCCTTCACAGCCAGTTTGGCATTGGCCAGAGCAAGCTCTGCCGCAACAACCTGTACCTGTGTTGCCGTATTCGATGCCCGCAAAGTTGCCATACGCTGTTGTGTAATTTCCGCGTCTTTCAAAAGCACCTGTGCTTTTTCAACGGCAATCTGTTCTGTTTCCGCATCCAGTTCGGCAATGACCTGATCTTTTTGGACAGTAGTGCCTGCACTCACCAGAAACCGGCGTATAGTTCCGCTTGAATAAGGAGACACTGCAACCGTATTGAGCGCAACACCGCTGCCGATGGCGCTCAGCTTGTCATTGACGACCTGTTTCTGAGCTGGCTTTACAACCACCAAAGGCGCGTTGCGCGCGCCGCTTTGTCCTGCTGCCGGTGTGCCGCCGGTGACCGGTGTTGCGGAACGTTCAGTATTATACCAGCTCCAGCCCCCGAAGGCGGCGGCAGCCACGACCAAACAAACCGTGATTTGTTTCCAGTTTTTCATTATCTTCCGATCTTGCCGCAACCTGAGTTAAATGCCTGCACAGACAGGCTCGCTGCATTCTGCCCTTAAAATGCGTAATCTGCGGTCTCAGGTCTAATTAAATTTCTGTAATCCTGTTGCGGCAAAGTGCCGGAAAGCCCGAAAAGCCGGTATCCGGCCCTGTTTAAACCACATCTCATGCCCTGAGATGAGCCGATATGATTAATAAGACCTTACCATGACATAGGTCTGACAAAACAAAACGGGCGGAAACATGATGTTTCCGCCCGCTGCACTCAGTATGACACTGTTTTTATACGATGGCCTTATAGGCAACGGCCATACGGGCTGCCAGTTTGGCATTGTTCAGTACCAGCGCAATATTGGCTTTCAGGCTGCGGCCTTCCGACAGTTCATTGATGCGCGCCAGCAGAAACGGCGTAACATCTTTACCGCCAACACCCTGATCTGCAGCTTCCTTAACAGCAGCTTCAATCGTGCCGTTAATGAATTCCGGTGTCAGTGCATCTTCTTCAGGGATCGGATTGGCAATCAGAATGCCGGTGCCTGAACCAAGCGCATGATGCAGCGCCATCGCTTTCGCGATTTCTTCTGCACTGTTCAGACGATGATCGGCTTTACAACCGCTCGAACGGGTAAAGAATGCCGGAAAATCATCGCTGCCATGCGCAATAATAGGCACGCGCTGGGTTTCAAGATATTCAAGGGTTTTCGGAATATCGAGAATGGATTTCACACCGGCGCAAACTACAGTGGTGTTGGTCATTCCCAGTTCGTTCAGGTCGGCGGAAATATCAAAGCTATCTTCCGCACCGCGATGCACACCGCCAACGCCGCCGGTGGCGAAAATTTCAATACCGGCCAGCGCAGCAATACGCATGGTTGCGGAAACAGTGGTGCCGGCAGTCAGTCCCTGCACCATGTCTGCCGCCAGATCACGGCTCGATGTTTTTACCGCATCGGTGGTCTGTGCAAGCTGTTCCAGCTGAGTGTCGCCGAGGCCGACATGGATTTCACCTTTGAGCACAGCGATAGTTGCCGGTGTTGCACCGTTTTCGCGGATAACAGCTTCAACCTTGCGTGCCATTTCCAGATTCTGCGGAAAAGGCATGCCATGGGTGATGATCGTGGATTCAAGAGCAACAACAGGTGCGCCTTTATCGAGAGCGGCACGAACTTCATCGCTGAAATGCATAGTCAAACGGGTCATAGCTGGAGCAGCCTTTCTGGGGATGGTTATATTTTAAAATTCAGTCGCTTACGCGATAGCTTTTTAATCAGCCGCTTACGCGATAGCGGTTCGCTTCGAGAAAATGTGCTGATAAATCAGGATGAACACTGGCTTCGCTTTCCGTTGTCAGCGTGGCCAGCAGAGTGCCGGTGCGCACTGCATCGGGCAGTTCCTTCCGGTCGAGCAGACAATAAAGCGTACCGGAAATCAGAGCATCACCCGCGCCGGTAATATCCACCGGCTGCGCAGGCACACTGGCAATATGACGGATACCGCTTTCATCGCCGATATGAACACCTGCGGCACCCATAGTCATAACAATTTTGGCAACGCCGCGTGCATGTAAGGCATTGATCGCCTGCTCGGCTGTCAGGCGCGGGGTGCCCGCAGGGTGGCGCAACAGGCTATGCGCCTCATCCAGATTGAGGAACAATAAATCCACACCACTGAGGTCCTGCGGGAGGCGCAGTGCTTTCGGTGCGGAAACCGTATCAACGGCCAAACGGAAACGACTGCCTGTTTTCTTCGCCAGCAAGGTTTCCAGTGTTGCCTGCGGCAGATTGCAATCGGCAAAAACCCAGTCAGCCGAAGCCAGATGCGGCCAGACCGCTTCCAGTGTTTCAGACTTGAACAGGTCGAAAATGCCCATATCGGCAATACCGAGTGCCAGCTCATTATCCGGCCCAAGAATGGCAGCATATTCAGCTGTTGGTGCCTCATTCGTGACGATTGCACGGCTGACATCAACACCAAGCAGACGCAGATGATCGAGAATAGCGCGTCCGGTTTCATCGTCGCCAAGAATGGAAACAAAACCAATATTCACACCGAGCCGCGCCAGATTTTCCGTGACATTGCGGGCAACACCGCCATGGCTGCGATAGCCGCTCACCGGATTGGAAGTCTCGCTGATAAGCGGGGCATGGGCATGATATTTACGGTCAAAGACCGCGCCGCCAATGCAGACAATACGCTTGTTCTCCGGCAGATAATAACCGCGCCCGAGAACAAAGCCCTTCTGGGTCAGCTGCACAATATGCGCGGCAACAGTAGAACGCGCCAGTTTCAGCGCATCGGCAATCTGCTGCTGACCGACAAACGGATTGGCGGCAATCATCTCCAGAACAGCACGTTCCTGCGCGGAGAGATCCTGCAGATTTTGCGCACCGGCTTTCGCTGACTGGTTCACATCCTGATCGCCCTGCACCATTGCCGTTCTCCGTTTCAAGCATCCTGAGTAAGAGCCATATAGCAGAGCAATTTCAGACAATCAAACAAAAGTTACAATAAAAACTTTTGTTTTAAGTTTTTTCCAAAGGGAACTTCATCATCATCGCATAATAAATAAACTCCACACGAAAATTTGAAATTTCGCATTAAAGCACTTATATTACAGACTTGCAGGATTTTAGCCTTTGTGGGGACAGGCTTGCGGTCAGGCATATTTATGCAACTGGACAATCCGTGACCCGGGCCGCGACCTAAGCCGTGACCTGTTTTGGTCCGTGGGTGGAGACGGGGGACAGGCACAACCTGTCAGCCTGACGGATGGGTGAAATGACCTTTATGAAAAGCAAGGATTTTCAAAGGCCTGCTGACAAAGCCTCTGCAGAATCAGAAAAGAAGCGCGCCGAGGAATTACAGGCGCGCAGCCGTGAACAGACTGATCTGACAGCAGAAGGCACCGGCGCGACCTCCGGTTCCAAAACATCCCTCTCCGCGATTGCCGCCAATGCGCCTTTAAGTACAGGCATTCCGCCGGTCTTCACCAATAACGGATCGGAATTTGCAGCGGATGATCCTGATGATCTGCATATTCCGCTGCGTCACCGGCTCTCCAGCAAATTACTTTTGATGACAATTCTGGCTGTCCTGATCGCTGAGGTTATCATTCTTGCGCCTTCACTGGCGAATATGCGCAATCAATGGCTGAATGCCAAACATACCATGATTGCCACCTCCAGCCTGTTATTGCTCGATGCGAATCCTGACACGACGCTGGAATTGCAGATTCAGGATCAGCTGCTGCGTTCCACCGGCGCACAATCCATCACGATCACCCGCAACGGTAGCAGCCGTGTTTTGGCCGCTTCACCGGAAGCTGTACAGATCGACGAATATATTGATCTGACAACAGCAACGCCACTGAGTGATTTCTGGGGCGCTTTGCGCACTCTGACCAGTGGCGGTAATAAAACAATGCAGGTTTCAGGCCCGCCTGATTATAGCGGCACCGCGGTTGAATTTGTGATGAGTGATGACGCCCTGCATAACAGGCTGGTTAAAAATTCCCGTATTATTGCAGCCATATCGCTGCTGATTTCGCTGATTGCGGCCGCGCTGATTTATTTCATCATTCACCGCCTGCTGCTGCGCCCTGTCGGCCATATGTATGAAAATATGTTCGCCTTCGGGCAAAAACCGGATGATCCAACGCTGATTATTGACGGCTCCTGCCGCAAAGATGAGCTTGGGTATGCCCAGAACAGGCTGGCACAGATGCAGACACATCTGCAGCATTTGTTTCAGGAGCGTAAACATCTGGCCGATCTTGGTCTGGCCGTATCCAAGATCAATCACGATATGCGCAATATTCTGGCCTCAGCACAGCTGATGTCTGACAGCCTCGCTGATACGGATGATCCGGTTGTGCAACGCTTCTCGCCAAAGCTTATCCGGACGCTAAACCGCGCCATCACCTATTCCGAGACTGTAATCGCTTACGGACGGACACAGGAAGCCGTGCCTGTTCGCCAGCAACGTCTGCTGCGTCCGCTGATTCATGAAGTGGAAGATATGCTCGTGCTTCCGCCGGATGTGCAGATTGCCTTCCGCAATATGGTTCCTGTCGATTTTGAAGCTTATATCGATAAAGAACAGATGCTGCGGGTGCTGAATAATCTTTGTCGCAATGCAGTACAGGCAATGAGCGCATATCACCGGCAGCCGGAAACCGAAAAATGTCTGACAATCAGCGCATGGCGTATAGGCAGCACCTGTTATATTGCTGTGGCGGATACCGGCCCCGGCCTGCCTAAGAAAGCACGGGACAATCTTTTTACCGCATTTCGCGGATCAACGCGCAGCGACGGCACCGGACTGGGGTTGGTTATTGCTCAGGAACTGGTGCGCGCCCATGGCGGAACCATAGAATTGCGTGATGATTACAAAGACGGTGCATTATTTGAGATTCGCGTCCCGGATATGCCCGTCTATCCGTCACCGTTTCAGCGCTCACAACGCAATATGGTGTAATTATTTCAACGCTCTGCGCGAAAAACGCTTTCAGGAAAACCACGCAATCGCGTGGTTTTCTTATATTTATCCCCAACCTTCAAAAAAAATACAAATTTCTGAAAGTTTTTCACCATAAGCCCTTGCAATGCCAAACAGAACCCTTTAGAGAGCGCTTACCGCACCGAAACGGAGCGGTTCTAGGGCAAGCACCCGTAGCTCAGCTGGATAGAGCACCAGACTACGAATCTGGGGGTCAGAGGTTCGAATCCTTTCGGGTGCGCCATTCCTTCTCAAAATTGAGAAGTTGACTTTCTGAAGATCAGAAAGCTACCTATCATTTTTCATGATTTTACATATACAATGTGCTTTCTTTAGGCACAGACCGTTTATGCTTTATTCTGACAGGCATGGCCGGACAACAATGTTCGAATCGTCTTGATACGTTGTGTTTTCTCTGCTGAAGATCAAAACTCTCCGTGCTTTTCATAATTATACATACAGATTTAAATAAATATTCTCGAAATCTAAATTAGAAATAAAATGATTATTTTTGGAAAAGAAAATTCAATTTCAAATATAAAATAATTAAAATTTATTTTGCATATGCAACCACAACACTTAATGTTCATGTCATTGTGATTTGCTGGAGATATGCTCTTTGTTTACTTTCAAAAAAATCAAATCAGAAAATTCAAATCATATTTTTTCGGTTACGTCTTTATTGTTCGCGGCCTCTGCGACAATCATGCCGCAATATGCAACCGCAGCGACAGTCACCATATCACCGGATTGCAGACCGATGCAGGCACTGCAAGTGCAGCAATTTCAGGCAACGGTCACTCCTGCATCGAATAGTAACGTTATCTGGATGGTTGACGGAGTAAAAGGCGGTGCGCCTGCAATAGGAACCATAACGAATTCCGGCCTGTATACAGCTCCGGCCAATATGGACGAATCTGTCAATGTCACTATTTCCGCAGTCTCCGCAGAAGATGAAACGGAAATTGCCAATGTCCGGATTTGTAATGCTGCCTATAGCCGACCCGGGACAGTTTACTATGTCGCGACCACAGGCGCAGACAGCAATATAGGCAGCTATTCTGCACCATGGCGCAGCATTCAGCATGCCGTCGATCAGGTACAGGCCGGCGATACAATTGCTGTGCGTGGCGGCATCTATAATGAGACCATAACATTCAACAAGTCAGGCTCTGCGGAGAACGGTTTTATTACTCTCACTCAGTATGCCAATGAAAAACCAATCATCGACGGCAGCGGATTGATTACAGAACCCTATGGCATGAGGGGGCTCATCAGTCTCAACAGTGCAAGCTATATACGTATTAAAGGGTTTGAAATCCGCAACTACAAATCTGGCACCGAATTCATTGCCATTGGCGTTCTTGCTCAGGGTACCGGAAAATATATTGAGATCAGAAACAATATTATTCATGGAATTGAAGCGAACAACCTGCCAGCAAACGGCAATGCAAATGCTCTAGGAATAGCCGTTTACGGACAACAGCCAATACCAATACAGAATGTCATCGTTGATGGTAATGAGTTATATAATCTGAAAACCGGAACCAGTGAATCCCTGACCATTGGGGGCAATGTCGATGGCTGGCAGGTTACCAACAATCTGGTGCATGACAATAATTTCATCGGTATTGATGCAACCGGCTATTACAGCAACAATCCTGCGGACTATAATCGTGCCAAGAACGGCTGGATTGCACAAAACAAAGTTTACAACCTGTCAACGGAAGGCAATCAGGCTCTGACATTTGCAGCCGCCGCGATTGGCATTTATGTTGATGGCGGGCAGAATATTACCGTTGAGCGCAATATCTCTGATGCGAATGACGGAGGGATATGGTTACTCAGCGAAAATCCTGGCAAACTGACTGACTATGTAACGGTACGCAATAATCTTATCCGCTTTAACCGGAATGCCGGTATTCTTACCGGTGGTTACGATGCGATCCAGTCAGGTGGTGCCGCCCACATCTCAATTACCAACAACACTTTATATCAGAATAATCACCGTGACAGCGCAGGTATAAATTCCGGCGAACTTCAAATCGGATACAATGTCAGCAATATAAGCTTCATCAATAATATTCTTTTTGCCGGAACGAAAGGATATGTCATTACCAGCTTTATTCCCTCAGTACCGGATACAGTAAAACTGGCCAATAATTTATATTACACAACGTCCGGCAGCAGTTATACACGCTGGTTCTGGAACAATACAAACTACTACAATGACGGCACCTCTTCGCATAATTTCAGCGCATTCACAGCCGTTAGCGGTGATACAGGCAGCATCATAGATAACCCTGCCTTCATCAATGCCAGCGCATCGGACTTTCGTCTTGCTGCGGGTTCCCCGGGCAGAAACAATGGCAGATTTACTGCAACAACAGGATTTCCTGCCACGGGCATCAAGGATTTTGCGATGAACCCGCGCATTATTGGCACTATGATCGACAGGGGTGCCTATGAACATGTTGAATAGAACACGGCGATAAGTATAACCCGGTGCCGGAGCCCTGCCCTTCCGCAACGGCACCAAGCGGTCTTTAATAATCTTTATCCCCGTCATCGGCTGCAACATAGCGCCAGCGTACAGATGTCACCAGTGGCTCAAGACTCAGCCGCCCGATAATCTGCTCCAGAAGCGGATCCTGATTATTATCGGCACGAAACAATGCATTGACCTCAACACGATTGCTGTCTTCAATATTGGTGCTTTCCAGATCCTGAATATGCAGGACAGTGCCGAGATCACGCAGCAACAAAGCCCGCACATGCGCTTCGGCATCCCCCATACAGACAATACTGACAGCATAGCGGGTACCAAACTCCCCACCGCTGGCGGGTTGCCGGTCTATCAGATGCACCAGCGGGCGCAGAAACAAATTAACGCTGATAATAAATAAGGTGGCAATCGCTGCATGGAGATAAAAACCCGCGCCGCACATAACGCCGACTGCCGCCGAACACCATAAAGTCGCGGCGGTATTCAACCCGCGAACATTAAAGCCTTCCTTGAAAATAATACCTGCGCCCAGAAAACCAATGCCGGAAACGATTTGCGCTGCCACCCGCGTCGGGCTGGTATCACCATCAACCAGCGAGGCAAAAAGTACGAAAGTAGCAGCACCAACCGCTACAAGTGTATTCGTCCGCAACCCTGCAAGCCTTTGTCGCCATTGCCGCTCAAAGCCAATAATCCCGCCGAGAATAAAAGCGGCTGCGAGGCTGGAAAATGTATTCAAAAGGCTTTCAACAGTGGCCATAATCTCTTCCGTTTTTCCTTCTGATAGCAGCGGCGCATCTCAGCTTTATGAAGGAAATGCTCCACACACCAATGCTGTGTGAATGCAGCACCGGCAGCAGAGCCCTCTTCACCCGCAAGACGCAGTGTCCTGACTTTGTCCCTGTTTCCTGCAAGGTTGCACCCTATATGGAAGATCAACAAGCCGGATCATTCCAATCTGTAAACCGGCACAGGAGGATATGATGTCACCCAATCTGACAGGTATTCATCACCTGACTGCAATCACTGCACAGGCGAAAGAAAACAAAAAATTCTACACCGAACTTCTCGGGATGCGACTGGTCAAGAAAACCGTCAATCAGGATGATACCAGTGCCTATCACCTGTTCTATGCCGATGGTCAGGCCTCCCCCGGTTCTGACCTCACCTTCTTCGACTGGCCGACTGCACCGGAAAAACGCGGTACTCATTCCATCAGCCGCACTGGTTTGCGTGTCTCCGGTCAGGACTCGCTGGAATATTGGCGCAAGCGACTGAGTGATGCACATGTGCAGGCCGGCGATATTCAGCTCATCGACGGACGCGCCTCTCTGGATTTTGAGGATTTCGAAGGCCAGCGTTTTCGCTTGCTGGATGACGGTAAAACCGGTGAATCGTATCCTTGGGAGAAAAGCCCTGTTCCCGCAGATCATCAAATCCGCGGTCTCGGGCCGATCACGATCAGCGTACCGGATCTGAAATATACAGAACCGTTTCTCATCAAGCTTATGAATATGCGCAAGACCCATGACTATGCCTCACCGGATGGCCATGGTCAGGTCCATGTTTATGAAATGGGTGAAGGCGGGCCTGCTGCAGAACTGCATGTAGCCGTGCAGCCTGATCTGCCTGCCGCACAACAGGGTGCAGGAGCTGCCCACCATGTCGCGTTCCGTACACCGGATGAGGCTGGCATGCAGGAGTGGCTGCGCGTGCTTAATGACCATAAGATCCGCTCTTCCGGCGAGATCGACCGGTTTTATTTCCGCTCGCTCTATTTCCGCGAAGGTAATGGTGTGCTGTTTGAAATCGCCACGGATGGACCGGGCTTTGCAAGCGATGAGCCAATGGAAAGTCTGGGAGAGAGCCTCTCTCTGCCACCGTTTCTTGAAGGTCGTCGCGCTGCCATTGAGCGTAATCTTAAAGCCTTAGACTAAATAAAAAGCGGAGAGGCTTCCCTCTCCGCTTTTTATTTCCAGAGCATAATTCCTTAAACTTGGATCAGTTTAAAGTAACATTATGCTCTAATTTTTAAAGTGTTAGAGCGCTGTGATCCAATCTGGACGTAATCCGCTCTAGTCCGTTATATCAGCCTGCCAGCGTATAGGCGGTTTTGACGGTGGTATAGAATTCTGCTGCATAGCGACCCTGCTCACGCGAACCGTAACTGGAGCCTTTGCGACCACCGAAAGGCACGTGGAAATCCACGCCTGCGGTTGGCAAGTTGACCATCACCATGCCTGCATCGGAATTGCGTTTGAAATGCGTGGCATATTTCAGGCTAGTTGTTGCAATGCCGGAGGAAAGGCCGAAAGCCGTGTCATTAGCCGTTGCCAGCGCTTCTTCATAGGATTTAACACGGATGACGCTGGCCACAGGGCCGAAGATTTCCTCGCGGGAAATACGCATCTGGTTTGTCGCCTCTGTGAAGAGGGCCGGACGCAGATAGAAGCCCGGTGTGCCGCGCTCCAGTTGCTCACCGCCAAAGGCAAGTTTTGCGCCTTCCTGTGTACCAAGTGCAATATAATCCAAGTCCTGCTTCAGCTGACTGTCGTCTACCACAGGGCCGATATGCGTGCCGGATTTCAGCGCATCATCAATCACCAGCGTTTTCATGCGGGCAACCAGTGCATCAACAAAACGGTCATGGATACCGTCCTGCACAATCAGACGGGAAGATGCAGTGCAACGCTGACCGGTTGAGAAGAAAGACGAATTGAGCGCTGCTTCAACGGCCACATCGAGATCGGCATCATCCAGAATAACAAAAGGATTTTTACCACCCATTTCCAGTTGAAATTTGCGGTTATGCACGATAGAAGCCGCAGCAACACGCTGGCCGGTGCCGGTGGAGCCTGTGAATGTCAGGGCATGCACATCCGCGCTATCCAGAATAGCCTGACCAACAACCGACCCTTTGCCCATCACCAGATTGAGCACGCCTTTTGGCAGGCCTGCGCGGTGCAGAATATCAACAATCGCATGGGCGCAGCCCGGCACCAGATCGGCTGGTTTGAACACCACCGTGTTCCCGTAGCACAGTGCCGGCGCAATCTTCCATGCCGGAATAGCAATCGGGAAATTCCACGGCGTGATAATGCCGACCACCCCAACCGGTTCGCGGGTGATTTCCACACCGATATTCGGACGTACAGATGGCAGAACTTCACCGGCAAGGCGCAGAGCTTCATTGGCAAAGAAGTCAAAAATCTGCGCAGCGCGCATGGTTTCGCCTATGGCTTCCGGCAGAGTTTTACCCTCTTCGCGTGCCAGCAAGCGACCGAGCTCTTCCTTACGTGCCAGAATCTCATCCGAGGTTTTGCGCAGAATTGCATGACGCTCCATGATGCCGGAGCGTGACCATGACGGAAATGCTGCCTTGGCGGCTGCAATTGCGCTCAATGCATCAGCCTGAGAGGCGCGGGCATATTCACCCACCACATCATTGGTATCAGACGGGCTGATATTCGGGATCGCCTCGCCGCCAACCCATTCGCCGTCAATCAGATTCTTATGCAATGTCATATTCTGCAAACTCCCCTTTGCGAATAGCCGGTCACTCGTTCCGCCAGCACCATGTCATATATGATGCATCAAACTAATATCATTTAAAGCATTGTGACTATGGTTCAGGCCTCATAAAGCGATGCTCATTCGGAATGATCCTGATATATCAGTATCTACAGGAAAAACATGCGGCTGTCATCACCCAATATAATTTTTCGAGCATAATTCCTTAGGTTGGGATCAGCTCAAGGTACGATTATGCTCTCATTTTAAAATGTTAGAGCGAGTTTTATGCGTCAGTCAGGCGCGCGATACTCTAATCTCAGCACAGCATCTTTGATAAAGCCCTGCGTACCCTATATAAATAGCAAGACAAGAAACAAAGCGGAGCAGTCATGATTATCGGCGAAGCAGAAAAAGCATCCGGCATTTCAGCCAAGATGATCCGCTACTATGAATCCATCGGCCTGATTGATGCAGCTGACCGCACAGCCTCCGGCTACCGTGTCTATTCCGACCGTGACGTGCAAAATCTGCGTTTCATACGCCAGTGCCGCGATCTCGGCCTGTCACTGGAGCGAATTAAACTCTTGCTCAATCTCTGGCGTAATGATCAGCGTGCATCATCTGAAGTAAAACAGATTGCGCTGGCGCATGTGGCTGAACTGGAAACCAAAATCGCAGATATGCGCTCCATGGCGGATACATTGCAAAAACTGGCAGACCGCTGCCATGGCGATAATGATCCGGATTGCGCAATTATCAATGCTTTGTCGCTGCAAAATCAGATGACACTCAATAAGAAAACCAACGGCTCAAAAAGCAGCGCTAAAAAACAGCAACCGCACTAATCTTGCAAAAGTGTTTGCCTTGAGCAATCCGCCCCTGCTTTACACGCGGCTTTCTGCAGGCATATCAGGCAATGGCAGTTCAATAACAAAAACAAGGCCGTTTTTGTCCCATATTTCCTCAAACGATCCGCGCATCTGCACATCAATACTGAGCTGTTTGAGACGGGAGCCAAAACCACGCTGTGACGGCTCCTGAATAATTTGGGGACCGCCGGTCTCCCGCCACTCAATCCGCATAAAATCCTCATGTCCGGACAGCTTGATACGGACATGCCCCTGCGGCACGGACAATGCTCCGTGCTTAACAGAATTTGTCATCAGTTCATGGAAAACCAAACTCATCGGCGTTACATGCTCAACCGGGCATAAAAGTGCATCCCCTTCTATGGAAATGCGCTCCTGATCCGAAAATACATAAGGCTGTGTAAGACGGGTCAGCAAATCATTCAGCGAGATATTGATATGTTGTCCGGTTGCAGCTGATGTTTTCTGATAGGTCAGCTCAAATGCACCCGCCAGTGCTGTCATGCGTTCCCGCATCTGGCCGACATAATCCTGCACATCCGTTTTGCCCCGTGCAGACAAGCTCATCAGGCTGATAATCACCGCGAACATATTTTTCAGCCGGTGGTTCAGTTCCTGCGCTACCACTTCCCGCTGCTCCAGCGCCAGCTGTTCAGCGGTCACATTCACAATCAGTCCGAGAACCGAAGGTTTTCCGATATCCGTATAGATACGCCTGCCAATACCTGTGACCCATACCGGATGCGGTTGTTCCGTATCACGGATACGGAAAGTCTCTCGGACAATATCACCTGACGTCAGTGCATTGCTCAGAGCCGTTTCCACACGCAGCTTATCTTCCTCGTGCACAAGAGGCATAAAATCAGTCACAAAATTGATTTTACGTCTGTCTTTAAATGCCAGCATATGACTGGCGCGACCATCCAGACTGACTTCGGCATCCTCAGGATTATACTCCCAGACACCAATATTACCGGCATCCAGCGCCATTTGCAGGCGCAGTTGCGCTTCCAGAAGTTTCAGCTCTTTTGCACGGTTGCGCTTATCGGCCTGTATCAGCGCCTCACTGACAACATCCAGCTCGCTAATGCCCGAGCCCAGCGGCTTTATCGCCTGCACATCCCCCACAGCCATAGCCTGCGCTGCCAGTTTTCTGACCGGCTTCGAAATCCGGCGTCCGAAAAAGCCCGCCAGCAAAGCGCTCAGCAATAATGTGCCCAGCAGCAGAATAATAAAATATGCAAAAGCTACCCAAACCGGCCAGTTCAGCTCCGAGCGATTGACACCGATCGCAATCCGCCAGTCACTCAACGGAGAACGGACATAATAACCGACTACCTGCTTGCCATCCAGAATCTGCCCGCGCCAGCGCCCCTGCACATCCTTGGTTTCCGCACGTAACTTATCCGGTATCTGACGTCCCGTATAATCATCGCTGTTATTATTGCGTGCCAGAACCTGATCGTTCTGATCCACCACAACCGCAATCCAGTTTTTGGAAATACCGCTCAAATTCAAAAGATCGGTAATACGCTGTGCTTCCATACTCAGCGCCAGAAAATAATGAATTTTCCCGTCAACAAAGACCGGCCTTACCACTGTAAAACAATAGGGCGTATTCTCATGAACACGCCGGACACCAGTGACATAGGGTTTTCCTGCCGCTTTGGCGGCCGCCAGATCTGTTTTTGTCAGCAGCGGTAAATCACTGACCCGCGCAGGATCCGAGGCAACCAGCAATTTCGCCTCAGGATCATAGACCGTAATATTGATGTTTAATTCCTGCGCCATATCATGCAGGGTTGTCTGAAGAATATCAAAACGGCCATTCTTCAGAATATTGGAATAGCTGATAATTTCAGCAGCACGCTGAAGACCGTAGACTTCCCGGTCAATTGTAATGGCGAGTGACTGGGTGACATCAAAAGCCTGATTTTCAATATGGCTTCTTTCCTGCAAAACCAGCAGCCATAAGAAAAAGCCGACCAATATAATCAGAGGAAGCAACAGGGCGAGCGCAAACAGCGTAAGATGTCGCTTCAAATCTGCCCCTCCCTGATCGGTTCAGTGCAGATGCCGGTCATTTTGCGGGATAAACCCGTTCTGATGGCAGTCAGACAAAGAACGATAGTCGCAATCTTTGACCGAACATAAAAAAATTATACCATCATAGCAAGTCAGTAAAAATACGAACTCTCAATCCGGTCAGAGTGTTTCCGGTTAAAAACTGAAACGTTAAAATCGCTCTGATCTTTTGTTTTTACGCGTATCCTATCCAGAAACTGCCTCACATTTTTCGGGATATTTTCTAATACTGCGATGTAACCTGTTTTTTGTTGTCCTGACCGGTTGTCGCATAGATACCGGCACTCAGAAACGGAAAGATCTTTTCTTTAGAATAGCTGCTTCCGAACATCATATCATACTGAACCTGACGGTAATCCTGCAAAATCTGCGGCATCACCGGTTGCTGCATCCATCCGGCATGCGGCGTATAATCTTTATCCAGCAGCAAATGGCCGTCAATCACGCTGTATTCCTGATGCACCTTGCCCAGAAAACCGGTGTAATAAGGGTGCTGGAGGCCAGCCATTTCCAGAACATAAAGCGGCAGAAAAGACGGGCTGATTGTGCCGACACCACGCAGGCTGTCTGTACGGCTGGACCACAATACCAGCGGCGTTTCATGCTGCGCCAGCATATGATCTGCCGTATCAACGCGACTGGCCGTACGGTTCTTCATATAACCGCTCTCAACATAGACATCACCAAGCGGTGGCAGATGATCACCGAAGAAAACAATAATTGTCTCCCGCTCGCGTTTCTTTGCCCACGCCATCAATCGTCCGAGATTGATATCCGCATCCTGTGCACCCTGTGCAAAAGCCCGAACAGACCCTTTGGATGCCTCACTCACAGCACTATCTGCATTGGTGACAACCTTGATCTGGCTGTCCGGATAACGGCTTGGCGCATAAGGACCATGCCCCTGCAGGGATACACCGAACAGGAACAGCGGTTTTTCCGCCTCTTCAGCCGAGCGGATAATCTCGCTGGTAAATTCCTCATCTGACGCCAGATGGCCTTTTTTCATCAGCTCCGGCAGATTTTCTTCGGACAGGAACTTATCAAA
This sequence comes from Hyphomicrobiales bacterium, assembly GCA_900470285.1. Lineage (GTDB taxonomy): Bacteria > Pseudomonadota > Alphaproteobacteria > Rhizobiales > Rhizobiaceae > Pseudochrobactrum. Next base: position 35,123 of record UCAG01000003.1, read on the forward strand.
GCCGAAATTTTCATAGACAGAGCCACGGTTCCAGAACCATTGGCGATAGGGATGCAGCGCACGGGTTTCATAACCCTGCTCACTGAAGAATGAGGCCAGCGAAGGCACTGGTCTGCGCACATATTGCTGATAAGGAATGCTGCCATAAGGCAAAAAGGCATTCGAAAATCCGGTCAGCGCTTCAAATTCAACATTCGCGGTCATACCGCCGAATTCTGGAGAAAACACATGGCCGGACTGGTTGGCACGCACATTTTTGATCGGATCTTCATCAAAGGCCACACCCGGAAGACGGGATGGATCCCAGAAAGATTCACTCATGATCACAATAACATCCGGCTTTTCGTCATTACGTGCAACAACCGGAACAATAGTATTGCCATGAACGGATGATGATCCGCCCAGCAGGCTGCTGTCAGCATCAGCAGGGAATAAATATTCCGCAATACTCGCAATCCGCTCCTGCGAATAGCCGTTCGGCGCTGAGACATTGGCCATAGGAATATTGAAAATAAACGCCACAACCAAACCGTTATGAGCGTAATTTTCTTTCTGATCCCACATCATCGGCACAATGCCCATGCGGTCACGGATATAGGAGAAGCTAGAATAATCAGAAATACTGCCGAACCAGATCAAAGCGGGCAAAGCCGCAGCAAGACGCACTCCGCGCGCCGCCCAGCTGAGACGTGGCACAGAACGCCGGAAAAAGCGCCAGCAAAAATACAAAGCCGCAAGTGCTGCCATCGAAGCGAGCACGATCAGCACCGCATCCAGCGGTCTGTCGCGCACCAGCAACGGCATCAGATCAACGACCTGACGGGTATAAAGCAGGTCACTCGGGTAGAGCGGATCACCAAGATACATGCCCTTTTGCCGGTTGAACCAGGCAAGTCCGAGCAAAACCGGCGCAACAATCAAAATACCTTGCCACAAACGCCCCAGCAGGCTGTCCAGCAAAAACAGTGTTAGGAAAACAAGAGCTAATGTTGTCCAAAGCGGACGATGTGTCAGCGTAAAATACTGTTTCCACGATGCTGCAGAACCCCGCATCAGCCACTCGGTCAGCATGACTACAGACACAGTGAGGAACAGTGTGCCGGCTGTGGCAATCAATGCGCGCCAGAACCAATGCCTGCTGGCAAAATATGCACAAAACCGGCCAGTGCGGCGCGCCGCCTTCCGCTTATCCCCGTGATTCAGCGTGCTGTCAGAATAAGGGACAGCATGCGATGCATGATGAGGGACCGGCGTCGCAAGATTGCTCAATGGGCAGCTTCCAAAATAACAGGAACTTTCCGGTTCCTACAGCGTTACATCATGTGTCTGCTTGTCTGCCTCTGCCGGCTATTTGCCCGGTCATAACGGATAAAAAGCAGTCACAAAGACGTCACAAAAACTTCACACAGGCGTTAGCTTTTAGGTAAACAGGCAGTCCGAAGCAAGAGATGACAAAGACCAAAGACAACAAATTCTGTTACCGGATATGCTTCGGTAGTGTTTTGCAGCCAAAACAGCAAAATCGTAAAAAACTGCACCAAGTAACGGAATATAGCCGGCACGATAATTCTCTATATTTTTCAAATAGATGCAAATTCATCCGATATTTCCCCTCAGAAATATCCGGAAAAAAATTATCGCAAACTTGTAATGTAGTTTTAAGATTTGTGATGTGTCGTGTAGGCTTATCACGCGGCCCAAACAACCGCACGGCACTGCCGGGCATTTTGTTTGCCAACTAAAAGACACGGAGCCTTTATGACAACTGCCCCGCTGAATAGTCAGATTGACTCCCCGCTGTATTTTCAGCCTGCTTTATCAGAGAATGATTTTCGTCTGCTCTTCACACAACATCCTATTCCGATGTGGCTGTATGATCCCATTTCTCTCAAGTTTTTATTGCTGAATGACGCTGCTTTTGAATTTTACGGTTATACGCCGGAGCAGATGAGCCGGATGACCGTGCTGGATATCCGCCCTGAATCCGAGCACGAACGCATGATTGCTGCCATCCATACGGAAAGTGATTTCGGAAAGCCGCAAGTCTGGAAACACTTGAAAGCCAATGGCGAGACGATTGAAGTCATCACCTATGGGCGACGCACCAGTTTCAACGGTCAGCCTGCTATTCTCGCGGTTATTCAGGATCAGACAGAAATCCGCAAAGCACGTAATGAAATCAGCCAAACCCGCTCATTGCTCGACAGCCTGATCAAAAACCTGCCGATCGGGGTTTTCATTAAAGATATGCAGGATAGCGGGCGCTATGTCCTGTTTAATGAAACGGCCAGTGCGATTACCGGCAAAGAATCTGCACATGTTATCGGCAGAGCCGATCATCAGGTTTTCAGTGAAGAAGATGCACGCAACTTTGTCACTCAGGATCAGTATGTCATGGAAAGTGACAGTGTTTTTACTGTTGAAAGTGAAATCCCGTTGCAGAGCCACAGCCGTCATGTACGGGTGATGAAACGTACAATTCCGGCGCAAAACGGAGAAAAGCCGCGTTATCTGATCGGACTGATGGAGGATATTACGGAAGAACAGGCTTTGCAGGCACATCTGACCTATACGGCCATGCACGACTCGCTGACCAATCTGCCGAACCGTGTCTATTTTTCGCGTCACACAACGGGTTTATTTTCTCAAAAGGAAACAGCCCAGAGCCATGCTCTGCTGTTTCTCGATGTCGATCACTTCAAACATATCAATGACAGTATCGGCCATGCGGCAGGCGATGCCCTGCTCTGTCAGGTTGCCCGCCGTCTCAGCGCCTTTCTGAAACCGCAGGATTTTATCGCCCGCCTTGGCGGCGATGAATTTGCGATCATCCATCCTTTTGATCCGGATAATCCCGATCACCGGCAGGAAATAGGCCATTTTGCCGAAGAAATTACCAACCTGTTCAGCAAGCCGTTTCATCTGGACGGCAGTCCTGAATATGTCGGCTGCACCATTGGTGTTGTCATTGCGCCGGATGATGGCGAGGATATTGATACGCTGTTACGCAATGCTGATCTGGCGCTTTATGCTGCCAAGGCAGACCGGCGCGGCGTCTACCGCTTCTATGAAAGATCCATGCGCGAGGCGGTCGAAAAACGCCACCGTACCGCGCTGGAACTGCACACAGCTCTGCAAAATAATGAATTTGTATTGTTTTATCAGCCGATCTTCTCACTGACGACAGATCTTATTACCGGTTGTGAAGCCCTGCTGCGCTGGCAACACCCGACACGCGGACTGGTCACCCCGGATGATTTCATACCGATTGCCGAAGATACCGGCATCATTTCTGCGATCGGCGCCTGGGTTTTGCGGCAGGCCTGTCAGGATGCCATTTCATGGCCGGAAAAAATTAAGGTTTCGGTCAATCTGTCGCCGGTACAGTTTAACAGCCGCAACATGCTGGATATGGTGAAATCTGCCCTTGAAGAAAGCGGATTACAGGCCAGCCGTCTGGAGCTGGAAATTACCGAAACCGTATTGCTCTCCAATACCGAACATAATACCGAACTGTTATTCGAGTTACGCAATCTTGGCGTGAGCATTGCTATGGATGATTTTGGCACCGGCTATTCATCCCTCAATTATTTGCGAACCTTCCCTTTTGATAAGATCAAGATTGATCGCAGTTTTGTGTCGAATATTGATGACGACAAACGTAATCTGGCGATCATTCAGGCTGTGGTTTCGCTGGGCAGTGCATTCAATATTGTGACGACAGCAGAAGGTGTGGAAACACAGGAACAGCTCACCCGTCTGAAAGATGAACAATTCGGTGAGGTACAGGGGTTTTTCACCGGAAAACCAATGTCACAGCGTGATGTTTGTGACTTCATCGCGGAATATGACGGATAAAATCATATATTTAAATTAAGTGCATCTCTTTCGGAAAATCCCTTTACCTTCCCATCATGGGAAGATCCATCTTCTTGTTACCATCAACAAAAGCGCCGACATGCGCCTGAAACTGACAAGAAAGGCAGGATTCTCTCCGATACGATTTTCCGTGTGAACATGCCTGAAGATCATCATGACACAATCCGTTTCCTCAACCGTTCTGCTCTATCCGTTCTACGGCATCGCGCTTTCACCGGTTCTGGCAGCGGCAGCCATGGCACTGTCCGGCATCTTCGTGCTGATCAATGCGCTGCGTCTGCACAGTTTCACCAGCACACGCCTATAAAAGCTCCATCCTCTCAAGGTTGATGCTTTTAAACAAAACGCCGTCCGTAACAGGGCGGCGTTTTCATTGATCAGAGAATTGATTTACTTATTGTTTTACAGAATTTCCCGCGCTTTTTCCTGTCAGAATTAACTGTATCTGTGTCGATTCATTTGTTCTATTTTCAAATAAATGTTTCGAAGCACTTCCCGCTGTGCTTTACTGATCTATATTCTTCCCCATTCAATAAATAAGGGGTAGCATTGTGTTAGTTTCATTAACAGCCATCCTCTTTGCGTTCATAGGCATCGCACTTGGCTATGGTGGCATAAAACTCGCCCTGCTGGGCGGCAGCCTTTATTACATTATTACCGCGGCCGGTTTCTTACTGACCGCCATTCTGCTTTTTACCCGCCGCGCTGCGGCGCTGTGGGTCTATGCCCTGATCATTCTCGGTACACTCGGCTGGGCGATCTATGAGGTCGGCTTTGACTGGTGGCCGCTCGGTTCGCGCGGCGGCATTATTGTGTTGCTCGGTCTATGGCTGTTGCTGCCGCCTATCCGCAAAGCACTGAGCCCTGCCAGCAGAGAAATTGCACCTACTGTTGAGCAGGCACGCGCTGGCAATGCCAGCCCTTTGCCATTGCTGGCGGCAGTTGCTGCTGCACTGATTGTTGCCGGTGTTGCAATCTCAAAAGACCCGCATAATCTTGATGGTTCCCTGCCGACAGAAGAAGTGGCGGCTGCGCCCGATACCGGCAATGTTGTGCCGGATGGTGAATGGCATCAATATGGCCGCACGCAATATGGTCAGCGCTATTCTCCGCTCACGCAAATCACACCGGAGAACGTGGCCAAGCTTGAACTGGCCTGGCAATATCGCACCGGCGATGTGCGCCAGCCGCAGGATGTGACAGAAACAACCTATCAGGTCACACCGCTCAAGATTGAAGACACGCTCTATCTCTGTACCCCGCATAATATTGCCATTGCGCTGGATGCGGATACGGGCAAGGAAAAATGGCGTTATAATCCGGAGGTCAGCGCCAATACACAGCGCCAGCACCAGACCTGCCGTGGTGTGACCTATTGGAAGGACCAGACAGTTGCCGCAGAGCAGGCCTGCTATGAGCGGGTTTATCTGCCGACATCGGATGCGCATCTGATCGCACTGGATGCCAAAACCGGCCAGATCTGCGAGAACTTTGCCGACAAGGGCGTGCTCGATCTGACCCGTGGCATGAAATATAATCCGTCCGGCTATTATTATTCCACCTCTCCGCCAACCGCGATTGACGGCAAGATTATTGTCGGCGGCGCGGTGAATGATAATTTCTCGACTGAGGAACAGTCGGGCGTTATCCGCGCGTTTGACATTCTGACCGGTCAGTTGTTGTGGAACTGGGATTCCGGCAATCCCGATGTCACCACACCGATTGCCGAGGGCGAACATTACACAACCAACTCACCAAACAGCTGGTCGGTTTTCAGCGCCGATGAAAAGCTCGGCCTGATTTATATACCGCTCGGCAATCAGGTGCCGGATCAGCTCGGCATGGGGCGCAGCGAAGCGGTAGAGAAATATTCCTCATCCATCACCGCTCTTGATGTGAATACCGGTCAGGTACGCTGGGTGCGCCAGACTGTGCATCATGATCTGTGGGATATGGATGTGCCTGCACAGCCGGTACTGCTCGATATCACCAAGGACGGACAAGCCGTGCCTGCACTGGTTGGGCCAACCAAACAGGGTGATATTTACGTGCTCGACCGGCGCACCGGTGAGCCAATTATTCCGGTGACAGAAGTTGCAGCGCCGAAAGGTGCAATACCGGAGGATTTCTCGGCTCCGACACAGCCGCTTTCCGGCCTGACATTTAACCCGCCACCATTGACGGAAGCTAATATGTGGGGAGCGACGATGTTCGATCAGCTCGCCTGCCGCATCCAGTTCCGCTCGCTGCGCTACGAAGGCCGCTACACCCCGCCATCCTTACAAGGCACAATTGTCTATCCCGGCAATTTCGGGGTGTTCAACTGGGGTAGTGTGGCCGTTGATCCGAAACGTCAGGTAATGTTCGGTATGCCGACCTATCTGGCCTTCACCTCGCGCCTTGTGCCTGCGGATCAGATTCCGCCGAAAGGTGAAGATGAAAAAGCCAGCGAACAAGGGCTGAACCGCAATGACGGCGCACCTTACGGCGTGTTTATGGGACCATTCCTGTCGCCGCTCGGCATTCCGTGCCAGTCGCCGCCATGGGGCTATGTAGCGGGTGTTGATCTGCGCACCGGTAAAATCGCCTATAAGCATAAAAACGGTACGGTTGAAGATATGGCACCGGTGCCAATTCCGCTGAAACTCGGCGTGCCGGGTATTGGTGGCCCGCTGATCACCGCAGGCGGCGTTGCCTTCCTCGGTGCGGCGGTTGATGATTATCTGCGCGCTTATGATCTCACCACCGGCAAGCAGCTCTGGCAAACCCGCCTGCCCGCAGGCGGTCAGTCCACACCGATGAGCTATACCGGCAAAGACGGCAAACAATATGTGCTGATCGTTGCCGGTGGTCACGGTTCAGTCGGCACTAAAGCCGGTGATTATGTGATGTCCTATAAATTGCCATAAGCAAAACCGAAAAAGAAAAAGGGCGGAAATTTCCGCCCTTTTTTACGTCACACGGTTTTACAAAGTGTCTTGGGAGAGACAATTTAAATTTTACAAATTGTTGAGCGGGTCAAAAAACGCACTTCACGGCCATTATCCAGCGAAAACATACCGCCCCGCCCCGGCACAACATCAATGATCAGATCGGTATGTTTCCACGCTTCATATTGCGAACGGCTGATATAAAACGGCGCACCGCCAATCTCACCCAGTTGCACATCCTGATCACCGATCAGAAAGTCCCCCTGCGCATAACACATCGGCGATGAGCCATCACAGCAACCGCCGGACTGATGAAACATCACCGGCCCGTATTCGCTCTGTAATTCGGCAATCAGTTTGAGAGCGTCAGGTGTCGCAGTCACCTTGTTCAGCGATGCAGTATCCGCATTATGATCTGCTTCAGTCATGACACCCTCCTCTTTGTAGTCTACTTGGTCATATCCATCACGATACGGCCTTCGATTTCCCCTTTGCGCATCTTGTCGAAAATCGCGTTGATATTCTCCAGCCGGTCAGTGCTGATCGTCGCCTTCACTTTACCATCAGCAGCAAAATCAATCGACTCCTGTAAATCCAGCCTTGTGCCGACAATAGAACCGCGCAAAGTCACGCCGTTCAGCACCATATTGAAAATCGACACCGGAAACTCACCGGCAGGCAAACCATTGAAAGCAATCGTGCCGCCGCGCGACATCATCCCCAGCGCCTGCTGAAACGCTTTTGGCGAAACCGCCGTCACCAATGCGCCCTGCGCACCGCCATCGGTCAGTTTCTTCACTTCCGCTGCCGGATCATTACTGGTTTTAGCATTAACCGTTGCAACAGCCCCAAGCCGCCGCGCCAGATCAAGTTTGGCATCATCAATATCGACAGCCACAACATTCAGCCCCATGGCCTTGGCATATTGCACTGCCATATGGCCGAGCCCGCCGATACCGGAAATCACCATCCAGTCACCAGGTTTCGTGTCGGTAACTTTCAGCCCTTTATAGACAGTCACACCGGCGCAAAGCACAGGCGCGATTTCATTAAACTCAATATTTTTCGGCAAATGACCGACGAAATTCGGATCGGCCACCACATAATCAGCAAAACCGCCATTCACCGAATAGCCGGTATTTTCCTGAGATTCACACAAGGTCTCCCAACCACCAAGACAATGACGACAATAGCCGCAAGCAGTGTAAAGCCACGGAATACCAACGCGGTCACCTTCCTTGACATTTTTAACACCGGCACCGACAGCGGAGACAAAGCCCACACCTTCGTGCCCCGGAATAAACGGCGGGTTCGGCTTGACCGGCCAGTCGCCTTCTGCGGCATGTAAGTCCGTATGGCAAACACCGGAAGCCTGAATGGCAACCTGAATTTGCCCCGGACCCGGCACTGGTACCGGCACTTCATCAATTGTCAGTGGTTTTCCGAATTCCCGCACGACGGCGGCTTTCATCGTCTTTGCCATAACATTCTCCTATTACAGAAAGAGGGCACTCTTTCTGCTCCATTTATGAAGTCAGCATTACGAAAGGAGGATGATCCGAATTCATCGGATCACCCTGTAGGTCTTATCAGAAGAAACCCAGTTTTTTAGGGCTGTAGCTCACCAGCATATTTTTGGTCTGCTGATAATGATCGAGCATTTTCAGGTGGTTTTCACGCCCGATACCGGACTGTTTGTAACCACCGAAAGCCGCATGTGCCGGATAAGCATGGTAGCAGTTTGTCCAGACACGGCCTGCCTGAATACCGCGGCCAAAGCGGTAAGCGCGGTTGCCATTCCGTGTCCACACACCGGAACCCAGACCGTAAAGCGTGTCATTGGCGATGGACAGTGCTTCTTCATCGGTTTTGAAGGTCGTGACCGAAACCACAGGGCCGAAGATTTCTTCCTGAAAAATCCGCATCTTATTATGGCCTTTGAAGACCGTCGGCTTCACATAGAACCCACCGGCCAGATCACCGCCAAGCTGGTTGCGTTCACCACCGGTCAGCACTTCCGCACCTTCCTGACGACCGATATCCATATAGCTGAGGATTTTTTCCAGCTGTTCCTGCGAGGCCTGTGCACCGATCATCGTTGCCGGATTGAGCGGATCACCCTGCACAATGGCTTCTACACGTTTCAGAGCTTTTTCCATGAATTTATCGTAGATTTTCTCATGGATCAGCGCTCGGCTCGGACAGGTACAAACCTCACCCTGATTGAGGGCAAACATCACAAAACCTTCAATGGCTTTGTCGAGATAATCATCATCTTCCGCTGTCACATCTTCAAAGAAGATATTCGGCGATTTACCGCCCAGTTCCAGTGTCACCGGAATGAGATTCTGGCTGGCATATTGCATAATCAGACGGCCGGTGGTGGTTTCACCGGTAAAGGCGATTTTGGCAATGCGCGGGCTGGAAGCCAGTGGCTTACCAGCTTCGAGGCCAAAACCATTGACAATATTCAGCACACCGGCAGGCAGCAGATCACCGATCAGTTCTGCCAGCACCAGAATAGATGCCGGTGTCTGTTCAGCCGGTTTCAGCACCACGCAGTTACCCGCAGCCAGTGCCGGCGCCAGCTTCCACACGGCCATCAGGATCGGGAAGTTCCACGGAATAATCTGCCCGACAACACCCAGCGGCTCATGGAAATGATAGGCAACCGTATCATGATCAATCTCGGAAATACCGCCTTCCTGTGCACGGATAGCGCCCGCAAAATAACGGAAATGGTCAATTGCCAGCGGCATATCGGCATTGGTGGTTTCGCGGATCGGTTTGCCGTTATCCCAGGTTTCAGCCTCGGCCAGCAATGCCAGATTGTCCTGCATGCGGTCAGCGATTTTGTTGAGGATCAGCGCACGTTCTGCGGCACTGGTGCGTCCCCATGCGTCTTTGGCTGCGTGAGCTGCATCCAGTGCCAGCTCGACATCCGCGGCATCAGAGCGGGCAACTTCGCAAAGAACCTGCCCATTGACCGGTGAAATATTCTCGAAATAACGTCCAGATTTTGGTTCAACCCATTTGCCGCCGATAAAATTACCATAGCGTTTAGCAAATTTCGGGTGAACAGTACGGCTTACTTCAACCTTGTTCATCGTCTCTCTCCCTGTTTTCCTTCGGTCATAGCTTTCGCATCTCTCCTCAGATGCGAACGCCTGAACTCGAAGATAGTGTTGCGGGAAACACCCCGCTTGTCATGAGGCCAGCGGTGCCTGCACAACAAACTCTTGCCGGTAATGTCGCAAGAATGAGACAGTTTAAGAGACAGTTTTAAATGCCGCGCATGATGGCCGAGACCACATCATTTTTTACGCGTGTGCTTACAGGCTCAGTCGTTGCGTCTGATCTGCAAACGGTTGAGCTTGCGGTGCAAAGTTGCACGGCTCATGCCCAAAATTTTAGCCGCGAGGGAAATTTTTCCCTCAGAGCGGGCAAGAGCGCGGATAATCACACCACGCTCTGCCTCGGCCATATCGGTTGTTTTCTCAGCTAAAACACCAAAGAAATCGGTTGCAGGCACCGGCTCTTTCAACCCGTCTTCGCCTAAGCCCAGCGCCAGTCGTGCGGAGCGGCTGGCACCGATCACCATATCATCACGATCAATTGCCAGTAATGCGCCGTTATTATGCTCGGCAACAGGTGCCAGAACAATGCGGGCTTTCTGGAAATGATAGCGGAAATAATCTGTCTCAATCTTGCGTGCCGCCTCATTAACTGCGGCAAATATTAATCCTGCATAACCCTCTGTCAGATCGGACCGGCAGGATGATACATCAAGCACGGCAACCAGCCGTCCCGTATGATCGTGAATCGGTGCGACCGAGCAGGAAAGCCCGGCATTTCTGGCATGAAAGTGCTGATCACGGTGTATTGTCACCGCGCGCTGTTCAACGATACAGGTGCCTATGCCATTGGTGCCTTCACAAGCCTCACTCCAGACTGCACCCGTCCACAAACCCCATTGATGAAACACATCATCATCGGCAACAGCACCGCGCCGCTCCACCGGCACACCATTACCGTCAGCCAGCAATACACAACAGCCAATACCGCCAACGGACTGAAACAACCGGTCCAGCACCGGCTGTGCCAGATGGGTCAGCGGCTCAACATGCTCCTGAACTTCACGCAGTTCTTGTGCGGTGATGGTTTGAGGTCTGCCGGAATCCTGCGGCTTCAGCCCATGCAAGCGGGCAGAGCGCTGCCATGAGGCGACAAGCGCAGACCGCGCCGCACCACTGCCACGAATGGCAGAGTGAACCCGCTCCGCATGAGCGCTAAAGACTGACTGTCCTGCCGCGGCGGATATTTTGCCTGACTGAATGCTCATCAGCTGCTCCTCAGGAGCAGTTTCAGGAAAAGTGTTTACGGTTTTCCGTTCGAAACTGCGTAATACAAAGAGAAAGAGCGGTTTTCTGCGTCCCAATATCCGTCAAAATGAAAACTGCTTTTATGCTTCACTCAGAGTCTGCACAAAGAATGGTAGTCCAGATTTATGCTGCTGTGAAGAGCGTTAGGATGAGACTGAAAGGAGGAGAAACTATGATCACAAAAGCAAACAGCGCAGCCTGATAAATCAGGCTGCGCTGTAAACTTAAATCAAAATAAGAGAGCCGGTTTTATGCTGCTTTCTCATCATAACCGGTTTCAGTTTTCATAAACTGATCCAGCGCCGCGATCTCGCTTCCTGTCATGACCAGTCCGCGTTTGCTACGCCGCCAGACAATATCTTCTGCGGTCAGCGCCCATTCCTGCACCATCATATAGCGCACTTCAACCTCATAAAGATCAGCACCGAAATGCTGACCAAGGTCTTTATAATCCGTTGCATTGCCTAAAATCCATTGCGCACGCGTCCCGTACATACGAAACAGACGCGCCGCATGAGACGGTGCCAGAAAAGGATAATGCGCAGCAAATTTCGCGCTCATCCGGTTAAAATCCTGTACCGGAAAATCACCACCCGGCAGCGGTGCTTTGTGCGTCCAAGGTGCGCCTTTTTTGCCGAGAAAATGCTCGATCTTTTGCATCATGTGCTCGGACAAACGGCGATAGGTTGTGATCTTGCCGCCGAAAATATTAATCAGCGGCGCTTTACCCTCACCGGCATCATCTTTCAGAACATAATCGCGCGTTGCTTCCTGTGCTTTATCCGCACCGTCATCATAGAGCGGACGCACACCGGAATAAGCCCAGACAATATCTTCGCGCTTAACCGGCTCACGGAAATATTCGCTGGCAGCCGAGCACAGATAATCGCTCTCGGCCTCAGTGATTTCCACTTTCGCCGGATCGCCGTGATAGTCCTGATCCGTGGTGCCAATCAGTGTGAAATCATTCTCGTAAGGAATAGCGAAAATGATACGGCCGTCATTATTCTGGAAGAAGTAAGAACGGTCACCATCAAATTTCTTGCGTACAATAATATGGCTGCCCTGCACAAGACGCACATTATGCACCTCAGCCAATCCTTCCACACCAGCGAGCACACGGTCCACCCACGGGCCTGCCGCATTGACCAGCAAACGTGAGGTCACTTCATTGGTTTTGCCGGTACGCAAATCCTGCAATGTAATATGCCAGATATCTCCGGCGCGGCGTGCAGCGGTTACTTTAGTACGGGTACGGATTTCCGCACCGCGTTCTTTGGCATCCATCGCATTGAGTGCCACAAAACGGGCATCATCAACCCAAGCGTCTGAATATTCAAAAGCCTTGGTGAACAGGTCTTTGAGCGGTGCCGCGGCCTTGTCCGTTTTCATATTCAGTGTGCGGGTTGCAGGCAGCAATTTGCGCCCGCCAATATGATCATAAAGGAACAGCCCCAACCGCAGAAGCCATGCCGGACGCACACCGCCGCGATGATAAGGCAGAATAAAGCGCATTGGCTTAACCACATGCGGGGCATTGGCCCAGATCACTTCGCGCTCCATCAGGGCTTCGCGCACCAGACGAAACTCATAATGCTCAAGATAGCGCAAACCACCGTGAATCAGCTTGGTGGCGCGGGAGGATGTGCCGCTGGCCAGATCTTTCATTTCAGCCAGACCGGTACGAAAACCACGACCGACCGCGTCGCGTGCAATACCACAACCATTAATACCGCCGCCAATAATGAAAATATCGTAGTCCATATTTGCAACCACGTCGCAAGCTCCGCCGAAAATCATGTCAATTCAATACGTAACTGCTTGAAGCACGGTAAATTGACACGGCTGTGACACATGAAAAACGGTGCACCGGAATCGTCTGCAATCCGGCCACATCCGAAATATGAAAGCAATATAGTAAAAAACGAAACTAAATCGAGCGAAAAAACGAAACTTCACAAAAATAAGAATGTTTGAGAAACACATGCCGTGGCAACAGAAAGCCCGCAGGGTCTCAAAGCTTCAAAGCCTCAATCAGTTGTACATCATGATCGGCGCAAATCTGACGCAATGACGGTTCAATGCACTGATCGGTGATGAAAGTATCAATCTGCGATAGATGCCCCATCCGCACCGGCGCGCTGCGCTCCATTTTGGTGGAGTCCGCAACCAGAATAACATGGCGGGCATTGGCAATAATCGCCTGTGCAACTTTTACCTCACGATAATCAAAGTCGAGTAAAGCGCCATCGGCATCAATCGCTGAAACGCCGATAATTGCATAATCCACTTTGAACTGGCGGATAAAGTCGACAGCAGCTTCACCGACAATACCGCCGTCACTGGCGCGTACAACGCCACCGGCAATGATGACTTCAAGACCTGAATAGACGCGCAACCGGCTGGCCACATTGATATTATTGGTAATCACCATCAACTGGTTATGCGACAGCAAATGCTGGCTTACAGCTTCAGTGGTGGTGCCAATATTAATGAAAAGCGAAGCGCCTTCAGGGATCAGTTCGGCCGCGGCCTGCCCGATCGCCTGTTTTTCCGAGGCTGCAATCTGCCTGCGCGCTTCATATTCCAGATTTTCCACACCGGAGGGAAACAACGCACCGCCATGGGTGCGTGTCAGCAATTGCGCCCGACACAAATCATTGAGATCTTTACGGATTGTCTGCGGGCTGACCTGAAATTGTTCAGCCAGATCATCAACCAGCACCTGACCTTTCAGCTTGGCCTGTTCCAGAATGGCACGATGACGCGGAGAGTGCTGCATAAAGATCTGCCTGATTTTACCCATTAAACGGACAAAACGTGCCGCATACGGATTTATCCTCCGCGCCCGCTCTGATTTTTTTGAAGGCAGCTTCAGGAAACCGGCTTGCGCTCCTCCTGAAACAGCTTTGCATATCAGGATAACTAATCAGTGGCTGAACACAAGCAGATCAACCTCATATTCAAATAAGTTTGTTTTGTATCAGCATAATTCCACAGGCAATTCCTTTCAGACAGACAGAACTGCTCTCTCAGATCTGCCTGAGTTGCCCGCCACAGACGTGTCTGCTACTTTTGCCGTGACTTGCAAATATAATGTCAAAGCACTGACCAGATGATAGAGGATTGAAGCCGGTACATGGTCGGAGCAATGACTTCCGTTCTTATCAACACGGTCAATCCACAAGCCGCGTTTTGCCGGATGTAAATGCCAGCGAAATAAAGTAGCAATCCTTGCTTCAATTTCCGGCTTCATATTCTGACCATTATAGCCATCAAGCATGATCGCGGCTTTGATCGCCTCACATTGCTGCCAGCTGCGGCTGCCGCTATCCACCGGCCTGCCCTCGCGCGACACCACATTATATGCCAGACCTGTTGTCCGGTTAATCCCGCTGGAAATCGCATTCGTATAAAAACGGTGTGCCATCCGGCTTGTATTCGGGCAACCGGTGCGATTGGCATAATCACTAAGCAGGGCAGCCCATTCAAAAGCATGGCCAGGCTCTGTATGGTCGCCCCGCTCACCCTGCAGTCGCTGCCAGTTTGCAATGAAATATTCTCCCAGACACCAATAATCACGATCAAAAAAGTAACATTCACACAGAGCTACAATCTCGGCTGCACGATGGAGAAACACAATATCTCCGCTCACTTCGTACCATGCCAGACAAGCTTCAAGGTAATGCATATGCGCATTGCTGCTGAGAACAGCCTGCTGATTGCTACGATCAGCAGATGTTTCGTAGAAACCGCCTTTTGGATGAGCCAATCTGGCATCCAGAAATGCAAAAGTTTCCTGCGCTAATTGCAGAGCCTGATTATGTCCGGCCTGATAAGCACAGCTTAATGCCAGCAACATACAGGTCTGGTCGTAGAAACTTTCCTGACTTTCCGCCACACGCCCATCAATATGAAAGGACTGCACCCAGCCGCCATTACGACTGCGCCCTTTTGCCTGCATGAAGAGTAAACCATGCGCGATCAGGCCAGCAGCCTCTCCGCTCCATCCCGCCTGATAACTTTTAGCAAAACTATAAATCTGCCGTGCCATCGTTCGTGTCCGGCGTGGCCCTGCAATCGGCAGTCCCTGTAATGAAAGGCTCTCATAAAAACCGCCATGCCGGTGATCTGTGCCCTTGAGTGCCCAATAGGGCAGCGCCTTTTCAAACAACCAGTCTTTAACATGCTGACGATGCATATCCGGCACATATACCGACTGCTCATAATATAATTCTGCACGCTTCCGTTGTGTCAGCTCTTTGACGATCGCCTGCACATGCTGACTCTGTTCCAGCGGAGCTACAAAGGTTGCATCATGAGTGGCAATAACAGCCATATCCTTCAAACCGGACACCGCGAGCAACCCACTGTCGCTGCGGATATAGCTATTGCTGCAATCATGCGCGATAACATCGCCGATCAGAACATTGCCACGCTCGTCCTGATTGTCACGATGCTGCTCAAGTTTGCACAGAGATTGCCATGAGCCTAGGTCACTCCAGCGGAATGAAGCCGGTATAAGTACCCGTCTGTCTGCTTCTTCCATAATCGCATGATCGAAGGAAATCGCAGGTACAAACGGATACAGATGTTCCGGTAATTTTATCGTATTATGATTGCACTCTGCCTCATCAAGTGCAGCCTGCACAGCCAGCCAGATATCCGGTGCATGTTCCAGAAAGATGTCGCGCATAATGCTTGCCCGAAACAGGAATATGCCGGAATTCCAAAAGTAATTTCTCTGCCGGATAAATAGCGAAGCGGCAGCATAATCCGGCTTCTCGATAAAACAACTGATAACATAACCAGTCCCGTGCGGTTCACCGGTCTGAATATAGCCATAACCGGTTTCCGGCCGTTCCGGCAAAAGCCCGAAGGTGACAATCGCTCCTTGCACTGCTGCGGAAATACCCTGCGCTACGCTTTGCCAAAACTGCTCTGTGGTCGAGATTGCATGATCGGCGGGACAAAGCAGGATTAAAGCATCATCACAGTCCGATAATGCAGACAGTGATGCGAGCGCCGCAACCGCAGCAGTATTACGCGCCACAGGCTCTAAAATTGCCCTGATATCCCCTACATCAGACATAGCAGAAATTGTTTGTGCAATTTGCTCGGAATGAGCCTGTGCACCGATCACAGAGATTCTATTCTCGGAAGCAAATTGCAGGCGCTTTAAAGTCGCAAGCAAGAGACTCTCATCGCCGGACAAATGATGAAATTGTTTCGGCTTATCACTTCTGGAGAGCGGCCATAAACGTGAGCCACTGCCACCACTCATCACAAAACTGAGGAACGGCAAATTCGTACTATGAATACCGTTAAAATTTTCATTTTCCCGATCAAATGCCATAGCTAATGCCCCCGCCTAAGCTATTCACAAAATTTATAAATTACTCTCAAAACCGGACAATTCCTCTGCCCCGAATTGTCTCAAAACATCATTGATAGCACTCAGCATGTCATTGCACCTCTCAAGCGAAACCGGACTTTCAGCAACCACCACCAGATCCGGCTTGTTTGAAGATGCACGGATCAATCCCCATGTACCGTCAGCCACAGTGACACGCGCACCATTGACGGTCAGAAGCTCTGTCACCGTCTGTCCTGCAAATGAGCCACCAACCTTGAACAGATTTGTAAAATAGTCCTGTATCCGGCTGACCAGCCCATATTTCTCAACGTCACAACAAGGAATATTCAGTGTCGGTGTTGCAAAGCTTTGCGGCAATTGCCGGTGGAGCGTGGCGAGTGTCTGATCCGCATGCGCAGCCAGCATTTCACAAACCGCAATCGCAGTGGCCAGACCATCATCATAACCCAGCCCCAATGGCTGGTTCAGAAATACATGACCAGACTTTTCAAAGCCGGCCAGTGCGTGCGTTTCCCCCATACGCCGCTTCATGTAAGAATGGCCAGTTTTCCAATATTCAACCGTCGCCTGATTGGCCTGCAAAACCGGATCGTTGCGGAATAGCCCGCTCGATTTCACATCAACAATAAAATGCGACCCGTAATGCTTTCGGGATAACTCTCGCGCCAATAGCAAACCAACACGATCAGCATAGATAATATTACCCTCATGATCCGCCACACCGCAGCGATCGCCGTCACCATCAAAGCCGAAAGCCAGATCCGCCCCATAGGCTCTGACAGCCTCCGCCATTGCTTTTTGCATGGGAGCGGCTTCCGGATCAGGATTATAATGCGGAAAATTCCAGTCGGGCGCGCAATCAACTTCCACAACATCGCAACCAATCCGGCGCAGAATTTGCGGCGCGAACAGACCAGCTGTGCCGTTTCCGCAGACGACTGCAACTTTCAGATGACGCTTTAAAAAGCGACCTTTTGTTAAGGCTGCGGAATAAAGCTTTTCAATATTATTGATGAAATTATAGCGCCCGCCTTTAGCCGGCTCAGTCCGTTGTTCCGAAACAATTGATTTCAGCTCAGCCATATCCGCCGGCCCGAATGTATAAGGGCGTTCACAGCCCATTTTCACCCCTGTCCAGCCATTTTCATTATGCGATGCAGTTACCATCGCAACGGACGGTACATTCAGTGCAAATTGCGCATAATAAGCCATGGGTGACAGGGCAAGTCCAATGTCAAAGACCTGCATTCCGCCGGATATCAGGCTTTTGATGAGCGCTGTTTTAATCTCGAACGAATAGCTGCGCAGATCATGACCGACGATTATTGCCGGCTCGACACCACGTTGCCGTATCATATATGCCAGACCTGCTCCGACAGCCGTTATGCCTGCGAGATTAATCTCCGGCGTCCGTTGCGAACCGGAACAACCATACCACCAGCGCGCGTCATATTCCCGAAACCCTTCCGGACGGATCAATATTGCCTCATCCGCCGGAGACTCACTTGTAAAATATTGAACGGACTGCCCTGTATTCATCGCAGTGGATTGCATTATCTGCCCCTGAAAAGAATCAAAGAACATGCATGACCTGAACGGATGTCATTCCGAACGGCTAAAACTCATTCAAAGCTGTTTTGTATTCCTCATTTGACCATAGGATCGGGAAATCATTTTTGCCAAGCGATATTTTGTAAAAAACGGAGAAATCCAATAAATTTTAATTTGAAAATTTAGTCATTAAATAATTGATTATATTGATTTATTTATAAATTCATAATCAAGATCAATGCGTATATTGCTTTAAAGACGAGGGGCTTTCCGAACAAAAACCTATTCTTACCGCAGCGAAAATCAGGTACAAAAAGCCCATAAATTTCAATAATAAACAGTTGTTTTGATTTTTTTGCATAATTCGCTTGCAGGGAGCAAAATGCGGCGCTATAAGCCGCCTCACGGTCAACGGAGCGTAGCGCAGCCTGGTAGCGCACCTGATTTGGGATCAGGGGGTCGGAGGTTCGAATCCTCTCGCTCCGACCATCACACCTTAAGAAGTGTTTATAAATTCCCTATAGAATTCAGTGTTTTGAACGTGGATGAGATAATCATCGCACGTTATTTTTATATTTGAGCACCGGTACCGGCGACTGCGTTTTTAACGCAAGATTAACTACGCCAGCAAACATAGTCATTCAAAACCTGTTTGCACCACATTTTGCCGAAGTTTTTCACGTTATGATTTTCAGCATTACCACTTTGCTGTGTTGCGGATCGTCTTTTCCGCAAGACAGAATGTTTCATTTCGCCCCAGAGATTGCCTGCCTGAAAGATCGCCTAAATGAAAAAACTTCTTATTATTTTTGCTGTTTTTCTGGCTGGCTGCGCCTCTGCACCCAAATCAGTCAATAATGCCTGTGCGATTTTCGATCAGCGCGACGGCTGGGTAAATAACTGGCATAAAGATGCCAAAAAAGCCGAGCGCGATTTTGGCGTGCCGATCCCGATCATGATGGCGACGATTTATACAGAATCAAGTTTCCAGCCCTATGCACGACCACCGCGCACTAAATTGCTTGGTTTCATCCCATGGAAGCGTCAGTCTTCTGCCTATGGCTATTCTCAGGCACTGGACGGCACATGGGAGCGTTATACGCGTGAAACCGGTCGTTACGGCGCAAGCCGTACCAATTTCGGTGATGCGATCCATTTTGTCGGCTGGTATCACAAACAGAGCAATGTCAGTAACGGCATCTCTCTGAATGATCCGTATAATCTGTATCTGGCTTATTATTCCGGCCATGGCGGCTATGCAAAAGGCAGCTGGCGCGGCAATGCCATGGTGCAGCGCGCAGCCAAAAAAGCCACGAATATTTCGCAGCGTTATGCAGCACAGCTTCGCAATTGCGGACGTATGTAACTAGAGCGGTTTACGTCCAGATTGGATCATAGCGCTCGCTCTGGATTCTATTTGATCGCATTATCACTGCCGTCAAGTTGATCCTAATTGACGGCGAACTGCCCCAGAGCGTGTCGCGGAAAAGCGGGCACCGGTTTTCCGATAACGACATGCGTAAAAACAAAAAAGACAGAGCATTTCCTATGATCCAAGATAAACTGGAAATGCTCTGACATTTGAGCCGGTTCAAACCGGCTCGGCACCGCCATAAGCGATAAAAAACGGATTGGCATAGTCGCAGTCAGACGGCTGGTTGCGCTTACCATAGGTCAGCGGCAGGTCATCCAGCGTCAGTGTTTTACCGCCCGCTGCCCGCAGCACCGCATCACCTGCTGCTGTATCCCACTCCATTGTCCGGCTGAAACGCGGATAGACATCGGCCTGACCCGCAGCAAGCAAACAAAATTTTAAAGACGAGCCAACAGTCACACAAGAAGCAATGGCCTGTTCTTGTAAATAAGCATTTGTTTCCGGTGTATTATGGGAGCGACTGGCTACAGCGGTTTTTTGCTCACCGCATTCACGCACATGCAAACGTATTTTACCTGCCAGAACATCCGGCTGCACGTCATATTGCCATGCACCGGCCGGTGATCCGCAATAAAGCCTGCCGCTAACCGGCGCGTAAACCACACCACTGACCGGCACACCATTTTCAATCAATGCAATATTGACGGTGAAATCACCATTGCGCAGTACAAATTCTTTAGTGCCATCCAGAGGGTCAACAAGAAAAAAACGCTCGCGGATTTCAACGGGACCGTCACCGGCCGCCATCTCCTCTTCCGCAACCACAGGCACATCAGGCAGAAAAGCGCGTAAAGCTTTTAGAATAACCTCTTCGGCAACATGATCAGCTTCGCTCACAGGAGACGCATCCGGCTTCAGACTGATCTCACAGCCCGTCTCATAAAATCGCATAATCTCGCGACCGGCCTCAAGCGCGGCCTGTTGCATCACTGCCATGAGATCATCATTGGCCAGTGACGTCTTTTCAATGCTCATGCTAAGTTCCTCACACCCGATCAGGGCGACATATAACATTTTCCCCATCGAAGGAACATGGATATCTGGGCGTTAGAGCATTTCCAGCAAAAGTGTGAAGCGGTTTTGCGTCGGATAATGCGATAAAAACAAAGAGATAGAGCGGTTCCAACGTTTCACTCTTAACTGGAGCCGCTCTAAATCGACCAGCCCTCATCGACCAGACTGTTCATCAGGCCACGTTGATTGAGATATTTTTCTATCTCATCGGCCAGATCATCCACACTGCCTGTCTGCCCGTGCAAATGCAGTTCCGGCGCTTCCGGTCGCTCATAAGGGGCATCAATACCAGTGAAATCACGAATTTCACCGGCGCGGGCTTTGGCATAAAGCCCTTTCACATCTCTGGCTTCGCAGACCTCCAGCGGCGTATCGACAAAAATCTCAACAAAATCATGCTCTCCGGCAAGATGACGCCCCAAAGCACGATCTTGCGCCAAGGGTGAAATCACTGATACCAGCACGATCAATCCCGCATCCAGCATCAGGCGCGATGTCTCAGCCACGCGACGGATATTCTCGCTGCGCTCCTCAATTGAAAAGCCCAGATCGCTGTTGAGTCCATGACGCAGATTATCACCGTCGAGAATGAATGTATGTTTCCCCGCCAGATGCAGACGCTGTTCCAGCACTGTGGCCAAGGCCGACTTACCAGAGCCGGACAGGCCGGTGAACCATAACAGCGCCGGTTTTTGATATTTCTGTTCAGCCCGCTCTGCCGGCGTAACCTTTGCCGCCTGCACATGGATATGCGAGGCCTTGCGCAGAGAATGATCAATCAGTCCGGCAGCAACGGTAGCATTGGTCAGCCTGTCGATCAGAATGAAAGAACCGGTCGCACGATTTTTCCCGTAAGGATCAAAGGCCAGCGGCGCGGAAAGCTGCAACGCTACCTGCCCAATTTCATTCATCTGCAATTGCTCGGCCGGTTCCTGCGCGAATTGTTTTTCCGTATTTTCAATATCAATCCGGTAATTGAGCGTATTGACGGTCACACTGACCTGATCAGTCTGACTGCGCAGCCAATATTGCCGCCCTGCCCGTAACGGCTCCTGTGCGAACCAGACCAGCTTAGCCGCCAAGCGATCACTCACTTGCGGGCGGGATTGCGGATGCGTCAGCATATCGCCGCGGGAAATATCGCGTTCGTCTTCCAGTACCAGCGTTACTGCCTGACCGGCATGAGCTGTTTCCAGTTCGCCGTCAGCGGTCACAATATAGCGGATCGCAGAACTTACACCGGAACGGGCGACCGTAATTTCATCACCGACTCTAATCTGCCCCGATGCAACCGTGCCTGCAAATCCGCGAAAATCCGCATGGGGGCGGCTGACATATTGCACCGGAAAACGAAAATCCAACTCTTCGTCAGATGCATTATCGGCTGCCACAGTCTCCAGCCACTCCAGCAGCGAAGCCCCCTGATACCAAGGCATATTCTCTGAAGCTGTGCGGATATTATCGCCAAAGCGCGCCGATACCGGAATAGCCTGAATGGTGCTGAAACCAAGCTCCTGCGCAAAGGTCTGATAATCCTGCACAATCTGATTAAAAACCGTCTCATCATAGCCAATCAGATCAATCTTATTCACTGCCAGCACAATGTGACGAATGCCTAATAGTGAAGCAATAAAACTATGGCGGCGCGTCTGCTCCAGTAGACCTTTACGGGCATCGACCAGCACAATGGCGAGGTCTGCGGTAGAGGCTCCCGTCACCATATTGCGCGTATATTGCAGATGCCCCGGTGTATCGGCGACGATAAAGCGTCGCTTCGGTGTTGCGAAAAAGCGGTAGGCCACATCAATGGTGATACCCTGCTCACGCTCAGCTTCCAGCCCGTCCACCAGCAATGCAAAATCAATATCATCGCCTGCCGTACCATGATTACGGCTGTCCTGATGCAGTTGTGATATCTGATCTTCAAACAGGGTTTTGGCATCATAGAGCAGCCGCCCGATCAGCGTGGATTTACCATCATCCACAGAACCGCAAGTCAGAAACCGCAAATGCGATTTGTGCTCCTGCGCCTCCAGATAATCCGTAATCACTGCATCTGAATGGTCTGTACGGGTGATTGTCTCCGTCATCAGAAATATCCTTCCCGCTTTTTCTTCTCCATGGAACCGGCTTCATCACGATCAATGAGCCGCCCCTGCCGCTCCGATGTACGCGTCAGCAACATTTCTTCCAATATTTGCGGCAGTGTTTGCGCCTGCGATTCAATTGCGGCCGTCAGCGGATAGCAGCCCAATGTGCGAAACCGCACCATACGGGTTTCAATCTTTTCACCCGCGCGCAATTGCAGCCGGTCATCATCAGCCAGAATAAGCATATTATCGCGCTCAACCACCGGACGGGGTGCCGCAAAATAGAGCGGGACAATCGGGATATTTTCCTGATGGATGTAATGCCAGATATCGGCCTCCGTCCAGTTGGACAGCGGAAAGACCCGGATCGACTCGCCCGTCTGAATACGTGTATTGTAGATATTCCACATTTCAGGACGCTGGTTTTTCGGATCCCAGCTATGGGTCGCATTGCGGAAAGAAAAAACCCGTTCCTTGGCGCGGGATTTCTCCTCATCGCGCCGTGCGCCGCCAAAGGCAGCATCAAAACCGTATTTATCCAATGCCTGACGCAGGGCTTGCGTTTTCATCACATCCGTATGCACGCTTGATCCGTGAACAAACGGATTAATACCGGCCTCAACGCCTTGGCTATTAATATGCACACGCAGATCAAGCTTATATGCTTTGGCCTGCGCATCACGGAAGGCGATCATTTCCTTGAATTTCCATGTTGTATCAACATGAAGAAACGGAAATGGCGGTGGTGCCGGATAAAAAGCCTTGCGCGCAAGGTGCAGCATCACACTTGAATCTTTACCGACAGAATAGAGCATGACCGGCTTTGCAAAACTGGCTGCCACCTCACGAAAGATATGGATAGCCTCGGCTTCCAGCCTTTGCAGATGGGTCAGAGGCCGAATGTTGTGATCGACACCGGTTGCCGGATAATCAGAGGGAAGCGGCACAAGATCCGCCACATGCAGTGCAAGGCTCATACTCAATTCCGTATTTTTATCCGGCACTAAATTTCACGCTGAAAAATACTATCCGGAAAGGAAACATGCGCATCATCATGCCGAAAGACCGCACAAGTGAGAAAGGATGATATCTTTAAGTTTGCCGGCGAATGTCATTTTCATTGCGCCGGACCGACCGCAAATGGAATGCCGTTCTCCGGCACGGGAAATCCTGATTTTCACTGATATGCGCTGTGCTTTTGTCTTGCACACTGTCTGCCGCTCAGCATAACCTGCCGCCGGAGATCAGGACGGGGATGATTTATGGAAAAAACAGCTTGTGTGATTGCCGGAGCCGGTGTGGTTGGTCTGGCAATTGCCCGTGAAATGGCCATGCGCGGTTTTGAAACACTGGTGCTTGAAGCCGAGCATATGATCGGTACGCATACATCGTCCCGTAATTCCGAAGTCATCCATGCCGGTATCTATTACGAACCCGATAGTCTGAAAGCCCGTTTCTGCGTTGAGGGCAAAGAGCGTCTTTATGCTTATGCCGCGGCACAAGGCATTCCGCACAAACGCTGCGGCAAGCTGATTGTTGCGACCTCCGAAGCTCAACATGCGGCACTGGATAAAATTGTGGCGCGTGCAACAGCCTGTGGTGTACATGATCTGCAACGGCTGAGTGCGGCAGAAGCGCAGGCGCTGGAACCCGCCATCCGCTGCACTGCCGCTTTGTTCTCCCCCTCTACCGGTATTATCGACAGTCACGCGCTAATGCTGAACCTGCAAGGCGATGCGGAAAATCATGGTGCGGCCATTGCCTTCAACACCGAGATTCTGCGTATTGAGCAAATTGACGGGGGCTTTTCCATTACCACCCGCGACCGTGAAAGCGGCGAAGAATTCACTTTGGAGACCGAACGCTTTATCAATGCTGCCGGTCTAGGAGCGCAGACTATTGCAGCAACCATTAACGGGCTGGCATCGGAGCATATTCCGGCACTACATTTTGCCAAGGGTAATTATTTCTCAGCATCCGGCAAAAATCCGTTCTCGCATCTGATCTATCCGGTGCCGGAAGATGGCGGCTTGGGCGTTCATCTGACGCTTGATCTTAACGGGCAAATGCGTTTCGGACCTGATGTCGAATGGCTCGGCAAAGAGATATCGCCCGCCAATCTCGACTATTCCGTTGATCCGCAGCGGGGTGACCATTTCTATGCCGCAATACGCCAATACTGGCCGGAACTGCCGGACGGTGTTTTACAGGCAACCTATAGCGGCATCCGCCCGAAACTGAGTGGTAAAGGTGAATTCGCAGCGGACTTCCGGATTTCCGGCAGTGCTGATCACGGTATAACAGGGCTTATCAACCTGTTCGGCATTGAAAGTCCCGGGCTGACCTCCAGCCTTGCCATTGCCGCTCATGTCAGCAGATTGATGCAATAAAACGCTACAAATATCGCAGCGATACTTGTACCTGAATATGAAAGTCGCGGAATTTACCGGACAAACGGCCGGTAAATTCACAATTCCAATATTATTTTTTTACCTGCTTAGATGCTGTTTTCTTTTTAGCAGACTGGGTTGTTGAAACAGCTTTTTTGCCTTTGACAATTTTTCCAGCAGCCGTTTTCTGAGCAACAGACTTCTGCACATGCGCTGACACAGATGCACTGGCAACAGGTGCAGCCTGTGCAACAACCGGAGCAATCATACCAAGGGCCGCAATTGCAATAATGAAACGTTTCATAAAAATCACCTTTTATAAATATTAAACTCTACCACAATTCATTCTCTGTAAAAAAGCAATGAAATGCTTTGAAAAAATATATCCGAATACATGAATGGAAAATGAACAAAATATTCTTATATTTTTATTTAACGCCTTGAATAAATTACTTTATTCAAGGCGTTAAATATTATTCTGGAATATAATTCAATATAGGACCAAGCCAGCGCTCGACATCTGCAACCGGCATAGTCTTACGACCTGCATAATCCTCCACCTGATCACGCTCAACCTTGGCCACACCGAAATAATAACTGTCCGGATGCGAGAGATAGAGGCCGGAAACCGAAGAACCCGGCCACATCGCATAGCTTTCCGTCAGTTCCACACCTGTGGTTGCCGTGGCATCCAGCAGGCGGAACAGAGCCGTCTTTTCCGTATGATCAGGTTGTGCCGGATAGCCTGGTGCCGGACGGATCCCCGCATAAGGTTCACCGACAAGCTGATCGGGCGTAAAGGTCTCATCCTTCGCATAGCCCCAGAATTCTTTACGCACCCGCTCATGCATCGCCTCGGCAAAAGCTTCAGCAAAACGATCTGCCAGCGCTTTAACCAGAATGGAGGAGTAATCGTCATTGGCGCGTTCAAAACGCTCGGCAATCGCCACTTCCTCAATACCGGCAGTAACAACAAAACCGCCGATATAATCCGCCTTGCCGCTATCCTTAGGCGCCACGAAATCCGATAGCGCCACATTCGGACGGCCGTCGCGTTTCGATAGCTGCTGACGCAGGGTGTAGAACGTATCCGTATGCTCGAGACGGGTTTCATCCTTATAAAGATGAATATCATCGCCCGTCACATTGGCCGGCCAGAAGCCGATGACCGCACGCGGTGCAAACCATTTCTCGTCAATGATCTTTTTCAGCATGGCCTGCGCATCTTCATAAAGCTGACGCGCGGCAGGACCTTGTTTGTCATCATCGAGAATGGCTGGGAACCGGCCTTTCAGTTCCCATGTCTGGAAGAACGGCGTCCAGTCAATATAGCGCGCCAGTTCTTGCAAATCATAGGTTTCAAAGACTTTGGTGCCGAGGAAAGACGGCTTCGGCGGGGTATAGTTTTCCCAATCCAGTTTTTCGCTATTTTCACGGGCGCGAGCCAGCGGCAGGCGTTTTTTCTCCGCTTCGCTCCGTTCATGAGCAGCTGTCACCTTGGCGTATTCCGCGCGAATATCGGCGACATAGCCGTCTTTCTGCTCCGGCGATAGCAGCTGTGACACAACACCAACGGCGCGGCTGGCATCCAGCACATAGACGGTCTGGCCACGCTGATATTTCGGATGGATTTTCACCGCCGTATGCACACGGCTGGTCGTAGCGCCGCCAATCAGCAATGGCAGGTCAAAGCCCTCACGCTCCATCTCTGCGGCCACATGCACCATTTCATCCAGCGAGGGTGTGATCAGACCGGACAGACCGATAATGTCCACCTTCTCGTCTTTTGCCACCTGCAGGATTTTCGCGGCTGGCACCATCACACCGAGATCGATGATTTCATAATTGTTGCAGGCCAGCACAACACCGACAATATTCTTGCCGATATCATGCACGTCGCCCTTCACAGTCGCCATCAGAATTTTACCGGCACTCTGGCGCTCTTCCCCGCCATTCTGCGCCTTTTCTTCTTCCATATAAGGCAGCAAAACTGCCACGGCCTGTTTCATCACACGGGCGGATTTTACCACCTGCGGCAGGAACATTTTGCCTGAGCCGAACAGATCACCCACCACATTCATACCGGCCATCAACGGGCCTTCAATCACATGCAACGGACGCTCGGCGCTCTGACGAGCTTCTTCCGTATCGGCCTCAATATATTCGGTAATACCGTTGACCAGCGCGTGTTCAATACGCTTCTCAACGCTCCACTCACGCCAGCTGAGATCTTTCTCTTTGGCTTCTTTACCTGCAGTGCCGCGAAAACGCTCGGCAATTTCCAATAGGCGTTCGGTCGCATCCTCACGACGGTTCAGCACCACATCTTCGCAGGCTTCACGTAACTCCGGATCAATAGATTCATAAACCGCCAGCTGCCCTGCATTGACGATCCCCATATCCATACCAACCTGAATGGCATGATAAAGAAACACCGCATGCATCGCCTCGCGCACCGGCTCATTACCGCGGAACGAGAAGGACAGGTTGGAAACACCGCCGGAAATATGCACATGCGGCAGGGTTTCAATGATCTCCTTGGTCGCATCAATAAAATCATTACCGTAATTATTATGCTCTTCGATCCCTGTCGCCACGGCAAACACGTTCGGATCGAAGATGATATCTTCCGGCGGGAAACCGACCTGCTCGGTCAGAATTTTATAAGCGCGGGTACAAATCTCAACTTTGCGCTCTTTAGTATCCGCCTGCCCCACCTCGTCAAAAGCCATCACCACCACGGCAGCACCATAGGCACGCACCAGCTTGGCATGATGAATAAAGGCTTCTTCGCCCTCTTTCATTGAGATGGAGTTGACCAGCGGCTTGCCCTGCACGCATTTCAGGCCGGCCTCGATCACATCCCATTTGGAACTGTCAATCATCACCGGCACACGGGCAATATCCGGCTCGGCAGCAACCAGATTGAGATAATCAACCATCACCTTCTGGCTGTCGATCAGACCTTCATCCATATTGATGTCGATGATCTGTGCACCATTATTCACCTGATCGCGGGCAACATCGAGCGCCGTAGTGTAATCACCGGCGGTAATCAGCTTTTTGAAACGCGCAGAACCCGTGACATTGGTACGCTCACCGACATTCACAAACGGAATATCCTTGGTCAGCGTAAACGGCTCAAGACCACTCAAACGCATCAGTGGTGCCAGTTTCACCGGCTTGCGCGGTTCGTATTTGCCTGTGGCTTCAGCAATAGCGGTAATATGTTCCGGCGTAGAACCGCAGCAGCCGCCTACCACATTGACCAGGCCTTCACGCGCAAAATCTTCCATCTGCGCGGCCATCACCTCCGGCGTCTCATCATAACGGCCGAACTCATTCGGCAGGCCGGCATTCGGATAGGCGCAGACAAAAGTATCAGCAACACCTGAAATTTCCGCCAGATGCGCGCGCATGGCATTGGCACCCAGCGCACAATTGAGACCGATTGTGAACGGGCGCGCATGGCGCAGCGAATACCAGAAAGCTGTCGGCGTCTGACCGGAAAGTGTGCGGCCAGAGAGATCAGTAATCGTACCGGAAATCATCAGCGGCAAACGGATGCCTTTTTCCGCAAAAACCTGTTCGCAGGCAAAGACCGCAGCCTTGGCATTGAGCGTATCGAAGATGGTTTCGATCAGAATAATATCCGAACCACCATCAACCAGACCATGAATCTGCTCGGCATAGGCAATACGCAGATCATCAAATGTCACGGCGCGGAAACCCGGATTATTCACATCCGGCGACAGGGAAGCCGTACGGTTTGTCGGCCCCAAAGCTCCGGCAACAAAACGGCGACGGCCATCCTTTTGTTGTGCACGCAGAGCGGCACGGCGGGCAAGTCGTGCACCATCGCGATTCAGATCATAAACCGCCTCTTCCATGCTGTAATCGGCCTGCGCGATAGAGGTGGAAGAGAATGTATTGGTTTCGAGAATATCCGCTCCGGCCATCGCATAGGCATAATGAATTTCTTCAATTGCCTGTGGCTGGGTCAGGGTCAGAAGGTCGTTATTACCCTGCAAATGGCACTCACAAGCGGCGAAGCGCTCGCCACGGAAATGCTCTTCATGGAAACCCAGCCCCTGAATCTGCGTACCCATCGCGCCGTCAAGAATGAGGATGCGTTCACGGGCAGCTTTCTGCAAAGCGGCAAGCACTTCCGAACCATCCGGCTTTGCAGCGACGGGGCCAAACAGATCATCCAGTGAAGTGCTCATTATATTTCCTGCCTGTTACTCAAATAGTTTTGAGTTGATGACATAAACATATCTTTATGTCAAATACACAATCCCTCTATTCCTGCTTTCAACTGCTCACCGAACGCGCCATTGTCGTTATGATTTGTGAAATCACCGGCACAAATTCGCCGCAGTTTTTCCGTGGCTTCAGCGTATATTGGAAAAAGCAAATTCCGGTTTGTATCGCGGGAATAATTACAGTCATGCAGCGTTCATCTCTCAGAGAGTACCATGCCCGATGCGCCGGATAAGCATATGTCATGAAACGCTGACAGAAGTTTATTGAGTGCGCCTTCATTGAGGAGAAACAGAAATGAGAAGACTGCTTTCTTATTTTACTGCGGCGCTGACAGCGCTGACCATGAGCATTTTGTCTTTCGGCACTGTAGCGCAAGCGCAGCCGGTTGCAGCCGCTCATAGTGCTGTGTTGCAGGATATGACCGCAGCAAAACAAGGCCTGAGCCGGAATGTTCAATATTATCCGGAGCGCCGCGAATATCGCGAAAGACGGCATTATGATCGCCGTTACGACCGTCGCTATGATCGGCGTTATGACCGGCCGCGCCACTGGAACCGTCCGCACTACCGGCCGTATTACAGACCTTATTATCAGCCGCAGTTCCGCTATTATCGTCCGGCACCGCCGCGTTATTACCGTCCGGCACCGGTTTACCGCTCCGGCCGTAATGCCCACATCAACTGGTGCTACAACCGTTACCGGTCTTACCGCGCATCGGACAATACGTTCCAGCCGAATTACGGTCCGCGCCGACAGTGCTACTCCCCTTATATCTGAGCAAGCCCTGCTGACAGAAACAAAAACGCCGCCTGTTTCAGGCGGCGTTTTATTAGATACCCTACGCCCTATTGTGCGCACAAAACCCGCTCTGACATTTTAACATCAGAGCAGAATAATCAGCTGATCAGGTAACATAAGAGCCGATTGAAGCCGCAACCAGACCGATCGCCACAGCAATCAATGCGCCATAAACACGCGGCTTATCCAGCAAAACAGCGAATGCTGAAAACCATGCGACGATTGCCGCACCGAGTGCAAACAAGAAGCCGGGCTTGTCATAAACTACAAGATTTACGGTTATCAGGGCACCAATAATCAGCGCGCCGAAAACGATCATCATGCCCATGGCATATTTTTCATAATCGTCCATATGCATTTCCTATGTACCAGCCCGTGTGGGCTTAAAGCAGATTTAAACACAGCCTGCAGTGCAATAACCGCCAGCTTGTTATCATTTCAAAGCCAGACAATCACTTTTAACGTGAATCTTCAACTGCAGATCGCCATGAATATCAGCAATCGCACTGCTTTTCAGGGGATTATTTCAGGCAATGGTTGATGTGAAATCAGCTGAATAGCGCATTTCGCGCAACGGGCGCACGGCCTGTGTCGTCGCATCATAGGTCGGATGCGCTTTAAAGGCGGCCAGTGCAGCTTCGTCACGGAACTCGCCATAAACAACCAGATCAATCCGGTCACACATCGGATCAACTTTGCTGTTCGCAACAACTTCAAAACATTCGGAATGGGGAATCGTCGCCAGAGCCCGTAAACGGCGACATACATCCTCCACGTCCTGATCTTCTTTGACGCTGAAAAATACAATATGCCGTATCACGAGTGTTTCCTAACCAGCCGGTTGATATGAAGAATGGTTATCTATCATATGGGCGCCGGAAAAGTCATCTTCAATTCAATGTGAAAATTGGGCGTTAAGCCGCTTCACGGTCTGCTTCAGTACCCGGAGCAAGCCGGACTTCAAGCCCGTTCAGATCCTGCGTCATAATAATCTGGCAGGAAAGCCGCGAATTATCCTCGACATGGAAGGTCTGGTCGAGCTGATCCAGCTCTTCATCCTGCGGATCATAGAGCTTCCCCGCCCATTCCGGTGTCACATAGACATGACAGGTGCCGCAGGCACAGGCACCACCGCATTCCGCTTTAATATTCAGCCCCCAGTCACGGATAACCTCCATAACGCGAAAGCCTTCGAGAGCCTCAAGCGTATGGCGCTCGCCTTTTTGGTCGGTAACATGAATGAGAAGCGTATCAGAACTCACAACAATGCCTTTTGAGTAGCGCAGACGTGGGGTGATATTAGAGCGTTTCCAGCTAATACTTAATCATTAGAAACGCTCTATCTCTTTGTTTTTACGCGCATCTTGTTCCGAAAACCGCTTCGCACTTTTCGGGATGCGCTTTATGGTAGATAATGTTTTCGGCACATAAAACAAGCTTTATTCCTGTTTACCAATGTCGATACCGTGATTTGGCACAATCTCCCACCATTCAGGCCGGAAGACCAACCAGCCGTTTAGAACCCCTGTCGTCGCCGCCAGCTATAGCCTGCCAATCCCTGTTCCGCACCATGAATGCCACCGGCAACAGGCTGATAATAAAGACCGGCATCATACAATTCTCCGGCCAGCAGACGCCGCAAAGTCCGCGCATCACTGATCTGCAAAGTATCAAAACCAGCGCGCAGCATAGCGCCGATCTGATCAATATGCACAGCTCCCGATGCCCTGATCTCACCGGAAAATCCGTAATGGGTGCGAAGCCGTGCAGCCTTGGAAAAAGACCGTCCGTCGTTGAAAGCCGGAAAATCCAGCACCAGAATATCAATATGGGCCAGATCATCCAGCAAAGTGTCGAGCGCCTCACCGGCTTCAACCCGCACACCGATACGGATACTTTTACGCAGACGGTTTGGCTGTGTGTTCAGCTCTGACCAAAGGGCGAGCGATAAAAGCACAGCTGTATGATCCGTAATTTCCTCAAGCGTCTCAACCTCTACAAATTCATCCCCGATCAGGCCATTGCGTGACCAGACGACAGGCAATGCAACATCCGTCATGCACCTGCTCCCTTTGTTTTATCCTTATGCAAATGCTGTTCGAGACCACCCAGATGAATACCGCATTCGGTTTTACCCGAACCGGACCAGCGTCCTGCCCGCTGATCTTCATCATCACTGACCGGTCGTGTGCATGGCATACAACCAATAGAGCGGTAACCCTGCTCCACCAGCGGATGCGACGGCAGATGATGCGCCTCGCGATAGGTTTCCAGCTGTTCTGCATTCCAGTCTTTGAGAGGATTGATGCGGATATGCTGCCCCACAACCTCGAAAGCGGGCAGACTGTTACGCGTAGCCGCCTGAAATTGCTTGCGCCCCGTGAACCATGCCTGAAATGGTGCGATGCCCTGTGCAAGCGGCTGGACTTTGCGTAAATCGCAACAACGGTCTTTGTCTGTCAGGCACAGAGCGCCCAGCGGATCATGGGTTTTCAAAGCACTCGCGTCCGGCAGAAGATCGCGGACATCTGTCAGCCCCAGTTCCTGCACCAGTTGCGCCTGATAGCGCAATGTTGCCGGAAAATGCTTATTGGTTTGCAAAAACAAAATCGGCAGAGACGGCTGCACCTGCGCAATCAGATGCAGCAAAATTGCAGAATCCGCACCGAAAGAGGATACCGCAGCCAGCCCTGCGCCAAATTCCTGCACACTGGCAGCAATAATGTCCTCAGCCGGAGCCTCACCATAAAGATGATTGAGATGCTGAACCTTGTCCGCAACCCGTTGATGCGTATCAGGCTGCATGGGCAGCCTCCCCGTAGAGCGCAGTCTTGAACGGTTGCGCACCTAAACGACGATAGGTTTCGAGAAAACTTTCCTGCGGTGCGCTGCGGATGTTCAGATAGGTATTCACTACCGTTTCAATGGCATCCACCACATCTTCAGAAGAAAAACCGCGACCGGTAATATCACCGATAGATGTCTGTTCATCACCGGAACCACCGAGCGTGATCTGGTATAGTTCCTCACCCTTTTTCTCAACACCGAGAATACCGATATGGCCGACATGGTGATGGCCGCAGGCATTGATGCAGCCGGAGATTTTGATCTTCAAATCACCGATCTCTTCCTGCCGCGCCTGCGAACCGAAACGCTCGGAAATACGCTGTGCCACAGGGATGGAACGGGCATTGGCCAGCGCGCAATAATCCAGCCCCGGGCAGGCAATAATATCGGTAATCAGCCCTGCATTAGCTGTGGCAAGACCGGCCTGCTGCAATTGCGCATAAAGCACGGGCAAATCGGCCAGTGCCACATGCGGCAACACCAGATTTTGCTCATGGCTGACACGGATTTCAGCCTGTGAATAATACTCGGCGAGATCAGCTACAATATCCATCTGATCGGCAGACGCATCGCCCGGAATTTCGCCAATCGCTTTGAGCGAGATTGTCACCACACCATAATCAGGATGTTTATGCGGTGTCACATTGCGGGAAAACCAAGAGGCAAAACCCGCATCATTTTTACGCGTGGCAGCCACAAGCCCGTGTCCCTCTGCCCGTTCCGGCAATAAGGGTGCTGCAAAATAGGTATTGATGGCTGCAATATCCGTTTCCGGCAGTTTCAGATCACTGTCTTTAATCACCTGCCATTCGGCTTCAATCTGCGCCTGCAAATCCTCCAGTCCGGTTTCATGAACGAGGATTTTGATACGGGCCTTATATTTATTATCACGGCGGCCATGGAGATTATAAACCCGAACAATGGCAGTGATATAGGTCAGCAAATCCGCTTCTGGCAGAAAATCCCGCACCTTTTTGGCAATCATCGGCGTACGCCCTTGCCCGCCGCCAATATAGACCGCAAAGCCACGCTGCCCCTGTTCATTCTCTTTCAGATGCAGCCCGATATCGTGTACCTGAATGGCTGCACGATCTGCCTCTGCACCTGTCACTGCGATTTTGAATTTGCGCGGCAGATAGGAAAATTCCGGATGCAGTGACGACCATTGCCGCAAAATCTCGGCATAGGGGCGCGGATCGGCCACTTCATCCCGTGCCGCTCCGGCAAAATGATCGGCTGTCACATTGCGGATGCAATTGCCGGAGGTCTGGATGGCATGCATCTCCACCTCGGCCAGTTCTTCCAGAATGGCAGGAATATCGGTGAGCTTCGGCCAGTTGAACTGCAAGTTCTGCCGCGTTGTGAAATGCCCGTAACCACGGTCATAGACACGAGCAATATGCGCCAGCTTACGTATCTGACGCGAGGATAAAGTGCCGTAAGGAATAGCAATACGCAGCATATAGGCATGGAGTTGCAGATAGACACCGTTCATCAGACGCAACGGTTTGAAGTGATCTTCATTCAGCTCACCACTTAAACGACGCGCCACCTGATCGCGAAACTGTTCCACACGGGCGAAAACAAATTCGCGGTCAAACTCATCATACCGGTACATTTAACCCTCTCCCGACACTTATAATCTCAACCGGCTACCGAATGCAGCCGTACCACAGGGGTGATGGTGGGGCCCGACAGGCGGATACGCTCGCGCAGACGAACCGGAAACAGTTCAACACCACGCTCCTCGACCTCAATCAGATTGATATCCACCACTTCGTCGAAACGGCTGGCCTGCTTGCCGGCAGCTTCCAGTGCGGCAACCGCCTCGGGATGACGCGCCAGTAATGCACCGCGAATGGAGCTGGCCCAATGGCCGTCCGCAGCAAGCCAGACCGAAACACCGTCGCTCAGACGATTGGCACTCAGGACTTTGACTGTCATTATGCTTTCTCCTTTTCACCGGCCTGCAAGATATGCAGCTCCGGTGTGCTTATCAGTTGCTGCGCAAACGGGCGGGCGCCTTCAAATGAGGCACCAGCAACCGCATCACCGATAATCACCATCACCGGCCCTTGCAGCTCATTATGATTTTCCAGCTGTGCCAGATCTTTTAAGAGGCCGTGCAGCATGACGCGCTCTGTGCGTCCGGCATTTTCCACCACGGCCACCGCCGTATCCTCATGCAGACCGGCAGTGAGCAAGCGGTGCGCCACAGATGCGGCAACGCTTGCGCCCATATAAACGGCAATGGTCGCGCCGCTGAGCGCTAACCGCGCCCAATCCGGCAGGATGTCCCCCGCCATATCGTGACCGGTAGTGAAAATCAGGGAGGATGCAACACCACGCAATGTCAACGGCAACTGCATATCAGCGGCAGCAGCAATAGCTGAGGTAATGCCGGGCACAATCTCGAAACTGACGCCGGCTGCACGCAGCGCCGCCATTTCTTCACCGGCACGGCCAAAGACCAGCGGATCACCGGATTTGAGCCGCACTACACGCTGCCCGTCTTGGGCAAGCTCAACAAGCAACTGGTTGATTTCGTCCTGACTTTTGCTGTGGCAACCTTTGCGCTTGCCCACCGGAATGCGCACGGCATCGCGTCTGCCCATGGCAACCACGCTCTCCGGCACCAGCGCATCATAGAGGATCACATCTGCCTGCATCAGCACACGCTGTGCACGCAAGGTCAGCAAGTCTTCAGCTCCTGGCCCTGCCCCGACCAGCCAGACATAACCGGAAGGGATATTCACCTCAGTCAGAGCCTGATCAGCAAGTTCGCGCGCGAGGTTCAGATCGCCGCGCTCAACCGCTTGTGCCACCGCACCATTGAAGAACACATCCCAGAACTGGCGACGGGTTGCACCTTTCGGCAGCGTGCTTTCCACCTTTTCGCGATAGTCTGCAGCCAGTTGTGCCAGAGTTCCCATTTGCGGAGATAAAGCTGCACCGATTTCGCGACGCAGTTTCTGCGCCAGTACCGGCCCTGCACCTTCCGTACCGATTGCCACTGCAACCGGCGCATGAGCCACCAGTGCCGGTGTGAAAAAATCGCACAAATGCGGCCTGTCGACGACATTAACCGGAATATGCCGTGCTTTTATCTGATCGGCGATTTTTGCGTCCTGTGCGGCATCACCACTCGCGACAAAAGCCAGTTTCACCTGAGAGAAATCATTGTCCTGCAGAGAACCGGTGCGCAAATGATAGCCACCATCCAGCACGAACTGCACCAGATCCGGCTCCGGTGCCCCCCCCTCCGGCACGACAATGCGGATTTGCGCTGTGGTTTCAGCCATCAGGCGAGCCTTGTTCAGTGCTTCTTCCCCACCGCCGACAATCAGCACTGCCGCGCTGTCCACGCGGAAGAAAGCCGGGAAAGCCGTTAATCTGGTCGGGTGAGCCGTCACAATCAGCACCTTTCAAAGGGTGGTTAAAGATTGTGCCGAGTATCGCGTATTCTGCGACCACTTATAAGCAACAGGCTTGTGCGCTTGCCCGCTGCGCCGCATCGCTTTTTCGCGTTTTGCAAATTTCGTGAAATTTAGTTCCGGAAACTGACAGCTGCCGGAATATGCACCGGCCAGCGACGCGGCAGAACTGCGATAAGATCAAAGCGCAGAGAAAGCCTGTCATAATCCGGCTGACGGGTAAGCCAATGATCGGCAGCGGATTCAATCCGGTACAGATTCATGGTACTGACAGCTTCCATTGCCGCTTCAACGGAAGTACGCGCTTTAACCTCAACGATCAGCACGAGACAGCCGCGTCTGGCGATCAGATCAATCTCGCCAAAGCGGGTTTTATAGCGCCGCTCGACAATACGAAAACCTTTAAGCATCAGAGCAAAAGCAGCCAGCCGCTCCGCCCGTATTCCGCGAGAAAATGCCTGCTGCTTCGCTTTGTTTTTGCGCATGTCTTCTCCCCAAAACCGCTTCACACTTTTGGGAGACATGCGCGGCGGGTTTGACGCATCAGTTATTCGCCTTCAATGTCATTAAACGCTGATAGAGTTCGCCTTTTTGTTTACCGGTCATACGGGAGGCTTCACCCGCAGCTTTAGACGGTGAAAGCTCCTGTGCAAGCGAGAGCAACAGAGCATCAATATCCTGCTCGGTCACCGGTACGGAGTTTTGCAGCGGCGCACCGACCAGCAAAACCACTTCACCGCGAATACGGTCTTCACCGTCATATTGTTCACACAGCTCACCCAAAGTCGAGGTCGAGAAGGTCTCATAGGCTTTGGTCAGTTCGCGGCACAGAGCGGCAGGGCGATCCGCACCGAAAACGGCTGCCATATCCTGCAAAGTATCTGAAGCACGGTTGGGCGATTCAAAAAAGATCAGCGTTGTATCAATGGTCTTATAGGTTTCAAGCTTGTTGCGGCGCTGTCCCTGTTTGGACGGTAAAAATCCGCAAAACATGAAACTGTCCGTTGGCAGACCGGAAGCCATCAAAGCCGCCATCACCGCCGAGGCACCAGGCACCGGCACCACTTTATAACCGGCATTGCGGGCTTCCTCGACCAGACGATAACCCGGATCAGACACCAGCGGCGTACCGGCATCGGAGACCAGTGCCACGCTTTTACCGGATGCCAGTGCCTCCAGAATTTTCGGACCGGCTTCAGCAGCATTATGCTCGTGATAGGCAATAGGGCGACGGGCAATCGCAAAACGGTTAAGCAGCACACGGGTGACACGCGTATCCTCGCAGGCCAGCACATTGGCGGAAGCCAACACTTCCAGCGCCCGCAAGGTTATATCACCGAGATTACCGATCGGCGTGGCGACAATATAGAGCGCAGGCTCAATCGGGCGAGCGCGAAAGTTCTTTTCCCCCACCACATAGCTGCGCGTTTCCTGTAAATTGTCTTCCACACCATATCCTTGTCTAAAATTCAGGCAGTCAGTTCAGCGACCAGCGTATTGAGCAGCAAAGCACCATCCGGTGTCGCCCGCAAGAAACGCTCATCACGCAGTTCCAGCAATTTTTGCTCCAGCAACTGTTGCAGCCGCTGCGGGTTCAGGCCATGGCCGGTCAGTTTCTGATAGCGGTTGAGATCAACGCCTTCTTTCAGGCGCAGCCCCATCATCAGGAATTCATCGCCTTCCTGTTCTGCTGTCAGATATTCTTCTTCAATAATACCGTGGCCGGAAGCTTCGACCTTATCCACCCATGTTTCCGGATGCTTCTCAGTTATTGTCACCGTACGGGTGCCATTCTCACGGAAACGCCCATGCGCACCGGGGCCGACGCCTACATATTCACCATAACGCCAATAGACCAGATTATGCTGGGATTCACGCCCTGCTACGGCATGGTTGGAAATCTCATAGGCCGGAAGCCCCAGTTCTGCCGTCACGCGCTGGGTTTCTTCATAAAGTGCGGCAGCATGATCCGGCTCCGGCGTGGTTAGCTTGCCCGCCTTCCAAAGATTATAGAACTGCGTACCTTCTTCAATTGTCAGCTGATAGAGCGACAAATGATCGGCTGCGAGGGCTACCGCCTCGCGCAATTCCGCATTCCAGTCGGCAATGGTCTGGTCAGGGCGGGCATAGATCAGATCAAAAGACAGGCGCGGGAAAATCTCACGTGCCAGACCAATCGCCACTTTCGCCTCGGCAACAGAATGCAACCGCCCGAGACGCTTGAGATCGCGGTCATTCAGCGCCTGCACACCGAGCGATACGCGATTGACACCGGCAGCGCGGTAGCCACGAAAACGGTCGGCCTCCACACTGGTCGGATTGGCCTCCAGCGATACTTCAATATTCTCGGCAACGGACCAGTATTTGGCGATTCCATCCAGCAGCGCGCCGACGGTTTGCGGCTGCATCAGTGATGGTGTGCCACCGCCCAGAAAAATACTGGTAACCGTGCGTGGCCCTGTCCGCTCGCGCAAAGTCGCCATCTCGCGCAAGAAACTCTGCGCAAAACGCGGCTGATCCACCGGCTGATGCCGCACATGCGAGTTGAAATCGCAATAAGGACATTTGGCCATGCAGAATGGCCAATGCAGATAAATGCCGAAAGCATGATCCCCGTCGGCCTGCAAGATGGGCAGCGGGGTCGCGATATTGGCACCGGCAGCGGACAGAGACTGCATTATTTAACATCCGCCAAAGCAAATTTTGCTTCGGCAAAAAGTTTGAATGCGCGGGCACGGTGCGACAAGGCATGCGCATCACCCGGCTTCCAGCCGTGTTTTTCCGTTGCAGTCATTTCACCGAATGTCTTGTCATAACCATCCGGCAGGAACAGCGGGTCAAAGCCGAAACCGTCATTGCCGCGTGGCGTTACAATCTGGCCTTCCACTTCACCACGGTAATATTCCGCGTGACCATCCGGCCAGCACAGGCAGATTACGGAAACAAAGCGGCCTTTACGCTGTTCCGGCTGCATCGCACCTGCGGCTGCAAGCTTATCGATGACTTTGCCCATCGCCATATTGAAATCGCGGCTGCCATCCGGCAGTTCTGCCCAATTGGCTGTGTACACACCAGGCTCACCGCCCAGCGCATCAACCATCATGCCGGAATCATCCGAGAGAGCAGGCAGGCCGGTTGCTTCAGCTGCAGCGAATGCTTTGATATAAGCATTTTGTTCAAAGGTTGTGCCGGTTTCATCCGGCTCAGGCAGGCCAAGCTGACCGGCTGACTGGGTATCAAAACCAAATGGCCCGATCAGATCGGCAAACTCCTTGAGCTTACCCGCATTGTGACTTGCAACAACCAGTTTGCCTTTGTTCAGCTCTCTCATCAGTTTATCCATTACTCCATAATTTGGGTTCAGCGAATTCCAGTGAATTGCCGGAAGGATCGCGGATGTAAAGTGAGCGCGCGCCATTCGGCCAGTCAAATTCGCGCTCAACCTCGATACCATGTTTTTCCAGATGTTGCTTCCAGCCTGCGATTTCCTCGCGGCTGGCTGCAAAACACATATGGCCTGCACCGGTTGTACCATGGCTCGGGACAGGCAGCGCCCCTTCCGGTGCCGGTTTTACCGTCTCTTTGGCGTCGAAAATCAACAATACGCCCTCGCCGCAGCGAAAAAATGCATTGCGATGATTATAGGGCAATGCCAGTTCCAGCCCCAGAATATCGCGGTAGAACTGCACAGCCTCTTCGATATCGCGCACATAAAGCGCGGTTTCAAGGATCTGTTTCGGTTTCAGCTGCTCGTTCTGCATTATGAATTTCCCACCATCATCATTGTTACGGAAATGCTCCGGCCCGTTATAACAGGTTCCGGAACATTCTCCGCTCACGATCGGGTGAATTATCCAATTAAACTATTGGATAATTCAGAATGCATTCAGAGCCGCCTGTTGCCGAGTTAAGAAACAGCCATTTTCTGCAGGTCAACCAGACGCTTGATGCCGTTGCGTGCCAGTACCATCAGCGCCGCAAACTCTTCATCCGAGAATGGTTCACCTTCGGCAGTGCCCTGCACTTCAACAATACCGCCGCGACCGGTCATCACGAAATTCGCATCGGTCTGCGCGGATGAATCTTCCGGATAATCCAGATCAATCACCGGCACGCCTTCGTAAATACCGCAGGAAATTGCAGCAACATGGTCCTTGAGAACCTTGTCGACCTTGACCATCTGGCGGGCTTCCATCCAGCGCAGGCAATCATGCAATGCAACCCAGCCGCCGGTAATCGCCGCAGTACGGGTGCCGCCATCAGCCTGAATAACATCGCAGTCGACGGTGATCTGATATTCACCCAGAGCCTGCATATCGACAACAGCGCGCAAGGAACGGCCGATCAGACGCTGAATTTCCTGTGTGCGGCCACCCTGTTTGCCGCTGGCGGCTTCACGACGCATACGATCGCCGGTTGAGCGTGGCAGCATGCCATATTCTGCTGTGACCCAGCCTTTACCGCTGTTGCGCATCCAGCCCGGAACTTTTTCTTCAAGACTTGCGGTGCAAAGCACATGGGTATCGCCGAATTTCACAAGGCAGGAGCCTTCTGCATGTTTGGAAATACCGCGTTCAAAAGAGATTGCACGCATTTCGTCCGGAGTGCGTTTGGATGGACGCATGGATTTTCCTTTTAAAACAAGACTGCATCGCCAATGAGCGGCAGCCTGACTGTAATCTGATGACACCTTTGAAAGGCAGTTATCCTGCTTCTAAGCCTGTAGTCGCCAAATTTAAAGGAAAATCGAAGGGGAAACATGCAAAGGGCATCTCCCGCCCTTTGCCCGCGCTGCACAATAGCCTATATATTGCTCATAAACGGAGCCAATGAACCTATGATAAGACCGGATCGTGCTGACACTCTGCATGCCCCTTTACAGGTGCTGGATCAGCGGTCACGCGATATTTTCCAGCGCATTGTTGAAAGCTATCTGAATGACGGCGAGCCGGTCGGTTCGCGTAATTTGTCACGTCTGCTGCCTTTATCTTTGTCTCCGGCAACCATCCGTAATGTGATGAGTGATCTGGAACATCTGGGACTGGTCTATTCTCCGCATATTTCCGCAGGCCGGATGCCGACCCAACTGGGTCTGCGCTTCTTTGTCGATGCCTTTATGGAGGTCAGCGACCTGCCCGCCGATGAACGCAGCAGTATTGAACATCAGGTGCGGGCGGCAGGACAAAATAATTC
Organism: Hyphomicrobiales bacterium; assembly: GCA_900470285.1. Lineage (GTDB taxonomy): Bacteria > Pseudomonadota > Alphaproteobacteria > Rhizobiales > Rhizobiaceae > Pseudochrobactrum. Next base: position 76,709 of record UCAG01000003.1, read on the forward strand.
TGTCGAGCATGTGCTGACCGAAGCCAGCCAAATCCTCTCCGGTCTGTCACGCGGTGCCGGTCTGGTACTGGCGACCAAGGCCGAAGGCGCGCTCAAGCATATTGAATTTGTACGGCTTGACCCGACCCGTGCTTTGGCGGTGATGGTCACGCAAAGCGGGGACGTGGAAAACCGTGTGCTTGATCTGCCTGCAGGTGTGACGTCTTCTCAGCTGATCGAAGCCTCCAATTTCCTCAATGCCCATATCCACGGTAAAACCCTTGCCGAAGCCCGCAATCAGATTGCAACTTTGCAAGAGAAAACCCGTCAGGCGCTCGACAGCCTCTCCCAGCATCTGGTGGAACAGGGGCTGGCAGTGTGGAGCGGTGCATCCGGTGACCAGCAAACCCGTTTGATTGTGCGCGGACGTTCCAATCTTCTGGAAAACATCTCTGCGCAGGATGATCTGGAGCGGTTGCGCCTGCTGTTTGACGATCTGGAAACCAAAGAAGGCATGATCCAGCTGCTCGATCTGGCGGAAGCCGGTTCCGGTGTACGGATTTTCATCGGCTCGGAGAATAAACTCTTCTCCCTGTCCGGCTCTTCACTGGTGGTTGCGCCCTATCGCGACTCCGAACAAAGGGTCATCGGCGCGCTTGGCGTGATCGGCCCGACAAGGCTCAATTATGCCCGTATCGTGCCGATGGTGGACTATACGGCCTCGCTGGTTTCCCGCCTGTTACGGGGTTAAAACCGGTTTCACCCTGTTAATTTGCCGCGCCACAGAGCGATGGCCTTGATTTTCAGTACACAAACATCGATATCCCAGACAATATGATTCAAGACGGAAGAGAATAATGGCTGACGAAAAGAAAAACGGCGAAACCCCAGATCTTGGCCAGCGCGACCTGAATAATCCGCGTGACCGCGATGCTCTGAAGCGTGCCGCTGATGATTTTCTGAAAGCGCGCAAGGATGAAGCAGTGGCTGAAGCTGCAGAAGATGATGCTGCCGCTGAAGATGCCATCAACCCGCTTGCCGAATTGCAGGTGGAGAATAATGCGCTGAAAGACCAGATGCTGCGTCTGGCTGCGGATATGGAAAATCTGCGTAAACGCACTGCCCGCGAAATGCAGGATGCGAAAGCCTATGCGGTAACCAATTTTGCCCGCGACATGCTTTCAGTTTCCGACAATCTGCGTCGTGCGCTGGATGCTATTCCAACAGATGCGCTTGCTGAAGACACAGGCCTGAAAGCTCTGGCTGAAGGCGTGGAAATGACTGAACGCGCAATGATCAATGCGCTGGAACGTCATGGCGTAACCCAGCTGTCGCCGGAAGGTCAGAAATTCGACCCGAATTTCCATCAGGCGATTTTTGAAGTTCCGAATGCCGAAGTGCCGAATAATACGGTCGTTCAGGTCATGCAGACCGGCTATGCCATCGGCGACCGCGTTCTGCGTCCGGCCATGGTCGGCGTATCACGCGGCGGTCCAAAAGAATAAAATATTCTGACATTGCGGCTTAACATCAGTCTCAGTCGCTCAGTGTAAAGACAAAACGGACGCAGGGCTTTCCTTGCGTCCGCTTTTTATTGGGCTGAATTTTCATAAAATTGCGCTACACAGGCATAAGCAATCCGGTGCGATTTGCTTAGATAAGGGAGGACAAGACATGACATTTATCGATTTTATCGACTATGCCGGTGTCTTTGTCTTTGCCGCAACCGGTGCGCTGGCAGCCTCGCGCTGCCGTCTTGATATTATCGGCTTCATCTTTCTTGCCAATATGACCGCCGTCGGCGGTGGTGCCCTGCGCGATCTGATGCTCGGTAATACACCGGTCAACTGGGTGCGTGAACCGCTCTATCTGCTGATCGGCACAAGTGCGGCTGTTCTGGTCTATTTCACCGCACACCGTGTTGAATCGCGTTATCGTATTTTGCTCTGGCTTGATGCGATCGGCATGGCGATGTTCAGCGTGATGGGCGCAGAAAAAGCATTGCATCTCGGTTTCAATGCATGGGTTGCCATTGTTGCCGGAATTTTCACCGCAACAATGGGCGGCGTCTTGCGTGATGTGGTGGCAGGGCAGCCATCTGTATTGATGCGCCGTGAAATCTATATTTCCGCAGCACTTGCCGGTGCCTGTACGTTTGTGGCGCTGAGTGCACTCAGTGCGCCGATCACATTCTCTGTGCTGGCCGGTACCGGCATCGCTTTTCTGATCCGTGGCGGCGCCTTGTATTACGGCTGGGTACTGCCTGCACACAAAGCGCGGCGCGGGCGCACAGAAGAAGAACTCAAACGTGACGGTATTGTGCGCGACGAATAAAAACGGGAAGTAATATTTCCCTCCCCGTTTCGTTTTATGTCTTTAGCTGGCTTTGATAAGACCGGCCTGTGCAGCAATATCTTTCAGATTATTCTGCGGACGCGGACCGATTTGCTGGATAACAATACCGGCAGCCAATGAGCCGAACGCACCGCATTCTTTCAGCTGATAGTCGTTGGTATAGCCATAGAGAAAACCGGCGGCATAAAGATCGCCTGCACCGGTTGTATCAACCAGTGCATCAATTTCAATCGCCTGCACTTCCACGGTTTCATCACCACGCAGAATGATTGAGCCCTGTTCGGAGCGGGTCACTGCTGCCAGTTTGCAATCGGCACGCAAGGCTTCGAGCGCACTCTCAAAAGATGAGGTCTGATAGAGCGATTTAACCTCCGCCTCATTGGCGAAAACAATATCGACAGTACCAGAGCGCATCAGATCCAGAAACTCATCACGGTAACGATCCACACAGAACGGATCGGATAGGGTCATAGCCACTTCACGGCCATGCTCATGGGCGATTTTCGCCGCCAGCAAAATTGCTTCTTTGGCACGTGGCGGATCCCACAAATAGCCTTCAAAATAAACCAGCTTGGATGTGCTGACTTTAGAGCTTTCAATATCTTCAATACCAAGCTCCACGCAGGCACCGAGATAGGTATTCATGGAACGCTCGCCATCGGGCGTCACAAAAATCATGGAACGGGCGGTTGGTACGCCTTCCTGCAATGGTGCCGTATCAAACGCCACACCCTGACTACGAATATCATGTGTAAAAATCGTGCCTAGCTGATCCATCGCCACTTTGCCAAAATAGGCAGAGCGACCACCCAGACTGGCCACACCTGCCGCAGTATTGCCTGCGCTGCCGCCCGACGCTTCAATCGCAGGGCCTTTGCGGCTGTAAAGCAGCTCGGCTCTTTCGCTGTCGATCAAATTCATAGCACCTTTGATAATGCCGTTATTGACCAGAAAATCATCTTCGGTGCGGGAAATAATATCAACAATTGCATTCCCTATGCATAACACGTCATATTTGGCGGCAGAAATGGCTTTTACTCCCATAAAAACTTCGCTGCGGATGACCGGAACTCAACCCTCGCATCCATTGCGGCACCAGTTCTATCTATGGAATATGTTTTTTGCCAGTGCAGAAAAGCGTTTTCATTTTCATCAATACAGCGGGTGATCTGTAAAACTCATCTTGTTGCCCCTGTACAGGCTCCCTATCTATCGGAAAAAGAGCGCATCCCGAAAAGTGTAAAGCGGTTTTCGGATAAGATGCGCGCCAGACAAAAAAGACGGAGCCCCGATGATCCTCACCGCCGCACTTAATGCCCTCTACCGCCTGCCCTCACCGGAGTTCCGCTCAGTTCTGTGGAAATCGCTCGGCCTGACCCTGCTAGCACTGATCGCATTATGGGCACTGGCACGGCAGTTCTTTTTCTGGCTGGCATGGCCGTGGTTTGAAAATATGCTGCCTGCTATGCCGGACTGGACAAGCTGGCTCGGCCTGTTTGCCGCGATTGCCGCCGGTTTTGTGCTGGCGCTGTTGCTCGCCTTTCTGATTGCGCCGGTGACTGCATTGATTGCAGGTATGTTTCTTGATGATGTGGCAGAGATTATCGAGCGCGAAGATTACAGCAATGAACCGGCCGGCACACCGATGCCGGTTGGCCGTTCCCTCGTCTATTCGCTCAAATTTCTGGTAGTGGTCATTCTCGGCAACTTATTCGCACTGCTGATGCTGCTGATACCGGGCGTTAATCTGATCGCCTTTTTCATCGTCAACGGCTATCTTCTCGGACGTGAGTTTTTTGAATTTGCAGCTATGCGCTATCGCGGTGAGGATGGTGCCAAAGCCTTCCGTGAAGAAAACCGGATTACAGTTTTTCTCGGTGGTCTGGTGATTGCCGGATTTATGGCGATACCGCTCATCAATTTGCTGACACCGCTCTTCGCTGCTGCCATGATGGTGCATCTGCATAAAGCCCTCAGCGGTAAGAAACCGGTCACAAACAACCGAAACTGACAGAGAGACAAATGCGCATAGCCTGTCTGCATACTGCCGCCAGTAATATTGAAATTTTCGGGAAAGCTGCCGCAGGCTTGCAGCTTGATGCCGGAGATATCAGCCATGCGGTTCACGGTGAATTGCTGGAAGCGGCAGAACAGCAGGGAGGCATTACGCCAGCCATTGAAACGGCAACGCTGCATATCATCCGAAACCTCATCACTGAGGCCGATGCGGTTCTTGTGACCTGTTCAACCCTTGGCGCAATTGCTGATAATGCCCGCACCGTCTTTGCCAAGCCGGTTCTGCGCACAGACCGTGCTTTAGCAGAGCAGGCTCTGGAGAGCAGTTTATCTGTGAGTGTTCTGTGTACCGCTCCGACAACACTGGAGCCGACGACAGAATTATTCCGTCAGGTCTTTGCCAATGCGCAGGCCGCACCGGATATTAGGCTGATTGACGGCGCATGGGATTTATTCCGCGCCGGCGAGATCAAAGCCTATGAAAGAGCAATCGCAGATGCTGCGAACGCCGTTCATGATACAGGCAGCCAGCTGGTGGTTCTGGCGCAAACCTCTATGGCAAATGCCGCTGCACTTATCCGCCACAAGACACACGTGCTTGATGCACCAACAGCCGCCCTGCGCCAGCTTCTGCACCGTGCTTAATCGTCGATCCGTTTCAGCGGCGCAGGAATAGCATTGGTTTTCTGTGCCGATTTGCAAATATCGGCGATCACGCAATTGGCGCAATCCGGCGTACGGGCCTTGCAGACATAGCGGCCATGCAGGATCAGCCAGTGATGGGCATGCATCATAAATTCTGCCGGAATGATCTTCACCAGCTTGGCTTCGATCTCATCCGGTGTTTTGTAAGGCGCAAGGCCGATCCGGTTGCCTATTCGCAGAATGTGCGTATCCACCGCCATTGTCGGCTGGCCAAAAGCCATATTGAGCACCACATTCGCGGTTTTGCGCCCCACTCCCGGCAAAGTCACCAGCGCATCACGGTCACCCGGCACTTCACCGCCGAAATTATCAATCAGCGCCTGAGACAGTAAAATTGCGTTCTTCGCCTTATTACGCCACAGGCCAATCGTGCGGATATACTCACCAACAACCTCTTCACCCAGATCGACCATTTTTTGCGGTGTGTCGGCAATGGCAAACAATGCCCGTGTTGCTTTATTCACGCCCGCATCGGTTGCCTGCGCCGACAGCATCACCGCCACCAGCAGCGTGAACGTGTTGACGTGCTCAAGCTCGCCTTTCGGCTCCGGACGCTGCACGGAAAACCGCCGGAAAATCTCATGGATTTCTGCCGGTGTGTAAAGCGTGCCGCTGACACGGCGCTGAGATTTTGCGGGAATCTGGGTCTGGTTGTTCTGCATGGCATTTATATAGTAAGCTATAAGCAAGAAGCCTATCTGCAAGCTTGCCGCAGGCTGGAGTGCCGCGCTCTTTTTCGGGCGTACAAAGGTTGCTCTAGCATTTTATGCCGACGAGCTTTTATCAACGATATGCGACCCCGAGAGTTATTGCCATGAATGCACCCTACCATCCGGACGGTGCTGATCCGGACGCCTATGGCGCACAGTTCTTCAAAGCAACCCTGCTTCCCTACCGCTCGCTTTCACCGCGCGGTTTTCAGATCATGATTCTAAGCCTGCTGCTGCTCTGGGCCTGTATCGGCATGGTCTTCATGCAGATCGGCGCATGGCCGGTGGTCGGGCTGTTCGGACTGGACATTGCCCTGATCTATCTGGCTTTCCGGCTTAATTATTATGCCGCCAGACAACGGGAAGAAATTACGGTGTCACGCGAACAGCTGCTCATCAGACAAGTCTCCGCTTCAGGCCGTATTCGCGCATATCAGTTTAATCCTTTCCGCACACAGTTTCACATTACCCGCAAAGATGATATCGGCATTATCCAGATGCAGCTGCATAGTGACGGCAGAACGTTGGATATCGGCAGGTTTTTGCCGCCCGATGACCGCGAGAGCTTTGCAAGTGCTTTTTCCAACGCCCTGACACGCAGCCGCCGCTGACGATCGGGTTAAATACCGGATGTTTTATGATTACGATTATCGGCTCGATTAATTTTGACCTCATTGCCCGCAGTCCGAAACTGCCGGAGCCCGGTGAAACGCTCACAGGCAGAAACTTCTCAACAGCCGCCGGCGGCAAAGGTGCCAATCAGGCGCTCGCTGCTGCACGTGCCGGTGCATCCGTACGCATGGTCGGTGCTGTTGGCGATGATTCCTTCGCTTCGCAGGCTGTTGCTCTGCTGCGCGCTGATGGTGTTGATCTGTCCCGTGTCGCCACACGCGGCGATGCCACCGGTATTGCGCTCATCACTGTTGAAGACAGCGGTGAAAATACCATTATCGTTATTCCGGGCGCCAATGGTCTGGTTACGCAAGACGATGTAAACACTGCCGATCTGGATGGCGGCTATCTGCTGCTGCAAATGGAAATTCCGCTGCCGACGCTGGAAAAAGCCATCGCCGCATCCGAAACCAGTGACACAACCTGCATTCTCAATACCGCCCCCTGGCGCGATGATGCCGCAAGCCTGCTGCCGCGCGCCGATATTATTGTTGCCAATGAAACGGAATTTGATCTGGCCAGTGTCCAGCTCGAATTGTCCGGTGACGACCGTCAAGCCAGAATGATCGATTTTGCCGAACATTATGGCCGCACCATTATTGTGACGCTGGGCGCGCAGGGCATTATGGTTGCAACGCCGGACGAGCATTACAGCCTGCCTGCACTGGAAATCAAACCGGTGGATACAGTTGGTGCCGGTGATACATTCTGCGGCTATCTCGCAGCCGGTCTCGACAGTGGCCTGTCTTTGCGTGATGCCTGCCAGCGCGCTGCAAAAGCCGCATCGCTCGCCTGCCTGAAAGCCGGCGCTCAGCCTTCCATTCCTTACGCGGCAAAAGTCCAGTAAAATAAAAGGCCGGAGATTTCTCCGGCCTTTTTTATCGTCTCTATATTTAAAGCGTTGCGATACGCTCGGTTAGCAATGTGAAGAAACCTTCATGGTCAACATCACGCATCACAATTGCATTTTTCGGGCGTTTGGTAACACCCCACCAATCGATTACCGACATACCGAGGCAAAGTTCGGACGCCGTTTCGATCTCAACATTGCAATGACGGCCTGAATAGAGTTCCGGCTTCAGCAAATAGGCAATCACATTCGGATCATGCAACGGTCCGCCGTCTGTGCCGTATTTTTCCTCATCAAAGCGTTCGAAAAACTCCAGCATTGCCACGCAGGCATCACCAACCTTGTTACCAAGCGAGCGGAAAGCCTCAATACGTTTTGCGGTTGTCAGCGCCTTATGGGTTACATCCAGCGGCATCATCACAATCGGCACACCGGAGGCATAGACGACTTTCGCCGCTTCCGGATCCACATAGAAGTTGAACTCAGCGGTCGGCGTAATATTGCCGCCTTCAAAGAAACCGCCGCCCATCAGCACGATTTCCTGAATGCGCGAGGCAATTTCAGGAGCCTTATTCAGCGCCAGTGCAATATTGGTCAAAGGTCCGAGAACGCAAAGCGTGACTGTGCCCGCAGCTTCATGCAGCAAAGTCTCAATGATGAAATCCACACCATGTTGCTTGTGCAGTTTCATCACCGGCTCAGGCAGATCAGGGCCGTCGAGACCGGTGCGGCCATGGACTTCTTCTGCGGTGACCAGCGGGCGAACCAGCGGCTTGGACGCGCCTGCAAAAACCTTTGTCTGCGGCTTGCCAGCCAGCTCGGCAATTTTCAGAGAATTATTCTGCGTCAGCGGCAAAGGCACATTACCGGCCACAGCAACAATACCCAGCACATCCAGCTCCGGACTTGCCAGTGCCAGCAGAATTGCCAATGCATCATCCTGCCCCGGATCTGTGTCGATAATAATTTTGCGGGCCATCAAAGCCATCCCTTTCATCAAAAAATCTGCGCATGGTGTCATGTGAACCCATGAACTTTCAGGCGCACTATAAATGCAGTGAAATTATTTTCAGCACGAATCTTGAACGATAACGCACATATCAGCTGTTGCTCTTGAAGTGGAGCTTTTCTCAAGCCATATAAAGAACAGGAAAACGCCGCTACGGGTTTTCCCCAAACGGTCGCTCTTAAGGACTGAACAATGACCAGACTTACACCTTTCTCCAGCCCGCTGCTGCTGGGTTTCGATACGATGGAAAAAACGCTGGAACGGATTGCTAAATCCGGTGACGGCTATCCGCCATATAATATCGAAAGACTGCGCAGCTCTGCGCAGGATCAGGAACAACCGGTTCCTGAGAAATTGCGCATCACGCTTGCTGTTGCCGGTTTTTCTGACGACGATCTGGAAGTTACGACTGAAGATAACCAACTGGTTATCCGCGGACGGCAGACTGATGAATCTGAGCGGGAATATCTGCATCGCGGCATTGCTGCACGTCAGTTTCAGCGTGTTTTTGTGCTGGCAGATGGTATGCGCGTGGTCAACGCAGAACTAAAAAACGGATTATTGTCGATTGATCTCGACAGACCGGAACCAGAACGCCTCGTCAAGCGTATTAGTATAAACGTGAAAGAGTGACCGTTCTCAGGATTATAAAAGAACTGTAAAGGGTTCATTGTTATAATCAGCTCCGTGGTTGCAGTTTTATCGGCTGATAAATGCAACTGCAAATGCTCTCGAAAGGCAGCGTCAATTTTGAGCTGCCAGGACAGGAGGCCTAAAATGACTGCTGACAAACACATTTTTACAGAATTCGAATTTGCCCATCTCGGCGAAGGTGAAATCGCCTATTTGCGCAAAGTTCGCTCCGAAGATTTGTCACGGCGCTTCCCTGCATTACCACCAATGGCGCCGGGCATGGAACTCTGGGCTCTCTTCGGCGCCAGCGGAACCCCGATCATGCTTTCCGATATGCGCGCCACAGCATTGGCCGGAGCACAGGAACATGAACTCCACACTGTGATGCTGCATTAAAGCACATCCTGACAAGTGAAACCGGTTAAACACATTACAACCCGCCTGTCTTACAGGCGGGTTTTGTTTATGATGATCAGAGCCGTATATGGTGCAGCAGTTCCGCCATACCATGGCCGAGACGCTGACGTGCCGCTTCATACGGCAAGCAAAACAACCGAAACAGAATTGGTCCGCTGCCATCGCAAGCATGTAGCTCATGATGTTCCCAGCTTTCCGGATAGGTTCCCTGAAAAGCCGCATGATAATAATAGCGGCGTATTGTATATTCTTCATCGTTTTTTTTCAGACGAAAATCAATTGTGCCCAAAAATGCCAGTGGTTTATCCGCCGTCAGACCAGTTTCTTCATAAAGTTCGCGGCCGGCAGCAATCAACGGATCCTCGCCCTGCTCAATTGTGCCGCCTGGCACCTGCAGCCCGATATGCAAGAAAGCAGGCTCTTCAAAAACCAGTACACCTTGAGGACTGGTCGCATAAATCATTGCTTTCAGAACAGGTTTTGAAAAAACAGCCATAGCAACATGCCTTTTAAAAAAAACAAACAAAAATGAATATGCTTTAAAATGAAAAATACCGTGCTGCACAGGGCAAACACGGCATTTTAAATTCAACTCAACCCTGCTTAATCAACAGGACTGTCAGCTTTTCAGGCAGCATTGGATGCAGGTGGCGCAATCAAAAACGAATGCAGTGCCTGCGCATCAACGGTGCCGCGCAATTTAGCAACCATATCCGGATCGCGCAGCAAACGCGCAATACGGGACAGCGCCTTCAGATGATCTGCACCTGCATTTTCCGGTGCAAGCAACAGAAATACCAGATCAACCGGCTGATCATCCAATGCCTCAAAATCCACCGGCTGCTCAAGACGTGCAAAAACACCGGTAATTTTACTGATATTCGGCAGTTTGCCATGCGGTATCGCGATGCCGTTGCCAACACCGGTAGACCCCAGACGCTCACGCTGAGTCACAGTTTCAAAAACTTCTCGCTCAGAAAGACCTGTGAGTTCAGCAGCCTTCTCAGCCAAGATCTGCAATAATTGCTTCTTGGAGCTTGCCTTCAGCGAAGGGATAATCGCCCCTGGCTGAATCAGATCGCTAAGATCCATTTTCTCCATTCCTTCTCTCATGCGGAGTAATCATCTCCGTAACCGGGAGGTGCAGTGATCTACTGCCCATTCAACAGATACTCAAGTCAAATTCGCGATTCTACTCACACTTTTCACGCATCAACTCCGTAACACATTGATTTCAATCATAAATAAAAATTAAAAAAAGATTACAATACGCATTCACTGACGCCTGCTTTGCGGCATTCCGCTCAAGGTACACCAGTAACACAAAAATTCCTATCTCTAGATATCGTGAATAACAGCTGCAAACTCGCAGAAGTCAGAGCAGAAAATATTAATTGCTTTTTTATATGTTATTTCAGTGAGTTAAAATATGAGAAAAATTTCAAGTTTTTCTGGAGCGGCTTACATTCAGATTGAATCTCAGCGCTCGCCTCAGATTCTTTACTGGTCGCATTCTCAAAGCAGCCCAATTGAATCAGTTTGATTGCGAAATGCTCTGGTCAGCGCATAAACCTGCCTGAAAATGAAAAGAGGCAACCAAATCGCCACTTCAATAACCTGTTCCGGAAAAGCAAAACCCCGCCATCTGCAGATTCGCAAATAGCGGGGCTTGTTCAGTTCAGCCTTATATCCGGGCTGCCTGTGCGACTCTGGACGGATCAATCCAGCCAATATTGCCATCCGGACGACGGTAGACAATGTTGACTTCTTCACTTCCTGCATTGCGGAAGACCAATACAGGATGCTCTGTCAGATCAAGCTCAACAACAGCAGATGCAACACTCAGCGTGCGCAGGGAAACGGATGATTCCGCGACGATCGTCGGCGCATAATCCTCAGGAAGATCATGATCTTCGTCGGGAGCCGGTTCCATCACGCTATAGGCGATATTCTGATGATTATTGCGCGCTGACTGAACCAGAGAACGGGACTTGAGGCGGCGCATATAGCGGCGCATCCGTGTCTCCAGCTTTTCAGCCGCTGCGTCAAAAGAAAATTGCGGATCCTGCGCTTCTGCAGAAGACTGCAGAGTCGCTCCGGTATCCAGATGCAAAGTGCAATCCGTAGTAAAACGGGAACCTGATTTAACGACTGTAATTGTACCGGAAAAGCCACCTTCGTAATATTTGCTAACAGCATCACGGACACGGTCTTCAATTCTGATGCGGAAAGCATCACCGATGTCCATATGTTTACCCGAAACGCGGAGACTCATGTGGCAGTACCTCGCTGTCTATATTCGAACACCTCAATCTAACCACAAGCGAAGGCATTGCGCAAAGCGAACTGACATAAAATAAAATAAACTTTGCATGTGCCAAAAGAATATGCGGACAGCTCTTTGATTGACACAATCAGTCACTATATAAGCGCCTGCCGAAAATTCAGGCGAAATAGACGCCCGCAATCAAAATCATCAATGTTTTCAAATAAATTCGGGAGCAGAAACTGCTCCCGGGATTCGCTGACCTGTAGCTCTTAGCGTAAAATTCTGAACTTACAGAGTAAACTGATCACCCAGATACAATCTGCGTACGTCAGGATTGGCGACAATTTCTTTCGGGCGGCCATGGGTGAGCACCTGTCCCGCGTGAATAATATAAGCGCGGTCAATCAGGCCGAGTGTTTCACGTACATTGTGGTCGGTAATCAAAACACCGATGCCGCGACTGGTCAGGTGGCGCACAAGCTGCTGAATATCCGCAACCGCAATCGGATCCACACCGGCAAAAGGTTCATCCAGCAACATAAAATTCGGGCGGGATGCCAGCGCACGGGCAATTTCGAGACGACGGCGCTCACCACCCGACAGTGAAATCGCCTGTGCCTTGCGCAGATGCGTGATATGGAATTCTTCCAGCAGTGCATCCAGCTCAACAGCGCGCTTTTTGCGGTCTTTTTCGACCACTTCCAGCACAGCCTTGATATTATCCTCTACGGAAAGACCGCGAAAAATCGAAGCTTCCTGCGGCAGATAACCGATACCAAGGCGTGAACGGCGATACATCGGCATGGATGTCACATCAAAACCGTCAATCTCAATCGTACCGCTGTCGACCGGCACCAGACCGGTCACCATATAGAAACAGGTGGTTTTACCGGCACCGTTCGGGCCAAGAATGCCGACAGCCTCGCCGGCACGCACACCAAAGGACACACCATTCACAACCTGACGGCCGCGATAACTCTTGCTGATGCCTCTGGCAACCAGCGTTCCCTTAAGCCGTGATAATTCCTGAGGCGGACGTTGTCCTTCCGCACCTGCAGACTGCGCCTGCAAATTGCCCGCAGCATCGGCAACGGCATTATCGGGAGCATGATCGGTGTTGGCGTTTAAAGAGGACAATAGGAATCCAGACCAGTTATCAATGCCGGTGCCTGCATTTAAAGCACAAGCAAAATTAAATTTATCAGCTCAGATGCAGGTCAGGCCCGACCTGCGAACTTTTATTCAGCTTTTGGAGACAGGATAATAGAGACCCGGCCGGACTGTCCTTTACAGCTTTCCAGATAGGCTTTGCCTGTCTGGGTATTGGCAGTCAGCTTGCAACCGGAGGCAATATTATCACCGTCAGACAATACAACTTTCTGTCCGGTCAGTACCATTGTTTGTGCTTTAGCATCATAAGTACCTGCATCACCGGTTGCGACCTGTGTTCCGGATTTCAGATAGACTTTTCCGTCCACTTCAATCTTCTCAATGCCGCCGGCATCCAGACCGGCACCGCTCAGACCGCCAATACCGCCTTTAGCTTTATCAGCACCGGCTTTATCGCCGCCGTCTTTTGTCTTACCGGTATAAACCTGCATACGACCGGCGCGCAGAAGAATGTCGCCCTGCTTGACCGACACATTGCCGGTGAGAATGATAATGCCCTCTTTATCGCGCACTTCCATTTTACCGGCATCAATCGACACAGGATCTTTGCTGTCAGATAATTTTAATCCGTCAAGAGGAACGCCTTGCTGAGCCTGAGCAACTGAAAGACTCAAAGGCAATATCAGCAAGCCGGACATGAGAAGAGCGGCAATTTGCTTCACGCCTGTCAGGCGCAGCGCAGACTTGCCCGAAACTGTATTCTGTGAGCTTGTTTTCAGCTCGCTGCCTGCCTGTTGCCGCATCATATTCATTCCCTCGAAAATCACCCTTGTTATAAATCGCAAGTTTGAGAATTAAACAACAAACTTCTGAATATATTCTTGTCGCAGGATCATATATCCGGCCGGAATATACGCAGGTTGCCATCATATTTATAACAGGCGTATTACTTATTGGTGTAAATCACTACCACACTCTGTTCAACAGCGAAACAAAGACTGCTTTTGCGAATAAGAGCAACTAAGCGGATGCTGCAATCAGCTGCCCTTTTTCGCTGCGGAAGCGGTTTCCTTAACAGGCTCAATTGTCAGCTGCACCCGATCCTCAAAGACCATCACCTTGCCGCTTTCCTGAACCAGCATTTTATTCGCGCGGATATGTGCATTTTTTGTGCGGATATCAACCGGCTTGTCCGTCGACATCTCACCATTTGATACATTCACATTAGCAGACCCCAGTTTGGCTTCCATGCCATCGGTTGTCTTCACTGTGAAAGCATTATCAAACTGCAAATGGCCGTTATTGCTGTCATAAACACCCGACGAAGCATCAATCTCGGCACTGTCTTTATCACCCATGGGTAATTGCGCTTTGATTCCCTCCAGCGCCACCACACCACTCTGTTTGGCATCCTGCACGGCACGCACAGCAACCATGGAAAAAGCACGGTTATCCTTGGTATATCCTTTAAGCTGCGGGCCGGTCATCACCAGCTTGCCGCTTTCAGACGGATCAAGCTCAACTTTCACAGTTGAAGCAGGTGCTGCCAGAAATGTGTACCATGAGAAAACAGCCGCGACGGCGAGAGCAACAACCGGTAAGGCGGTTTTCAAAACGCGCACGCGCATGCTGTGTCTCTTCGCAGCGTGAAACACAGCGGTACTTTTATGTGACGCTCCGAAAACCATCTTATGGTCTGACACAGTCCAAAACTCCTGAAACCGGCAATTTGCCAGCTGCCTACACGTAAGGTATTAATATTTATCAGTGAAATGCACGACTATTCTGTACAGTGCGCTCAAATCGCTTTTTATTGTGGTATAAATGGGATGATACCGCGTCCAAAACAAGCTGCATTGCTGCAGTTGTTCGTTCCGGAGGTTTAATTCAGATCACTTTTAAATGAAATGACGTTAAAAAACCTGATAATACCATGCTCAGGTCTTTCCCAGATATTATCCCCGCTTCCAAAGTACACTCTGTTTATGCGACATATAGAGACTTCATATAAGCCCAAGAACGGACATATCTCATGACTTATACTGCCGATGCAGTGCTTGAACGTCGTCGAATTCGCCGTAAGCTGACTTTCTGGCGCGCCGTCACTTTGCTGCTTGTCGCGGCCATGATACTCTTCGCCGCGCTTTACATCAACGGCAGCAAGTCTTCCCGCAATGTGCCTCACATTGCAAAAATTTCCATCACTGGCACCATTTATAACAATGAAGAGCTTTTGAAACGTCTCAAAGATGTCGCAGAGAGCGATATGGTGAAAGGCGTCATTCTGGATATCAGCTCCCCCGGTGGTACCACGACCGGCGGCGAAGTGATTTATGATGCCGTGCGCAAAATCGCAGATAAGAAACCAGTCGTCTCACAGGTCGGCACACTGGCAGCATCAGCAGGATATATGATTGCTATCGCCTCTGATCATGTGATTGCCCACAAGACTTCAATGATCGGCTCAATTGGCGTGCTGTTTCAGTATCCTGATATCAGCGGTTTGCTGGACAAAGTCGGTGTAAAATTTGAAACAATCAAATCCAGTCCGCTGAAGGCCGAGCCGAATTTCTTCTCTCCGGCCAGCGAAGAAGCCAAGGCCATGATCGATAACACCGTCAAAGACACTTATGACTGGTTTGTCGGTCTGGTTAAAGAACGCCGCCCGATGATTACAGCCGACAAACTCCCTGCTTTGACCAACGGCTCTGTCTATACCGGTCGTCAGGCATTGCAGCACAAGCTGATTGACGCGATCGGCGATGAGGAAACCTCTGTTGCGTGGCTTGAGACCAAAGGCATCGACAAAGAACTGCCGGTTATCGAATGGAAAGCTGAAAGCTCATCCTATAATGACCTGCTTTCCTCTGCTGCTATGAAATTATTGTTGCGGAACATGGGCTTGTCCGATCAGGCCGGCGCACTATTTGACGAACAGATCGGTCAGCGTATCTTCCTTGACGGCATGCTTTCAGTTTGGCACGGTAGCAACGGAGAAAAACCGCAATAAAGCATTTCCGGCAAAAGTGGAAACCGGTTTTGTATGAGGATAATACGTAAAAACAAATAATGAGAGCTGTTTCAACGTTTCAGTCAGAACCGGAACCGCTCCAAGACCCGCAAAATGCGCTTAACGTTAAAGATAATGCGTGTTTTCAGATAGTTATGCTATGAAATATTAATAGCATAGACATATTATTCATACTAAGCTGCCTCTGTTCCGACGGGGGCAGCCCGCATACAGGTTCTGAAAGTATTCTTTTAGGGCGCATTCCCCGATCCTTATTTAAGGTGCGGGTCAGATGCGCAGTATATCAAAACCGGAAGCGCAGCGGCCAGTTACTGACGGTCGGATGAAGCGCTAATATTGCAGAGAGGTCGAACGCAGTGATTAAATCTGAACTCGTGCAGATCATCGCCAGCCGCAATCCGCATCTTTTCCAGCGCGACGTGGAAAATATTGTCGGTGCAGTTTTCGATGAAATTACTGAAGCTCTGGCGGAAGGAAACCGCGTAGAGCTCCGTGGCTTCGGCGCTTTTTCCGTGAAAAACCGCCCTGCCCGTAACGGACGCAACCCGCGCACGGGCGAATCGGTCGATGTTGAGGAAAAATGGGTTCCGTTCTTCAAAACCGGCAAAGAACTGCGTGATCGCCTCAATAACGGCCACGACTAGAGCATTTCACAGTCAAGTTGGATCAACTTGACGCCCGTGATAATGCGACCAAATAAAGACTCCAGAGCGAGCGCTATGATCCAATATGGACGTAAACCGCTCTAGAGCATAGTTTAAAGTGTCAGAGCGCGTTTGTGCGCCCGATGGGTGCGCGGCGCTCTGATCCTTAAAAGCTGCATCGGTCACAGGTACCTGAAACGGATTCCAAAAGTGGAAATTTTCCGGATGCAGCGCCAACATCAGCACTTTTGCTATCGGGCATATTTATGCCTGATAGCGCTTATATTTTGTGCAGTGCAGCCCGAGAATTACGGATATTAAACATGACCAACCGTTTTCTGACACTCGTCATTGCCTTGCCACTTGCAGTGATTTTAATTGTACTGTCGGTCGCCAATCGCAGTGCAGTCAGCTTGACGCTTGATCCGTTCAATCCCGGCAATCCTGCTCTGACCTATACAGCGCCATTGTTTCTCTGGGTGCTGGGGGCTTTTCTTGTTGGTATTGTTACCGGCGGCCTGCTGATCTGGTTCACACAGGGACGGCACCGCAAGCTGGCACGCAAGCGCAAAGCAGAAGCCGATGCACTCCTGACCCGTGCCAAACAGGCAGAAGCCAAAAACCTGCCATCCGCATCCTCCCTGTCCTGATTGCATACACGCCCTTAAAGACAGACCTATATTATCAGGTTTTTTCATCAACTTCATACAGATCGACGCTTGTCTCCCACCCTCAGGCATGGGAACAATCTGTTGTTGTAAGAGCGAGTTTTTGCGCCCGATCGGGCGCAAGGCGCTCTAAAGCATGTCGCGGAAAAACGGGCACCGGTTTTCCGCTTACGACATGCGTAAAAACAAGGAGATAGAGCGGGCGTCGTGGATAGAATTAAATGCGCTACACTCTAGAGCGGTTTACGTCCAGATTGGATCATAGCGCTCGCTCTAGTTTCTTTATTTGGTCGCATTATCACGGGCGTCAAGTTGATCCAACTTGACTGTGAAATGCTCTAATGGAAATAAATGTCCGTGCATTGCAGGAGACAATGGGCGGCATCATAAAAGGCCTGACAAATAATGCTTCATATTTCCACTGCTGCCGTTGATGATCTGATGACCTGGCCGGAACTGGTCGATGCACTGGACAACGCCTTCCGTAACGGCATGATCCAACCTGTGCGCCATCACCATCCGGTTGAACGCCCTGAGGGCAGCCCGTCCATGTTGCTGCTGATGCCTGCATGGTCAGATTTCCATAAACTTGAGCATCAGTCGCAAGGCTATATGGGCGTCAAAATTGTCACCGTGTCACCGGACAACGGTCTGATCGACAAGCCTGCGGTTATGGGTGTGTACCTACTGCTTGACGGCATTACCGGCGAACCGAAAGCCCTGATTGACGGCCAGAGCCTGACCCGCTGGCGCACGGCCGCAGCCTCCGCCCTTGCCGCCCGCTATCTGGCACGGGAAGATGCATCGCGTCTTGTCATTATGGGGGCCGGAGCGGTTTCTTCCAATCTCGTCCGTGCCCATAGTTCTGTGCGTCCGATTACCGATATTGCATTCTGCGTGCGCAATCCGAAACGGGCCGAAGCAACAATCAAAGAACTGCGTGATGAAGGCTATAATGCCTATATTGCTGAAGATCATATCGCAGCCATTCAGCAGGCGGATATTGTTGCCGCCGGTACTCTGGCAACCGAGCCACTGATTCACGGGAAACATTTGTGTCCCGGCACCCATGTTGATCTGGTTGGAGCTTTCACGCCGGATATGCGTGAAAGTGATGACGAAGCCGTGTTGCGCTCCCGTGTTTTTGTCGACACCAAAGACGGCGCTCTGAAAGAAGGCGGCGACATTACCCAGCCTTTGCGTGACGGCATTATCAAACCGGATCATATTCTCGGTGATCTGTTTGATCTGGCACGCGGAACAGTCAAAGGCCGCGTAAGCGATCAGGATATTACATTGTTTAAATCCGTTGGTGCAGCCATGGAAGACCTTGCCGCCGGCATTATGGTCTATGAAAAGAGCCAGAAACAACAAGGCTGATCCTGCCCGTTATTTTGCCCTGAAGAACCTCGGATATGGCGGCTTTTCAGGGCAAAGATGCATTTATAAGATATTTGCGCTTAAATTCAGCTTTCCCAAAAGGCTGCCATGCTCTACGAAACAGAAAATATTGCACCATCTGATGGTATAGTATTTTGAGTTTAACAGTTTCGGAGCAAACAGGGTGAAACCGCCAAAAGGAAAAGCCGCCAAATCTCATAATGGTTCATCAGCGCGATCTGCGGGCAAACCGGCCGCACAGTCACGCGATAACCGTAAAGCGGTATCGGCTGCACCTTCGCAAGGTTTTAAAAAACCGCGCCCGAAATTTGCTAAAACCGAACAGAATGCTGCGGCTTTTGAAAATCCCGCACCGGCTGCACCGAAAAAAGTAACGGCTGAACCGGCTGTTGCCCAGCGCCCACTGTCGAAACTGACAGGCGAACGACCACGGCAGAACCTGCCGGTTATTCTTGAGACCAGCCCGAGTGAAGATTACGCTCTGCTCGACAGCGGCAACAGTCTCAAACTTGAACAATACGGCCCTTACCGCATCATCCGCCCTGAGGCGCAGGCAATCTGGCAGCCTGCATGGCCGCAGAGCGAATGGGATAAAGCCGATGCGATCTTCACCGGCAATACCGATGAAGAAGGCATGGGGCGCTGGCATTTTCCGAAACAGCAGCTAGGTGAAACCTGGCCGATGTCACTACAGGATGTGCGCTTTTTCGGCCGCTTCACCTCATTCCGTCATGTCGGCGTCTTTCCGGAGCAGGCAGCCCATTGGGCTTTCATGGCGCAACAGGTGCGCGATGCCCGTAAAAAACAGATCAACCGTTCCGTGCGCGTCCTCAACCTGTTCGGCTACACCGGCGTTGCCTCGCTGATTGCCGCCCATGCCGGTGCTGAAGTGACCCATGTAGATGCTTCCAAAAAAGCCATCAACTGGGCGCGTGAAAATCAGGCGCTGGCCGGTCTGGAAGACAAGCCGATCCGCTGGATCTGTGAAGACGCAACCAAATTTGTGGCGCGTGAAGAGCGTCGTGGCAATACTTACGACATTATTCTGCTCGACCCGCCCGCCTATGGCCGCGGTCCGAATGGCGAAGTCTGGCAGCTTTTTGATAATCTGCCGCAGATGGTTGATATGTGCCGCGCCATTCTCTCACCGGATGCTCTCAGCGTTGTGCTGACCGCCTATTCGATCCGTGCTTCGTTCTTTGCCATTCACGAACTGATGCGCGACCGCTTTACCGGTCGCGGCGGCGTGATTGAATCAGGCGAGCTGATCCTGCGTGAACGCTCTGCCGAACGCGCACTTTCCACTTCCATGTTCTCCCGCTGGATTGCCAATTCATGACCCAGAATAATGATTTTTCCCGCAAAGATACTCCGCGCACCGGTAGCGTCAAAGAAGTTACCAGCCTGACCAATCCGATCGTCAAAGACCTGCGTGCTTTGTCGATGAAGAAGTTCCGCGATCAGCAGGGCGTGTTTCTGGCGGAAGGTCTGAAACTGGTGATCGATGCCATTGATCAGGGCTGGCGCATCCGCACTCTGGTGTTTTCCAAAGCCGGTAAAGGCAATCCGCTGGTAGAAAAAGTGGCAGCCCGCACCAAAGCCGGTGGCGGTCTGGTTCTTGAAGCTTCAGAAAAAGTCATTGCGGCGATCACCCGCAAAGACAATCCGCAAATGGTTGCCGGTGTTTTTGATCAGCGTTTTGAAACACTGGATCATCTGCGCCCGCAGGGTAATGACACCTATATTGCTCTCGACCGTGTGCGCGATCCCGGCAATCTCGGCACCATCATCCGTACCGCTGATGCGGTTGGTGCCAAAGGTATTATTCTGATCGGTGACTGTACTGACCCTTATTCGATGGAAACCGTACGCGCGACCATGGGTTCGGTTTTTGCCGTGCCGCTCTACCGTGCAAAGCATGACGAATTCGTCAATTGGCGCAAATCCTATAAAGGCGTACTGGTCGGTACACATCTCAAAGGCGCAGTTGATTATCGTACAATTCCTTACAACAAACAGCCGGTTGTACTGATGATGGGCAATGAGCAGCAGGGCTTGCCTGATGATCTTGCTCAAATTTGCACACATTTGGCACGTATTCCTCAGGCTGGCCATGCGGATTCGCTTAATCTTGCCATTGCCACAGGCGTCATGCTTTATGAAATCCGCCGTGACGCTCTGGTTCTGGATGATCGCTAAAGCATTTCCAGCAAAAGTGGAAACCGGTTTTGCGTAGGCAAATGCGTAAAAACAAATAGATGCTATAGCGCAGGAGTTTAAGCCCCTATGTCCCAACGTGCCACTCTCTGGTCTGTTCTGATTATCGTTTTTGCTGTCACCTCAGACCAGTATATCAAGTTTCTGGTAGAGAGCGGCATGGACTATAATCAGCAGATTGATCTGCTGCCGTTTCTGGCGCTTTACCGCACCCATAATGAGGGCATCGCTTTCTCCATGCTGTCATGGCTGCATGACGGCGGCCTGATAGCCATGACCATTGCTGTCATCGGCTTTGTCTCCTATCTGTGGTGGACTACTGCGCCGGAACGGGTCATCAGTCGTATCGGCTTTGCGCTGATTATCGGCGGCGCATTGGGCAATCTCATCGACCGCAGCCTGCTCGGCTATGTGGTAGATTACATCCTGTTCCATCTGCCAAGCTGGTCATTCGCTGTCTTCAATATGGCCGATGTTTACATCTCTACCGGTGCCGGACTGATTATTCTCGATGAACTTGTGCAATGGAGAAAGTCCCGCTCTGCGGGCTGAGGGGAAGAAATCCCGCACTGCGGGTTGAGAGGAAAATGCCCCGCCCTGCGGGCTGAAACAGCTCAAAATTCGCATCAAATCCGGTCATTTACCTGACAAAATCTCCGGCAAATCAATTTAAACGGATTTGCCGGCGGCTTTTTCACATGCTGCTATTCTTATACCTGTCAGTTTCACCGGCCTGACAAGACAATCTAAAAGGCATATGTCACATGCCTGACGCAGACATCCTCTATAAATACCGCAACTCAGAAACGTGGCTAAGCAGACAAAACATTCGCGAACAGTACTGAGACAGTCGAATCCGGCGGAGGATATATCTTGCCACAGGCTCTTGGAATTTTTTCACAAACCGCGCATGATGCAGGTATGAAGCAGACACCACCAGATACGCTTGAAATAGGCGCCATTTTAGCTGATGCCGGTTTTTCTTCACTGACCGGCCAGATACTGGGGCGTATGGGCAGTCTTATTGTGCGGATTGCAGACAATCCGGACACGATCCGCATTGCGCAAAAATTACGCTATGACGTTTTTTACACCGAACTCGGTGCGCAAAAGTCTCAGAATACCATCCTCGAAGAGCGCGACAGCGACCATTATGATGCGATCTGTGATCATCTGGTAGTTTATGATACATCAATTTCCGGTGGTGAGGCAGAGCAGCTTGTCGGTACATACCGCCTGATGCGCAGTGATATGATCACAGAAGGTCGCTCATTCTATTCTGCCGGTGAATATGAAATCACCAGGCTGACCGCACGTAAACCGCATTTGCAATTTCTTGAGCTCGGCCGCTCCTGCGTCAAGCCGGAATACCGCTCCAAACGTACGGTTGAACTCTTGTGGCAAGGCATCTGGTCCTATTGCCGTCAGCACAGAATTGAAGTGATGTTCGGCTGCGCCTCTTTCCACGGCACAGTGCCGGAAGCGCATGCTGTGCCGCTGTCCTTCCTGCAGCACAATTGCCGCGCTGATGCGGAATGGGATGTGCGTGCGCTTGAGCAGCATTACCGCTCAATGGACATTGTTCCGCAGGAAGCCATTAATCCGAAAGTGGCGCTGTTTTCCATGCCGCCACTGATCAAAGGCTATTTGCGCCTTGGTGCAATGATCGGTGACGGTGCCGTGGTTGACCATCAGTTCGGCACAACCGATGTGCTGATTATTCTGCCGGTCGAGCGTATTTCCAGCCGCTATATCAATTATTACGGCGCTGAAGCGGACCGTTTCGTGTGATCAGATAAAAACAAAAAGACCGGTAATACCGGTCTTTTTTATGCCTGATGCGATAAGATATTTATGACATATCCGAGCGGATCGCGAACATAAAAACGCTGCACGCCCCACGGTTCTTCTGTAAGCGGATAGGTAATCTCATATCCTGCCGCCTGTGCACGATGATAAACTTCATCCAGATTATCGACCTCAATGGACAGACGGGGCACGTCCGTTCCGCCGCCGCCCTCTGTCGCTAAACTGAGTTGCTGAACAGGCCTGTTTTCTGCGGTTGCTCCGGCAGCCAGCGTGACTATCCAGCCGTGATCCATAACCACATCCAGCCCCAGCAGTTCTTCATAAAAGACCTGTGCAGCCTGAAGGTCAGAGCCTGCCAGATTAGCAACGATCCTCAGAACTGCCATATGCGCCTCCTGCCAGAGTTTAACTTTTAACCGACAATTGTTTAAGACGGTACAAGGCTTCCAGTGCCTCACGCGGTGTCAGGTCATCAGGGTTGATGTCCTGTACTGCATTCAGCAATGCACTGTCCTGTACGGGCTTTGCCACCTCACGCGGCTTAGCCACAACGGCGAAAAGCGGCAGATCATCAATGATTTTCTCAGCTTTGCCGGAGGTTTCGCCTTCCTCTAAGCGATGCAGTACATCACGCGCCCGCTCAACCACTGCATCCGGCAGACCGGCAAGGCGGGCAACCTGTACACCGTAAGAACGGTCAGCAGCACCTTTTGCTACCTCATGCAGGAACACAACATCGCCTTCCCATTCTTTCACCCGCATAGTGACATTACCCAACCGTGCCAGTTTCTCTGACAAAGCGGTCATTTCATGGAAATGCGTGGCGAATAATGCGCGGCAGCGGTTTTTCTCATGCAGATATTCCACACTCGCCCAGGCAATCGACAGGCCGTCAAAGGTTGCAGTACCACGGCCAATCTCATCGAGAATAACCAATGAGCGTTCACCGGCAAGATTGAGAATGGCAGCGGTTTCAACCATTTCCACCATGAAGGTAGAACGGCCACGCGCCAGATCATCCGATGCACCGACACGGCTGAACAGCCGATCTACAATCCCGATATGCGCAGACGTTGCAGGAACATAGGAACCCATCTGAGCGAGAATTGCGATGAGCGCATTCTGGCGCAGGAAGGTCGATTTACCGCCCATATTCGGGCCGGTCAAAAGCCAGATCGCGCCAAATTTCTGATCGCCTTCCGGTGACAAATCGCAATCATTGGCCACAAACGGATTAGCGGCCTGCTTTTTCAGTGCCTGCTCAACCACAGGATGACGGCCTCCATCAATGGCAAAATTCAGACTATTATCGACTTTCGGGCGGCAATAGCCCTGCTCATCCGCCAGAACGCTGAGTGCTGCCGACACGTCCATAACACCAAGAGCTGCAGCACCGGCGCGGATAGCATCGGCATTTTCCACTGTGTGACGGATCAGTTCTTCGAAAATCGCCAGTTCAATCAACAGTGCACGATCAGCGGCATTGGCAATTTTGGTTTCAAGTTCCGCCAGTTCCGTGGTGGTAAAGCGCATGGCGCTTGCCATAGTCTGACGATGGATAAACCGTGCTTTGGCTTCATCTGTATCCGTCAGTGCACCGGCATTATTGGCAGTCACTTCAATGAAATAACCAAGCACATTATTATGCTTGATCTTGAGCGATTTAACGCCCGTCTCCTCCATGTAATCAGCCTGAAGTCCGGCGATAACGCGGCGTGACTGATCGCGCAGACTGCGCATTTCATCCAGCTCAGGATGATAGCCGGTGCGGATAAAGCCACCGTCACGTTTCAGCAATGGCAGTTCTTCCGCCAAAGTCTGATCCAGCAATTGTGCATAATCCTCCGGCAGAGCGAGAATAGCACGGCAGGCCTGTGCCAGTTCTGCTGGCAGATTTTTACCCTGAAAAAGCTGGCGCACCAGATGGGCCGCCTGAAAACCGGCATGCAATGCACCAAGATCACGCGGACCGCCGCGCCCGACTGCAAGGCGTGACAAGGCACGCGGCATATCCGGCACTCCGCGCAGAGCGGCACGCAGCCCCTGTGCCAGCGATGTTTCACTTAGGAAAAACGCAACAGAATCCTGTCTTGCAACAATCTGCTCCGGATCGGTCAGCGGAGCTGTCAGTCGCTCGGCCAGCAAACGTGCACCGGCACCGGTTACTGTGCGATCAACGGCTTTAAGCAGCGAGCCCTCACGATTACCGGAGAGCGTGCGCATCAGTTCCAGATTGGCGCGGGTTGCCGGATCAATAAACAGCGACGAACCATCCGTCTCACGTTCAGGACGCATCAGCGGCGGGCGTTCAGCAATCTGGGTTTTCTCAAGATAGGCAATCGCACCCGAAATGGCCGAAAGTTCAGTGCGGTTGAATTCGCCGAAACCATCCAGTGTTGCCACACCGTAATAGCGCTTGATACGTTCTTCTGCAGTCGAACTTTCAAACAGGCTCGGATGCTGCGGCATCACCACACGCCCGAGCAAATCCAGCACCGGACGGATGTGCGGGTCCTGAAAAGCTGTCTCGGGCACAATCAGCTCGCTCGGATCAACGCGCATAATATCGGCATAAAGTTTTTCCGGTGCGGTTTCCGTCATACGGAACTGACCGGTGGAAATATCAATCCATGCCAGTGCCAGCCTGCCCTCTTCCGCACCACGCACACGGCCGAGGATCATCAGGAAGTTAGCACGTGCCGGATCGAGCAGCTTTTCTTCCGTAATCGTGCCGGGTGTGACCAGACGGATCACATCACGTTTGACCACCGATTTGGAGCCACGCTTTTTCGCTTCCGCCGGATCTTCCACCTGTTCACAAACCGCAACACGAAAGCCCTTACCGATCAGACGCTGCAGATAATCATCGGCAGTATGCACCGGCACGCCGCACATCGGAATGTCTTCTCCCAGATGTTTGCCGCGTTTTGTCAGCGTGATCCCCAGAGCCTCTGATGCCTCAATCGCATCATTGAAAAACAGCTCGTAAAAATCGCCCATACGATAGAACAACAGGCTGTCGGGATAGGCAGCCTTGATCTCGATATATTGTTCCATCATCGGTGTCGGACGCGCATTCAGCCCTGCATCATAGGTGCTCTGTGGCTCATCAGCGAGTTCAGATGTCGTCGGGGCTTTTTCATGCTGCGTCATAGGGAATACACACGTTCCTGAAATAATTTTTCAAAATTCTGCGCGAGCATTTCCGGTTTTGATTAAACCAATAGGAAATGCTCTGCCATTTTGTTTTCCGCATATCTTGTTCCGAAAACCGCTTCACACTTTTCGGGATACGCTTCAGTTTAGAACCTTGTGCAAAGCCCTGTGAAGCAGCCAGTTGCTTATATCCCCGTGATTTTGACCGGAATGCAGAGATTATACGAATATTGTCTTTAAACATCGGAATCTTTTCAAATATTGCGCTACACAAACAGAGTGACTTGAGATAAACACACTGCCCAACCATCCGAAAGGATGTTTCAATATATTATGGCCGTTTACGCTTGCAGAAGCTGACAACCGCCCCGCAGTAAGATCGGAGAGGTCAATGACCAGCGATAAGACCGCCCAGAAGCCGCATACAGGAAAGGGCCCGTCCCTGACTGAACAGGAAGCGCTGGATTTCCATTCCCGCGGACGTCCGGGCAAACTGGAAATTACCCCGACCAAACCAATGGCAACACAACGCGATCTGTCGCTGGCTTATTCTCCGGGTGTGGCTGTACCGGTTAAAGCAATCGCGGAAGATCCGGCCAAAGCCTATGACTATACATCGAAGGGTAATATGGTTGCGGTGATCTCCAACGGCACCGCCATTCTGGGTCTCGGCAATCTCGGTGCACTGGCCTCCAAGCCGGTGATGGAAGGCAAATCCGTGCTGTTCAAGCGCTTTGCCGATGTGGATTCTATCGACCTTGAAGTCGACACCACGGATGTGGAAGAATTCATCAATTCCGTCCGTTATCTCGGTCCGAGCTTCGGCGGCATCAATCTGGAAGACATCAAGGCGCCTGAGTGCTTTGTCATCGAAAGCCGCCTGCGCGAACTGATGAATATTCCGGTTTTCCACGATGATCAGCACGGCACTGCAATCATTGCCGCTGCCGGTATGCTCAATGCCCTGCACCTTACCGGCCGCGACCTGAAGGCCACGAAAATGGTTTGTAACGGTGCCGGCGCTGCGGGTATTGCCTGTATCGAACTGGTCAAAGCCATGGGCTTTGCGTCAGAAAATGTAACGCTGTGCGACACGAAAGGCGTGGTCTGGCAGGGTCGTACTGAGGGTATGAACCAGTGGAAATCCGCCCATGCGGTCAAGACTGACAAGCGCACACTGGCGGAAGCCATGGAAGGCGCGGATATTTTCTTCGGTGTTTCTGCCAAAGGTGCACTGACAGAAGATATGGTTCGCTCCATGGCAGATAACCCGATTATCTTTGCTATGGCTAATCCTGATCCGGAAATTACACCGGAAGAAGTGGCAGCCATCCGCTCCGATGCGATTGTTGCCACCGGCCGCTCTGACTATCCGAACCAGGTCAACAACGTCCTCGGTTTCCCGTATATTTTCCGCGGTGCGCTCGATGTTCGCGCCACAACCATCAATGATGCGATGAAAGTTGCTGCGGCCAATGCGCTGGCAGAACTGGCACGTACCGATGTACCGGATGATGTGGCTGCCGCCTATCAGGGCAACCGTCCGCGCTTCGGTCCGAATTACATCATTCCGGTGCCGTTTGATCCGCGTCTGCTCTCCACAATTCCGGTAGCCGTTGCCAAAGCCGCAATGGACAGCGGTGTTGCCGGTAAGCCGATTGAAGATCTGGATGCCTATGCACGCTCGCTGGCTGCCCGCCGCGATCCGATCGCCTCGGCCATGACCGGCATTTATGACCGCATCCGCCGTCATACCAAACGTGTGATTTTTGCCGAAGGTGAAGAGCCGCAAATCATCCGTGCAGCCGTTTCCTTCACATCTCAGGGTTTGGGCAAAGCCATTCTGCTCGGCCGCGAAGACCGTATTCGTGAGACAGCTGAACAGGCCGGTATCGACCTTGGCAAACTGGGCATCGAAATCACCAATGCCCGCCTGTCAAAGCGTACCTCGGAATATGCCGATTATCTTTATGAGAAGCTGCAGCGTAAAGGCTATTTGTTCCGCGACTGCCAGCGCATGATCAACAATGACCGCAATCATTTTGCCGCCTGCATGGTCGCAATGGGCGATGCGGATGGCATGGTTACCGGTGTAACCCGCAATTATGCCACCAGCATTGAAGATGTGCGTCGTGTGATTGATGTGAAACCGGGGCACCGGATGATCGGTGTATCGCTCGCACTGTGCCGCGGCCGTACCGTTTTCATCGCCGATACCGCGGTGCATGAGCAGCCGACAGCGGAAGAGCTGGCGGATATTGCCGTGGAAGCCGCCAATGTAGCACGCCGCATGGGCTATGTGCCGCGCGTTGCCATGCTGGCTTATTCCACCTTCGGCCATATGTCCGGCGCACGCTCGGAGAATATTCAGGAAGCCGTGCGTATTCTCGAAAAACGCCATGTTGACTTTGAATTTGACGGTGAGATGAGTGCCGATGTTGCTCTTAACGGCAAGCTGATGGAATCCTATCCGTTCACCCGCCTGACAGGCCCTGCCAATGTGCTGGTGATGCCGGATTATCATGCGGCTTCCATTGCTGCCGATATGTTGCAGGAACTGGGCGGAGCCACACTGATCGGCCCGCTTCTGACCGGTCTGGACAAAGCCGTACAGATCGTGCCGCTAAGCGCCAAGGATTCTGATATTGCCAATATGGCAGCCTTTGCCGCCTATGGAGCAACCAACTGATTATTTCAGCACCCGAACTCAAAAGGCCGGAGCAATCTCCGGCCTTTCTTGTTTCCGGCATAATCTGTGGTTACGGTTGCGCTCACCTGTAAACCATGCTCAATTTTCTGCATTGTAACTTTGCCATTACGGAACCATGATCCATGCGCTTGTCCGATCTTCATCTTGACCGCATCATTGACAGGCAGGCGCTTGCCGCCGCTCTCACGGAGATCATCAATGCAGATGCAAGCAAAGATCAGACACGCAATCAGGTTCTGAAAACGCTTAAAAACGCATGGAAAGACGGTAA
The DNA here is from genome assembly GCA_900470285.1 of Hyphomicrobiales bacterium. Lineage (GTDB taxonomy): Bacteria > Pseudomonadota > Alphaproteobacteria > Rhizobiales > Rhizobiaceae > Pseudochrobactrum. The sequence goes on from UCAG01000003.1 coordinate 105,341, forward strand.
AGCCCGCGCCGAAATCATGCTGCTGGAAGACGGCGGCGGTATTGCCTGCGCCCGACGGCTCAGCGGCCTGATGGATCAGCTGATTATCGCACTCCATGACTTCACTGTTGAGCATATCTATCCGGCAATTAACCCGTCAAAAGCGGAAAACCTTGCCATTATAGCGGTTGGCGGATACGGACGCGGCGGTCTGGCACCGGGTTCTGATATCGATTTGCTGTTTCTGCTGCCCTATAAGCAGACGCCATGGGGCGAGCAGGTTGTGGAATATATGCTCTATATGCTCTGGGACATGGGGCTGAAAGTCGGGCACTCCACGCGCAATATTGATGATGCTATCCGCCTGTCGCGCGAGGATATGACCATCCGCACCTCATTACTGGAGGCGCGGTTCCTAACCGGCAGCCATGCGCTTTTCAACGAACTTACCGCCCGTTTTGATCAGGAGATTGTCGCCGACAGCGGTGCGGAATTTGTGCAGGCCAAGCTGATTGAGCGCGATATCCGTCACAAAAAAGCGGGCTCAACGCGCTATCTGGTCGAGCCAAATGTTAAAGAGAGCAAAGGTGGGCAGCGCGACCTGCAAACCCTGTTCTGGATTGCCAAATATATTTACCGTGTTCATTCTACGGAAGAGCTGATCAAGCGTGGCGTTTTCTCCCGCAGCGAAGCAAAACTGTTCAGCAAAGCCGATGATTTTCTCTGGGCGGTGCGTTGCCATATGCATTTTCTCTATGGCAAGGCGGAAGAGCGCCTGTCCTTCGACATTCAGCGCGAGATTGCCACCCGCCTCGGCTATACGGATCATCCGGGACAGACCGGCGTTGAACGCTTCATGAAGCATTATTTTCTGGTAGCAAAAGATGTCGGCGATCTGACCCGCATCATCAGTGCCGCACTGGAAGAAGAGCAGTTTAAAGAAACACCGGGCACCGGCCAGATCTATTCCACGCTGACGCGGAAAAAGCGTAAAATTGCCGGCAGCACAGATTTCATTCTCGATCATAACCGCATCAATATTGCCGATGATGAGGTGTTTCAGCGCGATCCGGTTAATCTGATCCGGCTGTTTTATCTGGCCGACAAGCACGGGCTGCAATATCACCCGCATGTCATTCAGCGTGTCAGCCGCTCACTGAAACTGATCAAAAGCGATGTGCGCAATGACAAGGAAGCCAACAGGCTGTTTCTGGAAATTGTTGCGTCGCCCCGCACACCCGAACGCACATTACGCCGGATGAATGAATCCGGTGTGCTCGGGCAGTTCATTCCTGATTTTGGCAAGATCGTCGCGATGATGCAGTTCAATATGTATCATCATTATACGGTTGATGAACATTTGCTGCGCTGCATTGCCATCATGTCTGAGATTGAACATGAGACGCTGAAGAATGAGCATCCGCTTGCTCACAGCCTGCTGCCGACACTGAAAAATGACAGGCATTTGCTTTATGTGACCCTGCTGCTGCACGATATCGCCAAAGGCAGGCCGGAGGATCACTCCACCGCCGGTGCCAAAATCGCCCGTAAATTATGCCCGCGTTTCGGGCTTAATCCGTCAGAGACAGAACTGGTGGCATGGCTGGTGCAGGAACATCTGACCATGAGCAAAGTTGCACAGTCGCGCGATCTCAATGACCGCAAAACCATTGCCGATTTTGCTGCTATTGTGCAGACGACCGAGCGGCTGAAGCTGCTGTTGCTGATCACTATCTGCGATATTAAAGCGGTCGGCCCCGGTGTCTGGAACGGCTGGAAAGGCCAGTTGCTGCGCACACTTTATCATGAAACAGAATTACTGCTGACCGGCGGTTTCTCGGAAGTGAGCCAGACCGAGCGCAGCAATCAGGCGCGCGCCCAACTGGCCGAACAGCTCAGTGACTGGCCGGAAGACAAGCGGAGATCCGTGCTGTCCCTGCATTATGATAATTACATGCTGACCGTGCCGCAGGAAGATCAGAAGCGCCATGCCGATTTCATCCGTGCCAGCGATGAAGCAGGTAAAATCCTCAATGTTCTGGCACGACCACATGAATTTGAAGCTGTAACCGAACTGACGATTCTGTCGCCCGACCATCCGCGCCTGCTGTCAATTATTGCCGGTGCCTGTGCGGCCGCCGGTGCCAATATTGTTGATGCGCAAATTTTCACCACCACCGACGGGCGGGCACTGGATACCATCCTGATCAGCCGCGAATTTGATACCAATGATGATGAAATGCGCCGCGCTGCACGTGTCGGTCAGTTGATTGAAGATGTGCTGACCGGCAAAACCCACTTGCCTGAGGTGCTGGCAAGACGGGCAAAAGCACGCCGCTCCGCCCGTGCCTTCCATGTCACGCCACGTGTGCATATCAATAATACACTTTCGGAAAAATTCACTGTGATTGAGGTCAAAGGTCTCGATCGTACTGGCCTGCTGTCAGAAATTACCAATGCAATTTCCGATCTTTCGCTCAATATTGCCTCGGCTCATATTACGACATTCGGAGAGAAGGTGATTGATACTTTCTATGTTACCGGTCTCGACGGACAAAAAATCACGAGTACGACCAAACAGGCAAATATCCAGAAACGCCTCCTCAGCTTGTTTGACAAGGGCGGGAGTGATAGCAGAGCGTCAGATAATAAAAACGGCGATCTGAAAAAATTGCGCGAAACGGCAGGTTAGAGCGACCTTTGTGTGCCAAGTCTGGCACACGGCGCTCTAGTCCGGTTTGCATCTTTTTTAAGATTTTCCGCTATATCTGTCTGTCACTCCCTATCAACGAGATGAATTCATGAGCCTGCTGAAAAAATTCGCAACTGTTGCTTCCGGCACGCTGATGAGCAGAATCTTCGGCTTTACCCGTGAAATGCTGATGGCAGCTTTTCTCGGTACCGGCCCTGTTGCGGATGCTTTCAACACCGCCTTCCGCTTCCCGAATACCTTCCGCCGATTGTTTGCTGAAGGTGCATTCAATGCTGCCTTTGTGCCGCTCTTTGCCAAAGAGATCGAGCAAAATGGTATGGATGGTGCAAAGCGCTTTTCTGAAGAAGTTTTCGGCGTGTTGTTCACTATTCTTCTCGGCCTGACCATTGCTATGGAGCTTTCCATGCCGTTTCTGGTCAGCACCGTGATTGCACCGGGCTTCACCAGTGATCCGGTCAAGTTTGAGAATACGGTCAATTTGGCGATGATCATGTTTCCCTATCTCGCCTGTATGTCGCTGGCGGCAATGATGGGCGGTATGCTCAACAGTCTGCATAAATATTTTGCAGCAGCCATCGCACCAGTTTGCCTGAATTTCATTCTGATCGGTGCTCTGTTGCTGGCATGGGTACAAAATTACGACCCGCTGCAGATCGGCTATGCCTTGTCCTGGGGTGTGATGGCGGCGGGTATAGTGCAACTGGGCATTGTCTGGTTTGCCGTGCGCCGTGCCGGTATCAAAATCGGCTTCCGCCGCCCCAAACTGACGCCCAACGTCCGCCGCCTGCTCGTGCTGGCGCTTCCCGCCGCAATTACCGGCGGCATCACCCAGATCAATCTGCTGATCAATACCAATATTGCTTCAAGCTCGGACGGTGCGGTGTCTTCCCTCGTCTATGCTGACCGCTTCTATCAGTTACCGCTCGGTGTGGTCGGCATTGCTGTTGCAACCGTTCTGTTGCCGGAATTGTCGCGTGCCTTACGCGGCGGTAATATGCAGGAAGCCGGAAATCTGCAAAACCGCTCGGTTGAATTCACATTATTTCTGACCTTGCCTGCTGCCGCCGCTCTGCTGGTTTTCTCCGAACCGCTTGTGCGCCTGCTCTTTGAGCGTGGAAAATTCGGCCCTGAATCCACATTGATTGTTTCGCAAATTCTCGCAGTGTATGGTCTCGGCCTGCCTGCTTTTGTGCTGATTAAAGCTTTTATTCCGGGCTTTTTTGCCCGCGAAGATACCCGCACGCCGATGATTTTCGCCGGTATTTCGGTGGTGGTGAATGTGACACTGGCACTGACATTGTTCCCGCGTCTCGGCCCCACGGGGATTGCCACGGCGGAAATTACAGCGGGCTGGGTCAATGCCATTCTGCTGCTGTCCGTGCTGATCTGGCGCAAACATTGGGATTATGATGCCGGTCTCATCCGCCGTATTCCGCGCCTGATTATTGCAGCAAGCATCATGGCTGCAGCCTTATATTTTGCTTCCCAGTATTTTGAAGCCTATTTGAGCAGACAGGCCGGATTACTGGTGCAGGCAACAACGCTCGGCCTGCTCGTAACCGGCAGTATGCTGGTTTATTTTGCTACGGTTTTTGCCATTGGCGGTGCCAGCCTCTCCGCCCTGAAAGGTAATATGCCCCGCCGTAAAAAAGCCGTTACGGCTAAAACAGATCAATAAATTGCACTTGATTGCTTTTCAGCACTCTGGCAGTAATAACACGTCCGGAAGACAGGATTACACGCCTGCCTTCCGGATATTTTTTATGAGACTTTTAGCCAAGACTGGCAGCATGCGTCCAAACCACATATGCCAGCCTTAAAAGCAACCCCAGAGCACTCTGATTATCAAACCTTACGATCTGACGATAATCACGCTCGACCGGCTCTCCACCAGCTTCAGGATTTATCAAGAATGAACACCTTCAAAGAACGCATTTTCTCCGGCGCACAACCAACCGGCAATCTTCACCTCGGCAATTATCTTGGCGCATTGAAGCGCTGGGTCGCCTTGCAGGACGATAAGGATTGCATCTATTGCGTCGTTGATATGCATGCGCTGACAATCAATCCGGATCCTGTGGAACTTTTAAATTCCACGCGTGAAATCACCGCCGCCTATCTGGCTGCCGGTCTTGATCCGAAAAAGAGCATTGTCTTCAATCAGAGCCGTGTGATGCAGCATGCGGAACTTGCATGGGTGTTCAACTGTATTGCACGTATCGGCTGGATGAACCGTATGACACAATTCAAGGACAAAGCCGGTAAGGATCGCGAAAATGCCTCGCTGGGGCTGCTGGCCTATCCGAGCCTGATGGCTGCTGACATTCTGCTCTACCGTGCCACAGCCGTGCCGGTTGGCGACGACCAGAAACAGCATCTCGAACTGACACGCGACATTGCGCAGAAATTCAACAATGACTATTCCGACCGCATTGCCTCGCTCGGCATCGGCGTGGAAATGGCTGTTGGTGATGAAACTGTATCGGGCTTTTTCCCGATCACAGAGCCGCTGATTTCCGGCCCTGCAATGCGCATCATGTCGCTGCGTGACGGCACCAAGAAAATGTCGAAATCCGATCCGTCGGATCTGTCACGTATCAATCTGATTGATGATGAAGAAACCATCACCAAGAAGATCCGCAAGGCTAAAACGGATGCCGATGCCATTCCTTCAGAAGTTGAAGGGCTGGAAGGTCGTCCGGAAGCGGATAATCTGATCGGTATCTTCGCGGCTCTGACCAACACGGATAAAGCAGCCGTATTGCGTGATTTCGGCGGCAAGCAGTTCTCCGAGTTCAAAGCATCGCTTGCAGAACTCGCAGTCTCGCAGCTTTCACCAATCACACATGAAATGCGTCGCTTAGTAGCCGATCCGGCTTATATTGACAGTGTGCTGCGTGATGGCGGCGAACGCGCTGCCGTGATCGCGGAAGAAACCATGCACAATGTGCGTGATATTGTCGGCTTTCTGCAGAAGTAACAGAGCCTAATACAGAGATTAAAAAGGCAGGAAATTTCCTGCCTTTTTTGTTGTCTTCTATCTATTGTGCTTCAAAAGTCAGCGTATCAGCAGAAGCGGTGACAGCTGCGCCCGATTGATAGTCACCAAAGATTTTGATTTGCGTAAAGCCTGCTTCACGCAATGCCAGTTCCAGCTCGAACATCCCCCACCAGCGCAAGCTGAATAATTCCATCTCTGTTGTCACCAGTTGCGTATCGCGCCACAGTTCATAGCGCAACTGCGATGTTACAACCTGTTTGACGTAGTCCGTTGCGGTGCGCATTTCCTGCAAGGTCAGCAAATCCTCGCCATCCTGCCAGTGACGTGCACGCGGTGCATGGTCCATAAAACCACCTGTAACAGAAATATCCAGCAGCAATTTGCCGTTGGGTGCCAGCCCCTCTTTGCTGCGTCGCAGGAAATTCATTGCATCAACAACATCGGTCAACAGCTGAAAAGAACCGGCTGGCAGTACAATAGCCGCGAATTTCTCCGCATAACGGAATGTCGTGAAACCCTGCTCACTCAGTTCAGCTTCCACACCATGTTGCGCGCAATTCGCTTTGCATAAAGCAAGCATTTCAGGAGACAGATCAAAACCGCTGACGTTGTGCCCTGCCTGTGCCAGCGGCACCAGTATACGGCCATTGCCGGTTGCCGGTTCCAGTACCGGCCCTGTGACGGTTTTCAGGCGTTCGAGATAGAATTCCACGTCACCGAAAGAGCGCCCGACCGGTTTGTCCAGCTCGTAAACACGCGAGGCCAGCTTGCCATAAGTCTTCGTCATTTTGAATTTTGCCTTGTCCGCAGCGAGCATAGACCGGCTTTGAAGCCGCAAAACTCTGCCGCATATAAAAAATCATTCCGTTACACAGCAATGTGAAACGGCAAGAAATGCAGGACGATAGCTTTTCTTTTCAAACACGAAACACCTTTAAAAACAAGGCAAAAGCAGTTTCTATATCTTTCCCTTCTTATTTCTCCGGATCAGAACGGATATTTAACTCCGGCCAATGTGCTAATTTTTCCCGTCGCCACAAAATTGTCATCTTGCAGTCTCGTGCATTGAGTGGCAAATTCCCGCGCATGGTTTCAAAACGTCTTAGCCGGGAAGCCGGCCACCGCCGTAAATTTCTTGTTTCAATCGATGAAACGCCCGAATGCGGGCGTGCGGTTGCCTATGCCTCACGCCGTGTGCGTAATACCGGCGGCGCATTGGTGCTGCTGTTCGTCATCGACCCGTCAGATTTCCAGCAATTTCTAGGTGTTGGTAATATTATGCGCGCCGAGGCACTGGAACGGGCACAGACAGCACTGAATAAATATGCGACGCAATTACGTGAACAATACGGCATTGAGCCTGAGCTGATTGTGCGTGAAGGGCAGACTGCAGAAGAAATTCACGGCCTGATTGAAGAGGATCAGGATATTGCCATTCTGGTACTGGCTGCTGGTTCGGGCAAAGAAGGCCCGGGACCGCTGGTACAGTCCATTGCAGGGCGCGGCGCATCCTTCCCTGTTCCGGTTACGGTCATTCCGTCAGATCTTTCTGATGATGACATTGATGCGGTCGCCTGAAACAACTATATTAAGAGCAATCACGCAACTCTGTGGTCATGGTTGCCGTATTTTCTTTACAGCCCTCATTTAACACGGGAGAACTTCAATGTTCATCCAGACTGAAGCCACACCTAATCCGGCGACCCTGAAATTCCTGCCGGGTAAAGTGGTTATGCCGGAAGGCACTGCTGATTTCCGCGATGCGGACAGCGCCGCCAGTACCTCGCCTCTCGCCGCTAAACTCTTTGCAGTTCCGGGCGTGAATGGCGTATTCTTCGGTTATGATTTCATCACTGTCAGCAAAGACGGTGCGGAATGGCAGCATCTCAAACCGGCCATCCTCGGTACGATCATGGAACATATGATGTCCGGTGCACCGGTCATGGCATCAGAACAGTCCAAAGGTCACGATCATACAGAAGGTGAATTCTTCGCTGACGCTGATGCGGAAATCGTTGAAACCATCAAAGAACTGATTGAAACCCGCGTGCGCCCTGCTGTGGCACAAGACGGCGGTGACATCACATTCCGTGGTTTTGAACACGGTGTTGTTTATTTGCATATGAAGGGCGCATGCTCCGGCTGCCCGTCTTCAACAGCAACATTGAAACACGGTATTCAGAATCTGCTGAAACATTTCGTTCCGGAAGTTCTGCAGGTCGAAGCAATCTGATATTTTAAAAGTCTTCATCAAATAAAAAACGCGGCTTAAAAGCCGCGTTTTTTTATTATCTCTGCCATGCCAGATTACAGCACAACAACCTTGGCACCAACGCCGGCACGGTCATACAAATCCATAATATCCTGATTAATCAGACGGATGCAGCCGGAAGACACGTTCTTGCCGATGGACCACCATTCCGGCGTACCATGGAGACGATAGCCGCTGTCGCGTCCGCCTTTATACAAATACAGCGCACGTGCGCCCAGCGGATTATTCAAACCAGGCTGCATACCACCGGCATATTTTGCCAGTTCCGGCTGGCGCTTAATCATTGGCGCCGGCGGTGTCCATGTCGGCCATTCACGCTTCATGGCAACCTTGGCATTGCCCTTCCACTGAAAGCCCTCACGGCCAACACCAATACCATAACGCATCGCTTTACCATCCGGCTCGACATGGTATAAAAACTTGTTTTGCGTATCGACGACAATTGTACCGGGCGCTTCTGTCGTTTCATATTTAACCTGCTGGCGGCGATATTCCGGTGCGATTTTCTGAACAGGGACAGTCGGCAGCACATAGGCTGCATCTGTAACACTGGAATAGGATGCCGTACTGGTCTGAAAAGGTGAGGTTGTCGAACAACCGGCCAGCGCCATTGTCAAAACAAGACCCGCGGCAGAGAGTGCATTTCTGTATACCATTTTTCCCCTCAGAAAACCGTAATGACAGTCAACATTTGTTGGGAATAAGTTAACCGCTGATTCTTAATCAACCATTAACCATGATTATCTTTTATAAAATACGTTAGCCAAGATAAACCGGAACTTATACTGACAGAGAAACATGCCAATCATCTCACCTTTTCAACAACATCCGCTCAGTGACGGCCGTCAGTCTGAACTGGCATTACTGGTGCGGCGCGGTGTACAGCGCCTGTGCCTTGATCTGAATATTTATGTTTTGCCGGAAGTCTCCTTACGTTCCGGCAGACGGGCCGACCTGATCGGACTGACACGCAAAGGTGAAATCTGGATTATTGAAATCAAATCTTCCGTCGAGGACTGGAAAGCCGATCAGAAATGGCCGGATTACCGCAATTATTGCGACCGGTTATTTTTTGCGACCCATGCACAGGTGCCGCGCGAAATCTTTCCGGAAGATTGCGGTTTTATACTCTCGGACGGCTATGGCGGGGAAATTCTGCGCGATGCACCGGAGCATAAGCTGGCACCGGCCACACGAAAGGCTCTGACATTACAGCTGGCACGGATTGGCGCTAACCGGCTGACGCTCGCGGAAATGGCAGGCGTCTCGATGCCGACTGATGAACCAGCCGGCACGGTATCATAACAAATTAGCGCGGTGCGCGTTTGGCAAGAATACGCTGCAATGTGCGGCGATGCATATTCAAACGACGTGCGGTTTCAGAAACATTGCGCTCGCACATTTCATAAACACGCTGAATATGTTCCCAGCGCACACGATCTGCCGACATCGGATTTTCCGGCGGTGCAATCTTCTCACCGTCACGACGTGTCAGCGCTGCAAAGACTTCATCCGCATCCGCAGGTTTGGAAAGATAATCAATCGCACCGATTTTAACGGCATTCACAGCCGTGGCAATATTTCCGTAACCGGTCAGCACAATGGCGCGGGTATCTTCACGCTTGGCACGGATCGCCTCAATAATGTCCAGACCGTTACCGTCTCCGAGGCGCATATCAACAACGGCATAGGCCGGAGCTGCCAGCCTCACAGCAGCAATGCCCTCCTCAACGGAGTCTGCTGTTGTTACTGTAAAACCACGGCTTTCCATAGCACGCGCAAGCCGTTGCAAAAACGGTTTGTCGTCATCAACCAGAAGAAGCGAAGGATCACTGCCGATGGCAAGGTGATCATCCTGATTCATATCATCCATCAGGTATTCCTTACTCGTCTTTTGTCTTTTTACTTATTGCTGCGCCTGCGTCAAAAAGTCAAATATGCAATGTAACTATTCATGTAAAACGACCAAATTCATAGCATTTCACAAAGATTTTATTCAAAATATGGCTGTGAAGACCACAGTTTCAAATACTGAAAAACGAATCTTTCAGTCTCAGACACTCTGCTTCGTTCTAAGAAGAATCGGATTTATGCTGTCAGTGCCTGCCGCGACCAGACAATCGTAATTTCTGCACCGCTTTGACCGGGTTCAGGACGGTTGGCAAAGGAGATATGCGCACCGGAACGCTCCAGCAATGTTTTGGCAATGAACAGTCCCAGTCCCAATCCGCCACCATTGCGCTCATCGCTGCGGCGCGACATATAAGGCTCACCGATCCTGTCCAGCATATCCACTGAAAAGCCTTTGCCGTCATCACGGATCGTGATGCGCACTGAATTCTCGTCCCAACCCCAGATCACCTGTGTCTCGGTTTTGGCAAAATCCACGGCATTCTCGATCAGATTACCCAGACCATAAATCACCCCCGGATTACGACGGACAACCGGCTCGGCGACAAGGGCTTTCGGATCCGGTTTTTTCTCGACATCAATCTGAATACCAAAATTGCGGTGTGGCGCGATAACTTCTTCAATCAGTGAAGACAATGCCAGCTTTGACATATGCTCTTCACCTTCTGAAGACAGGCTGGTGAGGCGTTGCAGAATTTCGCGGCAACGCTGTGCCTGCGAAGACAACAGCTGGATATCTTCTGCATAACGGTCATCATTTTTCAGAGCGCGCTGCATTTCCTTCACCACCAGCGTGATGGTCGCCAGCGGCGTACCCAGCTCATGGGCGGCAGCGGCGGCAAGACCATCCAGAGCTGACAAATGCTGTTCGCGCTGCAACACCAGTTCGGTAGCGCTCAAAGCATCGCCCAGCTGACGCGCTTCTTCAGCGATACGATAGACATAGATACCACTGAAAATCAGTGTAGACGCGATGGCACACCAGACGCCGATGACAAACATCAGCGGTAATTCCAAGGTCACACCGCTATACCAAGGCAGAGGCAAGTGCCACACCACCAGAACACTGGCGCAAGCAATGGTCATCAAGCCAAGCAGCAGAATACTGCGCACCGACAATGCAGTTGCAGCAATAATCACCGGCACGACCAACAGCACGGCAAACGGATTTTGCAAACCACCGGTCAGATATAGCAGGCCGGTGAGCTGCAGAATATCAAAGGCCAAGACCAGCAAAACCGTACGCAAATCCAGACGATGATTGAGCTGGTAACGGAATGACAGAAACAGATTGAGCCATGCTGATACGGCAATCAGCGCAAAACTGATTCCGAGCGGAAAAACAAAATTCAGAGACAGAGAAACGAACAAAACGGCTGCGGTCTGGCCGGTAATGGCAAACCAGCGCACACGCACCAATGTTGTCAGACGCAGGCGACGGGAAAGCGACGAGGCCCGGTTAATCAGATCACCATTTGCCAATTCAGTCTTTCCCCGTAAATTATCGCGCATAAAATGCCTTATGCGGCAAAATCACAGCACACGCAAGTTAATCTGCGCCATCCTGCCGCAGGCTTATTCTCCCCGAATGCTCTTGCCATATTTTGGTTATGGCGAGTCGAAAATGGTGCTCTGCGAGAACCGGAGCGGAATGTACATTTAGGTACATGAGCACCGGAAGTGGAGAAGAGTGCCATTTGCAGGCCGCCAAAGCCGAAATATCTCACGTGCCCCGTGGTTTGGCACGCCGAGTTGGATCAGCCTCTGCGGGATTTTCCGGCCAGACATGGCGCGGATAACGGCCGCGCATATCGGTACGCACATCTGCCCATGAACCTTTCCAGAAATTCGGCAGGTCGCGGGTGATCTGGATTGGCCGGTGTGCCGGAGACAACAATTCCAGCAGCAACGGTACCGTATCCCGCACGATGGAAGGATGTGCTGTCAGACCGAACAATTCCTGCACCCGCACCGCAATCACCGGTTCATCGCCCTCATAATTAATCGCGATATTGGAGCCGGTCGGCACAGTAAAATGCGTTGGTGCCAGCGTATCAATCTGCCTTTGCAAATCGAATGGCACGAGAGAACGCAAGCCATTCATCAGCGCGGATTGGCTGATTTTATCGAGCCGCACCTCGCCTGTCAGAAATGGCAGCAACCAGTCTTCCAGTGTTGCCAGCAGATACTCATCATCCATAGACGGCCATGGCTCACCAAGCCCGCGATAAAGCCAGCCAAGGCGACGGCGCAGCGTCAAAGCTGACTTGTCCCAAGGCAGAATATCCAAACCATATTGGCGCACCGCCTGAACAACACCCAGATCGGCGGCCTCTCCTGATGGTGCCGCCAGATTTTTCTCCGACAGGGTTATTGCCCCCAGTCGCACCGCCTCACGGGCACGCAAAGCTTTGCGTTCAGGGTCGTAAATAACCTGCTGTCCGCTTTCGATCTGGCTTGCCAGACTTTCGCGGATATCCTCCTCACTGACCTCAGCGGCAGAGAGAATACGCTGCGCCCCTGCCCGTCCGGTCAGATCAGCCACCACCAGCCACGATACACGCGACAAATGCTGGCTGGCATCCAGCTCACCACCACGCCCATTGGCCAGAATAAACTGACCGCCATTGCCACGCGCTTTGGCCACGCGATCCGGATAGGCATCCAGCAGCAGGCGGCCGGCATGGGCATCTTCTTTGCTTTGCGCATTGGCTGCCGGTAAATCTTTAATCAGTGAGCGTGCCAAGCCACGCGCCTTTTGCGCACGGTCGCCGCGATCACGGAGAAAGCGAGAAAGCCGCGCATCGAGATCAACCTCATTGCCGCCAAGCCCCCGCTCGGTCATCAGCACGGCAAGCTCTGCCGCCTGCAATGCCTCTCCGCGATTGGCAGCCTCTGCCACCATATGCGCAAGCCGCACCGGCAAAGCCAGCTTCCTGATCTGCTCGCCGGATGTTGTCAGCCGTCCGTCACCATCCAGTGCACCCAGCCGTCTCAGCAAAGTTGCTGCTTCTTTCAGGCTGGCTGCTGAGGGCTGATCCAGCAGCCGCAAATCGCTGACATTTTGCACGCCCCATGCCGCACAATCGAGCAGCAGCGACGACAGATCAGCTTCCAGAATTTCCGGCGTGGTAAAGCGCGGCAGTGAGGATGTCTGCCCCTCATGCCAGAGCCGGATCGCTATACCCGATTGAGTTCGTCCCGCACGACCTGCCCGCTGGGTAATCGCCGCCTGTGATGCGCGCACGGTTTCCAGCCGCGTCAGACCGGTTGCCGGTTCAAAACGCGGCTGACGCGACAGACCGCTGTCGATCACCACCCGCACACCATCAATAGTAATCGAGGTTTCGGCAATCGAAGTCGCCAGCACCACTTTGCGCGTGCCTTGCCGAGCCGGTTTGATTGCCGCATCCTGATCGCGCCCGTCCATTGCGCCATATAACGGGCAGAGCATCACATGCTCGCCGACACGCCCCTCAAGAGCGCGGACTGTGCGCTCAATCTCGCCCTGACCGGGCAAAAAGCAAAGCAGGCTGCCCTGTTCATCCGCCAGAACAGTGCGGATTGTCCGCGCCATAGCATCTTCAATCCGCTCATCGGTTTTGCGCTCCTGATAACGGATTTCAACCGGAAAACTGCGGCCTTCACTTTCCACCACCGGCGCCCCCTCCAGCAGTTCTGCCACCCGCCCACCGTCAAGCGTTGCCGACATCACCAGAATTTTGAGATCGGGGCGCAAAGCTCCTTGTACATCCAGTGCCAGCGCCAGTCCGAAATCAGCATCCAGACTGCGCTCATGAAATTCATCAAACAGCACCGCACTGATGCCGGACAATTCCGGATCATCGAGGATCATGCGTGCGAACACGCCTTCCGTGACCACCAGAATTTGCGTCTGCGCATTATAGCGGCTGTCGAGGCGCATCCGGTAACCGACCGTTTTACCAACCTCTTCGCCCAGCAAACGCGCCATTTGTGTAGCTGCAGCACGTGCTGCCAGTCTGCGTGGTTCCAGCACAATAATCCGCCTGCCTCCACGCCAATCTGCCTGCAACAAATGCAACGGTACCAAAGTCGTCTTACCCGCACCGGGCGGCGCAACCAGAACGGCAGAGCCACCAGCCTGCAAGGCATGATCCAGTTGCGGCAGCGCCTCATGGACAGGCAAAAGCGGAAGGGATGAAACGGACTGCTGAGGCAAAGACAACGCACCTGATAAATGATTCTGATTGCTGCGAACTATAAACAGCCGCAATCTGCTTTACTATTCTTGAGGAGCAGAGATGGCACATCAATTGACATACTCCCCCATAGTATATATTTTCACCACCATATTCATCGGTAGAAAACCATGCCCCACTCACCGGAAGCCAAGAAACGCGTAATGACACGCCTGCGCCGCATCAAAGGTCAGGCGGAGGCACTTGAACGCGCCGTTGAGGAAGGTACGGAATGCGGTGCGCTTTTACAGCAGCTTGCCGCCATGCGTGGTGCCGCTACCGGCCTGATGGCGGAAGTTCTGGAAAGCCATTTAAAAGAGACCTTCCAACAGCCGCAGAAAGCCCTGACACCGGCTGAAATGGATACAGAAATCGACCAGCTTATGCGGATTATCCGCTCTTATCTGAAATAAAAGACTACTGACTTAAGAGGAACAAAGCCATGAAATCGCGCGCAGCCGTTGCCTGGGAGGCCAACAAGCCCCTCACTATTGAAACAATCGAAATCGGTGGTCCGAAGCCAGGTGAAGTGCTGGTGGAAATCATGGCAACGGGTGTATGCCACACCGACGCCTATACGCTGTCCGGCCTTGATTCCGAAGGCAAGTTTCCGGCCATTCTCGGCCATGAAGGCGCAGGCATTGTGCGCGAAGTCGGTGCCGGTGTCACCACGCTGCGTCCGGGCGACCATGTGATCCCGCTTTACACACCGGAATGCCGTTCGTGCAAAACCTGTCTGTCGCAGCGCTCCAATCTCTGCACCTCGATCCGCGCAACGCAGGGTCAGGGTTTGATGCCGGACCGTACCTCGCGCTTCTCCTGTGACGGTGGAGAAATCTTTCATTATATGGGCTGCTCGACCTTCTCGAACTTCACCGTTCTGCCGGAAATCGCGCTGGCCAAAGTGCGTGAAGACGCGCCTTTCGACAAGATCTGCTACATCGGCTGCGGTGTCACCACCGGCATCGGCGCTGTGATCTATACCGCAAAAGTGCGTCCGGGCTCCAATGTTGTGGTGTTCGGCCTCGGCGGTATTGGTCTCAATGTTATTCAGGGTGCCCGCATGGTTGGCGCAGATAAGATTATCGGCGTTGATATCAATCCGGCCAAAGTGGAAATGGCGAAAAAATTCGGTATGACCGACTTCATCAATCCGCGTGAAATCGGCAATGACAAAGTGGTGCAAGCCATTCAGGACCTGACTGACGGCGGTGCCGACTATTCCTTTGATGCTACCGGCAATACCGATGTGATGCGTCAGGCACTGGAATGCACCCATCGCGGCTGGGGCGAAAGCATCATTATCGGCGTGGCCGAAGCTGGTAAAGAAATCGCCACCCGCCCGTTCCAGCTGGTCACCGGCCGCGTCTGGAAAGGCACTGCTTTCGGCGGCGCACGCGGTCGCACCGATGTGCCAAAAATCGTTGACTGGTACATGGACGGCAAGATCAATATTGATGATCTGATCACCCATAAAATGCCGCTTGATGAGATCAATACCGCTTTTGATCTGATGCATGAAGGCAAGTCGATCCGCTCGGTGATTACATTCTGATGACACAGTTTGTTTCCCGCTGGAACGAAATCGACGATCTGACACCGCGCGCACTCTATGCGATGCTGAAACTGCGCATGGATGTGTTCATCGTCGAGCAGAATTGCGCTTTTGCAGAAATTGACGGCAAGGATATCGGCGCATTTCACTTAAGCATTCTTGATGGTGAGGAGCTCGCGGCGACGCTGCGGGTTCTTCCACCGGAAGAGAATGAAGCAGTGAAGATCGGCCGCGTTGTGGTAGCGCCAAACTATCGGGGCTACAAACTCGGTCAGCGCCTGATGCAGGAAGCTGTTGATTTTGCGCAAGCACGTTTTCCTGACCAGCCGGTTGAGCTTGGCGGACAAAGCCATTTGCAGAAATTCTACGGTTCTTTTGGTTTTGTAGCCATTTCCGAAGAATATCTGGAAGACGGTATTCCGCATATTGATATGCGTCTGGAACCGGCAAACGGAGCTGGCACATGAATTTTCTGCTGCGCCGACATATGTCCTTCTATATTGCAGCGGCATGCGGTGCGGCAGTCTTTCTGATCTGCCGGATTTTCTCCCTTTCACCGGCGCCGGTGATTGCGGTCAATTGCTTCTTCATTCTCTATCTGCTGATGACTTTCAGGGCATTGCCGCATTTAAGTGCAGCTTATTTGAAGAAACATGCTGCAAGCACTGACGAGCCGGTCTGGATTATTTTTCTGGTCACTTTTGCGACTGTGGTTTCCTCCATCACCTCGCTGTTCATCCTGATAAATCAGCAGCAACAACAGCATGATCTGTTCACATTTGCTGCGACACTGGCCGCGGTGCCGCTTGGCTGGTTTACCATTCATATGATGACAGCGCTGCATTATGCCCATCTGTACTGGGAGCCGGATCAGGATAAATCCAATAGCGGGAACTCAGGGCGATCCCATAAAGGCGGGTTTGAATTTCCGAACACGCCGGAGCCCTCCGGTTATGACTTTGCCTATTTCGCTTACGTAATAGGTATGACCGCACAAACCTCCGATACCAGCGTCACGACACCGGCCATGCGCAAGGTCGTTCTGCTGCACAGTATCGTCTCCTTTTTCTTCAATACCGTACTTGTAGCCGCAGCTGTCAATGTCGCTGTGGCTCTGGGGAGTTAGTTCATGGAAATCATTTCAAAAGCAAAAGTCTTCGGCGGAACTCAGGGCGTCTATCGTCATAAAAGTGAGGCCTGCCAGTGCGATATGACTTTTGCTTTGTTTCTGCCGCCGCAAGCAGAGCACGCGCCCGTACCTGTTCTCTGGTATCTGTCCGGTCTGACCTGCACGCATCAGAATGTGATGGATAAAGGCGAATATCGCCGCCTTGCTGCCGAGCTTGGCATTGCTATTCTCTGCCCTGATACCAGCCCGCGCGGTGATGATGTGCCTGACGAACCGGATAACTGGCAGTTTGGTAAAGGTGCCGGTTTCTATCTCAATGCCACAGAAGCACCCTTTGCCAAAAACTATCAGATGTACAGCTATATTACGGAAGAACTGACCGAACTGGTGGCTAAAGAATTTCCGCTGGATATGTCCCGTCAGGCGATCACCGGTCACTCCATGGGCGGTCATGGCGCGGTCACCATTGCGCTGAAAAATCCTGAACGCTTCAAATCTGTTTCGGCCTTTGCACCGATTGCTCAGCCTTCCACAGCCGGGTGGTCAAAGCCAGCCTTTGAGAAATATCTCGGAAACAATCAGAGCGCATGGCGCGCTTATGATACAACCGCGTTGATTGAAGACGGCCACCGGATTGAGAGCCTGTTGGTTGATCAGGGGACTTCGGACAGTTTTCTTGATGATGGTCTGCGCCCGTGGCTGTTGCAGGAAGCCTGCGCCAAGGCCGCCATCCCACTGACGCTGAATATGCGGGAAGGCTATGATCATTCCTATTATTTCATCTCAACCTTTATGGATGAGCACCTGCGCTGGCACGCCGCCCGCCTGTGATATTTCGGTTTTGACGGACTGCAAAAGCCTTACAGCGGTTCCAGTTAAAACTGAATCGTTGGAAGCGCTGTAACTATTTGTTTTTACGCATTATCCGACGCAAAACCGGTTCTCACTTTTGCTGGAAATGCTATAATGTATGCCGCACTGAAACTCAGCGCGGCGTCACCTTCATTAGCAATCCATTTTTAGGCTGAGTGGTCAGTTTTTGTACCGGCCACGGCTTCGCATCGCCCACCATATCAAAACGATGTTTTGACAGCAGAACCGCCAGAGCAATCACCGCCTCCTGCATGGCAAAACTGCCACCGATACAGACACGCGGCCCCGCACCAAAAGGCAGATACTGAAAGCGGTCGATTTTATCACGGTTTTGCGGATGGAACCGCGCCGGAATAAAAGCCTCCGGATTATCCCAGTATTTCCGGTGCCGGTGAATTGTCCACGGCATCACAATGACCGCTGTACCGGACGGAATTTTCAGATCACCAAACTGATCATCCGCAAGCGCCTCACGATTGATCGACGGTGCAGGCGGATAAAGCCGCATCGCCTCCTCGAAAGCCGCGCGGGTCAGCGGCAGTTTTTCCAGCCATTGATGCGGCGGCAAATCCTTGCCTCCATCATTCATGAATGCATCAATTTCTGCCTCAACAACAGCCCGTTCCTGCGCATCCTGCGCCAGCAAATAAAGCGTCCAGCCCAGTGCCCGTGCGGTTGTTTCATGCCCTGCACCGATAAAGGTAATCAGATTATCCTCAATCTCATCCCGCGACAGACCATCAGGTTTGTCGGGTGAGGTTTCTGCCTGCAATAACAGCGTCAGGAAATCACTTGGCACGGCTTCACCGCGATCCATCCGCTCTTTGCGCAGCTGAATGGTCTGCGCAACTATCGAGCGGAAAAAGCCGAGGGAACGGCGGCCACGCAATTGTGTCAGGCGCGGCAGCCAGTCCGGCGCACCAAGCAGGTCAAACGGATCAACCCGCCCCATCGTTTCAAACAGACGATCTGTCTGTCGGGCGAACTCCTTCGGATCACCGGCAATCTCGCCGAAAAACAATGTCTCTGCCAGAATATCATAGGTCAGCAGGGTCATATCCCGTGATACATCCGTTACAGTTCCGGCAATCTGATAGCGCGTGGTAAAGTCCTGTACGCTTTTCAGCATGGCATTGGCAAAACCATGAATATGGCGCGGCGTGAAAACCGGCGCCATAGCCTTGCGTGAACGCCGCCATGTGGAGCCTTCGGCGGTCAGCAATCCGTCACGCAGGATAGGGCGCAACACGCGCTGACGGATGGTGCCCATCGGATAATTTTGCGGATTTTCCACCAAAACATGACGGATCAGCGCCGGATCATTGGCGATAATCGTATGCATACCAAGCCAGTTTACCTCAACCCACGGCTCATTATAGGACGGCTCGCCCCAAAGTTCTAAAGGATTGCGATAGACAATCCGCATCAGCTCCAGCCGCCCGACCGGATCTTTACGCGGAACCGGTGCCGGTGGCACAAAGGGATGCTTTGCCGGAATTGCACCGGTATTTGAAAATGAAGATTGTTGTAATTCAGTCATGATGCCATCCTGAAAATGTTTCATCATGCTGTTCTGGTATCAGTCTTGTGCCCCCAAACGCATGTCACAGTTAAATATTTTTATTTAACGTCCGAGAACATGCGTCACTCAAGAATCCAGAGCGGACATAGCAAATAGAATACAAAGGCTCTGGTGGCACCGGAAACAGCGACTACCCCAAACAGATATAGGAAAGACAATAAGGCAAAACAGCGACTTGTTAAATTTTGCCGTAATTATCTGACATGAAATTTAAAAGGCGCACTGGTCAAGGCTGTTCCGCCTGCCTATATGTGCTGTTAACTCCAGAGAAATATGAAAGCCCGCTTCCGTGTCATCCGCAATCAACAGCATTATCAGCCTGCCATACCGGCTTATGCTGTTTCTGCTTGCGTTCATGATGCTGCAGTTTTGTGCCTTTCAGATGTCTGCACAGGCTTACACACCTGTTATGCCGCTTGCAGCCGATATTACGCATGTTGCGCCGACGCATGAAACAACGGATCACGGTCAGCACAATAAAGCGTCGGAATCCGGTCAGCATCACAGTACCAAGGGCATGGCCTGTGCGGTCAGCGGCTGTGTTGTGCCTGTTCCGGTGGCACCGGTTATGGCACAAATTGATGCCTTTCCGCGCACACTAAGTGCGCCCTATATGCAGGCTTTGCACGGACTGCCGCCTGCTCTTTCCGATCGCCCTCCGATCTCTGTTTTTGCCTGAAAATCACATTTCCTAACGCACAAACTCTTCGTGCGGAGGACAGCTATTTTCTGACATAAACGGAGTATTCCGATGAAAATCATCAATCGTCGTCAAGCTTTAATGTTCGGCTTCGGCGGCATGTCTGCTGTTGCGCTGCCAGCTTTGCACCTCAATCGCGCCAGTGCACAAGGTGCGCATGACATGCACAATATGGCACCTGCTGTGGCCAATAAGGCTACAGGTGTAAAACTGCCCCATCCTGCCCTTTTACAGCCGGATAATAGCGGCTTGGTCAAACTGAAGATCGCCAAGGGTCGTCACAGTTTTCAGGCTGGCAGCAGTGCCGCTTCCGCCGGTATTAACGGCAATTATTTCGGGCCGGTTGTACGCCTGCAGAATAAATCGCATGTGCGCTTTGCCGTTGAAAATGCCATGGATGAAGTGACAACCCTGCACTGGCACGGGCTGATGATCCCGTCTGACATGGATGGTGGCCCGCATAATGTGATTAATACGGGCGCAACATGGCAGCCGGAATTTGACATCAATCAACCGGCATCATTCAACTGGTTTCATCCGCATACCCATATGGAAACTGCCCGTCAGGCGCATATGGGTGCAGCCGGTCTGCTGCATGTCAGCGATGGTGGTGACCGTGAACGCGGCCTGCCGGATACATTCGGCTCCGACGACCTGTTCCTCGCCTTTCAGGATCGCCGCGTCATTGACGGTGACAATGTCTATGCGCCGGATTTCATGGATCTGATGCATGGTTTTCGTGGTCAATATCTGACTGTGAACGGTGCCATTGCACCAATCGCAACTGTGCCGCAGAGCATTGTGCGTCTGCGTCTGCTCAATGCCTCCAATTCGCGCAATTATCACTTCCGTTTCAGCGATGGCCGGATGATGCACGCGATCGCTTCCGATGGCGGCTTCCTCGCCAAACCTGTGGCCGTGGATATTCTGACCATTGCACCGGGGGAACGTTATGAAGTGCTGGTCGATTTTTCCAATGGTATGGCAGCAGATTTTACCAGCCTGCCTGATGACGGCTCCGGCAGAACACCGAAACTGAGTGATGCACAAAGCCTTGAACATCTGATGCGTTTTGAGGTGAGTAATAGTTTGAAAGCCGATGTGATGAAACTTGTTTCCGCATTGGAAGAACCGGCTGCTGCCGATCCGGCCAAATCTGTCAAAACCCGTTCTTTTGTCTTTGATGAAAACATGGCTGGCAACATGGCCATGATGCGCAAGAAAATGATGGGCGGTGAAAGTTCCCCTATGGGACAGATGGACCATAGCAAAATGGATCACAGCCAGATGGGGCAAATGCAAATGCCTCAACCATCTAAAATGCAGGAAATGATGTCCGGTTCGATGGATCATGGTGAGCATTCGGCACGTACAGCTGACCAGATGGGGCCATCCCTGACAGCTGCCACCTCCGGCATTACCATGTCGATTGCCGATAAGCCTTTCGACATGAGCCGCGTGGATGTGGAAGCCAAACTTGGTTCCATGGAAATCTGGAAACTGAAGGCCGTTGAAATGGGGCATCCGTTCCATATTCACGGTGCGAATTTCCGTATCCTGTCCAAGAACGGTCAGGCAGCACCGGATTATCAGCAAGGCTGGAAAGATACTGTACTGGTCGACGGAGAAGCCGAACTGCTGGTTCACTTCAAAGCAGAAGGCAAACGCTCACATCCGTTCATGTTCCACTGCCATGTGCTGGAGCATGAAGATGTCGGCATGATGGGACAGTTTGTGACTGTCTGATCTGTGATGACCTGATCAATATGGCCTCCCCGCAAAACATTACTCTTGCGGGGAGGTCTTATTTTATTCGGTCAGATTAATTGTCTGTGCCAATGAGAAAACGCGCTGCTGAACTTCAGCGGTTTGTCTCTGTGCTGCCACCCAGTCCACACCAGCCATAATACCATTGCGCTTCACTGCACGACCTGCTGCCCACACACTGTCGATATCCTGCATAGCTGCAAAATTGAGCACGCGATCCGCCAGTGTGCCAAGATTGGCGAAGCCCATCCGGTCTGTGCGCAACAATACCAGATCTGCCCGCTTACCCACAGTGACAGAGCCGGTCACATCTCCCAAACCAAGCGACCTTGCGCCACTAATTGTTGCAAATTCCAGCACATCGGTTGACGTGTAATTATTCGCAATGGCTGCACCGTCTTCTGTCTTATAGAGAATCCAGAAGGCTGATCGGGCATGTTCAAAATAATCCTGCAACATGGCAATCGCTGCATCCAGCCCGATACCGGTATCCACCCCGTGCGCACGCGCACGACCATGCAGGCTCGGTGTATCATAGGTAAATTCACCCAGTGTCGTTGAGCAGAGTTTTGAACCGGCTGCCTTCATCATCAGCAGTTCTTCATCTGTCACATCATTACCATGTGAAATATGATAATCCGGCCCCAGCAAGCCCGCCTCATGAAGATCGCGTATACCGCGCAAAACCGGTGGTTTAGGCTCCGGAAAAGTCTGGTTCATATGTTGTGTCAGAATGGCAGCCTGCAATTCGCGGCAGCGTTTAAACTCCTTAGCCGCCTGCGCAACACTCTGCGTACCGACAGATCCGGTCAGTCCGATACCAAACCGCAATACTCCGTCCGGATCGGAGAAATACCGGTCACGCAGCAGCTCCACTTGTTTATAATGACGCTCGTCCGGCGGCCCATCACGGTCCCTACGTGCCTGTGCCAGCGGATAGGTATCGCCGGGGCCGTAATGCGGTGACTGGCGCATCTGATAACAGAAATAGCCACCGACACCGGAATCTTTCAGCCCACGCGCTGCCGCATCCTCAATCTCATTGCCATTGGTGGCATGCATATGATCCAGCACCGTGGTAACGCCGGAATCCAGACAGACAAGCCCGCCGATATAGCAGGAGAAATACATATCCTCCGGCGTAAAACACAAACCGTATTTCAGGTTATTCTCGCGGTCATAATGGCGGTAAAGCTTTGAGCCTTTAACAATCTGACCGGCTTCAGCCGTTTGCCAGACATGGCGATGCCCGTCGACCATACCCGGCATCAGGATCATACCGGCGGCATCAATAACCTCGGCATTATCGTGCTTGATATCCTTATCAATAGCGATGATTTTTCCGTCGGCAATCAACACATCCGTGGCTGTTAACTCACCAAGTTTTGCGTCCATTGTCAGAATATCTGCGCCTTTGATCAATGTCGGCGTGGCAGATTTTGCACTGGCAGCAACACTTTGCGCCACCTGTAAAGGCAGACCGCTGGCAGCAACTGCTGCACCGGCTGCACTGAGTTTGAGAAACTCTTTGCGTGTTAGTTCCATAAACAGGTTCCCCTTGATCCGGTAAGCCTGACACCTCATCTGCACAATGATGAAATATCGGATGCAGGCATGAGTGCTACCGGCTGAAAATGACTGACTGCGTTCAATCCCGAAGATTTCAGGTAAAATTAATAGTGGCGGCATCGCGCACGATCCGCGCCTGTGCCTCACGCATGTCTTTCTTCAGCTTGCCCCAGTCCACATTCAGCATTTTGCCGTTTTGCTTACGCAATGTGCCGCGTACCCACACACTGTCGACATCCGACAGATTGGCAAAACTGAACACACGGTCAGCCAGAGTTCCGGCAAGGGCAAAACCGTAACGGCTGGAGCTCAGCAAAACGAGATCAGCCTGTTTTCCAACACTGATTGTGCCGGTCGTATCGCCCATACGAATAGCTTTAGCGCCGGAATTGGTGGCAAAATCCAGCAAGTCTGTTGGTTCATATTCACGGGCAATGCGGGCATATTCCTCTGAGCGCTGCATATTCCATAAAGCAGCACGCACATGCTCGAAATAATCCTGTGTCAGTGCCAGATTGACATCGATGCCGATACCGGACGGCAGCCCCATTTTACGGGCTTTCCCATGTATGGCCGGCTCCACATAAGGGAACTCCCCCATCACCGTGGCACATAACATACCGCCTGTATCGCGCAGCATGATGATCTCTTCATCCGTCATCTGCACACCGTGGGACACATGAATCTCGGGCCCGAGCAAACCGGCCTTATACAAATCCGAAATATTGCGATAAATCCCCTCCGGCGGCACCGGATTTTGCTTGTGAATATGCAAAGCAATCAGGAAAGGTTCCAGCGCACGGGCACGGTCAAATTCTACCTTCGTCTGCCGCATTGTATGGCGCCCCAGCCCGTTGCTGGATGCAATACCAAAGCGGAGCAGGCTGTCACCGGACGAAAACAGCTCATCGCGCAGCATTCTGGCAGTTTCATAATGTTCTTCCGTCGGCGGTGCGAGGCGCTGTGCAGACGCTTCCGCAAGCGAAATTGTATCACCGGGCCCGTAAGTCGTAGAATGGGCGATCTGATAACAAAAAACACCGCCGATACCGGATTCAATCAGCCCGCGTGCACCGGCAAACGCTTTTTCACGATTATGCTGTCCATGCGCATAATCCACCACACTGGTCACACCGGAATCAATCGCCAGCAGGCCACCTACATAACCCGCCAGATGGAAATCTTCCGGCGTCATGCAAACAACCGTACGCTCTTTCCATGTCTGATAATGATCATATTTAGCCGCATGGGTTTTCACCAGCATGCCCGCATTCATGATCTGCCAGACATGACGATGTCCGTCGATCATGCCAGGCATCAGAATTTTTCCGGTCGCATCAATGACTTCGGCATCATCAACTTTCATGCCTTTGGCAATGGCGGCGATTTTACCGTCTTTGATAAGAACATCCATGCCGGTCAATTCACCAAGCTTCGTGTCCATTGTCAGAATATCCGCGTTGCGGATTAATGTGGCGCGTGACGGTTGCGGATTATGCGTCTTTTTTGCTTCAGCAGGTTTTGCCGGTGATGCAGCAGCGCTGCCACCGGTGGCAGCAGCTGTTGCCAGACCGGCTATACCGAGCCGGAACAGCTCTTTACGGGTTATCGTCATCCCTTATAGTCCTCCCGATCATTCAGAAAAGACCGCAGCACAACGCATATATGTAAAAATCCTGACGGAGTTTATTGTTGTCCGCGGTCATCGCGGTGTACTATCTGACGATATGAGGGAATGAAGCGAGTTGTTCTGCTATTGCGAAACGGACATTCGATTGCGCTAACAGGACACATAAAAAACACTCACCCTATCGGGAACAGCGAATAAAACGGGAGAAGGGCCTTGCAGACAACGGATAATGTTGCGGCGGGCGATGCTATATGTTTTGCGCCGCTTGTGCGTAATTTCAGCCGCGGTTTGGTGATTGAAGATCATATGCATCCGTTCGGGCAATTGCTCTATGCAAATTCCGGCATAGTCAGCGTTATCACCAGACACGGCAATTTCATTATTCCGTCCCATCGCGCCATGTGGCTGCCTCCCTATTGCGCCCATGAGGTCAGAATGCTGACCGACGTCAATATTACATCCCTGCTTTTGCAAAGTGATGCCGAACTCGAAACTCTGGATTGCCGCGTCATTGAAATGCCGGCTCTCATGCGTGCTTTGCTGATAGAAACGCTGGGCTTTAATCAGGCACAGCGCAACATCAAACGCGAGCAGGCAATCCTGCAATTGTTGCGTGGGGAAATTGCCGCAGCACAACGCGTCTCCTGTACTGTGCCTATGCCTTCCGGTGATAAGCTGACCCTGCTGTGCAAAGAAATCATGCATGATTTGTCACAAACTCTTTCTCTCGCTCAGCTTGCAGAAAAAGCCGCCAGTACACCACGTACCATTGCCCGCCAGTTTCAGAGCGAACTCGGCATGAGTTATCGTCACTGGCTGGAAACAGTGCGGTTTAATTATGCCTGCGCACAACTGGAACGCGGTACTGCGGCAAAAATCGTGGCCGCCGATCTTGGTTATACGCCCAGTGCTTTCTCGAATATGATGAAACGCTTTCAGCAGCGCTTAAAACAAGAGCGTATCAAGAAACCCAATGATACGATTTTTGCTGATCTGCCGCCATTTGAGTGGATTACAAGACCCGTGGCCGAGCCGCAGACCGGTAACGACAAACGCTGGCAGAAAAAGACCGCGGGCGTTTAATTTTTTACTCTTATTTTCTCCCGCCCCTAAAAGCAGGTTTTCATCACAAAAGCTGGTAATTATGCCGATTTCTCGCGGTAAAATTTGGTAAATCGGCTCTCAGCGACTATATTAAAGAGACCATTTTAGCCTGATTCGTTTCAGCACTTTCCGGCCCGTTCCGGTAAGCCGGAATATATAATCAGCCAAATTTTTTACCGGACGGCATAAGCCCTACGGCAACGCTAACGAAAGTCTTTCATGAGCGAGACCACTGAAAATCCTCACGGCGAGAACCTTTCCGCAGATATCAATGCGACTAATCCTGAATATGGCGCAGATTCCATCCGCGTTCTGAAAGGGCTTGATGCGGTGCGCAAGCGCCCGGGCATGTATATCGGCGATACGGATGACGGCTCCGGCCTGCACCACATGGTTTACGAGGTGGTGGATAACGCGATTGACGAAGCGCTGGCCGGTCATGCGACACTGGTTACCGTAACATTGAATGCCGACGGTTCCTGCACCGTAACCGATAACGGCCGCGGTATTCCGACTGATATCCATAAAGAGGAAGGCGTTTCTGCCGCTGAGGTTATCATGACCCAGCTGCACGCAGGCGGTAAATTCGACCAGAACTCCTATAAGGTTTCCGGTGGTCTGCACGGTGTGGGCGTCTCCGTGGTGAACGCGCTTTCCATCTGGCTGAAGCTTAAAATCCGTCGCGCCGGTAAAATTCATGAAATGAGCTTTACCCATGGTGTAGCTGATGCACCGCTGGTGGAAACCGGTAATGCAGGTGATGAAACCGGTACGGAAGTGAGTTTCCTGCCATCGCCGGACACTTTCACCATGGTTGAATTCAGCTATGAAACACTGGAACGTCGTCTGCGCGAACTGGCTTTCCTGAATTCCGGCGTGCGCATCAAGCTGGCCGATAAACGCCATGCGGATGTGATTGAGCAGGTTCTGCATTATGACGGTGGTCTGCAGGAATTTGTCAAATATCTCGACCAGTCTAAAAAAGCACTGCTGGAAGACCCGATCTATATTATCAGCGAAAAAGACGGCATGACTGTGGAAGTCGCCATGTGGTGGAACGACACCTATCATGAGCGCGTGCTGTGCTTCACCAATAATATTCCGCAGCGTGACGGTGGTACGCATCTGGCCGGTTTCCGCGGTGCGCTGACCCGTCAGATGACCGGCTATGCAGAAAGCTCCGGTATTACCAAGAAAGAGAAAGTCAATCTGACCGGTGATGACTGCCGTGAAGGTCTGACAGCTGTGCTTTCCGTCAAAGTGCCGGATCCGAAATTCTCATCACAGACCAAAGACAAGCTGGTGTCTTCGGAAGTTCGTCCTGTTGTGGAAAGCCTCGTCAATGAAGCGCTGGCAACATGGCTGGAAGAACATCCAAGTGAAGCCAAAGTACTGATGTCCAAAGTTGTGGAAGCGGCTGCCGCACGTGAAGCAGCGCGTAAAGCCCGCGATCTGACCCGCCGTAAAGGTGCGCTCGACATCACCTCCCTGCCGGGCAAGCTGGCAGACTGTCAGGAACGTGATCCGGCCAAATCTGAAATCTTCATCGTTGAGGGTGACTCCGCTGGCGGCTCTGCCAAGGGCGGACGTTCGCGTCAAAATCAGGCCATTCTGCCGTTGCGCGGTAAGATCCTCAATGTGGAGCGCGCCCGTTTTGACCGTATGCTCTCCTCCGACCAGATCGGTACGCTGATCACTGCGCTCGGCACCTCGATCGGCAAGGACGAGACCAGCGGTTTCAATCCGGAAAAGCTGCGCTACCACAAAATCATTATCATGACGGATGCTGACGTCGACGGCGCTCACATTCGCACATTGCTGCTCACATTCTTCTTCCGTCAGATGCCGGAACTGATTGAGCGCGGCCACATCTATATTGCGCAACCGCCGCTCTACAAAGTGACACGCGGCAAGTCTTCGCAATATATCAAAAATGAAGCTGCCTTTGAGGACTTCCTCATTGAAACCGGCCTCGAAGAAGCAACTCTGGAGCTCGGCAATGGTGAAGTCCGTGCCAGTGCCGATCTGCTGTCGATCATCAACGATGCCCGCAATCTGCGTACAGTGCTGAACGGTCTGCATACACGCTATGACCGTGCAGTGATCGAACAGGCTGTGATTGCCGGTGCGATGAATGTGGAAGCGTCCAACGATCCGGCGAAAGCACAGGCTCTGGCCGATGCTGTTGCCAAACGCCTCGACATGATCGCCGAAGATATGGAACGTGGCTGGAGCGGCACCTATTCACCGGAAGAAGGTTTCCGCTTTGAACGCATGTTGCGCGGCGTAAAAGATACCGCGATTATCGACATGGCGCTGCTTGGTTCTGCCGATGCCCGTCAGCTGGATCGTTTCAGCGAACGACTGCATGAGGTTTATTCCACGCCGCCGGTTCTGCGCCGCAAAGATAAGAGCGAAACCATTTCCGGTGCGCTTCAGCTTCTGGAAGCAGTTTTCGCAACCGGTCGCAAAGGTCTGTCGCTGCAGCGCTATAAAGGTCTTGGCGAAATGAATGCCGAGCAGCTTTGGGAAACCACACTGGATCCGAATGCACGCTCGCTGCTGCAGGTAAAAGTGACCGATGCAACCAGCGCCGATGCTCTGTTCTCGCGCCTGATGGGTGACGAAGTGGAACCACGCCGCGAGTTCATTCAGGACAATGCGCTTAGCGTTGCCAATCTGGACGTTTAATCCATTTTGCATAATCATAAAAAACGCCGGAAATTCCGGCGTTTTTTTTATTTCACAATATGTGTCGGCTGGATAATCAATCCGTCCGGTGTTTGTGCGCGATAAACCTCAACACCATAGAGATCGCGGATCACGTCTTCCCTCAGAATATCCGCCGGTGCGCCGTCAGCCACCAGACAACCGTCTTTCAGTAAAAGCAGGCGGGTACACCAGCGTGCAGCCAGCCCCAGATCATGCAATGTGCAGATAATGCCGCGACCGCTCGCGGAAAGTTCACGGAAAATCTGCATCAGGCCAAGCTGATGTGCCGGATCAAGCCCTGCCACCGGCTCATCGGCCAGCATCAAAGGCGTATCCTGCGCAATGGCGCGGGCAATCAGTACCCGTGCCTGTTCACCGCCGGATAATTCCCGCGCCGGTTTATCGCGCAGATGAGTAATCTCCAGCGCTTCTATGGCAGAGGTAATCTGGTGCTGATCTTCTCTGCTCAGGCCGGAGAATTGCGGCAGACGGGCAAGACGACCGAGTTGCACTACAGTCTCAACGCGCATATTCCAGCTGATCTCCCGATCCTGCGCAATATAAGACAGAAGCTGCGCACGCTTTACGCTTTTAAGCTGCGCAATTTCCTGCCCGTTTAAGGTGACTAAACCCTGATAAGGCAGTTGTGCCAGCAGAGCACGCAACAACGTGGACTTTCCTGCACCATTCGGGCCGATCAGACCGACAAACTCGCCTTCACCTATGGTGAAAGAAACTCCGCCGATTATGCTACGTTTCTGGCGGGAAACCGAGAGATTTTCAACGCGTAACAGGCTCAAATTTCTGCTCCTTTGCGCAATCTCCACACCAGATGCAGGAAGAATGGGGCACCGATCAAGGCTGTTAATACACCGAGCTTCAGGTCCTTCTCCGGCAGAATAAGACGTACAAAAATATCAGCTGCCAGCAGCATGACTGCCCCGCCTATTGCCGAAGCCGGTAGCAGGCGCGACGGGCGGGAACCAACTAGCGGGCGCAAGACATGCGGCACTACCAGCCCGATAAAGCCAATTGCTCCTGCCACAGCCGTTGCAGCGCCGACACTCATCGCCGTGCCTGCAACGACAAGAAACTGCACTTTGCGCAAATCAACACCCATGCTGGCTGCGGTTTCCTGCCCCAAAGTCAGCGCATCCAGTGAACGGCCTGACAGGATCAGCATGATCCAGCCAAGGCTCATAAACGGCAACACCAGCCAGACATGGCTCATGGAACGATCATTTAAGGAGCCAAGCATCCAGAAGACAATTTCCATCAGGGCAAAAGGATTGGGTGCAAGGCTCAGTGCCAGTGACGTCAGCGCACCGGCAAAGGCTGAGACTGCAACACCGGCCAGAATAACCGTAATAGTAGAGCCGCTACCGCCTGCCAGAAACTGCACCAAGATTACAGCTATAAATGCAAAACCCAATGCCATCAGCGGGAGGCTTAAAGGAAACAGCAAAGACAAGCCGCTATAAAGCGCCAGAACCGCGCCAAGTGAGGCGGAAGAACTCACCCCCAACAGCCCGGGCTCGGCTAAGGGATTGCGCAAATAACCTTGCAAAGCCGCACCGGACAAGCCAAGTGTTAATCCGATCATTAGCCCCAACAAGGCACGGGGAAGCCGCAATTGCTGCATGATCAGCACTGTATCGCTATCCCCCGCTCCGAACAGACCGGACAGCCCCTGCATAAGATTGATGGAAGACGAACCGGTCTGCAGCGAGATGACAAACAGGGCGATCATTATCACGCCAAGCGCAAGCAACAGACCATAATAGCGCGGGTTCTGATCCATCATCGCTCTCCGTTTGCCTGTCTGGCACGCTGCAAAATTCTCACCGCTTCCAGCGTATAGACTGAACCGCACGACCAGCTGCGCGCAGGCACTGCCACATGCTGTGTTTTACGCCCCTGATCACTTACCAAAGCTTTCATAACCGGATGCCGGTAATTCTGATAGGCCAGTGCCGGTTTCTCATAAAACTCAGGTTCGACAATCATATCCGGCTTCAGGCGAATGAGATCTTCCAGCGATACACGCCCTGCTGCCAGCCTGCTGTCACTGGCACCAAGATTGGTAATATCCAGCAGTTTCATAATCTCATCTGACAATGTTCCCACGCCGGAGGTGTAACCATTAGGCTCATAAAGCAGCGCGGTTACCGGTTGTGTATTCATCTGCAAAGCGTTAAGCGTCCGGTCGATTTCAGCAATTTGTGCCTGTGCTTTTTCCTGCTGTCCTAGCACCTGCCCCATTTGCGTGATCTGCTGACGGATATCGGCAAAGCTCTGCGCATAACCGAAACGCTCAATCCTTATGCCTTCCCACTCCAGAACCGCGAGCTTGTCCGGCGCTGTGTAGACCGAGGCCAAAACCAGATCGGGCTTCAGTGCCAGTATTTCCTCAAGGCCGGAACGGTTGACATGATAATTTCCGGCCTGTTTTGCGACCGGTGAAGAAACCGGATCTGCTGCAATATGGCTGACAGAGACGATCTGAGACGGATCAGCCAGCGACAGTGCCAGAATATCCGTACAAAGATTGAGCGAAACCACCCGCTGCGGCAGTATCTGCGCCTGCAACGGCAAGGCACAGAAGTACAAAAGGCAGGCCGCGAGAACGGCCTGCCTTTTGGTAAAACTGATGAGGGCGGTTAAACGCACCATTCTCAGAAAGAGGCTTTCAAACCGGCAAATGCGCCGCGACCCGGTGTATTATAACCGTAGACTTCCTGATATTTTTTATCGAACAGGTTTTCGATACGGGCA
Source organism: Hyphomicrobiales bacterium (assembly GCA_900470285.1). Classification (GTDB taxonomy): domain Bacteria; phylum Pseudomonadota; class Alphaproteobacteria; order Rhizobiales; family Rhizobiaceae; genus Pseudochrobactrum. The sequence continues at coordinate 136,833 of UCAG01000003.1, forward strand.
TAACCTTCAAGCTTATCTGTGAACTTATAGCTGCCGCCGATATTGACCACGGTGTAGCTGCCCAGATTAACGCGGGATGATGCACCACCTATGAAGGCAACATCTTCCATCTTGCCATTGAATACAGCTTCACCGAACAGGCGCGCGCGATCTTCATAGAATGTATAAGCCACATTCGCAGAACCTGAATGACGCGGACGGCGCACCGCATCAAGGTCATCCGCACCTTTCGAAGAGGTGTAAGTATAGCTACCGCCGGCTGTGAAGCCATGGAACAGGTTCAGCGTTGCAGCCAGTTCCACACCATGACGACGACTTTTTCCGTCAAGGTTTTTCACTGTTGATGTCCAGTCCGGATTATAGACTGTCACGATCTCATCCCGCAGATCCTGATTGAAATAGGTTACATCTGTAACCAAAAGACCATCAAAGAAAGCATATTCCAGACCGATATCCCAGCCAAGGCTTTTCTCAGGCTTCAAATTCGGATTGCCGACAAAGGTGCTCGGCGTATAGCCGAACTGCTCGAAGAAAGTCGGATTGGTCACACCGGTGCCAACGGAACTGTGCAGACGGGCATTTGTATCAGGAATTGCCCATGCACCGCTCAGAGAGAAAGTTGTGGCATCGTCAAAATCTTTATTCACGTCATGGCGCAAACCAAGATTAACGAAGAACTGATCCGCAAACTCACCATTATATTCGCCGACAAAAGAATACATCGAGCGCTTATGATGTTCAAACTGGGTCGGATCCATCCACGGATTGGACAAATCATTCTCCGTCGCCACCTGACGGAAACGCTCCTGCTGCCATTCTATACCGCCGGTAATTTTGTGACGTGCATCTGCAAAACTCGGCGTATCAAAAGCATAGGTCGCCTGATAGGAGGCCGTATAGCGGCTGCCTTTATTTTCAGCAGGATAGTCAGGTGCAATATATTCATATTTGCGGTCACTGCCGGTGAAACGCAGTTTCTGCGTCAGCGCATCATCCAATGCTGTCCATGTTAGACCAACACTTCCCAGAAGCTCATTCGTCTTACCTTCCAGACCGATTGAATCCAGCGGGTTAAGGGATGTCATATTATCAAGATCAGTGCGGTTCTTCACATAACGCAAAGTCGCGTCGAGTTTGGCTGTATCCGACAGATCAATATTGACCTTACCATTCAGCGTCAGATTTTCATCGCCGTCTTTTTCATCGCCGACATTGGAAATATTGAAACCTTTAGTGCGGCGGTAGGAGGCGGCCAGCGCCATATCATAATTTTCAGCACCGCCCTGCAACAGCACGCCACCGAGCCATGAATTCTGGCTGCCGGCTTCCGTTGTACCGCTGATTTTGAAACCATCGCGCTTGCCGCCTTTTGTGATAATATTCACAACGCCAGCCAGTGCATTTGAGCCCCAGAATGCGCTCTGAGGGCCGCGCAGAATTTCAATCCGGTCAATATCTTCCGCCTGCAAGGCGCCGAAATCATAGGCATCACCGGAAGCAGCATTCATTTCAACGCCGTCAACCATTACCAGAAGATGGTTTGCTTCAGCACCGCGCACACGAATATTGGTCATACCGCCTTTGGAGCCTGAACGTGATACGGCAAAACCCGGCACCATACGCAGCGCATCGGCCACATAACGCACCTGATTTTGCTCAAGTTGCTTACCGGTAATCACAGTCACTGCACGGCCGGTCTTGCCTTCTTCAATCGGCGTGCGACCGGCTGTTACGAGGATTTCTTTAAGCTGTACCGGCTCCTGCTTTTTCTCTTGCGCCAGCGCATTGCCAAGGCTGAAAACTGTCAAAGCCGTTCCGAGTACCAAAACTGATTTTTTATGCTGCAACAAATTGCGTGTCATGCTGTCCCGCCATAGATCAGACAACGCACGCTTCTTCAGCATTGCATTGTCCTGAATGATACAAACCGCATTTGAGACAGGCTGAAAACAACAGGCATATCCGCATGCGGCAACATTTTAACAATGTCACCGTCACGGACGTCCGCGCCTGCGCACCCCTCGTGCACCGGCTGGTGACCGGAAAAGGCAGGTCTCCTGACTTGCGGGTCATCACGAACGCTCCGCCTTCCCGTCCTCGGGGACAGTGGCTTACCGGAGGCCGCTCACCGTTACAGTTGCGGGGGCAGTCACGGATTGGACACCGTGTTCCCTTTTCATTTGTCTGAAGCAATAATGCTCAGACAAAACCTTTTCCGTGTAAAGCGATAACAATGCACCGCTTCACGGTCAATTCTTAAGCAATTATGAACTGCGTTTTTCAACGGGGCGTGATACTTGTGCCGCAGTTTCAAAAAGATAGCCGCTTTATCCGTTACAGTGCCCGGATATCATCAAAGAGTTTTTGCGGAATTGTCACCGTACCACTGGCCAGACTGCGTTCACGAGCTTCATAGCGGCGCTGCGACGGCAGCCGTGCGCCCTGATCTGTAATCGCCGAGAACATTTTCTCCGCCCGCGCCATATGTTCAGCCATTGCTGCGCCGAGGAAACTCTCCGGATTCAAGGCAATCACGATTTCCCCGTGTTTCGGCGTTGCACCACGGCCATTATCCCATTGCTGAGATTCAAGGCTCAGCATATCGCCGATCAACGGCCCTGCCAGCAGCTCCACCATGGCAGAAAGCGCTGATCCTTTATAACCGCCAAAGGTCAGCATTGCGCCTTCCAATGCAGTCTTTGCATCAGTCGTCGGCTCACCGTTTTTATCAACCGCCCAGCCTTCCGGTATCGGTTTGCCTGCCCGGCGATGCAGTTCAATCTCACCGCGCGCCGCAGCACTGGTGGCAAAGTCAAAAACAAACGGATATTTGCCGGCGCGCGGCCAGCCAAAGGCAATCGGATTGGTGCCGAACACACCGGTCTTACCACCGGCAGGCGCGACCCATGAATGGCTCGGCACCATCGTCAGTGAAACCAGACCATGCTCTGCAAGCATCTCCACTTCCGGCCACAAAGCAGAGAAATGAACGCAATTGTTGATCGCCATTGCAGCAACGCCCAGCTTGCGGGTTTTCTCCACTAGCATCGGCAGGCCTTTTTCCAGTGCCAGCAAGGAATAACCGCCCTTGGCATCCACTGCGACAATACCACCGGCACGGTCTTCCACCTCCGGCTCAGCATCCAGCACAACAGCACCGGTTTTAATGGTCTGAGCACAGCTCAGCACACGATAAAGCCCGTGTGAATCACACTCATCACGCTGACAGCTTTGCAGCAAACGCGCATTGGCCTGCGCATGCTCCTGAGAAAGACCAAGCTTGATAAAGGTCTTTTCCGCAAGATTGTAAGCTTCATCCAGCGTGATGGTAATGGTGGCGGTCATGGCTGCGGTATCCTCCCTGCGTATAAAGCCTGCTTTAAAAGCAGTCTAATATATCAGATACCTAACCCAGCCATTACAAAACAGCAAGTTATTACCTTATTAAAATAAAAAACCCGCTCAGAGAGCGGGTTCTTCAAAGCTTAGATATCAGCGGGAGAATTTGCGGTCGCCGCCCTCACGCGGCTTGCGCGGGCCTTTTGGCTTATCGCCGTAAGGCTTGCCTTCACCGCCTTTAAAGCGGGACTTGCCTTTCGGCGCGCCCCAGCCCGGCTTGTCATCACCACCGCGCTTGTCAAAGCGGCGTTCGCCACCGCGATCAGAACGCGGGCCACGGCTTTCCTGCTCAGGCGCAGTTGAAGTGCGGATCACCAGACCTTTTTCGCCTGTACCCTGTTCTTCAACAGTCGCAAAATATTCCTTGGCTTTTTCGCTGTTAATCTCGAAACGGGTTTCGTTTTCAAGAATACGGATTGCACCAACATCGCCCTTGGAAACCTGACCGGCTTTACAGATCAAAGGCAGAATCCATTTCGGATCTGCACGATGTTTGCGACCGGCAGACAGTGTAAACCATGCACCGCCATTGAAGGAGGAACGATCTTCACGCGGAGCGCGCTCCGAGCGCTCACCACGCTCGCGTACCGGTGCGCCCAAAGCGCGTACAGGACCTTCAGAAACATCTTCCGGTGCCGGACGGCTTTCAATTTCACGGCGTAAATAAGCGGCTGCGATCTGTTCAGGCGTATAACGCGCCTGCAATTCGCGCATCAGCTCCTGCATGTCTTCAGGAATCTCATCGCTGAGACGTTCGTTGCTAAGGATAACCTCACGAACCTTTTCCTGAACCGCATTAATAGTCGGCGCTGCAATGCTCTTGGCATCCAGACGTGTCATTTGCAGCAGACGCTCAGCCGAACGACGGCGGGAGAAAGGAACCACCAGAATACAGGTGCCTTTACGACCAGCGCGACCGGTACGACCGGAGCGGTGCAGCAGTGTTTCACCATTATTCGGCAGATCGGCATGAATAACCAGATCAAGATTTGGCAGATCAATACCGCGTGCAGCAACGTCTGTTGCTACGCAAACACGGGCACGGCCATCGCGCATGGATTGCAGCGCATTGGTACGTTCAGCCTGTGACAATTCACCGGAGAGTGCCACAACAGAGAAGCCACGATTGCTCAGACGACTTGCCAGATGCTTCACGCCTTCACGGGTGGAAGCAAAGATAATGGTGTTGACATTATCATAATAAAGCAGCGTGTTGATGATCGCGTTTTCGCGCTCATGCGGCGGCACAATCATTGCCTGATAGGTAATATCAGCGTGTTTTTCATGGCTGGCGGTTGCAGTAATGCGCAATGCATCTTTCTGGAAACGCTTGGCAAGCAACGCAATGGATTTGGAAACCGTTGCCGAGAACATCAGTGTACGACGATCTTCCGGTGCTTCACCGAGAATGAATTCCAGATCTTCGCGGAAGCCGAGATCAAGCATCTCATCAGCTTCATCAAGCACAACGGCACGCAGATCAGACATATTCAGCGCACGGCGGGTGATATGATCACGCAGACGACCCGGTGTACCCACGATAATATGTGCACCGCGTTCCAGATTGCGGCGTTCTGTGCGGATATCCATACCACCAACACAAGTGGTGATACGGGCACCGGTTGGTGCGTAGAGCCATTCCAGCTCGCGGGCAACCTGCAAAGCCAGTTCGCGTGTCGGCGCAATAATCAGAGCCAATGGCGCACGCGGGGCTTCCAGACGATCGCCCTGTTCGAGCAGATCAGCTGCCATGGCAATACCAAAAGCAACAGTTTTACCGGAGCCGGTCTGAGCGGAAACCAGCAGATCGCGACCGTCATTGTCAGGCGTCAGCATAGCTTCCTGAACGGAGGTCAGTTCCTCATAGCCACGAGCTTTGAGCGCACCGGCAAGGGCAGGTGCAATAGTAGAAGGCAAGGTCATGAATGACTTTCAGCAATGGCTCACCCACGCATCAACTGGCCCCGACATTATTTGCTCTGAAGTTTCAGAAGCAAATGTCCCATCCCTGGCTTCATTCATGATGAAACGGCAAAAAGCCGTATACCATGCTTTCACACATCCGTGACCGGTAACGTAAATAAGCAAACAACAATAAGTGATGATGCTGCGCTACGTAAAGGCGAATGACATTGAGGTCAACCTGCAACGGGCGATTGTTACAATCTATTCCGCGCAGCAGACCAGTCTTTCACCTTTTAAGGCGCTTATGTTGCAAAACCGGAGTTTTGCAACATGTTCTGGTGCCTCTTACTGCATTAACTGCATAAGATCAATGCGCCTCATCCCAGTTTTGTGCAGCCCGAGCATCAACCTGCAACGGTACTGTCATTGAAACTGCAGGCATTGCCGCATTGATCATAACCTCACGCACCACCTCAATAGTATGCTCAACCTGCGCATCTTCAACCTCGAAGATCAATTCGTCATGCACCTGCAACAGCATTTGCGCATCGAGTTTCGCGTCTGCCAGTGCCGGTTCCATGCGGATCATCGCGCGACGAATAATATCCGCTGCCGAACCCTGAATAGGCGCATTAATCGCAGCCCGTTCATTAAACGCCCGCACCTGCGGATTACTGGCTTTGATCTCCGGATAATGAATACGGCGGCCGAAAATAGTTTCGACATAGCCTTGTTCACGTGCGGCAGCCTTGGTCGTTTCCATATAATCCTTGATGCCGGGGAAGCGCTCAAAATAAGTACGGATATATGAGCTTGCCTCTTCACGCGGAATGGACAGCTGATTAGCAAGACCAAAGGCCGAAATACCGTAAATAATACCGAAATTAATCGCTTTAGCACGGCGGCGCACTTCAGACGGCATGCCCTCTACCGGTACGCCGAACATTTCAGATGCTGTCATCGCGTGAATGTCGATACCGTCATCAAAGGCTTTTTTCAGCTGCGCAATATCAGCTACATGCGCGAGCACACGCAGTTCAATCTGACTATAGTCGGCAGAGATCAGCTTTTTACCCTGCGGGGCCACAAAGGCTGTGCGGATTTTACGGCCTTCTGCGGTGCGCACCGGAATATTCTGCAGGTTCGGTTCTGACGAAGACAGACGTCCTGTGGTCGTTACCGCCATGGAATAAGAGGTATGCACCCGCTTTGTTTCAGGGTGAATATAGCCGGGCAGTGCATCCGTATAGGTGGATTTAAGCTTGGTGAGCTGGCGCCAGTCAACGATCTTGCGCGGCAGCTCATGGCCTTCCGCCGCCAGATCTTCCAGCACCTGCGCAGAGGTCGACCACTGGCCGGTTTTGGTTTTTGAACCACCCGGCAGGCCGAGTTTGCCAAACAGAATATCGCCAAGCTGCTTCGGTGAGCCGATATTCATCTTTTCACCGGCAAGCGTATAAATCTCGTCTTCAATAGCGGCAGCCGATTGCGCCAGATCACCGGAAAGGCGGGAGAGAATTTGGCGATCAACGCTGATACCGCGCTCTTCCATCCGCGCCAGCACTTCAACCAGCGGGCGTTCCAGCCGCTCATAAACTGAGGCCATACCATCTGCCGCCAAACGCGGTTTCAGCACCTGCCACAGGCGCAATGTGACATCGGCATCTTCCGCACCATAGGCGATGGCGCGATCAATCGGCACCATGTCAAAAGTCACTGCCGACTTCCCGCTGCCAGCCACCTCCTTATAAGGAATTGTTGTGTGACCAAGCCAGCGTTCTGCCAGTACGTCCATACCATGGGTGCCGGTACCGGCATCCAGCGCATAGGACAGCAACATCGTGTCGTCAAAACGCGCAATATTAATGCCGAGACGATGCATGACCAGCCAGTCATATTTCATATTCTGGGCAATGATCAGCACTGACGGGTCTTCCAGCAGCCGCTTCAGCTCTGCAAGAGCTGTATCCAGCGGAATCTGCCCTTCGATCAGTCCGCCGCCGAGCAGATCGCCCTGACCGGATTTATGTATCAGCGGGACATAACAGGCCTTGCCTGCCGCCAAGGACAGTGAGAAACCAACCAGCTCCGCCTGCATCGGATCAAGCGAGGTTGTCTCGGTATCAAAAGCCACAAAACCCTGATCAATCGCCTGATCGACCCAGTCTTTCAGCACCGCAATATCGGTAATACCAACATAAGCAGAATGATCGATTTTAGCTGATGTGCCTTGCGCTTTGCGGGCCTCCACCAGAGCCTGCGGCCGCATCAGCTGGCCGCTGTGTTCTGCAGTCACAGTCGCAACTGCTTTTTCCGGTGCCGAAGCTTCAGCAATATCCGTGCCGCGATCAAGATCGGGACCGCGTGCTTCCGCACCCCATTCTGTTTCAACAGTGACCGGCTCAATCTCGGCAGCAACCGTATCTGTGGCCTCTGCCACACGGCGGGTCAGCGTGGTCAGTTCCATCGCCTTCAGGAAGCCGATCAGCTTCGGCCCGTCCTGCGGCTCCAGCATCAGCCCGTCAAGATCAATCTCCAGAGGCACATCATTCTTCAATGTCACAAGCTGACGCGAAATGCGGGTCTGATCCGCAAAAGCGATAATATTCTCGCGGCGTTTATTCTGTTTAATCTCGGAAGCGCGGGCAAGCAGCGTATCCAGATCGCCGAACTCTTCCAGCAATTGCGCAGCCGTCTTTGGCCCGATACCCGGAATGCCCGGCACATTATCGGTTGAATCACCGGTCAGCGATTGCAGGTCGATCATTTTCTCCGGCGGCACACCCCATTTTTCAATCACTTCAGGGATTGAAATCTGCTTGTCCTTCATGCCGTCATACATAGAGACCTGATTTGTCACCAGCTGCATAAGGTCTTTGTCTGATGAGACGATGGTGACAGTCGCACCGGCCTCTTCCGCAAGGCGCGCATAGGTGGCGATAATATCATCGGCCTCATACCCTTCCTTTTCGATGCAAGGCAGGTTGAAAGCGTGCGTTGCCTGACGGATCAGGCCGAATTGCGGGATCAGATCTTCCGGCGGCGCGGTACGGTTAGCCTTATATTCCGGATAGATTTCCTTACGGAAAGTCTGCGAAGAATAATCAAAGATAACCGCAAAATGGGTCGGCACCACGCCGACATCCGTATTGCGCGCATCTTTCAAAAGCTTCCACAGCATGTTGCAGAAACCGGACACCGCACCAACCGGCAAACCGTCTGATTTGCGGGTGAGCGGCGGCAAAGCGTGATATGCGCGAAAAATATAGCCGGAGCCGTCGACGAGGAAGAGATGATCACCTTTTTTCATGGTAAAAGATGTAAAGCATAAGCGCGAAAAAAGAAATCACGCCATACCGCTTGTCACGAAATAATCCTCGCTTATCTTCCACCCTGTCCGGCGCTCTATAAGCAATAACTTTTTTGTGACTGACACGCCCCGTTTCAGCCCTTGTATTGCCACTTTTTCTGGCCACATTAGCCCTATCGACAACATTGTCGGTTTCCGTTTTTCGGCATGTCCCCCGCCGGAAAACCGGGGTGGTAGCCTCCCCCCCCTCTGGCTGCCACCATTTATTACAAGCCGTTACGGTTCCCCTCACCGTAACGGCTTTTGCTTTTCCGGATAAAGACAAGCGCGACCATTTACTGTTACGCATTGTGCCAAGGTAAAACCTGTTTCTACTTTTGCAGGAAATGCCCGACATCTTCCCTGTACAGTCTCCGGCCATTTACGCTAAAACCATCCGGACTTTAAAAACACATTCATGCTTTGCGAGTCGAAGCATGCTTTTTCATGAGGGTAACATGTCAGCACTTGAACCTGTTCTTCAGCACCTCGATCAGAACCTCGACCACAGTGTCGATCATCTGTTTGATCTTCTGCGCATTAAATCCATTTCCACAGATCCGGCTTTTAAAGCCGACTGCCGCAAAGCTGCGGAATGGCTGGTAGAAGATCTGAAGAGCATTGGTTTTGATGCAAGTGTGCGCGACACACCGGGCCACCCGATGGTTGTTGCCCATCATGAAGGCGCAACGGCAGATGCACCGCATGTGCTGTTCTACGGTCATTACGACGTACAGCCGGTTGACCCGCTGAATCTCTGGGAAAATGACCCGTTTGATCCTGCCGTTAAAGAAATTGAAGCCGGTCGTAAAATCCTGACCGGTCGCGGCACATCCGATGACAAAGGTCAGCTGATGACTTTTGTCGAAGCCTGCCGCGCTTATAAAGCCGTACATGGTCAGCTGCCGGTCAAAGTAACCATCTTGTTTGAAGGTGAAGAAGAATCCGGTTCACCATCGCTCAAACCATTCCTCGACAGTCACAAAGAAGAACTCAAAGCCGACGTTGCTTTGGTTTGCGACACCTCGATGTGGAACCGTGATACACCGGCGATCTGCGTTGGTCTGCGTGGTCTGGTCGGTGAACAGATAACCATTAAAGCCGCTGACCGCGACCTGCATTCCGGCTTCTTTGGTGGTGCTGCCGCCAATCCGCTGCATGTGCTGTCAAAAATTCTCGCTGACCTGCATGATGAAACCGGCCGTGTAACTGTAGAAGATTTCTATGAAGGCGTGGAAGAAACCCCAAGCCAGATTTTGAAGTCCTGGGAAGGTCTTGGCCGTACCCCTGAAAACTTCCTCGGCCCTATCGGCCTGTCTGTACCATCGGGCGAACAGGGTCGCAGCGTGCTGGAACAGACATGGGCGCGCCCGACTGCCGAAGTCAACGGCATGATTGGCGGCTATACCGGCGAAGGTTTCAAGACCGTGATTGCTGCGGAAGCCTCGGCCAAAGTTTCCTTCCGCCTCGTACATAAGCAGGATCCGGATAAAGTCCGCGCCAATTTCCGCAAATTCGTCGAGGCCCGTCTGCCTGCTGATTGCCGCGTAGAATTCCACCCGCATGGCGGCTCACCGGCTATCCAGCTTTCCTATGATTCACCACTGGTCACACAGGCCAAACAGGCTTTGTCTGATGAATGGCCGAACCCTGCTGTACTGATTGCCATGGGCGGTTCTATTCCGATTGTCGGTGACTTCGACAAATTCCTAGGCATGGATTCCCTGCTGGTCGGTTTCGGCCTTGAGGATGACCGCATCCATTCTCCGAATGAAAAATACGAGCTGTCCTCCTTCCATAAAGGCCAGCGCTCTTGGGCTCGCATTATTGCGGCTCTTTCTCAGAAATAAGATAACGGAACCTTCAATGACTACTATCCGCGTTCATAAAAACGATCTGCCTGATCTTGATAATTATCAGGTGGATTCCGTCGCTATTGATACGGAAACGCTGGGACTCAATCCTCTGCGTGACCGTCTGTGTGTTGTGCAGATTTCACCGGGCGATGGCACCGCGGATATTATTCAGATCGAGAAGGGGCTGAAAAAAGCCCCTAATCTGGTCAAACTGCTCAAAGACCGCTCAATCACCAAAATCTTCCATTTCGGCCGCTTTGATCTGGCCGTTCTGGCACATACATTCGGCGTGATGCCGCAGCCGGTTTTCTGCACCAAGATCGCCTCGAAACTGACCCGCACCTATACGGATCGCCACGGTCTGAAAGAAATCTGTTCGGAGCTTCTGGAAGTTTCTATTTCCAAACAGCAACAGTCCTCCGACTGGGCAGCGGAAACTCTGTCTCAGGCGCAGCTTGAATATGCTGCTTCAGATGTTCTTTATCTGCACCGCCTGAAAAAGGTTCTGGAATATCGTCTGGAGCGCGATGGTCGTGAGAAACAGGCTGAAGCCTGCTTTAAATTCCTGCCAACCCGCGCAGAGCTTGATCTGATGGGTTGGGACGAGCAGGACATCTTTGCCCACGCTTAAAAATTTAAAGCCCGCTTTAAGCGGGCTTTTTTTATGATCTGTTTTATACACGCACCGGAACAGTCCCGCTTCGATCAATGATAGCCCATTGCGGGCGCGCAAACAGGAAGCGTCCGTAACCGGTTTTCTCAATCAGCATATAAAGAATAACCGGCAGGATCACGCCCATCATCATGGTCAGCAGCGAAATCGTACCTATATCGGTGATAATTCCGGTCTTCAACAGTACCGTGCGGGTGACAGCCATTGGCAGGAAGAATGCCAGATACACAACAATGGAATGTGCGCCGAGATAACCCAGCACCCGATGCGCAATATTCGCTGAGCTTAAACAGGCGAGCAGCGATGATATGCTGATAATCGCCAAAGCGCCGAGGAAGCCGAGGAACAGCGAGACCAGTGGCAATTCACTATAACCGCCCAGACCACCGGCCTGCCATGCCTGTCCGCTCAGCAGCGATTTGCCGAATTCCGGCACAGGTGTGAACACCATCTGATATTCAACAAAAGCCCAGAGCAACAGACCGGTTACGGCAATCATTTTGTTGCGCGCTACCCATTCGGCCATACGGAAAATCTGGGGTGCCAGTGCATAACCGGCATAGAAATAGACAAAGCGTGAGCAGAATTCATCAATCATAATCCAGCCGGTATGGATCGGCAGGATTTCCAGAATGGCCAGCATGGTCAATACCAGCCAATGTGGCACGTCACGCATAAAACGCGTTGCCAGAAAGAAAAACGGCAGAATATAAATAAACCACAACGTGCCGAAAGGCTCGATAAAAGCCATCAGATAAGCACTGACAACACCGGAAACACCGCCCTCAACCATGATCCCCGGCGCTTTAAAAACAAACTGAATAGTCAGCCACAGCACATAGAAATACAGGAAATGCACGACTTTGCGGTCAAGATAGCGCAGCCACGGCCGGTCAATCACAGCACTCAGAAACAGGCCGGAAATCAGAAAAAAGTCAGGCATACGGAATGGTTTGGCAAAGGCGACAACATAATGCATCCAGCCGGTCTGACCGGCGGCCTCTTCCACGCCCAGCGTTGAATGCATCATCACAACAAAAATAATGCATATCCCTTTGGCGATATCGACCCAGTCAATCCGTTGTGTCACGCTATACCTATCTGAACCAGTTTAACCTGTTTTCTATAATAAAATATCACAAAAGCTGAATAGTATTTTCGTGTACAGCCTGCATCAAATAAATTGGAGCATCTCCAATTTCATTTGAATATTAGAAATGCTCTATCCATTTGCTATTACGCGCATCTTTCACCAAAATCCGCTGCACGTTTTTCGGAATGCGCTCTTAAGTACATTCTTGAATACAAAGCATAATTTCAAAACCCTGATGACAGCATTATACTGTTAGCAAAACTTTACTGCTCTTTAAACTGCCTCAATTACGGTGCAAAGCACAGCTATTCAATTTTTTAAGCAGGTTTACCAACGCATATGGCTTCCAGAGATTCAAAAGACCGACGCATAGAACCGTCCTTCGGAAAGCCAGAGACGCCTGCCAATAAAGATGAAATGCGCATTGATGAGGGTGATCGCGTGAATGGCAGCGCGTCCAAAAAACGTGCATCACGCCCTGAACGCGCCTCCCGAAAATCAAAAAAGCACGAGCAAGCCTCCGGTTCTTTCCGCTGGCTGCGCCGTCTGTTCTACTGGTCATTTGTTCTGATGCTATGGGGCGGCATCGCCGTTGCCGGTGTGGTGATCTATATCGCTGCCAAAATGCCGCCGACCAGCGACTGGGCCATTCCGGATCGTCCGCCGAATGTCAAAATCCTTGATGTGAACGGCAAGCTGATAGCCAATCGCGGCACGACCGGTGGCGAGGCCATCGGTTTGCGGGAAATGTCGCCTTTCATTCCGCAAGCGGTTATAGCCATTGAGGACCGGCGTTTCTATTCCCACTATGGTGTCGATCCGATTGGTCTCGGCCGTGCAGTCTTTACCAATATTACTAAAGGCCGTGCGGTACAGGGCGGCTCTACAATCACCCAGCAGCTGGCCAAGAACCTGTTTCTGTCACCGGACAGAACACTGGAACGTAAAGTGCAGGAAGTCATGCTCGCTTTGTGGCTGGAGCATACTTACACCAAAGACCAGATTTTAGAGATGTATCTCAACCGTGTTTATCTCGGCTCCGGCGCCTATGGTGTGGATGCCGCCTCACGGCGCTATTTTGATAAATCCGCCAAGGATGTGAACCTCACCGAAGCCGCCACACTGGCAGGTCTGTTGAAAGCACCGTCACGCCTCTCGCCTGCCCGCGACCCGAAAGCTGCCAATGATCGTGCCAAACTGGTGCTGGCAGCGATGCGGGATCAGGGCATGATCGGTCTCAAAGAACAGGCCATTGCCGAAAGCGAACCGCCGACACGTGCAGCTGCTTACTGGTCTGGGTCGGAAAATTATGTTGCAGATGCCGTATTGTCGGAACTGCCGAAGTTGATCGGCGAGACCAAAAGCGACGTAACCATTCACACCACTGTTGATCTGGATTTACAAAAAGTTGGTGAAGAGGCCATCCGTGACCTGATTTCGCAAAACGGTAAGAAAATGGATGTCAGTCAGGGTGCCCTCGTCTCGATTGATGGTACCGGTGCGGTGCGCGCGATGATCGGCGGCTATGACTATGCTAACAGTCAGTTTGATCGCGCAACGGAAGCCCGCCGCCAGCCCGGCTCTACTTTCAAGCCGTTCGTATATCTGACTGCTCTTGAACAGGGACGCACACCGGATTCCGTGCGTAATGATGCGCCGGTACGCATCGGCAAATGGACGCCAAGCAATTATAACGGCAAATATTTCGGCGAAGTGACACTGGCAACAGCTCTGTCCCACTCGCTCAACTCGGTTGCCGCGCAGCTGGTAATGGAAGTCGGCCCGCAGGCCGTGGTCGATACCGCCCATCGTTTCGGGATTCAATCCGCCCTCACCTCCAATGCCTCACTGGCGCTTGGCACATCGGAAGTTACCCTGATGGAGCTGACAGATGCATTCGTGCCTTTTGCCAATGGCGGTTATCGTGCACCGGTGCATATGATTACCAAAATCACCGGTAATGATGACAAGGTGCTCTATGACTATCCGGCTGAACAGCAGCAGCGCATCATCACCGAGCAAGTACTTGGCATGATGAATGCCATGCTGCGCCGTACCGTTGAAGACGGCACGGCAAAACGTGCCAAATTCGGCAACTGGCCTGCTGCGGGCAAAACCGGTACCAGCCAAAACTCCCGCGATGCGTGGTTCATCGGCTATACGGCCAATCTGACGACCGGCGTATGGTTCGGTAATGATGACGGCAAGCCGACCAAGAAAGTCACCGGTGGCGGTCTGCCTGCGATGGCGTGGAAAACCTTCATGACTGCCGCCCATAAAGGCGTACCTGTTGCCGACCTGCCGAGCACCTATGAAATTCAGAATGTGCTGCCGGGCGGTAGCGACGAGCTGCCGGATGCAACGGCCAGTATCGGCCAGCAGCCGCCAGCATCAGACAATAGCGGCTACCCTGCCTTGCCGGAAAATGATGAGACTTACTGGCCACCGGCTCCCGGTGCGCCGCGCCAACCTGACGGTGCACAATTGCCGTCTCAACAAAATCAGCCTGCACAACCGCCGATCTCCGTGCAGGAAAACCCTGCACCGGTTGGAAATACAGTGCCACCGGTTCAGGATAATTCAGGCTATCCGACACCTCTGCCTGACAATTCCGGCTATCCGGTACAGGCACCGCAGGGCAATAATGCACCGCCGCCGGTGGCCGGAGATCCGGCTTATGACGGCCCGCGCCCGCAAGGTGATGTCGGCGGACAGCCCGTGCGCAAGAACACCACATTGCTGGACGTGATTATGGGCAACGGGGAATAATTATAGCAGCTTCTTCATCGGGAAGGTCAACATGCTAGACCTTCTCATAACCGGCTCTCCGTCAGGCAAATAACCAATTGTCTCGTAAAACTGTCTGGCGGTCGCCGTGCTGGTAAGGTGACACACAACCCGCCCCTGCTCCTTTAGCCAGCTCTCCAGAGCTGCCATCAAAGCCTTACTGACACCGCGACGCTGATAATCCGGTGAAACATAATTGAGCAAAATACCGTCCGTTGCCGAGACAGCAGCAATACCAGTAATTTGCCCGTCAATCTCGGCGACAAGATAGACCTGCCCCTCGCGTGCAATCCATTCCCGCAAATTATCCGGCGTTTTATTGGCAAGCCATGGATTCAAAATCTGCGGGTTATTCTGATGATCCGCAACACAAAGCTCCGTGATTGAGCGGCGCAGAACCGTGCAAATCTCCGCAGCATCTTCCGCTGTCGCCACCCTTATCAGCATTTTATTGTTTCGCACGGAGTGTGCTGCGTACAGACTTATGCCAGCCATTGATTTTACGTTTGCGCAAAGCGGGTTCCATCAGCGGCTCAAAACGCTGCTGTTGCTGCCAGTCTTTGGCAAAAGCCTGCATATCACCCCAGAGACCTGCCTTCATACCTGCAAGCCAAGCTGCTCCCAATGCAGTGGTTTCCAGAATAACCGGACGATCCACCGGCGCGTTGAGAATGTCCGACAGATTTTGCATCGTCCAGTCGGAGGCAACCATGCCGCCATCAACCCGCAGAACAATATCGCTGGTATCCGTTTTCCAGTCTTTATGCATCGCTTCAAGCAGATCATGTGCCTGATAGGCAACGGATTCCAGCGCAGCTTTGGAAATCTCAGCAGGCCCCGAATTACGGGTCAGCCCGTAAATCGCGCCACGCGCTTCTGCATCCCAATGCGGTGCGCCCAAGCCCACAAAAGCCGGCACCAGATAAACATCCTGTGTCTCATCCGCTTTGAGCGCCAGTTCACCGGACTCCGCTGCATTTTTGATGATTTTCAAACCGTCGCGCAGCCATTGCACCGCAGCTCCGGCGACAAAAATCGAACCTTCCAGCGCATAAGTCACTTCACCATTCAGGCGATAGGCAATAGTTGTCAACAAACGATTGCGCGACAGAACTTTATCCTTGCCGGTATTGAGCAGCGCAAAACAACCGGTACCGAAAGTCGCCTTCAACATGCCTTTGGCAAAACAGGCCTGACCGATCATTGCCGCATGCTGGTCGCCCGCCACACCGAGGATCGGAATTTCCGCGCCCAGCACATCAGCTTTCGTCACGCCGAAATTATCGGCACAGTCTTTCACTTCCGGCAGCATGCTACGCGGAATGTTGAACAGTTTCAGCAATTCCTCATCCCACTCATTCCTGGCAATATTGAACAACAATGTGCGGGAAGCATTGGTGGCATCGGTGGCGTGAACCTGACCGCCGGTCAGCCGCCAGATCAGAAAGCTGTCAATTGTGCCAAATAGCAACTCGCCCTTCTCCGCTTTTTTACGCGCACCGGACACTTTGTTCAAAATCCAGGCCAGTTTGGTTGCGGAGAAATAGGGGTCAAGCAACAGGCCTGTCTTGCGGCGGATACGCGGCTCAATACCCTGCTTCTTCAGTTTCATGCAGTCTTTTTGCGTGCGACGATCCTGCCAGACAATCGCATTATAAACCGGCTTGCCGGTTGTCTTATCCCATACCACCACCGTTTCACGCTGATTGGTGATGCCGATTGCGGCCACATCTTCCATATTGGCCTTAGCATTTTCAACTGCCTGTTTGCAGGTCGTAACAACGCTTTGCCAGATTTCCTCGGGATCATGTTCGACCCAGCCGGATTTGGGATAATGCTGCGTAAATTCCTTTTGTCCGAGACCGATGATCTTATGATTTTGATCGAAACAGATGGCCCTGCTGGATGTTGTACCCTGATCAATTGCCAAAATCAGTTTCGACATAAATATCTCCGATTCCCAAAAACAAATTTCTGAAATTATGTGCATTTGCTTGTCCGCGTATCTTATTCCGATCGGAGTGGGATAGGAAATCAATCCAGTGAAATGATTTCCCCGCGGAGGCGTGGCACACTTTTCGGGATACGCTAAATGTTTCAGTGCCAAATTTAAACACGCCTTGCAAATTGTAAAATCTATAGTGATAGTGTCCACTTAAAATTAGTGACAAAGGTCGATTAAAATGACTGATACGCCTAAAAAAACCATCGTACTGACCGGCGCAAGCCGCGGTATCGGCCATGCAACCGTGAAGCGTTTTTCACGGGCGGGCTGGCGTGTCATCACCTGTTCACGGCAGGATTTTTCCGACAACTGCCCGTGGCCTGCAGGACCTGAAGATCATATCAAGGTTGATTTGGCTGATCCCGAAGATATCGGCCGTGCAATTTCAGAAATCCGTCGTCGTCTGGAAGACAATGGCGGTCAGCTTAATGCACTGGTCAACAATGCCGGTATCTCACCAAAAGGCACAGGCGGCAGCCGCCTGAACTCCATTGAAACCCAAATGGCCACTTGGCGCGATGTGTTTCAAGTGAACTTTTTCGCGCCGATCATGCTGGCTCGCGGATTGTTCAAAGAACTGGAAGCGGCGCAAGGTTCCGTGGTGAATGTCACGTCTATTGCCGGTAGCCGTGTGCATCCTTTTGCAGGTACCGCTTATGCGACCTCAAAAGCAGCACTTGCAGGTCTGACCCGTGAAATGGCCTCGGATTTCGGCCCGCATGGCATCCGCGTGAATGCAATCGCTCCGGGTGAGATTGAAACTTCAATCCTGTCTCCGGGCACTGAAAAGCTGGTAGAGCAATTGCCACTGCGTCGCCTTGGTCAAACATCTGAAGTCGCTGAGACCATCTATTATCTGTGCACTGAAGCCTCATCCTATGTGACCGGTTCGGAAATCCATATCAATGGCGGTCAACACGTTTAAGGGTGAAAGTATGATCCTCTCCTGCGGAGAAGCGCTGATTGATATGCTGCCGCGTGAAACGACAAGCGGCGAAACCGGATTTGTGCCCCATGCCGGTGGTTCAGTCTTCAACACCGCCATTGCCATTGGCCGGTTGGGTGCAAAGGCCGGATTTTTCTCCGGCCTTTCATCAGATTTTCTCGGGCAAATCCTGCGTGATACACTGGAAAAATCCCGCGTTGATACGCGGTTTTGTGCGATCTCGGATCAACCGACAACGCTTGCCTTTGTGCGGCTGAAGAATGGTCAGGCGAGCTATAATTTCTATGATGAAAATACTGCCGGTCGTCTGCTCGGTGAAGTTCAGCTGCCGGAACTGGGTGATAATATCAGCGCTCTGATGTTTGGCGGTATCAGCCTCATTCCGGAACCTTGCGGCAGTACTTATGAAGCGTTGATGCGGCGGGAAGCGCCAAACCGCGTGACAATGCTCGACCCGAATATCCGCCCCAATTTCATTCCTGACAAAGCCGCCCATCTGGCGCGGATCAAGCGGATGATTGCACTGGCTGATATTGTCAAAGTGTCAGATGAAGACCTGCAATGGTTTGATGAAGGCACGGATCACGATATGATTATCCGCAGCTGGCTGACCGCAGACGGGCAGAGCGGACCTAAAATCATCATCGTCACTAAAGGTGCAGATGGTGCCGTGGCCTATGCAACTAGTGGTAAAATCAGTGTTGGCGGTGAGAAAGTCACAGTGGCCGATACGGTCGGTGCCGGTGATACGGTCAATGCCGGTGTGCTGGTCAGTCTTGAAAAGCAAGGCTTGCTGAATAAGCAATCCCTTGCGGCCATATCGCAAGAGCAGCTTACCGAAGCCATCGCGTTTGGCATCAAAGCCGCAGCGATTACTGTATCGCGTGCGGGTGCCAATCCGCCATGGGATTATGAGATGAAGTCGTAAAAAGATGGCCTCATAACTGAGGCCATTTTTTATACACGCACTTCTTTGGCGACACGATCTTCACCGCCGAAAAACTCGATATAGCGTTTGACCGCTTCCGGATCGCCGGTGGCCTTTGACGGATTATCCGACAATTTCACCGCCGGACGACCATTGGCGTCAATCACCTTACAGACCAGAGAAATCGCATCCAGACCGGATACATGCTGCGGTGCGCACCCTGTAAAATCATTGGTGAGATTGGTCCCCCAACCGAAGCTCATCCGCACACGCCCTTCAAAGTGGCGATAGGTCTCCTCGATTGTATCGACATCCAGCGCATCGGAGAAAATCAGTAATTTCTCACGCGGATCTTTGCCCTTGGATTTCCACCATTCGATAATCCGCTCCCCGCCCTCAATCGGCGGCGAACTGTCAGGGCGGAATCCTGTCCAGTCGGCAACCCAGTCCGGCGCATCGCGCAGGAATGCTGTTGTGCCGAAAGCATCAGGCAGCACGATCAAAAGATTGCCGCCATAATAACGGTTCCAGTCCTGCAACACGCGGTAAGGTGCTGAACGCAGTTCTTCATCCGTATCGGCCATAGCCGCCAGCACCATCGGCAATTCATGGGCATTGGTGCCGAGTGCTTCCAGATCCGTATCCATCGCCAGAAGCACATTACTTGTGCCGGTGAAAGCATCGCCGATGCCTTCTTTCAGCGCTTCCACACACCAGCGCTGCCAGAGGAACGAATGACGGCGGCGGGTGCCGAAATCAGAGATTTTCAAATCCGGCAATTGGCGCAGGCGATCAACCTTGCCCCACATTTTGGCCTTGGCGCGGGCATACAGCACATCCAGCGCGAAAGGGCCGAGCGATTTCATGGCCGCGCGGGAGCGTAACTCATTTATAATTGCCAGCGCGGGAATTTCCCACATTGTCGTATGCGTCCACGGCCCGTGGAAATGCAGCTCATATTGTCCGTCGCGCCGTGTCAGCTCATATTCCGGCAGCTGGAATGTGCTGAGCCATTGCAGAAATTCCGGCGTAAAAATCTGTTTGCGGCCATAGAAGTTATTACCGGCCAGCCAGATCATTTCTTTTTTGGTCATACGCAGGGAGCGGGCATGATCAAGCTGCGCACGTAATTCGCCTTCATCAATCTCATCCGCCAGCCGCACGGTTTTCGAGCGGTTAATCAGCGAGAAAGTAGCATCCACCTGCGGATAAAGCCCCCAGATCATTTGCAGCATCAGCAGCTTATAGAAATCCGTATCCAGCAGACTGCGGACAATCGGATCCAGCTTCCACGTATGGTTATAAACGCGCTGCGCAATATCTGTTCTGGTCATACCAGATGTCCTTATCTGATCCGATGAGATTTATTCTCATCCTGAGCATCATTCTTGTTGGACAGACCATAAGCAGAATTCAGCAAAAATAAAGGGCGATGATTGCTCACCGCCCTTTATTTAAAGTTCTGTCTGATCTGACTTATTTCAGCTCAAGCACAATTTCGTGCTGTCCCTGCGTTGCCAGAGCAATACCGGCATCGCGTTTTTTGACTGCTTTGCCATCCACTTTCAAACTGTCCCGACCGGCTTTATTGCGCACAGTGATTTTATACAGTGCTTCACCATGACGGTAATCCAGTTCAAAACCATCCCAGTCAGACGGTAATACCGGATGGAGGAACAGCGCATTGCCGCGCTTGCTCAAGCCGAGAATACCTTCTGTTGCCACGCGGTAGAACCAGCCTGCAGAACCGGTATACCATGTCCAGCCGCCCTGACCGCGACGCGGCTCAACGGAGTAAATATCCGCTGCAATCACATAAGGCTCAACACGATAGGTCTCAGGATTTTCACCGTGATGCACCGGATTAATCAACGAGAACAGCTTGTAAGCCTCATCACCACGACCGAGTTTGGTCAGCGCCATAATCGCCCATGTGGCACCATGGGTATATTGCCCGCCATTCTCACGCACACCGCGCGGATAGCCTTTAATATAACCCGGCTCATGCTCAGTCTTGTCAAATGGCGGAGTGAACAGGCGCAGCAAGCCGCCCTCTTCATCCAGCAAGTGCTTTTCAAGTGAAGCCATCGCCTGATCTGCGCGTTGAGGATCAGCCACGCCGGACAGCACAGCCCAGCTTTGGGCAATCGCATCAATCTGACATTCGTCGCTCAGATGCGATCCAAGCGGTGCGCCGTCGTCGAAATAACCACGACGATACCATTCACCGTCCCAGCCATGCTCTTCCAATGCCTTGTTCAGAGCATCCAGATGGCTCTGCATGACTTCCGCACGGCTCGTATCACCACGCGAAACACTCAGCGGAATGAACTGCTGCAGCGTATAGCTGAGGAACCAGCCGAGCCAGACGCTCTCGCCTTTGCCTTCAACGCCGACAAGGTTCATACCGTCATTCCAGTCGCCGCCAAGGATCAGCGGCAGACCATGCTGACCGGTGCGCTGCATGGCCAGTTCCAGCCCTTTCACGCAATGCTCATAGACCGTATCGGTTTTGTCCGAGACTTCCGGCTGATAGAAAGCGTCATGTTCGCCCTCGCCCAAAGCACGGCCCTGCAGATAAGCAATTTCCTCATCAAGCACTGCCAGATCGCCGGTCACCTGCGTATAGAGCGTTGCTGCATAGGACAACCACACCACATCATCGGAGATCAGTGTGCGCACGCCTGCACCGGTGACCGGCAGCCACCAATGCTGCACATCGCCTTCCGCAAACTGGCGACCGGCAACATTGAGCAATTGCTTACGCGCCAAAAGCGGATCAAGCATCAGCAATGACAGCGTATCCTGCAATTGATCGCGGAAGCCATAGGCACCGCTGGCCTGATAGAAAGCAGCTCGTGCCAGAATACGCGAAGCCATACTCTGATAAGGCAGCCAGCGATTGACCATCAGATCGAAAGAACGGTCTGGCGTTTTCACCTGCAACGGCGCAGTGAAATCCTGCCATTGCTCAGAAGTACGCGCCAGCAGATCATCCATATCCAGACCGCGACCATAGGTAATCAACCCCTGTGCCGTCTCTTCATCTTTGGCATTACCAAGAATGAAGAGGATGTCTTTGGTCTGTCCTGCACTCAACTCCAGATCATAGCTCAGAGCCGCGCAAGGATCGCGTCCAGCCTCGACTGTACCAGACAGGGACTTGCCCTGCATCACGATGTCCGGCTCGGTAACGGAGCCGGTGGCACCGATAAACTCCTGACGATCAGAGGTGACTGATACCGGCAGAATATTTGCCGTCAGAAAGGCCACCTGCCCTGCCTTGTCGGTATGATAAGGATTACGGGCAAAGAGTGCGCCCAGTTCCTCGTCAAAACGCGGCACAATATAAGCGGCGTTTTTGGCACGGACATTGCCCAGCACCCATTCCGCATAATTATAGAGCCGCAGACGTTTCATTGACTGGCTGCGATTGACAAGACGCAGACGTGTCAGACGTACCGGCTTGTCCGGATCAACTGCCATTGTCAGTTCACAGAGCACATCGCCATGTTTAGAGGTGAACGTGCTGAAACCCTGACCATGTTGCGCTTCATAGGTTACTTCCGCATCGCGAATGACATTGGCCGTCGGTGCGAAGACCTTGCCGCTGTCACGATCCGCAATATAGAGGGCCTCACCCGGCAGATTGGAAACCGGATCATTCGACCACGGGGTCAGCTGATAATCACGGCTGTTACCGCTCCATGTGAAAGCGGAACCTTCTGCTGAAACATGGAAACCGAACTCCGCATTGGCAATCACATTGATCCACGGATGCGGCGTTGTGCGGTCAGCATTGAGACGCACAACATAATTGCCGTCAGCATCAAAACCACCATAGCTGTTCCAGAACTCCAGCCCGTCGCCGGAAACCTGCTTATCTGCTTTGATCTGGCGCGGCGCCACACCCGGAAGCTTAACGACCTGCTCGTCATCTGTTTCTAAGGCGCGACGACGGCTCAGGCGCGGATCGGTGCTTTCAAGCTTGGTTTCCTTGCGGCTTGCCAGATCAACCGAAATCTCCTGAATACGCTTGAGCTGTTCGGCCAGAGAACCGTTCTGTGCATGCATCACAATGCGTGCAGCCGCCAGCAGCGTATTATAGGACGCCTCGCTCATCTGATCACGACGCACCGTGAAGATATGCTGTTTTTGTCCCTGATGCTGCGAACGGACACGGAAGCTTTCCGTCAGCCATTCAACGGCACGCTGAGTATCCTGCGCATAGGAGAAAGCCCGCTCATTGACCACAACCACATCAACGGTGAGACCTTTTTCACGCCAGTATTCCTGTGCTTTCAGCACACCGCGCAGCACTTCAAGATCGGCTTCATTGTCAATCCGCAGCACGAAAATCGGATCATCGCCGGAAATCGACAATGGCCAGAGATCAGACTGTGCACCAAGCCCCGCAGCAATCACTTCTGACGGCTGACGCAAAGCGCGATCCGGATAGATCAGATAAGCAGCGGTTTTTTGGTAATCTGTCGCTTCTGCCGGTTTGATGCCGACATGGTGCAAACGCACTTGGCTACGTGTCCATGACAAAGTATATTCACGGGCAAAAGCCTCAGGATAACGCAGAACTGCTGCTTTCTCTTCCAGATAAGAGCGCGAACCGCCTGCCAGTGTCCAGAACACCAGCGACACTTTTTTATGCGCCGGAACACGGACACGGGTACGCAATGAGGCAACCGGATCAAGCACAGTGCCCTGACTGCCGGTAAACTTCATCTCCTGATCGAAAGCCGCCGGATTGCGCAAGGTGCGGCCACGGCCGATAAAGACACGGCGATCAGTTTCAGCTTCCGTCTCACGCACAGCGCCTGACAAATCAGTCACGAAATGCGCCACATGCACTTCCGTGTCCGACGGTGCACGCTTGCGCCGTTTGGCATAGATTGTTGTACCGTCCGGTGCGATTTCCGTTTCCACAAACATCTTGGCAAAAGCCGGATGTGCATCATCCGTATCCGGATTATTCAGCACCAGTTCCGCATAGGATGTGACCTCGATGACACGATCGCGCGAACTGGTATTGATAATATCAATCCGGCGTCCTTCACCATCGACATCGGTGGTAACAATGGTTTCCACCACAGTCTTGATATCGCCGGAGGTCTTATAGAACTCGGCCTTATCTTCCGTGAACACCGTCTTGGTTTCAGTTTCCAGATGACGCGACGGCTCACCGGTCGCCGACCACCAGCGACCGCTCTCGATATCACGCAGGAACAGGAAACTACCCTGCATCCCTTCCGATGCATCCGGCTGGAAGCGGGTAATCGCCAGGTCATGCCAGCGGCTGTAACCGTTACCGGCAGCCGTCAGCATCAGCGAATACTGACCATTGGACATCAGATGCACACTGCGCGGTGCCTTCAGCGGCTCTTCGATAATACGCATCGGTGCTTCATCAAAGGCACCGCTGTCCACACGCATCGGATTTTCCGTCTTGGCATAGACCATCGGAATTTCACGCGGTGCTTTTTCCTGCAACAGCAGTTCAGCCGCCTCAATCACAGGATCGGAATGGAAACGGCTGCGCATACGACCGTCAAAAATCACGTTATTGACGGCGATAATCGACATACCGTGGTGATGCGCATAGTAGTTTTTCACCACAGCGCATTTTTCACCTTCACGCACACGCGACGGCGTGAAATCCACGGAATCGTGGAAGCCGTAACGTCCCAAAGCGCCAAGCTTCTGCAAGACCTTCAGATTAGAAACCGCATCAGCCGGACGATATTGCGAGGCTAACAGGCTCGCATAAGGTGCAATCACCGCATTGCGCGACAGGCCGCGCTGCAGACCCAGTTTCGGCACGCCGAAATTGGAATATTGGTAATTCATCTGCGGATCGCGGGCATTATAAGCCGCTTCCGAAATTCCCCAAGGCAGACCGCGCGAGGTCGCATATTCAATCTGACGCTGCACAACCAGTTTGTTGGTCTGATCGAGAAGCGAGCCAAGCGGCTCATTCATCACCAATGGCGGCATCAGATATTCAAACATTGAGCCGGACCAGGACAGCAGAGCGCCTTTCCAGCCAACCGGTACCAGCAGACGGCCAAGTTTGAACCAATGCTCTACCGGCACGTCACCCTTGGCAATCGCAAACAGGCTGGCAAGGCGGGCTTCCGAAGCCAGAAGATCGTAGCAGCTCTCGTCCAGTTCGTTTTCCTGCACGCGGAAGCCGATCGACAGCAGACGACGTTCTTTACGCTCAAGGAAACCAAATTCCATATCGAAGGCCAGCTGACGGGCGCGGCTGGCAAGGCTCTGCAACTGCAGACGCAGCTCTTCAGCATTATGCTCGCCGATCGCATCATCTGTATGGGCTTTACAGGTTTCAACCAGTGTACGCGCCCATTCCAGCGCTTCCTGTGACTGGGTGGTTTCCAGCTCGCCATCCAGCTCCAGCGCCAGCTTTTCAATATCCTTGGCGAAGAGCGAAATATTGATGGTGCGGAAGGATGCCGTTTCCGGTTCTTCGCGGAAAGACCGTACGGCACGACGGAAATTGGCAATCCGTTCTTCCAAACGGCGACGCAGTGGTCGCAGAATACGGCGATCATCCGGAATAGCGGCAATTGCCTCCTCCAGAATATCATTGACGTCGAGAATGCCCTCAAAATCACCCTGCAAATAAACGGAAGGTGCCTGCGCCCATTCTTCCAGCGCCGAAGACAGCGTAACCAGATGACCGGCCAGATTGCCGCTATCCACCGCCGACACATAAAGCGGCTGCAATGGTTTCAGCGTATCAGTCTCATACCAGTTATAAAGATGGCCGCGGAATTTCTCCATCTTCTCCATCGTGTCCAGCGTCTGGCCGATACGGGTCAGCGTATCGTTGAAGCTGATCCAGCCGAAGTCACGGGCAGAAATGATGGAAAGGAAATAGACGCCGATATTGGTCGGAGATGTGCGCATCGCCACAATACCCACCGGATCTTCCTGATAGTTATCCGGCGGCAGATGGTTGCCTTCCTCATTGGTAAAGGCTTCGAAATAGCGCCATGTACGGCGGGCATAGCGGCGCAGATCGCCTTTATCGCTGGAGCGGACTTCCAGCGTATCCTGCGGTTTGGCCGAGCGGCTCACTGCCCATGCAATCCACGGCGAGGCAATCCAGATCACGGCAAAAGGCACGGCAATCAGCACCGCTTTGCTGCCGAACAATACCGGAAGCAGAAACGCCAGCACACCGATCAGCAGCGACGGCCACATCAGGCGCACATAGAAATCCAGCGTATCAGAGGACTTCATCTGCGCGGCTGCACGCCATGCCAGAAGATAGCGGCGCGAGACAAACAGACGGTAGAAGGTGCGGACAATCGCATCACCCATCAGCGTCGCGCTATGAGCAATGAAGCTGAGACGCAGCGCCATATCCGCAAAAGCCAGTGTCACATCGGTGAGAACCGACTGAGCATGACCTTTCAGCGAATAGTCCATATTCACCGGAATAAGGTTGGTGACGATACCGAAAATCATCGGTACGAACATCGCCAAAATCAGGAACAGCTGCCAGATCGTGGCAACGCCGAGCGGCAGCAAACACCAGCCGGCAAAAGACGCAATCACCCACATGATCGGGTTGAGCGAACGACGCAGGTTATCGGCCATTTTCCAGCGGGTGACATTGCTGACACCTTTGCCGGTTGAGAACAGAAACGGCAGCAACTGCCAGTCACCACGCGCCCAGCGGTGATGACGGGAAATATCAACATTATAGCCGGTCGGATAATCTTCCACGACCTCGACATCGCTGGCGAGCGCACAACGGGCATAGCCGCCTTCGAGCAGATCGTGGCTGAGGACTGTATTTTCCTCAATCTTGCCCTGCATCACCCGTTCAAAGGCATCAACATCATAGAGGCCTTTACCGGTGAATGTACCTTCACCCAGCAAGTCCTGATAAACATCGGAAACAGCAAAGACGTAAGGATCAATACCACGATTGGCAGAGAATACGCGCTGCAGGAAAGACGCATCATCGCCGGTGGTCAGCGACGGGGTAACGCGCGGCTGCAAGATACCGTAACCGCTGGTAATACGACCGGTTTTCTCGTCAAAGACCGGATGATTGAGCGGATGTGACAGCTTACCGACCAGATTGGTCACCGATTGCGGTGTCAGGCGGGTGTCAGAATCCAGTGTCATCACATAGCGGATATCGCGCGGCAGCGGCACATCCGACGGGAAGAAACTGGTATCATGATCACCGCGCAGCAGCAGGTTCAGCTCATGCAGCTTACCGCGCTTGCGCTCCCAGCCCATCCAGCTGCCCTGTGACGGATTGTAAAGACGGCGGCGATGCAGGAAAAAGAAACGTGCCTGTCCGCTGCTCGCATAATCTTCTCCGGCATAATGCGTATTGAGCCTTGCCACTTCCTCACGCGCATAATCCAGCACTTCCATATCGGCAGGCGTGACTTCCACATTGCTGTCAGTCCAGTCACTGACAATCGCAAAATAAACTTCGCCACGCGGATTGGTCAGATAATGCACTTCGAGATTGCGGATATGTTCATCAACACTGTCACGCGAATTAATCAGCGTCGGTACGGCCACCAGCGTGCGCGCATCAGCAGGCAAGCCATCACGATATTCATAACCGACCAGACGGTTTGGCTGCACGAACCACGGCACCAGCGAGTTAAACAGACCAAGTGAAGCTTCATAGGCAGGGAACAGCGCGAGGATGGTAAAGAGCAGCTGTTCGCTCTCGCCAAAACCGATGCGCCCCATACCGGTATAAACCAGCACCAGCAGGCCGATAGTCATTGCCCAGACCGGTACAGCGATCCCCCACAGGCCGAGCCCGCGATAGAGCCGCAGCAAACGCGATGATAAAGGCGGTGTATAACCGCAAATCTGCTCCAGTTCGGTACGGGCATTACCGCTCAGATAATAGGCAATCGCACCGCTTTGCTCACGCTCGGTGATTTTATGCTCGCGCACGGATTTTTCACGCGCCAGCCGCAAAGCCGTATTGGTCACCTCAATTTCCGTCATACGCGAATTGCGGGCGATCTTTTCAATGGTTACGCGATAGCTGTTGCGTGAGGCGAAATCGAGATTTTCGAAATCACTGTTCTCACGCAGGATCGCATCCATAATACTGACGGTCTCAACCCATGAGGTCCAGTCCACATCATCAATGGTTTTGAGCGAGCGGATAATATTACCCATGGTCATACCGCCGGTAGACTGGCGGGCATGTTCCTCGACAATAATATCCTCTACATCGCGTCCGGTCGCTTTCAGCTGAGCTTCCAGCCATTCAATCGCCGGTCCAGTCGCTGTGGAAGCACTGCGCAGACGATAAAGCAGATGGGTGGCAAAAGTACCATCCCGTGCCGGTTCGCTATATTCTGTCAGAATAGATTGCAGTTCTTCCGGTGAAGAAGTCACGACAATCTTATCGGCCACGCGATTGGCGAAGTTACGCATCGCACGGGCGCGTTCAACACGCAGCGCCAGGCGGCGGGCATTCTCCACCAGCATAAAACGAATAACTGACGGCAGCGCCCATAATTCACCAATGCGCAGCGGTTCAACACTCTGGAAACCGTCGATCAGTGCTTTCAGGCTTTTCAGAGAAAAATTACTGTCACTATGGGCAACATACAGCCATGCCAGCGCGAAAACCCGCGGCAGGCCTTCGGTGCTCAGATTGGCAGATGCATCGGTGTTTTTTGATACCGCACCATCCGGATGAATATTAGCTGCCAGCGGCAGCTGGCGCAAAAACTTGTCCGGCAAATCGCGGCGTGCCTGCTGCATGCTTTTATCGACAACGTAATAATTGTCGAGCAGCCACTGAGCAGCCGGCGTAATCGTCTCGCCGTTACGCGATGCCGCATCAGAGGAGCGATAGGCATGCAGGATCAGACCGGCATTTTCCGCAAGCCGTTTGTTAAAGTCGAATTTCTCATAATCGGGCAAGCGCACAGCTTCATTGCGGGCCAGCGCCGCAGCGAGCAGTTGTAATTCTTCTGGTGTTTTATAGTGCCCCCTGATTGGCAAAGGCAAAACCGGCAAAAGGCGGTCAGCAACAGGGCGGGAAAACAACGATGAAAGAGAGAAAGACAAAGCCGGCATATGCCTTTTACAGCCTTTTATAAGATTTAAGTTCCGCTACGGATGGTCAGATTTGCCATATCCGCAAACACATGCTTCAGATCCTGTGAATTTCATAAAGATTCACACATGATCGGTGGTGTTAAACAGTTATGACCAAATTACGTCCGCAAAGAATGCCATGGTCGAATTTGGTAAAATCGCAAAGCACAAATCATAGCTGATTTTAACTTTACGTTATAAAAATCAACAGGCTACCCTCTGCAATCGGCACTCCGACGATACGCAAGCCCTGACAAAGCTGGGGCAGCACGCTTTGATATAATGCCAGAGGGTGAGAAAGGTTGCCTGAGTGCACTTTAAACGGATTAAATTATTTTGAAAGTCCCTCTTTCTGATAAGGAAAACGCCGGATAACAAAGCCGATATTCAGCCCCGTATCCGGCGTTTCAGAGAATCATTTTCTGAGCTGCATCTCTTTAGTTTTGAGAGGCAAAAACGCGCCAGTATTTCGGCCGGAATGCCAGACGGCTGCCGGTAACCGCTTCATTCTCTGCCGGAATTTCAATCTCGATAATTTCACGGTTGCCGCCGACTTCCAGCTCAACACGGCGCTTGGCGCCCACCCGCCGTGTAGCAGTGACCACACCGGCAATACAGCCGCCGCATCCCTCCACCAGCTCCACATCATGGGGGCGGAAATATAGCACCGCTTCTCCGTCTGCCTGATCGGTTGTCAGCCCCAGAGAGCGATCTGCCAGCCAGAGCGCCCCCTGCTCAACACGCACATTCAGGCGGCTGGATTCCCCGATAAAGCCATAGACGAAAGCAGAATTCGGGCTGTCATAAATCTCGTCCGGTGTTCCGACCTGTTCGATGCGCCCCTGACTCATCACCACAACACGGTCGGCCAGTTCCAGTGCCTCATCCTGATCATGGGTTACAAAAACGGTGGTATGGCCGGTGCTGTCATGAATCTCACGCAGCCATTTGCGCAGCTCTTTACGCACCTGCGCATCCAGCGCACCAAAAGGCTCGTCCAACAGCAGCACATTCGGTTCAATCGCCATAGCACGTGCCAAAGCCACACGCTGGCGCTGGCCGCCGGAGAGCTGTGCCGGATAGCGGTTTTCCAGCCCCTGTAACTGCACCAGATTAAGCAGATCAACCGCACGCTTATGAATATCCGTTTTGGACGGGCGCGTTGCCCGCGGACGCACTTTCAGCCCGAAGCCGACATTCTGCGCCAAAGTCATATGACGAAACAAAGCATAATGCTGGAACACAAAACCAACATTACGTTCCTGCACGGTTTTGTTTGAGGCATCCTCATCGCCGAAATAGACAGTGCCCTCTGTAGGGCTTTCCAGCCCTGCAATCAGACGCAATAAAGTGGTCTTACCCGAGCCGGAAGGGCCGAGCAAAGCAATCAGCTCGCCTGAATGAATATCAAGCGAAACGTTGTGCAGCGCCGGAAACTGCTCAAACTCCTTGCGCACCTCAACAACGCGTACTTCCATTCTCAATCCTTTCAGGCACCCTCATGCCAGTGCATTACATCTTAATGATTAGAGCATTTCCGATTTTGATTAAATCAGAGGAAATGCTTTGTCTCTTTGTTTTCCCGCGCATCTCATCCGAAAACCGCTCAAACTTTTCGGGATGCGCTATTCATGCGTAAAGCGCATTACAAATCAGCCCCCGTCATGCGTAAAGCGCATTTCCAGTATGGTTTTCAAAACGAGTGTGATCAGCGCCAGTCCCGCCAGCAGGGATGCCACCGCAAAAGCCGCCACGATATTTTCGCTATACATCATCTCCACATGCAGCGGCATAGTCGTCGTCAATCCGCGAATACGTCCCGACACCACCGCCACCGCACCGAACTCTCCCATCGCACGTGCATTACACAGCAACACACCGTAAAGCAGCCCCCAGCGGATATTCGGCAAAGTCACATAGAGAAAGGTTTTCCAGCCGCTTGCGCCCAGCGATAAAGCAGCTTCTTCATCACCTGTGCCCTGTTCCTGCATCAACGGGATCAGTTCACGGGCAACAAAAGGAAAAGTTACAAAAATCGTTGCCAGCACAATACCGGGAACGGCAAACAATATCTGGATATTATACGATTGAAGCCATGATCCGAGCATACTGTTACCGCCGAACAGCAGCACAAAAACCAGCCCTGAAATTACCGGCGACACCGAGAACGGCAGATCAATCAGCGTGATGAGAAAGGTTTTGCCGCGAAATTCGAATTTGGCAATTGCCCATGAAGCAGCAATCCCGAAAACCATATTCAAGGGTACTGCGATGGCCGCAATCAGCAAAGTCAGCCGGATAGCTGAAACGGCATCCGGATCGGTCAGTGCTTCCAGATACGCACCGGTGCCTTTGCTGAAAGCCTGCGCGAAGATCACAATCAGAGGCAGCACAATGAACAAGGCCATAAACAGCAGCCCTGTCAGTGTCAGAAACCAGCGCATAGCCGGTGTTTCTGTGACCGCTGAGCGGTTATGCGCCGTGTGATTATGTTTCAGACGACGGGAAAACAGTTTTCCGGCACTAGCTGCCATAGCCATATCTCCTGCGTGTCCGTGTCTGGATCAGATTGACAATGAGCAACATCACAAAAGAAATCAGCATCATCACCGTGGCGAGAACTGTAGCTGCAGAATAATCAAATTCCTCAAGCTTGATGAAGATCAGCAAAGGTGCGATTTCAGTCGAATAAGGCCGGTTACCGGCGATAAAAATCACCGAGCCATATTCCCCGACTGCACGGGCAAAGGCCAGTGAAAAGCCGGTCAGAATAGCCGGTTGCAAACCAGGCAAAAGTACACGGAAGACGGTCTGAAAGCGACTAGCGCCCAGCGTTGCCGCTGCCTCCTCCTGTTCACGGCTGATCTCTTCAATCACCGGCTGGATCGTGCGCACCACAAAAGGCAGACCGATAAAAACCAGTGCCACCACAATACCGGCCTGTGTAAAAGCAATACGAATATCAAGCGGCATCAGCCATGCACCGATCCAGCCTTTCGGCGCATAAAGCGCTGTCAGTGCAATACCGGCAACAGCGGTGGGCAGAGCAAAAGGCAGATCCACCATCGCATCGACCAGCCGCCTGCCGGGAAAGCGGTAGCGTACCAGCACCCATGCAACAATGCCGCCAAAAACCACATTAATCAGCGCTGCCAGGATCGCGCTGAAAAAACTGACCTGCAAGGCACTGACCAGCCGGGGATCTGTTGCCAGTTGCCAGAAGCGTGCAGGCCCGACCCCGACAGCATGAAGCATCAGCACCATCAGCGGGATCAGGATCAGCAGAGACAGATAGGCCACGCTGAAGCCCAGTGTCAGACCAAAACCCGGCAGGATGGACGGCTTGCGCCATGCCTGCCAGAAGCGCGGTTTT
This sequence comes from Hyphomicrobiales bacterium, assembly GCA_900470285.1. Lineage (GTDB taxonomy): Bacteria > Pseudomonadota > Alphaproteobacteria > Rhizobiales > Rhizobiaceae > Pseudochrobactrum. The sequence goes on from UCAG01000003.1 coordinate 169,287, forward strand.
TTCCCGCTTTTATGTGGCTGATCCGGTTTCCCGCCGCCCGTTTTTATTATGAGTTCTGCCATAGGTAACACCATTAAAGACGGAACTTATTTAACCGGCTTATAGATCTGATCGAAGGTACCGCCATCCCCGAAATGTGCCGGCTGTGCCTTAACCCAGCCACCGAATAAAGGATCATCAATCGTGATGAGCTTGACATCCGTCAGCCATTTACGGTCAGCTTCCGGCACCAGTTCAGGTTTTGACGGCCGGTAGAAATGTTTGGCTGCAATCTTCTGCCCTTCTTCGGAATAGAGATAGGTCAGGAAGGCTTCTGCCTGTTTGCGGGTACCTTTGGCATCGACATTCTTGTCCACCACAGCAACCGGCGGTTCAGCAAGAATGGATTGCGGCGGCACCACAATGTCAAAAGAATCTGCTCCGAATTCCGCCACCGAGAGATAGGCTTCATTCTCCCAAGCCAGCAGCACATCGCCCAGCTGGCGTTGCACAAAACTGGTGGTCGAGCCACGCGCACCGGTATCCAGAACCGGCACATGGCGGAACAATTCCGTCATATAGGCTTTGACCTTGGTTTCATCACCGCCATATTCGCTATATGCCCAGGCCCATGCCGCCAGATAGTTCCAGCGTGCACCGCCGGAGGTTTTCGGGTTTGGGGTGATCACTTCCACCCCGTCCTTAATCAGATCACCCCAGTCTTTAATGCCCTTGGGATTGCCCTTGCGGGTCAGAAAAACAATTGTCGAGGTGTAAGGTGCGGAATTATTCGGAAATTTCTGCCGCCAGTCCGCATTGATCTTGCCGCTTTTCTCAACAATGGCATCAATATCGCTTTGCAGAGCCAGCGTCACAACATCCGCGGGGATACCATCAATGACCGAGCGTGCCTGTGCACCGGAACCGCCATGCGATGTGCGCAGAGTTATCGCTTCACCGGTTTCGGTCTGCCAGTGTTTAGCAAAAGCCTCGTTAAATTCTTTATATAATTCCCGAGTCGGATCGTAAGAAACATTCAGCAGGGTCTGGGCAGCGGGTGCCTGCACAGGTAAGGCCACCGCAGATACAGCGATCAGCGCAGCAAAGGCGGAAAAGGTATTTCGCATCAGCATCATCAAGGCCTCCGTTTTATGTTCAAAAACAAACTAACAGAGCCGGAACGGAGAAGGATGCTACAAGAACCTCAATACTCCGCTCCCACGGAAATAATCTTTCTTAAGACGCCGCATTATAAAATAAAAATTCGCGCTTGCCAAAGGTAACTCTGCAAGCGGTCTCTAAAGGAGCGGTTCAGAGCCGGTCATAAACCAATGACCGGACTCATACGAGGACTGCGCAAACTGCACTTATAGCGCACTTCATAATAGGGATCGACAACCAGTGTCACATCGCGCGTTTCGCAGCGTCTGCCGGTGGATTTCAGATATTCTTCCGCAACATCGCGAAACACGACTGGTGGCGTAACACCAAGCCCCGTGCCGGTAGAGAAACCTTTGACAAAATTTTGTGTGGCCGTGCCCGCCAGCCCCGGCCCTATCAGCAAACGGCTCTCGGGCTGATTATCAACAATACGATAATTTGTGCCGCTTTTTCCAACGAATTCAACGGAAGGCAGCCCCTGATATTTGGCTTGTACATAATTCACACCGGCACAACCGGTGAGTGCAGCAAGGGTAGCAAGCGCACTGATGCGCATACCCGCAGGGGTGAATATTTTGCGAAATGTCAAACCAGCCTGTATCACGCGCTATAATGCCTTTTCTGCTGAACTATACTGTCTCTGCTTTTAAATATCTGACAAACAATCATATTAATGCCAGATACGGTTTTTATTGGACGATCAAAATAAGAATCTTATTTTCAATTCCGGAAACAAACCTGTTTTTCTGCCCGCAGGTTCCCTGCATTCTCTGTAAGTGCTGTAAACGAAAAGGATAAACTGATGCTGAAAGCAATCATCCCATCACTCTCTGCCGGTCTTTTACTTTGCGGTTTTGCAGGCAGTGTTGCCGCGCAGGAAGCTGACGAGATGCAGGCACTTACCAAAGTGACCTATATATGCGAGCGGAATGTTGAACTGGATGTTGTCTATATTAACGGTTTGAAAAATGATGAAGCAGCAGCGGTCCTTTATACGGAAGGCAAGCTTGTGCCGATGCGTATCTGGCCTGCTGCTTCCGGTGCACGTTATATCGCTCTTGATGAACAGGACAGCTATCGCTGGCATACAAAAGGCGATGAAGGCATCCTGTCTTTTCTTGAAGCCGATGACAGCGCCAAAGAACAGACATTGTTCAGCAATTGTGTAAACAAGGATAAAGCTGCACAACAGTAAGACTGAGAGGGGATTTTTCACTACCCTTAAAGCACGCAGACTGCTATTTGTGCCGCCAGATAGCAGTCTTCCTGATCTGCTTTGAATTTTATGTGATCCGTTCTCTTACAGGAAAGATGTGAGATGAAACCAGTATTTTTGCAAATCCAGTGCAAACCCGGCACAACCTATGATGTTGCCAAGACGCTCTATGAGCGTGAAATCGCCTCGGAGCTTTATTCCACCAGCGGCGAATATGATCTTCTCGCAAAGATTTATATTCAGGAAGGTGATGATATCGGCAAATTTATCAATGATAATGTTCATGATATCCCGCATATCATCCGCTCGCTGACAACGCTGACTTTCAAAGCTTTCTGAGTTCAGTCACAGAAACGCCGGCAATATAAAAGACAGAGCATTGCCTGTATCAAAGTGGGCGATGCTTTTTTATTTTTGAGCTGCTGTACGCGAAGAATTTTGCATGTGAGGCAATTTGTACTTTGCACCGTACGCTCGGGTACTGTAAGACATATCTGAAAAGATAACACTGCATTTCTGCAACTTCTGCAAACAGGAGTTTCGCAGCGTTGTAATGCATAAGGGAATAAGATCATGCCAGCATATCGCTCAAGAACTTCCACCCACGGCCGCAATATGGCGGGTGCGCGCGGCCTCTGGCGCGCCACAGGCATGAAAGACGGTGATTTCGGCAAGCCGATTATTGCCGTGGTCAATTCCTTTACCCAGTTTGTGCCGGGTCACGTGCATCTGAAAGATCTCGGCCAGATGGTCGCCCGCGAAATTGAAAAAGCAGGCGGTGTTGCCAAGGAATTCAACACCATTGCGGTGGATGACGGTATCGCTATGGGGCATGACGGCATGCTCTATTCGCTGCCATCACGCGAAATCATCGCGGACTCGGTTGAATATATGGTCAATGCCCATTGCGCCGATGCGATGGTGTGCATTTCCAACTGTGACAAGATCACGCCGGGTATGCTGATGGCTGCATTGCGCCTCAATATTCCGGTTGTGTTTGTTTCCGGCGGCCCGATGGAAGCCGGTAAAGTTGTCTGGAATGACAAGGTCAAGAAGCTTGATCTGGTTGATGCCATGGTCGCCGCCGCTGACGACAAATATACTGACGAAGAAGTTGACGCGATTGAGCGCTCGGCCTGCCCGACCTGCGGTTCCTGCTCCGGTATGTTTACCGCCAACTCGATGAACTGCCTGACCGAAGCGCTTGGTCTGTCGCTGCCGGGCAACGGCTCGACCCTTGCCACCCATGCGGCACGTAAAGAGCTGTTTCTTGAAGCCGGTCGTCTGGTTGTTGACCTCTGCAAACGTTATTATGAAGGTAATGACGAAAGCGTGCTGCCACGTGCAGTTGCCAGCTTTGCAGCTTTTGAAAATGCCATGACACTGGATATCGCCATGGGCGGTTCCACCAATACCGTTCTGCATTTGCTGGCGGCAGCGCATGAAGCGGAAATGGATTTCACCATGTCCGATATTGACCGCCTGTCCCGCAAAGTGCCGGTTCTTTGTAAAGTCGCACCTGCTGTGCCGGATGTGCATATGGAAGATGTGCATCGCGCGGGTGGTATTATGGGTATTCTCGGTGAACTTGACCGCGCAGGTCTGCTCAACACCGATGTCGGCTCAGTGCATTCCGGCACATTGAAAAATGCTCTGGAAAAATGGGATATCAAGCGCTCGTCCGATGAAAGCGTGCATGAGTTCTTCCGTGCTGCACCGGGCGGTGTTCCGACACAGGTTGCGTTCAGCCAGAACCGTTATTTCGATAACACCGACAGCGACCGTGAAAACGGTGTTATCCGCACCAAAGAACACGCCTTCTCTCAGGACGGCGGTTTGGCCGTGCTTTACGGCAATCTGGCGGAAGACGGTTGTATCGTTAAAACTGCTGGTGTGGATGACAGTATCCTGACCTTCTCCGGCCCTGCGCGTATTTTTGAAAGTCAGGACAGTGCGGTTCTCGGCATTCTCAACGGCAAGATCAAAGAAGGCGATATTGTTCTGATCCGCTATGAAGGCCCGCGCGGCGGCCCGGGCATGCAGGAAATGCTCTATCCGACCAGCTATCTGAAGTCCAAAGGTCTGGGCAAAGCCTGCGCATTGATCACCGATGGCCGCTTCTCCGGCGGCTCCTCCGGCCTTTCCATCGGCCACGTTTCACCGGAAGCCGCTGAAGGCGGCCTGATCGGTCTGGTTGAAGAAGGCGATCTGATCGAGATCGACATTCCGAACCGTAAAATCCATCTGGCTGTTGATGATGCTGTGCTAGTAAAACGCAGTGCAGAGATGGAAGCCAAAGGCTTTGCCGCGTGGAAACCGACAGAAGTGCGCAAGCGCAAAGTCACCACCGCACTGCGCGCTTATGCAGCCATGGCCACCAGCGCTGCTAAAGGTGCAGTGAGACATGTGCCTGAGTAACAGATTAAGCAGATAACAATGCATATTACGGGCTCCGGTTTAAACAACCGGAGCCTGTTTTGTATGTTCTTCCCATCACAACCTTGTTTATTGACGGCAAGGATCTTTCTTCTATTTTCAAAGGACACAGAGGAGTGTCGTGCAATGAACCAGTAATGCCCGTTTCAATTATTTATCTTATCTTCGCCTGCGAGGAGGATGAATGACGGCATTACATGGACAGTACCAATCTTGCGTATATCAATGATATATGCCCACGGCTTCCGCGCCTTCAGATCTTTCTTGCGGTGACCAACGGACAATTCCAGAGGTTCATCATGCAAAATACCAAACCACATTCCGATATCATCAATCACAACCGTGAAGCATGGGACAAGCAAGCCCGCGCCAATTGCGAATGGTCACAACCTGTCTCACCTGAACAGGTTGCAGCCGCCCGCGCCGGTCAGTGGGAAGTTAAACTCACCCCCGGTACAATTCCGACCTCATGGCTAGGCGATGTGCGTACCCGCAAAATCCTTTGCCTTGCATCAGCCGGCGGCCAGCAGGCACCACTTCTGGCCGCAGCGGGTGCTGAGGTCACAGTCTTCGATATTTCCGAAGGTCAACTCGATCAGGATCGTATGGTTGCAGAGCGGGAGAAGCTGTCACTCACCGCTATTCAGGGTGATATGCGTGATCTGTCGTGCTTTGATGATGAGACGTTCGACGTCATTTTCCACCCGATCTCCAACCTCTATATACCGGATATTCAGCCGGTATGGCGTGAATGCTACAGGGTGTTGAAACACGGCGGACGGTTACTCTCCAGCTTTTACAATCCGGTCGTTTTCGTCGGCGACAGAAATCCGGAAGATGCCAAGCAAGGCATTATCCGCCCGCTTTATCGCATGCCTTTTGCAGAGCAGGATCATCTCAGTACGGAACAACTCGCGGCAAAACAACAAAATCAGGAGGCTTTAGTCTTCGGACACAGCCTGTCTGACCAGATCGGCGGGCAGCTCAAAGCCGGATTTGTCATTGCCGGTTTTCAGGAGGACTATCAGCCTGCACCGCGCTTTGTGATTGATCCCTATCTGCCGACTTTCTTAGCCACCTGTGCTGTGAAAACCGGCAATAGTCTTTAAATGAAAAAGGGCTTCGCTGAGTGCGAAGCCCTTCTGCTTTCTGTTGCTGCAATCTTATTGCGCTAAAGCCTTTTCAACTTCCGGCATAAATTGTTTAATCAGGCTTTCGGTGCTCAAAGGGCCGACAAATTTATAAACGATCTTGCCTTCACGGTTGACGATGAAGGTTTCCGGCACCCCGTAAACACCCCACTCAATACCGGCACGGCCGGAACGATCCGTGCCGACAACATCATAAGGATTGCCGAGGCTGTTCAGAAAAACTAACGCATTTTCCGGCGCGTCTTTATAGTTCAGACCAACCACTTTAATGCGCTTGTCCTGTCCCAGCTTCATGATCTGCGGATGCTCATCGCGGCACGGCACACACCACGATGCCCAGATATTGACCAATGTCACCTGCCCCTTCAGATCAGCACCTTTCAAGCCCGGCACCAGCGCTCCGTCAGCCAGCCGCAATCCTTCCAGCGGCGGCAGATCGGTCTGCGGTGCATCCCGCCCGATCAAAGCGGAGGGAATTTCCTGCATGTTTTTTCCGCTCAGCAACTGCCATGTAAAAATACCGGCAAGTGCTGCAAAAATAATCAATGGCAGAAGTGCCACCACAACGCGTTTTTTATTCTGCGGAGCATCCGTTCCACCAGATGCTTTAACCGGATCAGTCATTATTAATCAGCCTTTTGCGAGCGGCGGCGAATGCCCTGCTGTTCAAGTCGTGCAAGCTCTGCCCGCAGATTTCTCTGGGTCATGGCAATCCATGCCACGATCATCAGGATCACAACTGCTGAAACGCCGTAGGAAATTAAAACATAATCAAGATGACTCATGCTGCCTCTCCTGCAGGTCTGCGATTTTCACGCTCGGCATTACGCGCTGCAATCTTGCGCATCGCAGCAATACGGCGACTGAAAATCTCATTACGCATCGCCATCAGATGCAGCGTGAAAAACAGCATGGTCATTGCCAGTGCCATCACCAACAACGGATAAAGCATGCTTGGCGGCATTGCAGGCCCTTCCATACGCAGAACAGAAGCAGGCTGATGCAGAGTATTCCACCAGTCAACCGAGAATTTAATAATCGGAATATTGACGAAACCAACCAGCGTCAGCACGGCCGCAGCGCGCGCTGATTTCGCCTGATCGTCCATGGCACGGGTCAAAGCGATGATACCGAGATACATCAGAAACAAAATGAAAACCGAGGTCAGGCGTGCATCCCACACCCACCACGTGCCCCACATCGGCTTACCCCAGAGCGATCCGGTGACCAGTGCCAATGCGGTAAACATGGCGCCCAGCGGTGCCGCAGCTTTGGCCGAGACATCAGCCAGCGGATGGCGCCAGACCAGCGTGCCGAGTGCTGCAATCGTCATCACGGTATAACACATCATCGACAGCCATGCGAAAGGCACATGGATGAACATGATCTTCACAGTCAGCCCCTGCTGATAATCCTCCGGCGCAAACCACACCATATAAAGACCGGTCAGCAACAACAGCACCGTCAGCGCTGTCATCCATGGAAGGATTGCACTGCTCAGGCTCAAAAAACGTGTCGGATTCGCCAAATCCAGCAGCGCCTGAAAGCGCCGCGGTGCAGCTTTGGATATGGCTTTATCAGTTGGTCGTTCAGTCATAGATACCCGGATATATTTGTAAGCTTAAGCTATCCTTAGAAGAGCCTCGCAAGAGGCAATACTCTTTGCAGAATATGGGTTTAATCTGTTGAAATTTTCAACGCGTAACCTGCGGCCAATGGTCCGATAATCGCAGCAATCAGCGTATTGGCCGCCAGCATCAGTAATGGCGAAAGAAATGCAGCATTTTCCGTCACTGCACCATAGGATGCCGAGACACCAAAAATCAGTACCGGAATGGTCAGCGGCAGAATCATCACCGAGACGAGCAAGCCACCACGCGGCATGGAAACGGCCAGTGCCGCACCCAGCGCACCAATGAAAATAACCGCAGGCGTACCGATCAGCAATGTCAATGTTGTCGCGAGGATCGCCAGAGGCTCCATATTCATAATCAGTCCCAGAAACGGCGCGGCAATCACCAGCGGTAATACCGTTGCCACCCAATGGGACAGACACTTCACGATAACTGTCAGTGTCAGAAAATGGCGTTCCCGCGCCATGATCATCACATCCAGAGAACCATCTTCGCGATCGGCCTGAAACAAACGGTCAAGGCCGAGCAGCACCGCCAGCAGCGCACCGAGCCACAACATTGCAGGGCCGATGCGCGCCAGCAATTTAAGATCAGGCCCGACGGCAAAAGGCACGACGGCGGCAACAGCCAGATAGAACAGAATACCTGTTAAAGCACCGCCGCCTGCGCGGATGGCAATACGCAGATCACGCCAGAACAGAGCCTTCATGACAGCCAGCCCTGCGCTTCAGCGCTATGATCATCAGGCTGGTAATCTTCAAGTCGCAAATATTGGACGGCATCTGTGCCCGCTTGTTCCAGCCCGAGCGCAATATGCGTGACCGCAACAATCATGCCGCCCTTTTTTAAATGCTCCTGCATCACACCGGCAAACATCGCTTGAGCATGCGTGTCCAGCCCCGAGGTCGGCTCATCCAGCAGCCATAATGGCCGGTGCGAACAAAGCAGCGTGGCAATCGTTACACGGCGCTTCTGACCTGTGGAGAGATAACCATATGGCAAATGGTCAATATTATAGAGGCCGACAATTTCCAGCGCCTCATCAATGTCGTGCAGGGAGCTTCCATGAAAATCCTGCCAGAATTTCAGATTTTCATAAACGCTCAGTGCCGGCTTCATTGCATTGAGCGTGCTTAAATAATGGCTGTGTGCCATCACCGGCTCCTGCATACCATCTGCCTCCAGCCAGACTGCACCGTCAGAGGCAGGCAAAAGACCAGCGATGATTCGCAATAGCGTTGATTTTCCTGCACCATTCGGCCCTGTAATAATCAAAGCCTGACCATCCTGCAGACTTGCGCACAGAGAGTTGAACAGGAGATTATCGCCCCGCTCCCCACTCAGATTTTCCGCAACAAGCCGCATATGGCCTCCGATAGCACGAATATTCATAAAATTGTCCGGTTTTCCCTATCAGGAACCCCGACAAAACAAGCCGCAACATTTCGACGCAACAGCATAATTTTACGCTTTAAGAGTCTGGAACAGTTTTAAAAAACTGACTATATAGCAGCTACCATGCCAGCGGTCGGCGTGGAAACCATTTTTGGCCGATCTCTAAAGCCTGATGTTTGTTAAACAAGTTCTTTGTTAAGCACAGGCCTCGGGACGGACAGCGGAAATGACTGCACCCGCACCTAAGCGCGTCCTTGAAACGCAGCAGAGGCGTTCGTCCTGGTTTTCCGGCCAGTAAGCATGAAGGACGAACATCGTGTCTCACATCGATAGTTTCAAATGCCGTAAGACGCTTACCGTCGACGGCAAAGACTATGTTTATTACAGCCTGACCGAAGCTGAAAAAAACGGTCTTGAAGGCGTATCCAAACTCCCATTCTCCATGAAGGTTCTGCTTGAAAACCTTCTGCGCTTTGAAGATGACCGCAGCGTCAAGAAAGCGGATATCGAGAATATCGCCAAATGGCTCGTTGACCGCGGTTCTGCCGGTGCGGAAATTGCCTATCGCCCTGCCCGCGTGCTGATGCAGGACTTTACCGGCGTTCCTGCCGTTGTTGACCTTGCTGCAATGCGCGATGCCATGGTGGCACTCGGCGGCGATGCAGAAAAAATCAACCCGCTGGTACCGGTTGACCTCGTGATTGACCACTCCGTGATCGTTGACGAATTCGGCAACCCGCAGGCTTTCAAAAACAACGTTGATCTCGAATATCAGCGCAATGCCGAGCGTTACCGCTTCCTGAAATGGGGTCAGCAGGCATTCCAGAACTTCCGCGTTGTTCCTCCGGGCACAGGTATCTGCCATCAGGTTAACCTTGAATATCTGGCACAGGCCGTATGGACTAAGGAAGAAAACGGCGAAACCGTTGCTTATCCTGACACCTGCGTTGGTACAGACAGCCACACAACCATGGTCAACGGCCTTGGCGTTCTTGGCTGGGGTGTTGGTGGTATTGAAGCGGAAGCTTCGATGCTCGGCCAGCCGGTTTCCATGCTGCTGCCGGAAGTTATCGGCTTCAAACTGACCGGCAAGGTCAAAGAAGGCGTCACCGCGACTGACCTCGTGCTCACCGTTACCCAGATGCTGCGTAAAAAAGGCGTTGTCGGTAAATTCGTTGAGTTCTTCGGTCCGGGTCTCGACAATATGACCCTTGCAGACCGCGCAACCATTGCCAATATGGGCCCTGAATATGGTGCGACCTGTGGTTTCTTCCCTATCGACAAAGAAACCCTCAACTACATGAACACAACCGGCCGCGACGAACATCGCATGGCTCTGGTTGAAGCCTATTCCCGTGCACAGGGCATGTGGCGTGAAGCTGACAGCACAGACCCTGTCTTCACAGACATTCTTGAGTTGGATATGGCTGACGTTGTGCCATCCATGGCTGGTCCGAAGCGTCCTGAAGGCCGTATTGCTCTGGAAGGTATTGCTTCCGGTTTCGCGACTTCTCTGGAAACAGAATATAAGAAAACAACCGGTCAGACCGCACGTTATGCTGTTGAAGGCGAAGATTTCGATCTCGGCCACGGCGATGTTGTGATCGCTGCGATCACTTCCTGCACCAACACCTCGAACCCGAGCGTGCTGATTGCTGCCGGTCTGCTTGCCCGTAATGCTGTTGCCAAAGGCCTGAAAACCAAGCCTTGGGTTAAAACATCGCTGGCTCCTGGTAGCCAAGTTGTTGCTGCCTATCTGGAAAATGCAGGTCTGCAGAAAGATCTCGACGCACTGGGCTTCAATCTGGTCGGCTTCGGCTGCACCACCTGTATCGGTAACTCCGGTCCGCTGCCTGCGCCTATTTCCAAGACCATCAATGAAAAAGGCCTGATCGGCGCTGCTGTTCTTTCCGGTAACCGTAACTTTGAAGGCCGCGTATCGCCTGACGTTCAGGCCAACTATCTGGCATCCCCGCCACTGGTTGTTGCTCACGCTCTTGCCGGTACAGTCATCAAGGATCTGACTAAAGAACCAATTGGTGAAGACAAAGACGGCAACCCTGTATTCCTGCGCGATATCTGGCCTTCATCGGCTGAAATTCAGGAATTCATTGCCAAGAATGTAACGCGCAAGATCTTCTCGGAAAAATATGCCGATGTGTTCAAGGGCGACGAAAACTGGCAGGCCGTTCAGGTACCAGCCGGTCAGACCTATGCATGGGACGATAACTCAACCTATGTGCAGAACCCGCCATATTTCGTAGGCATGGGCAAATCAGCCGGCGAAATCTCCGACATCAAGGGCGCTCGCGTGCTCGGCCTGTTCGGCGACAAGATCACCACTGACCACATTTCACCAGCCGGTTCGATCAAGGCACAGTCCCCTGCCGGTAAATATCTGCTCGATAACGGCGTCGCCGTAGCAGACTTCAACCAGTACGGTACACGTCGTGGTAACCACGAAGTCATGATGCGCGGTACTTTTGCGAATATCCGTATCCGCAACCACATGCTCGGTGAAAATGGTCGCGAAGGCGGTTACACCATTCACTACCCAAGCAAGGAAGAAACCTCGATCTATGATGCAGCAATGCAGTATAAGGCAGAGGGCGTTCCACTAGTTGTGTTTGCCGGTGTTGAATATGGTAACGGTTCGTCCCGTGACTGGGCTGCTAAGGGTACCAACCTGCTCGGCGTTAAAGCTGTGATCTCGCAGTCTTTCGAGCGTATTCACCGTTCCAACCTCGTGGGCATGGGCATTGTACCATTTGTGTTTGAAGAAGGCACAAGCTGGCAGTCCCTCGGCCTGAAGGGCGACGAAGTGGTTACCATTGAAGGTCTGGCAGATATCCGTCCACGCCAGAAGACCAATGCAACTATCACTTTCGCTGACGGTTCAGTGAAGCAGGTCCCTCTGATCTGCCGTATCGATACGCTGGATGAACTGGACTACATGAAGAACGGCGGCATTCTGCAGACCGTTCTGCGTGATCTGGCCAAAGCCTGAAACATACAAGCTGAATAGCTCTACATACAGGCAAATTATAAAAAACTCCGGTGAACTCGTTCACCGGAGTTTTTTTATGAAATAACAACTCATATGATAAACATGTTTAAATTATCGAAAAACTTAAATTGTTGATAAATCTGACAGCTGATTTAAGCAATGATTAATAATATCAATTAAGAACCAAGGAGATAATCATGGTTCTTAAATCAAAGAAATATTATGCTTTAATATTATCTACGACAATATTATACTCTCAAACCAATATTTTACATGCTGATGAATATACATGGATAGGTGCAGAAGATGAGAACTGGGCTAATCCAAAAAACTGGTCTGCATCCACTACTCCGGGAGCAAATGACTCTGTAAGTATTGCAAGAAAAAGCGACAATATAGCAACAATCAAAGATAATGCTGTCATCAATGAACTTAACTTCGGCGCAAATACAATCGACGCTGATCCTCAATTAATAATTGATGGCGGAAATTTACACATTAATACATCCGTAACTTTCTCAAATGCCAATAGTATCGCATCTTTAACAATCAAAAATAAAGGGAAGTTTGAGTTTGGTGATACCAATACAGGCGGCTTTGTCACCGGGGTACAAGCCGGGATTGCTAATATTGACATCAGCTCAGAAGGTAAAGTTTTACAGCTTGCAGGTAAGGAGTTCACTCTCTCTCAGGATGCCAACAGCCAAACGACATTTTCAATCAAAGATAAAAACTCTGAGGTTAGCGTTGGGAATGCTTTATTTTCTTATCGCGGAGTAACAATTGCAAATATTTCTGGTGGAGCAAAGCTTCTTGTAGACTCGTTAAAAATGGCTGAGAAAGGTGAAGCTACCGCTGAGATTACAATATCAGGCACTGAAAGCGCCATCCTGTCCAGCGATAACATCATCATCGCTGACGAAGGTACGGCAACAATCAACATAATCGACAATGCCACATTGGGTACAAACAAAAAAATAATCTTAGCGCAAAAAGCAGGATCTACCGGCACCATCAATATAGGAAGTAATTCACAAGCGGGAGGAATTATTGTTGCTGATGAAATTTCGTTTGGCTCAGGAAACGGTTCTATAAATTTCAACAGCATTAATTCTGAAATTCAGTTCAAGGCGAATATTACCGGAAATGGAAATATTAATATTAACAATGGTGCCGACGTAAAACTCGGAGATATAAACGTCCCTATTTCAGTTGATGCGACAATAAATTTAAATCAAAATTCAACAATATCCGGATTTTTTAATACAAAAACATTCATCAACAAGGGAAATTTGTCGCCTGGTGATAACAATAGTTTTTACACGGCTCAAATCAATGGAAATTATACCGGAGATAACAACAGTAATATAACTATTGATACTCAACTCGGCCATGATGATTCTATAACAGACGCATTAGATATTATAGGAAATACTACAGGATCATCCCAAATTCTTATCCGAAACAGAAATGGTATGGGAGGGGCTACTGTCAACGGAATAAAAATCATTAATGTTCAAGGTACATCAAATGCTTCTATGCATCTTGCCAACAAAGATTACTTAACAGCTGACAATAATGAACCCGCAATCATCGCCGGTGCCTATGGCTACACTTTACATAAAGGGCAACCTTCTGGCAATGACGGCAATTGGTATTTACGCAGTTCAATAGTCCCTCCTCCCGGTCCCCCTGTACCGCCAGGACCACCAGTGCCCCCGGGGCCTCCTGTTCCGCCAGGTCCGCCTGTACCTCCAGGCCCACCTGTTCCACCAGGCCCACCTGTACCCCCGGGGCCACCAGTTCCCCCAGGCCCGCCTGTGCCTCCGACACCTCCCGTACCACCAGCACCTCCGGGTCCAAATCCTGATCCACGCTATCAACCGGGCGTGCCGCTTTACAACAACAATGTTGAAAGCATGCGAAGCATCAATCAGACATTGATGTCATCGCTCTATACCCGCGCCGGAAACCGCTACTGGAGCGGTGCAGGAACCTATCATATTGCCCAAGGCGATGGTCCGGGTCTTGGTTATCAGCCACCTGAAGCCGGTACAGTAGTAACGGATACAGGGTTATTCTGGATCCGCACGGAGGCAGGTCAGGAAAATTACAGCTCGCAATCATCGACGATTGCCAGCAAATACCGCCAGAATTACTGGCTGGTACAAGCGGGTCTCGACAGCCAATTGCGTGAAACTGAGACCGGCCGTCTGATCGGAAGCGGCTGGGTGCATTATATTGACGGCAAAAGCAGAAGCTATTCGCGCTATGGTGATGGCGATATCAACACACAAGCCTATGGTTTTGGCGGCGCCCTGACATGGTATGGCGACAATGGTTTTTATGTCGATACCCAGACACAGGTCAGCTGGTACAAAACCGACCTGTATTCTGACCTGACGCGGAAGAACCATGTCTCCGATCATAATAATACCGGCTACGGTTTTGGCATCGAAGTCGGAAAACGTATCCAGTATAATGATTTCTGGTCATTCACGCCTCAGGCGCAACTGACTTATTCCGGTCTGAATCTGAAGGATTATACGGATTTCTACGATGCCAGAGTCCATCACTCCAATGAGAATGATGTGCTGGGTCGAATTGGTCTGGCAACGAATTATGAGAATGCATGGCAGGATGCTGCCGGTTTCACCCGAAAACTGGATCTTTACGGCATGGTTGGCGTGCAACAGAACTTCACAGGAAATTCCAATCTCATCCTCGTCTCCGGCACACCTTTCTATACCGGCGGACAAGCACGTACACAGCTGCAATTAACGCTGGGATCGACTTATAGCTGGAATGACGGCAAATATGCTGTCTTCGGAACAGTTGAGACCAGTGGCGCAACGAAGAAGATGAGTGACAATTACAGTCTCTCCGGCAATCTCGGATTTAAAATACGCTGGTAAAACAACAACGAAAAAGGGCAGCCTTACGGCTGCCCTTTCTGATTTCAAAACCTGAAAAACTTCAGCATTATTCACGATTGCCCAGGAAGTTGAGCAGGAACATGAACATGTTGATGAAGTCGAGGTAAAGACGCAGTGCGCCCATTACAATCTTACGACCCATCGCATCCGATGCATCACCTTCGTAATACATTTCCTTGATCTGCTGGGTGTCATAGGCGGTCAGACCGGCAAAGATCAGAACACCAAGAACCGATACTGCAAACTGCAGAGCAGTGGAGCCGAGGAAGATGTTAACCACGGAAGCAATGATAAGGCCGAACAGCCCCATCATCAGGAACGAGCCCATTGCCGACAGGTCGCGTTTGGTGGTGTAGCCGTAAAGCGACAGGGCACCAAAAGAGGCTGCGGTAATGAAGAACGTGCGCACGATGCTCTCGCCGGTGAAGACGAGGAAGATCGAAGACAGCGACAGACCAACCAAACCGGCATAAACCCAGAATGTCAGCTGCGCGGTTGCAACGCTCATGCGCTCAATGCGGAAGCTCAGGAAAAAGACGGCAGCCAATGGAGCAAGCATTACGACCCATTTCAGCGGGCTGCCATACATAAGTTGTGCGAAGGCCGGATTGTTCATGGCGAGATAGGATGTGCCGAGTGCAGCCAGACCGGTTACGGCCAGACCAATCGCCATCATATTATAAACGCCAAGCATGTATGAGCGCAGTCCCTGATCGACGGCTGCGTCTGCGCGCGCCCCGACCGGGCTCTGCGCCTGTACATTACGAAAATCTACCATAATATTCCTCTTGCCTTGTTCCGTCCGGTGTCGGGGGCGCTCCCCAGGCGCCGCTGGCGGAACCCCAGCATGCCTGCCTGATATAATGGTTATTTTGCATGTTCAAAACAAGACCAAACAACCTCATACCAGTAAAAAAGCTATGTTTTTAGAATCTTTTACGCTCCGTCCTGTTTCTCCCGGAGCGAAAAAACAGTATTTTTCAGCCTTTATAATTCCCGTAAAACACTCCCTGCCTTCTGCCCAAGCACCCGCCATGTACCGGCAAGGCCAAAGCCTACAGTCAGAACCAGCGCCGTCAGCACCGTGAAAAATGCTACGTCCGGCAGCATCCGCATCTGTAAATTCATCAGCTTCACCACGACAAACCATGCAGCCAGACCGCCTGCACCAAGGGCAAAAACGGCCGTTGCCAATCCAAGCAACGCATATTCATAGACAAAAGCGCGGATCAGCGTGAGACGTGTGGCACCCAATGTTTTCAGCACCACCGCATCATGCTGTCTGGCACGGTTACCCGCTGCCAAAGCTCCGGCCAGCACCAAAATTGCCGCCAGCAAGCCAACCGATGCAGCCCATCGTATAGCCACCGCCAACTGGCTGATCAGATCATTGGCCACTTCAATCGCATCTTTAACCCGCACAGATGTGACCGCAGGGAAAGTCTGCGTTACCGTGCGCAACACATTGGCTTCCTGCTCCGGTGCCGCATTGGCATCAGTCAGTGTCGCCAGCCATGAATGCGGCGCGCCGGCAAATGTATTCGGAGAGAATACCATGACGAAATTGATCGCCAGTGTTTCCCACTGTACCTGACGGAAATTGGCAATCTTCGCGGTAATATTCCGGCCAAGCACATTGACTGTCACCGTATCACCGATTTTAAGCCCGAGTTCTTCCGCTTCTTTGGCCGCAAAAGACACCAGCGGCTCACCACTATAATCTGCAGGCCACCACTCACCTTGTGTCATTGTGGAATTTTCCGGCAGGTTTTTCGCATAGGTAATACCGCGATCTCCGCGCAGCACCCATGCGCCCTGTGGCGGCACAGTCACCTTATCAACATCAGTGCCGTTTAACGCCACTATGCGCCCGCGCAACATCGCTGCACTGACGACTTTGCCTTCCGGTGCTGCTTTCGCCAACAGATCACGGAAACCATCGATTTCAGTATTCTGAATATCGACAAAGAAGAAGTTCGGCGCATGGGCAGGCAGGCTTTGGGTGATCTGACGACGCAGATTACCGTCAACCAGAGCCAGTGCCACAACCAAAGTCAGGCCAAGACCGAGCGAAAGCACAACAGAAGGCGTCAGCGCACCCGGACGGTGAATATTACCGACTGCCAGCCGCAAAGCCGGTGACTTAAACCGCGGGGCATTACGCGCCAGCATCCGCAACCCGTAGGAGACACCGCGCAAAATAATAAACGCAGCAACCGCTCCCACGATAAACACACCGGCAATGCGCTGATCTTCAACAAAAAACAACACCAGCCCGATCAATATCAGCAGCAGAAGTCCTGCAGTCAGCATGTAGAGCAGTGGTGGCCAGCCGCTTTGGTCAAAACCTTTTTGGCGGAACAAAGCCGTTGCCGGAATTGTCCGTGCCCGCCCCAAAGGCAGAAGGGCAAAGATCAGCGTGGTAATCAATCCAAAAGCAGTCGCCAGTAGCAGCGCTTGCGGATAGAGCTTCAGCCCGCCGCTGACCGGCAGATAGGATGACAGGCCATAGATCGCAGCGGCGCTTAGCCCCAGTGACAGCACCAGTCCAATGACAATTCCGATCAGCGCAATAGCCACGATCTGAAACAGATAAATCAGCACCACAAAATCAGCCGATGCGCCGAGCGATTTAAAGGTCGCAATAACAGACCGTTTGCCGTCGAGAAAACTGCGCACTGCATTGGCAACACCGACACCGCCGATAATCAGCGATGTGAGGCCGACAAGGGTGAGAAATTGCGAGAACCGCTCAATATTAGCAGATAAAGCCGGTGCCGCATTATTACGGTTGCGGATATTCCAGCCTGCTTCAGGGAAGTTTTTCTCTGCCGCAGCTTCCAGTGCTGTCAGACGTGTATCCCGTGCCCCCGCCTGCGCCGTATCCGGCAAGGCGATTTTATAAATATAGTTGACCAGACTGCCGGGCTGAATAAGACCGGACGCCCGCAGAGCCTCATCAGATGTCAAAAAACGCGGTGCCAAAGCCATACCGGAACCCAGCATATCCGGTTCGCTCTCGATCATCGCCCGTAAAGTGAATTTTGCCGAACCGAGCATGATCTGGTCGCCGAGTTTCAAGCCCAGACGATCCAGCAAAAGCTGTGGCACAGCCGCGCCATAGGCCCCGTCTTGCAATGCAAAACGGTCCGAAGTCGCCAAATCCGGTGCCAGCTTCAATGTGCCATAGAGCGGGTAGGCGCTATCCACGGCTTTCACTTCAACCAGCGCCTGATCGGAACCATCTGTCATGCGCACCATTGAACGCATGGTGATATTTTCAGATACCGTGCCTTGCGCGTTCAGAAACTGCCGTTCCTGCTCCGTCGCCTCACGCTGATTGAGCATAAAGCTGACATCACCGCCGAGAATAGCCTGTCCTTCAACCGCCAGACCATCGGCAATAGAACGGGCAACGGAATTCACTCCGCCGATAGCCGCGACACCAAGCGCAATACAGCCGAGAAAAATATAAAAGCCGATTAAACCACCGCGCATTTCGCGCAAAGCAAAACGCAATGCCAGCGCGAAAGACGGTTTCGTTGCAGTTTGACTTGTCATCCCTGTCATGTACGCCGTCATTGCGCAGCTTCCGCCTGAACGGTCTCTTCAAGCGCATTGCTCTTGCCAGACACAGGATCAGAATGAATGCGACCGGAGCGCACCTGAATTTCCCGTCCGCAACGAGCAGCCAGTGACGGGTCATGGGTCACCAGCACCATTGTCAGCCCGTATTCTTCTTGTTTAGAGAAAAGCAGATCGGCAATCTGGTTGCCGGTTTCACTGTCAAGATTTCCGGTCGGCTCGTCGGCAATCAGAATAGCCGGTCGCGGTGCCAAGGCACGGGCAATCGCCACACGCTGCTGCTCACCACCGGAAAGTGCCGCCGGATAATGCGACAGGCGATGGCCAAGACCAACAGATTTCAAAGCCTGTTCGGCAACGGCAAATGCATCATCACGCCCTGCAAGTTCCAGCGGTACCGCCACATTTTCCAGTGCTGTCATATTGGGGATCAAGTGAAAGGACTGAAAAACAATACCGATATTACGGCCACGGAAAGCTGCGGCCTGATCTTCACTCATCCGGTCAATCCGTTCGCCGCTGATAAGCACCTGACCACTATCGACCTTTTCGAGCCCTGCCAGCACCATCAGCAAGGTAGACTTACCGGAGCCGGACGGGCCGACAATACCAACAGATTCACCGCTTTGTATTTTCAGGGAAATATCATTGAGCACATGAACGCGAGCGGCATTGCTGCCCAGTGTGAGATCAATATTCTCAAGCGTAATACCGGATTGTAAAGGCTGCATGGTCACGTCATTTCCCTGATAAATGGCGGAGGCTAGAGCGGTTTACGTTCAGATTGGATCACAGCACTCGCTCTGGTTTCTTTAGTGGTCGCATTATCACGGCCGTCAGTTGATACAACCTGACTGTGAAATGCTCCGGAAAGGCATAATCTTGTCTATTTGGGGTCAAAGAGTGTGAATGTACAGGGCAGGACGTGAAATACTGTCTTCAGTCATCGTCAATTTGGCTCTTGCAAGCCACAGAATATTCGCCATATGCAAATAAGAAAGTTCAGACAGGATCAAAAACCAATGGCATTGCGGTACATACATCTTACAGGCATGGCTTTGCTGCTGGGTCTTTCTTTGGCTGTCTCATTACCCGCAAAGGCACAGGAAAGTGCTGCAGATACGGTGCAGATCGTTGGCTTCGGCGACAGCCTGATGGCCGGATATCAGCTGGCGCAAACGGACGGCTTTACCGCCCAATTGCAGACAGCACTGAGTGAAGCCGGTTATAAAACCGCAGTTGCCAATGCCGGTGTTTCCGGCGACACCACCAGCGGCGGTCTGGCACGTCTCGACTGGTCTGTACCGGATGAAACGCAACTGGTTATTCTGGAACTTGGTGCGAATGATGCCCTGCGCGGCATTTCTCCTGAGCTGACCGAGAAAAATCTCGACCAGATGCTGGCGCGCTTAAACGAACGCGGTATTCCGGTGCTGCTCGCCGGTATGATTGCGCCGCCGAATATGGGTGCCGATTATGCCGCTAAATTTAATCCGCTTTATCAGAAGCTGGCGGATAAATATCAGGTCAGGCTTTACCCGTTCTTTCTTGATGGTGTGGCAGCTGACAAAAAACTGCTGCTGGAAGATGGAATGCATCCGAATCCGCAAGGTGTGAAGGTCATGGTTGCTAATATTCTGCCGGATGTGAAGGCCATGCTGGATCGGGAATCAATCGATCTGAACTGATCGTGCGGGAAGATTATCAACAAACGGGATTCATCTTCCTGACACAATCTGTATGATAGTTATTCAATCAGAAACACATGATCTGGTAAAAAGCGGCAAAACTTAACACGAACAGACAAAGTTTTGGGGCTTATCTCATAAAGCACTTGTGCAATGAGCAGATCAGTGGTTCGCTATCAGTTAAGGCTTTACAGGCTGCTTCGTTCGCAGGTTGAAGAGCCGTCCAGATCAGACCGCAAGTCAATGGTGCTGGTTTGGAAGGAACCATATTTGAGACCATATCCCATTGAGGAGGATGCTATGCCGCGCCTTTTCACTGCCCTTGAAATCTCCCGGGATGCTGCCCTGTCACTCTCACTTTTGCGTGGCGGGCTTATCGGACCCAAAGGTTCTGTCCGCTGGATTGATCCGGAAAATTATCACATCACATTACGGTTTATCGGCGATGTCGAAGGTCATGTGGCCGATGAGATCGTTCACGCGCTTGACCGGATTGACCGGCCCGGCTTTACGCTGCAGCTGACCGGCGTCGATGCGTTCGGCACCAAAAAACCGCATAGTATTTATGCCGGTGTTGCGCCGTCTCCCGAACTGCTGGCTTTGCAAGCAGAAATGGAGCGGATCTGCCAGAGATTGCGGCTGCCGCCTGACCCGCGCAAATTCACCCCGCATGTCACACTGGCACGGCTCAAAGGTCTGCCGGATATGCAGATTGCCCGCTATCTCTCGGAGCGCGGTAATTTCACTACGCTACCGTTCAACGTCACCCGTTTTGTGCTGATGTCCTCCAAGGAATCCACCGGTGGCGGACCTTATGTGACGGAAGAAGTATGGCCGCTGCGCAACCCCTCATTCAATACAGGCTTTGAAGACGGAGCATCGCCTCTGCATTATCAGTTTCGTGCCGGTGCCGCAGAGTAAGTTGCGGCACCATAATAGACAAAGTGCAGCAGAGTAATCTGCAGCGCCTAACAAACAAAAAAGCGGCAGAGTAATCTGCCGCTTCCTAATTAAGTCGTCTGTTGGCCGGCGCCGCAGTATAACCTATCGGCTAGCGCCTCATTATCCCAGCCTGTCAGCTAGCGCCTCATTATCCTAGTCTGTCGGCTAACGCCTCAGGCCAGTCTGTCGGCTAGCGCCTCCGCTGCTTCCCTAACCATCAGGTAAACCCGCTCGAAATCAGCAGCACCACCATAATACGGATCAGGGATTTCCTCTCCGTGATCAGCATTATTACCCTCAAAGCCGTCACGTGCCACTGCAGTGAACAATCCGGTCACCGCAGTGCTGCCCGCTGGTGCAAGACGGTTGATTGTCATCAGATTGTTCTGATCCATGCCCAAAATCAGGTCAAAGCGGTTGAAATCCGCAGCCCCAAGCTGGCGACAACGTTGCGCGGAAATATCGATTCCGTTTCTTGCCGCAACAACAACAGAGCGCTCATCCGGAGCCTCACCGGTATGATAGCCATTGGTACCGGCGGAATCGATCAGAAACTCCCGCTGCGGAAACCGTTCTTGTAAAACACTGCGCATAATACCTTCAGCCAGAGGAGAACGGCAGATATTACCAAGACAGATAAAGAGTATTGAAAATGGCTGCGACATACATCCCCCCGACATTCAGGCTATAAAACACATAGAGCACCGTATGCCAGACTTGGCACACAAAGGCCGCTCTAACACTTTAAAATTAGAGCATAATTTTACCTTAAACTGATCCAAGTTTAAGGAATTATGCTCTAGGCAACGGATGCGGGCGTGTTTCAGCCTGCGCAATCATTGAATCAATGATGGCACCCGCTCAGAATTCGCTCTGATACTGCATCAATATAAAATGTGAAATGAACCGAAACTGTACAAAAAACAAGTTACGATAATTTAATCCGGTTTCATGCTAATATCCCCGTTCTAATATCCCTGTTTCTGGCCGTATCAGGAGCTTGCCATGTCCCGAACACCCCTCACCCGTGAAGAAATTTCAACAACCATGCCCGGCCTGTCCGGCTGGGAATTATCGGAAGATCACGGCTCAATCCGTAAAAGTTTCAAATTCCGCGACTTCAATGCAGCTTTTGCCTTTATGACCCGTATTGCCATGGCTGCAGAAAAACTCGACCACCATCCGGAGTGGTCAAATGTTTATAATAAAGTTGAAATTACCCTCACCACCCATTCGGCCAAAGGCCTGACAGCGCTGGATATGCGCATGGCACAACTCATCAATGATTATGCAGGATGATCCGTTCCCGGTGCCGCAGCAACGCCCATATCTTGTAAAGGCCTTCAGGTCACACCATCTCTTTCCCGATGAGGATTTGCTATGGATGATGTCAAAATAGGTGAAATCTTGCAGCCGGGCTCAGAGCGCGAACAGGAAAGCCGTGCACAACGTGTGCGCAAAAACTTCTGGAAAACCCTGAAAAAGACCGCAGGCAAAATACCTTTTACGGAAGAACTGGTCGCATCCTATTATTGCGCACTGGATACGAAAACACCTGCCCGTGTACGCGCAACTTTGCTTGCTGCACTTGCTTATTTCGTGCTGCCTTTTGATTTTGTACCTGATCTTCTGGTCGGTATCGGCTTCACTGACGATATGGCTGTCTTAATGGCAGCGCTGGCCTCTGTGCGCCGGCATATTACACCGGCGCATTATGCCGCCGCACGACAATCCTTAAGTCAGAATCCTGACACGGAACCGCAGGAGCACTGATCTCTGCTCACTTGCACCGGCGGTACAAATCGCTGATTTCAAAGAATACAGAATCAAAAAACCTGAGAACAAACTATCGCCGTTTTCCTGATGCTGAAGTCACAAATAAGGGCAAGCGAGTGAGAATTTCTGCATATTCTGCAGAAAAACAACTCCTTTGCCTTAAAACTTCACGGTTTGGTAACCCAGATTAAGTCAAATTAAGACAAACAAACGGGACGTGCCTTAAACAGCATGTTTCCCGAATTTTGAGTTTGAAGCAAAACGAAAGAGAACCGGTAGGACCTATGCTTGGAAAATCGATCGTCGCGGCTTCTGTGTTCACAATGGCTATGGCAGGCAGTGCGCTTGCCCAGTCGCCGAGCCAGATCAGCCAGTTCAACGCCTGGGGCGCATACAGCTATCAGTCGGGCAACGGTAAAGTATGTTATGTCCTGTCCGTCCCGACCCAGAAGCAGCCTGCATCTGTAGACCACGGAGATAATTTCTTCCTCGTCAGCCAGAAGCCGGGCCAGAATGTATCCTTTGAGCCGCAATTTATGGCCGGTTATGAATTGCAGGGCAATTCTAAAGTAACTGTCACCATCGGTAGCGCGCGCTTCACCATGTTCACCAATGGTAAGTCCGGCTGGATGGAAAATGCTGCGGAAGAGCCTAAGCTGATTGCTGCCATGCGCGGCGGCTCAGACATGGTTGTGAATGCTGCATCAAAACGCGGCACAAAAACCACGTATACTTACTCCCTGAAGGGCATTTCAGCAGCTCTCGCTGCTATCCAGAAATGCCGCTAAGCGGTCTGGTCAGACACACCGCTAAAGCGGCAAAATCTGAAAAGTTTAAAAGCCGGATTTATATCCGGCTTTTTTGCATCCCGGCAATGAATACAAAAAGTCGCAAATCATAATCCTTGATAAAAGCGTGACGCAGCGCCATTTCCATGCTATGAGGCCGCACTTCAGGGTATTTTTGCGGATCTCAATGCGAAAAACGCCCCCTTTAAATCATGCAACAGTGCCGTTCTATCAGTTTCAAGTCAGGGCTTTTGTCCTTCTGATGCGGCTATGCAATTGTGAGCCTTAAGTAAAACCGATGTCTATTTCTTATGACCTTACCACGCCTCAGACCCGTGATGCACTGGCTGCCAATGCCCGTGCAATGCTGGCACCAAAGCCGACACTGATCGGGCTTTCCCGTGAGGAACTGGGTGAGGTTCTGCTGGAAGCTGGCATCGCCCCTAAACAGGTTAAAATGCGCGTCGCGCAAATCTGGCATTGGCTCTATGTGCGCGGTGTTTCAGATTTTGCCGATATGGCCAATATCTCCAAAGATCTGCGCGCAGCTCTGACCAAAGACTATACAATTGCCCGTCCGGAAGTTGTGGAAGAACAAATCTCCACCGACGGCACACGCAAATGGCTGTTCCGCTTTCCGCCGCGCGGTGCCGGTCGTCCGGTTGAGATCGAATGTGTTTACATTCCGGAAGAAGGCCGTGGCACGCTGTGCATTTCTTCTCAGGTCGGCTGCACCCTTACTTGTTCTTTCTGCCATACCGGCACCCAGAAACTGGTACGCAACCTAACCGCTGAAGAAATCCTCTCGCAGCTTCTCACCGCCCGTGACCGGCTTGGTGATTTCCCAGAGGCTAACACACCGGATGGTGCGATTGTGCCTGCTGAGGGTCGCAAGATCACCAATATCGTGATGATGGGTATGGGCGAACCGCTCTATAATTTTGAAGAAGTGAAAAAGGCACTGCTCATCGCATCCGATGGCGATGGTTTGTCCCTGTCCAAGCGCCGTATCACGCTGTCAACCTCCGGTGTTGTACCTGAAATTTACCGCACCGGTGAAGAAATCGGCGTGATGCTGGCAATCTCGCTCCATGCTGTGCGTGATGATCTGCGTGACATGCTGGTGCCGATCAATAAGAAATATCCGCTGGAAGAGCTGATTAAAGCCTGCCGCGCCTATCCGGGCCTGTCGAATGCCAAGCGTATCACCTTTGAATATGTGATGCTCAAAGACGTCAATGACAGCCTGGAAGATGCCAAGAAACTGGTGCAGTTGCTCAAAGGCATTCCGGCGAAAATCAATCTCATTCCGTTCAATCCGTGGCCGGGCACCAACTACCAGTGCTCCGACTGGGAGCAAATTGAGCGCTTTGCCGATTATGTGAATGCAGCAGGCTATGCCTCACCGATCCGCACACCGCGTGGCCGTGATATTCTCGCAGCCTGCGGTCAGCTGAAATCGGAATCCGAGCGTATGCGCAAAACCGAACGTCTTGCTTTTGAAGCTATGATGATTGCCAATCACGGCGAAGACTGAGAGCAATTATCATATGGATAAAAGCCTGCAACTGATCGGCCGGTTCACAGTCATTATTTTTGGCTATGGTTGTGCTGTTCTGGCTGCGGGCCTTTTTCTGAATATTATGCTGATATCCACCATCGGCATGCTGCCGGACATAATCAATGATGGTTTTGAATATGGCTTCGGAGCCGGGCTCTTCGTGGCCACACCATTCATGGCCATGATTATCGGCTATCTCGCCTTCTGGCCTGCACTTGCAGCTATTGCCATCGGTGAATATTTCAACAAACGCGACAGCCTGTTTTACAGTCTCTGCGGTTTGGCAGCCGGTATTATTCTCTTCGTGACAGGCTTTCAGCCGGATGTAAAAAATGCCGACGAAGCCATGATGATGATGAGCATAGCTTCAGCAGGGATTATCGGCGGCTTTACCTATTGGCTGGTAGCCGGACGTTGGAGCAATCTGGTTTCCGGCAAAGAGACACCGGAAACCAAATAGTTTTCCTTTAGAGCATTTTATATTTAAGTTGAATCATTCGAAATGCTCTGCCTTTTTCTTTTCACGCATGTCCTTTCCCCAAAACCGGTGCCCGCTTTTGGGAGACATCTTATAAATTATTTGCCTTCTGCCAGTAGAATCTTCAGCGCAAAAACTGAGAAAACACCCGCAAAAACATAATCCACCCAGCGTGTGACCGTCGGATTTTTCTTCAAAAGACCAGCGAATTTATCGGCTGCCAAAATCATCGGCACCACCACCGGCAAACTCAGCGGAATGAAAGACAGGCCGAGGAAAAACAGTTTCCCCGGTGCATGCGGATCATGCGCCGAGACGAATTGCGGCAGGAATGTCATATTGAACAGGATGATTTTCGGGTTGAGCAAATTAATCCCTAAACCCGTTGCCCAGTTCTGAAATATCGTATGTTTTTTACCGCTGCTTTTTTCCGGCGAGAAAGCTGAACCTTTGCGCAGCGCCTGTATTGCCAGCCATACCAGATATCCGGCACCAACAACTTTCAGCACCCAGAAAGCACCCGGTGATGCAATAATCAGTGCCGACAAACCAATCGCCACCATGGTGGTATGGATGACGATGCCGCTGGAAGCGCCCGCAAGGCAGGCGAAACCAGCCGCCTTCCCCTCAGATAAAGCTCGTCCGACAAACAGTGTCATATCAGGGCCCGGTGTGATCGACAGGATAAATGTCGCAATAGCGAACTGGACCAGAACCGGCCAGTCCGGAATAAAAGTCAGAGAATTTAAGAATGACATGCATGCGCCCCGAAGCGGTTAAGTTTTGCCAAACTAACGCAGAATTTGTTTCTGCGGAACCGGATTTACATAGGCATATCTAAAATTTAACAATCTCACGACTGTGCCATTAAGACGGCTTGCTTCACACTATTGAGATGATAAAAGAAATATCAGAATTTCATCGCTGCAAAGCGAAAAACACTCAGATGCCGTACCGGCACGTACTGGATGCATAAAATGAACAACTGGAAAGACGTTAAAAAAGTCGTGCTCGCTTATTCCGGCGGTCTCGATACTTCTATCATTCTGAAATGGCTGCAGACCGAGCTCGGTGCTGAGGTTGTAACTTTCACTGCTGATCTCGGTCAGGGTGAAGAACTGGAACCGGCACGCAAAAAAGCTGAAATGCTCGGCATCAAAGAAATCTTCGTTGAAGATGTCCGTGAAGAATTCGTCCGCGATTTCGTTTTCCCGATGTTCCGCGCCAATGCTGTTTATGAAGGCGTTTACCTGCTCGGTACTTCGATTGCCCGTCCGTTGATCTCCAAGCACCTCATCGAAATTGCCAAGAAAACCGGAGCTGATGCGATTGCTCATGGTGCAACCGGCAAGGGCAATGATCAGGTTCGTTTCGAATTGTCCGCTTATGCGCTGAATCCGGATATCAAGATTATCGCTCCTTGGCGCGACTGGTCGTTCAAGAGCCGTACAGACCTGCTCGACTTCGCTGAAAAACACCAGATTCCTGTGGCAAAAGACAAGATGGGCGAAGCTCCGTTCTCCGTTGACGCCAATCTGCTGCACTCTTCCTCGGAAGGTAAAGTGCTGGAAGATCCGGCTGTTGAAGCGCCTGAATATGTGCATATGCGCACCATTTCACCAGAAGCTGCGCCAGACAAAGCCACCATCATCAAGATCGGCTTTGAGCGCGGTGATGCGGTTTCGATCAATGGCGTGCGCATGTCGCCTGCAACCTTGCTGGCTGCACTCAATGATTACGGCCGTGACAATGGCATCGGTCGTCTTGACCTCGTTGAAAACCGTTTCGTAGGCATGAAGTCCCGCGGCGTTTATGAAACACCGGGCGGTACTATCCTGCTGGCAGCACACCGCGCGATTGAAAGCATTACGCTGGATCGCGGCGCAGCGCATCTGAAGGATGAGCTGATGCCACGCTATGCGGAACTGATCTATTACGGCTTCTGGTTCTCGCCGGAACGTGAAATGCTGCAGGCTGCAATCGACCATAGCCAGCGTCATGTAGAAGGCGAAGTGACACTCAAGCTCTATAAGGGCAATGTGATTGTGACCGGCCGTGAGAGCGACAAGTCGCTCTATTCCGACAAGCTGGTGACATTTGAAGATGATCACGGCGCTTATGACCAGAAAGATGCTGCGGGCTTCATCAAGCTCAATGCACTGCGTCTGCGTACACTGGCTGCCCGCAACCGCGGCTAATCAAGCCAGTCAAAGACTGAAACAGCAAGAACAGCCGGAGCAATCCGGCTGTTTTTTTATGACTTTTCCAGAGCAGTTTGCGTTCAGATTAGATCATAGCGCCCGCTCTAGTTTCTTTAGTTTGTCGCATTATCACGGACGCCTAAGTTGATCCAACTTGACTGTGAAATGCTTAAAAGAGCGCGGCGTTGGATTTTGGTTATGGCGTGGCGAAAATGGTGATTTTCGAGAACCGGAGCGGAATGTACTTTAAGGTACATGAGCACCGGAGCGGAGGAAATTACCATTTGCAGACCGCCAGAGCCGAAATTCTAAGAAATCTAGTGGACGGCGAGAAAAACAGCACTGTAGTGGAGCGCTGCTCCCGCTACGACAAAGCCATGCCAGATGGCATTCTGAAAGCGCAGGCGTTCCCAGACGTGGAAAATAACACCGAGTGAATAAATAATCCCGCCGGCTGCAATCAGCACCACCACTTGCAGGGGCAGGAACTGCAACAGCTGGTCATAAATCAGCACACCGCTCCAGCCGAGTGCCAGATAAAGTAGGATTGCCAGACGGTCAAAGCGACCGGGCATTGTCAGCTTCAGTGCAATACCACAAAACGCAATCAACCAGACCAGCCCCAAATGCCAGCCAGCCCCCTCGCCCATTTTCATAATGAAGGGTGTATAGGTTCCGGCAATCAGCACATATATCATGGAGTGGTCGAAGCGGCGCAGAAACTGCTTCACCGGCGAAACCGGCCAGATATTATAAATGGCAGAAATCGTCAGGGCAGCTACGAGGCTCAGCACATAAATCAGTGCCGAGATATAAATCACCGGCGAAATCTGTCCTGCAAAATACCACAGCATCACTGCTGCGCCGCCAACGGCCATGGCCACACCCACAACATGGACGATGCCATCCGCCCATAATTCCGCCTTATCATAGAGACGTGCAACGGAGGCTTCGGCCTTTTGTAAAATCTGGTTCATGGTGCCGCCTGCACAATTTCGGGGTGATGATAAAAAGCGAGGTCAAAATGAGTATGCGTCAGAATGATTATAGATTCATGACGACAAAATGACCTGTCTGTAAAATTACCCGTTCAAAAATGCAGACAATAAAAAACCGCCTGCTTCATAAGAGAAACAGGCGGTTTTACAACTTGCAAAATTTTCAGATCAGCGGGTGCTGAAATCCCGTCTGTTCGGCTGCACGCGCGATGCTTTTGCAGATTTAGCAACAGACTGTGTGACCATAGGATCGGTTTGCGCCACATCAACAGCATTACCGGTCGCAGCGGCAGTCGCAGCTTTGGCGGCTTCTGTAGCTTTACCCGGCTCAATGAAAGCGGTGCGGATAGAGTTCGGCCCTTTGCGCAGGCCGGTTTCTTCCAGCAGACCTTTGCGCTTGGCATCATAATAATAGCCGCGGGCATAGAATTTCACGGCCTGCGTTTCATTCCCGCCGGCAACTTTATAAGCGCCGGCCAGATATTTCACCGCATAGCGCAGATTGGTATTGGCGTTGAGCAAGCCTTGCGCATTGCCCTGATAGCCCATACCGCGCGCTGTGGCATGACTGATCTGCATCAGGCCGAAATACGGACCATTGCGTGCAATCGGATTATAACGGCTCTCACGCTGCACAACGCGGTGCACAAGGCGCTCCGGCACCTGATAGGCTGCCGCATATTGGCCGATAAGATTATGCAATTCCGGCTTGCTGTCTGCCGCGATCTCGGCACGCTGCTCGACCAGATGGTTCGCAGTGCCGGACTTGGTAACGCCGGTATATTTCACTTCGCCCGGTGTATTATGTGCGCCGGTTGCCAGTGACGGTGTTGCCGTTGCAATCAAAGCTTCCGTTGCGGTCTGGCGGAACGCCGGTGTCGGCACGGAAGCCGGCAAAACCGGATCACCTGCATCTGTCACGGCCAGAGCAGCGACCTGTGCAGCATTACCTTTTTCTGCCGCATAGGCAGAAGCTGCAATTGTAGCACCTTTTGCGCTGCCGTCAGGATTAGCGTCGATAACAGCAGCCTCTGCGGGCGCACTGACCGCAGTAGCCATATCTGCCACGGCGACATCAACAGCCTGAATTGTTGCCGAATTGGCGGCAGTTTTTGAATTATTTGTGGTGGTACAGGCCGACAAGGCCACAACACCGGAGAGCAGAACAGCAGAACGGAGAGCCAGAGCTGAAAATCGCATCAGGCACCCGTTTCGTTGTTGAGACGTTTTTCGAGTTCAACCAGATCTTCCGGCAATGGCAGACCACTGGCTCTCATCGCATTGAGCTTCTCACGAATGGTCTCTGCCAGTTCATGCATGTCTTCCGGCTGGTTGACCATCTGCTCAAACAGTAAAGCGATTTCCGCCTTGATCTCTTCGAATGCCATCGGGCGATCCTTTTTGTTGTCTTCGTTTGCGGGCAGCACAAGCCATCGCCCGACAAACGTAAGAAGCGACACAGCAGAATGCATTGATTAAACGCAACCGGCAACTGTATCGCTCATGCAGTAAAAATCGTCATAGAATCCCGAAGATTGAGGATTCCATCTCATGGTTGATGAAATATTTACAGAGATTCCGCCCGTGAGACCAGCCGTAAAATGCAATCCGTACCAAAAGGGTCAGACAACTTTTGTTGTCAGATGTCCGATAGCGTCAACGCCGCCCTCCATAATATCGCCCCGTGCAACAGCGCCGACACCCGCAGGTGTACCGGTAAAGATCAGATCTCCGGCCTGTAATTCATAGAGTGTGGAAAGAATTGCAATGGTTTCCGGCACGGACCAGATCAGCTGGTTTATATCACCCTGCTGAACGGTTTTACCATTAATTTTCAGCCAGATAGCACCGTCTTGCGGATGACCGATACGGCTTGCAGGCACCAGTGCAGAACATGGAGCGGAATGCTCAAACGCCTTGGCAGTCTCCCACGGGCGCCCCTGCTTTTTAGCCTGCCCCTGCATGTCGCGCCGTGTCATATCCAGCCCGACAGCATAACCGTAAATATGCTCATTGGCCTGTGCTGCCGGAATGTTTTTTCCGCCTTTTTGCAGCGCCACAACCAGCTCAATTTCATGATGCACATCATTGGACAACGGCGGATAAGGAAAATTACCCCCATCTGCCACCAGATTATCCGGATTTTTCTGGAAGAAAAATGGTGGTTCACGATCCGGATCATGACCCATTTCCCGCGCATGGTCTGCATAATTACGACCGACGCAATAAATACGGCGAACGGGAAAGCGCTGATCGCTCCCCTCAATCGGCAAGGTTACCGGCGGCTGGGCAGGAAAGATCAGCGTATCAGACATGGGCATTCTCTTAATGGTAAATTCTGGCTGTTAAATTCTGAATTTGCCCGAGCCTACAGGAAAGTTTCAATCCTGCAAGATAAAGTCTGCCTTACGGGACTGTTCTGTCACGGTTTGCGCATTGGGAATATCATTGGCAAGTGCACGTGTTCTGGCTGCTTCATAATCCGCACCATGATCCAGCCAGCGCTGAATAAGACGCTGCTCCAGAACCGGAAGCGGCACTTGCAAGAAAATGCTCAGATCAAAATATTGGCGCAGATCGCACCAGACAAGCTGATCCAGCAGCAGATAATTACCCTCAACCAGTAAAATCTGATGCTGCGCCGTGACCATGGCAGCACCCGCGCGCGCCAGATCCATTGACCGGTCAAAAACCGGAATCGCAATATCACCGGTTTCTGTTTTCAAACGGGACAGCAGCGCCCGAAAACCATCCGCATCAAAAGTATGCGGTGCACCTTTTCGCGCCCTGTAACCACGCACATCCAGAATGGCATTATCATAATGAAACCCGTCCATCGGCACGACAACAGATGGCTGAGCGGCGGATAAAACATTGATCTCCTGACAGAGTGACTCCGCCAGCGTGGATTTTCCCGCGGCAGGCGCTCCGGCAATCGCAACAATCAGACGCTCACGCCCCTTTGCCCGCGCCAGAATTTCCGCAGCCAGCGCTTCACGCTTTATCACAGGTGTTTCAGGCATCATGCAGCCAGCATCTCATCAGTCGGGGTCAATGCGCCGGTCATCAGCGCCACGGCATCAGACATAGAACATTGACGGGGATTGATCACCGCCAGTCTTTTGCCAAGCCTGTGCACATGCACACGATCCGCCACTTCAAACACATGGGGCATATTATGGGAGATCAGTACAATCGGCAGTCCGCGCGATTTCACCTCCTGAATAAGATCAAGCACGCGACGGGATTCTTTAACCCCTAACGCGGCTGTCGGCTCATCCATAATCACAACCTTGGAACCGAAAGCCGCCGCACGCGCCACTGCCACGCCCTGGCGCTGACCGCCGGAAAGTGTTTCCACCGCTTGCGAAATATTCTGGATGGTCATCAGTCCGAGTTCTGAAAGCTTATCGCGGGCGATCTGCTCCATTTTCTTATGATCGAGCTGGCGGAACACACTGCCCATCAATCCGGGTTTGCGCAACTCGCGCCCCAGAAACATATTATTCGCAATCGACAAAGCAGGCGACAAAGCCAGATTTTGATAAACGGTTTCAATGCCTGCTGCCCGCGCGGCAATCGGCGAACGGAAGCTCACCGGCTGACCATCAAGGAAAATCTCACCCTCATCCGGCTGGATTGCACCGGACAGCGCCTTAATCAGCGAAGATTTTCCGGCACCGTTATCACCGATAACCGCCAAAACTTCTCCCGGATAGAGATCAAAATCCGCATGATCCAGTGCCGTAACACGGCCATAGCGTTTGACGAGGCCTTTTGCCGACAAAACCGGCTGAACTGACTGTTTCATGCCGCAGCCTTTCTGATCCACTGGTCAATTGCGACCGCAACGATAATCAGGACACCAATCAGCAGATAGGTCCATTGCGGATCGGTTCCCCACAGGCGCAGTCCCAGCGAAAACACGCCGACAATCAATGCACCGAACAATGTACCGAGAATGGAGCCGCGACCACCGAACAGGGAAATCCCTCCGATCACCACAGCCGTAATGGATTCAATATTCGCAAACTGCCCCGCCGTCGGTGAGACCGAACCAAGGCGCCCGATCATCGCCCATCCTGCCAATGCACAGATCAGACCGGCCAGAATATAGACAGACATCAGAACCGGTTTGACACGTACACCGGAAAGCTGTGCCGCCTCGGGATCATCACCAATCGCATAAACATGCCGCCCCCATGCCGTATGATTGAGCACATACCAGAGAACCAGAACCAGCAGCACCATGGCAATCACACCATAGGTAAAGACCGCACCACCGAAGCGGATATTATTTCCGAAAAACTGCAATATCGGCGCTTTTTCGGTAATTTCCTGCGCACGGATGGTTTCATTGGCGGAATAGAGAAAATTGGTCGCCAGCACGATCTGCCACATTCCAAGCGTGACGATGAAAGGCGGTAATTTCCAATAAGCGACGAACCAGCCATTGAAAAAGCCGCATAAAGCGCCGACAGCAAACCCGCACAGGATGGATAATTCCGGCGGCAGACCATAACGGAAAGTAAACTGTCCCATCACTACCGAAGACAGTACCATGATTGCACCGACGGACAGATCAATACCGGCCGTTAAAATAACCAGTGTCTGCGCGGAAGCAATAATGCCGGTAATGGCAACCTGCTGCAAAATGAGTGTCAGCGCAAAGGCAGAGAAAAATTTGGATCCGACCAGAACAGCAAAAATCGCCAGAGACAGCACCAGCACGATCAGCGGTACGGCCGCCGGATTGTGATGCAGGATCACACGCATTCTGTAGAGCAGACTGTGGTCCTCATTCTCAAAACTGGCAACACCGGAAGCGCTGTTCACCAGAACCTTTTCAAAATCCTGCTGGGTGCGCTTGACTTCCGTTTCATGATTTTGCGTGGTTTCTGTCATAGGTGCTTCCGGTTGCTGCAGCCTGAAAAGGAACCGGCACGAGGATCACGCCGGTTGATTTCTTAGAGCGCCGTGCGTCCGACCGGGCGCACAAAGGTCGCTCTAACACTTGAAATTAGAGCATAATTTTACCTTCAACTGATTCAAGTTTAAGCAATTATGCTCTAATAGAAAGACACGGGGATCAACCCCAGCACTTCGCCAGACCTTCTTTGGTATCGATAGATTCAACACCCTCAACCGGCTGGTCAGTTACCAGCATCACACCGGTATCAACAAAGGTCTTGCCTTCTGTCGGCTTCGGTTTTTCACCGGTATCAGCAAATTTCTTAATTGCTTCAATGCCAAGTGTTGCCATCTGCATCGGATATTGCTGCGCTGTTGCGCCGATCACGCCGTCAGCCACATTTTTCACACCCGGGCAACCGCCATCAATGGAAACAATCATCACATCTTTTTCACGGCCAACAGCTTTCAGCGCCTCATAAGCACCGGCTGCAGCAGGTTCGTTAATGGTGTGCACCACATTGATATTCGGCTCTTTTTGCAAAAGATTTTCCATAGCACGGCGGCCGCCTTCTTCA
Source organism: Hyphomicrobiales bacterium (assembly GCA_900470285.1). Lineage (GTDB taxonomy): Bacteria > Pseudomonadota > Alphaproteobacteria > Rhizobiales > Rhizobiaceae > Pseudochrobactrum. The sequence goes on from UCAG01000003.1 coordinate 203,708, forward strand.
TTGCCGTCGGTCAGGTCGCGACCGGCAATACGCGGATCATCCTCATCGCCGAGCACATCCTTGTTTTTAGGATCAATACCGAAGCCCGTGGCAAAGCCCTGATCGCGCAACACGTCAACACTCGGCTGCATGGCAGTAAGGTTCAGGAAAGCGACTTTGGCATCTTTGGCTTTATCGCCCAAACGCCCTGCAGCCCATTTGCCGACCAGTTCACCTGCCAGAAAATTGTCTGTTGCGAAAGTCGCATCCGCAGCATCAGCCGGTTCCAGCGGCGTATCCAGTGCGATCACCAGCATACCGGCATCACGCGCCTGTTTCAGTACAGGAACAATGCCTTTAGTGTCGGAAGCGGTGATGAGAATGCCTTTTGCACCATCGGCAATACAGGTTTCCACCGCTGCAATCTGGCTTTCTGTATCGCCGTCAATCTTACCCGCGTAGGATTTCAGGTTGATGCCAAGCTCCTTGGATTTGGCAGTCGCGCCTTCTTTGATCTTTACAAAAAACGGATTGGTATCTGTTTTGGTAATCACGCAAGCCGTAACTTCAGCCGCCTGCGCACCAGCACCTGCAACACCTAATGCCAGAAGGGCAAAAGCAGAGGTAAGAATAGTTTTTCTCATGAACTCCTCCCAGAGTCATTTTTCTACGATCAGTCCGAACTCTGAACTGCGTAGCTGCACCAGCCAAATCAGTTGTATCAGGCGCCCTCTTCCGCCGCCTCTGCGCTGCAATTTCATAAAAGAGCAAATTTATTGCCCCCAGAAATATATGCAAGCCCGATCATGGAAACACGGGTTTTCAGTCCTGTCAATTAATAAATCCACTTGATTTATTAATTCGCTATGTCAGTCTAAGATCCGTGTCATGACAAAAACTGTCTGCGCAGGCTTTACTTCAAAAATAATTCTCTTATTCCAGCTCTTTATCCCGAATGCTCCTTACAGGACACCCGATGCATTATCCTCAAGGCGCCCCTATTGACCCTGCCACAACCAGCCGCGGCTCGGACCAGACCGGTATGCGCGCCTATAATGAAAGGCTGATCCTTTCCGTTGTGCGCCGTCACGGTGCCATGCCACGGGCAGATATTGCCAGACTAACCGGCCTGTCAGCGCAAACCGTGTCTGTCATCATCCGCAATCTTGAGCAGGACGGATTATTGCTCAGCGGTGAGAAACAGCGCGGGCGTGTCGGCCAGCCAAGCCAGCCAATGATGCTCAATCCTGACGGCGTGTTTTCTTTTGGACTAAAAATCGGGCGTCGCAGCGCGGAACTGGTCCTCGTTGATTTTACCGGCACGATCCGCGCACGTATGCACCAGACCTATCTATGGCCGGTGCCGGACAATATTCTGAATTTCACGCTTTCGGCTATTGAGCAATTCACGGCGCAGCTCACGCCTTTTCAGCAAAGCCGCATTGCCGGTCTCGGCATTGCCATGCCGTTTGAACTCTGGAACTGGGTTGAGGAAGTCGGCGCGCCGCCTGCGGATTTGCAGGCCTGGCAAAGTACCGATATTTGCGAAGCACTGAGCCTGAAACTGCCTTTCCCCGTTCTGATCCAGAATGATGCCACCGCCGCCTGCGGCGCGGAACTGACCTTCGGTTCAGGGCCGGATTATGCGGATTATGTCTATTTTTTCATCGGTTCATTTATCGGCGGCGGCGTTGTACTCAACAATACGCTTTATGCCGGACGCAGCGGCAATGCCGGTGCACTGGGCTCCATGCCGATGGGCAACGGTTTTGTCACTACGGCAGGACAGATCAGCCGCCCTGCCCAGCTGATTGACACGGCGTCCTTGTTCATACTGGAGCGCAGTCTCAAACAGCAGGATATTGATACGGCTCTGCTCTGGGCGGCACCGGATAATTGGGAGATTTTCAACCCTGTGCTTGATGAATGGGTATTGCTGACCGCGCGCAGCCTTGCCCACGCAATCTCATCGGCCGCCAGTGTAATTGATTTTCCTGCTGCCATTATTGACGGCTGGATGCCGGAAAATTTACGCGCCAAGATCGTTGAAACTACACGGAATGAAATCGGCAAGCTCAATTTACAGGGAATCATTCCGCCGGTGATTGAAGAGGGCACAGTTGGTGTTCATGCCAAAGCACTGGGTGCAGCGCGGCTGCCAATCTTCAGCCGCTATCTCTTTGATCAAAATGTTCTTTTTAAACACATACAATAAACCCGTCTTACCAAAATTGAACAATGAACCGGTTATTTATGTGAAATCATTTACTTCGGCTTCACAGGACTGCCTATAATATCCGCCATGAATGTAACTTGTTCATTCCACATGCATTTATCTTTTGCGAGAGCCGTTATTGTCAGGACAAAACCAGATCATGACTTTTAAAACCATCAGCACCACAGCTTTTACAGATCAGAAACCAGGCACTTCGGGCTTGCGCAAAAAAGTGACTGTCTTTGCTCAGGAGCATTATGCGGAGAATTTTATCCAGTCGATCTTTGACAGTCTGGAAAATTTTCAAGGCAAGACACTCGTCCTTGGCGGTGACGGACGTTATCTCAACCGCAAGGTTATCCAGAGCACCATCAAAATTGCTGCGGCAAATGGTTTTGGCCGCATTCTGGTCGGCCTTGGCGGCATTACCTCGACGCCTGCGGCTTCCAATCTTATCCGCAAGAATAAAGCCTTTGGCGGTATTATTCTCTCGGCCAGCCATAATGCCGGCGGACCGCAGGGTGATTTCGGCATCAAATTCAATATCAGCAATGGCGGCCCTGCTCCGGAAAAACTGACCGAAGCGATGTTCGCCAACTCCAAAACCATCACAGCCTATAAGATTGCCGATTGCGCCGATATCGACATTGATACGCTCGGCTCGCATCAAATCGGCGATACGGTAGTGGAAATCATTGATCCGGTGAAAGATTACGCCGCCTTGATGGAAAACCTGTTTGACTTTCAGGCGATCCGCGCTCTGCTGCAATCCGGTTTCACTATGCGTTTTGACGCCATGCATGCTGTGACCGGCCCTTATGCCAAAGAGATTTTTGAAAACCGGCTCGGCGCAAAAGCAGGCAGCGTTTTCAATGCTGTGCCTTTGGAAGATTTCGGCGGTCACCATCCTGATCCCAATATTGTTTATGCCCATGAGCTTTATGAAGAGCTGATGTCGGCCAATGCGCCGGATTTCGGTGCAGCATCAGATGGTGACGGCGACCGCAATCTGATTATCGGCAAGGGCATGTATATTGCCCCGTCGGATTCTCTGGCAGTTCTCGCCGCTAACGCGCATCTGGCTCCGGCCTATAGCAAAGGCATTGCCGGTATTGCTCGCTCCATGCCGACCAGCTGCGCCGCAGACCGCGTGGCTGAAAAACTGAAGATCGGTATGCATGAAACGCCAACCGGATGGAAGTTCTTCGGCAATCTGCTGGATACCGGTCTTGTCACCATTTGCGGTGAGGAAAGTGCGGGAACCGGCTCTGACCATGTCCGTGAAAAAGACGGATTGTGGGCTGTGCTGCTATGGCTGAATATTTTGGCGGTACGCAAACAATCTGTCGCCGAGATTATGCATGAGCACTGGCAGACCTATGGCCGCAATTATTATTCACGCCATGATTACGAAGAAGTGGCCTCGGATGGTGCCAATACACTGATGGATGCCTTGCGCACCAAACTACCTGATCTCAAAGGCAAGATCGTGCAGAGTATGGTTGTGGAAGCAGCCGATGATTTTGCCTATCATGATCCGGTCGATCATTCAGTGAGCAAACATCAGGGTATCCGCATTCTCTTTGCCGGCGGTTCCCGTCTTGTGGTGCGTCTGTCCGGCACCGGTACCGCCGGAGCAACCATCCGCATCTATCTGGAACGCTATGAAGCTGACAGCAGCAAGCATGATCTGGAAACCCAGTCTGCCCTGACCCCGCTGATCGCAGCCGCTGCGGAACTCACAGAGATCACGCATTATACCGGCCGCGAAAAACCAAGCGTTATTACCTGACCGAACAAAAAAGCCCCGTTTAAACGGGGCTTTTTCGTAAGTTGCTATTCAAAAACGATCTTCGGTGCCGCGTGGGATGAACCACCGCTCACCTGCGCCCAGGCTTTTTCGGCAATCTCACGATAAATCTGCGCATGCGGGCTGTCCGGCTCTTTCACCATAATCGGCATACCGGCATCAGATAATTCACGGATCTGCATATCCAACGGCACAGCACCAAGGAAAGGCACCTTCAACCGCTCCGCCTCGCGCTGCGCACCGCCATGACCGAAAATATCATAACGCTTGCCGGTGTCCGGTGCGATGAAATAGCTCATATTCTCAACAATGCCCAGCAGCGGCACATTAACTTTGGCAAACATGTTCAGCCCTTTGCGGGCATCAATCAGTGCCAGATCCTGCGGCGTGGAAACAATCACTGCGCCCGCCAGCGGCACCTGCTGCGCCATGGTCAGCTGTGCATCGCCGGTGCCCGGAGGCATATCGACAACCATCACATCGAGATTGCCCCATTCCACTTCACGCATCATCTGATTGAGCGCCGACATCACCATCGGGCCGCGCCAGATCATCGGGGTTTCTTCTTCCACCAGAAAGCCCATCGACATGACTTTGAGGCCGTAATTGCTCATCGGCTTCATGATGCGGCCATTGACCGTTTCCGGCCGACCGGAAATACCGAGCAGACGCGGCATTGACGGCCCGTAAATATCAGCATCAAGAATACCGACTTTGAGCCCCAGCGCCTGAAGACCAAGCGCAATATTAACCGATGTCGTGGACTTACCGACACCGCCTTTGCCGGAAGCCACGGCGATAATCTTACCGACACCCGGAATACCCGGTTTTGCCTGCGGCTGCGGTGCGGCATGAGCATGTGCAGCCGGACGCGCCTGAGATGCAGCTTGCGGAGCAGGCTGAGGGCGGCTTGGCGGAGGAGCATCATCGCTGGTGCGGCCGCCTTTGCGTTCGGCGGTGAGCGTGACCAGCGCACCGGCAACACCCGGAATCTCTTTCACCAGTTTTTCTGCCCGCAGACGCAACGGCTCCATAGCCTGTGCACGATCGGAAGGAACGGTAATGGAGAAAAACACTTTATTATCAGCGATAAAAATATCGGACACCAGTCCGAGGCTGACAATATCACCTTCGAAATCCGGTCCAGTGACCTGTTTCAGCTGAGCCAGCACCACATCTTTGGTGACCTGTGACATGCCTCATACCCCGTCGAATAATCTGTTCACCACTGCCGGCACAGTATTTTATCCTGCGACCGGCATTTCATGCATCATCGTTAAATGATTTTGCGCTTGAGAGAAAGTTATCTTCAGCCCTTTCCGCGCAAACCTCTGTGACATCGTGAGGCAGAGGGAGATCCGGCATCATTATTGGACAGGAAAGCCCTTTCTTTCCGCAAGGTACCGCGCTAAAAAGCGGAAAGCGCAGTTATTTATAGTTCAGGGTGATGGTTCAGACGCACAAAAACAAACAGGTTTTAATACGCATCCTATGCGTATTGGCGCTTGTTTTGCTGTCTTTCGCCCACAGACCGGTGGATGTCAGCGCCCCTCTGCTGCAAATGACCACCAATAGCGGCACCTCAGCTGAACCGGTCTTCATCCGTTATGAAACAATGCCAGATGGCAGTATTGTCTCCATCTGCGTTTCCGAAAACAGCGCCGCATCTGACCGCCATCATAAAAATCATAATATGATGGTTGATTGCGAGGCCTGCCGTATCTCGGCAGCTTTTGCACTGGCCACTCCGCCTGCAACCGGTGGTCCGGTTGTTGCCAAAGACACAGGCAACAGCGTCAGACGCACAGCCAAAGTTCTGCCCCGCTCCCGACTTTATCCGCCCGCCGCCCCGCCGCAGGCGCCACCTTTCCTTGCCTGAGAACAGGTCTGCGCATTTACACGATGCCGCAGGAAATATCAGTCACGCGCTTTAAGCGCTTTCATGCTTTCTGCCTGCAATTTGCAGTCAAACAAGCGGATATTCGCAAGGAATAAATTTATGAAAACGATTTTCACACCACTCTGTGTCGCCAGCCTTCTTCTCGGCACTGCAGGTCTGGCACAGGCACATGTTTCACTTGAAACAGCGCAGGCTAATGCAGACAATGGCTATAAAGCCGTCCTCAAAATCCCGCATGGCTGTGATGGTGCTGCTACCACACAGATCAATGTCAAAATTCCGGAAGGTTTCATTGCCGCCCAGCCACAGATGAAAGCCGGATGGGACATTGAAACTGTTAAATCCGATTACCAGCACAGCTACAAAGTGCACGGTAAAGACGTGAAAAACGGTGTGACCGAAGTGATCTGGAAAGGCGGCAAACTGCCGGCGGATTTCTATGATGAGTTCGCGATTGTCGGCAAACTCGCCGGCTTCGGCAAGGATACGACATTGTCGTTCCCGACCGTACAAACCTGCGAAAACGGTAAAACCGAAAACTGGACGGATATCGCAGCAGAAGGTCAGAACCCGCATGACCTGAAAAACCCTGCACCACAATTGCTCGTTGCCGCCGCCACAAAACAGGCAAGCCATGACGGTCACGGCGCTCATGGCGGCGACAGCGCCGAGATGGTGACAGCCGGTGATCTGCAGCTTTCCGAAGCCCATAGCATCGCGACAATTCCGAATGCCCGCGTGGCAGGCGGCTATATTGTCATTACCAACAAGGGCAAAGAAGATGATCGCCTGATCGGCGGCATCACAGATGCAGCCGGAAAAGTCGAAATTCATGAAATGTCGATGAAAGACAATGTCATGAAAATGCGCAAACTGAGCGAGCCTCTGGTTATTCCTGCCGGTCAGACTGTGAAATTAGCGCCAACCGGTTTCCACATCATGTTTATGGATCTGGCCAAACCGTTCAAAGAAGGTGAAACAATCAATGTTGAGCTGGAATTTGAAAAAGCCGGAAAGGTTAATTTACCGTTTCACGTGAATCCGTCCAAGGGTTCTGCCGGTAATGCTGGCGGCAAGGCCAATGACCATAGCCATCACTAATTCCTGCTTCTCCGGGGCGGCATCGGTTCGGAGATAAAACACAAAACCGGAGCGCCGGTAATATCGGCGCTCCGCATTATGATTCTGGAATCGCTCCCTTTTACCCATCCTGTTTACAGGGTTTTGCATGAGGCGGGACGTCGCAGAGTTTAAAAATCCGGCCGGAATGTCATGCAATCCGGCCGGATGCGACAATCACGCAAAACATATACGGATTCATATAGATAGCGTTGCGTTTTAGAATAAAAACATGAGTGAAATACTCTGGAATTATTCTAAGCTATTGAAATAAGAACGCTTTTCTAAATAAATCCTGAAAATTGGGTTTGACAACCGGACGTTTTCACCGGCATATTCCCGCTGTCAGAGCTTTCAGAAGACTACTTCCGGCTCGTGACAATAAATTCAACCTTTGATGTTTGGGCCTTGAACCCGCTCTATTGGAGGACCTCATGTTTGGTCAGGCACTTTACCGCCCAAGGGCGGTTCTATCGTCGCGTCCGCAGCCGCGACGCATATTCATCGCTCTCTCACGTCCGTTACAGATCGGATACAGACCATGAATATGCAGGTCAGAAATCTCTTTGAAACATCCAGTCATTATTTCGAGCGTCAGGCTGAAAAACTGGTGCTTGAAGGCTATCGCCATTGGACATCCGGCTTTGAAACCGGATCAGTTATTCCGTGGGAAATGGCCTGGACGATTTATACTCAGGAACTCGGCCTCGATAAAGCCAAGCTCGCGCTGGCCGAACTCTCCCATTTCATCCGCACCCTGCATTTTTGTGCAGCTTGTCAGCTCAAGGCCTTTCCTTATGGTTCGATGCATATCTGCCGTGAAGAATGTCTGCTGATGGGGCTGATCTCGGCCTTGCAAAACGGTGACGATACGACCCGTGATGCCTGTCTGGATGCTCTGGTGACCGGCAGCCGTGTAGCGGAAGTTAAAAAAGCCGCACAGGACTATGCACAAACCATGGCAGGGCTGGATCAGGTGCTGCTCCCTATTCCTCATTACGCCGTTGCCTGTGTTTTATCACCGGCAGGGCACAAAACCTTTCACTGATATGAAGAGCTGAAACGGCTTTCATAACTTTACCATGATTTTAGCCCAGTGACTGCGAGCGAAGCGCTCCGGATCCGTGGGCAAAACCGACAGGACGAATATAATGAATGCAAAAACTGAAAAGCGCTTGGGCATTATGGCAGCGCTCCTGCTGACTGCAGCAATATTTGTGGCGCCTAATCCAATCCAGCAACAGCAGAAATTCCATTTTCTCAGCATGACTGAGGAAGCCGTCAAAGATGTACCTGCACTGATTGTCGTTGCCCAGAACACTCTGACCGGCAAAATTATCCGCTGAACGTGACCGAATGTACCACTGTCCTCCCAAGACAGCAAAAAGCCGCGCTTTTAGCGCGGCTTTTATTTTCTAATAGTTTTAATCAAGCCTGTACAACAATCGGCGCTTTGCCCTGCACACGATTATAAAGATCAATAATATCCTGATTCATCAGACGTACGCAGCCGGAAGACATAGCCTGCCCGATCGACCACCATTCCGGATTTCCGTGAATACGATAACCGGTATCTACGCCGTCACGGAAAATATAAAGTGCGCGCGCGCCCAGCGGATTGGCTGGTCCAGGTTCCTGACCGTTACGGTATTTTTCCAACTCCGGCTGGCGCTTGATCATTTCCGGTGGTGGTGTCCAGCGCGGCCATTGCTTCTTATATTGCACATTGGCACGGCCTGACCACTCAAAGCCTGCACGTCCGACGCCGATACCATAACGCATGGCCTCGCCGCCCTGCAGAACCAGATACAAATATCGCTCATTCAGGCGTACAACAATGGTGCCCGGTGCCTCGCCTGTCGGATCCGGCACGATCTGGCGGCGGAATTGTTTCGGCACTTTCTCATAAGGAATAGCAGGCAGAGAATAACCGTTCTCATGAACCGCCGCATACATCACCTCATTACTGGTGACACCTTTATCAACGCTGATCTGCGGGCGCATCACACTGCCGGTCGAAGACATATCAATATCCGGCTGAAATGCCGACATATCCAGCGACTGGGTACAGCCGGCCAGACCCAAGGCACCGGCGCCGGTCAGAAAAATGCGACGGTTCAGTTTTTCACCCTGCTTTGCCATGATAAATCCGTATCTTCAAAACCTTTTCAGAGGACGGATTGTGCGCCCGCATGGTTGAAAAATCATTAAACTCACCAGATCTTCATTTACCATAAACAAGCGCCACACATTAAAAGCGCAATTAAAAGCAAAAAACCGGCACAAATTTGCGCCGGTTTTTCAATTGTCACAGTATCCGGCCGGTCTGCCGGATTAATAATCTTTTTCGTAGAACACACCCATACCGGAATCACCATTACTGCCGACAGAACCTTTGGCCTTGAGATTCCGTGTAATGTCCAGATTGATGGTTCCCTTTGTACCGTCAACACCGCTGGCTTCCACACCGAGATAAATATTATCGCGGATATAGCTGCCTGCACGAACCGCTGCATTGCCCTTGCTGTCAGTGACAACATCAAGATCATCCAGCCCTACGCCCTGACGCAGTGCACCCAGCAAATTGGCGTTTTTACCGCCGGCAAGTTCAGCTGCGGCAGCGGCAAGCTGTGCAATCTGGAAGGCAGACAGTTCCGAGATTGAGCGTTTGAAGATCAGGCGCGCCAGAACTTCATCCTGCGGTAATTCCGGCTCGGAAGAGAATTTGATATCCGGATTATCCACCGTGCCCTGCACCGTTACCAGCACTGTGATATCACCGCCGTCACTGCGTGCAACGAAATAGAGCTGCGGATTCATATCCCCGACCAAGGTTACGCGACCTTCATCAAAGGTTACACGCTGGGTCAGAATATCCAGACGACCGCGCAACAGTTCAAAACCGCCGACCGGACGCACATTGGTTACAGGGCCAGTCAGACGTACGGCGCCGCCCAGTTCTGTATCCAGACCGCGACCACGCACGAAAATCTGGTTCGGCGCAATCACACGTACATCCAGCTGCGGCACAGTCGGACGGGATGTCGGCACCGGTGCAGAACCCTTGGCACGGGTTTCCACCTTGGCACGCTGCAGCGTCATCAGCACAGATGCCGGTGTATTAGCATGGCGCACATCAATATTGGCACCGCCGCCGCCTAGGCTTTCCGGTACGGTAATTTCCGCCCGTTCAATCTCTATCTTACCGGCAATCAGCGGATCGCGCATCAACGGGCCGGTAATGGTCAGACCACCATTAATGGTCGCAACCACCATGGAACCATCCGCATAACGTGCCTTATCGAAGTTGATACGCAAATCAGCAGGGAAATTCTGCGCGGCATTGATCGAAACCGTACCATCCGCATTAATTGAACCACCGGTAGACAAAGCTGCGCTTGCATTGCGCAAACGGATTGTCTGACCTTCCATGCTGCCATTGATGGTAATATTATTGAGGCGGATGTTGGTTTCCGGATCAACCATCTGCGCGCCGCTTGTCGAGAACATGCCGCGAATTTGCGGATTGTCGAAACCGCCGCTGACATTGGCGGTCAAAGCCAGTGTACCGGTTGCCTGTGCACCGCGATCCGACAGAAAACGATTGGCAAGCGCCAGCGGAATCTGCCCTGTCACATCAATACCCAAACCGCTACCAGCCAAAGGCACGCGGCCCTGCGCGGTCACGCTGAGATTTTGCGGCCCGTCAACAGACAGCGAACTGATATTGACGGTCTTATCACCATAGCGACCGGCAGCTTTCAAATTCAAAGGCGCAAGCCCGTTTTCGGCCAGCGGTTTGGCACTCAGTGAGCGTCCGTTCAGATTGAACTCGGCGGCAGGATTTGTCAGGGCTCCGGTGACTTTTGCAGTGCCGGTAAGATTACCGCCCAGATTCTGATCCTTCACCACGCCATTAAGCAGAGCCAGCGGCAGATTGGCCAGCTCGACATTCACATCCAGCGCACCGGCAGATTTATCCGTGCCCAGCGGCACAAAACCATTCACACGGGTATCAAGACCGTTACCGCCGGTAATCCGGCTGTCGACTTTCAGACGGTTCTGACCCGACGTACCTTTAGCTGTCGCATTCAATGCGCCGATACCCAGTTCACGCGTCTGACGGGCAATCACATCACGCGCATTGATGTCAAAACTGACATCAGGCTGGTTACGCGAACCGGTAACCTTGGCCTGACCATTGATTAGACCGCCAAGCCCCAAATCCGGCTGAATGCTGTTTGCCACATTCAGCGGCAGATTATCCAGTTTCACATCCAGATTGAAATGATCAGCCAAAGCACCATTGAGGCTCAGACGACCTTCTCCCACCTGCATGATAATATTGTTAAAGGTAACATCGCTGCCTTTCAGCGCCAGAGATGCCGGTTGTGCCAGTCTGGTCAGCATTGTACCCTGACGCAGCTCCGCATCTGCAAGCGACAGCAACAAACCGCCGTCCTGTGGCTCCAATGCACCGTTGACTTGAACTTTGGTACCGATTTTCAGATCTGTTGCGGCCTGAAAAACCGTTTTACTGCCTTCAGACTGAGCCGTTGCATCAACCGTATTGATTTCAAATGTACCGGCGCGGATAGACTGTGCTTTCACAGTGCCGTCAACAACAGGAACATTGAACAGGTCGGCAAGCGTCGTATTAATATCCGCCTGCCCGATAACATTACCTTCAACATTCAGATTACGGATATCTGCTTTGACCGCAGCATTCTGGCGGTCATTTTCATAAGACAGATCAATATCTGCATTGATGCTACCGGTTGCCTTGGCAAGAAACAGAGCGGCTGCAGTTGAGATATCAGGCGCATCCACCTTCAGGCGGCCGGCGAGCAGGTTTTTGTCCGCAATATTCAAATCACCGCTGACGCGCGTGCCGCCAGCAACAAAACTCAGATCGCTCAGGCGTTTGCCTTGCTCATCCAGCGCAATTTTACCGGCAAGATCGAGTTTTTCACCGCTTAAAAAGCCACTGCCGCTGAAACCACCGCTCAAGGACGGGGCAAGCTTCGGATCAGAACCGTCCAGCACGGCATTAAAGTCGAGCAGACCATCATTCAGTTTGCGTCCTTCCAGCGAACCGGAAGGCACAGAGGCACGGGCTGCCAGAGCAATCCGGTTTTCTGTTCCGCGTGCACTGGCTTTCAATGACAGCGGTCCTGATGCCTTATCAGACAGATCGGCAATATCACCAATATCAACACCCAGATCGAAATCGGCATCCTTACTGGAAAATGAGCCGTTAGCCGTGATTGCATTTGCATCATTACCGATGCGGAAACCACGGGCGGAAAAGCCGTTTTCAGAACGTGCCAGACCACCGCTCAAAGTGGAGCGGCCATTGATAATACGGTCAGCAATATCTTCACCGGTTTTGATATTCTCTGCTGTGCCATCCAGTGTCAGGTCAAACCCGCCGGTGAGAAGCGCAACAGTACCGGTTGCTTTCAGATCAAGACTGCCGGCAAGCGAGCGGTCTGCCAGTGCCGAAAACGGCATGAGGCTGTTTGCCTGTAAAACAATATCACCGGTATAGATGAATTTATCGATTGCACCTTTTAAGGCAGCGCTCAGACCATTGCCGGTGAGCTGCAATTTTTCAAGCTGCACAGGAGAGCCGGCACGCCATTGCCCCGACGCGGCCAGATCAAAACGGTCGCCCAGCGCCTGAGCAACCTCAGGCTGCTTGGCATTAATTCCTGTTACATTCCCTGTAATATTGAAACCGACATGACGGTTTTGTGCGTCCTGCAGATTTTCTGCCGCACCGCCCATATCAAGCACGGTCTGCTGTGCGGAGAAATCACCGGCCTGCAAACCTTCAACCAACAGCCTGCCTGTCCAGTCCGCAGACTGGCGGTCGCCGTAATCCAGTGTCAGACGCGCAGAAGCCAGGGAAGTCTGACCACCGCTGACCGGCAAAAGCACACGGCCTTTTTCCTGATCAGCAATCAGTGCATCCACATTCAGACGTGTAAGAAAGCCGTCATTGGCAGTTTCGGCCTTGGCCTGAACCTGCAGAGCGGCATTGGAAAGATTGAAATTGTCCAGACGGAAACCGCCGCCATCCTTGATAAGGCCATTGGCCGCAAGACTTGAAGTTGCGCCAAAGAAATCACGGAATTTTTCCGGAATAAGAGCAGCAATCGGACCTTTAACATCCGCATTAAACACGCGGCCGGTAACCGTGCCGTCCGCATTGCGGTTCAGGGTCAGAAGTCCGGTCAGAATACGCTGGCTGTCCGCATCAAGCGTCAGGTCAACTTTCAGATCATCAAGCTTGCCTGCGCCTGTCAGTGCCAGTTCAACAGGCGGCTTGCCTGCGATATTCAGGAGATTGGCGGCAATACCATTGGCAGGTTCGGAAAGACGCATATCCAGATCAAGTTTCTGATCGGCATTCGCGTAATTCGCCTTCAGCTTCATCGTGCCGCCCGGGCCATCCAGACGCTGCATGTCGAACAGCGACTCCAGCGAACCGTCCTGAAGGGTCAGATTGCCTTTCAGCGCCACTTCCGATGCCAGACCAAAGACCGGCTGGCCAAATTTCAGACGCTCAATATTCAACTCACCCAGCAAAACCGCCAGCGGCAGTTCCGGCAAAGCAAAGCCACCGGCTTCCGGTGAAGGCAGCCCCTCATCCGGCAGCGGTGTGCGGATAAATTCAACTTCCTTGGCCGAGAGTGTATCCACGCTCAAACGGCCGCGCAGAAGTGCCAGACGGCTCCAGACCAGCTGGGCATCTTTAATACGCAGCCAGATGCCTTCGCGGTCAGCAACCGTGATAGCGCCGACTTTTGCCTCGGACGACAAAACGCCTTCAATACCGGTAATACTGATCTTGCGGTTCGGCCCCGACAGTTTCTCTTCAACAAAAGACAGGAAATAGGATTTTTCTTCTTCAGCCTCCTGCGTGGAAACAGGATTGTCCGCCTGCGCCGTCTGCGTGCCTGAACCTGCAGGATTGCTCTGGCCGGTGGCAGGCGTCGTTACGCTGTCCGCCCCCTGAGGCAGCAGCGATGCCCCGATATAAATACCGAGCGGCAGAATGATAAAGAAAGTGGCTACGAAAGCGAGAAAACGGTTCAAAACGCCTGTCCTATGCCGACATAGAATGCAAAACTTGAGTCACCTGCCTTGCGGTTAAGCGGCACGGCAACATCGAAACGGATCGGTCCGAGGCTGGTATCATAACGCAAGCCCGCACCTGCCCCCAAACGCAGATTTTCCGCAAAATCAGGGTAGGATTCCTCCCCGACATATCCTCCATCTACAAATCCGACCACACCGATACTATCGGTAACTTTTGTGCGAACTTCACCGGACATTTCCATCAGCGAACGTCCACCGATCACCACATCGCCCGGTTTATTCACCCCGATACTGCGATAAGCATAACCGCGGACAGAACCGCCGCCACCGGCAAAGAAGACTTTATCCGGCGGCAAATCGCTCATATCCGCACCGACAATCGACCCGACTTTAACACGACCAGCCAGTACAACGCGGTTATCCTCACCAAAGCCGTAATAGCCACGGCCTTCTGCGGTAAATTTGGTCGAGAAACTGCCATTTTTGAGCTCGTAAAACGGCTCAACCACGCCTTCGGCATAATAACCGGATGTGGCATTGGTCTTGTTATCGCGCTTATCCAGCAGAATACCGCCCAGCATCCCCACGGTGAAGAACTGGCGCTTACCGTAATAATCATCCTCAAACTGCGCACGCGACACATTGGCGAACAAACGTCCGCTCAGATCTTCATTGAAGATATGTGTAAAACCTGCCTGTCCGCTGACCGATGTCTCGGTATAATTATCCAGTACCTCACGCTTACCGGTCAGAGACGAAACAAAATCCGTATCCGGTGTGAACACGCCCGGCTTGGTGAAGGATGTGCCCAGCACATAGGTAAAGTTTTTCGGATCATAGGAATTATCCTGTGAGCCGCCAATACCGCTGACCTTGGCATCAAAGCGCAGACGCTCCGCTTTACCGAACAGATTGCGATGCATCCAGAAGGCTTCCACCCCTGCACCGTCCAGTGTGGAATAACTCGCACCAAGACCAAAGCGGCGTGGTTTACGCTCCTGCACGATCAGATCCATCGGCAAAATACCGTCGCGGTTGATTTCCTGTGCTTCCTGAATAGATGTTGAGCGGAAAACATCCAGCCGCGCCAGACGACGGCGTGCACGCTCAATATCATCCGGATCATATTGCTGACCCGGCTTCAGATCCGTCATATAGGCAACGAATTCCGGATCCATGCGGGCTGTACCCTGCACTTTGACAGGACCATAATGAGCAACGCGGCCCGGCTCCAGTGTGATATCCGCATTCAGTACATTGCCTTCATGATCGGCAACAATATCCTCACGCACAACTTTCGCCTTGGCATAACCCTGCTGGCGCCATGCCTCAACAGCAAGACGTTCTGCCTTGAGAATTGTACCGGATTTGGCAATTTCGCCGCTTTTTAAACCGGCCTTTTCAGGTGACTGCACCTGATCGCGGCGATCATCTGCCGGCGGCGCAAGTTCATTAATACTGGCGCGGGCAAACAGGAATTGCGGGCCCGGATCAACATTGATGACAATTTTCGATGTATCCGGCAATTGTGCATCCGGCGGCAGGTTCGCAGCTTCGCGACCATCAACCAGAATACTGATCGTGCCGCCATAGCGGCCTTCACCATAAAGTGCCATCAGAATACGACGGTAATCACCGCGTGCTTTAGCAAGCAGCCCGCCGGAACCGGAAGCCGCTTTTTCTTCATCCGCCACAAGCCGTGAAGCGCCTTTAACCAGATCTTCCACATCGGCTGCAGTGCCGTCTTTATTGGTGCGGGTGCTGCCGGAAGTGACTTCAACGCTGTAGCGTTTCGGTTCGGCAATGACATCATCGGCTTCTTCAGCCTTGTCCTTGCCCCAGAGTTTAATGCCAAAGAGCTCAAAAGCATGCGCAGGCGTTGCCGCCATAACCGGCAGCAGCGCAGTGAACAGCAGGAGGGTGCTGACTTTACGGATTGGAGCTCTCCTTAATTTATTACCTGCATATCATCCCATTCAACGGGGTCAATATGCATATTCCACGGCATAGCCCGCTCCACCCATCGTGCGATGCCTAACAATCAAACCAGCGGAGAGTATAATCCAAAAGCTTACACTGCTTTTTTAAAATTTATGCTTAACAAAACATTAATTTGTATTTTCCTTTACCTAAAGAAAAACTTAAATTGTGGCTTTCAATCAAATATGAATATTGAATATTTAATCTTAAGAAAGAAACTCAAACGAAAAACACAAGGGCGTCACGACTTAAAACATTGAAAAGATTTATTTTTTAAGACACAAAATCACACCTCGCTAAAAGCAGACCAGAAACATAGTTTCGGAACCCGTTTGTCACACGGATCGCACCATGCTCAAAGAAAAAGCGCATTGGTTAAAATATAGTCCCCCTTCCTCTGAAAAGCCCTGTAACGGAATCATGTTTTCCATCACAGGGAATCGCCTGCCGGAATCTGCCTTATACGATTTTAGCGGCGCCATCCTCCTCGCGGAAAATGCACAGGCCCCACACCCCATCGGGGATTCCAGCCCTGTCTCCCGAAAGGACGAGGATTAAAGCGTGGCCCATATGGCCGGTAACCCGGTCGGTACCACGGCCGGTAATAAGGCGGATGCCAACCTGTGTAATAAGGTTGGTAATACGGAGCATAAAAAGGATCACCATAAAAACCCGACCCGATATTCAGCCCGAAAGTGACTTGCGGCTGCGTATTATAGACCGGCGCAGCACTATAGCCCTGATAGGTTTGGGATAAATAACGGCCGCTTATCCAGCCAATCCCCCAGCTGCTTCTGATCTGACACCAGCTGCCGCGGCAGATATCAATATGCACCGCTGCACCACGTGGCAAAGCTGCAATCCGTGCATATTGTGTGCCCGGTCCCTGCCGTAAATTGACAGAGCCCGAAACAGAAGCGACCTGTGCCTGTACAATACCGGCTCCGGTCAGCAACATTAGTCCTGAAATGATTGAAACAATATTCAAATGCACAATCTTCATAGAAATCACCAAATTAAAATTGAAGGAATTTAAATGAATGCAAATTTTAAATGACGCATTCTGAGAAGATCAAAATTATAAAAAAATAATGACTGTAATTTGAGACAGTTTACCCGTGCATCTCAATATAAATGCATAAAAAACGGCGCTGCTTTCGCAACGCCGTTCATTTTTAATCCGGTGAGCGAGGCAGCCCCGCTCATCTTGCTCCTTATGGCAGCGCGCGCGCGGCCTCAGGGCTGACTTCCATCATATTGATAGCCAAATGGTTCATGATCCACAGCGAGCCGATCAGAACAATCGCCAAAATCAGCACCGTGAAGAGCAGAGCCAGCAATGTCCAGCCGCCCTCGGATTTGGAATCCATGTGCAGGAAGTAAACCAGATGAACAATCATCTGCACCGCACCGAAAACCATAATAATGGCAACGGTTGTGGTGGTGTCAAAATACTGGCCCATCACCACGCCGAAAGGAACGGCTGTGAGGATGACGGCCAGAATGAAACCGATGATATAATTCTTGGTTTCGCTGGCTGATGCTTCAGTTTTATGCGCGGAACTCATGCCTGAACTCCCATCAGATAAACAATCGAGAATACACCGATCCAGACAACATCAAGGAAGTGCCAGAACAGGCTGAGGCACATCAGACGGGTCTGGTTGGCTTCTGTCAGACCGGAACGCAGAACCTGCGCGACCAGAACCAGAATCCAGATCAGACCGAACAGAATATGCAGACCATGTGTACCGACCAGTACAAAGAAAGCCGACAGGAATGCGGAACGGCCAGGACCGGCACCTATTTCGATCAGGTGATGGAATTCATAGATTTCCATCGCCAGAAAGGTTGCGCCGAGCAGGAAGGTCGCAGCAAGCCAGCCGAGCATCACAGATTGTTTTTTCTGCGACATGGCAATCATTGCGAGACCATAGGTCAGGCTGGAAAACAGCAGCAACGCTGTTTCAACGGCCACGAATTCCAGATCGAACAGTTCCCAGCCGGTTGGTCCCCCCGCGTAAGAACGCGAGAGAACAGCAAAAGTGGCAAACAGGCCCGAGAAGATGACACAGTCACTCATCAGGTAGATCCAGAAACCAATCAGCGTGGTGCCGCGGGAATCGTGGTGCTCGTGATCGTCGTCATGCCCGTGGGCGTGATCGTTAGCGTGCGTTACAGCGGCACTCATGGCTTAACTCCCAAAGACTGCAGCTTGAGCGTATGCTCATCTTCGATGCGCTGCACTTCTTCCGCAGTGACATAGTAGTCGCGGTTATTGTTGAAGGAATGGATGATGCTGATCGCGATAATGGCCAGAGTAGCGGCAATCGCCAGCCACCAGATATGCCATACACCAGCGAAACCAAGCGCGATACAAATCATGCCGATAATAAAGCCGGTACCGGTATTACGCGGCATATGGATCGGCTTGAACTTGTCGGTTTTACGCTTCACGCCACGCTTCTTCATATCCCAGTAAGCATCAACGTCCTGAACACGAGGTGTTTCGGAGAAGTTGTAGAACGGAGCAGGAGAAGCCAAAGACCATTCGAGTGTACGGCCGTTTTCCCACGGATCACCGGTGTGGTCACGCAGAGCTTCACGGTTGCGGATCGATACCAGCACCTGAATAACCTGACAGACAATACCAACCAGAATAATCGCTGCACCGATAGCGGCAATAATCAGATAGATCTGCCATGCAGGATTTTCTGTATGGTTCACACGACGGGTCATACCCATGAAGCCGAGAATATAGAGCGGCATGAAGGCCAGAATAAAGCCGGTCAGCCAGCACCAGAAAGCGCGCTTGCCCCATGTTTCGTCAAGACGGAAGCCGAATGCTTTCGGAAACCAGTAGATGAAACCGGCAAAGCAACCGAACAGAACGCCCGAGATGATCACGTTATGGAAATGCGCGATCAGGAACACGGAGTTGTGCAATACGAAGTCCGCAGGCGGAATTGCAAGCATAACACCGGTCATACCACCGACAACAAAGGTACACATGAAGCCGACAGTCCACAGAACCGGCGTATCCATACGCACGCGGCCTTTATACATTGTGAACAGCCAGTTGAAGACCTTCGCACCTGTCGGGATCGAAATAATCATCGTTGCCACGCCGAAGAAGGCGTTAACGGAAGCACCGCCACCCATGGTGAAGAAGTGGTGTGCCCAGACGAGGAAGGCCAGAACAGTAATTGCAACGGTCGCATAGACCATTGAGGTGTAACCGAACAGACGCTTGGCCGAGAAAGTTGCGATAACTTCCGAGAACACACCAAAGCAAGGCAGAACCAGAATATAAACTTCCGGATGACCCCAGATCCAGATGAGGTTGATATACATCATCGGGTTGCCGCCGAAATCATTGGTGAAGAAATGCATACCAAGATAACGGTCAAGCTGCAGGAGCGACAGGGTTACGGTCAGGATCGGGAAAGCTGCAACGATCAGAATATTCGAGCAGAGAGCAGTCCATGTGAAAACCGGAACCTGCATCATTGTCATGCCGGGAGCGCGCATTTTGATGATGGTTGCGATCAGGTTCACACCGGAGAGCAATGTACCCATACCGGAAATCTGCAAAGCCCAGAGGTAATAATCAACACCGACGCCAGGGCTGTACTCCAGACCTGACAGCGGCGGATAAGCCAGCCAGCCTGTACGGGCAAATTCACCGACGCCGAGCGAGATGTTTACCAGAATAGCACCGGCAACAGTCAGCCAGAAGCTAAGGGAGTTCAGGTAAGGGAAAGCAACGTCGCGGGCACCGATCTGCAGCGGAACTGCAAAGTTCATCAGGCCAACGATAAACGGCATCGCCACGAAGAAGATCATGATCACGCCGTGAGCCGTGAAGATCTGGTCATAGTGGTGCGGAGGCAGGAAGCCTTCATTGGCGCCGGAGGCCATGGCCTGCTGGGCGCGCATCATCACGGCATCGGAGAAGCCGCGGAACAGCATCACCAGCGCCAGAATGATATACATGATACCAACGCGCTTATGATCGACAGTGGTAAGCCAGTCTCTCCACAAAATGCCCCATTTACCAAAATAGGTAATGGCGGCAAGCAGAGACAAACCACCGAGACCGACTGCGGCCAAAGTGACCATCACAATCGGTTCGTGAAATGGAATATCCGCTAGGGTAAGTTTTCCGAACATTTCTCTACACTTTTAATGGCAAGACCACTGGTCACAGAACAGCCAATGGTCTGCCTGCCTAAAATCACGAAAGCCTTGTCAGTTCGACGCAGGTTCCGCAGGCGATTCTTTCTTCACAGAGGATGTGATGAATGGCGAAAGTTTCTGTACACTGCCGCCGCCATGGCTGACACACGGGGTCTTGCCATCCACACAGCGTCCGATAACAGCACTGAACAGGCCAGGCTCCGTTGAGGCATAATGCGTAACTGGATGCTTCTCTGTAGGCTGATCCAGCTCGATATAGCCGGCACGGTTCAGCGCTTTGTCAGAGGTGCGAACTTCAGAAACCCATTTTTCAAAGTCAGCTTCGTTTCTCACATGAGTTGTGAAACGCATCTGCGCAAAACCGTCACCGCTATAGTTGGCGGAGATACCTTCATAAGCACCGATTTCATTGCCGATGAGATGCAGTTTGGTCTGCATGCCAGGCATTGCATAAACCTGACCGCCCAGCGCCGGAATGAAGAAGGAGTTCATAGTGTGGCCGGAAGTGATGCGAAAGTTCAGCGGACGATCAACCGGTACGACCAGTTCATTCACCGAGGCAATCCCCTGCTCCGGATAGATAAACAGCCATTTCCAGTTCATAGCCACAACTTCAACCTGAACCGGCTTTGCCGCATGTTCCAGCGGGCGGTACGGATCCAGCTCATGGGTTTTAACCCAGGTCACATAGCCAAGAATGAGAATGACGATGCACGGAATAATCCAGACAGCAGCTTCAATCTTGTTTGAGTGATGCCAGTCCGGCAGATATTCATTATCCTTGTTAGCGCGATATTTATTCGCGAAATACAAGGTCGCAATAATGACCGGCACAACAATCAGCGACATGATAACTGTCGCGAAAACAATCAGGTCGCGTTCCTTAATGCCGACTTCGCCTTTAGGAAACAGCACAACCTGCTGACACCCTGCCAGTATAGCAGCCAGCATCAGAACCGCACCGATACCTGCCGACCGGAATAATCTGTGTTTCATTTAATTTTTCCGTCTTGAATGCGCCCGGGACAGGCCACATATCAACATTCACCAAGATACTTCAGGCTTCTAAACGAGCTCAAAAACATCTTAACTGCTTTGAAATGCTGTATTATTTCTTATCTGATATTATTTCAGACTAAGAAGAACATACAGTAGTTTCGGTAAATTCTGAAATTCATAAACAAAAAAGCGCCGTATTTCAACACCGGCGCCCATACGCACATATTTCAGAAAACCCGGCCGGAGCAATTTCATCTCTCAAAAAAGATAAAAGCTGCTCCCATCAGGCCGGAATATTCAATGTCTGAAGCCACAATTGACGGGCATATCAGACCGATTCACTCCGGCATCCAGAACTTTTGCGGCTTCTATAAGCAGGAAAGCATCTAACAGCAAGATGAATCTCGGTCACGTTTCCGCGTCCGGAGCAAAAAACAATCCGGCTGAGCATTTCTAATTTTGATTAAATCGGAGGAAATGTCCTCGCCTTTGCCTTTACACATATCTAATCCGAAAATGCCTCACACTTTTCGGGATGCGTTTTAGGTCTCAGCACAAAAAATAAAACAGAGAGATCAGGAAACAGTGGTTAAGGTACCGGAGAAAGATCTCAAGAAATGAAAAAGGCCGGGATGTCCCGACCTTCCATGAAACGCCTCAACCAGTGCCAGTACATCCGTGGTCAAAAGTCAGGCGAATTTCTTAAACTTTATTTATGTATAGATCCCGATTATTTCAAGAGCATGACAGATTTACGGTATCTTTGTGTCACATACCCCGCCTTTTAGCATCAATACAGCCTGATAACAGCATTATGCTACGGCACGGTCCTGATACAATCCCTGTTCTCTTTCCTCTTCCTGCGCAATAAAGGCATAAACCTCATCCATACATTGCTGCAGCATATCGAGATCAACAGGCCCCATACGGCTGAGATAAATATCCATCTCTGAAGCAGGCACACCACGCTTAATCATTTCGACAATCGCCTGTACGACTATAGTTTTCTGATCAAATCTGTAGCGCTGCATACCCCACCTCACGCATTTCAGGGTTCTCCTCCCCTTTATGCACCAATATGGTTAATATGATGTGAATATTGCACAGTTAATCACAGCAAGTAACTGTCATTTTTTAAAAACATCCCTGAAAAAAGATATTTTCTTGCAATAAAAATGGTCATCATCACATTATAAAAATATAACTTACATGTATCTAATAACTTAAAAACAAAAACTGCCCGCCAATATATTTTATGGCGGACAGTATTAAAATTTACTTTTACCAGAAAACAGCAGTTCAGCTTAACGGATTACATACCGTCATTCTGCCCGATGATTTCGCGCTTGCCGACATGATTGGCTGCACCGACAAGGCCTTCCTGCTCCATGCGTTCCACCAGAGATGCAGCACGGTTGTAACCGATCGACAAACGGCGCTGGATATAGGATGTCGAGCATTTCTTATCCCGCAGCACCACTTTGACAGCCTTTTCATAAAGATCATCGCCGTCATCGGATGCCATATCGCTCTTGTCAAAGACCGCACTGTCATCTTCAACCGTATCCGCATCTTCTTCATCAGCGGTCACGGTTGCCAGATAGTCAGGGCGTCCCTGTTCTTTCAGGTGATTGACGACCTTTTCGACCTCCTCATCCGATACGAACGGACCATGGACGCGGACGATGCGGCCGCCACCAGCCATATGCAGCATATCACCCTGACCGAGCAGTTGCTCAGCACCCTGCTCACCGAGAATAGTGCGGCTGTCGATCTTCGACGTGACCTGGAAGGAAATACGGGTCGGGAAATTCGCCTTGATCGTACCGGTGATCACATCAACAGAAGGTCGCTGTGTTGCCATGATCAGGTGAATACCGGCCGCACGCGCCATCTGCGCCAGACGCTGGATCGCACCTTCGATTTCCTTACCGGCAACCATCATCAGGTCGGCCATTTCATCGACGATAACGACGATGTAAGGCATTGGCGTCAGATCCATTTCCTGTTCTTCATACAGGATTTCACCGGTCGCCTTGTCAAAGCCTGCCTGAACGGTACAGGTTACAGTCTCACCTTTTTCACGCGCTGCGGCTGCACGGGCATTGTAGCCGTCAATATTACGCACACCGAGACGCGACATTTTGCGGTAGCGCTCTTCCATTTCGCGCACGGTCCATTTCAGTGCCACGACGGCCTTCTTCGGATCGGTTACGACCGGAGTGAGCAGATGCGGAATACCGTCATAGATCGACAGCTCCAGCATTTTCGGATCAATCATGATCAGGCGGCATTCTTCCGGCTTCAGACGGTAGAGCAGCGACAGGATCATGGTGTTAATGGCTACCGACTTACCGGAACCGGTGGTACCGGCAACCAGCAGATGCGGCATCTTCGCGAGTTCGGCAATCACCGGCTCACCGCCGATGGTTTTGCCAAGGCACAGTGCCAAGCGGCAATTGGTACGCTCAAAAGCAGGCGATTCAATCAGTTCGCGGAAATAAACTGTTTCACGGATCGAGTTCGGCAATTCAATACCGATCACATTGCGTCCCGGCACAACAGCAACACGGGCAGACAATGCCGACATCGAACGAGCGATATCATCGGCCAGACCAATCACGCGGGAGGATTTAACACCCGGTGCCGGTTCAAATTCATAGAGGGTGACCACAGGCCCCGGACGCACATGGATAATCTCACCACGCACACCAAAATCTTCAAGAATGCTTTCCAAGAGACCAGCGCTGCGCTCCAGCATTTCCTGCGAGATAATCGCACCGTCTTTATAGACCGGCTCCTGCAACAAAGCGCGCGGCGGATATTCATAGCTTTCACCGGACATCACAGTTCCGGTTTCAATCGCAGTTGGCGAGAAAATCGACAAGTTGATCGAGGCCGACGGATTGCGTGGCGCAGGGGCGGCTACGAATGTTACCGGCGCAACAGTTTGTGCGACAGGTGCTTCTTCCTGCTCTGCCACAGCTTTCTGCACCAGATCACAATCTTCCACTACAGTTTCAGCAATTGTTTCAGCAACTGTTTCAACCGGCATTTCTGCAAGCGGCTCGGCAGCAACAGCCACAGCTTCTTCTGCTGGTGGTACTGACACTGCATTCAGCGACGGCTGCATATTCAGTGCCTGTGTGGCAATTGAATAAACCGGCATCTGATAGCCGGACAGGCCAAAACTAAAGGATGGCAGGAATGGATTGCTGACAGTCAGTGCAGGCTCTGCAAGCTCAGTCACAGCTTCCGCAACCGGTGCCGGTGTTTCAGCTTCAATCTCAACTGCGGCTTCTGCAACAATCGCAGCTTGCGGCTCTGCCGAGGCAACGACTTCCGCTACAGTTTCAGCAATTTGTGCTTCTTCATGCGCCGGCCGCCATTCAACGGCGCGGAACATACTCAGAATTGATTTTTCTTCTGCAACCGGTGCCGCCGCTTCTGCAACAGGCATCACGGCCACAGGTGCAAGTACAGGTGCGGACATTTCTGCCGGTTCTGTCACTGTCTCAACAACAGCTTCCGCCGCGGGGGCAATTTCCGGCAATCCGGCAAATTCCCAGAAAGCAAAATCAGACAAATGGCTGAGCTGCAAACCGCCCTGCTCGGCTTCAGCAACCGGAGCAACAGGTTCAGCAAGCACAGGCTGCTGCGGCTCAGGCAAATACGAAACCACAGCATTGACTACTTCAGCTTCCGGCACGATTGAGACCACCGGTGTCGGCACGATACCGGCCAGAGGTGCAGCAGCTTCCACATGCGGCGCAACCGGCACCGCCGGCAGGCGCAAACGCGCAGCAACGATCATGCTTGAAGGCCCGCGCAAAACCGGCGCAGTGCGAACAGGCTGGGCAGCAACAGGAGCAGCGGCGACAGGCTGTATTACAGGCGCTGCAGCCGCTTCTTTCTGCGCAGGGGCAGATGGCTGCACTTCTTCTTCCGCACCGAACTCTTCAATCAGCTTGGCACGTAAGCGCTGCAATTCATTTTCAGGCGTGCGGGTAAAACGTACATTCTCGGCCAAAGCAAAAGCATTCTTCCAGACCTTTTCGCCGGAGCCGAATTGCTCACGTACAGACAAGCCCTGATAGGCCACATGCGGATTAGGCACGGTCATCGTCGGATTGGCCGGTTTCGGATGTACCGGAGCAGATACGGCCTGCGGCGCGGCAGGCACAGCTGCGCCTGCAGGCTCCTGTGTCGCAGGCTGCGCGACTGCAGTCTGTTCTTCTGCCTTTGCGGATCTGTCCTGATCCATCCAATGCTTAACCGCAAAATTGTTGCTCATCTGCTTACTCCTAAGCGGGTATGACGGGGTAACGGGCACAGGGGCGGCAGTCGATGCTGCCGGTGTGACTTCTGTCACAACCGCCGGAGCATAGCTGAGAGGGGCAACGGAGATTATTTCCGCAACCTCTGATTCTGTAATGACATGTTCCGCTTGCGGCTGTGATACGGGTGCAGGAGCGCCAGAAGCAGATTGTTCCGGCCTCTGTATTTCCTGCGGCTGGGATACCGGTTCACGCATGTCAGCGGAAACCGCAAAGCGGTCAGTCGTTGCAATGGAGAAATTGGATCGGGGAATACGCATGGACCTGAAAAACCAAAAATACGCTACTGAGTTCTGTCCACAAAGTAATAAAAAATGAAGGTTAATAAGTTCCTTCCAAATCGCATTTGTGATCGGCGGAAAAAGATCAAAAGCTGCCGAAACACTTACGTAAAAGGTTAAATTTATAAAATATTTTCAAATGGATAAAGGATGAGTAACGCAGAATTTCTCTGCGCAACAATATTTCTGCGCCGTCTCCGCATCCGCAAAGACGCAGCAGTCAGGCATTATGAGCCAGCTGGCATAATTTACAGCTCCTCACAGCGGCCGATTATGGGAGAAAACACTGCGCGAAGACCATTTCCGGCTAAAAACAACTCTGTTTCCGGCTCAATCACAATGAATTGCTCAAATTTTCTCTCAAATCCCCGCACATCAAAACAATAATCCCTCTCGCAATCGCGGATCGGGTGGGCTAAGGAGACGCCAACCGGTCGGGCAACCGACTCTTTCCCGTGAAGAGCGCCCCGTCCAGGCTCATATAAAGATGGTGACAATCATGCTCTCTTATCAGCGTTATGCAGTTCTTACTTGTGTTGCGCTCCTGACCATTGCCTCCTTTATAGGGGCAGTCTTTTACAGCGAATGGCTACTTATCATCACTGCTGTCTCAAGCTCTCTGCTTGGGCTGGGTGTTTATGATATTTTTCAGTCCAAACACGCGATTTTGCGCAATTACCCGATCATCGGTCATATGCGCTTTATTCTCGAAAGTATCCGTCCCGAACTGCGCCAGTATATTATTGAAGGCGACCGCGATGAAGAGCCGTTCAGCCGGGAAATCCGCGGACTGGTTTATCAGCGCGCCAAAGGCGTTGAGGACAAACGTCCGTTCGGTACGATCGAAAATGTCTATAGTTCCGGCTATGCATGGCTGACCCATTCTGCTGTTCCCATGGTGATTAAAGACACGGATTTCCGTGTCCGCATCGGCGGCTCGGCCTGCAAACAGCCTTATGATGCCAGCCTGTATAATATTTCAGCCATGAGTTTCGGTGCGCTTTCTGCCAATGCCATTCTTGCCCTGAACAAAGGTGCGAAAATAGGTGGCTTTGCCCATGATACAGGCGAAGGCAGTATCAGCCGCTACCATCGCGAAGGCGGCGGCGATCTGATCTATCAGGTTGCATCCGGCTATTTTGGCTGCCGCAATGATGACGGCACATTCTCACCGGAAAAATTTGCCATTCAGGCTGCTGATCCTCAGGTCAAAATGATTGAACTGAAAATCAGTCAGGGCGCAAAACCCGGCCATGGCGGTATGTTGCCAGCCAAGAAAATCTCACCGGAAATCGCCGAAGCTCGTGGTATCCCGATGGGCAAAGACTGTATTTCGCCACCGGCACATAATACTTTCTCCACGCCGATCGGTATGATGGAGTTTATCGGCAAGCTCCGTGAGCTTTCAGGTGGCAAGCCTGTCGGCTTCAAGCTTTGTATCGGTCATCGCCGCGAATTCATGTCGATGGTCAAAGCCATGCTGAAAACCGGCATTTATCCGGACTTTATCGTAGTAGACGGTAAAGAAGGCGGCACCGGTGCGGCTCCGCTAGAATTTGCCAACCGCGTTGGTATGCCGATGCTTGAAGGTCTGACCTTTGTGCATAATACACTGCGTGGTGCTGGTATCCGTCACGAGATCAAAATCGGTGCGGCCGGTAAAATCGTCTCCGCCTTTGATATTGCCCGTACTTTTGCTCTGGGCGCAGACTGGTGTAATTCGGCACGCGGCTTCATGTTTGCTGTCGGCTGTATTCAGGCGCAGTCCTGCCACACCAATACCTGCCCTGTCGGTATTGCCACGCAGGACCCGATGCGCCAGCGTGCGATTGATGTCGGGGATAAGAGCAACCGCGTTGCACGCTTCCACCGCAATACCATGCATGCTCTGGGCGAGCTTGCCGGTGCGGCAGGTCTCAGCGATCCGCGTGACTTCATGCCTTATCATTTCATGTTCCGTCAAAAGGACAATGAATTCCTCGACGGCAATGAAGTCTATCCGTATCTGCCAAACGGCTTTCTGGTCTCCGGCCCTGAAATTGAGGAACTGTCTGACTGGTACAGCCGCTGGGATCGCGCTTCTGCAGAAACTTTTGCGCCGCCGGAAATTCCACACGGTCCGTTTATGCGCCGCAAAATTGCTGCCTGATATAAAAATCCCGCCCTATCTGTTGTTTTCACGCATTGTCCGACGCATCGCAGCAGGAAAAGAAATCAGTCCGGCGAACTGATTTCCCTGCGGAGGCGCCTCACACTTTTGCCGGAAATGCTTGGGGCGGGATTTTCTTATGTTTCAAACTTCAGGATCACGCATGGTTTCTTTTTGCGTGATCAGACGTGCGCTTTGCAAGCCACTCAGATAAATCCAGAGCCAACTCCACGCGACTGCAAGCCGTGAACGTGTTCCGATCAGAAAATAGATATGGGCAAGCCCCCAAATCCACCACGCCAGAATGCCTTTCAGCTTGAAATTACCGAATTCAATCACCGCAACTTTTCGGCCGATTGTCGCCAGATTGCCCTGATGCCGGTACTTGAATGCTTCAGGCAGCGGCTCCCCTTTCAGCATGGCACGAATGCATTTGGCAACAAAGCTTCCCTGTTGTTTTGCAGCCGGTGCAATGCCGGGCACGGATTGATCCTCACCCCATTTGACCGAGGCCGTATCACCAATCACAAAAATTGACGGATCATCCGCAAGCCGCAAATCCTTGGTGACAACCACCCTTCCCGCACGGTCCGATTCTGCTCCCAGCCATTGAGCAGCAGGCGATGCCTGTACACCGGCCGCCCAGACGATTGTGCGGCAGGCAATCGGCTCTTCTCCGATTTTGATACCGCTTTCATCACAGGCTGTGACCGGCACACCGGTGCGAACCGTTACCCCGAGCTTTGTCAGAGAGGTTTTCACATAGTCAGACAGGCTCTCACTGAAGCTCGGCAGAACCCGTCCGCCTGCTTCCACCAGCAAGACTTTGGCCTGACGTGTATCAATACGGCGAAACTCGCGCGGAAGCGTGTGATGGGCAAGTTCTGCAATCATACCGGCCATCTCAACACCTGTCGGTCCCGCACCGATCACAGCGAATGTCAGCAATGCCTCACGCTTGACCGGATCTGTCTCCAGTTCCGCCTGCTCAAAAGCCAGCAGCATGCGTCTGCGGATTGTCGTTGCATCTTCCAGCGTCTTCAGACCCGGTGCGAAGGCTTCCCATTTATCTTTGCCGAAATATGCGTGACGCGCGCCCGTTGCCAGAACAAGTATATCATAGGGCAAGTCAGCACTATTACGCAGGCGCACAATTTTGCGATCACGGTCAACACCAACAACTTCATCAAGCAAAGTTGTCACTTCGGAACGATCGCGAAAAAGATGGCGGATCGGCCATGCTATTTCTGATGTTGCAAGCACGGTGGTTGCAACCTGATAGAGCAAAGGCTGGAAAAGATGGTGATTACGGCGATCCACTAAAGTGATGTCCAGATCGGTCTTTTTCAGACCGTGTACAACCTGCAAGCCGGCAAAACCCGCACCAATAACCACAAGCTTCTTTTTCATAACGTATCCCGTTCTGCATGAGATCTGTTCGCCTGAAAACATACCACCTATTTTGCCACTATGCTGTATTAACCGTGCCCAGAGCCTAATTCCTTAAACCTGAATCAGTCTAAGGTGAAATTATGCTCTAATTTTAAAGTGGCTCTAAGGCATAGCTTAATGCGCAAGAAGTTCCTACAAGCAGGCCTGAGCAATAAAGATGATTGAAAGTACCACCATGAATTTGAGCCTTTTTAAGACCCTGTGCAAAGACGGTAAATTCAAAGAAGCACTTGCCTTGGCGACAACCGGCTACGAGGATGACAGACTTGCCCCTACCCGTTTCTCCATGGATAAAAAAACCGGAAACCCGATCTTCTACCGGGGCAACAAGCGTGTAGAACTGAACGCTGACAATGAATGGCAAATCTCAAAGAACCTGAACTTCTGATAAAGCCCTGATCTTAATCAGAAGACGTTCATTTCACTGACAGCCAATTGGTTCCTTTTCAGACAAGACAGAACCCTTGATCGGAATATGGAGAATCAAACAGAGCATCTTTTTCAAGACGTTATTTATAAAGTAAAATGTTTTATGATTGTTTGGTGGAGCCAAGCGGGATCGAACCGCTGACCTCTTGCATGCCATGCAAGCGCTCTCCCAGCTGAGCTATGGCCCCATTACCGATCATGTCTTTGAAACATGCCGACCTGAGTGTCGGTTCCGGTGGTGCGAAGCAGATTATTCTCTGTTCGTGACGGCTACATAAATTGCCTTTCACAGAAGATCAAGAGCAAAAATCAAACTCTTTCAAAGATATCCGTATTATTTATGAAACCCAGAGGAAAAGCGCATTACCCGCACAACAAGGCGGAAAACAAAATGCCCCGCACTGATGTCAGTACGGGGCAATTGTAATTCAACATCGGATAATCGCCGATTAGCTTTCGTCGTCGTCACCAACGCCGCCGCCGCCGCCAAGAAGACCGGACATATCATCATCGTCTTCGTCTTCGTCATCGGTAGTCAGGAACGGATCATCGTCATCGCCGAGATCTACATCATCATCATCCAGATCAGGAATGTCGTCGCCTTTTGCTTCATCATCCGCATCTTCCAGAGAGACGAATTCCGGTGCATCCAGTGCTACATCCAGTTCTTCAGTTTCTGCCTCTTCTTCTTCCACGCGCGTATCCACGGTAGTTTGGAAATAAGACAGCGGGTAGGATTTACCTGTATAAGGAGAAACAATCGGGTCCTTATTCAGATCATAAAATTTCTTGCCCGTTTCCGGATCGATACGTTTTGTGCCAAGTTCAGATTTTGCCACGTCAAGCCTCATAAGTTGTGCCGGCTGCGGCATCCGCACATCTCCTGAAACAAGAGATAAAACCGGAAAGCCTTTTCGGTGTTTTTTGGTGCATAAACGGATTTCGATGCCTTTGTCAAAGCTAAAGACACATGTTTTGCTGAATCATGCTGCTTTGCGGTATTTCGTGGCGAAAATACGCCGGTTTTTCCGCACAATGCCGTCAAGGCCTCCAACCGCATAAATTCCGCTCAGTTTGCAGGATGACCTGCGGTTAAACCTATGCTAGACCTTTGCCACCTCGATTGACCGCGCTGTCTGAAACGCGCTTAAAGCTTAAAAAACGGCAGCATAAACTGACTGTAATATTATGTCTCACTCTCAAGTTTCCAAACCCGCAACCTCCCGTCGCTCGCGCGATCTGAAGGGCGATATCCGTATTCCGGGCGATAAATCGATTTCTCACCGTTCTTTCATGTTCGGCGGCCTTGCATCGGGTGAAACCCGTATTTCCGGCCTGCTGGAAGGCGAAGATATTCTGGCCACCGGCAAAGCCATGCAGGCCATGGGTGCACAAATCCGCAAGGAAGATGATATCTGGATCATCAACGGCACCGGCAATGGCTGCCTGCTGGAATCAGAAACCCCGCTGGATTTCGGCAATGCCGGTACCGGTGTGCGTCTGACCATGGGGCTGGTCGGCTCCTATGATATGAAAACCTCATTCCTGGGTGATGCCTCGCTCACCTCGCGCCCGATGGCACGCGTGCTCAATCCGCTGCGTGAAATGGGCGTACAGGTTGAAGCTGCTGAAGGTGACCGCCTGCCTCTGACATTGCACGGCCCTCGCACCGCCAATCCGATCCGCTACCGCGTACCAATGGCCTCGGCTCAGGTAAAATCAGCTGTTCTGCTTGCGGGTCTCAATACGCCGGGCGTCACCACCGTGATCGAACCGGTCATGACCCGCGATCATACGGAAAAGATGCTGCAGGGCTTTGGTGCCGATCTGAGCGTTGAAACCGACAAAGACGGCGTCCGTCACATCCATATCACCGGACAGGGCAAGCTTACCGGCCAGACCATTGATGTGCCGGGCGATCCGTCCTCAACCGCTTTCCCGCTTGTGGCTGCGCTGATTACGGAAGGTTCGGATCTCATCATCCGCAATGTGCTTATGAACCCGACCCGCACAGGCCTGATCACTACTTTGCAGGAAATGGGTGCCCAGATCGATATTCTCGATCCGCGTCTTGCGGGTGGTGAAGATGTGGCTGACCTGCGCGTACGCTCATCGAAGCTTACAGGTATCACCGTTCCCGTTGACCGTGCACCTTCGATGATCGACGAATATCCGGCTCTGGCCATTGCCGCCGCTTTTGCGGAAGGTGAGACCATTATGGACGGTCTGGATGAGTTACGCGTTAAAGAATCAGATCGCCTTGCAGCCGTTGCCCGTGGCCTTGAGGCCAATGGTGTGGACTGCACAGAAGGCGAAATGTCACTGACTGTGCGCGGCAACCCGTCCGGTAAAACTTTTGGCGGCGGTATTGTTGCCACCCACCTCGATCACCGTATTGCCATGAGCTTCCTTGTGCTTGGTCTGGCCTCCCAAAAGCCGGTAACGGTTGATGATGCCACAATGATCGCAACCAGCTTCCCTGAATTCATGGATCTGATGCGTGGTTTGGGTGCTGATATCAGCATGGCCGGAGCCAAATAACAGCAATGCAGGAGAAAGCTTTTATCATCGCCATTGACGGGCCTGCAGCTTCCGGAAAGGGGACGCTGGCCCGCAATCTTGCCACGCATTACGGTTTTCATCATCTGGATACCGGCCTCACCTATCGAGCGGTTGCTAAAGCCCTGATTGATCAGGGTTTACCGCTCGATGATGAGGCCATTGCTGCGCGCGCTGCACAGGAACTCGATCTCAAAGGGCTCGATCGCACTGTGCTGTCCGCCCATGAGATCGGTGAGGCAGCCTCGAAAGTGGCCGTCATGCCGAAAGTGCGCCGTGCTCTCGTGGAAGCCCAGCGCAAATTTGCAGAAAACCTGCCCGGCACGGTGCTGGACGGCCGCGATATCGGCACCGTTGTCTGCCCTGATGCGCCGGTAAAACTCTATATCACCGCTTCTGCGGAAGTGCGTGCAGAGCGCCGTTTTAATGAAATGCGTGCAAAAAACGCTGATGCGGATTATAATGAAGTTCTGGACGATCTGAAGCGCCGTGATGAGCGCGACATGAACCGCGCCACCTCGCCATTAAAGCCGGCGAGCGATGCGCACTTGATCGATACCAGTAAAATGGATATAGAAGCGGCATTTCTAGAAGCGAAAACGCTGATAGATACAGCATTGCGCAGCTGATCATCTTCTGAATTTCAGAAAAATCATTGAGTTGTGCGTCTTTTATATAAAAAATGTCTGTTTTCAGGCCATGCGCCGGATTGTTCTTTTTAAGAACGGCTTGTCTTCAGACTTTCTCGTAACACCAACCCCCGGCGCCGTATCCTGTGTTTTGCACGGATACATCAGGAGTCTACATGTCAGATTTTAACCCGACACGCGAAGATTTTGAAGCTCTGCTGGCTGAGTCCTTCGCCAATAATGACCTTGCAGAAGGTTATGTTGTTAAGGGCCGTATTGTTGCCATCGAAAAAGACATGGCAATCATCGATGCAGGTCTCAAAGTTGAAGGCCGCGTGCCGCTGAAGGAATTCGGCGCTAAGGGCAAAGACGGCTCGATGAAGCCGGGCGACGAAGTAGAAGTTTACGTTGAGCGTATCGAAAACGCGCTTGGCGAAGCTGTTCTGTCGCGCGAAAAAGCTCGCCGCGAAGAAAGCTGGGTTCGCCTCGAAGAGAAATTCGGCAAAGGTGAGCGCGTTGATGGCGTTATCTTCAATCAGGTTAAGGGTGGTTTCACCGTTGATCTCGATGGTGCCGTTGCGTTCCTGCCACGTTCACAGGTTGACATTCGTCCGATCCGCGACGTTACACCTCTGATGCACAACCCGCAGCCGTTTGAAATCCTGAAAATGGACAAGCGTCGCGGCAACATCGTTGTGTCCCGCCGTACCGTTCTGGAAGAATCCCGTGCGGAACAGCGTTCTGAAATCGTTCAGAACCTTGAAGAAGGTCAGGTTGTTGACGGCGTTGTCAAGAACATCACCGATTACGGTGCGTTCGTTGACCTCGGCGGCATCGACGGCCTGCTGCACGTTACCGACATGGCATGGCGCCGTGTAAACCATCCTTCCGAAATCCTGACTATCGGTCAGCAGGTTAAGGTTCAGATCATCCGCATCAACCAGGATACACATCGTATTTCCCTGGGCATGAAGCAGCTGGAAAATGATCCTTGGGATGGCATCGGTGCGAAATATCCGATCGGCAAAAAGATCACCGGTAACGTAACCAACATCACTGACTACGGTGCATTTGTTGAAATCGAACCAGGTATCGAAGGTCTGATCCACGTTTCCGAAATGTCCTGGACAAAGAAGAACGTACACCCGGGAAAAATCCTGTCGACCTCTCAGGAAGTCGAAGTTGTTGTGCTCGAAGTGGATCCGGTCAAGCGCCGCATTTCGCTCGGTCTCAAGCAGACCCTCGACAACCCATGGACAACCTTTGCTCAGAAATACCCAGCCAACAGCGTTGTTGAAGGCGAAGTCAAGAACAAGACCGAATTCGGCCTGTTCATTGGTCTCGACGGCGATGTAGACGGCATGGTTCACCTGTCGGATCTCGACTGGAACCGTCCGGGCGAACAGGTTATCGAAGAGTTCAACAAAGGTGACGTTGTTAAGGCAGTCGTTCTCGATGTAGACATCGAAAAAGAACGTATCTCCCTCGGCATCAAGCAGCTGACCGGCGACAGCGTTGGTGAAGCAGCTTCTTCCGGCGACCTGCGCAAAAACGCAGTTGTTTCCTGTGAAGTAACCGGCATCACCGATGGCGGCATCGAAGTTAAACTGGTTGATCACGACATCGAAAGCTTCATCAAGCGTTCGGATCTGTCCCGTGACCGTGACGAGCAGCGCCCAGAGCGTTTCTCCGTTGGCCAGAAAGTTGACGCACGCGTCATCTCCTTCGACAAGAAAACCCGCAAGCTGCAGGTTTCCATCAAGGCTCTCGAAATTGCTGAAGAAAAAGAAGCAGTTGCTCAGTACGGTTCCGCAGACAGCGGCGCATCGCTCGGCGACATTCTTGCTGCAGCAATGAAGAAATCCGAAAACAACTAATATGGATTAAGCAGGACTTATCTTTGTGATCTGAGTCCTGTTTCATTCCAGAGTTGAAATCCCCCGCCGGAGCAATCCGGCGGGGGATTTTTTATTAAATAATTAAAATACAAATCAACAATATAATTATAATAATAAATTTAAAATAATTTATAAATTAAATAAATCATTTCACATGTCTTTTAACTTGAGATAATATACTTATCGTAATGCAATATATATTTAATTTATACATTAATTTTAAAAAATAAATTTCAACGAAAGGAAACACCATGGCAAAAGGGACATTTTTAAACGTCTTGCCATATGTCTTCGAAGAAGAAGGAGGATATGTTAATCATCCGGCAGATCCGGGTGGCCACACCAATATGGGGATTACTCTGGCTACCTTATCAGCATGGATGGGAACAAAGGCATCTGCTGCCGATATCCGCAATCTCAGTCAAAAGACAGCAGCCGACATTTATAAGAAAAATTATTGGGACAAAATCGCCGGTGATGTGCTGCCCGCCGGTATCGACTATGCAGTATTTGATTTTGCCATTAATTCCGGCCCTGCCCGCGCCGCGAAAGCCCTGCAGAAAATCGCCGGAACCACACAGGACGGGATTATCGGCGATCAGACCCTCAGCGCACTCAATCTTCGTGACCCTGCTTCTGTCATTAATAATCTCTGTGACCTGCGACAGGACTGGCTGCAAACTCTCTCCGCCTTCAAAACCTTTGGCAAAGGCTGGACAGCCCGCGTCAAACGCGTACGCAGCCGCTCCCTCGCGCTGGTTAAAGAGAATTCCGGCCAACCCAAGAAAACAAAACCAAACCAGCCGCGGGAAACAAAAATCTCGATTCCTCAAATCCTCAAAAAACCGGAAACACTGGCACCGCTCAGCGGTGTGCTCACCGGCATCACCGCTATGGCCTCTGGCAATGGCCCTGTTCAGATTGCCGTTGCGGTTATTCTGGTCGTTCTGACAATTGCTGTTCTGTGGCATTTCCTCAACCGCAGAAAGAACTGAAAATATAAAGTGCATCCCGAAAAGCGGGAACCGGTTTTCGGGATACACGAGCGAAGAAACAGAGCATTTCCAATGCTTCAAGATAAACCGGAAATGCTCTATTGCCCGTCCGTTTAAAAGCGGGCGGGCAATATGAGTTAAAGCCCTTGATAAAAATCAGGCCGCGCCCAACAGAGCAATCAGTGACAGGCTGATTGCTCCCAGCGCCAACAGAGAGAAGACCGCGGTCAGCGTAACACGACCCCCGGCTTTAACAACGGTACGCACATCCACACCAAGTCCAAGCCCCGCCATTGCAATCACTGTCAGGGCTGTACTGCCTTCATGCAGTGGTGTCAGTGCGAATTGCGGGATCAGTGACAGGCTGCGCAACGCCATCATGCCCAGAAAGCCGATAATAAACCACGGCACCATCTGCGACAGTTTCGGGCGAGCACCGCCCGATTTCGCACCGATCACACCGATTGTCACAATAACCGGCCCCAGCATCAGGACACGTACAAGTTTGACCAATGTGCCGATCTGCACACTCAGTGCTGCCACAGGGGCTGTTGCAGCCAAGACCTGCGGCACCGCATAGACGGTCAGGCCAGCCAGAATACCATATTGTGCAGCCGACATATTCAGTAGCGGCACCAGTAGCGGCAGGCACAGCACAACCACAACGCCCAGAACCGCTGTAAAGGCAATGGATGATGCCACATCATCACTGCTGGCACCGATAACCGGCGCTGTGGCCGCAATTGCTGAGTTACCGCAAATGGAGTTGCCGCAAGCCACCAGCACTGCCATACGATGCGACAGGCGCATTAACCGGCCGATAGAATAGCTAATACCAATCGACAGCATCACAACACCGGCAATACCACCGATCAAAGCTGGTCCTGCCTGCATCACCGCTTCCGCACTGATCGATGCGCCGAGCAGCACAATCGCAATTTCCAGAACCATTTTGGATGAAAACTGGATACCCGCATGATACCGGCCAGACAGGCTGAACAATGAACGTACCGCTGCACCGATCAGAATGGCCAGCACGATTGATTCCAGCCATGCCCGCCCGAAATAATGCGCCTCGATATATTCCAGAGCATAAGCTGCGATACTCACCAGCAAACAGAGAATAAGTCCGGGTAAAATACGGGAGAAATTAGAACGAATAGTGTGCGACATGACTGCATTTCCGATAATTTTTCCAATTTTATCGCTTATTTCAACCATTCATTCCATTTGAAAATATGTTATATTTCATTCATTAAAATCGAATGATTGATCGCTATGACCCTTGAACAATTACGGATATTCGCGGAAGTCGCCCGCCAGCAGCATCTGACCCGTGCGGCGGAAACCCTGCATCTGACGCCATCGGCAGTCAGTGCAGCGATCAAAACACTGGAAGAGCGCTATGCCACCCAATTGTTCAACCGGATCGGTCGAAGAATTGAGCTAAATGAGACGGGTCGTATCTTTTTGCATGAGGCTGAAGCTGTGCTTGCCCGTGCGCAGGCCGCAGAACTGACACTCAGCGAGATAACCGGTCTGCAACGGGGCAGTCTGCATATTTATGCCAGCCAGACGATTGCCAGCTACTGGCTGCCACCGGTTTTGGCGCGGTTTCACACCACCTATCCGATGATTGACCTCAAACTCTCTATCGGCAACAGCGAGCAGGTTGTTGAAGCTTTACGGGAGGGGCTGGCGGATACAGGTTTTATTGAAGGAGAAACGGACGATCCGTTTCTGCATAAAGAATCGGTGGCAACAGATCAGCTGATTACCGTTGTCCGGCCGCAGCATCCGTGGGCAAAACGCACAACACTGCCGACTGCAACCTTGCCGGAGAGTTTCTGGATTTTGCGTGAGCAAGGCTCCGGCACACGCGCCGCTTTTGAAGCCTATTTACGCGATCAGGCTTTTGATCCCGCACACCTGCCGCTCGCATTGGAGCTGCCGTCCAATGAGGCCATATGCTCGGCTCTGATCGCGGGGGATTATGCCACTGTACTTTCCGCGCTCGCAGCGCGTCCGCATCTTGCAGCAGAAACATTAAAACAGGTGCCGTTTACTTTACCACCGCGGCAATTCTGGCTTCTGAACCACCGCGAGCGCTACCAGAGCCACGCTTTTAAAGCGCTTTATGCGATGGTCAAAGAAACCAGATAACAATCAGCGAATGGCTTTAACCAGCGCCTTATCAGGGAAACAAGTGGCAGGCTGGCCGTTCTTTGCCTGCCAGACACCAATAGAGCGACGGGTTTTAAATCCGGCCAGTCCATCCGGCTTGCCGACATCATAGCCCTGCTTTTGCAGACGCTTCTGCATAGCAGCAACATCCGAGCGATTAAGACCACCGACATCGCCCCAGCCTTGCTGAAAACCACCGGCACCATAGCTCATCCGGTCAGAGACATGGCCGATGAACAGCGCATAGAGATCGCTCATATTATAGTTTTTCAGCACGTAGAAATTCGGCGTGACAATAAATGCAGGCCCGTGACGACCGGCAGGCATCAGCAGAAAACCTTCCTGTCCCATCTCCTGCGCAGGGAAAGCTTTGCCATTAACGCGGGTGATACCAAGTCCCGTCCAGTCTTTGAAGCTCTTACCCTGATCCGGCCCCTCCAGTGAGCAGGAGACATTTTGCGGTACATTGACCTCAAAGCCCCAGTCGCGACCTTTCTGCCAGCCGAAATGCTGCAAATAGGCAGCAATAGAAGCCAGTGTGTCCGGCACGGAATTCCAGATATCCCGACGTCCGTCCCCGTCATAGTCGACGGCATGTTTCAAATAGGAGGTCGGCATGAATTGCGGCTGACCAAGCGCACCAGCCCAAGAGCTTTTCAGATGGGCGCTGTCCATATAGCCCTTCTGCACAATTTCTAACGCGGCAAGCAATTCTGCGCGGAACATATCCTTACGCGTTGCCATAAAGGCTTTGGTCGCCAGCACTTCAAAACCGTTATAAGGGATCTTCACCGTGCCGAAAGCGGATTCACGTCCCCAGACAGCAACAACAATACCGGCAGGCACACCGAAGTCGCGTTCGATTTTCGTCAGCAGGCTCTTATGGGCATTGAGCTTCACCTTGCCATTGCTGACAACGGAATCAACTGTGCCTTTGCGGAAATAATTGGCAGGTGAACCAAACTCAGACTGTGTTTGCTGTTTTGGTGTTTGCGGCTTGGTGCCGGGCGGCACCAGATCGGGCAGTTTCCAGTTTAACTGCACGCCGGATAAAGACTGATTGAACACGCTGCGGCTGATGCCGCGCTGTTGCGCCTGCGGCCACAGATCATTCTCCAGCCATTGCTGAAAGGCGGCATTGGTTTTGGATTGGAGTGCAGCAGAATAAGTCTGCGCCTGCGCTGCCGGTACGCTGAGAGGCACTACCGCACCAGACAAGCTGAGCGCCACCAGAGCCTGACGGAGGAAAGTCTTCTGCATGGCTGCTCCTCTTATACAAAATCCACCTGAAACTTGGATAAAAAATCGGTTGGTCAGGTTTTATAATGTTGTTCTGGCGCGCAAAGCTGCAGCCAGTGTCCCTTCGTCCAGATAATCCAGTTCACCACCAACCGGCACACCATGCGCAAGACGGGTGATTTTCACATCCATACCGTCGAGCTGATCGGTGATATAATGCGCTGTGGTCTGCCCTTCGACCGTGGCATTGACCGCGAGAATAAGCTCTTTGATCTCACCGCCGGTGACACGCTCGATCAGACCTTTAATGTTGAGATCATCCGGCCCCACACCATCCAGCGGCGACAAACGGCCGCCCAGCACATGATAGCGCACATTCATGGTGCCAGCGCGCTCAAGCGCCCAGAGATCGGATACATCTTCGACAACGATCAGTGTGGAAGGATCGCGGCGCGGATCTTCGCAGACCGTGCACGGATCACTGGTATCCACATTCCCGCAACAGGAGCAGATACGCACCTTTTCTGCGGCTTCTTGCATGGCAGAGCCAAGTGGCACCAGCAATGCATCTTTTTTCTTGATCAGATGCAGCGCGGCTCGGCGTGCAGAACGGGGCCCGAGCCCCGGCACGCGGGCAAGAAGCTGGATCAGGCGTTCAATTTCAGGACCGGCGATTCGTTTTGACATAATGAAGACTTAAAACATTTAACGCCCGAATAGAATCGAGCGTTAATTTATAATCACATGATGTATGGATAATCTGTCGCTTTAGAACGGCAGCTTCATGCCCGGAGGGATTGGCAGACCGGCGGTCAGCGCCTGTGTCTTTTCAGCCATCATCGCCTCCAGCTTGGCTTTTGCATCATTATGCGCAGCGATAATCAGATCTTCCAGAATTTCGCCTTCGCCTTCTTTGAGCAGCGACGGATCAATTTTCAGACTAGTCAATGTACCCTTGCCGAGCAGTGTCAGGCTGACCAGACCACCACCGGAAGTAGCGCTGACTTCCATCTGCGCGATTTCTTCCTGCATAGCCTGCATTTTGGCCTGCATTTCTTTTGCTTTGCTCAGCATCCCCATCATGTCACGCATGTGGCAGAACTCCTCGAATTACTCGTATTCAATAAATGGTTCACAGCCTCGGTAGTTTCAACCGCAGCTAAAATTAATCGTCATCATCCAAATCGTCGTTATCCACGCCCGGATCCGGCATTTGCATTTCCAGATCCGTGTCATCATCCGGCGTGGTGATGCGCACGTCGATGATTTTTGCACCCGGAAATTTCGCAAGGATCGCCGCTACATCCGGATCAGCGCGGGCATCTGTTACCAGTTCCTCGCGCCGCGCGGTTTCAACTTCAGCCACAGTCTGGCCACCGCCATCACGCGCAACCGAGACCATCCAGCGTTCGCCCGTCCAGTCAAGCAGACGCTGCGCCATATCCGTGGCCAGTGTTTTCGGCGCATGTTCGGTCAGCGCAATTTCCATACGGTTCTGGCCGATAGAAACCAGCCGTACGAAATTCTTGACCAGCACCTTGAACTGCAGATCGCGTTTATTGCCCGCCAGATTGACGATGTCATTCAGGTCGCGGATACGCACGGCCTGCGGAGCAGGCTCTGTTTTAGGCTGGACAACGGCTTGCGGCTGCATCACTGGCTGTGCAGTTGGCTCGGCCAATCGAAGAGCGGCACCACCATTATTCTGGCGTTGAACCATTTGACCGGAAACAGCATCGGTAGATGCATAAGCTGTTGCACCACCACCGGAACCATTACCACCGCCGCCGCCTTGCGGAGCAGATGGCGCAGAGCTACCGCCAGCCTGTCCATTGGCAATGGCTTTCAGCGCCTCATCCAATGTCGGCAGATCAGCGGAATGTGCCAAACGGATCAGCAGCATTTCTGCAGCCTGTACCGGACGGGATGAGGTCTCCACCTCATGCATACCTTTGAGCAACATCTGCCAGCAACGCGACAAAGCGCGGATCGACAATGTTTTGGCAAATTCAGCGCCACGCACGCGCTCATCTTCCGACAGCGACATATCCTGCGCGACTTCCGGTGTGAAACGCAGGCGTGTGACCAGATGATTGAAGTCCGCCAAATCACTCAGCACAACGGAAGGATCAGCACCCACATCATATTGCGCGCGGAATTCTTTCAGCACACCCGCCACGTCACCGCACATCAGCATTTCAAACAAGTCGATAATGCGCGCACGATCGGCAAGGCCGAGCATTTCACGCACCGTCTGACTGTCTACTGTGCCGTTGCCATGGGCAATCGCCTGATCGAGAATCGACAGGCTGTCGCGTGCAGAACCTTCACCGGCACGGGCAATCATCGCCAGTGCTGTGTCGTCAGCCTGCACATTTTCTAGGCCGGTGATCTTGCGCAACAGGTTCGTCAATGTGCCGGATTCAATGCGGCGCAGGTCAAAACGCTGACAGCGCGACAGAACGGTAATCGGTACTTTGCGGATTTCTGTCGTCGCGAAAATAAACTTCACATGCGGCGGCGGCTCTTCCAAGGTCTTCAACAGGCCGTTGAATGCCTGATTGGAGAGCATGTGCACTTCGTCGATGATATAGACTTTGTAACGGGCAGAAACCGGACGGTAACGCACCTGTTCAATAATCTCACGAATATCATCAATACCGGTATGCGAGGCCGCATCCATCTCGATCACATCGACATGGCGGCCTTCCATAATCGCCTGACAATGCTCACCCAATTCGGTCAGATGCACACTCGGCTGATCAATAGTATCGGTTTTATAATTCAGGCCGCGCGCCAGAATACGCGCCGTTGTGGTCTTACCCACCCCGCGCACACCGGTCAGCATCCATGCCTGCGCAATGCGTCCTGCTTCAAAAGCATTGGTCAGGGTGCGCACCATCGGCTCCTGACCATAAAGATCATCAAAATTCTGCGGGCGGTATTTACGGGCGAGAACGCGGTAGGCGTTGTCTGCCGGTTTATTATCCATGGATTTCGCGCGCTCCTTCAGATCCCGTCTTTAAGCTCCACTGCTGTAGCACAGATCATCAGCCGATTGAAAACAGAAAGCGGTCTCACAGAAAACTTAGCTTTTCCGTGCACAACAATCTGGATTTCAGGGGAGAAAAAGGTGGGAGGCTGGCACGATGACCCGTGCCGAGCTCGTTAGGGCTGCTTCCTTCCGGACCTGACCCGGTTGGCGAGTGGTCCGTCCACCACCAACCTCCCGCGCTCCATATCGGAAATTTGAACACAAAATGCAAGGCTCAAATAAGCTGAGATAAAAAAATATAGATTATTTTCATGCATTTTATGTTTGAATAGTTCCAGACTAGAGCGCCGTGTGCCAGATTTGGCACACAAAGGTCGCTCTAACACATTAAAATTAGATCATAATTCCTTAAACTGATCCAAATTTAAGAAGTTATGTTCCAGTCAAAACCAGCTTCCAAAACTGCCGGACAAAAACAATATTTCTCAAAAAGGCACCGCATCATGCCAGATTTCGCCCTCGATCAACGCCTGCAAAATGACAGTTTTCCTATCGGCCCGCTTGGCCTGTGCCAGCTTTTACTGATGAATGACAAGCGTTGGCCATGGCTGATCCTTGTGCCGCAGCGCGCAGATATGTCTGAGATTCATGAGCTAACCCCGCTCGATCAGACCATGCTCAGCTTTGAGACTTCGATGGTTGCTGAAGCCATGAAATCCGCGACCGGCTGCGAGAAAATCAACAGCGGTGCGCTCGGCAATATTGTCCGTCAGCTGCATATTCACATTATTGCACGCAACAGCGGTGATGCAGCATGGCCGGGTCCGGTCTGGGGGCATGGCACGCGCGAGCCTTATACGGACGAAGAAGCCAGCAAGCTGATCAGTGATTTACGCGCCCGTCTTTCTGCCTGAGTTTATCACATGACAGATAACAGCCATGGTCTTGGCTTTGCCGGCAGGACACTTGACCCGCAGGCAGAGAAACGGGACGAAACAAGTTTAGCCAAAGCGTTGGCTGATCCCGGTGCGCAATTTCTGCTTTTTGCCGGCAACAAAATTATTTTGAAACAAGGCGCACCGGAACACCGTGCCTTGTTCAGCCATGCGGAGCGTCGCGCCCTGCAAAATGGCTCGAATTTATCTGCCGGCGACAATCTGATTTTGCTGGGTGACGCAGAGGGTATTGCCTATTTTGCACTCGACACCGGTCTGGACGCGGAG
Organism: Hyphomicrobiales bacterium; assembly: GCA_900470285.1. Taxonomy (GTDB): domain Bacteria; phylum Pseudomonadota; class Alphaproteobacteria; order Rhizobiales; family Rhizobiaceae; genus Pseudochrobactrum. The sequence continues at coordinate 247,387 of UCAG01000003.1, forward strand.
GCACTTCCTGCGCCTTACGAAGCTTCGGAATATCGCGCGCTCTATACGCATCATCTTTTGCCGCCTGCGCTGAGTGGTATGGTAGCGCAAGGGGCTGCGCTTCTTGCATGGCATAAAACCCATCGCTTTTGCGGTCGGTGCGGCCATGAAACCGAAATGCGCATTGGCGGCTTCAAACGGGTGTGTATCTCCTGCAATGCCGAGCATTTTCCACGCACTGATCCGGTGGTAATTATGCTGGTCACCTGCAAAACCGACAGCGGCGACACGTGTCTGCTTGCGCGAAGCCCGCATTTTGCTCCGCTGACCTATTCCTGCCTTGCCGGTTTTGTGGAGCCGGGTGAGACGATTGAAAATGCTGTCCGGCGTGAAGTGCGCGAAGAATCAGGGCTACCCGTCGGACAGGTCACCTATCACGCCAGCCAGCCATGGCCGTTTCCCTATTCCCTGATGATCGGTTGTTTCGCACAGAGCCTGTCTGATGAGATAAATCTTGACCATGACGAACTGGAGGACGGGCGCTGGTTTACCCGTGAGGAGGCAAGAGCCATGTTGGATAATGTCCATAAGCAAGACCTACGCACACCGCCTGCCGGTGCAATCGCCAGCGCGCTGATACGCCATTGGGTAGAGTGTTCAGACAAATAAAAAAGCGCCGGATCACTCCGGCGCTTTTTCAAACTGTTAAAATTTGGCTTACTCAGCTGCTAGCAATTGCTTACTTTTATTCCTTTGCAAGCAAACGCTTGCGGTTATTCATTTGCAAGCAAACGCTTGCGATTATTCTGCTGCTAGCAGTTGCTTGCGGTTTTCACTGCCCGGATAAACACCGACAATACGCACTTCTTTGGTGAAGAAGGCCAGCTCTTCCAATGCCAGCTGCACGGAACGATCATCCGGATGACCTTCAATATCCGCATAGAACTGTGTGGCCATGAAAGTCCCGCCGATCTGATAGCTTTCCAGCTTGGTCATGTTGATGCCATTGGTCGCAAAACCGCCCATCGCCTTATAAAGCGCCGCCGGAACGTTGCGCACGCGGAATACAAAAGTCGTCACCATCAGCTCATCCGGTGACTTGCGCGGTGCCCATTGTTCCTGTTTGGACAGCACAACAAAGCGCGTAATATTGTTTTCCGCGTCTTCGACATTGTTCTGCAAAATCTCAAGACCATAGAGCTCAGCAGCCAGCAATGGTGCCAGAGCTGCCTTACTCTTATCGCCCAGATCAGCCACCTGACGGGCAGCGCCTGCGGTATCACCGGCAATCACCGGTTTCCAGCCATTGCCGCGAATGATTTTGCGGCATTGCCCCAGCGCATGAATATGGCTGTGAACGCTCTTAATGTCTTCCTTTTTGGTACCAGGAAGCACCATCAGCTGAAAATGGATCGGCAGGAAATATTCGCCGATAATATGCAGACGTGATTCCGGTAAAAGATGATGAATATCCGCGACACGACCGGCCAGCGTATTTTCAATCGGAATCATCGCCAGATCGGCTTCGCCATTTTCAACGGCATTAAATGCATCTTCAAAAGTCGCACATGGCAGCGGCTCCATCATCGGAAACATATTGCGGCAGGCCGTATCGGAATTTGCTCCCGGTTCACCCTGAAACGATATTTTATTGGTCTTCGCTGCCATTTTGGTGCCTTTGACTATTTATAAAATGCTTTTCTGTTTTCCCTGAATTTCAGCGAGACAGAAACTGACGCGCCTTTTCCAGATCCTCCGGTGTATCCACACCGAGCGGGAAGGATTGAACCACTTCCACATCGATTCGCATACCCGCTTCCAGAGCCCGCAGCTGTTCCAGTTTTTCGCGCAATTCCAGAACCGAAGGCCCGAGCGCGACAAATTTTTCCAGTGCCGCACGACGATAGGCGTAAAGACCGATATGATGGTAAAGCGGACCATCACCATAAGGTGCTGTGGCGCGGGTAAAATAAAGTGCGCGCAGTTTATTGGCACCGGCCAGAGGCGAGCCGACAATTTTCACCACATTCGGATTGGTCTTTTCTTGGATATCGCTGATCTCAACACCAAGAGTGGCGATATCCGCAGGCCCGTCAATCAGCGGCTGCAAAGCGGTTTTAATCAGTGCCGGATCGATCACTGGCAGGTCACCCTGCACATTGATAACCGCATCAAATTCTTTATTCGGATCAATAAGTTGCAAAGCCTCGTAAATTCTGTCCGATCCGGATTCATGATCGCTGCGTGTCATCACCGCCTCAAGACCATGCGCCTCGACAGCCGCTTTAATCTCAGCACTATCCGTTGCAACAACCACGCGTCCCAGACCGGATGCAGCTGCGCGCTCGGCCACATGCACGATCATCGGCTTTCCGGCAATGTCAGCCAACGGCTTACCCGGAAGACGGGTTGAAGCCATGCGGGCGGGTATCAGGATCAGTGATTTAAACGGCTTAGACATCGCTATTCATCCGAAAGTGTCAAAAAGTCACGGGTACTGCAGTTCTTATAGGTGTTGCCAGCGCCAAGTAAAAGACCTAGTTTCCGGCGAAAGTCAGCAATGGAGGGCAACCCTCCCCTAAGACGTATCAATAATTACCGCCAAGCTAAAGGCGTTGGGGAAGAGGAGCGCTAGCGGCCACATGGAATCGTCTCAGTCCAACAAGTTTATCATGGCCTTTCTGGCCACAGTTTTTGTTGTAATGACTATTGGTATTTCATCCGATGCGATTTTCTCGACCTCGCATCCTGAAAAAGCCGGTTATGAAATTGCAGCTGCAGAAGGTGGCGCACCGGCAGCCGGTGGCAAGGAAGCAGCCGTTGCTGTTCCGATTGCAACTTTGCTGGCATCAGCTGATCCTGCACGCGGTGCAACAGTGTTCAAACGCTGTGCAGCCTGTCATACGAGTGAAAAAGGCGGCGCCAACAAAGTCGGTCCTCATCTCTGGGATGTTGTAAACCGTCCGATGGCGACCGTTGAAGGTTTCAGCTATTCCGCAGCCATGAAAGAATTTTCACAGGGCGGCAAAGAAGTCTGGGATTATGAGCATCTCAATAAGTTCCTGACCTCGCCAAAAGGCTATATTAAAGGCACAGCTATGGGCTTTGCCGGCGACAAAAAAGATAATGAACGCGCTGATCTGATTGCTTATCTGCGCTCGCTGTCTGATAATCCTGCGCCGCTGCCTGCACCGGAAGCTGCCGCTCCCGCTGAAGCACCAAAACCAGCAGAAGAAAAGCCTGCTGAAGCTCCGGCTGCACCGGCAACAGAAACTCCGGCACCTGCCGCACCGGAAGCACCGGCAACGCAGCCCGCCAACTGATCTTAAGATCAATTGAATATTATCAAGCCGGGCTTAATGCCCGGCTTTTATTTTGAAGGAAAATGTCTCATGTCTGATGAAGTAATTGTACGCGACAGCAACGGCACCCAGTTGCAGGACGGTGACTCTGTCACCCTCATCAAAGACCTCAAAGTCAAAGGCACATCTGAAACTATCAAGCGTGGCACCTTGGTGAAAAATGTCCGCCTCAACGGTCGTGACGGTGAAGTTGAATGCAACACCAAACAGGTCAAAGGCCTGGTTCTGAAAACCGAATTCGTCAAAAAAGCCTGATTATTACAAAGATTTAATCCGCCACTTCCGATTTTTGCTCTGCTTCTGCCCGCTTTCCCTTTTAATTCATACAGGGATCATTAAAGTGGAAGCTTATTCTTGTGAGCAAACTATCGGGTGGCGGAATGAAAACAGCATTGCGGATTATGCTTCTTGCAGGTTTGGGGCTGTATAGCAGCCTCGCTTCCGCTCAGGATTTGCCATGGCGCCATGCCAACAGCCTGACAGGTGAGCCTAAATATGCCGCAGGCTTTAAACATTACGATTACGTCAATCCTGATGCTCCCAAAGGCGGCACACTTAATCAGGTTACTGTCGGCACTTTTGACAACCTGAATCCTTATGTGGTTCAGGGTGTTGCGGCGGCCGGTCTCGCTAATTTCGGCGGCGGTATGCTCTATGACACTCTGATGGATCAGTCGATGGATCAGAGCTCGACCACCTACGGCATGATTGCCGAAGCGATGCAATATCCGGATGATTTTTCCTGGGTCAAATTCCGCATCAATCCGAAAGCCGCATGGCATGACAAGACCCCGATTACTGTGGAAGATGTGATCTGGTCTTTTGAAACGCTGAAAAAACAATCCCCGCTCTATAACCGCTATTATGCGGACGTCGTAAAGGCAGAAAAAACCGGCGACACTGAAGTCACCTTCATCTTTGACAAGAGCGGTAACCGTGAATTACCCAATATTATGGGCGATCTTGTCGTGCTGCCAAAACATTGGTGGGAAGGCAAAGATAAAAACGGCAAGCAACGTGATATCAGCCGTCCGACACTTGAAATTCCGCTTGGCTCCGCCGCGTATAAAATCGGCGCAGTTAATCCGGGCAAGTCAATCACATGGCAGCGCGTGGATGACTATTGGGGCAAAGACCAGCCAACACAGGTCGGCCGCAATAATTTTGATCAGGTGAAATACGAATATTTCCTGAATAATGATGCCACGTGGGAAGCCTTTAAAAAGGGCGGCACCTATGACTTCCGCGTTGAAAACATCGCCCAGCGCTGGCATGAGCAGTATAATTTTCCGGCCTTTGAGCGTGGTGATGTCATCAAAGCCAGCTTCCCGATGCATGCAGCAGGGCGTATGCAAGGTACATTCCTGAATACCCGCAAAGCCAAATTTCAGGATGTACGGGTTCGCGAAGCACTGAACTGGGTATTTGATTTTGAAAGCATGAACCGCATGCTGTTCTTCAACCAGTATCAGCGGATTGAAAGCTATTTTGCCGGTATTGATCTGGCCTCTTCCGGCCTGCCATCAGAGGCCGAACTGAAAATTCTTGAAACTGTGCGCGGTGAAATTCCGGAGGCCGTTTTCACCAAACCGTATAAGCTGCCGGTCTTTGACACTCCGCAGGCTACGCGTACCAATATACGCCATGCCCTTGATCTGCTTGCGCAAGCCGGATGGACGATGAAAGACGGGAAACTCACCAATGACAAAGGTGAAGTTTTTACCATTGAGTTCCTGACCAACAATCCGAGTGACGAACGTGTCGTCAGCCCGTTCATCAACAATCTGCGCCGTATTGGTATCAATGCATCCTTAAGAGTGGTTGATGACGCGCAATATCAGGCACGAGTTAATGACTTCGATTATGATGCCATCAGCTCGATTGTCGCGCAAAGTCAGTCCCCTGGCAATGAACAACGGGAAATGTGGAGTACAAAGTCTGCCGATCTGAAAGGCAGCAAAAACTATGCCGGCATCAAAAATCCAGCCATCGACAAGCTGATCGACCGCGTTGTCTATGCCAAGGACCACGATGAGTTGGTGGCGGCCACCCGTGCTCTCGACCGTGTGCTCCTATGGAATTATTACACCGTGCCGCAATGGTATTCCGATAAAATCAATGTCGCTTATTGGAATAAATTTGGCCTTCCCGATAAGCAACCGGATTATGCAGGGATTGATCCTTTCTCCTGGTGGATAAAACCAAAGCCATAAAATGGCTCACTCTGGTTTGGTCTTGTATTTTGACTCGCATTTTTTGAGCTTGATACCCAACCGGATCTTAACCACAAGGCAGGAGGCGTATTATGGCAGAAGGCACGATAAACAGGCGTAAACTGATGATACTCGGCGGAGCAGCAGCATTCAGCGCTGCTCTGCCCTTACGTGCCAAAGCGCAAGACGGTGCGAAGACTGCGGTTCACGGACTAGCCGTATTTGACGATCTGAAATATCCGGCCGGTTTCAACCATTTTGATTATATCAACCCGCAGGCACCGAAAGGTGGCATATTCCGGCTCGCGGTTAATCAATGGACGCTCAATCAGACACACAATACCTACAACACGCTCAACACTTTTTCAGCGCTCGGCGATGCTCCCCCACGAATGGAATTCTGTTTTGATAGTCTGATGACCCGCGCTCTGGATGAGCCTGATGCGGTATATGGCTTATTGGCTGAAAATGTTACCGTCAGCGACGATGGCAAGAGCTATCGCTTCAAGCTGCGGGAACAAGCCCGTTTTCATGACAATACGCCGGTGACTGCCCATGATGCAGCTTTCAGCTATGACTTACTCAAAGAAAAAGGGCACCCTGCTTTACGTTTGCTGCTCGCTAAAATGGAGAGTGTGGTTGCGGAAGATGATTATCATCTGCGTCTTACACTGAAAGGTGAAAGTACCGAACAAAACCGCCGTCTCATTATCAGCATGGTATTGCTGCCAGTGCTCTCCAAAGCCTATTATACCGAGCACAATTTTGACGGAAACAGCCTGAATATCCCGCTTAGTTCCGGTGCCTATAAAGTCGGCACGCTCTCAGCCGGACAATTTATCGAATATCAGCGCCGTGAAGATTACTGGGCCAAAGATCTCAATGTAAATGTCGGGCGTAATAATTTTGATCGTATTCGCATTGAGTTTTTCCGCGACAGTCAGCCAGCCTTTGAGGCATTTAAAAAAGGTATTCTGGACTGGCGCACTGAAAGCGTTTCAAAATCATGGGCTAATGACTATAATTTCAGTGCTGTAAAAACAGGCAAAGTCATTAAAAAAATCTTTCCTGCCGAGCAGTTTCCAACAATGCAGGGCTGGGCGCTCAACCAGCGCCGCGAACGTTTTCGTGATCGGCAGGTGCGGGAAGCCATCGGCCTGTGCTTTGATTTTGAGTGGAGCAACCGCAATCTGTTCAGCAATCTGTATCAACGAACGCAATCCAACTTTAGCAATTCACCGTTTGAAGCAAGAGGCAAAGCATCCCCTAAGGAACAGACTATTATTACCCGTCATGCTTCCTTGATGGATGAGGCCACCCGCACGGCACTGCTTGATGATCCTGTCACTATGCCGGTTACCGACGGCAGCGGCCGTAACCGCGAACAATTGCGCCGCGCTTCCCAACTAATGCAAGAGGCCGGTTATCAACGCCAAGGCAAATGGCTCATTGATAAAAACAACCAGATTTTCACGCTGGAAATTCTCAACGATTCTGACGGCTTCAACCGTATCTATAATCCGATGGTTAAAAATCTTGAAGCTATTGGTATTCAAGCAACTATACGTATGGCAGAGGCAGCCAGTTATCAGAAGCGCATGTTAGATTTTGACTATGACATGATAAGTTTTGCTGCATCTTTATCGCCTATCGCCACACCTGACAGGGCAACCCTAACCAATATGTACGGATCCGAGAGTGCTAATCTGCCGAGTTCACAAAACTATTCCGGCACCAACAGCTCGCTGATTGATGCCTTGTTGGATGATGTTGATGCCGCAACGAACCGGGAAGAACTGACCGTGGTCTTAAATGTACTCGACCGGTTGCTCCGCTATCGCCGCGACTGGATACCCGCATATAAATCCGGTGGAAGACCCATTGCCTATTGGGACAGGTTCGGAATGACAGATTCCCCTCCCTATGGTGGTTATCCGGAATTTTACTGGTGGTATGATCACGAGAAAGCCGCACAGCTTGGTAAAACATAATTCAGCACTTTGCACTAAACTGTCAAAAGACCATAAAAAACAAACAGGATTATACAACTGATGGGCGCTTATATTCTCCGACGCCTGCTGCTTATGATTCCGACAATTTTCGGAATCATGGCCATTTCTTTTGCCGTCATTCAGTTTGCCCCCGGCGGCCCTGTCGAGCGCGTAATTGCGCAATTGCAGGGACAGGGCGGCGATGCCATGGACAGGCTCTCAGGCGGCGGTGCTGATACAGGCAGCATATCAATGGATAGCGGCGGCTCCTCGAAATATCGCGGCGCTCAGGGGCTTGATCCTGAATTTATCGCCAGTCTTGAAAAGCAGTTCGGTTTTGACAAGCCGCCGCTGGAACGCTTCGGCCTGATGCTGTGGAACTATGCCCGTTTCGACTTCGGCCACTCCTACTTCCGCGATATTGAAGTGATTGATCTGATTAAGGAGAAGCTGCCGGTTTCAATTTCACTCGGCCTGTGGCTCACCCTGATTTCCTATATGATCTCTATTCCGCTCGGGATTCTCAAAGCCGTGCGCGACGGTTCACGTTTTGATGTCTGGACCAGTGCGGTCATCATTGTCGGTTATGCAATCCCGAGTTTTCTCTTCGCCATCATGCTGATCGTGCTGTTTGCCGGCGGCTCGTTCTTTGACTGGTTCCCGCTACGCGGCCTGACTTCGCCGGATTTTGATCAAATGAGCCTGTGGGGCAAGATCACCGATTATGTCTGGCATATGGCACTGCCGGTGCTGGCGCTGGTGCTGTCTGCTTTTGCAACGACTACCCTGCTCACCAAAAACTCATTCCTCGAAGAGATCCGCAAACAATATGTCACCACGGCACGCGCCAAAGGCCTGACAGAGCGGCAGGTGTTGTACGGCCATGTGTTCCGCAATGCGATGCTGATCGTGATTGCCGGTTTCCCCGGTGCCTTTATTACCGCCTTCTTCACCGGCTCGCTGCTGATCGAAACCATCTTCTCGCTCGACGGTCTTGGCCTGCTTGGCTATCAGTCGGTGCTTAACCGCGATTATCCGGTGGTTTTTGCCAATCTGTTTATCTTCTCGCTTATCGGTCTGCTCGTCGGCCTGCTTTCCGACCTTACTTATACATGGATTGATCCGCGCATTGATTTTGACCGGAGGGATGTGTGATGAGCGATATCACAGCAACCACTCCTGTGCGGGTGAAACGTCCGTTTTTGTCACCGCTCAACCAGCGACGCTGGCGTAATTTCAAAGCCAACCGCCGTGGCTGGTGGTCTTTATGGCTGTTTATGTTCCTGTTTATCGGCTCGCTCTTTGCTGAATTTATCGCCAATGACAAACCAATTCTGGTTTCCTACAAGGGCGAAATTCTGATGCCGGTGCTGGTTGATTATCCGGAAGAGAAATTCGGCGGTTTCTATGCCGTTACCGATTACCGTGATCCGGTCATTCAGGATGAAATCAACCAAAACGGCTGGGCGATCTGGCCGCCGGTTCGCTATTCCTACCGCACGGTGAACAACGAGATTCCGGAAGCTGCGCCGTCCAAACCTTTCTGGCTGATGTCGAAAGAGCAGCGCTGCGCCCGCTATGCGGAAGGTGTGAATGATCCGAACTGCACCATCGGCAATATGAACTGGCTCGGCACGGATGATCAGGCGCGCGATGTCTTTGCCCGTGCGCTCTATGGTTTCCGTATTTCCGTGCTGTTCGGCCTTATCCTCACCGCCTTTTCCGGTGTCATCGGTGTAACTGCCGGTGCAGTACAAGGCTATTTCGGCGGCTGGGTTGATCTGATTTTCCAGCGCTTCATCGAAATCTGGTCGTCGATACCGGTGCTCTATCTGCTCCTGATCATCGCTGCCATTCTGCCGCCCGGCTTCTGGGTGCTGCTGTTTATCATGCTGCTGTTCTCATGGGTTGCCTTTGTCGGCGTTGTCCGTGCCGAATTCCTGCGCGCCCGTAACTTTGAATATGTGAATGCGGCACGCTCGCTGGGCGTCAATAACCGCACCATCATGTGGCGGCATCTGCTGCCCAACGCGATGGTCGCAACCCTGACCTTCCTGCCATTCATTCTCAACGGCTCAATCACCACACTGACCTCACTCGACTTCCTCGGTTTTGGTCTGCCGCCAGGCTCGGCGTCGCTTGGTGAAATGCTGGCACAGGGTAAGAATAATCTTCAGGCACCTTGGCTTGGTATAACCGGCTTTGTGGTTATCTCGCTGATGCTGTCGCTACTGATCTTTGTCGGTGAAGCAGTGCGTGATGCCTTTGATCCGCGAAAGGCTTTTAAATGAGTTCCCATGAAAAAGCCGAAGTGCTGTTGAGTGTCCGCGATCTGTCGATTGCCTTTCATCAGGATGGTCAGGACAGGATTGCTGTCGATCATATCTCCTTCGACATACACAAAGGCGAAACCGTCGCTCTGGTGGGGGAATCCGGCTCGGGTAAATCCATCTCCGCTTTGTCGGTGCTGAAACTGCTGCCCTACCCCTCCGCCAGCCATCCGTCCGGTCAGATCCTCTTTGAGGGTGCAGACATGCTGACCATGCCGGAAAACAAACTGCGCGGTGTTCGCGGCAATGACATTGCCATGATCTTTCAGGAGCCAATGACCTCGCTCAACCCGTTGCATGTGGTTGAACGTCAGATTAGTGAGATCTTGCGCCTGCATCAGGGCATGGGCGAAAAACAGGCGCGCGCACGGACACTGGAACTGCTCCATGAAGTTGGTATCCGTGAACCGGAAAAACGCCTGCAATCCTATCCGCATCAGCTCTCCGGCGGGCAGCGCCAGCGTGTGATGATCGCAATGGCTCTTGCTAACAAGCCGAAACTGCTGATTGCCGATGAGCCGACGACCGCGCTTGATGTGACAGTGCAGGCACAAATTCTGCAATTGCTAGCCGAGTTAAAGCAGTCACAGGATATGTCGATGCTGTTCATCACCCATGATCTGGGTGTGGTGCGTAAGATTGCCGACCGCGTTTGCGTCATGCATCACGGTAAAATCGTGGAAAGCGGCAAGACAGAAGATATTTTCACCAATCCGCAGCATGACTATACCAAGCATTTGCTGAGCGCTGAGCCGAAAGGCGCACCATTGCCTGCGCAGAATGATGCACCGCTGGTTATGAGCGGCGAAGATATCAAAGTCTGGTTTCCGATCAAAAAAGGCTTTCTGCGCAAAACCGTCGATTATGTGAAGGCCGTTGACGGTATCAATGTGGAACTGCGCGCAGGGCAAACACTGGGTGTGGTTGGTGAATCCGGCTCCGGCAAAACCACGCTTGGTTTAGCACTGTCGCGGATGATTTCGTCCAAAGGCGAAATCCGCTTTGGTGACAAAAATATCGACCGGTTTTCCTTCAAGGATATGCGTCCGCTGCGTCGTGAAATGCAGATTGTGTTTCAGGATCCGTTCGGTTCGCTCAGCCCGCGCATGTCGGTTGCAGAGATTATCGCCGAGGGATTGCAAGTGCATGAGCCGAAACTCTCGGCTGGCGAGCGCGATGATAAAGTCGTTGCCGCTTTGCATGAGGTTAATCTCGATCCGGAAAGCCGCTTCCGTTATCCGCACGAGTTTTCCGGCGGCCAGCGCCAGCGCATCGCCATCGCCCGTGCCATGGTGCTCAATCCGCGTTTTGTGATGCTGGATGAGCCGACTTCAGCTTTGGATATGAGTGTGCAGGCACAGGTTGTCGAATTGCTGCGCAATTTGCAGAAAAAACATGAATTAAGCTATCTTTTCATCAGTCACGACTTGCGCGTGGTCAAAGCCCTTGCCAATCATGTGCTTGTGATGCGCAATGGCAAAGCAGTGGAATATGGTCCGGCGGAGGAAATCTTCGGAGCGCCGAAAACCGATTACACCCGCGCATTGATGGCAGCAGCCTTCCGTTTGGAGACGGCTGAAAAGGGAGTGGTAAATCAATGAGTGCAGCAGTAAAAAACACGGGTAAAATCTATTTTGCAGCGACCGGCTGGGATCCGGAAATCTGGATCAAAGCCTTTGCCAAAGCTGCGCCGGAGCGTGAAATCGTTACTGAGGTCAAAGCCGGTGAAGAAGCATCCATTGATTATGCGCTGGTGTGGAAACAGAAACGCGGCTCGCTTGCTAATCTGCCCAATCTGAAAGTCATCTTCTCGCTCGGTGCCGGTGTGGATCATGTGTTCCATGATGATCAGGTGCCGGATCTGCCGATCGTGCGTACCGTTTCGCCTGATCTGACCATGCGCATGACAGAATATGTAGTCTGGCAGGTGCTGGATCATCATCGTCTCGGCCCTCAATATCGCGCGCAGCAGCTCAAGAAAATCTGGCGTGAAGACCGCCGTCAGCCTGCGGCCAATGAGGTCAATGTCGGGATCATGGGCTTAGGCGTTTTAGGACGTGATGCTGCCGACAAGCTGAAACATCTTGGTTTCAATGTCAGCGGCTGGAGCCGCCGCCCGCAGGATGTTGCCGGTGTGACCACCTATCACGGTAAAGACGGATTGTCCGAATTCCTCAAACAGATTGATATTCTCGTCTGCCTGCTGCCGCTGACACCGGATACCAAAGGTATTCTGTCCATGTCAGTCTTTGGCCGCATGAAAGACGACGGTCCGCTCGGCGCGCCCATTCTGATCAATGCAGGGCGTGGCGGTTTGCAGAATGAAGCCGATATTCAGGCAGCGCTTGAACGCGGCCTGCTTTCTGCTGCCTCGCTTGATGTGTTTGAAACCGAGCCGCTGCCTGAAAACAGCCCGCTCTGGGGTAATCCGAAAATCACGATCACCCCCCATGCCGCAGCCAGTTCCTCGGCCAATGCTCTGGTGCCGGAGATTATTCGCATGATCCGCGATTATGAACGCGACGGCACGCTGATCAATCTCGTTGACCGTGAGAAACAATATTAAGAACATAAAAAGAGCCGGAAATTCCGGCTCTTTTCTTATAGAATGCGGATTGTTCCCTGCTCGCTGATATGGAGCAGGTGCTGATCTAACAGCGCATAAGTTTCGCGATCCAACTGACAGGCAGGCGGGATTGTCAGTCCCATTTCTTCAGCAACAATCAGACCCAGCAATAAAATCGCATCCGGCTCATGCAGGATAATCGCTGCAGGTGCGCGGTTACTGTGCACCAATTCCAGCAGCACAGCAGCTGCCGATGAAGACCCGATAGTTGCAGGCAGGCATAACACTTTGCCGGAGACGGACTGGCCATATTGCGGATGGCGCACATTGGCGATCAGGCCGGTTTGCGGATCAACCCCGCCCCAGAAGCTGATCGGAGCCGTTAAAGCAAAACCAGCCGCCTCCACCGGCGCACCTGCGACCAGTATTTTTGCCTGAAATCTGTCTTGTAAGAGTTGCGCCACCATCACCATGCCTCCTCAGCGAACCGGACGCGACCTGTGACAGCGCTTTCAACACATTCCTGCAAAGAACCATAGACAACACCGTAACCGGTATTGCCCGGCGCATAATGGGCAAATTTTCCGGAATTGGTCATCAGCACAGCATTGTCCTTTTTCGGAAGAATCGGCGTGACCACCACACAGGTATCAGCCACGACAATCACGCCAGCCTGTTCCAGTCTTTGCCGGCGCTGATTCTTGTCCAGCTCACGAAGCACATGCCGTCCCGTACAGGCATAAAGCGGGACAGCAAGATGCCGGTCTGAAATTGCCGTTTCAAGAAGATCAAACTCGTCGAGCGATAAATGCGGACTGCCGATTGCCACCGCATCAATTCTGTCCGCCTCAATCGTGGACAGAGCTTTGCGTGCTTCCCGCACCATTTGCGGTGTCACGCGGATAGTTTCCAGAGGTTCATGCCCCTGCAACGCCGTTTCGGCATCCGGTGCCTCCGGCGTGCGCCCCGCAATATGAAAAAGACCGACAGCGCCGGATGAGGCAGAGGCCGCGCCAAAAGCCTTCAGATCATCCTCTGTCAGCAACTTCGGTGCAACGCCTGTCACCACACCGATAGAATCACCAATCAGGCGTCCGTAAAGATTACCCAGCACCGGCCATGCCACCGCCTGACTCAAAAGTGCAGAATCAAGAGCGCTCAGATCAACCACAATTGTCGCACGGCGATTCTCCGGCCGGTGCAATCCGTAATCCGGTGCGCGACCGGCAATGGCACAGGCAATGTCCAGATAATCACCGTAGCGATTCGTACGCGCGCCCAGAACCGAATTGCAAAACACCACGGCATTCGATTCGCCCCATGCCACATCCGTGCCGGTTTGCGGCCGGTGTCCTGCCTGATAGGGTGCACAGGTCCATGACGGCTCGCAACCAAGTTTGATATAGGCCTGCATCATGCGCTTTGCCATTACCGCCTCATGCGGCGGCAAACGGGTGCCGGAACAACCGGTCAGATCCAGCGAGCCGACATTGAGCGTCGAGCGCACGCGCACCTTAGCCTGCCCTTCCACCAGTTTTTCCGCAAAATAGGTACCGCTGTCACCATGATAGAGCGCACCGTCAATATGTGCGGAAGCGATGGGGATCAGCCTCGGTGCCCCCATCAGCTCTGCAGTTCTGGCAACAATACGCATGGCCATTGCCGCGCCAGAACCATCCCGCCCGTTGATAATGGCACTCTCCTCCGCGCTCAGTGCCAGCACCATAGGTTCCTCCCGAATATGATTAAAGCAGGCTTTTGCGCATTGTCAGCGATGTCACGCGGGTAAAGCCCGGATGCATGGTTTCAGCAATGATTTCAAAGCCCAGTTTTTTGAATAGTTTCTGATTGTCGGTCAGTTCGATACGTACTTGCAGGTCAATATGCGACATGCCGCGCTCACGTCCCAGTTTTTCAGCCTGCTCAACCAGACAACGTGCAATGCCAAGCCCGCGAAACAGAGAGGCGACAGCCAGTTTGCCTAAATAAAGATGATCGCCTTTATCTGCCAGAAACACACATCCGGCCAGCTGCCCGTCACTGAGCACCCCATAGGCAGTCTCTGTGCCTGCTTTGCCGCGCAGAATCGCTGCATTCAGCAGTCCGGCAGAACTCGGCGGATCAATCACCCCGTCCATTGTGGCAAAGGCATCCTGAATGAGCAGTAACAGAGCATCAAACCCGTCATAATCAGGTGTAATCGTGAAAACCTGATATGTCCGGCTCTGCGTGCTCATTGGTCTGCGCCCCTCCGCCGTTTATAGCGCATGGTCTCAAACCGTGCCGACAGAGAATCATAAAGCAGCAAGCGTCCCAGCAAAGGCTCTCCTATGCCGGTAATCAGCTTAATCACTTCCATCGCCTGCAGAGAGCCGAGAATCGCCGGTAAGGCACCGATCACACCTGCTTCCGCGCAGGAGGGAATCAGCCCATCAGGCGGTGGTTCAGGAAAAAGATCACGGTAATGTGGCAGAGGGTTGCCCTCAGAATCACTCTCATAGGGTTTCAGCACTGTCAGCGAACCGTCAAACCGCCCCATCGCTGCGGTGACCAGAGCTTTTTCCAGCAATGCTGCATGATCCGCCACCAGATAGCGGGTGCTGAAATTATCCGAGCCGTCGACAATAATATCATAGGCAGAAAACAGCTCCGTCACATTCTCCGGTGTGAGCCGTAATGTATGGCAGGCAATTTCAATATGCGGATTGATACGGTGAATCGTAGCCGCAGCGCTGTCGGTTTTATTCTCGCCTATACTGTCGGTATGGTGCACCACCTGACGCTGCAAATTCGACAATGTAACCATATCATCATCGACAATGCCGAGATGGCCGACACCGGCAGCGGCCAGATAAAGTAGCGCCGGACTGCCAAGCCCGCCTGCACCAATCACCAGAACGCGCGCATTTTTAAGCTTCTGCTGCCCTGCCCCGCCGATTTCCGGCAGGATAATATGGCGCGCATAACGCTCGATTTCTAATCCGCTGAAAGGTTCTGACTGTGTGTTCATAGAGAAAGTTTAGAGCGTATCCTGAAAAGTGTGAAGCGGTTTTCGGATAAGATACGCGTAAAATAAAAAGAGCTGCAGAAACCCTAGCGGTTCAAATATCATAAGGTGACAGGTTGGCAGCACTGACATTGAAAAATTGCGCTTCGCCCTTGAGGTCACGAAACAGCGCACGATCCGTGCCGGTCATGAAAGCCTGTGCACCCAGATCGTCAATAATATCGAATAAGGCGGCACGTCTGCCCTCGTCGAGATGAGCGGCAATTTCGTCCAGCAGCAGCACCGGCGTCATATTGGCAAGATTGGCCGTCAGCCTTGCATGAGCAAGCACCAGACCGATCAGCAACGCCTTCTGCTCGCCTGTAGAGCATAGAGCCGCCTGCATGCCTTTAGGCCGGTGATGCACCACCATATCCGTGCGGTGCGGCCCATCAAGCGTGCGCCCTGCCGCGCGGTCACGGCCCCGCATATCGCGTAAGTTACGGCGAAAATTCTCTTCCAGATCCAGCGCTGCCTCCAGACGAATACGTCCTTCCAGCTCGCCTTCCAGAAAACAGTCCACTTTCGGGAACGGACTGTCATCCGGTGTCTGTTCAATCATGGCAGCTATCAGCGCCATCAGTTCCGCACGCGCAGCGGCGATGGCTGTGCCAAGCTCGGCCATCTGCGCTTCAATCGCATCCAGCCATTGTGCGTCACTATTATAATCCGAGATCAGCCGGTTGCGACTGCGCATGGCTTTCTCATAATCCAGCACGCGCTTGCCGTGGCTGACATCAATCGCCAGCACCATACGGTCGAGAAAGCGACGGCGATCTCCGGCGGAGCCTGTAAACAGCCCGTCCATCGCCGGAATGAGCCAGATAATACGGGAATAATCGAGCAGCTGATCGGCGCCGGCAGGCGCCCCGTTGATACGAACTTTTCGCCCTGTCTCACCATTGGTACCGGCCACGCCTGTGCCGATTTCAGCTTCACCATAGCTTGCCGATTCCAGCAACGCATGAATAGCAAAACCATCGGGCGCACCGCTTCGGCTGACATCAGCATAGGCAGCACGACGCATGCCGCGCCCCGGCGACAGAAAGGAAACCGCTTCCAGAAGATTGGTTTTACCTGCACCATTTTCGCCGGTCAGTACCACATGACCGCCACTCAACGGCAGCGACAGGCTGTCATAATTGCGAAAATGCGCAAGCCGCAGACGACGGAAACTCACCCGTTCGCTGCGACCTGAAATTTGTGCATCAATGTTTGTATTCGTACTCACCCGTGCACTTATACACGCATCGGCATCAGAACATAGATCAGATGTTCGTCGCCTTCATCGCGCACCAGCATTGGTGAACCGGCATCAGCCAGCATGAATACGGCTTCCTTGCCGGAAAGCTGCGATGTGATATCGAGCAGATATTTCGAGTTGAAGCCGATTTCCATCGGTTCACTGTCATAGCCTGCCGGTACTTCATCGGTTGCGGAACCGGAATCAGGATTGTTCACGGTCAGGGTCAAAAGGCCATCGGAAATGCTGAGCTTAACCGCACGGCCTTTCTCGTTGGAAATGGTCGAAACACGGTCAACAGAAGCAGCAAAGCTCTGGCGGTCAATCACCAGCTTGCGATCATTGCCGGCCGGAATCACGCGCTTATATTCTGGGAAAGTGCCGTCAATCAGTTTCGAGGTCAGAACGACTGTGCCGACAGTGAAGCGGATTTTCACATCAGAGACTTCAATCGTCACCTGCATATCCGGTACATCAACCAGCTTCTGCAATTCTGCAACAGTTTTGCGCGGAATGATGATCGCAGGCATGCCTTCAGCACCGCTTGGCGCTTCCATCGCTGCACGTGCCAAACGGTGACCATCGGTGGCCACTGCACGCAGTTCCAAACGGCCGTCATCTTCACCGGCATAGAGGTGAATACCGTTGAGGTAATAGCGGGTTTCTTCCGTTGAGATCGCAAAATTGGTGCGGTCGATCAGACGTTTCAGCGCGCTCGCATCCATACGGAATGTATGGGTGAAGCTGCCCGCTGTCAGTTCAGGAAAATCAGACTGCGGCAGGCACTGCAGACGAAAGGACGAGCGACCGGAAACAACCGACATTGCTGTGCCGTCTTCATTATTGGCCAGCATCACTTCAGCACCGTCCGGCAGCTTGCGCACGATGTCATAAAGCAGATGCGCCGGCACTGTGGTGGCCCCTGCCGTGTCAATTGCCGCTTCGGTCGATTCGGTCACTTCCAGATCAAGGTCAGTGGCCTTGAGCTTCAGCACGCCGTCTTCTCCCTGCAACAACACATTGGAGAGAATCGGAATCGTATTCCGGCGTTCAACCACGCGATGCACATGGTTGAGAGATTTCAGAAGATTTGAACGTTCAATAGTTACGCGCATGATGTACAGAACTCGCTAACATCTGTCCGGCAACAAACAGAGCTGCACCGGAGATCACGGCGCGACAGGCGCCTCTTGGACGGCTAAACTGCCAGAATTTCAGGGGGCTTTGCAAGTCCGCAGAACAGCACAACAGCGATTTCTTCTGCATAAAGACTGATGAACGCGCTCTTTGCCCCGATATTCCGCCTATGAACTGTATCGCGACCAGAGTCACGATACAGAATCATCGGTATCTGTGGCAGCTTATGCGGATTGTTCGTTGATCAGGCGCTTCAGCAATTCCAGCTCCTGCGCCAGTTTAAGATCAGCACCGACCAGATCTTCGATCTTGCGGACAGCATGCAGAACTGTGGTGTGATCACGCCCGCCAAAGCGACGGCCGATTTCCGGCAGAGAGCGGGGTGTCAGCATTTTTGCCAGATACATTGCCACCTGACGCGGCTTCACGATAGTACGGGTACGGCGATTGGACAGCAGATCCTGCTTCGACACATTGTAATGACGGGCAACAATGCGCTGAATTTCTTCAATGCGGATACGCTTCGGTTCACCGGCGCGGGTCAGATGACCAAGCAGCTCATCAACGCGGTCGATAGACAGGTTTGGCTCAAAGGACTGACGGAACAGAAGCTGGTTGAATGCGCCTTCCAGTTCTCGGCCGGAACCGGTCACAGTGCGTGCCACATGGGCAAGGATATCATCTGCAATTTCAATATTGCGTTCTTCTGCCTGCGCTGCGGTCAGACGGCGCTTCAGCATTTCCACACGCATTTCATAATCCGGCGCCGCCATTTCAAGCGCCACGCCGCCCTGCAGGCGGGAGCGCACGCGCACATCCAGCGATTCCAGCTCGGAAGGGGCGCGGTCTGCGGCCACAACAACCTGCTTGGCACTGTCGAGCAGCGTATTAATCAGGTGACAGAATTCGTGCTGGATCGACTTACCCTGCAGGAACTGCATATCGTCAATAATCAGAAGATCGATATCACGCAGCTGTTCCTTGAAGGACAGCGCATTATTGTCACGGATTGCAGTTGCAAAGCGCCACATGAAATATTCAGCCGTCAGATAGACAACACGCGGCTTGTCCTGACGCTGCAAAGCACTGGCAGCAATGGCCTGCAAAAGGTGGGTCTTACCAAGACCAACAGAGGCGTGTATGAAAAGCGGATTAAAACGCACAGCGCTTGAGCCGGCTTCGGCAATAGTACGGGCAGCAGCAAGCGCCACACGGTTGGAAGCACCGTCAACAAAGCTGTCAAAAGTATAACGCGGATCGAGCGGAGAACCGAGTACGGAACCGGCAGCAGCGCTCTGAGCGGCCACTTCTGCCTGGCTGGCGCGTTTTTCAGCCGAGAAACTCTGGCCGACCGGGAAAACCGGCTTTTCGCGTTGCGGAGCGGCAAGCTGCGGAACTTCCGCAATAACATCCGCAACCGGCGCAACAGGACGGGCGGTACGGCTCATACCGCGCACCACAACTTCAACTTTCAGAATCTGCGGGTTTTCTTCCTGCCAGAGCATGGTCAGCATTTCAGCATAATGATTGTTGATCCATGAGCGCAAAAATGCGGTCGGCACGGAAAAACGCACAACGCTCTTGGAGACTTCATCCAGCTTCAGACGACCAAACCACGAAGAGAATATTTCACTGCCGACGCGTGCTTTCAGCTTGCTCAGCAGTCGTTCAAAGGCCTCATCCGGAGAAGCGGTTGTCAAAGTCATATTCTCTTTCTCACTCATAAAATCCGGCGCCGCATCAAACTGACCCTGCAGGCTTTGACTGATCGGCGGGACTGGCTGACCGGCTTCGCTTACCACGTCCAGTTTAGCCTCATTCTTTGCAATCATTTTCGCCTCACAATAGTGTTCAGTTTTTTGGTTGCGGCAGATCATTCCATCATACCGGATGCATCCTGTTCAGATGCTCGTTACTCAGCGGTTTGGCCGGGACGGTCTCTCAGCTTCCGCTCTGATTTTTTTGTTCGTTATAAAATTCTGTTCGCTTCAGTTTTGCCGGTTTTTTACAGCATGCTCTTTTCCGGTCCGTTTCTGATGGTCCGGTGAGCATCCTGCAAGTAACGACTCATATTCCGGTCACTCCATGCTGATTGCCCGTATTGAACCATTCAACAACCTCTGTTTCCATCTGCAGCTGCGCAAAGCTTTTTTTAGGTTAATGACCGGTAAATGATGTCATTCCCATCATTTCAGAACGGCCTTTCACTTTCCGGCAACCGCAGGTCAGATCCTCGTTCAGGATATTCCCCCCCGCAGTGCCGATCATTCGCAGGCACACAGATACTCTTTCGCAGAACGGGAAATTCTGCGTCAGATCACTTTGCACGCCATGAAATTATAACCGGACGCCGACAGCTTTTAGGCTAATGGTCCAGAGCACTGATCGGCTAACATTAGCGATATCTTTGGCCTTAGGGCAAGACCGCCGTTAAGAGTTTTTTAATCATTTGATCTGTCTTTCGGTACGCATAACTATTCTGATACAGGGTCTGAAATTAATAAGACCTTTGGATTCAACATCTTTTTATCGGAGCAATTATTAACCCTTCCGGAATCTCCGGAGCGAAAAAAAATAATAATAATTCACTTGACTCAAGCTCCTCTGAGGCAATCCCCAGACTCAGTTCAGAACTGTGCATAAAGGCGGGTTCTGCGTTTAAAATTTATTGCAAATATAAAAATATAGAAAAAGAGATTCTCCCAATATTTTAGAGATTCCTTTTAATATTGCTCCCGATTCTGATCTTCTGAATATTCAGGAGAAACATAAAATTCAGACACAAAAAAACCGGCACTGAGGCCGGTTTTTTTAACTAAAGGACAACCTGATATCAGGCAGTCATACCTTTAAGACGTGCAGCCAGACGCGATACTTTACGCGAAGCAGTGTTCTTATGAACAACGCCTTTAGAAGCGGCGCGCATCAGTTCAGGCTCAGCAATCTTGAAAGCAGCCTGCGCAGCAGCCTTGTCACCGAGTGCTACAGCATCTTCGAACTTACGTACGAAAGTGCGTACGCGGGAACGACGGGATTTGTTGACCTCGGTGCGGGCTTCGATTTTACGAACCGCTTTCTTGGCCGAAGGTGTATTGGCCATAAATGCCTCTCTTTTTCTGTCAGCTTTCCAGCGGGCTTTTCAGCATCGACATCACATCGAAGGGGCAGGCCACCGGGCAAAAATCTATCCGGACAGCCCGAAAGCCGTCTCACTGTTGCGCGCTTATAGATCAGCTTGTCGGCGCCGTCAATCTGGATTCTCTCTCCACAAGGGGCTGAAACCCGTAAAAGATGGTTTCCCGAACGTTTTCTGACAGGCGATACTCCGGTTTTATGGCCGGAGCGCCCGCATAATGCGACTCAGCGATTAGAGAAAGACGGACTACGCTTATCGACAAAGGCCGACATGCCTTCTTTCTGGTCTTCCGTAGCGAAAAGAGCATGGAAAGAACGGCGTTCATATTTCAGCCCTTCATGCAGTGTCGTTTCAAAAGCACGATTGACCGATTCTTTTGCCATCATCACTGAGAGTCGTGAAAAGGCAGCAATCCGTTCCGCCGCTTTCAGAGCCTCATCCAGCAGCACTTCCGGCGCCACAACACGCGAGACCAGCCCGCAACGCTCGGCTTCTGCAGCATCCATCATCCGGCCGGTCAAAACCATGTCCATCGCTTTAGCTTTGCCTACATAACGCGCCAGACGCTGAGTACCGCCCATACCCGGAATAATGCCGAGTGTAATTTCCGGCTGACCGAATTTAGCATTATCCGCCGCAATGATGAAATCGCACATCATTGCCAACTCACAACCGCCGCCCAGCGTATAGCCGCTCACCGCAGCAATTACCGGTTTACGGATAGCGTTTATCCCTTCCCAGCCGCTTAAAAAATCCTGCCCGTAAGCATCGGCAAAAGTCAGGTTCTGCATTTCCTTAATATCGGCACCGGCAGCAAAAGCCTTTTCGGAACCGGTCAGCACAATCGCACCGATCGCATCATCCCGGTCGAATGCCTGCAACGCATTTGTCAGTTCGGTAATCAGTTGTGTGTTCAGTGCATTCAGTGCCTGTGGGCGGTTGAGCCGGATCAGACCGGTTTTGCCACGTGTTTCTGCAAGAATCGTTTCATAGGCCATCAAGATACTCCCTCAGGGCAGTGATTATTTATGAACGGGAAAAGGA
Organism: Hyphomicrobiales bacterium; assembly: GCA_900470285.1. Taxonomy (GTDB): domain Bacteria; phylum Pseudomonadota; class Alphaproteobacteria; order Rhizobiales; family Rhizobiaceae; genus Pseudochrobactrum. The sequence continues at coordinate 269,434 of UCAG01000003.1, forward strand.
TCAGGCGCTGCAGGCAGCGCAAAAGAAAGTTGAACGCCCGTTCTGCACAATGCGCTGTATCGTTGCGCCACAGCGCCGGCACGGTTCGTCCTCACGGTCATAAACCGCAAAACTATGCTGGAAATAACCCAAGGTGCCATCAGCCTGGCGATGGTCACGCAGACTGGAACCACCTGCTACGATTGCTTCGGCAATCACCTCACGAACAGATGTGGCCAGCGATTCTGCGAGTTGCGGATCCTGTGCGACATCTCCGGCAGCCCGCAAGGGTGAAAGACCTGAGCGCCACAAAGCTTCACAGACATAAATATTGCCAAGACCGGCAATCAGCCGCTGATCCAGCAGCGCTGCCTTCAATGTAATTTTCTTGTTTCGGAATAGATCTGCCAGAATCGCACCTGACAGGCTGTTACCTGTCGGTTCGATGCCCAGGTCTTTCAGTGACGGATGTGTTTCCAGTTCTCCGGCGCCGCATAGCAACAAAAACCCGAAACGGCGCGGATCATTATAGATCACCTGACGCTGGCCGTGTGCCTCTGTCTGCAAGTGAAAAACCACATGGTCATGGGCTGTATTCTTGGAGCGCGGATAATGAAAATCATCCTCCGTCCGGTTTCCGGATGAAAAACGCAGATCAGGTTCAATCCTGTACGAGCCGGACATACCCAGATGACTGATCAGACTGGCACCGTCTTCAAATTCAATCAGCAGATATTTTGCCCGCCGCCCCAGCGAGATGATTTTTTGCCCCTGCAGGCGCTCACTCAGTTTCTCAGGAAAAGGAAAGCGCAGATCTGGGCGGTTTAAAACCAGTCCTTCAACAGTTGCACCTTCCATAACCGGCTGCAAACCACGGCGGACCGTTTCCACCTCCGGTAATTCAGGCATGTCTTTCTCCGCTGCGTCCTGATTGTCCATGGCCGGCATCAGTTGTCAGAAAATCTTCACCGGCAAGATCATTTTTCAGCCCCAGATATGCTGCTACAGATTTGCCGATATCCGCAAAACTGTTACGCATGCCGATTGTGCCGCTCCCCGCACCGGCAATCAATACGGGCACGCATTCGCGGGTATGATCGCTGCCCTGCCAACCCGGATCACAGCCATGATCTGCAGTCAAAATCAACAAATCTCCCTCGCCCATTTTACCAAGAAGCTCCGGCAGGCGCTGATCAAATGCCTCCAGTGCTGCTGCATAACCGGCAATATCGCGCCTGTGGCCATAGAGCATATCGAAATCCACCAGATTGGTGAAAATCAAATCACCGTCACCGGCTTCGTCCATTGCATTCAATGTGGCATCAACCAGCGCCTGATTGCCATGGGCTTTGCGCAATTGTGTAACACCCGATCCCGCAAAAATATCACTGATTTTGCCAACCGCATAAACATCATGTCCTGATGCCTCAACAATATTCAGCAATGTAGGCTGCGGCGGCGGTACAGCAAAATCGCGCCGGTTGCCGGTGCGTTCAAAACTCTCCGGCGTATCACCGGTAAATGGACGAGCAATAACACGGCCGATATTCAGCGGATCTACCAGCAGGCGCAAAGCCGCGCACAGATCATAAAGTCGCTGCAAGCCGAAATATGTTTCATGCGCAGCCACCTGCAACACGGAATCTGACGATGTATAAAAAACCGGCTTATTCGTTCGGATATGCTCCTCACCATATTGCGCAATAATTTCAGTGCCTGAGGCATGACAATTGCCCAATATTCCGCTTAAGCCCTCCTGTCGGATAATCGTATCCGTCAGATCCTCAGGAAAGGCCGGAATGCTATGCGGGAAATAACCCCAGTCAAAAGGCACCGGCAAGCCTGCAATTTCCCAGTGACCGGAAGGCGTATCCTTACCTTTTGAAACTTCACTCGCAGTGCCCCACAGGCCTTGCAGCGGCAAGGCAGAATTAAAAACGGCAGGAAAATGACTATCCGCGAGCTGCGCCGCCTGCCCCAATCCAAGTGCCAGCATATGCGGAATATGTAATGGTATCTGTTTGTCCGTGCGAAAACGGACAATTGTTTCCAGCGTATTGGCTCCCTGATCGCCAAAAGCAGCCGCATCCGGTGCGCCGCCTATGCCGAAAGAATCGAGGACAATAAGGATAACCCGTCGCATGAGAATAGCGCCTTCAGACTGCTTCACCGAGTATTTCATGAAAGGCATATCATGAAAACCACCTTAAGCGTCAAGCAAGGAAATCATCGGCACTGAGCGCAGGGAATAACATCTGAATAACGCGGACTGATAAAATAGGTCTCCTCCATGTCCATTTTCGGGAGAAGAAAAGAAAGCAGAGGAGTGTAGGTATATTGCGTCTCGACACGAATATAATTCATCGGTTCCTGACGCAGTTTCTCCGGAAGGTAAACCCGCCTTTCCGCCTGTTCCTTTGCATTGCCTTTCTCAACAAACCTGGATGTTTTCCGTGACCAGTCAAGCCTGACAATAAATGTATTACTATTATTTACTCTCTCAACTTTAAGAAACGAAATCCTGATTTGTGGTGCAGCTACGGACGGCACCATAATTGTTGAGCCGATAGTAAAAATATCATCAAGTTGTGCCGGCAACACACTGATCTGCCGGCTCACCAGATCTCCGACAACACTGGAAACCCGGTTCACCTTACGGTTTGCATCCACACCGCGTGAAACATCAGCCACGCCTGCATAGATTATAATCAGAACCGGCAGAAGCAGCGCAAATTCCACTGCAGATACACCACGTTCGTCTTTGCTAAACTTTCTTAAGAGTGCAAATTTATGCGTACCGAATTTTCGCAAACTGCCAGCTAAAGCCAAACGTGCTCCGTTTATTTTATGATGAAGCCCAATCATGAAAACGGTTCATTCTGCCAGGTTACAGTTGTAAACAGAGGAAGCACTCTGTCTTTATTTTCTACATTCGGATTAAAATAATAGAAAATATTGGTCAGAACCGGCCAGCGATATAATACATTAATCTGATTAATCGTTGATGGTCCGCCCAGATTAATCCGGGAAGGGCGTCCAAGCATTCCGTTACTTGTCACAAGGTTTTTAACAGGCACTTCTGAAAAAGTACTATAATTATCCAAATTGATATAAAGATTGTTGCAATCAACGACAGGCATGAACCTTATCTTCTTACAGATACGATCCTTCACCATTTCGGGTGTTGTATTTTCTTTTGTATCCTGCCCCGTGTAAAATCGCCGGCTCACATCTTCTGTCGCATGAGCAAGCATTTGCTGCACTGTAAAGCTCAGCCCCAGTTCAATAATAGCAAAAATTAAAAACAAAAACGGAAAGACGACTAGCGCAAACTCAACGACCGTAACACCCCTTTCGTCCCGTCCGAACGAGCGAAATGACTTTACAAGATGTCGTGCAGAGTTTTTCTCAGACCGGTCACTCATGATTTTATTAAATTTTCCTGCATATGCCAGAAAACTAAACATCCGTAACATCATCAAGATCTGGGCGGAGCCGCGACTTTAGGCTCACAAATCGGCGTACAGGACAATACAATCATATTGGAGCCCCGGAAAACACGCGTCGTCGCCAGATCATTTTGCCCGACCATGACCTTCTCATCCAGTAATGTATCGCCATTCTGATCCATCACAACCAGATTGGTGACACCATTATTGCGTCCGGTGAGAATAATGGTTTTGGCATCCTGCATAACGGCATCAGCAATAGCGTCATTACCAATAATGACAGATTTAACAGGCTTATCCAGACGCAGAATATGCGCCTGATCCGTCTGAACCTGTATTGCCTGAATTTCTGTTGCTGCGGCCGGATGTGTCAGAACACCACCGCCCAGAAACGCTGCCAATATCAGTTTTCTCAGATCTGTCATTTTCTTATCAGCCATAAAATAAGCCCCGTAGCTTACCGCACTATGCGCAACAGGGATGAAAGAACAATTAATAGCTATATTTCACTATCCGGCAGATCTGTAAGCCAGCCATATATATTCAGTAAAATGTGTCGCATCCGGCAGTATTAACCTGAAGGTAAAGGGCTTTAAAGTATCTCTGGCGGCAACAGAATGAAACTCAAACAATGCTTTTGCAAAGTTCAGGCCGTTTATGCTCGCTTTTCTCATTGCTATGATTTTTTGCGGCACCATGATTTATGCTGCAATTTCTGATCTTCTGTTTATGAAGATACGCAATATTGCCTGCCTGTTTCTGGCCGCAGGCTTTCTTGTTCTCGCGCCGCTTTACGGGCTGCCAGCAAAAGATATCCTGCTGCACATCGCGGCGGGAGGTACAGCTCTCGCCGTCTGTTTTGCTTTCTTCTCCATTAATGCAATGGGCGGTGGTGACGCCAAGCTGATAAGTGCCACGGTTCTGTGGACCGGGTTTTCAGCCAGTCTTGCAGATTATTTGCTTATAAGCGCCCTTGCCGGCGGCATTTTGACTTTATGTATTCTTTTGCTGCGCAAACTTATCAACAGAAGCAAAATCAAAGATATAGCTTTTCTTTACCGGCTGAGTGACCCTCAAAAAGGCATCCCCTATGGCATAGCTTTGGCCATTGCCGGTTTGTGGATATATCCCGATCTTGCTTTGGTTCAGGCCTGAAAAACAGCAGAACATTTTTTTCCGCCCACACAATCAGCAATAACTGTTTTAATAAAACCAATAATAATAGTTCGTTAACCATAATTATACGATTCCTGCTGCATTTAGAGTATGTGCCAAAATCACACGCTCAATGCGGGGATATCAAATGAACACTTCACGCCTGATCATTCTGGCTGTTGCCGTGCTTGCTGCCGGTGCCGCAGGCTATATTGCGCTGACCATGACAGATGCCCCGCCGCAAGTCATTGAAGTCAGCGCGCCGGCTCCGGCCCTGCCTGTGAAAGATGTTCTGACCGTTTCTTCTAATCTGCCCGTAGGAGCATCATTATCCGGCCAGTTACAATGGCAGTCATGGCCGGAAAACTCTGTAACTACCGATTACATAACCCGCGATTCACAGCCGGATGCACTGGATGTCATGCAAAAATCCAGCCTGCGCCTTCCTGTTCTCGCCGGAGAACCTATCCGCAAAGTCAAGCTGATCGGCGAAGGTGAACAATTCATGTCCTCCTTGCTGCCGCAAGGCATGCGTGCAATCGCGACCAATATTGCAGCGGAAAGTTCCGCGGGCGGTTTCATTCTGCCCGGTGATCGTGTCGACGTGATTATTACCCGTGCCACGCGGAATGCAGCCAATGCCACTATGCCGTTTTTAACGGAAACCATCTTGGAAAATGTGCGCGTACTGGCCATCGATCAGACGATCAAAGAAGACGATGCAGGCAAAAAAGATATTATCGGCCGCACCGCAACACTGGAAGTCACCCACGAACAAGCTGAAATCATGGCCGTTGCCCAATCTGTGGCAGACCGGATCAGCCTGACATTACGATCCGTTCGCGATGCAAAACCGGAACCGTCCAGCTCATCCGACTATCTTGTTGTTTCACCTTCTAAAAACGGGCCGGTCAAAATGATTAAATCTGGCAATCTTACTGAAGTCGGGATCAACTAATGACACGTCCATCTTTTTCCTATATGCGCGGCCGCTCACAGTTGAAAACCCTGCTTCTCTCAGCTGCTTTGATTATGCCGGTTCTCTCCTCCTGTCCTGCACAAGCACAGGACGTTCAGATCTCCAGTGCGGGGCGCTCCCAGCCGGTCAATCTCGGACTAGGCAAATCGCTCGTCGTGGATCTGCCGCAGGATGCCTATGATATTCTGGTTGCAAATCCGGCAACAGCCGATGCTGTCACCCGCACAGCACGGCGTATTTACCTGTTCGGTAAATCCGTCGGACAAACCAATATCATCGTCTTCGGCAAAGACGGAGAACAAATTGCCAGTCTTGATCTGAAGGTTGAACGTGATGTCAGCAGCCTGTCTTCTTCTTTGCGAAAATATATTCCGGGTTCCGACATTAAAATCGAACTCATCAATGACAATATTGTTCTGACCGGATCTGTACAGACCCCACAGGATGCAGCACAGGCTGCAAAGCTTGCCGAATTACTGGTTTCAGGTGGTGAGGCAACAACAGGTCAGTATAATGACACCTCCACCTCAGCTTCCGGCGACGGCAACAATATTACCATCACCAGCGGACTTGGTCAGGAACGCCGTCGTTCCAGCAAAATCATCAATCTGATTACCATTGCCGGCGAAGATCAGGTAACGCTTAAAGTCACTGTTGCTGAAGTCAGCCGCTCTGTGATGAAACAGCTCGGCGTGAATATGATGGGCAGCGCAAGCAGTAATGGTGTAACTTTTACCGGTGTGTCGGATCGTCTTTCCGGAGCAATTGGTCAGACACTTTCGAATACAGGTTTCGGGCTGCAAACCAAAAATTTCCGCGGCTATCTGCAGGCTATGGAAACAGCAGGCGCGATGAAAACGCTGGCTGAACCAACACTCACAGCTATTTCCGGTGAAAAAGCTGCGTTCAGAGTTGGTGGTGAATATAATGTTCTCAACAGCGTCACCACCGATGATAACGGTAAGCGTACAGCCGAGCTTGCCAAAATTGAATATGGTATCGGCCTTGAATTCATGCCGACCGTTCTGGGGCCAGGACGTATTTCGCTAAAAGTCCGCACATCTGTTTCAGAACCAACAACCGAAGGCTCAGGCTCGCAAAACTCTGACGGTGTCGGTGCGAGCATTCTCTCTTTGCGCAAGCGTGTTGCCGATACAACTGTTGAGATGCCTTCCGGCGGCTCCATGATGATTGGTGGCTTGATCCGCGATGAGACCCGCCAATCCATTAACGGCACGCCCGGCCTGTCCAAGATTCCGGTACTCGGAGCTTTGTTCCGCAGCCGTGATTTTCTGCGCAATGAATCCGAACTGGTCGTAATTGTTACCCCTTATCTGGTACGCCCGACTGCCAGAACAGAACTGGCACGCCCTGATGATAATCTGGCTCCGCCAAGTGATGCAGCCGGCTTTGTATTGGGCAAGGTCAACCGTGTTTACGGCTCTGCAAAAACCAACCTGCCAAACGGCCGCTATAACGGCGTTGTCGGCTTCATCTACAAATAAGAGGGCAGGCATTATGAGAAAAATTACCGTTCCCTACTCCCGTTCAGTCCTCATTGGCAGCAGCCTGTTTGTGACCATGTTGCTGGCAGGATGTGCCAATACGCATCATGTGACAGTCGGTGCCACACCGGATGATTACCGCACCAATCACCCGATTACGATTCAGGAACGAGAGAGAACAGCTGATATTCCGGTCAGTCGTAATGACCGGAAACTCTCCATCACACAGCGCAGTATTGTCCAGAATGCAGTAGACGGCTATCGCCGTCAGGGTTCAGGCATGGTTTTCATTCTCTTGCCGGAAGGCAGTGCTAATCAGTCAGCCGCCTACCGGATCAGTATGGACATTGCCAAAGTCCTGAGACAAGGCGGGGTTCTCGCCAGCAATATTGCAACCCAGAGCTATCAGGTAAACAATTCGCAAATCTCTGCGCCTGTCCGTATCAGCTATTATGCGATGACCGCGGGGACAGGTCCTTGCGGAAGATGGCCTGCTGATATGCTGAGCACAGCTGAAAATAAACATTATGCGAATTTCGGCTGTGCATCGCAGGCCAATCTGGCCGCACAGGTGGCCAATCCGGCTGACTTCCTCGGACCTCGTGCCACATCACCGCTGAAAGGTACGCGTAATGACCGCATTATCAGCGGAGAAGAAGGCTATGAGAATATGTCGCCGGCAGCAACTGAAGTATGGACGGAAAGCCGCAGCCGGATGGCAAATTATTAAAAGCGCATAATTTCTGCCGCCGGATCCAAAAACATCATCCGGCGCGTATCATCGAAATTTTGCTTTAAATGAGAGAACAAAGGTCGTGATCGTGGAAGACAGTGTCACATCAACAACTATGTTGCAGGATGCAGGTACGGATATAACCCATATCCGCCCGTTGCCGCGCCTGAATATTGATGCGTTCTGTGAAACAGAAGCCGGCCTGTCTGTTTTACAGGCCTGTTCTCAGGACCGGCGTCTCACACGCACCCGCTGGCATATTCGCCCGGGTGGCATTGATGTAGCATTGGAAGCCTATCAGAGCACTTCCACGCCCCATCTCATTATTCTCGAAAGTGCTGCAGGACCGGATAAGCTGCTTGCAGACATTATGCAGCTTGCCGAAGTCTGCGACAGCGGAACCCGTGTTCTGATTATCGGCCGCAGCAACGAAGTGCGCCTTTATCGCGAGCTGATCCGCAACGGCGTTTCCGATTATCTTGTCTCACCAGCCAGCCTGACAGAAGTCATATCCGTGCTGGATACATTATTCACGGATCCGGCAACCGCGCCTTCCGGCAGAAATGTTGCCGTTATCGGCGCTAAAGGCGGTGTCGGCTCGTCAACACTCGCCCACAATATCAGCTGGAGCCTTGCCAACCAGTTCAAACATGAAGTGGTACTGGCAGATATGGATCTGCCATTCGGCACGGTCAATATTAATTTTGATCAAGACCCGACACTGGGGATTGCCGATGCAGTCTATGCACCGGAACGGGTGGATGAAGTCTATCTTGACCGTCTTCTGGCAGAGAGCTCGGAACATTTATCCCTGCTGGCAGCGCCTTCCACACTCGAGAAAACCTATGATTTTGACACGGAATCTTTTGTTTCCGTGATCGATGCGGCTCTGCGTACCACACAATTGCTGGTACTCGACATACCACATAGCTGGAACAGCTGGACGCGTACAACCCTGATGCGGGCCGACGAAATTATCATTGTTGCCACACCTGACCTGGCCAGTTTGCGGAACACCAAGAATTTGCTTGATACGCTGATCCTGCTGCGTCCGAATGATAAACCCGCACATCTCATTCTCAACCAGACCGGTGTACCAAAACGTCCTGAAATTTCAGCTGCCGATTTTTGCTCACCGCTGAATATCAAACCCTTGGCTGTGATTGAATTTGATCCTCAGTTTTTCGGTACATCGGCAAATAATGCCCATATGCTCGGAGAGGCAGATCCGAACCATAAAATTTCGCAAAAAATCACTGAAATTGCACGTGAATTACTCGGCAAACATGATGTGCCGCAGCCCGGTAAAAAAGCAAAACCGCTGGCCGGACTTTTCAGTAAGCTTAAACGCAAGAATTCTGCCTGACGGACAAGGATAGACAACAGCCATGTTTGGAAAAAGAGGTGCAACCTCCCCAACCACCGGTCCTGTAAAACCTGCTGCTCCGGCAGCCGGTCAGACAGTGAATTTGCCCCCTGCGTCACAGGTCAGCACGGCTGCATCTGCATCGGACAAACCTGCTGCGAAAACAGTGGCTGCACCGGCCGTCCGTGAAAAATCACAAGCTTATTACGATACAAAATCTCAGATCTTTGCAGCACTGATTGATACAATTGACCTCTCGCAATTATCAAGAATGGATGCAGATGCAGCCCGTGATGACATCCGGGAGATCGTCAATGATATTATCTCGATCAAAAATTTTGTCATGTCGATTGCCGAGCAGGAAGAACTGCTCGATGATATCTGTAACGACGTTCTGGGCTATGGTCCCCTAGAACCACTGCTGGCGCGTGACGATATCGCCGATATCATGGTCAATAGTGCGCGAAAAACCTATATTGAAGTTAATGGCCGTGTGCAGGAGACCAATGTTCGTTTCCGCGATAATCAGCAATTGCTGAATATCTGCCAGCGTATCGTTTCTCAGGTCGGTCGTCGTGTTGATGAATCCAGCCCTATCTGTGACGCCCGCCTTCCGGATGGTTCCCGTGTCAACGTCATTACCTCTCCGCTGGCCATCGACGGTACGGCTCTGACCATTCGTAAATTTAAAAAAGACAAACTGACACTCGATCAGCTGGTGCGTTTCGGCAGTATTTCGCAAATGGGTGCGGAACTGCTGCAAATTATCGGCCGCGTACGCTGCAATATCATTATTTCAGGCGGCACAGGTTCCGGTAAAACCACACTGCTCAACTGCCTCACACGCTATATTGATGAAACTGAGCGTATCATTACCTGCGAAGACTCGGCGGAACTGCAATTGCAGCAGCCCCATGTCGTGCGTCTTGAAACCCGTCCGCCCAATCTTGAAGGCGAAGGCGAGATCACCATGCGCGATCTGGTTAAAAACTGCCTGCGTATGCGCCCTGAACGGATTATCGTCGGTGAAGTTCGCGGACCTGAAGTTTTCGATTTGCTTCAGGCCATGAATACCGGCCATGACGGCTCAATGGGCACAATCCACTCCAACAGCCCGCGCGAATGTCTGAACCGTATGGAAGCCATGATTGCGATGGGCGGCTATACGCTGCCTCAGCGCACCGTGCGTGAAATTATTGTCGGCTCCGTTGATGTGATTATTCAGGCAACACGTCTTCGCGACGGTACACGCCGGATTACCCACATCACAGAAGTTGTGGGCATGGAAGGTGATATCGTCATTACACAGGATCTGATGAATTTTGAGTTCCTCGGCGAAGATATTAACGGCAATATTATCGGGCGGCATGTATCGAGCGGTATTGGCCGGCCGGCTTTCTGGGAGCGCGCGCGCTACTATAATGAAGATCAGCGGCTCGCAACTATTCTGGACACGATGGAAGTCGCCGGCAGTCCTCAGACATAACATTGTCAGGGCGATTTTATCTTAAATTTTTACCAGACAAACTCAGTTTCTTTGTTTGACATGATCCCGACCAACCGAAGCAGGTACTGAAAGGGCACTTCAATGAACGGCACAACAATTATGCTTGTTGTTCTGGCTGCAATTGCAGTCGGTGCCCTGCTCTATGCAATTTTTTTCGACCGAATCACAGCTGAGAAAACCGGCCAAAAACGCCTGGATGCAATTAAAAAGACCACAACCAGCCGCGCTGTTATGCGGTCAGAGCGTGAAAAAGCCAGCGAGGCACAAAAGCGTCGCCGGACATTGCAAGATAATCTGGACGAACTTGACCGCCGGAACAAAACACAAAACAAAACGCAAAAAAGTCCGCCGTTGCGCATATTACTGACACAGGCAGGTTTGAGCTGGAGTGTCCGTCAGTTTTATCTCATTAGCGCGGCCAGCGCATTTTTCTGTTTTTTGCTCGGATTAATAGCCGGCATTCCTTTAATTATGTTGCCGCTGATTGCACTGGTCGGCTTTTTTGGTGTGCCCCGCTGGATCGTTCTGCATTTACGCAAAAAGAGAATGAAAGCATTTCTCAATGATTTTCCTAATGCGCTGGATGTCATTACCCGCTCTTTGCGATCCGGTCTGCCTTTAAATGACAGTCTGCGCTTGCTGGCAAATGATGCGCCTTCTCCGGTCAAAGAGGAGTTTCGCCGGATTGTTGAAGCACAACAAATGGGACTGACGATACCGGAGGCTGTCTCCAAAATGCCGGAAAATATGCCCTGCCCTGAAACAAATTTCTTTTCGATTGTGATACAAATTCAGTCACAGGCCGGCGGTAACCTGTCTGAGGCGCTGGGTAATTTGTCGCGTGTTTTGCGCGACCGAAAAAAAATGGCTGCCAAAGTCCAGGCCATGTCTCAGGAAGCCAAAGCCTCAGCGGCGATTATCGGCTCGCTGCCATTCTTTGTCGCCACAATTATCTCATTTATGAACCCGGGTTATATCGGAACACTGTTCACCACCTTTGCCGGCAATGTTTTGCTGGTCATCTCAGTCATCATGTATTCTCTTGGAATTTTCGTGATGAAAACCATGATTAATTTCAAAATGTAAGCGGAGGTGGCCATGCGGGAATTTTTCGAAACCACTCTCTTTCAGCGGCAAACGCTCATCAGCCTTTTCATTATGTTTGCAATGTTCGCAACCATAATGACACTTCTGTTGCCCTATTTTCAGCGTGATCCGCTCAAAAGCCGTATGAAATCTGTCGCGATTGAGCGCGAGGCTCTTCGTGCCCGCGAAAGAGCGCGGATGGCCAATGATAAAGAACGCGGCATCAGCCTGCGACATCAGCAAAAAGCCGGAATTCGTGACTTTGTTGAAAAGCTGGATCTGCGCCGCGCTCTTGCAGATGAAAAGACGGTTGCCTCGCTGCGGCAAGCAGGATTTCGCGGGCAAAATCCGCTCAATGTTTTTCTGTTTATGCGTTTTGTTCTGCCCTTTGCATTTCTGGGTCTCGCAATATTCTGGATCTTTGGTCTGGGTATGCTGGCGCAACAAGCCACATTCGTGCGTTTTCTGGTATGTATTATTGCCGCTTATGCCGGTTTCTATGCACCCAATCTCTATGTCAGCAATATCGCTGCCAAGCGCCGTGAATCCATCACGCTGGCATGGCCCGATGCCCTTGATTTAATGCTGATCTGCGTTGAATCCGGTATGTCTACAGAAGCTGCCTTTCGCCGCGTTGCGGATGAAATCGGCATTCAATCAGCGGATCTGGCTGAAGAACTGATGCTGACCAATGCGGAACTGGCTTTTTTGCCGGAACGTCGTCAGGCCTATGAAAATCTTGCCAGCCGCACCGGAATGGAAGCGATCAAATCCATGACACAGGCGCTGATACAGGCTGAGCGCTACGGGACACCGGTTGCAACGGCAATGCGCACACTCTCGCAGGAAAGCCGTGATATGCGCTTGCTGGCAGCAGAGAAGAAAGCCGCAGGTCTGCCGCCAAAACTCACCATCCCTATGATCGTGTTTTTCCTGCCGGTCTTGTTTATGGTTATTCTCGGCCCGGCTATGATCCAGATTTTCGGGCAGGGCGGCATTGCCGGCAACTAAGTTCTCAAAACAAAACCGCCTGCCTGAAGAAGTATTCAGGCAGGCGGCTTGATTCATAAACTCTGTCAGGCCTCATGCCTGCTTTTTAACGCCCTGTCTGGCGAGCATCGAACGCAAATAATCTGTATTGGCTTTTGCCTGCTCCGGAGACAACTCGCGGGAGGCAATAGTTTCCGCCTCCTGAAAACGCCCCTGAAGACCAACAACCAGCGCCAGATTTTGACGAACGCGGCTGTCGCTGCCATTCGCAGTTGCCGCCTGACGCAGATATTTCTCAGCCGTCGGCAAATCACCGCTTAAGACATATGACATTGCAAGATTAGACAGAACAGAAGCTTCCCCAGGCTTAATCTGCAGTGCTTTTTGATAAATGACACGGGCATCCGCGGAATTGCCCTGCTGGTCGAGAATAGCCCCTTCTGCAGACAGCAAACGCCAGTCCGGATAGTCCGGGGTCTGCGCACGGCGAACTGCATCCAGCGCCGCATCCAGTTCACCCGCACCAGCCAGAGCTTTGCCATAGGCAGCCAAGACTTGCTTATCCTTCGGCAGTTGAATCGCAATTGCCCGCATCACCGCCAGCGACTGATCACTGCGGCCTGCCATGCTCAGCACTGTAGCGTAATTCAGAGCAGCCACTTTGCTGGTCGGGTTCTTCTGATAATGCGCGCCATAGGTCTGAGCAGCTTGCGCCAGTTGCTGCGCATTCATCTGTTCAATAGATCTTTCAGCTTTAGTACCGCTGCTTTTGGCAACCGAACCGGTTGTTGTACGATCCACGCTGTTACAACCGGCCAGTGCCAGACCCGTAATGAAAAGAGCAGTAGTAAGTGTCAGAAAACGGCTTTTTCCGTAACGCGGGCCACGGCATGATTTATCCGGTTGTTCAAAAGCCAGCGCATTTTTCTGCATCAAACTGTCTCCATAAATACGGTCGTTGAAAGCGCCTGAAATCAGTCCTCTGCATTAACCCGCGCTTCACCTGAATATGATAAAATCAATATTCCATTAACCCTAATAGAGAGTTAATTATTGAGCCGACATCAGCGACTCATGCCGCTCTCCCGCAAATAAATACCGGAAACCAATATGACCTCCCTGCCTCTTTCTGCGAACCGTGCCGCCCTTCTCGATCAACAGGCTGCGGACAGCCGTCCGATATGGCTGATCACACCAGAGGCACTGACCAATGGTTCGTTTCCGCAAAATGTGCGCAACTGGGCAGCAGCCAACGGCTATAAGGGCAAAGCCGGACAATTGCTGACACTGGCCAATGAACAAGGCCAGATCAGCGGTGCTTTATTCGGTATTGAACCGGCGGACAAAGACAAGAGCGGCGAAGGCCGTCTGATCGGCGGCAAGCTTGCCCGCCTCTTGCCTGCAGGCAACTGGCATATTGAAGGTAAAGCTGACCATGCCGAATTATTCGCGGTTAGCTTCCTGCTCGGCGGCTATCAGTTCAACCGCTATAAAAAAGATGCGACATCAGACGAACTGGGAAGTGTCCGCCTGTTCGTATCAGGCCTGACAGATATTGCAGAAGCCCGTCGTCTTGCCGATGCCAGCGCCATGACCCGCGATCTGATCAATACACCTACCAGTGATATGGGGCCGGACTCACTGGAACTGGCAGCCCGTAACCTTGCAACGGCTTATGGCGCGAAATTCACTGCCGTTATCGGTGATGATCTGCTGAATCAAAATTTCCCGATGATCCATGCCGTCGGCCGTGCCAGCGAAACCGCTCCGCGGCTGATTGATTTCAGCTGGGGTAAAGACAGCGATCCGAAAGTCACGTTAGTTGGTAAGGGCGTTTGCTTTGATACCGGCGGGCTCGATATCAAGCCTGCCAGCGGCATGTTGCTGATGAAAAAAGATATGGGTGGTGCAGCCAATGTGCTGGGTCTTGCCCGTATGATTATGGATGCAAAATTGCCGGTGCGTCTGCGTGTGTTGATCCCTGCAGTCGAAAACTCCATTTCCGGTAATGCATTCCGCCCGAGCGATATTCTGACCTCCCGTCAGGGACAGACGGTTGAAATCGGCAATACTGATGCGGAAGGCCGTTTGGTACTGGCTGATGCATTAACCTTAGCCGACGAAGAAAATCCGGATCTCATTATCGATATGGCAACCCTGACAGGCGCTGCCCGCGTGGCACTCGGACCTGATCTGCCGCCATTCTACAGTCATGACGAAGCCTTTGCTGCAAAAGTGGCAGAACAGGCAGCAGCACAGTCTGATCCGTTGTGGCGCATGCCGCTCTGGGCGCCTTATGAAGCTAAACTCGCTTCCAAGGTTGCAGATACCAACAATGTGACCACCGACGGTTTTGCCGGTTCTGTTACCGCAGCGCTGTTCCTCTCGCGCTTTGTCAAAAATGCCAAGGTCTGGGGACATTTCGACATTTACGGCTGGACACCGGTTGAGAAATCCGCAGCCACTGTGGGCGGTGCTGCACAGGGTATCCGTGCGCTTTATCAGGTTATCAAACAACGTTACGCATAGAGAGGTTACAGTTTATCTTGAATCATTTGAACCGCTCTATCTTTTTTTACGCATTTCCGAACGCAAAACCGGTTCCCACTTTTGCTGGAAATGCTCTGAGCCTCTTGCAGGCTCCGCTTAAAAGCGGTTCTATAAGCCAAACAGCCTGCCTGTTCATAACGGGCAGGCCTCTCTATTAGGTAAGCGGTATTCATGGCTGTTGAGTTAAAACCACTACAGGCGCTGACGTTATTACAGACCGTTTCCCTGTCGCAGGTGCGTGACGAAACCCATGACCTGACATGGCGGCAAATGGCCATTCTGCTGACAATCTATCTTGAAACACCGCCCCATACAGTACGTGCGCTGGCTGCACGTCTTGGCGTGACTAAACCTGTTATTACCCGTGCGCTGGATACGATGGGCACGATGGGGCTGGTCAGCCGTCATCGCGACCCGCAGGATCTGCGTAATGTTCTGATTAAACGAACTGTCAGCGGTGCGCTCTATGTTGAAAGACTGGGTGACCGCGTTATTGCAAAATCCAGGGAATTACCTTTATGACCCAGCCTGACCGTCGTCTCCACGCCTATCGCCCCGATCTGGCGGATAGTGCTTTACGCGGAAAAGTCGATGCCGCGGCCTTCACAGAAGGCAAGCGCAAACGTGTACTCGTTCCCGTCAGTGATTTGCGCAGTAAGCCTGAACTTAACAGCGGCCCGCAGAGCCAGATTCTCTATGGCGATGAAGTCACCGTTTTTGAGCAGGCGAATGGTTGGAGCTGGGTGCAGGCTGTACGCGACGGCTATGTCGGTTATATGCCGGATGCTGAATTGGGCGAGACCGGCAATGCGCCAACCCACCGTATCTGCGTACCGCGCACGTTTATCTATTCCGGTGCTGATCTGCGTTTCCGCCATACTACCGCCCTGTCCCTTGGCTCAGTGGTAGAAATTACCGAATTCGTTGAAAACCGCGGCAGCCGCTACGGCATGTTGCCGGATGGCACTGCGATTTTCGCCAAGCATCTGCGCGCGATTAACGAGATTGCTGCTGATTATGTCACCACAGCCGAAAGTCTGATCAACACACCTTATCTCTGGGGCGGCACCTCCGGCTTCGGTATTGACTGTTCCGGTCTGGTGCAGCTTGCCATGCTTGATGCAGGGCGCGATGTATTGCGCGATTCCGATATGCAGGGCGATCATCTGGGCGAAATCCTTGATGCCGGTGATGATTATGCCAATCTGCAACGCGGCGATCTGGTGTTCTGGCCGGGTCATGTGGCGATTATGGCCAGCCCAGATATGATGATCCATGCCAATGGCCATACCATGACTGTAGCCTATGAGCCGCTGCGTGAAGCGATTGAGCGAATTGCGTATCTTTACGATTTACCTTCTCACTTCCGCCGCCCATAAAATAAAAAAGCCGCCGGAAATTCCGGCGGCTTTTCTGTAAGCTCAATATTTCAAACCTTTGGCGGCAATACGCGGTCCGGTGTACGGTGACCGTCCCAGAAGGCGCGGATATTGACGATGACTTTATCGCCCATATCAATGCGCCCTTCCAGCGTGGCAGAACCCATATGCGGCAGCATTACGACTTTGCCCTCTGAAGCCAGTTTCAGCAAGCGCGGATCAACTGCCGGATGCTGTTCAAACACATCAAGACCGGCACCGGCGAGCTTGCCCTGCTCAATCTGATGGATCAGCGCATTTTCATCGACAATCTCGCCGCGAGACGTATTCACCAGATAGGCATTTGGCTGCATCAGTTCGATGCGACGCGCTGAAAGCAGATGAAATGTTGCCGGTGTTGACGGGCAATTGACGGAAATAATATCCATCCGCGCCAGCATCTGGTCGAGGCTGTCCCAATAAGTCGCTTCCAGCTCTTCCTCAACTGCCGCATGAACCCGCTTGCGGTTGTGGTAATGGATAGCAAGGCCAAAAGCTTTGGCACGGCGTGCAACAGCGGTGCCGATGCGCCCCATGCCGACAATACCGAGGCGCTTGCCCCAGATGCGCCGGCCAAGCATCCATGTCGGCGACCAGCCCGGCCATTCACCGGAAGTGGAAAACACATTTGCACCCTGCACAAGACGACGCGGCACAGACAGAATCAGCCCCATCGCCATATCGGCAGTATCTTCTGTCAAAACATTCGGGGTATTAGTCACGGCGATGCCGCGCTTTGCAGCAGCGGTTACATCCACATTGTCCACACCATTGCCGAAATTGGCGATCAGTTTCAGATTGGGGCCTGCCTGCTCAATCAGTTCCGCATCAATCACATCGCGAATCGTCGGTACCAGCACATCGGCCTCGCGCATGGCCGCAGCCAGTTCCTCACGCGACATTTTATGGTCATCAATATTCAGGCGCGCATCAAACAATTCGCGCATGCGCGTTTCAACAGGATCCGGTAATTTCCGGGTAATGACGACCAATGGTTTCTTTTTGCCCGACATTTCTACCCCTTTGATGTGTCGCGTTGAGACCTCCTTAACCAAGAAGGTGCAGAGTGCGGCATTGTCACGGTTCATACACTGTCTAGCAAGGCAGACGAACAAAGACAAAGAAAAAGCGCCGGTTCTGGTCTCCTAACGTCATATTGATCTTACAGACCAATCTTGCAAACCGTCGGGACAACTATACCAGAATATAAGCCGGTCAGGACTGCGAATGAAACAGCATATGCATAAAACAGAAAAATCAAATTTTTGTCTGTTACTGGCTATAGGCCTGTTTTCCTGCCTGTTTCTGCTGTCACCTTTATCCGGCACGCATAATGCCTATGCACAGGACGCTTCTGAAGGGGCGGAAGCCTCTTCCGCGGAAGAAGGCCCTTCCGGTGAAGATGCGCCGAGTAAAGAAGCGGCCTCATCTGCCAATCTGGGGCCAAGCGGTTTACCGATCCCGCGTTTTGTCAGCCTGAAGCCTGCCCGCGTAAATATTCGCGTCGGTCCGGGACGCGATTATGCGGTTTCATGGCTTTATACCAAATCCGGACTGCCGGTTGAGATCATTCAGGAATATGACAACTGGCGCCGTATCCGCGATGCCGACGGCACGGAAGGCTGGGTTTATCAGTCACTTCTGGCCGGCAAGCGCACTGCTATCGTTGCTCCGTGGGAGCGCGGCAAGGCGGATAATGTGATTGATCTTTATGCCAGCGCCAGCGACACATCCCGCGTTATTGCCCGTGCTGAAGCAGGTCTAATCGCCAATATCCGTGAATGCACCGGCCAGTGGTGTCAGCTCGAAACACAGGGTACACGCGGCTGGATCCGTCAGGGAAAAATCTGGGGTGCCTATCCGGATGAGGTTTTTGACTAGAGCATAATTCCTTAAACTTGGATCAGTTTAAGGTAAAATTATGCTCTAATTTTAAAGTGTTAGAGCGACCTTTGTGTGCCAAGTCTGGCACACGGCGCTCTAACCGGAGCCTTGGTCCGCTTTTAGAATATCTGGTCTTTCATGGTGTTTTGCGCGCATCTGTCCCCTTCTCAAGCTAAGGGAAAAGCGGTAAAAGCCGCGCCATGAAGGATCAAACAGCACCCAACCCGCATCATCCGGCCTCTGACACTCCGTTAAATGTCACTGCCTCCGGTAATAATCTGGCCAATAGCCGCAAGGTTTTTGTCAAAACCTATGGCTGCCAGATGAATGTCTATGACAGCCAGCGCATGGCCGACAGTCTGGCCGCAGAAGGCTATGTCACCACAGACAGCCCCGATGATGCGGATATGGTTTTGCTCAATACCTGCCACATCCGCGAAAAAGCCTCCGAAAAACTTTATTCCGCGCTGGGTCGCCTGCGTAATTTGAAAAATAAGCGTCAGGCGGACGGCAAAGATCTGATTATCGGTGTTGCCGGTTGTGTGGCACAGGCTGAAGGCGATGAAATTCTGCGCCGCTCGCCGACTGTTGACCTTGTGGTCGGCCCGCAGACTTATCACCGTTTGCCGCAGGCACTCGCTCAGGTACGTGAAGGCCGTCAGGTCGTCGATACCGAATATGCCGTGGAAGACAAGTTTGAACATCTGCCGCTTGCAAGCCGCGAACAGGTACGCAAGCGTGGTGTTTCCGCATTTCTGACGGTGCAGGAAGGCTGCGATAAATTCTGCACCTTCTGTGTGGTGCCTTATACACGCGGTTCCGAAGTGTCCCGCTCTGTTGCCCAGATTATCAATGAAGCGACAAAGCTGGTTCAGGCCGGTGTGCGTGAACTGACCCTGCTCGGCCAGAATGTCAACGGCTGGCACGGCGCGGGCGATGACGGCCGCGAATGGGGCTTGGGAGAACTGCTCTATCGCTTAGCGGAAATTCCGGGCATTGCCCGTCTGCGCTATACGACCAGCCATCCACGCGACATGGATGATGCGCTTATCAATGCTCATCGCGATCTCGATATTCTGATGCCTTATCTGCATCTGCCTGTGCAGGCCGGTTCCGACCGCATTCTGAAAGCGATGAACCGCAAACATAAAGGTGAGGATTATATCCGCTTGATTGAGCGTATCCGTTCCGTGCGCCCTGATCTGGCACTGTCCGGCGACTTCATTGTCGGCTTCCCTGGTGAAACCGATGAGGATTTTGAGGACACGATGCGACTGGTTCGCGAAGTAGGTTATGCGCAGGCCTATTCGTTCAAATATTCATCCCGTCCCGGCACACCCGGTGCCGATCTGCCGGATCATGTGGAAGAATCTGTCAAAGATGAACGTCTGCAGCGTTTGCAGGCGCTGCTCAGTGAACAGCAATATGCGTTTCAGGATAGTCTTGTCGGTACGGAAATGGATGTTCTGCTTGAAAAACCGGGACGTCTTGAAGGGCAGATGATCGGCCGCTCGCCATGGCTTATTCCGGTAATCATTGAAAATAATCCGGGTGAAGTCGGCGATATAATCCGCGTACGCGTCAATTCCACCGGCACCAACAGCCTTGTCGCCGAAAAATTAGCTTAAATAACGCTGGCCGTTGTCCGGCTCTGCTTTCCCGCGTGACAGTGTCATTAATCTGTACCATAATCGTGTCAGATATGATCCGTCACGACGGATCAGCGCCTTTTCGTACAAGGTCACTCTGACAGTTTGAATGTATAGCTAAACCGCAATCAAGGAGAGCCGGTTGAACGTCACCACGGGCAAACAGGTTAGCAAAGAACTGAAAAAACCCGCCACCACAATCCCTGCTCTGCAGGATGGCGCTTCTGATATGGCTCATATAGTCCTCGATTTTGACAGCAACCGGCTGGCGAGTGCGTTGTTTGGCCAATTCGACGAGAATCTCGCTTATATTGAGCAAAAACTTGGTGTCGATGTCCGCTCCAAAGGCAATCAGCTGATCCTGCGCGGTGAAGCAACTGCCACAGCACAGGCGCGGATGGCACTGGATCACCTCTATTCGCTTTTGCAAAAAGGTCACGATCTGAGCAAATCCGATGTCGATGGTGCCTTGCGCATGGCTGCAACTGCAACGCCGGTGCGTGATGACCAGCTGAGCCTGCCGACCCTTGAAACCAAAACCCGCCTTTCCGCGGCACAAATATCCACACGCAAAAAGACCATCTTTGCCCGCACGCCGACGCAGGATGCCTATATGCGCGCGATGGAGCGCTCGGAACTGGTTTTCGGCACCGGCCCTGCCGGTACCGGTAAAACCTATCTCGCTGTTGCCCATGCGGCCATGCTGCTGGAGCGCGGACTGGTAGAGCGGATTGTATTGTCACGCCCTGCTGTTGAAGCCGGTGAGCGGCTCGGCTTTTTGCCGGGGGACATGAAAGAGAAGGTCGATCCCTATCTGCGACCGCTCTATGATGCGCTTTATGACATGATCCCTGCGGATAAAGTGGAGCGAGCATTGGCTGCCGGTGTGATTGAAATTGCACCTCTGGCCTTCATGCGCGGGCGCACACTGGCACATGCGGCTGTTATTCTTGACGAGGCGCAGAACACCACATCCATGCAGATGAAAATGTTCCTGACCCGTTTGGGTGAAGGTTCGCGCATGATTGTCACCGGTGATCCGAGCCAGATCGATCTGCCCGCCGGTCAGAAATCCGGCCTTGTGGAAGCGCTGGAAATTCTGGGTGATGTTGAGAATATTATCACCGTACGCTTCAGCGACAAAGACGTTGTGCGTCATCCGATGGTTGCAGCCATTGTCCGCGCCTATGAAAAGCGCGGCGCTGCCAGAACGCTGAAACATCATAAAGACAGCGTTGCCGAGGGTGAAAACACGCCGCCGGCAACCTAAATAGGCTCTTAGATTACAACCTGACTTTTACAACAGCCCGTCTTTTTTCAGGCGGGCTGTTGTCTTAACAATAAACCGGTTCACGAAATAAAAATGATTACAATCGACATCCTCATTGAAAGCCCTCTTTGGGAAACCTCTTTGGGAGACGACACTGAAACCTATGAAATACTTGCCCGATCCTGTGTTGATGCCGTGTGGGCGCGGCTTGAATTGCCGCAGCAAGAGACCGAGCTCAGCCTTGTTCTGACTGACGATGCCTCGATCCGCACTATTAATGCGCAATGGCGTAATAAAGACAAAGCCACCAATGTGCTGTCTTTTCCGGCCTTTGACATAGCACCGGGCGATGCTCCGGGGCCAATGCTCGGCGATATTATTATTGCGCGGGAAACTGTCGAACGCGAAGCTATTGAAGAAAACAAAAGCTTTAATCAGCACCTGCATCACATGATCGTGCATGGCTTGCTGCATCTGCTTGGATACGATCATGAAGACGATGAGGAAGCAGAGGAAATGGAGGGACTGGAGCGCGAAATTCTTCATGCTCTTGCCATACCTGATCCTTATACTGTACATTCAACTGATAATGAAAACGATTGACCATGGCTGATCAGACTAATCACAATTCTTCAACGGGCGCTGTTCACAGCGACGCCGTTTCCCAGAACGATCCGGAAGCGCAGAGTACGGGGCAAAATCCTGCACGAGCGGCAGGATCTGAAAAACGCTCACTCCTTTCCGGACTATTTCCGTTTCTCCGATCGCGCCAGACCAGCTCGATCCGCGAAGATCTGACGGATGCCCTGTCCGATGATACAGGCGGTGACACAGCTTTTTCTGCCGAAGAAAAAGCAATGCTCAACAATATTCTGCGCCTGCGGGAACTTCGCGTCGATGACGTGATGATCAGCCGCGCCGATATTGAAGCGATTGAATATTCAACCCCGCTGGGTGAGCTGCTGGAGCTGTTTGAATCCTCCGGCCACTCCCGTATGCCGGTTTATGTTGAGACACTCGATGATGCGCGCGGGATGATCCATATCCGCGATGTTCTCAACTACATCACTCGCATGAGCAGGCAACAGCCTGCCGGTTCGGAACAGCCTGCCGCTGCCAAGCGCTATGACCTGTCCAAAATTGATCTCACAACACCGATCAATGAACTGAACCTGATGCGCAAGGTGCTGTTCGTGCCTTCCTCCATGCTGGCAAGCACACTTATGGCGCGTATGCAGGCAAGCCATATTCAGATGGCGCTGGTGATCGACGAATATGGCGGCACAGACGGCCTCGTCTCGCTTGAAGACATTGTTGAAATGGTTGTCGGCGATATCGAAGACGAGCATGACGACGAGGAATTGTCCCTGATCCGCAATCCGGACGGCTCCTATACCGTCGATGCCCGTGCGGAACTGGAAGAGCTGGAACAGCTGATCGGCGCAGGCTTTACGCAGGGTGAAGACAGTGAAGATGTGGATACGCTCGGCGGTCTTATCATCTCGGCACTGGATCATATTCCCGAAACCGGTGCGATTATTGATGTGTTGCCTGCCTACGAGCTGGAAGTGCTGGAAGCTGATTCACGACGTATCCATAAAGTGCGCATCACACCGCGAAACGGGGATTATTTCCAAGGTTAAGGCGCCAAGCGCCCCATTGGCGCACAAACTCGCTCTGACGCTTTAAAATTATGCTCTAAACAGCATCACAATCTATTAAAACACCGCCGCAACCGGCGGTGTTTTTTCGCTGTATTCTCTTCTCAGTTTTTCTTAATCTTCGGCTCATAAACTAGGTACAGCGCCGTGTGCCCTTTCGGGCACGCAAAGGTCGCTCTACACTTTATACTTACAGCCTTATCCCATTGAGAGACCGAATATAGTGAGCAGCCTTTATCTCCGCCTGACTGAAAACCTCTCCGGCTGGCGTAGAGCGCTCCTGACCATTCTCGCCGGTGCAAGTGTCACGCTGGCATTGCCGCCTTTTGATTTTTTGCCCGCAGGATTTATCGGTTTTCCGCTGCTGGTGCTGTTGATTGACAGTTCGGGAACAGCAACCGCAACCGGATGGAGGCGCCTGCTCCCCGCTTTTCGCACCGGCTGGTTGTTTGGTTTCGGCTATTTTCTCGCCGGTCTCTGGTGGATCGGCATGGCATTGCTGGTTGATGCAGAAAACTTCGCCTGGGCATTACCATTAGCTATTCTCGGCCTGCCTGCTTTTCTGGCATTTTTCTTCGCCTTTGCTTCCGCATTTGCACGGATATTCTGGGGTGCCGGCCTCATCCGTATTCTGGTGCTGGCCATCGCACTCGGTATTACAGAATGGCTGCGCGCCTTCATTCTCACCGGCTTTCCGTGGAATGCGCTCGGCTATATGCTGATGCCAACGCCGCTGCTGATGCAGTCGGTCACTATTACCGGCCTCTATGGTATGAATATTCTGGCTGTGGTGATTTTCGCCATGCCCGCTCTATTGTTTGGCGATAAACGTCAGCGCTATGGCTGGCGCAGCGGATTAATTACCGCTTGTGCCCTGCTGATTGCCCATGCCGGCTATGGCGCATGGCGTTTGCAGCAGGCACCGGCCTTGTCAGAGCAAACCGCAGATGCACCCGTTATCCGCCTGGTACAGGCTTCCATTGCGCAGGATGCCAAATGGGATAATCAGCTGCGCCGCGCGATTTTCGACAAGCATCTTGATCTCAGCACCCGCACGCCAGCCAATGGCCAGCCGGTGCCTGATGTGATTATCTGGCCGGAAACCTCTGTTCCCTATGTGCTGCCACAGGTCGAAGAAGCGTTGAGCGCCATCGGCAAGGCACTTCAGCCGAATCAAATGCTGCTGGCCGGAGCGGTGCGCGGTGAGGGAGAAGATCTCTCCGCTTATTATAACAGTATTTTCGCGGTGAATGCCGCCGGTCAGGTTTCCGCAACTGCCGACAAGGTTCATCTTGTACCATTCGGCGAATATCTGCCGCTGGAAGGCCTGTTGCGATCTTTGGGTATGCAGGAAGTGGTGGAATTACCAGGCGGCTTTACCGCAGCACCCGCGCGTCACTCCATGAATATCAGTCCGAAACTCACACTGCTGCCGCTGATCTGCTATGAAGCAATTTTCCCTTCCGAACTTGGCTATCAGGGTAAAAGCGTTGATGCGATCATCAATATCACCAATGACGCATGGTATGGTAATACACCTGGGCCCTATCAACATTTCCGGCAGGCGCAATTACGCGCCGTGGAACAGGGACTGCCTTTGTTACGTGCTGCCAATAACGGTATTTCAGCAATTACTGATTCCTATGGTCGAATCACTCAACACCTGAATCTGAATGAAGTCGGAATTATTGACGGTCGTCTGCCGCCAAAAGCGACAGGCTTCTGGCGCAAACCGGCAGGAGAAACACAGTTCTTCACACTTCTGTTCATCTTGCTCGTAATTTCATGTGGTTTACATGCCATCCGTACCGAGCGTTTCGGTTGACATCATATTTTTGATGTTATGATATACACATGAAACTGATGAAATTTCAGATGAACCCTATAATTCTTCGAAAAATATGCTGATTTAAGCAAACCATTTTTCATCAAGAAAAGCTCGCATAAGCGAGGAGCATTTGTGAATGACTGAGAATAAAAAAAAACCCAATCCCATTGATGTTCATGTGGGCAGCCGCATCCGGTTGCGACGGAACATGCTTGGCCTCAGTCAGGAAAAACTCGGGGAAAATCTAGGCATTACCTTTCAGCAAATTCAAAAATATGAAAAAGGCACCAACCGCGTCGGTGCCAGCCGCCTGCAAGCAATTTCATCCATTCTGAGTGTACCTGTTGCCTTCTTTTTTGAAGATGCACCGGAACAAGCCGGACAGCAGAATGGCGGCTTTGCCGAAGACAATGAAACAACTTATGTTGTTGATTTTCTTCACACGAGTGAAGGTGTGCAGCTCACACGTTATTTTACAAAAATCACCGATCCGAAAGTGCGCCGCAAAATCATTGATCTGGTAAAAACACTTGCCAATGATGATGAGTAACGCCCAGAGCAGTTCACAATCAGAGTGAAACTCATAAAAAGAATCCCTGAAACTGACCTATCTCATTGTTTTGTTGCATTATAGCAGGTGCTTCATGCGACAGGTTGGCAGCTTCTTGCGCTAAATCTCGCACATAAACACATGCAGATAGTTGTATATCTTGTCATTTCGTGCTGATTATACGCGCAAATAACGTCTGATTTCTTTATAGAGCGATTGCTTCACCTTCATTCCGTAACGGACAGGCTTTTCTGAAAGCGGCCTGAGACGGCTTGAAAACGGCGCGCAATGAATTATCAGCAGTTTGTGCGCAGAAATGCACATTGCTGAAAGCAACTGTTTCTCCGGAGAGTACAATGCTCCGCAGATTTTCAAGAGGGGTTTCCCGTGTCACGCAGTTCATATCTTTTCACCAGTGAATCAGTATCCGAAGGTCATCCGGATAAGGTTTGCGATCGTATTTCCGATGAAATCGTAGACATGATCTACAAGGAAGCACGTAAAACCGGTGTTGATCCGTGGTCTGTACGTATTGCCTGTGAAACCCTTGCCACCACCAACCGCGTGGTGATTGCCGGTGAAGTGCGTGTGCCGGACACTTTCCTGAAAAAAGACAAAGCCGGTGAAATTCTGCTCGACGCCAAAGGCCATAAGCAGATCAACCCTTCCCGCTTCCGTTCCGCTGCACGTAAAGCTATCCGTGAAATCGGCTATGAGCAGGACGGCTTCAACTGGCGCAATGTGAAAATCGACGTGCTGCTGCATCCGCAATCTGCGGATATTGCGCAGGGCGTCGATAATGCTGCCGACCGTCAGGGTGAAGAAGGTGCGGGCGATCAGGGCATTATGTTCGGTTATGCCTGCCGTGAAACACCGGATCTGATGCCGGCGCCCATCTATTATGCCCATAAGATTCTCGAATTGCTTTCTGCTGCCCGCCACAAAGGCGAAGGCGATTATGGCAAGCTCGGCCCCGACGCAAAAAGTCAGGTTACTGTGCGCTATGCCGATGGCAAGCCTGCGGAAGTCACACAGATTGTGTTATCGACCCAGCATCTGGATGCTTCATGGGATTCCGCAAAAGTCCGTCAGGTCGTTGAGCCGGTGATCCGCGAAGCCCTCGGCGATCTGCCGGTTGCTGCAAATTGTAACTGGTACATCAACCCGACCGGTAAATTCGTCATCGGCGGGCCGGATGGTGATGCCGGCCTGACCGGACGTAAGATCATTGTTGATACTTACGGCGGTGCGGCCCCGCATGGCGGCGGCGCATTTTCGGGCAAGGACACTACCAAAGTTGACCGTTCAGCCGCCTATGCCGCACGTTATCTGGCCAAGAACGTGATTGCTGCCGGTCTTGCTGACCGCTGCACCATTCAGCTGTCCTACGCGATCGGCGTTGCCCAGCCGCTCTCGGTCTATGTTGACTTGCATGGCACCGGCAAAGTTGCCGAAAGCGATGTGGAAACAGCTTTGCGTCAAGTAATGGATCTGTCGCCAACCGGCATCCGCAAGCATCTCGACCTTAACAAGCCGATCTATGCCAAGACCGCATCCTATGGCCATTTCGGCCGCAAAGCCGGTCGCGACGGCTCTTTCTCATGGGAAAAGACAGATCTGGTCAAAGCACTGAAAGCTGCGCTTAAGGTCTGATTTCACTCTCAATATTCTGAATTTCAGGGCACCATGTTTCTCTCATGGTGCCCTGTTTCTTTAACAGCCATACAAAAATCAGTAGACTTTCCGTCGCTGATTATGTGTAAAGCGGCTTATTCCGATTATCTGAACCATAAAGAAACGTGCCGATGCCTGATACTGAACGCAACTGTGACCTCAAGGATGAAGCCATGAGCGCAGAGTCCTCTGAACAACAGCCACGCGGCTCACGTGCGACGGAAGCTTTTTATGGCCGCCGTAACGGCAAACCTTTGCGTCCGCATCAGCGTTTTCTGCGCGAAGACCTGCTGCCGCAGCTCAAACTTGATCTTCTGAGCCCTGCACCGCAGGATCTGCGCACACTATTTATGGCCGATGTTTCGAAAGTGCGTATGGAAATCGGTTTCGGCGGCGGCGAGCATCTGGTGCATGAAGCCACCCGCAAACCGGAAGCCGGTTTTATCGGCGTTGAGCCTTTCGTCAACGGCATGGCGAAAATGCTTGGCGCACAGGATGCCAATCCGCTGCCGAACCTGCGTCTCTATGATGACGATGCAACGCTGGTACTCGACTGGCTGCCGGATGCCTCACTTGACGGCATTGATCTGTTCTATCCTGATCCGTGGCCGAAAAAGAAACACTGGAAACGCCGTTTTGTCAGCCAGAAAAACCTCAGCCGCTTCGCCCGCGTGCTGAAGCCCGGAGCTTTGTTCCGCTTTGCGTCCGACATTGACACCTATGTCAACTGGACTCTGCAGCATTGCCATGACCATGGTGCATTTGAATGGCAGGCACAAAGTGCCGCCGATTGGCACACGCCTTATGAAGCATGGCCCGGTACACGCTATGAAGCCAAAGCTTTCCGTGAAGGCCGCAAAGCGGCTTACCTCACCTTTATCAGGCGATAATTCCTCCTCAAGGACAAGGCTTGTCACAGGCGGCTTTTTTCTGTATAGTTGCCTCAAATTCTTGGTCGGTAGAACAAGAGTGGGTCCCACCGGTCCCGCTCTTTTTTGTTTGGTACACACTGAAAACTGAGCAAACTACCGCCGGAAATCCTATTGCACGTATTTTAAGGAATACAGGGTGAACGAACAGACACAACAGGACCAGATCATTACAGCGCTTGACGCGACACAGGATGAACCACGCATTATCCGTGAAACGGGTATTGATGCAAAAGTGGCATCGCTGATCGAACCTGCGATTAATGCTGCGGGTTTCCGTCTTGTGCGCGTGCGTCTTTCCGGCCTCAACGGCCTCACCCTGCAGATTATGGCTGAGCGTCCGGACGGCACCATGACCGTTGAAGATTGCGAAATTGTCAGCCGCACCGTTTCTCCGGTTCTCGATGTTGAAGATCCGATTGACGGCAAATATCACCTTGAAATTTCCTCACCGGGCATTGACCGTCCGATGGTGCGCAAATCTGACTTTTCCAACTGGCAGGGTCATATTGCTAAACTCGAAACCTCCATGCTGCATGACAACCGCAAAAAATTCCGCGGCCGCATCATCAAGGTTGAAGATGAAACTGTCACTCTCGAAACCGATCAGGCCACTTACGGCGCGGAAGCTCAGACCACAATTCCTTTTGAGCTGATCGCTGACGCAAGACTGATCCTGACTGATGATCTGATCCGTGATGCGCTGCGCAAAGACAAAGCTCTGCGCGAAGGCCGTATTCCGGGCGACGAATTGAGTGATGAATTCAATCTGGACAGCGGCAATGCCGATGCTCCAGAGAGTGATAAAGACAACTAAGCATTTCTCAGGCGAATGACTTCATTTGCTTGTCATGATAATGCGACAAAACAAAAAAGCTTTCGCACCCAGAAGCAAAAAACGGGTGCTGCACCAAGGAGAGACCAATGGCAGTCAGTGCAAACAGGCTAGAGCTTCTTCAGATCGCTGATGCGGTTGCGCGCGAAAAATCCATTGACCGCGAGATCGTGATTGCAGCGATGGCCGATGCCATTCAGAAAGCTGCCCGCTCCCGTTATGGTCTGGAAACCAATATCCGCGCGGATATCAATTCCAAGAGCGGTGAAATCAAGCTGCAACGCCTGCTTGAAGTGGTTGAAACTGTAGAAGATTACGCCACACAGATCGCTCTGGAATCCGCACGTGAGCGCAATCCGGATGCGCAGATCGGTGATTTCCTTGCCGACCAGCTGCCGCCAATGGATTTCGGCCGTATTGCTGCCCAGTCCGCCAAACAGGTTATCGTGCAGAAAGTGCGCGAAGCCGAGCGTGACCGCCAGTATGACGAATTCAAAGACCGTCTGGGTGAAATCATCAACGGCACTGTCAAGCGCGTTGAATATGGCAATGTGGTTGTTGATCTCGGCCGCGGTGAAGCCATTGTCCGCCGTGACGAACTGATCCCGCGTGAAGCTTTCCGCTACGGCGACCGCATCCGCGCTTATGTTTATGATGTCCGCCGCGAACAGCGCGGTCCGCAGGTTTTCCTGTCGCGTACCCATCCGCAGTTCATGGCGAAACTCTTCACCATGGAAGTGCCGGAAATCTACGACGGCATTATTGAAATCAAATCGGTTGCCCGTGATCCGGGTTCGCGCGCCAAAATGGCCGTTGTGTCCCGTGACAGCTCGATTGATCCTGTCGGCGCCTGCGTTGGTATGCGCGGTTCCCGCGTTCAGGCCGTTGTCGGCGAATTGCAGGGCGAAAAGATCGACATTATTCCTTGGTCGCCGGATGCAGCGACTTTCATCGTTAACGCCTTGCAGCCTGCTGAAGTGGCCAAGGTTGTTCTGGATGAAGATGCAGAACGTATCGAAGTTGTTGTGCCTGACGATCAGCTGTCGCTGGCCATCGGCCGTCGCGGTCAGAATGTGCGCCTTGCCTCGCAGCTGACCGGCTGGGACATCGATATTATGACGGAAAACGAAGAATCCGAACGCCGCCAGAAAGAATTCACAGAACGCTCTGCCCTGTTCATGGAAGCGCTGAATGTGGATGAAATGGTTGGTCAGGTTCTGGCTTCCGAAGGTTTCGGTTCGGTTGAAGAAATCGCCTATGTCGAAAGCGACGAAATCGCTTCGATCGATGGTTTCGATGCTGATACTGCTGCTGAAATTCAGGATCGCGCGAAAGAATATCTGGATCGTCTCGAAAGCGATCTGAATGACCGTCGTCTTGAACTGGGCGTCAGCGACGAACTGCGCGATGTACCGGGTCTGACCAGTGCAATGCTTGTTGCAGTCGGTGAAGACGGCGTGAAGACCATGGATGATTTTGCCGGTTATGCGGTGGATGATCTCGTGGGCTGGCGCGAGCGTAAAGACGGTGAAACTGTTACTCATGCCGGTGTTCTGACACCGTTTGAAGTTTCCCGCACAGACGCTGAACAGATGGTTCTTTCAGCCCGCCTTAAAGCAGGCTGGATTACAGAAGATCAGCTGGAAGAAGCCGCCAATGAACTGGCTTCGGCAGGCGATGATGAAGAGCAGGCAGATGCTTAATCAGCATCTTGCAACTGCCGCTCGCGCGGGCGGATTTTGATGTCCGCGCATCGGCTCTCTACCGGAAATAATGCCTGTGTCAGTTTTTTTGATACAGGCCTGTATTCCGACAAACTGCATACAGCCGGAACCGCTCGGTTTACGGCTGTCTTGCGCGCACATATTGCAGGGCTTCTTGCCCTTGCACTCATATTAAAGTAGAAAACAGTTCCTCTCCACCGGCGCTGTTTTCGAGCGAAGTGGAGTTCTGGTTGAAACCGGATAAAAACGACAGGACCTGTATTGTTACGCGCGAGAGCGGCCCGGCTGTAGATCTCATCCGGTTTGTGGCTGCACCCGACGGTAGTGTTGTACCGGATCTGAAGCGCAATTTACCCGGACGCGGATGCTGGATTAAAGCAGAACGGCATATTGTTGATGAAGCGGTTAAACGCAAACTGCTGCCCCGCGCACTGAAAACGCAAGTTTCGGTGCCGGCGGATTTAGGTTCTCTGGTCGACAGGCTATTGACAAAATCCGCTCTGGGCAGTCTAGCACTGGCCAGAAAGTCCGGGGCTGTGGTGACAGGATCGGCGAAAGTTGATTCTGCTGTGCGTACCGGTCGCGTTATAATGGTGCTTCATGCGACAACAGCGGCTCCCGACGGCATCCGAAAGCTGGATCAGGCGCGTCATGCGAGGAAGATGGCAACCGGAGCAGATATAAAAGCCTATTCCCTTTTTACAGGGGATGAAATGGATTTGGCATTTGGCGGCGGAAATGTAATACATGCCGCCGTGATTGAAGGAACGGCAGCAACCGGGTTCGTCACGCGGGCGCTTCAGCTGCATAAATATCGCGGCGAGAGCGCAGCGAACTTGGAAAATCTGGCAGCCACTGCTGCAAAGGAAACGGAATCGGAATGAGCGACAGTAATTCAAACGACGACAAGACGCTGAGCGTCGACACAAAAAAGACGCTGACCATCAAGCGGCCAGGAGTCGAACAGAGCACTGTACGGCAAAATTTCAGCCACGGACGCAGCAAGTCGGTTGTTGTTGAGACAAAAAAACGTAAGTTTACCCGTCCTGACGAAAAACCTGAAGCTGCAGCCGCTCCGGCTCCTGTTCAGCCAGTTGCACCGGCTCCAACACCGGCACAAGCTGCTCCTGCTCCGGTTGCTGAAAAGCCGGCCGTGATTGCAGATGCGCCTAAGCCTGCGCCTGTTACAGAAACTGCTGCGCCTGTTGCAAAAACAGAAAGCGCACCGGTTGCTCCGCAGGCTGCCAAGCCTGCTGAAGCCGCAGTTGCTAAACCTGTTACACCTAAGCCTGCAGCGCCTGCTGCTGCCCGTCCGGCAGCACCAGCTGCTACAACCCGTCCGGGCGCCCCTGCGGGCAATCGTCCGGCCGGTGGTGGCTATAACAAGCCGCAGGGTTCCCGTCCGGGTGGCCGCAATGAACAGCGCAACCGTTCCAATGACCGTCCGGGCATGGTGTTGAACACCCTGTCCTCTTCGGAAATGGATGCACGTCGCCGCGCCCTTCAGGATGCGGTAATCCGTGATGCGGAAGACCGCAAACGCGCAGAAGCAGAAGCTATCCGCCGCGCGGAAGAAGAAAAACGCCGTGAAATCGAGCGTCTGGAATCTGAACGCCGTCAGGCTGAAGAAGATGCACGCCGCAAGGCAGAAGCTGAAGCCAAGGCTAAAGCTGAAGCTGAAGCACGCAAGCGCGAACCGGCTGCACCTGTGCGTCCGGCTGCTGCACGCCCTGGCGGTGAACGTCCTTCAAATGATCGTTCGGCGGGTGATCGCTCCGGCGGCCAGAACCGTGGCCCTGCCGGTCAGAACCGTCCAAATCAGGGCGGCTACAACCGCACCGGCGGCGCACCTGCCCCGCGCGATATTAATGCTGAAGCACCGCTGGCCGACAAAAAACCGACCCAGCAGGTTCTGAACCGCAAGCCGCAGAATGATGATGATGATGATCGTCGTGGTGCAGGCGTACGTCGTAACGTGCCTGCGAAACCGGAAGTGCGCGCTACAAAGCCGACCAAGGCTGAAGAAGATCGCCGTCGCGGCAAACTGACCCTGAACAGCAATCTGGAAGACGAAGGCCGTTCGCGTTCGCTTTCGGCAATGCGCCGCCGTCAGGAAAAGTTCAAGCGCTCACAGATGCAGGAAGTCCGTGAAAAGATCTCCCGTGAAGTGACTATTCCTGAAACCATTACCATTCAGGAACTGGCACAGCGTATGACGGAACGTGCCGTTGACATCATCAAATACCTGATGAAACAGGGTCAGATGATGAAGCCGGGCGATGTGATCGATTCCGATCTGGCACAGCTGATCGCGGAAGAATTCGGCCACACAGTGAAGCGCGTTGCGGAATCCGACGTTGAAGAAGGTATCTTCAACGTAGAAGATAACCTTGCTGCAATGCTGCCGCGTCCGCCGGTTGTTACCATTATGGGTCACGTTGACCATGGTAAAACCTCGTTGCTCGATGCAATTCGTCAGGCAAATGTGGTCTCGGGTGAAGCCGGTGGTATTACCCAGCATATCGGTGCTTATCAGGTTGAACAGAACGGCCAGAAAATCACCTTTATCGATACGCCTGGTCACGCCGCCTTTACGCAGATGCGTGCCCGTGGTGCGCAGGCAACCGATATCGCCATTCTGGTGGTTGCCGCTGATGACAGCGTGATGCCGCAGACGATTGAATCGATCAACCACGCCAAAGCGGCCGGTGTCCCGATCATCGTGGCGATCAACAAGATCGACAAGCCGACCGCTGATCCGCAAAAAGTACGCAATGCCCTGCTGCAGCACGATGTGTTTGTGGAAACCATGGGCGGTGAAGTGCTTGATGTGGAAGTTTCCGCCAAGAACAAAATCAACCTCGACAAGCTGCTTGAAGCCGTTCTGTTGCAGGCTGAAATTCTTGATCTTAAAGCCGATCCTGAGCGTACAGCTGAAGGTGTGGTTATTGAAGCTCAGCTTGACCGCGGTCGCGGTGCGGTTGCAACCGTTCTGGTTCAGAAAGGTACATTGCATCCGGGCGAGATCATCATCGCCGGCAGTGCATGGGGTCGCGTTCGCGCCCTCGTCAATGACCATGGCGACCATGTGAAAGAAGCATCCCCTGCAATGCCGGTGGAAATTCTCGGTCTATCCGGTACTCCGCAGGCTGGTGACCGCTTTGCGGTTGTTGCCAACGAAGCAAAGGCGCGCGAAATTTCTGAATACCGTCAGCGTCTTGCCCGCGATAAGGCCGTTGCCCGTCAGGCAGGCTCGCGTGGTTCCCTTGAGCAGATGATGTCTAATCTGCAGTCGAGCGGTCTCAAAGAGTTCCCGCTGGTTATCAAGGGTGACGTGCAGGGTTCGGTTGAAGCGATTATCGCTTCTCTCGACAAACTCGGCACTGATGAAGTCCGCGCACGTATCGTTCATTCGGGTGCCGGTGGTATCACAGAAAGCGATATCTCGCTGGCTGAAGCATCAAATGCTGCCATCATCGGCTTCAACGTCCGCGCCAATAAACAGGCTCGTGATGCAGCCGAACAGCAGGGTATCGAAATCCGCTACTACAACATCATCTATGATCTGATTGATGATGTGAAAGCAGCGATGTCCGGTCTTCTGCCGCCAGAACGTCGTGAAACCTTCATCGGTAACGCTGAAATTCTCGAAGTCTTCAACATCACCAAAGTCGGTAAAGTTGCCGGTTGCCGTGTTGTTGACGGTAAAGTCGAGCGTGGCGCCGGTGTACGTCTTATCCGCGACAACGTGGTTATCCACGAAGGCAAGCTCAAGACACTCAAGCGCTTCAAGGACGAAGTTGCCGAAGTGCCGATGGGTCAGGAATGCGGTATGGCATTTGAAAACTACGAAGATGTACGCGCAGGCGACATCATCGAAGCGTTCCGCGTTGAGATGATCACGCGTACGCTGTAATCAGCAAAGCAGCGGCAGTCATCAGAACTGCCGCTGCTTCATTTCTCGGGCGGTTTACACTCATCTTCCGACATAGTGCCGCTCTGAATTTTTAATTGGCCGCATTGTCATAATTGTCAGGCTGTATCAGTCTGGTTGTGAACAGGATGAAAGCCGCGCAGGCTTTTCCGCAATCATGCAATTTGTACAGTTGCCGACCGATATTTGGCTCAGATTTTGGAGTCCCCATGTCCCGTTTTTCTTCCACAGGACCATCACAGCGTCAGTTGCGCGTCGGCGAGCAGGTTCGTCATGCCGTGGCTCAGGTGCTGTCACGCGGCGAAATCCGTGACGATGTTCTGAATAATACCGTAGTTTCCATCACCGAAGTGCGCATGTCGCCTGACTTGAAAATTGCGACATGCTTTATCAGCATCGTCGGCAATACAGATGTGCAGACTGTTATTAAAGCACTGGCAAGCCATGCAAAGTTTTTGCGTGGCCGCGTTGCACCACAATTGCGTCAGATGAAATATATGCCGGAATTCCGCTTCCGGCCGGATACCAGTTTCGACAATTTTGCCAAGATTGATGCCCTGCTGCGTTCGCCGGAAGTTGCACGTGATTTGCAGCAGGATGACAGCGATGAATCCGACACAGAAACACATAAAGATAACGAGAATAACGGCTGATGGCACGCAGAGGTAAGAAAAAAGGCCGTCCGGTTTCCGGATGGGTGATTTTTGACAAGCCGAAAGGCATGGGCTCGACCGAGGCCGTTTCCAAAATCAAATGGCTTTTCAGTGCTGAAAAAGCCGGCCATGCCGGTACGCTTGATCCACTTGCTTCCGGCATGTTGCCGATTGCTCTGGGCGAAGCCACCAAAACCGTACCTTACGTGATGGACGGCACGAAAATCTATTCCTTCACCGTGACCTGGGGTGAAGAACGCTCGACGGATGATCTGGAAGGCCCTGTCACCGAAACCTCTGATAAGCGTCCCACAGAAGAGGATATTCTGGCGCTTCTGCCAAATTATATCGGTACTATTCAGCAAACCCCGCCGCAATTCTCCGCCATTAAAATTGACGGTGAACGTGCCTATGATCTGGCACGTGGCGGTGAAACTGTTGCCATTCCTTCCCGTGAAGTCGAGATTTTTCAGCTTGAACTGGTTGAGATCAACGAAGCCGGACAGGCCGTGTTTGAAGTTGAATGCGGTAAAGGCACTTATGTGCGCTCGCTCGCCCGCGATATGGGGCGCGATCTCGGCTGTCTCGGCCATATTGCGGAACTGCGCCGTCTGGAAGTTGCGCCTTTTAACGAAGATGATTTTGTAACACTTCAGGAACTGGAAGCCGCATGGCCGCCGCTGCCACCGAAATCAGATGATGAAGATACGGAACCTGCGCCTGTTGTACCGCGTGATTTCTCAGCCCTTGATGATTTTATCATTGATACCGGTGCCGCACTGGAAGATCTGGTGCAGGTTGCTTTGTCCGACGATCAGGCTCACCGTGTGCGCATGGGTAATCCGGTCATCTTACGCGGTCGCGATGCACCGCTGGAATCCGATGAGGTTTGTGCCAATCACAAAAACCGTTTGCTGGCTATCGGTTACATTGAACAAGGCATGTTCAAGCCCAAGCGCGTTTTCACTTATTAAACTAGAGCATTTCACAGTCAAGTTGGATCAACTTGCCGCCGGGATAATGCGACAAACTA
This sequence comes from Hyphomicrobiales bacterium, assembly GCA_900470285.1. Classification (GTDB taxonomy): domain Bacteria; phylum Pseudomonadota; class Alphaproteobacteria; order Rhizobiales; family Rhizobiaceae; genus Pseudochrobactrum. The sequence continues at coordinate 305,775 of UCAG01000003.1, forward strand.
AAGAATCCAGAGCGAGCACTGCGATTCAACATGAACGTAAACCGCTCTAGTGATTACAGTTCCGCTCATTTTATTAAAAAGCCTGCATTGCAGGCTTTTTTGAAATGTGTCTGGAAATAAGCCACAGTTTCGATTATATGATCGTCAGGTTCTGTGTAAGGCATTAATCAATGCTGACTGTACAGAACTGAAGTAAACGGCCCCGGCTGGACGACATCTTGGCCACGGGCGACATTTCTCCTCTTAAACAAAAAGGACATTCCGATGTCGATTACTGCTGAACGCAAACAGGCTCTTATCAAAGAATATGCAACCAAAGAAGGCGATACCGGTTCTCCTGAAGTACAGGTAGCCGTTCTTTCGGAACGCATTTCCAACCTGACCGGTCACTTTAAAGGCCACAAGAATGACAACCATTCCCGTCGTGGTCTTCTGAAAATGGTTTCTCAGCGCCGCAATCTGCTCGACTACCTCAAAGGTGTTGACGAAGCGCGCTACCAGAGCCTGATCGGCCGTCTCGGCCTGCGCCGCTAAGCGCATCATCCGGCGAAAACCTGCAACGGTTTTCGCCGGAATTTTTACCGGAGCCGGACTTTTCATTAAATCTCTCCGGCAACAGGGCATTTACGGCTCAACAGCCTGAAAACGCTCTGTATTATACAATAATGCATTCTCTGTGCGTGTAAGCGCCAAAACGGGAAAAATGCAGCAGGGCTTTAACAATAATGTCGTCAAAGCCCGATATGGAACTGTATTGAACAGGTTCCGCAGGCAGGATTGCAGGCAGCTCGGAAAATCGAGCTTCCCGCTGTCTTGCCCGCTCCCTGTTCCAAACCGGAATAGTGCAAGCGCTGACATCAGCGCCGCGAAAAATATTCCAAACCAAGGACAAGATATGTTCAACACACATAAAGTTGAAATTGAATGGGGCGGCCGTCCGCTCATTCTCGAAACCGGCAAAGTCGCCCGTCAGGCTGACGGCGCGGTTATCGCCACTTACGGTGAAACAATGGTACTGGCGACCGTTGTTTCGGCTAAAGAACCAAAGCCGGGTCAGGACTTTTTCCCTCTGACTGTAAACTATCAGGAAAAAGCCTATGCAGCCGGTCGTATTCCTGGCGGCTATTTCAAACGTGAAGGCCGTCCGAGCGAAAACGAAACTCTGGTTTCCCGCCTGATCGACCGCCCGATCCGTCCGCTGTTTGCTGACGGCTACAAGAACGACACACAGGTTGTTATCACCGTTATTCAGCATGATCTGGAAAATAATCCGGACGTTCTGTCGATGGTTGCCGCTTCCGCTGCGCTCACACTTTCCGGCGTACCTTTCATGGGCCCGATCGGTGGTTCGCGCGTTGGCTACATCAACGGCGAATATGTTCTGAACCCGCATCTCGACGAAATGGCTGAATCCAAACTGGATCTGGTTGTTGCCGGTACTTCTGATGCTGTTCTGATGGTTGAATCCGAAGCGCAGGAACTCTCTGAAGAAGTGATGCTAGGCGCTGTTGTTTTCGGTCAGAAAGGCTTCCAGCCTGTGATCGATGCAATCATCAGCCTTGCTGAAGTTGCTGCAAAAGAACCACGTGACTTCCAGCCGGAAGACCTGTCGGCTCCAGAAGCAGCAATGCTGGCAATCATCGAAGATGATCTGCGCGCAGCTTACAAAATCATCGACAAGCAGGCTCGTTATGCCGCTGTTGATGCCGCTAAAGCTAAAGTTAAAGCCCATTTCCTGCCAGAAGATGCTGAAACAACCGAATATACTCCTGAACAAATCGGCACTGTTTTCAAAACATTGCAGGCGAAAATCGTTCGCTGGAACATTCTGGATACCGGCAGCCGCATCGACGGTCGTGATCTGGTAACCGTTCGTCAGATCGTGTCGGAAGTTGGTCTTCTGCCACGTACCCACGGTTCGGCTCTGTTCACCCGTGGTGAAACACAGGCAATCGTTGTTGCAACACTGGGTACCGGTGAAGATGAACAGTTCATCGACACACTGGCCGGTCTGCAGAAAGAATCCTTCCTGCTGCACTACAACTTCCCGCCATATTCCGTTGGTGAAACCGGCCGTATGGGCTCCCCTGGCCGTCGTGAAATCGGTCACGGCAAGCTGGCATGGCGCGCAATTCATCCGATGCTGCCAGCTAAAGAACAGTTCCCGTACACCCTGCGTGCGGTTTCTGAAATCACTGAATCCAACGGTTCGTCCTCTATGGCAACCGTATGCGGCACCTCGCTGGCGCTGATGGATGCCGGTGTGCCTCTAACCCGTCCTGTAGCCGGTATTGCTATGGGTCTGATCAAAGAAGGCGACCGTTTTGCAGTTCTTTCCGATATCCTTGGTGACGAAGATCACCTCGGCGATATGGACTTCAAGGTAGCCGGTACTGAAAACGGTATCACTGCTCTGCAGATGGACATCAAGATCGACGGTATTACCGAAGAGATCATGAAAACCGCTCTGGAACAGGCTAAAGGCGGCCGCGTTCACATTCTCGGTGAAATGGCGAAAGCACTGTCCGGCGCCCGCGCTGAACTTGGTGAATTTGCACCACGCATCGAAGTGATGAACATTCCGACCGACAAGATCCGTGATGTTATCGGTTCCGGCGGTAAAGTTATCCGCGAAATCGTTGAAAAGACCGGTGCAAAAATCAACATCGAAGATGACGGCACAGTCAAAATTGCCTCTTCTTCCGCCAAGGAAATCGAAGCAGCGAAGAAATGGATCCACTCCATTGTTGCTGAACCGGAAATCGGCGAAATCTACGAAGGTACAGTTGTTAAAACTGCGGACTTCGGAGCATTCGTAAACTTCTTCGGCCCGCGCGATGGTCTGGTACATATCTCGCAGCTGGCTTCTGACCGCGTTGCCAAGACCACCGATGTGGTTAAGGAAGGTCAGAAGGTCTGGGTTAAACTGATGGGCTTTGATGAGCGCGGTAAAGTGCGTCTGTCGATGAAAGTCGTGGATCAGGAAACCGGCAAAGAAATCGTTGCCGAAAAGAAAGAAGAAACAACAGCTGAATAAGCTGGTTTCAAATTCTGAAAAGCCCCGCATAGAAATATGCGGGGCTTTTCATTTAAGCATGGAGTCAACATTATCAAAGGCTGCTCGGCCTTCAGGGTAAATCTGGTAAAACCAGTTCTGTCTCAGGCCTGATGCCCTTTTGCAGCCAGGATTCCTGATGGGCACAATCGACAATAGCCTGCGCCTCACTGATAGCCATACTCAGCAAATAACCGAGAAAATCCTGTTTGTTCACCTGTGACTGCACAATCATATTGTTCAGCTGCAATAACAACGCCTGATGGTCAGGCAGGCATTTTGCAAAACATTGCGGCTGACAACATTTGCGCGCCATAGTACTACTCCCCCCGCGAGCAACACGGCATTGCAGATAGTTTGAAACTTTAAACAATAATAAGTTCAATATAATATCTTCCAGAAACCACCTACTGTCATCCTTCTCAGGTAGCAAAGACCAAAGAAATTTTATGATTACCGGCGCCCAAAACACTCTCTTTCTGCCCTTTGAGAATGAAACACTTGATCTGCCTCAGACGGGTGAAAAATTTCTCTGCTTCGGCATCAGTGCCGATACAATGCTCGATACAATATGGAAGCAGGTACTGCATTGTATTCAGCCGCTGAGGCCGGAATGGCTGGCGCTCAATAAAGCCGGATTTCATGTCACGCCGCAAGTCAGCGAAAGTGATACCTATGACGGCGGTATGATTCTGCTCGGCAAACATCGCGGCCGCAATGAGCAATGGCTGGCGACATTGCTGGGCCAAGTCAAACCCGGCGGACGGATCATTATCGCCGGCGACAAAAAGCTTGGCATTGACAGTTTCCGCAAGCGCAGCGACCAGATTGCAGCTTCTATCGACCGCCTGTCAAAAAACCACGCTGTTGTCTACTGGATGACACGTCCGGAAGCGATTGATACTAAAACCACACAAAGCCTCATTCCGGAGCAAAAACGCGTGGACGGGCGTTTCTGGACGAAAGCAGGCATGTTCTCTCATGGAGAAATCGACCGCGGCTCCGCACTACTGGTGCCGCATCTCAAAAACATTGCCTTCGGGCATGTAGCGGATTTGGGTGCTGGCTGGGGTTATCTCACAGCTTGCTGTCTCGACAATCCGGCCAAGATCAGCCGTATTGATCTTTATGAAGCGGATTTTGAAGCGCTGGAGATTGCTCAGAGCAATCTGGCTGAACTCAACAGTTCTGTGCCACTGCATTATTACTGGCATGACGTCGCTTCCGAGCCGATGACAGAGATTTATGACACCGTGATCAGCAATCCGCCGTTTCACACCGGCCGCAATACCGATATTTCACTTGGCCAAAGCTTTATTACAGCAGCAGCCAAACGTCTTAAATCCGGCGGGCGCTTCCTGATGGTGGCCAATCGTCAGCTCCCTTATGAAGCTGTCTTGAAAAAGCATTTCCGGCAGGTCATGCCACTCACTGATAAAGACGGCTTCAAAGTCATCGAAGCACGAAAATAAAGCAGTTTCAGGAAAAGTGGGAACCGCCTTCGCGGGGAAAATAGTTCACTGGACTATTTTCTTGTCCCGCTTCGATCCGTCCGAAACTGCGCTAAAAAATGACAAAAAAGCCGCGCATTGCGCGGCTTTTTTATAGCATGTTTATCGGCTTATTCGCTGCCGGTTGCATCCGAGCTTTTCAGCTCTTCCAGAGTCGGCATGGAGACAATGTTGTATCCTGAATCCACAAAGTGAACTTCACCGGTTACACCGCTCGACAGATCCGACAGCAGATAGACTGCGGATTTACCCACATCATCAATATCAACTGTACGGCGCAGCGGCGAATTACGGCGCTGATAAGAGAAGATCGCGCGGGCATCACCAATACCGGCACCGGCCAGTGTACGCACAGGACCTGCCGAAATTGCATTGACGCGAATATTCTGCGGACCAAAATCAGCAGCCAGATAGCGCACCATGGCTTCCAGAGCGGCTTTGGCAACACCCATCACATTGTAGTTCGGGATGGTGCGGGTTGAACCGCCATAGGTCAATGTGAGAATCGAACCACCATCCTTCATCAGCTTCTCAGCGCGCTGAGCAACTTCTGTGAAGGAATAGGCCGAAATTACCATTGTCCGGCTGAAATTTTCGCGGGTGGTTACATCCGCATAGCGGCCTTTAAGTTCATTCTTGTCGGAAAAACCGATCGCATGAACGATAAAATCGAGTTTGCCCCATTTTTTCTCGATCTCATCAAAGACTGCATCAACAGTTGCAATATCTTCAACATCACAAGGCAGTACGAAATCTGATCCGACCTGCTCTGCCAATGGTTTGACGCGCTTACCAAGGGCATCACCCTGATAAGTGAAAGCCAGCTCAGCGCCCTGATCGGCCAGATGTTTGGCAACGCCCCAAGCAAGAGAATGGTTGTTTGCAACACCCATAATCAGCCCGCGTTTGCCCTTCATTAAACCCTGCATACTCTCTCTCCGTCAGCCCTGATAACGCTGGAATACCAGCGTTGCGTTCGTTCCACCAAAACCGAAGGAGTTGGACAGTACTGTATTGATTTCAGCATTATCAATGCGCTTGCGCACGATCGGCATATCCGCAAAATCCGGATCAAGCTCATCAATATGCGCGCTTTCGCAGATGAAATTATTCTGCATCATCAGCAGCGAATAAATCGCTTCCTGAACGCCGGTTGCACCCAGCGAGTGACCGGTGAGCGACTTGGTTGCCGCAATCGGAGGGCAGGCATCGCCTGAACCGAATACTTTACGAATCGCTTCAATTTCCGGTGCATCGCCCGCAGGAGTCGATGTGGCATGTGGATTGATATAGTCGATCTTGCCGTTCACGGTTGACAGCGCCATGCGCATGCAGCGCTCCGCACCTTCGCCCGATGGGGCAACCATGTCATAACCGTCTGATGTCGCGCCGTAGCCGACAACCTCACCGTAAATCTTGGCACCGCGTGCCAGCGCAGTTTCCAGATCTTCCAGCACCAATACACCGGCGCCGCCGGCAATTACAAAACCGTCGCGGTTTTTATCATAGGCGCGGGATGCACGTTCCGGCGTATCATTGTATTTCGAAGACATCGCGCCCATAGCGTCGAACAGCACCGACAGGGTCCAGTCGAGATCTTCACAACCACCGGCAAACATACGGTCCTGTTTGCCATACTGGATCATCTCAACCGCATTGCCGATGCAATGGTTCGAGGTCGCGCAAGCTGAGGAGATCGAATAATTGATGCCCTTAATCTTGAAGAAGGTCGCCATCGTGGCCGATGCGGTGGAGCTCATGGCTTTCGGCACAGCGAAAGGACCAACGCGTTTCGGGCCTTTGTCACGGGTAATATCAGCGGAATCCACGATTGTGCGGGTAGAAGGACCGCCGGAGCCCATGATGATACCGGTGCGGTCGTTGGAAACCTGCTCTTCGGTCAGGCCTGCATCGGCAATCGCCTGATCCATGGCCACATGGTTCCATGCGGTGCCACGACCGTGAAAACGCATTGCACGGCGGTCAACCAGCGCTTCAACATCAATCTGCGGTGCGCCCGAGACCTGACAACGAAAACCGAGTTCCGCCTGATCTTCAGCCCGCCGGATACCCGATCTGGCCTCAAACAAAGAGGTCAGCACCTCTTCGGTATTATTGCCAATCGAGGATACAATCCCCATTCCGGTAACGACAACACGCCGCATTGCGTTCTCCTTTGCACCTGTTCCCTGAATGACACCCCGTTTTGCGGATGCCGCTACGCGGTTACATAAGTGCGACTTTTACATATTTTGAGAGCGGCCACATAAAAGCTTTCAATTAAATGTGGTCGCGCCCGTGGATAATACTCTTTTTGAGGCTATGTCCGTCGCGGTCTTTACGACTTACGACTCGCTGTCTTTCGACAGGCCTACGCGCAGGTCAGTTGCCTTATAAATTGTTTCACCGTCTGCCTTGAGCCAGCCGTCAGCTGTACCCAGAACCAAACGACCGCGCATAACGCGTTTGAAATCGATACCATATTGCAGAAGCTTGGTATGCGGGCGCACCATGCCTTTGAATTTTACTTCGCCGGTCGACAGCGCCATACCGCGACCCGGCTCACCGAGCCAGCCAAGGAAAAAGCCGGTCAGCTGCCACATGCCGTCGAGGCCGAGACAGCCAGGCATGATCGGATTGCCCTGAAAATGGCAAGGGAAATACCAGTCATCCGGGCTCACATCATATTCAGCACGGATATAGCCTTTGTCGAACTCACCACCGGTTTCGGAGATTTCGGTGATACGGTGTACCATCAGCATCGGCGGCAGAGGCAGCTGGGCATTGCCCGGACCAAACATTTCACCGCGAGCGCAGCTGAGAAGCTCCTCATATCCGTAACTTGACTTCTGCTCTGCCATTACCGACTCCAATCATTTATCTGTCTGCTGTCTGGACAGCCCGAAACGAACATATTCGTCAGGCTCAGACAAAATCTTTGCACACCCCTAACACAGAGTGTTTCCCGCTGTAAAACACCTGCAAGAAACTATTTGCCTGTCAAGATATACAGGAATAGCTATTGCCAGTCATTCGTTCAGCGCATATATCAATCTTGTGACAGGATGGGCAACAGCCCTCAAGCATTAATTTTGAACCAATTTGTTTCAAGCTTCTGACAGGTCAGTGATGAATATTCATTCCTCCCATGCCAGCAACGCTTCGATTGAGGAGCGCCTTCGGATCGCCGGTCTCAGACCGACGCGTCAGCGTGTTGCGCTTGCCAGCCTGATTTACGCCCATGGCGACCGCCATCTTTCCGCAGAAGAACTGCATGAAGAAGCTGTTTTTGCTTCCGTGCCGGTTTCTCTTGCCACCGTATATAATACGCTGCACCAGTTTACTGAAGCCGGTATGCTGCGCATTATTTCGGTCGAAGGATCGAAAACCTATTTCGACACCAATATTTCCGACCACCATCACTTTTTTGTCGAAGGCGAAAATATTGTCTTCGATATTCCCGATGGTGAAACCGGCCAGCCTGTCGTCAGCAATCTGCCCAAAGCGCCGGAAGGCATGGAAATCGTCAATGTCGATGTAATTGTGCGGTTACGTCGTAAAGACTGATACATCGGCACCGCACGGGTCGACGTGATCGTCCGGCTGCGTCGTAAAGACTGATCTTCACTTTATTTATCTGACGGGGTGATTTCGCGCCCCATCAGCGAGCTTTGCAGCATTGCGGTCACGCGCTCTTCCATTATACGTGCCAGTTCCTTGCGGCTGGTATCCGCAGACACGCGCATCGGCTCACCAAAGCGGATCTCAACATCAATTGCGCCCTCTTTGAGAATCCCCTTCAGATGCGGCATCAGCTGCACATCGCCCGGCCATGAAGCAATCGGGCGGTGAAAACGCCCCATCGGCATTCCGTGAACACCCGTATAAGCGATGGAAACCGGCTGTACGATCACCTGTTCCTCGCCTGCCTCACGAATAGCCGCATGGGCTGCGCCGAATAATGATGTTTTAAACGGCAGCACGCGGTTACCGTCCGATGTTGTCCCTTCCGGAAACAACACCATCGCATCACCGCCAGCCAGACGCAGGGCAATATCCGAGGCCTGCTGCGCTGTCCGGCCTTTTTTCTCACGTTCAACAAAAACCGTGCGTTGCAAAACCGCAAAAGTGCCGAAAACCGGCCATTTGCGCACTTCGGATTTGGCGATAAAACAGACATTGGCAACGGAGGATAAAACGACGATATCGCTCCATGACACATGATTGGCGACCAGCAGCAACGGGCGATCCTGCACAATTTCGCCCTTAACCTTCACCCGAAAACCCAGTAACCATGCAGCAATACGATGGAAAAAACGCGGCAGCGATTGCTGCCAACCCAAACGCGCTTTGACAAACAGATATTGAAACGGCACCAGCGAAATAACCAGACTGATAAACAAGCCGATTATGACCGCAATGCGAATGGCACCGATCATGACACGCTCATCGTTTCCGGAAATTGCCGGCGCAAAACCAGCGCATTGCTGCGTCCGTGACCGGTTTCATAATAAGCAGGCCGCTGCCCGACCTGAATAAAGCCGAGACGCCGGTAAAGCGCCTGTGCTGCCACATTGCTCTCATCCACCTCAAGGAACAGACTTTCCGCCCGCTCATGATGCAAATGGCGCAAGACAGCCTCCATCAGATCCCGTCCGATGCCACGACGCTGAAAAGCTGATGACACTGCAATCGTCAGAATTTCCGCCTCACCGGCAACCAGACGCGCCAGCACAAAACCGGCCGCCTGTTTTGGCTTGCCCACAGGGCGGGCGATAAAACCGAAAATATTGCCTTGCGAGAGCATGCCCGCAAAATCTTCCTCGCTCCATGCATGGTGAAAAGCCGGTGCATGGAGATCCGCAAGCTCAGCGCAATGCGCCTGCATCAGCGGTTCATAAGCAAAACTCTGACGCGAAAAAGGAAGACCGATCATCCGCGCTCCTGATCCTGCACGGTTTTCTGCTCCGTTTGTTTACGGGGCAGCGCAAATCCGGTCTGCGGCTTCACATCCGGCCCGCGCATATAAAGCGGCTCAGGGGGCGTACCTGCATCATGCAGCGCCGCAAGCCGTGCAAAAGTGCCAATGGATGCATGGGCAGATGTGCTGATAATCCGACGCTCGCTGCCCTCAGCTGCCTGCAATTGTGCAGCGCCGCTGCCTGCCAGCGCATAATCGGCTCCGAGCTGCTGCAAAACCGGCAACAGCTCTGCCTCATTACCGGCCAAAGGTGTGGTTGAAGCTATGCCATCGGCATCAAAACCTTGCGCATAAATATCACCACGATAGGCAGACAATGCGATCACAACAGGCTGCGCCGGTGTCCCGGCCTGTATTTCATGGCACAGCGCTTCAAAACCGCTGACGCCGATCACCGGACAGGATAAAGCCAGTCCGAAGCCACGCGCAGCGGAAACGCCGACACGCACGCCTGTGAATGAACCGGGGCCGATATTGACCGCGATACGACTGACCTCATTGCGGGAGATTTTTGCAGTCTCAAAACACTGCGCAACATAGTCCAGCAGCAATTCCGCATGGCCTTTGCCGATATCATGGCTGACCTCAGCAAGAAGCTGCTGCGTCTGCGGATCATAAAGAGCGGCAGCACACAAACTGCCGGCAGTGTCGAGAGCAAGTATAGTCATGACTTACGACCTAAAACAGAATTCGGTTATCGGCAAGTACAGGCAGTCAGCTTGTGTCAGAATTCTGCTTTGTTATCACAGCAGGATAATACTCGGCTCTATGCAAAATGGCACATAAAAATCTGCTTAAACTCTTTAAATCACTGGGAACAATCCTATCTTTGATACGTTATGTTCATAACAGCATCTGCTGCTTCCGGTTTCTTGTGCTGCCACCTCCCGGCAGCCCTCAGACAAACGAAAACTTTGTCCCTTCATAAAGGAAATCTCTATGTCTGCATCCAAACTGAAAAACCATCCGACAAAAAACAATTTGCCAACCAATGCCAAAACCACTGTCATTGCCCTGCTGAACAAAAATCTGGCTGCGATCATTGATCTTGCGCTGATTACCAAACAGGCACACTGGAACCTCAAAGGCATTCAGTTCATTGCCGTGCATGAGATGCTGGACACATTCCGCACTGATCTGGATGAACATTCGGATACGATTGCAGAACGCGCCGTTCAGCTTGGCGGCACTGCGCTGGGCACAAGCCAGACCGTTACTGAAGCGAGCATACTCAAGCCATATCCGGAAGATATTTACGCCATCAAAGACCATCTTCATGCGCTGATCGATCATTACAGCGCTGTGGCCAATCTGGTTCGTCAGTCCATTAAAGATGCAGCAGAAGCCGGTGACGATGACAGTGCGGATATCTTCACTGCCGCATCCCGCAGTCTCGACAAATCCCTGTGGTTCCTTGAAGCACATGTTCAGGAATAATCAGAGCAGATTTCAAAAACACCGCCTGTCCCGAGACAGGCGGTGTTTTAAATTGGTGATGCTTTAAAGCGAGTCTGCAATAGCCTGAAAAACAATGATGCTTTCATCTTTCATTTTCTGGCCATCCTTGTTGTAATCCGCATAGGCAGAGGTTTTGGCAATCACCACCTTATGCGCAGGATTGACGTAGATAAACTGCCCGTAAATACCGACAGCAACAAAATCCCCCTGCGGTTTCCCCGGTATCCACCACTGATAGCCATAGCCAAGCGGCTTGCCCTGCACAGGATCATCCCTGCCCGGCATCAGATGCGGCGCATCCGGCGTGACAGAAGCATGTACCCATTCAGCCGGCACCAGTTGCTCACCTTTGAAATTGCGCCCTTCATTCATATAAAGCAGGCCAAAACGCGCATAATCACGCAATACCGCATTCAGCCCGCCTGCCGAGACTGCATCACCTTTCGCATCAGCCAGCCAATAAGCATCAGCCTCTGCTCCCAGACGCGACCATAATTTTTCCCTGAAATAATCGGTCATCGGTTTGCCGGTTGCGCCTTCCAGCACCATGGACAGCACCTGCGTATCGGCGGAAACATAAATATTGACTGTACCCTGTTCCCGCACTTTTTGCAGATGAGCGGTGAAATCTTTCACCGAACCGGTCAGAATCTGGATAATGTAACGCACAATATCGGATGAGAGATCACCATAATTTTCTTTAAAACCAATGCCTGAAGACATTTGCAGCGCGTTCTTGACGCTCACCCCTTTATAGCCGCCCTCTGCCAGTTGCGGCGCATAATGATCGACGGTCCGATTTATATCAATCAGACCGTCCCGCACAGCATTGCCAATCAGAAACGAGATCGTGGATTTCGACATCGACATGGCGATTGCCTGCGTTGCAGCCGTGTTACCGCGCTCATATCGCTCATAGGCAACAGCACCGTCTTTCAGCACGATGAAACCGGTTGTCTGCGTGCGTTCCAGCCAGTCAGCAACCCGTTTTGTCTCTCCCTGATAAATATAGGTTTCGGGCAAAGGTCTTTCATTCTGCGGCAAGGGGCTGACTTCACCGCTATGTTCTACACGGATAGACGGGTAAATTTTATAAAGTGAGCGGAAATTTGCATCAATCACATCGGGCTTGAATGTATTGGCATATTGATAGACCGCATAATATTCATGGATTTGCTTACGGAAAACAAAGCCAAGACCTGCCGCGATAATCAGCAACAGTGCCAAACTATATAAGCTAATGCGCAGCGGTCTCTTCATTATGCAGCCCCTTCCGACAGAGTTATCAGCCCGCTTACGATAAACCGGATTAGCGATCCGGCAAGCTGCAATTCCCGAAATCGTTTCAAAAATGACAATAGCCGCCGCTTGTTAAAAAAGCGGCGGCTATTGTTATGAAATTATCAGGAATTCAGATCTATCAGGCGACCCATTCGCCTTTGCGCATCACAGGCACGGATGTGCCGTCCTGTGCAATGCCGTCCACGTCGATCTTATTGGAGCCGATCATCCAGTCGATATGGATAAAGCTCTTATTGCCGCCCTGTGCCGCTATCTGTTCCGGCGTGAGATCAGCACCATTGATGAAACATTTAGAATAGCACTGACCAAGCGCAATATGGCTGGCAGCATTTTCATCAAACAGCGTATTATAGAACAGCAAACCGCTCTGCGAAATCGGTGAGGAATGCGGTACCAGAGCCACTTCACCCAGACGGCGGGCACCTTCATCCGTATCCAGTACCTTGTTCAGCACTGCCTCGCCCTTGCTGGCTTTAGCCTCAACAATCCGGCCGCCTTCAAAACGCACACGGATATCATCAATGATCGTACCCTGATGTGACAGCGGTTTGGTGCTGGAAACAGTCCCTTCCACGCGCAGAGCATGCGGCGTTGTGAAGACTTCTTCTGTCGGAATATTCGGATTGCAGGTAATACCGTTTTTAGCGGTCGATGAGCCGCCATGCCATTCATGGCCATCAGCCAGACCAACAGTCAGATCCGTATCTGGTCCGGTGAAATGCAAAGCGCGGAAATTACGCTCATTGAGAATTTTGGTACGTTTGCGCAATTGCGCATTATGATCTGCCCATGCGGCAACCGGATCCGCATTATTCACGCGCGATGCGGCGAAAATTGCTTCGGCCAGTTTATGTGTTGCCACATCCGGCGCATCATCCGGAAAGACCAGCTTTGCCCAGGACGGGTTCGGATAGGAAACGATATTCCAGTTAATGTCGAAACCGGCAATTTTTTCCAGCGCAGGCTGATAGGCCATCGACAGCGCTTTATTGGCGCGTGCAACTTTTCCTGCATCCTGTGCGGAAAGCAGCATCGGATTATCACCGGTGATTGCAAGGCGCGCTGCACCGCCTGCATAGGCTTTGGCCATGCCCTGATACAGCCAGTCGCTGGCATGATCGAAACTCTCATCAGGCGCATATTGGAAACGCGACAGCGCCATGTCTTCATCAGAGAAAAACGGCGTTACCAGCCCTGCACCGGCTTTATAAGCATGTTCCGCAATACGGCGCACCAGCGGCAATGCGATAACCGGCGCGGTAATGACCAGATCCTGCCCTTTACGCAATTGCAGACCGACTTTAACCGCGACCTCGGCCAGCTTATCCAGTTTAACCGGATCGATGATTGCATCCGCGTGATTGTTTTGGCTGAAATCTGACATCACATACTCCGCTTATTTTCATTGATCATCACAGATACTCCTGCAAGAGCCTGTAAGCTAGAGCTTTGACAGGATTTTATATTGTCGCTGTAGCCACCGATGCGGAACAGCGTTAATATGCCATATGAAGTCATATTTATCGGAACAAATCCATGAACCGAAACCCCAATAATGCGCGATCATTTCAAAAGCTGAGTCTTGTTGCAGGACTGTTTGCAATAGCGCTGGCAGGCTGCACGACACTCACGCCCGAGCAGCAGCGTGCTGAGGATGAGAAAATCTGCATGAGCTATGGTTTTAAACCCAAATCTGAAGCCATGGCCAATTGTCTGCTGCAAATTCATCTCGACCGCCGCGCTGATATCCGTGCATGGCAGAATGAACGACCGCAATTTTCCACACCGATGGTTATTTACCAACCGGTGCTTGTGCCGCGCTGATCTTCATTTCTATAAATAAAAAGCCCGCATCGTGCGGGCTTTTTCATTTCAGTCAATAGCAAGATGCGGGATCAGCTTGCAGGTTCCGGACGATCCTGTGTCAGCAACAATGCACCGATCGCATCAACTTTCTGCTTGTTCATATCTTCCGCACCTGCTGCAAAAGCATTCTGCGTTGCAGAGGCTGCAACCGGCTTGGTTTCAAACGGAAGCTGCGCCGGAACCGGTGTGTTTACAGCCGGTGCATGATAGGCAAGCTGCACCGGTGCTTCAGCTACAGCCGGTTGTGCAGCCTGAACATCCTGCGCGGCCTGTCCGGTAGATGCCATCATCACCGGAGCAACGACAGGCAGACGGTCACCTTTACCGGCCTTAGCCGTGTCCGTCACATCATAGATGCTGTCCGGCATGGACTGGTTTCTTGGCTCATAGGCAGCCGCCAGATTATACGGGGTTTCAGGCAGCGGCGATTCCAGCGTTCCGTCTCTGCGGCGCTTTTCGTAGAAAGAATTGCCGCCGGCAACCAGCACATAATGCATATTTTTATACGGGAATTTCAGACCGGCAGTATGGAAGAACATTGCATTCTTCAGCTTAGGATGGCGTTCACCCTTCAGCACCGAATCTGCCGCTTCTTTTACATCCGGCAAAGCTTTGGAATTCATAGCGCGGGTCATAACGCCCGGCGCAAACTGGTTCTTCTGTCCGACAACACCGCAAATGGTTTCCGGATATTTTTCCGAGACCAGACGGTTCATCACCACCGTGCCGACTGCAACAAGACCATCACGGCTGGAGCGGGCAGATTCAAAGAACATTGCGCGCTCAAGGCATTCGCGGTCTCTGGAGGTGTAAGTGTAGGTCTTTTTGCCATTGCGGACAGTCACACCGGATTCCTTGGCAGACTGTGCAGTCTTAGCAGATTTTGAACCGGTCGAAGTCGTGGTGCAGCCAGCAAGGATAAACGGCGTGGCAACCAGAGCACCGATAAACAGTGTTTTCGCTAAATAAGAGCGTTTCAACGGTTCATCCTTATCAATAATTTCCCGTACACTCGGGTCGCACAGAAATCCTGTGCGCGAGCCCCGGGAAAATCGGAGGCTATTAGGGCTAAATAAAGGCACAAGGCCCGATTTATATTCGTGTTCCGGTTAGCGACAACCGGTTAAAATTTACCCCAAGAAAATGCGCTTCATTAGTTAACGACTTGTTAACGCATTCTTTTGAGCGATTACTAAAATACGCAAGATTACGTAAAGACTTCACTAAAGACTGTAAAATGAAGCAGCTTACCAGATCATGCTCTGCAGCAATTCTGGTGCGATATTGCCATATTTCACAACCTGATAGCACCTCAGGCACGAGCGCATCATGCAATTGACTGCCCGATTACGTTAGTCATAATTCATTACAGCGTGTTACAAATGGCTGATATTTCGTGAAATCACTTTGCGTTTATGGCACTATAGTCTTTACAGATACGGCTTTTCGCAGAATCACAAAAATAAAACCGGCGTGAATTTTCTTCACACCGGCTCATTATTCTTCACAAATATCCGGCCGGTTATCAGCCAAAAGCATAGCCGGCACCGCGAACGGTGCGAATCGGATCGGTTTCACGACCCGTATTGATCGCCTTGCGCAGACGGCCGATATGCACATCCACCGTGCGGTCATCAACGTAAATATCCCGCCCCCAGATACCATCCAGCAATTGCGTACGCGAGAAAACGCGCCCCGGTGCCATCATGAAATATTCCAGCAGACGAAACTCAGTCGGACCCAGTTTGATTTCGCGTTCCTTGCGGTAAACACGGTGTTGCTGGCGGTCGAGAACAATCTCGCCGACTTTCAGCACATGGGAGAGAACACTCGGATTGGCACGGCGCAACATCGCCTTGATACGTGCCAGCAACTCCGGTGTGGAGAATGGTTTGACGACATAATCATCCGCGCCAACGGCCAGACCACGCACACGCTCGGATTCCTCACCGCGCGCTGTCAGCATGATAATCGGCAGACGTTCTGTCTCTGCGCGCTGACGCAGACGACGGCAAAGTTCGATGCCGGAAACACCAGGCAGCATCCAGTCGAGAACCAGAAGATCAGGTACGTTTTCGCGTAAATAAATTTCGGCTTCATCGCCACGCAGGATCGTATCGACCTGATAGCCTTCAGCCTCAAGATTATAGCGAAGCAATTCGCTGATGGCTTCTTCGTCTTCAACAACCGCTATTCTTGGCGTGTGTGACATTGCGTATCCACTATTCGTTTAGACATAAGGGAGCATTTGCATTCCGGCACAGCCGGAATGCATGACGTTTATTCTGACAGGCAGGGCTGAATACCCTGCATATCCGCTGCCGGTTAGAACAGCTTAGTTTTTATGCAATTCGTCGAGAACGACGTCATGGCTCAGATCATCTTTCGGACGATCCGGCGGCATCTGATTACCGGTGACAATATAATAGACTGTCTCGGCAATATTGGTGGCATGATCGCCGATACGCTCAATATTCTTGGCACAGAACAGAAGATGCGTACAGGCCGTAATATTGCGCGGATCTTCCATCATATAAGTCAGAAGTTCACGGAACAGCGATGTGTACATCGCATCAATTTCATCATCGCGGTCGCGGACAATATTGATCTGCGTCACAGAACGGGTTGCATAGGCGTCCAGCACATCTTTAAGCTGGGTGCGGGCAAGCTCCGCCAGTGTTTCCAGACCGCGATAAAGCTTCACCGACTGGCGTGTTTCCGAAACGGCAACAACACGCTTGGCAATGTTTTTTCCCATATCGCCAACGCGTTCCAGATCCGCTGAGATGCGGATCGCGCCGATAATTTCGCGCAGATCCACAGCCATAGGCTGACGCTTGGCGATAATCATAATCGCCTTGTCATCAATTTCACGTTCGCCTGCATCGAGGATCAGATCCTCGGAAATGACCCGTTGTGCCAGCGCATTATCGGCAGTCACAATCGCCTTGATGGACTGCTCCACCATACGCTCCGCATGACCGCCCATTTCGGCGATTTTGCGGGCGAGAAACTTCAGTTCTTCATCATAGGACGTAACCGTATGCTGTGACGGCATGGAAATTTCCTTATCCTGTGGCACTGCCAAAGCAGTCTGTAAAACTCCAGAGCATTTCCGGCTTATGTTGCCTCATAGAAAATGCTCTATCTTGTTTGTTTTTACGCGTAAGCTCAGATCAACCGAAACGGCCGGTAATATAGTCCTGCGTACGTTTTTCTTTCGGCGTGGTGAACATCATATCCGTGTCACCGACCTCTACCAGATTTCCCAGATGGAACATGGCTGTGGTCTGCGAAATACGCGCAGCCTGCTGCATTGAGTGGGTCACGATGACAATCGTATAGTCACGGCGCAACTCGTCAATCAGCTCTTCCACTTTCGCGGTTGCAATCGGGTCAAGCGCCGAGCAAGGCTCATCCATCAGAATAACTTCAGGACTCACTGCAATGGCGCGGGCAATGCAAAGACGCTGCTGCTGACCGCCGGAAAGACCTGTGCCTGCATCATTCAGACGGTCTTTCACTTCTTCCCAGAGGCTGGCGCCACGCAGGCTCTTCTCAACGATGACATCCAGATCCGCGCGGCTGCGGGCAAGGCCATGAATGCGTGGACCGTAAGAAACATTCTCATAGATCGATTTCGGAAACGGATTTG
The DNA here is from genome assembly GCA_900470285.1 of Hyphomicrobiales bacterium. Lineage (GTDB taxonomy): Bacteria > Pseudomonadota > Alphaproteobacteria > Rhizobiales > Rhizobiaceae > Pseudochrobactrum. Next base: position 323,603 of record UCAG01000003.1, read on the forward strand.
GCTTCTGGAACACCATGCCGACACGGGCACGCAGTTCCACCACGTCGATTTTCGGGTCGTAAATATCCTCGCCATCGAGCGTGATAAGACCTTCAACGCGGCAACCTTCAATCGTGTCATTCATACGGTTGAGTGAGCGCAGAAAGGTCGACTTACCACAGCCGGACGGTCCGATCAGCGCGGTCACGCTGTTTTCTTCAATATCCAGATCAACGCCGTGCAAAGCCTGTTTTTCGCCGTAGAAAACTTTGACCTTGTCCCCGCGCATTTTGATTTTTTTTGGCAAGGCGTTCATCTTCTCTCCGAGAGTTTTTTCTAACGTATAATCATTCATCAGGTTCATAGCCGGTTCCTTCGAATCTACCAACGACGCTCAAAACGGCGGCGCAGAATGATTGCGGCAATATTCATCACAGCGAGGAACAGGAGGAGCACAATAATCGCACCCGATGTCCGCTCTACAAAAGCACGTTCTGCTTCATTAGCCCACATGAAAATCTGTACCGGCAGTGCAGTCGCAGGATCCATAGGGGTAACAGGAGCATTGGCAACAAAGGCGACCATACCGATCAGCAGCAGCGGCGCTGTTTCACCCAGTGCCTGAGCCAGACCGATAATCGTGCCGGTCAGAATGCCCGGCGCGGCCAGTGGCAGCACATGGTGGAACACCACTTGCGTTTTGGAAGCACCAAGACCCAGAGCCGCAGCACGGATTGATGGCGGCACCGCACGCAGAGCCGCGCGCGTTGCAATAATGATTGTCGGCAATGTCATCAGCGTCAGCACCAGACCGCCAACCAGCGAGGCCGAACGCGGCATGCCAAAGAAGTTGATGAAAACCGCCAGACCCAGCAGACCAAACACGATGGAAGGTACCGCAGCCAGATTGTTGATGTTGACTTCAATAATATCGGTAAAGCGGTTTTTACGCGCATATTCTTCCAGATAAATCGAAGCAGCAACACCAATCGGCAGAGCAAAGACCAGCACGATCAGCATCATATAAAGGGAGCCGATCAGCGCCACACCCAGACCGGACGTTTCCGGACGGCTGGAGGCCCCCATGGTGAACAGGCCGGTATTGAAGGACTGACGCATAACGCCTTCATCCTTCAAAGTCTTCATCCAGCCGACTTGCAGGTCGGAGACTTTACGCTTGCTCTGGTCAACCGACAGGTCGATCTGACCTTTATTGGCAGAGTCAACATCGGCTGCGGCAAGGAATTTGATTGTCTGGGTTGTGCCGATCAGTTTCGGATCAGCCATCACCATTTCACGCAATTGCAGACGAACGCCATCCGAATAGAAACGGGTCATGTCACGCATGGCAGGACGGTTGGATTTCTCCACACCGAGCTTATCAGCCAATGCATTGCGCACCAGCAGCGGATAATTCGCTGTAATCAGCACATTCGGATTGCTGGCACGTTCATTGGAAGGATCAATCACCTTCTCATCCAGCAGTACCGGAATTTCAATCGTTGTCTGCCAAAAGGCTGTGTAGCCTTTGGAGAATACCGAGAAAAACAACGCACAGAGAAAGAAAATACCAATGCCAATCGCAATCACGCCATACATGCGGAAACGACGTTCGGCAGCGTAGCGGCGTTTGATTCCAATATCACGGCGGGCTGGTGCGGTTGAAGTTGTCTTGGGAGTGAAAACAGCGTCGGTCATTCATATTGCTCCCGATATTTGCGCACAATGTAGAGAGCGAAAATATTCATCAGCAGTGTCAGGAAGAAGAGCGTAATACCCAGTGCAAAAGCCACCAGTGTCTGCGGTGAGTTGAACTCAAGGTCACCGGTCAGCTGATTGACGATTTTAACAGTGATCGTCGTCATCGCTTCAAACGGGTTGAGCGTCAGATTAGCGGCCACACCGGCAGCGAGCACCACGATCATGGTCTCACCGATGGCACGGGAAGCGGTCAGCAGCAGCGCACCGACAATACCCGGCAGCGCAGCAGGCAGGATCACACGCTTGATCGTCTCGGAACGGGTGGCACCCAAGCCCAGAGAACCGTCACGCAGGGAGCGCGGCACGGCAGTGATAATATCGTCAGACAAAGAGGATACGAACGGGATCAGCATCACGCCCATCACCAGACCGGCAGTGAGCACGCTCTGCGCCATGATGAAGCCCTGACCACCGGTCAGTGCGGCACTCAGGTCACGCAGGAACGGGCCGACTGTGACCAGCGCGAAGAAACCGTAAACAATGGTCGGAATACCGGCCAGCACTTCCAGCAGCGGCTTGACGATAGCGCGGGTTTTGGCACCGGCATATTCAGACATATAAATAGCGGCGAACAGACCAACCGGCACCGCGAAGACCATCGCGACCAGCGCGATATAAAGCGTACCGGCAAGCAGCGGGATCAGACCGAACTGACCATGGGAATCTGTGGCACCGGCAGCGGCAAAACGCGGGTCCCAAACCGTTCCGAAGAAGAACTCGTAGGCCGGAACATCGCTGAAGAAATTGATTGTCTGAAACAGCATCGAGAAGACGATGCCGACAGTGGTGAGAATGGCGATGGTTGATGCAGCGATCAGCCCCCACAGCACAATGTTTTCCACATTGTTGCGGGCGCGGACGCGCGGTGCAATTGTCATCCAGCCAAAGATAAATCCGGCAATAGCCAGTGCGATAGTGAGAGCTGCGCGAATATTCGAAGAAAAATCTGCCGCTTTATTCCACTGCACAGCAACCGGCACCATCACATCCTGACCTTCTGTTGCCAGCGCGATGCCTTTTTCAGCCATCAATGCGCGGACTTCAGAATAGGTCTGCGGCAGGTTTTCACGCTGCTGCGGATCAAGACGCTCAAACCCGTGTGCAAGGCTTTTGACCACGCCGAGCGACAGGCTTTCGCTGTAATTTTCAGTGTTGCCGAGAGCATCCTGCAACTGCGATTTGGCAGTCTGCTCCAGATAGACGGTGGCGCTCAGCGACCAGACGACAAATAAAATAATTGCCGGCATGACTGTCAGAGAGAAAACCCACCATCCGTGATAATGCGGACGGGAATGTGGTTTTTCTTTTTTATCTGCCACGTTTTTTACGGTATTCAATTGTGCAACCGCTTTGGCGCGGCCAAGGAAAAACCCTGCGACGCCCAGCACGAAGACAATTGTTAAGACCAGCATGATCGACATTTAAATTCCCTGATCACCGTCCACGACAAAAGACAATCCGGGCGCAGAGTTTGTCTGCACCCGGACCATATTCAAATTATTTAACCTGCATTACAGTACCGGCTGCAAATGCATCGCGCTGTTCTTTGCGCTCTGCTTCCGGTGCCGGAACCAGACCATAGTCTGCCAGCGGGCTTTCATCACCAATCATCTGATCGGAAAGGAAGAATTCCACATATTCTTTCAGACCAGGAACCACGCCCAGATGAGCTTTCTTCACGTAGAAGAACAGCGGGCGGGAAACCGGATATTCGCCTTTGGCAATGGTTTCAACGCTTGGAACGATATCGTTCACAGTTGCAACCTTCAGCTTGTCAGCATTGTTTTCATAGAAGGACAGACCGAATACGCCAACGCCGGTTTTGTTGGCACTGATGCGGGCGAGTGTTTCGCTGTAGTCACCGTCAATATCAACAGCCTTGCCGTCTTTACGCACAGCGATACAAGTCTTGGCAGCTGCCTTGTCATCTGCACCACCGGCTTTAATGACTTCCAGCGCGCCGCTTTCTTTACAACCATCAGCGAGCAGTTTTTCTTCGAAAACTTCACGGGTACCGTGCTTTTCGCCCGGAATGTAAGCAGCAATATCCCAATCCGGCAGAGCGGCGTTAACCTGATTCCACTTGGTGTTCGGATTATCTACCAGCTTACCGTCTACAACGATTTTCGCTGCAAGAGCCTTGTAAACATCAACAGGAGCCAGCTTCCAGTCCGGACCGTTAATGTCGGTTGCGAAAACGATACCGTCATAACCGATGCGTACTTCCTGAACATCTTTTACACCTGCATCGATGCAGGACTGCAACTCAGAAGACTTCATTGCGCGGGATGCATTGGCGATATCAATTGTGTTTTCGCCTACACCTTTACAGAAGTCTTTGATGCCTGCGCCCGAACCGCCGGATTCAATAACAGGGGTTTTGAAATCCGGATAGGTTTCGCCGAAAGTTTCAGCAACGATCTTGGCATATGGCAGAACGGTTGATGAACCGGCAACCTGAATCTGGTCGCGAGCCTGAGCGGCAGTAGCACCGGCTACAGCAGCAATTGCCAATGCAGCAGTCGTTGTAATCAGCTTGTTCATAGGAGCAGCTCCAGTTAGAAGAATGAGGTAACGTTTTCGACGTTACCAGCCATCTACGCGCTCTATATAACAGCTATATGACACTAATATTACAGGTTTGTATCAGTGCTCAATTCAGCATTTTATAATAAAAAATGCAATTTCCCGCACGGTCAATACAAAGCCCGAAAATCCATCTGCTGAAAAGAAAATGAAAACAACCGGTTAAGATGGCTTCGCTTTTCTTTCTTCCGGTTCGCTCTCATCCTCGGCTGCCTGTGCGGACAAAAAATTGCCCACATGGCGCAGTGTTTCAAAGTGATCACAGAAAACTTTTATGACAACCAGAAGCGGCACCGCAATCAGGGCACCGATAAAGCCCCACAGCCATGACCAGAAGGCTACTGCTACAAAAACCGCAACCGTATTCAGTTCCAGACGCCGGCCGATAATGGTCGGTGTCACAATCTGCCCTTCGAGAATATTACAGGCCAGAACAAAAGCCGGAGCCAGCATGGCATAGGCGATCTGGTCAAAAGACACGATGGCTATGATCCCGACCACGACAATTGTCGTCAATGCGCCGATATAGGGCAGGAAATTGAGCAGAGCTGCCATCACACCGAAGACAAACGGTGTCGGCATCCCCAATGCCCACAGCCCCAGACTGATTGCCAGCCCTAAAAGCCCGTTAATGATCGTGATCGTCAGCAGATAACTGGAAATAACCTGTTCCACGTCATAGACGACACGCAAGGCACGTTTTTTCTCGCTCAGCTTGCCAAAAGACTGAATGATCTTTTCATAGAACATGGTTCCCGAGGCAAGAATGAACAGTGTCAGAATAAACGTCACTGCGATTGTCGTGCCGCCTGACAAGACATTACCCGCGGCCTGTGAAAGAATTCCGGGCTGCGCCAGCGAAACTGTCTGCACTTTCGGATCCTGCCCCATTTGTGCGACCTGATCGACCTGTTTGCTTATATTGAGCAAATGTTCAGCCGGTGCCCGCAACCGGTGCAGCTTCTCTGTCAGTTCCCGCCCGATCTCCGGTGCTTCACTCACCATTTCCGTAACCGGCCCGCTTAAAAGATAACCTGTCACTCCGATAAATGAGAAAGAAAAGACCACAAGCAGAGTGGCAGAAATAGCTTCAGAAATGCCGAGCCGTTTTTTGGAGAAACGGACAATCGGTGTCAGCATCAGCGCCAGCAAAATGGCCAGCGTGACCGGCATGAAAAAATCCCGTGCAAAATACAGCGCATAAACCAGCATCATCAGAAAAATACCGGTCAGCATTGCGCGGGCTGTACGTACATATTTCGTCAGATTTTGCAGGTTTCCGCTTTCAGGCAAAGGATGCGCCGGATAAATCAGCTCATTCTCAGCATCGGATATCGATGTCTTATTATCATGCGGCATTTGCATCCGCCTCCCCCTCATTCCTGTGCGGATTATTCCCGCTATGCCGGTAAATTAAGGGAGACAGCAATGCCGTCAATATAAAGCGATAAATATAGTCCGCCAGCCGGCATGATCCGGCTGGTTCAAAGCAAAAGCATATCTTAGTTCAGCACCAGCCAGCCGGAAATCAGGATAACAACAGCACCGGCCAGCATATGAATTTCCACCGGAGCATTAAACAACAATGCTCCATAGAACAGTCCCCAGATAATCTGGCTATATTGAACAGGGGCAACAATAGCTGCAGAACCCAGACGGAAGGCTTTAACAATCATCGTCTGCGCAAAAGCGATCAGCCCGCCGCCGAGAAGCGCCAGCCCCAGATCCTGCCATTGCGGTGTGATCAGGCCGTTATAAAGTGCCAGCAATCCGGCAAAAAAGGACTGGACGATCAGAAGAGCAACAACCAGCGCCTTATCGGATTCATCACTTTTGGCACGGCGCAGCAAAACCTGTGCGATGGCGAAAAACAAGGCCGAGCCTAAAGCAGCCAGATGACCGGCAGACAGTGGTGCCGCGCCCGGTTGTAAAATCCAGATCACGCCGGCAAAGCCGAGAAGAACGCCGAACCAACCGCGCAAGGAGAGGCGCTCTCCTACCATGATAAAAGCGACAATCGCGACAAAAATTGGAGACAGAAAGCCCAGCACATAAGCTTCAGCCAGCGGCAAAGCCGAAAACGCATAATAGATCAGCAGCGTGTTCATCGACAACAGCAGCGCACGGCCAAAAGCCAGCTTAGGATAAACCGGTAGCAGACGTTTCGCCTGCCCGCTGAGACAACCATGACCAACAATAAAAGACAGAGCAAAAACGGACAGCAAAAATGTTGTCTCATAAACGCCGATGCGGGCGCTCAGTGTTTTGACAATTGTATCCGCCCCTGAAAATGCTGTGAAAGCAATAAAGGCGATCAGAGCTGCACGGAGATTATGCGTTTGCGTATTCATACTGTCACTGCCGTAAAAGTGCCTGGCCGTAAAAATGAGAGGCCGTAAATGTGCGGGTTTTCGGAGAGTATTCCGGCAGACTGGCGCTCCCCACACTCAGCCCTCTTCACATTCAGCATGTGACGTCAGATCAATTACCGGCACCAGATCAAAGTCTGAAACATAAGGCTCTGTTGCGAGCGCGACGTTACTGTTTCTTTTGCAGAAAGCAAGAGAGCTATTTCGATTTTAACAATGACCCGTATGCATTCTCTTCAACGGCAGGGCACATGCAATTTTATAACATTTTAAAACTCTCATACGCACGAAACTTTCAAGCATTTAAAGAATACGAGCCGATGCTTCATAAATTAACCGCCAGCCAGTAGACAAAACGAATTTATCAGCATAGGCCGTTTACGTTAAAGTCAAAGAACCTCTCTGTTCAGACATTTTTCAGGCTGCATCTCCCGATCAGCCAGACTGTAGTTAAATACATAGTCTGGCTCTGTGCGCCGGATAATATCTGCGGCAGCAGAGTGTTTTTCGTTTCCTTTTTAGAGAACGGCAAGACCGGACAAAGCGTATGACCCGCAGCCAAACAGATAAACGTATCTCCCAAGACGTTTCCGTTTTCAGGCTTTCAGAGTGATATTACGCTTTACTAAATCCGGTTTTGCTTTTTGGTGTAAGATTGGATTTGAAATGTCGCCTAAAGACAATGCTTCTCCGGTGCCGGAGCTCGACCGAAAAACCCGCATAAAATCTATTCTCGGCGGTTCTGCCGGTAATCTTGTTGAGTGGTATGACTGGTATGTCTATGCTGCTTTTACGCTTTATTTTGCGCCTAAATTCTTCCCGTCAGGCAACCAGACAGCGGAGCTGCTGAGTGCTGCGGCCGTGTTTGCTGTCGGCTTCCTGATGCGCCCGATCGGCGCATGGATCATGGGTATCTATGCCGACCGTAAAGGCCGCAAAGCCGGGCTGACACTCTCCGTTACACTGATGTGTATCGGCTCACTGATTATTGCCGTAACACCTGGCCATGAAACAATCGGTGTCCTTGCTCCGGCATTACTGGTTTTTGCCCGCCTGTTGCAGGGTTTGAGCGTGGGTGGTGAATATGGCGCCAGCGCAACCTATTTGAGTGAAATGGCCGGCAAAAGCCGCCGCGGTTTCTTCTCCAGCTTCCAGTATGTCACTCTGATTGCCGGTCAGCTGACTGCACTCGGTGTATTGCTGATCCTTCAGCGCCTTCTCACACCGGAACAGCTCGGTGACTGGGGCTGGCGTATTCCGTTCTTTATCGGCGGTCTGCTGGCGATCTTTGTCTTCTGGGTTCGCCGTGGTCTTGTTGAAACAAAATCATTCGATAATGCCAAAACCAGCGACAAACCACGCTCAAGCGGTTTTGCCCTGTTCAAACATTATCCGAAAGAAGCCTTCACCGTTCTGGCACTGACTGCCGGTGGTACGCTGGCTTTCTACACCTACACCACCTATCTGCAGAAATTCCTCGTCAACACTTCCGGTTTCAGCAAGGAATCCGCCAGTGAAATCACAGCGCTCGCATTGCTGATCTTCATGCTGATCCAGCCGCTGGCCGGTGCACTTTCCGACCGCGTTGGCCGTAAGCCACTGATGATCGGCTTCGGTGTGATGGGTGTGCTATTCACCTATCCGATCTTCTCTACCCTCTCGACAACAACCGATCCGTATGTGGCTTTCGGTTTGTCGCTGGCAGGTCTGATTATCGTGACCGGTTACACCTCGATCAATGCGGTGGTAAAGGCAGAAATGTTCCCTGCGCATATCCGTGCGCTTGGTGTTGCTCTGCCTTATGCGCTGGCCAATACGATCTTCGGTGGTACCGCTGAATGGGTGGCTCTGAAGTTCAAACTGTCCGGCTATGAAACCTGGTTCTTCTGGTATGTGACAATCATGATCGGTCTTTCATTGATTATCTATATCCGCATGAAAGAAACCCGTGATCACAGCCTGATCCACGAAGATTGAGAATAATGAGCTGGCCGGAAATCACTTTCCGGCCGGTTTTCTTTAAACTGTTTTTACAGGGTGACCAGCCACATAGGTTTCCACAATCGCACGGTCATCCCCGAGTGTCTGCAACAGGAACAATTCCTGCGCCAGATTGGAACCTGCATCCATGCGCAGCCGCATCGCAGAGGTTGCACGACTGTCCAAAACCACAAAATCCGCTTCTGTACCCGCATCCAGCGTACCGATCTTGTCTTCCATCGACAGTGCCCGCGCATTACCCAATGTCATCATATAGAATGAACTGAGCGGATTGAGCCGCTGGCCGCGCAATTGCAGCACTTTATAGCCCTCATCCAATGTGCGCAGCATTGACCAGCTGGTGCCGCCGCCAATATCAGTCGCCACACCAATGCGTACACCAGCATCACGCAGGCCGTCACGGTCAAACAGCCCGCTGCCGAGAAACAGATTGGAGGTCGGGCAGAACACCGCCACAGACCGGCTTTCCGCCAACACTTTCACTTCCCGTTCTGACAAGTGAATGGAATGTCCGAGCAATGTCTTGTCCCCGAGCAGACCATAATGCTCATAAATGCCGGTATAATCCGGCGCATCGGGATAGAGCGAACAGGTAAATTCAATCTCGGCATGGTTCTCAGACAGATGGGTCTGCACATAACATTCCGGATGCTCACGCACCAAAGCCTGCGCCGCCTCCAGCTGTTCCGGTGTTGAAGTAATCGCAAAACGCGGCGTAATCGCATAATCCAGACGCCCCTTGCCATGCCAGCGGGCAATCAGCGCCTTGCTGTCATCATAGCCGGACTGTGCCGTATCGCATAAAGCAGCAGGCGCATTGCGATCCATCATCACCTTACCGGCAATATTGCGCATATTAAGCCGCTCACTGGCGCGGAAAAATGCATCCACACTTTGCGGATGCACAGAACCATAGGCCACAACAGTCGTAGTGCCGTGACGCAATAATTCATCAATAAAGCGCTCAGCAATATGCTCACCGAATTGCTCATCGGCATATTTCTGCTCTTCGATAAAAGTATAATCATTGAGCCAGTCCAGCAGTTCCGCCGCATAAGACGCAACCACCTGACTTTGCGGGAAATGGATATGCGTATCAATGAATCCGGGCAGGATCAGATGCGGGCGATGATCGGTTTCCGGTGCGTCCGGTGATTTCTGCGCTGCTACAGCCGCATAATCGCCAACGGCTTTAATCATCCCGCCTTCAACAAGCAGCGCACCATCTTCATGATAGATATAAGACGCAGTATCGCGGATATCTTGCGGTTCACGGATAAAACTCAAAACACGCCCGCGGATAAGACGCTGATTATGCTTTTGTGTCATATTCACAGACATGAAAATACCCTCGCTGAAAAGCAGAAATAGTCAGTATTACAACATAGATTCGATCAGGGTTTAGAAGCTGAAGCGGTCTCATACCAGCGCCGCAACAACAGACGCTCCTCAGCACTCATCCCTGTGAGATTGGCAGGCGGCATGGCATGAGAACGCGCTGCATGAAGATAGATTTCTTTGGCATGAGCGGCGATCGCAATATCACTGTCGAGAATGACACCTTTAGGCGGCACTAAAATGCCTTCCCAAGACGGCTCTGCCGTATGGCACATGGAACAACGCCCCAGAACAGTATCGCGCACCGTCTCAAACTCGGGTGTATTGATGTATTTTTGCTGGATAGTCGAGGCTTGTGCCTCTCCGGCATTGTCCAGCTGTTTCGGTTCGGTGGACAGCCACATAATCACAATAAACAACAGCACCGTTGCCAGCCATGTCCATGTCGGACTGCCGTTGCGCGCATGGCGTGTATTGAACCAATGGCGGATTGTTACCCCCATCAGAAACACCAGCGACGCAATAATCCAGTTATATTTCGTACCAAAGGCCAGAGGATTATGGTTCGACAGCATCAGGAAGATAACCGGCAGTGTCAGATAGTTATTATGAGTGGAGCGCTGCTTGGCAATCACGCCATATTTCGGATCAGGTGTGCGCCCTGCAATCAAATCCGCAACCACTTTCTTCTGGTTCGGTATGATAATCATAAACACGTTCGCGGACATGATCGTGGCAGTGAAAGCGCCCAGATGCAGGAAGGCCGCGCGTCCGGTAAACAGTTGCGTATAGCCCCATGCCATGAGAACGAGCACAAAATAGAGGATCACCATCAATTGGGTGGTGTTGCGCCCGAGCGGGGATTTGCACAGCAGATCATAAATGACCCAGCCACCGGCAATTGAAGCCAGTGAAATGATGATCGCCGTAGTGCGGGAAACATTGAGTACCTGCGGGTCAATCAGATAGAGATCTGCGCTGCCGTAATAAACAATGGCCAATAGCGCAAAACCCGACAGCCATGTGGCGTAGGATTCCCATTTAAACCAGATCAGGTCTTCCGGCATCCGTGACGGTGCGACCAGATATTTCTGGATGTGATAGAAACCGCCGCCGTGAACCTGCCATTCCTCGCCATAGGCACCGGGCGGCAGATCAGGCGCTTTGCGTAAGCCCAGATCAAGAGCAATAAAATAGAAAGATGAGCCGATCCACGCGATTGCGGTGATAACGTGAAGCCAGCGGGCAGCAAAGCCGAGCCAGTCCCACGCAATTGCCAGTTCAAACATGCATTCCTCCCCGATATGCAGCAGACCGTCTGCCACTATAGGGGAAGAATCAAATAAAATACTAGCTCATCAGATGCGGCAGAATAGGCGTAGCTTAAAAACGCAGTGCCGCCACACGTTCCGGCAGCATCGTAATGGTTTCAGCATCCACATTGGCAAATGCAAAGCGCAGGAAGTCCTGCTGTCCTTCACCAAAATAAGCGCCGGGAATGGTGATAATACCGCAGGTCTTTGCCAGTTTCTCTGACACCGCCGCAGACTCCACACCCTTATACGGATGACGCACAAAGGCGAAATAGGCGCCTACAGAAATCGCTTCCCAGCCTTCCATCTGCGCTATTGCACTGCGCAAAGCCTGCGCCCGATGTGTAATTTCACGGCGGTTTTCATTGCGCCATCCGGTCAGCGGTTCAATCGCCTGCGCAATTGCAGCCTGCGGCGGCAGCGGCGCACAAATCTGCAGATTGTCCATGATCTTGGCAATCTCGCCAATCACAGCTTCCGCCGCAATAATCGCACCAAGGCGGTGACCCGGAATACAGAAGGATTTGGAAAAGCTGTAAAGCTGGATCAGATAATCATTCCAGTCAGCCTCATCGAACAAATGATGCGGCACGGCATCGGCATCTTCGAGAAAGTCGCGGTAAGTCTCATCGAGAATCAGCCATGTACCGTTAGCGCGGCAAATCTCATAAATCTGTTTCAGGACTTCCGGTGAATAGACAGCGCCGGTCGGATTATTCGGCGTTACCAGCGCCAGCACTTTAATACCCGCATGGAGAACCTGCTTCAGTTCCTGCGGGTCTGGTACAAAACCGTTTTGCGCACGACATGGCATCAGCTCCAGCTTGATACCGAGCATGGCCAGTGACGTTTCATGATTAAAATAGAGCGGATTGCTCAGCATCACCGTATCACCGGCACCGGCCAGCGCCATGACGGCTGCGATAAAAGCCTGATTGCAACCGGCTGTAATCTGCACCTGCGCTGCATCGAGTTTGGCTTTGTAAAGCTGGCTGACATGCGCAGCATAGGCTTCACGCAGCGCCGGCAGTCCTTCAATCGGCCCGTAATTGGCAAAAGCTTTAGAGGATGCCGCTTCACCGGAAAGGCGCAGCATTTCATCATGGGGCGGATAGCCCGGCACGGCCTGTGACAAATCAATCAACGACCCCAAAGCACCGTCATAGGCCTGCGCCCATGCCTTGACAGCGGGAATTGGCGGTAATGATAAAGCAGAAACTGCCGGATTAATCCGCGGCGCAGCATTGTCACTCATAATAGGCTCCCAGATAATTGAATCCGGCAACACCCTCAGCGCCGGATTTTACTCCTCTGGTCGGGATACCACATAGTAAGCACAAGCCAACATAAAAAGCGCAACGCCTGCGCCTAAATATAATCCGGGCTGGGCGCTCCAGAGAAAAATCGCATAGCCGATCATCATACCGCCGCAAGCGAATTTCTTGGCACGACGCGGAATCGCCCCGCGATCCCGCCATTTAATCACCAGCGGACCGAATTGCGGATGTGCCAGAATGCGCTTTTCAAGCTTGGGTGATGAGCGGGCAAAAAACCATGCCGCCAGAATAATGAAGATTGTCGTCGGCATCACCGGCAGAATTGCACCGATAATCCCCAATCCCAGCATCAGAAAACCGAGACACAGATAAAGAAAGCGTTGCGGGCCGGACAGAACAACCGCTTGTGCAGGCGTCTGCTCTTGCTGCACGCGCTCCGGTGTAGTGACCGGCTTGGGCTCCGGCTTACTCAAGGAATGATCCGATGGAGGAAGCGACATAATACGATCCGATATAATCTTCTGTTCCGGCTTTTGCCTTCCAACGTTTGCTTATCAACGTTTTCCGGCTGAGTTTGCACGTTTTTCAGCAGCAAAACCATCCTCCCCGATTCTGCCTTCCGGTCTTATTGTGCATCCAAAAACGCCTGCATTAAGCTCTAAACGCAAAAGGTGAGACAAGCAATCAGCTTTCAAAAACGTGATCACCGGCCAAAATCACAATTTTGCCATAATATTTACACCTTGGCGGAAAGCTTTTTAAACTTGTCCTGCAAACACAGATTGTACCGCTGTCTCCTTGGAGTCAGTCTTGAATCCGAAATTAAACATGTCCAGTTCTTGAAACGCGATCAGGCGCAGAGTCATATTTTCATAAAAATAAATAATTCTATATATATTTTTGATTCAAGAAAGATAATATATAAAATATTAAAGCTTTAAATCAGAATATATACTCAATATAACGAAATTTTACAGATTGTTAACCTAAAATTCAATCCAAAATATATTCCATTTGTGACCATTTCAGTGCCACATTTACATTGCAGTTGAGCGCCTGAACTTCTGTTACTTCAGATTATTGATAACGACAGACCGGATGACTGACTGCAATCTATCCGCATTCTGCGCCCGCGCTCTGACACAACCGTCGCGCCCGATATTTTGTACAATGATTGTACAACCTCCGGCTGCTGACACCGGTACGACCTATGACGACGATCCGCACCAAGCGCCTGCCTGCCCTCTTTGCATTTTCCGCCGCTGTCTTTTTAGTTTCTGCTTTTTCCGGCAGTCAGGCTGAAGCTGCTGCTGCCAATTGCGGCCGCGCCTCCTGGTATGCACTGACATCAAAAACCGCATCAGGTGAACGCATGAATCCGGCAGGTATGACTGCCGCACACCGCACCCTGCCGCTCGGCAGCAAAGTACGTGTAACCAATCAGAACAACGGAAAATCGCTCGTGGTACGGATTAACGACCGCGGCCCGTTCATCAAAGGCCGTGTTCTGGATCTTTCCAAAGGCGCAGCTCAGAAACTCGGCTTTGTCGGCGCAGGCCATACCAAGGTTTGCTACAACAAGCTGTAATCAACGCCGGAGCATTTCCTGTTCATTCCGGAACACCGGAAATGCTCTTCCTGTTTGCTTTCACGCATTTCCGGACGCAAAACCGGTCTCCGCTTTTACGGGAACATCAAAGGGGCAAAAATGCCTCTTAATGCTTGTTAACCATTTCTTAATAAACTCGGGTGCAGCGCGTCCGGCACAATTGACTCTTACCTGTTACCGATATTAACATTTCGTTAATAAGTGACTGTGGCTGAGGCGTTGTGTATGTTCAGTTTTGTAAATTTAAAAAATCTGACATTGTCAGTCGCAGGCTTGGCAGCAAGTTTGGTATTAGCGCTCGGCTCATCAGCACTTGCGGCACAGACAGGCAGCCCGTTCATGGCAACCGGCGGTTTGACATCACAGCCAATCGGTCATTACGAATTCTGCAAACGGCTGCCAGCCGAGTGCAATGTTACTTCTGCGCAAACAGCTCCTGTCAAACTCGATCAGGCAACATGGGCGAAAATTGTTCAGGTCAATGTTGAAGTCAACGCGCTGATCCAGCCAATGACTGATATGGAAATCTACGGTGTGGAAGAATACTGGACCTATTCTACAACCGTTGGTGATTGTGAAGAATATGTACTGCTCAAGCGCCGTGAACTGGCCAAAGCCGGCATTCCGCTCAGCTCATTACTCATCACTGTGCTCCGCAAACCTGATGGTGAAGGTCATGCGGTTCTGACCGTACGCACTGATCGCGGTGATTTCATTCTCGATAATCTGACCGATGCTGTGAAAAACTGGCAGGAAACCGATTACACTTATTTGAAGCGTCAGGCTGCCAACCATACCGGTCGTTGGGTTTCCATTGAAACTCCGGGCAATCTTGTTGTCGGCGCGGTTAAATAAGCCTGCAGCGTAATATAAACGGCCTGGTCAGGCACTGACCATTTCCGTCGATGTACGATAGGAAACAGCCTCAGCCACATGTTTGCGCTCAACATGCGCTGCCGCTTCAAGATCAGCCAACGTACGTGCTACTTTCAAAACACGATGATAGGCACGCGCTGACAGCCGCAATTTCTCACTCACATAATAGAGCAATCTACGCCCGTCATTACTGACCGCTGCGATCTCCTCCAGTATATTGGGCGGACAGGCGGCATTGGTCATAATATGCGCCATACCTAATTGCTGATAACGTTCCTGCTGGCTGTGCCGCGCCTGCGCTACACGTTGAGCCACCGTGGCACTACTTTCCGCCTGCCCTGTTAAAATCAGGTCAGAGGGCTTAAGAGCGGCCACATCTATCCGCAGATCAATACGATCCAGCAATGGCCCTGATACCCGCGCCTGATAATCGCTGCGGCAGCGCGGGCCCCGTGCACAGGTAAAACCCGGTTCTCCGGCCATACCACATTTACACGGGTTCATCGCCGCCACCAGTTGAAACCGTGCCGGATAGCTGATGCGATGATTGGCACGCGCGATCATACATTCACCTGTTTCCAAAGGCTGTCGCATCGAATCCAGCACCTGCGGTGAAAACTCCGGTAATTCATCAAGAAACAGCACGCCATGATGAGCCATGGATATCTCG
Organism: Hyphomicrobiales bacterium; assembly: GCA_900470285.1. Lineage (GTDB taxonomy): Bacteria > Pseudomonadota > Alphaproteobacteria > Rhizobiales > Rhizobiaceae > Pseudochrobactrum. The sequence goes on from UCAG01000003.1 coordinate 339,382, forward strand.
CCGGGCTTTGCTTTATGCCCGCCGCCAACCATTGCCGCCATAGAAGCCGAATGATGCGGGCTGCGAAACGGCCTCCGGTCTGTGAGCTTACCGCCGGATAACATGCCGGAAACTGAGGCAATCATCGAGACATCGAGCATCTCCCGCGGAGACAAGGGCGGCAGAATACCGGGCAGGCGCTGCGCCAGCATGGACTTACCCGATCCCGGAGGGCCGACAAACAACAAATTATGATTGCCCGCTGCAGCCACCTCCAGCGCGCGCTTTGCTGTTTCCTGCCCTTTGACATCCGCCAGATCAGGAAACGCCTCCGGCCCATCGGAAAGGCTCTTTATGGCCGGTTGCGGACGGGACAATACCTGTGAGCCACGAAAATGATTGGCCAATGCGATCAGACTGCGCGGATTGAGGATCGGCATATCCGCATCCGCCCATGCGGCCTCCGCCCCGCAAGCCTGCGGGCAGATCAATCCGAGATCATGCATATTGGCGGTTATCGCTGCGGGTAGCACACCGGCAACCGGCGCGATTGTGCCATCCAGCGCCAGTTCTCCGAGCACGACAAAGGATTGCAGACAATCTTCCGGTAACGCACCGACCGCTACCATCAGCCCCATGGCAATCGGCAGATCATAATGCGAGCCTTCTTTGGGCAAATCCGCCGGTGCCAGATTGATGGTCACTTTCTTCACCGGCATTGACAGACCGGAGGCATGGAGTGCCGCCTGCACCCGCTCACGGCTCTCAGCCACAGCCTTGTCCGGCAGGCCGACAATCGACATGCTCATCTTGCCCGGTGCAGCCATTACCTGCACATCAACTAGCTTGGCCTCAATTCCCTGAAAAGCAACCGTACTGACCCGTGCAATCATTTCATGCCCCCACCTGATACATCATTTTAAGCAGGGGAAATGCACAACATCAACAAACAAAAACACCGGAAACGCAAATGAGCTTCCGGTGTTTTATTAATTATATCAATTAGTTATAAAGATAAAATTTAAGCGCGCTTCGCTTCAACCACATCCCAGAACAATTGCGCAATATCCGCACCGCCGAAGCGCTTGATCTCACGGATACCGGTTGGTGAAGTCACGTTAATCTCGGTCATGTAATCACCGATCACATCAATACCGACCAGAATAAAGCCGCGCTCTTTTAGCGATGGTCCGATGCGTGCGCAGATTTCTTTTTCACGTGGTGTCAGTTCCGTGGCTTCCGCACGACCGCCGACATGCATGTTGGAGCGGGCATCGCTCTCCGCCGGTACGCGGTTGATTGCCCCCACCGGTTCACCATCAATCAGAATAATGCGCTTATCGCCGGAGCGTACATCTTTCAGATAACGCTGCGCGATGAACGGCTCGCGATACATCTGCTCGAACATTTCCAGCAGTGATGTCAGATTGCGGTCATCTGTCGTCAGGTGGAAGACGCCTGCACCGCCATTGCCGTAAAGCGGCTTGATGATGATATCGCCGAACTCCCTGCGGAATTTGAGCACTTCCTGCAAGTCTTTGGTAATCAGTGTTTCCGGCATCAGATCCGGAAATTCTGTGACAAAGATTTTCTCAGGGCTGTTGCGCACCCATGCCGGATCATTCACCACCAATGTCTTCGGATGAATACGCTCCAGAAGATGGGTTGTGGTGATATAATTCATGTCAAAAGGCGGATCCTGACGCAGCAGAATAACGTCCATTTCCGACAAATCCGTATGCACGGCTTCACCGAGTGTGAAATGATCGCCTTCAATATCACGCACCTGCAACGGCTCCAGAGCCGCGCTGACCACACCATCACGCATCGACAGGCGATCCGGTGTGTAATGATAAAGCTCATGGCCACGCTCTGCTGCCGCAAGGCACAAAGCAAAGCTGGTATCACCCGCGATACGAATGGAATTGATATGGTCCATCTGAACCGCAATTTTCAAAGCCATGGTGCCCTCTGTCTCATAATTTCAGTAACTGCTATGCATATTTAATACAAAATACCGGCCAGTAAAGGCCGGTATTTATAATGCTAACTACATTAATGTGATCAGGCTGCATTGCCTTCAACAATTATAACCTCACCATCGGCAACAGTCTGACGAATTACCACTGCCGCCTGATATTCCGGTGAATTATAACAATCCAGCGCATGCTGCATGCTTGGAAATTCGATGATGACATTACGCGCCCGTCCCTGCCCTTCTACCGCATGGGCAGCACCGCCACGGGCAATGAAATTGGCGCCGAAACGCTCAAAAGCGGGCTTGGCTGTACTGATATAGTCTTTGTAGCGTTCAGCATCACGCACATCCACGCGGGCAATCCAGTAAGCTTTCGTCATCATTTACTCCCATTCATGATTTTCACACAGCCGCAGCCATTTCTTCCAGAATGCTCTGTGCCGCCGCTTTACGATCTGCAGCACCAACAATCGGACGCGCCACAACCAGATGGCTCGAACCGGCGCGAAGTGCATCTGCCGGTGTCATCACACGTTTCTGGTCTCCGGCTTCACTGCCCGCAGGACGGATACCCGGCGTGACAATCGCCATATCCGGCCCGACTATTTTACGGATAGCGGCCGACTCTGCAGCCGAAGCCACAATACCACCCATGCCTGCATCACGCGCCTGCTGTGCGCGGCGCAACACGAGTTCCTCCGGCGACATATTGTAACCGGCTTCCAGCATATCTGCCTGATCCATCGAGGTCAGAACAGTCACACCAAGCAGGCAGAGGTCTGAGCCTTTAGCAGCTTCAACAGCGGCACGCATCGCTTTTGGGTAGGCATGCAGCGTCATCATGGTCACACCGCGCTTGGCGATATTCTCCACGCCTTTGGCGATTGTATTGTCGATATCGAGCAGTTTCACATCAAGAAAGACTTTTTTGCCCATTGAAAGCAGGCGTGAAGCAAAATCCAGACCGCCACCCTTTGCCGTTTGCGAAAACACCAGCTGGTAACCGATTTTATAGAACGAAACCGTATCGCCAAGTTCCTCAACGATCTTTTCCGCTGCAATTATATCCGGCACATCAAGGCCAACGATCAACCGGTCGCGCACGCTGCTCACATCCATCATCTGTCTCCGCACTTCATTCTGATCTGAAATTTATCCCTCATCGCACAACAAGCGCTGAGTGAAAAGATCAGATCTTGCTGATAAGGCTGCGACAGACACGGGCAAGGGTCTGCGCCGTGCGTTCATCGCGCAAAGCGCCGTCTTCATTGAATGCCTGATGGGCATGGGGAACAGAACATTGCTCGGAAATAATCTGGGTATTGAGCATCATCATAACCGAGCGCAGATGATACAGACCGCGCATACCGCCAAATCCGCCCGGTGAAGACGAGCACAGTGCCACCGTCAGATGCGATGTCGGCTGAAACGGCTTGCCACCATCCTCATGAATGCGGCTGATCCAATCCAGCGTGTTTTTCAGCAAAGGCGGGATTGAGGAATTATATTCAGGCGAAGCAATCAGCAGGCCTTTATGCGCCGCAAACAACCGTGCAAGCTTATAAGCATTTTCCGGAATGCCCTCTTCCGCTTCCAGATCCTGATCCATAATCGGCAGCGGATAATCTTTGAGCGAAATATAGGTTACGTCTGCGCCCTGCCGCGTCAGTTCCTGCACGGCAGCTCCGGCAAGCTGACCGCTATAGGCATTTTTACGGGTGGATCCGGCAAAAACGAGAACTGAGGACATAGAGCTGATCCTTTCAATGACACGCAAATTAAATAGTCAGAACATCACTATTTAGCGCCGCATATAAAAAAGCAACGCCGCATCAACATTCTGATACGGCGTTCTGTGCTGCATTCTACGGTTGGTCGTAATCTATACCAGAATCCGGCGATAAACCCACAGGCGCGCAGGCGGCAGGTTGCGCAGAATAAAATCAAAACCTTCGACACTATAGGCACCGCGCCCGACCGGCAGCGGTGAAACCGGCCCGTAAGAAATCTGCATGACCGGACGGCCGGCAGGAATACGGGTCAGCAAATCGCCAAGAAATGCCAGTCGTTTTTCCATCGGGAAATTAAGCAGCGGCACGGCGGAAATCACGCTGTCAAACTGCTGATCCCGCGCTTCACCGAGCACATTATCAAGATCAAAGGCATCGCCCTGCAGAAAGTTCACCCCCGCATAAGTGCTTTGCAAATGGTGGAAAAACTCAGCCGAATATTCAACCGAATACAGGTTTTGCGGCTCAATTCCGCGCTCAAGAATGGCTTTGGTAATCACACCGGTGCCGGGCCCCAGTTCCAGAACCGGCAGCCCCGATGACGGGTTAACAATGCTGGCCATGCGGCGTGCTGTAACACCACTTGTCGGCAGAATGGCACCGACAGCTTTCGGCTTATCGATCCAGCCTTTGAAGAAGCGGATCTCTTCATCGAATTTTTGTGCAAGTTTCTTTGGTATCAGCCCAGCCATCAAATACTCCCATATGTCGCCAGCAGACAAAGAATTGCCGCGTTTCGCGGCGGAAGCAAGGCAAAAACGGAGAGAGATGATATTTTTCTTTGTGACCCCCATAAAATAGGGCGCATAAAAAAGCGGCATTTGCATGAAATACAAATGCCGCTCCGGTTATTTTCTGCAATAAAAGCGCTTAGAGCATAATTTTAAAGCTCTAATCGCGAATACCTTCAAAGAATTCTTTCATCCGCGAGAAAAAGCCAGTCGATTGCGGGCTGTTTTCCTTTGACGAAATCTGCTCAAACTCTTCGAGCAATTCACGCTGACGCTTGCTCAGATTCTGCGGTGTTTCAATCGCAATCTGGATATAGAGATCGCCGGTTGTCTGCTGGCGCAATACCGGCATGCCCTTACCCTTGAGGCGGAACTGTTTGCCGTTCTGGGTGCCTTCCGGCACTTTCACACGGGTCTGCGTACCATCAAGCGTTGCCACTTCAAACTGACCGCCCAGTGCTGCTGTCGCCATTGAGATCGGCACTTTGCAATAAAGGTCAGATCCGTCGCGCTGGAAGAATTCATGCGGCTTGATCGACAGGAAAATATAAAGATCACCGCTCGGTCCGCCGCGTGTACCGGCTTCACCTTCACCGGTCAGGCGAATGCGTGTGCCGTCTTCAATCCCTGCCGGAATATTGACCGACAGATTGCGTTCCTGACTGATACGTCCCGCACCGTCACATTTCGGGCACGGATCTTTAATCATCTGGCCACGGCCGTTACAGGTGTGACAGGTACGCTCCACAGAGAAAAAGCCCTGCGCCACGCGCACACGACCGGCGCCGCCGCAAGTTGTACAGGTAACCGGCTGTGTGCCTTTCTTGGCACCGGTACCCGTGCATTCCTCACAGGAAATAGAGCCCGGAACACTGATCTGTGCCGTTTTACCGGCATAGGCTTCTTCGAGTGTTACTTCCATATTATAGCGCAGATCAGCACCGCGCTCACGGCCGCCGGAGCGACGGTTGCGACCGCCACCCATAACATCGCCGAAAATATCCTCGAAAATATCAGCAAAGCCACCGGCACCAAAACCGCCGCCGCCGAAGCCGCCAAATCCGCCGGCACCGCCGCCGCCATTTTCAAAGGCTGCATGACCGAAACGGTCATAGGCCGCACGTTTTTGCGGGTCTTTCAGCACGTCATAGGCTTCGCCCAGCTCAAGAAATTTGCGCTCTGCTTCCGCATCATTCGGATTGCGATCCGGATGATATTGCATTGCCAGTTTGCGATAGGCCGTTTTAATAACCTTATCATCCGCAGTTCTGACAACGCCGAGCGTTTCGTAGTAATCCACTTTCATAAACCATTCGTCCCGATGGCTGTTGTCTGATGATGCCGCCCCGATCAGAACATTTTCAGACAGTCATTGAAGGTTGTCGCAGCCCTAGAGCGTGTCGCGTTTAATCGTATCCACTGCTCTCGCTCTAACGGTTTGTTTTACGCATGTCTTAAACCCAAAACCGGTACCCACTTTTGGGAGACATGCTCTAGTTTTTAACAAACCAATATCCGGCGCTGACCTGTTCATCCCGTCCGGTTTATGTGGTGACACCGCAAACCGATGTCCAGAGACGGGTAAATTCATGTGCCCTGAATTTTGCATTTTGCCGTAAAAGACATGCAAAACCGCAGGCAACTGAATGGACAAAAGCCCGGCACTAAGCCGGGCTTTGCCTTTCAACCTGATAAATCAGGATTTCTTTTTGTCTTCGTCGATTTCTTCGAAATCGGCGTCAACAACATCGTCCTTATCAGCGCGGACATCAGCGGCGTCTTCGCCACCTTCTTCAGCCTGTGCTGATTCATACATAGCCTGACCAAGCTTCATGGAAGCTTCAGCAAGGGTCTGTGTTTTCGCTTTGATGTCTTCCGCATCATCGCCTTCAACAGCGGTTTTCAGTGCAGCAAGAGCTGTTTCGATCGCAGCCTTGTCATCACCGGAAACTTTATCGCCATAGTCTTTCAGCGACTTCTCGGTCGAGTGGATCAGAGCTTCAGCCTGGTTCTTGGCTTCCACAGCTTCACGGCGTGCCTTATCAGCATCCGCATTGGCTTCCGCATCTTTGATCATCTTCTCAATATCAGCATCGGACAGACCGCCGGATGCCTGAATACGGATCTGATGTTCTTTACCGGTGCCTTTATCTTTCGCGGTCACGTTCACAATACCGTTCGCGTCGATGTCAAAAGTCACTTCAATCTGCGGTACGCCGCGTGGTGCAGGCGGAATGCCAACCAGATCAAACTGGCCGAGCATCTTGTTGTCTGCAGCCATTTCACGCTCGCCCTGCGAAACGCGGATCGTCACAGCCGACTGATTGTCTTCAGCGGTCGAGAAAGTCTGCGATTTCTTGGTCGGAATGGTTGTGTTGCGGTCGATAAGACGAGTGAACACACCACCAAGTGTTTCAATACCGAGCGACAGCGGTGTTACGTCGAGCAGCAGAACGTCTTTAACGTCACCCTGCAGAACACCGGCCTGAATAGCAGCACCCATTGCAACCACTTCATCAGGGTTCACACCCTTATGTGGCTCCTTGCCGAAGAAAGCTTTAACAACTTCCTGAATTTTCGGCATACGGGTCATACCACCGACCAGCACAACTTCACTGATTTCACCGGCTTTCAGGCCAGCGTCGCGCAGTGCAGCTTTACATGGTTCAATGGTGCGCTGAACCAGATCATCCACCAGGCTTTCAAACTTCGCACGGGACAGTTTGATGGCAAGGTGCTTAGGACCGGTTGCATCAGCGGTGATGAACGGCAGGTTGATTTCGGTCTGCTGAGCCGAAGACAGTTCGATCTTCGCTTTTTCAGCAGCTTCCTTGAGGCGCTGCAGAGCCAGCTTGTCGTTCTTCAGATCAATGCCCTGCTCTTTTTTGAATTCTGCTGCCAGATATTCAACCAGACGCATATCAAAGTCTTCACCGCCGAGGAAAGTGTCACCATTGGTGGACTTCACTTCGAACACGCCATCGCCGATTTCGAGGATGGACACGTCGAATGTGCCACCACCAAGGTCGTAAACAGCAATAGTTTTGGCTTCGCTCTTATCGAGACCATAGGCCAGAGCCGCAGCGGTTGGTTCGTTGATGATACGCAGAACTTCCAGACCGGCAATTTTACCGGCATCTTTGGTTGCCTGACGCTGAGCATCGTTGAAGTAAGCAGGAACTGTAATAACAGCCTGCGTTACATTTTCACCGAGATAGGATTCAGCGGTTTCCTTCATTTTCTGAAGGATCATCGCGGATACCTGCGAAGGTGAATATTTCTTGCCATGGGTTTCTACCCATGCATCGCCATTGTCGCCCTTGACGATCTTGTAAGGTACGAGATCTTTGTCTTTGGTGACCATCGGATCATCAAAGCGGCGGCCGATCAGGCGCTTAACAGCAAACAGCGTGCCTTCCGGATTGGTAACAGCCTGACGTTTCGCAGGCTGGCCAGCGAGACGTTCGTCACCATCGGTAAAAGCAATAATCGAAGGCGTTGTACGTGCACCTTCAGCATTCTCAATGACCTTCGCAGTCTTACCGTCCATAACGGCGACGCAGGAGTTGGTCGTTCCCAGATCGATACCAATTACTTTAGCCATATTTATTCTTCTCCATTCAGCGAACTGCCGGGACCTCTGCCGAGCATTCCATGTGGCAGCCCCTATCGGGTTTTTGACAAAACGAACCGGCTTTTAAACGCCTGATCGCCACGAGTCGAGGGGTATATAAGAAGGGGGGATTTTCACTGCAAGCCACAAGCCCGCGGTTGCGACAAAAATCCCGCATTTTGATGCGTTTTTTATCTGTTTTGATCGATTTTGACGGTTTTTTCAGAATTTAAAAAATTATTACAGCACGAAGCATGCCGCACATCTTATCCAAAAACCGGTTTCCGCTTTTTAGGATGCGCTTTATGTCACTGCTTTTCGGCTGCTGCATAAATCCTGTCAATAACATGTTGGTTGGCTTTTGAATTTTCAAGACTGAAAAGCACTTCTTTCTCCCCGCGGGCAAAGCGCACAAAAGCATCAGCCTGCAGGCTATATTGGTTGATATTGGAAAAAGTCCATTCCTGTGAAGCGGTGTGTGAACCGTCATGCCATGTGACCCGTGCATGATCATATTTTCCGGCGTTAAACGGCGCATGAACCGTAATCATCCCGTTATCGCCATGGAAGACCATCTGCTGGCGCCCAGATAGCTGCGTCGCCACATAAAAACTCAGATCAAAATCCGCAAAACGTGCCAGCACAGTTGCATAACGGTCAGTGCCAAAATCCGGATCGCGTTCAATACGGGCAAAAATTTCCTGCGGCTCCTGCCCTGTCACCATACGCGTCACCACAGTCGGATAGACCCCGATATCCGGCAAAGCACCACCGCCAAGTCCAACCTGATTACGCATATTCGCCGGATCATTATTAAAATATGTGAAGCAGCCCTGTACCATGCGCAAACGGCCGATCTGGCCGGAGGAGATCAGCTCGCGCACTTTTGCCCATTGCGGATGATAATAAACCATGAAAGCTTCGGAGATCACTACCTGATAGCGATCGCGCGCAGTGATCAGACGGTCAATCTCCTCTGCCTTCAAAGCAACCGGCTTTTCACAGAGCACATGTTTGCCTGCCTCTGCCGCTTTCAAAGACCACTCAATATGCTGCGATGTCGGCAGCGGAATATAAACGCCGTCAATCTGATCGCTTGCCAGCAATTCCTCATAGGATCCGAAACTCAAAGGCGCATTAAAACGGTCAGCCACAGCACGGGCGCGTGCTGCATCACGGCTGGCAATGCCCTGAACCACACCGGTTTCAGATGCCGCGATTGCAGGAAGTACCTGCGTGATACCAATATTGGCGGTTGATAAAATACCCCAGCGGAACATAAGGATACCTTTCCGTTATGAATTGAGTGCGGTCATTTCAGGCCACGGAACAACTGTCACTTCCGGCCAGTTTTTCTGTGCCCGCAGACCTTTGATATGATGTGTTTCACGATTATCAGCCACCGGATTGGGTGTCAGTCGGAGCGAGAAAATATCATCCAGACCGAAAGGCGCATAGAGTTTCAGACTGCCATCCGGTTCAAGTCTTGTGCCAACCGCATGGGTTTTTGAAGCAAAGCGGTCAATACTGTTCTCACTGGAGCGCAAAGGCGGACACACCAGTCCGAAATGCTTTTCATACCACAAATGTACCCGCGCCTGATTACGGATTTCCACCGGCAAGGGCACACCGGAAAACACCTCGTCACCCGTCTTGATGATCCTGTCTTCTGCCTCGTAAGATATGTCGGAAGCATCGTAATAAAACAGGTCAATATCTTTGATGCCATGGGTTTCCGGTCTGCCGGTCAGCACATTCCACACCAGATTATAGAGCGCGCCCGATACAATATACCAATCAGGCAGGTTCAGTTGTTGTGCGCGGCTCAGCACATCCTTCAGAAGCGGACTGCTACGGATGATATCCAGAAAGACATCTTGCTGTTGCTCAGCAGGCAAGCCGGAAAAACGCAGATGCGGCATGGGATTTCAGTCCGTTATAGTTTGAAAAAATCAATAAAAGCACGAAGCGCCGGACGCATGTTACGCCGGTTCGGATAATAAATATACATGCCCGGAAATTGTTGTGCCCAGTCCGGCAGTACCTCTGTCAGCATACCTTTTTGCAAATAATCTGCCACAGATGGCTCCAGCAATGAGACAAGCCCTGCACCGTCCAGCGCTGCCTGTAACAAGAGATGATTATCATCCAGTATCAGCGGGCCGTTGAGGGTAACGTCCAGTCTATGCCCTTGTTTTTCAAACTCCCATTGGTGCAAGCTACCCGAAGAATACCGCTTCAGGATACAACGATGCGCGATTAAATCCTGCGGGTGCTGCGGCGTCCCATGCTGCTCCAGATAGGCGGGAGAAGCGACAACGGGACAACGCAAGGCGCGCCCGAGCGGTACCGCAATCATATCTTTTGCGAGACTTTCTCCCAGACGGATACCGGCATCAAAGCCAGCCGCGACAATATCCACAAACTGATCCTCAATGTGGATATCCAGCACAATATCCGGATAGGCTTCACCAAAGCTTTTGAATTTTGGCGCCAGAAAAATATGTGCGGCTGAACGCGGTGTGCTGACTTTTACCGTTCCTGCAGGTGCGTCACGCATATCCTGCACAGTCTGCAATGCCGTATCAATATTACCCAATGCCGGTGCAAGTTCAGTCAGCAGTTTCTGCCCTGCTTCCGTCAGATGCACTGAGCGTGTGGTGCGTGACAGCAAGGTTATGCCCAGTGCCGTTTCAAGCTGTGCAACAGCCTGACTGACGGCGGAAGGAGCAATGGCCAGATCTTTTGCCGCCGCGCGAAAACTGCCGTGATCGGCAACTGCAGCAAAAACCGCTAATTGGGAGAGCTGTGAGCGTTTCATTGATCTGTTTTACAGAATAGCCTGTAAAAATAAAACCGGATTATCGAACAATGCGAACAAGCATATGTTTTCACCACCGGATGAAATACAAAACGTATCATCGCTCTGCGGAAGGAAACAATCATGAAAATGCGTAAACTCGGCACCGAACTCACAGTCTCAGCCCTTGGTCTCGGCTGCATGGGGATGAGCTATGCCTATGGCGGGCAGGATGAGTCAGAAGCAATCCGCACCCTGCACCATGCCGTTGATATTGGAGTAACACTATTCGATACAGCAGAAGTTTACGGGCCCTTTGAGAATGAAAAACTGCTCGGCAAGGCACTGAAACCACACCGTGATAAAGTGACCATCGCCACGAAGTTCGGTTTTAAAATCGAAGATGGTAAAACAACCGGCGTGAACAGCCATCCCGATCATATCCGTGCCGTGGCTGAGGCCTCCCTGCAACGGCTCGGCATTGAAGTGATTGACCTGTTCTACCAGCATCGCGTTGATCCGGCTGTGCCGATTGAAGATGTGATCGGCACGCTGAAAGACCTGATCAATGAGGGCAAAATCCGTACCATCGGCATGTCTGAGGCGGGGCCTGAAACTCTGCGCCGTGCTCATGCAGTTCATCCGATTGCTGCATTGCAAAGCGAATATTCGCTCTGGGTACGCGATCCGGAGAACAGCGTCTTACCGGTTTGCCGTGAGCTTGGCATCGGCTTTGTGCCTTACAGCCCGCTTGGCCGCGGAATGCTTGCAGGCAGTGTCCGCACACAGGCCGATCTGGCAGATGATGATTTCCGTAAAGGACTGCCGCGCTTCCAGCCGGAAAATCTCGCCGCCAATAATGCCCAGATTGATCTCCTCGAACAGATTGCTGCCGATAAGCAGATCACACCGGCACAGCTGGCGCTGGCTTGGGTTCTTCATCAGGCAGATTTTATTGTGCCGATCCCCGGCACCCGTAAAATCAGCCGGCTTGATGAGAATATGAAGGCGCTGGATGTTGTACTCAGTACAGAAGAACTTGCACATATCGGTGCGGTTATCACACCGGATCAGGTTGCAGGCAAACGCTATACCGATGCTTCACTGGCCATGACCTACCTATAAAACCGGATATTTCAAACAAAAAAGGCGCTGTAAAACAGCGCCTTTTCTTTCACACATTACGCAAAGCGCGCGGCAGGATTGTCAGCAATCCGGCCAAAGCCATGCCGAAGCCGACAAACAGCGGCCCACTCAAACCAAAGCCGGAAGAAATGGCCAGACCGCCAGCCCACGGGCCAAAGGCCAGACCAATATTAATCACCGAGGCATGCATGGCATTGACCAATGCACCCGGATGCGCAATTCGCATGACACGGGCAACCAAAGCCGGATTAAGCGCGATACCGGTCAGACCAATCATTATGATTGCAGCTACAGCAGCAATTTTTGACTGCGGGAGACAGGCAAAAAGCAACATCGCAAAGACCATCAGGCTGATACCGATCGACAAAGTTTTGAACGTATAACGATCAGCAAAACGCCCTGCGATATAATTACCAAGGATATTACCGGCACCATAGACCGCCAGCAGTACCGGCACCTGCCCAGATGTGAAACCGGACAGTTCCGTTATGATCGGAGAGAAATAGCTATAGGCGGCGAAGGACGAACCAATCACCAGCGCGCTGGTTGTATAGGCAGCCCAGAGCTTCGGTTTTGCCATTTCTTTCAGTTCGGAGCGCAAATCGGCGCCCTTTCCTTCCGGCGCAGTTTCAATTTTCAGTGCAATGACGAGCGCACAAAACAGCACCAGCACCACAATCGCCCAGAAACTGGCGCGCCAGCCAAATGCATGATCAATCATTGTCGCCGCAGGCACGCCAAAGACTGTGCAAATCATCAGTCCGGCAAAAACCAGAGATGAGGCACGCCCGCGAATACTCGGATCAACCAATTGAGCCGTAATCGCCAGCATCAGGCCGAAACTGGTCGCCGCTGCCATGCCGGTTACAACACGCGCCACCATTAAAACTTCAAAATTGCTGGTTGAGGCCGCCACACTTTGTGCCAGTGCATAGAAAATCAGCAGAAATAAAAGCCCGCGTTTATTCTCGATTTTCAGCGCCAGAAACAGGATTGTCACCAGCGGGCCACCAACAACCATGCCCATGGCATAGAGTGAAATCAGATTGCCGATATCGGCAATGGAACGGCCGAAAGCCTGCTGCAACGAGGGCAACATGCCGGAAATCATCAGTTCAGACGTGGTAAGAGCAAAAAAACCAAGTGATAAGCAATAAACAACCAGTGGAATTGCAGGTTTATCCGTTCCGGATTTTACAATTGTGCTAACAGAAATATCAGGCGCTCGTTCTGCGGCTAATGCAGAATCGCAAACATCATTCATCGTGAATCTCATTATGTAGTGAAGATTACATAATTCATAGCAACTTGAATGCTGCGGTCAAGTGAATTATATAAGACATACTAAAGAAAGGTATGAGATGGCTTTACGCGGCAGACCCCGCAGTTTCGACAGGGAAGTTGCGCTGAACAGTGTGATGAAGGTTTTCTGGGAAAAAGGCTATGAATGCGCCCAGATTAACGACTTTACTGCGGCCATCGGTATTACACCGCCCAGTTTCTATGCAGCTTTCGGCTCCAAGGAGCAGGCCTTCCGTGAGGCGGTCGATCACTATACCGCAACAATCGGCGGCGCGCCGCTTGTTGCACTGGATCAGGCTGCAACCATTCAGCAAGGCATTCGCGCTATGCTCGAAACCCATGCGGATAAAGTCTATGCCTGCCCTGCAGGCGGCTGCATGGTCAGCGTCAGCAGCATCCAGTGCAAGCCGGAAAACAAACAGGTCAAAGAGTTTCTCAAAGCTATTCGCCAGACTTCTTTTGAGCGGATTTTTGCCCGTTGTGAACGTGCTCTGCAAGACGGTGATCTGCCGAAAGGCACCGATCTGACCCAAATGGCGGAATTCTATCATGCTATGTTGCAGAGCCTGTCCTATGAAGCCCGCGACGGCGGCAACAGAGAAGTGATCCAAAGCATTATTGAAATGGCTATGCGTGCCATGCCGCAGCGGGTAACAGTAACTGCCTGACGAATCGGGACATCAAAACAATGATGAAAACCTATCGCGGCGGCTGCCTGTGCGGCTCCATCCGCTTTGAGGCCACAGGCGATCCTCTGAAGCTTAAACCCCACAGCTGCTGCTGCAAGAACTGCCAGCAACATACCGGTGCGCTCACCGCCGTCTGGGTGGAATTTGCAGCCCAAGCTGTGCGCTGGACAGGTGAAGGCGAAAAACCGGCCACCTATCGTTCTTCCCATTATTCCCAGCGCGCCTTCTGTTCTGCCTGCGGCAGCTCCATCGGAGCAATTGATGATGAGCCGGTGATAGCCTTATTGCTTGGTTGCTTTGACGACAATAACCAGCCGGAATTTGCACCGGAATACACGTCTTTCGAAGATATGAAGCCCGATTGGTGGCATCCGGATCGCCGGTAGAAACACATGACCAATCAGACAATCGCCTCCGTCCTCATCCATGTCAGTGATGTTGCTGCAGCCTTGCAATGGTATCAGCGCGCTTTTCCGCAGGCTGTGGCAATGCGGCTGGAAGAGTTTGATTTTGACTATCTTAAAATCGGTTCCGTTGATCTGGAAATTGTGCCTGCCGATGAAAAAGTAGCTTCAGGTGCTGCCGGCTCTGTCGTCTATTGGCAGGTAGAGGATTTTGATAAGGCTATCGCGCATCTGCTCTCTATTGGCGGCAGTCTCTATCGTGGGCCTTTAAATATTCAGAACGGCTTACGCATGTGCCAGATCCGCGATCCGTGGGGCAATTGTATCGGCTTTCGTGGTTAAAAGAAAAAAACCCGCCGGAATGGCGGGTTTTTTGTTTTCAATATTAGCTAAATCAGCCGCGTCCGGATTAACCGCGCAATGTGCCGCCAGTCTGCTTGGCTACAGCTTCGACGATACGCTTAGCTGTTGCTTCCAGATCTTCATCTGTCAGGGTGCGGTCAAGCGGCTGCAAGACGACTTCCACTGCAACAGACTTCTTGCCTTCACCCAGTGATGCACCTGTAAAGATATCAAACACCTGCGCACCGGCAATCAGCTTCTTCTCAGCAGAATTTACCGCACGGATAATTGCTGCTGCTTCAACTGTGCTGTCGACGACAAAAGCAAAGTCACGCTTCACGCTCTGGAACTGAGACAATGTCAGTGCAGGTTTGGTTGCACCGGACTTCTGCTTAGGCTCAGGGATCGCATCAATATACACTTCAAAGCCGCACAGAGCGCCGGACACATCCAGCAGTTCCAGCGCATCCGGATGGAACTCACCGAAATAACCCAGTACTACTTTAGGGCCGAGTTTCAGCGTGCCGGAACGGCCCGGATGATACCATGACGGACCACCGGCTTCGACCTGAATGCGGTCAACCGGCGCACCACAGGCTTCAAGAACAGCCAGCGCATCAGCTTTGGCATCAAACACGCCAACATTCTGCGCATTGCCGGACCAGAAGCGGCCTGCACCTTCAACACCGGCCGTACCACGACGGATACCGCCAGCCACGCGGCGCTGGTCTTCCGGTTTATCGCCTTCATAGGTACCCGACACTTCAAACAATGCCAAATCCGCAAAACCACGGTCAGCATTACGCTGCGCTGCCGAGAGCAGACCCGGCAATAGGCTCGGACGCATATCCGACATATCCGCAGCAATCGGATTTGCCAGTTTCAATTCCGGCTTACCGCCGCCAAAAGCTTTCGCCTGTTCTTCCGAAATGAAGGAATAGGTCACAGCTTCCATCATACCACGTGTCGCCAGAATACGTTTGGCAAGACGGGTACGGATTTGCAGCGTGGTCAGGATTTTGGTGTTTACACTACCCATATTCGGCAGCGGCTGCGGTTCAATCTGATTGATACCGTGAATACGCATCACTTCTTCAACCAGATCGGCCTTGCCTTCCACATCGCCGCGCCATGACGGCACCTTGACCTGCAGAACAGCTTTGCCATCGCCTTCAACTGCGAAGCCGAGACGTGTCAGAATATCAGCAGCATCCTGATAGGCAACTTCAAGACCTGTCAGGCGCTTGACTTCCGATACCGGAAACTCAATGGCGCGCGGGCTATATGGTGTATAGCCAACAGTTTCTGTTTCAGTTGGTTCACCGCCGCAGAAATCCAGCACCAGTTTTGTTGCCAGTTCCACACCGGATTCCATCATTTCCGGATCAACGCCGCGTTCAAAACGATAGCGTGCATCGGTGATGATGCCCAGCTCACGGCCGGTACGTGCAATCATACGAGCATCCCAGAGAGCGGATTCAATCAACACATCGGAAGTGTTTTCATCGCAACCGGAATGTTCACCGCCCATAATACCGGCGATGGATTCCACGCCTTTTTCATCGGCAATCACATAATGATTATCTGAGAGCTGATATTCGCGCTGATCCAGTGCCAGAATGGTTTCGCCTTCCTTGGCGGCACGAACAGTCAGATTGCCCTGCACTTTAGCAGCATCGAACACATGCAGTGGACGGCCATAATCGAAGGTCACATAATTGGTAATATCTACGAGCGCATTGATCGGACGCAGACCAATTGCTGTGAGGCGCTGCTGCAGCCATTTCGGGCTCGGGCCGTTTTTAACGCCCTTCACCAGACGCAGCGAGAAACCGTTACAGAACGGCTTGTCAGCATCCTGATCGAGAATAACTTTAACCGGCGTCGCACCTGCACCTTTAACTGGTGCAATCACATCACCTTTCAGCTTGCCAAGACCGGCCGCTGCCAGATCACGGGCAATACCATGCACACCAGTGCAATCCGCACGATTTGGTGTGAGACCGACTTCAATAATCGGATCATCGATACCCATATAGGTCGCAAAGCTCATGCCTACCGGTGCATCTTCCGGCAGATCGATAATGCCGTTATGCTCATCCGACAGTTCCAGCTCACGCTCGGAACACATCATGCCGAAGCTTTCAACACCACGGATTTTGCCGACGGACAGCGTAACATCCAGACCCGGCACATAATCGCCGGGCTTGCCGAGCACGCCCACCAGACCGGCGCGGGCATTTGGCGCTCCGCACACAACCTGTACCGGCTGACCTTCACCGGTATCCACGGTGAGAACGCGCAGCTTGTCCGCATCCGGATGCTGAACAGCGGTCAGCACTTTGGCGATTTTAAAAGTTTTGAAGTTCGCACGGTCATCAACCCCGTCCACTTCCAGACCGATATCTGTCAGCTTTTCAAGGATTTCTTCCAGCGTGGCTTCGGTTTCAAGGTGATCCTTGAGCCAGGAAAGCGTGAATTTCATCTGTTTATACCTTCCTGTATTTACGCGCTCAGACCGCCGAACAATGTCGGCAGATCAAGCGGGCGGAAACCATAGTGATTGAGCCAGCGCACATCTGCATCGAAGAAAGCGCGCAGATCAGGCATGCCATATTTCAACATTGCGATGCGGTCGATCCCCATACCCCAGGCAAAGCCCTGATAGATATCCGGATCAAAACCTGCATTGCGCAGCACATTCGGATGCACCATGCCGCAACCGAGAATTTCGAGCCAGTCATTACCTTCGCCGAACTTCACATTGCCACCGGAGCGATCACACTGGATATCAACTTCCATCGACGGCTCAGTAAAAGGGAAGAAGCTCGGGCGCAGGCGCATTTTGACCGAAGGCACTTCAAAGAACGCCTTACAGAATTCTTCCAGAACCCATTTGATATTGGCGACATTCGACGATTTATCGACAACCAGACCTTCAACCTGATGGAACATTGCCGAATGCGTAGCATCGGAATCCATGCGATAGGTCTTACCCGGAATCACAATACGGATCGGCTCATCGCGGCCTTCCTTGTCACGCAGAGCAGCAAACTTCTCCATCGTATGCACCTGAACCGGCGATGTGTGGGTGCGCAGCAATTTGCGCTCGCCATTTTCATCCGGCTTGAAGAAGAATGTATCATGCATTTCACGCGCCGGATGACCTTCAGGAAAGTTCAGCGCTGTAAAATTGTAATAATCGGTTTCGATGTCCGAGCCTTCTGCAATCGAAAAGCCCATATCGGCAAAAATTGCCGTAATCTCATCAATCACCTGAGAAATCGGGTGAATACGGCCACGCGATGCAGCGGAAGGGCGCACCGGCAAGGTCACATCAACCTTTTCGCGCTCCAGCTTCTCAGCAATCGCAATTTTACGCAGGTCGGTTTTACGGGTCGCCAGCGCTTCAGTGACGCGGTTTTTCAGACCATTAATGGCCGGTCCCTGCGTCTGACGCTCTTCAGGAGACATAGCGCCCAAGGATTTCAGTTTCTCAGAAACCGATCCTTTTTTACCGAGAACGGCAACACGCACGGCCTCAATCGCCTGTTCATCACCGGCAGCGGCAATCTCTGCCATAATGCCCTGTTCGAGTAGTGAGAGATCGCTCATTATTCAGATCCTTGATAATTGTGCCGTGCAACAACATCTGATGTTTTTCTAGAGCGTGTTGAGTTTAATCGTACCCACTGCGCTCGCTCCAGATTCTATTCATTGTCGCATGTCGCAACAGGAAAACCGGTTTCCGCGCTTTGCGATATGCTTTGATATTTCAAACGAAAAACCCGCGCCAGTACCACCAGCGCGGGTTCTCCAAATACAATTTCAAAAGCTTTGGAAGAGCGGCTGGCTTAGTTGACAGCGGACTCAAAAGCGTTTGGAGTTGTGTCTTTCAGATATTCAAGCGCTTTCTTTGCGGATGCAACGAGCGCGCCGAATGCTGCTGGCTCATGAATAGCCAGATCCGACAGAACCTTACGATCTACTTCGATGTTCGCTTTAGCAAGACCATCGATGAAACGGCCATAGGTCAGGCCATGCATGCGAACAGCAGCATTGATACGCTGAATCCACAGAGCGCGGAAAGTGCGCTTGCGATTCTTGCGATCGCGGTATGCATACTGTTTCGAACGATCGACAGCAGCTTTAGCAGTGCGGATCGTATTTTTACGACGACCGCGGAAACCTTCAGCCTGCTTCAGGACTTTTTTATGCTTTGCGTGAGCTGTCACGCCGCGTTTAACACGTGCCATGGTATGATATCCTTAAACTAATGCTTACAGGCCGTTCGGCAGGTAATTCTTGATAACAACTTTGGCATCGGCCTCGGAGAGAACCATAGTGCCGCGTGCATCGCGAATGAACTTGTTTGAACGCTTGATCATACCGTGACGCTTGCCAGCTGCAGCAGCCATCACTTTACCAGTACCGGTGATTTTGAACCGTTTCTTGGCAGCAGATTTGGTCTTCATCTTGGGCATTTTGCTACTCCTTAATTTTAGTCCCTGTCGTATCTGCGATACTCCACGCCTCTTGTTTAAATCCCCCTCGTGAGTTGCACTCCGGGGCTTATTTACAAGACGTTTTGTCTGCATAAGACAAAGACTCGATTGTACTTTCAGGCCGACCAAAGCCCGAAAAGCATACAAAACCGCCACGGCATGCCCTGCCGGTCGGTTTGAACAGCGCTTCAATACGCATAAATACAGTAAAAAGCAACTCTAAAGAGTCTAAATAAAAAGCCGCCCGTAGGCGGCCATTTCATTTTGCAAAAACAGAAACTGCTATCGCTTCTGCACGCAATATGCGTCAACGCTTATCCGCGCGGTGCGAGAACCATCATCATCTGACGGCCTTCAAGCTTTGGCTCTGCTTCAACCTTAGCGATTTCCGCAGTATCTTCCTTAACACGCTGCAACAGCTTCATGCCAAGTTCCTGATGCGCCATTTCACGGCCACGGAAACGCAAAGTAACTTTGACCTTATCTCCGTCTTCAAAGAAACGTCCTGCAGCCTTCAACTTCACTTCATAATCGTGATCGTCGATATTCGGACGCATTTTGAGTTCTTTGATCTCAACCGTCTTTTGCTTCTTACGCGCTTCGGCAGCTTTTTTCTGGTTTTGATATTTCAGCTTGCCAAGATCAACGATCTTACAGACCGGCGGCTCCGCATTAGGAACAATCTCAACAAGATCCAGACCCGCCTCTTCAGCGAGTGCAATGGCTTCCTGAATCGTCACTGTGCCATGGTTCTGGCCTTCGGCGTCAATAAGCTGAACCCGGGGTACCCGGATATCTCGGTTGGAGCGCGGTCCGTCTTTCTGGACCGGCGTCGCTCTGAACGGTCGGCGAATGGTCGTATTCTCCTCGAATTATTAAACATATACGGTGAATTCATGTCCGGATACGGGCTACGAATACCGCAGCTGCATCTTCAGCCATCTAAGACACGGAGTGCAGCGCGAAAGTCAATAGCATCTTTTGAAATGCAAATCACCCCCCTTGGGGCAATATCAATGCAGTAAAATCACCCGAAAACCGGCTTAAAAGCTGCTTCTCATCACAGTTTCATTACTATCATGAGAAATCGGCATCTGTGTGCCTGCTTTTAAAATGAGCATTGCCTCGCAGAATTTCAAGTTTATAGCTTGTGACAGCAATGTTTCGTCATAAAGCAAAATTTATGCGCCTAAAATTTATAAGCATAGTCAGGAGTATCCCATGACCGATCAGGCCCCGCAGTTTCTTGATGTCAAAGGCACATCAATTGCCCTGCGCCACAGAAAAGGTCACAAAGCTCCGGGTCTTGTCTGGCTTGGCGGTTATTGCTCCGACATGCTCGGCGGCAAAGCCCAGCATCTCGATCAATGGGCTGAGAAAAACAATCACGCTATGCTGCGTTTTGACTATTCCGGCCATGGCGAATCCGGCGGTGAATTCAAAGCCGGTACAATCTCGCTCTGGCTGGAACAGAGCCTTGCCACCTATCGCGCCTTCACAACCGGCCCGCAGATTCTGATCGGCTCCTCAATGGGCGGCTGGATTGCTCTGCGTATGGCGCAGGAACTCATCAAAGCCGGAAAAAAGCCTGCCGGCCTGATCCTGCTTGCCCCCGCACCGGATTTTACACAAGCCTTGGTGGAACCAGCGCTGACTGAAGATCAGAAAAACCAGCTTGAAACACAAGGCTATATGGAAGAGCCGTCAGAATATTCACCACAGCCTTATATCTACACCAAAAATCTGATTGAGGACGGACGTAGCAATCAGGTGCTCAACGGTATTATTGAAACCGGCTGCCCCGTGCATATTCTGCAGGGGATGGAAGATCCTGATGTGCCTTATGCCCATGCGCTGCGCCTCGTCGAACATCTGCCGGTTGATAATGTGACACTGACGCTGATCCGCGACGGTGATCATCGCCTCTCGCGCCCACAGGATCTTGATTTGCTGACACGCACCGTGGAAGCCATGATCGCGCAAATATAACAATAAAAAGTCTGCAATAATCGGGAGGGGATCATGCGGTTTTCAGTGGTAGCATCGGCTGCGGTTGCAGCTTTTGTTGGTTTTGGCGGCACTTTGGCGCTGATTATTGCGGCAGCGACTGCACTTGGCGCAACGCAGGCCGAGACGGCAAGCTGGGTCACAGCCATATCACTGGCGCTTGCTGTCTCGTCCGGTTATCTCAGCTGGCGCTACCGCATTCCGATTATCACCGCATGGTCGACACCCGGGCTGGCGCTAATCGGTGCCAGCATCGGCTTTACCATGCAGGAGGCTGTCGGCGCATTCATCGTCACCGCTGTTGCAATTATCATCACCGGTCTGATCAAACCGGTGGCAAAATTTGTCGAGCGAATTCCCGCATCCATTGCCTCCGGAATGCTGGCCGGTGTTTTGTCGAGCTTTGTGATCAATGCTGCCAAAACACTGTCGCTCGACCCGTTGCTGGTTTTGCCGCTGATCGGCTTGTTTTTAATTATCCGCCTTTATAATCCGGCAATGGCTGTCATCAGTGTGCTGATCGGCGGTGTGATTTTCGCATTGCTGCTCGGCCGTGCGGACAATCTGCCGACACCGGAACTCTCCACCCTGACGATGATCAGGCCGGAATTCTCCCTGTCTGCCATGATCGGACTGGCATTGCCGCTTTATCTGGTGACCATGGCTTCCCAGAACCTGCCCGGTTTTGCTGTGTTGCGCGCTGCCGGTTATGAACCACCGACGGCGGCCTGCCTGCAGGTAACCGGCCTTGTCTCGCTAATTTCTGCACCTTTCGGTGCCCATACCAGCAATATGGCGGCAATTTCAGCCGCGATTTGCACCGGCCATGACGCCCATCCCGATCCGAGACAGCGGTGGCTGACAGGCCCGTTCTATGCGCTGTGCTATCTGGTTTTTGCGATTTTCGGTGCATCACTGGTGGCGGTCTTCGCAGTGCTGCCGCCAGCATTAATTATGCTGATTGCTGGTCTTGGCCTGATTGGTCCGTTCATCAATGCCTTGTCACTCGCTTTGAAAAACGAACATGAGCGCTTTGCCGCTATTGTTACTTTTGCCGTCACGGCTTCCGGCATTACAATCTTAGGCATCGGCTCCGCATTCTGGGCACTGATTGCCGGTCTGATCGTTGCCGGATCGGAATATCTTTCAAAATTCCGCTGAGAATTTAAAGCTTTGAAAAAGTTTAAAAATCAGTTCTGAAACGCCGAAAAAACCTGCCCCTCATCCTCGTGAAAACACCGATTTTGCGGGGTTTTTCTTGAATTCCGGCTCCGTACACACCACGTATTTTAGCGATTGATGATTACTTCGGATCATCAAGCTGATTTACGGAGCCATCTCATGAACACATCCGCATTGATCCGTCCAGCCTGGACACCGGCAACAATTGCACTGATGGTCTTAGGCTTTATCTTTTTCTGGCCGCTTGGTCTTGCCATGCTGGCTTATATCATTTGGGGCGACCGCCTGCCCGGCGTGAAACGTGACATCAATCAGGCAACTGATGAATTTGTCGGTAAATGCCGCCGCAAAGGTCAGGATTTCTCCCGCTTCACCGGCGGTATGCAATCGACCGGCAACAGCGCCTTTGATGATTGGCGTGATGCTGAGTTAAAACGCCTTGATGAAGAACGCCGCAAGCTTGATGAAGCCCGCTCTGAATTTGAAGCGCATATTCGTGAACTGCGTCGCGCCCGCGACCGTGAGGAATTCGAACGCTTCATGGCTGAGCGCCGTAAAAACACATCGAAAGATGATGTGATTGAGCTGTAACCAGCGCGCATACTTACCTACCATCTCAGAGGCGCATCGGCAGATGCGCCTTTCTTATAGTTCCGCTTATAACTCCATTGGCGAATCACCTATGATCCCCGCATGATCCTGTCCTTGTTCCGCAAACCTCCGCTTAAAAAAGCAGCTAAAAAACAGCCTGCGCCGAAAGCACTGCGTGCCGAGCGGGCTTATTCCGTTGCGGGACGCAATCTGCCGCTAAGTGTATGGGAAAATCCGCGCGCCAAAAGACTGACCCTGCGTATTGAAACCGGTGGCAAAGCTATCCGTGTTACCGTTCCGCCACGCTTGCCGGAGCGTGAGCTTGATTTGTTTATCGCCCGCCATCACGGCTGGATTGAAGCTCAGATTTCCAAAGTACCCGTCACGGTGCCCTTCATGGACGGCAGCACTATTCATATCCGTGGCATTGCGCACCGGATTGTGCATGAACCGGCCAAGCGCGGCACCACACGGCAGGATCACGATGAAAACGGTCAGGCCATACTGATTGTGCATGGCGATACCCACCATATGGGGCGACGCATTGCCGATTATCTCAAAAAACTGGCCAAGCTCGATATTAACGGGCTGGTGTTGGTGCATACAGGGCGCATCGGCAAACCGGCAACATCTGTGCGCTTTAAAGACACAACCAGTCGCTGGGGCTCCTGCACTTCGAAGGGAGATCTGGCATTCTCATGGCGTATTATGATGGCACCGGCAGAGGTGATCAATTATCTGGTCGCTCATGAGGTTGCCCATCTGATCGAAATGAATCACGGGCCGGATTTCTGGGCGCTTTGCACCAGACTCTGCCCTGATACACCAACATCACGGGCATGGCTCAAACGGCATGGCAGTGCACTCCATGCGGTTTCCTTTGCCTCAGTGGCGGATTAAGCTGTCCCTATGGCTTTTTACGCGCTAAACTCCATACCTACTCAATAAACAGTCTGAAATTAAGCAAATGTCCTCCTCCGCTATCGAAGTTAAAATCTGCGGCCTGAAAACGCCGGAAGCCGTGGAAACCGTGCTGAAAAACGGCGCCAGCCATATCGGCTTCATCTTTTTCCCGAAAAGCCCGCGTCATCTCGAGCCTGCACAAGCAGCTAGGCTTGCCGCTGCTGCCCGTGGAAAGGCCAAAATCGTCGCTGTGACTGTGAATGCCGATGATGCGCAACTGGACGAAATTGTCGCTGTGCTAAAACCGGACATTCTGCAATTGCATGGTAATGAAACGCCGGAACGGGTGGCTCAGGTGAAGCAGCGCTACGGCCTGCCGGTGATGAAAGCCTTTTCCATTCGTGAAAACAGCGATTTTGACGTGGTCGCACCCTATCAGGGCATTGCAGATCGTTTTCTGTTTGACGCCAAGGCGCCAAAGGGTTCAGAACTGCCGGGCGGCAATGGAGTCTCTTTTGACTGGAACCTTCTGAAAGCACGGCAGGATCTGGGCAATTATATGCTTTCAGGCGGTCTGAACGCAGAAAATATTAATGTGGCTCTTGCCAAAACAGGCAGCTTTGCTATCGACATTTCATCAGGTGTTGAAAGCGAGCCGGGCAAAAAAGACATCAAACTGATTGATGCATTTTTTGCAGCTGTGCGTGAAGCAAGCAATACAAAATAAGACTGCCTTATCAGGCATCCATTTGAATCAAAGATCGGAAGCATATCTCATGTCGAGCGAGCTCAATTCTTTCAAAACCGGGCCGAATGAAGACGGCATGTTTGGTATTTACGGCGGGCGTTTCGTTGCTGAAACCCTGATGCCGCTGATCCTCGATCTGCAGGCAGCCTATGATGCGGCTAAAGAAGATCCTGAATTCAAAGCCGAGTTACAGGCGCTCTCCACCCATTATGCCGGCCGTCCTTCCAAGCTCTATTATGCTGAAGGTCTGACACGCTATGTGCGTGAACAGGCAGCAGGCAAGGGCGGTAAAGGCGGCGCGAAGATTTATTTCAAACGCGAAGACCTGAACCATACCGGCAGCCACAAAATCAATAACTGCCTCGGCCAGATTCTGCTTGCCAAACGTATGGGTAAAACCCGCATCATCGCGGAAACCGGCGCAGGTCAGCATGGCGTGGCATCGGCCACCGTTGCGGCACGTTTCGGCCTGCCATGCGTGGTTTATATGGGCGCAACGGATGTTGAACGCCAGAAGCCGAATGTGTTCCGCATGAAGCTGCTCGGCGCCAAGGTCAATGCCGTGACCGCCGGTAACGGCACGCTCAAAGACGCGATGAACGAAGCCCTGCGTGACTGGGTCACCAATGTGGAAGACACCTATTACCTGATCGGTACAGCTGCCGGCCCGCATCCTTATCCGGAAATGGTTCGCGATTTTCAAGCCGTGATCGGTACGGAAGCCCGTGAACAGATGCTGGAGCGTGAAGGTCGTCTGCCGGATGCGATTATTGCGGCTGTTGGCGGCGGTTCCAATGCCATCGGCCTGTTCCACCCGTTCCTAGACGACACATCGGTAAAAATCTACGGTGTTGAAGCCGGTGGCCTTGGTCTGGATGGTGACAAGCATTGCGCTTCCATGACCGCAGGCAATCCGGGTGTGCTGCATGGCAACCGCACTTACTTGCTGCAGAATGAAGACGGCCAGATTCTTGAAGGCCACTCGGTTTCTGCCGGTCTCGATTATCCGGGTGTCGGCCCTGAACATTCATGGCTGAAGGATACCGGCCGCGTGAATTACGTGCCGGTTATGGATGACGAGGCACTGGAAGCTTTCCAGGTTACCACCCGCACGGAAGGCATTATTCCGGCACTGGAATCTTCCCATGCCATTGCACAGGCTCTGAAGCTGGCACCGGAAATGGATCAGGGTCAGATCATGATCGTCAATCTCTCCGGTCGCGGCGATAAAGACGTGCACACTGTCGGCGAAATTCTCGGAATGGAAATGTAATCATGACAAAACGTATGGATGAGAAATTCGCGGCACTCCGCGCTGAGGGTCGCCCTGCGCTGGTCACTTATTTCATGGGCGGTGATCCTGATTACGCAACATCGGTTGAAATCATGAAAGCCCTGCCAAAGGCCGGTGCTGATGTGATTGAAATCGGCATGGCCTTCTCCGATCCGATGGCAGACGGTCCTGCCATTCAGGCAGCAGCCCTGCGCGCACTGCATGCTGGCCAGACTTTGCCGAAGGCTCTGCAGATGGTGCGTGATTTCCGCGTGAGCGATGACACAACACCGATCGTGCTGATGGGCTATTACAATCCGATCTATATTTACGGCGTTGACCGCTTCATCAAAGATACACTGGAAGCCGGTATTGATGGTCTGATCGTTGTCGATCTGCCGCCGGAAATGGATGAAGAATTGTGCATTCCGGCCATTAAAGCCGGCATCAATTTCATTCGTCTGGCCACACCGACCACAGATGAAAAGCGTCTGCCGAAGGTTCTCGAAAACACCTCCGGCTTTGTTTATTACGTGTCAATGAACGGTATTACCGGTTCGGCGCTGGCCGACACTGCCCAGGTCAGCGAAGCAGTTGCCCGTATCAAAAGCCACACAGACCTTCCGGTTTGCGTGGGCTTTGGTGTACGTTCTGCAGAACAGGCAAAAGCAATCGGTGCTTCGGCTGATGGTGTGGTTGTCGGCTCTGCAATTGTGGCTGCTATTGCAGGTACACTGGATGCGAATGACAAGGTTCAGGGTGATCCTGTAGCCGCAGCAACAACTGTTGTCAGTGAGCTTGCATCCGGTGTTCGCAGCGCCCGCCTTGCTCCTGTCCAATAAGCAGCGTAAAATAGATAATTAACAGAGTGCCGCAAATTTGCGGCTTTCTTTGTGTTTTATACGATTTATGTTTAAAGACACAAAGACGTCTAAAATTAAGAGCATTTCCAGCAAAAGTGGGAACCGGTTTTGCGTCAGGAAATGCGTACAAACAAAGAGATAGAGCATTTCCTTTGATTTCATCAAAACCAGAAATGCTCTAAGAACAACGGAAAGCCCATATGAACTGGATTACGAATTATGTCCGTCCGAAGCTCAACTCCATGCTGGGGCGTCGGGATATGCCGGAGAATCTCTGGATCAAGGACCCGTCAACCGGTGAAATGGTGTTTCACAAAGATCTGGAAAGCAATCAGTGGGTGATCCCAGCTTCCGGCCATCATATGCGCATTCCGGCTAAAGACCGCCTGCGCTTCTTCTTTGATGAAGGCAAATATGAAGTTCTGGAAAACCCTAAGGTTGCAACAGATCCGCTGAAATTCCGCGATGAAAAGAAATATGTTGATCGCCTGAAGGATTATCGTAACCGCACGCAGCAGGATGATTGCATCATCAATGCGCTGGGTACGATTGAAGATTTGCCGATTGTTGCCACCGTGCAGGACTTCGCTTTCATGGGTGGCTCCCTCGGCATGGCTGCCGGTGACGCGATCATCAAAGCAGCAGAAACAGCCATTGCAAAGAAACGTCCTCTGGTTCTGTTCACTGCTTCCGGCGGTGCGCGTATGCAGGAAGGTATCCTGTCACTGATGCAGATGCCGCGCACCACAGTTGCTGTGGAAATGCTAAAAGAAGCAGGTCTGCCTTATATCGTGGTGCTGACCAACCCGACTTTCGGCGGCGTAACCGCTTCTTATGCCATGCTCGGCGATGTTCATATTGCCGAACCGGGCACAATGATCGGTTTTGCCGGTGCGCGCGTGATTGAACAGACAATCCGTGAAAAGCTGCCGGAAGGCTTCCAGAGCGCGGAATATCTGCTGGATCACGGCATGATTGATATGGTGGTTTCCCGTCTGGAGATGAAAGAAACCGTTGCCCGCATCCTGAAAATCATGATGAAGCAGCCTGCGAGTGAAGCGAAGGCTGAACTTGCTGAAACAGCAGCCCGCACCGCTTCTGCTTGATGGATTTATCCTGACCGACAGAGTTTTTTGCCGGTCAGACTGCTTTTCGCGCCGCTAAACCAGCGGCGCGTTTTCTTTTCTAAGTACCTGTTGCAAAACAGACTGCAAACTGGTCAGTTCATCTGCGATTATCAGAGCGTATCCCGAAAAGTGTGAAGCGGTTTTTGGATAAGATACGCGTAAAAGCAAATAGATAGAGCATTTTCGGATCTGCCATGACACAAAATCTCACCGCCGCACATCGTATTGAACGCCTTTTGGAAAAACACCCGAAGGGTTTTGATCTTTCACTTGAGCGCATCAGCCGTCTGCTGGAAGCGCTGGGCAATCCGCAGGACAAGCTGCCGCCGATTATCCATATTGCCGGAACCAACGGCAAAGGCTCCGCTACCGCTTTCGCCCGCGCATTACTGGAGGCGGAAGGGCTGGCGGTGCATGTGCATACCTCCCCGCATCTGGTGAACTGGCACGAGCGCTATCGTCTGGGGCGCAAAGGCGAGGCTGGCCAGCTGGTTGATGATGCAACGCTCTCGGATGCCGTTGCACGGGTAACGGAAGCGAATGGTGAGCATATGATCACCGTTTTCGAAATTTTGACTGCCGTAACCTTTGTTCTCTTTGCCGAGCATCCGGCAGATGCAGTTATTCTGGAAGTTGGTCTTGGCGGACGTTTTGATGCCACCAATGTTATCACCAAGCCTGCTGTCTCATTGATCATGCCGGTTTCGCTCGACCATCAGTCCTATCTCGGCGATAAAGTCGAAATCATTGCCGCCGAAAAAGCCGGCATTATCAAGCGCGGCTGTCCGGTGGTCATCGGCTTCCAAAGCAGCGATGATGCCCGTCAGGTGATGATTGATATTGCAGACCGTCTGCGCTGCGCTGTCAGCGTTTTCGGGCAGGATTTCCTTGCCTATCAGGAACATGGCCGTATGGTCTATCAGGATGAAAGCGGCTTGATTGATTTGCCGCTACCGCGCCTGCCGGGTCGCCACCAGATTGCCAATGCCGCAGCAGCCATCAAAGCCGTACGCGAAGCCGGTTTTGCTCTAGGCGATCAGGCTGTTGAGAAAGCCATGACATCTGTGACATGGCCAGCCCGTATGCAGCGTCTGACACAGGGTGACCTGATGCGCTTTGCCCCTGAAAAGGCTGAAGTCTGGCTTGATGGCGGGCACAATCCGGGTGCTGGCGTGGTGATTGCCGAGGCGCTTGCCGAACTTGAAGAACGCGATCCGCGTCCGCTCTATCTGATTACCGGTATGATCAACACCAAAGATCCGGTCGGTTATTTTGAGGCTTTTACCGGCATGGCCAGACAGGTCTATACGGTAGCAATCAGCTCCAGCGATTCCGGCATCGACCATGAAACGCTTGCCGATGCGGCACGCAGAGCCGGTCTGGAAGCTCTGCCGGTCGCCAGTGTGGCTGACGGACTGAAAGCCATCAAGGAACAGGTCAAAGATGAGGTGATTGCGCCGCGCATTCTGATCGGCGGCTCACTTTATCTGGCAGGCGATGTGTTGGCAGCGAACAACACGCCACCGCAATAAGCGATGATCTTTATAAAAAAGCCCCGCATGAACACTCATGCGGGGCTTTTTTATAATTTTTATCTGATTAAGCCGAAGCTTTAATCCAGTCGGCCAGACGGCTCTTTGGTGCTGCACCAACCATATTGGCAGCGATTTCACCATTTTTGAACATCAGCAATGTCGGGATGGAACGTACGCCATATTGCGCTGCCAGTTCCGGATTTTCATCGATATTCACTTTGGCGATCTTCACCTGTCCGGACATTTCCGATGAAATTTCTTCCAGAGCCGGTGCAATCATTTTGCAAGGTCCGCACCATTCAGCCCAGAAATCCACCACAACCGGCTCAGAAGCTTTCAGCACATCGGATTCGAAATTGCTATTGTCAATTTTAACGGTCGCCATAGGCTTTCCTCTTTCGCTGTTACAGGCCAAAACCTGCTATGAAATTCATTATTAGCTGATATGTGGTGTCATTGTGATGAAAGGTCAATAATAAAGCAGTTTCCATGTCAATACAGGAGCCGGTTTGTTACCGGAAACTACAACTAACAGATCATGCTTCACATCCCGTCATACGGCTTTGCCCAGAGCAATCAGCGCCTGTTCCATCACATCCTCATCCAGCACAATCAGATGCGGCCCTTCAGTAAACAGCAATGCAGCTTCAACACGTTTATGCGGATAAAGCGGCTCAACCAGCGCGCGATACAATGCAAGCTGGGTAATGTAAGCCTGCGGCACCTCTTGCTGCGTCCGTGCAGGCGGGCGATTGCTCTTATAATCCACAATCAACACACGGTCTTCTTCAACACAAATCCGGTCAATCTGACCGGAAACAACCTGTTCCTTGCCGCGTAGCTGCAGCTTACCCATCAGCGAGATTTCCGCTTTGGAGGCCGGTGAAAATACCGCAGCAAATTGCGAATCTTCCAGAATAGTGCTGACCGCTGCCAGTACTTTTTCGCGTTGTGATTCATGCCAATCACCGGCAGCAATATTCAGATAACGCTGTGCTGCCTGTTCGCGTTGTTCCGCAGGCAAATCCGGCAAACGTTGCAGCAATGTGTGAATTACCGTTCCGCGTTGCAAACCGAAGCTGCGGCCACGGCCCTCACTTTGTGCGCCCTGCTCCAGAACGGGCGAACCGCTGCGCACAACCTGCTCCGCATCAGCCTCAATCAAAGCTGAGGCGCCGGATGGTGTCAGCGGACGTGGTAGCCCCTGCTCCGGCTCCAGCGGCCTGCGATAATGCTCAGGCAATGGCGGATAAGCGGTCTCAGTCGCATCTGCTTTGTCCTGTATCTCCAGTTCCGCCAGTTCTGTCTTACGATAACGGCGTGCACTTACCCCCTCAACCGGATGATCATAGGGCACGGCCTCATCGCCCAGCCCGTCAGCGGCGAGCTTCAACCATGTGTTTTCGCTCTCGCGCTCGCCGCGATAGCCGCACAGAATCAGCCGGTCTTCGGCACGGGTCATACCGACATAAAGCAGACGGCGATATTCTTCCTCAGAGCGGGTTTTAAGCTCTTCCAGCAGCTCCGCAGTAAAACCGGTGCCGTAATCACTCTTCGGCAGCCAGAGAAAGCCTTTGCCTTCATAACCATCCGGCTCAGCCATATCAAAGCTCAGCAGCTTTGGTGCACGCCCTGCCGACCATGCGGCATTGCCGGGATCAACCATGAAAACCACAGCCGCTTCCAGCCCCTTGGAGGCATGAACCGTCATGATACGCACTTCATCGCGGTTCTGATCCAGCTCGCGCTTGATCTCCGGTGAAGCTGCTTCCAACGTTTCCAAAAAGGCCTGTAACCCGGGCAGACCACTGCGCTCGGTTGCCAAGGCATAATTCTGAAACTCGTCGATCACGTCACCGGCTTCCGGCCCGAGCCGCGCCAGCAACTTACGCCGTCCGCCATCCTGTCCGAGAATACGGGCATAGAACTCAAAGACCGGCATTGTATCGGCCATATTGCGCCAGCGACGCAGTTTTGTGTACAGCACCTGCCATGCGCCCGCATCCGGCGCATCGCTTTCACCCAGCTTCTCCATCGCGGCATAAAGCGTCTGCTTTGGCCCGCGCGGCTGCGCAAGACGATAAAGCTGCTCCTCGGTCAAACCAAAGAGCGGGCTTTTCAGCACGCTTGCCAGTGACAGATCATCCGCCGGTTGCAGCACAAAACACCCGACAGCCATCAGGTCTTTAATCCCGATGTGACTGGTCAGGCGCAGGCGGTCTGCACCGGCCACCGGCACGCCGCGATTTTTCAATGCACGGGAAAGTGCTGGCATGAACAGATCACGCTTGCGCACCAGCACCATAATATCGCGCGGCTCCATACGCCGCCCTTTGCCATGGATCGGCTCGCCCGTATCCAGCCAATGACGGATAGTGGTGGCAATCTGCTCAGCCAGCTTGACGGCCGGTGCAGGTAGCTGATCGATCGGTGTACGCCAGTCCTCAACCTCTTCAACCTTTTCCGGCGTCAGAATATCCCAGACCTCAACCTCACCGGCATCATTGGAACGGATCGCCGCATGCACGGTCGGCTGCCGCTCAATACCAAGTCCGCGAAAAGCCTCTTCGCGCGAAAATACCGTATCCACCGCTGACAAAACATCCGGTGTGGAGCGGAAAGAGAAGTTGAGACTGACTTTTTCAAAGCTCAATTCCGCACGGGCTGCCATGCGTGAAACCGCCTTACCGGTCGCGGCAAAATCCTCAGGACGTGCGCCCTGAAAAGAATAGATCGACTGCTTCTCATCACCCACAGCGAAAAGAGTACGGCGCACATCGCGCTGCCCTGAGCCGGAGAAGAACTCGGCGGAGAGCATATTGATCACCTGCCACTGCTCAGGGCTGGTATCCTGCGCCTCATCCACCAGAATATGGTCGATACCGCGATCAAGCTTATACTGCACCCACATGCCTGCACCGTTGCGTGACAGCAGTGAGACGGTGCGGTTGATCAGATCGTCAAAGTCCAGCAAGCCGCGATTGCGCTTCATCTTCTCATAGCGCGACAGCAGATCATCAATCAGTGTGAAGGCCGCAAGATTGAGCCGGATCAGCTTAAGCAGTTTAAGCCGGTCGAGCCCTTCATGAATATCGGCCGCAACGCGGTTGAAGTCGTCTTCGAAGTCCGGTAGTTCCGCTTTAACCGCAGCACTTGCCACCCATGAGCCGTTTTTCGGCTCGCCTGTGGATTTGAGAAATGCCTTGCGCAGAATATCCTGCATTTGTGCCGGTGTGGTCTGCGGTTTGATCATCCGCAATTGCAGCACCACATCCTGCGCACGGGCAGCAGGTTTGCGCAGGTTCATCACCGCATCCAGCACATCTTCAGAAAACTCGGCCACCGGCCAGAGATCGGAGAGAATATCAGCTTCAGTGTCTTGCCGTTCGAAGCCGAAATGACGGTAGAAAACATCCTGACGGGTTTCAGCAACGCCGGTCTGCCGTATAAATCCATGCAAGGCATGGCGCTTGGACACCGCTTCATCCAGCAGGTTTTCCAGCCCCATTTCACCGGCGGTTTCCAGCACCGTAGCAAAAGCTTCAGCCAGACCCGCATGGGCAGAGGTGGAGGCAACTTCGAGCAATTGCCGCCGCGCTTCGCCCACCAGTGCCGTCTGCATCATATCGTCGAGCATTTCAAAATGACCGGCAATATTCGCTTCGAGCGGAAACTGGTGGAGGATGGATTCACAAAAAGCATGAATGGTTTGGATTTTCAAACCGCCCGGTGTTTCCAAAGCGCGGGCAAACAAACGCCGTGCAATTTCAAGGCGGATTGCATCGGGCTCACGCTTTTCCAGATCTTTGAGCTTTTTGCTCAAGCCTTCATCATCCAGCACTGCCCACTCCGACAAGCGCTGGAAAACACGGTTCTGCATCACTGCTGCTGCGGCTTTGGTATAGGTCAGACAAAGGATTTTGGATGGGTCTGTGCCCTCCAGCAGCAGCCGGATCACTCGCTCTGTCAGCACATGAGTTTTGCCGGAACCGGCATTGGCTGATACCCAGACGGAATCGTAAGGGTTCGCAGCCTTGGCCTGTGCATCAATGGTTTCCTGCGGGATGATTTTAGGTTTCATTATGCATCTCCGCCTTCGTCAGCACCACCCGCAGACCATTCCAGAACACGCGCCAGATGATCATAATCACCCGTCAGATCACTTTCACGGAACGGCAAGGCACGGGAACGATAACCCTGCTCCTCGCGATTATATTCCGTCAGTAATTCACCGAGACGCGCCCACGATTCCTCACCCAGCTCCACAGCGGTTTTCACGCTGGCACCGCGATTAGTACTGAGAATAGATTCCGGCTTGAGCCTTCCGCCGCCCTGCAAACGTACATAAAGCAAGTCCTGCGCATCGCTCTGGCCGATTTCTTTAAAGGCACCACGCCTAAGCAAAGCCGCTTCCAGTGCCAGCTGTGGGGACAACAGCACATAAGCCTGACGCACCGATGGTGTGGAACCAGTCTTATAGTCGATCACTACCGTCGTGCCGTCACGCATCACATCAATACGGTCAGCACGGCCAGACAATGTTACGGCCAGCGGCTCGACAACCGCTTTTGCCGATGAAATCTCCGCATGGCGCTCACGCACATAAGGCGCGCGCTCGCGCTCCCAGTGCAAGAACTCCGGTATCAGCGCGGTAAAACGCGGCCACCACACGGCTTCTATCTCCGGCGGCAGATCAGCATCGGTAAAAGCACCCCGCCCGATTTCCAGTAATTCTTCTTCTGCCTGCTGTGACAGAGGATCAATATCGCGGCGGGTAAATTCACCGAGAATATCATGAAACAGTGTTCCGCGTTCAGCCGCAGCCGGATCGCGGATCAGCGGTTCCAATGCACGCAGACGCAGGATTTTTTTGGCATAGATCGCATAAGGATCGCGGCGCAGTGTTTCAATTTCCGTCACCGAGAAATGTTTCGGTCGCGCATCCACCGGCGGCTTCGGTTCCGGACGCGAGACAAACGGCACATCGGGGCTAACATCAAGCAGACGCGCCCAATACAGATATTTGCCGCCGCGCTCACGCATGGCGTCCGTTACCGCTTTACCCGTCACCGTTTCCAATCGCAGTAACCAGCGCGACGGCACAGTCGGTGCATTTTCAGAGCGCTGCGAGCGGGAGAAAATCACCTGCTCCATCCCCGTTGCCATGGCAAAATCATGCGCGGCAAGGCCGGTACGCACTTCCGGCGGATCAAGCGCGATCATGCCTTTCATCGGGCGCGACATAAACGGATCATTGCGGGTTTTCGCTGGCCAGATCCCCTCATTCAGCCCGCCAACAATCACCGTATCAACCGTCTGAAGGCGTGCTTCCAGCGCACCCCAGATAAAGACACGCGGATGGCCACCTGGATGCGGCTTGACCGTTTCATTGGCCAGCAGCGCTTCAAACATATCCGGCCATTCTTCCGGCAGAAAATCCAGTCCTGTATCAGCGGCAATCAGCTGACGCAGAAATGCACTGAACTGCTCGCCCTGTTGTCCCTGATAGAGCAGATGTACCGTATCATCGATATCCCGTGCCAGATTTTCCAGTGCCTCAACACTCGCCCGCATGATCTGCGGCACCTCAATCCGCGCCTGAATGCGGATGAGATCGGTCAGCGGTGCCACAGCCGCAGTCATTGCCGCACAGAAAGTCTGCAACTGAAGCAGCTCTGCTGCCGCAATATTATCCTGCCAGGCCGGTTCATAAGGCTTGGCAGAGGCTTCCATCATTTTTTGTTCAAGGAAGCCCGGCAGATCGGCAATATCCGCCCTGCCCGTACCGCCGCGTAACGCAACCAGTTCCAGCATTTCCGCGGCACGACGCAGATCACCACGCTTTTGCCCCAGCCGCACCAGCGGATGCTTGGCCAATGCCAGCAGTGCCACCGGATCACCCGGTTCAAATACACAGGTAATCAACAGGCGCAGCAGAATAACCGCTTCCGTATCGCGCAGGAGTTTACCACCGGAATCATCCGCATCAATGCCGAAACGAGTAAGCTCCAGCACCACACGCCGTGCCAGATTACGATCAACCGTCACCAAAGCTGCGGTTTTATCCGGTGCTTCAATCGCATCCCGCAAGGCTAGTGCTACTGCCAGCGCTTCTTCACGCTCATTGGGGGTTTCGATCAATGCCACATTCTGCATCGCTTCACGCACAGCCTGTGCATCGAGCTTTAAATGCCCCCATAGGTCAGTGGTCTCAGCCGGACGCAGTGCCTCACTGACAATGTGCTCGCGCATACGCTTTGCAGGATTTTCAATATCCAGATGCCGAACATCGTCACGGCGGCATTGCATCTGATCCAAAAGCTTGCGCAACCCATATTGCGGATGGCCATAGGTGGACGGATTATTCAGCCCGTCGGCAAGCAAGGTCCACGCTTTCTCATCCAGATCACGGTCCAGCCCCGGAAATACCACGGCACCTTTTGGCAGGCGGGCAATCGTTGCTACCAGTTTTGCCGTTGCCGGAATAGAACCGGTGGAACCGGCCACAATCACTGGGCCTTGCGGCGGATTTTTCTGCATCCGCTGCGTTTCAAATTCAATCAGCCAGTTGCGGTGCTGCGAAGCATTGGAACGGTTGCGCTCAGCCAGAACATCCGGCCAGATTTTGGTGATAATTTCCAGAAATTGCAGTGTCACCCGCCACCAGTCGGCAAGCTCTTCCGGTGCAATCAGACCAAGCTCGCTCCAGCTTGCCCCTTCTGTCTCCACCTGATCCATCAGCCGCACCAGATCGCGCGCCAGCCAGATAGCATCAGCAGTGGTTGCCGGAATGGCAATATCCTCTGCACCGAACATAGCACGAATATGCGATGGCAGACTTTCGCGCCACGGGCGGATCAGTTGCGCCAGCAACAGCAAACGTTCCGGCTCACTCATCGGCGGCGCAAGCTGGAGAAATTCTTCTGCAGCACTGTCAAACAGCGCGGCACTTTCTTCCACGTCCCCGAGCGGGCGGATAGACGGCAAAAGAGCGGCATTAGCCGGATTCCGGTCAACCAGCAAAGCACGCAGAGCGCGCGCTGCACGACGTGTCGGCACATAGATTACCGCGTCTGCCAGAGCCAGCGGATTGCCTGCATCAGCGCCAAAGCCTTCGATCAGCTCACCATTCAGCAAAGCATCGGCAAAACGCGGCAGAAATGGTGTTCCCGATGCAATCGAATAAAGACGCGGACGCCGCTCGCTCATAGACCCGTCTCCCTAAAACTGAATATTCTGCTTTACGCGAGTGTCAAAAGGGCAGCTTCTGCCTCGCCTATCGCTTCCGGCGTACCAACCGTCAGCCAATGCCCCTGCATGACCATACCGTAAAGCCGGTTTGCGGCAATGGCGGCGTTAAAATAGCTGTTGAGCGAAGAAACACTGATCTCTTTACCGGCAAAGAGCTGCGGATTAACCAGTGCCGCACCGGCATAAATATAATCGGAACGCTCATCCACAGGCACACGGCGCAATGTGCTGTTTTCATTGAGATGAAAATCCCCGCGCCCTTCATGGCCGGTGGAGTGATGCCGGTCTGCCAGCATCAGCAGAATATCCATTCTGCTTTCATCCCAGCTTTGCGCAAGACGCTTCAGATTGGAATTCTGGCTATCCACCCAAAATGTATCGGCATTGAGGATATAAAATGTCTTATCGCCGAGCTCCGGCAGAGCTTTGACAATACCGCCTGCGGAATCGAGCAGCAGTTCGCGCTCATCGGAAATGGTGATCGCAATGTCATCACGGGTTTTCAGATGCTCTTCCATCTGATCGGCCAGATAATGCACATTAACCACTGCCTTTTTAACACCGGCCTCAACCAACGCATCCAGCCCGCGATCAATCAAGGTGCGTCCTGCAACTTCGATCAGCGGCTTTGGCTTGGTCAGGGTCAGCGGGCGCATCCGCGTACCCAAGCCACCCGCCAGTACCATGGCTGTATCAGGGGCGAATGCTTCTGAGTTCTTCTTATCCGGCATGGGTATTAATCCTGCAAAAGACCATTGTCCTGATACCATTTGCGCACCGGTGCGAGCGACGGATGCTGCAAGGCACGGGCTGCATAGGCCTGAATGCGCGGCAGATGCTGCAAATAAGCAGGCTTACCATCGCGTTTGAACAGACGCACAAAAATGCCGAGAATTTTGGTGTTACGCTGCGCAGCCATAATCGCATAGGCCGAACGGAAGGCCTCTTGGTCAAAAGCCTTGGCCAGCTTGCGACGTTCATCACAATAGGCCGCTACAATCTGATCCTGCAGATCATCCGCAATTGTCACACGCGCATCCATTGCCAGTGACGCCAGATCATAGGCCGACGGGCCGATCATCGCATCCTGAAAATCAATGATGCCAAGGCGATCAATGCCTTCAGCTTTCTCCTGCCAGAGAATATTCGGTGAATGATAATCGCGCATCAGCAGATTATATTCTGCATGCTCAAGGTTTTTGAACACGCTGTCCCATGCCTGTTCAAAGCTTTGTGCCTGATCTGCACTGGCAGGCTCACCTTGGCAGTAAGGCAGATACCAGACCGGCAGCAATTCTGCTTCAATCAGCATCGCATCACGGTCAAACATATGCAGATGATGCGTGCGGTCTTCATTGATTGTAATATCCTGCGGCCAGTCATGCTGATGCAAATGCGCCAGCATTCGTGCGGCGGCCTCATAGCGCTCAGCCAATGGCTTACCTTCGCTATCCAGCACACCTTCCGTGCCCAGATGTTCCATCAGCAGAAAGCCACGATCGAGATTGATGGCGCGCATTTCCGGAACGCGAAAGCCCTTCTCAGACAGCAACCGGTTCATCGCAACGAAAGCATCCATATTCTCCGCCAGATGGGCAATCTGTCGATACGGGCGTCCGCCTTTGACCGGCGGATCATAAGGCATTGCCGGTGCATTCATCAGGATTTCAGTGCCGCTGTCACTGGTAATCAGTTCATAGCCGCGCGGAGATGCATCACCCAGCAAATAACGGCGGCTAGCATGATGACGACCTGATTTTTCGAGAAAACTACGAATACCGAGCGAGCGGGAAATACGGCGTGCCGCTTTGGCTGTTACTTCCATGGTCAATCGGCGGCCATCACCGTCATGATCAATACTGATCGCAATAGTTGGTGCAGGCAAAACGCCCTCGCCCTGCTGTGGCCATTCCACCAGCACAGCGCCGCTTTCCAGCGCCTCATCAAGCCCCAGCTCGTCCAGTTCTTCCGGTGAGGACAGGCGGTAGAGATCTGTGTGCGCTATGGGCAACCGTAATTCAGGATAGGATTGTACCAGCGTAAATGTCGGACTCGGTACTTCATAGAAATCATCATTGGCTATGGTGCGTATAATTGCCCGTGCTAAAGTGGACTTGCCTGCACCCAGATCGCCTTTTAAGGTGACAAGATCACCCTTGGTGAGAGCCAGTGCAATATCTTCCGCAAAACGGACCATCGCCGCTTCATTTTCCAGCACCAGCTCTACCGTATAGAGAGTGCTGCTATCCTGTTCATCAGCCATGCCAGCTTCCGTTATTAAAGCACTATGCCCGTCAACTCCGGACATGATGAGAATAATGATATTCAGAGGAAAAGACAGTCTGATCCGGTTATTCCGCTGCCGCGCGATACAGGCGTGCATCCAGCGGGAAACGAACAAGCACAGTTGTGCCTGAAGACGGTGCTGTGCGGATATCAACCGTGCCGCCATGCAGCTCCACAAAGCTTTTCACCAGTGACAGACCCAGCCCTGCACCACGACGACGACCGCCATTGCTGTGTGACTGGAAGCGCTTGAAGACCGTGTCCAGCACTTCCTTAGGCATGCCTGGCCCGTTGTCCTGTACGCTAAACAGAATATGATCGCCGTCAAGACGCGCATTCAAACCGATAGCCGAACCTTCCGGTGCATAATTGGCTGCATTGCTCAGCAGATTAAACAGCACCTGATGCACACGATTGGCATCCCCCCTGAAACTGGTGACGGCATCTTCAATATTAATCTGCAGCGCAATATTATGTTCACGCAGACGGTCCGCCACACGCTCACCGGCAGCTGCAACCGCCTCACGGACCGGTACATCGCTGACATCCAGCTCCATAATACCGGCATCAACGGTCGCCAGATCCAGAATATCATTCACAATGGTCAGCAGAGTCAGGGAAGATGTGCTGATATGTTCAACATATTCGCGCTGACGGTTGTTCAACTCACCGAAGCCCGGCGTCTGCAACAATTCGGTAAAGCCGATAATATTGGTCAGCGGCGAACGCAGCTCATAGGATACATGCTGGACGAAATCATTCTTGATCTGATCAGCCAGTTCCAGCGCTTCGTTTTTGTCTTTCAGCGCACGTTCCACATGCACCGTATCCGACACATCGACAAAGGTCAGCATCATCTGACCTTTTGGCAGCGGTACCACGGCATAAGAAAGAATTGTGCCGGTGGACAGTTCCGCCTGCCCCTGCGTGCCTTCACGCTTGTCAGCAATACCGGTGACTGCCGAGACAAATTCGTCCCAATAGCGGTCATCGGCCAGTTCTTTACATTGCTTGCGGATAACTGAAATATGCGTGCCTTCAACGGCAATTGTCGGCGGGATCGACCACAATTCGGCAAAGGCAGGATTGGACAGGCGGATACGCCCGTCAGCGCCGAACACGGCCACGCCTTCGGCCAGATGATCCAGCGTTTCACCCTGCACTTTCATCAAAGTATTATAACGGCTTTCGAGATCAAATTTCTCGGTCATATTCTCAAAGAACCATGTCACGCCGCCCTGCGGATGCGGATTGGCAACCACACGCAAGGTGCGGCTGTCCGGCAGATGCCACCAATGCTCCTGCGGATCAACAGCACGATAGGCCGATAGCATAGATTCTTTCCAGCGCCGCCATTCCGGCTGTTCCGGTAATTTTCCGTCACTGCGTAAACCATCAAACAGCATGGCATTGCTCGGGTGGCTTTCCAGATAGGCAATATCCAGCGACCACAATTTGGCAAAAGCCTGATTGAAGAATTGCAGCTTCATTTCAGGATCAAAAATCGCCACAGCTGTTGAAAGCTGATCCAGCGTTTCCGCGTGACTGCGGAGTGTGCGCTGCAATTCTGCCCGCACCTGCTCCAGATCGCTCATATTGGCTGCAAAACCGGCAGAACCGGCTGAACAGGAAACCTCCGCCACATCCAGCATATGACGATCACCGGCAATTACAGTGGCCAGCCGGTCACGGAAAGTGGCAATGGATGTGCCCTGTTGTGCTGCCTGCATCATAACCGGTTGATGGCTCAGATTAGCCGCGGACGGATCGGCTGACAGAACGCGCTCGCGCTCAATCTTCTGACGCGCCTGTTCGCCCAGCAATTCACGCCCTTCCTGCAACACCTGATCGAGATCATTTGCACCGACAGCCTGTACATAAGCATTATTCGCCCAGTTCAGCCGTCCTTCCACATCGCGTGTCCAGACAGTCTGATCCAGACGGTTCAGAAGTGCATGGAGCATTGTCAGCGTGTCGGACAGCTCATTATTCTGCACCTGCAATTGTGCCGCTCTGGCCTGAACACCGTCTACATTAATGAAGCGGGTAATGGCATAGGCACCGGTTGTCTGCCCCTGCACCTCCAGCATCGTGCCGTTATTGGTCTCAACCAGAAAATCAAAAGAGCGGCCATATTCGCGCAGCGATAAAATCGCGCGTTCCAGCGCCACTACGGAATCGGTACGCAACCAGCGTCCGAAACTTAAAAAAGCCGCCGGATCCTGCGGTACTCCGCTGGCCACCGGTAACTGACCCAGCACTTCTGTCTGCGTATTATGTTGTGGTGTCCCGCGTTTTGCCGGTTCTGCCCCTGCCCAAACCACAATACGCTGATCTTTCAGGTTAAGCAGGGTTTCACTACGTGTTACCGCATGGCTGAGATCAGCAACACGAGCACGCAAAGCACTGTTCTCGCGATTTACACGGTTACGGCTGCGAATGATCCAGCTGACCGACAAAAGTGCGGCACCTGTTACCCCTACAACAATGGCAAATTGCACCACTTCATTCGGGCCTAATGTGCTGCCGCCCGGCATCGGAATCCGCCCGATATCATAGCTTTGTGCCAGTGCCTGACCGGATACCAAAACAGAAGAAAATGCGGCTGTCGCTGCCAGAGCTTTGCGAAAATGACGGCTTATAACAGAGCCAATATTTCGAAATGAACTGACACCTGACATGCCTTAAAATTCTCCGCCGCAGCATTTGCTGCTTCATAACTGTTTAAAAATCAGAGGCAGAATTTTCTGCCATTATCTTCGAATCATAGCACAATACAGCTACAGGGAATCTGTTTGAAGCGCTGCGGGCGCAAAAATAAAGGCCGGAAGAATGTCAATCCTTCCGGCCACAATATGTTGTATGTTAATTAAACTATAGTTAATACCTGTAGTGATCCGATTTAAACGGTCCCTGTGGTGTCACACCAATATATGCAGCCTGTTCCTCAGAAAGCACAGTCAGCTTCACGCCAAGCTTGGCCAGATGCAGCCGCGCAACCTTTTCATCGAGGTGTTTCGGCAGCACATAAACTTCGTTTTTATAAGTCTCGCCACGGGTGAACAACTCGATCTGACCCAGTACCTGATTGGTGAAAGAGGCCGACATAACAAAACTCGGATGGCCGGTCGCATTGCCGAGATTGAGCAGACGACCTTCAGATAACAGGATCAGACGTTTATCATCCGGGAAGGTGATCATATCCACCTGCGGCTTGATATTCGTCCATTTCAGATTGCGCAGCGCACCTACCTGAATTTCATTATCAAAATGGCCGATATTGCCGACAATCACCATATCTTTCATCTTGCGCATATGCTCGATGGTGATGACGTCTTTATTGCCGGTTGTAGTAATGACAATATCCGCATCCGCTGCGGCATCATCCAAAGTCACCACTTCAAAACCGTCCATTGCCGCCTGCAGGGCGCAGATCGGATCAACTTCCGTGACCTTGACACGGGCACCGGCACCAAGCAGCGATTGTGCTGAGCCTTTACCCACATCGCCATAACCGCAGACAATTGCCACTTTACCGGCCATCATCACATCGGTACCGCGTCGGATACCGTCTACCAGTGACTCTTTACAGCCGTATTTATTGTCGAATTTCGACTTGGTCACACTATCATTGACGTTAATCGCAGGGAAAGGCAGCTGACCGGCACGCTGCAACTGGTAAAGACGGTTTACGCCGGTAGTCGTTTCTTCCGTCACACCTTTCAGCGCCGCGCGCTGGCGGGTGAAAAAGCCCGGAGTTTCAGCCATACGTTTTTTGATCTGAGCGAAGAGAATTTCCTCTTCTTCACTGCCAGGATTAGACAAAACATCTTCACCGGCCTCAGCGCGTGCACCGATCAGAATATACATAGTAGCGTCGCCGCCATCATCGAGGATCAGATTGGAAGGCTCACCATCCGGCCATTGGAAGATTTTGTCCGTATAGGTCCAGTATTCCTCCAGTGTTTCACCCTTGATTGCGAAAACCGGCGTGCCTTCAGCCGCAATCGCCGCCGCTGCATGATCCTGTGTCGAGAAAATATTGCAGGATGCCCAGCGTACTTCCGCACCCAAAGCCTGCAGTGTTTCAATCAGTACGGCTGTCTGGATTGTCATATGAAGGGAGCCGGAAATCCGTGCGCCTTTCAATATCTGTTTCGGCCCGAATTCCTCACGCGATGCCATCAAACCCGGCATTTCTGTTTCCGCAATGACAATTTCCTTGCGTCCCCAGTCAGCCAGACCGATATCCTTGATGATATATTCTCCCGATACAGACATCTGCACTCCGCTTTCAGCTGTTACAACTTCAATAAAATATGTGTAGCAGATCAGAGAAAGCGGCTCAAACAAAAATATAAGGCAATCTTTATATCTTTATGTTGGATGAAAAAATCGCTGAAAATAAAAAACACCGGTGTGACCGGTGTTTTTAAAACGGAGAGTAAGCATCTTTAGCATTCTTCGCCGAA
The DNA here is from genome assembly GCA_900470285.1 of Hyphomicrobiales bacterium. Taxonomy (GTDB): domain Bacteria; phylum Pseudomonadota; class Alphaproteobacteria; order Rhizobiales; family Rhizobiaceae; genus Pseudochrobactrum. The sequence continues at coordinate 382,899 of UCAG01000003.1, forward strand.
TTTATCGCCGACAAGCTGCTCCAGCGCATCAAGCACGGCTGTTGCTTCAACGCCGCAGGCGCTGACATCAATGCAACATCCCGGTGATGCGGCAAGCATCATCAACCCCATAATCGATGTGCCGCCAACACTCATTCCGTCTTTTTCAACACGGACATGAGCATCAAAACTATCCACCAATTGCACGAATTTTGCCGAAGCCCGCGCATGCAGACCCCGCTTATTCACGATTGTAAATTTGCGGGTCTCTGCCTTATCAGGCTCATAACATCCGCTGACAGCAACCTGAGCCATATTTATTTTTCCCGTCAGGACCTAATCTGATTATTCGTCAGTACCTGACTTTGTTATTTGCTCGTCAGTACCTGACTGGCAACATTAATATATTTACGGCCTGCATCCTGCGCTTCACGCAATGATGCTTCCATATCACCGGACTGACGCACACTGGTCAATTTAATCAGCATCGGCAGATTAACACCGGCAATGACCTCAACCCTGCCCGCATCAAGCACTGAAATTGCCAGATTGGAAGGCGTTCCGCCGAACATATCCGTCAGAATGATAACACCCTGCCCCTGATCAGCCTTATCAACCGCCGCGACAATATCCTCACGGCGTTTTTCCATATCATCATCGGCACCGATACTAACGGTTTCGAAATTTTCCTGAGGGCCGACAACATGCTCAACAGCATGGTGAAACTCTTCGGCCAGCCTTCCGTGCGTAACAAGCACGAGTCCGATCATTATTAAACTGCTCCTGCTGGTCGCTTTTCCATTGTCGCACTCACAATATAAAAGCTTGTAAGCTCAATCCGAACCAAAAGTTCAGACATTTACCCCTAAGATATAAATTGTGTGGCCGATATTATCTGAATTCAGGCTCAGATTTTCAATATTGGCCAGACCTTCTATGTTGGCACCGAGAATAATGAGTGCAAGCAAAAAATAAAGCCCCCCACGGCTTTCGTCGGTTATGCCGCACTGAAACACAGATTTTATTATAAACCAGCCGTTAAAAAATAATAGATTTCAGGCAGTTTCACGACTGCCCCAGCGTTTCATAAATAAAGTTGCTTCTATCGCTCTGGCACATTGCAGCGAATCGCAATCCCCTGCCAGTTCCGGCAATACCAGCACAGGAACCATAATTCCTGCCAGTTCGCGCTTATCATCTGCCGGATAACGAGGCGCTTTATCTGCACTCACCAGCTCTACCAGCAAGCTGATCTCTGCCTGTGGCTGATAAGGCACTTCAAATAAACCGGCCCCGCGAATTTCAACAGCACCGGCAATCGCTGAAGGCGTGGAAGCAATAAGTTTCCCCTCTTCCGCACTGATCGTTGTCTGATCGTCAGAAATCAATGTGCCGACACGGCCTGTCTGCTGCGCACGCTCTATCAGAGTGAGCGCCAGCGATGATTTTCCTGAACCGGAAGCACCGCATATTAAAATGCCAAAGGAACCAAGAACCAGAGATGTGGCGTGAAACACAAAACTTTCAGAATTGCTCATGCGTTTCTCCGCCCTGTTATCCGTTTTCCGTATTCTGTGCTGCCTGTGCACGCTGACGTCTGGTGTTTTCCTGTAATTCCGCCGGCAGATCAATCAGAAACCGTGCGCCCAGCCAATGCTCTGCATCTTCAGGATCAGGAATATTAGAAGCCGTCAGTGTACCACCATGTGCTTCAATAATCTGCCGGCTGATTGAAAGCCCCAGACCTGAATTCTGGCCAAAAGCCTCAGAAGACGGGCGATCCGTATAGAAACGCTCGAAAATACGCTCAATATTTTCAGCGCCGATACCCGGACCATTATCTTCAACGACAACCTGAATTTTTGACCCTTTATGATTCAGATAAATTCTGATTTCACCATTATCTTCCGGCACAAAGGTACGGGCATTTTCAATCAGGTTGGAGACAACCTGACCAAGGCGCAGATCATGTCCCGGCAAGTAGAAGCCTTTTGTCCCTGCGGGAAGCTTACCAATATCCAGCAGAATTTTTGTACCCACTTTATTACGGCGCACTTCTCTCGCAGCTGCGACAATATTATTGAGCAGTGCCTGCATATCCACCCGATCCGTATGTTCTCGGGCAAGTTCGGCATCCAGACGCGATGCATCGGAAATATCGGTAATCAAACGATCAAGACGCCGTACATCATGCTGGATCACGTCAAGAAGGCGTTTCTTAGCACTATCGGTTTTCGCCAGAGGCAGAGTTTCAACTGCACTGCGCAAGGAAGTCAGCGGATTTTTCAACTCGTGACTGACATCGGCCGCAAAACTTTCAATCGCCTCAATACGTGCATAAAGCGCATCGGTCATATCGCGGATCGACGTAGAAAGATGGCCGACTTCATCCTGACGGTCAGAGAAATCCGGAATTTCAACACGGCCTTTAATACCGTGGCGCACACGATCCGCCGCTTCAGACAATTTTCGCAGCGGATTGGCGATCGTTGAAGCCAGAAACAGCGACAGGATCACCATCACCAGCGACACAACAACAAAAACACGCAGGATCGCATTGCGTTCACCGCGGACAATCTTGTCAATATCACCGCCTTCGGTCGACATCAGCAAGACACCGAGAACCGCACGATAACGCTGGATAGGCACAGCAACAGACACAACCAGTTCGCCTTTTTCATTCCGGCGCTGTGCTTTACCGGAAGAACCGGTCAAAGCTGTAATCACTTCCGGATAGACCGAGCCGTTACCGCCCGGCGGCTCCTGATAGAGCGGCAGACTGTTGCGGTTAATCAGATTGTTAAACCATGAGCTGATCTGCTCACCAAAACTTTGGTCATCCTCATCCAGCAGCGGCAAATCATAGCTCAGCACCTGACCGCGCGAATAGAGATGACGCGAGTCCAAAAGAATATTGGCGTTGTTGTCGTAAATACGTGCACGGGTACTGGTCGGAGAAATCAATGTCCGCAGCAACGGTGCAACTTTTTCCGGATTGATCGGAAACTCCCAGTTATCCGGGGAGTCCGGTGACGGGGTAATGCTCTGACCAGCCTGCAATTCCAGCAGCTTATCCGGATCGATCATAATCGAATTGGTATCAACACTTGCCGATGAGGCAATGGAGGCCGCAATAATTTTACCTTGCGTCAGAAGACTTTCAATCTTTGCATCCACCAACCCGTCGCGAAACTGGTTCAGATACATGATCCCCGAAACCAGCACCGCAAGCGCCGCCAGATTAAGAAACAGAATACGCTTGGTCAGGCTGGAGAAAACATAATTGCCTAATGTACGGCGCAGTGGTGAAAACAGGCGGCGCCACACAAGCGAGCGCTGTCGGCGCGCAAGACGTTCCTGGCGACGCAATGTCGTTCTGTTTTCCGTTTCAGCGACCATTGAGGGCGATCAGTTCCTTCAGCGAATTAAGACGGAGCGATTATGCAATGCATTATAACCGCTCCGTGCTTTTATATCAGCTATGTTTGCGAGGCTTTTACGCCTCGTGCTTTCTTATATTGCGAGGCTTTTACGCCTCGCGGAAGCGATAGCCAACGCCGTAAAGCGTCTCAATCATTTCAAAATCATCGTCAACAACTTTGAATTTCTTACGCAGACGCTTGATATGGCTATCAATCGTGCGGTCATCCACATAGACCTGTTCATCGTAAGCAGCATCCATCAGCGCATCGCGGCTTTTCACAACGCCCGGGCGTTGTGCCAGCGAATGCAGGATAAGGAATTCAGTCACTGTCAATGTAACCGGTTCGCCTTTCCATGTGCAGGTATGGCGTTCCTGATCCATTTCCAGCTGACCGCGCTGCAATGACTTTGTCGGCTGACCCGGATTTTTAACCGCACCTTCACGAGCCGCCACACGGCGCAGCACCGCTTTAACACGCTCTACCAACAGACGCTGCGAGAACGGCTTGGTGATAAAATCATCCGCACCCATTTTCAGGCCGAACAATTCGTCGATCTCATCATCTTTCGAAGTCAGGAAAATCACCGGCAGATCAGATTTCTGACGCAGGCGGCGGAGCAGTTCCATACCATCCATACGCGGCATTTTAATATCAAAGATTGCAAGATTTGGTGGACGCGCCATCAGACCATCCAGTGCGGACGCACCATCTGTATAGGTCTCGACCCGATAGCCTTCCGACTCCAGAGCAATGGAAACAGAAGTCAGGATATTGCGGTCATCATCTACGAGCGCAATGGTCTGTGTTACCGGAACTTCCCTCATCAGGTCGCTTCTCCTCAATCAAATTCGACTATTCAACATATATAGCACGTCTTTTAAGCAGCACAAATTAAGTACAAAGTAAGGCAGCAGGGATTTTTCTGATGCTTCGCCTGCAATTTATTCCTGCCAAGAACACCTTGCATATGTGGATAGCGGCAAAATAAATTGCCATAAAAACGATTTAAAAAAAATTTAAAAAATTTTAAACGATTAAAGATTTGAAATTGTCTCGCTAATCTGGTTGTGACTTTCCCTTAGCGCGGAGAGAAAATGCGCTGTCGACCAACCAATGAAAACTGCGAGTGAAAATTATGATCGAGACTGGCAATCGCAATCCAGCTGCTTCCATTGCAACGACGGGGCTAAAAGACCTCGCCGCGGTCTATTATAATTTTGGGCCCGCCCAGCTTTATGAAGAGTCGATCCGCCGCAATGAATCGACCGTAACTGCTCAGGGCGCATTGATGGCCGTTACCGGTCAGCACACAGGCCGCAGCCCTAAAGACAAATTTGTTGTGCGTGATGCAACCACCGAAGACCAGATCTGGTGGGATAACAACAAGCCGATGAGCCCTGAAAACTTCGCCAAGCTGCATGCCGATTTCATCGCGCATGCCAAAGGTAAAGAACTGTTTGTTCAGGACCTGATCGGCGGTGCAGACACTGAGCACAATATCAAAGTCCGCGTTGTTACCGAATTTGCCTGGCACTCGCTGTTCATCCGCAACCTGCTGATCCGTCCTGAAATTGCTGCCCTGCAGAGCTTCATGCCGGAAATGACCATTATTGATCTGCCGTCCTTCCGTGCAGATCCTGAAAAATACGGCTGCCGCACAGAAACCGTGATCGCCTGCGATCTGGTGAATAAAGTTGTGCTGATCGGCGGTACTTCCTATGCTGGTGAAATGAAGAAGTCGGTCTTTACCGCTCTGAACTACATTCTGCCTGCAAAAGGCATTATGCCGATGCATTGCTCGGCCAATGAAGCACCAAACGGTGATACCGCGATTTTCTTCGGTCTGTCCGGCACCGGTAAAACCACCCTCTCCGCTGATCCGACCCGTACACTGATCGGTGATGATGAGCACGGCTGGAGCGAAAACGGTATCTTCAATTTTGAAGGTGGCTGCTACGCCAAGACCATCCGTCTCTCGGCAGAAGCTGAACCGGAAATCTATTCCACAACACAGCGTTTCGGCACTGTACTGGAAAATGTTGTTCTTGATGAAAACCGTCAGCCGGATTTCAATGATGGTTCGCGCACAGAAAATACCCGTGCAGCCTATCCGCTGGATTTCATTTCCAATGCATCCAAAACCGGTACTGCCGGCCAGCCGAAAAACGTCATCATGCTTACCGCTGATGCGTTTGGCGTGATGCCTCCGATTGCCAAGCTGACCCCTGCTCAGGCTATGTATCACTTCCTGTCCGGTTACACTGCTAAGGTCGCCGGTACAGAAAAAGGTGTGACCGAGCCGGAAGCAACCTTCTCCACCTGCTTTGGCGCACCTTTCATGCCGCGTCATCCTTCGGAATACGGCGATCTGCTGCGTAAGCTGATTGCTGAGCACAAAGTTGACTGCTGGCTGGTTAATACCGGCTGGACCGGCGGTGCTTACGGCACAGGCAACCGTATGCCGATCAAGGCAACCCGCGCCCTGCTCTCCGCAGCGCTGGATGGTTCGCTCAATGGTGCAGAATTCCGCACAGACCCTAACTTTGGTTTTGAAGTGCCGGTTGCAGTTCCGGGTGTTGATTCAAGCATTCTCGACCCGCGTTCAACATGGGCTGACAAAGCTGCCTATGATGCACAGGCTAAAAAGCTTGCTAATATGTTCATCACCAATTTCGGCAAGTTTGAAAACCATGTAGATGCTGAAGTCCGTTCTGCTGCGCCGGTTCTGGCTGTTGCTGCTGAGTAAATAAGTCTGCATTTCTGAAATTAAGAACGGTGCCTTTCAGGCACCGTTTTTTATTTCTGCACTTATCTTCGCAGTTTCAGGATAATCCGTTATAAAATGGCCATGACTGAACAAAACAAACATCTTATCCGCATTACAAACCGGATCAGCATTCATGAAAACCTGCTGGAGGAGAGTTTTATCCGCTCTTCCGGGCCAGGCGGGCAGAATGTGAATAAGGTTTCAACAGCCGTACAGTTGCGCTTTGCAGCCATGCAAGCGGGCTTGCCGGAAGATGTTTATATGCGCCTCATGAGCCTTGCAGGGCAGCGTGCCAATAAAGACGGTGAGATTGTGATTGAAGCGAGCCGCTTCCGCAGCCAGGAAAAAAACCGCGAAGATGCCCGCAACCGAATGATTGCGTTGATCATCGAGGCTGCCAAACCGCCGCCGCCGCCTCGCAAAAAGACCAAGCCGACCAAAGGTTCTGTTGAACGGCGCCTGAAAGCCAAATCCGGTCGTTCTGATGTCAAGAAAATGCGCCAGCGCGTCAATAACGACTAGAGCATAGTTCCTTAAATCTGGATCAGCTTAAGGTAACATTATACTCTGGTTTAAAAAATTTTAGAGCCCTCTTTGTCCGACAAAGAGGGCGCACAGCGCTCTAATATTGCTCAAACCCTGTTATTTTAAACAACCGTCTTTCTTAATCCATATATCTGCCTATATTCTTTAAGCGGATGATATCTGACACTCAAAGGAGAAACGGAATGGGCATATTTGATTTTGTGAAATCGGTTGGTACCAAACTTGGCTTTGGTGACGACGAACCGAAAGCAGAAGATCTGAAAAAAGAACTGGATTCCCATAATCTCGGCACCGGCGATGTGCAGGTTTCTGTGCAGGGGGACAAGGCTGTACTATCCGGCAATGTCAAAGATCAGTCCGCTTTTGAAAAAGCGATTATTGCTGTCGGTAACTCCCTCGGTGTTTCCAAAGTGGAAGCTTCAGAACTGAAAGTTGACGGCGCTGCTGAAGGTGCAGCACCGGTTTTCTACACCGTGAAAAAGGGCGACAATCTCTGGAAAATCGCTGAAGCCCAGTATGGCAAAGGCCACGGCGATAAAAACCCGAAAATCTTTGAAGCCAATAAGCCAATGCTGACCTCACCGGACAAAATCTATCCGGGTCAGGTTCTGCGCATTCCGCCACTGGCATAAAATAATAGTTCTCAATAAAAAAGCCCCGCCTGTTATCTGCAGCGGGGCTTTTTCCTTAGCTGAAACTCAGATTTTGCGCAGAGCGACTTCTTCAATCATATGATTTTCGCCTTTACGCAGGATCAGATCGGCGCGTGGTCGTGTCGGCAGAATATTCTCAAACAGGTTTTTGAGATTGATATTCGTCCACAGCCCTTCGGCAATCGACAGTGCCGCCTCTTCCGACAATTGCGAATAGCGATGGAAGAAGCTCTGCGGATCACGGAACGCCGTTTCACGCAGTTTCATGAAGCGGTTAATATACCATTTGTGGATCAGCACCGGATCGGCATCGATATAAATCGAGAAATCAAAGAAATCCGAGACAAACGGCACGGCTTTGCCGTCTGCCGGCAGATCACGCACCTGCAACACATTAATGCCTTCGAAAATCAGAATGTCCGGCCGGTCAATGGTCACATGCTTACCGGCAACAACGTCATAAGTCAGATGCGAATAGACAGGCGCCTGAACATGGCTCATGCCAGCCTTCATCGAAGACAGGAAATTCAAAATAGCACCGGCATCATAACTGTCAGGAAAACCTTTACGCTCCATCCGGCCTTCGGCACGCAGCACTTCATTGGGATAGAGAAAGCCATCTGTCGTTACCAGCTCGACTTTAGGGCTTGATGGCCAGCGGCTCAGCAATTCCTTCAGAATACGCGCTGTGGTCGATTTTCCGACCGCTACAGAACCGGCAATCCCAATGATAAACGGTGTTTTGACCGTATCATCCTTCATCAGAAACTGTTTGCGCTGTTTGTAGAGCGATTGCAGCGCTTCGACATGTGTCGACAGCAAACGCGACAAAGCCAGATAAATCCGACGCACTTCATCCAGATCCACCGGATCGTTCAGCGAGCGCAGGCGCTTCACTTCATCCAGCGTCAAGGTCAGCGGCGTATCGGCACGAAACTCTGCCCATTCCGCAGCGGTAAAAACCTGATAAGGCGAGTAATGCTTCTTTTTAAAAAGATCCATGGAGTGCATTTCGATCTCTGAATAGACTGGATTGCGAATGAAGACTTCCGGTTATTCCGGTTTTCGCGCAGCTTTTTCCTGAAGGCCGGTCTGAGACGTGCGATTGTCCAGTTCCTGCATCACCGATTCCAGAGAGACACCTGCAATTTTCCACACCACCATCAAATGATAGAGCAGATCGGCACTCTCCGAGATAACAGCTTTTTCATCCTGCATCATCGCCGCAATAACAGTTTCAACCGCTTCTTCACCCAGTTTCTGGGCCGCCTTATGCTGACCTTTGGCAATCAGTGAGGCCGTATAAGATGAACCGTCTGTGGCAGCAGCGCGTTTTGCAACAATCTGCTCAAGCTCAGCAAGGGTGAAATTTGTCATGCTGCACTCCCGTTTCAGTGCAATTTATGGAATGCGCGATAAGAATCCCGCACAGCAATGCCAGTGGTCTTTAAAGCAAATGAGGGATGAAAAGCACCCCTCATAGCATAAAACAACTTAATTTTACCAAAGAAACAGAGGTTTTCAGTTTGAAAAAGCTCTGAATATTTATAGCATTTCCAGCAAAAGTGGGAACCGGTTTTGCGTCGGATAATGGGTAAAAACAAATAGTTACAGCGATTCCAACGATTCAGTCTTAACTGGAACCGCTGTAACTCTGAACATCATCCAGACGCATAGCAATACCGTGGCTTGCCATATAACGTTTGGCTTCTTCAATGGTGTAAGTACCAAAATGGAAAATAGACGCTGCCAATACCGCACTGGCATGGCCTTCCTTTACACCGGCCACCAGATCATCCAATGAGCCGACACCACCCGAGGCAATCACCGGAACACTCACAGCATCCGCCACCGCGCGGGTCAGCGCCAGATCATAACCAACTTTAGTGCCGTCACGATCCATCGAGGTCAGCAGGATTTCCCCTGCTCCGCGATCAACCACTGTGCGGGCAAACTCAATCGCATCCAGACCCGTTGCATTGCGGCCGCCATGGGTGAAAATCTCCCAGCGATCCGCCTCTCCTGCACCCGATACTTTCTTGGCATCAACGGCGACAACGATGCATTGATTCCCGAATTTATCGGCTGCTTCTGCAATCAAATCAGGATTTTGTACCGCAGCAGTATTGATTGAAACTTTGTCAGCACCGGCCAGCAAGAGTTTGCGGATATCAGCAACTGCACGTACACCACCACCAACAGTCAGCGGCATGAAACATTGCTCAGCGGTACGCGCGATCACATCGAAAATCGTCTCACGATTGTCGGAGGATGCAGTAATATCGAGAAAGCATAATTCGTCAGCGCCCGCTGCATCATAGGCTTTTGCAGCTTCGACCGGATCTCCGGCATCAATCAGATCAACAAAGTTGACACCCTTGACGACGCGCCCGTCTTTAACGTCCAAACAAGGAATAACGCGTGCTTTTAAAGTCATTGTGCGGCCTCCTTCGCGGCACGTAACAATGCCAGCGCTTCAGCCGGATCAATGCGGCCATCATAAAGCGCACGACCGGAAATCGCACCTTCTAGCTTGCGGGCGTCGGCTTGCGTCATACGATGAATATCATCCATCGAGGCAAGACCGCCGGAAGCAATTACCGGAATAGACACGGCTTCTGCCAAGCCCAGAGTTGAAGGCCAGTTGATGCCCGCCAGAATACCGTCGCGGTCAATATCCGTATAGATAATCGCTGCGACCCCTGCCCCTTCAAATTTCTGCGCCAGTTCAATCACGCCGAGTTCTGAAGCCTCTGCCCAGCCCTCAACCGCGACATAACCGCCTTTGGCATCAATACCAACAGCCACTTTGCCCGGAAATTCTTTACAGGCTTCAATCACCAGCTGCGGGTCACGCACGGCAACAGTGCCGAGAATGACGCGTGACAGGCCTTTATTTAGCCATGCCTCAATATGCTCCAGCGTGCGGATACCGCCGCCGAGCTGCACCGGATTTTTGGTTGCTTTGAGAATAGCCTCAACCGCTGCACCATTGACACTGGAACCGGCAAAAGCGCCGTTCAGATCAACCACATGGAGCCACTCAAATCCCTGATCTTCAAAGGCTTTAGCCTGAGCCGCAGGATCAGTGTTATAAACCGTGGACTGGTTCATATCACCCAGTTTCAGGCGAACGCATTCACCGTCTTTCAGGTCAATTGCCGGAAAAAGTATCATGGCTTCCACTTCAGGAAATTAGTAATGAGTTTAAGGCCGAGACGCTGGCTTTTTTCCGGATGGAACTGCGTCCCGACAATATTATCGCGTGCAATTGCCGCCGTGACTGATCCGCCATAACTGGTGGTTGCCAGCACATCAGCGCTGTTTTTCACATCAAACATATAGGAATGCACGAAATAGGCATGCAAACCATGCTCCCCAGTCACAATATCATTGAAAACCGGATGATCATGCTTGAGCTCAATCGTATTCCAGCCGATCTGCGGGATTTTCAAAGCCGGATCAGACGGTTTCATCTCGCGCACATCGCCTTCAATCCAGTTCAGGCCATTGGTTGTGCTTTTTTCCAGGCCCCGTGTTGAAAGAAGCTGCATCCCAACGCAAACGCCGAGAAACGGCCGCGCTTTATGCTGCACTGCCTCATCCAGAGCATCGACCATACCGGTAACGGCATCCAGTCCTCGGCGGCAATCGGCATAGGCACCGACACCCGGCAGCACAATATGATCTGCGGCCAGCACAGTTTTGGCATCACTGGTCACGTCCACATGAATGGGGCTGCCCATATCCGATACCGCACGTTCAAAAGCCTTGGCTACCGATTTGAGATTTCCGGAACCATAATCAATAATGGCAACACGCATGTCACGACCTTCCGTGATATTCAACCAGACCGATCATAGCGCCGTCTGCTGCTGCAGGAACCGTACGACCGGTTATTGTGCCCGACACAGCCTGATGATCAGAAGGCACAGAGACAGGCTCCGCTTTTTCCGCAGGTTTTGAGGCACCATAAAAATAAAGAGTTTCCGCATCACTCAGGTCATTGGCGCTGATCAGTGCCACTTCCTCATAACCCTTGCGTCTGAGCGCTGTGAGATACCAGTTACGCCCTTCCAGCGCAACAAACAGCGACAGCAAAAGTGACAGGCCGGAAACGACAAAAGCCGAGGAAAGATACGAGCCTAAAACACTGAACGCCCCCCAGCCGATCAAGGCAACCATCAGCGCATGCCACCACAGGCGATGTGTCAGCAGCCAGAGAAAAGGCAGGATCAGTGCAAAGACAGTAAACTCATCGCGCACAAAAATCGTGTGATCACCGCTGACAGCTTTAACCGGTTTCAGTTTGACTGCATCCGTTGGTTCCAGAACGATATAGCTGGCCATAATCAGCCTTTCAGCGTACCTTTTGTCGAAGGAATGGCATCTTTCTGCCGCGGATCGGTTTCAATCGCCATACGCAATGCGCGCGCCACAGCCTTGAAACAGGTTTCGGCAATATGATGGTTATTGATACCATAGCGCATATTCACATGCAGTGTAATGCCCGCATTCTGCGCCAGCGCCTGAAAGAATTCCCGCACCAGTTCTGTATCGAAAGTACCGATTTTTGATGCATTGAAGGCCACATTCCACACCAGAAACGGACGACCGGATACATCCAGCGCCGCAGAGGTCAGTGTCTCGTCCATAGCGAGATCAATCGAGGCATAGCGAACAATACCGCGGCGCTCACCCAGAGCTTCCGCAATGGCTTTACCGATCGCAATACCGGTATCTTCAACCGTATGATGGTCATCAATATGTGTGTCACCCTTGGTGGTGATTTTCATATCAATCAGCGAATGTCGCGATAATTGCTCCAGCATATGATCGAAAAAGCCAACGCCGGTCGAAATATCGAAGCGGCCCGTACCATCAAGGAAAACTTCAGCTTCAATGCTGGTTTCTTTGGTGCTGCGGCTGACTTTTGCTGTACGCTGATTGCTCATATTGATAACCCGATCTTGTTCTTCTCCAAGGTTGTTCTAGAGCACATCCCGAAAAGTGTGAAGCGGTTTTCGGGTAAGATGTGCTTTAATTCTAACAAGCAGAGCATTTCCAAAAATTCTAATAATTACAAATGCTCTGTACAGTGCTTGAGTTTTGCCAAATGCTTTGATCATACAGGATGTATTATTGTCCGTTGTAATTTACGTATGAGAACATAAATACAGCAGATCAATTTGATGAATACCAATCAGCGGAGTTGCGCAAATGATTGAACATAATCCGAATACAATTTACGGCACCACCATTGTCACAGTGCGCAAGGGCAATAAAGTGGTGATCGCCGGTGACGGACAGGTGTCCCTCGGTCAGACCATTATGAAGGGCAATGCCCGCAAAGTGCGCCGTATCGGCAAGGGTGGCAGCGTGATTACCGGTTTTGCCGGTGCGACAGCCGATGCTTTCACCCTGCTTGAGCGACTGGAAGCCAAGCTGGAACAATATCCGGATCAGCTGATGCGCGCATCCGTAGAACTGGCCAAAGACTGGCGTACAGACCGCTATTTGCGCAAGCTGGAAGCGATGATGCTTGTTGCTGACAAAAACATCACGCTGGCGATTACCGGTCTTGGTGACGTTCTGGAACCGGAAAACGGCGTTATGGCCATCGGTTCCGGCGGCAATTATGCCCTGTCAGCAGCACGTGCATTGATTGACACAGATATGGATGCAGAGACCATTGCCCGCAAAGCAATGACCATTGCCGCTGAAATTTGTGTCTACACAAACAGCAATTTCACCGTAGAAAGTCTTGATTGCGCGTAAGAAGCTGCCAATTATGCGAAAACTAAATTTAATTCTGTTTTTCGCTAAAGGTATATTGTGAACGCATCACCCATCTTATCCAAAGCAACCGGCTCATCGTGGCAATGGGGTAAAATCCTGCTCATCATCGGGATAACAACAGCCATACAGGCGGTTATCCTTTATATGATGGGGCGTGTGCCGGTCTGCGAATGCGGAACAATCCGTCTCTTCGTGAATGAAGTGAACAGCAATGAAAATTCCCAGCAATTCTTTGACTGGTATACGCTGTCCCACATCATTCACGGGTTTCTTTTTTACGGATTGTTCTGGCTGATTGCACCAAAAGCACCGCTGCATGTGCGGTTGCTGCTGGCGCTTGGATTAGAAATCGGCTGGGAGCTGGTTGAGAATTCGAATTTCATTATTGATCGTTACCGTGCCAATACATCTTCCGTAGATTATTTCGGCGACAGTATCCTCAATTCCGTATTCGATACGCTCTCCATGGTTCTGGGCTTTTTTCTGGCAGCCCGGCTTCCTATATGGGTGATAGTCGCCACGGCAGTGTTTTTCGAAATTCTTGCCCTTATCGTTATTCGAGACAACCTCATTCTTAATGTTATCATGCTGCTGCATCCGTTCGACTTTATCCGGCAGTGGCAAAGCGGATCCTGATAAATATGACCACATTTTCTCCCCGTGAAATCGTCTCTGAGCTTGATCGCTTCATTATCGGTCAGAATGCTGCCAAACGCGCTGTAGCTATTGCCCTGCGTAACCGCTGGCGCCGTCAGCAGCTGCAAGGTCAGATGCGTGAAGAAGTCATGCCGAAGAACATCCTGATGATCGGGCCAACAGGTGTCGGTAAAACGGAGATTTCACGCCGTCTTGCCAAACTGGCCGGCGCACCTTTCATCAAGGTTGAGGCAACCAAATTCACCGAAGTCGGCTATGTCGGCCGCGATGTGGAACAGATCATTCGTGATCTGGTGGAAATCGCCATTGGTCTTGTTCGCGAGAAAAAACGCGAAGAAGTGAAAGCCAAAGCCCATATCAATGCGGAAGAACGCGTACTGGATGCACTGGTCGGCAAAACAGCCAGCCCTGCAACCCGTGACAGTTTCCGCAAAAAACTGCGTGAAGGCGAACTCGACGACAAAGAGATCGAGATTGAAATTGCCGATACCAGCTCGGGTATGCCGGGCTTTGAAATTCCGGGCATGCCGGGTGCCAATATCGGTATGATCAATTTGAGCGATATGCTTGGTAAAGCGATGGGTGGTCGTACAAAGCCGCGCAAAACGAGCGTCAAAGAATCCTATGCGCTGCTGATCAATGACGAATCCGACAAGCTGCTGGATCAGGATCAGGTGACACAGGAAGCGCTGGAAGCAACCCAGAATGATGGTATCGTTTTCCTTGATGAGATCGACAAAATCGCATCGCGTGAAGGCGGCACAGGGGCAGGGGTTTCCCGCGAGGGCGTGCAGCGCGATTTGCTGCCGCTCGTCGAAGGTACAACCGTTGCAACCAAATACGGACCGGTTAAAACCGACCATATCCTGTTTATCGCCTCCGGTGCGTTCCATGTAGCCAAGCCATCGGATCTCTTGCCGGAATTGCAGGGTCGTCTGCCAATCCGTGTTGAGCTTAATGCCCTGACACGCGAAGATTTCCGCTCGATCCTGACGGAAACCGAAGTCAGTCTGCTGAAACAATATGTGGCGCTTATGGCCACAGAAGAAGTGACACTGGAAATCACTGATGACGCAATTGATGCGCTTGCTGATATTGCCGTTGATCTCAATTCCACCATTGAGAATATCGGTGCGCGTCGCCTGCAGACAGTGATGGAAAAAGTGCTGGATGATATTTCATTCAACGCGCCGGATAAAAGCGGCTCTGTCTTTACCGTTGATGCAGCCTATGTGCGCAACAGCATCGGTGATCTGGCCAAGAATATCGACCTGTCACGCTTCATCCTGTAATGCGGGAATATGTTTAGCATAAGCATTGTGTGACATTCACACATCATATGCAGTTAAGTTTTTGAAACCCTCTCGACTTGTGCGCGAGGGTTTCATATTTTCTGCCGAAGTTAAAATGCCGTACTTTCCTGAAATTCCCATTCAGCAGGACAAGCAAATGCGAACGGAGCAAAAATACCTATGAACCTCGGCAACAATTTTAAACGGATAGCAATTGCTGCCGGAACAGGTTTTTTTGCACTTACACTCTTCTCTACAGCACAGGCAGCAACAGTTGTGCCGGCAGGCAATCGTAATGCGGAACAGCCGCAAATTCCGGGTGCTTCTGCTAAGCGTACAAAAAAACTGAATACGACCTATGAAGCGAAATATCAGAAGATTTATACGCTTCTGAAAACCGACCGTAATCTGCGTTCAAAAATCAAATCAACAGCCGCCGCCTATAATATCGATCCGGTCCATATTGCCGGTGCGATCATTGGCGAGCATACCTATAATGTTGATGCCTATGATCAGTTGCAGACCTATTATGTCAAAGCCATTTCCTATGTGAAACAGGGGGTCAGCTTTGAGTATAAAGGCGAAGCTGTCGGCGATTTTATCAAGCGCCCGGAATTTGCAAAATGCTCCGGCCTGTCCGACAGCTATTCCCTGTGGACCTGCCGTGAAAATATCTGGGATACACAATTCCGCGGTAAGACCGTCGACGGCAAATCCTATCCGAATAACCGTTTTGCTGCAGTGTTCTTTCAGCCTTTCTATGCCGGACAGACCTTTGGTCTTGGTCAGATCAGCCCGCTGACCGCGCTGCAAATGTCAGATATGGTCAATCGCGTTTCCGGCTTGCCAAAGCTTAATGCAGAGAATGGCACACAGGTCTATAAAACCATTATGGATCCTGATCTGAGCCTTGCCTACATGGCGGCAACGATCAAACACTCCATCACCGCATATAATAAATATGCCGATTTTGATATTTCGAAAAATCCGGGCATTACCGCAACTCTGTATAATACCGGCGGAGCAGACAGCCGCGCCCGTGCTCTGGCTGCCATCAATGCAGGCAAACAAAACAAGCAATTGCCGCAGGAAAACTACTATGGCTGGCTGGTTAATTCCAAAATGGATGATCTGCGATCATTATTTTAAATTGAGGTTTCAGAGCGTGCGCGTTTAATTGTATCCACTGCGCACGCTCTGTTTCCTTGTTTTTACGCATGTCGTTATCGGAAAACCGGTGTCCACTTTTCCGCGACATGCTCTAGAGCTGTTTACGTTCAGATTGGATCACAGCGCTCGCTCTAGATTTTTTATTTGATCGCATTATCACGGACGTCAAGTTGATCCAACTTGACTGTGAAATGCTCTAACGCAGGCTGCGGTGTTTTTTATGAGCCAGCCGCAGCGTCGTGCTGAGACTTTCAATCATATTCCTGTCCAGAATGCGGATATGATTAGCCAAGAGATTTGCTAATTCTGTGGCTTCCGGCGACAGACCTGAAGTGTCGATTGTTACACGCGGATGAGAGATCATTGCCAGATTTTGCAATTCCTCTGCCTCATCCCAGATAATATTCAGATAACCGATCATTCTTTGCAGCAAATCCCATGTCGGCTGGCCACGGCGTCCGTGCTCAAGCGCTGAAAGATAGGCAGCTGACACACGAATAGCTGCAGCCATTTCCTTCTGGCTGACACCGCGCTCCTCACGCAATTGCCGTAAACGCTGCCCAAATGGTGTCATGATAGTGTCCGCTTTCCTGACGGGAAGGACTGACGCTCTGCGAGTTTCTCAGCCGGAGTTTTGCGCAGCCTGACATAGAGAGCACCTTGTCCGCCGTGATGGCGTACAGCATCCTCATAGGCGCTCACATAGAGACGAAAGAGGGGGGTGGAGAACCAATGCGGCACGGCCTGTTTTAACACGCCGTCACTGCCCATGGATGTGCCTTTACCGGTAATCACCAAGACAAAGCGCAGGCCTCTGTGCCAGGCATCTGAGAGGAACCCATATAGCAGATCATGCGCTTCGTGCTGGCGCATGCCATGCAGATCAATCCGTGCCTGAATTTCAACCCGACCTTTGGCAATCTTGCGAATGGTCGGCCGGTCGATATCGTGAAGCGGATTAATAACCACTTCCTGTTTTTTACGGTTTTGCAGGGATGTTTCACCGGCTGCCTTGGCAACAGAAGCTTTAACCGGTTCAGCCTCCACACGCTGCGGAATATTAATGCCATTCTCAATATCCCATAGATGCATATCCTCGATCACAAAGGCCTGTCGTGGTTTAACCGGACGCAAAGGACGGGTTGTGCGTGCAACTGTTTCCCAGAGAATACGGTCCTCGTTTTTGAGAAAGCCAGAATTTTGTTTTGGTAAAGCTTCAGCCTGATCGGGTTCTGCTTTCGGATTTTTTGGTATTTTCATGGTATTTTTATCCGAAATGCGCATGGCAGAGCGCTTATTCTTTGTGTGTTTCATACTGCTAATCCGCCATAGTTTTTCGGGGAACCAGCATTATAAAATCAGCATCATGGCGTATTCCGCCGGCAAGCTCGCCAGCCGCATCGCCGGAACCGAAAAACAGATCGCCGCGGGCAGGACCAAGAATGGCTGATCCGGTATCCTGAGCAATCATCAAATGACGAAAAACCTCGCCATTTTCTAAATTCTTATGTGTGTTTATGAAAAACGGCGTGCCAAAGCAATGATATTTACGATCCACTGCCAGCGATCTTTGTGCCGTGAGGGGTACTTTGGCAGCCGCCACCGGCCCGGATAAAGGATCATCCACCGGTGCTTCGCGGAAGAAAATATAAGACCGGTTATGCCACAGAATTTCATCAACTCGGGCAGGGTGCTTTGCCAGCCATTGCCGGATCGACTGCATAGTGACCTTTGCAGGCTCCAGTTCACCTTTATCAATCAGAACCCGTCCTGCACCGGTAAAAGCGTGGCCTGACTTAGCCGCATAGGTCAGACGCATCTGACTGCCATCAGCAAAGTTCAGGCGCACAGCGCCTTGTACATGGGCGAAATAGGCATCCACTCTATCGGCTACATAGGCAATTTCCAGCCCCTGATCTGCCAGCGCACCCTGATCAATCGCCTGCCGGTCAAAATATTCGCTAATCTGCTCATGATCAAACCGGCCAAACGCCATGTCCTCAGGCAAATTTTTCGGACGGTTATCCGCATCCAGCTTGATGAGATCTGGCGGTTTTCTATAAAACGGCACCGAATATTGTGCAGTTTTTACACGGGAAGCAGTAATTTCCGGCTCGTAAAAACCGGTTACAAAGCCGTCTTTCCGGTCATGGGGAATGATTTTAACGGGATAAAAGCAGCTCTCAAAGAATGCACGCGCTGCCTGCCGGTCAATTTGTTGTCCCGCCGCCAATGAACGGGCTTGCGTGAAAACAGGTAGAAGGTCTTCAAATTGCGGGCCGAGACTGCCGCTCTTATAAAGATGTGTTTCGGCATAGATGGCGGATTTCAAAAAAGCATAAAAGGCTGCAGCGTGATCATCTTCTGCCCAGCCCGCACAATCTGTGAAATTGAAAAGCTCAGTGGAGCAGTGCGCAGCAGACAGATCTGACATAACACTGCTCCTCAAAATATTTGAAGGTCTGACAATTACCGATGCTGTTTCAGCAGCAAAGATAGAGCATTTCCAGTTTTTGTATAATCAGAGGAAATGCTCTATCTCTTTGTTTTTACGCATTTCCCGACGCAAAACCGGTTCCTGATTTTGCGTCGGGAAATGCTTTAATCTTCAGCTTCCGTTGCAACCAGTTTCCAGTTCGGATCACGGTTTGCAGTATTGCGGGCAAAAGTCCAGACATCGCGGATTTCCGCAACTGTTTCCAGATCGCCGTCGATAATATTGCCCTGTTTGTCCTGTGTCGCAGAGATCATCTCGCTGACAATACGTACCGTAACTTGTGCATCTTTGCCCTTCATATCAGCCGCAACAATTTTCGCCTGATTGATGCCGACAAAGGTGGAATTCACTTTTTCACCACGGGTTTCACGCTCTTTAATCGCAGCATCAAAACCTTCATAAACATCTTTAGAAAGCAGGTTTTTCAAAGTTTTACGATCGCCGTCGGCAAAGGACAACACAATCATCTCATAGGCCATTTTGGCACCGTTGAGGAATTCTTTCGGATCAAAACCGGCATCCTGCGCGCGAATATTGCGCAGGCCGTTGTTCAGCTCTGAGCCTTCCGGCGCCATTGCATCGATTGTTGTAAAATCTTTTGCCTGATTTTCAATTGTCTGGCGTTGCGGCAGCGAAACAACATTATCTTTCTGCTGCGAAAGAGCGGCAGTATCATCCTGACGCGTTGTATAAGGGTCAAAAGGCGGCCGTTCATTACCTGTGCGCTTGCCCAATACACTGCGCAATTGCAGGAAAATAATCACTGCAACAATGAAGAAAAAGAATGTGCCAAAACTGAAAAAATTCATACCGCTCGCCAATTATCTCCGCAGTGATCTGCCGGAACTCACAATGAACATCTATAGCATTTCCAGTTTAAATTGAATCCTTGTAAATGCTCTAGTATTTTGCTTTTACGCGTATCTTGTTCCGAAAACCGGTTCTCACTTTTCGGGATACGCTCCAGCTATTCAGTCTCAGGTTTTGCCTGTACTGATAAATTATACAATATCTTTTTTACAGATCATATTCAGAATATGCTTTATCAAGCCTGATATTTATATCGCAAAAGCCTTCGATACGCCGTCATCAGTCATAAATCTGCTAAAAGATACCATAAAAACGCTATGTTTTAAAAAAATATATAGTTCACCGCATTCCGGCATTCAAATGCCAAACCGGCATTCTTATCTGTATATCCTGTTTAAACTCATAATCCGGCATATTTACGGTAAAATCCGCCCATGCCGCTCCAGTATCAAGAGGTCAATCACCCGTGACAAAAATGCTTGGTCCGATCAGCCTGCTGCTGTTTTTAGCCCTGCCATTTATAGAGATTGCCGGTTTTGTCATCGTCGGTTCAGAAATCGGTGTGCTGGCAACGCTTGGTTTGATTATCCTCAGTGCAGTTCTGGGTTTTGCATTATTACGCCGTCAGGGACTGAGCCTGCTTAACCAGATGAAAGCAGAAACTGCCGCAGGGCGCGCACCGCAACGTGAAATCATTCACGGAACGTTGCTGATTTTTGCCGGGATTTTGCTGATTATTCCGGGATTTTTGACCGATATTATCGGACTTTTGCTGTTTATTCCGTTTATACGCGATCTGATCTGGAACCGTTTTTTGCGCAACCGTGTGGTGATGGCGACAGATTTTCAAACAGGCAGTGCCGGCTACCAGCCTTACGGACAAAGACATACGTCACAGGATGACGATATTATTGATCTCGACCCTGAGGATTATTCCAGTTCATCGGATGAGGATAAAAAGAGTAAGAACTCTCCATGGAACACAGATCCGAAAGAGATTGAAGACAACAGAAAATGAATATGCAGCTTGAAAATCACAGAGCAGCATAATTTATTGCCGGTACTGCGTTTTTACGCCTGTCTTTTTAGTATTATCAAATAATGCGCCGCGTTATTGCCTGTAAAAGGTACATATGCTAGCCAAAAGACACATGTTTCGGATTGCTTTTGCAACAGCCATTGTTTTCTGAAATCAGGGGTTCAATTTTATGGTTCAATTGCTTCTTACGAAGTTTGTTTTACAATAAAATTGTATAAGCTTTCAAAGTGTTACAGCACAAGTCATGTGTTGTCATACTGTTCGACGGTCTGTCGATCATCGTTAACAAAAAGGTATATGATAATGGCAGAGACGCCAAACGAAGCACAGAACGGTAACGGTAGTGCACAGCCATCCCTCAACATTCTGGCTCAGTATATCAAGGATTTTTCCTTTGAAAGCCCGAATGCACCACTTTCCCTGCGTCCGCGTGAAAATGCGCCAAACATCAGCATCAATGTTAATGTGAACGCAAATCCGATCGCCGAGGGTGATTTTGACGTTGTTCTGACCCTGACCGCACAGGCCGGTGAAGGCAAAGAAGTTCTGTTCAGCACAGAGCTGGTTTATGGCGGTGTTTTCCGCATTCAGAACATTCCGCAGGAACATATGCTGCCGATCCTGTTCATCGAATGCCCGCGTTTGCTGTTCCCGTTTGCCCGTCAGATCATTGCTGATGCAACACGCAATGGCGGCTTCCCGCCGCTGATGATCGACCCGATCGATTTCGCCACCATGTTCCAGCAGCGTATGGCTGAAGAACAGGCAAAAGCTCAGGTTAAAAACTAAGCTATCTGAAGAGTTTTTAAAAAGCCGCTGCGTCTCAGACACAGCGGCTTTTTTATTTTCGAACAGTCATCAATTCAGATATTTTTTCCAGATTGCCTTATCGCCCATTTTATCAATGAGCTTCTGATGCGCAGCAAGATCATCAGCAGTCAGGCGTGAGGGCAGGGGTTGAGGGCGCGCTTTCAGAACAATCTCAGCAACAGGTTCATTTCCGTTCTTGTCTTCATTGGCAGATTGCACACTCAAACCCAAGGATGTCTGACGGCCGCCGAGCAGCTCAATATAAACTTCCGCCAGCAATTCCGTATCGAGCAAGGCGCCGTGCAATTTACGATGCGCATTATCGACGCCATAGCGCTTACACAGTGCATCCAGCGTGTTTGGGCCCATCGGATGCTTGCGTCGCGCCAAAGCCAGTGTATCAATCACTACGTCGGTAGAAATCGGTGTCCGGTTAATGCGCTCCAGTTCGGCATTCAGAAAGCCGATATCGAACATCGCATTATGCGCGACCAGTTTAGCGCCTTCGATAAAGGTCAGAAATTTATCCGCAATTTCAGGAAAAGTCGGCTTATCCAGCAGGCTTTCATCGGTAATACCGTGTACGGCCAATGCATCCGGATGGACCTTTTTGCCCTGCGGATTGATATAGATATGGAATGTTTTTCCGGTGATGAATTTATTCACCATCTCGATACAGCCGATTTCAATCACCCGGTCTTCATTTTTCTCAAGGCCGGTGGTTTCCGTATCGAAAACAATCTCGCGCATAGTTCGTCCTGTAAATTGCTTATGCAGATGGGTTTAGCAGCTTTTCTAAAATCTCTGACACTTGCTGACGGGCAAATTCTTTATCCTGCCCCGTATCAACAATAAAATCGGCTTTTGCGCGTTTTTCAGCATCCGGCATCTGACGTGCCAAAATAGACTGAAATTTCTCTTCTGTCATATTCTCACGGGAAAGCACTCTTTCCCGTTGCATTTCATAAGGCGCACTAACCACAAGGATTTGATCCACACGGTTCGTTCCGCCGGTTTCAAACAGCAGCGGAATATCCAGAACCACCAGTTTGGCACCTTTGGCCTCAGCAGCGCGCAAAAACTGCTGTTCTTTTGCATGGACAAGCGGATGAACAATGTTCTCAAGCTTTTTAAGCTGATCCGGCTTGCCCAGAACGCTGGCCGACAGAATTTTACGATCAATTTGCCCATCAATAACAGCTTCTGGAAAAGCTTCTGCAATCAGCGGCACGGCTTCAGACTGATAAAGCTGGTGGACTGTCGCATCGGCATCATAAACCGGCACACCTTTATCCGCAAAAATCTGTGCGGTTGTGGATTTTCCCATGCCGATTGAACCGGTCAGTCCCAGCTTGATCATAAGTCTGCCTATCAAGATTTTTGAACATCATCCAATATGATCTGGCGTAACTCATCTGTCACCTCAGGACGTACACCAAACCAATGTTCAAAGCCCGGCACCGCCTGATGCAGCAACATGCCAAGGCCGTCCACACAGCGTAAACCAGCCTGACGCGCCTGATATAAAAACGGTGTTTCCAAAGGAATATAGACAATATCTGTTGCAACCGCACCGGCTTTGGCTGCAGAGAAATCAAGCGGAAAAGCTTCTGCCTCATCATGACCGCTCATACCCAGTGACGTTGTATTCACAATCACATCGGCAGAGCTGACAAAACCCTGTGCCTTATCCCAACCGGCAGCTTCAATTTTTGAGCCAAAATGACCGGCCAGAACCTGCGCCCTCTCTATAGTGCGGTTCACCACGATAATCTTTTCAAAACCACGGTTCAGCAAAGCATAGAGAACAGCGCGACTGGCACCCCCGGCACCCAGCACTAAAGCAGTTTGGCCGCCTTTGTCCCAATCCGGCAATTGCGCATCAAGATTTGCAGCAAAACCATAGGCATCCGTATTACCGCCATTGAGCTTGTTTTCCGCATCTATCCACAGGGTATTCACAGCCCCGATGGCCTCCGCTGCCGCATCACGTTTTTCACATAATGCAAAGGCAGTTTCCTTATGCGGAATGGTCACATTCCCGCCGCGTAAGCCTTGTTCTGCAAGGGTTTTAGCAAAATGCGGAAAGTTCTCGGGGCTGTTTTCAATTGCCTTGTAAGAACCGCTTAAACCATAGCGTTGCAGCCAGTAATTGTGGATTAAAGGTGAGCGCGAATGTTTAATCGGAAAACCGGTTACAAAAGCCTGTTTCATCTCAGCCATCAATAATTCCTCTGGCACGTAATTCTTTCAGCAAAGGCAGCAATGGCAGACCGACAATGGTGAAATAATCACCGTCAATTTTGTCAAAAAGCTGAATGCCTTCACCCTCAACCTGATAAGCACCAACACTGGAAAGCGCAATATCGCCGACACGCGCCAGATGACGACCGATAAAGCCTGGTTCCAGATGACGCATAGTCATATAAGCCACCGAAACATGACGCCATACGGTCTGGCCATTCTGAACCAGTACCACAGCACTGTTCAGCTGATGGGTTTTACCCGATAAAGCCAGAAGATGGCGGCGTGCGCCGTCCATATCCGCAGGTTTGTGAAAAATTTCATTGCCAAGCGACAATGTCTGATCACAACCGATAATCAGTGCATGCGGAAAACGTTCGCTCACTTCTTCCGCTTTGGTTTCCGCAAGGATCAGCGCCACGTCTTCCGGCGTTGCACCGGTTTCATATAGCGGTGCCTCCACCGCGCGCTCATCAATATTAGCTTTCTGCGATGTAAACTGAATGCCCGCATTTTTTAAAAGTGCTGCACGAAAAGGGCTTTGAGAAGCAAGGATCAAAGGCAGTGCCATATTGAAAACTCCGTTCAAATATCAAAAAGATCACTGCCATATACGCAGCTCAAAATACTTCTCTGAAGAATATCAGATATTTCACCGCACAGCACAGTGAAAAAATACCGATCAATCATCTGTCCTGACACGGGGGCGCAAAGCCAGAATAGCTGCAGCGGTCTCTTCGATTGAGCGACGCGTAACATCAATCACCGGCCAGTTATTGCGCTCGCAAATATTGCGCGCATAAGCCAGTTCCTGTGCAATATTAATACGATCCGTATAGCTTTCCGTATCCAGCCCCGGAGATGTACCCAGCATCCGGTTCTGACGGATATGGGAAATACGCTCGGCGCTAGCAATCAGTCCGACAACAAGCGGCTTTTTCACATGAAGCAGCGCTTCCGGCAGCGGTATGCCTAAAACCAACGGAATATTAGCCGTTTTGATCCCGCGATTGGCCAGATAAATGCTGGTTGGCGTTTTGGATGTACGTGAAATACCGATCAGAATAATGTCGGCTTCTTCCAGATCAGGCGGCAACTGCCCGTCATCATGTTCCATTGTGAAATTCAGAGCATCAATTCGGCGGAAATAATCAGCATCCAGCACATGTTGCGCACTGGCGCGGCGATGGGCAGGAGCACCAAGATAAGACTGAAAAGTCGCCAGCACCGGTTCCAGCACCGAAACACTCGGAATGCCCATCTGTGAACAGGCTTCATCAATTTTCAAAGCCAGTTTCTGATCCACCACTGTGTAGAGAACAATGCCTGGTTCGGCATCAATGTTTTCCAGAATTTTAGCCAGCTGTTTCTCGGTTCGGATCAGCGGATACATATGCTCAATCGCCCGCGCATGGCTGTATTGAGCGGCCGCCGCACGGCCTGCAGCAAGGAGAGTCTCTCCTGTTGCATCTGAAATCAGATGAAGATGAAAGTAAGAAAGAGTCTTTGTCACAGATTTCTCACATCCCTGTTGATGGCTGTGTGTAAAAAGTACCGGCTCTGAGACGTCTTTCTCTGCCTGTTGATTTAAACAGGATTCATCCACAGCGCGCCTGACTGTATATTCGTGACAATAAACACTGTGGGTAACAGGAGCAATTCAAAGATGGAAAGAATTCATTCAATGGTTGTCCACAGGATAGCATGAATGATATTTTCAATAAGTATCAGTTTTTATTGATGAATTTTTGGTCGCATTGCTTTTTCCAGATCGATGGGCAATTTATCCACATCAGCCGGTTTTCATGATCAGCCTGTGGGAAAACTCAGGGAAACATTTAATCCCCGTTATCAACAGACTCTAAGAATCATAAGAATCCAAAAATCATCACTTTCTTTATGGGATAACCGGGGAAAACCGGTGTGGGTAAATCGCATGACACGTAAAGTTCTGAACGTTCTCAAAGGTGAAACCGTCTTTCCACCACCAATCTGGATGATGAGACAAGCAGGACGTTATCTCCCGGAATATCGTCAGACACGACAGCAGGCAGGAAGCTTTCTTGATCTGTGCTATAATCCTGAACTGGCAACTGAAGTGACACTTCAGCCTATTCGCCGTTATGGCTTTGATGCAGCCATTCTCTTTTCAGATATTCTTGTCATCCCTCATGTTCTTGGACGTGACCTTCGCTTTGAAGAAGGAAGGGGACCTTTAATGACACCTGTGACAGTTGATGAAATCAAAGATCTCGACATTACAGGTAAAGCAGCCAAATTAAGCGCTGTTTATGAAACCGTCAGCCGTTTGCGCGAGCAATTGCCGAATGAAACCACGCTGCTCGGATTTTGCGGTGCCCCGTGGACTGTTGCCACCTATATGATCGCCGGTCACGGCACGCCGGATCAAGCACCGGCACGTCTGTTTGCCTATCAGCACCGCGATGTTTTCATTAAACTGCTGACTGATCTTGCAGATATTTCTGCGGAATATCTGATTGAGCAGCTTAATTACGGTGCCGATGCGGTTCAGATCTTCGATTCATGGTCCGGTGTGCTGGATGAAGATTGCTTTGAAGATTTCTGTATCAAGCCGGTTGCCCGCATTGTTAAAAAAGTTCGCGAAACCCATCCTGAAGCTGTGATTATCGGTTTTCCGAAAGGAGCAGGGATGCTCTATCGGGATTACCGCGCCAAAACCGGCGTAAATGCTCTTGGGCTGGACTGGTCTGTTCCTTTGAACTTCGCTCAAGAATTACAGCAACAAGGCACTGTACAAGGCAATCTGGACCCGCTGCGTGTGGTTGCCGGTGGTAAGGCTCTCGATGAAGGCGTGGATGTTATTCTCGAAAAACTGGGGCAGGGACCGCTGATCTTTAATCTTGGTCACGGAATTACACCTCAGGCGCCGCTCGAAAATGTCGCTCAAATGGTCAATCGTATCCGTCAGGCAGGTGCATAATGGATAAATCCGGCACAAATACAGGCAATCCTGCTGTGAGAGCAGTGATTGCTGTCGCTATCACTGCAATTGCAGCCTATGCGCTGTTTTTTGCGGCAACTGATGCAGTCTATCTCTGGATCAAAGCTTTTCATATTATTGCTGTGATCGCCTGGATGGCGGGCATGTTATATCTGCCTCGCCTTTTTGTGTATCACAGTCAGGAAAAGACCGGATCGCAGGCATCCGAAACTTTCAAAATCATGGAACGCCGGTTGCTGCGCTATATCATCAATCCGGCGATGATTGTGACCTGGGTTTTAGGCCTGTGGCTGGCATGGAAAATCTTTGAATTCCGTGGTGGCTGGTTGCACGGCAAGATTTTGCTGGTTGTTTTGCTGTCCGGTTTGCATGGTTATCTTTCCAAGAGCGTGCGGATGTTCGCTCAGGACAAAAACACCAAATCAACCAAACATTGGCGCATTGTGAATGAAATTCCGACAGTTCTGATGATTTTGATCGTCATTCTGGTTGTCGTAAAGCCGTTCTGATCACCATATAAGATAAGAAATTACGCTTTAAGCTCCGTTTACAGCGTAATTTCACTCTGTCTGACTATTTTTATAGCGCTGCAAAGCAGCTTGGCTCTTGCTCAAATCATCGGAACCGGTTAAGGAAAGACACCTTCCTTCAAGAATAGCAGGTTTCCGATGCCGGTCATGCCCCTCATGACCATTATGAGCGCACAACTGCATTTTTCTTTTTTCAATCTTTTATAATATGAGTTCCGCACCCATGCAGGAAATGAAACTACAAGATCTTAAGAACAAGACACCTGTCGATCTGCTCGCTCTCGCTGAAGAGCTGCAGGTTGAAAACGCCAGTGTTATGCGTAAACAGGAACTGATGTTCGCTATTCTGAAGAGCCTTGCCTCTCAGGAAGTCGAAATCATCGGTGAAGGTGTCGTCGAATTATTGCCGGACGGCTTTGGCTTCTTGCGTTCCGCAAATGCCAACTATCTGCCTGGTCCGGATGATATTTACATTTCTCCTTCGCAGATCCGTCGTTTTTCGCTGAAAACCGGTGATACGGTTGAAGGCCCGATCCGCAGCCCGAAAGAAGGCGAACGTTATTTCGCGCTTCTCAAAGTCAATACAATCAATTTTGAGGATCCGGAAAAGATCCGCCATAAAATCCATTTTGATAATCTGACACCGCTCTATCCGAATGAGCGTTTCAAAATGGAACTGGATATTCCGACCAATAAAGACAATTCAGCCCGTGTAATCGATCTGGTTGCACCGCTTGGTAAAGGCCAGCGTGGTCTGATCGTGGCGCCGCCACGTACTGGTAAAACGGTTTTGCTGCAAAATATTGCGCATTCGATTACTGCCAATCATCCGGAATGCTATCTGATCGTTCTGCTGATTGATGAGCGTCCTGAAGAAGTGACCGATATGCAGCGCTCGGTAAAGGGGGAAGTTGTATCTTCGACCTTCGATGAACCGGCATCCCGTCACGTTCAGGTTGCTGAAATGGTGATTGAAAAGGCAAAACGCCTTGTTGAGCATGGTCGTGATGTGGTCATTCTGCTTGACTCGATCACCCGTCTCGGCCGCGCTTACAACACTGTTATTCCTTCATCCGGTAAGGTTCTGACCGGTGGTGTGGATGCGAATGCGCTACAGCGTCCGAAGCGCTTCTTCGGTGCGGCCCGTAATATCGAAGAAGGCGGCTCGCTGACCATCATCGCAACTGCGCTGATCGATACCGGCTCGCGTATGGACGAAGTTATTTTTGAAGAATTCAAGGGTACCGGTAACTCGGAAATCGTGCTTGACCGTAAGGTTGCTGATAAGCGCATCTTCCCTGCTATGGATATTCTCAAATCCGGTACACGTAAGGAAGATCTGCTGGTACCACGTCAGGATCTGCAGAAAATCTTTGTTCTGCGTCGTATTCTGGCGCCAATGGGCACAACCGATGCAATTGAATTCCTGATCGACAAGCTGAAACAGACGAAGAATAATGCTGAATTCTTCGATTCAATGAATACGTAATTTGTTTCATTATGCTGATATTAAAAACGCCGCCTCAAAAGGCGGCGTTTTTGTTTTTATAATTATAGTAATTTCTCCAGATCGGCTGCATTATAAACCGGCGGTAAACAGACCTGATTGCGACAGAGAATAGCACAGGAGCGTTTGCCAGTCAGAGACAGGAAAGATGCCCACTGCGGCTGCTGTGAGGCTTGTTGATGGTTTAAAATGATATCTGTACGGCAAGGATCGGCATGTCGGGATGCGCAGCGGTATAATTCATCCTCTGTGTTCTCAACGATCAGCACCAGTTTAACCGGATCAAGCAGCTGGACTGCAGCATTGAGAATACCGGCCTGACCATAAGCCATATGTTTGCCACGTCCTAAAGCACGCTCTGCCAGCTTATTGGTTTTGGTCAGCAGCGCCTCATCTTCTGTTATCAGTGCCAGTCTCGTGCATGCTTCGATAATCTGGCTGGTGGAGCTTGGGATAGCTTCATCCTGATCACCATAAAGATAAAAAATCACATCATCATTATCCAAAGCTGTCAGCCGGTAATCACCATTCTGATCGAGATGATGCTGATTAAGTGAGATCAGTAATGCTTTGGCATCATCAATATAGTTTTGCTGCGGATCAGCCTGATAAAGCGACAAGGCCGCATTGATGAGCGCGGCGTAATCAGAGGACAGGGCAGGGAGCTTAGATGCAGTATTTGACCATACATGACTGACGGCTGTGCCTTGTTTCGGCATTAAGATTTGATAAGTGCTTTTTGCCAGTTCGAGCCAGTCAGTGCGATTAAAAACACGGGCAGCTTCAGCCAAAGCGCGAATGAAATAGGCATTCCAGTCGGTCAGACATTTTTCATCACGACCGGGTCTGGTTCGCTGATTTCTTATGCCAAGCAGTTTTGTCCGTAGTGGTTTTAAGATTTCATCTTCTTCCTGGTTGAAATTCAGCATATCCAGCCGATGAAGAATATTGCTGCCTTCCCAGTTTCCTGCAGGACTGACATTATATTTTTCAATAAATTCAGGTGCATCTTCGCCGAGTATGCTCTCTATTTCTGACTGATCCCAGATATAGAATTTACCTTCAACACCTTCGCTATCAGCATCAAGGCCCGAGGCAAAACCGCCATCCGGCAAAGTCATTTCAGATGTAACCCACTGAATAATTTCTTCGATTCGATTCCGAAACAATAGATTTTGCGTAGTGCTCCATGCCCATAAGCATTGCCGGATTGTCTGCCCATTATCATAAAGCATTTTTTCAAAATGCGGCACGAGCCAGAAGGCATCAGTGCTGTAGCGCGCTAGACCACCGGCAAGATGATCATAAATACCGCCATTGAGCATTTTCTCAGTGCTGAGAATGAACAAATCATGATGCTGTTGTTGCTGGCTGGTTTTCCAGGATGTCCAAAGCATCGACATAAACGGGAAGTTTGGAAATTTAGGTTGTCCGCTGATGCCGCCATAAGTCGTATCAATACGTCTGGCTATTGTATCAGCATAGCGTTGGAAAGCGCTTTCATCATTCTCAGCGGCTTTAGCTTCTGGTGTTAAAACAGTCTGGAGATGCGTTTTGAGAGCCGTTACATTGCCGTTAATCCGTTCGCGGTTATTTTCCCATAAAGTTCCGAGGCTTTGAAGAATATCCATAAAGCCGGGCAGTCGACCATTGGCATGTTTTGGAAAATATGTGCCACCCCAAAAAGCATCACCCTGAGGCGTTAGAAAAATTGTCAGTGGCCAGCCACCTTGTTCTCCCATGGCTGTGAGGGCTGACATATAAATCTGGTCAATATCCGGTCGTTCTTCACGATCCACCTTAATATTGATGAAATGCTCGTTCATCAGCTGAGCAACTTGCTCATCCTCAAAACATTCATGCGCCATAACATGGCACCAGTGGCAGGCAGAATATCCGATGGAAAGCAAAATCGGCTTGTCATGAAGACGTGCCAGTTCGAGCGCTTCATTGTCCCAGAGCTGCCAGTTGACCGGATTATCGCTATGCTGTTTCAAATATGTACTGTTCGCTGTATGAAGGCGATTAGAACTGGCATTGTTTTGTGTTGGGCTTTGCGTCGGGCTCATGGCTTTGCCTTTCCGATATTCAAGCCGATACAGTAGTGCTTCAAACAGCTAAAGAACGGCAATTATTCTCTTAACTTGTAACGGATTTTCGATGTCAGTGCAGCCATTTCATCATGATACTATTTTTGCGCTTTCAAGCGGGCGTTTGCCTTCCGGCGTAGCAATTATCAGATTATCAGGCCCACAATCTCGATTCATTACCGAAACTATTGTGGGGAAATTGCCCGAACCGCGCAAAGCGCATTTCAGTCTTTTAAAAAACAAAACAGGCGAAGTTCTGGATAGTGGTCTGACACTTTTCTTTGAAGGACCAAAAAGCTTTACCGGTGAAGACTGTGCGGAATTTCATATTCACGGTGGTGTTGCTGTGGTGGAAAAATTTCTGGAAAGCCTGTCAGAATTTGAAAAATGCCGTTTAGCTGAAGCCGGAGAATTTACACGTCGCGCATTTGCAAACGGCAAGATGGATTTAACAATGGCTGAAGGGCTGGCGGATTTGATTTCTGCTGAAACGGAAACACAAAGACGATTAGCACAACAAGTTGCCTCCGGTGCGCAGCGCAATCTTTATATGGATTGGCGACAGAAACTCATTCAGGCGCGTGCATTTATTGAAGCAGAATTAGATTTTGCCGATGAGGGGGATGTTCCGGGTTCAGTATCCGATCGGGTCTGGAGTGAAATGCAAGATCTCAGAGGACGCATTGAAAAGCATATTGAAGACGGAAAACGCGGATCAATGCTGCGTGACGGTTTTCATATTGTTATTATTGGCGCACCGAATGCGGGAAAATCCAGCTTAATGAACTTATTAGCCGCGCGTGATGTAGCAATCATTTCTGATGAAGCGGGCACAACGCGTGACCTGCTTGAAGTGAAATTGAATCTGAACGGCGTCGCGACTTACGTGACGGATACAGCCGGAATTCGCGAAACAACAGGTAAAGTTGAGAAAATCGGTATTCAGCGCGCAATGGATAAAGCTGCGGAAGCTGATTTAATTTTATATATAGAGGATATATTCAATCCTATTACCGTAAACATTTCTGAATTCCAGACGGATATTTGGACAATTGGTAACAAAGCTGATCTTAAACCTGAAGCCACATCAAGCTATAATTATCTAATTTCGACCAAAAACAATGAAGGCATTAACAAGCTTTTGGATAATTTAAGCACTTACATTACAGACAAGACAAGACTTCAAAACGATGTTGTGCCGACGCGCCGCAGACATATTGATTTATTAAATCAATGCAAATCTGAAATTGAAAAAGCTGCTAATTCAAAAACCCTGCCATTGGAATTAAGAGCTGAAAATCTACGTATCGCCTCTCAACACCTTGGAAAAATTACCGGCGACGTAGACGTAGAGGATATTCTCGATCTCGTATTCTCTCAATTTTGCATCGGAAAATGATTCACGTGAAACAAATTTCATGATATAGGCTGATTAACAATCAGAGATGTTTCACGTGAAACATTCTGTGGAATCTAAAAACACAGTTTGACTCGGCTAGATTATTCTGAGTCGACAGATTCCCATTTATGAAATTATTGTTCACTCTTGAGTTATGTGTTCCCTTTTCAGAGAGAACATGAGAATGATGATTCACGTGAAACCAAACAAGTTTTGGATATGATTATGACAGGTTTTTACGACGTCATTGTTATTGGTGGTGGTCATGCCGGTACAGAAGCTGCCGCAGCATCAGCAAGAACAGGCGCTAAAACTGCTTTAGTAACGCATCATTTTGATACGATCGGTGTTATGTCCTGTAATCCTGCTATTGGCGGATTAGGAAAGGGACAGCTTGTTCGTGAAATTGATGCGCTTGATGGCTTGATGGGCAAGGCGGCTGATCAGGCAGGTATTCAATTTCGTCTATTGAATCGTCGTAAAGGTCCTGCTGTTCGTGGCCCGCGCACTCAGGCGGATCGCAAATTATATCGCCTGGCTATTCAAAGCTTCATCAAAGAACAGCAAAACCTGACTGTCATTGAAGGCGGTGCAGCAGATATTATCGTTGAAGATGGCACAGTAAAAGCTGTTCAACTGATGGATGGTACAATTATCAATTGTGCGTCTGTTGTGCTGACAAGCGGAACATTTCTCAATGGTTTGATCCATATTGGCGAGAAAACAATCCCTGCCGGACGCATGGGTGAAAAACCGGCTCTTGGACTATCTGAACGTTTGATTGGTCTTGGCTTTGCTTTAGGCCGTTTAAAAACCGGTACGCCTTGCCGTATTGATGGTAAGACGATTGACTGGGCAAGTCTGGATAAACAATCCGCAGATGAAGATCCGGTTCCATTTTCAATGATGACGGATAAGATTACAGTACCGCAAATTGATTGCGGTATTACGCGTACAACAGACGCTACCCATCAATTAATCCGCGATAATATTCATCGCTCGGCAATGTATTCAGGGAATATTGAAGGTATTGGACCTCGCTATTGCCCGTCGATTGAGGATAAAATCGTCAAATTCGGTGATCGTGACGGCCATCAGATTTTTCTTGAACCGGAAGGTCTTGATGATGATACCGTTTATCCGAATGGTATTTCGACCAGCTTGCCGGAAGATGTTCAGCTCGATATTCTCAAGACAATACCAGGCTTGGAGAATGCTAAGATGCTACAACCGGGCTACGCTATTGAATATGATTTTATTGATCCGCGCGAATTACAACGTAGTCTTGAAACGCGTCGTGTTAAGGGACTGTTCCTGGCTGGCCAGATTAACGGCACAACCGGTTATGAAGAGGCCGGAGCACAAGGCTTACTCGCTGGTTTGAATGCTTCCAGACATGCCGGTGGTAGTGAACCCGTTATTCTTCAGCGTACAGAAGCTTATATCGGTGTGATGATTGATGATCTGACAGCGCGTGGTGTCAGTGAACCATATCGCATGTTTACATCACGTGCAGAATTCAGACTTTCACTTCGTGCAGATAATGCCGACAGTCGTTTGACGCCTTTGGGTGAAAACTGGGGACTTATTGGTTCTGCACGGCAAACACGTTTCAATGAGAGAAAGCAGGAGTTGGATCAGGCGAGGGAGCTTGCTCAATCCTTGTCCATTACACCAAATGCTGCGGCTGGTTTTGGTTTGAATCTCAACAAAGATGGGATTCGCCGTACGCTTTATGATCTGCTTTCCTATCCGGATATTAATCTGGAGCGCCTCACAGAAGTCTGGCCTGAACTAACTGGTTTGTCTTCGGCGACAAAAGAAGCTTTGGAAATTGAAGCGCAATATTCTGTTTATCTGGATCGTCAGACAGCGGATATTGCCGTGATGGAACGTGAAGAGCAGTTGATTATACCACGGTCAATCCAGTTCTCGACAATTTCTGGTCTTTCCCTTGAATTGAAGCAAAAGCTTGAGAAGCGTCAGCCTTCAAATATTGCAGAAGCGCAAAGAATTGAGGGGATGACGCCTGCTGCGATCGCATTATTGATAACACATATCCGCAGACATGGTATTGCACAGGATATTTCGGGTGATTTGGCAAAACCAGCATGACAAAAGATAAATATTTTGATTCACTGAAACAAATATACCCATCTGTTTCACGTGAAACAGCCGATGATTTGATTGGTTTTGAAGCGCTGTTCAAAAAATGGTCCAAAGCAATCAATCTGGCTTCGCCAAATACACTGGAAACACTATGGGAACGTCACATTCTTGATAGTGTTCAGCTTTTTAAACTGGCACCTCAAGCAAAACAGTGGCTTGATTTGGGATCAGGCGGAGGTTTCCCAGGAGTTGTTTTGGCAATCATGCTGAAAAAAACAGGCGGTTCAATAAGACTGGTTGAGAGTAACAGTAAGAAATCAGCATTTTTGAGAAATGCATTAGCTCAGTTCCAGACGCGCGCACAGGTTGTGAATGCCAGAATTGAAAGCTGTTATCAGCAAGTTCAGGTTCCGGAAATCATCACTGCCAGAGCCTTGGCTTCACTGGATAAGCTGTTTGAACTGACAGAACCGTGGATGACAAAAGGTGCTAAAGCGCTTTTTCAAAAAGGGCGGGACTATCAGCGTGAGATTGATGAAAGTCTGCTGAACTGGAAATTTGATTTTGTACGACATGGAAGCGCAATAGAAGCGGATTCAGTCATTCTGGAAATCAGTAATTTACAACGCCGTTGAATGGCAATGACATTGAATGAGCATTGAAAACGGAAGTTATTCGGGACAATTATTATGAATAACAGAACACGGATTATAACGATCGCGAACCAGAAAGGCGGCGTGGGAAAAACCACAACGGCTATTAATCTGGCGACTGCTTTGGCTGCAATCGGTGAAAATGTATTGATTGTTGATCTCGATCCGCAGGGCAATGCCAGTACCGGACTTGGAGTTGACCGTAAAAATCGCCCATTGTCATCTTATGATGTGCTGACGCAGAATGCTTCTGTGCCGGATGCAGCAATTGCGACTGATGTACCAAATCTTTACTTGGTTGCATCTACGCTGGATTTGCTCGGTATTGAAATGGAAATTTCCCATGCTCCGGATAGAACCAGACGTTTGCGTGATGCGCTGCGTTTTGATTCAGGTATTGCCGATCATTTCAGCTATATTCTGATTGATTGTCCGCCGTCGCTCAATCTTCTGACATTGAATGCAATGGCTGCCGCAGACTCTGTTCTGGTGCCATTGCAGTGTGAGTTTTTTGCTCTGGAAGGTCTGAGCCAATTGCTCGAAACCGTCAATCAGGTACGTAACTCGCTTAATCCTGAATTGTCGATTCAGGGGGTTGTGTTGACCATGTATGACAGCCGAAACAATTTGGCTAATCAGGTTGTTGATGATGTGCGCGCATTTATGGGCGAAAAAGTTTATCGCACCGTTATTCCGCGTAACGTGCGGGTATCGGAAGCCCCGTCCCATGGCAAGCCTGCCATTTTGTATGATCTGAAATGTGCAGGAAGTCAGGCCTATCTTCAACTTGCATCTGAAGTAATTCAGCGGGAACGCCAGCTTCGTACTGCAGCATGAAACTGACTATTCGATTCGACTATGTAACAATTTGCAGAAAGCATTCAACTGATGAACGATGATCCTTCAAAAAAGCGTCTTGGTCGCGGTCTGGCAGCTCTGATTGGGGATATCGACCGGCCTGCAGAAGAACGCAAGGCACCTGTTCCGCTTGAACGTTATGTGCCTATTGAATTTGTAAGCCGTAACCCGCGTAACCCGCGCCGTATTTTTACAGAAGCTGAACTTGAAGATCTGGCACAATCCATTCGTGAGCATGGTATTGTGCAGCCGATTGTTGTGCGCCCGGCACCGGAAAATCGCGAACATTTTGAGCTGATTGCCGGTGAACGTCGCTGGCGTGCAGCGCAGCGCGCAGGTCTGACTGAAATTCCGGTTATTATGCGCGATGTGGATGATCGTGTTGCTCTTGAGCTGGCGATCATTGAAAACGTACAGCGTGCTGATCTGAATCCTGTTGAAGAAGCAATGGGTTACCAGCTTCTGATTGATGAGCATGATTATACGCAGGCTGATTTGGCGCAGGTTATTGGTAAAAGCCGTAGTCATGTTGCAAACACACTGCGTCTTCTTAAACTTCCAACAGAAGTACAAGGGTTAATCAATGACGGTGCTTTAACTGCCGGTCATGCCCGCTCACTGATTACCATGGAAAATCCGCAGGCTGTTGCTGAACGTATTGTCAAAGAAGGCCTTTCTGTGCGTCAGGTTGAAGCTTTGTCTCAAGCTGAAAGCAAAGGTATTCCGGCCGTTAAACCGGAACGCGCA
Source organism: Hyphomicrobiales bacterium (assembly GCA_900470285.1). Taxonomy (GTDB): domain Bacteria; phylum Pseudomonadota; class Alphaproteobacteria; order Rhizobiales; family Rhizobiaceae; genus Pseudochrobactrum. Next base: position 419,463 of record UCAG01000003.1, read on the forward strand.
CCGATTGAAAAAGACGCAGACACCCGTGCATTAGAAAAATTACTTTCTGATGTAACTGGCATGAAAGTTGAAATTAATCACCGTGATCGGGGTGGTGAAGTTCGTATCCGCTATAGTTCTCTTGAACAATTGGATGAAATTTGCCGTCGTTTACAAAGCTGATATACTGAAAATTAAAAGAAAAGCCGGTCTGAGTACCGGCTTTTTTATTATGATAAAATCAACGTCTTTGTTTATTTCTTATTGCTTCTACAGTGAGAGCAATAAAAGTCTGTCTTATAATTGCAGTTGAAAGCGCCGAATTCTGACGGCTTTCCAGAACCGTGCGCTGAAGTCTGTCTGTCACGCGGTTGAGTGCTGCAACACTCCACAGCCCTAATGCTGTCTCTACGAGTTTTTTACGCGCGAAGAATATCGGTGGCTTTGCTGAATTAACTACAAGGCCTGCCGGTACATTTCCTGTTTCCATAGCATAGCGAAGAGTTTGCAACTGGCTGAACTGGCGCATAGCACTATTCACCAGCAGGAAAGGATGTGTGCCGGTATTTACGACACGGTCAAAGGCGGTATTGAATTTTGGCAGGTCACCGATCAGTACAGCATCAATGACTTCATCCTGAGAAAGTGCAGCCACATCACCGACAGATTCCCGCACATCATCAAGTTCAATACGCTGTTGACCACGTGCATAGAGGCAAAGCTTTTCAAGTTCTCCACGTGTTGCGAGACGATCACCGCCAAGGCTCAGGCGTAAAAACTGACGGGCATCATTGGAGATTTGTAAATGATTAGCTTGCAACACATCATCGATCAGTCCGTCAATGCCACGGGCATCGTCCGTATAGCAGGGAAGTGCCATGCCGGTTGCGCCATTTTCGACATTGGTGCGTAGGCCGGCACCCTTTTTCAGGTCGCCAGCCTCAATCAGAATATAAGTATCCTGAGGTGGTTCAGAGATTAGTAGTTTAACGGCCTCGGCCAGACTTTTTTGTGCTGAAGCATTTTTAATCCAGATCAGACGATCGCCGCCAAACATTGAAATTGTTCGGGCTTCATCCATCAGGCGGGCAGGGTCCTTGTCAATCTCATCTGCCTCAATACGCAAGACAGCAAAAGGATCATCCAGAGGCAGACCGGTGAGCTTTGCATATTTAGCACCACGCTCACTGACCAGACCTTTATCCGGTCCATAGATCAGTATGACCGTTCCGGTTTGTGCCGTACGCGCGAGAAACCCGTCAACTTCATGTGCTTTTTTCTGTGCCATAAGTCTGCTTACAACAAAGGTATGAAAAGGGAAATCAGTGTTTGTGTTTTCAAATAAAAATGCCGCGGGATGAGCGCGGCATTCTTAATTTCAGCGATGTTGAAGCATTACTGGATCAGCAGGGCATCATCATCCAATGTTTCACCACGTACCTTTTTGAACATATCAATCAGGTCTTTAACGGTGAGGTTCTTACGTTCATCACCGGAAACATCAAGAATGATATTGCCGCCGTGCAGCATGATTGTACGTGTGCCGTAATCAAGTGCCTGCTGCATAGAGTGGGTCACCATCATCGTCGTCAGCTTGTTTTCGCTGACCAGTTTGGCTGTGAGCTTCATGATGAAATCTGCCATGCCCGGATCAAGCGCAGCAGTATGTTCATCGAGCAGCAGTACTTCTGAATCTGTCAGGGTTGCCATGATCAGAGACAGTGCCTGACGCTGGCCGCCTGAAAGCAGATCCATACGATCCTGCACGCGGTTTTCCAGACCAAGATTAAGGCCTGCAATACGCTCACGGAACAGCTCGCGGCGCTTATGATTGAGCGCATGGGCGAGGCCGCGTTTTTGTCCGCGCATGGCAGCGAGGGCAAGGTTTTCTTCAATTGACAATGCACCACAGCTGCCTGTCAGCGGATCCTGAAATACACGGGCAACCATGGATGCACGGTCAGCAGTGGACTGTTTGGTGACATCTTTATTACCGATGAGGATTTTGCCTTCAGACGCCTGAACGTCACCGGCCAGCGCTCCAAGCAGGGTGGACTTGCCTGCACCATTGGAGCCGATCACCGTAACAAAGGTGCCTTCTTCAATTTTCAGATTGATGCCGGACAGTGCTTGTTTTTGCAGTGGTGTTCCGCGACCGAAGACAACACCAAGATTTGAAACTTCAATCATTTGGATGCACCTCCGCGACGCAGGCGTGGCAGAACCAGTGCCAGTGTGACCAGTACAGCTGTTGCCAGATTTAGGTCGGAAGCTTTCAGACCGATAAAATCACTGCCCAGAGCCAGCTGAATGGCAATACGATAAAGAATGGAACCGATGATACAGCCGACCAGTGCCCAGAGCAGGAAGCGGGTGCGGAACAGTGTTTCACCAATAATCACAGCGGCAAGACCAACAACAATTGTACCGACACCGGAGGTGACATCGGCAAAGCCGTTTGTCTGTGCAAATAATGCGCCGCCCAGAGCAACCAGAGCATTAGACATAGCCATGCCCAGATAAATCTGGCGATCGGTCTTCACACCCTGCGCACGAGCCATGCGTGCATTGGTACCGGTTGCACGCATGGCAAGACCGATATTGCTTTCCAGAAAGCGCCAGACGAGCAGGGCGGCGATAATAACAAGCACGCCAACAAAAAGCGGACGCACATAATATTCAGGAACACCCAGCCCGTAAAAAGGTGAGATCATTGTATCCTGATTAATCAGAGCGACATTCGGCTTGCCCATCACACGCAGATTGACTGAGAAAAGCGCAGTCATGGTGAGAATGGAAGCCAGCAGATTAAGAATGCCAAAACGAAGATTCAAAGTCGCGGTGACCAGTCCGGCAACAGCACCGGCCATCATGGCAATCAGTGCAGCGAGCCAAGGGTTAACACCGGCAAGAATAAGAACAGCGGTAACAGCTGCGCCGAGCGGAAAGGAACCATCTACAGTCAGGTCAGGAAAATCCAGCACACGGAATGACAGATAAACGCCGAGAGCTACAAATGAAAAGACCAGACCTAATTCGACCGCGCCCCAAAAAGCGATCAGACTCAAAATAATGTTCCTTCGGCTTGTGCAGACGGCCGGCACTTTCAAACACATCATTCACAGGGTTTCTGTTTCGATGATTTAAAATTACGGGGCAGCCTGCTTGTTGATATCTGAGTATCGTTTCACGGCTTCAGTGCAGTATGTGAAAGACACAAAGGAAAGTGTCCGGATATTCAGTTTTTAATTTCCGCTGAATATCCGGATGATGAAAAACCGGTAAAGCAGCTTTACCGGTTTAAATGCAGATTATTCTTTGATGACTTTGCTGGCGCGATCGACAACAGCCTGAGGGATTTCAATCCCCATTTTCTTAGCTGCAACCAGATTGACGACCAGATCGGTACCGGCAGCAACATTCACCGGAATGTCACCAGGCTTTTCGCCCTTCAGAATACGGACAACGACTTCACCGGTCTGTTTGCCGACATCGTAATAGTTGAAACCGAGAGCAATGAAGGCACCGCGGCTGACGGAATCTGTGTCGGCAGTCATCAGAGGAATTTTGGCTTCTTCTGCAACGCTGACTGCACCTTCAAGCGCAGAAATAATGGTGTTGTCGGTCGGAATATAAATCAGGTCTGCTTTGCCGATCAGCGCGCGAGCGGCCCCCTGAACTTCAGCGGATTTGGTCGCAGCAGATTCAACCACTTCCAGACCACCTTCTTTGGCAGCAGCTTTCAGGCCTTCAAGAAGGGAGATCGAATTGGCTTCACCGGAATTATAAAGGAACCCGATGGTCTTTACATTCGGTGCAACTTCTTTGATCAGCTTGACGTGATCAGCAACCGGCGAAAGATCGGACAGGCCGGTGACATTGCCGCCTGGCTTTTCCATGCTTTTAACCAGCTGTGCGCCAACCGGATCAGATACTGCAGTGAAGACAACCGGAATATCGCGGGTACCGGAAACAACAGCCTGAGCTGAAGGTGTGGAGATCGGAACAATTACATCCGGTGCTTCACCGATGAACTGGCGTGCGATCTGTGCGGCAGTTGCAGGGTTACCCTGAGCTGACTGATAGGTGAATTTCAGATTTTCACCTTCTTTATAACCAGCAGCGGCCAGTGCATCTTTTACACCGTCACGGGCGGCATCAAGAGCAGGATGTTCAACAATTGCTGTTACCGCAACGCTGACATCTTTTGCATTTGCCGGACCAGCAATCATAGTGGTGGCCATAGCTGCTGTTGAGAGCAAAGCCATAATAAGTGTACGCATGAAAATCTCCCTCTGTTCCGCGTCCCGATCAAAACGAATAATCAGTTCTCTAAGAGAGGTCAACGCGCATCATATGGGATAGTGAAGAGGCAGACATTTTAGTGCTATTCTTACCGGCAGGCGTGGCGGTAAAAGCATAGTTGTTTCACGTGAATCATCGTGGTTAGCAAAATCTTAATGTACAGTTTAAGAAATTTGGAAATTTTAGAAATCAGAGCTGTGTCAATTCAGTTGTAAGACAGCTCTCATTTGTCCAGTGAATTGCATGCCAACCGCACTCTTTGGCAGCAATGATATTGGCAAGCGTATCATCAATCAGAACGATCTCTTCTGGTCGTAGCTTTGAAAGTTTGGTGGCCTTTTTGAAAAATGAATGATCCGGTTTTTTAACGCCGAGTGCGGCAGAATAATAAATCGTATCTGTAAGCTCATTTAGTTTCAGGGTTTGAGCAATATATTCCGCACGCAAATGTTCCTGATTGGTTGCAAGATAAACTTGCACACCAGCAGTGCGATAAAATTTCAGAGACTGTATCAGCTCCGCATTCAGGCGGGCATCATTCTTAAACCAGTAGATAATGAAATCATCCGAGCTGAGATGGGGTGCTAACTCTGCAAGGACTGGTTTGAGTGCTGAAAGAATATCCAGTTTTTCGGTGACTATTTCATTCCAATGAGGTGTGAAAAATCTATTTTGTAACAGGGAGGATGACAGGCCGAGATCTGCTTCTAAATCTGTCGACCAGTGCTTTCCGTCCCGAGGGCGCCCATTAATCAGAACACCATCAACATCTACCATTAAAGCTTTTATCGCAAACCTGGACATGAGTGCTCCCGGAGCATGTCCCGCTCAAATGGATAAATTTGAGCTATCGGGAACATGCGACAATTTGGAAAAACTAGAGCGAGCACAGTGGTCATAATTAAACGCGACACGCTTTAGTTGAGTTTGAGATATGTACTCAGTTCTTTTGCTGCAGCAGCACCGGCGCGATTGGCACCGATGGTTGATGCCGAAGGTCCATAGCCGACGAGATGAATCCGCGGGTCTTTCATGACCTGTGTTGCCAGTCTGCCGCCCATAACAATACCGCCATTGGCTTCGCGGATTTGTAATGGCGCCAGATGATCAAGAGAACTCCGAAAGCCGGTACACCATAAAATCACATCGGCTCTTTGTTCAGTGCCGTCAGCCCAGCGGATACCTGTTTCTGTTATCTCACTGAACATTGGCAGGCGGTTTAATGCGCCGCGTTCACGGGCTGCTCGCAAAGCAGGGGTAAGGGGAATACCGGTTACGGAAACCACAGAACCGGGGATCAGGCCACGACGGACACGATCTTCGACAATGGCAACTGCAGCACGGCCGTCTTCTTCAGTAAAAGGTGTTTCACGAAATTGCGGTTCACTGCGGGTTACCCATGTCGTTGTGGTGATCTGCGAAATTTCATCAAGCAGTTGCAAAGCGGAAATGCCACCGCCGACAACAACAACATGTTTGCCGGCGAATGCTTCTGCAGTTTTGTAGTCACGCGTGTGAAGCTGCTGTCCTTTAAAAAGTTCAGCACCGGTATAATGAGGGATGACCGGTGTCTCCCAAGTACCGGTGGCATTGATGATGCCGCGTGCCGTAAAAGTCTCGCGGTCGGTTTCTATACGAAAGCGATCAATACGTTCACAAACAACACTGACAGTTACAGGTCTGTAAACCGGCAAATGAAACTTCTTTTCATAGGCTGCGTAATATTGCGGTACAGCTACAGACGCTTTGACCTCGGATACTTCCGGCTCCAGTACATCAGAGAAAGACATGCCCGGAAGGTCATGAATCCGGTTCACGGTACTGAGGGTGAGGGAAGGCCAGCGATATTGCCATGCACCACCGGCATTGGGTGACTTATCCAGAAGGAGAAAATTACTGCCTGCCTTCAGACCGGATTTTTGCAGGTGATAAGCGGAAGATAAACCAGCCTGTCCTGCGCCGATAATGACAATATCGGTTTTATAGGCCATGTGCAGATTGTTGGATGGGGATACCGCTTCTGAATGATCTGCCATGACTGCAATTCGCCTGTAATGAACCTGAAATAAGAATGTCTCATTCTTACTTAGGTTTTCGCGCAGCACATACAAGTTGCCTGAGGCAGCGAAGGGAGAGGTGGTGATCCCGACTGGATTCGAACCAGTGGCCTCAAGATTAGGAATCTTGCGCTCTATCCTACTGAGCTACGGGACCAGATAGCTTATTGCACACATACTGATTTTTTGACTGTAAGCCAAGGGCAGGCAGGGCAGAAAATGCCGGAATAGTTGCTAGAGTGGTTTGCGTTCATGTTGGATCGCAGTGCTCACTCTAGATTCTCTAGTTTGTCGCATTATCCCGGACTGTCCAAGTTGATCCAACTTGACTGTGAAATGCTCTAGTGAATTAAAAAAGCGAAGAGGGGATTATGCCTCTTCGCTCTAAATTAAGCTGTTTAATTTGCAGTCTGAGATCAGGCTGCGATTTTCTCAGCCGGTGTAAGCTGCGCATCTTTAAGACGATATTGTGCCAGCTCAACCCAGTAGCTCATGCCATAGGGCAGGGCATCATCGTTGAAATCATAGGCCGGATGATGCAGGTTTGCGCTCTCGCCATTACCGAGGAAAATATAGCAACCCGGACGGGCTTCGAGCATATAGGAGAAATCCTCACCGCCCATCATCGGTTCAACTTCACGGGTGATCGGACCATTGATGCTGACTTTATCGGCAACATCGGCTGCGATATCTGTCTGACCGGAATGGTTGAATGTCACCGGATAGTTGTTTTTAAAATCAAGATCGATCTTGATATTATTGAGCAGACCGAAGGCTTCACAATGGGCACGCATACGCTGCTCGGCAAAAGCACGACTGTGTTTTGTGAGACTGCGTACTGTGCCTGCGAGAACTGCTTTTTCCGGAATGATGTTATAAGCTTCACCGGCATTGAACTTGGTCACTGAAACGACCAGTGAATCCAGCGGATTTGATCCACGTGAAACAATGCTCTGCAAAGCGGTGACCAGCTGCGAGCCGATAACAATCGGATCAATATTGCGATGCGGCTGGGCAGCATGGCCGCCTTTACCATTGATGGTGATTGTGAACTCATCGGTCGCGGCCATGATCGGGCCTTTGCAAACGGCCAGTTCGCCGACAGTAATACCTGGCATATTATGCATGCCGTAAACTTCAACAATATTGAAGCGCTCCATCATACCGTCTTTGACCATGGCCAGACCACCGGCGCCGCCTTCTTCGGCAGGCTGGAAAATGACGATAACTTCACCGTAAAAATCACGGGTTTCACAGAGAATTTTTGCGGCACCGAGCAGCATGGATGTATGACCATCATGACCGCAGGAATGTGCTTTACCCGGATTTTGCGAAACCCATTCCGGTGTGCCGGTTTCTGTCAGCGGCAATGCATCCATATCTGCACGCAGACCTATTGCCTGCCCCGCACCTTTTTTGCCCTTAATGACGCCGACAACACCGGTGCGTCCGATACCGGTCACAACTTCATCACAGCCGAATTCACGCAATTTTTGTTCTACAAATGCCGCAGTTTCATGCACGTCATAGAGTAATTCCGGTTTGCTGTGTAAATGTCTGCGCCACAGGCTGACTTCCTGTTTTAATTGTGCGGCGCGATCTAAAAGCGGCATTTCTGTTCTCCGAACCTGTGTGCCTCTCCTCCGAGGCGGTGTGTGGATAACGTAACCCCGAGCAATGTTCCGCTACGGGATGATGCAAGAAAGACAAAATTCTGTCTGAGGCAGTGTGGGTAAAACACAACGCTCCCAGATAACATAGTGTGTTTTACAAAATTTCGCCAATCGGTCTTTGCCTTTTATGCCCGGTCTGGAGTAGAAAAGTACAACCGAGTAAAAATGTGCAGGCATTTTTTCTGACGACCGGATTTTTGCCTTTTTATCCCGATTGAAGATCTGTTGAATTGAAGGCAGTTATCGATCTGCGGATAGAGCGCATGAAATTCGGATATCTGTCTATTGAATATTTCGCCTTGAAAGGTGGTCATCCCATGATCCCGCGTATTTTAAAACAATCTGTTCTGGTCATGACTGTGTCATGCCTTGCTGTTTCTCAAAGCATGTCAGCGGCCGAAGCCAATCCTTATATGTCTGTCGATGTGGCAACAGGCCAGGTGCTGGCGCATAATGAAGCTTTTAAGCGCTGGTATCCGGCATCGCTTACTAAAATGATGTCAGCCTATGTGGTTTTCCGCGCTTTGCGCTCCGGTCAGAAAACACTGGAATCGCCGGTGCGTATGTCTGTTGCCGCGACGAAAGAGCCGCCGAGCAAAATGGGCTATAAAGCCGGTTCGGTGATGACACTCGACAGCGCTCTGAAAATCATGATGGTGAAGTCTGCCAATGACGTATCTGTTGCGGTGGCTGAATCCGTTGGCGGCAGCAAGGCTGGATTTGCAAAAATGATGAATGCCGAGGCGAAGCGCATCGGTATGTTCGGTTCTAATTTTGTTAATCCGCATGGTCTGCCGGATCCGAATAACTACTCGACTGCACGCGATATGGCTTTGTTGGCTGCACAGTTACGCCGTGAGTTTCCTGAATATGCCCATTACTTCAATACGGAAGCAATTGATCCGGGTGAGGGCAAAAAAGTTCAGGCGAATTACAATATTCTGCTTGGCCGCTTTAATGGCGCTGATGGTATGAAAACCGGCTTTATCTGTGCCTCCGGCTTTAATCTGGCTGGTTCAGCAACACGTAATGGCCGTACTATTGTTGCTATTGTGCTGGGCGCATCCAGACAGGAAGACCGTACCGTACAGGCTGCAGAATTACTGCAAAACGGTTTCTCAACCCGTGGCGGCGGTGGTGCCACACTGGCAAGCCTTGTGCCTTATGGGAGCAATAATAATCAGGCCACAGATTTGCGTGCGCAGATTTGCAGTCAGGAAGCGATGTCCGACCGCTGGGATGGCCGTGATGTTGAAGGTCGTCTGAAAATTAATTCGCCTTACATCACAGCAATGACCCGTGAGCCGGTGGCTGTTCCGGTTGGCCTGATTGCCAAGGCACCAGATGTGAAGGCAGGCGGTGTGTTGCATATTTCGCAAGTGCCGATCCCGTTGCAGCGACCAATGCGTGGAAATATGACAACTGCAGTGAATTAAAACATGTCCTTCAAACCGATCAGTGTTTCTGTTCTCACGGGTTTTTTGGGAGCAGGAAAAACCACATTGCTTAACCGGCTGCTGAAAGATCCTGCTCTGCAGGATACGGCAGTTATCATCAATGAATTTGGTGATGTCAGTATTGATCATTTGCTTGTTGAGCAAACGGCTGACGGGGTTATTCAGCTTGCCGATGGTTGCCTGTGCTGCACTGTTCGCGGTGAGTTGGTGGATACGCTGGCGGATCTGATTGAACGTGTGCAGATGGGCAAGATCAATGCTTTACAGCGCATTGTCATCGAGACAACCGGTCTGGCTGATCCCGTGCCGGTATTGCAGGCGCTGATGGGGCATCCGGTTTTGATGCAGGTTCTGAAGCTGGATGGTGTGATTACCGCAGTTGATGCTGTGAATGGTATGGCGACATTGGATGCCCATATTGAGGCGGTGAAACAGGTTGCTGTTGCCGACCGGATTGTTCTGACCAAATCTGATCTTGCTGATGCAACACAGCTAGCAGCTTTAAGGACGCGGATCAGAAATCTTAATCCGGCAGCCGAAGTCTATGACAATGTTGCGGATGATATCGGTTATGCAGCATTGTTTGATTGCGGCTTATACAATCCAGCAGGCAAGACACCGGATGTGCAGAACTGGCTGAAAGCAGACAGTTACGACGATCATCATGACCATCACGATCATGTTTGTGAGATACATGGCGCAGGCTGTTCCGGTCATCATCACGGTGAGCATGGACACCACCACCACGATGAGACAATCCGTTCATTCTCGCTGAAGCATGATGCGCCGGTACCTTTTGCAGCCATTGAAATGTTTCTGGATTTGCTGCGCTCTACCCACGGCGACAAATTACTGCGCATGAAAGGGATTATCGCTGTTGCTGAAGATGCTGAACGACCGATGGTTATTCATGGTGTGCAGCAGATTTTACATCCGCCTGTGCGTCTGAAAAGCTGGCCGCAGGAATTACAGGATAGCAAATACCAGACACGTCTGGTTCTGATTACCAAAGATCTGGATGAATCTTACGTGCGTGATTTGTTTGATGCGTTTTTAGGTAAGCCGCGTATTGATAAAGCTGATGCACAGGCGCTAACCGACAATCCGCTGGCTATTCCCGGTTTCTCTATGAAAGGCTGATACAGTATGTCCTCCCAAAAGCGGACACCGGTTTTGGGTAAAGATATGCGGCAATTAAATGAAACTAGAGCGAGCACCATGAATGCGATTAAACGCAACACGCTCTGGTTTCAGCCTTTTTGTATCAGAAAATGAAAAACCCGACCCTCATTCTGCTGTTCCAACAAAATATGCCCTTCTGACTGGCAGAAATGGGCAATATCAAGCGGGGAAAGCGGATCCGTGGTTTCAATCCTGACGCGGTCACCGGCAGACAGATCTTGTAATTTTTTACGGGTTTTCAAAACAGGTAAGGGGCATTGCAGCCCCTTAAAATCATAAAAAATTTCAGCTTCAGCGGTCATTTTATTGGCCGGTCAGCCGGTTCCAGAGAGATTTCTTCTCAGCACTTGCCGCAGGCATATCCGGTGTTACCTGAGGTACAGCAACTGCTGCCGCTGCCGGATTATTGTTCGGCACCGGAACAGAAGCTGTTGCATTCTGATCCAGTACAGGCTGGGCTGCTGCCGGTATATTGGCTGCAACCGAGGTGGTTGCGGGTGCCGTTACAGGTGTCTGAGCCACTGCTGTCGGTGCTGTAGTATCCGGTGCGCCCGGTGTCTCGGAAGAGGCAGGGCTTAAAGATGGCGGCGTGCGGGATACTTTCTCACCACGTGCGCGGCGTGCACTCCAGTCAGATACCAGTTTCGCTTCCTGAACACCCATGATTGATGGCGCAGGCTGTTTTTTCGATGATTTATTCAGCGCGCTCGAAAAAGCTGCATCATAGGTTTTCTGATAGCTGGAATAAGCAGACTGGATAGAATCCGGCTGTGACATCGGCGGGCAGGCGGCAGAAGCGGAAAGCCCCTGCTGTCCCGGGAAATTCTGATTAAAGACGTAACGCTTGCCGCAGACATCGACTTTAGGCGGTACTTTTGTAATTTCGAACTGGTCATAGCCTTCTTTAAGCATGGTCCAGAATTGGTAATTCGGATCACTCTTATAACGTGCCATATTGGCGGCTGTCATACGGAACGGATAGGCCTGAACCTGAAAATCGCGCTGACCGCCCTTAAAGGCATCGCGTCCGAAAGCATAAATTTCGGACATGCTTTCGTCAGTCATGGAATAGCAACCGGCAGAAGAACAGGCACCATGCACCATCAAATGCTGACCGGTACGGCCATTGGCGCGATCATAAGCATTCGGGAAGCCGAGATTGAATGACAGATAATATTGGGAGTTCGGGTTCATCTGCGCAGCAGAGACCGAATAGAAACCTTCCGGTGCCTGACGGTCACCTTCTACATATTTAGGACCGAGCTTGCCTGACCATTTGCAGATCTCATAGGACGCAACCATGTCATAACGGCCATTGGTTTTCTGTTTCCAGACCTCCAGAACGCCTTCTTCCTTGAAGATACGCGCCATAACCGGCGATGTCTTGTTCATGCCCTTGGCTTTGATTTTAGCCAGAACTTTGGAAGGCAGCTCACGCTCTGCTTTTGCGCCGACACCATCAAAAACTGAACCCTGACAACCGGCAAGTGCTACGGTTGCGATCAGTGAAGCAAAAATTGCAGTTCTGAATTTCATGAGAGTCACCGGTCAAATTAGGCAAGAGTTGGAACAAAATATCCTGAAACAGCAAAAAGGCAAATTTTCAGCAGCAATCAGTTTGTCCCGCAGTATCGGTTAGTATGATTGATAAAGTGTTATTAAGTTAGCATCGGGCAATATTTACAGCAAATGAGCCGTCTTGACTATATGCCCTGGAGCAGTTCTGTGACGACTGAATTGCTGGAAATGCTTTTAAAACATAAAGGCCGCGCTGGTTGCGCGGCCTGAATTTGGAATAAGCGGTTGAAATCTCCGTCAGAGATTACGACCCATGGCCAGATATTTCTGGCGGCGTTCCTGTTTCAGTGTTTCGCCGTCCACGCCTTCAAGAGATTTCAGGGCTGTTGCAATCACTTCACCTGCAGCATCGATAATCGCATTTTTACCGCGATGTGCGCCACCGAGAGGCTCAGGAATAATATTATCAATGATTTTCAGCTCAAGCAGATCCTGTGCAGTGATGCGCATATTGGTGGCTGCATCTTTGGCGCGGGTCGAATCACGCCACAGAATTGAAGCAGCACCTTCCGGTGAAATCACCGAGTAGATTGCATGTTCAAGCATGTAAACGCGGTTGGCGACAGCGATAGCAATCGCACCACCGGAACCGCCTTCACCGATCACAACCGTGATAACAGGTACGCGCAGTTTCAGGCTCATTTCCAGCGAGCGGGCAATAGCTTCCGCCTGACCGCGCTCTTCAGCGCTGACACCAGGATAGGCACCGGCAGTATCGATGAATGTGATAACCGGCAGTTTGAAACGGTCAGCCAGTTCCATGATACGGATGGCTTTACGATAGCCTTCCGGACGCGGGGAGCCGAAATTATGTTTCAGACGGGTTTTAGTGTCGTTGCCTTTTTCCTGTCCGAGCACAGCAACAGCCTGACCGTTAAAGCGCGCAAAACCGGCCTGAATGGCCTGATCTTCAGCAAAGTTACGGTCACCGGCCAGCGGTGTGAATTCTGTAAACAGGCGGTCCACATAATCCAGACAATGCGGACGATCCGGATGACGGGCAATCTGCACTTTCTGCCAAGGGGTGAGTTTGCGGTAAATATCTTTCAGCGCGTCGCTAGAGCGCTTTTCAAGGCGCCGTATCTCATCACTCATCTCGACACTGCCGCTTTCCTGCGCCAGTTTTTTCAGTTCGAGGATCTGACCATCGAGATCTGCGACGGGTTTTTCGAAATCAAGGTAATTATACATATGACCTGACTATTACGCTCCGGAGATTAAAACCATCAGACATTAAGGTCTGAGAGAGGGTTTCATCTGTCCTATATAGATTGTCTGACAGAAAAATCTATCTGCCGAATATGTTTCTCTTAAACTTCATAACGTCAATCGGCAAGCGGATGATGCGTTGCAACGAGCTGATGCAGTCTTTCTTCCAGCACATGGGTATAAATTTGTGTCGTAGAAATGTCCGAATGGCCTAATAATTGCTGTACTGCACGTAAATCCGCACCATTTTGCAAAAGATGGCTGGCAAAAGCGTGACGCAGCACATGGGGAGAAACGGCAGCGGCCGAAATTCCGGCGCGGGCGGCAAGGGACTTCAAATCGCGGGCAAAGACCTGTCGTGCCAGAAACCCGTTTTCCGAGCGGGCAGGAAACAGCCAGGGACTATTCTGCCATTCGGGCACCCTGTCGCGTAAATTGACGTAAACCTGCAAGACATTTTGTGCTTTTACAGATAACGGCACCATACGTTCTTTGGCACCTTTACCACGTACCAGCAGAAAACGCTGATTGCTGCGGATGGTTTTCTCCGGCAGGCCGACAAGCTCGGTGACACGCATGCCGGTGGCATAGAGTAATTCCAGCAGCGCATGCAAACGCACGGCGTTGAAGTAGCCGCTCATATCTTCCTGGGGCTGCGCTTCTGTTTCAGCCTGCGCCAGTAGCTTTGAAACTGTGTCTTCGCTCATAATTTTTGGTAGCGCCTGATTTTTCTTCGGCGCATCGATGATACCGGTCGGATCGTCGATGCGCATGCCTTCAGTATAGAGAAAGCGGAAGAATTGCCGCAAAGAGGAGAGGCGGCGTGCCTGTGAAGTGGAAGCGAAGCCCTGAATATTCATCTCATCAAGGCAGGCTTTAATATCGACGGAATTGGCTGAAACCAGTCCGGTTTTGCGACCTGCCATAAATTCCGCAGCGGTTTCCAGATCGCGGCGATAGGATTCCAGCGTATTGTCTGCAGCCCCCCGTTCAGCACTCATCATTTCCAGAAACGAGTCGATTGCAGCATCTGTTGAGAGATTATTCTGCATCTTCAGCCTCCGGTTCACCCTCTGTATAGGGCGATGGCACAGGGGCAGGACTGACGGGTGCTGTATCGCGCGGTTGCTGCACCATTTTATGTGCCGGCACGCGAACAACAATCTCTGACGTCACCGGACTGACAGTTTTCACAAGCACCAGCATCAGCCCGTAAATACAGGCAGAAATCAGAGCCAGAATGATAATCAGGCGGGTGAGGGTTGGCATAAAGGTAACAGTGCTTTCACAGTGGCAGAGATATTTGGTGCTATTGTGCCCTGATAATCTCAATAAAGCCTAACCAAATTCGATCTGAAAAAGAAAAGGCCCGGTAAAAACCGGGCCTCGTATTTTATGTAATCCGCAGATTACGTAGAACCAATTACATATGAATTGGTTTGTCGTAAGTTGCCATTGCTGATTCACGAACAGCTTCCGACATGGTCGGATGTGCATGGCAGGTACGAGCCAGATCTTCGGAAGAGCCGCCAAACTCCATCAAAACGGTCAGTTCGTGGATCATTTCACCGGCATTGTAGCCGAGGATATGAGCGCCGAGAACTTTGTCAGTTGCTTTGTCAGCCAGAATTTTCACAAAACCGTCTGTGTGCTGCATTGCACGTGCACGGCCGTTGGCTGTGAACGGGAATTTGCCGACTTTATATTCAATACCAGCAGCTTTCAGCTCTTCTTCGGTTTTACCGACAGAAGCAACTTCCGGCTGGGTGTAAACAACGCTCGGGATCACATCAAAATTGACGTGACCTTTCTGACCGGCGATGATTTCTGCAACTGCAACGCCTTCATCTTCGGCTTTGTGCGCCAGCATCGGGCCTTTAACCACGTCGCCGATCGCATAAATGCCGGCTACATTTGTCTGCCAATGATCGTTGATCGCAACGCGGCCGCGTTCATCAAGAGCAACACCGGCTTCAGCCAGACCCAGACCATCAGTGTAAGGACGACGGCCGGTCGAAATCAGAACGGCTTCAGCTTCAAGGGTAACAGCATCGCCGCCTTTAACAGGTTCGAAAGTAACCTTGGCGCCATTGCCGGATTTTTCAACAGCTGTCACTTTGGCGCTGAGTTTGAAATCAATGCCCTGTTTAGCCAGCATACGCTGGAACTGCTTGGAAACTTCGCCATCCATGCCGCCGAGGATCTTGTCGAGATACTCGACAACAGTCACTTTGGCACCCAGACGCGACCATACGGAGCCGAGTTCCAGACCGATAACGCCGCCGCCGACAACAACCAGAGTTTCAGGCACTTTGGTGAATTCCAGCGCGCCGGTTGAAGAAACAATGACTTTTTCGTCAATATCAACATTAACGCCCGGAATACCGGCAACATCGGAACCGGTGGCGATGATAATGTTTTTGGTTTCTAGTTCTTTGACAGAACCGTCTTCAGCAGTGACAGAAACTTTGCCTGCAGCAACAACTTTACCAAAACCGGTGAAAGCTTCGATCTTGTTTTTCTTGAACAGGAATTCAACGCCGGTGGTGTTGGCTTTAACAGTTGTTACTTTGTGCGCCAGCATTTTTTCGAGGTTCAGCTTTGGTGCGCTGACTTCAACGCCGAGCGCGTCAAAAGAATGACCGGCTTCAGCAAAAACTTCAGAAGCGTGCAGCAATGCCTTTGAAGGGATACAGCCGACATTGAGGCAGGTGCCGCCGAAAGTGCTGCGTTTTTCAACAACGGCAACTTTCAGGCCGAGCTGGGCAGCTTTGATAGCTGCAACATAACCGCCAGGGCCGGTACCGATAACAACGACATCATAAGACATTGCTTAATCCTTTTAACTCTTTTTAAGTCCGCTCAGGCAGGGGATTTCTGCATGAAGACAAGGGTCGATCTTTTACTCTTCGGGTGTGCAGGCTTTAAAGCGAAACACTTCCCAGTTCAGCGGTTCGGCCGGTTTGGCCGTTCCAAAATCATAACTGTCCAGCATACTGACGAAATCCGGCAGGAGGATCGCTGCGGCAGCCGGTTCATCATTGCGGGGCAGAAACTCTGCATCTGCACCATCTTTAAGCGCATATACTACGCCCTGCCAGATTGTGCAGTCATCAATTTCATCTTCAGCAGTCTCATCACCCGCACAATTATAGGTGATCATGGCTGTCGGGCGGGCTGCACCGTCTGTCCATTGCACGGTGCCCTGTAATTTGAATTCAGGTTTTTCATTGGCAATGATGGTGAAACTGTTTCCTGACTGCTCATCGTCTTTTTGGACAGGGCTGAAAGTCAGTGTGTAATTCTGGTCTTTGTCAGAATAGGCGGCGCGGTTCTGCATACAGGCGGCTGAGGCAACGGCTGTGGCGGTCAGCAGAATCGTACAGCTTGCGAGACAGGTAATAGTCTTTTTGAAAATGGCTGATTTGATAGGCATTGTTCCCTCACCGGGCTTTAAAAGTCTGATTTACACCATTGGCCTGAAATACGATGCGTACTTCTTTCTAATGGGCTTGCTGACTGGCCAGCTTAATTCCTAATCCGATAAATACCATACCGGTCACGCGATTAAACCATGCACCCAGAGCGAAAAAGCGTTTACGCACGGGTTCCAGCGTAAAGAACAAAGTCACAATTGCAAACCAGCCGATGACGACGATTGCGATCAGAATTCCGTAAATACCCTGAATTGCAGCCGGTGTTTCATGGCTGACAAGGGATGAGAACAGGGAGAGGAAAAACAACACGGCTTTCGGGTTCAGCGCATTGGTGATGAAACCCATAGTAAAGCAGCGTTTGGCCGAAATTGCCTTTTGTTGTGGTTGAGCAGCTTCGCCGTCTGTCTGAAGAATTTTATCTGCATCGGCTGCATTGAGCGGTTTTTCCCGCAGCGCCTTGATGCCGAGATAAAACAAATAGGCAGCACCCGCCCATTTAATCAGCGAAAACAAAAACAGAGACTGGGATACGATCAGGCCGATACCGAGGATCGTATAGGAAATGTGGAACATCAGCGATGCGCCGATGCCAAGACTGGTGATGAAGGCTGCACGGCGGCCATGCACAATGCTCTGGCGCACAATCAGCGCGAAATCCGCACCGGGTGCAACGAGCAGGATCACGAATACCGCCATCAGACCGGTGAATTCGATCACATACTGCATGAGAGGCTCCGTGATATTAAAATATAAAAGCCATAGCGGCTTATAAAAGATGCAGTTGAAAAGAGCGCTGTCGGGAGACAGCGCTCTTAGTCAGTTTATTACAGGTCGAGAACCAGACGTTCCGGATCTTCCAGGCTGTCCTTAACGCGAACGAGGAAGGTCACAGCTTCTTTGCCGTCTACGATACGGTGATCGTAGGACAGAGCCAGATACATCATCGGACGGATAACGATCTGACCGCCGACAACAACCGGACGTTCCTGAATTTTGTGCATGCCGAGAATACCGGACTGCGGTGCGTTCAGGATCGGGGAAGACATCAGGGAGCCGTATACACCACCGTTGGAGATGGTGAAGGTGCCGCCCTGCATATCAGCCATGGAAAGCTGACCGTCACGGGCTGCACGGCCGAGACGACCGATTTCTTTTTCGATTTCAGCAATCGACATCTGATCGGCATCACGAACAACAGGAACTACGAGACCCTTGTCTGTACCGACAGCAACGCCGACGTGAGCAAAGTTCTTGTAGATGATGTCTGTGCCGTCGATTTCGGCATTAACAGCAGGAATTTCTTTCAGAGCGTGGGTTACAGCTTTGGTGAAGAAACCCATGAAGCCGAGCTTAACGCCGTGCTTTTTCTCAAAGATGTCTTTGTAGCGTGCACGCAGATCCATAACAGCCGACATGTCGACTTCGTTATAGGTGGTCAGCATGGCTGCAGTGTTCTGAGCATCTTTCAGACGACGTGCAATGGTCTGACGCAGACGGGTCATTTTCACGCGTTCTTCACGTGGTGCATCACCGGCAGGGGAAGCAGGACGTGCGGCAGCGGCAGGAGCGGCTGCAGCCGGTGCTGTGCCTTTTGCCAGAGCGGCCAGAACATCGCCTTTGAGAACCTGACCACGCTTGCCGGAACCGTCAACCTGATCGCTGTTCAGGCCGGCTTCAGCCATCAGCTTGGCAGCTGCCGGAGCGGCTGGCATAGAAGAAGCGGTTGCAGCAGGAGCCGCAGCGGCTACAGGTGCGGCGGCTGGTGCCGGAGCAGCTGCAGGTTTTGTTGCAGGGGCAGCAGCTGCGCCCGATGCATCGATCTGACCGAGCAGGGCATCGAGACCAACATTGTCACCTTCCTGAGCGGTGATTTCTGTCAGAACGCCTGCAACTGGTGCCGGAACTTCGATAGAAACCTTATCGGTTTCCAGTTCAACCAATGGTTCATCAGCAGCAACAGTGTCGCCGACTTTTTTGAGCCATTTACCGATAGTTGCCTCTGTAACGGATTCCCCGAGGGTAGGAACGCGGATTTCGGTTGCCATGGTTTTATTTTCCCTGGATCTTTAATCTGAATGATAGGCGACCCGCTGAGGATAACTCAGCGGGTCAGAAATTTAAATTTTAAGAACCGAGCGCATCTTCAAGGAAGGCTGCGAGCTGTTCAAGATGCTTGGACATCAGACCTGTTGCAGGCGATGCGGCAGCCGGACGGCCTGCATAGCGGGCACGCGGATATTTCGCATCAATATGTGCCAGAACCCATTCCAGATAAGGTTCGATGAACGACCATGCGCCCATATTCTTCGGCTCTTCCTGACACCAGACGATTTCTGCGCCGCGGAAACGGGACAGTTCGTTGATGAGGGCTTTGGCCGGGAACGGATAAAGCTGTTCAACGCGCAGCAGGTAGATATCGTCGATACCGCGTTTTTCGCGCTCTTCGTAAAGATCGTAATAGACCTTACCGGAGCAGAGAACCACGCGACGAATCTTGGCATCTTTCTGCAGCTTGATCGGCTGATCCTTGAGATATTGTGCATCATCCCACAGCAGACGGTGGAATGTGCTGTCTCCGGACAGTTCGCTCAGGGAAGAAATCGCACGCTTGTGACGCAGCAGGGATTTCGGTGTCATCATGATCAGCGGCTTACGGAAGTCGCGTTTCATCTGACGGCGCAGAATGTGGAAGTAGTTTGCCGGTGTCGTAACATTGGCAACCTGCATATTATCTTCCGCGCAAAGCTGCAGATAACGTTCCAGACGTGCGGACGAATGCTCAGGACCCTGACCTTCATAGCCGTGCGGCAGAAGGCAAACGAGACCGGACATACGCAGCCACTTACGCTCACCCGAAGAGATGAACTGGTCGAATACAACCTGTGCACCGTTGGCGAAGTCACCGAACTGGGCTTCCCACAGTACCAATGCACGCGGATCGGTCAGCGAGTAACCATATTCGTAACCGAGCACGGCTTCTTCCGAAAGCATCGAGTTGATGGCTTCGTAAATCGCCTGACCCTTCTGAAGATTATTCAGAGGAATATAGCGGCTCTGGTTTTCCTGATCGTAAAGAACAGTGTGACGCTGCGAGAATGTACCGCGTTCCACGTCCTGACCGGAGAAACGGATCGGATGACCTTCGAGAGACAGCGAACCGAATGCCAGCGATTCAGCAGTTGCCCAGTCGATGCCTTCACCGCTGTCGATCATTTTCGAGCGATTGTCGAGGAAGCGCTGAATGGTACGGTGTACGTTGAAGCCTTCAGGTGTTTCGGAAAGTTTCTTACCAATTTCCTTGAGGGTTTTCGCCGGTACGCCGGTTTTACCACGACGCTGTTCATCGGCATTGTCAGCTGTACGCAGACCTGCCCATGCACCGTCAAGCCAGTCGGCTTTATTCGGCTTATAGTTCTGGCCGGCTTCGAATTCTGTTTCCAGCTTGTCGCGCCAGTCAGCTTTCATCTGGTCGATTTCGCCCTGAGTCAGAAGACCTTCGCCGATCAGTTTTTCACTGTAGAGCTGTACAGTGGTTTTGTGCTTGCGAATTTCTTTGTACATCAAAGGCTGGGTGAACGCAGGCTCGTCGCCTTCGTTGTGACCGAAGCGGCGGTAGCAGAACATGTCTACAACAACCGGCTTATGGAAGGTCTGGCGGAATTCAGTTGCAACTTTTGCAGCGAATACAACAGCTTCCGGATCATCGCCATTCACATGGAAAATCGGGGCTTCAATCATTTTCGCGACATCCGAAGGATATGGCGAAGAACGGGAGAAGGCCGGATTGGTGGTGAAACCGATCTGGTTATTGATGATGAAGTGAACGGTACCGGCAACGCGGTGACCGCGCAGACCCGACAGGCCGAGACACTCAGCAACCACGCCCTGACCGGCAAAAGCGGCATCACCATGCAGCAGCAGCGGCATGACTTTGGCGCGCTCGGACAGCGGCACGATTTCATCACGGGTGCGGCCGGCCATCAGATCCTGCTTGGCGCGGGCTTTACCCATAACAACCGGATTAACGATTTCGAGATGCGAAGGGTTGGCTGTCAGCGACAGGTGAACGGAGTTGCCGTCAAATTCGCGGTCAGAAGACGCACCCAGATGGTATTTAACGTCGCCTGAACCTTCCACATCATCCGGCGCATAGGAGCCGCCTTTGAATTCGTGGAAAATAGCGCGGTGCGGCTTGCCCATAACTTGAGAAAGCACGTTCAGACGGCCACGGTGAGCCATACCGAAGATGATCTCTTTAACGCCCATGGAACCGCCGCGTTTGACGATCTGTTCAAGGGCAGGGATCAGGGATTCACCGCCGTCGAGACCGAAACGCTTGGTGCCTTTGTATTTCACATCGATGAACTGTTCAAAGCCTTCAGCTTCGATCAGTTTGGACATGATGGCTTTCTTACCTTCCGGTGTGAAAGCAATGCTCTTATTGGCGCCTTCGATGCGTTCCTGAAGCCAGGCTTTTTCAGCCGGATCAGAAATGTGCATGAATTCAAAGCCGATTGTCGAGCAATAGGTGCGCTTCAGGATATCGAGCATTTCGCGCACGGTCGCATATTCGAGGCCGAGCACGTTGTCGATGAAGATTTTGCGGTCAAAATCTGCCGGTGAGAAACCGTAATTTTCCGGTGCCAGCTCGTTATGATCATCCGGTTTTTCGGACAGCCCGAGCGGATCGAGATTGGCATGGAGGTGGCCGCGCATACGGTAAGCGCGGATCATCATGATCGCGCGAACGCTGTCGCGTGCTGCCTGTGTAATTTCTGCTTCAGACAGAGCCGGTGCAGCAGCTGCAGCTTTGCCGCCTTTGCCCTTCAGCTTGTCTGTGATGTGTTTTTCAACTTCTGCCCAGTTGCCGTCGAGAGCATTGGTCAGCTCATCTTTCGGCGTAACAGGCCAGTTGCTCTTTTCCCAGGATGCGCCGCGGGCATTTTCAAGCACATCTTGTCGGTTGTCACCGAGATTTGCGAAAAAATCGCGCCATTCTGCATTGACCGAATTCGGATCGGTTTCATATGCAGCATAGAGCTCCTCAATATAGTCGGCATTGCCGCCATAGAGAAACGAGGTCAGGGCGAAAACGTCATTGGCTTCTTCTTGCCGTGCCATTGTCCTTGCCGGAGTATCCACTCCGTCTCCTTATACCGGCCATACCGGAAAATCTTCCGGTCCCGTTTTAAGTTGCTGGTCTGTTGTCTCTGTCCTGAGAAATAGTGCGTTTGTACTGATTTCCAACAGAAACGGGCATAAGTTTTAGTCTAGCGAACCCGGTTCGGGGTTCAGGCGTGCCATGGGCCACGAACCGGGCTTTTTAGAGGCAGTCACGCAGTGCGACTGCCAATATTCTTTTAGTTCAAAGGGATTAACCCCTGAGAACTTCAACCCAAAGGCAATTAGCCTTTGAGAACTTCAACAAGTGTTTTGCCGAGCTGTGCAGGCGATGGGGAAACGCGGATACCGGCTTCTTCCATAGCTGCAATCTTGTCTTCAGCACCACCCTTGCCGCCGGAGATAACAGCACCGGCGTGACCCATGGTGCGGCCTTCCGGAGCGGTACGACCGGCGATAAAGCCAACCATTGGCTTTGAACGGCCGCGCTTGGCTTCGTCTTTGAGGAACTGAGCTGCTTCTTCTTCAGCCGAACCACCGATTTCACCGATCATAACGATCGATTTGGTATTGTCGTCTGCGAGGAACATTTCCAGCACGTCGATGAATTCTGTGCCTTTAACCGGATCGCCGCCGATACCAACAGCGGTTGTCTGGCCGAGACCTTCATTGGAGGTCTGGAACACAGCTTCATAGGTCAGTGTACCGGAGCGGGAAACAACGCCGACCGAACCTTTTTTGAAGATGTTGCCTGGCATAATGCCGATTTTGCATTCTTCAGGGGTCAGGATGCCTGGGCAGTTAGGGCCGAGGAGGCGTGATTTTGAACGTTCCAGACGTTCTTTCACACGAACCATATCCATAACCGGAATACCTTCGGTGATGCAGACGATGAAGCCGACTTCAGCTTCGATTGCTTCGATGATGGCATCCGCTGCACCTGCAGGCGGAACGTAGATTACGGACGCATCTGCACCGGTACGTTCTTTAGCTTCAGCAACAGTTGCAAAAATCGGCAGGTTTTCGCCCTTGGAACCGGTCCAGGTTTCGCCACCCTTTTTAGGGTGGATACCGCCGACCATCTGGGTGCCGTAATAGGCAAGAGCCTGTTCAGTGTGGAAAGTACCTGTCTTACCGGTCAGACCCTGAACGAGAATCTTGGTGTCCTTGTTTACAAGAATAGACATGGATCAATTTCCCTTCACTGCAGCAACGATTTTCTGTGCTGCATCGTCGAGATCGTCAGCTGAAATAACATTCAGGCCGCTCTCGTTGATGATTTTCTTGCCAAGCTCAACATTGGTGCCTTCGAGACGAACGACCAGAGGAACTTTAAGGCCAACTTCTTTAACAGCTGCGATCACGCCTTCAGCGATAACGTCGCATTTCATAATGCCGCCGAAGATGTTCACGAGAATACCTTCAACAGCCGGATCAGCAGTGATGATCTTGAATGCAGCTGTTACTTTTTCTTTGGTAGCGCCGCCGCCAACATCGAGGAAGTTCGCTGGTTCTGCGCCGTAAAGCTTGATGATGTCCATGGTTGCCATAGCAAGGCCGGCACCATTGACCATGCAGCCGATATTGCCGTCGAGGGCAACATAGGCCAGATCATGCTTGGAAGCTTCGATTTCTTTTTCGTCTTCTTCCGACAGATCGCGCAGTTCCTGAATGTCAGGATGACGGAACAGAGCATTGCCGTCGAAGGATACTTTGGCATCCAGTACGCGTACACGACCATTGGTCATGACGATCAGCGGGTTGATTTCCAGAAGGCTCATGTCTTTTTCAACAAAAGCTTTGTAGAGAACCGGGAACAGAGCGATTGCATCTGCGCGGGCTTCGCCTTCGAGCTTCAGCGCGTCTGCAAGCTTCGCATTGTCTTCATCGGTCACGCCTTTGGCAGGATCGATTGCAACATTGATGATCTTTTCCGGTGTTTCTTCCGCAACAGCTTCAATGTCCATGCCACCTTCGGTGGAGACAACGAAAGCCGGACGGCCGTTGCTGCGGTCGATCAGCAGGGAGAGATACAGTTCGCGGTCAATATCCGCACCATCTTCGATGTAAAGACGGTTAACCTGCTTACCGGCAGGACCGGTCTGCTTGGTCACCAGAGTGTTGCCGAGCATTTCTTTAACGTTCGCAACAACTTCTTCGATGGATTTGGCAAGACGCACGCCGCCTTTAGCATCGGCTGGCAGTTCTTTGAACTTACCTTTACCGCGGCCACCGGCATGGATCTGGCTCTTGACCACATAAAGCGGGCCAGGAAGGGTCTTTGCCCATTCTTCAGCCTGTTCAGCGGAGTAAACAGCCACGCCGTTGGCAATCGGTGCGCCGTAGGAGTGGAGCAGGCGCTTAGCCTGATATTCGTGAATATTCATCTGGTTGTCCTTTTAAGGGCGCTCCTGAAACCTGTGGTTTCAACTTGCGTTGATAGACAGGCTTCGTGATTTTTATATGAAGTTCCAGAGACCAGTTCGGGGCCACTTTGGGAAAAGCGCCCCGAAACATCCCAGAACTTGAATAAGGGAGCTTATTTCAGATTTGGTGCAATCGCGATGCAGGCGTCGCAAAGACCCTGAACTGCAGCAACTGATTTCTCAAATGCGGCCTGTTCTTCTTTGTCGAGCTGGATTTCGATAACCTGTTCAACGCCGTTCGCACCGATAATGGTCGGTACGCCGACATACATGTCTTTCACGCCGTACTGGCCGGTCAGCTGAGCTGCAACCGGCAGAACGCGGCGCTTATCCTTGAGGTAGGATTCTGCCATCTGGATAGCGGAGGCTGCTGGCGCATAGTATGCCGAACCGGTTTTCAGCAGGCCTACGATTTCAGCACCGCCGTCGCGGGTGCGCTGAATGATCTTGTCGAGCTTGTCCTGTGTGGTCCAGCCCATTTTGACCAGATCCGGCAGAGGAATACCGGCAACAGTCGAATAGCGGCTTGAAGGAACCATGGTATCGCCGTGACCGCCGAGAACGAATGCGGTGACGTCTTCAACGGAAACGTTGAATTCTTCAGCAAGGAAGTAACGGAAACGGGCGCTATCAAGCACGCCAGCCATACCGACAACTTTGTTTGCCGGCAGACCGGAGAATTTCTGCAGAGCCCATACCATCGCATCGAGCGGGTTGGTGATGCAGATCACGAAAGCATCAGGAGCGTATTTGGCAATACCTGCGCCTACCTGTTCCATGACTTTCAGGTTGATGCCCAGCAGGTCATCACGGCTCATGCCCGGCTTGCGCGGTACACCGGCAGTAACAATAACAACATCTGCGCCTTCAATGGCGGCATAGTCATTGGCACCGGTGAATTTGGCATCGAAACCGTCAACCGGTGAGGATTCAGCGATATCGAGGCCTTTGCCCTGCGGGATACCTTCGGCGATATCGAACAATACAATGTCACCGAGCTCTTTGAGACCGGCCATATGGGCGAGTGTTCCGCCGATCATGCCTGAACCGATGAGAGCAATTTTATTGCGAGCCATGCTGGTTACTTCCCTGATCTAAAATCTAACTAAAACAGCCTAACCTCTGCTCAGGTGTTTCCGACCGGTTACGCCTGCAGAGGCCATTACGCTGTATGGTCGATATGCCCGTTTTCAAAATAACTCAACTAATAATTTTGTATTTAAAGATTTCAATCGTTTAGCTAAATAAGTTCTTACGTAAACGTAAATCATTTTTGACAAAATGCGGAATTTTTCCTGTTTCATATCATGAAATCAGGGAAAGGAATTTTACCGGAATTTTTGTCCGCTTACAGCTGATTTTTGTTTGTTCAGAATGGCTTACAGTCAGCCCGATTGCGGAATGCTTATTTGTTGAATCATAAGTGCTCTTATGATTCCCCTGACTGGCATAAATTAGGCCATGATCGTCACAAAATAGTGACGATCCGAAAATCCGGCCTGTTTTGCAGACAGATCACGCTGTGATCCGCTCTGCATCTGATTCATTTGTCTCAAATGCTTCAAGATATTCCGCACTCTGCATCTCGAAAAGACGCGATGCGGTACGGTCAAATTCAAAAGCTTCTGTGCCGCTGGAGGCACTATAGAGTTTGTCGGGTGTTGCTGCGGCAGAGATGATAACACGGGCGCGCTGGTCGTAAAGTGTATCCACCAGCAGAATGAAACGTTTGGCTTCATTTCTCCTAGCAAGATCCAGCACCGGCACATGATCGATAAACATAGTGCGAAAACGCGCCATGATCGCCAGATAATCTGCGGCAGCCAGCGGTTTTGCGCAGAGTTCATCAAAGGTTACACGAACGGCTTTGCCAACAGTGCGGTTCAGATGAATGCTGCGGCCTTTGACCTTGATAACCTCTGATGTCTCAAGCCTGCCTTCCGTCAGACTATGCCATGCCTCGTCCATTCTGGCATCTGTTTTGAGCCCGAGCGGTGTGAGATAGACCGGCTGGCGGTCGAGCTTTTCAAGGCGATAATCGGTGCGCGAATCCAGATTGATCACATCAACACGGGTTTTGAGAATGCTGACAAAAGGCAAAAACAGCTGACGGTTGAGACCATTCGGATAGAGATTATCGGGTGCTACATTGGATGTGGCAACCAGCACCACGCCGCGCTCGAACAACGCCGAGAACAAACGCGACAGGATCATCGCATCGGCAATATCTGTGACGGTAAATTCATCAAAACACAGAACCCATGCCTGTTTTTCCAGCGCTTCTGCAACCGGCGGGATCGGGTCTTCCTGTTTGGTTTCACCTTTTTTGAAAGCCTGACGGTGAGCATGAATACGCTCATGCACATCGGCCATAAAATCATTAAAATGCGCACGGCGTTTGCGTTCAACCGGCAGCAATTCAAAGAACATATCCATCAGCATGGTTTTGCCGCGACCGACTTCACCATGAATATATAAGCCCTTGATCGGCTCAGCCACTTTTTTGGATTTTCCGAATAACCAGCCCAAAGCACTGGATTTACGCGAAAGACGCTTACTGCAAATGGCTTCAATCAAAGCATCAAAACGTTTTGCAAGAATTTGCTGCTGCGGATCAGCTTCAATATCGCCGGCAGCAGCCAGAGAGTCGTAGCGTTCTGATACGGACGGATAGGCTTTCAGCGTTTCATTGAAAGACATGACAACCTCATTCAGGCTCATTCAGGCGCTGTTCTATAAATGAAAAGCCGCAGATTGTGTCTGCAGCTTTTATAATTCTATAATGTCAGCAAGTTTTTAGCGGGACAAGCTGATCGGCTGACCGCCGGAAGTCTGACCGTCAAAACGGCCGTCAGCAGATGAATAAAGCGACGCAACTGTGCCGCCATTCGCATCATAAAGGACAAGCTGTTTGCCGTTAACCGACCAAGAGGACAGGTTGGCAAGTTCACCCGGACAACGCAGCGGACCCGCGCGGAAGCCCTGACCGAATTTGGTTTGCGGGGTTGCAACTTTACAGCTCTGGCCGGCAAGCGAAGCATTCCACACACCGGCAACTTTGCCCGGTGTCAGATCAACGGAAGATGCAGGTGGCAGGCTGGCAACCTGTGTATTGCCCTGCGGCTGGGTATTCATATCATTCGGGTTTGCCGGAAACTGTGATGAATTCACATCATTCAGCGAGCCGGACTGAACCGAAGTTGTCGGTGCAGGACGTAAAGGAGCAGGATTTTGTGCCTGCGGGGGAGTGTTGCTGGCCATGTTGTCAAAACGCGAACTCTGGCAGCCGGCGAGAATGGTGGCAGCTGCAAGTCCGAGCAGGCCAATCTTAGAAACTCCCATACCCATCTCCTTGATAGTGTGGTTTCCGAAGCGGAATTTTTGAAACAGTTCCGTCTTCAGGTCAATATTGAGGCAAAATCCGCTGCACTTTAGACCATTTTGTATTCAAAAGGAATCATTGAACAAAAGGGAAATAAGTATGGTTGCATGATTTTACGGCTTCAGCCTTGGTTTAATCTGACAGGTCGTGGCCTGACAGTATGAAAACCTGTCTGGCAGCAAAATTTGAGCAGATTATGATTTTAAGATAAACATATTTTACCGGCAGGCCAAGGCGTGATCTGCCTTCCACGACAGGTTTCAGACAAAAACGCATCACTGCTTTTCGAATCATTGGCACATATACTGGCAATTTGAGAGAAGTTCCGCCATATAGGCCTGTAAATGTATATCCGGAGTGCCTTGCGTAAAGTGTGAAGCGCTTTCAGGATATGCTTTAAGGTAAAATCTCCGGACGCTGCCTGTTTTTCGTATCTCTGCGAACTGAATTTTGTCGATGTTCCGCATTAAGGCTGCTGATATGCCGTAACCGGAATATATCTTAAAACTGTGAAACTATGTCTGTAGCTATGTCAGTCAATGCAGCTTTTGCCAAAATGAATGGCCTTGGCAATAAAATTATTGTGGCGGATATGCGTGGCCGGAGTGACCGGATCACGCCTGATGCCGCACGCGCATTGAACTCTGATGCTGAGACCGGCTTTGATCAGATCATGGCGATCCATGATCCGAAGACCACGGGCACAGATTATTATATCCGTATTATTAATTGCGACGGCAGTGAAGCGCAGGCTTGCGGCAATGGTACCCGTTGTGTCGTGCAGGCGCTGGCGGCGGAGACCGGTAAATCGCAATTCACTTTTGAAACGCTGGCAGGTTTGCTGTTGGCAGAGGAATTGCCGGACGGGCAGATCCGTGTGGATATGGGCAAGCCGCATTTCGAGTGGCAAGCAATTCCATTGGCGGAAGAGTTTCGCGATACCCGCATGATCGAATTACAGATCGGGCCGATTGATGCACCGGTACTGCATTCGCCGTCTGTGGCGTCGATGGGCAATCCCCATGCAATTTTCTGGGTCGATCAGGATGTCTGGTCCTATGAGCTGGATAAGTTTGGCCCATTGCTGGAAAATCATCCGATCTTTCCGGAAAAAGCAAATATTTCTATCGCGCAGGTCACGGCACAAGATGAGCTGACCATTCGCACCTGGGAGCGTGGTGTCGGATTGACGCGTGCTTGCGGCTCTGCTGCCTGCGCCGCCGGTGTATCGGCAGCACGCACACGCCGTACAGGGCGCAATGTAAAAGTCATTGTTCCGGGCGGGCCATTGCAGATCGACTGGCGCGATGATGATCATGTTTTAATGACAGGACCGGCTGAATGGGAGTTTTCGGGGCAGTTTGATCCGGCAACAGGTCTTTGGGCAAAAGACACAACAGCGGAAGGTGCCTGATTATGGCGGTTGAGGTTGTAACATTCGGCTGCCGGCTGAATACTTATGAATCCGAAGTGATGAAACGCGAAGCTGATGAGGCCGGTCTCGGCACATTGGAAAACGGCGCGATTATTTTCAATACATGTGCAGTTACAGCGGAAGCGGTGCGCCAGGCCCGTCAGGCGATCCGTAAAGCACGTCGTGACAATCCGGAAGCCCGTATTATCGTAACCGGTTGTGCGGCGCAGACCGGTGCCGATGATTTCGCGGCGATGGACGAAGTTGATCTCGTGCTCGGCAATGAAGAAAAACTGAAATCCAATTCCTACCGTATGCTGCCGGATTTTGGTGTGAACCAGTTCGAGAAGGTGCGCGTCAACGATATTATGGAAGTGCGCGAAACCGCCAGCCATATGGTGGACGCTATTGAGGGCCGTGCCCGTGCCTTTGTGCAGGTACAGAACGGCTGTGATCATCGCTGCACTTTCTGTATTATTCCTTATGGCCGTGGTAATTCCCGCTCTGTCCCGATGGGCGGTGTGGTTGAGCAGGTCAAGAGACTGGTCGGTAACGGCTATGCGGAAGTGGTGCTGACCGGCGTTGATATGACCTCCTACGGGCCTGATCTGCCGGGGAATTTACGCCTTGGCAAGCTGGTGAAAACCGTTTTGTCTCAGGTGCCGGATTTGCAGCGTTTGCGCTTGTCTTCGATCGACTCGATTGAGGCGGACGAAGACCTGATGGAAGCACTGGCCAATGAAAAACGCCTGATGCCGCATCTGCATCTCTCATTGCAGTCAGGGGATAATATGATCCTCAAGCGGATGAAACGCCGTCATTTGCGTGATGACTCCATCCGTTTCTGCGAAGATGTGCGTAAACTGCGGCCTGATGCGGTGTTTGGTGCGGATATTATCGCCGGTTTCCCTACTGAAACGGAAGAGATGTTCCAGAATTCTATCCGTATTGTGGAAGAATGCGGCCTCAGCCATTTGCATGTTTTCCCTTACAGTCCGCGTGAAGGCACGCCTGCCGCGCGCATGCCGCAATTGCGTCGTGAAGTGATCAAGGAACGGGCTGCCCGTCTGCGTGTTGCCGGTGATGCAGCTTATCGCTTGCATCTGGAAAGCCTCAAAGGCACTGTGCAGAATATTCTCGTGGAGCGGGATGGATTGGGCCGGACTGAAGGCTTTACACTGGCAGGGCTGAATACGGACGATCTGAGCGCCGGACAGATTGTCAGCCGCGTGATCTCCGGTCATGATGGTGACAAGCTGCTGGCTGTTCCGCAAAATATCTAATTATCATTCGAAATAAGAAGCGCTGTATTCATGGCTATGGGTTTTATAAAAAAGATTTTTTCTTTCGGCAAAAAGGAAGAGGCTTCTTCCGCTCCGTCAGAGGAAGTTCTGTCGCCTTTAGCAGAAGAGGGCGCACCGGTTGCAGCAGAACATGCTCGTGTTGAACCTCATCATGAGACTATGCTGGAAAAGATCGAAGAGCTGCTTTCCCAGCCGGTTATCGCTGATCCGGCGACGATTGAACTGACACCGGTTTATGATACGCCGGAGCCGGATGAGACCGACCTTGAAGAGAAGCTGCAGACGGAAGAGCCGCCTCACGAGACTTTTCTGGAAAAGGTGGAAGAACTGCTTTCCCAGCCGGTCATCGCTGATCCGGCAACGATTGAACTGGCACCGGTCTATCCTGAAACCGAGCCTGAAATTACCGATGCTGATGCGGAAGTGGTTCCTGCGCCAAAACCGGTGAAAGTGACAGTCAGCAAAGCGGTTGAAGCAAAACAGGAACCGGTTGTTGTCGAAGCTGAGCCGGAAAAGAAACAGTCATGGTTTGAGCGGCTGCGCAGCGGTTTGTCGCGCTCTTCACAACAGCTGGGCGATTCTATTGGCGGCATTTTCACCAAGCGCAAACTGGATGAAGACACACTTCAGGAATTGGAAGATGTGCTGATTCAGGCCGATCTTGGTCTGGAAACTGCGATGCGTATCACTGACAGTCTGTCATCCGGCCGCTATGGCAAAGATATTTCGACTGATGAAGTGCGCCGCATTATGCGCTCTGAAATCGAAAAAGTTCTGGTGCCGGTGGCAAAGCCCCTTGAGCTTGATCTGTCTCATAAACCGCATGTCATTCTTGTGGTTGGTGTGAATGGCACAGGAAAGACGACAACAATCGGCAAGCTGGCTGCGAAACTGACCGCAGGCGGGTTGAAAGTGATGCTGGCTGCCGGTGATACATTCCGTGCGGCGGCGATTGAACAATTGCATATCTGGGGCGAGCGCACCGGTTCACCGGTTGTGTCATCCAAACTTGGTGCCGATGCAGCAGGTCTTGCCTTTGATGCATGGCAACAGGCCAAAGATGCCGGCAGCGATGTGCTGATCATTGATACGGCTGGTCGTTTGCAGAACAAAGCCGAGCTGATGGATGAGTTGGCGAAGATCGTGCGCGTGCTTGGCAAGCATGATCCGGAAGCACCACATACAGTATTGCAGACACTCGATGCCACCACCGGTCAGAATGCGCTTAGTCAGGTAGAGATTTTCAAGAATATTGCCGGTGTGAATGGTTTGGTAATGACCAAGCTCGATGGTTCCGCCCGTGGTGGTATTCTGGTGGCGATTGCCGCCAAACATAAATTGCCGGTCTATTTTGTTGGTGTCGGTGAACAGATTGATGATCTTGAGCCGTTTACGGCACAGGATTTTGCCGGAGCAATTGCGGGAGAAGCACGATGAACGATCAGATTTTTGAACGCGACCCGTCTGACCCGCAGCGTAAAGAAGTCCCGCCGCTGTTAAAGCTGGCACTGGAACTCGGGCCTTTGCTGGTGTTCTTTTTTGCCAATTCGCGTGGCGAATGGCTGGTGGAGCGTTTTCCTGTTCTGGCACAGATCGGCCAGCCGATTTTTATTGCGACAGCCTTGTTCATGGCCGCCACAGTGATTGCGCTGGTCGTATCATGGATCATGACACGCAGCCTGCCGATCATGCCGCTGGTTTCGGGTATTGTCGTGCTGGTTTTCGGTGCTCTGACGCTGTGGCTGCACAATGACACTTTCATAAAAATGAAACCAACCATTGTTAACAGCCTGTTCGGTGCGATTCTGCTGGGCGGCTTGTTGTTTGGCAAAGCCTTGCTCGGCTATGTCTTCGATCAGGCTTTCAAGCTGGATGCGGAAGGCTGGCGTAAGCTGACATTGCGCTGGGGTTTGTTTTTCTTCGTGCTGGCTGTGATTAATGAAGTTGTATGGCGGAATTTCCCGACCGATACATGGGTCACATTCAAAGTGTGGGGCGTCATGCCGCTTACCATTGCTTTTACAATGTTCCAGCTGCCACTGATTAAAAAACATTCTCTGGTGCCATGGGGCGCAGAAGATGACACCGCATCAGTGAATAAAAAATAAGCGGGAGCGAAACGGATGGCTCGTCTTGAAATCGAACAGTTCTATTGTCGCGAAGATAATTTCGGCGTTCTGATTCATGATCCGGAAACGGGGCTGACAGCATCAATGGATGCGCCGGAAGAACTGGCAATCCGTTCGGCTTTGGCGCGTCGCGGCTGGAAGCTCGATTATATTTTTACGACCCATCATCACCTCGATCATGTGGACGCGAATGAAGCATTGAAACGCATCTATGGGGCACAGATCACAGGACCTGCAGCGGAAAAGATTCCGGGCGCGGATCGCGGTGTGAAAGACGGTGACAGGTTTCAGTTCGGCTCGTTTGAAGTGCAGGTGATTTCCACGCCTGGTCATACGGCCGGAGAGGTGAGTTATTATCTGCCGCAGGCAAAAGTTGCTTTTACGGGAGACACATTATTCGCTCTGGGTTGTGGCCGCCTGTTTGAAGGCACACCGGCAGATATGTATGCATCGCTGCAGAAGCTGGCTTTGCTGCCGGTTGATACAAAAGTCTATTGCGGACACGAATATACGCTGAATAATCTGCGTTTCGCGCTCGATGTTGACGGTACCAATCCGGCACTGAAAGAGCGTGGCCGTGAGATTGAGCGGCTGCGGGCAGAAGGTCTGCCGACCCTACCGACCAGTATCGGGCTTGAAATGGCGACTAATCCGTTTTTACGTACGCATGACAGCGCAGTGCGCAAACAGCTTGGGATGGAAGATGCCAGCGAGTTGCAGGTTTTTGCGGAACTGCGTAAACGCAAAGATCATTTTTGACAAAAGCCGTTTGAGGCAAAGGTATAGTATGATTTGTCTGTTCCGCCGTCCGGCTCTTACATTTATCGCCGGTTCTTTTCTCGCAGCGGGTTTTTTCGCTGTTATGCCTTTGACCACCAATGCAGCATTTGCGCAGAGTTTTTCTGAAGTGGCCAAACCGGAAGTGCCGGCGGAAGTGAACAATTATCCGCTTGATGAAAAATTTCTGACTAAGATGGAAGCTGCACAAGCCGAGCTCAACACGATGGATATGTCCGGCAGTGGTGATGATGAGGCCGGTACCGGCGATCATTCACCAAAGGCGCTGGCTGCCCGCATTGAAAAGCAGCCGAAAGTGATGGCTGTGCTCGAAAAACACGGACTGACTGCGCAGGATTATATTTACGGCTATTTCGCTCTGGTCAGCAGTGTAAGCGCCGTTGAAGCTGAAAATGAAGAACAGCTTGTTGATGAGTTAAAAGGCATCAATCCGGCGCATGTCACTTTCGGTAAACAGTATATTGATCGTATCCATAAGCTGTTGGGCGAATAATTGACCC
The DNA here is from genome assembly GCA_900470285.1 of Hyphomicrobiales bacterium. GTDB lineage: Bacteria > Pseudomonadota > Alphaproteobacteria > Rhizobiales > Rhizobiaceae > Pseudochrobactrum. The sequence goes on from UCAG01000003.1 coordinate 453,414, forward strand.
TCTGGGCATTGCGTTAATCATTTCGTCTGCTCAAAACGTGTTGCGCGGACTTTAACAGTTCCGATTTGTGTACCGACACTGGCGGCCACAGGGGCGTAAATTCCTGCACCCTGCTGATCAGTATTCAGCGAGGCGAAACTGATGGTGATTTTGCTTTTGTCCGCCAGATAGCGCACGGATTTCTTGTCTTTCTCATAGCCGGAGACAGGGACAAATTTAGCATTGCAGGTGATTGCAGTGCCGTCAAAACCTTTCACCGAAAACACCTCAGTTCCCGCCGGACTTAACCGGATCTGCGCGCGCGTCTGCCCGTCAAAGATTTGTAGTGTCCGGTTACAGACTGCAGCAGCAGTGGGGCTGGTAATCATCATTGCGCTGATCGGATCAAAAACATTTTTCAGATCATCCGGGCGGGTTTCTACCCACGGATCATTTTTCCGGATCGGCGGCTGATTATCGAAAGCACTGACAGAGCCGCTCCTGAAGCTGATGGCCGTGCGTTTGTGCTTTTTACCGCTTCGATAGGTGGTGAGATAAGAAACGGGCTGAACAGCGGCAGAAGCACCTTGCTTGCGCATATTGCCATTAATGGTGATGGAGCCTTTGGTACTGTCAAAAATACGAGCAACACCGGAGCTGTGAAAACTTCCGTCAAGTGCGTAAGCATTATTCGTGATTCTGGTATTCAGTTCAGAACGCGCGATTGTTATACCGAAAACGGAAATACCATATTCCGTGCGGTAGCCGGAATCAGCGGCAAAAGCAGTAGCGGGCATTACGGAGAGGGCCGTGAGAATTGCTGCTGCAAATATCCGGTTCTGACCGGTTGCGGTATGGATTCTTGCAGCCTTGTCCGTAAACATCATTCAGATCTCCCTGAGACTCACCTGAGCGGATAATGTGCAGCACCCAGTCTGAAAATGCAGAACAGGTGACTTTTGTGCCCGCTATTTGTATGATAAAAGCGGCAAAATGCAGTCAATGACAGTCAATTCCTTGTCATTCCTGCAATTGAACCCGTAATCAGCTTGAAACGGCTTGACGGGAAGGGCTGCTTTCACTATAGAAACCCGACTTTCCCAATGGGCCGCTGTCCGATATTGCGCGCCGCGACATATCAATCACGGATTGATTATGATAGTAGCGAAGACGGTATCGGATATTTGTGCCGGGGCCTGAAACAGAATTTTGAAGGTGAGACCAATGTCCCGCGCTTGTGAACTGACCGGTAAAGCGGTCCTCTACGGCAACAATGTAAGCCATGCGAACAACAAGTCGCGTCGCCGTTATTTGCCAAATCTTTGCAATGTAACCCTGATGTCCGATGCAATGGGCCAGAGCTACCGTCTGCGCGTTACTGCGCATGCGCTGCGTACTGTTGAGCATCGCGGTGGTCTGGATGCATTCCTTGCGAAAGCTTCTGACAATGAACTGTCACAGCGCGCACGTCTGCTGAAGCGTCAGGTTGCCAAGAAACTGGCCGAAGCTGCTGCTTAATAGCTTTCACGGCTGAATTTAGTTTTGCTAAAGGCCGGTTCGTCCGGCCTTTTTGCTGGTTCCATTACCCAGGATAAAAAAATGCCTCTACAGCATAATTCCGCTATTAAAGCGTTGATTTTTCCCGTTCTGGCCATGTGTGCGGCTGTCGCCGCTTCCAATATCCTTGTGCAATATCCCGTGCATTATCTGGGATTGCAGGAAATTCTCACTTATGGCGCTTTTACCTATCCGTTTGCCTTTCTGGTCAATGATCTGACCAATCGCCGCTTTGGCCCGCAGCGTGCCCGTCAGGTCGTTTATGCAGGTTTTGCGCTGGGTGTTGTCATGTCGATCTGGCTTGCAAGTCCGCGCCTTGCTGTGGCCTCAGGAAGTGCGTTTCTGTTTGCACAATTACTGGATATCAGTGTGTTCAGTCGCTTACGTCGTCTGCGCTGGTGGAAAGCACCATTGGCAGCGGCATTGTGCGGATCGGTATTGGATACGATTCTGTTCTTCTCGCTGGCTTTTGCCGCACCGTTCAGCATGCTTGATACGGCTTTCGGACTGGCTGACAGCTCCATGACCGATCAGGTGCAGTGGTTCGGCCTGACAATGCCGCTTTGGCTGTCACTGGCGCTTGGTGACTTCGGTATCAAGGTTCTGATGAGTGTGGTGATGCTGGTGCCTTACGGGGCGATTCTGGCACTGTTTGCCCCGTCAATTTATGGCGCAGGTAAATCCGACGCTACTAAACCGGCTATCCGGTAAGCGTTTGCAGAACAAGCCATCAAAAAAAGCACATCAAAAAAAGCCTCCCGAAGAGATCATCTCCGGGAGGCTTTTTCATTCAGCTTTGCAAATCAGCGCCGTGCTGTCCGGCCTTTCGGCTGGTCCTGATCGTCAAACAGCGAGGCGAGCTGTTCAGTCATGGCACCGGCCAGTTCTTCCGCATCAACAATTGTCACAGCACGCTGGTAATAGCGGGTTACGTCATGGCCGATCCCAATCGCAATCAGCTCAATCGGCGAGCGATTTTCAATCTCGTCAATCACGGCGCGCAGATGGCGTTCCAGATAATTGCCCGGATTAACCGACAGGGTCGAATCATCAACCGGCGCACCATCAGAAATCACCATCAGGATTTTGCGCTGTTCAGGGCGGCCGAGCAGACGGTTATGTGCCCACATCAGCGCTTCACCGTCGATATTCTCTTTCAGCAAGCCTTCACGCATCATCAGGCCGAGATTGCGCCGTGCACGCCGCCAAGGTGCGTCAGCGCCTTTATAAACGATATGACGCAGATCATTGAGGCGGCCCGGCTGCGCAGGTTTGCCGCGATCCAGCCATGCTTCACGTGACTGGCCACCTTTCCATGCCTTGGTGGTAAAGCCGAGAATCTCAACCTTTACACCGCAGCGTTCCAGCGTACGCGCCAGAATATCGGCGCAGGTGGCAGCCACTGTAATCGGGCGTCCGCGCATCGAGCCGGAATTGTCGATAATCAGGCTCACAACCGTATCGCGGAAATTGGTGTCGCGTTCGGTTTTGAAAGAAAGCGGCTGGGTCGGGTCAATCACCACACGCACCAGTTTGGCGCTGTCGAGATGACCTTCTTCCAGATCAAACAGCCATGAGCGGTTCTGCTGCGCCATCAGGCGGCGCTGCAGACGGTTGGCGAGACGTCCGACAACACCCTGCAAATTCGCCAGCTGCTTGTCGAGAAAACCACGCAGACGATCCAGTTCAGCATCATCGCAAAGATCGGTTGCTTCTACGATCTCGTCAAATTCACGGGTGAAAACTTTATAGTCATTATGCTTGTCGAAATCGGAAAACGGCTGGTTAGACCGGCGCGCTTCGCCCGGTGTTTCCGCATCTTCCTCTTCACCGTCATCTGCATCTTCATAGGCAGCATCTTCAGCTTCCAGATCACCGCGCTCACGGTCATCATTTGTGTCTTCAGAACTGTCACCGTCGCCGGACTGGTTTTCTGCATCTTCTTCCGATGCACCTTCCTGCGATTCTTCCGGATCAGCCTGTTCTTCCTGCTGGCTATCCTCGTCATCGCTCTCAGATGGTTCGGCCAGTTCCTCAGCCATATCCAGCGCAACCAGCATTTCACGCACCAGACGGGCATAATCCTGCTGGCTGTTCAGGCGGTCACTGAGCGTTTCGAGGCGGTCACCGATTTTGTCTTCAATCCAGTCGCGCCACAGCTCAACCACATTGCCCGCCTGTACAGGCGGACGGTAGCCGGTGAGTTTTTCACGAACCAGAAGGGAGATTGCTTCTTCAATCGGAGCGTCGTCGCGCGATGTAATTGCGGAATAATTGGCGCGGCTATATTTGTCAGCCAGCATGGCTGACAAATTACTTGCCACGCCTTCCATAGCCAGAGCGCCAATAGCTTCAACGCGTGCCTGTTCTACGGCATCATAGATGGCGCGTGCCTGCTGGCCTTGCGGCGCAAGCTGCGCATGAATGCGCGGATCATGGCGCGCATGACGCAGCGCCATAGAATCACCAAGACCACGGATGATGGAAATATCTTCTGCTGTCGGACGCTTCGGTAGATCCGGCAGGCGGGCATGATTGCCGGTCAGAGCCGGACGGTCATGGCTGAAGCCGACCTCAAATTCATTGCTGCCGGCGATTGCACGCACACAGGCTGTGACCGCGCGTTTGAAAGGTTCGGAATCGACCGGACCTTTAGGACGTTCGCGTGTGTTATCGCCGGGGCCTGCCATGATGAAACTGCCTTATATCAGAAAAACTTAACCTTACTTCGCTGTCATAATGAAGCGAGAACGACCCCGCGAAAAACGGGGTCGTTGTGTTCATTTATGCAAGCACGACATTAACTGCGGATTCAGGCAGTTCCTGTCCGAAAGCCCGCTGGTAGAACTCTGCAACAATCGGGCGTTCCAGCTCGTCGCATTTGTTCAGGAAGGTTAAGCGGAATGCAAAGCCGACATCTGTGAAAATATTGGCATTTTCAGACCATGTAATCACAGTACGCGGGCTCATAACGGTCGACAGGTCGCCATTGATGAAAGCCTGACGGGTCATATCGGCAACGCGAACCATTTTCGAGACGATCTCACGGCCTTCCGCATTCTGGTAATGCTTGGATTTGGCGAGAATGATCTCAACTTCATTGTCATGCGGCAGATAGTTCAGCGTGGTGACGATCGACCAACGGTCCATCTGCGCCTGATTGATCTGCTGAGTGCCGTGGTAAAGACCGGTGGTGTCACCGAGACCAACAGTGTTAGCAGTCGCAAAAATGCGGAATGCCGGATGCGGATTGATAACGCGGCTCTGATCGAGCAGCGTCAGACGGCCGGACGCTTCCAGAACACGCTGGATAACGAACATCACATCCGGACGACCGGCATCATATTCGTCGAATACCAGAGCGACATTGTTCTGATAGGCCCATGGCAGAATGCCGTCTTTGAATTCGGTAACCTGCATACCGTCTTTTACAACGATGGCATCTTTACCGATCAGATCAATACGGCTGACATGGCTGTCGAGATTGATGCGAACGCAAGGCCAGTTCAGACGGGCTGCAACCTGTTCAATATGGGTGGATTTACCGGTGCCGTGATAGCCGGAAACCATAACGCGGCGGTTATAGGCAAAGCCGGCGAGAATCGCCAAGGTTGTCTGGCGGTCAAAAATATAATCCGGATCTGCATCCGGTACATGCGGATCTTTTTTGCTGTAAGCGGGCACGATCATATCGGAATCAATCCCGAACACGTCACGCACCGATACAGTTGTGTCCGGCATATTGGTTATGTCGAGATCAACCTTGCTCATCATGCCTCCTGAGCGGCGCCTGCATGCCGCTGTATCATCATATGTTCAGAGAGCCTTTCCCTTTTCCTGCAGCGGAAAACCCCTCTATCGCTTTCAGTTCGTCTTGGCTCAGTTCTTCCGGCACAAACAGTTCCGGTTTTTGCTGAAACTGTCTGAAGTGCTGTGCCGGTGTAGTTGTTTCGGCAGGTTAACAGGGAACGAAAGTTTTTTGCTTTCGTAATTTCCCTTAGTTCCCTGCAAATAATCTTTGTTTTACCACATGTCTTTCACCCAAAACCGGTATCCGTTTTCGGGTGGCATGCTTTAGTCTTTGCCTGTTTAGCAAAAACCTGCGGTCTTTAGCAATTGATAAGCTTGCACAACTTCGCGGAAACGTTCTTCTGAACCGCGATCGCCGCCGTTTGCATCCGGATGATGCTGCTTTACCAGCTCTTTATAGCGCGATTTGATCGCATCGCTGGTCGAATTTGCCGCAATGCCGAGCGTTGCGAAAGCTTTGGATTCGAGCGGACGCGGGCGTCTGGTCGGGGTTGCCGCTTCCGCGCGGGCACGTGTTTGTTCAAAGAGGTTCAGCGGATCACGAATTTTGTTGTGATAGGCTGCCGTGCCTGAACGCATACGGGCAAATTGCGGGGCTGACTGGCGCGAAGTGGAGTTTTTGGTAGTTGTCCATGTCGGACGGTCACCAACGGCCGCATTCTTCTGGAACTTGGCGATTTCCTCATCGCTAAGGCCGGAGAAAGCATTGAAGTTTTTATTATATTCGCGGACGTGATCCAGACAGAAGTGCAGATAAAGACCTTCACGCGCACCGCCCGCAGGCGCTTTGTGTGTTCCGGTTTCTTCGCATCCTTCCCACTGGCACTGCGGGCCAGCCGGTTTTTTGTCTTCCTTGCGGGAGCGGATACGGATGCTGTCAAAAAATTTTGAATTCGTTGCCATGATATCAATATTACGGGGTCAGATCTGATGATACAAGAATTGACATTTCACGATGCATGACTGAACCCTGCGGGGCCGAGAGTCGAAGCAGACGTGAAATCGGGATTTAGCTGCATTATGTATACCGGAATGGTAACGCATGCACATAACATAGTCCCTATATGGGGGCAGGAGATCAGAATGTCTATTCCTTTGACGCGCCAAGAGCGGATTACCGCAAAACTATCTGAGGCTTTTCAACCTGTGTTGCTTGATGTCATCAATGAAAGTCATCTTCATGCCGGCCATCATCACACAGACGGCGGTCATGAGGAAGTGTTCGACGGTACCGGTGAAACACATTACCGCGTTGTAATTGTGGCAGAGGCATTTACGGGCCTGAGCCGTGTTGACCGTCATCGTGCGATCAATGCACAGCTGGATGAAGAATTGCAGAGCGGTCTGCATGCTATTGCGCTGGAGCCGAGCGCACCGGGTGAGCCGACCCGCCGCAGCCGTAAACAGGCTTGACTATTTAAGCCGGAGCAATCGCATTTTGGCGGTTGCTCTTGTCTATGTTATTTTGGGCTTGTCTCACTGGCTATCCGGTGTTATTGAAGCCGCAGTGAGCCAAAGGCTCTTCCGTAAGCGTCTAACGTTAAGCAACGCATCTTTTCCGGTCTTACACCGGCTTCCTGTTATCACAGGACAGATGTGTATGTGTGAGATCGCAATTTTACGGAATAAAACTATGCAATCCTCCAATTCTGTTTCTGCTTTTCCGAAGCTTCCTGCACGGTATATTTCAGTTGTTATGCCGTTTATTCTGTCCGTGCTGATGACTTTTGTTGTCTCGCTGATCGCCACGCTGAAAAATCTCGGATTTTCGGCTGATCTTCTGACGCATTGGATGCCTGCATGGGGTTTGTCGTGGATCGTGGCATTTCCGGTGTTGTTACTGGTTCTGCCGCTGGTACGGCGGCTCGTCGGCATTGTGTGCCACAAGCCATAAGGGCTTAAACAAAAACCGGCCGCAAAACTCCTTTGCGACCGGTTTTTGAATTGATGATACGGAGCTTTAAGCCAGTTTTTCCTGCAGGAAAGCCTGTACATCCGCAGCATTGACATCTTTGGCGATGAAAGACTGGCCGAGACCGCGGGTCAGGATGAAAGTGAGCGAACCGCGAGACACTTTCTTGTCCTGTGCAATATAAGACATCAGCACATCTGCGGAAGGTAATCCGGCAATTTCTTTCATGGAAACCGGCAGACCGACAGCTTTCAAATGTGCTTCAACGCGATCGGCAATATCTGCTGAAATCAGGCCGAGACGTGCAGAGAACTGATGTGCCAGTACCATGCCGATGGCAACGGCCTCACCATGCACAAGGCGTGCGGAATCATAATTGGTGGCAGTTTCCAACGCATGGCCGAATGTATGGCCGAGATTGAGCAGGGCACGATCGCCGGTTTCACGTTCATCGCGGGCAACAACGGCCGCCTTGGCGCGGCAGGATGTGGCAATGGCCTGCTGGCGTGCTGCACCGCCAGCAAAGACATTCTGCCAGTTGTTTTCCAGCCATGCGAAAAATTCCGGCTGATCAATCAGACCATATTTGGCCACTTCCGCATAACCGGCGGCGAATTCACGCTTGCTCAGAGTGTCGAGAATATCTGTATCTGCCAGCACCAGTTGCGGTTGGTTGAAAACACCGACAAGATTTTTGCCGTAAGCGGTGTTGATGCCGGTTTTGCCACCGACAGACGAATCAACCTGCGCCAGCAATGAAGTCGGAATCTGGATGAAATTCATGCCGCGGCGAACAATACCGGCAACGAAACCGGCGAGATCACCGATCACACCTCCACCCAGAGCAATCACGGCATCGCCGCGCTCAAGACGGGCTTTGAGAATATCATTGGTCACGGTTTCAAGTGTGGCAAAGCCTTTGGATTTTTCACCCGCTGCAACCACGACCGGTGTCGCATTAATACCGGCGGCTTCCAATGCGTTGAGCAGCGATGGTAAATGCAGCTTTGCAAGATTTTCATCGGTGACTACGGCCGCGCGGATGCCCGGCAGACGCGCAGCAATTTCCTGACCGGCGCGGGCAAGCAGACCGCTGCCGATCAGAATGTCATAAGAGCGGTCTCCCAGCGATACATGAACAGTTTCGGTTGTGATGTTTCTTGCTGATATCTGGGCAGATGTCATGGGAGATACTCGTGATTATGATTTAGTCTTGGCTTGGTTCGGTCTTGCGTAAATGATCGAGCAGCAAGGTGATGACTTCCTGTGCAATCACTTCACGTTTTTCATCACGGGAGATGATGCTCAGATCAGCTGTAGCATAGACCGGATAGCGCTCGGTCATCAGCTTCTGCATCACTGCACGCGGATCGTCATTTTTCAAAAGCGGACGATCCTGACGACGCAATACGCGTTCCATCAGCACATCCAGTTCCGCATTGAGCCAGACGGAAATACCGGCAGAAGCAATATTCTCGCGGGTCTGTTCATTCATGAAAGCGCCGCCGCCGGTTGCGAGGATCATTGATCCGCCTTCCAGCAGGCGCTGCATAACACGACGTTCAAGATCGCGGAATTCCGGCTCGCCATAGGAGGCAAATAATTCAGTAACGCTCATACGGGAGACATTTTCGATTTCCGTATCGAGATCGAAAAACGGCAAATCCAGCAGTGCGGCCATTTTCTTGCCGATGGTGGATTTTCCCGCCCCCATAAGCCCGACAAGCACCACAGGGCGTTGGTTCAGGAGGGTTTTAATTTCGTCGGCCTGACTGCGCAAATGCGTCTGGTCAGCTTTTTTATTTTGGTTCGGCATCGTCTTCTTCTCGTGACGGTGCTTCCATTTGAAACACTTGGGTAAAGTCAATCGCTGCTGATCTGCGGCTTGTCAAGAAAGATCGGAGATTTTCTGCCGCTATTGATGGTGCTCACGGGTGCGCCCGGGGATGTGCTTTGTCATAAATCTCCAGCAGGCGGTCGGTATCCACGCCGGTATAGACCTGCGTTGTGGAAAGGCTGGCATGGCCAAGCAGTTCCTGAATGGTGCGTAGATCCCCGCCGCGGGCCAGAAGATGGGTGGCAAAAGAATGCCGCAAAGCATGGGGTGTTGCAGTTTCCGGCAGGTTTAGCGCGGAGCGCATTTTCTGCATTTCCCGCTGAATGATACCGGCATGGAGTGCACCACCTTTAGCACCACGAAACAGTGGCGCGGTGCCATTCAAATGAAAGGGGCAGAGGCGGCGATATTCGGCAATTGCCTGATGAACAGCAGGCAGCAGCGGTACAAGACGGCTTTTGCCGCCTTTACCCTGAATTGTAAGCGAACGGGCAGTTGTATCAGCTACCGCATCCGGTGTCAGGCCAAGGGCTTCGGAAATACGCAAGCCGCAGCCATAGAGTAAAGTGAGCACAGCGGCATTTCGTGCGGCAATCCATGGCTCTTCCGCCAGCTGTTGCTGTGTGTTGACAACCCGCAAAGCTGCATCAGCCGACAAAGGTTTGGGCAGAGATTTCGGCTGACGCGGGGCACGAATGGCACTGGCACCGGCTGCATTGGCCAGCCCCTGTTTTTCGAGATAGCGCAGCAGTGAGCGCACGCCGGCAAGACCACGCCCGAGAGTGCGCGCACCTGCACCATCATTGCGGCGTGAAGCCAGATAGGAACGCAGATCTGCAATACGTAGATTTGAGACATCTTTCAAAGCCGGTGGCGTACCCAGATGGCCGGTCATGAATTGCAGAAACTGGCGAGTATCGCGCTCATAGGCATCCAGTGTATGGGCAGCCAGTCTGCGGCTGTTGGTTAAGCTGCCGAGCCAGTCCTGACGTGCCTGATTGAGGTCGGGCGCGGCAATGATCAGAAATTCTGTTTTTACGGTTTCTGTTTTGGCAGTTTGCATGGATTGAATCTGTAATCCGGTTATCTTAATAAAAATACAGTTTCTCATGGCGAGGTTACGGAACCGTTGCCGCCACAGTTTAAGGTTTTTCATGTCTTCTCAGAAAAAGAGCAGTCCGGTGCGGGTTGCAAATCTTGATAATCCGGTTCAGCTCGCCGTTATTGGTGCAGCCCATGGCATCAAAGGGGAAGTGCGCGTTAAAACTTATACGGGCGATCCGCTGGATCTGGGTTCCTATGGTTTGCTCTATGATACATCCGGCAAGAGCTATGAAATCCTGTCAATCCGCCCGAGCAAAACTGTGGTCGTGGTGCGCTTTGCCGGTGTGGATGACCGCAATGCTGCTGAAGCACTGAATGGCAAGGAGCTTTATGTCGATCATGCGCAACTGCCGCAGGATCTGGATGAAGACGAGTTTTATTACACGGATCTGATCGGTCTTGCCGTGCGCGACAGTGCAGGCGTGTCCTATGGTAAAGTCTCTGCCGTGTTTAATTTCGGTGGCGGTGATGTTCTGGAGATTAAAGAAAGCGGCAAAAAACCGGTTTTGATTCCGTTCACACTGGCTTCCGTACCGGAAATTCTGATGGAAGAAGGTGCTGTTCTGATTGATCCGCTGGCAGCTGGTCTCGTTGATGACGGTTCCACATCTGCGGATGAAGAGGGCGATGAGCCGGACGCGCCTGAGGCTGACGATGACGGATGGGCGCGGTAATGAGTTTCAAAGCATCTGTCCTGACTCTTTATCCTGAAATGTTTCCGGGGCCGCTGGGGTCTGCGCTGGCTGGCCGTGCCTTGCGCGATGATAAATGGCAGCTTGAAACTGTCCAGATCAGGGATTTTGCGCCCGATAAACACCGGATGGTGGATGACACACCGGCTGGCGGCAGCGCCGGTATGGTGATGAAGCCGGATGTTGTGGCGCGTGCGCTTGATAGCTTGGAACAGGATAACCGTCCGCGTATTCTGATGAGCCCGCGCGGAAGGCCGCTGACACAGGATCTGGTGCGTGAACTGGCTGCAGGCGAGGGCGCAGTGATTCTCTGTGGCCGCTTTGAAGGCGTGGATGAGCGCGTAATCGAAGCACGCAATCTGATGGAAATTTCCGTCGGGGATTATATTCTCTCCGGCGGCGAGACCGGTGCGATTGTACTGCTTGATGCGATTGTCCGCCTGATTCCGGGTGTCATGGGTAATCATGAATCCGGCGAAACCGAGAGTTTTGAAACCGGCCTGCTGGAGCATCCGCATTATACCCGTCCGCAGGAGTGGGAAGGCCGCTCTATTCCGGCTGTGCTGACGTCCGGTAATCATAAGGCTGTCGATGAATGGCGGCTGGAAGAAGCAAAGCGTATAACCCGTGAGCGCCGCCCGGATCTGTGGGAGGCTTATCAGAACAGGAGTAAATAATGCAGATTCTGAGGCGTGCGGAATATGCAGCTGCTTTTCTGATTGTTTTGTGGCTTTACGCGCAAAGCGGTGCCGGCTGGTGGTGGTTTGCGCTGTTGTTTCTGGTGCCTGACATTACCATGGCGGGCTATATATTTGGCAGCCGTATTGGTGCGCTGGTTTATAATGCCGGTCACAGCTTCCTGAGTGTGGCTGCACTTGGCATGCTGATGTACGTCTCAGGACAGCAGTGGCTGTGGCCTTATGTGCTGATCTGGGCGGCACATATCGCTTTTGACCGGATGCTGGGCTACGGGCTGAAATATGCCTCTGCGTTTCAGAATACACATCTGGGGCGTATCGGGCGTAATTGAATCAGAACTTCTTGCAGAGGTGAGTTGATTCACAGGCGGTAATGGTGTATTGCCGCCTCACATTTCGGGATTTCCTGAAATCCGATTTTCGTTGACCTGAAATCAATGAGTAGTGAAACCGCTCCTGCCTTTACGGCATAGCATGACGGCAAAGACTGTTTTGCAAGTGATAGCGCTCTGACTGTTCGAGAAGAATCAGAAGGATTAAAACTATGAACATTATTAAGCAGCTTGAAGCTGAACAGATTGCAAAGATTGCTGAAAAGCGCGTTCTGCCAGATTTCGACGCCGGTGACACAGTTCGCGTTCTCGTACGCGTAACTGAAGGTACACGTACCCGTGTACAGGCTTACGAAGGCGTTTGCATCGGTCGTTCGGGCGCAGGTCTGCAGGAAAGCTTCACCGTTCGTAAGATTTCTTACGGCGAAGGCGTAGAGCGCGTATTCCCTGTTTATTCTCCGCTGGTTGAAGGCGTTGAAGTTGTTCGTCGCGGTAAAGTCCGTCGTGCGAAACTTTACTACCTTCGTGGTCTTACCGGTAAGGCTGCCCGTATCGTTGAGAAAAAAGACAATCGTTCGAAAGCAGAACGTGAAGCAGACAAACGCGCCGCTGAGCGTGATGCTGCTGCAAAGGCTGCTGCAGAATAATTTCTGCAAATTACGATTTTTTGAATTCCAATTGATAAGGGCGGCCTCTGGGCCGCCCTTTTTCTATTTGCAAAGATTAAATGCCGCTTGGGTAATAATCTTGCTGCGACACCCTGTTCCGCTTGTCATTTCTTGACGAAATCGCATAGCGGGTGCATATGAACCATAATCATATCGGTTCTGTGGTCCTGTGATTGCCGGGAGGTAATGGCCGCAGAACGCTTGCAAAGGATACTAAGAGCCATGAGCGCGCCGCGTACACTCTATGACAAGATCTGGGACGATCATCTGGTAGATCAGCAGGATGACGGTACCTGCCTGCTTTATATTGATCGCCATCTTGTGCATGAAGTGACCAGCCCTCAGGCTTTTGAAGGTCTGCGTATGGCTGGCCGTAAAGTGCGCCATCCGGAACGCACACTTGCTGTTGTTGACCATAACGTGCCGACTTCGGCAGATCGTATCAACGGCATCAAGAATGAAGAAAGTCGTATTCAGGTTGAGGCTCTGGCTAAAAATGCGGCCGAGTTCGGCGTTGAATATTATTCCGAGCGCGATAAGCGTCAGGGCGTTGTGCATATTGTCGGCCCTGAACAGGGTTTCACGCTGCCGGGCATGACCATTGTTTGCGGCGACAGCCACACATCAACCCACGGTGCTTTCGGCTCGTTGGCGCATGGTATCGGTACTTCCGAAGTGGAACACGTACTGGCCACCCAGACACTGATCCAGAAAAAGGCCAAAAACATGCTGGTGCGTGTGGATGGTAAGCTGGCTCCGGGTGTTACCGCTAAAGACATCACGCTGGCGATTATCGGTAAAATTGGCACCGCCGGCGGTACGGGTTATGTGATCGAATATGCCGGTGATGCAATCACTTCTTTGACGATGGAAGGCCGTATGACGGTCTGTAACATGTCGATTGAAGGTGGCGCACGCGCAGGTCTGATCGCACCGGATGCGACAACTTTTGATTATATCCGCGGCAAGCCGCGCGCACCGAAAGGTGAGCAGTTTGAGCAGGCTCTGGCTTACTGGAAGACCCTGAGCACAGATGAAGGTGCGCATTTCGATAAGATTGTGACCCTTGATGCAGCTGAAATCTCACCGGTTGTCACATGGGGCTCTTCACCGGAAGACGTGGTTTTTGTGACCGATGTGGTGCCTAACCCTGATGATATTCAGGATGATACCAAGCGTTCATCGAAATGGCGTGCGCTGGAATATATGGATCTGAAACCTGGCACCAAGATCACCGATATTGCGATTGATCGCGTCTTTATCGGTTCTTGCACTAATGGCCGTATTGAAGATCTGCGTGATGCAGCACGTATGGTTGAAGGTAAAAAAGTTGCCTCCACTGTTAATGCGATGATTGTTCCGGGTTCCGGCCTTGTAAAAGAAATGGCTGAAGCTGAAGGTCTGGATAAGATTTTTATCGAAGCAGGCTTTGACTGGCGTGAGCCGGGTTGTTCGATGTGTCTGGCAATGAATGATGACCGTCTGAAGCCGGGTGAGCGTTGCGCCTCCACTTCAAACCGTAACTTTGAAGGCCGCCAGGGCTTTAAAGGCCGTACTCATCTGGTGTCGCCAGCAATGGCAGCCGCTGCTGCCGTGGCGGGGCATTTTGTTGATATCCGCGACTGGAACTAAGTTTTTCAGCTTTTAAAAAATAAAACCCGCTCATTGCGTAAGATCAATGGGCGGGTTTTTCTTTTCAGCTAAACAGCACTGATTAGACTAAAGCGTGTCGCGTTTAATCGTACCCACTAAGCTCGCTCTAGATTTTTTTGATTGTCGCATGTTCGCGAACGCTAAATGAGTCCATTTAGCTGCGACATGCTCTGGTATTTTTAAAAGAAGCAGTTACTCTGCTTCGTAGTCTCAATGGGGAAACTATCATGACACAGGATCACGCTATTGATATTTCACTGCTTCACTTACGTGATGCCCGTGAACTTGCCCCGTTGCTGGCCGATTATGCGCAAGCACTGAAGCGCGGTGCGCCGCGCCGGCCGGATGAGTATTACGCTGAGAAACTGCTGCAAGACCGCAGCGCCGAATTGCTCGGTGCCCGTATTGATGGTGTGCTGGTCGGTTTTGTGATTTTCTATGATCTGCCGGAACCGGTTTCCGGTATGCGTGCCGGACAGGTTGATCATATTTATGTGCATCATGATCACCGTAAAAAAGGTATAGCCAAGGCGCTGATTGATGTGCTGGCCGACAAGGCCGAAGAGCGTACATGGAGCAAGCTGGCGCTTAATGCGCCACGCCAGCCTGAAGATGGTCGCAAGCTCTATGAGCAAATGGCAACGACTGCTGACTGGAGTAGTTTTGTGATTCGTTTCGCACCACATCTGCAATAAATGTGCTGAAACACTGTCTGACGGCTTAAAATCAGGACAATTTAAATGTTGCCGGATTTTATTTTTCAGGCAGATGTCCGGTAATAGGCTGCATAAAACCGTTTAAAATGTCATCTCTCTGCTCAGGTGCGACTAATTGCATGGCTGGTCGCATGGTTGTGACTTTGACGTAGTGATAAAAGCGCAGTAGATAAGCCCTAACATGGTCGTCCTTTAAACGATCTTGGCCGTATTCGCTCTACTGCGCGGCTCCTGAGCCTGTGAAGCTTCAAGAATTGCGCAGCATGTTAAAATGACAGAGTTTATATCTATGCTGGGCGCAGGTTCATCATAGATATAGACTCTGTTGGGCATGAACAGACCATAGATTTTGCCGGTATAACGGCATGTTTAGCAAGGCCTGTTTATCGGTAACATTTACCAGGATAGCTATGACAACAAGACCAATAGTCAAAAGCCAGCGCCCGCTGTCACCGCATTTGTCGATTTATAAACCGGCAATCACGATGACGACGTCGATCATTCACCGTATTACCGGCGGCGCGCTCTATTTCGGAACTGTACTGCTTGCCGTATGGCTGATTTCCGCAGCGGTCAGCGAAGATTGCTTCAATTTCGTCAATGGCCTGTTCGGCTCCTGGGTAGGACAGCTTGTGCTGTTTGGCTACACATGGGCTTTGATGCAGCATCTGGCGGGCGGTATCCGCCATTTCATCTGGGATATGGGCGCAGGACTCGAAAAGCACACTGCCAGCAAAATGGCCTGGGCCACGGTCGTGTTTTCAGTTGTTGCGACAATCCTGATCTGGGTTGTGGCTTACAGCCTGCGCTGAGAGGACTGATATATGCAAGATATGCGCACCCCTCTGGGTAAGGTTCGCGGCCTTGGTTCCGCCAAGGAAGGCACCGGCCATTTCTGGACACAGCGTATGAGTGCCGTCGCACTTGTGCCGCTGGTGATTTATTTCATCGGCCTGATTATCTGCCTCAATGGTGCAGATTATGCAGAAGTCCGCGCTGCAATCGCCCATCCGTTTAATGCGATTGTGATGGCATTGTTTGTTCTGACCGGTGTTTATCACATGCGTCTGGGCATGCAGGTTATTATTGAAGATTATATTCATGGCGAAGGCCTGAAGATTGTTTGCGTTATGCTCAACACCTTCTTTGCGATTGTTGTTGGCGGCGCGAGTGTATTTGCAATCCTCAAGCTCAGCTTCGGAGGTTGATAGGCCAAATGGCAACAACTAAAGACACAGCTGCTAACGGCAGCAAATACACCTTTGTCGATCACAAATTTGACGTTGTGGTTGTCGGTGCCGGTGGTGCAGGCTTGCGTGCAACACTGGGTATGGCAGAGCAGGGCTTTAAAACGGCCTGTATTACCAAGGTTTTCCCGACGCGCTCCCACACGGTTGCAGCGCAGGGCGGTATTGCTGCTTCGCTTTCCAATATGGGGCCGGACAGCTGGCAGTGGCATATGTATGACACTGTTAAAGGCTCCGACTGGCTCGGTGATACAGACGCCATGGAATATCTGGCCCGTGAAGCGCCTGCGGCGGTTTATGAGCTGGAACATTACGGCGTGCCGTTCTCCCGTACAGAGGAAGGCAAAATCTATCAGCGTCCGTTCGGCGGCCATATGCAGAACTTCGGTGACGGCCCTCCGGTGCAGCGTACCTGTGCTGCTGCTGACCGTACCGGTCACGCTATTCTGCACACACTTTACGGCCAGTCACTCAAGAACAATGCGCAGTTCTTCATTGAATATTTCGCGCTTGATCTGATCATGACTGACGGTGTTTGCACCGGCGTTGTGGCATGGAATCTGGATGACGGCACCATCCACCGTTTCTCCGCTAAAATGGTTGTTCTGGCCACCGGCGGTTACGGTCGTTCGTATTTCTCGGCAACCTCTGCCCATACCTGCACCGGCGATGGCGGCGGTATGGTTGCACGTGCCGGTCTGCCTCTGCAGGATATGGAATTCGTTCAGTTCCACCCGACCGGTATTTATGGCGCAGGCTGCCTGATTACTGAAGGCGCACGCGGTGAAGGCGGGTATCTTGTGAACTCTGAAGGCGAGCGCTTCATGGAGCGTTATGCACCTTCCGCCAAAGATCTGGCATCGCGTGACGTGGTTTCACGCTGCATGACCATTGAGATCCGTGAAGGCCGCGGCGTTGGCAAGAACAAAGATCATATCTATCTGCATCTGGATCATCTTGATCCGGCAATTCTGCATGAGCGTCTGCCGGGTATTTCGGAAAGCGCCAAGATTTTCGCCGGTGTTGATCTGACCAAAGAGCCTATCCCGGTTCTGCCGACAGTTCACTACAATATGGGCGGCGTGCCGACAAACTATTGGGGCGAAGCGCTGAACCCGACGGAAGAAAATCCGGATCGTGTACAGCCTGGTCTGATGGCTGTGGGTGAAGCTGGTTGTGCGTCCGTGCATGGTGCAAACCGTCTCGGCTCAAACTCACTGATCGATCTCGTGGTATTCGGCCGTGCGGCTGCAATCCGCGCCGGTGAAGTGATTGACCGCGCAGCAAAAATTCCTGATCTCAATCTCGCAGCTTGCGATAAGATCATGGAACGTTTTGACCGTCTGCGTTTTGCTGACGGCGGCACACCGACTGCTGTTCTGCGTGAAAAAATGCAGCGCACCATGCAGGAAGATGCTGCAGTGTTCCGTACCTCAGAATCCCTGAAACAGGGTTGTGAACGTATGGCCGCGATCTGGAAAGAAATGCCGGATATTAAAGTGACTGATCGCTCCTTGATCTGGAATTCCGATCTGATGGAAACATTGGAGCTGGAAAACCTGATGGCCAATGCGATGACCACTGTTGTGGCCGCTGAAGCCCGTAAGGAAAGCCGTGGCGCCCATGCCCATGAGGATTTCCCGAACCGTGATGACGTGAACTGGCGCAAGCACTCGCTGTCCTGGCTCTCAGAAGACGGCAAGGTTACGCTTGGCAGCCGCCCTGTTCACCTTGACCCGCTGGTCAAGGAAGAAGACGGTGGTATCAGCCTCGCTAAAATTGCGCCTAAAGCGCGCGTTTACTAAGGATTGGGGAAAGAGCAATGGTAGAACTGGCACTTCCCAAGAATTCGCAGATCCGTCCCGGCAAAGTCTGGGACAAACCTGCGGGTGCAACGAACCTGCGTGAATTTAAGATTTACCGCTGGTCGCCGGATGACGGTCAGAACCCGCGTCTCGACACATTTTATGTTGATCTTGATGATTGCGGCCCGATGGTTCTCGATGCACTTCTGTACATCAAGAACAAAATCGATCCGACGCTGACGCTGCGCCGCTCCTGCCGTGAAGGTATTTGTGGCTCCTGCGCCATGAATATTGATGGCTCGAATACGCTTGCATGCACCAAAGGCATGGAAGACATCAAAGGCACTGTTAAGATCTATCCTCTGCCGCATATGCCGGTTGTGAAGGATCTGGTGCCTGATCTGAGCCATTTCTATGCACAGCATCGCTCGATTGAGCCTTGGCTGAAAACGGTTTCTCCGGAGCCGCAGAAAGAGTGGCTGCAGAGCCATGAAGACCGCGCCAAATTGGACGGCCTTTATGAGTGCATTCTCTGCGCCTGCTGCTCGACCTCGTGCCCGAGCTATTGGTGGAACGGCGATCGTTATCTCGGTCCTGCCGTATTGCTGCAAGCTTACCGCTGGTTGATTGATAGCCGTGATGAAGCAAAAGGCGAACGTCTCGATAATCTCGAAGATCCGTTCCGTCTTTATCGCTGCCACACAATCATGAACTGCGCGCAGACATGCCCTAAAGGCTTGAACCCTGCGAAGGCGATTGCTGAAATCAAGAAAATGATGGTTGAGCGCCGCGTATAAGCTGCTCAAGTATTTATCCAGAAAAGGCACCTTTCGTGGTGCCTTTTTTATTGGCTTCATAAATCCGCCGGATTAAGCGCGTTTAAATTTTTATAAGTTAACTTGCAACTCTTACGCGTTATCGGCGTTTTGCATTTGCATAAGATGTGTAATCTTTGGCGGAGGCCGCTATGCTTGATCAGATCGGATTTATGGTCACCAATAAAGATAAGGCACGGGCGTTTTATTCTGCTGCTCTGGCACCTTTAGGTATTGATGCTGTAACTGAATTCGGCAACTGGCAGGGCTATGGCCGTCATGGTAAGCCGGAATTCTGGATTGGCACGCAAAAAGGCTCCGCCTATCAGGGGCAGATGCATCTGGCATTTCTGGCGGGTACACGCGGCGAGGTTGAGCGTTTCTATCAGGCAGCACTCAGTGCAGGCGGAGTTGAGCATAGCGCACCGGTTTTACGCCCTAATTATCATGCCGATTATTACAGTGCTTTGGTTAAAGATCCTGACGGACATATGATAGAAGTTGTCTGTCATATGCCTGCATAAATAAAAAAGCCGCCAGTCTGACCGGCGGCTTTTTTATTGGAGCTTCTCTTACAGCAATGTGGCCGTAAGATTGATTTCCAGCGCGTTCAAAGCGCGGGAGACGGGACAATTTTCTTTGGCCTGCTTGGCCAGCTTTTGAAAATCATTCTCTGAAATATTGGCAACACGCGCGCGCAAGGTCAGATCGCTTTTGGCAATAGAAAAACCGCCACCTTCATTCGGCACGGTGCTGATGGTCGCGGTTGCCTGTAATTCCGTTGGCGGTGTGCCATTGGTGGAAAGCAGGGATGACAGCATCATGGCAAAGCAACCGGCATGGGCAGCACCAATCAGTTCTTCCGGATTGGTGCCTGCATTGCCGTGTATATCTTCAGTCCGTGATTTGAAGCTATATGGCAGTTCATTGAGTGCGGTGCTCTGGGTTGTCAGTTTTCCGGTACCGGTTTTCAGGTCGCCGTTCCAGATGGCCGTGGCAGTTCGGTTCATTGTCTCTCTCCTAATTGATCCCGTGTCTGAGACTCTATGAAAAGAAATAGTTTTGACGTGCCTATTATCCAGTGCAATCCAAGCAGATTTTTGTCAGATCGCTTCACCCTGTAACAGGCGCGGGTTTTCCTTGCCAAAACCGGCTGCCTGTTTGATGAAATAGTTTTTCATCACCGGCAGGCGGTCAACAAGACCGAGCCCGATGTCACGCACGGTGCGCAGTGCCAGATTGTCATTAGAAAACAGTCGGGTCAGAACATCGGTGCTGACGCCCATCTGCACAGTGTCGAAGCGGCGCCATGTCTGGTATTTTTCGAGCGCAGCAAAGGAGCCGATATCGAGGCCGAGGCGCTCGGTATCAACAATCACCTGTGCAAGCGTTGCCGCATCGCGGAAGCCGAGATTAAGCCCCTGTCCGGCAATCGGGTGAATACCGTGAGCGGCATCACCGACCAGTGCAAAGCGTGGCTTTACAAATTCACGCGCCAATGTGAGGCCCAGCGGAAAAGCCCGCTTGTTGCCTTCTACGCGGATTTCACCCAGATGATGACCGAAGCGCTGCTCCAGTTCGGCTTCAAAAACGAAATCATCCTGCGCAACCAGACGGTTGGCATCTTCAGTGCGCTCTGCCCAGACGAGGGAGGAACGGTTGCCTTTGAGCGGCAGAATGGCAAAAGGCCCTGCAGGCAGGAAATGTTCAATCGCACGGCCTTCATGCGGACGCTCATGGGAGACATTGCAGACAATGCCGGACTGACCATAGCTCCAGTGAACGGTTTTAATACCGGCCTGATCGCGCATGCGTGAGCGCACGCCATCGGCGCCGACCAGCAGTCTTGTTTCCAGCGTGCGGCCATCGGCCAGTGTCACAGTCACAGCATTGGATTCGGTGGTGAAGCCTTCAACGCCGCAGCCTTCAATCACATTAATTCCGAGTTCAGCTGCCTTGGCATGAAGCGAGGCATTGAGAACTTTGTTTTCAACCATATGGGCGAAGGGTTCACCCGGATTAACCTCACCGGCAAAGGTCAGGAAAACAGGGCGCACCGGATCGGATACGCGGGAATCGGTGATCACCATGTCATTGATCGGCTGGGCATCCGGTTTGATCGCCTGCCAGCAGCCAAGCTGTTCCAGCATACGGGTTGCGGCGGCGGCAATCGCTGAAGCACGTGGATCTTTTTTCCACTGACCGGCCGGTGCGGCATCAATGATTGTGACATCCAGCTGAGGTGCGCCGGTTTTAATGGCAACTGCCGTGGTCATCCCCACATAACCCGCGCCCGCGATCAGAACATCTGTTTTGACCGGAGCAGATGCCGCCTCAGCAGTAGCCGTAGATGATTTGCGGGATGATTTGGCCATGACGGTTTCC
This sequence comes from Hyphomicrobiales bacterium, assembly GCA_900470285.1. Lineage (GTDB taxonomy): Bacteria > Pseudomonadota > Alphaproteobacteria > Rhizobiales > Rhizobiaceae > Pseudochrobactrum. Next base: position 474,624 of record UCAG01000003.1, read on the forward strand.
TTCTCTGCACGACAGGTTTGCAGGACTGTCAGTTCTCTTTCAACCAGTTCGTGCTTTATAACACATAGATGTAGATAGGCTTTAAGCCGGTTTGTCTCAAGCGGAAATGCCGCAGTTTTTACCCGCAATCCCTTGCGCCGCCAGACGACCGGTTGTAGCCATAGTATAGCTATTGCAGAAAATGAGTTTCCTATGTCTGAAGCAATGAAAGAACTTTTGTCGATCCTTGATCTGGAGCCGCTGGAACATAATCTGTTCCGCGGACGTAGCCCTCAGGTGGGCTGGCAGCGGGTTTTTGGCGGGCAGGTGATTGGTCAGGCACTGGTTGCGGCACAACGCACCGTTGAGGAAGGGCGTTTTGTCCATTCCCTGCACGGCTATTTCATGCGCCCCGGTGATCCTTCAATTCCGATTATTTATCGCGTGGAACGGCTACGTGACGGTTCGAGCTTTTCGACCCGTCAGGTTGTAGCAATCCAGCATGGCGAAGCTATTTTTACTTTGTCTGCCTCGTTCCAGATCGATGAAGCAGGACTTGAGCATCAGATTCCGATGCCGCTTCATGTGCCGATGCCGGAAAAGCTGCTCAGCATCAAAGATATGAAAGAGCAATATATCCAGATGGCGCCAAAGGCTGTGCGCAAATATCTGGAACGCGACCAGCCAATTGATATGAAACCGGTATCGCTCAGCCATTATCTCACCAAAGATCCGCTGCCGCCGGAACAAAATGTCTGGGTGCGCGCCTGTGGTGAGGTGCCGGATGACCGTGCCTTGCAGGCGGCAATTCTGGCCTATCTCTCAGACATGACTTTGCTGGATACGTCGCTTCATGCGCATGGGCGCGCGGTGTTTGATCCGGGGATGCAGGTTGCCAGTCTTGATCATTCGATGTGGTTCCATCATCCGTGTCGGCTGAATGACTGGCTGCTCTATAGTCAGGACAGCCCGATGGCGACCGGTGCACGTGGTTTCAACCGCGGTTCAATCTTTACCCGTGACGGTGTGCTGATTGCCTCTACGGCGCAGGAAGGCCTGATCCGCGTCCGCGATTGAGATATGCACTGAAAGCAGAGTGAAATTACAAAACACGCCCGAAAACGGGCGTTTTTCTATATTTTAAGCCTGTTGAATATGTCAAGGAATGGCGAGTTCATGGTTAATGCTGTCTTAACTACCGTTATTGTATGATCGGACGCGATTCATAAAATTTACCTGTATTCCGGCACTTCTGCGGGGAAAACAGGTGAAAAAAATTGAGGCAGGTTTCATGCGGCAAGGCTATTCACCGTCCTACGGGCCAGATGAACAGGAAATTCGGGGAGAACGTCTGAGGCTCAGCGCTTTGCTGCGCCGCCAGATTGATATTTTCTCCGGCCTGTTGCTGTTGGCTTTGGTGGCGGGAGCTGTTGCGGCGCTTGCCACATGGAATGTGGCTGATCCGAGTTTCAGCCATGCGACCGCCAATGAAGTGACCAATGCTGCAGGCTATCCGGGAGCGGTTTTTGCCGATCTTGCCATGCAGTTTTATGGTCTTTCCAGTGTCGTTGTGCTGCTGCCGCTGGTTTTCTGGGGCATTTTGATGATCGTCAATGGTCGCATTGACCGTTTGGCACGACGTATTTCCGCATGGTTTTTTGCATCTTTGCTGTTTGCTGCGATTGCCAGCTGTGTCACACCGCCGGAAAGCTGGCCGATGCAGATCGGGCTTGGCGGTGTGTTCGGCGATATGGTGCTCAAAGTACCGGGTGTGTTTCTGGGGGAATTCCCTACCGGTGTGATCGCACTTGGTATTGCTGTTATTTTGTCAGTTCCGGCTTTGTGGTTATGCGCCTTTGCCAGCGGTCTGATCGGCCGCGAGCGCAGCCTGACAAAACCTGTCCGTGCCAAAGCACGTCAGGTCGCAGATGATCATTATGATGAAGATTTTGATGAGGAAACCGGTGAAATCCGCACGGGCTTCTTCTCTGCTCTGTCCGCATCGACATTGGGTGCTGCATCCCACTGGATGCTAAGCGCCAAGGCATCGGTGCGGCGCATGTTTGGTCTGAAGCGCAATCCGTCCTCGTCACGCAGACACAACCGCAATGATGATCCGTTCGGTGATGTGACAGTCGCGCGTCGGGGTGCAGGTCAGCGGTTTGAACCGGGCTTTGAACCTGCCGGTCATGCTGTTGATGACATGCATTTTGACGATGATGATTATGATGATGCACCGGCACCGCAGCAACCTGCAGCTGTACAAGCTCCGCGCATGCAGGCGGCACGAAAGGCACCGACAGCCCGTGCACCAACGCATCCGGTGAATAATGGTGGTCGCTTCATGTTGCCGGATCTCAATTATCTGAGCGAACCGAAAGTGGTTGCACGTGATCCGTCACTGTCAAAAGAAGCGCTGGAGCAGAATGCCCGTGTTCTGGAGGGTGTGCTGGAAGATTTCGGTGTGCGCGGTGAAATTATTCAGGTCAAGCCGGGTCCGGTTGTGACCATGTATGAGCTGGAGCCGGCGCCGGGGATTAAATCTTCCCGTGTCATCGGTCTGGCTGATGATATTGCCCGCTCCATGAGTGCGATTTCTGCCCGTGTGGCGGTGGTGCCGGGGCGCAATGCCATTGGTATTGAACTGCCTAATCCGAAGCGCGAAATGGTATTCTTGCGTGAAATGCTGGCGAGCCGCGATTTTATGCAGACCAAAACCAAGCTGGCACTGGCACTAGGCAAGACCATTAATGGCGAGCCGGTGATTGCCGATCTCGCCAAAATGCCTCACGTTCTGGTGGCTGGTACTACCGGTTCCGGTAAGTCTGTGGCGATTAATACCATGATCCTGTCGCTGGTTTATCGCATGACCCCGCAGGAATGCCGCCTGATTATGATTGATCCGAAAATGCTGGAACTTTCCGTTTATGACGGTATTCCGCATTTGCTCACCCCTGTGGTGACTGATCCGAAAAAAGCGGTTGTCGCACTGAAATGGGCAGTGCGCGAGATGGAAGACCGCTATCGCAAAATGTCGAAAGTCGGCGTTCGCAATATTGACGGTTTCAACAGTCGGGTTTCACTGGCCGAGAAAAAAGGCGAACAGATTTCCCGTACGGTACAGACCGGCTTTGACCGCAATACCGGTGAGGCGGTTTATGAAACCGAAGAATTGGATCTGTCGCCAATGCCATATATCGTCGTGATTATCGACGAAATGGCCGATCTGATGATGGTTGCCGGTAAAGATATTGAAGGCGCGGTGCAGCGTCTGGCACAGATGGCTCGTGCTGCCGGTATCCATGTGATTATGGCAACGCAGCGCCCGTCGGTGGATGTGATTACCGGTACGATCAAGGCGAATTTCCCGACCCGTATTTCGTTTCAGGTTACCTCCAAAATTGACAGCCGCACAGTGCTTGGTGAGCAGGGTGCAGAGCAGCTTTTGGGTATGGGTGATATGTTATTTATGGCCGGTGGCGGGCGTATCCAGCGTGTTCACGGGCCTTTTGTCGGCGATGATGAAGTTGAACAGGTGGTTCAGCACCTTAAAGCGCAGGGCGTGCCGGAATATCTGGATGCCGTTATGGAAGATGATGAGGACGAGGGTGGTTCCGCACCGTCCGGTACGTCCAATCTGGAAAATTCCGACGATCCTTATGATCAGGCTGTTGCGGTGGTGCTGCGCGATAAGAAGGCCTCAACCAGCTATATCCAGCGCCGTCTCGGCATTGGTTATAACCGCGCAGCTTCGATCATTGAGCGTATGGAAGAAGAAGGTATTGTGGGACCTGCCAATCATGCGGGCAAACGCGATATTCTTGTTCCGACGCAGGATGATGATTACTGATTTTGCTCTGCCACAGTCAGGTCAAACTACCGGTTTAAAAGATAAAAGAACACGGTGAAAACCGTTATAACGAATACGGGAGCGTATGTTTCTGATGAAACTGAAATTGCCTTTCATGGTCGCAAAATATTTCACTGCTGCATCTATTGCTCTGGGCGTGTTGCTGCCTGCCGGTTTCGCGCAGGCACAATCGGCCAATAACGGTGCACAGGCACAGGCTATTGCCAATCAGTTTACAGCTGTGAAAACCATGACCGGTGAATTTGTGCAGTTTGGCCCGAAAGGCGATCAGACCGGCGGTAAATTCTACATTGAGCGTCCGGGAAAAATCCGTTTCAACTATGATAAATCGCCGATCACAGTGATTTCCGATGGCGAATCCGTCGTCGTCAATAATAAGAAACTGGATACATGGGATTTGTATCCGCTGTCAAAAACACCGCTGAAGCTGCTGCTGAGCGATCATGTTGATCTGGGCGGCGGCCGTTTGCGCGGTTTGAAAAACGAACCGGATGCGCTGACCATGATTTTGGGAGACAAAGCGGTTTTTGCCGATGCCACAATTGCACTGATGTTTGATCCGGCCAATGCGGAACTGAAGCAGTGGACAATCACTGATGCGCAACGTCAGGATACCACGGTGATGATCTTCAACGTACAGAAGGGTGTGCGTTTTGCAGATAATATGTTCAAAATTGACTATCAGCGTCTGGCTATGAAGCGCAAAAATCGCTGATCCCTGTTAAAACTATTGAAAATGCCGCGCCTGCTTTAGCGCGGCATTTTTTATTTATCCGGCATTTGCACATCCTGCATAAGCGGCTTATGTTACGCAAACTATGGTGAGATCTCACCTGTTTCGTCTTTTACCCTTCAGCCCGTTGAGCAGTTTAATGAGTTTTTCCGTCGCCACCTGGAATATCAATTCAGTTCGCCTTCGTTTGCCGCTGGTTCTGGACTTTCTGGAGAAGCACACACCGGATGTGTTGTGCCTGCAGGAAACCAAATGCCCTGATAACCAGTTTCCGCTCAAAGAGCTGCGCAATGCCGGTTATGAGCACATCGCGATCAGCGGTCAGAAGGGCTATCACGGTGTAGCTACACTGTCGCGCAGGCCGATGGAAAATACGGAAGTTATTGGCTTCTGTGATATGGGGGACTGCCGCCATCTCAGCAGTGTTGTGCAGGCAGGCGGTAAATCAATCCGCATTCATAATTTCTATGTGCCTGCCGGCGGGGATGAACCGGATGTGACGATCAATCCGAAATTTGCTCATAAGCTGAATTTCCTTGAGGAAATGCGGGCAGTAACGGCAGATCGTGGTGATGGTTTTTCTTCCATTCTGGTGGGTGATCTGAATATTGCACCGCTGGAAAATGATGTCTGGTCACATAAGCAGATGCTGAAAATTGTCAGCCATACGCCGGTAGAAACCGAGACACTGGAAGATTTGCGGGTTAAAGGTGGCTGGAGTGATTTGATGCGGCAGGTAATCCCTGCTGATCAGAAAATTTATACATGGTGGAGCTATCGTGCCAAGGATTGGGACGCATCTGATCGTGGTCGTCGTCTTGACCACGTCTGGGGTTCCAAAGATCTTGAACCGCATATGAAAGAACTGCAGGTTCTGCGCCATGCCCGTGGCTGGGAGCGTCCTTCTGATCACGTGCCGGTTATCGCCCGCTTCGATCTCGACTGAAATATTCAAGGCATCGTGACTTGAATAAATCACGGTGCTTGTCTAAATGAATGTCATGGCCGCTTGTGCCGATTAAGCAATGTATTTGAGGAGTTCATCACAATGAAGCAAACAGCACAGTTTTTCTTAACTGATGTTTTTGTTGTTTCACTGGATGATGCTCTTGATAACTCTGTACACACTGCAAAATATTTCTGCGCAAACGCCTGACGGCCGCAGTCTTTTTCAAAATCTTTCTCTTCATCTGTCTCGTGAACGTACCGGTCTGATCGGGCGTAACGGCACGGGTAAATCAACTTTATTGCGTATCATTGCCGGTGAAATAGCACCGGCCAGTGGTTCGCTGACCAGTCATGCCAAACTCGGTTTCCTGCATCAGAATACTGATGAAGCCCATGAAGCGATTGCGGACTTGTTTGGTGTGACCGTGCAACTGGCTGCGCAGGCGCGTATTCTGACAGGTGAAGGCAGCGATGATGATCTGGCTGATGCGGACTGGACATTGGAAAGCAGGATAGAGGATGCGCTCTCCCAAATGGGACTGTCAAAACTCAGCGCGCAAACGCAACTGAGTACTTTAAGCGGCGGGCAGAAAACCCGTGCCGCTCTGGCTGCCCTGATTTTTCACGAGCCGGATCTGATCCTGCTGGATGAGCCGACCAATAATCTGGATATGCAGGGGCGTGAGGCTGTACTGCATTTGCTGCGCAATTGGCGTGGCGGGGCGCTGGTGGTCAGCCATGACCGCACATTATTGCGCGAGATGGACCGGATTATTGAGCTGACGCCAATTGGTGTGTCGTCTTATGGCGGTAACTGGGATTTTTATGAGATGCGCAAAGCGGAAGAGATAGCTGCTGCCCGTCATGATCTTGCAGTAGCTGAAACAGCCGCCAAACAGGCGGAAAAACAGGCACGCCTCATCAGAGAGCGGCAGGAGAAACGGGATTCTGCCGGTAAGAAATCACGTTTCAGTGCAGGGCAAAGCAAGTTATTGCTGGACGCCAGAGAAGATCGCGCACAGGCAACCGGCGGGCGTAATAATCAACTGGCGCAAAAGCAGGCAGAAAGCAGCCAGCAGGCGCTGAGTGAGGCGCAGAGCAAGTTTGAACGGTTGATCCCGCAGAACTTTATGCTTGGCAATCTCAGTCTTGCCGCAACGAAAACGGTACTCGTTGCGGAACATCTGACAATGACTTTTAATGATCGTCAGCCGTTATTTCAGGATTTGTCATTGCAGATTACAGGGCCGGAACGCATTGCATTGTGCGGGCCGAACGGATCAGGAAAAACGACTTTGCTGCATGTGTTGGCGGGAAAGCTGATACCGCAGCAGGGCAGCGTACAATATTATGTCCGTCATGCCATGCTGGATCAGCATGTGAGCCTGTTGAATGATGATCTGAGTATCAGGGATAATTTTAAACTTCTGCAACCTGAAGCTACGGATAATGATTGCCGCGCCGCGCTCGCGCGCTTTATGTTCCGTGCAGATGCGGCTTTGCAAAAGGTGAGGGAGCTCAGCGGCGGTGAGAGATTGCGGGCTGGTTTGGCCTGTGTTCTGGGCGGTGTTCAGGCACCGGAACTGCTTATTCTCGATGAGCCGACTAATCATCTGGATATTGTAGCATTACAATCGGTGGAAACGGCGCTCAATACCTATGAAGGGGCGCTGCTGATTACCAGTCATGACGAGGCATTTTTAAACGCAATCACACTTACGCGGCGTATCGAATTGCCGGTTTAAAGCATTTCCGGCAAAAGCGGAGATACTTTAATCGGAAAAACGGGATGACAGCTTGTCGATCTGCTCGACCATCTCATTCAGATTATTACTGATATGCAGATAGAGCGAAGCGGCAAGCTCCGGATATTCTTCCAGGATGCGGTGGAAGATGGAACGGCTGAGGCGGATCACTTCGGTTTCTGTATCAGCGACAGCGCCGGTCAGGCGGCTGCTCTGCGCAATCAGAGCCATTTCACCCAGCACCGTACCGGTGCTGATCGAACGCAGATTGACGCGTCCCTGCTTGCCTTCATGAAAAAGGGTAATGCTGCCACTGACAACAATATAGGCACAATCAGCACTTTGTCCTTCATGAAACAGTTCTCTGCCGGTACGCAGAACCATGCGTTCTGCGCCAAAGGCAAGCAGCCGCAGGTGCTGAGCCGAGAAGGCCTCGAAAAGGCCAATCGTACTCAGGAACTGAATGTCATCATCGAGCGCCATATGTCTCTTTCTTACACATAATCCTTATTCCGGAACCGGTTCCCGCACGGGAATAGTCAGTGTCCTGTTCCGGAAGAATTATGCTGTAACCCAAATTACCGAAAAATATCTAAAGTTTTCGATAAAATCATCTGTTATGCAGAATATTAAACAGCCCGGACATCGTGAATGCCGGGCTGCCTTCATTTTCAGGGAACCAGTTTATACCCGCCGCTTTCGGTAATCAGCAGGCTGGCATTGGACGGATCCAGTTCGATTTTCTGACGCAGACGATAGACATGGGTTTCCAGCGTGTGCGTGGTAACGCCGGAATTATAGCCCCATACTTCCTCCAGCAAGACATCGCGTCCGACCACACCACCGGCGCGGTACAGGAATTTGATGATTGCCGCTTCTTTTTCAGTGAGGCGGATTTTATCGCCTTTCTGATCGAGCAGCAGCTTCTGGCTTGGTTTGAATGTATAAGGCCCGACGATAAAGGTCGCGTCTTCGCTCTGTTCATGCTGGCGCAGCTGCGCGCGGATGCGGGCAAGCAGCACTGCAAAACGGAACGGCTTGGTAACATAGTCATTGGCACCGGACTCAAAGCCCAGAATGGTGTCGCAATCCGTATCGTGACCGGTCAGCATGATGATAGGTGATGTAAAACCACCGGCACGCAGCTGTTTGACAGCATCACGGCCATCCATATCCGGCAAGCCGACATCCATAATCAGCAGGCTGATATTATTGGCCCGTGCGGTCTGAATTGCTTTACCGGCAGTGTCTTCCTGCAGGATCTGAAATTCAGGGTGAAGTGACAGCTGGTCGATCAGGATGGAACGGAGATCCTCATCATCATCAACAATCAGAAGTGTATGGGCGATCATATCTGCCTCATTCGGTTTCAAAACGGGAGCTGAACATCAGCAAGATGGGTGATTTATGACATTTAACGAAGAAAAACTAAAGAGAGGTCAGATGAAACAAAATTTACCTTATAAAATACGCCTTTAATGCTGCTTTTAAGTGATCTGACATCAGTTTATGGATGTGAATAAAATTAGCTGTGTAAATATATGCGGAGAAATGATTCTCTGGTGTTTCCAGAGCGTTACCGGAAAATAGCATATAAAACCGGTCCGGAGGGGGCCTATACATATGATACTCGGCAGAGAAGCAAAGCAAAGCGGCCTGATGCAGGGAGATGCAGGCAGAAAAACATCCCGCACGATTAAAGTTATGGATGTTCATGTGCGTCCCGGGCATCGCAGTCAGGGTTATCTGATTGCCGGACGGCTGGTGTTGCGCTGTGCTTTGGGCAAGGGCGGTGTGTCTTCCCGCAAGCGCGAAGGGGACGGTGCAACGCCTTTGACGCAGATGCGTCTGCTTTACGGATACCGCCGCCAGACGCCGGTGGTCGGAGATCAGCCGGCGACGGCATTGCGCTTTCGGGCGACACAGCCGCAGGATGGCTGGTGTGATGCTGCCAATGACCGCAATTATAATCGTCCGGTTGCAGCTTCCTATCAGCGCAGCCATGAGAAGATGTGGCGCAAAGATGAGCTCTACGATATTTGCGTTGTCATGGACTGGAATATTACCGAGCGCAAAAAAGGTTGCGGTAGCGCGATATTTTTCCATCTTTCACGGGAAACATATACGCCGACCGAAGGCTGTATTGCCCTGAGCCGTCGCGATATGATGCGTTTATTACCGCATCTTTCGGGAGATACGGTTATCCGTGTTCGTCGCGGCTGATTCATCTCACATTCATATCGCGGGCAGATACATGATCTGTCTGAGCGTATCGAAAATTTTCGGATGGACGGACTGGGCAACATTAAAGCGCATGAAGCGGCTGCATGTCTGTGACTGGCTGAAAATATTGCCAGGCGCCAGAACAATATTATGATCCAGAGCACGTCTGGCAATCATGTCGCTGTCCACATCTTCAGGCAAATCATCCGGTAATTGTGCCCAGAGAAACATGCCGCCAACCGGCTCGCACCAGAGTTTGAAGCCTGCATTGAGAAGTTTGTGTCGTGTCCGTGTCTGACACTCTGCCAGCCGGACACGGATTTTCTCAATATGGCTGCGGTAGCTGCCATCAGTCAGCAACTGATAAATGATCTGTGAGGACAGGGCATTGCTGGCGAAACTGGTCGCCAGTTTCATATCGGTGAGATTTTCCAGCCAGTCAGGACGCGCAGCAATATAGCCGGTACGGGTGGCTGCTGACAGGGATTTGGAAAAGCTGCCGATATGGATTACCCGCTCCAGACCGTCGAGCTCTGCCAGCAGCGGTGGCGGGTTCTGATGAAAATCCGCAAAAATATTATCTTCAACCAAAATCAGATCATGCTGTTCGGCGAGTTTGAGCAGGCGATGCGCTGTTGCTGGTTGTATTGTGGCGCCGGTCGGATTGTGAATACCGGAATTGCAGAGATAGAGTTTTGGCCGGTACTGGGTGCAAAGACGGGCGAAGCTTTCCAGATCGGGACCTTGGGGTGTGTAAGGCACGCCGACAAGATTGACGCCCTGCGCCAGCAACAGACCACGGAAATTGAAATAACACGGATCATCAATCAGAACCGTATCGCCGGTGCGGATAAAAGTACGGCAGATCAGATCAAGAGCATTGGTGCCGGAATCGGTGAGCAGGATTTGTGACGGTGCGGCTGTAACGCCCTGTTCGCGCAGGCGGGTGCTGAGAAGCTGGCGCAGCAGCGGCAGGCCGAGCGGTTCGTCATATTCCGATATGTTCGATGCGGGGTTGCGGGCAATCTGGCGCAAGGCGCGGCGAATGGCTTCTTCGGGCAGCCAGTCTGACGGCAGCCAACCGCACCCCGGTCTGAAGGTGGTTTCTGTATTGCTCAGCGATTGCCGCATTACCCAATAGGGATTGATATTACGGTTATGGGTGTCTGCAAAATCCGAGCTGATGAGCGGCGGATGATTTTTCTCAGCGACATAAAAACCGGCACCGCGTCGCGCTTGAATAATGCCTTCAGCCACCAGCCGGTCATAGGCTTCCACGACTGTGGATTTGGATATGGACATGGTTTCCGAAAGACGGCGGATGGAGGGCAAACGCGCGCCCGGCATCAGGCTCATGGCGCTGATGCGGTCGCGGATGATTGTCATGACCTTTTCAACCAGCGTTGTTGCTTCCAGAATTTCCTGACTGACGGAAAGCTGATCAGCCGTACCACTTGCTGTTTGCAGTGCGTCCGGCGCTGTATATCCGGAATGATAAGTCATCTGTATCTCCGAATTGAGCAGTACAGTTTGTTTAAATTGTACTGAAATTGTATCTGACAATTTTGTCTGTGTATCAATATTTATCACGAAATACGCAATAAATTTCGAGAATATGTGAAAATGAATAAGCAGGCGGATAGCCAAAGTGCTGGCTGGATCAGCGGTTTTATCGGCGTTTTAATTTTCAGTGGTTCACTGCCGGCAACCCGACTTGCGGTGCTGGAGATCGATCCGGTCTTCCTTACTGTCCTGCGGGCGGCGATTGCCGGTGTGCTGGGCGGCGCTTTGTTGCTGGCCTTTCGTGAGAAACTGCCGACACCATCAGAGCTTGTTTCACTGGCGCTGGTTTCCGGCGGGGTTGTCATTGGCTTTCCGCTGTTTACAGCATTGGCGCTGCAATATGTGACTTCAGCCCATGCGATTGTCTTTATCGGCCTGTTGCCGCTGAGCACGGCAGTCTTTGCGGTTTTGCGCGGCGACAGTAATCCGTCATGGCGGTTCTGGGCTTTCTCGCTGGCAGGCAGTGCGACGGTGGCAATTTTCGCTCTGACGAAAGATCAGTCAGGGGGTGAATTTTCGCTCTATGGCAATGTGATGATGCTGTTGTCGATCATTGTCTGTGGTTATGGCTATGCGGAAGGCGCACGTCTGTCGCGTTCAATCGGTGGCTGGCAGGTGATTTGCTGGGCACTGGTGCTGGCGTTGCCGGTGATGTTGGTACTCGCTATTGCTTTACGTCCGGATAGTTTTGCGGGCATCGGCGCACCGGCATGGCTGAGCGTGGCTTATGTGTCGCTGTTCAGTATGCTGATCGGCTTTTTCTTCTGGTATCACGGGCTGGCACTTGGCGGTGCGGCAGGCGTGGGTCAGTTGCAATTATTGCAGCCGTTTTTTGGCCTTGCTCTGGCAGCCTTTGTGCTGGGTGAACCGGTAAGCATAGCAATGATGGCGGTGGCTTGTGTTGTGGTGATGTGTGTTGCCGGAGCTAAGCGCTATATTTGAAGAATGTCGAGAAGTGCTATGTTCTAGCATCAACACAAACCAATCAGGCGTGGCTTTTAGTTACGCCTTTTCTATTTCACCGTAGCGCCAGACGGTGGTGCGCTTTACATCAGCATCTTCCAGAGCGCGGGTGACGGGTACGGAATAGACTTCCAGCTCTGTCAGACGGTGTCGCGGCAGATACGAACGTCCGGGATCTCCGACGATAATCTGCACGCCTTTGGCGGCAAGCATATCAAACCAGACGATCAACCGGTCGGCCAATGGCTTGTCATAAAAGACATCACCGGCCAGCAGAACATCGATCGTGTCGCTCACATCCTGCCCGATCAGATCAGCATCGCTGAAGTCACAGGATACTTTGTTCAAAACACTGTTCAGGCTGATGGCATAGCGGGCAAAAGGATCGATATCATTGGCGGTTACAGAACTTGCACCGCTTAAAAGGGCGGCAATACCGACCAGACCGGAGCCGGAAGCAAAATCCAGTACGCGTTTATTTTGTACAGCCTGCGGATGATCGAGAATATAACGGGCAACGCCCTGTCCGCCTGCCCATGCGAAAGCCCAATAGGGTGGCGGTAATCCGATTTCGGAAAGTTCTTCTTCGGTCTTGTGCCAAAGATCATGTGCTTCATCGGCAAGATGAAGCACGATTTCCGGCACATGGGGCGGGTGGTGAATGCCGGTATTGTCGAGGATGAATTGCGTTGCGCGGTCTGCGTCAGGGATCAGGAGGGGCATAGACGCTCCGGATCAAGCAGAGGATAAGCGACTGCAAACGCAGAACGCTTCCGGACTATAGTTTGGGTTGCGCTCTGCATTTTTATTTTCTCAAATTTTGGTGTGGTCTAATCCGCCCATCCGGCAGACCTCGATCCATTCATCTTCTTTGACGGGCTGCACGGAAAGACGCATGGATGTGACCAGCGCCATATCGCTCAATAGCGGATTAACCTTCACATTTTTCAATGTCACCGGCTTCGGCATGTCGCAGACGGCGCGGATATCCACACATTCCCAGCGGTGATCGTCCGTTGTGCTGTCAGGATGCGCTAATGCACAAACTTCCACAATGCCGACGACTTCCAGTCCCTCATTGGAATGATAGAAAAAGCCCTTATCGCCAAGCTGCATAGCGCGCATATTATTGCGTGCCTGATAATTGCGCACGCCGTCCCATTGCTCGCCGACAGCGCCTTTGGCTTTCTGCATTTCCCACGACCATTTGAATGGTTCAGATTTAAACAGCCAATATGCCACAGTTTTCTCCGGATTTATTCAGCAGGCCAAGTTTATTCAGCAGGTTTGTTGATGACCCAGTTCCACGGGCGTACAGTCACATTGTCGAACAGACCAGCCAATGCATAAGGGTCTGCAGCGGCAACGGCTTTTGCATCTTCAATGGTCTCAGCTTCAACCATCAGCATGCTGCCAACTGGTTTCTGATCGGCTTCGCTCAGAAAAGGGCCGCCGAATTTGATCTTGTCGCCGAGGCTTTTCAGATAATCGAGATGGGCAGGACGGGTATCAAGGCGCAGTTGCAGATGATCGGCTTTGTCATTGCAGAGAATGGCGAACAGCATGAGGTCAGGCTCCTAATCTTCGTTTTTCAAAGGACGGGACAATAATCCGGTGACAGCCGCATCAATAGTAATACTGCCATTGAGCAAAGCCGCAATTGTGGTGATGATCGGTGCATTGATCTGCTTGCGCGCGCAAAGTTCGGCAATCACCGGCGCTGTGGCCACACCTTCGGCCAGCAGCAGGCCTTCCAGCGGTTCGCCGCGTCCCAAGGCCAGTCCGTAGGAGTAATTGCGCGATTGCGGGGAGGAACAGGACAGCATCAGATCGCCGAGGCCGGACAATCCCATCAGGGTTTCAGGCCTCCCACCAAAGGCTACGGCAATGCGGCGCAGTTCTGCAAAAGCGCGGGTGACCAAAGCTGCCTGTGCCGATGCACCAAGACCTTTACCGATCGTGGCACCGGCTGCAACGGCAATGACGTTTTTCAGCGCGCCGCCGATTTCAACCCCGATCAGATCATCGGAGGAATAGCAGCGGAATGTGCTGCCGGAGAACTGTGCGGCCAGATCATCGGCAATGGCAATATTTTCACAGGCAATGGTAACGGCTGTCGGAAAGCCACGGGCAACATCGCTGGCAAAGCTCGGGCCCGAAAGTGCTGCAATCGGATGGTCAGGCAGAATATCGGCAATGATTTGCGACATCAGCCGTCCGGTGGAGCGTTCAATGCCTTTGGCGCAAAGCACAACAGGGCAATCATCCGGAATAAGCGGTTTCAGTTCCTGCAATGCAGCAGCCATGGATTGTGCAGGGATAACAGCCAGAACCGTATCGGCATTGTTCAGAGCTGCGGCTGCATCGCTGGTCGCACGCAGATTGTCATGCAGGGCGATATCGCCGAGATAGCGGCTGTTACGATGATTGTGATTAATGTCATCAACCGTTGCCGGATCGCGGGCATAGAGCACGACCTCATGGCCGTTCTGGGCGGCCATGCAGCCGAGCGCTGTTCCCCATGCACCGCCGCCTAAGATCGTAATCTTTTTACTCATGCTTTTGCTCCTCTGCGGCCAAAACCGACCAGCGGCGCTGATGTGCTGTCCAGCGGCCAGCGCGAGCGCGGTGCAAAATCGAGATTATCCGGCGCGGTGCGGGCTGCATGCTCGGCACCTGCCCATGCAATCATGGCTGCATTGTCGGTACAAAGAATATGCGGCGGGGCGAGAAAATCGAAGCCGTGTTTTTCACAAAGCGTTTCAAGTCCTTTGCGCAGTACTTTATTGGCGGCAACGCCACCGGCAACGACAAGGGTCGGATTTTCTTTATCCGGATAGGTTTCACGAAAACGGAGCAGAGAACGCTTTACGCGGTCATTCAGCGTATCGGCAACGGCCGTCTGAAAAGACGCGCAGATATCCGCCACATCCTGATCGCTCAACGGCACAAGCTGAGTTGCTGTCTGGCGCACGGCGGTTTTGAGGCCGGAGAAAGAAAAGTCCAGCCGCGCTTCACCTTTCAGCGGGCGTGGCAGTTCAAACCGTGAGGCATCGCCCTTGAGTGCAGCCTGTTCAACCGCAGGGCCGCCCGGATAAGGTAATCCCAGCAGCTTGGCGGTCTTGTCAAAAGCCTCGCCCAGCGCATCATCAATCGTCGTGCCGAGGCGCTCATAGTGGCCGAGGCCGTGCACGAGAATAACCTGTGTATGACCGCCGGATACCAGCAGCAACAGATAAGGAAAGGCCAGTCCGTCGGTCAGACGCGCAGTCAGGGCATGGCCTTCCAGATGGTTGACGGCATAGAAAGGTTTGTCTGCAGCGAAGGCCATGGCTTTTGCTGTCATCAGACCGACAATCAGCCCGCCGATCAGACCGGGGCCTGCGGTTGCTGCAACAGCATCCACATCATTGATGGTCATATCCGCATCGGAAAGTGCTTTGGCGATCAATCCGTCAAGGGCTTCCACATGGGCGCGTGCGGCAATTTCCGGTACCACGCCGCCATAGGGTTCGTGCTCGGCAATCTGGCTGAGAACAACATTGGACAGGATGCGCGAAGACACCCCGCCTTGTTCATTTTCATGGCGTTCAATGATAGCTGCGGCTGTTTCGTCGCAACTTGTCTCTATTCCAAGCACGCGCATAAGCGATTAGACCCGTATTAACAAAGCATTTCCGGCAAAAAGCATGAAGCGGTTTTGCATAAGGATAATGCGTTCAATAAACAAACTTCGCTGATCTTCCTATCTTGCACCGGATATAGGCATTATATTCATGATATTACAGCCATGAATTTGCTCCTGAGGTGAAAGGCAGTTAGAGAAGCCTTTGACATTCGCGTATCACGGACAGAGCCAGATGCAAACACCACGTTTAAAAATCGGAACACGTTCCAGCGCTTTAGCACTGGCACAGGCAGAGGAAACACGTACACGTCTGGTGGCTGCGCATGGTTTAAGCGAAGCGGATGTTGAAATCGTGCCGATGTCCACACAGGGCGACCGTATTCAGGACCGGGCATTGTCGGAGATTGGTGGTAAAGGGCTGTTCACTCAAGAGATCGAAGATGCACTGTTACAGGGGCGCATTGATATTGCTGTGCATTCCACCAAAGATATGCCGACCGTGCTGCCTGAAGGACTGCATCTTTCCACCTATCTGGAGCGTGAAGATCCGCGAGATGCTTTTGTCGGTAAAACCAGTGCAAAACTGACCGGTCTGCCGCAGGGCGCGACGGTTGGCTCGTCCAGCCTGCGCCGTCAGGCACAAATCCGTCATATCCGCCCTGACCTGAATGTCATTACTTTTCGCGGTAATGTAAATTCCCGTTTGCGCAAACTTGAAGAAGGTCAGGTCGATGGCACCTTCCTCGCTTTTGCCGGCCTTAAGCGTCTCGGGCTGGAACATGTAGTGACTGAGCTGATGGATACCGAGCGGTTTTTGCCGGCTCCGGGACAGGGCGCGATTACCATTGAAAGCCGTGTGAATGATGCACGGGTTGATGCACTGCTTAAGCCGCTCAATCATGAAGAGACATTTATCCGGCTGACCTGCGAACGCGCATTTCTGGCGCAGCTTGACGGCTCCTGCCGCACGCCGATTGCCGGACTGGCGGAGGTTAAAGACGGGTATTTGCATTTTTCCGGCATGGTTTTGACACCGGACGGCTCACGTCTGCATCGCGTTTTTGTTGATGGTGCTGCAGCAGATGCGGCGGCGCTGGGCAAGGAAGCCGCCGAGCGAATCCGTGCTGAAGCCGGTGCAGATTTCTTCACCAGCTGGGGGTGAAATATGGGCAGGGTTCTGGTCACGCGCCCGCAGCCGGATGCAGTTTTGACTGCTGCCAAACTTGAAGCGGCGGGTTATCATCCGGTTTGTCTGCCGGTGAGTGAGACTGTGGCAACGGGTGCATCACTGCCGCAGGGCAGTTTTGATGCCGTTGCCGTGACCAGTGCCAATGCCCTGCGCCATATCAATCCTGATTTACTGGCACCTTACCGGCATTTGCTGCTTTATGCGGTGGGTGAAAAAACGGCATCTGTAGCGCGGGACGTTGGTTTTGAGGCAATCTATGCCGGTGATGGCTGGGGGCTGCATCTGGGACGCCATGTGGCTGCAGAAATGCCGGCGGGCAGTCATGTACTGTATTTAACCGGAAAAATCAGGCGGCTTGATTTTGAGGCGCAGTTGAGTGCCGCTGGTATTCAGCTGAGCGTGGCCGAGACTTATGATACCCGCCCTGTTACCTATAGTGATGCCGAGCTGAGCCGGATTGCTGATACCGGCAGGGCAGAGGTGATTTTGCTCTATTCCGCTGTCGCTGCCAGACAGTTTGTTGCACTGGACAAGCAGGCAAAGGGGGCTTTTATCAAAGGCGCGAAATATATTTTTTGTCTTTCGCAGCGGATTGCTGCAGAATTACCAGATAATTGCAGTGCAGAGGTCCGTATCAGTGAAACGCCGGATGAGGATGCTTTATTACGCCTGCTGGCATTGATCTGATGAAAATATGCAACCATTTGTTCAATTTCGTCATTTAGGTTGCATCTGAAGTTTAAAATACAGATTTTGCGAGAGGACTCATGGCTAAATCCACAGTGTCACGTCACAGCAAGACCACCCGTAAACCGGTGGTGATTGATCTTGATCCGTCTGATGTGAAGGCTGTTGGGGCGTCGGCTGCAAAATCTGCAGGTAAAACTGTGCCGGATGCAGAGCCGGTGGGTGATCCGGCTCCTGTGGCACAAACCGCTGCAAAATCTTCCGCACCTCTTCCGCCCAAAGCGCATGTTGAAGCGAAACCTGCAACCTCGGTTCCGCCGCAGAGCACATCTCGTCCGGCATCTTCTGCCGGTGTTTCCGGCCCTAATCCATTTGCATCAGGAAAAACCATGAATTCTGCCAGTAGTTCCGCACCGCAGACGAGAAAAACAAATTCGCCGTGGATTGCCGGACTGGCAGGTGGTGTGATCGTTCTGCTGGGCACTACGGCACTGCAATGGGCAGGCCTTGGTTTGTTTCCGGCACAGAACAGTAATCGTGATGAGACGGCAATTGCAGAAATCGCAGATCTGAAACAGCAGATCGCCGGTTTGCAGGCAGCAGCCAAACCGGATGCAGATTTGCTGGCACGCCTGGAAGCCGCAGAGAAAAATGCAGCAGAAGCTCAAAAACACTTGAATGAAATGCTTAGAGCCAGTGAGGTGCCGGCAGCGAATGATGAGGCGATCCGTGCTGATGTGACTGCTTTGCAGGAGCAGCTGAAAGCACTGGCAGGGCAGGCGCAGCCTGCGGATAGCGCGCTGGTGAACGGTCTGACCGAGCGCCTGAATGCGATGGAAACACAGCTTAATACGATCGGCTCTCAGGCAGAGCAGGCCAATGCCGCACTGAATACCGATACGGATGAGGTTAAAGCGCTGCAACAGCAACTGGGTGCTTTGCAGACGAAGATAGATGCGCAGGCCACGCAGCCGGATTTGGCAGCGATTATTGCGGCCAATGCTTTGAAATCCGCGATTGATCGCGGCGGTTCTTATCTGAATGAGTTGCAGACTTATAAGTCATTGCTGCCGGAGCAGGCAGGTTCTGTTACTGCACTTGAAGCACAGGCAGAAACCGGTATTCCGACACTAAGCCAGCTGAACACACAATTTGCATCATTGGCGGATGATATGGTGGCAGCGGTGAACAAACCTGCGGCAGATGCCGGTATCTGGGATCAGCTGGTGGGCAGCGCCAAAAATCTGGTGCGGTCGCGGCCAATCGGTGATGTCGCCGGTTCCGGTGTCGGACCGGTGACTGCACGCATAGAATTTGCGTTGCAAAATGGGGATGTGCAGCGGGCAATGACCGAATGGGCGCAATTACCGGAAGCAGCCAAACAGGCAGGTCAGAGTTTTTATAATACATTGAGTGCACGGCGCGATGCGGATGCATTGCTGGCACAGCTGATGACCGCTTCAACGCAGGCATCTGAGCAAAAACCGGCTGCGCAATAAGCGAAACAGGAAAGGGAGAACGGTATGATACGGGTAATCCTGTTTCTTGTTGTAGTTGCGGCACTGGGGCTGGGTTTCGGCTGGCTTGCTGACCGTCCCGGTGATCTGGTGTTCACTTTCGCCGGAGAGCGGCACAATATTTCCCTGATGACTGCCGCCAGTATGGTTGTGGCCGCCATTGCCTGTGCCATGTTGCTGTGGTGGATCGTCAAAAATCTTATTCGTTCGCCTTATATTTTGCAGCGTCATTTTCGTGCCCGTAAGCGTGACCGTGGTTATCAGTCACTCTCAACCGGTTTGATTGCTGCCGGTGCCGGTGATGCAGAAGCGGCACGGCGTATGAGCAAACAGGCCTCCAAATTGCTGAGCGTGGATCAGGAGCCGTTGATCCGGTTGCTTGATGCGCAAACCGCATTGCTGGAAGGGCGCAAAGATGATGTGCGCCGTTATTTTGAAGAGATGATCGCTGATCCTGAAACCAAATTGCTGGGTCTGCGGGGATTATATCTTGAGGCCAGCCGCGACGGTGTGCAGGAAGCAGCCTATCAATATGCGCAGGAAGCCAGCACAATGGCACCGCAGCTGGAATGGGCGTCGAATGCAGTGCTTGGGCATAAGGTTTTACAGGGCGATGTTACCGGTGCATTGCGGGTGCTTGAGGCACGTAAGGCAGTTATTCCTTATGGTAAAGACGGTAAAGCTGCCCGTGAGACATTGAAACGCAACCGTGCGGTTTTGCTGACGGCACAGGCGATGGAAAGTTTTGAAACGGATGCTGTGGCTTCCCGTGAGGCAGCGAATGAGGCGTTCAAGCTGGAACCGGAGCTGATGCCGGCCGCATTGATTGCTGCGCGTTGTTTGTTGCGTGACGGCAGTATCCGTAAAGGCAATCGTATTCTTGAAGCCGCATGGAAGCGTGAACCGCATCCGGAAGTTGCAGATGTTTATATTCATGGCCGTTCCGGTGATACGGCGCTGGACCGGCTGAAAAAAGCCCGTCATCTTGCAAGTCTGCGCAGCCATCATGCGGAAGCTGCGCTGATTGTTGCCCGTGCAGCACTGGATGCCGGAGAACTGACGCTGGCACGGGAAAGTGCAGAAGCAGCATTGAAGTCTGCTCCGCGTGAAAGTGCCTATTTGCTGATGGCCGATATTGAAGAAGCGCAGACCGGTGATCAGGGGCGTGTGCGTGAATGGCTTGCACGGGCTGTCAAAGCGCCGCGCGATCCGGCGTGGACAGCTGACGGTATTGTTTCGGACCATTGGGCACCGGCTTCTCCGGTGACAGGTCGCCTTAATGCATTTGAATGGAAAGTTCCGTTTACAGAAATCGCGGCGGATACGTCTCCGGTTCTCGATGACGACGGTTTGAAAGAGCCGTTTTTACCCGTCACATATTCGCGCGCGGAAGAGACCGAGCCGTCGGACATGCTTGCGGTGAGGGAACCGGTCTTTGCCAATGATCCTGATGATGCGGAAACTATGCCCCTTGTTGCGGATAAAGTTAAAGCTGCACCGAAAAAAACGGAACCGCAAGACAATAATCTGCGCAATGCCAAAGTAACGATTCTCACCGAGACGGGCGATAATCCTGCGGTGCAGGTCGCTAAAGATTTGCAGCCTGATAATTCTGACACTGCGCAGGATAAGCATAATCTGATTGTTGATGACCCGGGGGTGGCGGCAGATCATGATGTGCCGTTACGCAAAGAAGGGGCGTTCCGGTTGTTTTAATACTGCGTATGGGTGGTTTTGCAGAATGAAGTCCGGTACTTCCGGCGCAAAACAGTATTTTTGTTGCAGCTTGGTGACTCTGAGAAAGATTAGAAGATACTTGTAAGACAAAACATGTCTGTATGCTTGGCATCCTTCCTGATGCTGGTCTATGTGTAAGACCTGTCAAAGGCTGTATAAGCACTGGAGCATGTATGTTTGAGCGTCTGATCAGTTTTTTCAAAGAATTACCGGGTGTGGATTCCTCGAAGAAAAAACAAACATTCTCTGATGAAGATCCGCGTCTGGCTGCGGCTGCTCTGATGTTTCATGTCATTGAAGCGGATGGTGAGCAGCACGAAAAAGAGCGTAAACGTCTGTCAGACTTGCTTTCACAGGCTTATGATTTGCAGGGTGATGACTTGCAGGCTTTGATTAAAGCGGCAGAAGTTGCGGATCAGGAATCGATTGATCTGTATCGTTTTACCAGTGTTTTGAAACGTCACCTGGATGTGCCCGCACGTTTGAGCTTTATCGAAGTGCTGTGGGAAATGGTTTATGCCGACGGTGATGTCGGCGAAATCGAAGATAATATTATGTGGCGTATTGCTGAGCTGATCGGCGTGGATCAGGAGCAGCGTATCGGTATTAAATTACGGGTGGCCGAACGTGCTCGCTCGATGCGTGACGCTTTGGCTTCGATATCAATGGTTGAAGAGCAAGTCAGCGCTGAGGCCGGAAAAGCTGAATAAAGCAGCCGATGCCAAAAATTAAAGGCCGTCATTGACGGCCTTTTTTATTTGTCGCTGTAAATCAGTCTTTTGCGAGAAGACCTTTCCAGATGATTGCGCCGATAGCGGCACCGATCAGCGGAGCAACCCAGAACAACCAGAGCTGGCTGATGGCAGCTGTATCTGCGAACAGGGCGGCTGCCGTGGAACGGGCCGGATTAACGGACGTATTGGTCACCGGAATTGAAATCAGGTGGATCAGTGTCAGCCCGAGACCAATCGCGATTGGTGCAAAGCCTGCCGGTGCCCGTGATGAGGTGGAACCGAGAATAATAATCAGGAAGAAGGCGGTCAGCACGACTTCAATGGCAAAAGCTGCCCCGAGACCATATTTGCCCGGTGAAAGATCACCGTAGCCGTTGGAAGCGAAGCCGCCGGCACTGAAATCAGCTTTACCACTGGCAATAAAATACAGAATTGCAGCAGCAATAATACCGCCGACCAGCTGTGCGATCCAGTATGGAATGAGGTCTTTAGCCTCAAAGCGTCCGCCCAGAGTAAGGCCGAGAGTTACAGCCGGATTAAAGTGTCCGCCGGAAATACCGCCGACAGCATAGGCCATTGTTAAGACAGTCAGACCGAATGCCAGAGCGACACCGGCAAAACCGATACCCAGCTCCGGAAAGGCGGCAGCGAGGACGGCGCTACCGCAACCGCCGAAGACCAACCAGAAGGTGCCAAAACACTCAGCCGACAATTTATTCATCATGGAAGGCGTATCTTGCATGTTTATCCCCGTAGATGATTGAACAAAATGAAATCTGCACGGAATTTAGATTGCCCGCCGAATATGGACAGATTTGTCAGAATTGAACAGTCTTTTTTTGAACACAATTGGTGTAAATATTTGTCTTAAAAAGAAATATTCTGTCTTATATTATAATGATTATAAAATAGGCGCAGATGTCGGGCCGGGGAGATGCAACTATCCTGTTATTAACCGGTGGCAACAGACAGTTGGTATAAGGATTGTGACGGTTTTCATTTTTTCGGGCTGTTATGGTGTTTTAAAGTGTTGTACCGTCTTGTAAATTTATGAGCGGTTTCGACGCTTATAAGGTTTCGGGATAATATAAACGGTTTCCGGAGTGCCGGCTTGATGTCTATGTTCGAGCGCCGACAGGCTTTTAATTTCAGATTGTTCTGTTTGCCTTTGGTCGCTGTGCTGGCAGGTTGCACAGGGACTGCAACGGCCTGGACTGAAAAAGTTACAATTGAACAGGTCGAACTGCCCAAAGAATGCGCCGGATGGCAAAAGATTAATATGAAGCAGCGTGCTTATTATATGCTGGTGCGTGATGATCCTGCGCTGATTATGGAGATCGATTCCCATAATCTTAAAGGTAAAAATCTTGGTTGCTGGCAATAGCCGGATACCGCTGTGACATGGCAGCCGGTTCATTTAAATATGCAGAGCTGCTCAACTGATTCAGGATAAATGATGCATCTGGATATTATAGAGCTGCAGTCATTTTATTCGACAGCACTGGGCAAACTGGCCGCTTCGGTTATTACTTCCGCGCTGGATCCTTTATGGTTGCCAATGCCGCAGGAGCGGCTTGTTGGGATCGGCTATACGCTGCCTTATCTGGATCATTTTGCATCGCAGGCTGAGCGCGCATTTGCTTTTATGCCTGCACGACAGGGGGCAACCGGCTGGCCGCATGATCAGGCATTGAGCACTGCATTGGTTTATGATGAAGAGCTGCCTTTGCCGGACAGTTCTGTTGACCGTATTCTGCTGGTGCATACGCTTGAATTTTCAGAAAGCAGTTCAGAAACCCTGAAGGAAATCTGGCGTGTTTTGTCTCCGAACGGTCAGCTGATTGTCGTTGTTCCGAACCGCCGAGGTGTCTGGGCACGGATGGAGCATACACCTTTCGGCAGCGGCCGTCCTTTCAGCCGCGGACAATTGCTGCAGGCTTTCAGGGAAGCAAATTTCACACCGGGCAAAGTTGTTAATGCATTGCATGTACCGCCTACGCGCTGGCGCTGGCTGCAACAATCGTCCGGCTTGATTGAGAGTGTCGGTACCCGTCTTTGGCCGCTCTTTGGTGGTGTGATGATCGGAGAGGCGCATAAGCGTCTTTATCAGGGGCTGCCCGTACTCAAGCGCTCGTCACGACGCGTTTTCGTGCCGGTGCTGACGCCGCAGGGAACAGCACGTCAGCAACCGGTGAAGGTTAGAATTCACGATTCCCTTGAGCGCTCCGGTCAATAAACATTTTTTACGTCCGGATTGGATCACAATACGCGCTCTGTTTTTGTTTTTACGTGTATTTTATCCCGAAAACCGTTTCACAGTTTTCGGAATGCGCTTTAGCGTTTAAGCAGAAACACAGCCTGCTGGCCGAGCAGGTTCCACATGCCCCATGGCAGACTGAACGGCATGCGTTCACCGTTACGGTTCAGTGCCACAGCATCTTCAACCGTTGCGCCGACCTCTTTGGTCATATCCACAAAATCGCGGATCGTGCAGAAGTGGATGTTCGGCGTATCATACCAGCTGAACGGCAGTTCTTTGGTCACCGGCATCCGTCCGCGAAACAGCAATGAGCCGCGTACACGCCAGTAACCGAAATTCGGAATGGAAACGATGGCGCGTTCGCCGATACGCAATAATTCGCTGAGGACCTTTTTCGGATTGAGCGTGGCCTGCAAAGTCTGCGACAGGATCACATAATCGAAGCTGGAATCGGGGTAATAGACCAGATCACTGTCAGCATTGCCCTGAATCACCGACAATCCGCGCATCAGACACTGGTTCACACCGCTTTGCGATAATTCCACACCGCGCCCGTCGACATTGCGGGTATCGCGCAGCAATTGCAGCAATTCACCGTCACTGCAACCGACATCCAGAACCCGTGTTCCGGGGCGCACCAGTGAGGCAATAATATCGAAATCCACACGGTTATGAATATGGAGGTTTTCCGTGGCATTCTGTGCGAAAAATGTCGTATCGCCGGTTCCGGCTTTGGTATCAGTCATGGGATTACAGACCTTTCGCGCGGGCTGCAGAGCGGATGAAACCGTCTACTGTTGAAAACAGGACAGGCTCATCGAGCAGAAAAGCATCATGACCGCGATCTGTTTCGATTTCGACAAATGAAACAGACGCCCCCGCAGCATTGAGCGCATGGACAACCAGTCGGCTTTCAGAGGTCGGGAACAACCAGTCGCTGGAGAAAGATGCAACAAAAAAACGGGTTTTGGTGCCGGCAAAAGCTGAAGCCAGTAAGCCGTTATGCTCTGCTGCCATATCGAAATAATCCATGGCACGCGTCAGATAGAGGTAGGAATTGGCATCAAACCGGTCAACAAAACTATTCCCCTGATGGCGCAGATAGCTCTCAATCTGGAAATCGGCTTCAAAACCGAAGGTAATATTGGTGCGGTCCTGCAGATTGCGCCCAAATTTACGGTGCAGTGCGGCTTCCGACAAATAGGTGATATGTGCAGCCATACGCGCAACCGACAGACCTTTACGCGGCACGGAGTCTGATTGGGTAAGATATTGACCGTTGAGCCAGAGCGGATCAGCCATCACAGCCTGGCGGCCAACCTCATTAAAGGCGATATTTTGCGCCGACAAACGTGCGCCGCTGGCCAGAACCACAGCCGAGAAAACTTTGTCCGGATAGCTTGATGCCCATTGCAGCACCTGCATGCCGCCAACGGAGCCACCAACCACGGCCAGCAATTGTTCAATGCCGAAATGCTCAACCAGCATCGCCTGAGCACGCACCATGTCGCCGATCGTGATAATCGGCAGATCAAGTGCGTAAGGTTTGCCGGTTGCCGGATTAATGGATGCAGGGCCGGTTGAGCCCATACAGCTGCCGATAACATTGGAGCAGATCACAAAATAGCGGTCAGTATCAATCGGCTTGCCGGAGCCTACAAGTGAAGTCCACCAACCTTCTTTACCGGTGAGCGGATTGGTGCTGGCAACGTGCTGATCGCCGGTCAGGGCATGGCAGATCAGGATAGCATTGCTCTTATCGGCATTGAGTGTGCCATAGGACTGATAAGCGAGCTGAAACGGGCTCAGAACGGAACCGCTGTCAAGCTGAAGCGGTTTGTCTTCACCAAAATACACCACAGGGCTGTTCGGCTGAACAGCTTCCTGATTGCGGCTGTCTGATAGGGCGGCAGTTTCAGCTGATATCGTCATAAAACATGTCTGCGTCAGAACATTTTCAGGTCTGTCTGCAACAAACCCAATGCTCTAATTCCCTGATTTTACGCATAATCCTCTCCGAAAGCCGATTTGTTTTTCGGAGTTATGCATTAGAATTTGTCCGGTGACCGGAACTGGATGCGGATGTTCAGACAATTTCTGCCTGTTTTGCGCATTTTAATAAACCGGCCGCGTTGATGATTTCAGATGTTTTTATCCGAAACTACTGCGATCTAGGGGCTAGAGGGGTTTAAAGTCAAGGTTTCTCTCGACTTGTTCTGCGATGCGGTTTATGCCGCTAAGGTCATTCAGTTTCAGCGGGAATATTTTGCTGGTCACAGACCGGAAAATGTTTCTGTAATGCTGTTTCCGCACATAATCTCTATCAACAATACAGGCTCTTAATATTGGATAAGAATGATGAACGATTTCGCGAAAGCTCAACGCCCGACACCTAAAGCCGGTGTCATGGATATTGCTGCTTATGTTCCTGGCAAAGCCACCGTTCACGGTGTTGCCAAAGTGCACAAGTTGTCTGCCAATGAAAGCCCGCTGGGTGCAAGCCCGCATGCCGTTGAAGCCTATCGTGCAACCGATCATTATCTAAGCTCTTATCCGGACGGTGAAGTTACCGCTCTGCGTCAGGCCATTGCGGAAACGCAAGGGCTGAATATTGAGAATATTCTCTGCGGTAACGGCTCCGATGAGCTACTCGGCCTGTTGTGCCAGACCTATCTGGCACCGGGTGATGAAGCGATTTTTACCGATCACGGCTTTCTGGTCTATAAAATCCAGACACTGGCGGCCGGTGCAAAACCGGTGATCGTGAAAGAAAATGATACAGTGATTGATGTGGATGCGGTGCTTGCCGCTGTCACAGACAAGACCAAAGTTGTTTTCATCACCAATCCGGGCAATCCGACCGGCACTTACGTACCGTTTGAGGAAGTGAAGCGTCTGCATGCCGGTTTGCCGCCGCATGTTCTGCTGGTGCTGGATGCGGCCTATGCGGAATATGTGCGTAAAAATGACTATGAGGCCGGTGTGGCGCTGGTTTCTGCGAGCGATAATGTGGTGATGACCCGCACATTCTCGAAGATTCACGGCTTGCCTGCGCTGCGTATCGGCTGGATGTATGCACCTTTGCATGTCACTGATGCAGTGAACCGTGTGCGTGGACCTTTCAATATGAACAGTGCGGCGATTGCTGCCGGTACTGCGGCGATCCGTGATCGCGATCATGTGCAGAAGGCTTGCGCATACAACGCAGAATGGGCGCAGTGGCTGACAGACGAGTTCACCAAACTCGGCCTGAAGGTAACGCCATCGGTCACCAATTTCCTGCTGGTGCATTTCCCTGACACACAGAATAAGTCTGCCGCCAAAGCTGACGAATATCTGCAGTCTAAAGGATATATTCTGCGTCGCGTGACATCCTATGGCTTCCCTGAAGCCCTGCGGATGAGCATCGGCTCGGAAGAAGCCAATCGCGGCGTGATTGCCGCTCTCACAGAATTTTTGAAGTCCTGATATGTCTGATATTCATTTTAATAAAATTGCGCTGATCGGTATTGGTCTGATCGGTTCGTCGCTGGCTCGTGTTATCCGCCGTGAAGGTCTGGCCGGTCATATTGCTATTGCTACCCGCAGTCCGGAAACGCTGAAACGCGCGGAAGAACTGGGATTGGGTGACAGCTATACCACGGATAATGCGGTTGCGGTGCAGGATGCCGATCTGGTGATTGTGTCTGTGCCGGTTGGCTCGTCCGGTCTGGTTGCGAGCCAGATTGCCGGCAGCCTCAAAGCCGGTGCGATTGTCACCGATGTGGGTTCTACAAAAGGCTCGGTAATTGCGCAGATGCAGCCGGAATTGCCGGATCATGTGCATTTCATTCCGGGACACCCGATTGCCGGTACCGAATATTCGGGGCCGGATGCGGGGTTTGCTGATCTGTTCATCAATCGCTGGTGCATTCTCACACCGCTGCCGGATACGGATGCAGATGCGCTGGCAAAACTCAATGCGTTCTGGGAAGCCTGCGGTTCCAAAACAGACCAGATGGATCCGCAGCATCATGATCTGGTATTGGCGATCGTTTCGCATCTGCCGCATATCATTGCCTATAATATTGTTGGTACGGCCAATGATCTGGAGAAGGTTACTGAATCAGAAGTGATTAAATATTCGGCTTCCGGTTTCCGTGACTTTACCCGTCTCGCGGCATCGGATCCGACCATGTGGCGCGACGTTTGCCTGCATAATAAGGATGCTATTCTGGAAATGCTGGGGCGTTTTTCGGAAGATCTGGCTTCGTTGCAGCGGGCAATCCGCTGGAGTGACGGCGATGCCTTGTTTGACCTGTTTACGCGTACCCGTGCGATCCGCCGCGGTATTATTGATGCAGGGCAGGAAGTAGATGCGCCGAACTTTGGCCGCGAAGCTGCAAGCAAGCAAAAGTAATATGCGAAGCTGCAAACAAGCCAATAAATACGTGAGGCTGTTGCTTTGTTTAAATTAAAAATGAAAAACCCGCCATTCCGGCGGGTTTTTTACATTAAAGGCGCGGTACGCGTCCCAACGGGATAAAGCCTGCACTGATTTTTCCCTCTTTAATGATAACCGGAACAATCGTTGCTCCTGTTTCATCTTTCGGCATGGAGCCGAGTGCAAAAACCACTGTATTGATATTTTTAGCCTGATCGGGAAAGGCGGTCTGCAATGTCTGGCCGATTGCCGGAGCATTGGTCAGGCGGATTTTCAGATCCGCATTGGCGAATCCTTCGCTGTCGACAGTAATCGGGCCGCTGATGCTGATGCTGGCGCCGGACGGCAGCAGAAACAGCATCTGATTAAGCTGCAAGGATTTTCCGCGCAACAGACTGCCGCTTTCATCCGGCTCTTTGAAGGCTGCGAGGCTTGCCGGAGAGGTGATATCAATCAAGCCGTCGAGCTCCGGAAGGGCAGCCAGAGATTTGTCGCCGGTGAGGCGCAGATCATCAAAGGTCATTTTGACCTGAAGTGGTTCTTCAAGACTGTTTAGATCAAACTGCAGACCGAGAAGGGAGAGTGATGTCGGTGCTTCCGCATTTTCAGCGGTCACAGTTTGCACGCGCAGATTATCGGCACTGAGGCTGATATTCTGTGGCGAGCGTCCGTCAATGCGCGCAGATGCTTTGAGATTGTCCCAATCCGCTTTCAACGGATCGGCACCGGACATGGCAAGTGCCGCAGGACCGGTGAGATGTGTTTGCACCGTGCGGAATGAGAACAGGGACGCGCCTACATTCACAGCACTGGTTGCTGCATTCAGCGTCTGATCTTTGTCACGGAAGTTGAAGCCGGAACAGCTGATATACATCGAGAAGGGGTAGCCGCGCGCCGAGAGGGACTGACATTCTAATGTTTCGCCCTGACCGGCAGTATTGGCAAGCTCGGTGCGAACGCGGTCCTTTGCCATAGAAGCGAGGTAAAACCAGCCCGCCGTGTATAAAATAACGATGAACAGTGCAAAGAGAATGCCCCATGTCATACGTTTTGAGCTTTGCGGGTTAGGACGCGATTTAGCTACCATAGCTATGCCTCTCAGATTTCAAAGAGCGCTCTGCTGACAGTGCAGAAGAACTCTTCTATAATCTTTTTTATTCTCAATACCGCGCTGACAACACATCATGCGGTATTGTTTTGCAGATAAAAGTCATTCGGCGGTACATTTTTCTACACAAAGCCATGCCGGAAAAATGTTTGCCTGTTGGGAAATGCTGTGCACAGAGTGTAAACTATATGCCTGTGCATCCTATGCATTATATGAATTTGGCGAGACAAGCAAAAGCAAACAAATGACCCCAAAGGATAGTTCACACACGGATTTCGTGTTCCAGAATAATGTGGCTGGTTCCGGTTCTGATTTCTGGGTCTTCGGCTACGGGTCACTGATGTGGCGGCCGGGTTTTGACAGTGCCGAGAATATTCCGGCGCTGCTGACCGGTTTCAGCCGGTCCTTATGCATCTATTCCCATGTTTATCGGGGTACACCGGAATTGCCGGGGCTGGTGCTGGGTCTGAACAGCGGCGGCTTCTGTCACGGGCAGGCATTTCGCGTGACAGCGGACAACAGACTACCGGTGATGAACTATCTGCGTGAACGTGAACAGATCAGCGGTGTCTATGTGGAAAAATGGCTGACGGTTGAGCTGGCAGACGGCCGTGATGTCGAAGCGCTGGTCTATGTGGCCGATCCCTTGCATAAACAATATGCAGGCGGGCTCAGTGCTGAGGATATGGCTTTTCTTGTCCGGCGTGCCAGCGGTCAGGCCGGACCAAACCGCGATTATGTTGCTAATACTGCCCGTCATTTGCAGGCAATGGATATCAGGGATGAGCGGCTGGAAGCTGTTTTAAAGCTGCTGGACAGCCATGCGGACTGACAGGATTGCAGGTTTGTTCAATCTTTGTCTGGTCTTTACCTGCCTTTGATTGACTTTTTCCGGCCGGTGATCTTGTGAATGGCAAGAGCGCTGTTTAAATGTGTCTCATCCTTTGCCCGTGCTAATCATACACCGGTGCAATGAACAGTCCGTCTGAGTAGGAGACATTTATGCTCGCAATTTTGCGCACCGTTGATCTGGCGCTGGATATTTATACCTGGATCATCATTGCCAGTGCGGTGTTTTCCTGGCTGTATGCTTTTAACGTGGTCAATTCCCGCAACCGTTTTGTCGCTTCGATCGGTGAGTTTCTCTACAAGGTGACAGAGCCGGCATTGCGTCCGATCCGCAAGATTTTGCCGGATCTCGGCGGTATTGATATTTCGCCGATTATTCTGCTGCTGGCGATTTTCTTCATCCGCCAGTTCATGTGGAACACACTGGCTCCGATACTCTTAAGTTAATCAATAAAAAACCCGCTTGAAAGCGGGTTTTTTATTATCTGTGATTGAAAATCCGGCCACTTGGGAGACTGGCCCGTTTTTCAATTATTTTGCGTTTTTGGCGCGTTCAATCGCTTCAACGATGAATTTACGTGCGTAATCTTCATCACCCCAGTCACCGATCTTCACCCATTTGCCTGGCTCCAGATCTTTGTAGTGTTCAAAGAAATGAGCAATCTGCTGCAGAGTGATTTCCGGCAGATCAGTGTAGTTATGAACTTTTTCATAACGACGGGTCAGCTTTGGTGACGGTACGGCGATGATTTTTTCATCTTTACCGGCATTGTCTTCCATCACGAGAACGCCGATCGGGCGAACATTGATCACGCAGCCAGGGATCAGCGGACGGGTGTTGCAAACCAGAACGTCAATCGGGTCGCCATCTTCCGACAGAGTATGCGGAACAAAGCCGTAATTGCCTGGATAGGTCATTGGTGTGTAGAGAAAACGGTCGACGATCAGAGCGCCGGCGCTTTTGTCCATCTCGTATTTGATCGGATGACCACCGACCGGTACTTCGATAATGACATTGACGTCTTCAGGAGGGTTGGAGCCGATGGAAATGGCATCGATATTCATGGGCGTGTCCTTTCATTTGGCGTTCTGATATCGGTTTTCGTGAAACCGTGCAACAAAAACGCAATTTCAGATAAAGCGGCTTATTGTCATGTTCGTGAAATTCTGAGTGCTGTTATGCCTTTGTTGCAGTCCCATTGTGCTGCGCCTGCAATTCTGCGAGGCGGGCTTTGGCTGTCGGCGGCATCGGCGGCGCATTTTTATCCTGTGAGGCCTGTACCAGAAACTCGTCACAAGCTGTTTCTGTGGCTTCAATCAGGCGCTGCAAAAAGACTTCCTTATCCAGACCCGCTTCAATCGGGGGCAAAATACGGCAACGGATGGTGCCGGGATAACGCAGGAATTTACGGCGCGGCCAGTACAGACCGGCGTTATGGGCAATTGGCACGACCGGCAGGCCGAGATTGGTATAAAGATGGACGACACCATATTTATAGGCAGGCGGCGCACCGGGGGCACGGCGGGTACCTTCCGGATAGATCATGATCTGGCGCCCGTCAGCAATGGCTTCCTGCGTGCCGCCGGAAATGGAGTGCAAGGCTTTGATCCCCGTGCCGCGATCGACAGGGATCATTTTCATTTTCTTCAGATACCAACCGAACAGCGGAATACGCATCAGGTCGCGCTTGAGAATATAAACCGGATCGGGCGTGTAAGACAAAAACGCATAAACATCCCAGAAAGACTGGTGTTTTGGTGCGCAAATATAGGCACCTTCCGGCAGGTTTTCCGCCCCTTCGACCACAAAATCGGTGCCGACAATATATTTTTGCAGAAACAGATTGGAGCGTGCCCAGAATTTAGGGACGATCCATGCTTTTTTGCGCGGCAAAATCAGCGTGAGCGGTAAAAACAGGATCATCTGTATGATCAGACTGATATAAAAAGCCAGATTAAACAGCACTGACCGGATGGCTATGATCATATCTTGTATCAGCCTTTTAATACGTGCATGACAGGTAAAATAGCTCCGTTTTAAACAGAGCGGCTCTTCAAATAGAAGAAAAATCAGCGCTTATCAATTCCGGACATCATTGCGTATTGATCAGCAGCTTGTGTTTTAATCATTTTGGCTGAGACTGATATGTGCAAGAGCGCCAATATATTTGATATATTCGGTAAATAACACGCGCAGCGTATCGCCCTGACGCATCCAGTTGTTGTTTTTCAGATCGCTGTTGATGACCGGATAGGGCAGGAGTTCGACATTGCTGACCTGCCGTGACAATTCCAGAATTGAACGCGGAATGTGATAATTATTGGTCACAATGAATATGCGCTTGTAATTATGCTGTTTAATCCATTTGGCGCTTTCAACCGCATTGCCGATTGTATTGAGCGCCGAACGGTCAAGATCTACGCAGCAGGAAAATAAAGCCGGATCTGTTCTGGTAACCCGTTGCAAGGCCTCACGCTTGGTCGAAGGATGAACGCCGCTAATCAGCAACCGCTCGCCGCGTTTCTCTGCCAGCAGCTCCAATGCAACTTCAATACGGGATTTCCCGCCGGTCAACACGATAATCGCATCGGCTTTCTGATCGGCAGGTGGTGCCTGTAAGTTGCTGACATGCTCGCTGAAAATAACAAATCCGATTCCCAGCGCAACGATCAGCGAAAACAAGACAACGGCAACCGGCGGAATGCGTCTGCGCAAACGCTTCAGCCAATGGCGGGTAAAGCCGTCTTTGGAGACATGCACGGATGCTTCACGGCCGGTTGTTGCTGCCGGTCGTTCGCCATTCTGCCGGTTTTGTTCCGCAGTGTCTGAAGCATTTTTTTGCACATGCATTGCCATTTGGCCTGTTCATTTTCTTGTATCAGCGCAGATTGCTGTAACCTGCGCAAATCAGTCTTATAGTATAGAGCAGACAGGACAGCAGAGGAAACTGCTTTGTCCGCAAACTGCTCTAATCTTTGCTGCCGCTGATACTGTCCATGTCTTTCAGCTGCCGGATCACGGTCAGGCGGCTGGTCAGCATTGTGAGAATGCTGACGATGATGATTGTTGCGGCAATACCGATATAGCCTTCACGTCCGATGGCAAAACTGCCGAACAAAGCTGCTGCCTGATCGCCTTCCGGTGTTGCCAGATTGCGGCTGGTCCACCAGGAAACAATCAAAAATACCAGCAAGGCCGCCGCACCGCCGTAACAAGCGCCTTTGAGTGCTGTGCGGAAGAAATGCCATTCAAATTCACGGGCAACAAAACGGGCTTCCGCGCCGATAAAATGCAGTACTTCAATAATGTGGTTGTTTCCGGCCATTGCACCACGCGTGGCAAAAATCACTGTCAGCACAGTGGCAGACAGCATTAAGAATAAGACGCCCATACCGATCAGTACGGTTGTGTGCGCCATGGAGACCAGACGATCCACCCATGTACGATGATCATCGAAACTGGCACCGGGAATATTTCTCTGTAATTCAGAGCGCAAAGTTTCAAAATCCGGCGGATTCTGTTCGTCAATTGTTACGACTACAAGGCGGGGTACAGGCAATTCGTCAATATCCAGACCAGTGCCGAGCCATGGTTCCAGCAGGCGTGCTGTGGCTGCACGGTCAACTATATTGGTGCCTGTGACACCGGCAAAACCGGAAGCAATCTGACTGGCCTGCGCAAGGGCAGCTTCCATATCCTGACCATCGACCGGCCGGATTTGAATTGTTGCTTCACGCGAAATCTGGCTCTGCCATTGGGCAGCTGATGCGCGTACCAGACTAACCCCACCAATAGTAATGCAGGCGAGGAAAGTCATGATTGCAATAACGGTAATCAGCGTGGTGCCGGAAACACTGACCGGAGGTACAATCGGGGTCGGACCGCGTTTTTCCCGTTTGCGCTTGCCAAGCAGCTCGAGAAAAATCCCGTGATAATGATCGATGGTTGCGCGCAGGTCAGCCATAAATATCTAGCCTTCCCTGATCAAGAATCATACGGCGCGCATCCACCTGATCCATCAATGTCAGATCATGGGTGGCGATAATCACAGCAGTGCCGGAACGGTTAAGTTCAGCGAATAAGCGTAGCAGACGGCGTGCCAGCGGCGGGTCCACATTACCGGTCGGCTCATCGGCCAGCAAAATCTCCGGCTGGTCAATCAGAGAACGGGCAATAGCCGCACGTTGCTTTTCACCGCCCGATAAAACCGGCGGCAGTACATGCATACGGTCACCAAGACCGACCCAATGCAGCAATTCCTGCACTTCATGGCGGTAGGTTGCCTCTTCCTTCCCGCGTACGCGCAAAGGCAAGGCCACATTCTCATAGGTAGTCATATGGTCGAGTAGCCGAAAATCCTGAAAGACGATGCCGATGCGACGGCGCAGTAACGGAATTTCACTGCGCTGCATTGTGGAGATGTCTTTGCCGAAAATGGTAATCAGGCCGCGTGTCGGTTTCAGCGCCATGAAAAGCAGACGCATCAGCGATGTTTTGCCGGCACCCGACGGGCCGGTCAGAAACTGAAAGGAGCGCGGCGGAATATGAAAGGAAACATCCCGCAGGATTTCCGATCCCATGCCGTACCGTAATCCTACATTTTCAAAGCGAATCACTGATTATTTTCCCGATGTTTTTTGCCGGTTTTCTTATGGTTGCCGAACATTGACCCTTGTGGTTAATCTCGCGTTAATCTGCATGCAAGTTTGGCATTTTGAGGTTGAAAAAAGAATAGAAATTTTATGGCTCTTTGTGCACAGACCTGCTGTGTGTAACCGGTTAAAACGCAGATTTGATGCGGAACAGGCGTAAATAATGTAAAACTGCCCTTTCAGCAAAAGGCGTAGTACTGTAACAGCTACTTTTTTCTTGCCGGAGATATTTCGGTTCGAGCAGTTTCAGGAAAAACGGCTACCGCTTCGGCGGAGAAAACAATTCACCGGATTGTTTTCTTTTTCCGTGTCGATCCGTAGAAACTGCGTAATATAAAATCCCAGCGCGGATTAAGACCGGAGACGTGTTTATGCCTTATGTAGGTGGCAGAAATCTTGAAGTTCTGTTCAGTGCGGAACAGATTGCAGAACGCAATCGTGAACTGGCACAAAAAATTGCCGAGCGTAAGCTGGAACGGCCGCTGGCAGTTTCTATCCTCAAAGGCTCATTTATTTTCGCAGCGGATCTGATCCGCGCTATGCATGATGCCGGTGTTGAGCCGGACGTGGAATTCATCACTGTTTCCAGCTATGGTGCAGGTACAAAGGGCGGTGAAATCCGTCTGGTGCGCGATATCGACAGTGATGTTGAAGGCCGCGATATTCTGTTGATTGATGATATTCTTGAATCCGGCAAAACGCTGAATTTTGTGCGCGAACTGATGATGTCACGCGGCGCACGCAGTGTGAGCATTGCTGTTTTGCTGGACAAGCCGGGTCACCGTAAGCTTGATCTTTATGCGGATTTCACAGCCTTTGAATGTCCGGATTATTTTGTTGTCGGCTATGGCATGGATGTGGCGCATTCTTTCCGCCAGTTGCCTTATGTCGGCCGCGTTATGGATGAGCAGGAATAAGCTTCCGGCCATTCGCTGAATTTAAAAAGCCGCTCATGATTATGAGCGGCTTTTTCATGAAATAGAGCGGTTCCAGTTAAGTCTGAATTTTTGAACCGCTCTATCCTTTTGTTTTGCGCATTATCCAACGTAAAACTGCTTCGCACTTTTTCTGGAAATGCTTTATTGATCGCGTTTCAGCAGACGCTCCAGATAGTCTTTTTCCTGCTGCGGGCTGAGCGCATCGCCGAGTTTTTTGCGAATTTCATCGAGAATGCGGCGGGCTTTCTGAATATCAATCTGGTTCGGCAGCTGATTGCCTGTTCCTTCCGAACTGCCCTGACTGGTTTGACGCCCTAACGGGTCCTGCTGACCTTCACCGGTTTGCTGCCCCTGACCTTCACCCTGCGCCTGTTGCAATTGCTGCATCATGGAGCGGGCACCGCGTCGCAAGGCATCAAGCGCCTCGGCCTGCTGATCCGTGGCCTGTCCGCTTTCGCCATTGCCCAAAGAGCGGCCTGCACGCCCCATGGAATTTAACGCCTGATCCATTTCTTTTGAGGATTCCAGCCCCTGTTGTTTCAGTTGGTCTGTCAGCGCATTCAGCTCATTTTGCAAGTCACGCTGCTGCTGCTGTAAATCCTTCAGAGCTTGTTCGGTTTCCTGACGGGACTGGCCATTTTGCGGGCGCTGTTCTCCTTCGCCGTCATAGTTGAAATCACCAGACTGTTCCTGCAATTGTTGATCCAGTTTGAAAGTTTCATTCATCAACTCCTGCTGACGGCGCATCAGATCGCCGAGTTTGTTCAGCTGTTGTTGTGCGCCGCTGCCTTGACCCTGACCTTGGCCCCGGCCCTGACCTTGCTGAGCGCTCTGACCAGGCTGGAGATTGTTGAGCATTTCCTGCAATTGCGACAGCATCTGCTGTGCCTCCGCATGATTGCCTGAGCGGGCGAGGTCTTCAATCTGTTGCATCATCCGGTCAATATCACGCTGGCTGAGCACGCGGACATTCTGGTTATTTTGCGCATTCTGGTTCGGATTATTTTGCTGACGGCGTGCCATTTCGTTGAGATAACGATTCATGGCTTCGCGCAGTTCTTTCGTCAGGCGGGCAATTTCCTCAGGACTGGCATTATTCTGCAATGCCTGACTTAACGCCTCCTGCGCTGCACGCAGGGCTTTTTCCGCATCGGAAAGCTGACCATCTTCAATGCCGCGTGCGACATTCCACATATAGCTGACAATCTCGCGCAGATCCTCATCATTGCGCGCCAGTTTCAGGCGTTCCCGCACAGAGCGAAGCCCCAGATAATGGCTGACATTGGCGATTGTGGTTTGCGGATGCATGGTCAGCGCATCAAGCATTTGCACAACAGGTGTTTTCTGATTGCTGTCGAGCGCCAGTGTTTGACGCTGTTCAGCAACGGCACGCGCCAGCGGATTGGTAAACGGGCGCTGGGGCAGCACAAAACGGATTTCTTTGCTTGTGCCTGTCTGGCCTGCATCATCAATCGCCTGCAATTGCAGGGAAACATATTTGCCAGCCCACGGATGCATAGTCAGATCCTGAAGAGCTGTGGTCTCGTCCGTGTTGTTTTTGCCGCGCTTTGGTATAGTCAGCCGCAGTTCCGGCGCATCTGTCAGCGATTGCGCGCCTTCTTCCGGTTTTTCCAGCAGTTTGATTACGGGCTGTAATTTAGTCACGCCATAATCATCATTGGCTTTATAATGCAGTTCCAGTGTGCCGTTCAGCGCATAGGTCGGATTACGGGTAAAGTCGACGACAGGCGGCGTATCCGGCGTGATGTTAAACTGCCATGACTGGCGGCGTGAACCGGCCTGCAGACTGGCCGCGACAGTTTTATTCAGAGGCAGTTCGAAATTGGTGCTATCTTGAGTTTTTACCGTTCCGGAAGCCGGTTTAGCCTCAACAGAATAGGTTGTGCCGTCCTGACCTGTCATGGTCAGCTGATTGCGTGTACTGCCGCTGATCTGGACGCTTAGAATACTGCCCTGAGGCACATCCAGCGGTTTTACATCTGTATTGGCACTCAGAAAGACTGGTGCTTTGCCCGTATAAGCGGGTGGTGTAATCCATGCATCGATGCGGCCTTCCGGCCCTGCAAAACCTTCAGGCGGGTTCCACAGATCACTGATTTTACCGGAAGACGGGCTGAAAGAATAAGCAGCTGTTGAGGCAAACAGCAGAATGATAAATGTGCGCAGGGCATAGGGGTCCCGTTGCGGAATATCGGGATGGGGCAGAAATCCGTGCAGCCTGTCCGTCAGCGCGGCCATACGCTTGCGGTGTTCCTGCCAGAGTGCCTGCGCCAGCGGATCGTCACTCTGTCCGGCAAGCTGATCGTCGCTCAGTTGCAACGGACTATGTTGCAGGCCGTTTTCACGCTCAATCCGGCTATTGACTGTCTGATCGTCCGGTAATTGAAAATGCCGGAAACGGAGCAACGCATAGGCATAAGCCAGTATAAAAACGGCAGATAGCGTGAAATGAAGCCAGCGCGGCATGGCCTGAAACAGGCCGAGCCAAGATAGGCTGGCTAATAATGCCGTTAAAAGCAGAACCGGTAATATGAACGGCCATAAACGTTCAAAGCACAAGACCAATGCCGCTTTGATCCGCAGACGGTAAAGCCTGCGGTCTGCGTTTTCAAAAGATCTGGTGTCAGATTCAGGCATTCAACATCCGGTTCTGTGTCTTAGAGCGCCGTGTGCCAGACTTGGCACACAAAGGTCGCTCTAACACTTTAAAATTAGAGCATAATTTCACCTTAAACTGATCCAAGTTTAAGGAATTATGCTCTAGTGCAGTTAAATTGACTGAATTTAACCTCAGCGAACATGCCGCCGCTCAAAAATTCTGAAGCGGGCGCAGCGGATACGTTGAAATGCGACCCGCTTTAAATCAGCTTATCCAGAATAAATGGTTTTTCTTCGACAGCTTTTTTATCCGGTTTGCGCCAGTCATCATGCACTGTCGCATTTGGCGGGGCTTCCAGCGCGCCGCGACGGCCGCAGCCGGATACAATGCTGCCAACGGCAACAAGCATAATCACAGAGGTCATGAATACGCGGCTATTCATCAAAAAATATCCTGAAACTGGTGTTTGGCCGCAAAGCCGTGGGTAATTTTCGCTGACAGTTTTAGCTGAATTACGGAACAACGCAAACTGTTCGGAAACAAACACAAATCTTTGAAGGGATGCAGACCGGAGGCATAAACCGCTTCCGGTCTGTTGTATAGCGGGGCGGATCAGGCCTTAATCAGGCGTTTTTTCCAATATTTAATCTGGCGGCGCACTTCCTGCGGTGCGGTGCCACCGAAAGACTGACGGCTTTTCACCGATTTATCCACAGTCAGGAAGCCAAACACGGCATCGGTAATCTGCGGATGGATCGACTGCATGTCTTCCAGTGTCAGTTTGGACAAGTCGACTTTCTTCGATTCTGCCAGTGCAACGGCACGGCCGGTCACGTGATGCGCTTCACGGAATGGCAGACCAAGCTCACGCACCAGCCAGTCGGCGAGGTCAGTTGCCGTGGAATAACCGGAACCGGCAGCCTTTTTCATCGAGGCTTCAATCACAGTCAGATCGGAAACCATACCGCTCATCGCAGCCAGTGCCAGTTCGATGGATTCAGCAGCATCAAAAACCGCTTCTTTGTCTTCCTGCATATCTTTGGAATAGGCCAGAGGCAGGCCTTTCATGACCATCAGCAGGCCGACAAGCGAGCCGGTGATACGGCCGGTCTTGGCGCGCACCAGTTCTGCGGCATCCGGATTTTTCTTCTGCGGCATGATCGAAGAGCCGGTGGAGAAAGCGTCGGACAGGCGGATGAAATTGAACTGCGAGGTTGACCAGATCACAATTTCTTCGGCCAGACGCGACAGATGGGTTGCGCAGATCGAAGCAATCGACAGGAATTCCAGCGCATAGTCGCGGTCAGAAACGCTGTCGATCGAATTGCGGGTCGGTTCGCGGAAACCAAGCGCCTCGGCAGTCATGTGGCGGTCAATCGGGAAACCGGTGCCGGCCAATGCTGCCGCACCAAGCGGGCTTTCATTCATGCGTTCAATCGCATCGCGCACGCGGGACAGATCACGGCCGAACATTTCCACATAGGCCATGCAATGATGACCGAAGGTTACCGGCTGTGCGGTCTGCAGATGGGTGAAACCCGGCATTACAGTTGCCGCATGTTCTTCTGCGCGGATAAGGAAGGCTTCGATCAGGATTTTCAGCGAAGCAGCAGTCTTTTCCAGTTCATTTTTGACCCAGAGACGGAAATCCAGAGCGACCTGATCATTACGCGAGCGTGCCGTATGCAGACGACCGGCCGGAGCGCCGATCAGATCAGCCAGACGGGCTTCCACATTCATATGAATATCTTCAAGCTTGCGCGAGAAGGTAAATTTGCCATTTTCGATCTCGGCTAATATGGTATTGAGACCATCGGAGATCTGTTTGTAATCATCTGCAGAGATGATGCCGGTCTTGGCAAGCATGGCAGCATGCGCCAGCGATCCGGCAATGTCCTGTGCATAGAGTTTGCGGTCATAACCGATCGAAGCATTAATCTCTTCCATAATGGCAGAGGGACCTGAGGCGAAACGGCCACCCCACATTTGGTTGCTGGATTTTTCTGTCGTCATGCGCGCATACCTGAGCCGGAACTTTGAGTAAAAAGAACGATATTATGGCCGAAGATAATAAAGAGACGAAACCGAAAAGCGCAGTCAGTCCGAAGATGATTTTGTTTGCCGGTATCGCCGGACTTCTGGCCGGTGCCATAGCGGTATACGTGATGGAACCGCCTTCTGGCAATGTTGTTCCGACACAGAATACGGCCGGTAATGCCGCAGTAAGTACCGGAGATGATGCAAAATGTGCTTTAAATCAGGAACAGTTAGCTAAATTATCAGCTGCTGCAACCGGTGACGTTGCCGGAATGCAGCCATCGGATAAGCCTGCTTTGCTGACACATTTGCAGTTTGATGCCCCTGACGGTGCTAAAACCACCATCGGCGATATGAAGGGCAAGACCCTGCTGGTTAATCTCTGGGCAAGCTGGTGTGCACCGTGCCGTGAGGAAATGCCTGCACTGGATAAATTGCAGGCTGAGCAGGGCAGTGACGATTTTGAAGTGGTGGCACTGAATATCGACACCGGTGATGTCTCTAAGCCTAAGAATTTTCTCAATGAAATCGGCGTTGAAAAACTCGGCTTTTATCGTGATGCCAGTCTGACTGTTTTTAATGATCTGAAACGCAGAGGTTTGGCTTTTGGTTTGCCTGTAACTTTGCTGATTGATGAAACCGGTTGTCAGATTGCGGCAATGAACGGACCAGCACACTGGGCGGGGCAGGATGCTGTTAATCTGGTGAATACAGCTAAGAGCCTGCGCCGTTAAACAGGATTAAGTCCGCCGGAAAAGTGATTTTACAGAGCGGCATAATTCTGTTCAGATCACTTTTTTCGGGGAGTTTTTCCAATGGGGCTGGATGTCTGGCTTGCCTTCACGGCTGCATCAATTGTTTTGCTGGTGATACCGGGACCAACAATTTTACTGGTTGTATCCTATGCTTTGGGGCAGGGCTGGCGCACCGCCATGCCTATGGCCGCCGGTGTGGCGCTTGGTGACTTTACGGCCATGACATTGTCGATGCTTGGCATCGGTGCATTGCTAGCTGCCTCTGCCACGGTCTTTACAATCGTGAAATGGCTTGGTGCTGCCTATCTGATCTGGCTTGGTATCAAATTATTCCGCTCCGGTGCCACTATGCAGGCGGAAGCGCGGGATGCCGATGTATCACCTGTGAAAATGCTGGCGCATGCATGGCTGGTGACATCTCTCAACCCGAAAAGCATCACATTTTTCGTGGCATTTCTGCCGCAATTTCTCGACCGGCATGGCGATTTCTGGACGCAGATGCTGATCTTTGAAGCCACATTTCTGGTGTTGTCTTTCAGCAATGCGTTTCTCTACGCTTTTGCAGCGCATCGTGCGCGTACACTGTTTAAAAGCCCGCGGATTTTGCGCGCTTTCAACCGTACCGGCGGCACATTGCTGATCGGTGCCGGTGTGGCAACGGCAACAATGCGTTCCAGCTGATCCGCTTATGCTGTGAAACCGTCGCGCTTCAGTCGTACAATTGCGAGATCAAGCGCCGAGAGAAAAGCGGAGCGATCACGGGGCGAAAATGGTTTTGAACCGCCAAACTGGCCGGATGAAACCGGATTAGCGGAGCGCAGTTCATCCATCAGATTGCGGGTTGCAAGAATATTGCCGATATTGGCGGCACTGAATAAGCGGCCGTCCGGTGCGAGCGCAACAGCACCGGCGGTGATTGCACGATGTGCCAGCGGGATATCTGCCGTGATAACAATGGCACCGGCACGCGACCGCTCGGCAATCCAGTCATCAGCCACATCCAGACCGGCAGGGACGATCACACGTTCAATCAGCGGTTCATCACGGGGAATGGCGATATAGCTGTTGGCGACCACAAAGGTTCTGATGCTGTGGCGTTCAGCAACTTTGTAAATCTCGTTTTTAACCGGACAGGCATCGGCATCGACATAAATGCAGATGGTTTTGTTTTCATCGGAGTGTGTCATTCATGCTTCATGGCAAAGCCAAATGTGAATGGCAAGCGTTTAACGCTTGGCGAGGCAGGGCGGCAGGGATAAGCCGGTTGTATAGTTCGTGGAACAGATCATGCCAGTCAAATATTTCCCCGCTTTATTCGTCTTTCTCTGGGCAACCGGTTTTATTGGTGCAGGGCTTGCTATGCCCTATGCCGAGCCTTTCTGGTTTATGACCGCACGGTTTTTTATCGCTGCGATTATTCTGGCGGTCTGGGCGCTGGCAACCGGTGCCCGCTGGCCGGACAGGCGCGGGTTTGTGAATGCGGCAATAGTTGGCTGTCTCATTCACGGGATTTATCTCTCTGGCGTGTTCTGGGCGGTGCGCCATGGTTTGCCTGCGGGGATGACAGCGCTGGTTTCCGGCTTGCAGCCACTGATTACCACGCTGATTGCCGCACTCTTCTTGCGTGAGACAGTCTTGCCGCGCCAATGGCTGGGGCTGCTGATCGGCTTTTGCGGTGTGGCGCTGGTGGTTGCGCCGAAATTTTCGCTCAGTTCCGGCGGGATTAATCCGGCGACTTTGAGTGCGGCGCTCGCTGCCGTTATGGCGATTAGTATCGGTACAGTCTGGCAAAAACGATTTGCGGTGAAAATTGATCTGAAAACCGGTACGACCGTGCAATATATTGCAGCGGGTATTCTGACCGGCTTGTTATCGCTCGGCTTTGAAACGCAGACAGTGATCTGGTCGCCGGAATTACTGTTTGCAATGCTCTGGCTGGTGCTGGTTCTGTCAATCGGTGCGATCTTGCTGCTGCTGATCCTGATCGGGCAGGGCGAAGTATCAAAAGTCGCGTCGTTCTTCTATCTGGTGCCGGGAACCGCTGCGATTATGGCCTATTTGTTGTTTGGGGAAACGCTGACGCTGGTGCAGATTGCCGGTATGGTGCTGACCACTTTTGGTGTGGCACTTGCAACTTTACAAAAGAAAAAACCGGCAGCTTAAAACCGCCGGTCTGATTATTATTCGGATGTGATTAGCGGCGTGGCAGCAGCTTTTTCACTTCATCGGCTGCATCGGCAAGGGCTTCTTCCGGTGTGGCCTTTTGCTCAACAACGCGGGACAGATTATCAACGATGGTCTGGGTGACTTTCACGCCGTTCGAGCCGGGGAAAGCATACCAAGGGATCATGATGTTCATTTGGCTCAGGCCGGCTTTGAACAGCGGGTTTTCGTCATAGAATTTGCCGAGATAGTCGTCGGACTTGGCGGCCAGCTCATTATTCGGCACATAGCCGGTACCCGGTACAACGACCGATGCGCCGTAAGGGCCGGCTGCAAATTTGGCAAATTTCCATGCGGCTTCAATTTTCGCGTCGTCTGAGGTCAGGATCACAACCGCATTACCGCCGGTTGGCAGGCGGCCTTTTTCCGGATTGAGCAGTGGAATCTTGGCTGTGCGCATGTCGAATTTGTCGCCGACATTTTTGATGGTATTGCGCAGACCACCGGTTGTCTGGAAAGCAAAGCCGACATTTCCGGCCGCAAAGGCCTGTTCACCGGCTTCTTTGGTGAAGACCGGCAGACCGCCTTCTTTGACCATGCGGTCGAGCAGTTTAAACGCGGCTTCGCCTTCAGCGCCGCTGAATGCGACTTGTTTTTCATCCTCTGAAAGCATCCGGCCGCCGGCACCGAACAACAGGGCTGAGAACATCCAGTCATCACCCTGCCAGCGGAAATCAATGCCCTGAACGCCGTTGCCCAGTTCTTTGATTTTACCGCCGATGCGGATAACATCATCCCAAGTTGCCGGAGGCGTATCCGGGTTCTCGCCAACTTTTTTAAACAGATCCGCATTGTAATACATAATCGGATTGGAGGTGGCGAAAGCCAGACCAACCTGACGGTCACCGGTTTTGGCAAGATTCAGAATAGTCTGCGTGAAGCCCTGC
This sequence comes from Hyphomicrobiales bacterium, assembly GCA_900470285.1. Lineage (GTDB taxonomy): Bacteria > Pseudomonadota > Alphaproteobacteria > Rhizobiales > Rhizobiaceae > Pseudochrobactrum. Next base: position 518,894 of record UCAG01000003.1, read on the forward strand.
GCTTCAAAATCAGTTTCTTTCTCGACCAGTTGCTTCAGATCAAGACCGATACTGCGTTCGCTCAAAATGCGCAGCCGGTTCAGACCGGTAAAAGTGATATCCGGTAGTTCAGCCGTACCGTTCTGGCGCATAATCAGCTGAATGCCATCTTCATAGGTCGCGGAAGGATTGACGAAATGGATTTTGATGTCCGGATTTTCTTCCGTGAATTTCTTGGAAATATTGGCCATCACGTCCTGAAAAAAGCCCGGCATAGGATAATGCACATTGAGCGTGGTTTCAGCCAGAGCTGTGCTGCACAAGCCGGTTAGCAGGGCGGTTGCAGTCAGAGTACGGGAGAAGAATGTCATTACAGGCTCCGTAAATGTTGGGGAGGAAGAGCGTTACAGACGTGAGGCTGATCAGCCTTTGAGGCCGGTCATGGTGATGCCCTCAATGAAGCGGCGCTGCGCGGCAAGAAAGGCAAGAGCAAGGGGAAGGGTGATAATCAGTGTGGCAGCCATCAGTGCGCCATAGTCATCACCGGCTTCGGCAGCGCGAAAATACAGCAGCCCCAGAGGCGGTGTGGCCATGTCCATATTGGTGACAACGATCAGCGGCCAGAACAGATCATTCCAGTGGGCAACCACGGAAAAGATTGAAAAAGCGGTGATCGCAGGCCATGCATTCGGCACAATAACACGGGCGACAATGCCGGTTTCCGACATGCCGTCGAGACGGGCGGCATTAATCAAATCATCCGGCATCGAGCGGAAGAATTGCAGAAACAGGAAGATACCGAATACCGAGATGAAGAACGGTGCGCTGATGGCGAAATAGGTGTTCAGCAGGCCGGTACGCTCAAAGCCTAAGTAGAAAGGCAGGGCTGTGGCATGGATCGGCACCAGCAGACCGAGCATTACGGCGCTCATCATCATCTGTGCCGCGCGGAAGCGCAGCTTGGCCATAGCATAGGCGCAAGGGATTGCGATAATAACTTGCACGACCAGAATGAGTGCACAGACCAGCACACCGTTGAGCAGCAATTGCCCCATCGGCACACGGGAAAAGGCCTTGGTGATATTTTCAATCAGCGCCCAGTTCTGCGGGATGAGGCTGAGAGAGGAAGAGAAAATATCCGATTGCGATTTGGCTGCCGTGGAGAGCATCCAGATATAGGGCGCAAGAAACAGCAGCGCACCGAGAGACAAAATCCCGAGGCGGGCAAAACGTAAGACTGACATGATTTCCGCCTCTTAATAATGCACGCGGCGGTCAAGCACGCGATATTGCAGCAACATCATTACGATCAGCACCATGAGGAAAATCACGGTCATGGCAGAGGCATAGCCGACACGCAGGAACACGAAACCTTCCTGATAGATCGTATGCAGCAACACTTCCGAGGCTTTGTTCGGCCCGCCTTGTGTGAGGGTTTTCACCGATTCAAAAACTTTGACGGAGTTGATGACGCTGATGGTAAGGACAAAAAGTGTGGTGGGGCCGAGCAGCGGCCAAGTGACTAAGCGGAAACGCTCCCATGCACTTTTGGCGCCATCCATTTCGGCGGCAGAATACAGCTCTCGGGGAATGGCGGTCAGGCCAGCGAGAAACAGCACCATATTGAAACCGACCGATTGCCAGATGCCGATCATGGCAAGGCTTGGCAGCACGGTGGAGGAACTGCCAAGCCAGTTCGGTCCGTCGATCCCTAACAGGCCGAGCATGGCATTAACCGGCCCCATTGTCGGGTGCAGGAGATATTGCCAGACCGTGGCCATAGCCACGAGCAGCGAGGCAACAGGCAGAAAGTAAACCGTGCGGAAAAAGGCTTTGCCGCGTGTTTCACTCTCGATCAGCAAAGCTGCACCTAATCCGAGAAAAACGGAAACCGGCGTGACGATCAGTGTATAAATAGCGGTATTTTGCAGGGAAATGCGGAATGTTCGGTCTTTGAATAGCTCAATGTAATTTTCCAGACCGATAAATTCGTAATCCGTATAGCCGAGCTCAAAATTGGTGAAACTGAGATAGAGCACAGCCAGTGTCGGTAACAGAATAAATAGCAACACCAGCGAGACAGCAGGCGCCATCAGTTTCCATGCCAGCCGCTCTTCACGTTTGCGCGCCGCATTGGCTGCCTCACGCGCTGTCATTACAGGGGAGAAGGTTTGTGCAATGTCAGACATGGCTGTCTGCCTTGACGCGACCGGTAACCGTATGGGTAAGTTTGCGCAGGCGCTGGCCTTCCGTATCAAACAGCAAGGCTTTGTGTGGCTCAAAAGTCAGATGCACCGGCATATCGGGCTGCAGTTCTGCGACTGCGGCAGGGGTACTGCGTGCGGTCAGTAATTCCTGAGCACCCGGAGCATTGAGATAGACCAGCGCTTCAGAGCCGAGAAATTCGATGCGTACCACAGTGGCTGAGATGGTTCTTTCTGCGGGTTTGTCATTGGTGCGGCGGATTTGCAGATCCTCAGGGCGGATAGCTACGCTGAGTGCAGAACCGGCGTGAATGTCAACTTCGCTTAAAATTGCTTTGCCGGCAAAATGAATAATGCCCTGATCGCTGGCACGGGCATTGAGCACATTGATTTTCGGACTGCCGATGAAGCGGGCGACTTCAATATGGCGCGGATTATTGTAAATCTCCGCCGGTGTATCAATTTGCAGGAGATGGCCGCCGATCATCACAGCAACGCGATCGGCCATGCTGAGAGCTTCGGACTGGTCATGGGTCACATAAAGACTTGGCACACCGGCGCGGCGATGCAGTTCAACAATCTCGGCACGGGTGTGTACGCGCAAATTGGCATCGAGATTGGAGAGTGGCTCATCCATCAGGAAGACCTGTGGCTGGCGCACCATGGCGCGTGCCAGTGCCACGCGCTGGCGTTGGCCGCCGGACATTTGCGCAGGCTTGCGGTCGAGCAGATGGTCGATTTTCAGGCTCTGTGCAGTTGCCTGTACTTGTTGCTGAATGGCGGCGCGTTTAACCGCCTGACCCGGCATCCAGTTGCCGATCAGTGGCAGGCGTTCTGTCATGGTCAGATCGCGCATGGCCAGCGGCACGGCAATATTCTCACGCACTGTCAGATGCGGATAGAGTGCATAGGACTGAAATACCATTGCGATATTGCGGTCGGAGGGATGAGCGGCGGTAATATTGCGTCCGCCCAGCCAGATTGTGCCGTCATCGGCATGTTCCAAACCGGCGGCAATACGCAGGATAGTGCTTTTTCCGCAACCGGAAGGCCCGACCAGTGCAATGAATTCACCGTCTTCGGCTTCAATCGTCACATCTTTGAGAATGTGCTGATCGCCGAAAGATTTGGAGATATTTTTCAGTGCGAAATGCGCCATTATGCCTGCTCCGTTGCATCGGCACTGGTAATGGCGGCAGTGTGGCTCGACGGGTACACTTCATGCACCACATCATCTAGCAAATAAGGACGCAACTGCGTCAGCTCAGTGATCTCACTGTGGACTGTATCACTCAGCGTATGGATCACAGCACCGACAATACGCTCACCCGGCAGATCGCGTTCCATCGGGCCGACGATAAAGCCGGAGGAAGGCCCCCAGATCAGAGAAATGCCCTGATGATGGCCAGCCCATGCGCGGTGCAGGTGACCACTGGCATAAAGGCGGACATTATGCGCATTGAACAGATCGAGAAGGCGTTTACGGTCTTTCGGGGAGGCACCCCAATAGCCACTGTCACCTTCATCAGGACTATCCACGAAAAGCGGTTTATGGGCAAAGATTGCAACAGGTTTGCCGTTGGCACCTTTCAGCGCCTCTTCCAGCCATTGAAATTGCTCTTCTTCCTCCGCATGGTCGCTGCCGATCAGCAAACTGTTGAGACCGATGAGACGCCAGCCGGATTGGTCATGCACCCAGCGGTCAGGGCCGACGAGATCGCGCCAGCGCTCCAGACGTTCATCATTAACCGGCTGGAGGGAGGAGGGCAGATGGCCGACATCATGATTACCGGGCACACAGAGCACCGGCATGTTCAACTCGCCAAGCAGATCAGCACAGAAGGTCAGATCATCGTCAAAATCCGCACCATCGACAGCCAGATCGCCGGTATGGATGACGAGATCCGGCTGAACCTCTTCCAGCCATTCGGCGAGAGGTTGCCAGTTTTTAGTGAAATGGGCTTTGGACGGGCTGAGATGAGTATCGGTAATCTGAACAATCCGCATGGATCTGCTCCTTCACAGAGTTTGAAGAGAAGATGCGGATGTGTATTTCTAACGGGGGACACAGACCGCCACTGCGCGTTCACTACACTGCGTTGGTGACAGGCAGACATCAGGCCGGTGACACAATTGTAACATCGGATACTGTCTAGGTTTTCTTAAGGCTGACCAGAATGTCGATTTTGGTAATCGCATAACCGGCCGGTGCCTGCGGCGCCGGTGTGAGTGCCAGCTGTGCTCCGCCGATATCAATCATCCGATCTTCATCCTCAAAATAAAAATGCTGATGATTATGGGCATTGGTATCAAAGAATGTGCGCTGGCCGCTGACGGATATTTTGCGGATCAGGCCAGCCTCAGCAAACTGGTTGAGCGTATTATAGACAGTCGCCAGCGACATGCTGAAACCACTATGCATCACGAGCAAATGCAGATCATCGGCCGAAATATGCTGATGATGTCCGCTGAGCAGAAATTGTCCGAGAATGAGACGTTGTTTGGTCGGACGCAGGCCGGCTTTCTGCAAAATTGGCCGGATAAGGGGCGTATCCTGCATTTGCATCAGGCGTTGCGACCGCAATTGCGCACGTAATTTTTCAGGCACTTTCAGCATGACATGGCCCACTCTTCAGTTGCGAATGATTTTCACTTGCAAAATTATTACAGACTCATTACGAAGAGTGCAATTGACAATCATTTGCAACTAGGATTTTCTATTTGCAATTAAAAAATCTGGTATGGATTGAGGAGTTGAGAATGTTCAGCAAAATGAGGCGCGTGCTGCTGGCCGGTATTATTGGTACGGCTTTTTCTGCAGCGCTTGTCGTGGTGCCTGCTGCGGCTAAGGAAAAATTCAAGGCAGTGACAACCTTTACGGTTATTGCTGATATTGCCCGCAATGTTGCAGGCGATGCTGCGATTGTTGAATCCATCACCAAACCGGATGCGGAAATTCACGATTATCAGCCGACCCCGGGTGATATTATGAAGGCGCAAGGTGCGCAGCTGATTTTCTGGAACGGCCTCAATCTTGAGCGCTGGTTTGAAAAGTTCTTCCAGCACCTGAAAGATGTACCAAGCGTTGTTGTGTCTGAAGGTGTTGAGCCGATGGGTATTACCGAAGGTCCGTATAGCGGCAAGCCTAATCCGCATGCCTGGATGTCCCCGTCTGCAGGTATGATTTATGTCGATAATATCCGCGATGCTTTCGTGAAACACGATCCGGAAAATGCGGAAATCTATAAAGCCAATGCTGAAACCTATAAGGCCAAACTCAAGGCACTGATTGATCCGATCAAGGATGAGCTGAAAGATATTCCGGAAGACAAGCGCTGGCTGGTGACCAGTGAAGGTGCCTTCAGCTATCTGGCACGCGACCTCAACCTGAAAGAACTTTATCTCTGGCCGATCAATGCTGACCAGCAGGGTACACCGCAGCAGGTTCGCAAAGTGATTGATGCCGTTCGCAAGAACAATATTACTGTGGTTTTCTCTGAAAGCACGATCTCTCCGGCTCCGGCCAAACAGGTGGCATCTGAAACCGGCGCGAATTATGGCGGTGTTCTGTATGTGGATTCACTGTCAGAGCCGGACGGTGCCGTGCCGACCTATCTCGACCTTCTGCGTGTGACGACTGACACGATTGCGAAGGGCCTTAAATCCGGAGATGCGAAATAATGAATGCCCCGCTTAATGTCCGCCCAACGACAGTCCGCGCTCCCGCATCATCTGATGCGGGAGCAGGGCTTATGGTGAGTGGCGCGACAGTGACCTATCGCAACGGTCATACGGCCCTGCGTGATGCCAGCTTTGAAATTCCGACCGGTACAATCACCGCACTTGTGGGCGTGAACGGTTCCGGTAAATCCACCTTGTTCAAAGCACTGATGGGCTTTGTGCGGCTGGCAAAAGGCGATATCCGGATTCTTGGGCTTCCGGTCAAACAAGCACTTAAGAGCAATCTCGTCGCCTATGTTCCGCAGTCGGAAGACGTGGACTGGAACTTTCCGGTTCTCGTTGAAGATGTGGTGATGATGGGACGCTATGGCCATATGGGCATGATGCGTCGTGCCAAACAGGCTGATCATCAGGCGGTTACCGATGCGCTGGCGCGCGTGAATATGACGGAATATCGCAAACGCCAGATCGGTGAATTATCCGGCGGTCAGACGAAACGTGTTTTTCTGGCGCGTGCTTTGGCACAGGATAGTCGGGTAATTTTGCTCGATGAGCCTTTTACCGGTGTGGATGTGAAAACCGAAGAAGCGATCATCAAGCTGCTGCGCGATCTGCGTGATGAGGGGCGGGTGATGTTCGTCTCAACCCATAATTTGGGTAGTGTGCCGGAATTTTGTGATCGCACAGTGCTGCTGAACCGCACTGTTCTGGCCTATGGTGATACGGAAACCATCTTTACGCAGGCCAATCTTGAGAAAACCTTTGGCGGTGTTTTGCGCCATTTCGTGCTCAATGATGCCGATAAAGGCAAAGCGCATCCGGTGAATATTCTGACCGATGATGAGCGGCCGCTGGTGCTCTATCAGGACAACCACGGTAAGGGAGCAGAGTAATGGAACTGCTGCTTGAGCCGTTCTCCTATCAATATATGATCAATGCTATGTGGGTTTCGGCGCTGGTCGGCGGCGTGTGCGCATTCCTGTCCGGCTATCTGATGCTCAAAGGCTGGTCACTGATCGGCGATGCTTTGTCTCACTCCATCGTACCGGGTGTGGCAGGTGCTTATATGCTTGGCCTGCCTTTTGCGATCGGTGCCTTTTTTTCCGGCGGCTTAGCTGCTGCAGCGATGCTGTTTCTCAATGAGCGTACCAAGCTGAAAGAAGATGCGATTATCGGCCTGATCTTCACGTCTTTCTTTGGTCTTGGCCTGTTTATGGTGTCGCTGAAACCAACCGCAGTCAGCATTCAGACCATTGTACTGGGCAATATTCTGGCGATTACACCAGCGGATACACTGCAACTGGCGATAATCGGCTTTGTATCGCTGGTCGTGTTGTTGTTTATCTGGAAAGACCTGATGGTGACTTTCTTTGATGAAAGTCATGCCCGTTCGATCGGCCTGAACCCGACTGTACTGAAGGTGATTTTCTTTACGCTGCTGTCGGCCTGTACCGTTGCAGCGATGCAGACAGTGGGTGCATTTCTGGTGATCTCTATGGTGGTGACCCCCGGAGCAACAGCCTATCTGCTGACAGATCGCTTTCCGCGTTTGCTGGCGATTGCTGTCATCATCGGAACGCTCACCAGTTTTACCGGCGCTTATATCAGCTATTTTCTCGATGGCGCGACCGGCGGGATTATTGTTGTGATGCAGACGCTGATCTTTCTGGCAGCATTTTTCTTCGCGCCGAAGCACGGCATGCTGGCCGCAAGACGTCGGGCAGCTGAAACTCTCAAAGCAGAGGTGCAGTCATGAGCCTGTTTGAAACTCTGATGATGCCGTTTCGCTTTGAATTCATGGTCAATGCTATGGTCATTGCCATGCTGATCGCGATACCGGCCGCATTATTATCGTGTTTTCTGGTGCTTAAGGGTTGGTCGCTGATGGGAGATGCTGTTTCCCATGCGGTGTTGCCGGGTGTGGTGCTGGCCTATATCATTAATATTCCGCTGGCAATTGGCGCTTTCGTGGCAGGGATGTTCTGTGCACTGGCAACCGGTTTTCTGAAAGAAAACAGCCGGATTAAACAAGATACCATTATGGGCGTTGTCTTCTCCGGTATGTTTGGTCTCGGATTGGTGATGTATGTGAAGGTGCAGTCTGATGTGCATCTGGATCACATTCTGTTCGGTGACATTCTTGGTATCGGCAAGCAGGACATGATTGAAACAGCAATCATTGCTGTGATTGTAACTGCTCTTCTGGTGCTGAAATGGCGGGATCTGCTGCTACACGCTTTTGATCCCGCGCAGGCGCGTGCTGTGGGGTTGCCGGTCAGATTGCTGCATTATGGCCTGCTGGCTATCCTCTCGCTGACCATTGTCGGTGCTTTGAAAGCGGTGGGTATCATTCTGGCAATTGCAATTCTGATTGCACCGGGGGCAATTGCCTTCCTGCTGACGCGTAATTTCAGCTCCATGCTGATTGTTGCGGTGATTGTGGCTGTCGCTTCGTCAGGGCTTGGCGTTTACGTCTCGTTCTTTATTGACAGTGCACCTGCACCAACAATCGTTTTGCTGATGACTTTGGTGTTTATTGCGGCGTTTATCATTGCACGTCGCCGTGTTGCCCGTGCGGAGAGACAGGTTTTCTCCTCTTAACTTCATGCAAGAAAACGATTCTCTGCAGGCAAGGCGTCGCGCGTGAGCGCGGCGCCATATTTTTTAAGAATAAGTTTATGGAATCAAACCGGAAATCTGAAAAGCAAAAAGCCGCGCTGTTGCGCGGCTTTTGAAGGCTTAACCAAACTGGAGCGGGCGAAGGGATTCGAACCCTCGACCCCAACCTTGGCAAGGTTGTGCTCTACCCCTGAGCTACACCCGCTCGCGCCAGTTTGTTGGTTAGGCCTGCGCTATATGGCAAAACCTCAGGTGATTTGCAACAGGGAATTTGCAAAAACATCAATCAGTTTTGTGTATAATTCCATAAGCCTTGAATACAGGCATTTTTCACACAGCTTGATGGCCTGATATATCGGGAAACACCGTTTTAAAGTGCATAAATACTTGTAATGATTCGATCTTGAACCCTGCGAGCGGAATATTTTGAGCGCAAATAAATGAGTCGAAGCATGGTGCGGTCATTAATCTGTGGCCGTTGCTGCGAAAGTGACAGCATTTTTGTTTTAAACGCATATCTTTGTCGTTTTCTTGCAGCTTTTTATGCTTGTCTTGTAAGAGATATGCAGACTGCTTTGGAGGAGAAGACAAAAATGCCGAAAACCGCTGCTGATTTGCATGATTATCTCGATACACTGGGGATCAAGGTACAAACCGTTACACATCCGCCCCTGTATACAGTTGCTGATTCTCAGAAATTACGCGGGGAAATTGCCGGCGGACATACCAAGAATCTTTTTCTGAAAGACAAGAAAGACAATTTCTTTCTTGTGACTGTTGAAGAAGATGCGGTTGTTGATCTGAAAACCATTCATACGCTGATCGGTGCCGCCAGTAAGGTCTCTTTCGGTAAACCGGAAAAGCTGATGGAATATCTGGGACTTATACCAGGTGCCGTATCTGCATTCGGTGCGATTAATGATACGGGCCATCAGGTCAGTATCATTCTGGACGAAGCATTGATGCGTCATGAGATTATCAATGCGCATCCGCTGACCAATGAGGCGACGACCTCGATTCACCGTGATGATCTGCTGAAGTTTCTGGAAGCCACCGAACATGAAGCGCGTATAGTGTCTGTCAGCACTGCAGAAACAGCTCCGGCTTAAAGCGGGGCTTGAAAGCGCCGCTAAAAATGCCGAATTAACATGGCAGAGATATTATATTCTGCCATAATTATAGCATGGCTCGCAGTCAGCTGAATTTATGATGTAATATGGCTACGGGAAGAACGGATTAAGGGACGACAATGAACAGCGCTAATAATCCTTATGGCGGTAACCCTTACGGGGCAACTTATGGCCAAGCCTCCGGTCAGGGTAATACCAGCGTGACCTATAATACGTCCGCTGAAACTGCAGCCCCGGCAGAGGCTGAAGACAGTGCTGGTGCGCTGTCATCGCTGGCGGGGTTTGGCAGTTCTGATTCCGCTGCCGGTTTGATTAAAGATACAACGACTGCGGGCTTTGCAGCGGATGTTATCAGTGAGTCCCGTAATCAGCCGGTGCTGGTGGATTTCTGGGCGCCATGGTGCGGCCCGTGCCGTCAGCTGACACCGATGATTGAAAGCGCTGTCAATGCTGCCCAGGGCACGGTCAAGCTGGTGAAAATGAATATTGATGACCATCCGGTAATTGCCGGACAATTGGGTATTCAGTCGATTCCGGCCGTAATTGCTTTCGTCAATGGTCAGCCGGTTGACGGTTTCATGGGTGCTTTGCCGGAAAGCAAGATCAAAGAATTTATTGATAAGGTTGCCAAAAGCGCCGGTTCGGTCAGCGGCCCTCAGGCTGCGATTGAAGAAGCCTTGGCTGCTGCGCAGGAAATGCAGGACCATGGCGAGCCGGATCAGGCTGCACAGATTTATGCGGCGGTTTTGCAGAACGTGCCGGATAATATGACGGCACTTGCCGGTCTGGCCGGATGTCTGTTTGATCTCGGTGAGCTTGAAAAAGCACGGGAAGTGCTTGCACAGGTGCCGGACAAACAGAAAGACGACGCGAAAATCCGTGCAGTTGAAGCGCGTCTCGCATTGGCGGATCAGGTTGCACATCTCGGCAATCCTGCTGAATTGCAGGCGCGACTGGCTACGAATCCGGATGACCATCAGGCCCGTTTTGATCTGGCGATGATCGCCAATGCGCTGGATAAGCGTGAGGAAGCTGCAGACGGTCTTCTGGCGATTATGAAAGCGGATCGTACATGGAATGATGATGGTGCGCGCAAGCAATTGCTGCAATTCTTCGAAGCATGGGGCTTTAAAGATCTGGCAACGTTAAACGGTCGCCGTAAATTGTCGTCGCTGCTGTTCTCCTGAGCAACGGGCAAAGTTGTTAAATGATGATACAATACCGGAGCAGTAATCCGGTATTGGCTGGTATTGAGATGTGAGGTGAATTTATGCAGGCGGGCAATGTCCATTACCGAAAAGCATCAGACTTACCGGAAGTGATTCCGGTATTTCCGCTGGTAGCCGGTCTGCTTTTACCCCGCGGGCAAATGCCTCTGAATATTTTTGAACCGCGCTATCTGGTGATGGTTGATGAGGCTTTGGCCGGTGACCGTGTGATCGGGATTATCCAGCCGCAAATCATCAATGGTGTTGCGGTACAAGATAAAGAAGGCGCTGCTAAAGGTACCGACCGGCCGGAACTGAGCGCAGTCGGCTGCCTCGGGCGGATTACCTCTTATACAGAAACAGGTGATGGCCGTGTGCTGATTACACTACAGGGCATTTGCCGGTTCCGGCTGGAAGAAGAACTACCGGTACCGCATCCGTTTCGCATAGTGCGGATCACGCCTTATCTGCAGGATCTTGAAGAAGAGCAGGGCGAAAAAGAGGTTGATCGTGAGGCGCTGTTACAGGCTTTCCGCGATTATCTTGAAGCCAATGGTCTTGAGGCGGATTGGGAAAGCATTGCCAAGGCAGGCAATGAAACACTGGTCAATGCATTGTCAATGATGTCGCCTTTTGGTGAAGCGGAAAAACAGGCATTGCTGGAAGCGCCTGATCTGAAAACCCGTGCGGAAACGCTGGTTGCGATCACCGAGATTGCTCTGGTACGTAACGGGGATGATTATGGTTCAGGCTTGCAATAGCCTGAGAATATGTAGGTCTGACAAGTATGCACGATCAGGATAGTATAAAGCAGATCGATCCGAAAATGCTTGAATTGCTGGTTTGCCCTCTGACCAAGGGTGTGCTGGATTATGACCGTGAGCACAGTGAACTGATTTCAAAAAAGGCAAAACTGGCCTATCCGGTGCGGGAAGGCATACCGATTTTGCTGGCATCCGAAGCCCGTTCTTTAGATTAGAATATATCTCTCAAAAGCGGCAAGCGTCTAAGCGAGGTAAGCAGACGGGAGTATTTTCATCCCTGACTGCATGCCGTTTAGGATTATTGCGGAAAGCGTAAAAATATGAGTCAAATCTTGCGTTTGACACTTTCCCCCCTCCGAGATTCTGGGCTATGAATAACGCGAATTTTTCGCGTGAGCGCTTTGCCTTTGAGATTAATTACGGGGGGAGGGTGCTCTGAATTTAAAGAAGATCGCAGACGGGAACAGACCGTCCGGCGATCTGAAAAAAGGCATGGCATTATGGCGACCAGAAAACTGTTTCTTCTGCCCGGCGACGGCATCGGCCCTGAGTCAATGGCGGAAGTCCGCAAAATCATTACCTATCTGAATGAAGAAAAAGGCCTTGGCTTTGAGACCGATGAAGGCCTCGTTGGCGGTTCTGCTTATGATGCCCATGGTCAGGCGATTTCAGAAGGCGATATGGAAAAAGCGCTCGCCGCTGATGCTGTGTTGTTTGGCGCTGTCGGCGGCCCGAAATGGGACATCGTGCCTTATGAAGTGCGTCCGGAAGCCGGTTTGTTGCGTTTGCGTAAAGATCTGGCGCTGTTTGCCAATCTGCGCCCTGCAATCTGCTATCCGGCTTTGGCTGATGCCTCATCGCTGCGCCCAGACGTTGTTGAAGGTCTGGACATTCTGATCGTTCGCGAACTGACCGGTGGTGTGTATTTCGGTGAGCCGAAAGAAATCATTGATCTGGGCAATGGTCAGAAGCGCGGTATTGATACGCAGGTTTATGAAACTTATGAAATCGAGCGCATTGCCGGTGTGGCTTTTGAACTGGCGCGGACACGCGGTAACAAAGTCACTTCGATGGAAAAACGCAATGTGATGAAATCCGGCGTGTTGTGGAACGAAGTTGTGACCGCAACCCATAAAGCAAAATATGCTGATGTGCAGCTTGAGCATATGCTGGCGGATGCCGGTGGGATGCAGTTGGTGCGCTGGCCGAAACAGTTCGACGTGATCGTAACGGATAACCTGTTCGGTGATATGCTGTCTGACGTTGCTGCTATGCTGACCGGTTCGCTTGGTATGCTGCCATCCGCTTCGCTCGGTGCGCCGGATGCAACAACAGGCAAACGCAAAGCGTTGTATGAGCCGGTACATGGTTCGGCACCGGATATTGCTGGCAAAGGCATTGCCAACCCGATTGCAATGATTGCTTCTTTTGCAATGTGCCTGCGCTACTCCTTCAACCTGATTGAAGAAGCTGATCGTCTGGAAGCTGCAATTGCTGCGGTTCTGGATGACGGTATCCGTACAGCCGATATCTGGGCTGAAGGCTCGAACAAAGTTGGCACTGTTGAAATGGGCGACGCAATTCTCACGAAGTTCAAAGCATTGTCTGCTTAAAGATTCTGGTAGCCAGATAATGGCTGCTGATGGTTTTCAATAAAAAACCGCCGGAGCATTGCTGCTCCGGCGGTTTTGTTTTGCGGCAGAGTTTTTACTCTACGTGATCGAGGTCACGGTCTTTGGTTTCACGCACAAAGATCAGACCGATAATCAGAGTCATCAGGGCGATAATGATCGGATACCAGAGGCCGTAATAAATATCACCTTTGGCAGCGCTCATCGCAAACACGGTTGCCGGAAGCAGACCACCGAACCAGCCGTTACCAATATGGTAAGGCAGTGACATACCGGTATAACGGATGCGGGTCGGGAACATTTCCACCAGAATAGCGGCAATCGGGCCATAAACCATTGTCACATAGATCACCAGAATGGTGAGAATCAGAATGGTCAGCGGCCAGTTTACTTCATCCGGATCGGCAACCATTTTGAAGGTGCCTGCATCAGGAATGCTATAAACTTTCTGTTCACCAAGTGTTGCGGCATCAGCCGCCGGAACTAGCTTGGCAGCAACCATCTGATCGGCTGTCATGCTGACGGATTCGCCGGCGCGGATCGTATCTGCATTCAGCGACAGTTCCGGATTGGCAGCAATAAATGCATCCAGCTTGGCATCCGGTACTTTTGCTGCATTACGAACCAGAGGGAAGCCGGCTTTCTGCAGAGCCAGATTCACATCGTGAACAAAAGCCGGTGCACGTGTTGCGGCATCCGCACCGGTCGCATCATAGGATGTGATGGTGCTTTCACCGATTTTCACGGTAGCAGCTGTGCCTGCTGTGCCGGTTTCAACCGTATAAGGAACGGAAGAGCGGGACAGGAAGGCGGTTGCCACGTCACAGGATGTTGTGAATTTGGCTGTACCAACCGGATTGAACTGGAAAGTACAATCGCCCGGTGCTGCCGTGATGGTTGCGCTGATTGTTGCCTCCGCACGGGCAAGTGCCGGATTGGCAGCTGCGGTGAGAGCTTTAAACAGCGGAAAATAGGTGAAAATTGCCAGTGCAAGACCTGCCATGATGATCGGCTTACGGCCGACTTTATCCGACAACCAGCCCCAGAACAGGAAGAACGGGGTTGCGATCAGCAGCGCCACGGCAATCATGATATTGGCCGAGATGCTTTCAACCTTCAGCACGTTTTGCAGGAAGAACAGCGTATAGAACTGACCGGAATACCAGACCACAGCCTGACCGGCGGTGAGGCCGAACAGGGCAATCAGAGCGATCTTGGCGTTTTTCCACTGACCGAAGGCTTCTTTCAGCGGAGCCTTGGACTGTTTGCCTTCTTCTTTCATTTTCTTGAAAGCAGGGGATTCACTCATCTGCATACGGATCCAGACGGAAATACCGAGCAGAACAACTGAAATCAGGAACGGAATACGCCAGCCCCATGCTGCGAATTCTTCAGCTGTCATGGAGTTCTGGATCAGCAAAATCACTACCAGAGACAGGAAGAGACCGAAAGTCGCGGTGGTTTGAATCCATGAAGTATAGAAACCGCGGCGTCCGTTTGGTGCATGTTCGGCCACATAGGTTGCCGCACCGCCATATTCACCGCCGAGTGCGAGACCCTGCAGCATACGCAATCCGATCAGAATAATCGGCGCGATAATGCCGATAGATGCTGACCCCGGCAACAGACCGACGAGGAAGGTGGAAAGCCCCATCACCACAATGGTGACAAGGAACGTATATTTACGGCCTACCAGATCGCCGATACGGCCAAAGAACAACGCACCGAACGGGCGTACAAGAAAGCCCGCCGCAAAAGCCAGCAGCGCGAAAATATTACGGGTTGTTTCAGGATATTCACTGAAGAAGGCGGCACCGATATAAATTGCCAGTGAGCCGTAGAGATAGAAATCATACCATTCGAAGACTGTACCAAGCGACGAGGCAAAAATAACTTTGCGCTCCTCCTTGGTCATTTTAGGGGCGCGTTCACGCGCACCATCAATTGCTGCCATAATTTGTCCTCCCGGATAAACCCTGCGGCAGTTCCCTTATTGCCACCGGGTGTTGATTATTCTCAGCCTTTCAATATGCGAAATTCGTCTCGTGGCCGGTGTGGCCGGAGGTGCCTGCAGTCGCGCGGTTTCTATTGCCGCCTGGCAAAGCAGTCGCAGACAGAATGAACTGAAAACGGGATTTGCGTCAGTATTCTTTAGTATAATAATGGTGAAATATTTTTCTGCGCAGCGCGGATGCGAACACAGCTTCTTGGAAAATTGGTATTTTCTTAAACATTTGGCGGCTTTGACGACATAAACGGCAATTGACTCTTGGCAAAATCGGGTTAAAAGCAGCAGTGAATTAGGAGACACCGCGTGGAATCCCTCGCTTTGCCATCAGTTTTGCCAGCATTTTCCGGAGATTTCTCCGGCGGCGGAGCTATGGGTATACCTTCTCCTGCATTCGGTATTACCAAAACGGCCATGATTGCCCTGAAGACAATCACCTCGAAAACGACCACCAAAACGGTCTGATCCCTTGGCCTGCTCACCCTCTCCCGGGTTAGGTCCGGGGCGGAGAACCTGCGTGGCCACGGGTTTTCTGGTGTGAAAGCGGAGAGGGACAGGAGATTTTCACATGGGTTTCAAAGTTGCTGTTGTCGGCGCCACAGGTAATGTGGGTCGCGAAATGCTCAATATTCTCGAAGAGCGTGGTTTTCCGGCTTCTGAGGTGGTGGCACTTGCTTCCCGCCGCAGTCAGGGTTCGGAAGTGTCTTATGGTGATAAGACGTTGAAAGTTAAAGCGCTCGACACCTATGATTTTTCCGATACTGACATTTGTCTGATGTCGGCCGGTGGTAATATTTCCAAGGAATGGTCACCAAAAATCGGCGCGCAGGGTTGCGTGGTTATCGATAATTCTTCCGCATGGCGTTATGATGCCGATGTGCCGCTGATCGTGCCGGAAGTCAATCCGGATGCGATTGACGGTTTCCGTAAGCGCAATATCATTGCCAACCCGAACTGCTCGACTGCCCAGCTCGTTGTTGCACTCAAGCCTTTGCATGATGCGGCCACCATCAAGCGCATTGTTGTGGCAACCTATCAGTCGGTTTCCGGTGCCGGTAAAGAAGGTATGGACGAGCTGTTTCAGCAGTCCCGCGCGGTTTTTGTTGCTGATCCTGTCACAGCACAGAAATTCACCAAGCGCATTGCTTTCAACGTGATTCCGCATATTGATTCCTTCATGGAAGACGGCTCCACCAAAGAAGAGTGGAAAGTCATGGCCGAAACCAAGAAAATGCTGGATCCGAAGATTAAAGTTTCCTGCACTGCCGTGCGTGTGCCGGTATTTATCGGTCACTCTGAAGCTGTGAATATTGAATTCGACAAGGCGATCAGCGCTGATGAAGCCCGTGATATCCTGCGTGATGCACCGGGTTGTCAGGTTGTTGATAAGCATGAGGATGGTGGTTACATCACCCCTTATGAAAGCGCCGGCGAAGACGCGACATTCATTTCGCGTATCCGTGAAGACATCACATTGGAAAACGGTCTTTCCATGTGGATCGTGGCGGACAATTTGCGCAAAGGTGCAGCACTCAACACTATTCAGATCGCTGAATTGTTGCTGGAGCGTAATCTGATCAAGCCGAAATCAGCTGCCTGATTTTTGAGAAAGTAATAAAGAAAAAGGCGCGGTTTCCGCGCCTTTTTATTATCCTACTGTTGCTCGCGATTGCGGTACTGCATGATAGCGGCGTTGATTTCCGCGCCAATGATGAAAATCGCGGCAATGATATAGAGAAACACGATCGCCACCATGATCGATGCCAGACCGGCATAGGTGGTGACATAGCTGGCAAAGCTTTCAAGATAACGGGCAAAGGCGGTTGCACCGGCCAGCCATGCAATCAGTGTCAGCGCAATACCGGGCAGAATATCCAGCAGAGACCTTTGTCCGGCCGGTAGCCAGATATGCACGACAAATAATCCGAAAACTAACACCGAAAGTGCAATCGCATAGCGCCAGAAGCCGAATGAAATCGACATGGTTTCCAGTGCGGGAACCCATTGTTCTGCAAGGCGTATGGCCAGCGGTGCAAGCACCAGCAGGAAGCTGATGGCCATGATGCTGAGCGTGGCGATAATCACAAAGCCAAGGCTTTGCGCACGGCAAAACAGAATAGAGCGGGTATCGGTGACGCGATAGGCGCGGTTGAGCGCTACACGCAAAGCTTCCACGCCATTGGAAGCAAAATAGGCAGCGGCAATCACACTGAGGGTCAGGAGGTCACCGCGCGGAATCGTCAGAACATTTTGCACTTCACGGGCAATCGGAGCGGCAATAGCGGGAGGCCATGTATCAAAAATCACATGTACCGCTGTCTCGGCAAAAGCATCTGCGCCAAGAAAGCTGGCAAGTGCTGTTGCAAAAATCAGAAACGGAAACAGTGCCATCAGGCCGGAGAGGGCGATATGGGATGCGAAAGCCCAGCCATCATCGGATATAAAATGACCGATTGCATCAGTTGTGATCTGTCGCAGGAAGCGGATTATCTTTCGCATAGACAGAAAATTCCTTTAGTTCGGCTCATTCGTTTTCGTCTGTGGCAGAGCTGATTACAAGTTTGTGTGGTATAACTGACCACAAGTCAAAAATTCAACGTGTATAAAAACTCTGCGGACAGGAATTGCAATGATATCAGCCCGCAAACCAACGGATAAAGATCAGCATATGGCCAAAAATGTGCAAATTCCATCTGCGCAGCAAAGAACCATTTTAATCACCGGTTGTTCCAGCGGCATTGGCGCTTACTGTGCACAGGCTCTTAAAGAGCATGGCTGGCGGGTTTTTGCTACTGCCCGTAAAGAACAGGATCTGGCCTATTTGCGGGAACAGGGTTTTGAGACCTTTTATCTGGATTATTGTGAGCCGGAGTCGATTGCTGCTGTGGCTGAGAGTGTGCTTAACCTGTGCAACCATAAGCTCGATGCGCTGTTTAACAATGGTGCCTATGCACAGCCGGGCGCGGTGGAAGACTTGCCGATGGAGGCTTTGCGTTTGCAGTTCGAGGCCAATTTCTTCGGCTGGCAGGATTTGACGCAGCGGCTGATTCCTGCAATGCGGGCGAGCAAACAGGGACGTCTGGTGCATTGTTCATCTATTCTCGGTCTGGTGCCGATGAAATGGCGCGGGGCTTATGTTTCATCCAAATTTGCATTGGAAGGGCTTATGCTGGTGCAGCGCATGGAACTCGAAGGTTCCGGCATCTCTGTTTCCATGATCGAACCAGGGCCGATTACCAGTAAATTTGCAGCCAATGCGGCGGCTTATGCGCAAAAATATATTGATATGGACAATTCCGTTCATGCAGAAGATTACCGGCGGCAATTCGCCAAGTTACAAAGCGGCGGCACGAAATCCTCTGTGAAGCTGGGGCCTGATGCTGTTTATGAGGTTCTGTTGCATGCGCTGGAAAGTGATCGTCCGCGCCCGCATTATCCGGTTACCCGTCCTGCAAAGCTGGGCATTCTGGCTAAACGCCTGCTGCCTGCACGCTGGCTTTATAAAATGCTGGCCGATCAGTCGTAAAAGAACGCGAGTATGCTGCATTATCCTTACGTAAAACCGCTGCACACTTTTACGGGAAATGCTCTATCTGCCGCAAAAAGCTTCTGTTACACATTGAGCGGGAAAGACTGAGGATTGCTGAAAAGCAATCGGGAGGAAAGAATGGACAGCGGTTTTAAATTTGCAGCGATCATTGCCATGATCGCAGTGGCTATTGTTCTGTTGCTGGGTTTGCGCAATATGATGCGCAACGGCGATGGCAATACATCCAACAAGCTGATGCGCTTGCGTATTATGTTTCAGTTCATTGCTGTGGTTCTGATGGTCGGTGCATTATATTTTGCCCGCCGTTAAACGTGTTTGTATGAATTAGTACCGGTGAGGCATTTTTGGTTAAGCTGAACAAAATTTATACACGTACAGGCGACGACGGTACCACAGGACTGGCTTGCGGCCCGAGACGCAGAAAAGATGATCTGCGCATTGTTGCCTGCGGTGATATTGATGAACTGAATGCATCAATCGGATTGGCACGGCTTTACACAGCGCTGATCCTGCCGGATGTTGATGCTATGCTGACAAGGGCGCAGAATGATCTTTTTGACCTTGGTGCTGACATTGCCACCCCCGCTGCTATTTCAGATCCTGCCTCCGGCACTGTTGCAGATCTCGGCTATGAGCCTTTGAGGGTTGTGGACAAGCAGGTTGACCGGCTGGAACAGGAAATTGATGTGCTGAATGCACGGCTGGAACCGCTCCGTTCCTTTATTTTGCCCGGCGGTTCACCGGCAGCAGCGCATCTGCATATGGCGAGAACAATTGCGCGGCGTGCAGAGCGTGCCATGGTGACACTGGCAGCGCAGACCGATGAGCAAGTTTCAGGCGTTGCCCTGCGCTATATCAATCGTTTGTCTGATCTGCTTTTTGTGGCTGCCCGTATTGCGAATAATCAGGGGCGGGATGATATTTTATGGATACCGGCGCTGACACGCTAAGAGCATGTCGCAGAAAAGTGGGGACCGGTTTTCCGATAGCGACATGCGTAAATACAAGGGATAGAGCGAGCGCAGTGGGTGGAATTAAATGCGACATGCTCTAAGAGCGCATTCTGAAAAGTGTATGCGGTTTCCAGATCAAAATGTGCGTTAATCTTTGTATATTTGCGACATCATCCATCATGTTTCGAAGATGGTTATGATGATATTTCATGGCCCTTCTGCCGGTTATGATTGACCTCTCTATGGTTCAGAATTACGGTCTTATGAAATTTCTGAAATCTCCGTCACAAATTGACGGTGCATCAGGCGCGTTTGCGATAGAGTTTTAGCATGTCGGCTTCAGGCAAGTTGTTGATGAGGCCATGCTTTAAAACTGTATCTGACTGAGAGGCAGGCGGACACAGGCAAGAAAAAGGCTTATGTCCGGTCGAAGAGAGCAGCAGATGCTGTTCAAGTGGAGAGGATCTTAACCGAATGAAAGTTCTGGTCGCAGTTAAGCGGGTTGTTGATTACAACGTCAAAATCCGGGTGAAAAGTGACGGTTCAGGCGTTGAGCTGACCAATGTCAAAATGTCGATGAACCCGTTTGATGAAATCGCGGTTGAAGAAGCGCTGAAACTTAAAGAAGCCGGTAAAGTTTCTGAAGTTGTGGTTGTTTCTATCGGACCTGCACAGGCGCAGGAAACGCTGCGTACCGCTCTGGCTATGGGCGCAGACCGCGCCGTCCTCGTGAAAACCGATGACGCTGTCGAGCCGCTTGCCGTTGCGAAAATTCTGAAAGGCGTTGTTGCCGCAGAAGAGCCGAAGCTGGTTATTCTCGGCAAACAGGCGATTGATGATGATGCGAACCAGACCGGTCAGATGCTGTCTGCCCTGCTTGGCTGGGCACAGGCAACTTTTGCCTCGGAAGTACAGCTCTCAGACACTTCTGCCAATGTGACCCGTGAAGTTGATGGCGGTTTGCAGACGATTGAAGTCAAGCTGCCTGCGATCGTCACCACCGATCTGCGCCTGAACCAGCCGCGTTATGCTTCTCTGCCGAATATTATGAAGGCGAAGAAGAAGCCTTTGGATGAGAAGGCACCGGCTGATTACGGTGTAGATACTGCACCGCGTCTGAAAATCCTCAAAACCGAAGAGCCTTCCGGCCGTAAAGCCGGTGTGAAAGTGGCTTCCGTTGCCGAGCTTGTTGACAAGCTCAAAAACGAAGCAGGCGTATTGTAAGCGGTCAGGACAGGAAAACGATTATGGCTATTCTTCTTTTTGCAGAACACGATAATGCAAGCCTCTCTGACCAGACTGCAAAGGCATTGACTGCTGCGCTAGCTATCGGCGGTGATGTGGATGTTCTGGTGGCGGGTAAAGGCGCCAAAGCTGTTGCTGATGCTGCTGCCAAGCTGAAAGGCGTGCGCAAAGTCCTGCTCGCTGAAAGTGATGCACTGGAAAACCGTCTGGCAGAACCAACCGCAGCATTGCTGGTCGCTCTTGCCGGCTCCTATGACACTGTGATTGCTCCGGCGACCACTTCGGGTAAAAACGTGTTACCGCGCGTTGCAGCACTTCTCGATGTGGCACAGGTTTCGGAAATTATCGAAGTTGTGTCTCCTACAGTCTTCAAGCGCCCGATTTATGCGGGTAATGCGATTCAGACTGTTGAAGCCACTGATGCCAAGAAGGTTATCACCGTACGTACCGCTTCTTTTGCGGCTGCCGGTGAAGGCGGTTCCGCTGCGGTTGAAAGCGTTGATGCAGGCAATGATCCGGCTGTGTCGAAATTTGTTGAAGCCAAAATTTCCGGCGGCGATCGTCCTGAACTGACTTCGGCGAAAATCATTATTTCCGGTGGCCGTGCACTCGGTTCTGCTGAGAAATTTAATGAAGTTATCACACCGGTTGCTGACAAGCTCGGTGCTGCAATCGGTGCGAGCCGTGCAGCTGTTGATGCGGGTTATGCGCCGAATGACTGGCAGGTTGGTCAGACCGGTAAAGTGGTTGCACCTGATCTTTATATCGCTTGCGGTATTTCCGGTGCGATCCAGCATCTGGCCGGTATGAAAGATTCTAAAGTGATCGTTGCGATCAATAAGGATGAAGAAGCACCGATTTTCCAGATCGCGGATTATGGCCTTGTCGGTGACTTGTTCACTGTTCTGCCGGAACTTGAAAAAGCACTCTGAGAAGCGAAACAGGGATCATGACAATCGGGCATGATCGTCTTTAATAATATAACGCGTCCGGATATTTAATCCGGGCGCGTTTTGTTTTAATCAGGGGCAGAGCATTTCACAGTTAGAGCGGTTCCAGTTAGGACTGAATCGTTGGAACCGCTGTACTATTTGTTTCGACGCATTATCCGACGCATCGCAGCAGGAAAAAAATCAGTCCGGCGAACTGATTTCCCTGCGGAGGCGCTTCACACTTTTGCTGGAAATACCCTAAATTGAATCAATTTGACGCCCGTGACAATGCGACCAAAAAAGAAAACAGAGCGCGTTATCATCTAATTTGAACGTAATCCGCTCTAGACTTATCCGCATGAGACTGCTCATGTAGGCGCAGAAAAATTGGCGTTATTGCTGTAAATTTATTGATACGGAGGGATCGGAGCGGATCATGAGTTTTACAATTAAAACAGTGGGTATCATCGGCGCAGGGCAGATGGGCAATGGTATTGCTCATGTTTGCGCGCTGGCAGGCTATGATGTGCTGCTGCATGACGCTTCGCTTGAGCGACTGGAAAACGGTATCGCCACCATCAGCGGTAATATGGCGCGTCAGGTTGCTTCGGGTAAACTTGCTGAGGAAGCGCGTATTGCCAGTCTTGCGCTGATTAAGCCGGCCAAAACCATGGCGGATCTGGCGCCTTGTGATCTGGTGATCGAAGCAGCAACAGAAAATGAAGCCATTAAGAAGCAGATTTTTGCGCAGGTCTGCCCGCATCTGCACAGCAATGCTATTCTGGCGACCAATACATCTTCGATTTCAATCACCCGCTTAGCGGCAACCACAGACCGGCCTGAACGCTTTATCGGTATTCATTTTATGAACCCGGTGCCGGTGATGAAACTGGTTGAATTGATCCGCGGTATCGCCACAGAAGAGCCGACTTTCACCGCCGCACAGGACTTTGTGCAGAAACTGGGCAAGACCATCACGGTTTCCGCCGACTTCCCTGCCTTTATCGTTAATCGTATTTTGCTGCCGATGATTAATGAAGCGATTTATACGCTTTATGAAGGCGTTGGCACTGTCGATGCCATTGATACGGCCATGAAGCTTGGTGCCAATCATCCGATGGGGCCGTTGCAGCTGGCCGATTTCATCGGGCTGGATACCTGCTTGTCGATCATGCAGGTGCTTTATGAAGGCCTGTCGGATTCAAAATATCGCCCATGCCCGCTGCTGGTGAAATATGTTGAAGCCGGTTGGCTCGGACGTAAAACCGGTCGCGGTTTCTATGATTATCGTGGTGATGAACCGGTGCCTACCCGTTAATATTTTGAGCGCATAAATTGCTGAAAACCCTGCATTTGCTTAGGAAATGCAGGGTTTTTTTGTCGGGTTAATAAATAAAAGGTTATTTTTAACTGCTCATTAAGCATGCGAATTCACTTCGTGTTCACCTTTCTTCGCTAATATTTACCTTAAATTCACTGTTGTGATTTGCGCTTCAGAAAAAATAATAATGTTAAATTAATCAGGGTGTAGTGTGATGGGTCTGATCGTTCAGTTTCGTCAAGTTTTTAAAGTTATTCGTGAGTTTCTGGCACCAAGCTATCGTCCGGAACGCCATTATATGCGTGGCCCGGGTCCAGCCTGTGCAGCCCGTCATTCGCATTAGAGCGATCTTTGTGCATCCACTGGGGGGCATAGCTCATTAACTTTACTGTTTTCCGGATAGCTCCCAGATCCGGTCAACTGAAAATGAATAAAGCCGGCTCATGAGCCGGCTTTTGTATTTCAGAACTGCCTGCCGATCAGACGATCCAGCGACAGGCGCCCGCTGCCGGCCACACTCAGATACATAAAGACACCGAACCAGACGGTTGAAAGCTGGAAACCGCTGCCGCGCGGGATCATCACCATCACCAGAATTACGACCATCTGAATGAAAAGCATAAAGGCGAGCGGGCGGGTGAACAGGCCGATCGCAATAGCTATGCCTCCTATAAATTCCAGAATGCTGGTGAAATAGGCCAAAGGGATTGCCGGTTCCAAACCCAGTTGCCGGAACAATTCAATATCGCGTGGCATATCGCCGTTAAACAGCTTTTCCCATCCGAAGAAAGCCATGATACCGCCGCTGGTTGCACGCATGACTGCATAGGTGAAATCATGAAAACGGGCATAAACAGGGGCCAGGAATGGCAGCAATAAAGATGGTTCAGAAAGTTTGTCTGTCATGGATCAGGTTTCTTTGCGCTTGGATTATTTTCGTTTCACGTGAAATCTTTTTTGTATTTTCCTGCGATAGACGAACTGAAACATAGATTAAGCATATTAAACCGTATGGTTCGATTCTTGTTTTCTCATGTAACAGAACCGGATATTCTTCGGACATGAATTGTTCGTGATGAAAGAGGTTACGACAGAGAAATCTATGCCTGATGCGCTTTATCGGGTATGAGCGATAAAGCATCAGTTTGTATTCGTTTTATGTTTACTGAAGTAATTCAGCGCCGGAAACCAAAGAGCGGCATAAAAAAAACCGGCACGATTGCGCCGGTTTTATAGCGGATGGTTTTAAGCAGGCAGATCAGGCATCAAGCCCGTCGAACAGAGCGGTTGAGAGATAGCGCTCAGCAAAAGACGGAATAATAACGACAATGTTTTTGCCCTTATTTTCCGGACGCTTGCCGACTTCCACAGCGGCTTTCAAAGCAGCACCGGAAGAAATGCCGACCGGAATACCTTCAACTTTGGCGATCTGGCGTGCAAAAGCGAATGCATCTTCATTGGCGACCTGAATGATCTCATCATAAACGCCGGTATCCAGTGTTTTCGGCGCAAAACCTGCGCCTATGCCCTGAATTTTATGCGGACCCGGATTGCCGCCGGAAAGTACAGGCGAATCCTTTGGCTCAACCGCGACGACTTTGAATGACGGTTTGCGGGCTTTCAGGACCTGACCAACACCAGTGATCGTGCCGCCGGTGCCGATGCCGGAAACCAGAATATCCGCTTCACCATTGGTGTCATTCCAGATTTCTTCCGCGGTTGTTTTGCGGTGAATTTCCGGATTCGCGGCATTTTCAAATTGCTGCGGAATAATTGCGTTCGGATTGCCTGCTGCCAGCTCTTCCGCTTTGGCAATCGCACCCTTCATACCTTTTGCACCTTCAGTCAGAACCAGTTCCGCGCCCAGCAGTTTGAGCAATTTGCGACGCTCAATCGACATGGTTTCAGGCATGGTGAGAATCAGGCTGTAGCCTTTGGCGGCCGCAGCAAATGCC
The DNA here is from genome assembly GCA_900470285.1 of Hyphomicrobiales bacterium. Taxonomy (GTDB): domain Bacteria; phylum Pseudomonadota; class Alphaproteobacteria; order Rhizobiales; family Rhizobiaceae; genus Pseudochrobactrum. The sequence goes on from UCAG01000003.1 coordinate 544,074, forward strand.
AGTGCTATACCGGTATTGCCGGATGTCGGCTCAATAAATACGGTTTTGCCCGGAACAGCTTTGCCTTCGGCTTCAAGGCTTTCAATCATAGCCAGACCAATACGGTCTTTGACGCTGGCCAGCGGATTGAAGAATTCGAGTTTAACGAGAAGATTGGCGACCACGCCGTTTTCGCGGGCAAATTTATCTGCACGGACAAGCGGTGTGTTACCGATTGTATCAACAATAGAAGAATAAATACGGCCGCGGCCTGGCTTGTTAGAATCGCTCATACCAAATCTCCTGATCTTTCTGCAAAGCATAGAACCTGTCTGCTCAGGATTATAGATGCAGGCTTCCAGAATGCAGGAGTAATTTAGAATATTATTCTATCAATGTGAAATATTAGAATTATTTTATGGCGCAGGGGCGAAACGGGAGCAGCAATTCAGCAAATTCTATGTAGTTTTCAGGCTTTTCCGGTACGGGAAATCACAATCAGTTTGATCCTGATCAATGTAATTTGTCCTGTTCATTCCTAGATTTATATTATGATGTGTCTCTCAGGAGTCCATTCTGAATAATGTGTGTTTGTGGTGATACTGATTGAAAAACCGGAACAGAAACACACATATAATAGACAGGGTGCATTCCGGCGGATGCTGTAAAAGGGAAAGACGAGGACATGTATAAACATATTTTAGTGGCGACAGACGGTTCGGAACTTGCCAATAAAGGGCTGGAACAGGCAATCGGTCTGGCCAAAGAACTTTCCGCTAAAATTACAGTGCTGACTGTAACGGATTTGTTTCCGAGTTACGGCATTGTTGTGGCACCGGGTTTAAGCACTTCACCGGAAATTTTTGAAGAATACCGCACCTCCATGGCAGAGCAGGCCAAAGCCATTGTGCAGCAGGCGATCACCAAAGCGCGCGATGCCGGTGTGACTGCTGAAGGCTTGCATATTGAAAATCAGTCACCGGCAGTAGGTATTGTTGAGGCTGCCGAGACGCATCAGGCTGAGCTGATTGTGGTTGCCTCGCATGGCCGTCGCGGTGTGAATAAGCTTTTGCTTGGCAGTCAGGCGGCAGAGGTGCTGTCTTTGAGCAAAATACCGGTTCTGGTTGTGAAATAAGATACCGGGTTATCTGGATAGTCTGAATAAAAAACGGCGCCGAGAGCGCCGTTTTCTTTTTTAGTGCAGATTACATGCCTTTGGACTTCGAGAAACGCTTGCGTTCATTCGGGTCCAGATAAAGCTTACGCAGGCGAATAGATTTTGGTGTTACTTCCATCAGTTCGTCATCCTGAATCCAGGACAGAGCGCGTTCCAGAGTCATGCGGATCGGCGGGGTCAGCTTAACAGCTTCATCCTTACCGGATGCACGCATGTTGGTCAGCTTCTTGCCTTTCAGCACGTTGACTTCCAGATCGTTGTCGCGGGTATGAATACCAACGATCATGCCCTGATAAACCTTGGTACCGGAATCGATGATCATCGGACCGCGGTCTTCAAGGTTGAACATTGCATAGGCAACCGATTCGCCCTGATCATTGGAGATCAGAACGCCGTTGTTACGTCCGCCGATTTCGCCTTTATGTGGCTGATATTCGTGAAACAGACGGTTCATGATCGCTGTACCGCGTGTGTCAGTCATCAGTTCTGACTGGTAGCCGATCAGACCGCGGGTTGGTGCGAAGAATACCAGACGAACGCGGTTGCCGCCGGACGGGCGCAGCTCAACCATTTCCGCTTTGCGTTCAGACATTTTCTGAACAACAGTACCGGAATATTCTTCGTCAACGTCGATCACAACTTCTTCTACCGGTTCCAGCAGGTTGCCATCTTCGTCTTTGTGCATCACAACGCGCGGACGGGAAATGCTCAGCTCGAAGCCTTCACGGCGCATGTTTTCGATGAGAACAGCAAGCTGCAATTCACCGCGACCGGAAACGTAGAACGAATCTTTGTCTTCGGATTCTTCGATGCGCAGAGCAACCGAACCTTCAGCTTCTTTCAGCAGGCGATCGCGGATAACACGGCTGGTAACTTTGTCACCTTCAGTGCCGGCGAGCGGGCTGTCGTTTACGATGAAGGACATGGTAACGGTCGGCGGATCAATCGGCTGAGCCTTCATGGCTTCGTTGATTGAAGGATCGCAGAATGTGTCAGCCACGGTGCCTTTGGAAAGACCGGCAATAGCAACGATATCGCCTGCCATACCTTCTTCAATGGCGGTACGCTCCAGACCACGGAAAGCGAGGATCTTGGAAATACGACCGTTTTCCAGCAGTTTACCGTCCTGACCGAGAACTTTAACCGACTGGTTCGGCTTCAAAGTACCGGAATGGATACGACCGGTAATGATGCGGCCGAGGAACGGATCAGATTCCAGAATGGTACCGATCATCGAGAACGGACCTTCAGCAACCTTTGGTGCCGGAACGTGCTTGACGATCAGATCGTAAAGCGGAGCCAGACCCTGATCGCTCGGACCTTCCGGATTTTCTGCCATCCAGCCGTTACGGCCTGAACCGTAAAGAATCGGGAAGTCGAGTTGTTCGTCAGTCGCATCAAGCGCTGCGAACATGTCGAAAACTTCGTTGATGACTTCTTCATGGCGGCCATCCGGACGGTCGATCTTGTTGATCGCAACGATAGGACGCAGGCCGAGCTTCAGAGCTTTACCGACCACGAATTTGGTCTGAGGCATTGGGCCTTCAGCGGAGTCAACGAGAACAACAACACCGTCAACCATCGAAAGGATACGCTCGACCTCACCGCCGAAGTCGGCGTGGCCCGGAGTATCAACGATATTGATGCGTGTATCTTTCCAGACAGCGGAAGTTGCCTTGGCAAGAATGGTGATGCCGCGCTCGCGCTCGATATCGCCGGAGTCCATCATGCGTTCGGTAACGCGTTGATTGTCGCGGAATACACCGGACTGTTTCAGAAGTTCGTCAACCAGGGTCGTTTTGCCGTGGTCAACGTGTGCGATGATCGCGATGTTGCGCAATTGCATTGAGTTATCACTCTGAATAGGGGGTTGGGACGCTTAAGGATATCCCTCGTGAACGCCGCAGATAATGGGGCGCTCTTACAGGTTTTTCGCCAATTTTAAAAGGGGGCGGGCTGATTTTAGCATATTGCATATCTCATTGCTGCTGTGCACTGACTGCATAAAAAGCCTGACGGACATTTTCAGCATAAGAAAAAGGCCGGAAAATTCCGGCCTGTTCCGAGGTTAAAGCAGTGTTCCGGTGAGGAAAATAACCGCAACGCTGAAATAGATGACCAGTCCCATCACATCGACAAGCGTGGCAACAAAAGGTGCAGAGGCGCTGGCCGGATCAAGACCGAGACGCTGCAGAACAAACGGCAGCATCGAGCCGGAGAGAGAGCCGAACAGCACAATGCCGATCAGTGCAACGCCAATGGTAATGCCGATCAGCACCCAATGCTCACCGTAATCATAGAGGCCGGTTTTCTGCCAGATTGCAATACGGACAAAGCCGATCACGCCCAGCATAGAGCCCAGTGCCAGACCTGTTGGTATTTCACGCAGAGCCACACGCCACCAGTCACCGAGCTTGAGATCCTGCAGTGCTAAGGCACGGATCAGCAAGGATGTGGCTTGTGAACCGGAGTTGCCGCCGGAGCTCATAATCAGCGGAATGAACAGTGCCAGAACAATGGCTTTTTCCAATTCGACTTCAAAATGCTGCATGGCGCTGGCGGTCAGCATTTCACTTAAGAAAAGAATGCAAAGCCAGCCACCGCGTTTGCGCAGCATCTCGAAGAAGCTGATCTGCATATAAGGCTTGGTGAAAGCCTCCATACCACCGAATTTATAGGCATCTTCCGAGGTTTCTTCGGTCATGGCATCCAGCACATCGTCCACAGTGACAATGCCGATCAGATGGTGCTGTTCGTCTACAACAGGAATTGCCAGAAGATCGTGCTTACGGAACAGACGTGCAACGTCTTCCCGATCCATCATTGGCGGAATTGTCAGCGGTTCTTGATCTCGGCCGACTTCCGCAATGCCTGCTTGCGGATTGGCGGTGATAAGACGACGCAGCGATACCACATGTTGCAAAATACGGGATTCCGGATTTTCAACATAGATGGCATAGACCGTTTCACGGGAGCGTTCGACCTGCCGTATATGGGCTAAAGTCTGTTCGACTGTCCATGTGGATGGCACAGCAATAAACTCTGTTGTCATCAGGCCACCGGCGGTATCGGCCGGATAGCCCATCAGCTTTTTTAATGCGGTTTTGGTTTCGGGTGAAAGAACTGAAAACAGACGGTTGCGGGACGGCCAGTCCAGATCATGGAAAATATCAGTGGCACGGTCTGCAGACATGCCGTTCAGGATCTCTGCAGCACGTCCGTTATCCAGACTGTCAATGATCCGGTCCGCATAATGCAGTTCCGGCTGATCCAGAAAAAGAACAGCCTGATCGGTTGAAATGCTGCGGAACAAAGTGACCTGATCGTCGAGATCGAGCTCGTTAATCAGTTCAACAGCATCACCAGTACGCAATTGACCGATCTGCTCAAGCAGGGCGGAGATTGCAAGATTCGTTGTATCGAGAGCAGCACGGAAGGTGCCGTTATTGTTGTTCATTGGTTTGCCTCTCTGTCGATCCGCCGTCATGGCAGATCGTGACAAACCAATCGCTCCTGCGATCAGGTCAGATCTGCCATTGACGGCATAAACAATCGACTGTGACTGTCGCTGGGCATAAGAGTAAAACTCCGGTTAAAATCAGACCTGATGGTCTGGGCGTGTTTTGTGCTCTCGGGCCGCGCTTGTCAACCCTGCTGTTTTTGCCTGACAATTATATGAGAGCCTGACTTTACCGGTCTGCAGGATTTTCAGGGGTAATCGGATGCTCCAAAGTAGGGGCCAGAGGCAGTTTGAACCTGTTCCACATTATATAGCTGATTAATGACAGTAATCCCATCAGCGGTAATAATGTTGCCATGGCGATAACCGGATCGCCCATAGAGGCGGAGATGATGCCGCCAACCAGACCACCTCCCATCTGGAAGAAGCCCATCAAAGCGGAAGCCGAACCGGCAATTTTCGGAAAAGGTGCCATGGCTGCCGTTGTCATTTGCGGCGTGAGAAAGGCAATGCCCATCACGTAAAGCCCCATCGGCAGCATGACCAGCAGATAGCCCGGTTCATAAATGCGCAGCAATACAGCGAGCAGGATACTGGCGGAGCCGGTGCAGAGCAGCCCGATGCAGGACATCTGGAAAACGGTCACGCGCTGCATCAGGATGCGGTAAATAATGCCGCCTGAGATATAAAAAGTAGTTTGCAGCAGCATTCCCATACCGAATGTGCTGGGTGACAGCCCCACGCGTGTCATAAGAATGAAGGGCATGATGGTGGCTGATGTATAAAGCGCACCGGTAGCGCCGGTCAGCACCAGACTGGCAAACAGGAAATGCGGGGTTTTCAGCAGGCTGAAATAGGATTGCACAAGTGCTCGTGGCCGGACACGGGACGGATCGGGCTTGCCGGTTTCCTGCACAAACAGCAACATCATGAGAATGACGGCTGCCCCTTGCAAAATCATCACCAGAAAGATCGCATGCCAGCCGAGGAATTCCAGTGTCAGCCCGCCAAGTGTCGGGCCGATGGCAGGGCCGACGGAGAGGACAATGCCAATCAGGTTCATAACCCGCGCCGAGCGGTCGCTGGTGAACAGATCACGGACAATCGCGCGCGACATGGTAACGCCGACCGCAGCGCCGACCCCTTGCAGCAGGCGTGCCAGCACCATGATCTCAATTGTCGGTGCAAACAATGCCAGCACACTGGCTGCCAGATAGACAGACATGAAAAGAATTGTGACCGGTTTGCGGCCATAGCCATCTGATAAGGGGCCGCAGATCAGCTGGGCAAAACAAAAGCCGCCGAAATATGCGGTCAGGGTCAGCTTAACTGCCGCTTCCGTGGTGCCGAAATCCGAGACAATTTCCGGCATGGCCGGTGTATAGAGCGACATAGCCAGCGGGCCGATGGCGGCAAGAAAACCGCCGATAATTCCGACGCGGCGCTCGGACATAATGACAAGCGGGGATGTTTTTTCGCGGGGCGATGAATCGGGCATAGCGGTATGCTTTATGGTTGGGAGCTAAATTGCGGATAACCGGGTCAGCTTTTCCGGTTTTCCTGATTGAGTTGTCTTAAATGTGCGCGGACGGTCAGCAGATTATTCAAAAATCTCTGCCACTCTTCCGGCGGCAGCGCTTGTGATGCATCGGCGATGGTTTCTTTCGCAATGCGTTTCAGTTCATCCAGAACTGGCACGGCTGTATCATTGAGAAAAATCAGTTTGGCGCGGCGGTCATCGGGATCAGGCTCACGGCGCAGTAAGCCACGATTTTCCAGCCTGTCGAGATAGCCGGACAGGGTCATAGCTTCAATATTCATACTCTCAGCGAGGACAGACTGGCGGGCTGGCTGATAACGCGCCACATGAACCAGTGTCCGTGCTTCAAAAGCTGTCAGCTCAAGACCGGCAGCAATAATTTTACGCTCCCGCTCAAGGCTGAAAAGTCGGCTGATATCATAGACGACGAAACCGAAACTATCGGAATCGTAGGATTTTCCGGTAAACATTGTAAGGCATCCTTATAATAAGGGTTCCTTACTATTTATTTTTAAACCGGTCAATTATCCCTATAAATCACTTGTGGCGGATAAGCGGGCTGCTTAAATGTTTGAAATGTAATTCTGCAAACCGGAGACCGTGAGATATGCCGCAGGACAATCAGATGACGCTAGCTTATTCAGCACTCAGCCAGTGGAGCGGCCCGCTTGGTCTGCCGGATTTCAGTAAATTCAGTGATGCGGATTTCAAAGCGGCTTTTGATATTGCTTTGGAAAAAGACTGGGCCGATGTGGAAGCTGTTCTGCAAAACCCTGATGCACCGACAATTGAGAATACGCTGAAAGCATTGCAGCTTTCCGGCCGTGATCTTTCTCACATTGCCGCGATTTTCTGGATGCGCGCCGGTGCCCATACTAATGAGGATATTCAGGCGCTGGAGCGTGAAGTTGCGCCGAAAATGTCCCGCCATCACTCGCGCATCATGATGAATGAAGCGCTGTTTGCCCGCCTTGATGCTCTCTATCAGAACCGTATCAATCTCGGGCTGGATACAGAAACTCTGCGTGTGCTGGAAAAGAGCTGGAAAGGCTTTGTACGTAACGGCGCTAAGCTGAATGCACAGGACAAAGCACGGTTGGCTGATATTAATGAAAAGCTTGCCGGTCTCGGTGCCGGTTTCGGCCAGAACGTGCTGAAAGACGAAGCATCATGGGCTTTGTTTATCACTGATGAGGCAGAGCTTGCTGGTCTGCCGGATCAATTGCGCGATGCGATGAAAGCGGCGGCTGAAGAGCGTGGCCGAGAAGATGCATGGGCGGTTACACTCTCCCGCGCAATTGTGGAGCCATTTCTGACATTCTCCTCTGTTCGCCATTTGCGTGAAAAAGCCTATGAAGCATGGGCAAAGCGTGGTGAAAATGGTGGCGAGACTGACAATCGCGCATTGGTGACAGAGATCGTCAGTTTGCGAGATGAAAAGGCAAAACTGCTGGGCTATGCAAATTTCGCTGCGTTCAAGCTTGATGACACAATGGCCAAAACACCCGATGCGGTGATGGATTTGCTGATGCCCGTTTGGGATAAAGCCAAACAGCGTGCATCGGAGGAACAGGCTGATCTGGAAAAGCTGATTGCCGGTGAGGGGCTTAATCATCCGGTAGCTGGCTGGGATTGGCGTTATTATGCAGAAAAATTGCGTGCTGAGCGCTTCGCTTTTGATGAAGGTGATCTCAAACCTTATCTGCAGCTCAATAAAATTATTGAAGCGGCTTTTGATGTTGCAACACGTCTGTTCGGCCTGACATTCAAAGAATATCAGGGCATTCAGACATGGCATCCGGATGTGCGTGTCTGGGAAGTCTTTAATGCGGATGGTTCACGACGCGGCCTGTTCTTAGGTGATTATTTTGCCCGTCAGAGCAAACGCTCCGGCGCATGGATGAGTGCATTGCAGTCGTCTCATCGTCTGGATGGTGGTCAGCCACCGATTATTTATAATGTGATGAACTTCGCCAAGCCGCCTAAAGGTGAGGTGGCGCTGTTGTCGCTCGACGATGCGCATACGCTGTTCCACGAATTCGGCCATGCCCTGCATGGATTGCTGAGTGATGTGACATGGCCTGCGATTTCCGGCACCGCAGTCTCGCGTGATTTTGTTGAGCTGCCGTCCCAGCTCTATGAACATTGGCTGACAGAGCGTCCGGTGCTGGAGAAATTCGCCACCCATTATAAAACCGGTGAGACAATCCCGCAGGATCTGATTGACAAGGTGCTGAAAGCAGCGACTTTCAACGCCGGTTTCAACACGGTGGAATTCACCTCATCGGCGCTGGTGGATATGGCTTTCCATACCAGTGACAAGGCTGTGACTGATCCGCTGGTTTTTGAAGCGGAAGTTCTGAAAAAACTGGATATGCCGGAAGCGATTATTATGCGCCACCGCACACCGCATTTCCTGCATGTGTTCAGCGGTGACGGATATTCTGCCGGTTACTATTCTTATATGTGGTCGGAAGTGCTGGACGCTGATGCTTTTGCAGCTTTTGAAGAAAGCGGCGATGTGTTCAATGCTGATCTGGCAGAAAAGCTGAAGACCCATATTTATGCCGCTGGCGGATCAAAAGATCCGGAGGAATTGTACAAAACGTTCCGTGGTCGTATGCCGAGCCCGCAAGCCATGATCGAAAAACGCGGCCTTTAATAAATTAGAAAACGCCCCTGCAGGATATGCAGGGGCTTTTATTTTTAGAAGCTGCCGAGCTTGATATCCGGCGAATATTCATGCCCATCAACGATCTTGGTTACGGCCTGACCGCAATACATTTTCTTCTCTTCAGCATTATAGCTGTGGCTTGGCGAACCATAGAGCATCCAGCCTTTGTTCAGAGCTTCGGTAACGCGATGGCAGAATGAAGAATCATCTGGTCCGGTAAGAAAACGATAAAGCTGCATAGGGAACTCCTGTAGTTTGCAGAAAGAAGAATCAGCGCACACGCGCTAGAGTGCGCTCGGCCTGACGAATATGTAATTGCTCGACCATCGTACCGTTTAGAGAGATGGCGCCTTTGGCAGCATTTTCCGGCAGATTAAAAGCAGCAATTACCTGATTTGCCCATGCGGCTTCTTCGGCAGTTGAGGAATAGCTGTTCAAAGCTGTTTCAATCTGAGAGGGATGAATCAGGGTTTTGCCGTCAAAACCGAGCATTGCACCTTGTTCGCACTCGGCTGCAAAACCGGCTTGATCCTGAAAATTATTATAAACGCCGTCCAGCACATCAATGCCACCTGCGCGGGCTGCGAGAATAATCTGCATCATCCACGGCAGTAATGCACTGCGCTGGTTCGTGGTTTTAACGCCTGTGCTCAGGGCAATATCATTAGTGCCGATAATGAAACATTTGAGGCGCGCGGCGGATTTTTGTGCCAGTCGGGCAATTTCATCCGCATTGAGAATACCGCGCGGGGTTTCAATCATTGCCCAGATGCCGAGGGTCTCCGGTGCATCATAATCATCAAGTTTGCGGGCAGCATCTATCACCTGTTGCGGCGTTTCTGTTTTCGGCAGAACAATAGCCTCAGTTTTGAGTTCTGCTGCCAGTTTCAGGTCATCCTCACCCCATTGCGTGGCAAGACTGTTGATGCGAATAGCTTTTAGCGGGCTTCGTACTGTTTGGTGCTGCTCCTGAAAATGTGCGCGCAGATTATCACGCGCTTCATGTTTCATTTGCTCGGCAACAGAGTCTTCAAGGTCATATATAATGGCATCGGGCTGTAGTTGTGTGCTTTTGGCGAGGGCTTTCTGATGGCTGGCCGGAACATAAAGCACGGCACGGCGCGGCTGATAAAGTGTCACTCAGAATTTCTCCCTGGCAAAGATGTTTGTGTTATTTTTGATCTGAAAACTGGTCAAAAATGACAGGATATTGTTTGAATTGAATATCATAGGCAATCAATGAAAAGGTAGTTGCCTTTGGGGTTGAGGGGCGCATTATTATCATGGTGCGGCACTTCGCTTGGATTTCAGGCCTTTGACTCTGCAAAAAGCTGGTGTAAAGCACAATGAGAAAAGCATTTTGACTTACAGGTTACGAGACCGATGGAAAAATTTACCAAGCTTACCGGCGTTGCCGCTCCGTTGCCGATCATCAATATCGATACGGATATGATTATCCCTAAGGATTATCTGAAGACAATCAAGCGTACAGGTCTTGGTAAAGGTCTTTTCGCGGAAATGCGCTTTAATGAAGACGGTTCGGAAAATCCGGATTTCGTTCTGAATAAACCTGCTTATCGCAATGCGCAGATTCTGGTGGCCGGTGACAATTTTGGCTGTGGCTCATCCCGCGAACACGCGCCTTGGGCTTTGCTGGATTTCGGTATCCGCTGCGTGATCTCCACTTCTTTTGCGGATATCTTCTATAATAACTGCTTTAAGAATGGCATCCTGCCGATAAAGGTTTCTCAGGAAAATCTGGACAAGTTGATGGACGATGCTTCGCGCGGTGCCAATGCTACGCTGAGTGTTGATCTCGAATCTATGACAATTTCCGGTCCGGATGGCGGTTCTATTGCTTTTGAACTGGATGAGTTCAAGCGCTACTGCATGCTCAATGGTTTGGATGATATCGGCCTGACAATGGAAAAAGCGGATAATATTTCGGTATTTGAGAAGAAGAATTCTGCAAGCCGTCCGTGGGCCTGAGCCTTTAAAATAAGGCTCACTTGGCATTTACAGGATAAATGCCTATATCAGTTTTGAAACCACGCTGCAGATGGCTGTCAGCGTGGTTTTTTTATGGAATCAATTTTGGACTACCTGCTGTATAATAAGCGGGGCAGAAAGACAGGGACAATGGTTCAGACTGATCTGAGCGGAGACTGGGCAACAAGGCTTGCCCCGTCTATCGATGAATTACAATCACTGGCATTGAATGCTTATGCGCATATGCCGGATGACTTTCGTGCGCTCAGCCCGCAGATTCGTATTGAAGTTGCAGATTTTCCGGATGAACAGGTTATGGAAGATCTGGATCTGGATACGCCTTATGACATTCTCTGTCTTTTTGAAGGACGGGGTATTGGTGAACGCTTTCATTTGCGCGCACAGGAGGGGCCGGAGGTGCTTACATTATATCGCCGCGCTATTTTAGATTACTGGAGCGAGAATACAGAAACGCTCGGCGAGATCATCGGTCATATATTGCTGCATGAGATCGGCCAGAGCTTAGGTCTGTCGGAAGCGGAGATGGAGCGGCTCGGCAGTCAGCATTAATATGCTCTGCTATATATAAAGGTGCAGCGCGGCTCGCAGAGACATATAGAATCTCTGTTCCAAAGAACCCCGTGTCGTTGGTTAATAATTGCATAAAATTCGAAGTTTTCCCTGTGGAAAGAAAGTTTGCGATTTGTGTAATTTTTTTGAAAAGTCGTGTTGACAGTTTGGATTGG